>OZ253505.1:0-4099809 GCA_965262255.1 Hyphomonadaceae bacterium
GGTTAAGCTTAAACCGCGCTTGAACGAGAACGTACCCGCTGGTATTTCAATAACATCGCCGGGTTGAGCATCAATGAGTTGCTCTCTAAAGCGATCTTCAAAGCTTACTTCAACGTTTTGACTGCATCCAACAAGGGCTAACCCAAGGAACGCTATCAGTGTTTTTCGCATCATTCACTCCAAGTTTTGCGATTCACTACCCAAGTTATAAATTACCACGCTCAAGCCACAATATCAATCCCAATCTTCATAATTCCCCTCAAATTCATCTCTGCTCACTATCAATTTAGTGTTGCCCGTAGGGCGGGACTTTTGTTCATCAATACGTGTATAATGCCGGCTTTGCAATTCAAGGAGGCTGAATTGACGGATAGCCCCGTTAATCTCTTCACGATTGAGAATACCGGACTCGCACAGTATTTTGAATTCGTCAACGGTAATTCCGCATACTTCTTCAAATAGCATTGGCTCAGGACTCGTGATGATATCGTAAATGGAACGCACTTGGAAATCGACTAAGTAAATAAAAAAGGGGAGCCGAGCCAAAAACTTCAATAGCTGTTCTTCAATACTTTTTTTGAACAACTCATTTTTCTGACGACGCTCTTTCTGTTCGAAGCCGACTCGTTTTCCGTCGTGTCGATTCTTTTCTAATGCAAAGAGACGAGAAACACTTTTGTTTCGGTTACTGTACGTCATAATCTCATCCATATCCAAGAAACACCTGAGTTTCCTTGTTAACTTAGTCTTTTTCCCCTATAGAGTAATCCACAGAGCATGATCCTGAATATCCTCTATCCCATAGAAAGTAGCATAAACGTTCCAAAATTTGAAAACCTTGTAAGATTTCTTCTGTTGAATCGTGAATAACCAGATTTTTCATCCGAACATCGGACAACAGGTTATTTCTTAACTTTTTTTGCCCATCAGCGCTAATCATCCCGTTAGAGGGAATAATCAGAGCGATGTATTTTGGAGCTAGTTCCTTGGATAAACTGACAAAATGTTTGTAGATTTGAATGGTTCCGTTTCGACCGGCTGAATTCATCTGGTAAGGCGGATGACCAATAATTACATCAAAATCTGTATCGAAAATCTCCTTTAGTGGCTTATGAAGAAACAGATAGGCATCATTTTCAGAATCGAAACAGTTGAAGTCTTTTTTACCGCAGTAAATGCATCTTCTATTCTTATCAAATGTGTGAATACTCTGTTCATAATAGACATTACCTGATTCAGAATCGAACTTTACTACGGAATACTTCGAACTAGCATCTTTTGAGTAGTACAAAGTTCTTCTTGTCATCAGCCCGGATAGTTTAGAAGTTGCTATTCCATAGATCATGTTTCCAAAAATGTGCTCGCGTCGTCTTTGTTCATTCGGAATTTCGTCAGATAACCCAAACATAAGCCTTATCGCAATTTCTCTCAAGAATATGCCAGACTTTGAACAAGGGTTTAAAAACCGACTAGAGGGGTTACTCCAGATTGTTATTGGTAACAAATCCAAAACCTTGTTTGCTAAGGCAGATGGAGTAATCACTTCTTCTTTTCTCAAAATCGCTAAAGCGTCTTGTATAACAGGACTCTGCCTAAAGGACTGTTGACTCTTGGTCATTGCTTCCTAGCTCCCAATAGTTAATTTCACTTTTTTCACTGACAGGTTTTGGCTCTGCTTTTTGCATCAGACCTTTTCTATTAAGATCGGACAACCTAAAAACACGTTGCTTTAGTTTTTGATCTATAGACACCTTGAACTCGGTGAAAAATATCTTGTTTCGCCCGTTGAGAAAATCACCTAGTACAATGTTCTTTGACAGTACGTAGTCGATTGAAGCTGGAAACCCATTGGTATGTCTCGATTTTTCTATCCCGTTGGCCAGAAACTCAAATGTTATAGTTCTCATTCGCTGTCGAGACTCATTAACGTTTTCAAAGTTAATATCTATACCGTAGATAGAAGAAAGAGCGAGCAGAGTATTAAGCTCAAGGGAATGTTTGTCGAATGAAACCTCCTTTACTTTGCCGAGTTTTCGGCGAAGAATTTCTACGAGAAAGTTCCCGTTACCACAACTGGGTTCCAAGAATCTACTTTCTATCTCTCTAGTTTTGTGATCCACCATGTCTAACATGTCATTGACAGTACGTGCGGGAGTGAACACTTCACCTAAATCTCGGACACGACTTTTGCTTCGGATACCGCGTCTTGTCGACTTCGCAACCGAATTATCTTCCGAATCTCTCGAACCGGTTTTGGCACTAGCAGGCGATTTGTGAACCATCGTTTCCTCCTTTTGTTGCCACTCCTCTAGTGACCTAATAGTTTGCCTAAGTTTCTAATCGTAGCCCTGTAGCCCTCATTCGTTGAAAGCTATAAAATGAATTTTTACTGGTTTTATGAACTTCTCAACCTACAGTGAAATGTATACACCACAAAAGCTATTTCTTCAAGCGACTGCGAAATAATTCCATTGAAATTTCTGTCTCACCTTATCCGTAGCCTCCTCCTCCAGGAGTTTCTATTGTCAGCATATCCCCTGCCTGCACGGCAACAATATCAACTCCTGAGAGATCAATTCTAGTCCGAGTTCCCGCTCTAACGAGATACTGTGTACCGGCTTTTCCTGAACTCCCACCATTTAACCCAAAAGGAGGCGAATTCCTAGACGACGCTACTACCGTAGCAGTCATTTCTTCTAAAGCTTTTATTCTTCGGATTGCCCCATCACCTCCTCGATATAAGCCCGCACCTCCAGAATTTTCTCTAACTTCAAACTGCTCGACTCGCAACGGATAGTTTAATTCCAATACTTCAACATCTGTTATCCTGGTGTTTGTCATATGACTATGGATTGCCGACGTTCCGTCAAAAGATCTTCCCGCTCCATATCCTCCACAGATGGTTTCATAGTACTGAAAGTTCTCGTTTCCAAAAAGCAAGTTGTTCATCGTCCCCTGTGAAGCCGCTAGCACATTCAAAGCACCGAGCAGAGCATTACATACTTGTTGACTCACTTCGGTGTTTCCGGCAACCACGGCAGCGCCAACGGCGGGCGACAGTAATGATTTTTCTGGAATAATGATGTTCAAGGGTCTCAGGCATCCCTCGTTAAGTGGAAGAGGATCAGAAGTTAAACACCTAAACACGTACAGAACGGCCGATCTTGATACCGCCGGAGGAGCGTTAAAGTTTCCGTCTCTTTGAGAATCTGTTCCGGAAAAATCAACTGTTGCAGATCTACTCGCTTTGTCAATCGAAATTTCTACCGAAATCTTGGCTCCGTCGTCCAAATATACGGATTTCTTACCGTCAGAAAACTTAACTATCGTAGAACGCATACTTTCCTCTGCATTATCCATAATCTGCTCACCCATCAGAGCCAATGAATCCCAACTGTATCGAATCGCCAATTCCGTTATATCGTTGATGCCCGCCATGTTGGCAGCAATCTGTGCTTTAAGGTCAGAGACATTTGCATCGGGATTACGAGCCGGCCAAGGGGCTTCAATCAATAATTTTCTAAACTCCTGCTCTCTAAATTTACCGCCTTCACAAATAAGAAAATCATCAATTACTACACCCTCCTCTTCTAACTTCGTTGCATTAGGTGGCGTAGATCCTGGAGTAAGACCTCCAATGTCGGCATGATGCCCGCGATTGGCTACGAAAAATCTAATCTCCTTATCTGTCTCGTCAAACACGGGCGCTATAACCGTTATATCTGGGAGATGTGATCCTCCATTAAAGGGATTATTCAAAACAACCATATCTCCGGGCTTTAGGTCACCGCCCCGGCTTTGTATAACTGTTCGAACACTCTCTCCCATTGCTCCTAGATGAACCGGCATGTGTGGAGCATTAGCAAGTAACTGTCCCTTTGAATCGAAAATTCCGCACGAAAAATCTAGCCGTTCACGAATGTTAACGCTGACCGAGGTGTCACACAGGACTGCTCCCATATGCTCAGCCACCGCCATAAAGCGGTTACTAAATAATTCCAAAGTAACCGGATCACTTCCATCGAAGCTCTGAGAATCTTCGCTATTTGATACCTTTGTATTTGCGCTAAGAATCAATTCACCGGATTTTAGCACCTGAGTACGCCAGCCTTGGTCAACGACAATTGTCGTACTTTCATCAATTATAATCGCTGGTCCCTCAATAATTTGTTCGGCTTTAAGATTCTGAACAAAATAGAGTTGCCCCTCACAAACTTTATCTCCGCTCCAAAATTCCACAGTCTCTGATGATGATTCGCTGGTAGATTTCGTAAAATGCGAAACCTTCGGTGCAACATTCTCAACGATTCCTTCATTTACAACGCAGTCTAAAATAACTTTACCTTCAGGATGACTGAATCCAAATCGTTTTAGGTGTTGTTGTTCAAAATCTACTTTAACCTGACGTGCATCAGACAGAGGTGTCTCCAACTTAGTGTTTGAACCTTTGTACCTGAGTAACAATGATGTCTTCCAATAGGAAACCTCCTTAGAAAGCTCTCGCTCTTGTTCACCTTGCATGGCGGCTATTTTTTGTTGGGCTAATCGTAATGAATTTTCATCTAAAGGGAGTTCAATTGAACTCCTTCTAATCGTCGATTCATTAGCTAAACCGATTCCATAAGCAGAAAGAACTCCGGCCAGCGGATGGATAATAATTTTTGAAATACCCAATGCTTCTGCAACCAAGCAAGCATGTTGACCAGCCGCCCCTCCAAAACACTGCAATGCAAAATCTTTGGGATCAATTCCAGCCTCTAAAGTAACCTTGCGTATAGCTCGAACCATAGCATCTACTGCAACTTTTAAACCTCCCGCAGCAACCTCCAATGCCGTAACTTCTTTCCCGGTAGTTAAACTGATCTCTTTAGCTAGTTGAACGAACCGCTCAATCGAAACCTCTGTATCCAAAGACGCATTACCGTCCGAACCAAAAACTGCCGGAAAGTGTTCTGCTTGTATTCTCCCCAGAACCAAATTGGCATCGGTGACAGTTGCCGGACCATTATTTCGATAAGCCGCTGGACCGGGCTTTGCTCCTGCACTTTCAGGACCCGCTTGTAATCTCCCGTGAACATATTTTATAATCGACCCGCCACCAGCCGCTATCGTATGGATATCTACCATAGGAGCTCTCAAAAGTACGCCCTCAAAGTCTGATTCCAGAACATGACTTATATTGCCTTGACAGACAGAAATGTCAGTCGAGGTACCCCCCATATCAAAACCAATAATGTGGCTATACCCAATTGACTTAGCTGTTTCGATTGCACCGACAACACCTCCCGAGGGCCCCGAAAGAATTGCGTCCTTGGCTTTAAACCGCTTTGCTTCTGCTAACCCACCACTCGATTGCATAAAATGCAAGTCAACATCTGACAAATTTCGAGAAATCATTGATGTATAGTGTTTAAGGGGCGGCGTTATGTAAGCATCAAGAACGGTCGTTGAACTGCGTTCAACGTATCCAATTAGTGGATCGATCTCATGGCTGAGCGACACATTTGCAAACCCAGCTTTTTTAGCTAATTCGCCAATTTCTTTTTCTAAATCTGAATACTTCCATGCATTAACCAACGATACGGCACATGATTGACATCCGTTTCTTAAACGCCGTTCGAAACCATCTAAAACTTTGGTTTTGTCTAATTCGCCAAGACGTTCCCCCTCAATACTGTATCTTGCAGTTATCTCCATGACACTATCATGAAGGGGTTCGGGTCTATTTATTTGAAGATCAAAGAGTTTTGGACGAGACTGCCTACCGATCAGTAAAAGATCTTTGAAACCACTATTAACTACAAAGAGAGTCGGAACGCCTTTTTTCTCCAACAGAGCGTTCGTTGCGATTGTTGTCCCCATCCGAACATGGTTTATCTTTGAATAGTCTACTGTCCCTTCTGTTTTCATTAGGCAGTTTCGTATACCCTCAATCGCTGCATCCTCATAAAGTTCGGGGTTTTCGCTTAGGAGTTTTTCAACGTGGATATGACCTCTGGAATCCACTGCGACCACGTCGGTGAAAGTTCCGCCCCGGTCAATCCAAAATTTCCAACCGGCCCGAGAGGTCAAATCTCAACCCCCAACACTTTAAGAATCAATCGCATCCCCAAAAACAGTGTAACAAGAATTACCAAACCACCCGCTATGTTTATCCACTTGGAGTTCGTTTGGGTTCCCATAATCGAGGCTTTATTCATAACTAATAGCAGAAAAATTGCGGCAATTGGAAGAAGCAATCCATTAGCCGCTTGTGCCACTAAGATTAGTTGGATTGGCTTGATTCCTAGCAAGGCAACTGCTAGCCCAATTCCTAAGACAGCAAATGCACTGATCCGAAAACGTAATTTCTGCTGATTTGGGTCTTTTGCGGGGAATGTTTCACAGAACACGTAAGCTGCCGCCATCGGTGCAGTAATAGCCGAGGTTAGCCCGGCACCGAATAAACCAATACCAATAAGGTATTTTGCAGTCGAACCATAGGCGGGTTCTAATGCCAACGCCATGTCGCGAGCATTCGTAATCTCTACCCCTCGTCCTCCAAGACTCGAAGCTGCAATGGTTAGTATGAGAACCGATATAACTCCGCCGATCGTTATCGAAATTAACGATTCTAAGCGTGCTGGTTGTTCTGCTTCTTTACCGCTCCAGCGTTCCTTTGAGGCCGACGCATGCAGAAACAAGTTGTAAGGAACGACAGTTGTGCCAATCAGAGCAAATATTGTGAGTAAACTACCGTCGGGCATCGAAGGAATCAATCCACCTAACACGGCGAAGACATCAGGTCTGATAACGATCGCCGCAAACAAGAATGCGAGCACCATACCTGCTACAAGTGCTAACAAAATCGGTTCAATAACTTTGTATTTTCCGGTGTACAAGATGCCGCCAGCAAAAAGTCCTATCACAGAAATTATGATTACTCTTTGATTAGAACCGAACAAAGTCTCTAATCCCAACGTTCCACCAGCAATATTTCCACTTTCATAGGCTGCGTTACCGATCGCAACGGCAAGAAAGATTAAGCATAAAGCAAATACTTTTGGCAATTTGCTCGTGATAAGTTCCGAGACGGCCTCTGCAAGACCTCGATTCGCTATAACACCTAGCCGAACCGACATATCTTGCAACACTATCGCTGAAAAGGTTGCGAAAACTAACGCCCATATCAGGGAGTAGCCGAGACTAGCACCTGCGAGAATACAAGTGGTTACTGTTCCTGGCCCTATAAAGGCCGCTGTGACGATTGCACCGGGTCCGAATGAAAATTTCATTTATATTTGCTGTTTAAGATCAGAAACTTTGGCGAAGCAAGCCAACCTGTAGTAACAATATAATTGGTTTAGACATTTTTGTGAATTCCGCAAAAACGCCAGACATCTAATCTGAGATATTGCGACTACTAATCAGGTAAGTAGAGTTGGGCCAATTTTCCGCCGTCTACAGGCAATGCCACCCCAGTTATATAACTTGCTGCATCCGACAGAAGAAAAACTATAGCCTCAGCGACCTCTGAAGGTTCACCTCCCCGTCGCATAGGGATAGCGTCTGCCGTTTTGACTGCAATCTCTGGGGCTTTCTCTGCAAACTGAATATTGGCTTGCGTTTGGATTTGTCCGGGAACGACCACATTGACTCGGATATTGTCTGCAGCTCCCTCCATAGCTGCACATGCAGAAAACTGAGTCAACGCGGCTTTGGAAGCAGAGTAACTCGCCATATTCTTTATGGCTCTGGAACCACAGGTCGAAGATACATTTACAATTGATCCCCCACCATTCTCTTTCATTAACTCCATCGCCGTTTTCGTAGCAACAAAAACAGACTCAGCATTGAGGGCAAAATCTTTCTTCCAATGTTCTAATCGGAGTTTCGAGATCGGAGCATAATGCGACGAGGCAGCGTTGTTTACAAGCATATCTAAGCGTCCGTGCTTATTTGCAACCTCACGAACCAAAACATCTATCATTCTGCTATCAGATGCGTCAAATGGAACCGCATCAACTTTACTCCCTTGTTTCGACAAATACTTAGCAAAGCGCAGTAATTTTACAGCGTTTCTAGCACAGATTACAACTTTGGCACCTCGCTTCACTAGAATTTCTGCGGTTGCTCTTCCGATCCCGTCACTACCCCCGGTAACGAGCGCAACTTTTTCTTTAAAATCTGAATGCAAGACATTCTCCATTAGGTGTTAAAATCAAGATTAATTGGAATTTTTCGATTATAAGGGGATATTAATACGTGCTGGATAACTTTTTTGATTTTCATGAAACTAGACAGGTTTCTATCGATTGGTGCTAAAACAGTTTACGCATTCGTCTAAAAATTTTCGAGAACTCCAGCTGCTTTACCTCAAACCCTATTATAGTAACCCTCATGAGTAACGATTACGTAAAGATCTCCGTGCACGAAATCCTAATGCTCGTGACGGATTACAGTAATGATCTTTATAGATATTATAACGGACTAAGGGATCCGGAAAAAGCGACTGTCCTCAAAAAACGTCGGCAAGAACTTTTGGATCGCGGCGCGAGCAATGAAAACTTAGACGAATTAGCGAAATTGGTGAAGAAATACGTCGCCGGTGTTGTCAAAACGAAAGATGTCAAAGACCTTATCCAGAAAACCGTTATAGAAATTGGAAGGAACACAATAAAGCGCAGTGCGAAACTCGGAGTAACAAAATTTCATTTAGACAGGAGTGTAAGTGACAAGTTTCCGAGCGAAAACGTCTAAAACAAAGACGACGATTTAGGTTTCGAGCCTTGACTTCAGCTGCGGTGATTAATGCTTGACGATTAGAATCTTCCACGTGCATGCTTAATCGGTATATGATAAGCTAAGTTCACACTTACCAAGAAAACTGGAGTTCATAATGAATTCTTTGCAGACGACTAAGGCAAATGACGCACGGACAGCTCCTGTCGCAGTTTGGCAGATTCTAGATGGCATGTCGCGAGAAGAATTGAAAGCTTGGCGCGTTGCTGACCTTGAAAACCGACCGAGCGTCTCCGAACGAAACCTTGATATTGGATTTCCGTTCGGATGGTATCCGATGATGCTTTCATCTGAACTCCAAAAAGGACAAGTTAAACCCCTCCGCTACTTTGGTAAAGAACTCGTGATTTGGCGAGGAGATGACGGACAAGTCAGAATGCTTGATGCCTATTGCCTTCACCTTGGAGCACACATGGGGCATGGCGGGAAAGTACATGGGAACTTACTAGAATGCCCTTTTCATGCTTGGAGATACGACGGAAATGAGGGAGTTGTAAAAGAGATTCCGTACTCGAAAAACCTGCCACCTCGAGTCAAAAAACCTTGCAAAAAAGTTTGGTCTACAACCGAGAAAAACCAATTAATTTGGGCATGGTATCATCCGCATGACAAACCTCCAATGTATGAGGTTTTATCCCTCCCAGAGACTTATGACGAAAACTGGACGGAATTCGATGAATGCGAGTGGAGAATTTGGGGAAGTCTGCAGAATGTTGCGGAGAATGGAGTAGATTTTGCTCATTTCAAATATGTTCACGGAACTGCGAGCTTTCCTAATGCCGAAGCAGAGTTTGAAGATTGGCAACGAAGAGGAGTTGTTCGAGCAAAAATGGGAACTCCCAAGGGGGAAGTCGATGGAGAAATTTCGTCTGTTTCACAAGGTCCCGGGCAAAACTGGGTAAGATTCAGAGGAATCTGCGAAACGCTTCTTGTCGCTTGTCTTACCCCAGTTGACGAAGATCATCTTCACGTACGCTACTTTTACACTCAGCCGAAAGATCAGGTAGAAGGTGGCACAGGTAAAGTTGCGAAGGCTATAATTGCGGACGTGAATAAACAATTAGACCAAGACAAAGTCATTTGGGACCGGCAACAATATCAGCCCCGACCAATCATCTGCAATGGCGACGGACCAATCGCTAAGTTTCGCATTTTTTATTCTAAGTATTATGCCTCAGGTGACGGAAAGCCGAGACGTTTAGAAGCGGTTAGAGGACAAGCTTAATCGATATTGAGTAGTGACAAACTTATTGATTATTCGTTTCGATAAAAACTTTGGAGTAGTAAATGCGAGGACTGAAGGATAAAGTTTGCATAGTGGCCGGAGGAGCTCGAGGAATCGGTGCTGCTACTGCAAAGAGATTGGGCGAGGAAGGTGCCAAAATCGTAATTGGAGATGTTCTTGATGACTTAGCTAAGGAAACAGCGGAGAAAATAATCTCTGCGGGTGGGCAAGCCGTCGCAACGTATCTTGACGGAACTCAGCTAGATTCCCAATTCGAAATAGTAAACCTTGCTGTAGAGACTTTTGGTCGTTTAGATGTTTATCATTCCAATCTCGCAGGTGGAACGCAAGGTGATTCTGATGCCCTTTCAATATCTGAGGAAGTTTTTGACAACTCATTTGCCATAAACACCAAGAGTCACGCATTAGCGACTAAGGCAGCATTACCAAAAATGCTAGAACATGGACAAGGCGTATTGATTTATACGAGTTCTGGAGCAGCTTCGGGAGGTAACCCGAATCAACCTGCTTATGCCATGACAAAAAACGCAATTCATGCTTTAGCCCGACACGTTGCATCTAAATGGGGAAGACAAGGAATTCGTGCGAACGTAATTTGCCCGGGGTTGATCATGACTGAAGCTGTATCAATACATTTAGACGAAAAAATGATTGAAGGGATGCAGAAACGAACGCCAAGCAATCGCCTTGGTCAGCCAGAAGATATTGCCGCTGTTGTCGCTTTTTTGGCATCTGATGATGGTGGATTTGTCAATGGACAAGTCTGGCATGTCAATGGCGGAACTCAGATGCGAGGTTAATTGAGGAAAGAGATGAACGATCTAAAAGGTAAAACGGCAATTATCACTGGTGCCGGACAAGGTGTTGGTCAGGGAATTGCGTTAGCTTTAGCAAAGTATGGTGTTAACATCGTTCTTGCAGGACGAACACTGGCGAAAATCGAAAAATCTGCTGAGCTTATTCTGCAAAGTAAAACGGCAGCACTTCCCATACGTTGCGATGTAAAGAGAAAAGACGATTTAGAAAACCTAGTCGAAGAGACTATGAAGAGATTCGGAAGAATCGACATTCTGGTAAACAACGCGCAAGAAGTTCCGATCGGTCGGTTACACAATTTAAGTGATGAAGCTCTCACAGCAGGTTGGAATTCAGGGCCTCTGGCTGTACATAGGCTCATGAAACTCACCCATTCTCATCTAAAAGAAACCAAGGGGTGTATCGTGAATCTTGCTAGCACTGTGGTCAAACGCTGGGATATGTCCGGTTACGGCGGTTATGCTGCTGTGAAAGAAGCAATAATTATGCTGACTCGCGCCGCAGCTTGTGAGTGGGGTGAAGACGGTATCCGCGTTAATGCGATCTTACCGCATGCTAAATCACCTGGACTAGTTAGATGGATGGAGTCAAACCCTAGAGAAGCTGAAGCATTTCAAGCTTCAATACCGCTCCGAAGAGTTGGAGAATCGGAATCTGATATCGGTCAGTTCGTCGCTATGCTTTGTAGTGATGTTTCAAAATATGTGAGTGGCCAATGTATTGCTCTGGATGGCGGGCAGGCGAATATGACTTGAGATATCTCCGAGCGGTCTATGAAGCGAAATTATCACGGTTATTTTGCGATTCCGGCTTATTTCTATTGTCTATGTCCATTGCAGCATCAACGAACGTTTCAAAAAAATTTTTTATTCCTTTTCTAATTGCGTGAGCGGTGGTGCCGTCTTGTAATTCTTGTCCCATAGCAGTTTCCTCCAGATAGAATTGCAGTAGAGAATTAAAGCATGAGTTTGCGAATCGGTACACGAGCGAAAACTCGTGCATGGGAAGAACTAATGGTTTCAGGTTTATTGCCCGCCTATGAATTTTTCGCAGACTTGAAAGCGAGAATTTAAATTCCCTCCCCAAATGTTAATATTCTGCTAATAGACAAAAGTCTTGACAAAGTCACTCTGGTTTTGATAATATCACCAAACGTTCGCAAGATAATCCCTTCCTCCTCGTCATGGAGCGGTACAACTTGTTCACTGGACGATTCAACTAATGGCTAAACGGTCGAATAATGAAAGCAATTGGCGTTCTAGTCGCTTCCCCTCTAGAATGCTATATAGAATAGTGCTGTTAATGTTGGCAACCGCAAATATTTTTGCTTATTCGGACGAACAAAAAGTTGAAGAAAAGCAAGAGATCGTTGTTACAGACGGGGAGTTACGGTTAGCCGAGATCAAAGCGATAGTGCAACCTTTGTATACATTCTCCTCTCCTGAGATTGATATAGGACAAGTGAGAATAGATATGTTGGCCAAGGAGTTTGAAACTAAATCCGAATTCACTGGTTTCACGCAGCCATTAGATGATTGGAAAAATGCTGAAAGACACACTCACGAATCCGTGGCTTACGTGGTGAAGCACGATAAATTGCTAAAAGTTGATGAAGATTGACATTCTTTTATGATTCGTGTCGCTCTCAATGAGTTTCGCTTAGGTCTTAGTGAGCGGTTTTTTACCGAAAATTGTTGTTGAAAACCAAAGTAGCACCTAACCAAGCAAATTTTGATAAGAACTTTTTGTTCCCTGGCCACCAGCGCCCTACCCTCTATTCGATTCAACCTTCGGTAATTACATTGCGACCTGCACGTCGCCCCGAGAATACGCTATCTGCGATAGAAAGCCCGCTGACATAATTATTCGAACATATACCTACTGTAGATCGGCCAGCTGCGTATAATCCTTCGATAGTTCCAGAACCATCCTCTCGAAGAACGGCTCCCGTATTTGGATCAACTTCAAGACCTCCAAGAGTCAAAACCGGGCAAGGAAACAATTTAGCAGACAGTCCAATATCTATCGCGTAGAACTTCGGACCATTCAAACTTGCACGATCAGCAAGCGATTTTTGAAAAGGATCACTTGCTTGCCTATCTATAGACAAATTATAATCTACAATTGTCCTCCTCAGATCATCGAAGTTTATTCCTATTTTCTCGCTAACAACTTCAAGTTCACCTGCATGAGATGCGAACCAAATGTTTAGACGCGCAAGATCCCGTTGAAACGGTAATACCTTCGATCCTTTCACTTCGCTCATTGCCTGTTTGACCAGCTTCTGGTCCAATATCAACCAAGCTTCTCCGTTTTGATTCTCGCCAATTTCTACGCCAATATGCGCACCATATTTCATTTCATTTATAAACCGATGTCCATCTTTGTTGACAATAATCCCTTTCGCGAACGCGTAAGGAGGATTTATGAATCTCCAAGCCGTTGCTCTAGACATGTTACCGACTTTACCTCCAACGCTCATTCCTAAGGTTATCCCTGCCCCGTCATCACCTTCGGTTCCTAGTGGATACCCTCGCGAAAACTTTGGTATATGCGCCTGCATCATCATTCTGTTGAACGCAAATCCTCCGGAAGAAATTACGACACCGCGTTTGGCTTGGATAAATAAATCTATTCGTTTTTCTAACAACTTTGCTGCTTTCTTCGCCCAGTGCATTCCTCTCCTGAAAAAGAACTTAGCCCCCGGCAAAATGGGTGGATACATTGTCATCCACCTCTCGGCATTCCTTCTTGCTCGTCGGTATGAACTTTCGAACGACGAACCTTTTGCAAATGCCTTAGCTTTTACTCCAATTACGCGATTGTTAGAATCAGTTACCAACTGTGCTACTTCCGCAAATAGTAACTCCTTTAAGCCCTTGTTCCTCGCATATTCCCTGAGTGGCTCGAAAATTGACCATCCTAAGCCCATAGCCTTGCGACCTTGCTTAATGGGAACCCATCCCCGATGACCTCGGGCTGCTGGTTGTGCGATATTGTTGTACGGTTCGATCAGAGAATTATCAGAATGATAGAGAAAGTACTCAGCGTTAGGATAGGATGTTTTTTCGTTCCATAATTTTGGTTCAAATCTCACCCCTCGTTCTTTCAACCAAGTTTCATTTTCGGCTGAAGATTCGCAAAATGCCCTCAATGTCTGGTCCGAAACTATGTCTCCTACTTCCTGCTTCAGATAGGCATACATATTGTCCGCAGTGTCTTCGACTTGTGCCTCAATTTGGGTTGATGTTCCACCACCCAAGTATATAACGCCACCACTCGCTTTCGTCGCTCCTCCTCCTTCAAATCTGTCGACTCCGAGTACAGTAAGACCACGATCTAACCCCTCAATCGCTGCAGTAACGCCTGCTCCTCCCTGCCCAACGACCACTATATCACTTGTATAATCCCATTCGAAAGAATCAGGATTTGTCACCACTAGAGGAGATTCTATGCTCTTTGCCCATTCAGACATCTGAGTGCAACTTCCATCAAAAGATTTGATCAGGAGAGTTCGAAAAATTTTTCAACCCCTCTCGTCATTATACAATAGACAATTTTTTCTCACTTTGTTCAAATTAGCGTTACAAAATCAGTCTGAGTTCACAGAATCGCGACTATACACCTAATACCCCAAAATTCTAGTTGCTACGGAGTACCAACTGACGTTATTAGGAGTTCCGATCATACGGAAGGTCAGCACTTTTCTAGGTTCGTATACAAAAGTATGCCAGAAATAGACGGTTTCATTTATCCTAGCAGATACACTGAGGAGGAATGTGTTGCGCTTTATTATGATCGGGTTATGACTAGGCTAAGTTCGACTGTTCCTATGCAACTTAATAGTAACTTAGTAAAATATGCGATGTTATCAAAAAATATCATCGTAGAATAGACGTGGAACGGTCAGTATCTTCTCCAAATTGCAGACTAGGTTCATTCGCTATAGAAGCGGCCTGTTAAAACATTCTTCCGAATGCTAAGAAAGAACTGACTCAATGGACTCTTTCGAAAACCTCGGTCTGCGGATTAGCGATGCGTCAAGACTTAAACTTTCGACTTTCGAGTTCTATATCCATCTAGACCAAATAGGACAATCGCAGAATAAGCCCTTATCCTCTGCGTAGAGTAGAAGTTTACGAACTTCGGTGATTTGAGAGATCGCACGTTCAGGACTCGATTTAGAACAGAGCTGTCAAACTAGCCAAAATACTTGATGAGTGCAAGTAATCCGACAATCAGACCCGCAGAAGTAAGAATAGTTCCCAGAAGCCACTTGAAGTTAGAATCGATTTTGTTGTCGATAGTGTCTAACTTGCCGAAAATTTGCTTGTGTTCTTCGCTATTCTTGCGGTAGTCTTTCATATACTCCTCTCGAGAAATGTGATCTGTCATGACCTTAGCCTAAAAAAATTAGCTTCACATGAATTTACAGTATAATGTGAACTTAGTCATCCCCCAAATTGTCTTACTAGAATGCTTTAACGAACAGTTTAGAGCATTTATGTATCAAGTTGGCTAGATTAAATGATCCTTCTCTCCTTAAATCTGGCTTGATGTAAGAACATTTATGACGACTATCTAGGAAACTTCTCCAAGACATACTCGCTGCATCTGATGTTTCCAAACACAAATTGCATAAGATTTGATTTATACGCCATAAAATGCTTTTTATGTCGGCATGGGGCGAGTATTTGCATTGGATTGAATGTTATCGAATGAAGTTTTCGAAAGTTTAGAGTCAATCTGATTCTATGGAATACTATGTACGTTGCAAACTTCATAAAGACAACAAATTTTGCACTAGTTTTGAAGTCATTGCACTGTACAGTCTCCTAAAAAGGGGCGCAGGAGGTTGTACTACCATTATACAGCAGTTCAATCTGGACGACACAGCTATGGGACAGCGATTACGCAACAACGCGGTCACTGCATACACGATCAAAAAAAAGATCCAAGAGGCACAACCGCCGGTCTCAACTCGCCCATTGGCGGGACGCTACGGATTAAACTATCTGACCGTTCAGAAAAGGCGTAAGCGGATTTTGGTTGGCCTATATCAAAGCGATAGTGCAGCCGTTGCAGTCATTCTCCTCTCCTAAAATTGATATAGGGCAAATGAGAATAAATATGTTGGCCAAGGAGTTTGACACAAACTCCGAATTCAACAGGTTCAAGCAACCATTATATGATTGAGAATATGCTGAAAGACGCACTTACGAATCCGCGGCTTACATCATGACCCGTATCATCCCATTCGAACGAATCAGGAGTTGTGACCAATAGAAGAGATTCTATGCTCTTTGTCCATTCAGAGATCTGTGTGCAAATCTCATCAAAAGTTTTGGTCAGGAGAGTTCGAAAAATTTTTTCAATCTCTCTCATCAATATAGAATAGACAATTTTTGATCTGTTTAGACAAATTTGCGCTACAAATGCGGTCTGAGTTCATAGAATCAACCTTCGAAAAAACTATCAATTGGATTAGAAATGAACCCAAAAGAGCTGCTCCTTGGTTTTCTCCTAACTGCTTCAGCCAGTATTCTTTCGGCTTGTTCGATAAGCATTCTGGGATTTAATAACAATAGCAAAGAAATTTATGAAAACATCCAACCGCCTACTAGCTTGGTGATGCCTCCAGCCCTTGATAACCTACCTCCAATTCTCGATCAGTTGGATAGGACGACCGAAGGTGAACTCAGTTTTCTAACAAAACATACCTATGATTTTTCCGTACTTCTGCGAGATTTTGAATCTGCCCCTGAAATTAAAGGATTTGGACACTTATATCTTCCAGAGAACAAAAACAGACCTAGCCCAGCCATGGTCATACTGCACGGAAGCGGAGGTATAAAGCCAGGGCGTGAACACGAGTATGCGAGATTATTCTCCGAAAACGGAATCGCTGGATTTGTGGTTGATTACTATACTCCTAGAGGAGCGACCGAAGACACCCCTTACATCCTCAAAACGATGATTGCAACGGAGATTGACGTTCTAGTCGATGCCTATTTCGCACTTCGGTTCCTCGCAATGCACCCAGCTATTGACCCGAACCGTATTGGAGTAATTGGGTTTTCTTATGGAGGAATGGCGACTCGATTTGCGTTAGATGAACGGGTAGCGAATATCTTGTCTCCTTCGGGACTTAGATTTGCTGCTCATGCCGATTTTTATGGTCCATGCCACCAGATTCTAGGCCATAATCGCACGACGAAATCCCCTTACCTAGCAGTTTTTGGAGATCAGGATAACAGCGTTCATCCAAAGACCTGTGAAACTGTACACGCCGAGATCGAAAATTCAGGTAGCCCGACGCAGATCGAACTAATAAAAGGGGCAGGACACGCTTGGGAAAACGATCAACCGCGAAGCGAAAGTCCTAGCCCTTATATTCGCGGATGTAAATTCTCATTTGATCCAAAGTCGGGAGATTTACTAATTGACGGGAAACCCACAGTTTCGATTGATCTGAACGCCGATCTTTCGACTAGAATGAACTTTCGTTCTCAAATAGCACATCACGTTCAACACTGCCTTAAACACGGTTATATTATTGGAAAGGATGTCAAAACAGATCGCCGCGCCAAGGAAATTCTACTCGATTTTCTATCAGAACACCTATGAGAAAAGACGAAATCAGCGATTTATAAGTCTTTCTGTTCTTCTTATGCTTCCAATCCAAACACCCGAATCGCGTTTTCTCGCAAAAACTTTGGCAGAATCTCGTCCTTGAGAGGCACGGATTCCATTTCAGAGAAAATTCTTTCTAAGCTTAGTCCCATTGGGAAATAGCCAGCATATATGATTTTGTCTGCTCCCCGTTTATTCGCATAGTCAATAATGGCTTTCGGATAATACTTTGGAGCAAATGCGCTTGTTGAGTAATACAGATTTGGGTATTTTAGCATCAATTTGACTGCTAAGTCTTCCCAAGGTTCTGCTCCATGCCGCATTACCACCTTTAACTCGGGGAAAAACCAGCACACATCATCAAGATGTTCTACTTTTTGCTGGTACATTGGAATACGTGGACCAGGAACTCCAACATTAAGACAGATCGGGATATCTAGCTCGCAACATGTAGCATATAGAGGATACATTTCGCGATCATTAATGGCAATCTGAGGAAGTGTTCCTGATGGAAAAACGCTAGCAGACTTAACATCGTACTCGTTTTTTAAGCGTTTGAGCCGGCGAATTTCATCCATACCGAGATTAGGATTGCACGGAACATCAAAGAAAAATCGATCGGAGTAATTTTCAGCAACTCTTCGGCTTGTCTCATCATCGTTAAAACCTACCATTGCTTTTTGAATATTAAAACGATCCATCTGTTCCACCGTCCAAACTACAAAATCGTTCGGTTGTCCCGTCTCTGGTATATCTTTGAACAAATACTGAGCCGGCATTTCGAACATACGCTGACTTTCTTCGTCGCGTAACAATGGTTCAAAGCTCTTATACCAATCCGACCGATTAGATCGCGTCGGGATTCCTAGCATGGTATCGATCACCGAAATGCCATTTAGTCTACTCATAGTCAGTCCTGCGATACTATTAAGGAGATAGTCTTGTTTGAGTTTTTTTCAACTTTACCCTTAGACTTTCAAAGGAGTAGTTGTCTGCGACAATACATTTCATTCCGTCTTTCGTAGGTTGCCAAAGTGTCAGCAACTCTCTCTTTGCTCGTTACCCCGCCAATCAATTTGCTCGACAGTTCTCGAAATCTTGATGTAACCACTCCCAACTGCTGTCAGTGCCTTCCCGATCAGCCAACTAACCATTTGTGAGGGTCTGCAAACATGTTCGGAGAATGATATACATCCATTATACGACATTTCCAAATAGAGGAAACGGGTATGTGAGAGGAATTAGGACACCACCAGTTATACAGTCCGAAGGGAAAACCTTAAAAAATTCGATTTTGTGTTAGTGTTTAGTATCTGGGTTCAACGTTTTACTCAGTCATTATCGCGCAATTCTAAAGTTGAAACTTACGAAGGATTTATGTCGCATCAGCCTACATTCGGGATGCCACACCTAGGAACTACTTACTTATTGAACATCCTCCTCCAGCTGAGAAAATGCGTTGACGAGAAATTCAGAATACCGAACAGGTATAATTGCAGATTGCGTTGTGTCTGAACTGTTTGACTCATAGCACTAATATGGCTAACCGCGGCTATCGTATTGGGAAATCAATACGTTGGAGACTCACGTTTGTTCGTACTTCCAGAACCGTATCTCGGCTAGAGCTTTTTCCGAATCAATTAGTCTCATATTCTCTACAATCTCTCTTATTCTAAAGGGAACAGAACCACAAAATAGACGCAACTTGACAGGAAATTGCTCTAAGAGGCTAAACGAAAAAAGACGAGAAAGTTACATCCATAGCCAGTGCAGAGAATACGCATTCGTTCTAAGCGAAAGATCCTACGGTTCATAACAGAATTTTAGATTATCAGGCTAATTTTGGAAGTTGTCTGCCAACTACTCCTAGTTGGAGGACGCAATTCGTAGCATAAACAGTGGGAATCAGCGTCAAAGTATCGAGAACGCTGATTATTCGTTTAGCCTCTAACAGAAGGTGGGAAGTTGTATTTGTACCCGAGATTGGACTTTACTCGCCGATTCGTGTATACCATGTATAGAAACAATAGATTTCGGGGCTGCGCCCCTAGTATCAACTGATCGCCAGGGCCTAAATTAGAACTTATCCGCTATATCAGCATGCATGTTCACCAAATACTACGGTATCTTGATTCAAAAGTTAAAGCAAATGACTAAACAGCGTCTATCAGTAGAGGTAAAGGATGACTTTATCGAACGTCAAAGTAAAGCCCCGCCAGTTAATGCTGTGTCGGAACTTATCTGGAATTGCCTAGATGGGGATGCGACAGAGGTGTCCGTTGAACTGGTCGGCAGTGATTTAGCAAATGAGCCAAGTAAGATCATCATCGAAGACAACGGACTAGGTTTCAGCCACCCTGATGCGAGTAAATACTTCAGTCTTTTGGGCGGCTCTTGGAAACGACAAAACTCTAAAACCACGATACGCCAAAGAAATATCCATGGCAGTGAAGGAAGAGGGCGGTACAAAGCCCTTGCCCTAGGTAAAAATGCAGTTTGGAAGGTATGTTATGAAAGTGTTGACAAAAAGCGGCACTGTTACGACATCGAAATGTCGGCGAGCGATTTCAAGAGCTTTACGATTTCAGACCCGGTATCAACTGATGCTGCCCTTGGAGTAAAAGTGACGATAGAACAGCTTCACGAAAAATCTACCAGTGTAACTTCCTTTTCCGCAGTCCAAAAACTTGCCGAAATTTTTGCTCCTTACCTGATGAGTTACAAAGACATTAATGTTGAAGTAGACGGTGACCGCTTAGATGCCAGTTCAATAGTCGAGACTGAGCAAAGCTTCCAGATAACGCCTGTAACAGACCGAAAGGGTCAAGATCATCTGATTGAGCTTCAAGTCATCGAATGGAAAAATTCAACTCCAAATATGATCTACTTTTGCAGTGCGGACGGGTTCCCTCTTCATCAAATGGAACACAAATCACGTACGACCGATTACTCCTTTTCGGCATATTTGAAATCCAGTTATGTCTCTATCCTTGCTGATTCTGGACGCTTAACTGTTCCAGAAATGGACGAGAATCTGAATAAAGCCATCTCCGAATCCGATGAAATCATTCGTAACCATTTTCGCGGAAAAGCAGCTCACAAAGTTCGTAGCATTGTAGAGAAATGGAAGGAAGAAAAAATATACCCTTTCCGAAGTGACGATGATTCGCCAATTGCTCAGGTAGAAAGACAAGTATTCGACATTGTTGCCGCCAATGTACAAAATTACCCATCTGAATTTGAGAAAGCTCCGAAGAAAACTCGTGAACTTCAGTTACATCTGTTGCGAACAGCCATCGAATCCAGTCCGAATGATTTGCAGAAGATTATCTCAGAGGTCGTGCAAATGTCCAAAGAAAAGCAAAAGGTGCTTGCTGAACTTCTTGAGGAAAACACTTTAGCGGCCATTATCAAAGCAGCGAAAACTGTTGCCAATCGCATAAAGTTTATTGACGGACTCGAGCAGATAGTATTTGATACCAATAGTAAGAAGAATCTAAAAGAACGTTCGCAGTTGCATAGAATTTTGGTCGATAACACGTGGATATTTGGGGAGAAATACAACTTATGGGTGAGTGACAGAGATTTGACGAGGGTGCTTGAGAAGTACAAGAAGCACTTGGATCCAAATATACAGATAGACGAACCAGTAACCTTGGTTGACAACAAAAAAGGGGTTCTTGATCTAATGTTGTCACAACAAATACAGTTACAACATAAGGACGTGACTGAAAATCTCGTTATTGAACTAAAAGCCCCTCGGGTAAAACTCAATGCAGACAGCATTGTACAGATTAAAAAATATGCCCAAGCCGTCGCCTCGGACGAAAGGTTTCACACACTTAAAGATGTTAAGTGGGACTTTTGGCTCATTTCAAACGATTACGATGACTATGTATCAGCAGATATCGCTGGTGGACCTGATCCCTCTAAGCGGCTAATACAGGACAATCGGCAAATGAATCTGACGATTGGGATTAAAAGTTGGAGCGAAATTATTACTGAGAATCGCGATCGCCTGAACTTTTTTCGAGAAAACCTTGAGTACAAAGCTGATAAATGTACGGCAACTCAGTTTCTGAGGGAACGTTATGCCGAATTTCTTCACAATGTCATAGAATCTTGACAGAAGATTGAATTAGGGCATCTGCAGCTCAAGTTGATTGAAATCTAGGCTACCGCTCTACAACATAACAAATTACCTTGATGGAACTGCCAAAGGCGAAATCTTCTTCTATTGATAAACGGAAGAAATTGAGACAATCAACTTGATTTGCTAAAGCTCTAACAAGCAACTGCCTACGAAACTAAATCCGGTGTGCTAAATCTCTCGTACGTGTTTGGAAGACTGTACAGCTAATAGATAGTCTTCTCTGACTTTGTTTTTTTCAATTTTATCCATAGCATTTCGAGGAAGTGGATGGCTACGAATATAAATGTCTTTCGGTCGTTTATATGTTGCTAGGGTGTCGTCAACTTTCGCTTTCACTAAGGGCTGGATTTGATTGACTGGCAAGCTGGTAACGACCGCAAGAATAAGAACCTCCCCCATACGATCGTCCGGAATTCCGAAGGCGGCCATCTCTGAAACTCCGTCAATGCTACCCATAGCTTGTTCGATCTCAGCACAATAGATGTTTTCCCCACCAGAAATGACCATATCGGTTTTTCTGTCTAAGATGTATATGAATCCTTCTTTGGTTACCCTTCCAATATCACCCGATGCATACCATCCTTCTTTCTTAAATGGACTGTAAATTTCTCCTCGCAACCAATAACCATTCATCAGAGTAGCAGACCGTACCCAAATTTCTCCTACCCCATCGCTTGGCAACTCGCAACCTGCGTCATCAACCACTTTTACTTCTGCCATGGGTAGAATTTTGCCCGCCGCATCAGGTTGATTGAGAAAATCTTCGCCAATTGCTTGTGCAACTGATCCGTTTGCTTCTGTCATTCCATAACCAGTTCCAAACATAGCCATCGGATAAGCATCTCGTAACTTTGTTAGTAGTGGAATTGGTATGCCTTGTCCGCCGCTGGAGAAACTCCGAAGACTCGACAAGTCAAAATCTAGACGGTTCGGAGCATTGATAATATCCCAAAGCATTGTGGGAACTGCTGTCATAGAGGTTACTTTCTCCTCTTGAATAACTTTGAACGCGTTTGAGATATCCCAACGAGGTAGTAAAACCAACTTGTCGCCGTTAACTAGAGAAGCTAAAAACAGTGCGCTACACCCGCTCGTATGGAACAATGGAAAGATTAACAATGAACTTGCCTGAGGCATTTGAGATAGCAGGATCGATATTTCGATGTTGTAGGCTTTGGCCATGCGTTCCACTATTACTCGCCGGGCAAGCAATGTGTTCATTACGCCGAGTACCATAGAGCGGTTCGACAGTGCCGCAGCCTTAGCTCTTCCCGTAGTACCGGATGTATACATAAGAACCGCAACATCGCTGTTATTGCTTGTCGGAGTGAATAAACGAGTTTCCGATATTGACAGAAGATCTGGTAACGGCCAGGTTTGGGGTTCCGTAGTCGTGTCGTCAAGACTTATAGCAGGCAACTCACACCCTTCATCTCGTAGGGCTTGTAATCTCTTATTGTCCGCTAGCAGAAGTATAGCGTTGCCGTCGTCAACTGCCGCCCTCATATTTTCTCCTGTTCCTCTGCTATTGATCAGGGCTGGAATTCCGCCGGATAGAACGACTGCGGCGAAAGCAATCATCCACGCGGCGCTATTTCGGCTGGCTATAGCCACGACCTTTCTTTCTGAATCGGTCAGAACCTCATCTAGATGACTTGCGAGGCGGTCAACCCGTGAGAAGAATTCATCAAATGTAAGACGTTGTTCTTCTTCCACTATGAAGGTAGCTTTACCGTGTTGGCGACCTCGCTGAATGAATTCAGCGAGAGTGTTCGGGGCGTTCGCAAAGACGCTTACGGTTCGGTCGTCTATTGCTGCATCTTTGGTTTCGAATGCGCCTCCAATCCCCAATAGAGATTCGAGTATCTGGTCGTTTTTGTTGTCACTCATTAATAAACTCATTTCGGATTTAAAATTGGGGAATCGTTCGTAAAGTATATGACTACAGCGTTATATACCTTTTTCAATCGTATCGCCAAGTACACTTCGGTTCCCTGAACAATTTACAGAAACTTCCGTAATGGTAATTTCTCCTCTATTTGTTAGCTGAAACCTCTTTATTCGGACAACGAAACACTTTCACCGTGGTTCATTGTCTGAATTTTTCTCGGAACAAGACTGGGGAGAAGGTTCAAAGTCTAAGTCCGACTTACAGTCCGGATTTGAACGTTCTGTCTGCATTTTGCTTTCTTCAATTGAATACTCTCCTCCTCGAAGAATATCAAGTAAATCTTTTGTGGTCATTTTTTTTCCTTCCTCGCTGAATATGTCGACGGCTCCATTCTGTACCAAAATTTCGGCAACAACTTCTTGATTCGGTATGAATAGATCTGGATTTCGAACGCTATGTAAGACTGTTTGTCCTCGAACATCAATATTGTTAATGTCTATTCCTAATTTTATTAAATATTTAACAACCTCTGTATGTCCCCTTACTGCGGCGCTGTGCAACGGGTTTACTCGAAAGTTATTCAGCACATTGACATTTGCACCTGCCCGTACGAGTTCTTTTACAATTTCTAGATTTCCGTACGCGGCCGCATCATCTAAAGCCGAACTACCAAAACTGTCTTGCAAATTTACGTCAGCGCCAGCTTCAATAAGTATTTTCGTCGATCTTAGTTCGTTCCAGAATGCTGCAACCATTAGAGGAGTATTGCCAAAATCATCTTTTGCGTTTACGTCGTAACCTAGTTCGACTTGTTTCTTAACAAACTCAGGGCCCTTTAAGACATTTATATAACTGGTCTCAGAATGTCCGCGAATCGACAAGAATACAAATAATAGCATCAATAAAATGTACAATCTCATTGCAATTATCCTTAATAATTTGAATTACGGTTTAAATTACTTTGTTGTGACGACGATTCCTTTCCATATTTATCTATACTTAGGGAATACTATTTAAGTAAAGTAAACAGATAATCTGGATTTGCTTTTAATGATTCTAAACTAACTTTTCTTGTAACTTCGTTATCAGACAAAGAAAGTGATATTAAGTCACACATTCGAAGTTCCACGCTTTCGTGACCGTATCGAATTACATTCACTATAGCCATAAACGCTCTAAATTGTTCACTGCTAGAGTTTTCGCAACGTGTTGAGATGCAAAGTTTGTACCACAAACATCAATTTTTTCGCCGTCAGTATCGATTGAATAAAGGCCGTGGACTTTGTCCAATACTTCTGATCCAGAGCCTCCGACATGACTTAAATTTGGTTTAACTCCGACTCTTATGCTTGGGCCGCGGCAACTATAGTCGCCTAGCGCTAATGCTAAGATTCCGTCCAGGTTTGACGAATTCAATGCAGAAACACAGATATTTTTGCTGCTTTCTGCTGGAGATTTTTTGGTGTCATTGTTTGAGGTAGCTATAATTTGATGTACTGCTGTTTTGTTTTCAGGCCACTCCCACCTTCTATCAATCTCATCAGTATTTCCAGCAGAGATTACAAAATTTACATCATTTTCTTCCGCTATCTCTTCTAGAGCGAGAGAAACACCTCCATCGACAATACCAATTTTCGGATAATCTGTCTCCGCGTTTGAAGCTGGCAAACTTGCTTGATTGCGATACAAGGTTTTTTTGTTGACACTTCCAGCGTTCACAATTGATGGCAATGAAATTTTTCTAACGAGCGGATGATCTTCTAGAAATTTAATAAGTTTGATATGAACGTCTTTATCTAAAAAAACAGATTCCGAAGAGGCACCTCTATTGTAACTCGAGATATGCATATGAGAAGCAAACTCGTTAGAATTCTTTTTTTCCACAACTTTTACTGTAATCATATTTGCCATACTTTTGCTATCTGAAAGACTCGACAGAATTATGTCAGCACTTATCAGGTGTATTCCATTGAGAAAACTCTCAAACAAGCTCCGCTTATCTTGATCTACATTTTCCCAATTTTGTCTTGGTGGAATCTCTTCGAAGAGTTCAACAACATATGAGCCACCGGTACGCAAGTCTGACAACCAAGCAAGACCTTCATCCACCGAAAATCTTCGTTTGTCACTCGCCGAAAATGGCCTAATTTCGGATATTCCACCAACCTCACTCCTTAGTCGCGACGGTTTTGATTCTTTTTTGTCGTTTAAATCTGTCCACCTAGTCTCTGTTTCAACATTGGCCAATTTTCGTACGACCGACTCTACGCTGTTTTTTCGAAATTCTAGGTATATTTCACCTAGTTCACCGCCTCCCACTAGGCTCGTAACACGATCGTTGAACAGAACTCTAGTTGGTCGATGGCTTTTAGCAAGCGCAGAAGGTTTTAAGAGAACTTTCGCATAACATATCTTCGAATACTTACTATTACTCTGAATCGTCCTAATTGCTTCGAGCTGAGAGAGTAGAGCGTTTTTATGTTTAACAAATGCCTGATCTTTTCCTGCGTAGAAATCTTTGGTGCTTCCTCCGGCGAGTTTGACGTTTGATACAATAAAATCATCAGTACGCAGTACGACTTGAACCGGACATTTTTTCACGTAAAAACTCCTCATAACCCACTAAAATTTGGAAAGTCTATTGGTAACTTTCGCCGGCGAGACATTAAATACCTTAGCAATTTCAATTTTCTTGAAGCCAATCGAATTATCTTCAGCGAGTGCTTTCATTACTGCGTCATCTGATTCGAGCAATAATTTTTTCTTTTCTTGAACTATACGGTTTGAGTTGACTACCGCAAACATTCTTAATTGCTCGAACAAGGAATCTTTGCCCTTTTGTTCTATAGCGTGATTTTTCTTTATCCATCTGACCAACGATTTCGCATCAGCACCCGTTCCGCCGTCAACGCACCATGCCAAAAACTTGATTTTCTCGTCATCTAAATCAAGTGGTACAAGATACTTTGATATGATTTTGCTGAGAACATCTCCTGTAGGTTTGGGAATCTCAATTTGAACATCAAACCGTCTCCAAATTGCAGGGTCAAGTAGGGTTTCATGGTTCGTAACACCTATCATTAGTCCCCGGTCTTGTCTCTCATCTAGACTCTGGAGCAATGTATTTACAACTCGCTTAATCTCCCCAACCTCCTGCGGATCGTTTCTTAGTTTCGCTATTGCGTCAAACTCGTCTAACAGCAATACGCAATTATACCTGTTAGCAAATCGAAAGAGATTCCCGATATTGCGTGCGGTAGTTCCCAAGTCAGAAGACATAAGGCCATCGAGTCTCGCAATGACCACAGGCATTCCCAATTGTTGCGCCATCCAGTATGCCAGCTGGGTTTTACCCGTACCGGGCGGACCATAGACTAAACAACTGTTTGACGGACTTGCCCCCAGTTCACTCATCTTGTCGTGATGCTTCCATTCCTCTATTACTGACTGTATTGCGAATGAGACCGTCTGCGAGAAAATCGGAAAATCGTACTTGCGATTGTTTTGAAAATGTACTTCTGCAACTGGCGTAGAAGTTTCTTTATCGACAGGTATAGGGGTATGCGGGGTAAGTTCCTCTCCCTTCAGCATAGCTTTAGAGAGTTCTAAGCGAGTCGGAGCCATTTCACTTGACCGCCCAACTGAGTCCAGCAATTTCGTGAGTTGGGCGGCTTCTTTATAATGGCCATCTTTCTCCATAGCGTCCCTCAAACGCTTAACCTGATGAGTCAAAGCATTTGTAGGCTGGATCAACGCCACCCGACATAAAGACTGTACGATGTAAAAGTATTCCATACTAGAACTCAGATAAATTAAAAATGTTTTCTTATATATAGAAATTTTTCTCCTTTTCAATAGATTTATTGTCGCATTCTGGTCTTTTTTTTTGTAAATTTGTGCAGAAGGAAGTCTCAGAATTATGTGTATTCCTAGGCGTGCACGACCAACTCGATTGTATACGGCACGGTACGTTGACTATTAGTCCGCGAAATTGACCGTTCGATCAAAGATATGACGTATTGACGGAAGAAGCCCAAAATACAAGACCGTCCTGTCCGCTTCAATTCCTACCCATTTCTAAACGCTATTTACCTATCACTCTCGGTGTCTTCTCCCTGCTTTACAATTTGGTGTATTTCGACCTCTCCGGTATCTGATTTCAGAGTGTCATATAGATAGAAACAGACCGATATCCCTATATCTCTGAACGAACAAGAACTCTTACTCTACCGTCACCTATTTGCTACCTGCGAGTCCTTCTACAAGCAATACGTCAAAATCACCCCATTCATTGTCAATCCGAGCCCTTTTCAAAGGCGCATACTCAGTACTATTCCAAAATTTACGCGCTGCATCCATGCTTTCCCATCGACTGATAACAAAACTCGGCGGAGTGTACTGGCCCTCTAAAACTTCAATTTGGTCGCCGCCTCCAACCGCCAGATAGGCTCCGCCATATTGATCATACACCGAGGGTAACTTAGCAACATATCCTTCCATAAATTCCATTCGGTCATAGACTTCTCCCAAGACCACAAGATAAGCAGGCCTCTGTTCTGCTACCGTATTCTCTTCAATTGTCGCAATGACAAGTGTCAACGCATAGCCTAAGATCAAACCAAGCAAGACAAGACTGAGATTTTTCATCAAAATTCTCCAAAAAGACTCGACAAATTTCAAAAGATATATCAATTAGAATATATCACATTATTTTAGAGAGATTCATGCCCGAAATTCTGTCGACCCCGACAATGGAAACCTCTGACAAAACCGCTCGTCAGATATTTGAAGAAGTCCGCGCAAACCCAACTCGGGCGAGGTTTGGGTTTGGTGACAAGCTCGCAATTGTTAACGTCGATCCCCAAAAAGCCTATACGCGCCCCGACTTATTTCCCAAAACCGGCTATATCACTGACCCTCTACAAATTGAATACATTAACGCCATCTCTGAGGCTGCCCGTAACAAATCTATACCCGTTGTATGGACACGTGTCGCATATATGAGTAACGCCGACGATGCTGGCGTTTGGGGAACCCGAACAGATACTCCTGATAGTCTGCAAAATATCAAAGTTGGTTCCAAACGAGCAGAGTTTGACGATCGTGTCAACATCGATATTGAAAAGGACGCAGTCTATATCAAACGAATGCCAAGTGCATTCTTTGAGACGCCATTAAAAAGTTTTCTAACTTGGCATAAGGTCGATACCGTGGTCATAACCGGAGGATCTACTTCAGGCTGTATCCGGGCAACCGCTGTGGACAGTCTGAGCAACGGTTACCGAACGATCGTTCCCGTTGAATGTGTTGCTGACAAGCACGAAAGTTATCATTTTGCGAACCTCACTGACCTACTTCTAAAATATGCCGATGTCGTGTCAGTAAGCGACGTACTACAAGAAATCAGCAAGTACGATTCCTAATGCAAAACGATCCCAACCTTTACGATTACTGGCCTTACCAGGGCCGTCCAAAGATAGTTTGGCCAGACGGCAAGAAACTGGCCTTCTGGATCGCTCCCAACATCGAGTACTATGAGTATAAACCTCCCGTTAATGACCAGCGAAAAGGCTGGCCTCGCGGTAATCCCGATATAGTCGGTTACTCGCAACGTACATGGGGGAATACTGTCGGCCATTGGAGAATGATGGATCTACTGGAAAAGTACGATCTGAAAGGATCAATATCCCTGTCAATTGGATTAATTGACCATCACCCCGAAATCATCGAAGCCGTGAACAAATTGGATTGGGAGTTCTTCTCGCACGGAATTTACAACACACGTTTCAGTTATGGAATGAGCAAAGAACAAGAACGTTCTGTAATTGAAGACTCAATTCGCAGTGTAAAAACCGCTACTGGAAAACGAATTCGAGGTTATCTTGCGCCGGCTCTCACGCATACTGAAAATACCTTTGAACTAATAGCCGAGCAGGATTTTTGGTATACGTGTGACTTGTTTCACGACGATCAGCCACAGCCGGTTAAAACTAAAACAGGTCAACTGATCTCTATCCCCTACAGTTTAGAAATAAACGATGTCATAACGTATTCTGTGCAAGGATACGATCCTCAAAGATATACGGATATTCTCGTTCGACACTTTGACCAACTTTTAAAGGAAGGCGAGACATCTGGAACTGTAATGTGTATTCCAATACACGCCTATTTAGTTAGTCAGCCTCACCGTCTAAGAACATTTGAACAAGCTTTGGAACACATATGTAGCCATAAGTCGGATGTTTGGTACGCGACTGGAGCCGAAATTGCAGACTATTTTCTAAAGAACTACTGGAATAAGGTTCAAGAGGATATTGAAAAACGAGGTGTCAAAACGGGAGGTGCTAGTTTTGCCCCTAACTGACGAACACCTAGAGTATCCCTATCGAAAGCCGGGGTTCGATAACCCCTATTATGGCTGGAAACCAATAGTCGATCGAAAGCCATTGAGATTGAGCGACGGAGCAAAGACCATCGTCACGATTATCGTTCCGTTAGAATTCTTCCCGCTTAATCCTCCCCCAAAACCCTTCAAACATCCCGGAGCAATGCAAACCCCCTACCCTGATCTAAGGCACTACACTGTACGAGATTATGGAAATCGGATCGGGATATATCGTTTACTGAAAGCGTTTCGCGACCTCGAGATTAAGGCCACATTTGCAATCAATGCTGAGTTGGCCCGCAGATACCCACCTCTCATAGAACACATAGCTGATGAAGGACACGAAATCGCAGCGCACGGGGTGTCGACAGCGCATATTCATCACGATAACCTAAGCCTAGTTGAAGAAGAAAATTATATCTCCGAAGCACGGACGGCCTTTCCCCAAGCAGTCAGTTGGATGAGTCCTGCACGAAATCAAAGTTACCGAACATTAGAATTACTTGCTAAACACGGATTTACTGTGAATTTGGATTGGGAAGCCGATATTATCCCCGTAAAAATGGTAACTAAGAACGGAAATGTGATGGCACTTCCCAACTATAATGAACTGAGCGATCTTAAAATCTTGTCAAATCAGACTGAAGAGGTTTGGATAGATCAGATTGTCGAGGCCGCGAGTTATAGTATAGACCGACACAACAAAGAAGGTTGTTCTGCAATGGCATTCACGATGACACCCTATATCGCCGGCCAACCCTTTCGAATCTGGGCTGTCCACGAACTCTTAATCCGCTTAAAGACCTTACCTAATTTGGAAATCCGTACTGCGCAAGACTCTGTCGACTCATTTTTGCGGAGACTGTCATGAACAGGCGCGAACTCTTGCTTGGTGTCGCAACATCCGCTTTCGCCGCTTCGGTTTCTGCCCAAGGAAATAATTCTATGCGTTATTCCGTACTTGCCCTTCAAACTGTTTGTGACTCGGTCAACAGAGACGATGGCGCTACAGAAGCCAATGCTCGCATGGAGCAAACCATCCAACGCGTCGGACAACAAATCGGAGCTGCAAAAGGATTCATGGAAGGGTTTAATGGGTACGCTTTAAAACTCGTTGTCCTTCCAGAATACTGGATGACCGGTTTTCCTATTCAAGAAACACGAAAACAGTGGAAAGCCAAAGCAACTATTCCTATAAATGGCAATATTTCAGATAAAATTTCAAACCTCGCACAGAAGTTCAAAATTTATCTATGTTCAAATCACTACGAAACCGATAGTAATTTTCCTGAACTATATTTCCAAGCTAATGTGATCTACGGCCCAAATGGTGATGTCGTATTACGTTACAGGCGAATGATCTCACTTTATACACCTACACCCTATGATGTCTGGGATAGGTATTTGGACATTTACGGCCAAGACGCTGTGTTTCCAGTTGTCGACACCGAGATCGGGATGTTAGCATCAATTGCAAGCGAGGAGATTTTGTATCCTGAAATTGCCCGAATGCATACCTTCAATGGAGCAGAAATTCTCTGTCATCCGACAAGTGAAGTATCGTCCCCTCATCTGACCCCTAAGCACATAGCGAAGAAAGCACGAGCTGTTGAAAACATTGTCTATGTCGTCTCAGCAAACAGTGCTACAATTAAAGGAAGCGCTATCCCTGCGGCATCGGCCGACGGGATGTCGATTGTAATAGATTGGTATGGTAGAACTTTGGCTGAAGCGGGGCAAGGAGAAACATTCAATGCCAATGCGATCCTTGAAATTAACGCTTTAAGGGAAGCGCGGCGAAAAACTGGTATGTCAAACTTGCTCTCTAGAATTCCTACTGTTGCTTTCAGCTCTAAGTATTCGCAAGCTAATCACGCACCAGCAAATCGAACGAGCAAACTGATAGAGCGATCAGAGGCGATCGCGCAACAAGAAACTGTCATTGAGCGAATGATTGCTGATGGAGTCATAAAATGAACGAGAAATTGGATAAACCTCCCTACGTACCGCGTCCTGCGCAAAAATGTTATTTGGTTACCTGTCTAGATAAACCGGAAAGTGCAGAGTTAAGAAGTACGTATCTAGCGGGCCACTTAAACCATGTAGAAACTCATTGGCGCCGTTACCTGACTGCTGGCCCGATACGTAATCCGGGTCAGGAAGCGCTGATAGGTTCTGTTTTTCTTGTTTTTGCAGATTCACTTAACGACTGCAAGTCACTTATGGCAGGAGATCCCTACTTAACCTGCGGAATGTATGACACGATCACTTACCACGAACTAACAAACTCGGTTGGTCAATACCTTGGCGGCAAAATATGGGAAAACATTGACTCCCTTGCACACCGCGCCGCAGGTGGACCAGCGGAGGACATTACTCAAGGTCTTACATCATGACTGGAATGAAACATAGTTTCGTCAAAGGACGAATAGAATACACGTCTCGAAAACCTGACATGATGAATCAAGTTCGTGGTGATGAAACTTTTCATTTTACCAATCACAGAGACGGAAAAACGACGATCAGAGCACATTGCGAAATTTATGAACCTGATCCCACGGTAATGCGAGATATAGTCTATTCAACTGACGAAAATTTCAATCCCCTTGATTGCCATGTTCGCTTGACCGTCGGCGACGAGTTTATGGGATCCGGCTGGTTTAGATTTGACCTTGATGTCAACAGAAGCGGAAAAATCGAGTGCGAAAGTTTTGGGCCATCAATCGGCAGGCTTTCTCAGACGGTCGATACAAAAGGAAGCTTTGATGGCTTTGGAACACACCCCATAATTTGCGATGCTCAAATGTGTAGAGTTATGGAAAGATCAAAGGGTCCACGTAGACGTACTCTTAGAGTATTCTTACCATCTCCAGATCATCGCGGCGCGTCACCGCCGATAATTTCAGAGGTTAATATAGCGATGGAATATGTTGGAGAGGAGACAGTAGAAGTGAGGGCAGGCAAATTCGAATGTTTCAAATTTCGTTATGTTGATGATGTCGGCCCGGGAATGGGAAACAAACAGCATCCCGATTACGATATGTGGGTAACAAAGGATGACTTCATTTTCGTGCAAGGCGGTGTCGGAGGATATATGGCAACTTGGTATGAACTTGTTAGTTTAGAACGCGGTTAAATTAGGCTATTTCTGCACTGTTCACAATAATCATTATCTACGGTCTACTTGGATTTATATAGAAATGCCCAAGAATTCATCTATGTTTACTGCTGATCAAATCGATGAGACTAATGGTAAACCCCTGAATCAACAAATTTATGAGTTGCTTAGATCAAAGATTGTCGACGGAACTCTTGCTTTTAACGAGTTAATCCCAGCAGAACAAGAATTAACCAAAATGCTTGGCGTTTCACGTATAACGGTAAAGTATGCGGTAAACGAACTTGCAGTGGCAGGCTTGGTACGTCGTCAAAGAGGAATAGGAACGGTAGTCATATACGACGCGGTCGCACCTGCTGTTCAGGGTCGATTCGAAACTATGATCGACGGTCTTACAAAAATAGGGGTTGATACAAAAGTAAAACTTCTCGACTGCACTTTAGGTGCAGCGAGTCCCGCTATTGCTCAGAAACTTGAACTTGATGTCGGAACGAGTGTACAACGTATTGTTCGCCTAAGAACTTTGAAAGATGAACCTTTTTCTTTTCTCATTACGTATATTCCTTATGATATTGCTGAAAAATACGATGAAGCATTATTAGCTTCCGAATCGCTCATAAAACTACTTGAAATTGCAGGACATCCACCCGTAGAGGCAGAGCAAACTATTACAGCAACGGCTGCCGAACCTGCGGTAGCGGCTAATCTCGGTGTAGCACCGCGTTCGCCTTTGCTAAGGATTCATCGCATTATGCGGGACATTGAGTGTCGGCCTGTCCAAGATATTACGGCTCATTATCGTCCGGATCGATTCGAGTATCACATGCAATTATATAAAGAAAATGGTCGTTTGACAGGTTGGAAAACTAAACAATAAAATTATGAGCATAAAGTAAACCAACTCAATCAAGACATTTAGAATGTTACTCAATTACTTTGCTCGTACTTTACGGAATTTAAAATGACAGCAGAAAATACAATTGCCACTGATCTCGTTCTTGTCCTACAGCAGATCCTAGGCAAAGAAAAGATACGTCTCGACTTACCCGAACGAGAATTGATGAGTCAGGATATTTGGGCAAAAGGTAAAACAGCAGCTTTTGTCGCGAGACCGACGAGTTTAAGTGAACTCCAAACAATCGTAGTTGCGGCTTTCGAACGAGGGGTCGCATTGAATCCGCGTGGGGGAGGAATGTCTTACACGAAAGGATACACGCCAGATCGAGAAAATGTTGGAATTTTGGATACAACTCAACTGAACAAAATAGTTGAGGTAAACACGGACGATATGTTTGTAACGGTTCAAGTGGGAGTGACTTGGAAACAACTTTATGAAGCTTTAAAACCTTTAAAGGTTAGAACACCATTTTGGGGGCCTTTATCTGGACTTACTTCGACCGTTGGCGGAGGTTTATCTCAAAACAACGCCTTTTTCGGATCAGGAAAGCATGGAACAACCGGGGAAAGCGTTTTATCGATTACGGTAGTTTTATCAGACGGAACAGTCATCCGAACGGGTACAGCAGGAAACCGTAACGGTAAACCGTTTTATCGATATTACGGTCCGGATTTGACCGGACTGTTCTGCGGTGATGCTGGAGCTTTCGGGTACAAAGCGGAGATCACTTTACGCCTCATACCCCTTCCAGAATTTGAAGACTGGGCGAGTTTTGAATTTAAGTCGAGAGACGACTGTGCTCGAGCGATGGAAGATATAATCAGAACAGATAGAGCTTGCGAGATTTTTGGATTTGATCCTAATTTAACGAAAGTCCGGATGGCCAGAGCCAGCATTCTCTCAGATGCAAAGACTTTAGCTAACGTTGCAAAGTCCCAAGGAACATTTCTGAAAGGCCTTAAAGAGGGAGCAAAAATTGCGTTGGCTGGGCGCGGGTTTATGAGTAAAGCTGAGTATACCTTGCACGTAATGGTCGAGGGCCACTCAAAAGCTGGTGTCAAAGAAAACATACTAGTTTTAAAGGAAATAGCATCCAATCATAACGGCCAGGAAATAGAAAACTCGATTCCCAAAATTGTTCGCGCCAATCCATTCGGACCAATGACATCTATTTTAGGCCCGACAGGCGAACGCTGGGTGCCCATTCATGGTATTGTACCTGTTTCTGAAGGTCAAGCAACTTGGGCAGAGATCGCTGATGTGTTCCAACACATGCGCGAGGAACTAGATCAACATAATATACTTACAGGATATCTTGTGACGACTTTAAGCACGACCGGTTTTTTGATTGAACCTGTGTTTATTTGGCCAGAAGAAATCTGGCCCATTCACGAACAGACTGTTGGCTCAGATACAATGAAGAAACTTCACAAACATGCCCCATCTCCGGAAGCAACGGCTACCGTGGAACGAGCACGACAAAAAGTCCTCGATGTGTTTTCAAAACATGGCGCTGCACATTTTCAAATTGGTAGAACCTATAGATTTTCTGAGGAACGCGACAAGGATACCTTAAATCTACTGGAAAATATAAAGAAAATTGTCGATGAAAAATCTATTGTTAATCCAGGAGCCCTAGGTCTTGGCAAATCAAAGACACACAAGTAGAATTTGATACTTCTTCAATTGAACTCATAAGAGAATTTTATAATCGAATGACCCAAGACAATTTAATATCCGAGGTAAAGATTAAAGAGGAAATCATCTCCCTTGAACTGAGGCTCGCTCGTAATCCACGTTCCGGAGAACTAGACAGTAACTATACTGTTCCATCTCGGGCAGTAGTATCTAATTATGTTAACGATCTTCGAGAAAATAATTCTGAATGGTGTTCTCTTAAAATTCAAGAACGCGCACAGAAATTGAGGATATTTGCTAACTCAATACAAAATCACTCTAAGAAAATAGTAAAAGCTTTAACTGAAGATACTGGACGACAAAAGATTTCCTATATAGAAGTTCAAAGTTTAATCGGATCAATTCACGGCTGGGTCAGCCAATCAGAAAATTTGCTTCACGAGTCGTGGACTAAAGGCAAACAAAACCCTGCAATAAAGCATAGACCTCAGTTCATACCTTATCCGGTAGTCGGAGTAATCAGCCCGTGGAATTTTCCTCTGCTTTTAAGCTTCATTGACACAATTCCTGCTCTTTTAGCAGGTTGCAGTGTCATTATCAAACCCTCTGAGATTACGCCGCGTTTTATTAAACCTCTAGCTGTTGCAATCGATGAGGCAGGCCTTTCAGATGTCTTATCGTTAATTGAAGGAGACGGGTCCACTGGAGTTCATATTGTAAAAGAAGTAGACGCAATCTGCTTCACGGGTTCTGTTTCAACAGGTAGAAAAGTTGCCGTAGCAGCAGCAAAACGCTTAATTCCGGCCTTCCTTGAATTAGGAGGCAAGGATCCACTGATAATTCTTGAGGGATCTGACTTGAACTTAGCAAGTGATGCTGCAATCCGCGGCTCTGTTCTATCAACAGGTCAAGCGTGTCAGTCCATCGAAAGAATTTACGTCCAATCCTCCATCGCAGACGAATTTATCGATTTATTGGCTACGAAGGCCCGTACCGTTAGGTTGAATTGGCCTGATATTTCAGTTGGGGATATTGGTCCGATTATATCGGAGAAACAAGCAAAAATTTTACAAGACCACATCAATAACGCAATAGAATTAGGAGGGAACATTCTAACTGGAGGAACAATTGAAAATCTTGCTGGAGGATTATGGTTACGTCCTACGGTCATATCCCAGGTAAACCACACGATGAAAGTTATGCGCGAGGAAACATTTGGCCCGATCTTGCCAGTAATGACATTTGAAACGGTCGATGAAGCAATTTCTTTGGCCAATGACACAGAGTTCGGTCTATCAGCCGCTGTATTTGCATCAACTATAGAGGAGGCCGAGGCGGTAGGACGGAAAATAAATGCAGGGGCTATCTCTTTGAATGATGCCGCTCTTACTTCGGTGTTCTATGAGGCCGAAAAACACAGTTTCAAAAATTCGGGCCTCGGCGGAAGCCGAATGGGGGTCTCTGGGTTTCATCGATTTCTTCAAAGAAAAGCTCTTATCGCCAATACCACTGCACCGACACCTTTATCATTTTTTTCCGAGGATGCGCAATGACCGATCATATCCGTTTAGATATCGATGCACCGATAGCCGAAATCGTTTTTAATAAACCGGAGCGACGTAACGCACTTTCAATGGACATGTGGGAGGTATTACCTACACTGGTTAGTCAAGCGAACGATCATACCGAAGTTAAAGTAATTGTATTACACGGTGGTGATGCTGGTGCCTTTGCTGCAGGAGCAGATATATCCGAATTCGCTTCTATTTACGCCTCAGTTGAAAGTTCAAAGAACTTTTCAACAAAGGTATCCAAGGCTCTTGAAACGATTGAAAACAGCAAGAAACCGACAATTGCAGCGATTGAAGGGGCATGTGTCGGAGGAGGAGTAAGTATAGCTATGGCATGCGATTTGCGAATAGCCAGCGAAGTGAGTAAATTTGGCGTTACACCGAGCAGACTAGGACTAGTCTATCCAGCGGGAGATACAAGACGATTAATAGAAATTGCAGGACTTGGAACGGCAAAAGAACTGCTACTCACAGGAAAAATAGTTTCTGCTAAGAACGCTCTTCAAATGCGTTTAATCAATCGCATAGTCCCAGATGACGAAGCAATAGGTCAAGCCCGTTCTCTAGCTGAAGAGATTTCTAATGTGTCGCAATGGTCTACGCAAGCAACTAAGTTAATGATCAAAGGTGTAAAAAATGGATGGACAGATTCTTCGAAAGAAGCGCAAGATTTATTTTTGAGTAGTTTTACCAATGAAGATTTTGTCGAGGGCTACAAGGCGTTCTTAGAAAAAAGGGGGACCAATTTTACATTTCGATAGAAAATTTATACTTTGGCGGAATTGGCGGCTTTCCCAATAAATTTTCTAATGATTTCGCTAATCTCAAAACATCGCGATCGCAATCTGTTCGTGCAATAACTTGTACGGCTAAAGGGAGATTGTTTGTACCTAACCCGGCATAGACACTAGTCGCTGGTAAGTTTGCAAAGTTTGCCCATGCCGTGAAATCGGCTTGATTAGCAGGAACGCCTTCTTCAAAACTAAAAGCTTGTTGAGGAACTGTTGGAGAAATGATAAAATCTACTTCGGCCCATACGTGAGTTGAAGCGCGACGAATAACTTCTATATGTTTGTACGCTGCTGTTTTCTTATCATCATTTTGACGAAGTCCCCATAATATCATCTCTATAAACTCTCTGCTAAATCCGTCAGGTATCGGCTTTTCCAAAGATATTCCATGTACTGTAGACGCTTCAATCTCTGAAATTAACAACCCGGCCCGACGAGATTTCGAGTACTTGTATTCTGGAGGATTAAATTCAGTAACAGTCGCACCTTTCTCTTTAATACGTCTTACTACGTTTTGAAATCCAAAAGCGACATCGTTAGTTACATTAGTTTCTCCTGAACCTGTCCAAACTCCGATTTTCAGGCCTTTGAGTTCTAAAGGTTCTAACGTTCCATCAAAATTTTTCCACGAGATAATTTTTAGTGCCTCCCAGAGCGTATCGATATCTCGTGCAATCGGTCCTACATGATCCAACGTTGTCGATAATGGTAGTACGCCTTCTGTTGAAACAATTTCAAACGTTGGTTTATGCCCTTGAACACCGCAATATGCCGATGGAATTCGAACACTTCCCATCGTGTCTGTTCCGAGTGCAATATCACAAAGTCCGGCCGCTACCGCTGCAGCTGATCCTCCTGAAGATCCTCCTGGTGTATATCCCATTCTCCACGGATTCTGGGTGCGTCCGAAGGTAGGATTATCGGTAGTCGCCCCCAATGCAGCTTCGTGCATATTGACAGTGCCTAGAATTACTCCTCCAGCTTGTCTAATGTTAGAGACAACTGTTGCATCATCTTGCGCTATAGACTCTTTATAGGCAGCACAGCCTGCAGTGAAAGGTAGACCTTTAACTGCAATGTTAGATTTTATAGCCCACGCTAACCCGACACAAGTCTCGTTTGAAAGATCAACGAAGGCATTAAGTTCCTTATTGAACTGGGAAATTCTATCACGATAATCTGCGCGACTGCTCACGTGAAACGCTCATCTATTAAGCGAATGGGCTTTTGCCTAATCTCTGTCTGAGTATATCTACTAAGTGATCCTGGCCTCGCTAATTCTACTTCGCACTCTATTCCTATTTTCTGTTTCAGTAAATTTCTGTACATCTCGACCCTTCGATCATCACCACTCCTGATATCTTCAGCACAAACCTTCATAGTATCTCTGCCCTCGCTATCGCGTTCTGCTCTGCATATAAATTCTCCGTTAAAACTATCAATCTCTTCCAACATTGGACCGACCGCTTGCGGAAAAACGTTAATTCCGCGAATCTTCACCATATTATCTGAACGACCGAGAAAACCTTCAATTCTTTTGAAATTCAATCCTAAGGAAGATTCTCCGCTCCGCACACAAGTTACATCGTGCGTGTTGAATCGAATGATCGGATATATGTCATCTTTGTATAAACACGTACAAACCATGTCACCTTGATTTCCTTCTTGGACCACCACTCCTGTATCCACATCACAAATTTCCAAAAACTGTGCATCTTCCATCACATATAATCCGTCTTTATCAGGGCCTTCTCCTGCAATACATCCTGTATCACCGACTCCATACCAATCAAAGCACTCAACACCGCCCCAAGCTTGAGAAAGACTTTGTTTGTCTTCCCTTCCTAAGTGTCCTGATACCATTCTAATCTTCAAGTCCTGTCCAGGTACGATTCCATTCTCTATGGCAACTTTTGATAACTTCTTGATATAGTCTGCAAATCCAACAATGACGGTTGCTCCAAAATCACGCATTAGCTCTACTTGCTTGTTTGACCGTGTTTCGACTCCCGTCCCCGCTGACATAAAAATCGAACTCGTCCAATGTATAACGGCTTCCCTAACGTAGTGTCCACCATTAATCATACCGTGACCATAAACAGAATGCACAATGTCATCCGGTCTCAAACCTTGAAATCTATACAAGCGCCCAAGTAGCAAATTTTGTATTTCTCGACTCTTTGCACCAAATAACAGTACCTGCGGTGTTCCGGTCGTTCCAGACGTCGTGTGAAAAATAACCGGCGGTCTACCACCGGGATAACTATCTATTCCGCTAAAATCGCCAAAAGGAGGCTCACGAGAGATGCTTTCCATAATATCTGATTTATCAAACATAGGTAGGCTATTTAGCGTATCCAAACCCTTTATATCTCCTTCTTCTACTCCCGCATCACTCCAGAGGCGTTGATAGAAAGGGATCTTCCACGCCTGTTTGACACAATTTTTGAAGAGTTTTTCTTGATGATTACGAATCTCGTCTTTGCTTCTTCTCGCGAAAGTAATAAACTCATCACCAATCGGGTGAGTCTCTTGTAGCGTATTCCAGTCAACGCTATTAAAATAAGTATTATGTTGGTTAGTCATAGTTCTTGGCCGTTTGCCAACCGGCTTAAACAACTAACGTTTTTCACTTTTTCTAACTTATCAATAGTATCTATTAATTTATCAGCTATACTATCAGAAGGTTGACCAAAACCAAAATTCACGCAGTTTCTAAATTTTCTCAACTGATCTTCTTTACTCATTGGATTGCTTGGCGAACCATAAAGTACACAAATAGAATTTTCAATAGTGCGACCATTTTTGAGACATACTATCATTTTTTGAGGAGTGAAAGTGGACTCGTTTATAGAACCATCACTTTTTACTTCAATACGGTTTCCAAGTTCCAAAACTTTGGAGTCGCGTAAACTCGTCTCTTCGAAGTCGGATAATTCAACGTATCCTTTCATGAGTGCAAGTGCGCCTAGATATTGAAAGCATAGCCTAGCATAACTAGGACTCATATCCCTGATAACCGGTCGACCAACGAGTCTTTCTATTAGCGGTGGAGCATCCAACCATATTTTTTCAATATCGTTATGTGTTACTCTTCTAGAGCGTAAATCTTGCATGAGTACTATGCCGCCTTGAGCGGCTCTTCCTGTCGGGAAGGGCTTATGACTGAGTTCCGTAATTTTCCAAGTTTCTCCAAGATTTGTTGTCAAGGTTTCTGGATGAGCTTTATCTTCAAATAAAGCAAAGTAACCAAATTTACCTTCTAAACTATCTATCGGACCTTCAATACCATTTTCCGCTAAATCACAAGCTGCGATAGCATTTCTAGCAGCATTTGCAATTTGTATTGGTAGCGCAGGCTTACCCTCGTGGTGCGCTTGCATTGTACCTGCATTAAAAGCAAGAGCATAGCCCATTGCATTTTTGACTTGATCGACATTAAACCGACGGAGTCGAGAAATTCCAAGAACCGCACCAAACAGTCCTGCATTAGCAGGTCGAAAAAATTTAAGCGGACTTTCTACACATGAGCCAATTCCGGTAGAGAGATCGACGGCAACAGCTATGGCTACCGCCAATTCAGGCCCTGAAACCGTATACGAATACTGATCTATATCTGCCATTATAGCCGAAAGAATTGTCGCCATCGGATGGACCAAAGCCCGTTCGTGAACACAATCAAATTCTTGGCAGTGAATTTGAAACCCATTCAAAAAAGCCGCAGTCTGAGAATTTACTTGTACGTTTCCGCTTCCCCAGACATTTGCGTTTCCATGCTCGCTCCAATTTTTCGTAGCTTTTCTAATTTGGGAAGATAACGGGCTGTTCGCTCCAGCAATTCCCACACCTATGCTGTCGAGTATGAAAGTTTTCACTGCGTCCTGCGCAGACTCTGTTAAATTCTCATACCTCGCTGACAACGCATGGTCGGCAAAAGCTTCGACGACACCACTCACAACAAGGCTTCCCAGACTCGCTTATATAAATACTTCACCTCAGTTTCAGATTCAACTACAGACCGGCAAATTTTTTCAATTAATTGGCTGTCTAAACCTTTTGCGTTCATTAACGTTATAGCTTTCCCCAAAATTTGATCGCTCGTCATCGGATTCTCGGGGTCGCCAAGTGCATCTAAAACGACTATACCAAGATCGTTTGCACTAACACGAGCCCCAAATTGAGACGGATATCGCTGATCAAAATCTTTTCCGACTTCAACCGTAACTCGCTGACGTAGCCGTGCGATTTCAGGATCATTGATAGCCGAAGAAGAAAAATCTTCCAACTGCGGAACACCCTTCATTAGAGCAACTGCAACGGAATGTTGAAGCGAAAACTTCGCTTCAACTACTGACTGAGGATCAGGGTTATCGCAAAACTTTAAAGCGTCTCTATAAGTTGTGACACAAATTCTAGCGCTTTTATCGAATCCGATGAGTCGTATTTGCAAGGCAGCATCTATTGCGGAATGCACGTGTCGACAGGCAGCCCACGGTTTGAAACTAACCCTGCAAATTAGCCAGTCCGCTAGACTATGCGCAAGAATCGCATTAGGATCGCTTCTCGGAGCAGTAGCCGCAAATAATCCTTGTTCTCCCTCGATCACGGTCAAAGGCCCTTTAAAGCCAAGCCTCGCTAGCTCGGCTGATTCATAACCGGCTCTCGCGGCGTGAGCCGTATGCAGTTGTTTTCCCATACTTTCTGTTTCGTGGCGAGTCTGCCAAAATCCAGCCGTCTGACTAACGGCCAATGCCAATGTATGGCAAACTTGATCAAAATCCAAATTTAGAAGTGCGGCGCAAGATGCTGCCGCCCCAATGGTTCCACAAGTCCCTGTACTATGCCAGTTTGCGTAATGGTTTACGCCCAGGGCTCTTCCTAGTCGAATGGTTGCTTCATATCCAATAACTATAGCGTCAAGTAACTCATCTAAACTGACATTCTGGTCGTTCGCACATTTGATTGCTGCAGGAATAATACATGGCCCCGGGTGCAACAAGGCTAGTTTTTCGATGTCATCCATCTCTAGAATATTGCCGAGTCCTCCTAATGCGAACACCTCACCATTATTCAGTCTAGCCTTAGAATTCAACAGAATCTTTCCAGCAGGTTCTGTTGCGCCAATCACCGCACACCCTATCCAATCTATCAAATGCAGACGGGCTTTTGCGCGAGAGTTTTCGGTCACCGGCCTCAGTAAATGGTCCGTTAACTGTTCTATAATCGTGTCTGATAAAGATTTTGCGCTCATGAGTTTTTCTTACCATATAAAGTTAAATCTGTGTAAATCTATTTTACATCACAAATAAGGGAACCCAATTGACGGAACTCCTTGATACGTTTAGTCGTTTTAGAAACAATCTTTCTGATCGCCCGCGCATCTATCTTGGCGGAGGAACGGGTGAACCCCAGAGTTTATCACAATCGCTTGCTCAGAGGCCGGAATTGGCAGCGAACGTTACCTTTCTAGGAATTTGGATACCGGGCGTCAACGTTACGTCGTGGGCTGGTTTCCATCCCACCTCCAAAGCAGAGTCAATCTTTATATCGCCTTCTCTTCGATCTTCGTTTGAAGATGGCGATACGGCATTGCTTCCAATATCTTACTCTCAAAGTGTACATTGGTTAGCTACAACAAAAATTGACGGCGCAGTTATAATGGTTTCACCTCCAAACACTCGAGGAATGGTCAATTTAGGTGTATCTGTCGATTTTGCTCCGACCGTATTGGCTCGTGAGAGCATCCCATGCTTAGGCATCATTAATCCAGCATTAAAGCCGGTGAAAGACGGTGTTGAGGTTCCTTTGGAAAGATTCAGTTCTCAGGTTGAATGGGTATCGGAATTACCTCAATTTCCCATCAGATCCTTGCCTGCATCTTTCGACAAAATCGGAAGGCGTATAGCCTCTTTAGTCAATGACGGAGACACTCTTCAGTTTGGTCTTGGAAACGTTCAACAGAGTGCTCTACTTTCTTTGACGAATCATAGAAATCTGAAGATTCATTCTGGTATGGTGTCGGATCCTCTGCTTGAATTACTGAAGGCAGGTGCGATTGCGAAAACTTCTGACGCAATCATAACGGGAGTTGCAGTAGGTACTGACACGCTGTATGATGAGCTAAGCCGACATAGTAACACTCGTTTTAGACCCGCATCCTATACACATTCGATACACGTTATCTCTTGTATAAAAAGTTTCAAATCGATCAACTCAGCTTTACAAATTGATCTATTTGGGCAGGTAAATGCGGAAACTTTGAACGGCAAGCAGGTGTCCGGACTTGGCGGACTTACCGATTTTCATCGAGGTTCGGCGGCTTCTTTGAACGGTCGCGGTATCATAGCCCTTTCGTCCACCACTTCAGATCAAAAGATCAGTCGAATCGTTCCTTTATTACCAGAATCTAGCGTTACAATTGGCCGAGGGGAAGCCGACACTCTTGTTACAGAGCATGGAATCGCAAATTTACGCGGTAAGTCGCTCGATCAACGAGCGGCGGAGATTCTAACGATCGCACATCCTAAATTTCGAGAGTCACTGGCTAACCAGTGGCATAAGCTACGATCCTTGATGTAGTTTAAACGTAATGCCGTTTCGACTTTTGATCCCACAAGATTTTGCTTGCGAAATCTAGGATTCTTGGTACTATCTAACTGAAATAACTGATTTTTGATAGATCAACCCGTTTCAAACTACCCTCGCTTAAACAAGGAATCTATGCTGTAAGCATTCCTAGTCACACCACAGTTAGTTCGATATCTCCTAGACTTTGGAGTTAGCGACACTGAAAAACCAACCTATGTATCCGCGGTAAAGTTTTGAAATGAACTAATGGAGAAGCGCATGCCTAAAGAAAATTCTGCCTTACACAAGGCGCGAACAACTAAAAACGACGAATTCTATACCCATTTGGAGGATATAGAGAACGAGATGAAATACTACCGTGAGTATTTCAAAGATAAGGTTGTGTACTGCAACTGCGACGACCCGGTCGAATCGAAATTTTATCAACACTTCAAGCTAAAGTTTTCGGACTACGGATTAAAAAAGTTGATTACGACATGTTACAAAAGCAAAGACTCTACTCTTTTCACCGATAACTCCTCGAACGTATCAAAGGGACGAATCTATGAAGAGAGAGAGAGAGAACTCGTATCAGAACCGAAGAGGAATTTCAACTGTCAGGCGAATGCGACTTCAAAAGTGGTGAATGTATTGAGCTTTTGAACCAAGCTGACATTGTAGTAACCAATCCACCCTTCAGTAAATTTAGGGACTACCTGTTACAGCTACTAAAATATAAGAAAAAGTTCATTATCCTGGGAAACATCAACGCTACGGCTACCAAGGATATTTTTCCCTTGTTTCAAACCAACCAATGTTGGTTTGGCGCAAATGACAAAAAAGGTAGCTTTTGGTTTGTCGTTCCTGAACATCAAAAGTATGACAAAATTTCACAGGAAACGGGTAAAAAACTTAAATCGTTTGGAAATATATGCTGGTTTACCAATCTACCGCACGAAAGACGAAACAAGAAGTTAATCTTGTGGGCGAAATACGATAATAAAGCCTACCCTAAACTTGATAACTACGACGCTATTGAAGTTAGCAAAACTAGAGAAATACCTGTAGACTACGGCGGAATAATGGCCGTTCCAATATCATTTTTGAGCAAATACAATCCCGATCAGTTTGAGATTCTTGGAATGGATATGTGGACAGAAGAACCTATTCGAACCAAAGTTTACTCTTCCCCTTCACAGCGGTATTTAAACGGTGCTTCTGTTCTCAAGCAAACAGACGGCTCATACGTGAAAAAGTTCAAACGTATTCTGATTCGGAGAAGACAATGAAAATTCAACAAAAAAGTATAACTGTTAGAGAGGTTATTGACGGTTACAGAGACAAAAAGGAAGAAGGCGTTATTGGCTATGGTGGCCAACTCGACATACGACCGTCATTCCAACGAGAATTCGTATACGATGGAAAACAAAAACGAGCCGTCATCAACTCGATTCTCAAAGGTTACCCGTTGAACGTTATGTATTGGGTTAAACGAAATGACAAACTAGAGGTACTTGACGGACAGCAGCGAACGATTTCAATTTGCAGTTTTATTCAAAGAGATTTTGCTATTCAGGTCAATGGGAAGTACCAGTACTTTCACAATTTGTCTGAAAACATGCAAAAAAAGATACTCGATTACGAACTAACAGTGTATTTTTGTGAAGGAACCGACGACGAAACCTTGGAGTGGTTTGAAATTGTGAACATAGCTGGCGAAAAGCTTCGATTGCAGGAACTACGAAACGCGATATATGGCGGACCTTGGGTCGAATCTGCAAAACGATTCTTCAGTCGACCAAAGAGTGCAGCCGAAGGTGTGGGAGGAATTTTTCTCAGTGGTAGTGCAATTCGTCAAGACTACCTTGAAACAGCAATCGATTGGTACTCAGAGGGAGAAATCATTAGGTTTATGGCTAAACATCAGCACGAAACCGATGCCACTGAATTGTGGGACTATTTCAATTCCGTAATAAATTGGGTAAAGTTTGTCTTTCCAAATTACCACAAAACGATGAAAGGGATAAATTGGGGTGCTTTGTATAAAGAATATAAGTATAGTTACAAAGTTCCGAAGAACAACGCCAAGGAAGTCTTGCGCCTATTAAAAGACGATGACGTATCAAACAAGCGCGGTATCTACGAGTTCATATTATCCGGCAGAGAACATCTCCTTAACATTCGAAAGTTTTCTGATTCGGATAAAGAAACACAATACGCAAGTCAAAAAGGTATCTGTCCGTGGTGTAAACAGAAATTTCCGATTGCACAAATGGACGGCGATCACATCAAACCTTGGAGCGAAGGTGGTAAAACTACCTTAGAAAACCTACAAATGCTTTGCAAGCAATGCAATCGAACAAAAGGAGTGAAATAGTTTGAAGAAATTATAGATATCTAGTCTAAATCGTTCCTTTCTCCTTCAGTCTTTTAATCTCCTCTGTACTGTAACCAAGTTCACTCGCAATATCTTCACTATCTTGGCCGTAGCTAGGTAGATTTGTCTGCGGGTTAGCAGGTTCTAGTTGAAACTTAATCGGTGCCCCGACATGACGATATCCGTCAGAATCCTCAAATACCATGTTTCTTTCTGCAGTGTATGGATCATCGAATACGTCTTTCAGACTTCGTACCCATGCCCAAGCACAGTCAATGGGTTCTAGAAAATTTTTCCAATAATCTAATGGTTGTTCGTTAATCGTTACTTTCAAGAATTCGATCAGTTCTTCCTGTTGACCTGGCGGTTTTTTTGCTACTTCAATAAGGTCATTTCTTCCAAACGCTCTTAGCAAGTTTGTTGCAAACTTTAATTCAGGCCCGCTTAAAGCAATATATCCTCCGTCCAGTGTTTCATAAAGATTAGTCAAAGCAGATCCACCAAAGCTTCGCATTGTTTTTACTGGAGGATGACGGTTATCGGCGAACGTGGGTCCTAAAACATTTGGAGTCCAAGCTAAAGCCGAATCAAACATCGATATATCAATAAAATCTCCTTGTCCTGTAGCCTCCCGTCTATATAGCGCCATCGCTATTGCCGAGAGTGCTGTCAGCGATGCCGCAGCATCGGCGAAAGGTATTGACGGCAGCGTTGGCTTATTATCTATAATTCCACGGTTGAGGTCAATCAACCCGGCCAAAGCTTGTACACCAGTGTCGTGAGACGGCTTTTGCGACAATGAACTTTGTTGTCCAAATGCTGATATTGAGCAATATATTATACGAGGGTTAATTTTGGAAACTGTCTCGTAATCAACTCCGAGCCTTTTCACAACTCCAGGACGAAAAGCTTCAACTATGACATCTGCACGTTTAGCCAAATTATAGAATAATTCCTTACCTGCCTGGTCTTTAAGGTTCAATTTTAGACTTCTCTTTCCTCTCGCTATATTACGAAACCAAACTGAAATTCCGTCTTTAGTTTTCTCTCCAATTTCCCGAACTGGCTCTCCAACACCATTGGCAGGCTCAATCATAATCACGTCTGCCCCGTGGTCTGCCATAGTCATCGACATATGCGGTCCGGGCAAAAAAGCCGATAAATCAATTACTGTTACACCAGATAGTTTCATGCTAACCCTAACTTTGAGACATCGAAAAGTTCAAGTTTCTACTCCAAAAACAGATTCCGCTATTGACGAACCGATTTACGTAACTTGTATCGGAGGAACAGCGTTGCGAATCTGAGTAAATTCCAATTGTACCAGAAAAATTAAAATCATCGGGAAAAGATTGTAGCCGAGCGCACTCTCTCACGCATAAAGTCCGTAGAATTTCTGAACGAAAATGTGACCGCCCACCTCCTCTAGTTCCGCTTGTTGTAACTGCCTTTGACGGCCTACCAGGAGATAATCGATCTATTCTACAATGATGATCACGTTGCCCATAGTTTAATCTCACATACCTAGTTATGGAGTCAAGTTTATAAGTCCAACTATCAGAGTTGACCCTGACACGGACTATATGGAACTAAATTAGCGTCTTCACAAAAAGAGGAAGATCGTCCACACTGTAGGTTGCATTTAACATCTAAAAGCAGGATATCTTTCATGTCTATTGTAACACAAAATGTAGGGGATGAAATAGAAGTCGACGGAAGTTTTTATGAGTATAGTCCTGCCAACAGGCTTTCAGGATTTTTGATGAATCTTTCTGGTTCCTCTTGCCAAAATTTGTTAATATAGTCGAAGATAGAGCAGTTCCGGAACAAGTAAGGATTTTTGCTATACTTTAGTTTTTGTCCATTCAAGGAGAAGACAATGGCAAAACCAATACCTGAAAAAATCCGTATTGCAGTGGTCAAATACGTTAAATCAGGCCATTCGCAGAAGGAAGCGGCTGAGAAATTTGAGGTTTCTCCTTCATTTGTATCGGCGATGGTGAAGCAATTCGACGAATCAGTCGATTTGAAGCCGAAGCCAATGGGCGGTGATCGTCGGTCTAAGAGAACGAAGAAACACGAGAAAGATATCCTAGGAGTTTTAAAAAAGCATTCCACGGCTACTTTACAAGAGATTAGTGAGCGGGTGTACGAGAAGACTAAGGAACGTTTTTCTATATCAACTCTTTATGACTTCTTTAGAAAACGAAAGATTACCCGGAAAAAGATAACAGGACATGCGGCGGAGCAAAAGAGACGTGATGTTAGAATAGCGCGAATCATCTGGAAGAAAATCGCCTGTAGAACAATAGACATCAAACGCTTCATCTGGTGCGATGAGACGGGGGCTTCCACTGATATGATCCGTCTTTATGGACGATGTCTAAGTAACGAGAGATTACAGGTAGCAGTTCCGAAGAGTCACTGGAAGTCACTCACGTTGACTGCTGCAGTTACAACAAAAGGAATGCGAGCTGCTGAGGTCTACGATGGGCCAATGACAACTGAACGGTTTTATGAATGGGTCGTAAAACGACTATCAAAAATTATAAAGCCAAATTCAATTGTCGTAATGGACAATCTTAGAGCGCACAAAAATCCGAAAATAAGAAACTTTATAGAATCTCTTGGTGCTCAACTATGGTTTCTACCACCTTACAGTCCAGATCTAAATCCGATCGAAAAACTGTTTTCCAAGTCAAAAGCCCATCTAAGAGAAAAAGCTGAACGAAGTGTCGAGCGATTAACCAAAATTTTAAAACAACTGCCGAAATTATTCACACCTAAAGAGTGTATTAATTATATTCGTTCCTGCGGGTACAAAATGTAATTTATCCTTACTTGTTCCGGAACTGCTCTAGTTAAACCTTTGTGAGCCTTTAACCTTTTAGCAAAATTATAGGCATCTATAAAACTCTGGATGAGTTCTTTCAGTTTGTCATGTGTCTCGTAGTGATACTTTTTCACAGTAGCTTCTTTAATGGTTCTATTCATTCGTTCCACTTGTCCGTTCGTCCAGGGATGATAGGGAAGTGTCAACTTATGTTCGATATTATTCTCTGAACAAACAGCGTCAAATGCGTTGCATTTGACATCCTTATTGATTTTAAGATCGGGTGATTCGTTTTCTTTCACCGAGACTTTAGGATTTCTCGAATTAGTGAACTGACTGCCGTTGTCAGTCAAGATCGTATAGATAGTGTAAGGCACTTTTTCAACCAAGGTCTCGAGAAACTGAACGGCGACTTCTCGTGTCGATTTGTCGAGCAGTTCAACGTAGGCGTATTTCGATGTGCGGTCGATGGCTACGAACTTATAGAGCCGACCTTCTTCGGTGTTGACATGGCTATGTCGACGTGGAGGTAACCGATCGGATACTCTTTGAACTTCTTCGTCTCGGAAGTTTTATTTTCTTCTTTTGGAAGTGTTGATATCCCGTATTTCTGAAATAACCAATGGAGATTCGATCGCTATAAATGGGGAATTGAGTCTTGCAGAAAATACAAACAGTCATCCAACGACAACCGAGTTGTCGTCCGGAAATAAACACAAGCGGCTTCCTCTACTTTACTCAAACTCTTTGGCCTCGGGTCTTGTGGACCCGACCGTCGGTCTTCGACCGACTCACGCTCGCGCCATTTCAGAACTGTTGGCAAGCTTAATCCGTGGCGCCTCGATAAGGCGCGACTTGAGACTTCTTTGGGAGCCTCTTGGATCTCTTTTCTGATCGCATGGGTAGTGACTGCGTTGGGGTGTAATACCTGTTCCATAACTGTTTCCTAAAGATAGAATTGCTGTATAATGGAAGTATATCATCCTGAAAAACTGTTTGCCGGACTATACAATTAGGTCACTAATCGATAGCTGAAGTCTTGCGCAAAATTCGAGGGAATTGACCAAATTCTGCTCTAGTTAGACGATTAATCGACTCGCTCCTATCCAAACCAGACCGAATCACCACTATTGCACCGAATTCACAAACTATCAAGCGCTTTTTGCAAGTTTTTGATGAAATATGTGGGTTAAATAGCGATGGTTATTTTTCTAACCGTCACCGATGGACTTGCTGAATTCGTTATAGAAGATGTCGCCGATGGAACTGCAGGAGTTTGCTTTTTCTGGGAAAGTGAGGGGGAAATGAGTTTTACTTGGCGATGTAGCTGGAATCTGAGATGGAGTCAATTGAGGAAGGATCGTCGATGGAGTCTGATGAGGTACGACAATTAATGAACAGTGAGACGCAGTGTTGACCGTGTGCGGACTAGTGGTAAAATGATCACTTTGATCATTTCCACACCCCACAGAAAAAAGCAAAGCCATGCCAATCATTGTCAACGAGGCGGTATTTACGGATAATTCTACTTTGTAAGGCTCATTTAACTCCGAGCTAGAAAAAACAGTTACCCAACTGTGTCTCGCATTTATTCGTTCACATTCTAAGGAACTTCAGGACATGTACCATCCTTGCGATACTTTAACGCTGCCGCCAACATTGCTTCTTGTTCATCGCCCAAATCTTGTGAGAAATCGTCTTGTACAAAGCAACCAGGATTTTCCACGCCGTATTCACTTTTAGTATTCTTGGGTTTGAAACCTTTAATGTAATCCCCTTCTCGCTTGTCATTTAGAAATCGTGTGGCAAGAATACCATAACTTATGCCGCAATTGTCTCTATAGTATGGTAAGTAAGGCGATCCACAAGTCTGTTCACCTATTTGAATTACCTCCACATCAATACCTATTAAAGCATTAATTATTAGTTCTCCAATATGGCAGGTTTTCTGAGATGTTAGAAGATAAACTTTATTCAAGTCTAAAGTCTTTAAGTCAAAATCATAAAATCTTGTGCCACAACTCTGAACATAAGGAAGGTTTCCAGGACAGGAAGGATCAATCGTCATCATCGATTCATCACAGAACTCTTTTTGTTGAGATTCTTTAGTCGTTACTCTACATTCTGAAATGAATGGAGTTTCGAGTTCTTCTAACTTTGAATAAAGACCAACGCTTTTTTGATCTACGTACCTAAATTTCTTTCCCTCCGTATTTTCTTTGCCAAGTATCGCATACAGTAGCATTGGTTCTGCTTTGCTATAATACCAAATATCTTCGCGTCGACTATAATACCTAATATCTATTACCACGTCATTAACTTTATTGTCCTTAAACTCTTTAATAGACTCATAAATCCGATCGAACCGACGTACACTATTCCCAATATTAATATATCCAACTGGGCCACTATTAGTTTCAATTATCACTGAAAACTCAGTAATACTTTTTTGACTAGAGGTTGGATTAAGGAAAACTGTTTTTAGTTGTTTTGAGTCCCTGTCAATTAATTCGAATTTTGTAACTGCACTTCTACTATCCGGATTTAATCCACTTTCTATTTTTTCGACTGAATCGTTACTAATGTCCGAAACAAACTCTATATCATTAATTTTTATTAACTTGTCTCCGCGCTTCACTTTCGGCTCTCCGTTTAACAGCTCTAAACCCGGCGAATCAAAGTTAACGAACTTAACTAAAAACTCTCTCGGCGGGTTCTCTGAACGCTTGTCCCATGTGATTCCAAACGAGTAAGTTTTTTTTCTTGCATAATAATTCTTCCAGTATTCAGTCCAGTCTGTTTCTTTAGAATACTCAAACATGTCATGCCTAGGTAATCCGTCCTCTCGTTTTACTTTTGAACGAAGTTGCTGGAAGTAGCTATCCTTATCAGTCATATTTTTATAATGACTGTCGAAATCTGAGAAGGGCTTAACAAACTCTCTAGGATCTAAATCTATGACTTCTTCACGAAACACATAATGACTCCGTATCAACTCTCGAACTTGAAAAAGTTCGTCTAACATTGTTCCATAGGTTAGATATGTTGAATTTGGATTCTTGTCCTCTTCTGGAAATATACACCGATCAAAGTAATAGGGATAGCCGTATCCGTCTTGATCCTTTTTCCAATTATATGCATAAGCGGGGAGTTTCCTCCACTCTAAGTTAAATGGTGAAAGTGATTTTTTTGTTGAAGTCGGTTGCGTTACGGTAGTTGGTATTGGCGATGGTGTTGAAATTGAAGGCTGTATAGGAATTTGAGGTGGAGATGAAGGTGAAGGTTGATTCGAAGGATGATTCGAAGGATGATTCGAAGGTTGCGAAGATTGAGTATTCTGTGAAGGCTCTGGGGGGTCAACTTTAGATGAACTGTGAGAAGCAGACTTACTCTCAAACTGACTATCGGTCAACTGATCGTATTGCTCGCTTCCACATCCAAACAATAAAAGCAACGTAGTACTTAACGCTACCAACGTTGGGAAGGTTCGGTATAATTTGAATTTGTACAGCATTCTTAAATTCCTTGTAGAGGTCGTCTAATCAGTCACCAAAATTCTCAATAAATATTGAAACAGTACTGTAATATCAGATACTGAGGCGAAAAGCGAGTTTCCTGTCAACCGAGTTAAACTTTCTGTCAACACTTGTTTTATACTCATGTTACGACTCACCGAAACTTATATACCTAGAGTTTCACAGATCATCACCATAACTTCGAATGATAGACCTCTATTGTCCTTTTATCGTTACTTTTTTCAAAGTGTGCTGGATCAAGATAGTTTCCTATTGTTGCGGTGTTTTCTGAAACATTAAGGTACAAATTTACAGGATTGTTGTTCGCAAAAACAAGTTTATTCAAACTTATACTTCTCGGATCTATGTCTTTAAAGTCTTTCGAAAAAGGTGTAAAATAGCGCCCAAGTAAAGAATCATAGTATCTATTTGACTGTAGAAAAAATAGCGCAGATCCTTTGTCTCGTGTAGAATTATGAAAAACATGTACTTTCTTATTCTGGTACTCTGTAAGGAAACTACTATTTATAACAGAGGCGCTTTCATCTAGATAGGGGTTAAATGGGTATGGATAAGGTACTTTATTCTTAGGTTTCTTAGGTAAAGTTTCTTGTTCTGGTGTCGAGGGCTGCGTTGGCAATTTTTTGGAAGTTGATGGAGAAGGAGTCGAACTTGCATTGCATTCTTTCAGATTAGCTACAAACTCACCTATATTTTTCCCGAAAGGACTAAGTGACGCAATATCCCGAACTGACTTATCTGTATTGAGAGTAAATTTATTGTTATTTGTACCATTGTGTATCACCCATCGTGGACAGTCTTCGATAAACAACGTTATGAAGTTTCCGAAATTGATATATTCCTTATCGCCTAGCTTTTCCGGCAAAAATGTGTTATTGACGAGAGGGGTCGGTTCAATAACCGACTGGAAGATAAACTCTCCTCCTAGCATTTTCATTTGATACTCCTTTATTGTATTACGTCTAATTTCTGCTGAGCGATCGTCCGGTGCTGTACTGTAAGCATAATCTTTCGTAATGAGAACTCTATCACCATTTCCGTCGTAACTCTTTTGGTGAATGTACACGTCAGTACCGGAGACAGATTGCTTAGACGTAATTATATTATTAGCATCATCGTAGGAGAAACTTTTATTTCCATAAGTTTCAATTCTGTTATAATCATCGCGGGATATGACTTGATCTGAATCGCCAGTTAGCATAGTCTTTTGGTATTCCCTGTCTAGAATCTTTGTTACAAGATTTGTGGACGTTTCGTATTGATTAGTTTTTACGACTGATCTATTTGGTTCGTTAGGAAAAGTTTCAGTCTGCGAGAGCAGATTCTCAAATAGATCATATGCGTATGCCAAGTTTTTGCCGTCTCCTACCACGGATTTCAATTGATTCATATTGTCAAATGTGAACGTACGGTCTCCTACTTTTTTATTGGTGTTTCGATTATCTTTTACTGTTGTGACCCTTTCTGCCTTATCGTAAGAATTGGAAAATGACATGATGATTTTATTGTTTACATCTACTAATTTAGTTGCGCTAATCAAAAGTCTATTGTTTAACTCATTAGTAAACGTCATCGTTTCGCTGTTTTTAGATTGCATTGTATTGTGTAGCAATGCAATTTTTAGTATACCGTTTACATGGTATTTAGCTTTGGAGATATATTTCGTGCTTCCAACGGAAAAACCTGTTGGTTGATTAAATGCATTGACTGTGAATGAAAAAACTTTCCCGCTTGGTGAAGTGTAAGAAGTTAGCCCACCAGTGCTGTTGAATCTGAATGTTCCTTTGAATGTTTTTGTTGTTTTCTTATTGTTTTTGTCCGTTTCAACTATTATCAAAGTCTCTGACGTACGTTTCCCCATTTTGTTATAAGTATACTTTAATGTTACATTTCCTCTGACGATCTGAATTACCTTTCCTTCAAGGTCGTATGTAAGGTTTATATCAGGAGTACCATCACTTGGATAGTCTATTTTCGTAATTTGCTCAAAAGCATTATAGTAATATAACGTTCCTGTTCTCATACCGACGTCCGGCACCTGTTCTCCAGGCCCGAGTGGTCTACATTCGTTTCCGATGAGTACTTCATTCCACTTGCATTCGGGGGTTGTTGGAGTAGTAGAGGGAGTCGTGGTTGGAGTTGTAGGAGGCGTAGGTGTAGTTGGTGTGGGCGTAGGAGTTGGTGTAGGAGTTGGTGTAGTCGTAGGAGTTGTGGTTGGTGTGGTAACAGGCGTCGTAGTATTCCCAGTCCGATACACTTCTGTACATGTCGTTACTGTCCTATAAACAAACTGAGGTCGCGACGGAGTGCCAACATTCTCACAAATTGTCCTAGTACTGCAAACTTTCGTCGGCACAAGACTGGTAATCGATACACTTACTGGTGTTTTACACTGGTAGTTGTCACTGACTCCCACCTCTACTCTGCTCACTTTCCCGATAGAATTATACTCCCGTGCAACGGCTTCACTTTCCGGGAATTTCAAAAAACATAATTGGTTTCGAGAATTATACTTAAAAGTCTGCGTATAGGTTTTTCCACCACCGACATCGCGAATCTGTATAAGATTTTGCCATTTGTCATAAGTCTTGTAAGTCTTACGGCCATTAGCTTCATCTACACGTATCGGTTTTCCATCATCCGGAGATCCGTATCCTGACCTATGTACGGTTGTTACGTTACCACTTGCGTCTGTATGCTGAACTCGATTTCTATTGAGGTAGCTTGTTTTCTCAGTCTTATGTGGGGCAACATTCTCTCGTTCTTGCGTTCTTCTTCCCAAAACATCATAAGTTATATCAGTTCCATAGATCGCAGATGAACTAGACGAGGGAAAAGACTTGAATTTCTCGCGTCCTAACTTGTCATACTCAAAACGTTCAAAAATGGAAACCCTAGCTGTAACGTCGCGAGTTTCAATCAACAAGGGTTTACCGTAACCATTGTATGTGGTTTTAACGATTTTCTTTTGGGAACCACTACCTGTAGTTTCTGTTCTGATTAATCCTGTAGTAGTTGTGGGGAGGGTGTACGTAATGGACGTATCAGCGAACCCGGCCGGTAAGTCAATTTTGGTCTTCAGCCCTAAAGAGTTGAATGTTGTCTTTTCTATAAATCCCAGTGGGCTAGTTTTCTGTATAACTTTCCCACTACCATTAACGATCAGCCTTATTTTCCCGCCATTTGGTAGAGTTGTTAATTGCGCCACCCCTCGCTTGTAATCACTATACTGAGTTATTTCGTCATTGCCATTCCTTGTCGCAGTAAGGGTACCATCATTACTCCATCTAAATCTCATGTGCTGTGCGCCGTAGCGTGTCTCTAGCACTTTTCTACCAAAACTATCGTAGGATGCCCCCGAAATCTGTCTGCCATTAATAGAAAAAGTTCTCACAAGACCGAGTATCCACTTAGACTTATTATGAGTATAGGTTGTTAATTCCTCGATTTTTCCAGTCTGCAAAGTCGAAGATTTCGTGACCTTCGTCGGTTGCCCGTAATCATTATACACATATGATGTCTTATACGTCACGCCTCCTTGTGTAATTGTTTGTTTGGAAAGCCGTACCCAATGCTCAGCGGACTTCGGGCTTAATTTTGTTCTATTATACGCAAATCCCAAACGATTCGTCGAGTAAACATATTCGTTTTTAACCTTGCGTGTAACGGTCGAACTCCCCCTCTTAAAAACTTCCCTTGATACCTCTAAACCACTATCATTCAAACTTCGGCCAACTTTTACAACATGCTTATTTCCATTTGGGTCTGTTACAGTGCGTTTCTTAGGTTTGGTAATGTCCACGGCCACCGGATTGTTCTGGTTCTTGTGTACAGACTTATTCGCTGAGTACTTGGAAAAATTTGAGTTGAATAAGTCACCTTCATCATAATCGATCGTCCAAACCATAGCCGTTCCGTCAACCAAAGTTACCTTTTTCTCGTAAGTCGCCGATGAAAAGAACGTGGAAAATTTACCGTAAATCGACGTGCCATCACTAATCGACGCGCTTCTCAATGCTGTCGAGTGCATTCCAATATTGTTATACACGTCAGTCGGAGGTAAACACGCCGCCCGGTGAGACGTACCTAGATGTCCACTGGGGGATTGGGCCTGAGAAAAGTTGACAATCTTCTTTGTTTTTAACTCGAGTACCGTTCCATTAGGATGCTTAATGCGTGCATTTTCTCCAAAAGTACAACGCCTAGCGTAGTCATTTCCATAATGCGAAGTGATGCCCGCGAGCTCATTAAACTCCCATTTTTGCTGGTTTCCTGGCAGACTAACAGATTTAAGATACTTCAGTCCCGAACCATCTGAGCGTGTTCCGAAATGGTACACCCGCCAGATAAAATTATTTGACTTTCCTGGAGAATCGTTGGAGAATACGCAGTCCACTGTGCCGTCGGAACGAAACGACATGTAAATCTCTCTTCCATCATTGCTTTTGATTCTTTTCAAACGCTTTTCTGAATTCTCATAAATGTAATTGACAAAATTGCCGTTTACGTCGGTAATCTTTGTTACCAACATTGCATGCTTTTTCTTACCGTCTTTAGTCTTTATAACTCGAACAACACCGTACTCATAAGTTATGCCCTCTGATGTTGTTAAGGTCCACGTACAGGTTTGACCTTTCTTGATCTGCTTAATCTTGGCATTCGATTCCGTGGTGTATTCTGGCTGGTTGCCTCCAAAATAACTGCTGTTTGACGTACCTTGCGTTTTTAGTAACAACTTACGATCGCCAGGTAGGTTTACTATCGGATTTACATACATTTCGTCTCGGGTATCGACTACGGTCGAATCCGATACACAACCTGCCTTTCCGGATGCCTTGATAGACGGTAACAGCAAATAGGAAGCATCTAAGTGAAAATTTCCCAAGCCGACAGATCTTCGTGAACTCGGATTTCCAAAAAAGTCCGGACGATTCGGATCGCTCGTTGCAATCCGTCTAAACTCTACCGGCAGATCAGAATTTCCCGGAATCGAGACATCTAAATGCGTAATGGTTGTCTCACCATTACCCAAGTTTATCTTTAGACCAAAGAGTTCGTCGTCGAGTCCATCAAGACTAATCTCAGAACCGCTCGCCGTATGCGCCTCGTGGTCAAAAAGCAGTCTACGTTGCGTCTCCTGCACCGTTTGCTGAGTGTAACCGTAGGGCGCGGTCAGCATGCCTAGCCCGACAAGGAATGTTGTAACTAAGTTGGTTAGTTTTCTATATCTCTTCCGCATAATGATCTCCAATTGCACCCGCCTTCCGAAACGAGTGACTAACAGACGGCAAACAAGCAATTAAGGTCCTGTTTGCTTACCCAGAAACGGATAGAGTTGTATATTAGCATGTTTTTCCGGCTTTTTTGCAGAAAAACGAGAATTTGAAAAAAATTTTTTTACCCGCTGGCTTCTCCTGAGATTAGGCCTTAAACCAAACCTCATGATCCACACGATCTCGATTAATCGATCCGCGATCACAAATTTCACAATAATTTTTACGATTAAACTGGCTCCGTTGGGTGTCGAAAAGCCCGAATTCCCCGCGATCGACCCGACCCAGAATTTTTCAGCAACTTATCCCCCCGCCCAAATCAATTCCTTCAGAAACCAGTGATCGTCCAATGAGCCTTTGCTTACCTATAAGTCAAGGGCTACCAGAAAAACGTTGTCCGCGAACTCCTATAAGTCACACTTTCCTTGCGATCGAAAAGTTGACTTATCGGGTAAAACACCGCAACGAACTTCAAATTTGAGGAACTATCAAACTATTGACACATAAAGAGAAGGACTAGTGACTGCGAACGGCACTGCCACGCCCCGACACTCTCTTACCGTTGCGAAACACCGGAACGAATACGCATCAACATCCTATATTGCAAATGGGAATTATAAACTTATAGACACGTTAGGTGTCACAAGGTATACGGTTCTGAGCTCTCGACCTATCACCCCTCTTTCGAGGGTCACTAGCTCTCTCAAACGCAATATCTCCGAACTCTCCAGGTAGATTCCCGCCCGACTTCGCAATACGAGAGATATTGATGGCGGCATTCACGTCGCGATCGATTTGAATACCGCAGTTAGAACACGAGTAAACGCGTTCTGAAAGAAACAAGTCTGTTTTGATCTTGCCACATCCAGAACACATCCGGCTCGTGTTTTTAGGATTCACTCGCGTAACTTTACCACCGGCACTTTCAGCCTTGTAGGAAAGCAGAGTTGCGAACTTACCCCAGTTCTGTTCTAATATACTTCGTGCAACCTTAGGGTTTTTGGTCATGTTTTGTATTTGTAAATCTTCTATTGCTAGATTGGGAGATAACCGAACGATCCTCGTCGTCTCTCTATGGATATAACCGTACTCACTTTCGCGAACCCATTGACATTCATTGGCATAACGAGTTCGGGCTTTCAGCTAGGATTTACTTCCCCTCGTTTTTCCCTTCCTGTGTTCCGGGGTTTTCTTCCCCTTGTCTTTCTTGACTTCTACCCTCAATTTCTTCTGAAGTCTCTTTTGTCGCTTTAGATCCCGTTTCCGGCCTTTGACAATTTCACCAGTCGACAGAGCCACTAAATTGTTCACGCCCATATCTATACCAATCACTGAAGCATCAGACGGTTTAACCTCATTTGTCGTCGTGACCACAAACTGAACATTCACCCGACGTTCCGTTACGACTATACGAACCAACTTGATTTCACCTTGGGAATATCGTTGACATAGAACGGAGCAAACCCCTTGATGTTGACAGTCCACCCTTTCTTACCTTCCCTGAGTTGAAAACTCCCTTTCGGACAGTCAAACGAGCGCATTCGCCTACGGGGCTTAAATCGCGGAAAGCCGACTTTGCTTGCCCCCTCTTTGACCCGCTTATAATAGTTCTTGAACCCCTTATCCAAAAGATTAAGACAGGAACGCATTACGTGTGCTGAGTACTTGCCGTACTCCGCATCTTCAGCCTATATTTCTGTTAGTGCCTTACACTATCCATACGATCTTGACTGACAATGGCATTCAGTTCACTAATTCGAGAAACTCTAAAGTCTCGGTGAAAGAAAACGAATCACCCGATCATAAGATCGATAAGGATGTCAAATGCAACGCATTTGACGCTGTTTGCTCAGCGAATAATATCGAACATAAGTTGACACTTCCCTATCATCCCTGGACGAACAGCCAAGTGGAACGAATGAATAGAACCATCAAAGAAGCTACTGTGAAAAAGTATCACTATGAGACACTTGACAAACTGAAAGAACATATCTAGAGTTTTATAGATGCCTATAATTTTGCTAAAAGGTTAAAGGCTCACAAAAATTTAACTATCTTCGACTTTATTAACAAATGTTGGAAAGAGGAACCAGAAAGATTCATTAAAAATCCCGCGTACATGTTTGTGAGACTGTACACATTTGTCTCACTAACCAAAAAACATAACTTGAATACTCTCAGATAGTTTCTCCACAGGGAATGAGAGTTGGGAGCAGGAAATTTCATACCTGTCTCGCTTCGAATTGATGTAGAGTTGTCACGTGTCTATTGGTTGTGAACTACGAATCGCGATACTTCTTTAAGAACATCATACTGAAAGTACTCCAGTCGTCCCTGATCCCATTTCCACATTTGAAATCCTAACACTTAAAATTTTGGATTTGTTTTTCCTGGTTCTTATCAAACACTCTTTTAGTACGCAGTACCCGCAATCTCATTAACTACTCAATCAAATATCCCACAACAGTTACTTCAGCACGTGTTCGAAAAATAGTATAATTTTCGTACTCCACTGCCACGTTTTTCTCTTCCGATTAGATTACTGACTGAAGGACAGAGTGCAATGGTAACGGCTACTTCTAACTGTTCCAAGTTAAAACTCTCTCCGACATCTTTGACTTGGCGTATTATACCATTGGTAACAATCGGCTTATGATAGTTTGAATACCAAACGTCGTGTGAAATCACAATTTTATTCATGTTGTATCTTACCTCTCCGCAGGGATATCGTAATGATGTACGAAGTATCTGATGAAAGCAGTTGGAACTCATAGAAGTAAAGAGACAATTCAGACATTATAACACCTTTAGAGTTACAGTTACTGTGTGTTACCTGTACAGTTACCGAAATGTAAGCGCAATACGGGTACCTTGAAGCGATTATCAGTTTTACTCCCTAATATGTTTTAAGAGATGTAAGACGACACTTGATAAGGCTCTATTAAAGACAAGTCAAATTTAGACTTCTCTACGCATAAAATTCAATATTCTATTACAGAATCTAGCAAAGAACTGATAATATCCTTAGACCGATCATACCAAAAAAGTTTCGTGATTAAATCGGACAAATTTACCTACACCAAAAAAGGGCTACGTTCTGTCATCTAAAACTAATCCGATTTTTTCTCTGAAAATCAGTTGCGAAAACATAGCGAGCGCATTGTCATATATCACACTTTCGACAGAACTGTGAGTCAATAACGTCAAAATTTTCGGCAATATCTTAGTCACAACTATAGATACTCTCGATCGTTTTCTCCAAGTTTAGGAGCCCTCACCTGCGTCGGTCTCTCTCCATCAATACGAAATGGCGATGATAGAACTCGTAATCCGTCTTCCTTGTCTGGATGGACTAAGGTAGAAGTCATCCCAATTTCGTCAACATAGTCGCCATCAAGTGCTTCTGACATATTCCCAACTGGCGCAAACGGAACATGTCCTCCCAATAAATCAGTCCACTCAGCCGTAGTCTTCGTAACCATAACTTCGTCGACGGCCTGGCTTAATTCTTTCAGATTCTCAAACCTTTTTGGTGTCGTTGAGAATCGGGGATCTTCATCTAAAATGCTTTCACTAATCTTGCACCATAAACTCCAAAACTTCGGTGTCTGGCACATTAACATCGCCCAACCATCGCGGGTACGAACAAGTTGGCTCGGTGTAATCGTAGGATGGCTACCCCGCGGTAAACGTTCCGTCTTATAGCCACGGTTTAGATACCAAGTTGCTGGATAGGAAAGTTGATGTAAAGCGGTATCAAACAGACAAACATCAATATCGCAACCCTCTCCAGTCTTCTGAGCATTTAGTATCCCGGCTAAAATCCCCATTGACATCTGACTGCCCGTGTGGAAATCTACCATTGACAAACCGAATCGAACGGGCGGCCCTTCCGGTTCGCCCGTCAACATCATAAACCCAGCCTCCGCTTGCATGAGATAATCATAGCCAGGCCACTTTGTTCTTGAAGTTGATCGCCCGTAGGCAGACAAGTGAGCGCATACAATTTTCGGGTTAATAGTCTTAAGATTTTCAAAAGTTATCCCGAGTTTGGCGGGCTGGTCACCGCGTAAATTATTGGCGACCGCATCAGACTTCTTTACAAGCTCTTCAAATTGTTCACGTCCTCCGGCTGATTTAATGTCTAGACTAACAGATTTTTTACCGAGCGAGAATGTCTGAAAAAAATCCGAATCCTTCTCGCCCAACTCAAATGGCCCAACCGATCGAGCAATATCGCCCCCTCGGGTTCGATCTTCAATCTTTATGACATCCGCGCCGAGATTCGCCAACAGCATAGTACCGTAAGGCCCTGCGCCGTACTGTTCAATTGACAGTATACGAATGCCATCTAATAATTTTTTGGACACTTGAAGGTTACCAACTAATTTTCGACCAAAAAGGAATACTTAAACGTTGATGAGTATCTAACGTTTACGCGGATCATGAATCATCTGATTAAGTTCCAAAACATGTCCATCATTATCAGACAACATAGACACCATTACGATGATATCTCCAGCTTCAGAAGGATAATGACGTTCTGTAGGTTCTTTGAGCACTGTTACACCCGGAGCAATCTCTGCCAAAGGAAACGTTTCGTCTAAAGTAGACGTGTTGAACACCATCACGATTTCACCCGGTGTAAAATCAACGCCGTCGTGCTCAGCCTTGTCTTTCCTCGTTTGATCCAAGAATTGCCAAAGCCCGAGCATACCGATAAAACTATCATTAGCTTCTAAAAGTACTAACCGAGATCGATTAACTCCGTCTGCACCATGTCTCATGGAAAGATTCGGCGAAGTCAATTCTTGATCATAAACGACAGTCATGCCCAGTGCATCGCGGTAAAGTGACAATGACTTCTCAATATCCTTTACGATCAAGGACGTTCGCCTGAAGTCCAACGGGTTTTTGGCGGGCTGAGGCATAAGATCATCTGTCGAATCGGCCCGATTATTTCCAAAAGTGTTGACTGCCCCAAATTGAGCGCAACCAGTAACCAAAAGGCTGAACAGAATACCAATAAGAATTTTATTCATGATGAATTCCTTATAAATATACATTAAGGTAACGGGGACTAGCAACGAAATTAGACTTAATACCAAAGTTTGATAAGATTTTCACTGAGAAAACGGCGGAACATGAGCGACAAAATGTTCTGCAATTTGCTCCCGCGTTGCGACCCAAACATTCTCTAGCGAGCGCACATACTCTATAAAGTTTTCTAATGCAGAAATTCGTCCTGGCCGACCAATTATCCTCAAATGGAGTCCCAAGGACATCATTCTTGCTCCGTTCTGGTGAGATTCACGACCAAGCCAGTCTAAAGAGTCTTTTGCGTACTTTAGCCACATATCGGATGTGAAACTCGGAGATAACCAAAATTTCATATCATTACTGTCAATGGCATATGGCAAAACTACCATATTCTCGATATTTCCATCCTCCATTTCAACACGCTCCCAAAATGGAAAATCATCTGAGTAGTCATCCATATGGTACAAGTAACTGTGTTCCTTTAAGATACGCCTAGTATTTGCCGAATGTAGATATCTTGACAACCAACCTACGGGTTTTCGTCCACAGCAGTCTAGAATTGATTGCGTACTTTTCTTGATAAACTCTTTCTCGGTTTCTTCATTCATAAAGGCCGTGAAACTCCATTTGTACCCGTGGTTACAAGGTTCATCGCCTCGTTCAACGATCGCTTTTGCTAACCACGGAGCTTTTTGTAAAGCTTGTCCACAGACTGTCCAAGTCGCATTAACTTCAGCCCGATCCAAAAGACTCAAAATTCTTGGTGCGCCGCGTTTTATTCCATACTGGTAGTTGCTTTCATTTCCATAAACTCTGATCGGTTTGTGAGGCACTGCGCCAAGTTCGTCAACAGGTTCTGGTCGAATATCCCCTTCATCAACTCTTTGTTCCGCCCCCTCCTCCACGTTGATCACTAAAGACAATGCAAGTTTCTTGCCGTCAGGCCAAGTGAAACCTTTCGGTGTCTGAATTTGACGGTAAGACATTAGTGAGGTTCTTCTCCGCCTGAAACATTCATACTTTCTGCTGTGATATAATTTGCTTCATCACTACACAGAAAAGCTACAACGTTGGCGGTATCCTCAGGTACCCCAGTTCTACCCATCGGAATCCGTGCTGCCATCGCCTCAAGATATGCTTCAACCGAATCTGCGCCAACAACTTTATGGAAATATTCGTTCTGCCATGCTCCCAAACCGGTCGTTACGTGATTAGGACAAACATTATTGACAGTAATATTATGCGGACCAAGTTCCACTGCTGCCGATCTCACTAATCCAACAAGTCCATGTTTTGAACTCGTGTAGGCTTGAGCATGTGGAAAACCCGATTTGGCGGCCTGCGAGGCAATGTTGATTATTCTTCCCCCCTGTCCTTGCTTTACCATAACCTCTGCCGCGGATCTAATACCAAAAAATGCTCCCGTTAGGTTAACGTCAATAACCGCTCTCCAATCCTGCTCACTAACCTCCAACAAGGGTTTCATTATGTAACCGATTCCAGCGTTATTAACCCATATATCAAGACTGCCATGTGTTTTGACAGCATGCTGGGCAAGCAATTTATTTGCCGCCAGCGAACGTACATCGCACACACAGGTTGAAACTTCGACATTCAGATTACGCAATTCAGTCGCAATCGATTCCATCTCATCGGACGAGCCAATGTGTTCCTCTGTGGTCGAATCATCTCGCGGTTCACCTATGTCAGAGATTACAATATTGCAACCGTCTAAGGCTAAGCGATTTGCGATGCCTTCACCGATACCTCCTCTACGCCCGGAACCAGTAATGACCGCAGTTTTTCCATTAAATCGTCCCATAATGTCTTAGCCTAAACGCTCTGTCAAAATGAAGAACAAGTCCTGAGCCATCTCTTGAAACTGCCCTGCTACCGCTTGCATAGTCTCGCTTGATACTTCCCCTCCAAATTGTTCCATATCCGCGACATCTATGATCTCTATGTAACCGTAAGGTGGAGTATCCTCGGAGCCAAGTAATCCGACGGAACGAAATACTTCAAACTTGTCTACCGACTTCAGACCGTTAACTGTCGGTATATCTGTATTCTTAGCCCAGTTCTCATAGTCTTCAACGCTTACACCGGATTTAAGATTGAAGAGTGCCACAATTTTAGTGCTCATAATCTAATTTCTCCTAAGAGGCAAATTGCACATTTTTCATTTAAATGATATATCATTTGAAACACTATACCACACAATTTTAAGATAACATAAAGGAACAAGTAAAGATGACTATCCTAACTTGCTATTCTTCGGAGATCTAAGATGACTGTTCGCGAAAAAAGTTCACCAGCCAAGAGTTACGACGGGCCTCCGGATTACCGTGTTGTAGGACGGCACGGCGTTTACCCAAAGACGAGCCACGATGACATCTCTCGCTTTAATTTTCTAGCTCAGATGAATAGACACTTATCGACCAAGGTTATGCCAGGCGTAGGGGAGGCATTCGATTCTCGCGTTAAGCAGTCATTTCGTCAGCAAGCGAATCGTGATTTTAAGAATCGTCACGAAGTAAGAAAAGCTCTTGTCAACGATCCGATGTTTCAATGGTGGTCGGCACTTCGCCGAGCAACGATGGAGACTAGGCAACAAGCGGGACGATGGGTTACTATTAGCCAAGCCGATACTTTGAATAAATTAGTCAATGATCTCACTGACGGCGATGAAAGATTACAGTTAAATGATAATTTTAAGCAACCGCGGTCGACTGACGCAATTGATCATCATTGTATGCCTGGAAGTTATCACACCGAGCTTGTCCCAGGCGACGTGACGGGAGCTGCCAACTACGATGTTGGTATTTTTGCAACAACGGGTGGGATGCTTGGTAGGTATAATGATGGAGGCGGAGTTGCTGTTGCCCAATGGGTAAGGCGGGAATTTGGTGATGATTTCAAACCGAGGCGTATTCTCGATCTAGGTGCCGGGTTAGGACATAATGTACTTCCAATTGCTCATGCCTTTCCAGAAGCCGAAGTATTCGCTGTAGATGCAGGTGCGCCGATGTTAAGGTATGGCCTAGCGCGTGCCAAAACTTTGGGTATTGAAAATGTAACATTTGTTCAAGATGATGTTTCAGATTTATCAAGATTTGAAGATGAAAGTTTTGATTGGATACAGTCAACTATGTTCTTACATGAGACAAGTTACAAAATGATGCCTATGATTTTTAAGGAAACTCATCGTTTACTAAAGCCTGGCGGAATAGTCTTACATGTAGAACAACCCCAATATACAGAGGATATGCCTCTATTTGAGCAAGCCATGCGAGACTGGGATGCTTTTTACAATAATGAACCTTTCTGGACAAAAATGCATGAGGTCAATTTAGATGACTGGATGACCGAGGCCGGCTTTGCGGACGACGAACTTATCCATGGTGGAGTTGTCGCTGTTGTAGATAAAGAGGTTTTTCCCGATGCAGCTGAAGATGACAGCGAGGATTATGGCCGTAAAGCTGCTTGGCACGTTATTGGGGCAAAAAAGGGATTCCGATTGTGAATGAACCACTAGATCCTCTTCAACTGGCGGGTACTAAATCGAAAGGTAAACGACCTTGGTTTTTTGATGACCCCGATGTTGAAAGAGTTATGAATATCACTCTTGCTCTCATACAAGAAGTTGGGGTTATGCGTGAACGACTTGATACTATTGAGCGCTTGCTCGAAAATGATACGCCCGTTACCAAAGAAAATATCGATTCGTTTACCCCGAGCAAAGAACAAGCAGAGGAACGAGGATTATGGATGCAGGAATATATTGCGCGAGTATTTCGAATACTTCAACACGATCGTGAGGCAATAGAGAAAGGACATGAAGCGTCTAGTGAGGAAGTTTCGGAAGAGTTCGCTCGCACTGACTGATCCTATTAATGCGTTCAAAATTTTAGAATACTATATTCGGGTGTTTATGATTTTTTATCTACCGCAAAAAAGTTAAAATTAGCAAGAATTATAATCGATAACAGAAAATAAAATATCGCATTTATTGATAAGCCATCGAGTCGTTTCTACACATTTTATTGATTTAAGTGAGGTTAAAATAATGGAATTTATCTCTGAAAATGAGCTCGCTATATTGCGCTGGCTACATATAGTCGCGATGGTGTACTGGCTTGGCGGCGAATGGGGAGTTTTTCAAACGAGTTACAAGGTTATTAATCAGTCACTGCCCTTAGAAGAAAGAATGCGGCATATGGAAACTGCTTATCGAATCGATATTTTGGCTCGAACAGGAATAATATCTTTGTTGCCATTAGGTTTGCATATGGGATATCTGTGGGGCGTCCAGCCTCTTGGCGGTGGTTGGCTTATCTTTATGTGGTTCGTATGGATTCTTTGGATGATGATAACTTGGGGAGCATTTTTAAAACGAGGAACTGAATGGTTTAAACCATTGTCTGATATTGAAGATTGGACGAGATATCTGTTGATACCTACTCTGTTGATCGTCTCACTCAGTTCTCTTGCAGGATACGGACCATTTGAGTCCGGTGACGGACAAAAATGGTTTGCGACTAAGACTTTGATCTATGGTAGTGCTTTAATCATAGGCCTCGTTTTACGAATGATTATGCATGAATGGCAAAAAATGTTTCCAATTCTGGCCCAAGGCCCGAATCTGGAAATTGAAACCAAGCTAAATAAATCAATCAATCTCGGACGTTCGATTGCATACCTATATTGGGTACTGATTCTATCGACGGCATTTATTGGTGCAGTAAAACCTTTCTAAGGTGTTTTTAGTTTGACTCTTCTACAATCATCACGTTCGCCTCTGCCAAATGTTGCCGAGCTTTTTTCAGTACTTGATATTCTGAACTGTTCCAAAACTTTTCAATTTGAGCCTTATTCGGCCATCGGGAGATGACAACGCTTGCCCCTTCAAATAACCCTCCTTCTAACGATTCGACACCGGGAGCGCGAACAACGTATTCACCCCCGAACTGAGCAATGAGATTACTTGTTGGAATTGCGTATTCGTTCATAAATTTTTCACGATTATGAATCTTCGCAAAAACGATCATATAAGCTGACATAATCTAACTCCTCGTTGGTTCTAATTTCACTGTTCTATCTGAAAGTTCTAATGGAAATGCAACTCATTCGTGCTGCCACTCTAACCGTCGCAAATATTAGGCGGTCTATCGATAATTATACTCGATTTCTTGATTACAATGTGGTCGAAGAAGGTTTGATCGAAAATGAGCTCGCGTCTAGTTGGAACGCCCCAAATACCGCAGGGAGTCGATACGCAGTCCTGCAACCGGCTTCCCAAGCGGACGTTTTTCTGAGGTTTATCGAGCAACCTCCGGTTAGAGGTTATCTACCACTTCGAACTTATGGATGGAACGCTATTGAAATCTGTGTTCAGGATGTACTTAAAGTAAACGAACGAATGCTTGACAGCCCGTTCGAAATTATTGGCCCACCCAATAAAATTCCGGGCCTCGATGCCATTCATCCTATGCAAGTCAAAGGCCCGGATAACGAGATCATATACTTTACTCAGATCAACGATGACCTGCCCGAATATAATCTCCCAAGAGCAGAAAGCCCCATTGACAAACTATTCATCTTAGTTGTCGGATGCTCAAATATGAGTCTATCTGCCGCTTGGACGGAACAGAAGTGTGGACTCCAGTTCGGAAGACATATGAAAATTCCTTATACGATGCTTGCCAAGGCTTATGGAACGCCGCTGGATCAGTTATATGATATTTGCACGATGGTTCACGGTAATGACGTTTTCTTGGAACTTGACCAGTATCCTGATAGTGCAATTTCGAGAGTCCGTCATTTAGGTGCTCTTCCTCCGGGGTGTGCGATAGGGACTTTCTGGCATCCAAATATAGAGTCGCTTCCCGGACCGTGGTTATCGGAACCAAGAATGATCGATGGGGCGATATACAAAGGGAAGCGCGTCGGCGTTTTAACCGACCCCGATGATTTGCTTGTCGAGATTGTTGAGGAGTAAACCCATGAAAATCATAACGTTAAAGAGTGAAATTGATCACAAACCCGTTGCCGAAGATTTTGCAGTCCACGATATTCCGACTCCATCTTGCCCTGACCATGGAGTTCTTGTGCGCACCGTTCATCTTTCTCTTGATCCGTATGTCGGGTCTATTTTAAGAGGAAGACATCTGGGAGAAAAGCCACCAATTCCTTTCAAAGAGCCGATACCGGGTGCGATTGTTGGACAAGTTCTTAAAACTCAGGTTTCAGGATTTGAGGTAGGCGATTGGGTTCATTCGATGAAGGGCGGTTGGCAAGAAATCTGCGCAATTGAATCTTTTGACGTTAGGAGGTTAGATCCCGGTGTTGCCCCAATCGAAGCCCACATTGGGGTACTCGGAATGCCGGGGCTGACGGCTTGGGCCGGAGTCACAAAACTTGCTGAAGTCCACTCAGATGACGTTGTGTTGATTGATGCTGCTGCTGGAGCCGTCGGAGGCACGGCAGGGCAAATTGCGAAAATCCGCGGCGCGAGTCGGGTTGTAGGAATTGCCGGCGGTAAGGCAAAATGCCAAATAGTAACGGAGACTTATGGATTTGATGAATGCATTGATTACCAAACAGCGGACTGGAAGACTAAGCTTACAGAAGCCTTACCAGAAGGACTATCGGTATTCTTTGAGAACGTTTCTGCAGACATGGCGATGATCGCTTTATCTCATGCCAATTTGAATGCTCGGGGAATCTTATGTGGATTGGTAGATGCCTACCACACTGAATCACAAAGCCTTCATGCTTTGAATGCTGGGGTTATTATTGGCAAGCGGGCTAAGATTTATGGATTGGTCGTCTACGATTATTACCATTTATGGGATAAGTATGTACTGCAAGCCGCAAAATGGATTGAATCCAGTCGACTTAAATTCATTGAGGATCGAATTACGGGATTAGAAAATGCCCCGCGCCATTTTGAACGTTTGATAAACGGAAAGAATATCGGTAAATCCGTAGTAACTGTTTCGTAAGATTGCCTACGTCAGTATCAAAAAAATTTTTGACGCAAAATTTGTGCAGTTTTTGAAGAACCATAAGTTAAACTTACTAACCGAATCAGAGGGCATTCCAAAAACTTACAAATTTTCATTACCTTTTATCGGTATTCTACCTACTCTAATAGGTAGATCCCGACTTATCGACAACTTTACCGGATAACAACTCCTAACTCGGTCGACGGGAACAAGGCAGGTATTTGTACTTAAAAGTACTCATATCCTGACTAGTCAACCGTCATTTCGAAAAATCTTTGTCTAGGAAGTTTTACGTAGATTCCTTCGGCCAAGGTTATACGATTCCGTCAACCTTCAGAAATTCCTAGTTCTTTCTTTCAGTACAAAGTTCTCTATTGTTACGCAGATTAAACCTTGATAGCGCCTTCATTGCCATATTGATATTTTCCCAATAGCAATAACGGAAGTGTGAAGATAAACAGCAAAATTCCCGCCTGAATCAATGTAGCAGTCCATTGCTGGCGCTCGGCTAACTCTGCCATTATGCTTGGTCCGAAACCTGCTCCAATCGCAAAGAAACCATAAATCGCACCGTAGATCGCAGCATATCTTCGCATACCGAAATACTTTGAGACCATATAAGCCATAAAATCATACTCAACACCCGCACCGAAGCCAATCATAAAAATCGCTATAGTTGCCAAGTTCGCCGATGTACCCGGTTGACCCAAGATATAAAATGCAAAAGCTGGCGAAGCAAGAAAAATAAACGCAATTCCTGGTGCCCAATATTTATCGATCAAATAGCCACCGATGAGACGCCCCAATAGTACCGCTAGTCCAATAATTGCCGCTAACTCAACCGCTTGAGACGCTACATCTTGAGTGGCCTCGTTTCGGGTTGTACCGAACACATTGATGACAACAATCTGTTCAATGTTTGGAATAACGCCGCCGATTGAATAACTAATCGGAACAAAAATAGACGCTAACAACCAAAATCTCCACGTCCTCAATGCCTCTAATAATGTTTTACCGGGTAGTTCAGAGTTCTGCCCATTATTTAGAACCGCAGGAGACGATTTACCGATCGGTAACAATATCATCAGAAATACCGGAATAACCACAAGCGGAATGAAAGCAAAAGCTTGAAATCGTGCTAGGTTAAAGCCTTCCGTCACTACCAGTGGCCAAACCTCAGCAATAACCGCCCAAACCAACCAACCTAAACCAACAATAGCAATTGATAGAATCGGCAGCTTAAACTTCGTAAGAAGAGACTCCTTACTCGATCTGTCAGTAACATCCCGTAAACAAAGCAAATTTACTGGCAATGCAATCAACAGAGGTAGGAATCCAACAGCGACATAAGCCGCTCTCCAGCCTTGAAGTTCAACGCCGAAAATACTGACTCCTTCAATGATATGCTGAGTGAAAAACTTTGCTAAGGATCCAAACACGCCAGTCGCAATTAAAGCAATACCCAATGCCTTACCTCGATGCACAGAAAACCAATTCGCAACCGGTCGCGTGAACGTGATAGGAAGAGTTCCAGCCCCTCCAATCGCAACAAAAGTCCATAACAGCACATAAAGAGGCTTTGAGCCTGTATTTAGGGCTAGTCCCATCATGCTGAGACTAAATAGAACAATCGACACCAAAGCCACTCGGCGAGCCCCAAACTTCTCAGCAACTACCCCAATAACAGGACTCATTAAGAAAGCACCAATTGTATAGACGATCAGTGCATTCAAGACATCGCTCGGTCCCCATCCCAAGGGGCCAAACTCTCGAAGAATGGGGCCAATCTGCACTCCGATTGTGTAAAACGGGAGGGGAGAAAGTCCTAAACCAACGCCGACAGCAGCCGAGGACATGACTGGCCAACCGTTCCGAAATTCATCTAAATTCTTCATGGATTACCTATAAAATTTATTCTAAGCAAATCTAGCACAATTCCGTTCAAATGATATATCATTTAGCGTATTCTGTGTTATTGCAGTACAGTTAACCTAAATGATTTCTCTGTTCATTGGACGATACCATCCTTAGAAATTTTTTTCTGATCTAAAAATTTGGTTATTCAAAATCTAACGGACTCTTGTTGCTATTTATGCATTCTATTTAATCCGGCAACGAAAGGCATCCGAAATTAAATATCGGGAAACAAATATAATGAACTGGACTCGCCGAAGTTTTATAGCTGCTAGTGGCCTTGCCATAGCGAACGCTTGTGCGCCAAACATTCATCGGTCAAAAGATGCAGACGTGATCATTCTCGGAGCAGGTCTATCCGGGCTTCACGTTGCTAGAATTTTGACTTCTGAAGGTGCGAAAGTTCTTCTGATTGAAGGAAGAAATCGATTCGGTGGGAGAATGCGTACTCTGTCCCATCTTCAGGGTTCTCCCGAAGCCGGAGGACAACAAGTCGGCCAAACCTACGCTCGTATTAGAGCAACCGCTGCTGATCTCGGTCTTAAAATTGTTCCTCCAGCGCCGAATGCTTCACGAGAAAAGACAATAATATTAAATAACAAAGTCTTTGACGCTAGAGAGTGGGCGAGCCATGCCAGCAACCCATTTCCTAGCACGTTTAAACGTGCTACTCCTGATGTTGCGCTATTTATAGCTGCAGCGCAATCTAATCCTCTGGTGGATCAATACGCTTGGCGCGAGGCCGAATCCGTTCATGATACGAGCGCTGAAAAATTTTTAACCAATTTAGGTTTTGATAAACCGTCTCTGCAACTTTGTGACATCGCTTTAAACGCGAACAGACTCAGCACATACTCAATGTTAAATGTCTGGCGAAGTCTCATCTTATATCAAATCGATTCACAGATTGGACGATCAGAAGAGATTGAAGGAGGAAGCGAAAGGTTAACCGAAGCAATGGCAAATAGCCTACCTAGCTCTAGCCTTAGGCTTTCTTCTGTGGTCAGTGCAATTGATGTTTCAGAAAAAGAAGTTACTGTCGATACTTCAGCTGGAAGCTTTAGAGCGCCATTCTGTATATGCTCTTTGCCATTTGGAACTCTACGACATGCGAAAGTGACGAAGAACTCTAAACAAATAGAACGGTATCCCATCATAAAACAAATGCCGTATACGCAAATTCATCAAATTCACCTTTCGCTCGATCACCCTATTAGTGATGGTCTACCCGAGACCATGTGGACTGACACTCCTATAGAACGAGTATTTCCGATTCGTGACAAAACTGGTGAGACCGTCGCATTGACGTGCTGGATTAATGGTGACGGAGTTCGCAAGAATTACAGTGACGACGATTGGAAATCTTTAGCCGAGACAACGCTATTGTCGACACGCTCAATACAGGCTACGGCTCAAGAAGTTGTGCGTTGGGACGAAACACAGCCATTTAATGGAGGGGCATACATGCACTGGGCTCCAAAGCAAATATCAACTTGGGCTAAGAAAATACTTCAACCCGAAGGCCGGCTTCACTTTGCTGGAGAACATACTTCATTCTTACACACAGGTATGGAAGGAGCTATGGAATCTGGAGAAAGAGCGGCATATGAAGTTTCAGAAGTCATGCTCTCCTCTAAATAGACATCCTATATTGTTCTTAGTTTGAGCAAGGGTTAGCAGTTTATTTCTCAGAAGCTGGAATGTGCGTACAACTTGCTTGAATCCATCTCAAATTTATGCCGATTCTTTCGGCTCCGCCTTCGCCCCAAGAATAAGCAACCGCCCGGTCATTTTCTCCCTCCATTACGTATAGAACCAGTGAAGGTCTGTTTCTGCCGTATGGCCAATCTACGTCTCTAAGTACTAGTCGTATTTTCCGTTGTGGCGACTCGTCTGTCATTAGCACGGCTTCGCCGCCTTGATCGTGAATCTTTATACTACGTCGAAAGTCCCAATTATCTAGACCAACTCCGCTATCACCATGACTGGCACCTCTAAGAATAGAAACCCAACATTCAAAAGGCCTGACTTTGCGTAGCCGTGTTTCAATCTGTTGGGAACCTTTCTTACTTACGATCCATAACTCATTTTCGGACAGTATCCATGTTTGGGTTAATCTTTTTCCACTGCTAGGAGTAGGATACACGATAGAACATTCTGTTCCCGTAGCTTCTCCCTTAAATTGTCCACCTTCACGTTTCCAATCCACCCAGCAGTCAATTGCTTCATTTTTATTCAATCCGCTGCCGTTATTAAACTTCTGACGAATCAACTGATCTTCAGAAACAATAGAAAATGTCTCGATCCGCGTTAAAATATTAGAGCCATTGCGTGAGATTTTCACTTCATAATTTTGAGAGGTTCCGCCTGAGTTTTGCCTTGAATCAATCGTTTTTAGAGAGTTAATCACGTTTAACCGTGGTGGGACTTTGCTGGTATCTATTCCTAAGTCTTTAGCAAAGAATACGTGCCTGTCGTTATCCCACTGACCTGTATAAATTGATAGTAATTCTGAAAAATCTTTCTCCAACCACGCCGAATCCCCCTCGATTGCGTGACTATCTAAGTGATATATTCCAAGTAGCGCAACAGACCACACTACGATGAATAGTCTAAAAATTTGACGTTCCTTTAAGTAGTATAAACGCTTTACTCAAGCGGTGACGTTAAAAATTTATCTTAAACTCCGCACCAATTTGAGTGCCTCTTCTCAATGTCCCGAAGAATGCTCTAGGGGCACTCGTCGAACCTCCCGCTCGCTCAATACGCGGAACAAAAGCTGAAACTATGTATGGAGTTTGTAACCACCGTGTTACCATCGTAACGGCATCCTCATCCGTTAAATTTTCTCCGTAGATACTAAATGACCACTTTTCGTTTTCGATTCCCACTCTCGCCCCGATCTCGGTCGCTGCCCCCGTTTCTGCCCTATTGTGAACTTGAGTAAATTTTGAACTTTCATATGTCATGTTAGCAATAGCAAACAAGTTTGTTTTCATAGGACCCGTCAAACCGCTATCAAATCTTACGAATGCGCTCGCTTGATTTTTCGACATGAGCGGATATTGTTTTCCGTCAATCGAGCATGTTGCAGGGCCAGACCCCGAATAAAAAGATGTTAAATCTCCACGTTGAACCGGAGTCGCATTAGCGGGTGGGTTAGGCTGATAAACACCCCCTCCCGATGTCAGTGTCCATTCATCGGCATCGCAACCTTCTGTAAACTTTGAATCTGTCCAAGCAAACGTTGCACCACCACTGAAATAATCATTAACATAACCACTTACCTCCAACTCTAGACCTCGTATCTCTCCATTGCCTTGATTGGTTACAATGGAGGTTAACGCTCCGGCTGGAGTTTGTACAGGTGTCGTCAACTGCACGTCATTAGCTTGAATGAAAAACAAAGCGGAAGTAAGATTTAATTCTGTATTAGGTATAGGAGTTTTCAAACCGAACTCTAGATTATCAGATTCCTCTTGCAAATAATCAGGTCTCGGCGGAGACAAGTTCGCTCCTGTATCACCGTTTAATCCTCCGGGTTTAGCCCCTTTCGCGAATACACCATAAACTGTTCCACCATTAGTTAAATCATAATCTACAGTTATACGCGGTGTAAATGCCTCAAAACGCGCTTCGCTGATCATAGACGAAGAGTCTGTTTTCGTTTCTTCGGCATAACGTGCCTCTACAGCAAAACTTAACCTTTCATTATAATCAAACTCTATCAATCCAAATAATGCACGATTGGAGATTGTTCTAACTTGCTGCGGAGTGAATCTTCCAGAACGATCTAAAAACGTTATGTCTCCATCCTGTATATCTTCATCGTAAATATAGACCCCGGCCTCCCAACGAATTTTATCCTCACTTGGCGAAATCAGTTTCAACTCCAGACTAGAATCTTCTATATCGTCTCGCGTTGTATTCGCAAAAAATGCTTCAGCAGTCGGTGGGCCGAGAAACCAGTTAACCGGAGAGTGATCGCTATCATATCCAGTCCTTAACCCCTCTTTTCTATATCCAACGAAAAATCGAACCTGAACCTCATTGGGCATTATTATTGAACTTGCTAAACTAATATTTGTCTGCCCGCGTTCCAATCCGTCAAATGCAGTCCCATCCTTGGTTTCATAATAATTAAGCGGAATGGAGAATGTGGGCGATACTCTTATCCTCAAAGTATTATCCACCGCTCCGGGAATCTTATTGGCAACGCCATCTGCATCGGGACCTGTATTTATAGCAACTTGCCCTGGAGCCACTACTCCGCAATAGTACTGAAAATTATTTGTGTATGGACGTGCCCCGTCGGATGGCGGTCGAACATAGTTGATACTCGCCAGTGAACGGTAGCCTGGCGCACAATTGTTCTTACTTGCATCCTGTAAAAACAGAGGTAAGGGTCCATCTTCGTCTTTGTTGTGATTGATTCTGAACCGAGTACTGAAAGTCGAATTTGGCTCCCAGTTTAACACCGCCGAATAGCTAATACTCGTCTCATCTCCAACAGTTTGGTTGGTAACTTGATTCTTAAACTCACCACCATACTCGTAGGTTCGAGCACTTATTCGTGCTGTCAGAGTATCGCTAATAGGACCACTGACAAAAAGAGAAACTTCGTTTAAACCGTTATTGCCTGAACGCGTTTTTATGGTTCTGACCAGCTCCTCTGAACCGCCTCTCGTAATGAAATTTATCGCTCCTGCATACGTGTTTCGACCGTAAACGGCCGATTGTGGGCCTTTGATAACCTCGACCCGCTCTAATTCGTTAGGATCTAAGTTTTGAATGGAACCCGCATAGTAAATCCCATCAATGAAATAGGCTACGCCTGATTCTACCCCAAACTGCACTCCCGCTAACACATTAGATTGTCCTCGAATAACGGGACGTTCAGTATTCCTGCCGAAGGCCTTCGAAAAAGACAATCCCGGCGTAAACCGGGCAATATCGTCAATAGTTTGTAACCGGAGAGATTCCAAATCACCTTGGTTAAACACCGAAACAGCAATCGGTGCCTCAAGCAACGTCTCATTCTTTTTTCTTGCTGTTATTACAATTGTTTCTTGCCTCAGTTCAGACTCATCCGTCGGTCCTTCCTGCGAATAGCCGACAGTCGCCAACAATCCAATTGATGCGACCGTAGCAAACAAAAATCGTTTTAACATAGTAAGTATCCCTTAATTAATTTGGGTTGCACTTCATTAACTTGTCTGCCTAAATTTACAACAATCACCTAATTTTCATCAGACGATTTAGCAACTTCCTCACGCCATTGTTTATAATGTTTCCAGCTCGTCATGTTGTCACGATCGTCACCTTGCGGTGGCGCGTTTCGATAAATTGGAGCCCGTTCAGCGATGTAATTTTTCATCGTTTCATCAAGCTCCTCCCAGTTGTCAAGCCTGAACCCAGAAGTATGTACGTAAAATACTCCCTCTCGACCATTCATCTTCATCCAAGGCAACCAATCAGACAAACGCGCCCAGCCAACAGAAACAGTCGCTTCGGACTTACGAGAGTCTAATAGATCATCCGTTCTACCGAAGAAGTTGAACATCTCCGTAGCATGATACGTCCCTCCAATCTCTGCTTGGTAAGCACTCCCTAACGGATTGGGGTACCATAGCGGAAATGTTGACCGAAAATTCCACTGCGAACCATGAATTTCGCCTCCCCACGTAGCAGGTTTACCAGTCCAGCCAATCTCGTAGGATTCCCAGTTCACCGGATCGTTTTCAACATGCTGGACTTTTACGGTTTCTCCAGTCCAAGGATTCTCCCATTGATCTATGACCTCACCCGTATCTTTATCCACATACAATAGAATTTCTCTTGAAACCATCGCAAATCCCATGCCCCGCTTTTCATCACGAATTGCGGAACAGGCTCGAACGTTCATTCCAACAACATTGAATATATTTTTATCTTTCTCGCCCTGACGTCTAGCGTAAGCCTTCCCTTCCCAAGCATAGATCGCCTCGCGATTATTTACAGTTGAACACTGTATTTTACGCATAATCGTTAGGGCATCAGACGGATCTTTTGGATCTAGCCGATGTTCACGTGCCTCGACCATCATGGCACAGTTCGATACCACTACGATAGTAGCCAAAATCGCTAAAGACTTAACGACAAAGAACATGCAATTCTCCAAAAGATATATCATTTTGATTATGATACTTTTTTAGGAAATTTGCAATCAATTTTTCTCTATTGAACCTAGTTTATTGTTCCGCTTCTCAGCAATCGCAAACCCAACTAACACTGTAAACGCGCCAATCCACGGCACAAGTCGTGCCCAAATTTGGCCAGGTCCTGATTCAAAAACAAATTCATACCCCAACGAAAAACCGAACCCTGTTAGAATTGCGAATAATGTCGCAAAACCACTAGGACGATGCTTTAAGATGCGGGCTATAACAATTGGTCCAAAACTCGCCCCGAGTGAAGTCCAAGCAAATATTGTCCGATCAAATATCGTGGCCTCGAAAGAAAGTGTAATGACAACAGCAATCACACAAATCGCAATTATGGCGACTCGAGAGACAAGCACTTCGGACAATTTTAACGCCCTTGCAACCCCCATATCATGAGAAACTGCTCCACCCGCTACTAAGAACAAACTATCAACTGTGGACATAATGGCGGACAAAGTCGCCGCAGCGATCACTCCTGCAAATATTGCCGGTAATAAATCGTTTGCTGTGCGAAAGAATACACTCTCAGCCATGCCTTCCCCTCCGTATAAACTTCGAGCAGACAAACCTAAGATAGCCATTCCAGCAAAAACAAGACACGCCCAACTTATCGCGACCATTGCCCCAGATAACCTCGCTTTTTCATCGCGAGCGGCCATAATCCACGCAGTCAATTGCGGTTGCCCAAGTGCCGAGTATCCGACTGCGGACAGTCCAACAACAAAACCTAGAGCTATGAAACCGGTTCGACCACCAAAGATGTGTGAATATTCGGCCGGAGCAGTTGCAAACATTTCAGGAAAGGCAGAAAATCCACCTGTTGCAATAAAAACTGTCAACGGAAGAATAACAGCTACCGCAGCCATGAGAATTCCTTGAATGGTGTTGATCACCGAAACAGCAACCAATCCGCCAAGAAAAGTATACGTAACAATCAATATTGCCCCAACAATTATCCCCACATTCGCATCGATCGAGAAAAGACTATTGAATGCCACTCCTGCTCCTTGAAACTGTGAGGCGACATAGTATGAAAAACAGAATGCGATCATCAAACTTGCTACGAACCTTATGACACGCTCTAACTTTCCTGTGGCATCTTCAACGAGGAAATCTGTCAAAGTAAGATGATCCTTTTCCTCACTAGATTTTTGCAAAACCGGTCCTGCCCAAAACCAAACAGCAGCATACCCCGTTAAAATTCCAGGGAGCATCCAAAGAGCTGAGGGACCCGTGGCGTAAACGAACCCCGTGAATCCAAGCAAAACCCAAGCACTTGAACTGGATGCCGCATACGCGATACCCGCGACGAACGGCCCTAAATTGCGTCCTCCCAGAAGAAATTCTTTGCCAGATGCACTCTGCCGTGCAGCCCAAATTCCTACTCCAAACAAGACGATCGCAAAAACGACCAAAGAAACTAACGCAGAAATATTACTCACTTCGATTGACTTCCCTTTTATTGGTTATTGTTACTGAAAAAGTTCACAGGCGGCTTTGAATCCTAATGGCAAACCTGCCTGAGATAAATGTCCATACAACTCCTCTCCCGGCAAGGACGACGTTAGAAATTCTCGAGTTGCAATCAAAGAGTCTATATCGACTCCCGTATCAACCCCCATCGCTTCAAACATAAAGACTAAATCCTCTGTTACAATGTTTCCACTAGCACCCGGTGCTGTCGGACACCCTCCAATCCCGCCTAATGAACTATCAAACGTTGTAATTCCCTCTTCATAAGCGGCAAGAGCATTAGCTAGCCCTAATCCTCGTGTGTTATGCAAATGAACGCTGGTCAGTTTATCATCTCCAACGACACCACGAACATCCCGAATGATCTCCCTAATCGAGCTCGGGTCAGCATACCCCGTGGTATCCGAGAGTCCGATTTCATCACAACCCGCCTCTACAAGTTGTTCAGCACACCGTAGTATAACCTTTTTGGGAATTTTTCCTTCAATAGCACAACCAAAAGCTGTCGAGAGTGAACCTTCAAATAATGGACGCTTTTTTATCTCTTCCACATTCAAACATTCTCTAATTGCACGAACCTCTTGTATCACTTGACTATGCGTACGACGGATATTTTTTACAGAATGTGTTTCACTTACCGACAACGGTAAAGTAATTTTATGCGCTGCACACTCGATAGCCGTCTTAGCTCCCCTAAGATTCGGAATTAGTACCGCTACATCGAGACCGTCAATTGCCGTTGCAAACCTTACGACATCTTCCGTATCCGCTAGCTGAGGCAGGAGTTTTGAAGAGACAAACGAACCCACCTCAATTTCTCTCAATCCTGCTCCAAACAATGCCGATATCCACTGTTTCTTAACTTCGGTCGGCATAATTGACGTGCAATTTTGTAGTCCGTCTCGAGGACCGACTTCGCTAATTTGTACACTAGGTTGAGACATGTATACCCGTAAATTTGAGTTGAAATGAATGAGAGGTTTATTAAATGATATATCATTTGACGATAATTTTCAAAATCTTGTAAAGTGATTCGGCAGATTGATAGAGGAGTAAATCTATTGACCAAGTTGCTAACGAACATCAAAGTTATTGAATTTACGCACATGGTAATGGGACCAGCGGCCGGACTGGTTCTTGCTGACCTTGGAGCTAATGTCATAAAGGTCGAACCTATAACAGGCGATAAGACTCGCACATTGCGCGGTTCTGGTGCTGGATATTTTTCGATGTACAATCGAAACAAAAAGAGCATCGCCATTGATCTAAAATGTAATGAAGGTAACGAAATTGCTCTCAAACTCATTGACGATGCTGACGTAGTTATCGAAAATTTTCGCAGTGGGTCGATGGACGCTCAAGGTTTCGGCTATGACGCGCTGTCTAAACGCAATCCTAAACTCATTTACTGCTCGGAAAAAGGATTCCTTGACGGCCCTTACGCTAATCGAACAGCATTAGACGAAATAGCACAAATGATGGGTGGACTCGCTTATATGACGGGTCCAACAGGTCGCCCCCTTCGATCTGGAGCAAGCGTCATTGACGTTACCGGCGGAATGTTTGGCGCGATATCGATTCTTTCTGCACTCCAAAACCGAGCCGTCACAGGTAAAGGTTGTCACGTCAAGGCATCATTGTTCGAATCAACCGCGTTTCTCGTCGGCCAACATATCGCCCAATACGCGGTGACAGGTGTCCCAGCTGCGCCAATGCCTGAACGAATTTCTGCATGGGCGGTGTACGATGTCTTTGAAACTAAGTCTGGCGAAAAAGTTTTCGTCGGTGTTGTCTCAGATCGACAATGGTTTAAGTTTTGTAAAGCCTTTGCTCTAGATGATTGGATTGATAAGGAGGGATTTAAAACAAATAATGAACGCGTTGAGCTTCGCGAAGAGATAATCCCTCACTTGCGTAAAATATTTCTGCAATATGAAAAGAATGATTTACTCGCCATACTCGAGGAAATCGGCCTTCCTTTTGCCCCGATCATGAAACCCGAGGAACTAATCAATGATCCTCATTTACGTCAAAGTCATGGCCTACTCGATATTACAACTCCCGAGGATAGCAATGTGCCATTACCCGCACTTCCTATAGCGATCGACGGCAAAAGACCTTCTCTCCGATTACATCCCCCTAAAGTCGGGGAACACACTACTGATTCTCTTCGTGAAATCGGTTTATCTTCCGATCAGATAAAAGATTTGCTTGAACGAAAAATTGTTAATCAGATAGACCGTTAACCCGAATTCTCTTACCTGAATGTAACCAAGACCGCTTTTTCTTATCGTTTTCAAAGAATGCCTTAACTTTACCAATGTCTTTCATCGTCATTGCGATAGAGTCTAATCCTTCGGCTAGCAATCTTTTGTGATAATCCTTAATATCAAATCTCCATCTCTGCCCTTTGTCCGACATAGGTGTAACTGTTTGCCCCTGAAGATCAATTTCAAATTCAAATATTTCGGCTAGAACACCATCAGGTAACATTGTTTCGCTCGGTAAGTGAATCGGAACGATACTATTGCGTATACAATTCTCGTAGAAAATCGCACCAAAACTTCTCGCGAGAATGGCTCGAAACCCATAATCTCTTAAAGCCCACACAGCGTGTTCCCGTGACGACCCACATCCAAAATTGTGTCCAGACACCAGAATGTTGACCGTCTTCATTCTCGGTTGATTCAATACAAAATCAGGATCCCTAACCCGTTCTTTGATATCCAGATATCTCCAACCCGCAAAAAGGCTGTCTGAATAATCGTGTCCCGCTTTAGATCGTAATTCACTACTCGGAATAATTTGATCGGTATCAATATGATCGCGCAAAATCGCAATGGCTTGTCCAACTAGTTTTGCAAATGGTTCAGCCACGCCTTAACATCCCTCAATATTGACATCTTCCGGCGTACAAATCTTCCCAGCGATCGCACTTGCGGCGACGACAGCTGGACTAGCCAAATGCGTTCTTACGTTAGGTCCCTGCCGACCTTCAAAATTGCGATTTGTCGACGAGACGACTCGTGAATTCGGAGGAAACGTCTCTCCACCAGCGTAAAAACACATAGCGCACCCTGGTTCTCCCCATTCAAACCCTGCGGTTTTGAAGACTTTATCGATACCTAACGCTTCCGCATCTCGTTTAACTTTTTGAGACCCTGGAACACACACTGCCTTTATTCCGTTTGCAACTTTTCTATTTCTAAGGACTTTTGCAGCAGATTTTAAATCCGATAACCGACCGTTGGTACAAGAGCCGATGAATGCACCTTGAATTTGTAAAGATCTAATAGGTTGACCGGCTTTAAGGTTCATATAGTTCAATGCCTGTTGAGACGCATCATCAGGAATAACGCCATCAACGGACATACTCTGCTCTGGACTCGTTCCCCAAGTAACATGAGGGCGAACTCCATTGACATTGACATCTATAATTTGATCAAAGGTCGCGTTTTTATCTGTTCGTAAATTCGATAATCTATCCAAATGTTCTCCCGAAGGTGAAAACGGTTTATCGGCGATATACGCCATGGTTTTGTGATCTGGAGCAATAATCGCCGTAAAAGCCGCAAACTCTGCAGCCATATTACATAAGGTGAGTCGTTCATCTATACTCATTTCGTTGACAACATTGCCGGAGTACTCAATAGCAAAATTATGTCCTCCATATGCCCTATACTTAGCAATCACAAATAGAGCTATGTCCTTTACGCTGCATTCTTCCCTCGGTTTACCCGACAATCTAACGAGCATTTGTTTCGGTTTTCGAACTCGAATAGCGGAAGTCGCCAAAACGTGTTCTGTTTCGCTTGACCCGATCCCCCATGCCAAAGTCCCGAGAGCCCCTATACTGCAAGTATGACTGTCAGGACAGACTAGAGACAGGCCTGGGGTTGCGATACCTTGCTCAGGAGAAACAACATGAACTATCCCTTGCTCTCGGCTATTTGTATCAATTAAGTTGATATCCAGCTTTCTAGCGAGAGACCGTGTTACTCGGATAAACGAATCTCCATCAGGGCTTCGAGCTTCGTTCTCCCTGCGTCCTGGAGCAAAAGAAACAATATGATCCATAATCGCAAAAACGCGAGTTGGATCGAATACAGAGTATCCTTTGTTGATTAATGATTGAAGCGCAACACCTCCTGTCCGTTCGTGAAGTAGCAGACGGTCGATCGCAATTAGGTCATCGCCATCGTCATACTTTGTAATTCGATGAGCATCCCACAATTTACTGAAAAGTGTTGAGGGCGTATCCGCCATGGCTACTGTTGCGTCCTTGGTATCTGGAGGTTGCTCAAATGATTTGGCTCGTAAATTTTTTCTAATTTATCACGCTTTAAGGCTAAATACTGTCCTACACAGATTTAGCATAGTCTCCGCCATAGATTCTCACCCAACCGCACTATTATCTCTCAATGGTTTTCTGATCACTATAGAGGAACCTAATTCTTGAACTGACATAATGGTAATTGAAGATTTCGTGGCAATCTCTATAATGTACGTGATGTTCTTTTTGATTAGATAAGTAGTGAGAATTTCTGTTTTAGACTTTCATGTCATTATTCTCATTCTTTAGGAAATTTCTCGATTCAAATCAAGAACAAACGAGTTTCGTTCCTAGTGCCAGAATCTTCTCCAGAAAATCGTGACCGTAAACAGCCTGCGCAGGAAGCTGTAGCAAGGACAGAGTCCCCCGACAATTCTTCGGACGGGAGCGTCCGATTCGATCAACGCGAAGTTCCTAATCCACCCAAGAAGACTAGAAGATTACGATTTGAACTTCCAGCGTATCTCGTGGTTCAAGCCAGCTGGTTTATGGCATTCGGGCTTCAAATAGTCCTCTTCCCTTACCTGATCACTCAACGACTTGATTTGGGCGGTAAAGAGTTAGGCCTTGCTAATATGGCGTTGGCTACTCCGTCGGTAATATTTCTTCTTATCGGTGGTGTTGTTGCTGAACGATTACCAAGTCGTAACTTGCTAATTCTGTTACACCTACTCGCAGCACTTCCTGCATTTGGATTAGCTTACGCGATTCATGTTGACGCACTCTCGTACCCCCTAATGATTTTATACGGACTTTCGATCGGAACGATTGGAGCGTTCATGATGCCGATTCGGGACGCGACAGTTAATGAGGTCGTAGAACGCAGAATCAATATCGGCTCTTCAGTTACCTTACAACTCGGTGTCACCCTCGCCACGATGACGCAATTCATTAGTCAAATATTTGGAATTTCATTGGCAGGATATGCCGATAAAGTTACAAGAATGCCGTCTTGGCTGGGCGGATTCGATGTCGGCCCCATTGCAAGCGAACGCCTCTTGTTTATTCAAGGATTCGTCATGGCTGTCGGGGCAATATTTGCATTGATAATGATCAAGGGGAAGCAATTGTACACGGGTCGAAAAGGCATTCAGGCAGCTTTCGGCGATGCAATGGATGGATTTCGGGCGGTTCGCGCCGATCCGAGATTATGGTCGATTTCTGTATTGATGATTGGAGTTGGAATTTTTATTATTGGTTCCTTCCTGGTTGTGCTACCGATGCTAAATCGCGACACCTATGGATTCGGTCCTGACGGTTTGAGGGACATGTTCGTTACATTTTGGTTTGGAGCAGCGGTATCAACCTTCGTCCTTTCCTGTTTTAAAGCCATAAAAAGACAAGGACGTTGGTTACTATTCTCTCAGTTGCTTGGGGTAACGACGATAGCGGCAATCGTTTTCCCGGTTCCCCACGAAATATTTTTAGGTATTGTTTTCTTCTGGGGAATTGCGGCAGGCATTTCAATAACGCTCAGCCGTGCAATTGTTCAAGCGGCGGCACCAAAGGATCAGATCGCACGAGTCTTATCCGTTTATCAACTGGGTTTTATGGCCGGGGCTCCGATTGGAGCGGCTATGATGGGCATACTAGTAGACATGCTTGGACCAAGAATGGCGGCAATAATCCCAGCGGTCGGTATGGGAACGCTTATTGTTTGGGTGTTTTTATTTACGCCCGTATGGTCTTTCCAAAACAAGGCCCGTGAAACTTAGCTGGTTAAATTTAGCGACTATATCAACAAATGTTGGCAAGAGGAACCAGAAAGATTCATCAAAAATCCTGATAACCATTTTTGCGGGACTATACATCTAATTTGAGATTGTCGCGAAATAGAATAGTTGTTCATTAATTCCTAAAATTTTTCGAATACTGCCGATGAAAAGTGGATATTCGGGGCAAAATACCGCCAAAAATTCGAATCTTAAATGAACGTAATTATTACCACAAGACTACTCACCACTAAACAATCGGGGGGATATCTAGGTAATCCAAGTGATTAAGTGCGGCAACATCAGTACTTCAGAAAGCATGGCGGACGAAGAGAATTCGAGAATACTAGTCAGTGAACTCAAGAGTAAAGAAGATAAACCAATTTTATTCTAACCGACATATGGAAACTATTGACCAAAAAAATTTCCAGCTTTACGCGGTTGTTAACAATTCCATTTAGCAAAAACCTTGGGAAGTTTATGGAAAAGACTTCACAGTTGAAATCCTTTCAGTTTTACGATCCCTTTACAAAAATCGACACACTGTTCCAAAGAGTCCTCTATTCTATGGAGGAGGGAAATGCGACTCTAAGTTCAACTGCCGCAGTGCGTAGCCGTTTATCCGATGTCCAAAGAAAGGTGTTCCCTTCAAAACAAACCGATGCAAGCAAATGACAGTCAATATATCCTATACGTCGTCCTTGTAGTTTATTTTTTCTCACAAATCTGACTACATCGTCGTCTTTGATACTACCGATTCTGTTGATAGTCTGAAGAGCCGATATAAGTTTGCTTCGACGACCAAGATCTCCGACCACCAGCTCCCCCACCACAAAAGGATGCGAACAAAGTGAAGGATTAGCCAAAAGGCTATCAATTGCTCCAGTCTGTTCGTCTAGAAACTCAATCCATACGGAGGAATCAACTAGAAGTTTCGGAAACGACACTTATTCTGGCTCTTCTTCTCGTGGCTCCATTCGACGACGGGGAGTCAGTTTCAAACCCGGTTCCGAGCCGCCGAGCGTCGAGAGATACTTCGCGGCCTGATAGGATGCAAAATTCTTGATGGCGTATCGAAGGAGACTCGCCGTTTTCTCGATTTTTGTTAACTTCTTAGCTTCAGCGATCAAGGTATCGTCAAGATTAACAGACATTCTCATAATTTAGTTCTCCAGCAGTTTCAAATTCACCAATTGACTTAGATACACTAATACTAGCAATACGGATGTCAGTCGTCCTCAATCTTGTCAAATAGTTTGCGTACTGTTAGTCTAACATCATCAATATTACCCGTTTCTCTGGCTAGAGCGTTGCCCCTTTCAAATGCTATTATGTATTCGACCGCCCGGCGAACCAATTTCGCATTCTCCGAGATTCCCGAAAATTCTTTTGCTCTTTCCAGCATATCATCATCGATGGTCAGCGTGGTTCTCATTGGATGTTTCCTTAATTACGCAGTTAGTACGCAACAAACGAAGTGGAGTGTCTGGTTCTATATAACCCATAACCATATAATTTTCAATAGAATTCTCTTATAGATGGTATTGTACAGCTATAAACGCCATAATAGCTAGTTCTTCAGTTACACGTTCCTTTCTCATCTGTTCAATGTATAGACAGTCGAGAGGAGGTTCTCTTTCTCTTGATTCTGCCGCTAATCGCTTTGCCCGGGATGATATACTCCACCTCAACAAATTGAGTAAAATCTACCCCTCAAGTCTACGCACATCCTCGAGACTGTTGCGATGTTCGGACATAAAGTGTCTCTCTTCAAGTAACATTCAAAACAAAATGATACGCTCTATATTCAGCACGACAATCGAAGCATATGTGTTCGCTGTTAATTCTCTTCGACCTTCTGGCTGGTTTCTTATTTCTTACCTAGTCGGAGTCTTCGCGCTTTTCTGCGCAGTGTTTTCAAGTTCTTCAACGATTGAGTCGACAACACCTTTAACACTGTTGTCAGTCGTGATTTCCATCGGTCTTTTTTTCGTTGCATGTGCCTATCAAACGAAACTGTTCCTGTTAGCCCTAGCACTGCCCGATCGAAAAATTTTACTATCTGATATTCGCAACCTAGCGATCGCTAGTCTCATCGTCACTTTCTTCGTATTTGTTTTACTGTCTGTTTTTCTCGTGTACCTGCTGGTCTGGCCGTCCACTGTTCTTACACTTTTGTGCGGCGACGGTTCGTTCGAATGTAGTTCCGAGCTAAGTGCAATCCAATCGATTCTTCAAGCAACAATTTGGCGCCCGGCCGGAGTCCTCATATGGCTTCCAACCCTTCTGATGTTGGCAGGATTCGTTATTCTGGTGTTACGGTTTAGCAATTTCAGTATCGCAACAATTGCGACGGGGCGAATTTCAGTTATATCAAGCCTTAAATACACGAAAACAACCTGGGGGCGAATCGGTTTAACAAGCGTTTTTACGTACTTGATACCAACCTTGTTTTTCGCTACTTTTTTGCTCCAATTAGATCGATTGGATCACGAATATGAATTGTTAGAAACCCTTTCGAAAATGTTGTTAGTCGCAGTTTACGCTCCTATAGTGACGGGAACAACAATTTATACGGTGACTAAGTATTTCAGAGAGGTACGTCCAATACCATGACAACGCATAGGTATCCAAACTCTATAACAGTGCCGAGGTCTGTTCGCTTCTGACCTTATCTGACAGGCGTAGACTTGGTTCGTGGCACCACTTTTTTCGCAGAAGATCGAGCGGCTCCATAATATCTTCGGGCAAACCAAGCAAATCGACAAGGACTGCTTTGTCTAACGCTATTCGGACAGGATCCTTAAAAGCGCTATTGGCTTGTAACAACTCTTGTGTAGCGAATCGGTCAAATATTCGTTTCGCTTTGGCCAACTGCTTACTCGTAAATTTCTGAACATTGTAGATCTGAAGTTCATCAAGTGACTTGCCTGCCAAACAAGACCTACCACTTTGTTGCCGCGTTCCTTTGAGCCAGAATGATATCAACCCTACTGTAGTATTCATCCATAGTACGATCGATTCGTTCCAGCGTTGATTATTGCAAATAAAAGCAGGCCAAGCCCTTCCACCTATCGCCCTCTGAGTTGTCATACAGGCAGCTAACCTCTGTGATGTCAATCTAAAGTCTTGGTTGAAACATAGCTGCGTAGAATAAACGTTCCAATACTCAATTGCCTGTTGTCGCATCCCCTCCCTTGGAACAGCTTGGCTATCCGGTTTCACAAGTAATCTGCTCTCTCTGCCTGGAACATTTGCCTTAGCGGAATGCTTCCAAAGAACTGGATACTCAGGAACTCGTTTATCAAATGGTTTGATATCAAATGGCCCCCAAGGTGACTTATCTTTGAACCTACCGTTAATGTATTTGGCATCTTTTCTGCGGTAACCAAACTCGCTCAACGGCAGCATGGGCAACTCAAAATTTTTCTCAAAACGGGGTAGAGACAAAATTCCTTCCCGTAGTTGCGTAGCGGTTTCTTCTACCGAACTGTCTTGAATTCCGGCTACATCACATACCGACAATCCGTTGCTACGGCGGCTAATGCGGCCAAAATCGTGAGTGCCTACGACCAATCTATTATCACTAGCACCTTCTCCAACATTTACAATTTTTTTCGCAAATTGAACGGCTTCCAGAATAGTGGCCGGCCTGTAATCTAAACTTACGAAAGTGAACTTGCCCTCAGAGTCGTCACCTTCACATTTCCTCGTTGCCAACACTATGCATTCAGCCATTCCCGTATCATCTGAAAATGCAGTCCCTTTTGTTTCGGAAGAAGCAATACTCACAACCAAAATATCTCGGTATCGCCTTTGCAGAAGGATTCTTGTCTTCTCCCAAAATTTTCCACTTGAAAACGTTGCGGGAAGAATTAGAGCAATCACACCTCCTCTCTTCACTTTCACATCTGCAAGATCGATAAACCAAGTCGCCAACCCCGCCCGACCTTCTCCGGCACGGTCGGACTTCTCTCTATACCATTTTCCCGAAACCGCTCTGTTATTGCGCTCGGCATAAATCTCTGCCCGTCTCGCACCCATTTTCTCTTGTTCTTCTTGACTTGTTCCAAAACCGGCAAATGCGGGATTGGGAATATTCTTGTGAGTGCCTTCGTTACTCGTACCTCGGGTAAAGGGCGGATTCATGATGACAAGATCAAATGATTCGTGCGGCGCATTGAGCGGAACTCGAACTTTCCCATATTTCCCGCTGTAATGATCATGTCCTGTTGCATATAAAGGCAATGTGTCTTGGGCAGCAATCAAATCTAGGGAACCGATACACGTTTCCAAATTGTCGCCTTTCTCCTCAATTGCTAACACGCCATACGGCATAGTTACAATGTCGACTTTGTCAAAAATTATTGTTGAATGCACACTTGATAATACGGAGGCTGTTAAGTGAGTCGCCGCCGGCATTATATCGAGACCTACAAAAACATTCTCCATCATGTCTTTATGAATTTCATTATCTTTTCTTCCGCTCAGACGATATCGCGTCCGGATGGCATTATAGGTTGCTCTGAGCAAGGCACCCGTTCCGCAAGCAAAATCTCCGAGCCTACAATCGGTTATTGCCTCTGAGTCGGACCAATCTACCTTTATACGGGATACCGCAAGTTCAGCTAAGAATGCTGCAGAAGACGGGAGAGTGTAGAAAGACGCGATAATTTTCCTATCGTTAATAAGTTTTTGAAAGAGCTGACCGCCAAAATCATGTTGGCTAGTCAAACTGAAACTCGCAATTTTCGTAGCAACATTCATCAACCTGTCTAGAATTGGCTGAGAAACTCGGTCACTAATAGGAGAAAGTACAGATAATGCGAGATCAAATATCTGTCGATAGTTGGTCTCGGAGCTGATGGTGAGCCATTCTATCGAGATGGTTTCTTTTAAGCTTCCTAACGCTGCTCTGACTTCAGTAAAATTTTTGAAATTTTTTCTTTCGGCGATGATGGAGTGAAACACGAGAGCGTTTACGACAATTGCCATAGCCATTTTTAATGTTTGACCGTCTTCATCATTTTCTTGTAACAATATCGCGGCGATCCTGTCTTGAGTTATCCTTGGACAATGTTCCCTAATCGCATAGGCTGCTTGATTAAACGCTGTTTGAAGGGTTTCTGTTCCCTCCTTTATTAATCGCCTATGAATAACTCTTGCAGATTACTCTATTGTTTTTACAGACTTATTAGTATCTGTTGGTTTCTAAAGCAGTCGGTTTGACAAAACTTAACAAAATCGAATATTTTTCAATGGTGCGATAGTTTGTCGCATGGTATTGTATCGACTCAATTATTATAGTTTACCGTGGGGTAACAAAATTTTGCAAAAAAGGTCAGAAAACGTGAAATCCAAACGACAAGAACGACAGTTCTCATTTTACGATGTTTCTTTGGACAAACTGATCCCAAAGTCACATGTTTTGCGAGCTCTTTCAGACTTAATTGACTGGACGAGTATAGAAGAAAAATGGGACAAACTATTTGAGGCAGAGGACGGTAGTGCAGGTACCGGACGGCCTGCGACTCATCCCCGTTTGATTGCGTCATTAATGTTACTCCAGGATTTATTCGGTTACTCGGATAAAGCTTTGTTAGCCCACTGGAGAGATATGCCAGTTTTTCAGTACTTCAGTGGAGAAATAAAATATACTCCCAAAGAACCAATTGATCAGTCGACCTTGGTAAGATGGCGACAACGGGTAGCAAAGAATGGTGCTAATGATTTACTCAAATTAACACTTGAGATCGCATTGAAAGCGGGCGCGATCAAGAGGGCTAGTTTAAAAAAGGTTATCGTCGATACAACAGTAATGGGAAAAAATATCGCTTATCCGAAAGATTTTGCGTTAAGAGAGAAAGGTCACAAAGCGTTAGTTCGAAATGCACGAAAAGATGGTCTCACAATAGTACGAACGTATGCTAGAAAAGGACGAAAACTTTTTAATAGTGCACGGTGTATTAGACCGAAAGATAAACAAAAGAAAGAGAAGTATGAGAAGATCATAAACTCTCAGAATGAGATCATTGACAAGTTACTCAGAGATATACGAAACGAGGCAAAGAAAATCCAAGATTTTAAAATTAGTGAGAAACTTCAAAAGACTATAGACACTGTAGAACGATTATGTTTCCCTGAGAGATGTGAAAACGAGAAAAAGCCATGTTCAATACACGAACCTGATGTCAGGTTTATTCGGAAGGGAGATGGACCGCAAAACTTACATTTAGGTAATAAAGTTTCTGTAACGACGACACACAAGGAAGGACTGGTAGTTGACATGGAAGCGTTAGAAGGAAATCCTCATGATGGACATACACTTCGTGATGCGATCGACAGAACAATTAAGAATACCAATGTCAAAGTCATGGAAGCAACAGTAGATAGAGGATACAAGGGGCATGGAGTTACAGATGTTATTGTAAACATGTCAACCAACAAACAGGATATTCCCAATAAACTTCGGAAAACTCTCAATCGTCGAACTCTAGTTGAAGCAACGATCGGACATATGAAGAACGAAGGACGTTTAAGGATTTGTCCATTACAAGGTATTGAAGGTAGTAAGTTCCATGCGACTATGTGCGGATGTGCAAAGAATTTAAGACTTATAATCAATTACCTTGACAATAAATTAGCTAAAGTTAAACCAATTCCACCACCGAAGATTCTAAAACCTGCATAACACACATAAAAACACTAAAAAAGTGACTGAAAATATTCATCACTACAGGAAAACTGCGTCTACATTTCCTATGATTCTGTCAAATCTACCTATTTTTCACAAAATTTTAAATTCATTCTCTAAGAAAACATTTTAATCCATATTTTTGTTCAAAATCGATATTTTTTGATCGATGAGGAACCAATGTTTTCGTGTACATGTGCAGTTAATCATAGGCGATTTATTAGGTTTTCTGCCAAAGAAGCGTATTCAATAAATTCTGCAAAATCTCGCACTCCTCCCTCAAGCCAACCCTCAACAGGCCAACGCACGGTCGAGTTTCCCTTTAACTCTTTACTGACAACACAGTATTCAAACCGAGAATTTAAAACTTGGTCTTTTAAATCAGACTGATCCGCTTCCCCTAGCTTTCGAGGAATTCGTAGCCCAATGACTTGCTCAATAATTGAGCCATCATTTAATTTTTCTCCTATCCGTGAAGCCATATCATCGTACGAGAGATAATGCGCTGGGTAGTATTCGGATTCAATTATAACTGGAACCCGATTCGGGCTAATCGCGACGAAGTCGGTTTTTTTCCCGCAACTCCCGGTCAACGTGCGGGTATTCTCAACGATAACGCTCCCTAAACCCCCTTTATCCCATTGCGGGTTTAGCTCGCACAGTATTTCGCCAATCTGAACATTTATAACATGCTCGTCGTTCCACCGTGTCGCAGTATCCATGCTAACCTCCAGAAGCCTGTCGGCACTCTAAGCCAAAATTTTGATGCTCCCGACATTCTTTTCTCTTCAATTTTAGCCCCTAATTGACCTAAAAATTTCAAAATCACCAATACTCCAGAATAGAATCGCAGTCAAAGTTTATCTTTAAGAGGCTAAACGAAAAATCGCCGCTAGTAAACTTCGTGCATTAGTTCGGTGAAATAGTGGCGAGATTTGCTGCCGAACGTTGGAGTGCTGTCAGAAAACCTCGAACAAATTGCTCAAAAACCCCATAATTTCATTCTAAACTACCTGAACTTATCCTGTTTGAGAGGAGATACAGTTCCTAGTACTTCGAGACTACTAATTTTTCCTTTTTCGTATAGCCTCTAGTATTTCAGAGAGGTACGTCCTTTCCCATGACAACGCATATGTATCCGAACTCTATAAGAGTGCCGAGGTCTGCTCGCTTCTGGCCTTATCTGACAGGTGTAGACTTGGTTCGTGGCACCACTTTTTTCGCAGAAGATCGAGCGGCTCCATAATATCTTCGGGCAAACCAAGCAAATCGACAAGGACTGCTTTGTCTAATGCTATTCGGACAGGATCCTTAAAAGCGCTGTTGGCTTGTAACAACTCCTGTGTAGCGAATCGGTCAAATATTCGTTTCGCTTTCGCCAATTGTTTACTCGTGAATTTCTGAACATTGTAGATCTGAAGTTCATCAAGTGACCTGCTAACAAGACGCGTTCTTCCACCATGTTGTCGCGTTCCTTTAAGCCAGAATGACATCAACCCTACTGTAGTGTTCATCCATAGTACGATGGGTTCGTTCCAACTAGTATCGTTACATACGAAAGCAGGCCAAGCTTGTCCACCTATTGCCCTCTGAGTTGTCATACAGGCAGCTAACCTCTGAGATGTCAATCTAAAGTCTTGGTTGAAACACAACCGCGTAGAATAAGTGTTCCAATACTCTATTGCCTGTTGTTGCATCCCCTCTCTTGGAATTGCTTGACTATCCGGTTTAACAAGCAACCGGCTCTCTCTACCTGGAACGTTTGCTTTAGCGGAATGCTTCCAAAGCACGGGATACTCAGGAACTCGTTTATCAAATGGTTTGATATCAAATGGCCCCCAAGGTGATTTGTCTTTGAACCTACCGTTAATATATTTGGCATCTTTCCTACGATAACCAAACTCGCTCAACGGTAGCATAGGTAATTCAAATATTTTCTCGAAACGGGGTAGAGACAAAATTCCTTTGCGTAGTTGAGTAGCGGTTTCTTCTACCGATCTGTCTTGAATTCCGGCAACATCGCATACCGACAATCCGTTGCTGCGGCGGCTAATGCGACCAAAATCGTGAGTGCCTAAGACCAATCTATCATCGCTTTCATCTTCTCCTACATTTACAATTTTTTTTGCAAATTGAACGGCTTCCAGAATAGTGGACGGCCTGTAATCTAAACTTACAAAAGTGAACTTGCCCTCAGAGTCGTCACCTTCACATTTCCTCGTTGCAACGACGATGCATTCGGCCATTCCTGTATCATCTGAAAATGCAGTCCCCTTTGTTTCGGAAGAAGCAATGTTCACTACCAAAATATCTCGGTATCGCCTTTGCAAAAGGATTCTTGTCTTCTCCCAAAATTTTCCGCTTGAAAACGTTGCCGGGAGAATTAATGCAACCACTCCGCCTCTTTTCACTTTGACATCTGCAAGATCGATAAACCAAGTTGCTAACCCCGCCCGACCTTCTCCGGCTCGGTCGGACTTTTCTCTATACCATTTTCCCGAAACCGATTTGTTGTTGCGCTCGGCATAGATCTCTGCCCGTCTCTCGCCCATTTTCTCCTGTTCTTCTTGACTCGTTCCAAAACCGGCAAATGCGGGATTGGGAATATTCTTGTGAGTGCCTTCGTTACTCGTACCTCGGGTAAAGGGCGGATTCATGATGACAAGATCAAATGATTCGTGCGGAGCATTGAGCGGAACTCGAACTTTTCCATATTTACCGCTGTAATGATCATGTCCGGTTGCATATAAAGGCAAAGTGTCTTGGGCAGCGATCAAATCTAGGGAACCAATACACGTTTCCAAATTATCTCCTTTCTCCTCAATCGCTAAAACCCCATACGGCATCGTTACGATGTCGACTTTGTCGAAAATTATTGTTGAATGTACGCTTGATAATACGGACGCCGTTAAGTGGGTTGCGGCAGGCATTACGTCAAGCCCCACAAAAACCTTCTCCATCATATCTTTATGAATTTCATTATCTTTTCTTCCACTCAGCCGATATCGAGTCCGGATAGCATTATAGGTTGATCTCAGCAAGGCACCTGTTCCACAAGCAAAATCTCCCAACCTGCACTGGGTTATTGCCTCTGAGTCGGACCAATCAACCTTTAGACGGGATACCGCAAGTTCAGCCAAAAATGCGGCAGAAGATGGGAGAGTGTAGAAAGACGCGATAATTTTCCTATCGTTAATTAGTTTTTGGAAGAGCTGACCGCCAAAATCATGTTGGCTAGTCAAACTGAAACTCGCAATTTTCGTAGCAACATTCATCAACCTATCTAGAATCGGCTGAGAAACTCGGTCACTAATTGGAGAAAGTACAGAAAGGGCGAGATCAAATATCGGTCGGTAGTTAATCTCGGAGCTGATGGTCAGCCATTCGATCGAGATGGTATCTTTAAAGCTTCCTAACGCCGCTCTGACTTCAGTAAAATTTTTGACATTTTTGCTTTCGGCGATAATTGCGTGAAACACAAGAGCGTTGACGACAATTGCCATAGCCATTTTTAATGTTTGACCGTCTTCATCATTTTCCTGTAACAATATCGCGGCGATCCTGTCTTGAGTTATTCTTGGACTATGTAACCTTATCGCATAGGCTGCTTGTTCAACCGCTATCTGAAGGGTTTCTGTTCCCTCCTCTATTAGGTTTTCTGCCAACGATGCGTATTCAATAAACTCTGCGAAATCTCGTACTCCGCCCTCAAGCCAACCCTCAAAAGGCCAACGCGCGGTCGAGTTTCCTTTTAACTCTTTACTGACAACACAGTATTCAAACCGAGAATTTAAAACTTGATCTTTTAAATTAGACTGATCTGCTTCCCCTAGTTTTCGAGGAATTCGTAACCCAATGACTTGCTCAACAACTGAGCCATCATTCAATTTTTCGCCTATCCGTGAAGCGACATCATCGCGCAAGAGATACTGTGCTGGGTAGTATTCGGATTCAATTAAAACTGGAACCCGATTCGGGCTAATCACGACGAAGTCGGGTTTTTTCCCTCTACTCCCGCTCAACATGCGGGTATTCTCAACGACAACACTTCCTAACCCCCCTTTATCCCATTGCGGGTTTAGCTCGCGCAGTATTTCGCCAATCTGAACATTTATAACCTGCTCGTCGTTCCACCCTGTCGCGGTATCCATGCTAATCTCCATAACCCTGTCGGTAATCTAAGCCAAAGTTCCGGTGCTACCGACATTCTTTTCTCTTCAATTGTAAACTGTAATCGACCTAAAGATTTCAAAATCACCAATGCTACGCAATAGAATCGAAATCAAAGTTTATCTTTAACCGAGTATATACCACAATACTTCGATTAAGTAAAACGAAACTTCACAACTTTATTCATCCATTCACTGCTCATTGCTCCTCGTGTTTCTCTTACGCTGATTCTGTCGCTGGAACGCCTCCTTCAAAAATTTCCCGGTCCACGAAGAGTCGACTTTAACAATATCTTCAGGCGTACCTTGAGCGATGATTTCGCCGCCGCCGTCGCCGCCCTCCGGCCCTAAATCCAGTACCCAGTCGGCAGTTTTCACTACATCAAGGTTATGTTCAATGACGATCACTGTATTGCCTGTCTCGACAAGTTCATGAAGAACATCGAGTAGCCTGCTAACATCTTCAAAATGTAACCCTGTAGTCGGTTCATCGAGTATATACATCGTCTGTCCAGTGGCTCTCTTCGACAATTCCTTAGCCAGCTTCACGCGCTGCGCCTCCCCTCCCGATAGAGTCGTCGCTTGTTGACCAACCTTGATGTAACCTAATCCGACTTGATTCAGAGTCGTCAGTTTCGACTGGATTGCTGGAACAGCATAAAAAAACTTCTCGGCATCCTCAACTGTCATATTTAGCACATCTGCAATCGACTTGCCTTTGTATAAAACTTCTAGGGTTTCTCTGTTATATCGCAAACCATTACAAACTTCGCAGGTGACATATACATCTGGCAAAAAGTGCATCTCGATTTTAATGACACCATCCCCTTTACAGGCTTCACAGCGTCCTCCCTTAACATTGAACGAAAAACGCCCCGGCTGATACCCTCGCGCTTTAGACTCGGGTAAATTAGTAAACCAATCGCGAATCGGACCAAACGCTCCGGTATACGTCGCAGGGTTGGAACGCGGCGTTCGACCAATCGGACTTTGATCAATGTCGATAACCTTGTCTAACAAGTGAAGTCCGTCCAAACTATCATACGGAGCCGGAGGATCATTGGCTCGATTAAGCTTCTGCGCTAACGCTTTGTATAAGGTTTCGATAATTAGTGTTGACTTTCCACCTCCCGAAACTCCAGTGATACACGTCAAAGTTCCAAGCGGTATTCGGGCCGTAACACTTTTCAAATTATTCCCTCGCGCCCCCTTTAAGGTGACTGACCGTGCCTTATGAGTCAATCTCCGTAATTTCGGAATCTCTATTTCTTTGCGACCACTTAGATAGGCTCCCGTTAAACTATTCTTATCATCTGTTATAGAACTTGGAGTACCCTGTGCAACGATCTCACCACCGTGAACTCCTGCAAGCGGCCCCATATCAACAACATGGTCTGCCGTAATGATGGCTTCCTCATCATGTTCTACGACAATAACGGTGTTACCCAAATCCCTAAGGCGGGTCAAAGTTTCTAACAAACGCTTATTGTCACGCTGATGCAAACCGATTGATGGTTCATCTAAAACATACAACACCCCGGTCAATCCAGAACCGATTTGACTTGCCAGTCTAATTCTTTGGCTTTCGCCTCCAGACAGCGTACCTGAAGATCTAGAAAGAGATAAGTAGCCGAGACCAACATTGTTTAGAAATTGCAACCTATCAACAATTTCCTTCAGAATCCGACTCGCAATTGCGTTCTGTTGCTTAGAAAGTCGACTCGGAACACTTTTGAACCATTCTAGCGCCCGGGAAATGGCGACATCGGATGCCTGAGAGATGTCTTGATCGGCAATTTTGATACAAAGCACTTCCGGTTTCAAACGACGACTTTCGCAAACCTCACATGCTACAGAAGTCTGATACTTTCCGACCTCTTCCCGCACCCACGAACTTTCAGTTTCACGAACGCGTCGCTCTAGGTTTGGAATTATGCCTTCAAACGGCTTAGTAACTTTGTAAGAACGCGTTTCATCAGTGTAATTAAATCTTATCTCCTCAGAACCCGTTCCGTATAAAATCATGTTTTGAACGGATTTTTTCAATCGCTTCCAAGGAACGTCTAGCTTAAATTTGAAATGTTTCGCCAATGCTTGAAGAGTCTGGGCTGGATACATTGAACTCATTTTTCCCCAAGGAACTATCGCCCCTTCTTTCAAAGTTAGCGACTCGTCCGGAACTACGAGACTTGGCATGACTTTCACTTGTTTGCCTAACCCATCACAATCCGGACACGCTCCTATAGGATTATTAAACGAAAATAGTCTTGGCTCAATTTCTGGAATCGTAAATCCCGAGACCGGACAAGCAAACTTTGCACTGAATACAATTCGCTCTGATTCTTCAGTTGCCAGTTCCGCTACAGCTAACCCATCGGCCAGCCCCAATGCTGTCTCGAAACTCTCAGCTAGTCTTTGTTCAATTCCTTCCTTTATGACAATCCGATCTACGACAACGTCAATGTTGTGCTTGTAATTTTTCTCTAATGTCGGGACTTCCTCTAAGTCGTAATACTCCCCATCGACCTTAACCCGCTGAAATCCTTTTTTCATGAATTCATTAAATTCTTTGCGATACTCTCCCTTACGATCTCTGACAACCGGCGCGAGGAGGAAGAGCCGAGTTCCTTCGTCCAATTCCATTGTCCGATCAACCATCTGACTAACCGTTTGACTGGTTATTGGCTTGCCGGTAGCAGGTGAATACGGTATCCCGACTCTTGCCCAAAGCAACCGCATGTAATCGTAGATTTCGGTAACAGTAGCGACAGTTGAACGCGGATTTTTACTTGTCGTTTTTTGCTCTATTGAAATAGCAGGAGATAAACCTTCGATGCTCTCTACGTTAGGTTTCTCCATTAATTCCAGAAACTGCCGGGCATAGGCCGATAAACTCTCAACGTATCTCCGTTGGCCTTCGGCATAGATTGTATCGAATGCGAGTGAAGATTTTCCGGAACCCGAAAGTCCCGTAATAACGACAAGTTGACCACGAGGGATTTCGATGTCCAAATTTTTCAGATTATGTTCTTTGGCACCGCGAATACTGATGGATTGGGGTTCGCTGTGTATCATACGCTGGTCGTGTTGAATTGAATGTGTTGTTACGAATTTGCGTAGAAGTTACCCGCAACGGAGTATGCCTTGAACGCAACCCAATAGAGATTCGGACATCATACCCCTATTCCTGTAAATAGATTATGCGACAATTCAACGATGGTATTAAAGTACCAAAATAGTTACTATAGTACTTGAGTGGAAATTTGACATATGCCAATTTTAGAAGATTCAGAGGGGCAACTCATCAAAAATCGGATTCAAATATTTTTTAGCAAATTTATACTATTTGGTATATAATGATTTTAGGTTCGACTGATTATGCCAAAACAAAAGGTTATGCAAAATAATTTAGTCAACAAAACTCTTAGTTGTAAGTATCTCGTTGGAGAATTTAAGAATGGCTAGTTCTATAAATAAAGTGATCATAGTTGGTAATTTGGGGTCTGATCCTGAAATCCGACAGTTCCCGAATGGTGGTCAGGTCTGCAATATGAAGATTGCAACAACCGAAAAATGGACAAATCGGGACGGCGAACGTCAAGAAAAAACCGAATGGCATAGCATTGCAATGTTTGGGGACGGGCTGATTCGAGTTGCGCAAGATTATCTACATAAAGGCGATAAAGTCTATATTGAAGGGCAGTTGCAAACTCGTAAGTATACTGATCGTGAAGGTCAAGAACGATACAATACCGAAATTGTTGTCAGGGGTTTCCAAGGGGCAATGGTTTTGATGGGTAGCCTCAACAACACTGAACGGAGTAGCGACTATCAAGGCCGTGGCGGTTATGAACGCAGATCTCCACCATCCAGTAATCGCCAACCCGAACAAGATTTTTCGCAAGACATGGACGACGAAATTCCATTTTAAACCTGAATCCACTACGCTCTAAGAATGGCTGCTCTTATCTCTCCTTTATGCGATGAGAGAATTTTGTTGCCTGACCATTTTCTTGAGTTGTGCAGTCCTGTTCGCTGAAAATGCATCGGCTTGGGAGAGGTGGCACAAGTACTCGAAAACTGGCATCAGAATCGATTACAGCCGTGTCACTGATATCGACACAGGGGCTTTCCTGACGGTCACGCGGAAATGGTCAGAAGAAGCAGATCTCGTAATCGTTACAGGGGACAGGTTTATTTGCAAAGACGTTAAAGTGATCTTTAAAGTGAACGGGCAAGCCCTGCCCGTTCAAGGAACAGTCCTTGCCAATAGATTTGCAATAGAGTTATCTTCTGAAAATGACTGGTTAGAGGTTTTATCAAACAAGGACAAACTCATGATTCAGACAGTAGATTCATGTGATGAGGAAACAACGTCTCAGTTCGACATTAATGAACCAATTTTTACACGTTCTGCCCCCGACTAGTTGCCCTGCCATCAATTTGAAATTTGATAGAAAATTTGGTAATTTGTACAGTCTAATTATTGTGACTTCGTTCACCACTATTCGCGATTGATTAAGCCGTTGAGCGAAAACGAACTCCCCTCAGAAGATTCAACACCTTCGCTTTCACCGGAGACAGATAATTCTGTCCCTGTGGTCATCGAAAGCGAGATGAAAAAATCGTACCTTGATTATGCCATGAGCGTAATCATTAGCCGGGCTTTGCCTGATGTTCGTGACGGCTTAAAACCCGTTCATCGCCGCATTCTCTATGCCATGCAAGTCGGTGGAAATACACCCGACAAACCTTATCGAAAATCTGCAAACATTGTGGGATCCGTGATGGGAAATTTTCACCCGCACGGCGACAATGCGATTTATGACGCACTGGTGCGAATGGCTCAGCCCTTCTCTATGGGATTGCTTCTAGTCGACGGACAGGGAAATTTCGGGTCAATAGACAACGACCCGCCAGCGGCTATGCGATACACAGAAAGTCGAATGACAAAGGCAGCGACATATCTGCTCGAGGATATCGACAAAAAAACTGTGGATTTTCAAGATACGTATGACGGCTCCCAACAAGAACCGACCGTTCTACCGGCCCGCTTTCCCAATCTCCTTGTCAACGGTGCCGCTGGAATAGCGGTGGGAATGGCGACCAATATTCCACCCCATAATTTGGGTGAAGTTATTGATGCCAGTTTGGCAATCTTGGATAATCCGGACATTACGGATGATGAACTGTTAGAAATTATCCCTGGTCCGGATTTTCCCACTGGTGGCCTGATAATGGGTAAGATGCGCTCACGAAAAGCACTACTGACAGGCAACGGAAGTATAATTGTAAGAGCGAAATCAAGCGTTGAAACATTAAGATCTGGTCGTCAAGCCATCGTTTTTCATGACGTGCCGTTTCAAGTCAACAAATCTGAAGTTCATAAGAGAATATCAGAACTCGCTTCGGAAGATCGGATTTCTGGCGTACACGATGTCCGAGATGAGAGTGATCGCGTCGGCATTCGATTCGTTGTCGAACTAAAAGCTAACGTCAGTCCGGAAGTCGCACTTAACCAAATATATAGAACAACCCGTTTTCAAGACTCTTTCAGTGTCAACCTCCTAGCGCTAAATGGTGGTAAACCGGAACAGCTAAACGTACGACAAGTTTTACAAGCCTTTCTCAAATTTAGAGATGAAGTCGTTACTCTGCGAACGAAGCATGAACTCGGAAAAGCACGCGATCGCGGGCATATACTTGTCGGAAATGCATTAGCCTTGGCAAATATTGACGATGTCATAAATATCATACGTCAGTCGAGCGATAACAAGACTGCTCGCACCCGATTAATGGAAACAGCGTGGCCGGCTAATGACATGGCTGACCTAATTGCATTGATAGACGATCCACGCACACAGTACACAGATCGTGAGGGGTATATTCGATTTTCGGAAGAGCAAGCTAGAGCAATTTTAGAGCTTCGTCTTCACCGTTTAACAGCGATTGGCCGTGAAGAAATTGACAAAGAAGCAAAAGAGTTGCGAGCCAAGATTACTGATTATCTCGATATTTTACGCTCACCGGGTCGGGTTAAACAAATCATTAAAGATGAGCTGACCGAAGTTAAGGAAAAATTCGCTGTTCCGCGCCGTTCAGAATTTTCGTTTGCCGATATGGAAATTGATGATGAAGATTTAATCGAACGTGAAGACATGATTGTCACTGTGACACATGGGGGATACATCAAGCGCACAAGATTGGAGACCTATCGAACACAAAGACGGGGCGGAAAAGGACGGACTGCGATGTCAACAAAAGACGATGATTTTGTCGTTCGCATGTTCAAAGCCAGTACCCACAGTGAGGTTCTATTCTTTTCCTCGCATGGAATGGTCTACAAAGAAAAAGTTTGGCGAATCGTTCACGGGCAGCCGCAAGCGCGAGGAAAAGCACTGATTAATATGTTCCCGCTTGCTGATGGAGAACGTATCGAAAGTGTACTGCCGCTTCCAGATAGTCAAGAAGAACGCGATACGCTAGATGTGATGTTTGCAACGCGAAGCGGTAAAGTAAGGCGCAACAAGCTTGCTGATTTTGTGCGCGTGAATCGCGCTGGTAAAATAGCAATGAAACTTGGCGATGACGATGGTATCGTTGCGGTAATGATATGCTCGGACGAAAAAGATGTTCTCCTTTCGTCGGCGCGTGGACAATGTGTGCGTTTTCCAGTGAAGAACGTTCGCGTATTTGTAGGACGCAACTCTGTTGGAGTTCGCGGAATCCGTCTTGCAAAAAACGACAGCGTCATAGCTTTGTCTGTACTCAACCAGAAAGCCGCGACAACCTATGAACGATACGCTTATTTGCGTCGTTCGATTTCTGAACGACAATCCTTGAACGAAGAAGAACAAGTTACTTTATTGGCTGATTCTGGGGAGGACATTCAAGAGGAGGTGAAATCGTCGACCAAAACTGGACACAAATTTGTACTCGAAGACAATCGATTTCAAGAGCTCAGAAACTCTGATCAAATGATCTTAACCATTGCCGAAAACGGATTTGGAAAACGAACATCAATCTATGATTATCGCGTCTCAGCAAGAGGTGGAAAGGGAATAATTGCCCAGAGACTTGCGAGAAACCAGCGATTAGCTCAAACCTTAATAGTAGAAGACGACGATGAGATAATGTTAATTACTGACCGCGGCCAAATGATTCGAACGAAAGTGAATCAAATTAGGCAAGTCGGCAGAAATAGCCTCGGAGTTCGGATTCACCGTATAAGCGAAAACGAACGCGTTGTAGCGGTCGCTAGAATAGCGGACGTAAGCGAAGACGAAGATATTGTGGGAGAAGAGGTGTCTTCCCTCAGTGAAGCGGAAGCTTCTTCAAAGGTCTAGTTCAATGCGACGAGTCGGTTTGTATCCAGGAACTTTTGACCCAATTACTCTAGGTCATTTGGATATTATTTCTAGGGCGATGAAACTCGTAGATCATTTAGTGATCGGTATAGCCGTAAGCGAAGCAAAAAAACCTTTGTTTTCGCCGGAACAAAGAGTTCAAACCGTCACACGAGAGATCAATGCTCTCGGTAATCCTTCAAACGTCCATCTAGAAGTTAAATTATTCGACAACTTACTTATTCAGTTCGCTAAAGATTGCGGTGCAGGAATTCTCATTCGCGGACTGCGCGCTGTTTCAGACTTTGAGTACGAATATCAGATGACAGCTATGAACGAAAGACTTGATCGCAATATTGAGACGGTGTTTTTGATGGCAGATGTTCAGCATCAAGCCGTCGCATCGCGATTAGTTAAGGAAATTGCTACATTTGGCGGCTCTGTTTCTGATTTTGTAACTGAGGACGTAGAACGAGAATTAGTGGAGAAACTGCACAAATGAAGACAATTATTCTGCCGGTTTGCTCGTTAATAATTCTATTTGGAATATTGATAAACGTTGGGTTAGGCTACTCGCAGCCCATAACGGTAACGGCTGACGAGGCACGAGCTGATCCGGAAAACTGGAGGCAAGTTGACCCGGAAAATTTACTGATTTTCACGACAACAAAAGGGAAAGTCCTTATTGAAATTTTACCTGACATAGCTCCGAAACACGCAAAACAGTTTAGGTCAATTACCCGATCCGACTTGTTTAATGGGACGAAGTTTCACCGCGTTATTCGAGGATTCATGGCGCAAGGCGGTGATATAGAACAGGTCAGACGCGGTGGTTCAGGATTACCAAACATTCAAGCCGAATTTACCTTTCGTAGACATCCCGAACAGATGCCATTAGATTTACTCGGAAAGGAACAGTCCTCGACACAAGGATATTACATGGGCTTTCCGATAGCGACGCAATCTAAATTTTTAGCGTTTATGACTGCCGATGGTAAGGTAGAAAGTTGGATGTTGCATTGCAAAGGGGTCGTCTCAACCGCACGTACGAGCGACGACGAGAATTCCGGAAATAGTCAATTTTTCCTTATGCGTGGTACGGCTCCGCATTTAGATCAACAATATACTGCGTGGGGGAGAGTTCTTCACGGACAAGATGTTGTAGATGATTTAGAACTTGGCGAACCACCAAGAATTCCCGACATTCTTACCGATGCTAAAGTCGCCTCAGATGTCCCAGATTTCCGCAGACCAAATGTATGGGTTATGCGAACTGACGGCCCTAAGTTTAAGACGTATCTTGCCAACAATAAAGAGACGGAAGTATGCAAACTTCCGCCGGTAAATGTGATTGTCGAAAACTGACTGACCTCGATTCTTATCTGAGCGCGTTCGATTTTGAATTGCCAGAACGACTCATTGCTCTTCGTCCAGCGATTCCGCGAGATAGCGCTAAGCTGTTAGTGGTGCGAAGCGATAAGAGGTTAGAAGATCGCACAATTCGAGATTTGCCAAGTCTATTGCAACCTTCAGATCAACTTGTTTTTAACACAACAAAAGTATTACCAGCCAAGCTGACGGGTGTGCGACTAAAACGGGAAACTGATGGTCAGGATGTAAATGTTACATTGAATTTGATTGAAAAAATTTCCGGAGACCAATGGATCGTTCTAGCTCGCCCGGGCCGACGTTTGAGTCAGAACGATAAAATCAAACTAGCATCAGATTTCAGTGCCGAAATACTTTCAAAACATGAGTCTGGAAAGTTTGAGATTCGTTTAGAATCTTCAGGTCAATCCGTTTACAAACAAATCGAAAAGTACGGGTCGATGCCGCTCCCTCCTTACATAGATCGGCGCAGATCGTCCGACAAGCGAGATAAGTCTGACTATCAATCTGAATTTGCGACAGGAGAGGCTAATTCTGTAGCTGCGCCGACAGCAAGTTTACATTTCTCCTCTCGTCTGTTGACGGAGTTCGACCAAATGGGATTCGCCCGCCACACCGTGAATCTACACGTTGGATATGGAACTTTTGCCCCTTTGAACGATAAAAATTTTGAGGACAATAGACTTCATCCGGAATGGATTGAACTCAACGAACGTACTGCGCAAGGCATTAATTCTGCGAAACGTCGGAAGTCGCGGGTTATAGCGATCGGAACGACGGCTATGCGAACGATCGAAAGTTGCGCTAACAGCGACGGATATCTTGAAAGTTACGTCGGTAAGACAAACATCTTTCTAAAACCTGGAGACACAATCCGCACAACGGACGGTCTGCTCACAAACTTTCATCTTCCGCGATCAAGTCTTTTTCTACTTGTTTGCACACTGATGGGACGAGAGACTATGCTCGCCGCGTACAAACACGCAATTAAGGAACAGTACAGATTCTATTCCTATGGTGATGCCTGTTTGCTTATCCCCTAATAGACTTAAATAGTTTCCTTTAGAGCCTTCAGGTAAACTGAATTCTTAGGGAAAGCGAATACTCGCTCCACCATGGGTTCAAAAAACTCTAACGGTTCGCTTTCATATTCGGGGTCGAATGCCGCTTGGTCGTACTTGTGACAGAATTCCGCACAATATTGATAGTGTGGGCTGTCTTTGAACTGTTCACGCATATTTTTATCTAAACCAAGATGTTCAAAGAAGTAATATCCTTGGAATATTCCATGATGGGCGACCATCCAGTGATTCTTCTCACTTACGAACGGTTTTAGAATCGCCGCTGCAATATCTGGGTGATTATAACTTCCTAAGGTGTCGCCTATATCGTGGATTAAAGCACAGACAACATACTCTTCGTCTCGTCCATCTCTATGTGCGCGGGTGGCGGTTTGCAGAGAATGTTCCAGTCGATCAACAGGAAATCCGCCAAAATCCCCGTCAAGAAGTCTAAGGTGTTCTATGACTCTCTTGGCAAGTCCTTTGTTGAAATCTCTAGCATTGGCAGAGATGAGTTGCCAATCTTCTTGGGTACTTTCAAGAAAACTTTTGAAAGTTGTGCGCTCAATAGGTTGATTTCCGTCTGCCATCTTCAAAGCTCCATTAGGTTAGAAATTACGGGTAACTATACGAACTAAGCTACCGCGGGAACGATTGTAACACTCTCACCACATCCACAAGCATCCGTTTGGTTTGGGTTAGAAAATACAAATTTTTCGTGAAGTGGAGTGACCTCATAGTCTACAACACTTCCCAACAAAAACAAAACGGCTTTTGAATCTACAAGAATTTGGACTCCCTGTTCTTCCACGATTTCGTCTAGCGGTTCGGGAGCCTCGGCATAGTCCATCACGTATTCCATGCCAGCACAGCCGCCGTTGTTAACGCCAACGCGCAAGTACCCCTTATCTTTGTTCGATAAAATTTCTCGGACTCGGTCAGTCGCAGCCGAGGTAAGCGAGACGATTTTTGGACGAGGACGGCGGGGCATTGGCTCTATTCGGTTCAAACCTTTAGTTGAAAAGTGGTTGCGTTTTTACATTAGTATATAGTCAAATGAGGACAAATATGTAATTATTGGAAGAACTGATGTCAAAACTTTTTTCTTATTCTGATCTAACTTTCATACGCCCAACCATTGCAGCTGGTGTGTGCTCTGTTAAACATTGACTTGCTAATCGGGACAATTCGGCAGGTTTCGAATATCTAGGACACTATCTGAAATTCTGTTTCATGTCGTTAAGTTATTTCTGTTGCGTATTCTCTCGAAATTAGTATAGTGGTTATTCGTTCGAGATTCCTTTGTTCGGACGACATCCCGCGAAGAGCTATTTTTGCCAGAGTTTCCTATGGAGAATCCACTATGGGACATTACATCGTTACTGATTTAACAAGATTTTCAAACCCCAGTATTGTATGCATTGGGGTCGTAGACTTGAATACGGGAGAGTGTCTGAGACCAATGCCATATAGGAAAACTGCCTGGGTTGAATCCAACTCCGTTCAGCCTGGAACAGTATTGGAAGGCGACTTAGAATTCAAATCTGATTCGGTGGCACCTCATATTGAAGATGCAGAATTTATTGGGGGGGGGTAAGGTGTTTGAGGCTTGCTTCAGACAAGGAACTTAGAACCGTACTTCAGCAAACATTGTCTGACTCTATCGCTGATGGGTTTGGATATAGTTTTTCGAATGGTCAAAAACACATACCTGTAGGAGGCGAAGCAAATTGTTCGCTAATAACAGTCAAAGTCGCACCCAACCGCTTACGAATATTTGAGAACAAGTTTAAATCTGGCGAGTTAAGGGCTTCGGTGACTGACTATAGTGGCCAGTCTTACGAAAGTTTGTCGATTACTGATCGGGGTTTTCCAGATTTCATAAAAAAACACCGAGTCGACGTGTCTGTAGACGAACTACGGCGTTTTGTATCCTCATTTAGGGAGATTTTCCTTCGAGTCGGGGTTAGTCGCCAATACTGCCCTCCTGATTCGGATAAAGATGGGTATTGGTTGCAAGTAAACGGAATATACGGGTATCCAGAAGTAGGGAACAATGTATGAACTATCCCATATTTACCATAGGACACTCAAATCACGAGAAATACAACTTCTTGGCGTTGCTAAAAAAGAATCGTGTCAACGCAATCGTTGATGTGCGTTTTTCTCCCTTCAGTGAGTACAACTCCGACTATAATCGGAATACTCTAAAGAAATTCCTTGAAAATTATAGTATTCAGTACTTTTTTTTGGGTAAAGGGCTTGGGGGAAGACGGAATAGCCGCGAGTTCTATAAGCCAAGCAAACGTGGCGGCAAAGAGCGTGTAAACTACATGTTATTGTCGGAGGAGGAAGACTTCAAACAAGCCTTAGAAAAGGTTCATAAAGTAAATAAGAGGTATCGACTGGCATTGATGTGTTCGGAGAAAGACCCGTTGATTTGCCATAGAACCTTACTAGTTGCGAAAGAGCTATACAATAGTGGTTATGACCTCTACCATATCCTTGAAGACGGTAGGCATGAATCCCATCTTGAAACTATGGCAAAACTGGTGGTTGAAGAGAAATTCGATAAGAAACCTCTTTCTAGAGATGAGAAAATTGCTTATGCCATAAAGAGTCGAGAAAATAAAGTTGCACATGTATGGGCGGAAGAAGAAAATCCTTCAAACAATGGAGAACAGAATGAAAATTTACTCGATAGGATTCACTAAAACGACTGCCGAAAATTTTTTTGACCGGTTAAGGGATGCCAACGTAAAGACGATCATAGACGTTAGGTTGAATAACACTTCACAGTTGGCCGGATTTGCGAAGAGTGTTGACCTAAAATATTTCGCAAAGAAACTCTGTTCCGCGGGTTATGTGCATTTGCCTGAACTTGCGCCAACAAAGGAAATTCGAACGTCATACAACTCTCAAAAGAAAAAAGACAAGGCTTGGCTTGAGTATGAGGAGAAATTCCATCGGCTAATGATCGAACGAAAAATCGAAGACTTGGATAGATCCATTTTCGATGAAGGATGCCTACTTTGTAGCGAGGATACGCCACACAAATGTCACCGACGACTTGTCGCTGAGTACCTCAATGAGAAATGGGGAAATGTTGAAATCGTTCATCTGTAGTTCTCTTGGAGTTACTTTCCTGTAGATTCGCGGAAATTTGCGTTCGCATTGCAACCGTCCGAAGATATCTTGATAAGGTCGATTAATTTGACTTACTTCCCTCTAGTTTAAGCGCTCTCAATTGACTCCATAATCTCACCGAACTACGAATACTCAAGGTGATTCTAAAACGAATCTGCGAGAATTATGCGATCTTCAGGTATTTTGCAGAAACTTCTGCCTTTCGATTCATTCTTGCTAAGCCCAAGTTGTGTATAATGAACGGTGTTTCGCTCGCTTTAATTTTTCTCTGCCTTCATGTCTTCCGTGCAACAGATACAAATGCTCCTAGAATCAGGAGACTTTCACGTAGATCGCTTAGTACGCGAAGCTATAGTCAAAACACATGAACGGAAAGAATGGGGAACTATATACTTTTTGACACAAAAACGAGAAAATGAGTACATACAAATAGGGCGGTTTCAAGCGATTCACTCCCATATTTGCGAAGTAACCAGTAGACTATACGAAAATTTCCAAATTAGCCAACCACTCAAAAATTTGTGTGCAACTCATCCGCCAGGATGCCTATCCGTATTTGTGATCTTTAAGTTTCATTTTTTGCAACTTGATTCTGTGCTTTGAGTTGCTTTACGCAGTGGCTCTTTCATTTGGTTTGCCCCCCTAGAATGGTACAATTACCAACGTTTGTCACTCAAGAGCAAACTCACAAATTTTCTTCAATTTTGGGAACTCATTTCATTTTTTAAAAATTTTTTTCTTGAAAGATTTAACGAACCGTAGTATAAAGGAAGTCATCTATATCCTGAAAGGAGAAGTCTCATGGGGCTTGAGACTAATGACTCAGTTATCGAGTCTACTACAATCATCGCTCGAACACATACGCGCACCGCCAAACTCAGTAAGGGCGGACACAAGAAAGTGCTTGATTTCATCGCGAAGCAAGCGATTTTGTATAACAGTGCATTAGAAGAGCGAATAGACTGTTACAAAAAAACGGGTCGGTCTATCAGTTTCTATGATCAGTGTAAGTCACTAACAGAAATACGAGCTGATGATGCGGAGTACGGTAAGTACTCAGCTCACGTAATGCGTTCTTGTCTCAATCGTTTGGATAAGGCGTTCAAAAATTACTTTAAGCGGGTCAAAGAGAATGCAAGCAAAGTCGGTTTTCCGCGATTTAAGCCCCGTAGGCGAATGCGTTCGTTTGATTGTCCGAAAGGGAGTTTTCAACTCAGGGAACGTAAGAAAGGGTGGACTGTCAACATCAAGGGGTTTGATCCGTTCTATGTCAACGATATTCCTCAAGGTGAAATAAAGTTGGTTCGTATAGTCGTAACGGACCGTCGTGTGAATTTTCAGTTTGTGGTCACGACGACAAATGAAGTCAAACCGTCTGATGCTTCAGTGATTGGCATAGATATGGGCGTGAACAATTTAGTAGCTCTGTCGAATGGTGAAATTGTCAAAGGCCGTAAACGAGATCTAAAGCGACAAAAGAGACTTCAGAAGAAATTGAGGGTAGAAGTCAAGAAAGACAAGGGGAAGAAAATTCCGGAACACAGGAAGGGAAAAACGAGGGGAAGTAAATCCTATCTGAAAGCCCGAACTCGTTATGCCAAAGAATGTCAACGGGTTCGCGAAAGTGAGCACGGCTATATCCATAGAGAGACGACGAGGATCGTTCGGTTATCTCCCAATCTAGCAATAGAAGATTTACAAATACAAAACATGACCAAGAACCCTAAGGTTGCACGAAGTATATTAGAACAGAACTGGGGTAAGTTCGCAACTCTGCTTTGCTACAAGGCTGAAAGTGCCGGTGGTAAAGTAACGCGAGTCAATCCCAAAAACACGAGCCGGATGTGTTCTGGATGTGGCAAGATCAAAACAGACTTGTCTCTTTCAGAACGCGTTTACTCGTGTTCTAACTGCGGCTTTCAAATCGATCGTGATGTGAATGCCGCCATCAATATCTCTCGCATTGCGAAGTCGGGCGGGAATTTACCTGGAGAGTTCGGAGATATTGTGTTTGAGAGACCTAGTGACCCTCGAAAGAGGGGTGATAGGTCGAGAGCTCAGAACCGTATACCTGTGACACCCAATGTGTCAATAGGTATATAATTCCCAAAGAATGCGTAACATTACTTGGACCTCGTCAGATTGGCAAAACTACTCTTGCGAAACTACATTTCGAGAAAGAGTTAGGTGGCATATATAGAGATTTGGAGCAAAGTGAAGCTCAGGAAGAAGTCGGAACCGGGAGTAAGTTTTTCAGGTCTCATAAGGACCAGACCATCATTCTTGATGAAATTCAGGAACGTGAAGTACTGTTCCCAAACATCAAGGTACATATTGCTGAACAGCGTTTCGCTAACAACAAGCGATGTAAATTTCTGTTACTTGGCTCTGCAAGTTTGGATATGCAAAGAAAGTCTGTGGCTTCTCTGACCGGACGAGTTTCCATGATTCAGATGACAGGTATATACTCACGGAACTAATTAATGCTCTGTCTGGTCATATTAAAGTTCGAGGTGGTAAAGATTTGCTAGAAACTTACAATTGCATAACAGTATTGCTGATGTGTCGGGGCGGTATGCCTCTAAGCCTGTTCGCAACATCCGAAAAGTCCAGCATAAAGGAAAGGAGGGATATGGTCAATTCGTATGTTCAGCACGACGTAGAAAAATATGGATTGAATGTCGACAAAGCGACTTTAGAAAGCAGTCTAGAATTTATAGCAATAGTAAATGGTAAACAGTTCGAAATGGGTACTTTCACAAAACAGTTGAAAACGAGTCGTCAAAAGGTTCACGACTCAATTAGTGCGCTAAGCCAGTTGCTATTGCTCGGGGTGATTGATCCTTGGAGCAAGTTTAACGGTCGAACGGTAAACGTTACTAAACACACAAAACTATACATCCGTGATTCAGGAATACTGACGACTTTGCTCGAAATCGACAATCCCCAATCAGTATTAGCAAGTAATCAAATCGGTTCAATCTGGGATAGTTTCGTTATTGAATCACTTATAAGAACAGCTCAAAGCATAGGAGACTTCCGAAACTGTTTTTACTACCGAACCCCTGGGGGTGACAGTGAGTTAGATTTTGTTCTTGAATTTGAAGATAGAACAAAATGGGGAATAGAGATTAAACTTTCAGAACCAAAACGTCTCAACGCCGGAAACATAAAAGCCGCAAAGGCAATAGGGGTTCAGAGGCGACTCGTCATACACAAAGGAACTAGTAGCTACAAAGTAAGTGGAGGGTTTGAAACTATGCCGCTCTACGAAGCACTAAATGCGATACTCGAAAGGCGCTGAAACTAGTTTTCTAGTCCTAACCTAGAGATTAAAGGCGATCCCGAAAAAAAACAAATCTGTATCCCGAACATAAGGAGAAATTTCAATGAGTACCCTAGTTGATCAAATTCAAGAACACGGTCTAACTAACGAAAATTTTACTGGTCGTCAACTCTCTGAGATTATCGACGGAACAGATGCGCGGCGCTATGGCCTAGTCAATAGAGCGCTAAAGGAAGGTGTTTTGGTTCGTCTCAAACCAGGTCTCTATTGCCTTTCAAATGCAATCACAAAAACAGAGTTCCTGCCACACCCATTTGGCATTGCTCAAGCGATTGTTCCACGAAGTTACATCTCGTTTTCAACCGCTCTTAGATTTCACGACTGGATCCCGGAAGCCGTTTATACAACTTCTATTGTTACGCCGAAATCTAAATCTAGCAGGTATCGTCAGGAGGTACTTGGTTGGTTTACGTTTCGACCGTTGGCGGTCAATAAGGAAGGTTTTCTCGAAGGAGTCACTCAGTATAGGTTTGGGAAACAAGTGGTATTAGTGGCAGATCCACTTCGAGCAGTAATGGATATTGTTGAAAGAAATAAGCAACCTTGGACAGGAATCGACTATATTCAAGGGGGACTACGAGTTGAGGATGAAGATTTTCTTTCGCTGAAAAGAAAAGATTTCGCAAAGTTGAAAAAAGTGTATAAGCGCAAATCGACAACAAATTTCCTTGCCAATTTTGAGCAGACAATATTTCAAGTTAAAAGTCGAGTAGCTGACTAGAATAGCAATGTTTGGTCTATCAAGATTACGCCCAGACAAGTCCTTGCCTACGTTCGGGTCAACAACGACGATATGTTCACGCGAACACTCGAATTTTTTCTTGAAACTTCCATAAAATGGAAGTATTATGATATTTGTGGTGTGGTATGAACTTTGAAGATAGATTCGTTTACAGCTTCTTTGAACGAAAATTAATCTGATTAATCGTACCATTTAGCCGTCTTTCTGCTACTTTGCAACCTTTTCGGAAGTAGGAAATTAGAGGAAACTTCACTAATTTAACAAATGTCAGCGTACTTCCTATAAACACCGGGTACATTGAGAGTTGCTAACCTAAAGAGAAAAGCCGATGAATACCCTAACCTTAGTTCATCAAATTCGAGAACACGGCCTAACTAACGAAATTTTTACCGGTCGTCAACTCTCTGAGATCATCGACGGAACTGATGCGCGGCGTTATGGCATAGTCAATAGAGCGCTAAAGGAAGGTGTTTTGGTTCGTCTCAAACGAGGTCTCTATTGCCTTTCAAATACAATCACAAAAACAGAGTTCCTGCCACACCCATTTGGCATCGCTCAAGCGATCGTTCCACGAAGTTACATCTCTTTTTCGACCGCTCTTAGATTTCACGATTGGATCCCGGAAGCGGTTTATACAACTTCTAGTGTTACGCCGAAATCTAAACCTAGCAGGTATCGTCAGGAAGTACTTGGTTGGTTCACGTTTCGACCGTTGGCAGTTAATAAAGAAGGTTTTCTCGAAGGTGTAACTCAATATAAATTTGGGAAACAAGTAGCATTGGTAGCCGATCCTCTTCGAGCAGTAATGGACATTGTTGAAAGAAATAAGCAACCTTGGACAGGAATCGACTATATTGAAGAGGGATTGCGAGTTGAGGATGAAGATTTTCTTAAACTGAGAAGAAAAGATTTTACAAAGTTGAAGAATGTGTACAAATGTGAATCCACAAGAAATTTCTTGAAAAATTTCGAAATTGCGCTATTTAGTTTGAAAAACCAAACCTAAAGCTATATAACCTAAAGCTATATTGCTTTTGAATAAGGAGGTCACTAATGATTGACTTGATTAAACAACGGCTGGACGATTACGACCTGGCCACCGACGTTCTAAAGGATCAAGCTCTTCGCGAGATCGTTCAAGAAATAGCGTTATACGCGCTGTCGAAATCGAATTTCTTTGATCAAGCTTTGTTTCACGGGGGGACAAGTTTGAGAATAATCCATAGAATTCCTCGATTCTCAGAGGATTTGGATTTTATGTTGAGGAAGCCTGACCCTGATTTTCCTTGGATCAAATACGTCAAAGAACTAGAGCAAACATTTGCCTCGTTCGGAATAAATTGTGAAATTCAAGAAAAAAGCAAGTTGGATTCCAACATTCGCAAAGCTATGCTGAAGGACAATTCGATTACCCGACAAGTTAATCTCTCGTTTACCGAACGTGACCCCGGTAAGAAAATTCGAGTGAAACTTGAGATTGATGTGAATCCTCCGATACATTCGGGCGAAACCGAGTCTACTCTTCTGTTTCCGTACCCACATAAGATTAGGCATCAAGACTTACCTTCTAATTTTGCGCTCAAAATTAGCGCAATGCTGTGCCGCGCCTACACAAAAGGAAGAGATTGGTATGATTTCGTCTGGTATGTGTCCAATAAGGTTCAACCTAACCTTCGCCATTTACAGGCTAGCCTAGTTCAAAATGGACGGTGGAAAGATCAAGACAAAGAGGTCGGGGCAACCTGGTTAAAACAAGAAATCGGTAAAACTATTGAACGAATTGACTGGAAAATTGCGAAAGAAGAAGTTTATGAATTTGTTCATCTAATCGATGTCGATTCGCTTGACAACTGGAACAAAGAATTTTTTATGCAACAGATTGAGCAGTTCATGAAATACTTCACCTAGTAGCGAGATATTAGAGATTACTCCCATTCAATCGTTCCGGGTGGCTTAGAGGTTACATCGTACACTACTCTCGCAATCCCTTGAACCTCGTTAACGATCCGTGTTGCAACCCTCCCCAGAAAATTATTGTCGAATCCATAAAAATCGGCCGTCATTCCGTCGGTAGACGTAACGGCTCTAAACGCCAAAACCGACTCATATCTACGTTCGTCTCCCATTACTCCGACGCTATTCACGGGTAAGAGCACACAGAATGCTTGCCAAATCTCATCATACAATCCAGCCTTCCTAATCTCCTCTATGAATATCGCGTCTGCCTTTCGCAATATCTCAACTTTATCACGGGTAACTTCCCCCGGAATGCGTATCGCTAAACCTGGTCCAGGAAACGGATGCCGCCCTACGACACTGTCGGTCAAACCCAATTCCCTTCCCAATCTTCGCACTTCATCTTTGAATAGTTCGCGTAATGGTTCAACCAGTTTCAGATTCATTCTTTCAGGAAGACCGCCAACATTATGGTGACTCTTTATCGTTACGCTGGGGCCACCAGTTGCAGAAACACTTTCAATAACATCCGGATACAACGTGCCTTGCGCTAGAAAACTGGTTCCCTCTATTTTGTTCGCCTCCTCCTCAAATACCTCGACAAATACACCTCCAATCGTTTTTCGCTTTTGCTCAGGATCCGATATCCCGTCTAGAGCAGCATAGAATTTCTTTGACGCATCTACATCAATAATCGGAATATTAAACTTTTCCCGAAATAACCTTACCACTTCGTCGCGTTCATTCAACCTTAGAAACCCATGATCTACGAATACGCAAGTAAGTTGTTCTCGTATCGCTTCATGTAGTAACACAGCAGCCACAGAACTATCTACTCCACCTGATAAACCGCAAATTACTCGGCCCGAGCCAACTTGTTTTCGTATCTTGGCAATGGCTTCTTCACGATAGTTCGACATAGTCCAGTCGCTGTCGCACTTAGCAATAGTAAATACGAAATTCTTCAGAATCTGGTGACCGTTGGACGTATGGTAAACTTCCGGATGAAACTGTGTTCCATAAAATCTCTTGTTATCATTAGCGATTACGGCAAAAGGAGCGCCTGCAGATTCTGCAATCGCTCGAAATCCTGACGGCAATTCAACGACATGATCGCCATGACTCATCCAAACTTGCTCCTCTCCTTCTATAAACATATTTTCGAGCAAAACGTTACTTTCCGTTTGCTTTATGTTCGCTCGTCCAAATTCCCGACTCCGTCCACTTTCTACTTTTCCGCCAAGTTGAATAGTCATAGTTTGTTGTCCGTAACAAATCCCTAGAACAGGTACACCAAGCTCAAACACCTTGCCTGTAGCTCGAGGACTCTCAGTTTCCGTAACCGAAGCAGGGCCACCCGACAAAATAATTGCTTTCGGATTAAACTCGACTAGGAAGTCGTCGCTAACTTTGTCGAAGGGATGAATCTCACATCGTACGTTGATTTCGCGCAGTCTTCTTGCGATCAACTGCGTTACTTGTGAACCAAAATCGATAATAAGAACGCGATTTTTTTGTTTTGTATTCATTTTGTTTGTCCTTCGCCAGTTCCATGTCTTCGCAGTACGGCAAAGAAAAAACCATCCGTGTTAGATTTGAGAGGTGTTAACCTTACTCCACCAAACTTCGTCCGATTCATTTTAACCATTTCCGCTCCGAACTCTGTCAATTGTCCACTTGCAATGGCCTCATTTGCCGCATCGACATCCCGAAATTCGGGATTCTGAGCCAAGAACTCCTCTATCCGATCCTCTCCCTCCTCCATTAAAAACGAACAAACTATATAAACTAAACGCCCTTTAGGCTTTAAATACTTCGAAGAATCTCGGAGAATTTGATTCTGTTCGGTAATTCGCCTGCTTAATGCCGTTTCAGACAACAACCATTTTGCCTCAGGTTTTCGTCGCCACGTTCCTGTACCAGAACAAGGGGAATCAACCAAAACACAGTCAAATTTGTCTTGCTCATTTTCCATAAGTTGGCGATTTTTCTTATCAATGATTTTGACATTGGATGCGCCAGATTTCTTAAGTCTGGGTATCAACATCATTAGCCGGCGCAAATCCCGGTCGTGCGCATAAATGCACCCTGTATTGGCCATCATTGCCGACAAAGTTAGTGTTTTACCTCCCGCACCAGCGCAATAATCCAGTACTTTTTCTCCGGGTCTTGCATTGCTAGCATATGCCGCAATTTGCGATCCTTCGTCTTGTACTTCAACTGAGCCAGTCGAGTATGCTGGTATTCGTTCCAGAGACTTGTCTTTCATTCTAGGGTCAGTAGAGGGAATACGAATCGCTAATTTTAACAGTTCCGAAGAGACTCCATTCGATTTATTGATAAGTCCGGAGAAATCTCCCTCGCCGGATATTTTTAGTGCATTTATTCTAAGCCCAACATCAGCGCGGCTTGCGAACGCTTGGCATTCGGAAACAGCTTCAGACTGAAATACTCTTTGTATTTGCTCATTCAACCAAACAGGAAAATCACCTTGAACATGCGACGGTGAATCCTCAATCGAGTTTTCGTCTAAACTAGTCTTTTCAAGTTTAGTTAAAGGTATTGATGGCGCATAAGTATCAGAAAATGAATTTTCTATGTCTAACGGTGTCCATCCCCAAGCTAGACGCAAAGTTCCTAGCACAATACTTCGAGCTTCATCAGAATTCATTAACCAAGACGCTGAATTTTTTCGGCGAAGAGCCTCCAGAACAAGACCGGATATCCAAGCGCGATCTTTTGAACCCGCGTATCTCGCCTCTTTACTCCATTTTCTAACAGCAACTTTGACCGATGTACGTGACGCTAGTACATCAGAGAGTATTTCAATTGCTGCCGCTATTCTTCCTCCATCTTGCATTTCTAATAACTGTCCGTAAACGTGAATGTCAGGCTAAGTTTTGCGCAAGCTTAATCACTCTGCGCAGATACCATAGGTTACCCTCTCGGTATGGAATAATTCGGTGATTCGCGGGTCATTGTAACGTCGTGGACATGACTCTCACGTAATCCCGCACTTGTTATCTGCAAAAACTTCGCTTTATCATGCAAGTCTTCAATCGATTTTGCTCCTGTATATCCCATTGCAGATTTCAACCCACCGACCATTTGGTGGATTATCACAGAGATAGGCCCTTTGAAGGGAACCTGTCCCTCGATTCCCTCTGGAACTAATTTTTCACTCGCTACCTCTTTTTGAAAATATCGATCGGCCGAACCTCGTGACATCGCACCAAGCGATCCCATCCCGCGATAGGCTTTGTACGATCGTCCTTGATACAAGAAAACTTCGCCTGGCGACTCGTCGGTACCAGCGAACAAACTACCCAGCATTGCACAATCAGCCCCCCCAGCTAAGGCCTTCGCAAAATCTCCCGAAAATTTTATCCCTCCGTCGGCAATTACTGGCGTTCCCGACTTGCTCGCTTCCTCAGCGCAATCTAAAATAGCTGTAAACTGAGGTACTCCAACTCCTGCGACGACTCGTGTCGTACAAATAGAACCCGGGCCAATCCCTACTTTTACAGCGTCCACGCCATGATCGACCAAAGCCTTCACGGCTTCCTTAGTCGCAACGTTCCCCGCTACAATCTGAACAGAATTTGATTCTCTTTTTGCTCGGCTAACAGCGTCCAAAACTGCAGCTGAATGCCCGTGAGCCGTATCAATTACGACAACATCGACACCAGCTTCAATTAAGGCTTGTGTTCTTTCAAATCCAGAATCTCCTACAGTTGACGCTGCTGCAACTCTTAATCTTCCGACTTCGTCCTTGGCAGCATTTGGATTGACAGCCGCCTTATCCATATCTTTTACCGTCAACAAACCAACACACCGATTATCGTCATCTACAATAATCAGTCTTTCGATTCGGTGAGTATGCAACATCTGCCGCGCTACAGAAATGTCGGTATCCATTTTTATTGACACCATTGACGTTGTCATAAGATCCCGTACGGGCGTATCCCAAGCATCGGAAAATCGAGTGTCTCTATTGGTAATTATTCCAATAACCTGCCCAGTTTCTTCAACAACCGGTATCCCTGAGAATCCTGTTCTTTCTTTAAGATTTTTCAAATCTGCCAACGTCGCGTCAGGCGAAATAGTGACCGGATTCATTACTATCCCGCTTTCAAATTTTTTCACTTGAGTAACTTCGCCAACCTGCTCTTCAATGGACAAATTACGATGAATCACCCCGAGACCGCCGGCTTGTGCCATCGCTATGGCAAGTCTGGCTTCGGTGACTGTATCCATTGCCGAGGACAACAGCGGAATATTTAGCTTGATCGATTTTGTTAGCCGTGTGGATACATCGACTTGAGAAGGCATAACTTCACTAGCCGCTGGTTCCAAAAGGACATCGTCAAAAGTCAGGGCTTGGCGAATTTTCATAAGAAGGCCTTCTTTTCGATCGAATTTATACAGGCAAGTTTATGGCCAAGCAACAGGACAAAGAAATTTTCAGCAAGAATAAGCTATACGCGATATCTACTTAGGAACTCGAAATCCCTTGGCAACTACATATATTTCTGGACTGTTCGAACGACTCGCAGGAGGTTTTACGTGCTTAACGTAATTGAACTCACGTTTAAGTGATTTGAGAATATCTTGCGAAGCCCCTCCCTCGAAAACTTTAGCGCAAAAGGCTCCCCCAATTTCTAAGTTGGAGAGTGCAATCTCCAGTGCTTTTTCGGCAAGAACGATCGTTCGAAGGTGATCTGTAGCCCTGTGTCCGGTTGTATTTGATGCCATATCTGAAAGAATCAAATCAGGTTTTCCGGATAGGTGCTTTGTTAGTTTATCAATATCTGAAGCGTTTGTTACATCACCTATTTGAACGTAAGCTTGACCTAATGGTTCAACTGGCAACAAGTCAATTCCAGAAATCGATTCTACGGATTCTTGTTCAAGGCAAACTTGAAGCCAACTACCCGGCGCACATCCTAAGTCAAGGACTCGCCTTCGATTCTTGAGCAGTTTGGTACGTTCATCGATTCCTTTGAGTTTGAATGCCGCACGCGATCTATAACCTTCCTCAATGGCTTGTTTTACATAAGGATCAGAAAATTGTCGCTCTAGCCAGCGCTTTGCGCTTTCTGTTTTGGCGTTCCAAGCCTTTACTTTGCGTTCGCCCACACGCCGGCCGGAAGACTTAGAAACTTCCTTTGGTGGTCTCCAACGCCGTTTCGGTAGATCTGGCATAACCTGTTCAATGTCTGTTCATTGCAAAAATCAAACTGACATAAACTGATTAACATAGCCAATTAATGCCAACGCTCACTCCTGATTTTTATAAAGCACTAAGAAAAATGGAGCTTATATTCTCGAAATTTCATAATTTAACGAAATTATGGTACTATAAGTACCCGCGACAGATTTTCACTCTACCTTGAAATGCGGACTCTTCGTCCACATTTTAGCACTTCTTTCGTTTCTAGCATTATTAGAGAGGCAGCAATGAAGATTCTTCAGGCTCTTTCTCGCTTATTTCGGCGAGTATTTTATAGACTTGAGAAACCTACACTTGTTTTAAAACCTGAGAATAAAGTAAAACCGCCTACGCCAGAGCAACCCCGCGTTGCGCCGAGACTTTTGCTGGACAAGCCAGTCGGAGGACTTGGGGTTCAGAACAATTCGTTGTTTCGTGAAACTAAGTTTAAGTTAGGTGCTAGAGTTAAACATCGATTTCATCCATTTCGCGGTGTGATTTATGATGTTGATGCGGTGTTTTCTAGTTCTGAGGAGTGGTACAATTCTCTTCCTCAAGAAAATCGACCGCGCAAGGATCAGCCCTTCTATCATCTGCTAGCTGAAAACGAACAATCTCATTATGAGGCTTATGTTGCCGAACAAAACTTAGTCCCTGACGAAAGCGACGATCCCATGGAACATCCAGACATACAAGAAATGTTTGACGAGAACGAAAAAGGATACATTCTTAAACCAGGTGCGTCACACTAAAACATTTTAGTGTACGTCTTTTAAAATTTCGGAAAGGAGCCGCGAATCAATATTTCCACCTGTTGCGATCACACCAACCTGTGTGTTTTGCATGGTTTTTGGCAGGCCGCGCAAAGCTGAGGCAAAGGCGACAGAACCTCCGGGTTCAAGAACAATTTTCAGATTTGAGGTGGCAAACCGAATCGCTGTCTTTACCTCATCATCTGTAACCGATAATCCATCTTCAATCAGATTATGAGCAAGTTTCCAAGGCAGTTCTCCTGGACTCTTGGTGAGAATCGAATCGCAAAGCGACGGCGGCCAAGAATTGTTGGCCTCGATTTTTCCGGACTGAAGCGAGCGTTTCCAATCATCATACCCCGCCGGTTCAGCGACCCAAATTTTCGTCTTTGGTGACAACTCTGCAAAAGCGAGGGCAATTCCGGCTGCCAAACCTCCCCCTCCTGTACAAACAATTAAATGATCTAGAGAGTGATTTTGTTCACTTAATTGTTCAACGAGTTCAATTCCGACAGTTCCCTGCCCTGCAATAATGTCTGGGTCATCATAACTAGGAATTATGATGCATCCGTGTTCCTTAGAAAATTGCTCTGCAATGTCTTCTCGAGATTCTCGCGTCCTGTCATAGGTTACAATTTCTCCCCCATCTCTTTCAACGCCAGCGACTTTGATCTCCGGAGCATCGGAGGGCATAATTATCGTAGCGCGAACACCAAAATACCTCGCTGCCCTAGCAATTCCTTGAGCGTGGTTGCCAGAAGAAAATGCAACAACACCGCGCCGACGTTCTTCTTTGGAAAGTTTCGCAATGCGATTCGTTGCACCGCGAATCTTGAAACTACCCGTCGACTGAAGGTTTTCCGCCTTTACTATGACACTTGCACTAGCATGTGCGTTGAGAACGCGATTCTTTAGGATTGGCGTTTTTTCGACCAATCCTGTATCGTAGACACGTTTATAGGCAAGTTCTATATCTCTGAAGCTTAATATCGAATCAGTCGGTTTCATGGATTGCTTTCTGTACAATGGATTTCGCTACATCACCGATCTCGGGGTGTTCTAAAGCGTATGCTACGACCGCTTCAAAATAACCAGGACGGCTACCTACATCAAAATCTCGGCCTTTGTATCGATAAGCATGAAAAGGTTGTGTAAGCATTAGACGTGCCATCGCATCGGTTAACTGAATCTCACCTCCTGCGCCTGTCGCTTGGTCTTCAAGCAGTTCAAACACTTGAGGCTGCAAAATGTAACGTCCGGTTATTTTTAGATTTGATGGAGCGCTCTCTGGTGGCGGTTTTTCAACCATTCCTATCATCTCGATTACCTCCTCGTTGATATCTCCTTTCGGGGCAATTACACCGTAGGAAGATACCTGATCTTTTGGAATCTCGTCGACAGCAATGAGATTTCCACCTACGTCATCGTACACCTCAATCATCTGTGCTAGGCACGAAGGCGACGCTTTAATAAGAACGTCGGGAAGGAGAACAGCGAATGGTTCGTTTCCAATAATACTGCGCGCACACCAGACGGCATGTCCTAACCCTAGAGGTTCTTGTTGTCTGGTAAAACTGGTTCCCCCGGCCGGTAAACGTACTGCCCTTACTCGCTCAAGTAAATCGAGTTTGTTCTTCTCTTTAAGGATGAATTCCAGTTCAAACGCACTGTCGAAATGATCTTCAATGACACTTTTTCCTCTGCCTGTCACGAACACTATATGCTCAATACCCGCTTCAATTATTTCGTCTACAACATACTGTATCGCAGGTTGATCGACGACTGGTAGCATTTCTTTCGGGGTACTTTTTGTTGCCGGTAACACTCTTGTACCGAGGCCTGCAACGGGCAGTACCGCCTTCTTTACCGACATTCAGAACTCCAATGTGCAAGATTTTTGAGGTAATTAGCGCACTCGAGAGAGTACGACCTAGAATATTTGAGAATTTTGGTAAATTACCCCCACTCGCAAAAAGTGAATTATAACACATGCCGTTTTCATCTTTTTGTAGAGTTGCGACAGAGCGATCGGAAAATTGTACTATAAACGATTAGACGGGATACACTTTTAAACATTGGAGAGGTGGTATACTGAGACACTGAGCAAGGCGACTTATGTCCGCGTTTAACTTAAACTTTCGTCTTGCTTTCGTTGAGCTGTGCAGTCACAGACTCATTTCCCGAATTGGAGACCCTCAACCAAATGAAAATCGCTGTTTTAAAAGAGACGATCAGAGGCGAGACAAGGGTTGCAGCGGTTCCTACAACTGTAGCCAAGCTGGTGTCGTTAGGGCATCAAGTTACGGTCGACGGGAGTGCAGGAATTATGGCTGGCGCGACAGACAATATGTTTGCAAGTGCTGGTGCTACCATCGCAAAAACGAGTAAAACTGCTAGTCAGAAAGCGGATTTGACTTTAATGGTTCAACGACCGAACGAAGATCAAATCGATTCTTTGCCTGAAGGCTCTAGTCTTATTGCAATGCTTGATCCTTTTTCTTCTACGAAAGATTTTATTGAAGCCATTAACAGAAGAAAAATAAACGCCCTAGCGATGGAATTCGTTCCGAGAATTACAAGAGCGCAATCGATGGATGCTCTTTCGTCACAATCTAACTTAGCTGGATACCGAGCGGTCATAGAAGGTGTTCACATTTACGGTCGCGCTCTACCAATGATGATGACCGCCGCGGGAACAGTTGCTCCTGCTAAAGTTTTTGTAATGGGAGCAGGAGTAGCCGGACTCCAAGCAATAGCGACGGCTCGCAGATTAGGGGCGGTTGTGTCCGCGACAGATGTTAGACCGGCTGCAAAAGAGCAAGTGGCTTCTTTGGGAGCAAAATTTATAGCCGTTGAAGACGAAGAATTCAAACAAGCAGAGACTTCAGGTGGCTATGCTAAAGCTATGTCGAAGGAATACCAAGCGAAACAAGCTGAACTCACAGCTCAACATATATCCAATCAAGACATTGTGATTACAACTGCATTGATACCCGGACGGCCTGCTCCTGTCCTAGTAACCAAGGACATGGTAGAGACCATGTCACCGGGGAGCGTGATCGTTGATATGGCTACGCCACAAGGCGGTAACTGTCCTCTTTCAAAACCTGACAAAGTTGTAATCCATAAAGATGTTAAGATTGCAGGATTTTCTAATCTACCCGCTAGACTTCCTGCCGATACCAGTACACTTTATGCCAAAAACTTAGTTTCGTTTCTTCCTTTAATTACCGATGATTCTGGTAAAATCAATATCAATACTTCAGATGAAATTGTTTCCGCTATGTTGCTGACTCAAGGAGGCAAAACTGTCAACGAAAGGCTGAGTACATGAAATTACTGGCACTATTATTCTCTACTCTCTTATTGACCTTTCCCGCATTGGCATCCAATAGTTTAGAGTCCGTTGATTCGACGGTATTTTTGATCGTGGTTTTTGTCCTTGCAATATTCGTTGGGTATTTTGTTGTTTGGTCTGTAACACCAGCACTTCACACTCCCCTAATGTCCGTCACGAACGCTATTTCCGCGATCACAATTGTTGCCGCAGTAATTGTTGCTACTACTTCACCAGACGAAGTAACTCGACAGACTTGGACAGCAAGAGGTTTAGGCACTGTTGCAGTATTCTTCGCTACCGTTAACATTATTGGAGGTTTTCTAGTTACTCGGAGAATGCTAGCGATGTATAGGAAGAAATCCTAATGACCGGTGCAAATCTACAGGCCTTACTTTACGCAACCGCGGCTGTTCTATTTATCTTCTCGATCCGAGGACTTGCAAGTCCAGAGACAGCTGTCAATGGAAACCGGCTTGGTATACTTGGAATGGTTGTTGCTATTGCTACAACGGTATGGATCATCACTCCAAATCTCGAAGTCGTAACGGTCGTTCTGATACTTTCTGGCCTAATTCTCGGTGGACTTATTGGAGGACTGGTAGCAACACGAGCACCGATGACGAAAATGCCTCAACTCGTTGGCGCATTCAACGCGCTTGGAGGTGGAGCTTCACTCCTTGTAGCCGCGGCTGCTTACTACGCACCATCAAATTTTGGCCTAGATTTACCAAATGGAAACATAGCGACGCGCTCAATCATCGAACTTTGTGTTTCTGGATTCCTAGGCGCAGTAACAGTTTCCGGATCCGTGATTGCATTTGCGAAACTAAACGGGAACATGTCTGGGAATCCGATCATCATTCCGTTTCGTCATTTGATAAATTTAGCCATTCTGATCGGAATTATGGTTTTGGTTGGATTATTAGTTTCAAGTGGTGGGGAAAAGGAATGGGTGTTCTGGTCAATTGTTGCAATGTCCTTATTGTTAGGTATCACCTTGATCATCCCGATTGGCGGGGCAGATATGCCAGTCATTATTTCTGTACTCAACTCATATTCTGGCTGGGCCGCCACGGCCTTAGGTTTTACTTTAGGAAACCTTGGCCTGATTATTACGGGAACGCTAGTTGGGTCATCAGGAGCAATCTTGTCATACATAATGTGTCGAGGCATGAACCGTAGCTTTTTCTCGGTTGTACTAGGAGGATTCGGAGGAGATGGATCAGCGGAAAACATAGCACGAGATACTCAGGCTAAGCCAGTAAAACGTGGGGCTGCCGATGATGCTGCATTTATAATGAAAAATGCTAGTAAGGTGATTATTGTACCAGGATACGGGATGGCAGTCGCTCAGGCTCAGCACGTTCTGAAAGAGATGACTGAAAAATTAAAAGAGGCGGGTGTAGACGTATCGTTCGCAATTCACCCCGTCGCTGGCCGAATGCCTGGTCATATGAATGTACTGTTAGCAGAAGCCCAGGTACCCTACGATGAAGTTTTTGAACTTGAAGACATTAATCCCGAGTTCGCAGCGGCAGATGTCGCGTTCGTGATAGGCGCGAATGATGTCACAAACCCGGCCGCAAAAACCGACACGAGCAGTCCGATTTTTGGTATGCCTGTTCTAGATGTAGAAAAGGCTGGAGTTGTTTTGTTTGTGAAACGTTCTCTCGGTTCGGGTTATGCAGGTATCGATAACGATCTGTTTTTTAAGGACAATACAATGATGTTGTTGTCAGATGCCAAGGAAATGGTAGAGAATATTGTGAAGGCTTTGTAGCTCAATCTCTACCTCAATAGGTAATTTCGGACTCCCTAAGAGGTTCTGTGGGATTAGGTCTTAGAAATTCAAATTTGGCGAGAAAGCGTTTCTAGTGGATTTTAAAATCCCATGAAAACACTTCTCACTTTCAAGCAACCCCAAAAAATCTTCTTGATTCCTATTAGGAGACTATCAAAGAGCATAGAAGATTATAAACGTCAACGAGCTGCGATGGTCGAATCAGTCTTGATAGAAGGCCTTGAACAAGTCGAAGCGGCGGCCAAATACAATTTAACCCCACAGATAGTGCAGAAGTGGATTAAACGTTTCAAATCGGACGGAGAGGCTGGTTTACAGGATCGCTTATCCCGTCTTCATAACAGTCCGAATGCAACATCTCCAGAACGAGTGTCAGAGAACGTCAACCTAAGGGTGGAAGGGAAACTAACCGGCGACCATATTGCCCGTAAATTTGGAATACATCAAATAACAGTCAGTCGTGTTCTCGTTCGAGTGGGCGTTTGTCGCAAAAAGGATATTGAAGAGTCTTAGGAACCCGTCAACAATATGAATACAAAGCCGCAGTAAACATGATACATTCTGATATAAAGAAGCTACGGAATTTCAATGAAGAAGTGATAAGAAACCCCAGAAACGAAATCGCCGTAAATCAGCCAATAGCGGAATTGGTTCGCTATGTGAAACTGTTGCGAAACACAAAGTTTGGAAAATTATCTACAAAAATTTGAAGTTTCGGCGACTAGATGGCCCTAGAATTAGGCAGTTGGCAGTCTAGTTTGAGTGCAATTTCATCGAAATTCAAACTAGTAACGAGTTTCGCATCGTTCTCAATGTATGTACATTGCTGTTGATGATCACTCGCGTTACGCGACAGGTAGTATTTATGAGGATGAGACGGCAGAAAATGTCACCAAACATTTCATAGAAATTTATCAACTCTATATCTAAGGCATCGTCGTCAAAAACGTTCTAACAGATAACGGTTCGGGGTATAAGTCAAAAATGTTTGCAGAGGCATGCGGGGCATTAAACAAATATTCACTCAGCCTTATACTCCCCAGACAAATGGCAAGACAGAACAATTGATACAGACGTTACTGAGCGAGCGGGCTGACGCGAGAATATATATCCGTCCAAATGAAGATGTTTCTAGAGTCCTATCTAAATATGTTTAATTGGCACAGAAACCACCGAAGCATAAACGGTATCTCTCTAGTCTGCAGACTGGAGAGAAACCGTAATAACCTACAGTCTATTCACAGTTTATCACGTTATCTCCTGTCGGTTTGTTCTCATTATTGGAGAAAGCATTAAGAATGCCAATATAGTCTGAAAGTGATGGCGGTACTCGAAAATTCGTCGACTGCCCTATGTCACTTCGATGAATAAGTCAATATGAACGCGTTCGATCGGAATACTCAAATCTGCTCTTTATAATTTTGAAGAAACTCGACTGTCTTATAAAGACTGTGACGATTTTTCCTTATGTAGAGTAAGTTTTCCGCACTCATTGGCGGATTTCTTAGCCGATCTCGAATTTCCTTTATTGCTTTCAAACAATCGAAGGTATTGGTTTGGAGTGTTTTGACTATCAAAGTATCTGAATTTATTGCCGTCAGTTTGTTGTTAATGTCTAAAGTATCTAAAGTTGTAGACGGAAAATCTTTCAAGTTCTCCGTAACGAGAAAATCTGCATTCCATTGAATCGCCGCAACAACATGACGGTCGTTCTCGTCTGGCAGTGGGAAGTTAGGAATAGCATTTAGGTTAATGTGTGCTGAACTATCTGGAAATCTCTCGACTATCTTCTTTACAATTTTGGAAGACTGAACACTTGCAAGTTCTGTGTCTAGACCGCGTTTATGAAATATCTGTGCTAAGGCTTTTTGTGTTTCTTTCAGAATCTCCTCTGACCAAAAAACCGTAAGCAAATTAGCGTTAGCGAATGAGAAGATAATGTCCCTTTTTACAGCACTTGCTAGCACGTTCGCATCGAGTAACAGGACTGGCAATCTTGAGCCGTTTTCTGGGTTTTCGAATTCACTCGTCATAGAAATACATATCCTGATACCTTCCAACTAATTCGTCATGGGCCACCGCCGTACGTTTTTCTCGTTCATCTTTGTACGCAAAAACCTGTTCCGCATCAATAACCTCCAACAAACCGTGCTTAAAAAACTGCAATCTCCCCTCCTTCTCAATCCGATTTAGGTTTTCAATGGAAGTTGTCAATACTGCTGCTGCCTCTTTAGCCGTCAGCATAGACGTACTCGGAATGATCTGGACGGCGTAGTTGTTGCTGAGTAGGCGCAATATTAGAGCTTGAAATTGCTTGGCATCATCGCTTCTGACAACAATTTTCTCATGTCTGTTGCGATTATCCAGCACGTAGAATACAGCTTCGACGTTTTTATGGTTCTTATTGATACTGGACTCACCAAGATTATAGTCGCTAGTTTTAGCGACATCCTGGCTACGAGCTTGGATAAGAGTGGGTTCAAGAGGCATAGTCGAGTAACTTTAATGTTAAAGTAGGAAAGAGTAACGCCGTTTACTATAAAATTCAAGCAATTGACTAGCTTATTGTTATTTTCTCTCTAGATACTTTAGGATTAAGACTAGAAATTCAAATTTGAGGAAAAGCGTTTTCAAAAATTCGTCTTAATCCCTATTAGGAGACTATCAATGAGCATAGAAGATTATAATCGTCAACGAGCTGCTATGGAAGTGCCGTCCCAAGGAAATCGCTCTCCGTTCAAGTATCTATTATAGCAGTGGTTTGATATGGTCGTTCGACTAAATCGCGAAGCAAGTCTCGAAGGGAGTTATGTTCATCGTGCTAGCAAGATCGGTGGTTATAGAAATGGTTACAAATCTGAAGGTCTACCTAACGCATCGGGTTCGTTGAACTTTCTGGTTTCCAAGATGTCGGGTTCAGTCGACACACCGCTATACCTGGACACAATGAACCGTGGTCATCGGAGTAGTGAGGCCTTACTGAATGTTGCGGCAGAATGCTATATCAAGGGAGTTAACAGTTGTGAAATTAGCAAAATATTTAAACCGTTCGACATCGAGTCGATGTCATCCACTCCGGTATCAAATATCAACCAAAAGTTGGACGAAGGGTTTGAAACCTCGAGAAACAGAAACCTTGTCGAGTTCCCCTATCTGATTCTTGATGCCGTATAAGATAAACTGCGTGTGACAGGATTTGTTCGCGATGTTGCAGTTCTTACTGCTGTCGGAATTGACCGTGAAGGTCGTTCCTGTATTCTCGGGGTATCTGTCGAGTTGAAAGACGCTGGACTCCATTGGAAGGAGACCCTGGATTGCCTAATTCACCGTGGAATGTGGGGGCAAGTATATCTTCTCCGACGACCTCCTATGGCTTAAAGCCGCTCGCTAGGCCGTACTCACGGGTTCCAAATGGCAACGTTGCCAGCACAACCTAATCCAACATTCCCTGAAACAAGCGCCGAACGAAGAGATAAGAAAATGTCTCGCTACAAAACTCAGAAATGTCTATGATGCCGAAAACCACGAACAAGCCAAAATCGCTTTAAAGAAGATTGTAGAAAAATATTCTAATACCGCTCCCAAATTCGCCTGCTGGTTGGAGAACAACGTTCCCGAAGCCCTGACTTTCTTCTCATTGCCGAAAAACCATTGAGTGAAAATGAGAACGTCGAACTTCATTGAACGCGCCGTCAAAAAACAAATAAAACAGAGAACTCAGATAGTCAAAGTTTTTTCAAACGAAGAGTCCCAAATTTGACTCGTTACCGGCCAATCAATAAAATCGAAAACGCGTCAATCGCAAAAAATGAGAACTATTTTGCTTGAAAAATCGACTAAAATGACTATCTCACCTGTTCTATTTCCAGACCAATGCTTGCATAATCCACTAAGATTCAGTTCGCAGTAAGGCAAAATGGAATAGCTTCCTTGGAATAGCAGTCGTATAAATTCTCCCTAGGAAAGGAGCATTGAAGTTCTTGCCGAATAGTCGTTATCCATTTGATTGCAGTATACTAACTAGCGATTTTGAGTCATTTCTTATAGGACTTGACGAAGGGGCAGTTGACCTAGTTTTGACTGATCCTCCTTATGCAGTTAGCCGTAGCACTGGTTTTAAACATACTGGAAAGAAGAGTGTCGAACGATTCGCAGTCAACATGGATTTTGGGGAATGGGACAAGAAAGAGATCGACTTGGGTTCTCTAGCACAGTTATCATTTCGAGTTCTCCGAAAGGGCGGAACAGCTATCGTCTTTTACGACTTATGGAAGATTACAAAATTGGCCGAAGCCTTATCGACTGCAGGTTTCGTACAACTACGTTTAATCGAATGGATGAAAACCAATCCTGTTCCGCTAAACTCTAAAGTCAACTACCTCACCAATGCTCGTGAAGTAGCTGTGTTGGCTGTTAAAGGTGGAAAACCAACGTTCAACAGTGTTTACGATAACGGAGTTTATAATTTCGCGATTCCAAGAGGCAAAAGGCTACATCCAACGCAAAAACCATTGCAGTTATTTAAGGAGCTCGTAAGAAAGCACTCGAATGAGGGAGATTTGGTCGTTGATCCATTTCTTGGTAGCGGTACTACAGCAATTGCAGCGTGTGAAAACTCTAGACGGTTCAAAGGTTGCGACGTAAACTCAGAATATATAGCGATAGCGCAAGAACGAGTCCAAGTCTACGAAGAAAAATACAATAGCTGACAACGTCTCGAGTTGCCTGCACATACTGGCGAGGAATCGACTGTAAACGTCCTTGTCATCGCATCTGTGGAAATTTTGGAAATCTACATCTAGTGGGAAGAGAAACGTTGTTATTGAAAAGATGCAAGACAAAGTTAGAGCATGCAATACGCAATTCTATTTTAAAAATCTCACCCGTAGTTATTGGCGAATAACCAAATTTTGTCCTTGAAATTCATAGGAATGTAGTTTAGACAAAAAGTTCATACCCAACATAGATTGGCCAGAATTAAATCCTTTAACCAAGGCACGGACGTTAAAAACTTCAACTTGTCCAATGCGAATCGAGTTAATCAAGACTTCTGCCGCAATAATTTCACCCCCTGATGTACCTACTCGTTCACAAAAATCAAGTTCCCCGGGGTCAAAACCAAGTCGCTTCGCATCGCTGAGAGTAAACGATACACAAGTTGCACCTGTGTCAACAACAAGCTGTAAAGTGACCCCATCTACTTTAGCATGTGCATAAAATCGTCCATCAGAATTTTGATCAATGACCGAGGTTATCGTACCCGGAGTCGCATTAGGGTCACTACGACCATTATTGCGTAACGTGGATGACTCGTCAGAGACCAACTTAATCGACCAAAGAACTAACCAAAGAACGAACCATATAACTCCCACAACCAGTAGAATTTCCACCATAGTATTGCCCCATTAAAATTGACTGCAACAGTTATAGAGCGTTAGCAGATCAAGCTGATTGTCTCAATTTCTTCCGCTTCTCAATAGAAGAAGTTTCCGCCTTCAGTAGTTCCGTCAAGATAATTTGTTCGTTTGATAAGCTATAGCTTCAATTCACATCAACGTGAACCGCAAACGCTCTAGAGCAGTCGATAGGCCATTCTACTCTAAAAATCTCACTCGAAGTTACTGGCGGATAACTAAATCAGGTCCTCGAAATTCATAAGAGTCGAGTTCAGACAAAAAGTTCATTCCCAAAAGCGATGGGACCGACATTGAACCAACAACCAAGGCAGAGATATTAAAGATTTCTACTTGTCCGATGCGAATCGAGTTAATCAAGACTTCTGCCGCCACAGTTTCACCGTTTACTGTGCTTATCCGTTCGCAAAAATTAAGTTCCTCTGGGTCAAAACCAAGTCGTTTCGCATCACTGAGAGTTAAAGCTACCCGGGTTGCGCCAGTGTCAACCATAAACTCTACGGTAACGCCATCTACAAACGCTGATGTGTAAAAATGTCCATTCGAATACTGATCAATAACAGCGGTTTTCGCGACCTGTGTCGCGGTAGTATAATTTTTACCTATATCTCCCGGCTCTGATGATTCGTCCGAATCTTCGGAATTAAACTCGTTAAAGAGCAACCGAATCCAAAGCGGCCCAATTACTACTGATAATACTAGCAGAAGAACAAAGCACCCGAATACGATTTGGCCCATTATGATCCCCTGCACCAGTTACAATGCATCTTCACATCGAACTATGAGATTTCGGTCAAAAAAAATTGCACTAGATTTATTAAATACACATGTAAGGAACCTAATATGCCGTTTTTATTAGGTCTTCTCGCGATTAACGACGACTAACATCCATCGTATCAATACCAGCTAACCACTCTTCCATGGTTTTTGCTCCCTTTTTCGTATTACACTTCCTGCACAACATTTGTAAATTTTCAATATCGTTCGTTCCCCCTCGTTTCAAGGGGAGTTTGTGATCAACATCCATAAAATCGAAATCGATAAGCCGATTACATCCTGGGCAGTAACCTTTTTGCTCACCATACAATTTCGTGCCATAAATCCTTCGAACATTAATTCGAACAGGATCTGTCAGCGGTTCGTCTGCTCGGCTATTGTCTGTGCGAACAGGAATTAGGGATTTGTCATTCAGGCAGTCCAGTACTCTTATCTCAACATTTCGAAAAAGATCCTGAGTGGAACGATCTTTAAGTTCTGAAACTCTTAGGTCCATAACTTGACACACTTCACTATCTATATCGCAACCAACAACATGTCTCTTTTCGTTGTCCGGTCGCTCAAGTGCCGCGATTAGAGTCGTACTACACCCACAGAACGGATCAAATACAACATCTCCTGGATTGGAACTGGTGTCAATTATTCTATTCAAGAGAGCTTTAGGCTTTTGAGTTTCCCACCCCGTGCGCTCCTTAGCTTGTGAGTTTACAACCTTTATGTCAGTCCAAAGACAGCTAACAGGAACCCCCTTAGATTCAGATAAATATCTTTTTTGCCGAATTCTCCCTTGCTTGTTTTCTGGAAAACTTAAACGGTTATCTTCTTCTAGCTCCTTCATTTTTTCTCGCGTACATCGCCATCCTTTGTTCGGAGATGGAAATCCTTTGTAGTCGTATTTGTATCCTTCTCCCGGAGAGGTTAAATTATCTTTCATATAGAGTCCCCTACCATCATTATCATTGAACCTGTACTTTGCTTTAATGTACTCCTCGTCATGCCTTGAAAATATAGTGTTGTGAGTATAGTTTTCGCTATTCCTAAATACGTATATTGTATCTGTGATTCTACCGTATCGCCTTCTTGCCCTGTTTGATGAAGTAGTTCTTCTCCAAGTTATTTCAGCACCGTTCCCAAAAGTTCCTGGCCCGTACTTATGACCAAATATGTAATCTAGCAACATTCTTAAATAAGAATTTGAATTATCGTCGCAATGCAAGTAAAGTGAACCAGTCGGCTTCAATATTCTTTTCATTTGTAATAATCGAACTGCCATAAACGACAGGTAAAAATACATTGCCCTGCTATGTTTATCTTTAACCAGTTCCATCATTGGCCACCATTTTTCATCTCGAAGCAAGTCAGTATCGTTTTGTACTCCTTCCCAAATGTTCCATTCTTTCAGCTGTTCTTCACTCCAATTATCTAAGAATTTTTGATTCTTTGCTCGTCCGGATCCATTATAGTTTCTAGCACTATTGAAAGGAGGATCTAAATATATAAGATCGACAGTGTCGGAGTTCATGCCGCGCATAACGTCAAGATTGTCAGCGTTCCAGATAGTGCCAGTTTCAAAGTTTAAACTTGGATTAACGCTACCGTTGGGAATTTTGAGTTCTTCAGTCATCATTCTCTCCCGACTGGGACGCTGCTCCACCTATTACTTAATTCGAATTTTACAAACCGAGTCACCAACTAAGTCTATTGCTAGGTACCCTCCCGTCAATCTCTCAAGTTTTCAGAGCCTCTATTGTTGTTTGGGCGACATACTCTGATAACTCGTCGCGTTCATCTGTGTCATTCGACTTAAACCAAGAATGACTCCAATTGATCATCCCAAAAAACAGCATGACCTGTATTCGAAGCCTGCGATTATCAATCTCCCGAGGCAACAATGCCCGATTTAAGAGAATTACGGCGTAATCAATCAGATATCTCTCTTTCGCAATTATTTCTTTGCGCTGATCTTCTGGCAAACTTCCCAATTCGTACAAAAGCACTTTCTGGCTGTTCGCTCCTCCCACATATAAATGTAGTAGCTTTCGACAAAACTCATGAAAACTAAACTGGGGCGGAATATTTCGATATAGGCTCGAGTCAGTTGCCGTCAACAACAACTCCATATGAACGTTCATCACCTCGAAAAGTATATCCTCCTTACGTTCAAAATAATGAAAAATCAGAGCCTTGGAAATGTCGCAAGCTTCCGCAATCTTCTCAACGGGGGTTTGTTGAAAGCCCAATTTGGCAAACAAACGCGTTGCCGTCTCTACAATCGCTTCTCGCTTTTTCTCTGCATTTACGTTTTTAGCGCGTTCCATTGTAGACCCTCTTAACTGGTTTAGCCCGCTTGTTCAAGGTGAGGAACAGCAAGACAGTATCTGTACTAAGCTCCAAACTAGGTAGACGTAGTAACCAAAGTTACAAGACCTCTAGCAAAATTTCCAAGGTCTTTACCAGCCGCCATGTTTTCAGCTGACGACATCCCCTTCTTGAAATCCTCTTTAGTTTCATAAACCATCTCAACGATCATGAAGTACTCCGGCTCACCTCCCATAGGGTTTCCAGTGACACGATTTACGACCAATTCCTTGAGTCCAGGAATCGACTTGGCGATAGGAGTATGAACTTTCTCATAATGTTCCAAGAACGCCGCTTCGTCTTCGGGTTTTTTGTAAAGAGCAATAAGTTTATACATAGTTAGAATCTCCTAAGATTGTCTAAGGTCTCTGATTCGGACAGCCTTTCCCGCCGAACGAGGAATTGTTCCCGAGTTTACCACATTTACACCGACTGACACACCAATCAATGATTTTATCTGCGACCGTAAAGTACTTGCTAACGTATTTTGTTGGTCAGTACTCGCACCTTTAATAGATTCTACTCGGACATTAAGAATGTCCATTCTGTCGGGGCGTGAGATTTCGAGATCGTAGTGAACGGATAGGCCATCTGTGTTAAGTATTATCTCTTCAATCTGCGATGGAAAGACATTAACTCCTCGAATAATCATCATATCATCGCTACGCCCGGTAATCCTTGCCATTCGTCGCATATTGCGGGCAGTGCCTGGAAGTAAGCGTGTTAGATCCCTTGTACGATATCGTATTACAGGCATGGCTTGCTTGGTCAATGACGTAAAAACAAGTTCCCCTAACTCCCCATCTGCTAAAACATTTCCAGACGAAGGATCAATGATCTCGGGATAAAAGTGATCTTCCCAAACAGTTAGCCCATCTTTAGTTTCAACACATTCACTGGCAACTCCCGGCCCCATTACCTCCGATAGTCCGTAGATGTCCACGGCATCAATGTTAAAAGTCTCCTCGATCTCCCGACGCATTGCATCCGTCCAAGGTTCTGCTCCAAATATCCCGATTTTAAGAGAAGTAGATTTTGGATCGATTCCTCGACGAGCAAATTCGTCGAGAATCGCTAACATATAACTCGGCGTAACCATTATGATGTCTGGTTCAAAATCAAGGATTAGCTGTACTTGCTTTTCGGTTTGGCCGCCTGACATCGGGATTACAGTACAGCCTAAAGCCTCGCAACCATAATGCGCACCCAAACCGCCTGTGAACAATCCGTAACCGTAAGCGACATGAACTTTCATACCCGGGCGACCGCCAGCCGCCCTGATAGAGCGAGCTACCAATGATGACCAAGTCTTAATGTCGTCTAATGTATATCCAACCACAGTCGGTTGCCCGGTCGTTCCTGATGACGCATGAATACGTACAATCTCACGACTTGGTTTCGCAAAAAAACCAAATGGATAAGAGGCTCGAAGCTCATTTTTTCCTGTGAACGGAAACTTGGCCAGATCTTCCAAGGAAGACAAATGATCAGGCCTTACTCCCGCTTTATCGCACATAGCACGGTACGGACCGCAGTTCTCGTATGCATGTTTAAGTGACCACTGTAGCCGCTCCAATTGAAGTGAACGAAGATCGCCAATATTCAGACTTTCGCCCTGGTCTAAAGAAGGTTCATAATCAGTGCGCACTGTAATATTCTTCGTGAAGCCAAATTCGAGTCAAGGTTAACAATTAACGATTTTTGAAAACGGGTTTGCGCTTGTTCAGAAACGCGTCCACGGCTTCCTTATAATCGTCGGTTCGACCAAGTACCCGCATCGTGTCTCGCTCTAAATCGGTTTGCGCAACGATATCGCGAGTCCATGAAGAGCGAATTAGGGCCTTAATTTGAGCAAGTCCTTGGGTCGGGCCATTGGCAAAGTTACTCGCTAACTTATTTGCTTCGTTCATCAATTCCGCATCGTCGACTGATTTCCAAATCAATCCCCATTCCTCTGCCTGTTGCGCACTAACGGGATCTCCCGTTAGAGCCATTCCTAAAGCGCGAGTCTGGCCCAAAAGACGAGGTAGATGATAAGTTCCTCCAGAATCTGGAATCAATCCAATATTGGCAAAAGACTCAATAAACTTTGCGCTCTTTGCCGCAAGAACAATGTCGCAAGCAATCGCAATGTTTGCCCCTGCTCCCGCCGCGACCCCATTTACCGCGCAAACGACGGGCATCGGGATCGAAGTAATTTTTCGTATGAGAGGATTGTAATACTTGTCAACAGAGGCACCCAGATCAACACTCTCTGCCCCCGGCGCAACGGCGCGATCTGACAGATCTTGCCCTGCACAAAAACCTCGGCCTGCCCCCGTCAAAAGAATACATCGCACCGAATGATCTGCATCAATACGTTTGAACGCTTCCTGCACCTCTTCGTGCATTTCAGTGTTGAAACTGTTCAATCGATCAGGACGATTAAGTGTGAGCGTAGCAACGCCCGCGCTAACCTCGAAAATTATAGTGTTAAAGCTCATGCCAATACCCTCTAATTCTAACAATTTGCAATTTATTACATATTACTATATTTTATTGACCGAGCGGTCAACAAATTAATGTGGTGCTACCAATGCAAACCTTTCAATCAGATGACGACTTAGCTATAGCGATAGCGAAGAAATTTCGATCTAACGAAGGTACCGGTCCGGCTTTTGGAGTGAAAATCCTAGGCGCTCGCAAGGGATATGCAAAGCTGAGCATGGTAATTCGTAAAGATATGTTGAACGGTTTTGACTTGGCACACGGTGGAATGATCTTTTTTTTGGCGGATACTGCTTTTGCTTATGCTTGTAACTCTCACAATGTGGCCTCGGTTGCTTTACATGCCTCAATCACGTTTCTCAGCCCAATTAAGTTTGGTGAAGAAATCGTTGCCGAGGCCGAAGAAGAGGCCACTTCAGGACGCTCAGGCGTATACAAAGTCGTGGTTTATGGGGGTGATGGCCGGCGAGCCGCTATCTTTGAAGGTGTATCGCGCACTATTGGCGGAGCAAATATCGAGACTGAAGACTAAAAACCGGTAAAATCTAACTTAAATTCAAAGGAAATGAATGAACAATGTATGCTCAAAATGTCAAAGTACCGGGGATTGATGCCCCGTCGGACGAACCATCAGATTTGGAACAAATGTTTCAAAATCGTATTGATGCTGGCGAGAAAATTGAACCGAAGGATTGGATGCCAGAGAATTATCGCAAATTCTTAATACGGCAAATGTCTCAGCATGCTCACTCAGAAATAGTTGGGCAATTACCTGAAGGCAGCTGGATCACTAGAGCCCCCTCCCTGGAACGCAAAGCCACTTTGTTGGCCAAAGTCCAAGACGAAGCTGGACACGGCTTATATATCTATTGTGCAGCCGAAACTCTTGATGTCACGCGCAGTGAAATGACAGAACAACTGATATCGGGCAAAGCAAAATTCTCATCAATATTTGCCTACCCTGCGCTAACTTGGGCCGATATTGGGGCTATTGGCTGGCTCGTAGATGGAGCTGCAATCATAAATCAAGTGCCGCTCCAACGATGTTCATTTGGCCCTTATGCACGGGCAATGGTTAGGATATGCAAGGAGGAAAGTTTTCACCAAAGGCAAGGTTTCGATATTTTGTTAACACTTTGTAAGGGTACACCAGAACAAAAGGCGATGGCCCAAGATGCCGTTAATCGTTGGTGGTGGCCGACTTTGATGATGCTCGGACCGTCGGACGCTGATTCGCCACATACCGCTCAATCCATGGCATGGAAAGTCAAACACGCGACAAATGACGAGCTACGACAGCGATTCGTGGATCAAACGGCTCCACAGGCAGACCTTCTCGGACTTAGCATTCCTGACGACAAGTTAGAATGGAATGAAGAAAAGCAAGGTTATGATTTCGGTGATTGCGACTGGGATGAGTTTTCGCAAGTCATAAGGGGAAACGGGCCGTGCAGTCAAGAACGACTAGCGGCTAAGCGCAATGCTTGGGATGACGGTTCTTGGTTCCGCGAAGGACTGATGGCTCACACCGAAAAAAGACAAAAATTAGCGGCTTGAAAGGTTAATCATGTCAAAACAAATGCCATTATGGGAAATCTTTATTCGCGGGCAACACGGCGTTAGCCATAGGCACGTCGGTAGTCTGCATGCTTCTGACGCAGAAATGGCTGTGAACAATGCTCGAGATGTCTATACGCGTCGCAACGAGGGAGTTTCTATCTGGGTAGTGAAGTCATCAGAAATCACAGCCAGTACGCCAAGCGATAAAGGGCCATTTTTTGAGCCAGCAAGTTCAAAAATTTATCGTCACCCGTCATTTTTTAAACTTCCCAAGGAAGTGGAGAAAATGTGATGCAATCAGATGATCTTGCAATCCGCGACTTAACTTTGCATATGGGAGATAATTGCTTGGTCTTAGCCCAGCGATTAACGGAATGGTGCGGACACGCCCCAATGCTGGAAGAAGATATAGCCTTGGCAAATACCGGACTCGATTTGATTGGACAAACTAGAAATTGGTATGAAATTGCTGGTAATTCGTCTTCTCCAATTAAGACACCTGACCAATTGGCGTTTCACCGAGACGATCGGGAGTTCAAGAACTTCTTACTTGTTGAATATCCCAACACCGATTATGCCGTTACGTTGATGAAACTGTTTCTGTTTGACACTTGGCATTATCTTGCTGTACAGCAATTGATGGTTCATTCTAGTGAAAAGGTAGTTGCAGTCGCGCAAAAGTCGATAAAGGAAATAAAGTATCACAGAGATCGCTCTACCGATCTCGTTGTACGGCTCGGAGATGGAAGTGAGGAAAGTCACCATCGAATGCAGTCGGCATTGAGACTATTGTGGAGATATACTGGAGAACTCACGGAAAAAACTTTGTGGGGTCGGGGAGACCAGTCAACGCGTTCTACTCTGTCAGAATCCTATTCTTCGACCATTGAGTCTGTTTTACGGCAAGCCTCTTTAGATATTCCTGAAAAATCCGGAATGGTTTACGGTGGTACAGAGGGCGTTCACACCGAGCATTTTGGATCATTAATCGCTCACATGCAATACCTCCCGCGAAGGTATCCCGAGGCAAAGTGGTAAAGGCGATGGATTTACAAACAACGCTCACAGACCAACAGGTTTGGGATTGGCTATCTCAGGTGCAAGATCCTGAAATCCCAGTGGTATCCGTAGTGGATCTGGGTATCGTTCGCGACGTTGAAATTGATGAAAATAAAGTCCGGGTTACGATTACGCCTACCTATTCTGGTTGCCCTGCGACAACGGTAATAGCAATGGATATAGAGTCGACATTAGTTGACCGAGGAGTAAAAAATCTAGAAATCCGGCAAAATCTTGCGCCTGCTTGGACTACTGATTGGATTAGTGAAGAAGGCCGGAGGAAACTTATTCGGTATGGGATAGCACCGCCAGCGAATGCGGTTCCCTGCGCAGGAGCATTAGCAGTTACCGTAAACCAAACAGTATCTTGTCCCCAATGCGGTTCCAACAATACTGAATGCGTTAGCCAGTTCGGTTCAACCCCTTGCAAAGCCACTTATCAATGCAAGAGTTGCCGAGAACCCTTTGACTATTTCAAGCCCCATTAACAGAGATTTCTCAAACCACCATGTCGCAATTCTTCCCTCTTACAGTCACTGATATCGATCGGGCGACGCGCGATTCTGTAGTTCTTAGTTTGCAACCGCAAGAAGGCTTCGAAGACAAATTCGATTTCCGGCCAGGCCAATACCTAACCTTTAAAACTATTCTCGAAAATACTGAGCTTAGGCGGTCTTACTCGATTTGCTCCAGCACAAGTGAGTCTCGCTTACGTGTCGGTATAAAACTCGCAGAAGGCGGGGGTTTTTCAACATGGGCCAATAAAGAATTGTGTGTCGGGGACACTGTTGAAGCTATGTCTCCAATGGGTAACTTTACTACGGAATTCTGTGAGGACTCTGAAAATCAATATCTTGCTTTTGCGGCTGGTAGCGGGATAACACCCGTACTCAGCTTGATAACAACAATTTTAGAAACTGAATCAAAATCGAACGTTACACTATTCTATGGCAACCGAAACGTGGCCAGTATAATGTTCCGAGAAGAGCTCGAGGATTTGAAGAACACTTACATGGAGCGCTTTGCAATTCATCATATCCTTTCTTATGGGAGCGACATTGAGTTTCTGTCGGGAAGAATAGATCGCAGTAAGTCTGCTTGGATTTTTAACCAAATGGTGGATTTGCATAAAGTTAAGGCAATCTTTATTTGTGGCCCGGAAGAAATGTCTCAGATGTTGCGTAACGAAATAGAGACATTTGGGATACAAAAAGATCAGGTTAAATACGAACTCTTCGGTACTTCTCAAGTTGGCAGACTTGCGCTCAAGAGATCAAACTTAGAGTCCGAAGGACAAGAACAACATTGTAACTTAACTATAAAGCAACACGGTGTCGCACATAAAATTGATGTAGTCGGATCGCAAACTTCTGTTCTACGAGCTGCCTTAGCCGCGAAAATTGATGCTCCTTTTGCCTGTCAGGCGGGAGTTTGTTCGACTTGCAGAGCACGTGTAATTGAAGGCGAATACGAGTTTGTCACAAACCATGCCCTTGAAGATTATGAGGTTGAACGAGGATTCGTGCTTACCTGTCAAACTTATCCTACAAGTGAAAAACTGGTGGTTGAATACGAAAATTAAAGGTTGTCAAACATTTGTGTGCAGAGTTTACTGAGGTTTTTCCCATAGAACGGAAACAGGTGCGGCAAGTAGATTTTCACCCATTGGTATTATCTGATCTCCAGTGTATAGAACGTATCCTGCTTTAAAGTTTTCGCCCGCAGAACTTTGTAGCTTTTTCATACCTTTTAAGTCGCTCATTCGAATTGTCGCAGAAGCTTTCACTTCTATACCAATTACCTCTCCCCTGCCATTGGAAATCACGAAATCTACTTCATTCTTTTCCTTATCCCTGAAATGATGAAACGAAAGATTTTGATCAGACCAAGAGGACATTTTCAACAACTCAGAAAACACAAATGATTCTAACAACGCGCCGAACAAAGCTCGATTCTGTTTTATGTCTGAAAGCCCGATTTGCCGTATTGATGAAACTAACCCGGTGTCAATAAAGTGAATCTTAGGTGCTTTAATCAGCCTCTTCATCTCACTGCTGGGCCAAGCAGGGAGCAGGTGAACGATATAGATTTGTTCGAGGATGTTAACGTACTTTTGTACGGTTTTGACATCAATTTTTAAATCATTTGCCACTGAACTATGAACGATAAGTTGACTCGTTTGCATAGCACAAGCTCGAACAAGTTGTGTTACATCCCTTAGTCTATGAACATTAGAAATTTCACCGACTTCTCTATTCAAGATAGTTGAGATGTAGTTGGTTGCCCAAGTTCGTTTTGAATCACTGGATTTTATGTTATGCATGTCCGGGTACCCGCCGGTCAGAACACGTTTTTCAAGATCTTCTGGTTTGTACTCCGTTCTAGTAAAGGGCTTAAAACACGACGAAAACAGGTCATCAATAGCCAGGGCCTCATTCCCTTTGATCTCTGATTGAGATAAGGGAAAGAGTTTTTTAACAATCATCCTGCCCGCTAGCGACTCCGAAATAGTCGGTATTGTCAGAATATCCGCTGATCCTGTTATAAGAAATCTACCTGGTCGACCATCAGAATCGACAGACATTTTTATCGCCCTTATCAGGCTTGGCACTCGTTGAATTTCGTCAATACAGCAACAGTCTACGTCTCGTAAAAACCCCAACGGATCTTGAACTGCCTGAGTATAGGTTATCTCATTATCTAACGTGAAAAACTGACGTTCGTTTGTGGCGAATGAACTCACTAGCGTCGTTTTACCGGACTGCCTCGGTCCGATTACCGCGGTAACTCTTGAAAACTCGAGAGTTTCAGAGATTATAGACTCAAGGAACCTTGGAAACATATCGCCGTTCACGAAGTACACCTCTACCAGACTAATGATGACGGGGAATTTTCACAGAACTAAAGTGATTCATTGTGTGATATCAGTAACGACTGACCATTATACCATCTGTTTTGGAATTTTTGGTTGACCATTTTGGATTTTTAAACTGTCTTGTTTAGATTTTTATAAAAAAATTATAGATAGATCATTGAAGTTATCTATTTTTACAATGTATTTTTACAACCCTTTTGTGTTTGTGTTCCGTCTATTATGGATTTTATTTGTGACTAATTTGGATAAACTTTATAACTGTTTTGGATTCGTAGCGTTTAGCTTCAACGTTAAATTTCATTCGGAACTGTAAACTCTGTGCCTGAAGGCATACTAGTTACATCGGGCGATAGAACGCAAAAAAATCGGGAATTACTTACCTATTTAAACATAATGATAGAAATTAGCACTTGTTAAGGTGTCGGTGAGGTGGTCAACTCTCAAGCAAAAATGGAGTTGCAACGTGACGACACAAAAACTTTCGGCAATACAAATCGCCCGTAAATTCCCGCACAACAAAATTGCGCAAAAGAGGTTTACCAAACATTGATGGAGGAACGGCCTGGAATGCACACATAGCGATGGCAAGCGAGTGACTGAGCGCAGGAGGCAAGCGAGCGTTTCAATGTAAGGATTGCCGTCAAGACTTCAGCGCAAAGACAGGTTCATTGATGCACGACTATAAGATTAGTTACCGCGAATGGGCTATCGGCATCTTCCTATTGACGACTTACATCAAGCGAACGTCTAATGCCAAGTTGGCGCACGACCTTGGCATATCCCAGCATTCGGCGCGGTATATGGCCATGCGCGTTCGTGAGGCATACAAAGGTCATGATCCTATACTGTAAGCAACCGCTGTTGAAGCGGATGAAGCTTATTTTGGCGGGGTTGAAAAGCACAAACACGAAAACAAGAAACAGAAAAAAGGACGGGGTGCAGTTGGTAAGTTAGTCGTGATAGGTATCAAAGAACGTGTAACGAACCGCGTAGTCGTGCAACAAGTCAAAGATACGACCAAGGAGATGTTGCAAGACTTCATTCAAGATAATGTCGAAGTTGGTAGCAAAATCCACACGGACGAATATAGGTCCTACACAGGCTTATAGAATAAAGGTTACGAACACAGCTCGGTCAAGCGCTCAGCGGGTGAGTAGGTTAATGAGCAAGCACACTCGAACGGTATTGAATAATTCTGGGCATTGCTCCTTCGTTCATACCACGGAACACATCTCTGGATATCTGCAAAACGCTTAGCCTCCTATGTCAACGAATTCGCTACTCGCTCTAAGCTACGGGGTGATAACACGATAAACTTCATGGAGCATATAGCCCGTGAGATGTCAGGCAAGCGACTACCCTAAAAAGAGTTCATTGCAAGAGGACGTGATGTTACGCGGTAAGAAGCAGGATGCTTTAAGCAAACCATAGAAGGAAAAGAAATTTGAATTTAACGAAATGGAAGGCGATCACGTAACGAATTGGAGTAAAGGCGGTTCAACAGTTCCTGACAACTTACAGGTGCTATGCGATGATTGCAATCAAACGAAGGTCGCGAAGTAGTTTATTGAACGAAATGTGTAAATAGCTAGATAATTCCCAAAAAAGCGTGGAAGGCACACACTGTAATAGCAAGCAAGTGACCGAGCGCTGGAAGGCAAGCGAGCGTTTCAATGTAAGGATTATCGCAAAGACTTCAGTTCTAATACAGGTTCGTTAATGCACGACTATAAGATTGGTTATCGTGAATAGGCTATCGCGATCTTCCTGATGGCAACTAATATCAAGGGAACATCTAGCACCAATTTGGCCTACGGTCTCTTTATGAAACTGTTGCGAAATACAAAGTTTGGAAAAATACCTACAAAAATTTGAAGTTTCTGCGGCTAGATGGCCCTAGAATAAGGCAGTTGGCGATTCAGTTTGAGTGCAATTCATCGAAATTCAAACGAGTAACGAGTTTCGCAACAGTCTCTTTATATATATCAGAAGTCGGATTGGTATATGGCTAAGCGTATTCGTGGAGCCTACCGAGGTCATGATGATATATTGCTAGAGACCGCAGTTGAAGTTGATGAAGGCATTGACCACGCGCTGGAAAATGTTTTAATGCCAATGTTTGGTAGTTCTGTCGAGAAACCTCCGCGAAACGTTGCGAACACGACAGGCCAGTCGGTGAAGGTAATGGGTAGTTACACGAGACAAAAATGAAGAAAACAACCTACTCGTCGACGTTCACAGAGGCTAACTCCTTAATGTAAGCGAGTAATCGTTGAATAAAGTATTTTACAGAATTCAAAGGAGCTCCGATTTTGCTACAGAAGAATCGGGGGATTGATTGACACTAATCAATTTCTAGCAACTAAGTACACTGACTGAATCGCATCATAGAACCGAATTCGTTTTCGACGAAGCTTTGATTTGGCTGCTGTAAACGATGCCGATTCCGTTCTCGGAGTACTCTTTCAATCCAAATTTTTCATAGACTCAAATCTCTCAGTCCAAATCAAGTATCGAACTCGTGGATGATAGCACTATGTGTCAACAAGTAAGTAATTCCCATTTTTATTAACGTCTGCTCGTGCTTCAATCGAAATTTTTGCTGTTTTTAGCAAGCATAATCTACTTGCCATAGCCAGCGCTTTTAAGCCATGTTCCTATACTGCGTTTACATCTGATTCTTGTGAGGTTAGCGTTGCGATAGATAAATCTCCATCACTCTTGGCTATAATCTGATCGTTCAAAGATTCAGCATAGGTATATCCAATATCTAAAGCTATCGTAATAGCAATCAAGAATCTCATAGTTCCCAATCTCACTCTATCTGATGGTCGCTAGGGCGCTCTCTATCACGCTTTATCTCGTCAGGCTGGTTCTTCCGACGTTTCGACTGAGACTCTGTGGGTTGTGTTGGCAAACTCTGAGGACGTGTATATACATCCTTCGCACCATACCGCCTATACAGTTTACTTCTTTCCTCTTTGAACCAACTTGCAACTCCGGGCCAATTCAACAGAGCTCGCAACGGAGATTCTCCATCATAATCCAATCCGTTTATATCTGCTCCCGCATTAATCAAGTCATACACTTCAGAATCCGCTCCCAACACGCTAGCATAGTGTAACAAATTATTTCCGTTTCTTTTGTCGACCCATTTAGCGTTTGCCCCATTGTCAATGAGAATCTTTGTGAGTATGGCGCAGTTACCTGTCACAGTATGATATAAGGGAGGACCAAATTTATCTGGCTTATTTATATCAGCCCCTGCTTTCAATAATAATTGCGCCGTTTTTGGTCTGCAAAAAATGCTGGCAATAGTTAACGGAGTAGAACCATCCGCATAAATTTGGTTAAGTTCTGCACCTTGGGCGATTAACGTAGAAATATACTCGTCGCCGTCCATTCTCCAGATGATCTGGTCGTTCAAAGTCTCTGCAGCCGCAAAGTTTGCTATAAGCAGTGTCAAAACAATAGCAATAATCATTGGTATACTCCACAGTTTATTTTTTACATGTTTCATCGATTTTATTGTCAAGATCATAACTTTCCAAATCCGATTTACCTTCAACTACTTTTCCCGTTTCATCCAGCCTAAATATGTGTTCGTCAAGTTCATTCAATACTGACAAATCTTGACCTTCAGTATCTCTTAGTCTATCCCATTTCGTAATTGCTTCAAATCGATTCCATCTACTATCGTGTATAAGCATTGTAATTTGATCATTTTGCTTTCCATTCCACAATTTAGCTAACTCATAATTTTTCGTAGGGGGAAACAATATAAAGTCTTGAACATGATCCCACTTTTGATTATGCACAATGGCATTATTTCGAATGTCATCTAGACTACCTATATCTGCAGCTGAGGGATACAAAGCAGTACGATAAAAGGTTTTTGGGTGAATATGTACTCTAGCAACTAATTCCTCATCACTCGTCAATTTATCACCTTTCCATTCCGACTGCACCATTCCTGCCCTATCAAAATTCTCCCCAGTGACAGGGTCGTAAGCAGGCCCTACTTTCTCAGTGCTATAGCTAATCGGCCCATAGCTATACTCTCCTACCCTAAAGCGTCCCGTTCTCCTGTTCCAATAAACGTAAAATCCGGCCTCCTGCCAATAATCAACCTTGGCCAATATTGTGCCGTCTTTAGCGTATCCCTTAATCAGTAACTTTTTACCATGCTCCAATATCTCGTTGGCCAACTCGTTTGGATCAAACTCTACTTTTCTCACCGTTGACAAATCATAACCAAGTCGGTAACGCAAGAAGTAGTAAGGTTGGCGGGGTCCGCAGGTTAAGTGGTATTGATCCTCAATCCAATCAAGGTCTTCAAACGCTTTCTGTAAGAGTTCTTCTTTCGCTTCTTTGAGTAACTCGCACACTTCCCGCTCAGTTAATTTTTTTGCCTTTTCCGAGTCGGGAGGCACCAGTCCTAAATCAAGGAGAAGAGTACCGTATGAAGTATCGAGCTCGTAGATGTTAGCACTATGTGTCAACAAGTAAGTAATTCCCATTTTTATTAACGTCTGCTCCTGCTTCAATCGAAATTTTTGCTGTTTTTGGCAAGCATAATCTACTTGCCATAGCCAGCGCTTTTAAGCCATGTTCCTATACTGCGTTTACATCTGATCCTTGTGAGGTTAGCGTTGCGATAGATAAATCTCCATCACTCTTGGCTATAATCTGATCGTTCAAAGATTCAGGATAGGTATATCCAATATCTAAAGCTAACGTAATAGCAATCAAGAATCTTATAGTTCCCAATCTCACTCTATCTGTTGGTTACTCGGACGCTCTCTATCTCGCTTTATCTCGTCAGGTTGGTTCTTCCGACGTTTCGACTGAGACTCTGTAGGCTGGGTTGGCAAACTCTGAGGACGTGTATATACATCCTTCGCACCATACCGCCTAAACAGTTTACTTCTTTCCTCTTTGAACCAACTTGCAACTCCGGGCCAATTCAACAGAGCTCGCAACGGTGATTCTCCATTATAATCCAATCCGTTTATATCTGCTCCCGCATTAATCAAGTCATACACTTCAGAATCCGCTCCCAACACGCTAGCATAGTGTAACAAATTTGACCCATTTCTTTCATCCACCCATTTAGCGTTAGCGCCATGGTCAATGAGTAACTTTGTCAAAATGCCGCAGTTTCCTTTAACTGTATGGTACAAAGGAGGTCCATATCTGTCCGACTTATTTATATCTGCTCCAGCGTTCAGCAAAAGTTCTGCAGTTTTTGGCCTACAAACCTTACACGCCATTGTCAAAGGAGTAGAACCATCCGCATAAACTTGGTTAAGCTCTGCGCCCTGGGCGATTAATGTTGAAATATACTCGTCGCCATCCGTACGCCAGAAGATTTGTTCATTCAAAGTCTCTGCGACTGCTACGTTAGCAGAAAAAAGCAAAATAATGGCAAGAATCATTGGTATACTCCACAGTTTATTATTTACATGTTTCATCAATTTTATTGTCAAGATCATAACTTTGCAAATCCAATTTACCTTCAACTACTTTTCCCGTTTCATCCAGCCTAAATATGTGTTCGTCTAGTTCATTCAATACTGATTTATCTTTTCCTCTTGTGTTTTCTAGTTTTTCCCATTTCTCTTCTGCTTTTTCTAGATTCCATTTACTATCGTGTAGAAGCATCGAAATTTGGTCATTTTGTTTTCCTTTCCGAATTGTAGCTAACTCAAAATTTTTAGTCGGTGGTAACAATATAAAGTCTTGAACATGATCCCATTTTTGATTATGAACTATGGCATTATTTCTAATGTAATTTATACTACCTATATCTGCGGCTGAAGGATACAAAGCAGTACGATAAAAGGTTTTTGGGTGAATATGTACTCTTGCAACTAATTCCTCATCTTTCGTTAATTTATCACCTTTCCATTCCAACTGCACCCTTCCTGCCCGATCAACATCTTCCCCAGTTACAGGATCGTAGGCCGGCCCTACTTTTTCAGTGCTATAGCTAATCGGCCCATAGCTATACCGTCCTACCCTAAAGCGTCCCGTTCTCCTGTTCCAATACACGTAAAATCCGGCCTCCTACCAATAATCAACCTTGGCCAATATTGTGCCGTCTTTGGCATATCCTTTAATGAGTAACTTTTTGCCATGCTCTAGAATCTCTCTGGCCAAATCGTTTGGATCAAACTCTACTTTTCTCACCGTTGACAAATCATAACCAAGTCGGTAACGCAAGAAGTAGTAAGGTTGGCGGGGTCCGTAGGTTTCGTGGTATTGATCCTCAATCCAATCAAGGTCTTCGAACGCTTTCTGTAAGAGTTCTTCTTTCGCTTCTTTGAGTAACTCGCACACTTCCCGCTCAGTTAATTTTTTTGCCTTTTCCGAGTCGGGAGGCACCAGTCCTAAATCAAGGAGAAGAGTACCGTATGAAGTTCGGATAAAGTTAAACAACCACTCGTAAGTCTTAATCTCCGGCCTTTCAGCGGTTACGATAATCGGTGACAGAACCGATTCGCATGAAGGGTCGTACGGATCGAGTTCACATTTCAAATGATTACAAGCGTCACTGTCAGGATTTCGAGAACATGCGATGGCAAATGATAAACCGTCGCCATAGAGTCCTAACTCAATAAAGTCATCTATTGTTCCGCCATTCTGGATAAAAAGCACAAGACCACTGAGGGATCCGTCTAATCTGCTTCCTGTGACGTAAACTGTATTCTCTCGCTTTTCATCGTCGTCCTCTGGAAGCTCCACATCTTCCGTGCCAACTGCGCTAGGCGAGTTTAGGCAAAATGCAAGGAACATTATCAGTAACAAAATCTTTACTGAACATAATGGATTATGTCGCGAAGACAATCTAACACTCCAACCAACAATGCGGCTATTTTAAGAGGATATGGCAATACTCAGAAATATTTTGTGACACACTCTATACCAGAGATACATCAGACTTGTTCCAACCAAGTTTCCATCACTCGTCAAATTTTACCCGATTCTTAACAGACTTTCAAGCGTATCAGTAAGAAAATTCGTTCAAAATCAACGAAAAATCACTTCTACCGATACCGGCAACCGAGCAATCTAGACTAATAATTTTCTCCGCGTCTTGGATAGTGTGTTCCCTAGGGCCAACCCTAATTCCTGATGACTAACAGACCAAACGGTGTTTGACTTGAATATCAGTCCACTAGGGAGGGAACGAAAAGGTCAGTATTTAGTTACGACGGGGAAAATCACGAACTGATTGCATCAATGACTCAAAAACACTGCTGCCGAAGAGATCAGGTAATGGATCATATCTGCAAAGCGGCTCACAACAACTATATCGGCAGACGCATTAAGAAAATGGGGAATAATATAAAACTTGACACCTATCATTGCATTATCTACTTCGCTCCCTTTCTTCGACTGCCAGGCTTACATAAAACTGGTCTGGCCCCCTTCACTTCAACGATCAATTAGGTCTCCTTTCATCGCTTTGTAGTCAACAGTAAAATCGCAATGGCCTATTCGAGAATACCAATGTCGGATTCTTCCGTGACAGTCCCCGTCTTACCCAGGAAATTTTCTCCTCAATTCTTATAACAGAATTTTTGTTTGCCAGCCTTACGAGATTCTGCCAATCATTTACTCTAGCTATGGTTGCATTCAATGCCGATTCTCAAGCGTTAGTTTGCTCAGGAATGTGTCAAATGATATATAGCTCCCAAAAATTCGGCTCTCATTCAAAACTATCCGGAAAACTCAGACTCGATGCGTCCGTCTCAGTCTTGCGCGTTATGTGTTAGAATAAGTTTCCTAGTTTTCAACACTCTATGAGAATTACAATGCCCTCTATGTCTTCACTCATTTTGGCTACGATTACTCTGGTTCTTTCAATATCGTCACCGCTGGCTGTCCAAGCTGACGTTGAAACGTATCCTTCGATTTTACCTTTCCCGACCGTCGGCGACGATCTGCTTACAATCTATAAGGGCCTTCACTCCAATCCCGAGCTGTCTTTCAAGGAAGTCCAGTCAGCTAATTTTATGGCTTCCGAACTCAAAAACTTAGGGTTTAAGGTTACAACAAATATCGGCGATGCATGGATCAAGGCAAAAGCTAAAGCAGACGTTGGAGAAGTTCTGGGAGAAACCGGTGGGTACGGAGTAGTCGGTGTTTTTCGCAACGGAAACGGACCAACAGTTCTTATTCGTGCTGATATGGATGCGCTTCCAATCCCTGAAAGGACTGGATTGCCTTATGCATCGGTCAAAACTCAACAAACTTGGACGGGAGTTGACAGTCCGGTCATGCATGGCTGTGGACACGATATTCATATGACAAGCTGGGTCGGTACTGCCCGAGCATTGATCAAAGCAAAAAACAAGTGGTCTGGTACTTTAATAATGATTGCACAACCTGCCGAGGAAATTGGTCTCGGTGCTCGCGCTATGATTGCAGAGGGTCTGTATGACAAATTTCCCCTTCCAGATTACAATTTAGCCCTACACGTTTCATCGGCCCTTCCGTCAGGAAAAGTAGCATATTCCCAAGGATGGGCATTAGCCAACGTCGATTCGGTTGACATAACTGTCAAAGGGGTGGGCGGACACGGTGCTTACCCACATACGACTGTTGACCCCGTCCTCATTGCATCTCATATCGTTACGAGTCTGCAGAGCATAGTCGCTCGTAATGTCGATCCTCAGAAACCCGCAGTCATAACGGTTGGCTCCTTCAAAGCAGGGGCTAAACATAACATAATCTCGAACCAAGCCCAACTATTACTAACTGTGCGTTCCTATGACGAAGAAACCAGACAACTCCTATTAGACAGTATCAAACGTGTCGCCTATGGGCAAGCTGAAGCCTTTGGAGCACCCGAGCCTATCGTAAAATTCGAATCAGACTTTACACCTTCTACTTACAATAATCCTCAATTGGCTCAGCGGGTGATGGGGGCGATCGGTCGAAAAATCGGAAAACGGAACGTCGAGGAAACACCTCCCGTAATGGGCGGTGAAGATTTCGGGAGATATAATCGCACCTCCGAAGCGGTTCCTGGCCTAATCTTTTGGCTCGGCGCGATTAAGCCTAGTACTTTCAAGAAAGCACAAAATTCTAAGCTCCCGCTACCTTCTTTGCATTCACCAATTTTTGCACCCGATCCCGGAAGAACTATCGATACGGGAGTGAAGGCTATGACCGCTGCAGCCTTAGAATTGTTTGAAGAATAGCTTATCTCAACAAATCACGAGAAATTATTACCCGCATAATCTCATTAGTGCCTTCTAGTATTTGGTGAACCCTTAAATCTCGGACAATCTGTTCGACACCATACTCTTTCAGGTATCCATAGCCTCCGAGAATTTGCAAGGCTTCGTTCGCGACTTCAAATCCAGTATCCGTAACGTACCTTTTTGCCATTGCACACCATCGGGTGGCGACCGGTGATTTATCATCCAATTTTTCTGCCGCTTCATAAAGCATCAAACGGGCTGACTGAAGCTTGGTTTCCATATCCGCTAGCTTAAACTGAACAGATTGAAACTGCGATAAGGCCTTTCCAAACTGTTCGCGATCTTTAGAGTAAGCCATCGCTATATTTAGAGCGTGTTGCGCTCCTCCTAATGAACATGCTGCTATGTTAAGCCGACCACCGTCTAATCCGGCCATCGCAAATTTGAAACCGTCTCCCTCCGCCCCGATCCTATTGCTCACCGGAATTCTAACTTGGTCAAGGTTTACTTGTCGGGTAGGTTGCGCATTCCAACCCATTTTCTTTTCAGCATTACCAAACGACAAACCGCCTACTCCCCTTGGAATAACAAACGCGGAAACACCTTTTGCTCCATTCTCGGATGTCTTTGCCATCAAAACATAAACATCCGAAACGCCAGCACCAGAAATAAACTGCTTAGAACCCGTTATCACATATTCGTCTCCTTCGCGCGTCGCCACGGATTTCATCGCTGCAGCATCTGAACCTGACCCGGGTTCTGTCAAGCAATAACTAGCGACGTACGACATATCTGTCAGCTTAGGTAGGTATTTCTTTCGTAGCTGCTCTGAACCAAACTGATCGATCATCCAACTCGCCATATTGTGGATAGACATGTATGCTGCAACCGGGACATCGCCATAAGCAAGTTGCTCAAATATGATCGCCGCATCTAAGCGAGATAGATCGGTTCCACCTACATCTTCGCGAACATAGATTCCTGCAAATCCTAAATTTGCCCCCTCACGCATTTCTTCCACTGGAAAATGACATTCCTCGTCCCATTTACTAGAGTTCGGCGCAAGCCGGTCAAGGGCGAAAGCCCTCGCCGTATCCTGAATCATAATTTGTTCTTCAGAGAGTGAAGTCATCCCAATTTCCTTTATGAAAGGCGCTAAAAGCTTATTTTGATCAGTTGTGTAATTTCCGAAAGTTCGTATCGATTAAGCGGATAATCTATGTAACTTCTGAGTCTCCATTTGTCTAATCTAGAAATTTCCAGTATCTTCTATACTCATAAGAGTGCGTACTTACTTTACGCGTCATGTTATACTGATTCTCGAATCTTCAGCAAAATTTTACCCAGTTTTCAAAAATCATCCGAGGGGGAATTATGGAAAGTGAACAAGTCAACAATAGTCAACAAATCGAAAATTTTGATCATTCTGAGGTTACGGTCGATATCGACTTGGACTATATACCGAAGGTGAATTATGCAGCCGCGCAAAACCAAGTTAGCATAATTCGAGCCTTGCGTGTAAAAAACACGTCAGAAAATGTCCTGTCAAATTTACATCTAAAATTGACCGTGCAACCGCAATTTGCTGACGATAAAATATGGCCAATCGATCGTTTAGTTACCGATATAAGAGGACTTGAACTCAGTCAACTTAATCTCGAACTAGATTCTGCGATGATCTCTAAGGTCAACGAAGCAGAAAACGGGAGCCTAACCTTTACCCTTGAAAAGGAAGGCAACGTCCTAAAAACCAAAAAATTCCCGATACGACTTCTAGCCCGCGACGAATGGGGTGGATCGGAGTTTATGCCGCAACTTATCGCGGCATTTGTGACACCCAACGAACAAGCAATTGATAACCTGCTCCGTAGAGCGTCACTGCTCCTAGAAGATGCAGGACATGAGGCCGGAATCAACGGATATCAGTCCAAAGATCCCTCGCGAGCTTACATGCTTGTTAGCGCCATCTGGTCAGCGGCGGCTGAATTGAGCCTGACTTATGCCGAGCCGCCAAAATCATTTGAATTAGCAGGTCAGAAAGTTCGGCTTCCACAGCAGATTATTAGCGATAAGCTCGCAACTTGCTTAGATTCAACCCTTTTCATGTGCAGTGCAATTGAGCAAGCTGGACTGAACCCCGTCATTATCTTTACTCAGGGTCATTGTTTTGCAGGATTCTGGGTTCAAGACACCACATTAGACAGCGCTGAGGAAATTGACGTTTGGCAGGTTCGAAAAGCTATCGACTGTAATGAACTGTGGGTTTTTGAAACAACACTTTTAACACAAAGACCAGTTGTGTCGTTTGAGGACGCTGTCAAAACTGGTAAAGCGCAACTCAGCGAAGCTGTAGAAGAAAATTTTTCGAGAGCGATCGATATAAGACGGTGCAGAATGGCTCGCATCAATCCCCTAGCGAGTCATACAGAAAGGTCTGAAAAACCAGTTGATGACCGAACTGTTGAACCTCCTCCCCTCCCTGTTAAACCTGATATTCATATTATACCAACCGTTGAAACAGAAGACGTACCCAATACCCCACAAGGTCGAATCGAGCGTTGGCAACGCAAACTGCTTGATTTATCGCTTCGCAATCGACTTCTGAATTTTCGAGACTCTAAACAGACCGTTCCTTTGGTTTGTCCTGATATCGGAGTGATGGAAGACAGGCTTGAGGCGGAAAAAACGTTTCGTATCATCTCTCTAAAAGAAGAGGATCCCGTCGGTAATCGAGGGGACGGCGAAGGCGGACAGTCAAGAACTCACGATATCGAGGTGGAATTTGCTAAAGAAGCGTTCGAAAAAAACCAACTGAGTGTGAATCTCACAGAAAAAGATATGAGGGGACGTTTAACGACTCTTTATAGGAAGGCAAAAAGTGACATTGCAGAAGGAGGAACAAATACTTTGTTCTTGGCCGCGGGATTTCTTCGATGGAAGCAGTCACCGAAAGACAAAAGATCATACAGAGCCCCATTACTACTAATTCCTGTTTCGTTAGAACGAAAATCCGCCAATTCCGATTTCAAACTCAAAAGTCACGGCGATGATTTGCACGTAAATAAGACTCTCCTCGAAATGCTCAAGCAGGATTTTAATTTAAGAATCCCTGTGCTTGAAGGAGAGTTGCCGCGTGATTCATCGGGGTACGATATTCCTGAGATATTTCTCAAGACTCGGGCAGCAATAAGGGATTCGGATGGATTTGACGTCGTCGAAGATTGTGCAATATCGACTTTCTCATTTGCCAAATTCCTTATGTGGAACGATCTGGTTGAAAGAACCGAAACTCTGAAAGAAAGTCCGTTCGTCAACCATCTAATTGATAATCCCGAAAAACCTTACGTTACAGATGGAACGAGCCTTCCTAAACCCACCGATATAGATCGCAGAATAGCGCCCAAAGACTTATTTACGCCCCTCCCAGCCGACAGTTCGCAACTGGCCACCGTTGTCGCCGCTCAAGATGGACACGATATGGTCGTCATTGGACCGCCAGGAACCGGAAAAAGCCAAACCATCACCAACATGATTGCACACTGCTTGGCAATCGGCAAAACTGTTCTGTTTGTCGCTGAAAAGTCAGCAGCACTTAACGTCGTCTATAGAAGATTACGGCAAAATGGTTTGAGTGACGCATGTCTCGAATTGCATTCAAACAAAGCTGATAAGAAACTCGTAATAAAGCAATTAGGGAACGCATGGCGGCGCCTTTCAAAAGCCCACGCCGATGATTGGGAAGACGCTACAACAAGTTTGCGGATTCACCGCGACGAATTAAATCGCTATGTTGAAGCGTTGCATAAACCCGGTTCGCATGGCGTCTCGGTGTACGATGCTATTGGAATGGTTTCTAAAGCCGAACCATCTTTCAAGTTGACTTTTCAATCTATTGACACTCACGACCGGCTGAGCCTTGAAGAGCTACGAGCTACATCGGATCGCCTTTTCAAAACTTATGAACCCGTGAGAAATGTGAAGCAATTCACTGCGATCAATCGCAACGAATGGTCATTCTTGTGGCAAGATGAGGTCATAGAAGCTAGTTCACAGATGATAACGGCCATTGGTAAGGTTAAAGAATCCTTCGCTCAAACACAGAGCAAAATGTCATTAAGGCCGGATGCAATTGACGATTTTGAATCGTTTAGTGACATCTACAGAATTCTGTCCTTCACAGTAAATTCTAAGAATGAAGGTTTAGATGAAATTATTGACAAAGACATCGAATCTTTGAAACACGCCTTGAGAGATTTGACAACTAAGCTACACGAAATCAATCGAGCGCGTAATCACCTCTCGGCAAACTATACCAATCAGTCGCTCTTATCAATTCCTGTTGACCGGCTAGAGTACGACTGGAGAGAGGCGTGCGCGAGTTTCTGGCCATTTTCTTATTTCAAAAGAAGCAAGATAAAAAAACTTCTGCAGGGTTACGTTCAATCAGGTTTATCGGATCCCGAGGTAGAACTTGCGCCGATAAGCAAAATTCAGAAACTGCTTCCAGAGATCGAAACTTCGCCTCTTGCATTCTTGACTAAGTTTGAAAGAGAGAACACCAACACTGAAGAGTTAAGTGAGTATTTAGACCGAGGTACACTTCTACAAAGACTCACTAACCGCGTTAAAAAACACTCTAATCGCTCTGAACAATTTGCTGACTTCATACAATTATGTTTATCAAATCATTCTGAAGACTTAATTTTAAATGACTTCTTCGCAATCTGTGACGATTTCGACCAAAAGTTAAAATCCTTTCTTAAACTCCTTAGAAAAGAGCAGAATTCCGACTCGGAAAGTAAAGAGGAACTGACAACTCAAGACGATCTGTTCCAAGAAAAAGACTATTTTTCAAGTCTCTCACAGCTCGCAGACCTTGCACATGCTATAGAAAACAATCAAGAGAATTTGGAGCCCTGGACACGATGGGTAGACATAAGGCAGAAAGCATCGGATATCGGTCTGACACCACTCGTGCAAGCTATTGAAACTAATAGGGTTGGAAATCCAATAGAAGAATTTGACAGTGCTTACTTTAAATGGTGGCTCCCGCGCAGGATGGACAGAGAACCTATTTTGAGAGGGTTCTCCGGATATAGACACGATCAACTTATCCAACAGTTCCGATCCTTCGATGAACAAGTTCGGGAAATGGCTTCCGAAGAAATTCTAAGAAAAATTTCTCATGACCTGCCGAGCGAACAATCTGTTCCAAGAAAATCCGAACTAGGTTTTTTACGGCATCAAATGAATTTGAAACGCCCTGTTGTTTCAATTCGGAACTTAATCAGTCAGATGCCGACAGCTTTTACCAAACTTGCCCCATGTGTATTGATGTCTCCGTTATCTGTCGCGCAGTTTCTTCCTGCCGATCAGCAATTATTCGATGTTGTCATTTTTGATGAAGCTTCGCAGATCACAACTTGGGATGCTATCGGGACAATCGCCCGGGCAAAGCAATCGATCATAGTGGGGGATCCTAAACAGTTGCCACCGACTAACTTCTTTATGCGCCACGACGCTGACGAAGATGAAGACCTTCACGTATACGAACAGGATCTGCCGAGCATTTTGGACGAAGCATCTGCGGCAGGTCTACCAAATGTCCAGCTCAACTGGCATTATAGAAGTCAGGACGAAAGCCTTATTGCGTTCTCTAATCATCATTATTATGACGACCGGTTGGTAACATTTCCTGCCCCTAAAACCGAGTCCGGGGCCGTCACTCTGCACAAGGTACGGGGAGTGTATTCTCGCGGCGAAGGGCGTTTTAACCAGAAAGAAGCCGAGGCGATTGCGAAATTTGCTGTAAAGCAACTTAACTCTTGGTTAAAGTTAGCAGAGGAAGATCGATTAACATTAGGAATAATAACTTTCAATATGCAGCAACAGGAACTTATACTAGACTTGCTAGACCGAGCACGGCGGAGAAACCCCGCGTTAGAATGGTTTTTTGAAGATGAGCGGGAAGAGCCGGTAATCGTTAGGAATCTTGAGAATGTGCAAGGGGATGAACGAGATGTCATGCTCTTTTCCATAACATTTGGACCCGATAAAGCTGGGAAAATGTCAATGAGCTTTGGGGCAGTCAACAAGGATGGAGGAGAAAAACGATTGAACGTCGCTGTGACGCGAGCGAGAAGAGAATTGCACGTGTTTGCGTCTATTACTGCAGACGATATTGACCTCAGTCGAACCGCCGCTCTCGGCGTGGAACATCTTAAAGGATTTCTTGATTATGCCGAGAGAGGTTCTGTTGCGCTACCAGCGACTGAGTCGGGATCACTAGGTGGAACGGAAAGTCCTTTTGAAGCCGCTGTCGTCCGCGCATTAGAAGCGAAAGGTTGGCGTGTTCGAACCCAAATCGGTGTTTCAGGATTTAGAATTGATTTAGCGGTTGTACACCCTGACAAGTCTGGGGCATATTTGGCGGGAATCGAATGTGACGGAGCCACCTATCATCGGAGTGCTACCGCCAGAGACAGAGATGAAATTCGAGAAAGTGTCCTAAGGCGATTGGGGTGGGAAATCCTACGAATCTGGTCGACTGACTGGTTCAAAAATCAATCTAAGGTCGCAAAGGAGATAGACGGTGAACTCAAGGATATACTCGAGAAGTCGCGCCTTGACGCTCAAAAGGCAGAGACGATCGACGACGAGCAGTCAGGCTTTGAAACGGAAAAAGTAAGGTCTCAATAGTTTGCCTCTCACATTTCAAATGTCCCGAAAACTAAATTTGCGATCTGTTAAAACTATCGGCGTTCACAAAGACATTGCTTTCTTGAACGCAGGTCGATTTTCTACATTGCTTATGTATCGTTTTAGATTTGTCATTTCGTCGGAGACTGAACCAATCCTATTTGACATGAAACAAGCGTGACCTAACATTATATCGGCGGCAGAAAAATTGCCAATCAGATAGTCTTTACTCTCTAGTGCCTCATCTACGGGCTTCAACGCGTTAGTTAACAAGCGCTTTGCTTGCCCCAAAACAGTAGCATCTCGGCGTTCTTCGGGCAAAAGAATAGTGTGTACAACGACTGTATTTACTGGCGGCATAATCATGCCTTCACAATAGTGAAACCATTGAAGGTACATTGGATAGCGGTGATCATCACTATTTGGTTTGAGGCCGCCGTTCTTATGGCGCTCAAGCACATACTCAACGATCGCACCTGACTCGTATATTCTAACGTCTCCATCTTCTAGTACTGGAACTCTACCAAGCGGATGTCTCGCTCGGTGTTCATCAGACTTTAGAGCTTTCGGATGAAAGTCCATGCGGTTGAGCTCATAAGGAATTTCAAGTTCCTCTAACAACCAGGCAATTCGTCCTGCTCTCGAATTTGGGGCAAAGTGTAATTTCAACATCGCAATGATCTCCTATACTGAACATAAACCATTTCGGGTGGGATCGCTGGTAGTTCAGCTGATTCGCGATTACTCGGCTGCCGCACCTTACAATTCTAGCCCACTATATCTTCTTCTTTGAAGAACTGAGCAATTTCTTTACCAGCATTCTCATCGCTGTCTGAACCGTGAACAGAGTTTTCACTAATTGACTTTGCGAAGAGTTTTCTTATGGTTCCCTCGGATGCTTCACCGGGATTTGTAGCTCCCATAATTTCGCGATATTTACGAACGGCGTTTTCGCCTTCCAAGACTTGCACCACCACAGGAGCAGAGGTCATAAACTCAACGAGTTCACTGTAGAACGGTCTTTCGCGGTGTACCGCATAAAATTCTTCGGCATCTGCCTTAGACATTCGAATTCTGCGCTGACCTACTATTCGCAATCCGCTCTGCTCAATTACAGCATTGATTGCGCCGGTCAGGTTCCTTGAGGTCGCGTCAGGTTTTATTATTGAAAATGTTCTATGAGCTGACATGAGAATTCCTTATAATCTGCAGAAATAGAGATAGTTCTTTTAGCAAAATAAACGAATGTTGCAAGATGACCAACTGTCATCTCTTTTTTTACTAGATGTCAAATCTTACTATAAAGGTTATTAAGTAACGGTCACAAAATCCTAATGTCAAAGATTCTCCCGTTACAACTACCGAAATACTTAGAAGACTTGCTGAACATTTGAAGGGTTTGTCGTTTTGCCTCCATGAACTGATGGTTCACTACACCATTTTCTTCTAAGAAGGTCTAGCCCTGCAAGTACACTTTCCGACAAACCGAGCAAATCTAATAAGACTGATTTATCGAGATCTTGTCGGACTTGGTCTCGATAGGCTTCATTTGCCGGTAGCAAGTCTTCATGCGAAAATTTATCAAATATGCTGTCAGCTATCGCAAATTGGTCTGACGAGAACTGCTGCACATCTATCGTTATATATGAACAAAGTTTAGAGATTGAAAGCAAAGACCTACCCGGCTGTTGCCTTGAACCTAACCACCAAAAAGTCATTAAACCCAACGTCGTATTAGCCCAAAGAACAAGTGGAACTTCATATCGCTCCTCATTACAAATAAACCCCGACCACGCTTGACCTCCTATTGCGACTGTAGAAGTTAAACAGGCAGCCAGCGGTTGCGAAGAAAGTCTAAAATTCTCATTAAAACATAGCCGACGTCCAAATTTTTTCCATATTTTTGTGGCTTCTCTTAATCTGTTATTTCTTACCTGACCTTGCTTGTCAGGATTCACAATTAGTTTTGTTTCGTTCTTTGCGTTATGCGCCCATAGAATTGGGAAACTTGGAACATCTTTATGGTCATAGTCTATAATTTCAAATGGCCCCCTAGTTTCATTATTCGCACCTTTTTCCCTACCATGAATATCTCGATAATAAATTCCGCGTTCGCCTAAACAACCCAGCGTAGTTACAGGTAGATCTATACTCTTATTCGAAGTTGGCGGCAAAAATTTACCATTTTCTAACTCGACCATCACTTCTGCAAGTTCAACATTCCTTATTGCGAAAGATCCGTTAAACCCCATATTACTTTTGAAAAATGAACCAAGGCGTTGATTTTCGCCTACGTGAATTATTCCCATTCGATCAGCACTACCAATTTTTCCAATTTCTTTTGCAAGCTCATGAGCTTCCATTATCGAACTTGGCCGTCTTTCCAAGTTAACATATAAGACTGGGCGACAGTCGCTTGCAGGTGGTTTTTTGTTCGCGATTATTAGCACTTCCGAAATCGATGTGTCTGCAGAAAACGCTGTCTCTCCTGACCCACTGGCGGCAATACTAACAATGCACACATTAGAATACTGTGTTTCAAAGAGTTCACGGGCAGCTGCCCAAGATTCGCCCGACGCAAAGGTCGCAGGCAAAACCAAAGCAATAATTCCATTATCCTTAACTTTCTCATTTGCTAAATCAATAAAATTGGATGCAAGCCCGGCATTTCCATGTCCGACCATACCTGGACGCTTTATTTTTTTAAGTTTTTTCGACATTTGGCGTCTCTCATCTTCCTGAGTCGAAAATCCAGCAAACGAAGGAATCGGAACTCCACGAGATTTCCCTTCTGAAGTAGTAGGTCTCGTAAATGGTGGATTCATGATGACAATATCAAACGACTGATGAGGCAGGCAAACTTGGCTACTAGTTTCAGTAGAATTCCCTTTTATCTGGCGTACTCCCGTGTTGAATATCGGGAATACTTCGACATCTGCAATAAGGTCAAGCGCTCCAATAGATATCGGCTGTCCTGACAAGTCATCTCTTTCCCCATAAGGCAACGTTATGATTTGAGTGTTTTTGAAAGGAAGCGAAGGATGTGCACTTGAAACTATTGCTGCAGTTAAATGGGTTGCCGCTGGCATAATGTCACTTCCGACTAACGATTGCTCCATCATCTGAGCATGGATTTCTTCGTCATTTCCTCCGGTTCTTCTGTATCGGGTAGAAATTGTTCCATATGTTGCATTCAGCAATGCACCAGTTCCACAGGCAAAATCAGCTATTCTAAGATTGGTGATCTGCGATTCGTCACTCCAGTCTACGTTCAACCGATCTATTGCTAACTCAGCCAGTAGAGTTGCGGAACTCGGTAAGGTATAGAATGTTGCTAGAAATTTTCGATCCGTGATTAGTCTCTGAAACATTCTACCGCTTAGATCATGCTGACTAGTTGCACCAACTGTCACTAAATCTGAAGACGCTCTCGTTAATCTTTCCAACACACCTACAGCTACATCTTCTGGAATTTCTACCAAAATTTCTCTGGCGATCTTGAAAATTGGCCAATAATTGATGTCAGATAGAATGTGTTCCCAAACTTCTAATACTCTGTACCGTGAAAACTTACCAAAACTGTTCTTAATTTCGGAAACATTTGGTAACGTATAGGTACTAGCGATTGTCGAATGAAAGTATACAGCGTTGACCAATATAGCCATCGCCATTCTTAGCGTTTGTTCATTGTTTTTTTGTTTTAATTTCTCCGCAATTTCTTCCATTACTAGCGGACGATTATAACATTCATGAACCAAAAGGTTTGCCGACTGACTAATCGCCTCCTCTAGTATCTCCATACCCTTCGCGATCACGCTTTCTGATAAAGCGGAATGTTCTATGAAACTCGCAAGGTCGTTCACTCCGCCGGAGATCCATCCTGTGTTTGGCCATCGTTCATGGTGATTGGATTCACCTTGGTCAATAAGAACACAAAATCTAAACTCACTTTGTTCAATTGCCGAGTACAATTTGTCTTGTGATACTGTAGTCAAATGTTCAGGGAGAATCATCGCAATGGCTTGCTCGATCTTTCTTCCGACTGACGTCAATGTTTTCCTCAATCTCGATATCGCATCTTTTTCAACAGTTCTAGCAGGTTCAATTTCCGTTTCAATAATTACAGGTGATTCGCCGGGATGCGGAATCACAATATCAGGACGCATTCCCGCCCCTTCTTTAAACATGCCAATTCTTTCAGAGAACAGTTTCTCCTTCCATCTCGGATGTTTTGAACGCAAGACGTCTCCAAGTACATCATTTATGGTTTGTTCTGTATTCTTAGCCATTGAGCTAGTCCATTAAGTTTACAATTGTAACAATTTAGTCTCGAAATGTGTCAGGAACCAATAGTTTTTGCTCTTATATCAGCAACTCCCTGCATCATACCAACAACTCCGTCTCTAACGTATCGAAGTCCTCTATGCCGACCACTTTGAATTTTATGGAATTGCGACATGATTGTATATAATGAGTTAGCAGTTACATACGACTATACTGTCCCGAACACAAGTGTTTGGGGAGGTTCAACGCTTTATCTAAAGAGATTACAGCTGATACTGAGTGTTTGAAGGACTAGTTTTTTTTCCACCGTGTACTGAGGGTTCGTTACACCATTTCCTTCTAAGCAGGTCAAGCCCATCTAGGATACTTTCAGGTAATCCAAGCATTTCAACCAGAACCGCCTTATCCAAATTTATCCTGACCTCATCTCTGTATGCCTCATTTGCAGGTAACAGATTCTCTACCGAAAACCGCTCAAAAATTCTATTTGCGTTTGAAAATTGTTCTGAGGTTAGCCGACGCACATCAAACGTTAAAAGTGAGCATAATTTCGTAATTGAAACCATCGAACGCCCGGGTTGTTGTCTAGAACCTATCCACCAAAAAGAGATTAACCCTAAGGTTGAATTTGCCCAAAGAGCCAATGGAATCTCATATTGTTCGTCAAAGCAGATAAATCCCGACCACGCTCTACCTCCAATTGCCTTTACCGATGCAATACATGCTGCAAGTGGCTGAGAGGAAAATCCAAAATCTTCATTAAAACAAAGTCTCCGTCCGTACTTTTTCCAAATCTCATTTGCTTCTTTTAATCTGTTACTTCGCACAATTCCATGCTTGTCCGGGTTCACAATTAGCTTTGTTTCTTTCTTTGCGTTATGAGCCCAAAGTATTGGAAATCGAGGAACATCTTTTAGTTCATAATTTTCGAGTTCAAATGGACCTCTAGGAGTGTTTTTTGAACTTTTCTCCAGTCCATGTATATCTCGGTAGTATATTCCGCGATCACCCAAGCATCCCAATGTAACGGTGGGAATACTAAATTTCTCGTTGGATCGTGGTAACAAAAACTGACCGTTTTCTAACCCTATCATCAAGTCTGCTAGCTCAATGTTCTTTACAGCGAAAGATCCGTTGAATCCCCTATTGCTCTTAACGAATGTCCCAAGTTTTTGACTCTTTCCTGCACGCAATACGCCAAATTGATCTGACCTGCTAATCTTCCTTATTTCTTTAGTGAGTTCGTAAGCTTCTATGATTGATTTTGGACGGTGCTCCAAATTGATGTAAATAATCGGATTAGTCTTGCCATTGGGAACCTTTCTCTTAGCAATAATCAAAACTTCTGAAATTGAAGTGTCGGCCGAAAAAGATGTCTTCCCTAGTCCGCTCGCCGCAATACTTACTACCATCACATCTGAATATTGAGTTTCGAAGAGCTTTCGCGCTTCTGACCAAGACTCACCTGACGCAAAAGTCGTTGGCAAAATGAGAGCAACTATTCCATTTTCCTTAACCTTTTTATTTGCTAAATCTATAAAATTCGATGCTAGCCCCGCATTTCCATTTCCGACCATGTTCTTTTGTTTAACCTTAGAAAGTTTCTTGGACATCAGCCGTCGTTCATCTTCCTTGGTAGAAAATCCAGCAAAAGAAGGAATTGGAACGCCACGAGATTTTCCTTCAGAATTTGTCGGACGAGTAAAGGGGGGATTCATGATTACAATATCAAACGATTTATGAGGCAAGCTGACTTGGCTACTAGTTTCAGTAGAATTTCCTTTTATCTGGCGTACTCCCGTGTTGAATATCGGGAATACTTCGACATCTGCAATAAGGTCAAGCGCCCCAATAGATATCGGCTGTCCTGACAAGTCATCTCTTTCCCCATAAGGCAACGTTATGATTTGAGTGTTTTTGAAAGGAAGCGAAGGATGTGCACTTGAAACTATTGCTGCAGTTAAATGGGTTGCCGCTGGCATAATGTCACTACCGACTAACGATTGCTCCATCATCTGAGCATGGATTTCTTCGTCATTTCCTCCGGTTCTTCTGTATCGGGTAGCAATTGTTCCATATGTTGCACTCAGCAATGCACCAGTTCCACAGGCAAAATCAGCTATTCTAAGGTTGGTGATCTGCGATTCGTCACTCCAGTCTACGTTCAACCGATCTATTGCTAACTCAGCCAGTAAAGTTGCGGAACTCGGTAAGGTATAGAATGTTGCTAAAAATTTTCGATCCGTGATTAGTCTCTGAAACATTCTACCGCTTAGATCATGCTGACTAGTTGCACCAACTGTCACTAAATCTGAAGACGCTCTCGTTAATCTTTCCAACACACCTACAGCTACATCTTCTGGAATTTCTACCAAAATTTCTCTTGCGATCTTGAAAATTGGCCAATAATTGATGTCAGATAGAATGTGTTCCCAAACTTCTAACACTCTGTACCGTGAAAATTTACCAAAACTGTTCTTAATTTCGGAAACATTTGGTAACTTATAGGTACTAGCGATTGTCGAATGAAAGTATACAGCGTTGACCAATATAGCCATCGCCATTCTTAGCGTTTGTTCATTGTTTTTTTGTTTTAATTTCTCCGCAATTTCTTCCATTACTAGCGGACGATTATAACATTCATGAACCAAAAGGTTTGCCGACTGACTAATCGCCTCCTCTAGTATCTCCATACCCTTCGCGATCACGCTTTCTGATAAAGCGGAATGTTCTATGAAACTCGCAAGGTCGTTCACTCCGCCGGAGATCCATCCTGTGTTTGGCCATCGTTCATGGTGATTGGATTCACCTTGGTCAATAAGAACACAAAATCTAAACTCACTTTGTTCAATTGCCGAGTACAATTTGTCTTGTGATACTGTAGTCAAATCTTCAGGAAGGATCATCGCAATGGCTTGCTCGATCTTTCTTCCGTCTGAAGTCAGTGTTTTCCTCAATCTCGATATCGCATCTTTTTCAACAGTTCTAGCAGGTTCGATTTCCGTTTCAATGATTACAGGTAATCCGCCGGGATGCAAAATCACAATATCAGGACGCATTCCCGCCCCTTCTTTAAACATCCCAATTCTTTCAGAGAACAGTTTCTCCTTCCATCTCGGATGTTTTGAACGCAAGACGTCTCCAAGTACATCATTTATGGTTTGTTCTGTATTCTTAGCCATTGAGCTAGTCCATTGAATTTACAATTGTAACAATTTAGTCTCGAAATGTTTCAGGAACCAATAGTTTTTGCTCTAATATCAGCAACTCTCTGCATCATACCAACAACTCCGTCTGTAACGTATCGAAATCCTCTATGCCGACCATTTTGAATTTTATGGATTTGCGACATGATAGTATATAATGAGTCAGCAGTTACATACAACTGTACTGCCCCGAACACATGTGTTTGGGGAGGTTTAAAGCTTTATCTAAAGAGATTACAGCTGATACTGAGTGTTTGCAGGACAAGTTTTTTTTCCTCCGTGTACTGAGGGTTCATTACACCATTTCAATCTAATGAGGTTTAACGATTCTAATACATTTTCCGGTAAGCCTAGAATCTCAACAAACAAAAAACGATCAATACTAATCCTCACTTGATCTCGGTATGCCTCATTTGCGGGAAGTAGATCCAAAGTCGAAATTTCATCAAAAAATACGTTCATTCTTTCAATCTGTTTGTTACTTAATACTCTAACATCTAAAACAGGAAAGTCCGGAAACTTATTTGGCGATAATCTAGCTCGTCCCAACTGTTGTCGTGAACCATTCCACCAGAATGTCATAAGACCTATGGTTGTATTAGCCCATAATACTATTGGAACGTCATAGCAATTGTCGTGACTTTTTATTCCAGTCCAAGCTAACCCCGCTAATGAAGGTATCGAAATACGACATGCCGCTAAGGGCTGAGACCCTAGTCCAAAATCATTATTGAAACACAAGACACTTTGATACTTTTCCCAAATTCTAGTTGCCCTGTCTTCCTGTCCTGCTCGGATAACTCCCTTTCGGTCCGGGTCAACGATCAGTTTTGTTTCACGTTTTGCGTCGTGCGCCCATAAAATAGGAAACGACGAATACTCATCGGCAGATTTTTCCTCAACTTCAAATGGTCCGCGAGGAGTATTATCTTTACTAATCTCCGGACCGTAAATATCTCTATAATATATTCCCCGATCGGCTATGGTCTTTAGTTTAGTTACCGGTATATTGTAAACTGTACTAATTCTCGGAAACTTTAACTCGCCATTTTTAACTCCTATCGCCGTTGCTACTAAATCAGTATCTAATATACCGTTCGCTCCGATAATCCCATCGGTACTATTAATAAAACGGCCCATACTTATGCCTGATCCTATTTGAACAGACCCACTCTGTTCTTTACCTATAGATCGCGCAATCGATTTAGCAACGACAACTGCCTCCAAAATTGTTTCAGGTCGATTTCTTAGGTTCACGTACATTACATTCTTATCAACTTTTGATTTTTTTGTTCTCCGCGTAGCAAGAATTAGTATCTCGTTTATTGAAGTGTCGGCTGAAAAAGCCGTCTTTTTAGCTGCGCTGTTTGCAATACTTACGATAATAATATCAGAAAAACACGATTCGAAAGCCTTTCTGGCGGCTGACCATGAGTCCCCCGAAACAAATGTCGCAGGTAAAACAAGTGCTATAATCCCACCTTCTTTGACTTTTATCTTTGCTAAATCAATAAAATTAGAAGCCAAGCCCGCATTCCCATGCCCGGCCATATCTGGTCTCCTCATTTTTTTAAGTTTCTTCGACATCAGATGTCGTTCTTCTATCTTTGTCGAGAAACCAGCAAAAGAGGGAATAGGAACACCAGCAGAACCCGCTTCCGAGTTAGTTGGCCTTGTAAATGGCGGATTCATTATCACAAGGTCGAAAAACGCATGAGGTAAACTAATGTTGTTTTTAACTTCTTGTTTATCTCCACGAATTCGTTCGACACCAGTCTTAAAAAGAGGAAACACCTCCACGTCTTCAATTAAATCTAAAGCACCAATAGAGATCGGCTGACCTGATGCGTCACTCCGCTTACCATAAGGTAGGGTAATGATCTGAGTGTTCTTGAATGGTAGTTCAGGATGAGCGCTTGAGATTATTGAAGCCGTCAGATGAGTTGCAGCTGGCATGATGTCGCACCCAACTAGCGTGTTCTCCAGTATTTGCGCGTGCATTTTGGAGTCGTCTCCTCCACAACGACGATGTCTTGATGAAATTGCCGAATACGCTGCATTTAACAATGCCCCTGTTCCACAAGCAAAATCAGCAATTTTCAATTTAGTTATTTCTTTATCACTACTCCAGTTTAATTTCAACCTGCATACGGCAAGTTCTGCCAGCAATGCTGCAGAACTAGGCAATGTATAGTACGTTGCTAGAAACTTTCTATCGGTTATTAATCTTTGAAACATACGACCACTTAAATCGTGCTGAGACGTTGCACCAATACTTATTAGTTGATTAGTTATTTCCATTAGCTTATCAATTACAAAGACCGATTCCTCTATCCTAATTGGTTCGAAAATTTCTGTTGCAATTTTGAATATTGGCCAGTAGTTTACGTTATTCAAAATATGTCGCCATTCATCGAGAATCGCTGATTTAGTTAAAATGCTATACTTATCTTTTAACTCCTCAAACGTTTTGATCTTTTGTGTTCCTGCTATAGATGCATGAAATGTGAATGCGTTCGCCAAAATCGCTATAGCCATTCTAGACGTTTGAACTCCGTCTTTTTGGTTTAGCTTCTTCGCAATTTTTTCTAACATATCGCCAGAAAACTTTTGGTTTCTACGCAAATGATAGGCAGCTTGGCTTATACCTTTTTCTAGTATCTCCATTCCAAGTGCCATTCGACTTTCGGATAGACCAGTGTACTCTATACAAGCCGCTAATTCATCAATATCTCCACTAATCCACCCCTTTTTCGGCCATCTTGTGTTTTTGTAAACATTACTCTTTTCATAGTGTACGCAATAGCGAAATTCAGCATTCAAAATTGCTTCATTTAAATTATTTTGCCCTATTGTTGTCAGGTATCGAGGGAAGCAAACTGAAATTGATTGTTCTATTCTATTTCCTCCTTCTTTGAGAGATTTACCTAAACGAGAACGGGCATCTACTTCGACTGTCCGAGCAGGGTCGATCTCTGTTTCAATAACTACAGGTAGTCCATTTGGATGAAGTACAACAATATCCGGACGTAAGCCGGCACTTTCAGAGAGTACTCCTGATTTTTCCGATGTTAGATCGTATCTCCAACGCGGATGTTTATCCCGAAGTACCTCACTGAGGATGTGATTCAGATGCTGTTCCGAGTTACTCGCCATAATTTATTTCTATTAGGTTCAAGTTCGCTAAGTTAGTAACTACCTTCGATAAATGGATGCATTGCATTATAAAAAATAAAGTTTGAAATTAATTTTATTACAATATTGAATCTAACCAATAATTTTTGCCCGAATATCAGCAACTCGCTGCATCATACTAAACAACTCCGTCTCTAACGTATTGAAATCCTCTACACCGACCACTTTAGCCAATCGATCTCTTAGACGCTTAGAGGTTGAGTCTACCGAAAGCGTTCCTTCTACGGCTACACCGATGATTTGTTGCAACGCATCAATCCATTGTAGTGTTTTGATTAAAAGCGAAGCATCATCCTCCTCTATCTGGTATCCATACTTTAGCATCTCTATCGCTTTTGATGTGTTGGCTTTTATAACAGCATAACTATTACAGTTTAAAATCCCGTACTGCGCTATAAATTCTATATCAACTTTTCCACCAGGAGACATCTTTAGATCCCATTTACCCTTCGGAGGTTTCTCAACAAACAGTTTTTGTCTCATCTCGGCAATGTCTTGTTTAAAGGATTCTCGCGTACAGTACATAATAACATCTTCTGCGACATCTATAACCTTACTTGCAACTTTCGTGCTTCCTACGATTGGTCGCATCCTCGTTAAACTCATATGTTCCCAAGTCCATGCCTTTGTACGTTGATATTCTTCGTACGCAGCAAGACTAACAGCAACTGGTCCCGACGAACCCGCCGGCCTTAACCGCATGTCTACTTCATACAAAGTTCCTTCGTCGGTAGGAACAGACAAAGCAGAAATCAGTTTTTGGGCAAATCGAGTATACCAATTCGTATCAATAGAGTTTGGATCATAAGGTTCATAGATTATTACTAAATCTAGATCCGACCCAACTCTCATTTCTCTGCCGCCTAACCGTCCTAAGGTCAACACAACCCAATCCCCCGGTCGTTCTCCAAATTTTTGTACTGTCTCTCGTTCAGCAGCCGCTGCCATATCTATGACAGCCTCTTCGGCGAGATCCGACAATTCTTCCGCAGCATCCTGAACAGAAACAAGACCATGTAAAAGTCTATGTCCGATCAAAAATTCCATATCTTTATGTCGACGACGAGTTACATTCAAAGCGGTTTCATAATCGGAATCCCGCTCGACCCGTTCAACCGGATCACATCCTTCTATGAGATTTTCAAGAAGTTGCGGTCTTCTACCTAGCGTTTTGGCAAGTCTTTGGGCAAGCGAGAAAGTTCCCATTAAATCGTCGAGTATTTCTGGTTTTGCTTTCAACATTGATAGGACTTGAATACCAGACGAAAGACCCTCAAAAAACTTTGCAAATCGCTGAAAAACAATATCGGCTTCTCCTGTCGCCCCTATCCGGCTTATAAGGTTCGGTAACATTGCTGTTAGTAAAGAACGCCCTTGTGACTCTGCCGTAGCCGGAATGGTACCCCGATGCCATTGCCTGATAACATCAATTACGTAGGATGGATTTTTGTACCCCATTTCTTTGAGGTTTGCGATGGTACCGGGGTCATCGTCTACACCTGTAAACACTAAGTTTCCGCCGATTTTCTCGCTGTCCTGCTCTTCGGTGTCTCCATACAAATCAATGTAATGTTTATGAACGACCTGGCGAGTCCGCGACAAAAGACTGTCGAATTCCGTAACGTCATCAATTCCGCAGAGTTTAGCAATGACACTGCGAGCCTCGTCAGGCTTTGGTACGGTGTGAGAGTGTTCATCCAACCGCATTTGGATTCTGTGCTCTACGTCACGCAATATCTCATAAGCACGATCCAGTTCCTTCGCAACCTTAGGGTTAATCATTTTTCGCTTAGCTAACTCTTTTAAAGTTGGTCGCGTTTCTTTTCCTCGCAACGACGGGATACGTCCTCCGAAGATAATTTGTTGTGTTTGCGCATACATTTCTATTTCGCGTATTCCGCCCGGAGATAGTTTTACACTCGGATCAACAGCCTCAAGCTCGGCTCCTTTTGCCTCATTTATCATTTTTTTGATGGCTTGGACCTCTGAAATCGCAGAATAATCAAGATACTTTCTCCATATAAACGGTGTCAACGATTCTACAAACTCCTCGCCAGCCTTTAAATCTCCCGAGCATGGCCGCGCTTTAATCCAAGCCATCCTTTCCCAGTTTTGTCCAACAGTCTCATAATACGTCTCGGCCATTCTGATCGATACGACCGGAGGGGTAGAACTCGGATCCGGACGTAGCCGTAAATCTGTTCGAAATACGTATCCATCAACGGTCCGTTCTTCAAGCAGGTGTACTATATGTTTCACGATTCTAGAAGACACGCCAGTTTGATTTTGACCAACCGCGAAAACTTCCGGATCATAGAACAGTATGAAATCGATATCGCTAGAGTAGTTGAGTTCGTTGGCTCCCATCTTTCCCATTGCAATAGCAAAGAAGCCCTCTGTCCCGACATTGTATTTTTTTGCCCCTTCAGTCATGGCAATGTCCAAAACCTTGTCAGCAAATTTGGATAAAGTTCCTGTTACCACTTCTAACTTCCATCGGCCAGACAAATCACCGGCAGCACAAGCGAGATGAATTTCGGTTTTTGCTTTTCTCAGAACACTCGAAATATCAGCTTCTGATGAAATTTCGTCCAGAGATTTTAGGACTTGCTTAGAAACCGCTTTCGGATCGTAGTCTTCTGAGAAATACTCGCTCTTACGGATTAGCTGGGCCATGTATGGTGACTTCTCGGCAGCAATCTCCATTGCTACCGAGGGTTTGTCTGCTAAAGGCGATACCCAGTTCAAAATTACTACCCTTCACAGTCAACAGTTCGCATAGTCAAGTCGCGATAATAACGCCCCAGATTCAAGGAAACTCAAATTAACATCGTCAATTCTATTGCAAAATCGAATATTCATCCAACACCTAATCTGATCGTAGCAAAGTAGCCTTAAAAGGGCGGTTAGCGGCAACCAAGGAACCTGATCTCTCCTCAGATTAAACTGATTCGCAATTCCTAAATCAATCATGACTCTCGGCTTATCTTGTTTCATTCGTTGTCAGGAATCTCAAAAGTTTGAAAAGTCGTGTTTCCGCGAATCCTTACAGCCAATAATACGTTATCTCGGCCGTTTCGTTTTGCCGAGTCAATTGCTTCTCTAAAGTCAGCGACAGATGCGACGATTTGATGATTGACCTCAAGAATGGCCATCCCCTTGCGCAGCCCTGCCTCATAAAGAGGGCTTGTGTTTTTGATTTCCACAATCATTAAGCCGGGTTCATCCGATTTGAGGTTCAGTGACCTACGAGTCGAACGATTTAGTGGCAGAAGAGACACACCTAAACTTTCATCTGTTTTTGCCGACTCAGGTCTCATGTCGTCTTCGCCGGACAAAGTAGATACGTTGTCAGGTCGCTCACCAACCGTCACCGAAATGGTTTTTCGCTTGCCATTGCGAACAACCACAAATTTGTTCTTGGAGTTCGCAATTAATGCCCCGACCATTCGTGTAAGTTTTGTGGCATCTTTCACATGTTTACCATTAAGTGAAACGACAATATCACCGCGCTTAATGCCAGCGTCCAATGCCGGAGAATCTTCTACGAGCTCCGTGACGATAGCCCCTTCTTTAAATTTTAGTCCCTGCGATTCTGCCATTTCTGGGGTGAGATCTTGAATTGTTACGCCTAGCCAGCCCCGACTAACACGTTTGTTTTTGATCAATTGTTCGGTAACGTGGGTGGCTAAATCTGACGGAATAGCAAAACCAATTCCAACCGAACCTCCTGTTGGAGACCAAATTACCGTGTTGACACCTACCACATTGCCATTGAGGTCAAATGTCGGGCCACCGGAATTACCTTTATTGATTGAAGCATCGATCTGCATAAAGTCCGTATAGGGATTATCGGAAATCTGATCACGGCCAAATGCAGAAATAATCCCGGCAGTTGCTGTTCCACCAAAACCAAATGGATTTCCGAGGGCTATAACCCAGTCGCCTTTTCTCAAATTGACCTCAGGAGCGAACTCTACATATGGAAAAGGTTCGTTACTTTCTACGCGTAGAACCGCCAAATCAGTTTGAGCGTCTGCACCGACTAACGTCGCGTCATATGTGGTTCCATCTTCCAAAACGACTTGTATTTCGTTAGCTTTATCGACAACGTGGTTATTTGTGACGATATAGCCGTCTTCGGATATAAAAAATCCTGAGCCCAGCGAACGCATTTCCCGCGTTTGAGGTTGTCGGTCAGAACGGTCTCTTGGTGGTGGGGAAAAGAAAAACTCTTCGGAATCAGGCCAACCTCTAAAACGCTCCATGAACATTTCAACATTCGGCATTGCACGTACTTCTTGTTCTCTAATCACGTTCACACTAACGACTGCAGGACTAACTTTCTCAATAAGGTCGGCAAAACTTATCGGGGCACCGCGCAAATCTGGGACACTGATCGGCTGTGCAGTAGACGCTGGAGTCCACTGAGGATTGCCAGCGATAACCGCAAAGACAGTCAGACCGACAGTTGCTCCTGCAAGGAGTTTCAAATTCTTTTTGAGCATACTCATAACGGGTTTATCTCCAGTGATAAAAATGAACTGAATTCCTCTTAGAAAAAGGAATAATGTTCTAAGAATCGTTTATAAGTTAGACATCCGTTGGGCAAATTTATGGAATCTTGTGGACATTTTCATTTCACGCTTAAAAAAGTGATAAAGTCGAACTAACCTATAGATAGTAAGTTCGTTATACAATTAAAGGCTTCACGCATGAGTTTGTCATCAAGGTTTTTCTTTTGGTGCAGACTTCAGCAGGTAAACAATCAGAACTCCACCTACAAGCAAAACAAAGGGGGTTGCCCAAAGAATAAGGCCAATTGAACTCGTACTTGAAGGCCTGAAAAGCGCATACTCCCCGTAGCGCGTTGCAAACCACTCTCGAATCTCATTGTCTGTGGCACCCTGAGCAATCATATCATCAATACGTTTTCGCATATCCTCGGCTATCGGGGCCGAAGACTGCGATACCGGTTCGTTCTCGCAAGCCACACATCGAATTTCTCGTGCTAAGCGTTGCGAGCGCTCTTGGTCGTCTGCCTGTGTTGATTCCAATAGTAACAATAGAATCACCATTAACGATGCAAACCTAAACCAAATCATACTGATTCCAATGTACTTGGTTGGATGACAGGGGTTGATGTCGAAATTCTGCTGATTAAACTCAATAGGCCGCCTAACGCAATCAGACTTACGCCAAGATATACTAACCCGATGAATGGATTGAAATATGTTCTGAATACAAAGTATCCACCGCTATTAGTCTCTCGGTAGTCTCCGAGAGCGACGTAAATATCGCCGAAGAGTCGTTTTAATATAGCAGTCTCTGTAGTTGGCATTCGAGCGGCTGGATAGTACCGTCTTTGCGGTTTCAAAATTCTCATTCCTTGTGAACTTTTCCAGGCAATAATTGTAGCCTCTTGCGCGTACCAGTTTGGCCCTTCGACACTTTGAATGTCGTCCAAGGTTAAAGTCCAGCCAGCAAATCGCCTTTCCTCGCCAACATTCATAGTAATCGTCTCTTCTACTCTCCAACTCGATTCGATCACCGCTCCTAAAACAAATACACCTATTCCCGCATGGGCGATTGTCATGCCCCAAACTCTGAGATTTAACCGAAACACTTTTGATGGAGTAACGGCTCTTCGATGCAGCTCAATCAATGCACCGAAAATCAACCAAAACCCTAAAATTATTCCGAGTGCTGAACTCCAAGATGCGTTGAATAAAAATTTAACCACCATTCCCGCTAAAACTGCCAAACTAAAACCTATCAATAAACTCCTGCCTACCTTCAATCGCCTTATCCTGCCCCAACTCCAATCTTGAACGATAGGTAGCATTAAGAGAACGAGCGCGAGGATTGGCACGAAAGTAAGATGAAAGTACGGTTCCCCTACGGACATAGGAGACCCGACGGCTTCTCCGATCAAGGGGAATAGCGTTCCCAATAGCACGGTAAGAGTTGCTACTATCAGAACGATATTGTTTGATAATAGCGCTCCCTCTCGACTCGAGAAATACCAATCTGGTCCGCCCTTCAATTTCCCTGCTCGCATTGCAAAGAGAGTTAACGCTCCTCCCCCGAATATAGCAAGCCCTACAAGTAGTAATGAACCTCTTAGCGGGTCGATGGCGAAAGCATGCACAGAGGTCAGAACGCCAGACCGTACAAGGAATGCACCAAGTATCGAAAAACAGAATGCCAAAACTGCAAGCAAAACGCTCCAACCGGCGAAACTTCCCCGTTTTTCAGTAACTATTAGTGAGTGAAGAAGAGCTGCACCAACTAACCAAGGCATAAAACTAGCGTTTTCGACGGGATCCCAAAACCACCATCCTCCCCAGCCAAGTTCATAGTAAGCCCAGTAGCTTCCCAAGGCGATTCCAATGGTAAGCAAAACGAAAGCTGGCATAGCCCATTTTCGAGTCACCGAAGCCCAAAGACGATCCGCACGACCTTCTAACAGAGCTGACGCTGCTAAAGCAAACACGAATGAATACCCCACATATCCGAGATAAAGGAAGGGCGGATGTAACGCGAGCGCTGGATCTTGCAGCAATGGGTTAAGACTCGCGCCTTCAAGAGGGGGAGTGTCGAGTCGTAAGAACGGATTTGAAGCGAACAAGAGATAAGCAAGCGCACCAAACAAAATCAGGCCCTGTACTCCGAGAGTTCTTGCCTCAAACATATCCCGGCCGGTATTCAGTTTATACGCACCGATTGCTCCAAACCCTGCTGTAACCAAACACCACAATAACATTGAGCCTTCATGATTCCCCCAAGTTCCGGCAAGTTTGTATACCCAAGGCTTTAGTGTGTGAGAATTATTTGCTACAAGAGCAACAGAGAAATCGGACCTCAAAAAGGCTAACACGAGTAATAGGAATGCCAAACTGGTCGCTACAAAAGCAAAAATGGCGCTTTGCGACGCTCTCTTTCTGATTCCGATTATTCCCCAGATCGCTTGTCCGAGTGAACCAGCAAGTGCTAGAAACGCGAAAAAATGTCCGACCTCAGTCATAGTCTCGTTTCAAATAATCGGACGACTTCAGTTCTCGAGGTACATAATTTTCATCGTGTTTAGCAAGCAGAGATTCTGCAACAAAGATGTTGTCTTTATCGAACGCCCCGGTCGAGACAACTCCTGACCCTTCTCGAAATAAATCAGGCGCTATTCCTCGGAACAAGACTTTTACCTTTTCTGTTCCTTCATCTGTGACGACAAAACTCATTTCTGCGTCATCGCCGAATTCAACTGACCCAATTTCGACGAACCCACCCAGTTTAATTGTTTTTCCCGAAACCACCCCGCCTCGCTCAACCAAACTAGAAGGTGTGTAGAACAAATTTGCGTTTAAACGCAATGCAAAAATAGCCAACCAAGCCGCTAAAATGATTAACACTGCCGCTATAAGAACTAACATTAGTCTTCTTGTTCGCGGTCTCACGGACTGTCTCCGGAACTTGGTAGATCTGTCTCTAGTCTAACGGCATCTAGATTGCTAACGTTACCTGTAACTTGAATGATCCAAGCCTGTATGTTTTTACCTTCTTGTGTATCAGAATCCATTTGGTTTAGTAAATCATCCCAATAATTCTTGGCTTGATCAAACTTTTTGTTTTGCCAGAACGACAATCCTACTTTAAACCCAGCAACAATTTGCTGGTTGTCGATTTTGTATGCTTGTTGGTAGGCCCTAGCTGCGCTGTCTGTAACTTTACCTCTTGACTTTTTTGTTTCTATATCTCCAAGTGCTACCAGAGCAGGAACATGTTGCGGGTAACGTCGTAGCGCTGCCAAGTAGGCTTGGGTCGCCTCGTCATCCTTTCCAATCAAGACTAAATGTTGCCCTAAGTAGAAATGAGGTTCTGGATCGCTCGGACGTTCCTTTATTAATTTTTGCAACCGTACTGTAATTTCGTTTGGTGATAAATCCTTTATCTCCTTTGATAAAAGAATACTATGTCTTTCCGAAATCGGATTGTCGGAGCGACCGGGGTCGCCGATCATTAGATAGCCTCCTATAGCAACTACACCCCCTATAAGAAAAATTACCGTATCTCGCATGTTTTTCTCTGTTCAATCTGCTCTGTCTGCAAAAACAGGTAATTCTGAAGAAACCACAACCACTAGCGTCGATCAAAGATTAAATCGTCATTTGCTTTCTTTTTGACAGAGCTAGAATCCCTCTTCGGTAGGATCAGCATACACTGGTGGCGTTAAAATTTCTGGAGGATCTTGTTGCTGCAAGTATACGGTCTGACTCGGGAAAGCAAAGTCTGTACCTGCTTCTTCAATGATATTTTTTATTGTCACTGCAAACTCCTCTTTAATTTCAAGCCACTCCCCCCAATTTGTCGTTTTAGTGAAGCAATAGATTAAAAAATCTATAGAACTAGGGCTAAAACTATTAATTCTAACAAACAGAGATGTTTCTGGTGGTTTCGCAAATCGACTGTCATTTATGAGTGTTTCCTCAATTTTGTCGCGAATGAATCTAAGTTGATCAACTGTCGTTCGATACTCCACTCCAACAATCCATTTTATTCTTCGGTGTGTCATCCTCGAGAAATTTGTAACTGCACTATCTGAAAGCAATCCATTCGGTATATAGACAGGCGCTTTATCGAATTGCCGAACCAATGTTGACCTAAAGTTAATCTCTTCAACAGTTCCTTCCACAACTCCGTCAACCTTTATCCATTCACCTGGTAAAAATCGTTTCTCAGACAGTATCAATATCCCCGAAATTAGGTTCTTGAACAGATCTTGTGCACCCAACCCAACCGCAATGCCGAATACTCCTAAGCCCGCTAGAATTGGTGCGACCGCGATTCCCCAGAGCTGGGCGACGGCTCCTAGCCCAAGTACGACCAAGATAATCTGAAGAACTTTAATCAGCCAGTCGGCGATTACTCTTGAAAGAGTGTCAGTTCGTTCTTTGAGAACAGTTTCAAAGGCGTGAACAGCACGAGCCAGTGACCAAAATACAGCAAGCGTAATAACTGACTGAACGATTCTGTTAAGGATTATGGACGGTTGACCTTGAATGTCGATTATTTGAGCAACGACGTATACTCCTAAGATCAATGGCACCATTTTGAGCGGAGTGGCTATTCCTGTGACTATTGCGTCATCGATTTTAGATTCTGTTCTATGTGCGAGCTTCGCCGCGTTGTGAACAATAATTTTAGAAAACGGAGTGCGTACAATAATTGCGATCAATAAGGCCAGCGTTGCAAGTGTAATTTCTCCGAACGTTAGGCCATAAGCTCCCTCATTCCAGCGAGAGAGCAAATAAGAGTAAGCCTCACCAAACCAATTTATAACTTCAGACATGTGAACCCTTTAATTTCTGGTTAGGAGTTGCGTTCTCTGGAAGAAGAAAAATGTATATCAGGATTCTTCTCGGAAATATAGCCCATCTCCCACGCATTCTTCGCTAGGAATACTGGTATCCCGTCTAAATCTCGAGCACTTGCTGAGCGATGACGATCCATAAACTGCTTCATTTTACCGTCTTCTTCGCATGATAACCATCTTGCAAGACTGACAGGCGGAATTTCGAACTCTACTTCAAGTCCGTACTCAGCGACCAATCTTTCCTTCATAACATCAATTTGCAATAATCCCACTGCGCCAACTATCAATTCAGAGCCAAGTTCTGTTTGAAACAACTGTGTCACTCCCTCCTCTGCCAGACTAGTTAAGGCTTTGCGGAGGTGTTTTGCCTTCATTGGATCCTTCGTTCTGACTCGTCTTAACAGTTCCGGAGCAAAGTTTGGTATACCTTCAAACCTTATATCACCAGATTGAGAAAGGGCATCGCCGACGCGCAGTTGACCGTGATTTGAAATTCCAACCACATCTCCTGCATACGCTAACTCTGCGACTTCTCGATCTTGCGCGAGAAACATCATCGGATTGTGAACATTTATCTGTTTGCCTTTTGCAGTCTTCAATCTGATTCCTCTGTGAAATTCGCCAGAGCAAATACGAAAAAAGGCTATTCTGTCTCGGTGATTTGGATCCATATTCGCTTGAATTTTGAATACAAAACCAGAAACTTCTGCCTCGCTTGGCTTCACCGTGAAATCTAAACCTTTTTTCGCTCCATTCTTTACTCTAGGAGCGGGAGCTATAGACGAAATGAGATTAAGCAGTTCGGGGATACCAAACCGGTTTAGAGCGGAACCAAATACGACAGGTGTCAGGTGACCTTCAACAAACGCCTTTTGATCGAACTTTGGAAGCAACTCCCGGCATAATTGCATCCCTTCTTCTAGTTCGGAGACAATATCTTCTTCAACATCATCGAGTGTTCCGAGAGAATTTTGCTTATTTGCCGTATCCGTACGATGCCTATATGCAACGAAAGTATTGTTCGAAATATTGACCATACCAGCGAATCGATTGCCGCTCGCAGCTGGCCAGTAGAGCGGCGCAGTGTCGAGCTGCAGCTTATCTTGAATTTCGTCTAGTAGGTCAAATGGGTCTTGGGCTTCACGATCCATTTTGTTAATAAAAGTGATGATTGGGATATTCCGCAATCGGCAGACTTCAAATAGTTTCAAGGTTTGGGACTCTATACCTCTGGCGGCATCTAATACCATAATCGCCGAATCCGCCGCGGTTAGAGTTCGATAGGTATCCTCAGAAAAATCTTCGTGCCCCGGGGTATCTAGAATATTGAAAATTTGACCATTAAACTCAAAAGTCATCACGGATGCCGATACTGAGATACCGCGATCGCGTTCGATCTTCATCCAGTCAGACCGTGTACGCCGCCGTCTACCTCGTGCAGCGACTTCACCAGCTAAATGAATTGCTCCTACGGCAAGCAAAATGTTTTCTGTAAGAGTCGTTTTGCCCGCGTCAGGATGCGAGATAATCGCAAAAGTTCGGCGACGTTGAGACTCTGTTTTAAGTTTTGTGGACATGCTAACCTAAATCTGAAGCTTCTTGAAGAAGCACACTGTTTCAACTTGTTTCGACTACGATTCGACGGGTTCAGTAAGAAAATGTCGCCCTTTTTTGTCCTCAATCTCAACGACCCATAAATCGCAGTCTCGCTCCTTAGCCTTTGCTATATAGGTATCAACCAGATGTTCGCCATTACCTTGAAGTCGCGACGTAACGTCAACAAACAATATGTCACCACTAATTCCGATACTTTTTGTCAACACTTGCGCGGTCCCATCCATCTTAGCAATCTTGATCACAATGTCCCCCCGTTCCTCCTCTCCAATTTGTGTTACGAATGCGGAAGCACCTGCCTGATGCACTCTAGCAAGCAGTGCATCAACCCATAGTTTGGACTGTATCCGCGGAGAAGTCATAGGATTCAGAAAATTGTTCGGAATATAGCAGGTTTGGACTATTCTATGCTAAAGGTTAGAATTCATGGTTCGAAAGTGTTCTAAGGTCACAAACTTATTCGTCTTTGACACGTTAGTGTTTCAGTGGTAATCTGCAGTATAGAAAGAGAAATTCGGTGTTCGGTCAATCTGAAGTTAGTTTGACTGAACGCCGTGAAGGATACTTTGGATTGATGGGATAAACCCGCGAACAATTGTAACAACCGTTATGACAGCGCCGTACAAACTTTCATTACACGTCTTAATATCGGCACTTCTTGTGTCAGTGTATTCAATAGTGCATATTCCTGAGGCCCATTCCATTGATGATTATGCAGTTCATCTAGACAACCATCGAACCCTACCAACTGTTAAGGTCACGAGCAGTAGGAGTCACGGATACTCTTATTCATTTTTGTCACTACATATGAGTGATGGTCGATCGGGTAGGCTAGACCTAATTCGATACATCGACAATCAAGCTTATCTTGAACATCTTTGTAGTGAAACAGAGGATGTTGACACGTGTGAAAAACTATGTACTATGTACCCTAATTCATCGCCTATGATTAACTGCACATGTACACGAAAACATTGGTTCCTCATCGATCAAAAAATATCGATTTTGAACAAAAATATGGATTAAAATGTTTTCTTAGAGAATGAATTTAAAATTTTGTGAAAAATAGGTAGATTTGACAGAATCATAGGAAATGTAGACGCAGTTTTCCTGTAGTGATGAATATTTTCAGTCACTTTTTTAGTGTTTTTATGTGTGTTATGCAGGTTTTGGAATCTTCGGTGGTGGAATTGGTTTAACTTTAGCTAATTTATTGTCAAGGTAATTGATTATAAGTCTTAAATTCTTTGCACATCCGCACATAGTCGCATGGAACTTACTACCTTCAATACCTTGTAATGGACAAATCCTTAAACGTCCTTCGTTCTTCATATGTCCGATCGTTGCTTCAACTAGAGTTCGACGATTGAGAGTTTTCCGAAGTTTATTGGGAATATCCTGTTTGTTGGTTGACATGTTTACAATAACATCTGTAACTCCATGCCCCTTGTATCCTCTATCTACTGTTGCTTCCATGACTTTGACATTGGTATTCTTAATTGTTCTGTCGATCGCATCACGAAGTGTATGTCCATCATGAGGATTTCCTTCTAACGCTTCCATGTCAACTACCAGTCCTTCCTTGTGTGTCGTCGTTACAGAAACTTTATTACCTAAATGTAAGTTTTGCGGTCCATCTCCCTTCCGAATAAACCTGACATCAGGTTCGTGTATTGAACATGGCTTTTTCTCGTTTTCACATCTCTCAGGGAAACATAATCGTTCTACAGTGTCTATAGTCTTTTGAAGTTTCTCACTAATTTTAAAATCTTGGATTTTCTTTGCCTCGTTTCGTATATCTCTGAGTAACTTGTCAATGATCTCATTCTGAGAGTTTATGATCTTCTCATACTTCTCTTTCTTTTGTTTATCTTTCGGTCTAATACACCGTGCACTATTAAAAAGTTTTCGTCCTTTTCTAGCATACGTTCGTACTATTGTGAGACCATCTTTTCGTGCATTTCGAACTAACGCTTTGTGACCTTTCTCTCTTAACGCAAAATCTTTCGGATAAGCGATATTTTTTCCCATTACTGTTGTATCGACGATAACCTTTTTTAAACTAGCCCTCTTGATCGCGCCCGCTTTCAATGCGATCTCAAGTGTTAATTTGAGTAAATCATTAGCACCATTCTTTGCTACCCGTTGTCGCCATCTTACCAAGGTCGACTGATCAATTGGTTCTTTGGGAGTATATTTTATTTCTCCACTGAAGTACTGAAAAACTGGCATATCTCTCCAGTGGGCTAACAAAGCTTTATCCGAGTAACCGAATAAATCCTGGAGTAACATTAATGACGCAATCAAACGGGGATGAGTCGCAGGCCGTCCGGTACCTGCACTACCGTCCTCTGCCTCAAATAGTTTGTCCCATTTTTCTTCTATACTCGTCCAGTCAATTAAGTCTGAAAGAGCTCGCAAAACATGTGACTTTGGGATCAGTTTGTCCAAAGAAACATCGTAAAATGAGAACTGTCGTTCTTGTCGTTTGGATTTCACGTTTTCTGACCTTTTTTGCAAAATTTTGTTACCCCACGGTAAACTATAATAATTGCGTCGATACAATACCATGCGACAAACTATCGCACCATTGAAAAATATTCGATTTTGTTAAGTTTTGTCAAACCGACTGCTTTAGAAACCAACAGATACTAATAAGTCTGTAAAAACAATAGAGTAATCTGCAAGAGTTATTCATAGGCGATTAATTCTAACTTATGTGTTTTAATTTTTGGTACTCTAACAGTTACAGGTAGCAAACCCACTTCGTACGTAAGATTTGACCGATACAAGATTAAACAGGGAAAAGTTGTTTACTATTCCTCACCAAGGGACGAGAAAAAGGAAAGTGAGAGGAAAGAGTTAGAGAAAAAGTGTAAAGAGGAGCTGAGCCAGTTCTTCACGAAAGCAGAGGATTTTCCTTTCGCGCCTGCGCTAGGAATAGACACTAGCGTCCCAACGGAAACAACGACCGAAGAAGAAGCTGAATCTATTGCTATATACCTTGAACAATTAGTAAACACAACTAAACCGATTATGACAACAGGTCTCAAGAGACACAATTTTGGTAGACCGGTCGATTTCGACAACGGACAGGAGGCTTCTAACGGTATCTACATTAACAAGGAGGGAATAATTTCGAGAGGAAAAAATCTAATTTTTGGCGAACTTTACTCTTATTCAGTTAGTGTAAATTTTACAAACGATGATAAATTCAAAAACTCAAAATACAAATTAGTTGCGAACTATCACACACACCCTACAAATTCTTACATCTGGCCGTCTCCTCAAGACGTGGACAATCATCTCAGCTATATCAGAACTGGCACCTACAGTGAAGAAACCCTTCTAGCAATTGGCTTTAGAGCAATGCAATCGTATCTAATGCTAGTAATGCAAATTGACTATAACAGTAAACTTCACGAAGCGGCATTTAAATTAAAGGCACTTCGCGGTGATTCTAGTTTTCTTTCTGAGTATGCTAAATTTTTAAAAAATCTATTTGATAATTCTGAAATGATTATTATAGGAACGGAAGAAAAAACTAATTATCTAGAATTTTTTAAAAACAATCCTACATACAAGCAAATCGACGATAGTAACCTCCTACCGAATTCATGTATGGAACTGTTAAAGGAAAAATAGCAATGTCAAAATCATTAATAATTGTCCTATTCTTGTCCTTAGCTAGCCTAAACATAGCTTTAGGTGAATCATCCGAGATCGACAAAGACGACATCTTTCTTGAAAGAACAGCTTTGATAAAGCAAAGAATTGACGAAGGAGTAAATGTTAATTCTGTTGATTCGAACAAGTTTACTCCTTTACATTATGCTCTAATTTACCAAAAATCTGAAATAGTAAAGATACTTGTAAATAACGGTGCAGACATAAACAAAAAAAACAAATATGGTACTCCACCGATCTTTTACGCGTATGACGATATTTCTATTAGATTGCTACTAGATGCCGGAGCAAACGTAAATCATAAAACTCACGATGGGATCACTCCGTTGCTTTCTGCAATCTACAAAGTCAATCAGTATATCGCCGAAGAATTGATAAAACAAGGTGCTGATGTCAATGTAATCTCTCCCGACGGAACTTCACCACTAAATATACTAAATCAACGAAAGAATACTTTTTTTGGTCAGAGAGAGAAAAACCTTAGAGGGTTGATTGTATCAAAAGGCGGAAAAGATATTTCGATTCGAAGCAAGAAGACAGCTACGAACGGGAACAAAACTAAAGAAAACAATAGTAGCTGCGAAGAAACTACGCCAGTACACAATTCCCAAAACAAGAGCTATCAAGGGGAGTGCAATTTAGCAAATAGATCGAAACTAACTGAATAACGAAGAATATTCCTCAATTGAAACGTTTCGCAAAAATCGCCTTGGTTCAAATTTTTGAATCTAACAAGTTACCATACAGTACAATCAATTTCAGGTAATGCAAATGGACTAATGTGAAGTGATTCAGTAAGTCGCCAAGTCACCGAAAGTGTGTAAATTTTCTAAACTACATACGAGATGGTAAGTATAACGAAAAAACCTTACTTCCAATTGGATTTAGGTCGAAAAAATCGTATCAAATTCTTGTTATGCAGATTGACTACAACGATCAACTATACCAAGAGACTTTTGACCTTATGTTACTTTATGGTAAACCATATTTTCATTCTAAATATGGTAAATTTCTGAAAACTTTATTCGAAAAAATTGGAAATGATTATTATAGATGCAGAAGAAAACATAAATTACTTGAGTTTTTTCAAAAACAATCTCAAGAACAAGCAAATAAGAGAAAGCAAGTTTTTACCAGATTCGTGTAAACATCTATTAGAGGAATTTTAGAAATGTCAAGATTGTTTCTCACATCACTATTCTTTTTGTTAGCTAACCTAAACATAGCCTCAGAAGAGATATTTGAAATCAACAAAGATGATATATTTTTGAACGAGTATCTGCGATAAAGCAAAGTATTGCTAAGGGAGCAAACGTTAATTCTATTGATTCAAACAAAACAACTCCTTTACAATATGCTCTTATATTCTACAAATCCGATATAGTAAAAATTCTTATTGAGAACGGTGCCGATGTAAACAAAATGAATAAATTTGGCGCTCCACCAATATTTTATGCATATAACGACACTACCATTAGACTTCTACTAGATGCCGGAGCAAACATCAACTATAAAACCAACGACGGAATCACTCCTTTGCTCTCTGCTATTTACAAAAGCAATCAAAATGTTGCTAAAAAGTTAATTATGCACGGTGCTGATGTCAATGTAATCTCTCCCGACGGAACTTCACCACTACATATACTAAATCAACGAAAGAATACTTTTTTTGGTCAGAGAGAGAAAAACCTTAGAGGTTTGATTGTATCAAAAGGCGGAAAAGATATTTCGATTCGAAGCAAAAAGACAGCTACGAACGAGAACAAAACTAAAGAAAACAATAGTAGCTGCGAAGAAACTACGCCAATACACAATTCCCAAAACAAGAGCTATCAAGGGGAGTGCAATGTAGCAAATAGATCGAAACTAACTGAGTAACGAAGAATCTTCCTCAATTGAAACGTTTCGCAAAAATCGCCTTGGTTCAAATTTTTGAATCTAACAAGTTACCATACAGTACAATCAATTTCAGGTAATGCAAATGGACTAATGTGAAGTGATTCATTAAGTCGCCGAGTCACCGAAAGTGTGCAATTTATCTAAAGCTCATAAGAGCAATGTCTACTGAATTACAATCAAGAACAACAAAGATTACATCATCGACAGCAAACATCTGCCCGCATGTAACCCACTGTCGACAGAACATACGATAGTTCAGCTGATTCGGATTAGTCGACTCTTTAACCTACTGTCTTCATTCATAGAAAACAGAAATAGTTAGCATTCCTACTCGTAACTGTGAAAAGTACGGAAAAAGTATCAGCATGATACTCCGCCGGCCCTTATGGTTTAAGACGATACCACTCGAATGAGGGAGATAGGTTTTAAGCTTAACTATGATGAACTAATCCGTATCGATAAGGTTCCTCCGTTAACAATAGAAAAGACGAAGCTCAAGGTAAAGAATGCATAAGATTGCAGTTCTTCCGACTGCAGAACGAAGGCTAAAGTCGAAGCTGTCTTAGCTGACAACCGCTCTCCGGTCGCAGTAGTCAAAACGTTCTCTGTCGCTCCAAAAACCGTTATTCGAATGGATCAAACAGTAACTTGCGTATGGAATTCTGGTTTAGACGTTCGTTTAGCCAGACCAAATACAACGCCCCCTAAAGTTGTTGAAGAGCTCATCAACGAAAGCGAGACTGGCTTCCTTGAATGGTCTATAAAACAATTTGTCGGGCCTGTCTTTCACGCAAAATGGGTATTGAGCGAAGATCATCCTCCACGTTTCATACGCGAGGAACTAAGCGATATCCATTGCTACGTCCTGATAAAGGTCGACCTGTTCGTTATGAACTGACCGGTACACCTCATCAGACTGAAGTATAGAGAGGATACTCGTTAAACACCGAGAAAAATAGTTACCTCCAAAGCAGGCGAGACTCTTGTGAAAATCCGTACGCGAACCAATAAGGTTGTACGGACATCGCGACTTAATAAGTCAGAATCAAGCTACTGAGTCTCGTTGAAGAATCTAAACCGATGTGGTATAGTGCCATGCTTTTTGAATATTCTAATGTGCGATACTTCGGTCTCGCGCATGCTGATCTTTTTGGAGTGCGATCATGACAAGGTTGGTATTTGGATCACAAACACTGTGTGGGGCTTTCTTGGCTCTTGCGCTGTCCGTAAGTTCTTGGGTAATGGCTCACGCGGACGGTTTCAAAGCGTGGGAGCAACATGCCTTCCACGAAAATGATCATGTTTCTGGTGCAATGTCAGGTAGCGACAAAGCTATCGGCGATCTAGCAATATTGGCATCTGAGTATACGGATTTTAGAGAATTTGTGCTGGCTCTGAAAGACCGGACGTTTCTTTCATCCGCAGAAATCGACTGGGCTCTGTACAAAGTAAAAGAACTTAGTGCAGAGAAACTATCACAAGCATGGATCGCTTATAACGTGTTAATCGTTTCAGAACACCCTGATTTTCGTCGAACTGTTCTTGATACAGCAGATTATTATGGTCGAAAGTCTTTCGCCGACGGCATATTCACTGATCATAAATACGCTCGGTCGTTGGATGGTAGTAGCAATTCAATTGAGACTGCCTATAGCATTGCGTATTCTGACGTGACGCAAATGAACAATGTTTCTAGGCACCTTAAAAAACAAGCCCATACTCTCCAAAACAAACGCTGGGCTATGCAGCAATTCGACGAAGTTCGCCGGCCAAAGGCAGTCGCTTTTAAGCCAGCAAGTAAATCTTCCCTACTCGAATCAGTGATTTCGGTAATAGGGGATCAACCCGTAAAAAATCTACACGAAGCCACGAAAGAGAATGCTGATGGAAAGCAATCCAAGTCTCGGAGAAATCAGTTCAATGTGGATTTAAGCGAGGACGAAAATGCTTCGTTCACTGCTCGTAAATCAATCGCCAATAAGATCACAACTCTCGCTGCGCTGAAAGTTCTAGGATTTGACGATTTGGACGTGCTTCCGAAACAGTTGACTCAACCTGATAGATTTTCAGTCCGATGCTTTAGAAAAGCACAAGCCAATCTACAACAATGTCTGTCAGCAGCCCATCTCAGGTTCGAAGTTCCGTTTTGCATTGCACAGCACGGCGTGATGGAAAAAAGTAAGTGCATCGCACAATAGCGTACCCCTCACAAATTAATAGTTTGGAGGGTTTATTGAGTCCGGAGCGGAAATGACCGTTGAACAAGTTGCTGACGAGATTCGCGAAGAATTCGCCTTTCTAGACAATTGGGATGACCGCTACACACATATAATAGATTTAGGACGCACTAACCCGGCACTGAGAGACGAACAGCGCACACCGCAAACCAAAGTGCGTGGTTGTACGTCTCAAGTTTGGCTTGTTGTCTCCATTAAGGATGACAGTAACTTGGTTATTGAGGCCGAAAGCGATGCGATGATCGTCTCTGGGCTAATCGCGATCCTAATCAGACTTTTCTCAAATAAACACCCTCAACAAATTTTGAGTTTCGACACAAAAGCTTTCTTTAGCGATATCGGATTGTATGGAGCGCTCTCGTCGATCAGAGCCAATGGCCTTGCGGCAATGGTTGAGAGGATTCGACACGAGGCGCGACAACTCATAAAATGATCTTGTCGATCAATCAAACATGTATTGGTCGGTCGAAGGGGCAAATTCATTCAAACCAGTTCGAAAGAGAACCTTGTTCGATTTTGTTACCTATAAAGCACCTCGAAGAACTTCCCAACCTTCAGCATAGAATTCATGCATGTTCAAAGCCCAAGATATAACAGAAATTGTTGCGAGATACGCTCGCAAAATTTTCTGAAACTCTTAGAGCATAACTTGATCACGCAACAGTATCACTCAGCAAGCTGTCCCCGAACGTGTCGCACAAAACAGGAAAACTCAAACTCAAAACTGCCAAAATTGACTCAGTACTGGTGATTAAAAATCACAAACTAGTAACCACAAAACTCATCAAAAGTACGACACCCAACAGAGCTGCAGTCCATAACGCCATCCCGCCAGTTAGTACGCCCTGAGCGAAAACACCAATCGGGCTACACGCCTGCTCTATCCGCTTGTATGTCGATTGATAAAATCTTTGCGCGACAATAATCATCGCAGGGTTCGCCTTCATCCAAGCCGCGCCAGCCCACTTTGCAATCTCAAATCCAGGTTTTCGGTATAACCAATCGGCATCCAATATAATGCCCGGGCGTTCCTCCGGGTAAAGTTGAAATCGCTTCAGCAATACAAATGCCAAAGTTGCTAACACTAACAATTGCATCTGCTTAATGACATGGTCGGTCGTGAAAGGATTAACTTCCAACGCGTAATCCGGATAGGGGAGGAGAGCGTACAACGTCTGAAAATTGAATACAGGAACAAATGACGGTAACGCGATCGCGATACATAGGAAGGAGGCAATTCCCATTGCAAGTAACATATTGAACGGGGCCTCCTCTACCCGCTTACCACTATCGTGGCCAAAGAACGCGCAATATGGAATCTTGATTCCGGAATGCTCAAGAACTCCCGCTGAAGCAAACAGCAACATATAGTAAATTAGGATTAATCCACCACCATAAACGGCATCCATCGTGAGCGTCTTGGCAACGAATCCTGAAAACAGTGGAAAAGCCGAAATGGACGCTGCTCCGATCAAACAAAATACCGCAGTCAATGGCATCGACTTGTATAATCCCCCTAGTTCGCTCGCTTTAACTGTTCCGACTCGATATAGAACGGCTCCCATACTCATAAACAATAAGCTTTTGTAGATAATGTGAGCAAATGCATGTCCGGTAGCACCATTCAACGCGAGTTCGGTGCCGACACCGATTGCACATACCATAAACCCGACTTGGTTATTCAAGCTATATGCGAGAACTTTTCTCAAATCATTTTCTATTACGGCAAAGAAGACTGGGAACACTGTCATGACCGCCCCAATCCAAATCAAAGAACTCTCTCCGGGAAACATTCTTGCTAACGCATAAACTGCGAGTTTTGTCGTAAAGGCCGAAAGTATTACCGCGCCCGTAACAGAGGCTTTTGGGTACGAGTCTTGTAGCCAATTATGAAGAAGGGGAAATGCAGCTTTTATACCAAATGCAAAGAAAATTAGAATCGCGCCAGGCTCAGAGAGATTGTTGAACTTTTCCAATCCTATGCTACCTGTTTCATGTAATCTCCAAATTGCACCCGTTAACAGCAGAACTCCTGACAAAATTTGTATCGCCAAATAACGCATAGATGCCTGGAAAGCGGCCTTAGTACCCGATTTCAGTATCAAAAACACAGAAGTTAACGCCGTCAACTCCCAGAATATAAACATAGTTATAAGATCACCGCATAAACACGCAGCTATTGCGGCACCTGCATATCCAAGCGCCATTCCATCTTGAACTCGGTCGTCCGTGTGCAAACAATAAATTGCATTTATAAGGGCCGCAATAAGAAAAGCTAAAGCGAATATAAAGTTAAGACTGTCGATACGATAGATAACGAGATCGAGATTGAAGACCGCAAGAGTCGCAAGATCCAGTTCTCTAGAACTACTCGTGAGAATTAAGAGCGCGATTAAAGGAGCTACAATTGTTAAAATTTGCCTCGCCCGCAGATTTTCGACAAAGAGTGCGACCAACCCGAAAGCTATTAAAACAAAACCAGGATTTACAGCAAGAATATTCATGAATCCTCCTCGTCAACGGAGTCATCATCTTCTTCGTCATAATAGCTCGTCTTTCTCCTTAGCCAAGACCCTAAGGGCCAGCCGCTTAAAACAGCAAAACTAAATGCACCGAAGCCAAAGTATCCGTAAAAACTCCCCCCCTTTTCCCAATCAATTGCCAGAAGCAACAAACTTAAAATCACTAAGACTATTAAAATGACTAACGACGTATACTTTGCTTCAACCCAGCCAAACAACCGAGTAGCAAGTTCGTTTTCAGTTTCTTCGTCTTCGGTGGATGAGGTCGACTGCTCGTTCATTGGGATCCTCCAAAAGCAGGTGACAAAAATGCTTCAATATATCCAATCGCGAAGAATAACAGGAAACATAGAACAGCTGTTACAGCCGGCGCGACAACCGTTAAAATCGGTACACCTGCCTCTCTTTTAAATTCGGCAGGAGGGTCAGTTCCCTCAGGAGGCATTAAGGCTAATATAGGAATTGGCAACAGATAAGCAATGTTTAGTAGCGACGAAACTATTAGTACCATAATTACATAAGTATGTTCTGACTCAATTGCGCCCTGCAATAGAAAAAATTTACTCCAACTCCCAGCAAACGGAGGAACACCTATGATCGACAACGCTCCAATAAAAAATGCGATGAATACGACGGGCATTTTTCGTCCCAAGCCCCGAAGCTGCGAAACTTTGGTAAGTCCCGTTGCAACATAAATCGCACCAGCACACATAAACAACGTGATCTTTCCTGCCGCGTGAGCGATGATTTGAACACCTCCCCCCATCCACCCCGCGGTAGTTGCAAGCATTGCACCGGCTGTAACATAGGCTAGTTGTGCTACCGTAGAATATGCAAGTCTTGCTTTCAAATTATCATTCGTCATTGCGATGAGGGACGCTACGATAATAGTGAAACACGATACAGCGAGAATCCAATCTGTTGCATCCAACGAAGAGAGTAAATCGGCTCCAAAAATATACACCGCTACTTTTAAAATTGTGAATACACCGGCTTTCACGACCGCAACAGCGTGCAACAATGCTGACACAGGAGTGGGAGCGACCATTGCCTTAGGCAGCCAGAAATGCAATGGCATCAATGCCGCTTTCCCAATCCCGAACGCGAAAAGCAATAAGAGAACATTACCCACAATCGGATCGACTTCGCCAGTCAACGAACCGCCTTCTATAAAGTCAAATGTACCTGCAACAACTCCAGTCCAAATAATTGCGACTAGGAACATACAAATTGATGATCCCAGCAAGGTCATTAAGTAAACGCGAGCTCCGCTCAGAGCGTTGTCGTCACCCTTATGGGCGACTAACGGGTATGTTGCTAACGTTAATATTTCGTAAAAGATAAACAGTGTGAATAAGTTAGCTGCCATGGCAATGCCCATCACACCTAACAAAGCAATTGCAAAACACAAATAGAATCGTGTTTGGTTGCGTTCGTTGTTACCCCGCATATACCCGAAGGAATAAAGTGAGTTGACGATCCATAAACTACTAGCAACCACCATGAAAACTGCTCCAAGTGGTTCTAACTTAAAATCGATGGTCAACCAGCCAGGAACAACTTGAAACAATTCTAATTTTGGAACTTGTCCGATCGAGGTGGCGAATGCTCCAAGTACAGACATCACACAAAGTGAGACGGCTCCGAGTATAGTTATGCCATCGCGTAAATCGGGTAAACGATTCGCGGCGAGGATACCAGCACCGGTTAGTACGGGAATCAGCAAAGCAAGTATGACCACGAAATCAAACATCAGCGCAGACTTTCGACTGAAAACGCGACCTCAGCTGCGCTTCGCGTAAGCCCGTTAAGGAAACTCACATCTACACCGTACCAAATATTCGCTAACGCCAGAATCCAAATTGGAATAAGTATTAGTATTGGCGCTTCATTTCGCACGTCACTATCTTCTGGTGCCGGACAAAAGAATACTATCTCCAAAATCCTGCCCATGTAGATCACGGCTAGAAAACTAGAAATTACAATGAGTCCAGCAACCCACCATAAGCCTTGATCTAACGAAGCATTAAGTAGAGCAAATTTTGACTGAAATCCCGCTGTTAAAGGTACCCCAATAAGTGACAACGCGCCAATCGTAAATGCTGACATAGTCCAAGGAGCTGTTCGACCGACACCTGATAAGTCGCGAATATGCATTCCACTAAACCTTAGGAATAAGCCAGCGACTGACATAAATAGTACACCTTTCATCAAGGCATGATTTATCAGATGTAAAAGTCCTGCGCCTAGCCCTAGTGCCGTTCCCAAAGAAATACCAAGAATCATATATCCGACTTGGGCTACTGATGAATACGCTAAGGTTCGCCGTATGTCTGCTTGAAAAATCGCTTGAAAGGAACACAACATCATTGCAACTAGTCCTAGTGGCATGAGTAACCATCCAAAACTAACACCCTCAAAAGCAAATTCTAATGAGAACACAGAAAACAAAAATCTGACCAAAGCGTACAAGGCAACTTTCGTAGCGGTGGCTGACAAAAATACGACGACCATGCTCGGACTGTAGGCGTATGCGTTAGGGAGCCATTGATGAAGCGGCCACATAGCTAATTTTATTCCGAGGCCAATCGTAATGAAAGCAAATGCCGCCTGAACAGTTGTCTTATCCGCTATCGCCGGTAAACGCGATGCTATGTCTGCCATATTGAGAGTGCCGGTTGCTGCATATAAAAACCCAACACCAATGACAAAGAACGTCGCTCCAATCGTTCCCATCAAAAGATAGTTAAATGCTGCTGGCAATGCGCGACGGTCACGCGACACTCCTAGAGCAACCAAGGCATAAGTGGCAATAGAACCTATTTCGAGAAAAACAAATAAGTTGAACGCATCTCCCGTTATCGAAACGCCCAAGAGTCCCGTAAAACAGACGAGATAGGTTGCGTAAAAAAGACTGAGTTTTTCGTGTCGAATTTCTGCTCTGACCGATGGCCAAGAAAAAATACTTGCTAAAAATCCAATAACAGTGACAAGAAGTAGAATGAAAACATTAAGTGAATCGATACGAAACTCTATACCTATTGGAGGTTTCCATCCCCCTAATGCATATGAGATTGCTTCTCCTTCTAATTCTTGAACCCGGTCTAACAATACGACAGCGAAAAAAGTACAGATTGCCGTTACGGCAATACTAATTATCCATGTAGTTCTACCATTGGCGATCAGAACACAAATCGGAGCGGCAATTAACGGAATTGCGACGATAAGTGCTGGTGCGTGAGTTTGCAACCAAACTGAAGCAAAGCTAGCAATCCAACTAATCATGCCTGAGCTTCCTGAGCGTAAGCTTCTGATTCGGCTCGAGCCGCTTCTTCATCTAATGCAAGCACTTCGTCCGTTTCAATCGTTCCGTACTCTTCTCTTAAACGCACTATGATTGCCAATCCCGCAGCAAGAGTCGCAACTCCAACAACGATTGCCGTAAGAATCAGCACATGTGGCAAAGGATTGGAATACAATTCTTTCAATTCAGATTTTGTCTTTGGTGAGACCTGACTGACCTCTTCGCCAATGGTACCGCTGTGATCTTCACTGGCGTATTCAGATTTGGGATAATCTTTGCCGTAGAGAATGGGGGCTGATCCCCCTGCGACTACCGCTAAAGTAACGTAGAAAAGAAAAACCGAGGTTTGAAACAAGGATAATCCGACCAGTCGTTTGATCATGTTTCTCGCAGCAAACGTTATATACAGTCCAACCATCATCAATCCGATGATGGCCCAGTAATTGGCTCGCTCAAGTACGAACTCAACCACGTCTACCAACTATCCTCACTTAAATCAGACACTCGACCTGCTACAGCAAAAAATATCGTCAATATTGAACCAGAGACTCCAAACAAAACGCCAATCTCTATAAGAATTATCCCCGTATGTTGACCTAAATGCGACTCGGAACCGTAAGGTTCTAAAAACAAAACCTGATACTCTAGATAGTTACCCCCCATCATTAAAGTCCAGAAACCGACTCCCGCGTAAAGGATTACACCAAGAGCAGCTAGTCCACGAGTGAATCCTGCCGGAAAAGCTGCCATAGCCGCTTGCACTCCGAATATCAACGCGTACAAAACGATCCCAACTGCAAAGATTACCCCGGCTTGAAATCCACCGCCCGGTGAATACTCACCATGGAATTGCACATAGAATGCGTACAACGTGATCAATGGGATCAACAATTTCGCAACAACGCGTAGTATGACGTGATGGTCAGACATTACTTCGATTTTTTTATTCTCGCGGCTAAGGATTTTTCTCCGAAACCTAGTAACAAGGCGACTGCTAGGCCCGCTGTGAAGACGACAAAAACTTCACCAAGTGTATCAAATCCGCGATAACTTGCGAGAATCGAAGTCACCATATTGGGAAAACCCATATCCGGATAATGTCGCTCCAAGTAAATGGCTCCAACATGCGTATTGGCAGGTGAGTTTGGATCTCCCAAGGCGGGAAGATCAATGGTAGCGTGAATGAGTAAGGCCCCGGTGACAATAACAACTATCAACGGGGCAATATAGGCGTAACGCTGTTTTTCTCTCGTTTTTCTAGGCGCCAGGAGAATGGCTCCAAGTAAAAGTACTGTAGACGCACCAGCTCCCACGGCTGCTTCCGTGAATGCTACGTCGACGGCATCTACTACGACAAACCAAGTCGCGGAAACAAGCGAATAAACGCCGAGTAACATCACAATTGCGAACAGATTTCTAAGCCTCGCTATAGCGACCCCGATCACAAACAAAATCGCCAATAGAGTAATGTTGATAATTTCGATTCCTAGGTCTGGACTTTCAGCACCAGTCATTTTTCTTGGTCTCCTGTTTCAGAGACACCGATTTTCCCAGTAGCCGGTTTAAGTTCAGCGACGTGTGCTGCGTGTGCAATCGCATGGCAAGCCGTTGGACAAGTAAGTATCATAAACAACCATATGCAGAGCAACTTAAAGGCCACAGGCCAAGACGTTTCCGGTAGGAATGCCATTCCGGCTAGGAGTAATGTCATCGCAAGAGTGTCAGTAACACCCGCGGCGTGAAGGCGTGTATAGAAGTCAGGGAATCTTATGACTCCGATCGTTCCGACAGTAGCCAGTAAGGCCCCGACCAAGCAAAACAGGCCCCCTATGTAGGGTCGGGACAGAGCGAAGGAAACCTGAAAAACCTCTAGAATATCGATCACGTATTGTCCCCTTCAGATTTTGTTTGTTGGGGTTTGATCAACGAGATTTGAAAAGTTCTGTATCTGACAAACTTCAGTATTGCGATTGTTGCGACGAAATTGATCATGGCATATAAGAGTCCAATATCAAGAAAGTCTGGTCGCCCCATTAAGAATCCGATCAATGCCAATAAAAGTACTGTTTTAGTTCCAAACGAATTAACAGCTAGAACCCGATCATAAAGCGTTGGGCCGAGTAATGCCCTCAAAAGCATCAACGCCATCGCGACAATAATTCCGACACTCGCTGCCCAGATCATTGGTTCGTCCGTTTATCATCGAATACTTGAGCAACCCGTTCATCCATTTCTAAAAAATCATCAGGATCTGTCTGCGAGGCATACAGAGCATGGACTAAGAGGTTATCGCCGTCCACTGACAAGGTAACCGTACCGGGTGTTAAAGTGATAGAGTTCGCAAAAGTTGTTCGTGCGAGATCTGACTTACACATGGTGTTGACGGTAACAATACCTGGCTCAATATCCAATTCGACTTTCAGGCAGGCTTTGAAAACAGTCCAATTGGCTTTGACGATTTCGCCAAACAACCAAAACCAGTAGTCGATGGCTTCTGGAAGTAGCAGATAGGGCGTTGACTCCCTATCAATTATTCGCATTTGCGACGTTACAATCAAGGTAACGATTATAGAAATCGCACCGAGAATCAATAAAAGCGGAGAGTAGTGTCCTGACAAGCCTAGCCACAATAGGGCGATAGCTATAGTTAAGACAAACGAACGGATCATACCTAAAGAAACCCTAATCTGGCCGTTTCAATTTTATTAAGACCATTCTCTATAATTTACCACAAATTCCGAGTACAACCATATACACCGTTGTGGAAAAATTGCGTAAACACGGTCTTAGAAAGCCCTGTTGCGAATGTTTTCACCGATAGGCTCAAAAACTTCGGCCGGAAAATCTTTTGGCAATGCTTTAACGGTGCGTTCAAATGCGGACTCGGCGTTGTTATCAAGTTCTTCGATAACCGATGTCAGCCTTCTTATCGAGACACGTCCTTCCCTAGCCGTCTCTAGAAAGTGGGAAATAGTTATCTTATCTAGTGCGAATTCTCGATCCTTACCCACCGACATTGCTATCTTGAGATTTTTACGTTCCAGGTTACCTAAGGCAACGTTTGGCAAGAAAGAAAGAACATCGTAAAGGGGCGTTAGAGTGTATTGATTCTTTGGCAGGTGAAATATGCTGAAGTTTTTCGCGTGTCCGTCGGTTGCACCAATCATCCAATAGACTATTTGAGCTTTCAAAAAAGAAATCTGATCTCCGGGATATATTGCCCCGTCTTTTAATACTTCTAGACAGTTATTAATACTCGGCCCTCCGTTCTTTTCATACTTTAGGTGGGGTGAAACTGCTAAGGCCTGACACATATCCTCTTGCGGAAGTCGGTGTAAACGACCATTTTTGTCTTTCATTCGATCGAAGCGTTCTACTACTAAGACTGATTCACTGCCGAAATCTTCAATTTTTGAATTTGCGACGGTCAGGCCTATTTCTCGGCAGAAAGTTAAGCAGAAATGCTCGTTAGGAACACTCAGAGAAAAATCTAATCCGTTCCTTAACCTCCCAATCGCTGGTTTCAGAATATGAGTTGTCGGAGTAGATCCCATTGGCAAGAACCACCCATTATCCCAATGTAAAGCGGTTTTGTTTTGAAATCCGGCAATTAATATACGAAAATCTTCCTTTTCCGAAATAACTACTCCAAGAGGGATTCGTCCAAGGTTTCGAATTATCTTTGCGATTTCGCTAACTGTAACCGGAGTTTTACTTTCCGAAACTGGCTTAGTCGACTGAAATTCCTCGTCCGCTACAAACTGAAACGCTCCTACACAGTCTCGTCCGATTTTTTTCAAAAGACTAAACGAATCAGTTGTACGGGAACCTACATTTAGGGCTAACTGCAGGCGAACCTGATAATTTTCAGGAAGTAAATTCTCTAAAAATTCATATGTTTCGTTACCGGAATATTGAACTTCTGATAATGGTATCGAAAGAGATAAAGGAATAGCACGTTTCTCATCTGAAAGCCAATCTCTATCGTATCTGAACGAGACAACGTTGAAGGAGTTGCGTTCAAATGCTCCAACTAGCTCTCCCTCCAAGAAGACATTCAGACGAGTTACTTTTGGTGCCATCGTACTTACTGACTGTCCACATAGTGTTGAAACGATATTTCCGACTTAGGTTGAATAACGATTTCGAGGCCGAGTGCGCGTAACAAATTGAAAATTGTAGTCAGTTGAATGGTTTCCGCGCCAGACTCTACTTTTGAAATTGTCGCTTGTCGGAGATTAGCGTCACTCGCCAGTTTCGCTTGGGTAAGATTCTTTTCTTTACGAAAGCGTTTTAGCGCAACTCGAAGTTGAGCCATATTCCTAACATAAGCTCGCATTATTTTCTCCATTACGAAATTTTATACGCATTTGAGTATATCACATTAATATACGATTTTGCGTATAAAACGTTAATATACGCGAGCGGGTATAGGATCGAAGTTACGCTTATTCAGAAAGATAATCAGACAAAATGGTCTCAATCGATAATGTTTGATATAACAACATTATTTTAATCCACTAGTCGAGGTCTGATAACCAAAACCAAAGGTGTCAACCTGTGTTCATCGATTTTTTGAGATAAGATTCGCTGATTCAGTGAGAAAAATGCGCCAACAATGTTACAGATACGCATCTATCCAAGTACTCAGGTTGGCGAGACTATACCGAAATCTCAATAATATTTAAATCATAATGGGCAGATTTAGTTAAAACACAGACTATCGAATTCCACACCTTTTTATATAAATTTCGTTGCAAAGACTTGCGCAATCAATAAAAATTTCCAATACTCAACCCTGTTAGTTTTTATTGGACAATTTCTCCCATTGTAACTAACTTGAAAAATTGATTATTATGAATACATCATTTGCTGTTTAGCACCTAACTTTCAAGGAGATTGTCATGGACGGCTCAGGTTGCCCCTTCATGGATTCAAAACAACGTCACACCGCCGCAGGTGTCTGGTCTAATTCGGACTGGTGGCCCAATCAGCTGAACCTGAAGATTCTTCATCAGCATTCCCCGGCTTCGAATCCGATGGATGACTCGTTTGACTACGCTAAGGCCTTTCAAGCGCTCGATTTGGATGCTGTTCGCAAAGACCTGTACGATTTGATGACAGATAGCCAAGAATGGTGGCCAGCTGATTACGGTCATTATGGCGGACTGTTTATCCGGATGGCTTGGCATTCAGCAGGAACATACCGCGTTCAAGATGGTCGTGGAGGAGCAGGTTCGGGAACTCTGCGATTTGGGCCCCTCAACTCGTGGCCGGATAACGGTAACTTGGATAAAGCCCGCCGATTGCTCTGGCCAATCAAGCAAAAATATGGCGCGGCACTTTCATGGGCTGACTTGATGATTCTGGCTGGCAATGCCGCGCTTGAGTCGATGGGCTTCAAGACATTCGGATTTGCTGGCGGACGAGAAGATGTTTTTGAACCCGAAGGCGATGCGTATTGGGGACCTGAGACAGAATGGCTTGGAGACGAGCGATATTCTGGCGATCGATTTTTGGCTAACCCTTTGGGAGCCGTTCAAATGGGATTAATTTATGTTAATCCTGAGGGGCCAAATGGAACCCCTGATCCGCTTGCTTCTGCTCGCGATATTCGCGAGACATTTAAGCGCATGGCAATGGATGACGAAGAAACCGTAGCTTTAGTTGCTGGCGGTCACACTTTTGGTAAAGCGCATGGTGCAGGAGACGCAGACCTTGTCGAAGTTGAACCAGAAGGCGCACCAATTGAACAAATGGCTCTTGGTTGGGCGAATAAGCATGGCACTGGCAAAGGCGGAGACGCTATTACTTCGGGTATCGAAGGGGCTTGGACGGCAAACCCAACTCAATGGGACAACGGTTATTTTGATGTCTTACTTGGTTACGATTGGGAGTTAACAAAAAGCCCTGCAGGGGCCAATCAATGGACTCCGAAATCGGGGCAAGGTGCGCCGGAAGCACCAGCTGCTCATGACAGTTCGCGGACAGAACCTCTGATGATGACAACTGCGGACATGGCGATGAAGATGGATCCTATCTATGCTCCGATCTCCAAAAGATTCCATGAGAATCCTGCCGAATTCGCGGACGCTTTCGCGAAAGCCTGGTTCAAGCTCACGCACCGAGATATGGGTCCTTTGTCTCGTTATCTTGGCAAAGATGTTCCGTCAGAAGTTTTTGTTTGGCAGGATCCGATTCCGAATGTCGATCATCCGTTGGTAAATGACAGCGATGTTTCTGAACTTAAATCAAGCATATTATCTTCTGGTGCTTCGGTTGGTGAACTCGTTGGTGTTGCTTGGGCTTCCGCAGCAACCTATAGGGACTCGGACAAGCGTGGGGGTGCCAATGGTGCGCGAATTAGACTTGCCCCTGCAAAAGACTGGGAAGCCAATGATCCGCAAGCCTTGTCATCGGTCTTAGCTAAGTATGAAAGCATAAAATCCGAGTTTGACGGAAAGCAATCGGATGGAAAAAAAGTTTCTATTGCTGACTTGATCGTATTGGGTGGCTGTGCGGGCATTGAGAAGGCTGCGAGTGATGCCGGTCAGGATGTGACTGTTCCATTCACCGCGGGAAGAACCGACGCTTCGCAAGATCAAACTGATTCGGAATCTTATGGTTACCTAAAACCAACTTCTGATGGCTTTCGAAACTATCTCGGCGAAGGGCAAGACCGACCATCAGAGGAACTATTGCTTGACCGCGCCCAGTTATTGACTTTATCAGCTCCCGAAATGGCTGTACTTGTCGCGGGAATGCGTAGTCTAGGAGCAAATTCAGGCGGGTCAAATCTTGGTGTTCTTACTGATGAACCCGGTAAACTCTCTAATGATTTCTTTGCCAACGTACTCAGTATGGATACTGTTTGGTCTGCAAAAACCGATGATCAGGAAGTATTCGATGGCCACGACCGCACTTCGGGTAAGTTGAAGTACACCGCTACAAGAGTTGATCTGGTTTTTGGTTCCAACTCTCAGCTTCGGGCAATTTCCGAGGTCTATGCAGGTGCTGACGCGAAGCAAAAGTTTATAGGTGATTTTGTTTCTGCTTGGAACAAAGTCATGATGCTTGATCGGTTCGAATTGAACTGACCCGCTGTGTTTCAGTTCGGAACAGCAAAGCAAGTTATTCGGCTGTTTTTTAACGCACCTCACCTAGCTTTTGTTGCTATCGGAGCTGTTGGTTATTGGTACGTATTACCGGCTAATCGCTTTCTGTGCGGTGTCACAATTTTAGGGTTTTGAGTATATTGGTCGTACCAAAACTGTCGTAGATTTGATTGCGAGTAAGACAAACTTGATCTCATTAAGTTTTGAACATCTTCGTTTACTTTTTTTCGACAATCGATCCGGCCGATTGAGGGAAACCATAGGTACGCAAGGAATAGTCGTAAGGGGGGGCTTTCCAACATAAGGCGGGACTATGATCGCAACTGTACGGCGACGATGACACACTAATCTTAGCCGGTAAAACAAGTTAACCTAATTCCGATCATTTCGCAGAACGAGTTGTTGTGTACTCGTCGTATTGGTCAGTCAGCGAAGGTTGCGGAACGAAAATTGCAACCGACGTTGTTATTCCGAGACACTCGTGGCTCTCGGGGAGCCTCCAGAGATTGACAAGAATAGGTTTTTTTGATTGAGTATCAATTATAGGACAAACAATTGACAATGGAGCTAACATTAATTTTGTCACTTCGCACAACACTAGTTGCACCATTGTAAGTATTGGAAGACAATCAGATTCCCCATTCCTCTAACACTTCCTCAGTGTGTTCGCCAACGCCAGGTGGCGGTCGCTGTATGGCTTCTTTTGTTTTCGAAAACCTCGGTGCCGGGGCAGGCTGAACTACTCCCGCGACTTCAACGAACGTGTCTCTCTCTTTGTTATGGGGATGTTCAGGGGCTTCTCCTAAAGATAACACTGGCGCAAAGCAAACGTCAGTCCCTTCCATGATTGTACACCATTCTGCCTGTGTCTTTGATTTTATGACCTCAGTGATCTTTTGCTTCAAAGAACCCCACTTTGTTTTATCCATTTGAAACTTAAACTCTTGGTCGTTGATACCTGTTTTTTCGAGCAGAAGAGCATAAAACTGTGGTTCAATGGACCCCACCGATATCCACTTCCCGTCGGCACATTCATATGTGTCATAAAAGTGCGCACCCCCATCTAGAATATTAGCTTCCCTATCGTCAGTCCATATTCCTGACGCTCTCATACCATAGAACATCGCCGCCAGAGACGATGCCCCATCTACCATCGCACAGTCCACAATCTGGCCTTCCCCTGTTTCCTTTGCATTAATGATGCCCGAAACTAATCCGAACGCCAAGTAAAGTGCTCCACCACCAAAATCACCGACGAGGTTGAGTGGCGGTGCAGGACATTCGTTCTTTCTACCCATTGCATGCAACGCGCCCGTCAAAGCAATGTAGTTCAGGTCATGGCCGGCGGCATGAGACAAAGGGCCTGTTTGTCCCCAGCCGGTCATTCGTCCGTAAACGAGTCTAGGGTTGCGTGACAATGCTGTATCCGGACCGAGTCCTAAACGTTCCATTACGCCCGGTCTGAATCCCTCAATAAGTCCGTCAGCCTTCTCAATGAGTTTTAGCGCCGTCTCTTTTCCTTGTTCCGATTTTAAGTCGAGGCCAACAGACCGTCTACCCCGAGATGTCACACTCGTAGGATCACCTTTTCGTCCATCACCTAAGCGATCAATGCGAACAACGTCTGCGCCGAGGTCAGACAATAACATACCGCAGAACGGCCCTGGGCCAATCCCAGCAAATTCAACTATACGCAATGAAGTTAATGGTCCAGTATTCATTGAAAGCTCCTAAGTATTTCGGAAGGTTACGTTCTTGCCATATTTCTCGTCCAATTTCAATCAAAAACTGACAGTCTCACTTGATTGATTTTTTCAAGTCTCCACATAAAGTAAAAAATTTGTTGAAAATTCCAAACTTTCTGATATTCTTACAGTTATAATTGATGTATATGAAACATGCCAAGGTGCAGAAAATGGATGCAACAACCAGCGAAGTTATTGACACCAAGCCAACTTCTGTCATCAAATCAAAACAGCGACCTTTTGTCGATCTACTAAGTAGACTGCAGGCCTTTATCTCAATTGGCGACATTTTCAGAAGCACTTTCCACGCTTTTATTGGAATTGTGAGAGAAATTGATCTAAGCCAGTGTCGTGTGTTAGTTACTGTACCGAATCTTAATCGGGAGATTTGGGTGCAGTATCCTCCTAACCTCAAGAAGTTTTTGTCGCAACATCAAGGAAACTTAGTTGAATTCCAGGGTAAAATTAAGTTGGACAAGAAAGGGATGCCTTATAAAGTGAAGTCTCTTTATTCTGCAAAACTAGCTGACGACAGTAATGTTCGGGTCTCTGACGTTCTTCCTGCCAATCTGCGGGTCAAATCACTTTCTGAGCAATTTGTTACGGTTGAACTTATTGATGACAAACAAATATATGTGGCAACTTACGAGGAGTTAGAACTTTTCTGTTACGCATACACTCGATATGAACTCGAGGAAGCGCTAGAATTTGAGTTTAAAATGGACTGGGAGAACTATGCGATAGCCCCCGATAACATACTTACACCGGATGCAATTTCATTAAAGAACAAGCTACAATCAATGTTTGAGGAAATATAGTGATGCCTTTGAATAGTCGAAAAACAAAAGCAAATTTGAAAAAAAAGGATTTATGGAACAAAGAAAAGGAGACCATATTCGATTTACTTTTCAATTTAACAGTGAATTGTCTAGTATTCGGACGAAAATAAGCCACGGTTCAAAGAATAAGGAGATCAGCGATAATTTAGTCTCAACAATGGCGAATCAATGTAAAGTCACCAAGTCCGATTTCGTAAAATTGGCGAAATGCGAAATCTCCGAATCTGATTACATAGAACTAGTTAAGCATCACCTACCTAAAGGAGGTTGAACAAGTTCGACTTTTTGAGCGTTTAATGGCGAAGAAAGTTCGCGACTATGTGTATACCAGCAAATTGTTTGTCACTGAATTTCAACCCTAGCATTCAGTTCTATACGTAAATATAATCGTACAGTATCAGGCTTAAATTTAATTGTGTTACGGCGAATTTTGATAACTCTATTCAAATGATCAGAATACAGTCTGGCGTCGTATCTAAATGTGAACACTGCCGGTCGTTCGTGTACAACTAGCCTTTGCTTTCTTGTCTCTTCCACTTTAATGAACGCAATCGTTTGTCGCTAAAATGTCGGTGTAAGTCATCGAACTTAACACAAGGATTTCAACAATAGATTGGTCTCTTCTATAGCTATCCAGAGCAGAATTTCCGAGTCCGATTTCGTAAAGTTGACTAATGCGAACTCTCAGAATCTGATTACAATTAACTGGTGAGGCACCATTTGGCTAAAGGTAGTTGAACAAAAGTTAATTTTCTAGCGGTTATCCCCGGAGAAGGCTCAGACCTGAGCTTTTATCAGCGAGCTGTTTCAACAATTTCTTAACCATTGAAATTCGGTCGCTAGCGTTCGTTTCTAAGCCGGTAAGTACGAGCTTCGAATCAGGCCTTATTTTAAGTGTGTTACGACGGGTTTCGATGACCCTCATCAGATGATTAGGATCTAGTCCGGTATCGTCTCTAAATGTAAACACTGCACGTCGATCGTTTGCATCTAGCTTTTCGATTCCAAGTCGCTTGCAAATCCACTTTAAGGAACTGACCTCTAACAGCTGCTTAGTCTCTCTCGGTAACTTACCAAATCTATCTATAAGTTCTGCTGCAAAAGATTCTAACTCTTCGTCAGTTTCTGCATTTGCGAGGCGGCGATACAAGGCTAATCGTTCTGTAAGATCGCCAACATAGTCTTCCGGTATATAAACAGATAAACCAAAACTAATTTGAGGCGACCAAACTTGGGGAATAGACTCCTCTATACCTTCTGATTTTAGCGATATAACAGCTTCCTCTAACATTGATTGGTACAGTTCAACTCCAACTTCTCTTACTTGTCCCGATTGTTTTTCTCCTAAAAGGTTTCCTCCACCTCGAATGTCTAAATCATGACTCGCTAACTGGAATCCTGCTCCAAGGCTGTCAAGAAGCTGAAGTACTCTCAAACGCTTCTCTGCAGAAGGTGACGGAATTTGGTTATGAGGTGTCGTAAAGTATGCATAAGCTCGCAACTTCCATCGCCCGACTCGACCGCGCAACTGGTATAACTGTGACAATCCAAACCTATCAGCCCGATACACAATCAAGGTATTAGCCCGCGGGATGTCTAAACCGCTCTCAACAATAGTAGTCGAAAGAAGAACGTCAAAATTGCCCTCATAGAATGCCTCCATAATATCTTCTAACTCGGTCGCTCCCATTTGACCATGGGCAACAACAAACGAGACTTCGGGAACATTTTCTTTCAAAAATTCTCGTACTTTCTCTAGATCACTGATTCGTGGAGCTACAAAAAAGGCTTGACCACCTCGATATTTTTCACGCAGCAAGGCCTCTCTGACTGTCACTGGATCAAACGAACTGACGTAGGTTCTCACCGCTAGTCGATCAACTGGCGGGGTCGCGATGATTGATAGATCGCGAATGCCCGTGAGCGCCATTTGAAGTGTACGAGGAATCGGAGTTGCAGAGAGTGTTAATACATGGACATCGGATTTAAGTTCTTTTAGCCTTTCTTTGTGCCTGACACCGAAACGTTGCTCCTCGTCGACAATCAAAAGGCCAAGTTTCTTGAAATCTATAGACTTTCCTAGAAGCGCGTGTGTACCCACGACTATATCAACTGAACCGTCCTTCATTTCTTTCTTAATTTGCGAAGCCTCATTTGTTGGAATCAAACGAGAAAGTTGTCGTACTTGAAGAGGCCATCCCGAAACGCGTTCTTTCAAAGTTTTGAAGTGTTGTCGCACTAGTAGCGTGGTTGGCGCAAGTAAAGCGACCTGCATGCCGCTCATTGCAATAAGAAATGCCGCTCTAAAAGCTACTTCGGTCTTGCCAAATCCGACATCGCCACAAATCAAACGATCCATCGATTTACCTGACGATAAGTCGCCAAGTACATCTTCAATTGCATTTAACTGATCATCCGTTTCTTCGAATGAGAATCCAGCCGCAAATTCCTGATAAAGTCCGTCGCCTGAGTTTACCCGGTACCCGGGTTTAAGTTCTCTCGCCGCGGCAACGGCAAGAAGTTCCTCGGCCATCGCAAGAATATTTTCTTTTGCCCGTGCTTTGCGTCCTTGCCAACTTGCACCTCCTAGCTTGTCTAATGGACGATCCGCGTGTTCCGAACCGTATCGGCTGATCAAGTCGATATTCTGAACAGGCAGAAAAATTCGGTCATCACCTGCATAGGTAAGTTCTAAACAATCGTGTGCGCCGCCCGCGACTTGCACAATTTTTAAACCTTCGTAACGACCTATTCCGTGATCAACGTGGACAATGAGGTCGCCTTTTTCTAGTGCTACCGCGTCAGTAATATAATTGGCGGCTTTACGTTTTCTACGCGGAGCAGAAAGACGATCGCCAAGTAAGTCCGTTTCAGAAATGATGGCTAAGTCGCTCTGAACGAAACCGGTTTCCAAAGTAAGTCGAGCAATCGATAATCCTGCTTTTCTGGCATCCTGCAAAGATTGCGTTTCGGGAATATCTTTAAGGCCATGCTCTCCGAGAACCGATTGAAGGCGATTTACTGACCCTTCAGTCCATGCGGCAATAAGTACCGGTCTCTTCCGAGACCGCAAGGCATTAATATGGTCACGTGCCGCATCAAACAGATTTAGATCAGGACGATTTCGTTCTGGAGAGAAATTTCGACCGAGTTCGGCGTTCAAAGTACATTTGTCATCCTGAATTTCTCCATCATTGAATCGAAAGGAGTTTAAAGCGTTTAACCTTTCTAGAAGTTCGTCTTCGAGAACGTAGAGATTCTTTGGCGGTAAAACCCTTGGGTTGTAGGCATCGCTAGCGGCTTCAAGTCGAGCGTTATAGTGATCCTCAACAAGTTTAAGTCTTTCTCGGACACTTTCTAATGCAAGTGGCCCTAGCGCAAATACAGCGTCAGTATCGAGATACTCAAAAATGGTCGCGAGGTTATCGTAGAAAAGCGGTAACCAGTTTTCTAAACCTTGACTTCTGATTTCGCTTCGAGCCGCTTCGTAAGCCTTATCGCCTGAGGGTGGTCCGAAGGCCTCTATATATTTTTCTCTAAACCTACGTAAAGTGTTCTCGTTGAATAGAATCTCACTGACAGGAACGAGAATTGTGGAGTTAAGTTTGCCGGTCGTTCTTTGCGACTCTGGGTCAAACATCCTTATTGTTTCTAAGGTATCTCCAAAAAAGTCGAGACGGATCGGTTCATCTTGTGTCGGTGGAAACAAGTCCAGTATCCCTCCCCGAACAGCAAATTCTCCCTTGTCCCGAACTGTTGAAACCCGCGAATACCCGTTGAATACGAGAAATTCGGTCACATCGTCGCGGCTAATTGAGTCCCCTGCCTCAATAATTGAACTCGCTTTACTGAATACGTCCAAAGGCGGAAGTCTTTGTACAATCGCACTTGCAGTTATGATCAGAACCGTAGGAGAGTTCGTTAATTTGGCTTTAGCAAGGGACGCAAGAGATCGGCAACGCCGCGCCGCTAATGACGGAGAAGGACTAATTCGATCATAGGGCAGAGAATCCCACGCTGGAAGTAAGATTGTCTCGATCTTAGGATCACAAAAGCTCAGAAATTCCTTAGCGACGTTTGCTATTCGTTCGTCACGCGCAACGTAGACACACGTACGTTCGATTCGGCGAGCAAGCCTAAAGAACGCAAGCAAGTCTGCTCCGAAAGGTGACTCCCCTACTTCTTGGAGGTTTCTTAACTCTTCTAATCGTAACACGTTGAAAGTTTTCGGGCCTATATAGCTGGATTGTTGGGGGTCATTCAGTTGGAGAATTCATCAGGGATCCTTTTTACAAAAGTCTTGTAGTTTTGTAAACAGGGAACTCTGGTACTCTATCGGAACTGACCTTCGACTGGTAATCCACTCATACAAGTCTTGATCGGGTAGATTCAAGATTCTTTCAAAGTCTTGAAGTTCGCTGTTCGTCATTGAATCTAGATAGTTATCCGCGAAATTTCCCATCAGGATATCCATTTCACGGAACCCACGGTGCCAAGCTCTATATCTGAGTTTTCTCAAATTATCATTCATGGGTGTTGCATCTGAACATAGGAACTTCTAATGTGTACAGTCCAGTCCTTCAAACTGCTGTCGAGGAACGTGATTGAATCTGCGTTGTTCATTGTTCCAGCAACTGTTAAAATAGTCGAAGACTGTGAAACCTTCAAGAGACTTCAGTCTCGTAGAAAAATAGAAGGTATCTAAAGTCAATGCACTGTCACAACTTCTATAACAAAAACTCGTGATAAATTCCACAAGTTTTGCAAAATTTAGGTTATCAATATGCGTTATAGAAGGTAGAGCACTCTTTGCCATAATCTATTGGTTGGACAAACGTCTCCAACCAAAAACAGTAAAATTCGACTGACTCTCGGGTAAGAGAGATGAAAATCGATCGAGTTTCCTGCGTGAAGATACTTTGTTCTTCGACGAATCATCGTCGTCATGCTTTTTACTGTATGGCTTTATGCAAAGTCGTTCTCCGCGCATGGAACCGAGGACATGGAACTGCCAGAGGACGAAGAAATGAGGTTACCAAAACAAACCGTAACTGCTACGCGAGGCAGGGGTAATTCCAGTCTTGCGAACACAATCGTAAATATTGTAAGTAGCGGAGACCTTTCAGATATTTACTCATTGGGTCTCATTGGAGATGAATACTCATTTGCCATTGCCTGTCAACGGAATCCCGATAACTTCGCCTGCGATCGGCTCAAGTGTGAAATTAACCCGAATCTTAAAGAGTGTGAAAATCGCCTTGATACGATAATTGTAACTGCAGAACGACCTGATCCAAATGAAGTGTACTGCCTCAGGATATATTGCAGAGAGTTGAGAGTTAATGTAGTCTTTATAACTTTACCGGTACCGGCTACGAAAATCCAAAGACAAATACAATTTTATGGTAAATTTTAGAGAGACGCTGGGCTTTTGAGACAGGAAGCAAAGACTAGAAAACCAGATAACTCGACTTAACAAATGAATAGTTTGTTGACGATAATAGACAACAAGAACGAGTTTAGAAACTCTCATTTTGTGTTGAACAGAAGATAAAGGGGGTTTTGTTAGAAGATTTGGCCTTTGCTCGCTGTATCGAGCCATTTCTAGGACAGGGAGTCGGGTCTAGGGCTATAGATTTCAGTCCCGTACTTAGGTTCTTTCGCAAATGTCACCTTGTACAGAAGCGAATTTGCGACACAGTAGTTAACGATGTAGATAGATAAGGGAGAGTTTTTGGCGAAGCAAGATTGCGAGTTGCTGATGTGTAAGCGAGACTGTACAGAAAATGAGTCAATCTTCAAAGATTACGGAACAGGTGGACAGGTCTTATCCTTACGGTACTGTAATGCAGCCTTTAACATCGGTTCTTCTAGATCCCCGATGGATTTACTTAGATCATCTTCTACATAGCATCCTGGGATACTGATACCTGCCTTGGATTTTGAATTCTCAGGTCTAAAGCCATCCTCATAATTAGTAAAATTCTTTTCATTGTAGTATCTTGCGTCAATCATCTCAACTGAAATTCCGCAATTGTGTCGGTATCTTTTTTGGTATGGATTGCCACAGGTTCTCTCACCTATCAAAACGATATCGGCATCTATTCCTCTTAACGCGTTTATAAACAACTCGGCCCGGTTGCAAGTATGTTTTGAGGCAATAATGTATACTTTATTCAAATTTAATGTCTTAAAATCAAATTTAGATTGTGGCACATTAAAAATTTTCTCATACCAAATAAAACTCCAATGTGTTGCGCAGTTCCAACCTGTGGTTTCTCTAGGATTCCTTGCCAAAGGACAATACAAGTTAAATCTCAGCGGACGAGTCCTTCCAATCGGATAAGAAGATATTGTTTGAGTCGACTTGGCATTTTCTCGTTGTTGTATATCTCGATACACTGACCGACGTACTCTTCGGTAAACTTTCTGATAGAATTCCGATATAGAATAACGATCGTCCGTAATTTTGTCTTTACCAAGGATCATAAATGCAAAAGCAGACTCATTTCTGGTATGCATCCAATTATACTCGGCTTCATCAAAATAGCGAAGATCAACAATAATATCGGTCACTTTTTGCTCTATGAACTTTTCAATTTCTGAGTGAAGTTGTTCCAGTTCTGTACCATGCTTTCCAAGATGCAAGTAAGCAACTTTGCCAGAGTCTGACTCTATAACACTTGCATGATGAATTTTCGGTGGGAAATGACGAGAATTTTGAATAAATCGATTTGCTTTAGCACCTTTCAAATAAACTGTTTTTTCGTCATTTGTGTCTCTGTCTTGAAAAACAAACTTGGTAGTATCAATAAGGTTATTCGGAAAAAGAATCTCGTATACTGACTTCACATTACTTGAAAATGGACTGTTTACGAAATCAAAATCGTTCACTTTTGTTAGTCGATCGCCTCTTTTTATCTTTGGGGATCCATGTGCGGACTCGTCGGCTGGCGAGTCAGGTTTAGTATATCTAACACGGAAATCGCGAGGTATGTCCTCTGAAATATTCTCCCATTCAATTCCATAGGTGTACTCCGGGATTCGAGAATTCCATTCTGAAATGTACTCCCATTGAATCCGATGATCACCATCTGGATTAAGAGAACTAATCTTTTCTTCTAAGCTTTTCTTCATACTTACCGAGTATGCTCCATGTTTTAGCGTACCTGATTTGTCAGTAATCAAGGATCGCAATTTTTGAATATAACTATCACTTTTCGTCATTTCGGCGAAATGTTCTTCAAAAGTACTCTTTGATGAGACGTAATCTCGAGGATCTATGTCGATTACATCTTCTGCGAACTCGTAATTTTGATTGATAATATCCCTCCAAGCAAAAAGTTCATCAAGCATTGTACCTTTTTTGTGATCTGATGAGGTCGGAAAGACACATCGATTGGAGTAAGAGCCTTGGTACTTGAATTCATCCTTCTTCCATTCATAGTACTCTGTGGGCAAAGGTACTGCAAATGCTGGTGGTGCAGGTGGGGAAGGAGATCTGGGAGAAACAGGCGAAGGAGGTGGGCTAGAGGGAGGAGATGGCGGGGGGCTAGGTAGTGAGGGCGGAGGTGTCTGTACGCTAGTTGTAGATGTGGAGCTGAATTTCCCGAATTCTTCTTGATGCGTAGTTTCGCTCTGACAACCAACAACCAATAAAGCAATAGAAGCGCACAAACCGGGAAAGCCCGTTGTGATTGCATATCTACGCTTATACCACATACTTAACTCCCGAATTCCTTCTCACCATAGGTTTAACCTGTTCATACTTATCTTCTAAGGTATTCGAACGACGATTCGGATCCTTTACTATTGGTACTTCCTAAACTATCCAATTCCACCTTACTATTTTCAACGTTAAATCTATAATGATAATTTACTGGATTGTTCCCAACTAATGAATAATAGTTTGTTGATACCTGACTTATGCCGGAAGAGTAACGGAAAAATTTAGGGGCAAGATATCGCCCAATTTTCGAAGAATAGAAACGACTAGTAGGTAACAATAGAAACTGGGTCACTGAGTCTGGTAGAACGTTTCGATAAATGTACTTTGTACTCCCTTGACTATTGCTACTCAATAGATTCGCGTTTCCCGGATCTGGACTCGTAATATTGATTGGACCAAACGGAAATGGCCAGATGGGTGTTAGAACAGGATGACTTTCACAGCTTTTCTCAGACAATGGTGAACCATCCAAAGGATTTGCGAACGGGTCTGCGGACGTAAAACTATCAAGCGATTTATCGGGTTTAAGAAAAATAAATATATTATTCTGACTATTCTGAATTGTCCAAGTAGCACAGTCTCCAAATCTGAGAGTAAGACTGTTACCAAACTGGATTAGATCGTAGTCTTCGGGATCTTCTCCATATAGTATGCTTGTCTCTGACAGATTAACCCCATTTACGGAACGATGTAACTGGTGTCCTGATAAAGACGTAAAAAAATATATAGTACGACTAGATTGAGACGATGAGGATGAACTATTGTTGTTTGGCTTTTCTATAAAAAAGGCTTTGACCCTGTTGAAATTACCGTCGTACAAATTGCTTTGTGCAAATTTTGTCTCATTCACAGAGTAAATTCGATTTGAATCATCATACACAAGTGCAAATTTTCCAAATTGAGTAATTCGTCCTCTCTTGTCATGACTGACTGAAATCGTGGATATCGAATCATCTGGACTATCAGCGCTTGCAACCTCTGTCTGCTCCAGCTTACCATTGCTTAGGCTAAACTTGTTCCTTTGAATTTCCTCAGGCTCAGTTCGAGACAGCAAATTCTCGAACAAGTCAAATGAGAAGGCAATTTTATTGCCATCGGCAGTCACCGAAATAACTTGATTCATACTATCATAACCAAACTCGCGGCTTCCTAATGTGACAGTCCCCGCTAGTCTCTTTACTGTTTTAACTCTATTATTTTTATCATATGTTGAAGAGAACGAGAAAACCGTATTACTACCTTCCCCTAACTTATATCCACTCTGAAGCATCTGAGAGTTTATTGTACTTGTAAGCTTTATCGTTTCTTTATTTTTTGATTTGTTTGTGTTGTGCAGTAAAGCGGTCTCTATGTCGCCATTCGCGTGGTACTTAACATTGGAAATATAAGTTAGTCCAGTGACCGTTAGTTTAGTGGGTTGGTTAAATGCATTCAAACTGTATAGAACGAGCCGATTTAACGGAGTGCGATAAGATGAACGTCCTCCTGTTGAGTTATAGGTGTAAGTAACTTTGAATGTTTTTGTAGTAGTATTGTTGTTCTCATCTGTTTCGATTATACTAAGCTTTTCAGTCAATAATTCTCCACGTTTTCCGTAGGAGTATTCCAACGTTACATTCCCTCGGACTATCTTTGTTACTCTGCCCTCTAAATCATAAGTTTTCCGTATATCGGGAGTATTTTCACTTGGAAAGTCTATAAAAATTTCTTGTCCAAACGCGTTGTAGGTGGTCAATACTCCACTTTCAGCGGATTCGTTAAGATAGGTGTTTCCGATCCCAATGCATTCGGACCCGTTCCAAACTTCGTTCGGCGGGCATTTATTCTGCGGTGTTGACGGGGTGGTTGAGGGTGTGGTCGAAGGTGTGGTCGAAGGTGTGGTCGAAGGTGTGGTTGAGGGAGTGGTTGAAGGTGTGGTTGAAGGTGTGGTTGAAGGTGTGGTTGAAGGTGTGGTTGAAGGTGTGGTTGAAGGTGTGGTTGAAGGTGTGGTTGAAGGTGTGGTTGAAGGTGTGGTTGAAGGTGTGGTTGAAGGTGTGGTTGAAGGTGTGGTTGAGGGAGTGGTTGAAGGCGTAACTGCTTTTGCTTTCTCGATTTTTGTTTTTTTGTAGACATCCTTACAGATGGTTTCTGTTCTCTCTACAAAATCTGGTTCCCACCAATCCCCAATTTCTACCCATCTAGTAGTTGTTGTGCAAACCCTTTTAGGGTTAAGACTAGTAATCACGACTCTAGTCGGTGTTGGACATACGTAATTTTCATTAACTCCGTATTCCTCTCTACTGACTCGTCCGGAATCGTCGTATTCACTTGATTTCGTACCTTTATCGGGGTAGGACTCGAAACAAAGTTGATGACGTGCGTTATACCTGAATTTACTCGTTCTAGTTTTACCTGCACCTACGTGTCGTTCCTCTATCTGATTCTGCCATTTATCGTAGCGTTTGTAAACTGTCCTACCATTAGGTTCAACAATTTTTATTTCCTCGCCGTCATCAGGCGAACCATACCCCGACCGAGTTACTGTTGTTGAATTGCCTTCAGCATCCGTGGTGCGTACACGATTGTTGCTAAGAAACTTGTAGCTTTTTTTGACGAAAGGTTCAACAGGCTCTCGCTCTTCTGTTTTTCGCCCTAGAACATCATACTTGGTACGGAATCCAGATGTCTCTGTTGAAGAATACGAAGGGAAAGACCTAAAAATCTCTCTTCCAAGTTCATCGTACTCGAAGCGAACGAATACTGAGACTTCATTGGTCACATCACGAGTTTCGATTAGAATTGGATTGCCATACCAATCAAACGTGGTCTTTTTGATTTGTTTCTGGTTGTGCTCGCCAGTAGTTTCCGTCTTAACTATCCCTTTGGCTTTTTGAATCATTCCCGCCCTTGCGTGATAAATGCCTTCGACGGGATCTGTATAGGTAATTGTGGTATCGGCGTATACCCCCACGCGATCAATTTCAGTTTTTCGGCCCGCTAGATCATAGGTGATTTCCTCAACATAACCTGACGGCTTAGTAATCTTGGTAACCCACCCATTGTCATCAATTTCCTTTAGTAACGTAGCGCCGTTTTCAAATTCTGTCCTCTGGGGAATACCGCGCTTATGACTATGAAAACTAGTTGTTTCATCTCCGCCGTTTCGTTCTGCTATGAGACGAGAGCTTGACCAGCGGAACCTCATGTACTCAGATCCCATTCGAGTCTCCAAAACTTTGTTTCCGTTGGCATCATGCGATTGACCTAGTATCTCCTTACCATTAACTGTTCGAGTTTTTACAAGACCCAATATCCATTTGGTTTTGTTATGAGTGTAAGCAGTCTGTTCTATTCGCGAGCCAGTTTGAAGAGTCGAAGATTTGGTAGTCTTGGTTGGAAAACCATAGGAGTCATGCTCATGTTTCGTCGTGTAGGTTGCCCCGTCCAGTTTCACTACTTCTTTTGTAAGGCGGGTTCGGTGTTCTGCAAGACGTTGATTCAAATGTTCCCGATTCCAAGCTTTTCCTATCGGTTTGCTTGAATGTTCGTACGCGTACTCGATCTTCTTCGCTGCCTTAGTGCTACCTTTAGCGAATATCTCTTTTGAGATAAGTAACCCAGTGTCGGTAAGGCTCCTACCAACCATATAAACCCTTTTTGAACCATCTGGGTAAATGGTAGTTCGTTTTTTAGGTTTTGAAATATCGACATAAACCGGTTTGTTAGCGTTTTTGTGGACTGTTTGGGGCGAATTCGAGGTTAGACCAGGGTTAAACTCGTCACCTTCATCGTATGAAAAATTCCAGATTTCTCTATTGTTCTTCTCGTCTGTAACAGTCAACTTCGTCACCGCTGAGGAGAAATAAGTGGAGAAATTTCCGTGTTTAGAGGTGCCATCAGCAATGGACTTAGTCTGTACCGTACGCGGAGATGGCGTAAGATGAGGTTTCGTGACGGGCTCGAGGCATGCTGCCCGATGCGAGGTACTCCTGTGACCGATGGGGGATTCTGCTTCAACAAAATTCACGATCTTCTTTGTTACTATGTTCACAACAAGTCCAGTTGGATACCTAATTCTCGCGTTCGTTCCGAATTCGCAACGTCTTGCGTACTCGTTTTTTCGATGTTTGTATAAACCCTCTAGACCATCATACTCATAGAAGAGACCTGTATGATATATCCCTGCCTTGGTAAGAATCTTTTGTCCTCTTTCACTAGTGGATTTGTACCGATAATAAATGATCCGCTTTGTTGTAGTCTTCGAGTCAGGGTTCGCAACTGCACATTCAAGAGTTCCGTCGCGGTTGTAAACCATCTTAATCACCCTATTGTCGTTACTATATATCTTGGTCAAACGCTTGTGTCTGTCATAGTCAAATTTCACATTGTTTCCGTGAGGATCAGTGATCAAAGTGATCAGCATGGCATGCTTTTTCATTCCATTCTTTGTCTCCAAAATACTTACCTGACCAAACTCATACTTAATTCCGTCCGTCGTAATCACAGTCCATTTGCAAGAATTGCCACTCTTTACCTGCTTAATCTTCATCGATTCCGCAGTTGAGTATTTCGGCGAGCTTATTCCAAAAAGACTACTATTGGAAGTTCCCGCCGTTTTCAACAGGTTCAGCTTCTTACCGTTTATGTAAACAATCGGCGCAACAAACAGTTCGGACTTGGCTCCTAGTTCAGTTGAGTCAGAAATACATCCCGCTGTTCCGCTTGAACTTATCGAAGGAAGAAGAATGTAAGGTAAATCAACATTCCAGTTTGCCAACCCGCGGGAAGTTGTCGACGCAGGATTGCCGAGAAAACTAGGGCGATTCGGGTCGCTGTCTATAACGCGAGTGAATTTTACAGGTAAAGCTGAATTTCCCGGTATATCAATATCGGTATGTCTCAATACTAACTCACCAGTACTGATGTTGATTCGGGAGTCTTTGTCGGGAATGCCAAACTCGCTCAGTCGCTGCTCGTCAATAGTTGTATCGTTTGCTTCATGGTCATAAAGCAGTCGCCGCAAGCCGTCCTGAACCCAATGCTGACTATATCCAACCGGCGCAACCATAAGACTCAACGCAATCAAGAGCGTTATGGCGCGGCGATGAAACTCTGAGAATTTACGATGCATTGTTCGTTCCTCAGCCTTTTTCCGCGATAGAATACGTCCAGCAACGAGAAAGACTGGTCAAATATGCGTCAATCCGTCGCTGGATACCGAGTGACCATTGTCACGAAATTTTGGCTGTTGTCAACTAAATTCCTCCAAACCCAAATTATTTTCATTCATCAACTTCCTCAAACTTAGAGCAATTTTCGATCTCCAAATCTCGTAAACTTCGAGTTGAGACGGCGTGGTATGACATCACATATAACCTGAACCTACGTTGTAGCAAAATTCTGAATTTTGCTGATCTGCATTCAAGTATGAAGTATGATGATCCCAAAAAAATAACCAAACTTACTTGGTGTTGTCGCAACGATCGGAAACTTGTATTTTTGGAGTAACCATAGAGGGGTTTTGAGTAGTGACTACGACATCGGAGCGTCAATACCAGAGGGATGCCTGCTCTATCTCATGCGTATGCTGTCTCCTGTTCGAGATAGTGTAAAGTTAACTTCAAAAAAACTGGAACTTTGAAAAAAGTTTCCTTGGCAATTTAAAATCTCAAGGAAACTTTCACCTAAACTTGAATCTTCGGATCAAAATTGATACTAGGGCAGTTACGAATCCGGTTAGGATTCCTTTTGTCGATCGACTGATTTAACTTTTGGTAGACCTTAGGTTATAATTATTGTTTTCCAGTCTCCTAGCAGGTGCCTGAATAGAAACTATAGCCTATCAATAATCTGCAAATGGTACGAAACTGATCCAACGGTTACGGTTTGAATCCCTTAAAATTTGAAAAAGTCCAGTCTAGACGCTCTAATTCTGCTGACACGAAACTAACCAGCAGGATGCATCCATCCATATTTCGTCGTTTACCCCTTTATGGTTGCTCAACAATTCAGTCAACGCTGCTTTCACCGGTGCTTCTTCTAGTCCTTGTTCGCTCAGTACTCGCGCCAACGGTCCGAGTGTCATCATAAATTTTGCACTCTCGTCAACGGTGGTTCCCGGTAGTTGAAGCTGTGTATCAATAGATTCAATGTTTATTTTTGACCAACCGGCATTGCTCAGAATAGAGCTTACGCGGTCTTTGTCTGCAAACGCAAACGGACCCGGCGCTAGCGGATCCGGTGCAGGAAGTGGCTCTTTAAGGAGTGGAATGGCCGCTCTCAAAGGTGCGGATGCCCACGCATTCAACTTGATACTCTGCCAACAAGTGAAGATAAGTCTTCCATTAGCAGTCACGGAACGCCGCAAATTGTCGAACGCCAAAACAGGATCTTCAAAAAACATAACACCAAATCTCGACACCATCGTTTGAACTGGGCTATCGAATAGATGGGAACTAGCATCGGCTTGGAGAAACCTAACAGGTAAGTTCGCTTTCTTCGCTCTCAAGCGAGCGACTTCAAGAAGCGGTTCCGATATGTCTATTCCGTAGATTCCTTCACAGTCCGGCATTGATCTAGCGATCGTCAGTGAAACAGCACCTGCTCCACATCCTATGTCCAAGACAGAGTCTAAAGTATCTTTTTCCGCGACCTTTTCAACAAGTTGCCTACAGAACTCCGAAAGCATCCTGTCTAGCTGTTCGGCCTGAGTTGCCCAGTTGTGACCTGCCTGACCGTTCCAGTATTCGATCTGTGACGAGTTTTGCATGTTTGTTACCTTTAACAAGTCTCTATAAGAAAACTTTACTCCTAAGACAGTTTAGTCTAACATTACGAACTTTGCAAAGAACTTTTTTGCATTCTCCGCACTTAAAAATTCCTCCAATCCTAAACCTCCCAGACTTGAAGCCTAAAGGCTGTGTCCTATATCTAATTACACTATCTCTCTACGTCAGGAAACTGTCATGAACGCAATTATCTCTAAACCTCAATCTGAATCATTCATACAGCTGATCGATAAGATTCGGTCGGGCGAACTAAAGTTACCAAAGTTTCAAAGAAAATTCGTCTGGAGTACACAAAAAACGGCTGACTTACTTGACAGTATCCTTAAAGGGTTTCCAATTGGAACATTCATCATTTGGGAAACCAACGAGAAGTTCAACGAACACAGAAACATCGGTGAGGTTGATCTCCCAAATACCCCATCTAACAAAGATACATTATACGTACTTGATGGACAACAGCGTATAACCTCTTTGTTTGCTGCATGCAACGGTGCATTAGTCGAACAACCCAACAAAAAAACGGGGCTAACCTACAAGAACATTGTGGTAAACCTTAACGTTAGGGGTAATAATAGCAATGAAAAAATTGTAACTTATAAACCTATATACGACCGATATATTCCTTTGACAGAGGTTATAAACTTTGGTATCGATCAAACAATAGAACTCATAAATAGGTTTTCGAAAGATGAGCTTAAACTCATCAATCACTATCACCAGTCGTTTACTACTTACAATTTTTCGACAGTTTTTCTTCAGAATGCCGATATAGACTCCGCCGTCGAGGTGTTCACTCGATTAAATACCGGTGGACAATCCTTGAAGGTATTTGACATTATGGTAGCGAAGACTTACGATGAGCATCAAAACTTTGACATGCAAGAAAAATGGCAAAAACTGCTAACGAAACTTGAAAAAGTTAATTATGGTGAAATTAAAAATTCAATAATTTTAGGTCTCCTGGTATTTATGTGTGACAACAATAAGTCATGTGTTCGTTCCAACATACTGAGGTTAGACAAACAATTTATAATAGACAATTGGGATAAAGCCGAATCGGCTATAATCGCTAGCGTAGAGCATTTTCGAACCGAATACAGAATTCCAAATTCTGCATTGCTTCCTTCAGACTCTCTATTGGTACCTTTTTCATATTTCTTCTATAGAAAGAGAATTCTAAACGAGGGAAAACCAGAACATCTGAAAAACACTCCTACCTCCATCGAAAGTAGGTTGCTTAGAGAGTTTTTCTGGCGAAATTCTTTATCTCAACGTTACTCAGCTGCTCAAGAAACACGCGTAAGTAAGGATATTGGGAGAATTGAAAAAATTCTGAAAGAGCAAAGACCTACTTACGAGGAAACTCCGAATAGCTATCTACATCCGGAACGGTTGATTGAAACTCCGTTTAAGTCTTCTGACGGATTCTCGAAAGCGTTTCTATGTCTACTATCGTACTATCAACCAAAAGATTTCGATACAAATGGAGTTGTTCATCTAAACGATTTAACCTTGTTAAAGAAGAATAAAATGAATGTTCATCATTTTTTTCCAAAGGCATTTTTGAAAAAAAAGGGTATTGGTAATGAAAACAGTTTAATGAATGTTACATTGATTAGTGATAATTTGAACAAAAACAAAATTAAAACTAAGTCACCAAAGGAGTATATTGAAAGATTCTCTGAATCTAATTCGGATATAGAACGTTCATTAAAATCTCACTTGATCGAGTTGAATGGGTTTGGAATTCAAAGTAACAATTATAGTTTGTTTTTGAAAAAACGGGCTGAGCTGGTACTCGGTAAATTGAAGGAAAGAATAAGCTAAAAGCGGATTCATCTATATTCACAAAATTACCATGAGAAGTCCTGTCCTAAACTCGCTGTATGCGTCACTCAACTCATTGCCGGGTGTTGGGGCAAAGATAGAAGAGACGTTTGTCAAACTTGTTGGAGGAAACCGAGTTTTTGACTTGCTTTTCCATGTGCCTGTCGAGTGGATCAATCGCCTTAACACAGTTACGATAGCAAAAGCCAACGTTGGAGATATAGCGACTATATACACAACGGTCGTAAGACACAACCCGCCCAGCCGAAAAGGTCTCCCTTATCGTATCTCGGCACAAGATAACACAGGACAAATTACAATTGTTTACTTTAATTTCAACAAATATACTCTTGAAAAAGAGTTCCCTGTTGGGACAGAAGTCATAGTTTCTGGAAAAGTTGATGAATACCAAAGATATCTTCAGATGGTTCATCCGGATCATATGGTGAATAAAGCAAAATCTGAAAACTTTCCTTGGGTCGAACCCAAATATAGACTTACAGCAGGTTTGCAGAATTGGCGAGTCCATAGAACAATCCAACACGCCATCACCACTATTCCGGACTCGTTTCCGGAATGGATTGACGAAACCATAATTGTCGAAAAAGGCTGGCCTTCCTTCAAAAACGCATTGTCGACACTTCACATCCCCGACGAATTTAATGTTGAAAAGTTTGAACGTGCTAGGATGAGGTTAGCTTATGACGAAGTCCTGGCTAGAGCTATCGTCTCCGCTCGCTCTAGAAAGAAAAGACGGGAAGCAAAAATTGCTCCTATTCCCGAGTCTCCAGAACAGATACAAGCGCTTTTAACTTCACTTCCCTTCAAACCTACTAAAGCACAAAACAAAGCCTTCGGAGAAATCAGCAATGATATGAACCAGGGCATTCCCATGCGTAGGTTACTTCAAGGAGATGTCGGCTCAGGTAAGACACTTGTTGGCGCAATGGCTAGCGTCCAATGTCTCGCAAGCGACTTGCAGGTAGCGTTTATGGCTCCTACTGAAGTATTAGCCCGCCAACAATATGATTCCCTCAGTAAACTCTTGTCTCCTCTAGGTTATCAAGTAGGGGTATTGACTGGACGTGATAAAGGTAAAACTAGAGACGGCACTCTCATGGGACTCTCCGACGGAACGATCCAAGTTATAGTTGGTACACATGCATTGTTTCAAACAAAAGTCGCCTTTAGAAATCTCGGACTAATCATAATTGACGAACTTCAACGTTTCGGCACTGAAAATCGTAACAGCCTCGCAAAGAAAGCTGATGATCCACATATCCTCATTATGAGCGCTACACCAATTCCTAGAACATTAGAAATGGCGGAGTATGGCGATGCTGACAGTTCAATCATTGACGAAAAACCTATAGGCCGCCTTCCAATAAAAACTCGTGCTTTGCCCGACACTCGAATGGACAAAATTGTTTCTGCGATTCGGCGAGCTGTTTCTAAAGGAAATCGCGTCTACTGGATTTGCCCGCGAGTTGAAGATGACGACAGCGGTGCAGTCGAAAGACAAAAAGATTTGTCAGGTCGACTCAGAGTTCCGGTAGGTCTCGTTCACGGACGAATGAAAGCCATCGATAAGGACGAATCACTTGAACAGTTTCGACTCGGAGAAGTAAAGGTTCTTGTCGCGACAACGGTAGTAGAAGTGGGAGTCGATGTTCCAGAAGCGACAATTATGATTATAGAAGGAGCTGAAAATTTTGGATTGGCGCAACTTCATCAGCTAAGAGGCCGCGTTGGTCGAGGTTCAGCTGAAAGCTATTGCCTGCTGATGTATACCGACCCGTTGAGTGATATTGCTCGTAAACGACTGGACACATTAAGGCGAACAGAAGATGGATTTAAACTTGCCGAGGCCGATTTAGAACTTCGCGGGCCAGGCGATACGCTCGGTGTCAAGCAATCCGGAGTCGTAGGGTACAAATTTGTGGAGTTTCCCAACCACAAACCTCTTTTCCGACTTGCCCGCGACGAAGCCAGAAAACTAGTTAGTCACTGGACAGATGAAGACACCCCGCAACAAGAAAACATTAAGATGTTGCTTTCTTTGTTGAGTCCGGTTCGTCAGAGATAGGTTTTTTGGATACCTCCTTTTGAAATGCCTCTACCTGTGATTTCGGAACGACTAATCCACCTGACAATATCATCTTAGCTCCGTCTTCCATACTCATGTCGAGGTCTTTAACTTGGTCGCGATGGGAGAATACTAAGAAGCCCGAAGTCGGATTCGGCGATGTCGGAACAAAAACGCCGATATAGTCGTCTCCAAGTTTTTCAGCTATCTCACCCTTTGCCTCGGACGACACAAACCCTACACACCAAAGACCTTTTCTGGGATATTCGACCAGCACACAACTATTAAACTTTACAGTTTGACTGTTACCAATAACGTTGAATAGCTGTCGCAAACTAGCATAGATAGTTTTCACAACAGGAATATGGTCAATAATCCGATCCCCAAGGCCAATAATCGAACGTCCAATGAAATTTGCTCCAATTGCGCCAAGAATTGTCAAAGACACCAGTAGAATCAACAATCCAAACCCAGGAACGGCATAGTCAAGATTCAATAATCTTTCTGGCTTCAGTTCCGGGGGTATTAGCGGAAGGACCACCTGATCTATCGTGGTTATGATGAACTGGAGTATGTACACAGTTACCGCGATTGGTGCAACAATCACCATGCCAGCGATAAACCGACCTCTAAGCCAGCGGAAGATGTTCAAACGCGGCTTCTTTTGTGTATCCTTGTTTTCAGTTTTGTTTTTTTCTTTCTTCGCCATTGAGAAAAGTCTCCGATCCTAAAACTTGTGTAGAGTATACCCTCCCATTTCATTTTACCGTGGCAAAAGGAATGAATGAGTCCTTACAAGATAGTCTAAGTGCACTAATACCAAAATTAGTGGATTCTGGTCAAATTGGTAGCAATCTGACTAGACTTTCTGGAGGTGCAAGCCAAGAAACCTACGCCTTTGATGTGGAAACCGATAGTAACACCATCCAACTCATACTCAGACGATCGCCCATCGGGCTGGAACGAGATTCGTCCACCGCTTCGATTACTTTGGCGCAGGAGGCTGAACTTATAGAGTTAGCCCATACAAAAGGAGTGCCTGTTCCCAAGGTTATCTATGTATGTGATTCTGACGACAATATTGGCGACGCTTTTGTAATGTCGCGAGAGATTGGCGAAACAGTAGCCCGAAAGATTCTTCGAGATGATACTTACAAGACGGCTAGGAAGGTATTAGCGAAACAATGTGGAACTGCTCTTGCGAAGATACATTCTGTTGCTATTGATTCGTTAGATTGGTTACAGGCAAGAGATGGATTGGCGCAACTGGATCGGTATGAAGAGATATTTCGGAGTTTTGGACTTCATCGACCAATATTCGAACTCGCAATTCGATGGCTTCGTGACAATCTTCCTAAACCTGCTGAGACAGTATTAGCTCACGGAGACTATAGACTCGGGAATCTAATGGTCGACGATAGTGGACTCGTTTCCGTTTTAGACTGGGAGTTGGCGCATTTAGGTGACCCACGCGAAGATATTGCTTGGATTTGCGTTAATTCTTGGCGATTTGGGGTCACCGAGAATCGCGTCGGGGGTTTCGGGGATCTGGACGAATTCTTGGATTCGTATAATGCGGTTAGCGGAAGAAACTTTTCCGCCAAAGAAATCGATTGGTTTGAGATACTGGGCAGTTTGAAATGGGGAATCATGTGTATGACTATGTATGAGGTCTTTCGATCTGGCGCAGATCCTAGTGTAGAAAGGGCTGCAATAGGACGAAGAGTTTCAGAAACAGAAATAGACATCATTAACTTGCTTGAGAGAATCTAATGCATGAGCAGCCGTCACAGCTAGAATTAGTAGAAGCCGTCAAACGCTTCATATCAGATACGGCAATGCCACAACTATCCGGCCGTGCTGCCTTTCACGCTCGCGTGGCACTTAATGTGCTGGACATTTTGTCGAGGGACTTAGCAAACCGTGCAGACAATGAACAAAGAGAAGAGATCGGTTTAAGAATATATTTGGAAGGCTACGATCACTGTATGACTTTAGAAGAACTCAACGAATTGCTATGCTCTCTTATCTCTACGGGCGGACGAGGTGCTGATGATCCTGACCTCATTGAACTACTTAAAGACAATGCTATTGCCCAAATTGAAGTCGACCAACCAAAGTATTCCGGACTAAAAACTGCTTTAAAAAATGAACTGAAAATCACCGATAGAAAAATAGAGCTAAAGTGAAGATTGCCAATTCATAAAATTGCTCTGACTAATTTTTTATAAAAAGCATCGCTATCTTCTAACTTTCTCGATCATTCCTGTCGTCGAATGGTCTTTCATATAGTCCACCAAATGAACCGAACCGCCATAGTTCATGACTAATTTTGCTTCCCCCAAATCCTCTATCGAATAATCACCCCCTCTTACATACACGTCTGGTTTGATCGCCATCATCACCCGGGATGGCGAGTCCTCCTCAAAAATCGTTACGGCATCTAAAAAAGCAAATCCACTTGACATGGTTGCGCGATCCTCCTCGTTGTTAACCGGTCGATCAAATCCCTTCAACCTAGGCGTTGAAGCGTCCGAATTGAGTTCGACTATCAAGCGATCACATTTTTCTCTTGCTTCGGTTAACACAGCTAGATGTCCGGGATGCAATATATCGAAGCACCCATTTTTAGATCCAACAACTAGTTCTTGTTCTCGCCACTGTCGAACAAACGCAAGAATTTGATCGACGTCAGATGTGGACTCGTTACCGTTTTAGATTGGGAGTTGGCGCATTTAGGTGACCCTCGCGAAGATATTGCTTGTATCTGCGTTAATTCTTGGCGGTTTGGTGTCACCGAGAATCGCGTCGGGGGTTTCGGAGATTTAGACGAATTCTTGGATTCGTATAATGCGGTTAGCGGAAGAAACTTTTCCGCCAAAGAAATTGATTGGTTTGAGATATTGGGCAGTTTGAAATGGGGAATCATGTGTATGACTATGTATGAGGTCTTACGATCTGGCGCTGATCCAAGTGTTGAAAGGGCGGCAATAGGTCGAAGAGTTTCAGAAACCGAAATAGACATCATTAACCTGTTGGAGAGAATCTAATGCATGATCAACCCTCACAAATAGAGCTAATAGAAGCCGTCAAACGTTTCATTGTGGATACAGCGATGCCACAGCTGAAAGGACGGGCTGCCTTTCACGCTCGCATAGCACTTAATGTACTAAACATATTGGCACGAGACATAACAGTACGTAACGAAATGGAAGAGGCAGAGTTAGATCGTTTGCAACAGTACCTAGAATGCTATGACCCTTGGATGAAACTTGATGACTTTAACAAGGTACTTTGTGAAAAAATTTCCAACGGAGAAAAAGATACAGATGATCCAGAACTGCTTGAATTACTTTGGCACAACGCAGTCGCACAGATCCGAGTCGATCAACCAAAATACTCTGGTTTAAAAACAGCATTGAAAGAGTAAGCTGAGAATTGTCAAAAACTAGGCGGGTAACTATGAAAATTGCCGCTCTTTAAAATTGCATCTTCTAAATTCAGCGAATCTCACGAAACTATTTTCTAACCTTCTCGATCATTCCTGTCGTCGAATGGTCTTTCATATAGTCCACCAAATGAACCGAACCGCCATAGTTCAAGACCAATTTCGCTTCCTCCAAATCCTCTATCGAATAATCTCCTCCCTTAACATACACGTCCGGTTTGATTGCCATTATCACCCTAGCAGGTGTGTCCTCTTCAAAAATCGTTACGGCATCTACAAAAGCAAATCCACTTAACATGGTTGCGCGATCCTCTTCGTTGTTAACCGGTCGATCAAATCCCTTCAACCTTCGCGTTGAAGCGTCCGAATTGAGTCCGACTATCAATCGATCACATTTTTCTCTTGCTTCGGTTAACACAGCTAGATGTCCGGGATGCAATATATCGAAGCACCCATTTGTAAATCCAACAACTAGTTCTTCTTCGCGCCACTGCCTAACAAACGCGAGAATTTGATCGAGATCAGAGGACGCAGATGGACGATGACCCGGATTTAGATGCTCTGCAACTTCTTTCGTCGTAACGATCGCGGTTCCTTTCTTACCGACCGCAATACCTGATACCATAATGGCCAGTTCTACCGCCGTCCGCAAAGATGCACCTGCAGATAATCCTAAGCCAATAGACACTAGACAAGTATCCCCTGCCCCCGATACGTCATAGACATCTTTCGCTTCGCCTTGAACATGTGATACGACATCGCCTCTGTCTGAAAATGACATTCCTTTTTCTGCGCGGGTAACGACAATAGACTTAGCCGAACTAGTGTCAAAAAGTTTTGCAAGCCCCGCCTCTATTTCTTTGTCGTGTGCGTAGGGTAAACCTGTCACGACTCCAAGCTCGGCATTATTAGGTTTGATCAGGTCAACTTCGCCGTACTTTCGATAGTCACCTCCCTTGGGATCAACCAAAATCTTTGCCCCTAAACGGTTAGCAGTCTCCCGAACTGCCACCATAACTTTCTCAGTTACGCAACCGTTACCATAATCAGAGACAAGCACAGCATCTACCCGCGCCGACTGCTCTTCTAGCGCGGTAATTATTTCTTTCTCTGTTTCGGGCTTTATTGGAACAGAGCTTTCAGAATCTAGTTTTAATAGGTGCTGACTTCCTGCTACGTAGCGAGTCTTGACAGTAGTTGTACGTCCTTGTTCAACGATCAATTCATTCTCAACTCTTGATATTTCAGAAAACCGCTGTCCTAGCAGTTCTCCTTCTTCGTCGTCTCCAATAACTCCAATAACCTTAATCGATATACCTAAGGCTGAGGCATTTCGAACGACGTTTCCCGCACCACCAGGTACAGTTTGCCTGTGTGTTTCCGATAACACAGGAACCGGTGCTTCGCGAGATATCCGCTTCACGGTGCCATATACAAACTGGTCCAACATAACGTCTCCCAAACATATCATTTTGATTTGGTGAGCGGCGTTTAGAATTTGCAGTAATTCGGAAGACATGGAGTTTTACTTTAGAATCGACTGTGCAAAGTTAAGGTAAACTATAAATCTCTAACCGTTTAGAGCTAGTTTTTCGTATATACCACGACAGTCCGTTCACTATCGGTTTTCCTCGTAAAACGAGGATGCCTACATTTATGAGATTTTCGCAAATGAATAGAGATGTTAAGACATCATTTAAGCGTTATTTGACTTGGTGCAAGACCGATGCATTGCCGTTTTGGATAGATAACGGAGTCGCACGGGATGGACGATTCTGGGAAAGACTTGATGGCGATGGGGTTCCATTCATTGATCTTGATCAAAGAGTCTATGTGCAATGCCGGCAGTGTCTCGTGTTTTCTGAGGCCTCCAATAGAAATTGGCATTCTGCGGCAAAGATAATTGCAATCAAAGGTCTGAGCACACTAATTTCAAGAATAGGATTTTCGACGCTTAGAAATTCTCCGTTTAAAGGCGTTCCTTACAGCTTATTGACCACTGGAGGCGTTCACGATCCTCGGTCAGATCTATACACTTACGGATTTGTTCTTTTGACGTTGGCACAGTACATAAATCTTGTTGATGAAGAAGTTGGTATCTCTTGCGCCGATGAACTTATGCGTTTCCTTGATGGCGAAATGTCTTCAGATCACGGGGGTTGGGTCGAATCGCTTCCCGCGGCAGTTCCTAGAAGGCAGAATCCCCATATGCACTTGTTTGAAGCCATGCTCGCTATGTACGAGTGTACTGGCATTGATCGCTATGGAGACTGTGCGGATAAACTAGTCGAACTATTTCGAGAGCGATTCCTACATCCAAAACAGCCTTATCGATTATTGGAATTTTTTAATAATGACTGGTCTGCAGATCAACATACCGGACATCTAATTGAACCTGGACATATGTTCGAGTGGGTATGGTTGCTGAAATGGTATGAAAAACTAGACAGGAATGAACATTCGATTGATTTAGAACATCTATTTGATCAAGCGGTAAGTATGGGACTTCCGGCGGATAAGACGCGGGTCATTAATTCCGTCGATATGCAGGGAAATTTGGTTGATAGTGGATCTCGATATTGGCCGCAAACGGAAGCCGTTAAAGCCGCGCTAGCTCTCAGTAATAGCGAAGATCATCAACGTCTTAATGTTGCAATAGGTGTTTTGAACACCCTGATGGACAGTTTTCTCGGTCAGAATGCCCCTAATCGAGGTGGATGGGTGGACGGGTTAGACAAGAACGGAGAAGCTGTTAAGGATTTTAACTCTGCCAGTGCTTTCTATCATTACGTGGGACTCGCCGCTGAAATAGAAGATTTTCTCTCCGCACAAGAAGAAAATGAGTAAATTGTGATAGGTATAGTTTCCTTGGTTCAAACTCCATGACTTAAAGGTAACGTAGCTAGAACCTTCGTATGCTAGGAAATGCAGATGTCAAAAAAATTACCTCAGGCAGACCTAGTTGGTCAGATCCTTGATGAGTTTCGAGAGGCATTATTAACTGACGAGACCTTTACATCGGGTGAGATTGACAACATAGACCATCAACTACGAAAAAAACATCCGCCCTCCAATAAGAAACTAGATGAAATTCTTACACCACCGAAGAATTTGAAATCGTGATCCATATTAACCGAATAAAGATTGAAGCTTTTAGGGGCATTAAGAAACTGCTACTTGAGCCTCAGGGGCGGAACTTTGGAATTTGCGGACCGAATGGCTCTGGCAAGAGCGCTATTGTTGATGCTATTGAGTTCTGTCTAACTGGTCAAGTTACGCGTCTAACTGGACGGGGGCGCGGCGAGATTAGTATCGAACAACATGCTGGCCATATAGACTTCAAATCAAAACCGGAACGTTCTAGAGTGAAAATTTGGGCGAACGTCCCTTCTCTAAAGCATGATATTGTTCTCTCACGGTCAGTCGCAAATCCTACTAAGTACGAGGTCTCGCCTGATCTTCCCGAAGTGCATCAAATCATCCGCCAGATTGAGAATCATCCGGAATTTGTACTCGCCCGCCGTGAAGTTGAAAAATCCATAAATTCGATTCCAAGTGAGCGAGCGCAAATTGTTCAATCGCTACTTCGATTGCAAAAGATTGGAGCCATAAGGGCAAGTTTCAACAGATATTTAAACGCATGCAAGAGTGATCACTCGGAGGGTAAGAGGACACTAACAAGTGCAAGGGCAGACTTCAAGGAAATATTGCAAGTATCCGAACTCAAGAAAGATAACATTTTGACCGTTGTTAACGAACTGCGACAGAAACTGTCTCTACCGGCCATTAGCAGAATCACTAGCAAAACGTCGTTCCTTTCATTCGACACCCCTTTGACGTTTTCTGCGTGCATTGAAATTTATAACCCGGATGCTCTGTTGAAGACGTTAAACGAGCAGTTTGAGGACTTCAATCGAATTCGGTTCGCTCTCATAGATTTGCTTGAAGGGCTTTTCAAAGACAAAGTACGATTATCTCGGCTACAAAGAATGTACAACTTTGGTTCGGATTACCCCTTACCTAAAGAGGTCTCAAGCAAGGAAGAAGATCAAAACACTATTAAAACCCCAAGCAATGCAGAAATAGAAACCAGCCATAATTTTAGTGAAATTAGTAAATCCCTCAGTAAATTTAGAGTGCACTGCCTGAATCTTCAAAGCCAGTTGAGTGACCCTTATAACGAAAAACTATTGTCAATTGAAAGAACAGACCTTAATCATCTCATCTTCGGACTCGACACTTACTTACGTCACGTCGATTTTCGACGGAGCAGTTTGAATGAACTGCTTGATACACTCAGGTTAAAATGGATAAAAGATAGCCAAACTCTTACTGCCTTCAATCAGGTTAGGTCTAGTCAATCTATCCAAACGGAAACGAAGTACACGCGAGACCAAGCCGTAAGCAGATTAACGTTGATACAGGATCGATTTAATCGATACACGCAAGAGATGGCGAAGGTGAACGTCTCAGGAGACAAGGTGAAGAAGGCAGAAAAACTACTAGAGAATTTTGATTCAGTGTCGTCTCGTGCCTTAGAGAAGGTCTACAGTGAGGTCGCCGTCGATTTCGCCGATTACTATAAGTTTTTGAACGGCGATGAAACCAGTTTTGAGGGAAAACTCTCATCTAATGGCGGGCGGGTAGATCTTTCAGTCGACTTCCATGGTCGCGGCAATTTTCCCGCGATCGCCTATCACAGCGAAGGCCATCAAGACAGCATGGGTTTATGTCTTTATCTTGCGCTCACGAAATACTCTCTTGAAGAAAATTTTACCATCGCGGTGATCGATGACGTTGTCAGCTCGGTGGATATCAGTCATAGAAATAAGCTGTGTCGGTTACTACGGCGCAAGTTCCCAAATACTCAATTTATTCTTACCACGCATGATCCTGCTTGGTATCACTACATGAAGGCGGAGGGATTACTTGACGATGGGTTTGTGTTCAAAAACTGGAATGTTGACGATGGCCCCGGCGTTCGCCGCGACCACGACATTTGGGACGCTATTGAGGCATCTTTAAAGGAGGACGACGTACAGACGGCGAAAACTCTTATTAGGTCTCACCTCGCGCACATTTTTGCGTTTTTGTCAGACAATCTATAGTTTAGACAAGCGCGAGCTGAATTCGGACAGTTTCTTGGTTCTATAGCTGTTGAATCACGTACTCGGGCTGTCAGTTAAAGTATGAGTTCTTAGGCTCGTATATGCTCGCTTACGAACAGCTTGCATTCAATCTCCAGAAATCTGTGGAATTTTCTCCTGTTACCTAGCCTTGCGACAACCCGTCACGTTTAGGCGACTTATACGTAACAATTGTGTAATAGTGAACCTCTATATGGCCGCGTTGAAGACGGAATTTTCCGTTTCCATAATTTGCGCGAGCCAAGCAATGAATTTTTCATCATTCGTCCGAAAAACTAGCATCTATACCTGCATTACTGTTGGGATGCTCCTATCTGCATGTTCTGATCCTAATTCATTAATTGTTTCACCGGGCAAAGTCCAAGAAATTACTTACCCTCCGATAACAAATTCAAACGAACCAAGAGAAATAGACTTAGTACCGACTGGTTTCGTAACTAACAGCAAAAACTTGGAAATTGGCAAGGTCACTTTAGGCTCCAAAAACAGTTTCAATCTCGTTAAAATCTCCGATACAATCACCGAAGATTTAACGTTAAGAGCCAAACTTAATGGTAGTCCCATCGGTTACTTTCTAGACGGTATCGTCACCGTTGGCAAAGACCTAGGGGCGGGCGGGAATAAAAAAGTCGTACTTACAGTTGAACCAGGCGTGACAATCTACGGCTCCGGTAAATCCTCTCAATTGATTGTAAGCCGAGGTTCGCAAATTATTGCAAAAGGAAATAGCAAAGCTCCAATCGTATTTACTTCGCTGGAAGAGTACGAACGTCAAAATGTTTTGAATCACCAAAAGTCAGATGCTACTGAAGAATGGGTTGGATTAATTATTAATGGTCGCGCTCCTATCAATAATTGTATTTCCCCAGAAACTATAGGTAATGACCAGTACTGTCAAAATGATGGAGAGGCTAATTCCGGAAAGTACGGCGGCAATCTACAAGACGACAATTCAGGGGAATTGAATTACGTTCGTGTGGAGTTCGCAGGCATCACACACACTGAGGAGGATCAATCTAACGGCATCGCGTTTCAAGGAGTAGGTTCCGGAACTAAAGTTTCAAATATCCAGGTTCACAATAATGGTGACGACGGTATTGAATTTTTTGGCGGAACGGTCAGCGCGACCAATATTGTGATCACTGGTGCAAAGGATGACTCCATTGACTGGACAGATGGTTGGCAGGGAACTTTACAGAATCTTTTGGTTATACAATCAGAAGGTGTTGGCGACAGGATGATCGAAGCGGATAATCATTCGCTTGTTAACCCCCATGAATCTCCTAGATCAAAGCCAAAAATAGCAAATTTTACCTTGATCGGAAATGGAAACAAAGATGGCATTCTTCTCCGAGAAGGAACGGGAGTAGAACTTTATAATGGTATTGTCACAAATGCTAAAACGGGAATTGTGTTCGGTGACAGGGTCACATACGACTTGCTTAACACGCCGCATAATTCAGATCAAGGAAAAGTTGTAATCGAATCACTGATACTTGATAATGAAAACGTAACAAAAAATATAGAGGGAAACAATCACCAAAGAGTACAATCCGATACAATTAAATCTAACTTTGGTAGCATTCTTGATCTCAATAAAATAAACGATGAATTAAAGATTAATAAAACAAATTTCATACCTGGACCCGCAATGTGGAATATACCAACACCTAGCGGGGGAGTGCAAACATACTTAGGCTCCGGCTCACGCGAGTACCTCGTTTCAGCCGCTCGGCCCGTTGGAGTTACGCTTCAATCAAAGCCTTTAGAGGTCAAGGCAGCGTTCGGTCTCTTACCTTTAACTGACTTGAGTAATGTAAATGGACTTAAATGGAAAGATAAAGAGTACATTGGAGCATTTGCTCCAAGTGAAACACAATCAAACAATTGGGCATACGGATGGACTAAACCAGAGACAGTTTTTAAGAATGTTACAGTTTCAAATGACACTTGTCCTGTCCAGACGACTGTTGGTGGGCGCATAAAAGATCTCATAGTTTGCGAGTTAACACAATCGATCAAAACCAATCTCACTCTAGAATACTCACCGGGCGTTGTGTACCGACTTAACGGTCAAATTTTCGTCGGAGAGGACGGCGGACCTAGCGCAAAAAATAAAGCCGGTTCCGCTCAAGCGACTTTAACTATCGAACCCGGTGTAACAATCTTTGGAGACTCAATCGAAGACGGATTAGTCATAACACGAGGTTCAAAAATTATAGCCGAAGGTACAGAAGTAAATCCTATTGTCATGACCTCAGGTGCCGCAATAAGAGGTACAGCAGACTATGTAAATGATTCAGCTAAATGGCTCGGCCTAACAATCAACGGAAAAGCGGGAATAAATAAATGTAAGTTAGGTGGAGGAACTTCGGGAACCGATGGCGGTACCGATCAATGTCAAGGCGAAGGTGAAGCTTCGACTGGTCAATATGGAGGTAGTGTGGATGGCGACAATAGTGGATCGCTTAAATTCGTAAGGGTCGAGTTTGCAGGAAATTTTTTTACAGAGGAAGATCAATCAAACGGTATCGCCTTCCAGGGTGTCGGGTCGGGAACGAGCGTTGAGTACATTCAAGTCCACAATAATGGAGACGATGGTATTGAGTTCTTTGGAGGCACAGTAAATGCCAAACATGTCGTTATTACCGGTGCAGGTGACGATTCAGTTGACTGGACAGACGGATGGCGCGGTAACATTCAATATCTGATTATTGAACAGAGATCGGGTAACGATATGGCGTTCGAGGGAGATAATTTTAGTGAAGCAGCGCCAAGCATTTCCCCTCGATCCTCGCCTGATATTTCAAATTTCACGATACTTGGAAAGCCCGATTACGGAGGTATTAAGTTGCGAGAAGGAACTGCTGGACGATATGTAAACGGTATTATTGCGAAAAGCCTCTTTGGAATTGATATTGATGACCCTAGTGATCACGAAGGTGGTTCGTATACGGAATTAGACGAGGGAAACTTAATTTTATCATCTATTTTTATCGATTCGAAAACACCCTTTGTCGATGATTCAAAAAACAAGGAAAGTTTCACTGCAACAAATGTCAAAAATAGAGTTTCCAACTTAAAAATTGGTACAACCACGCTTACCGGAAATAACACGTTCTACGATACCGACACAAACATTGGATTTGTTCTAGGAACTGCAGAAGTCGGAGCAGTATCTTATGATCCTAGAAAACTAAATGACGACGGAGAAGATTTTTTTGAAAATTCTCAGTACATAGGAGCAGTTAAAAACCGAGATGATAAATGGTATCTCGGGTGGACAGTTAATCACTTAGGGAACATTACAGAAAAATAGTTTTACACTTTTTTATTCGTCTTTAACTTAATCTTTAACGGTCACACTATGCAACGCTTCCAAAAAATAGTAACGTCTGGGATACTGTATATTGCACTACATGCAATACTTACAACTAGCTACGCAAAAGATTCGACTGAACCCGATGAGTCTAGTGAAGACCTAGAACTTGGACCAATTGTCGTCCGTGCGGAGTATATTCCCGACGAGAAAAGGGAAACGGCTCAAATAATGAGCATGATCAGCTCTGAAGATTTCAGCCTTAGAGGCGATAGCGATATTGCCTCAGCATTGCGTCGTGTAACTGGAGTGTCTATTGCCGAAGGACGATTTGTCTATGTTCGAGGGTTAAATGAACGCTATAACAACGCAACTCTAAACGGGGCTGTGTTGCCTTCGCCGGAACCTTTGCGTAAAGTTGTACCGCTTGATTTGTTTCCTTCCAATATTATCGAAACGACTATCGTTCAAAAGACTTGGTCTCCTGTATACTCTGCAGATTTTGGAGGGGGCTTGATTGACATTAGAACCCAGAATGTTCCGTATGAAGACTTCATTGAAGTAAGCGTTTCGTCAAGTTTAAGCACTGGTTCAAACTTAGCCGGTGATGGACTTAGCTATGGTGGAGGAAATTTTGACTGGTTAGGAATTGACGACGGAACAAGAGATTTACCAAGTAACCTTTCGAAAGCATTTGAAACGGGTACGCGCCAGAACAATGGAACTTTTCAGAGTTTATCAAATTCAGCACGAAATGAAATATCAAGAGAACTCGTAAGCGATTCTAACTTGTTAATAGTCCAACAAGGCGATATCGGCCTTAACTCAGGAGTCGACGCGTCGTTCGGAAAGCGTTTGGATAGAAACGACGTTACATCAATCGGGCTGTTAGGTGTAATTTCATACTCAAATGAATGGTCGACGAAAGAAGGTATTCAAGGTATTGGCGAAGCAGCCGGTAGCGGAGAGAATTTTACTACCAAGGTGCGAGCTCTGAGCAGATTTGATCGTCAATCAACAACTAACACCATTGACCTTAATGGTTTTGCGTCAGTAGGGTTTGATATTCTTGACAACCATCGCATTAAATTTTTATCATTTATCACTCGATCCACCGATAAAGTAGCTGAGGTGTCCTTCGGACACACGAATGACGACGACAATATCCGGCGTGAGAAACTAGAGTGGATTGAACGACAACTATGGACAACACAGGTACACGGTGAACACATTCTATCAAATGAAACAAATGCTGAATTTCGTTGGCGGGGCTCTTGGTCTTCGGCCAAACGAAACGCTCCCTTTCAAATTTCGAATCGATATGAACCAACGAACTCTGATACTACAAGCTTTGTTCTGCGGCGTGGATCTGGAATAGAATTTTCAGATATTGACGATGAGACGTTTGATTTTGGCATTGACCTGTTGCTTCCTACCACACTAGGCAATGTCTTCGTGGATATGAGGGTTGGAGCAGCGACAATCAGAAAAACGAGAGAGTCTTTCAGTAATTTTCTAGTTACTCCAAATCTAAATCGAAATGAAGTGAACAACCTTAGAGTTGATATTGCTTATCGAACAGCGTTCTCAGTCGCCTCAAATTCATTCCAATCAACACGCTCTACTCAATCACCCTCTTATTACGAAGCCTCCCAAGATACAGATGCTATATACATTGAGGCTGATGCAGAGCTTACTCCATACATGAGACTTATGTTCGGTATACGTAACGAGAATTTCTTTCAATCAATTGAAACTCGGTCTAACAAAGCAGATTTTGGCATAGTTACTCCTCCTCTGAGCAAGATCAGAACTTTACCTTCTGCGACGTTCACTTGGAATTTCAGAGAAAATTTAGCACTCCGTTTCGGGTACTCAGAAACAGTTAATCGACCACAATTCCGGGAAGTAGGACCGAGTCGCTTTACCAATACAGATACCAACGAGGCTTTCACCGGGAATCCGTTCCTTAAAGAAACGTCAATCTCAAACCTAGATGCTAGACTGGAATGGTACTTTGGTCGTAACCAGTTTGCTACGATAGGCATTTTCTCCAAGAAACTTGACGATCCTATAGAGGCGTTCAATGTTGGATCCGGTGAGAGTAGACTTGTGACATTTGTAAATATCGAATCGGCAGATGTCGAAGGAATCGAATTTGAACTGCGCAAGGAGTTGCCGGTAGGTGATTGGTTTAGATGGTCGTTCTTGGAGAGCAAAGCGTTTAGTATAGATTCTAATTTCACATTATCAGATTCGTCAATCAGCGCACAAACGCCAGTATACCTTTTGTCACAATCTGCCGCCGCTAGATTTGTGCAGCAATTGAGCAAACTTAGTGAAACTTCTGCGTATACGCTACAGAAGCTAGAGAATGAAGGCGCGTTAGAGCAACGCACTGCTGATTTCATTGTGGGTCGCCAGTTACAGGGGCATTCAAAGTATCTATTCAACCTTCAGTTCGGATACTATGATGAAATAACTGATGCTGACCTGAACTTCTTGATCAACTTCCAGTCAAAACGTATACGTTCAGTTGAGTCTATCAGCGACAACACTCCGGCTGTCTTGGAAGAACCTCCGATAACATTTGACATAGCGTATAAGCGACAAATTGAGCTCATTGATCGTGAGTGGTCGCTTGGACTTAAAGTCCAGAATCTCTTTAACTCGGACTATCTCGCCTACCAAGAATCTCGCGGTAGCAAGGTGTTAGTCGACACCTACTCCCCAGGTCAGAAAGCAAGTATCTCCATATCACACTCGTTCTAATTTAGTCATTTTCTAGCTAGTTCTTACTCGAACCGCTGAACCGATATACGAATTGACACCTAGCCTTCATAAAAGCCCCGCTTGCTTCTGTTCAGAACGCGTTCAAAGAAACGCTGGAGTTCGTGGAAAGGGTTGCGAAGTTTTGCCAGATGTATGGAATCGGTTCAAGTTAAAAATTTTGAAAATACATATAATCTTGGGTTAGCGATATGGTGGTCTAAACCTAACTCCGATATTTGAATTGGCGTATAACTGCGCTAAAAGGTTACAGGTTCACAAAGGTCTAACTATCTTCGACTTTATTAACAAATGTTGGCAAGAGGAACCAGACAGATCCACCAAAAATCCTTTGCGCCTGGTTGCGGGACTGTGCATATACCTACATATAGGGCGATCTTCCCTTTTTTCAAAAAGACCTCGATTCCATATGTCATTGTACTGAGACAGTTATAGAAGCAAAGGTACATCAGATTTCATCAAAACACTTTACAAATACCAAAAAAGTCTTAAACAGAGGAGTGTTCTTGCAAACTCATTCGCGGATACCCTCAATTTTCCGCTCTCGCTGTCCAACTAACGTCACCATTTTGCCTCTCTCAAACTTAATCAATACCTTTCGCCATGCTTCGCTGGGAGTTCTGACAATTGCTTGGTTCTGTTCCGTGTCGCTGTTAGCATATGGTACGGAAGATGTCGATATTCCGGACGATGACGAAATGAGATTGCCAAAGCAAACCGTAACAGCTTCTCGAGGCCGTAGTGTATCGATCGGTGTTGGGTCAATTCTATCAGTCGTAAATGGTGGATCCTATTCAGACCTAGATTCATTGGAACTAACGGGAGACGCTTATACCTATGCCTTGGCATGTCGTCGAAATCCAGATAGCATCTCATGCAGGCTTTTGGCTTGTGAAGTCGCCCCGAAATCCAAGGAATGTGAGTATCGACTCGACCCCGTAATAGTGACCGGAGAACGTCCAGACAATTCGAATACCACAACCGATTTAGCACTCAATGTGAAATTTTCATTCCAATGGGTCGTAAACATTAGTAGATCGTTAGACCGCGCAAAGAATGAATGGAAACGAAGAAAACTGGAAATCGAATGTAAATCTAGTTTGAAAGAATTATTTGCGAGAAAAAATGATTTCAATTTGAAGTCTATTTTCCCAACAAAACCATCAGGACCGTCTGAGCAAACTCACCTAAACTCCGTATTGAACACAATAATAAAAGAAACTGAACCAATTATGACCACTGGGGTCGAAAACAAACCACCAATTGATCACAAAAACGGATTAGAAGCTGCAACCGTTTTCTACACTCATAAGGAAACTGGATTGTTCACACGAGGAAACGTAAACTATGGTAAAAACGAAGGTCGTGTAGTTCAAAATTTCCGAAATGACGTTCAATGGAAGGAAGTCTTAATAAACTCTTCTGAAAAAGCGCAAGACATTGTGGTAGGTTTTCATACTCACCCCACTGCACTACCTAGCTTCTCACAATCTGTGGTCTACTATGCGTGGCCTTCGCCATCTGATTTTCATAGACACTTACAGTACAAACTTAACGGTGAAATCCATCAACAAGCCTTGCTAGCTATTGGTTTCCTAGCAAATGTAAAATACTACGTAAACTTAGTTCAGTTTAACAAAGAACTTTCTCTTTCTCAGTTACTATCACATTTTGAAGATGCTAAGTTTTTCTCTACCGTACTCAATCGCTTATTGGAAGCCGGCACTAAGATCGCTATTTTGGATTCCAACGGAAAAGATATAGACTATTTTAAATTTTTCAACAACAAGAAACAAGCCTTTTTTCGTGGAGAAAATGTCTTACCTAAATCATGCTTGTCATGTTTTATTGGAGATTCTAATGAATAAGATTTTCGTGCTAGTTCTAATTTTCGTAGTAAACCTTTGTGGTATCACTATTGCAAATGAGTATTCAGATACGGAAAAGGCAAAAGCAAAAGCAGTCATGATGAATGAACCAGAGCTTGAAATTTTCTTGCGCAATAGTAAAGACCTAGAAATGACCGACGAGAATGGATTTACTAGTCTATTTAGTGTAGCATTGACTCGCAATTCAAAAATATTAAAAATGTGGATTAAGGCTGGAGCAAATGTAAATGCGGTAAGCAAATCCGGTAGTACTCCTTTGTTTTTTGCTGTATTAGATAATCAATTGGACAGCATTGACATTCTTATAGAATCTGGAGTAAATGTTAATCACAAGAAAATGAACGGAGATACCGTACTTCACTATGCCATTCAGTGGGCCGGCATCGTCAGAGCCGAGACTATTATAAGATTGATTAATCATGGTGCGGACGTAAATGCTCTCAACTCAGAAGGAAATTCTCCTCTATTCTTGCTAAGAGAAGGAAGAGATTTCCGTTGGGGGAACCCAGAGAGATCGATAGAGAGTTTATTGATTCAAAAGAATGCGAAAGATATATCAGGATATCAAGTTCGAAACCAAAGTAATAATAATAAAATTACCTCTTCCATTGGTACGAAAAGTAGTTCGAACTTTAATCAACGCTCTGACGAAATTAGTCAATCGAATTGCTCAAACACAAATCAGCGCAGTTATCAAAAAAAACAAGGAAGTATGACAAAAAATGGAGAATGCAATTCTCAAGAGAATTATAATCCGATAAAGTAGTGTATCAATTGCAAATTTGGATGGTTCTATAAATTATAGAATTGTCTTAAACGTTCTGATGCAAATACATATGGAGGTAGTAATTGCTAAGAACGGTTAGAACGTTTTCACATCAAGTTGTCCACTTGCTTTTTTTTAATCGCTAAGTTGTTTTTAAGGTCAGAAACGTCTTAATACCCGGATTATTCATCAAAAAGAGGAGAATCGGGAAAAAAGCGCTTGCGTATCAAAAAGAAACGTAGTAAAATGGATAGACTACGCGAAGATCGCGTAGTCTACAGTCAGCAACTAAGGACTGTGGTCAAATAAACAGAAACATGCAACTTACTCCGCTCCCTTATAAGGAGTTAAAATCCCGTGTAAAGGGCAAGCGACTTTGGATTGAGTTTAATCATAAGCACCTCAGTATTGATGGTGGTATAGCGTTGTTTAATGAGATAGAGGATCGTTCAAAGATTATAAAAACGGCTTGTGAATGTATTAACGACAGAAGAGTTAAAGGTCGGTCTAAATTTAGTATTAAACAAATACTTAAATCGCGAGTCTATCTCATAGGTTGTGGTTACGAAGACGTAAACCCGGATTATGCACGAGAGTTCACATTCCCGGGGGAGCCTGCGACATTATTTCACCGTTCGCATGAAGTTTAACATATTGTACTTACGGATTTAGTGATTATATGAGAAGCTATGTGTTCTTCTCCTCAATGTAAGGGATACCCCGCCCATGAGTTCAAAAAATTCAACGTTTAAACTATTCGACGATATCGACGGTGTAGAGGTTACAGCGGACAATAGTGCAAATCCTATTAGTTCGAATGGTGGATTAGCAATACCTGTGGCGATTGAGAAAAGGTTTGGGATTGTCAAAGGGTTGGTTAAAAAATGGAAGGATACTCGAGATCCGGCGAAGGTCATACATAGTTTATTCGATATTCTGTTTTTCAGGATACTAGCGATTGTAGCGGGTTATGAAGACTGTAATGATTTAAACACGTTACGGAAGGATAGTATTTTCAGAGCCGCTTTACGGATACTTCCATCGAGTTTAAAAGAGTTAGCCTGTCAGGCGACTCTGTCAAGGATGGAAAACTCATTGCAGGAAGAGGATGTCGAAAGTCTTTTAGACTACAACGTTGAAATATACTGCACCCACGGATATAGTTCACCGCCGAAAAGTATTTTCATAGATGTTGATGAAACTATCTGCAAAACGTATGGCGATCAACAAGGTTCGGTTTTTAGTGGCTACGACAAAGCAAAAGGTTTTAGACCAATACACCTGAATGATATTGATCGCGGCTGTGTTATAGTCGTAAAAATGAGACCGGCAAGAACGTTAAGTGATAAAGAGGTTCAACAGCTTGCTTGTCCAGTGCTAAAGAAAATCCGTCAGTTCTGGCCGAAAACCAGGATCTATATACGGGGTGACAGCCATTATGCCCGTCCAAACTCCTTTAGTTGGTGTGAAGCCCAGAAGGGGATAGATTATATTACCGGATTGTCTTCAAATTCCCGCTTAGAGCGCTTTCATATCAAGCTGTCCGCTTTTTCCTTTTTCAATTTGGCAAGATATTCTCGACGAACTTTTTTCATTTGATTTATGCAACATCGAAAGTAAGCCTTACATTCTTCAGAAGATATACTGTCAAAAATCTTCGTAATCTCGTCAATTAAATCCGGCACCGACCGTTTTTCAGCAGCTCGTATTAGCGCTTTTAGTTTTGCAAAAGCTTTCTCGATCGGATTGAAATCTGGACTGTATGGTGGTAAAAATAGTATTCTTACTCCGATTTTTTCAAGAGCCTCCCGAACACGTTTTGTTTTATGTACGGACAAGTTATCCATTACCAGTACGTCTCCCGGCTTCAGTTTCTTCGAGAGATCATCAACAATCCATTTTACGAATAGATCAGTGTTCATTGCTCCTTTGAAAGTCCAACTTGATAAGATCTTCTCGTCCGTTATAGCCGCAACACACGTAAAGTTTAGTCGATGACCGTGTGGGAATGCCATATCGAGTCTCTCGCCTCGCTTACTGCGACCATGTGACCGTGTCATTTTGGTCGAAACCCCTGTTTCATCTACGTAAATGTGACGAAGTGATTCGCGAAGCATCCTGATGAATTTCCCTCTTAGTTCCTCCATCGCAGGACTTCTTTGTTCCGCAGCGTGTCCTGTTTTTTTCTTCCGTGTGTAGTTATGTCGGTAAAAGAATTGCCATAACGTAGAGATTCCGAACCTCGCTTTCTCACCAAATGTAAGGATCAGAATTGTCGCTATCTCCTTCAATGTTCTGTCCCTCTTTTCTTCCAAGATCGCTATAATCGCGTAGTAGTAGCTTTCTATCTTATGTGAACGACGATCTCCGCCCATCGCTTTGGGAGCAACACTTTTTGTTTCCTTGTACTGTTTGACATATCGTTGGAGGCTTTTTTCTGATACTCCGTATCGCTTTGCTACGACGCGTCGCGGAACACCGGATAAAACTTCCTTAACCATTTGCAAACGAAGCTCTTCGTTAATTGGGGCAGCCATGCTCATCTCCTAAAGAGTTAATGAACGAATTCTAACCCTTTTCTCTTAGTGCATTGCTTTTTTCTAATTTCCCGATCAGCGAAAACTGGACAACTTGATGTAAAATTGCTCTAAAGTCTGAACCGTGTGTCAAGAAGGCCGTTGCTGAGTGTGAACAACAGTGCGCGGAGAGTTGATATAAGAAGGTAACAAGATCGACATACTGCGAATTCATGTACGCCGCCCGGAGTTGGAAAGGCAAAGAAAGACGAGTCATCGCAGTTATTCGGTCGACAAAAGAAAATCGTAAAATTCGCACCAGAATGCGATTCATAGTCACATCCATTAAGAAACGCTCTGCTAGATATCTATACTCAAAAGTCTATTGCAAAAGAGGTCAAGCGGAAAATTTAATCAAAGAACATAAGAATTACCTCAAAAGTGATCGTATGTCCTGCACATCCTTTAAGGCCAATCAGGTGCGCCAAGTGTTTCACACAGCCGCTCATTGGTATTTTGTTCTCCTTCGCAATCATATCCCTGGCAAATCATACTTTAAAACAAGTGCGATACCTTGTCTGCAGCTAAATCTACTAAAAGTTGCAACCCTGTCTTATGAAACCGAGAACAGATTACACTTTGCCTTTAGCAGTTCGTTCCCTGAGTACTTACTATTACAGAAAATCCTTGAAAACATACGTAAAACAGAACCTCTAAAACGTCAGTCTATCTGACACTCGTCAAAAACTTAGAAATCCCTGCCGTTCCTAATCGAAGACAGCATTCCTGCGGCCAAAAATAGGTGAATCTGGTGGAATCTGGTGGATTTTGGCCGTTTTCAACACAAAATCTGAGCAACATCACCAAAAACGTTTGAAATCGTCCGATCGAATCTGAAATTTTTAGACTCATCTCGAAAATTCGATATTTTTTTGCCGATTTTTCGTGAAATTCCTTGACAATCCTCCAACAATAGTGCATGTCGTGCATAATTAGGGCTGAGAATGATAGAGTCAATACATAAAGACTCTGTATTTTTAGATCCGTACTCTTAACTCGACTCTCAGAAGTCTGTTTCGATAAATCAATCCCAACAGAAATAATAAAATTACAAAAACCAACAAAATTCTGGCCCCTAGGACTGTATCTGTGCCTCGAAAACCTGCGTAAATATTGAAAAGTTTTACAGATTTCTTCAGTGTAATTGTAGAAATTCGACTTTTTTTTACTCATTCGTCTGATCGTATCTTCTGCCCGACCATTTTCTTGCAAAATCTGCAACTTTTAAACGATTTTCGTCACTTTGGTGAATAATCCGGGAGTAGATACGAAAGTTCGCATTCTAAAAAACGAAAACTGGTTCAAGCAATAGTCTCTTTCGACGCTTTCCCGTACTATTTCAAAATTCGTAATCAGTTAATTTCTCAATTTTCCAAATAAAAAACGTCAGAAACCTGTCACCTTCTTACTAACACAAGTTATGGCTATTCCCAATTTTCGATACAACATTTGTTACAATCTAACAAAATTACTTACTTACTTATTTAGTTTCTCACAATCTCCGTAAAGGTTCAAACTTCCTTGGTGCTTCCTCACTTCGCTTCTATCACAATTATCTCTGCTTTGCCTAGAAATAACTTTCTGAGTGCCTTCTTTTTTGTTAGGAGACGCGATATCCACTCCTCCTGCTGCAATTATCAGGTTTCTAAGATCTTTCTCTCTATTGCCTAACGGAGTATCCTTTCTTTCATTCAGAATGTTTAGCGGAGAACGTCCTTCCAATTTTAATACGTTTACGTCTGCTCCAATTTTTACTAAATGTTCCGCTATTCGATACTTTTGGTAATAAATGGCTGAGGTTAATGGAGTAAATCCATATGGAGTGGAGTGATTTATATTTGCACCCTGACTAACCAAGAAATCTATCATCTCTCCATTAAGAGATAGAAATATTGGAGTAGCACCATCGCTTCGTACCAAGTTCACGTCCGCTCCGTTTTCAACTAACACCTTAGCTACCTCTATTTCTCCGAGCAAAGCTGTTAAAAAAAGGGGAGAAATGTTCGACGAGTCAAACGTGTTTAGTTCAGCTCCCTGGTTAATTTTCTCTCTTACTTTTTCTATATCGGCTAACCTTATTTCCGGATAACCGATAACTGGTTTCTCTGCAATCGCTGAACATAAGTAAAACAGCGCTACAAAACCTAGGGCTAAAAACTTTACTAACATATCTATTCTTCCGTAATTAATCGCCTATGAATAACTCTTGCAGATTACTCTATTGTTTTTACAGACTTATTAGTATCTGTTGGTTTCTAAAGCAGTCGGTTTGACAAAACTTAACAAAATCGAATATTTTTCAATGGTGCGATAGTTTGTCGCATGGTATTGTATCGACGCAATTATTATAGTTTACCGTGGGGTAACAAAATTTTGCAAAAAAGGTCAGAAAACGTGAAATCCAAACGACAAGAACGACAGTTCTCATTTTACGATGTTTCTTTGGACAAACTGATCCCAAAGTCACATGTTTTGCGAGCTCTTTCAGACTTAATTGACTGGACGAGTATAGAAGAAAAATGGGACAAACTATTTGAGGCAGAGGACGGTAGTGCAGGTACCGGACGGCCTGCGACTCATCCCCGTTTGATTGCGTCATTAATGTTACTCCAGGATTTATTCGGTTACTCGGATAAAGCTTTGTTAGCCCACTGGAGAGATATGCCAGTTTTTCAGTACTTCAGTGGAGAAATAAAATATACTCCCAAAGAACCAATTGATCAGTCGACCTTGGTAAGATGGCGACAACGGGTAGCAAAGAATGGTGCTAATGATTTACTCAAATTAACACTTGAGATCGCATTGAAAGCGGGCGCGATCAAGAGGGCTAGTTTAAAAAAGGTTATCGTCGATACAACAGTAATGGGAAAAAATATCGCTTATCCGAAAGATTTTGCGTTAAGAGAGAAAGGTCACAAAGCGTTAGTTCGAAATGCACGAAAAGATGGTCTCACAATAGTACGAACGTATACTAGAAAAGGACGAAAACTTTTTAATAGTGCACGGTGTATTAGACCGAAAGATAAACAAAAGAAAGAGAAGTATGAGAAGATCATAAACTCTCAGAATGAGATCATTGACAAGTTACTCAGAGATATACGAAACGAGGCAAAGAAAATCCAAGATTTTAAAATTAGTGAGAAACTTCAAAAGACTATAGACACTGTAGAACGATTATGTTTCCCTGAGAGATGTGAAAACGAGAAAAAGCCATGTTCAATACACGAACCTGATGTCAGGTTTATTCGGAAGGGAGATGGACCGCAAAACTTACATTTAGGTAATAAAGTTTCTGTAACGACGACACACAAGGAAGGACTGGTAGTTGACATGGAAGCGTTAGAAGGAAATCCTCATGATGGACATACACTTCGTGATGCGATCGACAGAACAATTAAGAATACCAATGTCAAAGTCATGGAAGCAACAGTAGATAGAGGATACAAGGGGCATGGAGTTACAGATGTTATTGTAAACATGTCAACCAACAAACAGGATATTCCCAATAAACTTCGGAAAACTCTCAATCGTCGAACTCTAGTTGAAGCAACGATCGGACATATGAAGAACGAAGGACGTTTAAGGATTTGTCCATTACAAGGTATTGAAGGTAGTAAGTTCCATGCGACTATGTGCGGATGTGCAAAGAATTTAAGACTTATAATCAATTACCTTGACAATAAATTAGCTAAAGTTAAACCAATTCCACCACCGAAGATTCCAAAACCTGCATAACACACATAAAAACACTAAAAAGATGACTGAAAATATTCATCACTACAGGAAAACTGCGTCTACATTTCCTATGATTCTGTCAAATCTACCTATTTTTCACAAAATTTTAAATTCATTCTCTAAGAAAACATTTTTATCCATATTTTTGTTCAAAATCGATATTTTTTGATCGATGAGGAACCAATGTTTTCGTGTACATATGCAGTTAATCATAGGCGATTAATTAAAGCTAAACAAGATTCGGGAATAATAACTGACTTGCCCACTTTCCGATTTAGGGTATTACTTTTAAAAAATTCAACGTAATCGATTGGTTTGCGGTTTTTGGAGTTAAGTATTAGCATTTTGGAATTTTTGAACAATAGTTCTAAAGCCTTGCCATACTGTTCTAGATAGTTTTCGTATTGACTAGGATTGGAGGGGATCGGTGCAAGAGCATTTTCCCGTGCACGAAAAAAAAGTTCAGAACTATCGTTGATGTCTACCAACAATAAGTGGTAATCTCTGTTGGATATAAATCCAATCGCGAGCATAGCATCGTGATCAATAAAATTATATTGCTTATCTAGCATAAATTTATAGGTATCCATTGACGAAGGAAAAATATAATATAATTCGATATCCGGGTGAGTATGAAAATCAACTATTAAATTTTGAACAAGTTGGTTAAATGGCGAGTCTAGCATCTCTACAAATTGTATATTATTTTTAAAGTTTGGCGACACCTGGCCTGGTTTTGTACCAAATACAATGTTTTTTCCGCGGGTTAAATTTCCTTGATTGTCAATATAAAAGGAATTGTGAGCTTCAAATCCGTTCTTATAGTCTACAGGTTTACCATCATTATAACCTTCGATTCCAGTAGTCATGATTGGTTTTGTGTAATTGAATAATTGTTTGATATAATTATCGATCGTTTTAATTTCTTTCTCGGTTGGCTTTCCAAATAGGCTTGACTGTTGTACATCGAATACGGACGCAAACGGAAAGTCCTCTTCCGCAGAGAAAATGTGACTCAACTCTGTTTTACATTTTTTCTCTAACTCTTTGTTCTCTTTCTGTTTTTCGTTTTCGTCTTTCTTTGCTGTAGATATAAATACAACTTTTCCATTTTTAATCTCATATCGGTCAAATCTTACGTGCGAAGTAGGTCTGCTACCTGTAACTGTTATAGTACCAAAAATTAAAACACATAAGGTAGAATTAGGGTAGATCGTACATAGTTTTTCACACGCGTCAATATCCTCTGTTTCACTGCAAAGATGTTCAAGATATGCTTGATTGTCGATGTATCGACTTAGGTCTAGCCGACCCGTTCCACCATCACTCATATGTAGTGACAACAATGAATAAGAGTTCCCGCGACTTCTACTGTTCGTGACCTTAACTGTCGGTAGGGTTCTCTGGTTGTCTAGCCGAATTGCATAATCTTCGATCGAATGGGCCTCCGGAGTATACACAAACGAATACACTGACACAAGAAGTGCCGACAATAACCTTAACAAAGAATGTTTGCAATGCCCGAGCATAACGATTTTGGCCAATACTTATTGTTTCTTGATGATCCGAAGCATACAGACAAGCTTGCGGTCGTACGATCGGACTTCAATCCGTTCAAAAATTTTACACATTCTGTTTTCACATCCTGTTCTACCATAGTACCACAGTTTAGTCTATGACGTGTAGAGGTAGTTCAAAACGTATGGGGACTAAGCGATCTTAACCTAGTATTGGAGGTTGTTCCAAGTTCAGTTTCGCGAATATATGGTGGGGTTCTTTGACGAAACAGGAAGAGACCGCTTTCAGCAAACTTTACCATTTGCTATTGTTCCGGTGAGAACAGAATCGTGACTTTTGTGAATATCGAATCTGTGAATGCCCGTGTTATCGCATTTGCAAAGCGCAAAGAACTACCTGTTGACGACTGGGTTGAATAGACGTTCTTGGATAACAAAGCCTTTAGTGCAGATGTAAACCTAAGGAAATTATATACCTGTTGACAGAAGTCACATAAAAACAAATTGGCGCCTTTCCGCTTGCACGGCATCCAAAGCATCTGCGAGTCATCAATTTCAGTTTTATCTCCTTCACTCCAAGGATCAATTTGGTCGTCGTTCATTTCCTTGTAACCGTATCTCTTACCGCAACTCGTACTTTAACCAATACTCTCTTGGTATTTTTGCTCGTTCATCTCCGCGGTCAACGCCCGTACTGCAAAGTGATTCTCCTTGCCTGAGATTTTTTTTGTTCACAGATACCAACTGCATCAACGAATTGTTGAGCGGGAATTTTCGAGTGATTTGCCGTAGGGAAGGTTTAGTGGGATTCATTCGGATATGCCGTTAGTAACGGGGGTTGAACTACGAATCCGAGTTTCTGGTAAACGTTAACTTCCGCACTTTCTGTCGATAGGTATATAATTCTCAAACTTAACTGTATCAGATTCATCAATCGGCTCTTGAACCCCGGAATATCTTCTGTCGCAGTCAGATGCCGCTAGATTCGTGTAGCATTTGAGCAGAATTAGCAAAACTTCTATGTTTACGGTGAAATATTCGAAGAACTAAGGAATTATAGAACGACGGTCAGTAGATTTCATTGCGATTCGCCAATTGCTGGGGCAGTCTAAGCATCTTTTCAACCTAAAGTTTGGATACCATGGCTTAATTTACGATGCAGACCAAAATCAGCTTAAAAACTTCCAATCAAAACGTATACATTTAGTGAAGTCAGTAAACGTCAATACGCCTGCGGTCATGGAGGAACCACCGATCACATTTGGCACAGTGTGCAAGCAAAAAATTGAGAATTATACACAATTGTCTCCAAAATTCGAGATCACAACAATTCTCTTACTTTGTTTCCCTTCTTTGCGCCGTTCGGCTGTTCTTTCACTCGCACAGTGAGGACAAGTTAAACCGTTAGGTCAAAGCTGTTGCCTAAACCAGAATTCGACCGTTTTGTCATCGGGGAATTCCTAGTAACATCTAATAGCGACCATCTCATAGCGGTTAGTCAGTTACTACGGGAGTCTTTTTCAATGCCACTCCCCCGAATTTGCAAGTGATTCCGAAATTTGGAGCCAATTGTATGTAGTTCCCAAAAAACTGAACTCATCTAACGAACGTGGCCGCTTTGTCCGAAGGTACAGAACCTCTTCGAATCTGAGTTCCTAACAGGCTAAACGAAAAATCATCGTTCTTGATTCTCTTGCATTGATTCTCTCAACAATTGCGACGCTTTGGCACCAACAATTAGGAGTAACTGCCAGACAAGTTAAAAATTTGGCTTGAAAATCTAAAATTTCGTTCTGAACGAAGAGATTTTGCCCTCAGAATGATGGTTCATTCCCTGTACAGCGTATAAACGTACCTGTCTCAATCTTTTTCGTTTAGCCTCTAAGCTACCAACAATCTGGCATCAGCAAGGTATCAATCGACACCTCCCCCCCCAAGTTCAGAAAACAGCATCTCCGAAACACACTTGTTCTATCACAATCATCCTTTGGCAAATTCAAACTCGAAACGTGGTGTAGTTGTTCGACTATACGCCTCGCTATGACGAAAGTTCCTTCTGTTTCTGCACAAAACGCGCTCAGAGAAACGTTGGGGTTCGCGGAAACTGCTACGACGCTTTGTCTGAGGTATGGCAGCTCTTCAAGTTGAAAATCTTATGTTTATTGAGAGCGTGACGTTACTGATGTGTTGGTCAAAAGCTAACTCCGAAAGTTGGCATCTGAGCTTAACTGCAATTACGCTTGTGCTAATCTCAGAGGATTCTAAGCGAGACTATCTCTCGACTTGCAGTGCTAAGTTACTTTTCTAGCGATTCTGATTTACAGATTGGCAAAATTCTGATACACTGAAGTTCGCTTTAGGGAAAAACAAATGTCAAAGTCGACCATAAAAACCTCGAACGGTCACCGACTGCAAACCCGACACCATCAGAGGTCAAATTCACAGAATATGGCGCAAACTGTCCCAACTGAGCTACGGATATCTACCGATGTCGCGTCACCTGCGGGTTTCGAGGATTCGATCCAGTCTGAGGAGTATTCCGTTATTTCTGATTCAGCAGGAAAACGAGACGATCCTGATTGTTATCTCTCGAAAGAATTTAGATCTCTAATTTCTCACGGGAACAAGTAAGATGGACTTTTCACCACAGGAACCAATTGAAGTAATTTGTGATGGCATCGATAGCACACAACTTACCGACGACGAAGCAAAGGCTCCACTAGGAGTCCCCGTGATCTATTTAGGGGAAGAAGATAAGGATTATGCGACATACTCTATTGAGGAGGCTGCGGAGGCCTTGAACTTAAAAGGTTCGATTGTCATAGAACTTATCACTGCAGGGAAACTAGTTGGGTTAGAATTGGAGACTTCGGATTGGCGCGTTCCAAAAGCACAGATCCGCGATGGAATGTTCGCTCTTGGCCTTGAAAAAATTAAAGATACTTTTATGAACAATGAGAATCTATGGCAGTACTTGGTTACCGAACAGTTTGACGGCGATGGTTGGATACGTCCACTTGATGTACACTTTAGTGGCAACATCGAATTAGCGCTGAATATGGCTGACCACCTTGATACAGATTTTCTGTAGTATAGAAGGTTAGGATTCCCAAATATCCCCCGTATCGAGGACTCAGTAAGTTTCAATGGTGGGTGGAAAACTATTGCACAAAACAATAAGACAAACGGATTGGAATGGGTGTAGCTATAGGTCGTTTCTTTGCTCCAATTAGGGAATGCAAGACACTATATGTAGCTAGGGAAATACAAATAGCGATCCGAGAAGCATTACGTGAGAAGTTTGACACTAAAGAGTTTAGAAGTGTAACGCGTTTCAAGAAAATTTAGTTTTCTGGTTCAGTTCTTGAAAGAATATAATTATCGCGCAAAGATTGTCATAAGAATGGTAAAACAATTATGAACGCTGTTGAAATCGAAGAAGCCGTTTCTCATTTGGCCGTACAGCCATTTGATAGAGAGGAATTCCCATTTGCCTTCCTTGAGGCATTTGGCAATAAGTCTACGACTCTGAAGCGACTACGGGCTGGCGCTTCTAACCGATCTGACGTAGGAGGAGTTCTGCAGACCAATAACATCCACATCAAAGTTTGTGATCCAGATAATGTCAATACTGCTCTACAAGAGTTGAGAGAAAGTGTTGCAACAACCAAAGCCAAAGCGAAGATTGTCCTTGCAACTGATGGTAGTTGGCTTGAAGCTGAAGATTTGAACTCCGGCGAAACGGTAGCATGCGAATATAAAGATTTTCACGAAAGATTTGGCTTCTTCTTACCGCTTGCTGGCATCACGACCGTTAAAGAAATCCGCGAAAGTGCTTTTGACATTAAAGCAACTGGGCGTTTGGATAAACTATACGTTGAACTTTCAAAAACAAATCCAGACTGGGCTGCCTCAGACAATAAGAATAACATAAACCTTTTTCTTGCTCGACTGATTTTTTGTTTTTTCGCAGAAGACACAGATATTTTCGGTGGAGATAACCGCTTTACCAAGACCGTCGAACAAATGAGTTCGTCCGACAGTTCAAATACACACGAAGTAATTGGCGAAATTTTCAAGGCTATGAAAACAGCTGATCGCGATGCTGCAGGTCTGCGACCTTGGGCTGACCGATTTCCGTATGTCAATGGTGGATTATTCTCGGATTCGGTGGAGGTACCTAAGTTCACTAAGATTGCTCGAAGTTATTTGCTTCACATTGGTAAACTGGACTGGACAAAAATCAATCCTGATATCTTTGGATCAATGATACAAGCGGTCGAAGACAAGAATGAGCGTGGCGTGATGGGAATGCACTATACAAGCGTTAGCAACATACTCAAAGTTCTCAATCCTCTTTTCCTAGAGAGTTTAAGGACTCAATTGGAAGAAGCCGGAACTAGTCCGGTCAAATTACTCAACTTACGAAAACGCATTTCTAATATTCGTATTTTCGATCCTGCCTGTGGTTCTGGTAACTTTCTTGTGATAGCGTATAAAGAAATGAGAAAGATTGAGGCAAGAGTTAATAAGTTGCGCGGTGAAAGTGATCGAAAAACTGATATACCGTTAACTAACTTTAGAGGCATAGAAATTTGTAAATTTCCTGCTGCGATTGCCAGATTATCATTAGTTATTGCAAGTTATCAGTGTAACGTTTTATACCGTGGACAAAAAGAAGCTCTAAAACAATTACTTCCATTAGACGAGAAGAATTGGATTACATGTGGAAATGCCCTGAGATTGGATTGGAGTAGTCTATGTCCGGCTAGCGGTGAAGAAGTAAACTATGTTGCCGATGACCTCCTGCACACGGTGACAGACCAAGAAACGATAAATTTTGAGGGGGGGGGTATTCAACAGAACTATATATTTGCGGTAATCCGCCTTATTTGGGCAGTGCACTTCAATCAAAACTCCAAAAAGAAGATCTACAACATATTTTTGAACGGAAAACCAAGAACTGGAAATCTCTTGATTATGTTTCAGGTTGGTTTCTGAAAGCCGCTTTAAGTTATAAATCGCAGTCTATTCGTACTGCCTTTGTTGCCACAAACTCTATATGTCAGGGAGAACAAGTACCAATCTTATGGCCAATAGTTTTTAATGAAGGGTACAAGATTAACTTTGCATACACGTCATTTAAATGGTCTAATCTAGCCAGTCATAACGCAGGAGTTTCGGTTGTTATTATTGGTTTTACGTCAGATAATTTTGAAGAATCTACGCTTTACCATACTAAGTCGGATAACAGCGTCAAGTCAAGAATTGTACAACAGATAAATTGGTATCTGTCCGCTAGTTCACCAATAGAAATCGAAGCAACTTCAATTCCAATATCAGAATGTTCACGAATGATCCGTGGAAACGATCCATGCGACGGTGGACACCTAACGTTAAACTTCCATGAATCAAATTTATTAGGTAAGACCAATCAATTTGTAGATGATCTAATTTTTCCCTTCATCGGATCTCAAGAACTGACTAAAGGAATAATTCGAAAATGTATGTGGATTAAGGAACATCAGTTAGAACGTGCTAGGAAAGATGAAAAAATAACGACACGTATTGAAGCGGTAAGAAAGATGCGAGCTTCTGCAAAATCAAAAGCTACCAGAAAGTTTGCGAATTCACCTCATCGTTTCAAACAAATAATTGGCGGAGGAAATTATTCTGTAATAGTTGTTCCAAGAGTTACTTCAGAGAATAGAAGGTATTTACCAGTTGGCTTATTTCCAGCGCCAACTATTGTTGCCAATAGTGCGATAGCAATTTACGACCAACCGCTCTGGAACATGGCACTAATAGCATCTAGGGTTCATTTGGTTTGGATTGCAACGGTATGCGGCAGACTTGGAACCGGGTTCCGCTATTCAAATACGCTCGGTTGGAATACCTTTCCTGTTCCTAAACTTACGACAAAAAACAAAGAAGACCTTACACGAGCGGCGGAAGACATACTGCTAGCCCGCGAAGAACACTTCCCGGCAACTATCGCAGATTTGTATAAGCCCGATGCTATGCACGAAAATCTCCTTAGCGCTCACGAAAAGAACGACGAAATCGTTGAACGGATATTTATCGGTCGAAGATTTAAAAATGACACTGAACGTCTCGAAAAACTGTTTGAACTCTACAGCGAAATGACGAACAGAGACAATAACTCTAATCAAAAAGGAACACGCAAATGACAAACTCTACCAAAGTTCCGTCCGTATCGGTTACTTACGCCCAAACCGGAACGGCGACCAAATCCAACGAGCTTGGCATGCGTCCTATGCAGGAACGAGCCTATGCAAAACGTGGTGAACAGTATCTCCTCATTAAATCACCTCCTGCGTCAGGTAAGAGTCGTGCGCTCATGTTTATAGCACTCGACAAAATTCATAGACAAGGACTCAAAAAAGCAATAATAACTGTTCCAGAGAAAGCGATCGGTGCAAGTTTCAATGACGAACCATTAACGAATTTTGGTTTTAATCACGACTGGCATATTGAGCCAAAATGGAATCTCTGCAATGCTCCAGGAGCCGAACGTAGCAAAGTTACCGCGATGAGGGCCTTCTTAAATAGCGACGATCAGTTTCTAGTCTGTCCGCATCCAACCTTCCGCAACGCTTTTGAAAACTTCGGAGTCGAAGCTTTCGACAACTGCATTGTTGCTGTAGACGAGTTTCACCACGTATCAGCTAACCCCAACAACAAACTCGGAAATCAAGTCGCTCAACTTATAGAACGCGACAAGGCACATATCGTTGCAATGACAGGATCCTACTTTCGTGGTGACGCTGAACCAGTTCTCGCTCCTGAAGACGAAGCCAAGTTCCATTCAGTGACATACACTTACTACGAACAACTTAACGGTTACAACTGGCTAAAGTCTTTAGATATCGGTTACTACTTTTATTCGGGTTCGTACACAGAGGAAATTCTCAAAGTTCTCAATCCAAGCGAGAAAACGATTATTCATATCCCGAATGTCAACTCAAGAGAAAGCACAAAAGATAAAATCAAGGAAGTTGAACATATTCTGGAAGAACTAGGAGATTGGCAAGGTACCGACCCATTTACTGGTTTTCAACTTGTCAAATCGCTAGATGGCAAAGTTCTGCGTATCGCGGATCTAGTCAATGACGAACCTGCAAAACGTGACAAAGTCTCTAACGCTCTCAAAGATTCAAGTCAGAAGAATAATCGCGATCACGTCGATATAATAATTGCTTTAGGCATGGCGAAAGAAGGATTCGATTGGATTTGGTGTGAACATGCCCTTACTGTAGGTTACAGGTCAAGCTTAACAGAAATCGTTCAGATCATTGGCCGCGCCACTCGAGATGCTAGAGACAAGACACACGCCAGATTCACAAATTTGATAGCAGAACCAGATGCTTCCGAGGAATCAGTTCGTGAAGCTGTGAATGATACGTTAAAAGCTATCGCCGCTAGCCTGTTGATGGAACAAGTCCTCGCTCCAAAATTCAAATTCACGGCCAAAAATTCAAACAGCGTACCTATATCCGGATTTGATTACGGTAAAGATGGCTATTCTCCCGAAAGTAATAATATTGGATTTAATCCCGAAGAAGGAGCCATTCACGTCGAGATAAAAGGACTAACTGAACCAAAGTCTGAAAAAGCTCAGCAAATTTGCAAAACAGATCTAAACGAAATCGTTCATGCTTTCGTTCAGGATAGCACCTCGGTTGAGCAGGGGCTGTTTAACGATGACCTTGTAGCCCAAGAAATTACAGTAGTACGCTTTGGCAAGATTATTGAAGAGAAACACCCGGACTTAGACAAAGAAGATGTCGAAGCCATACGGCAACGAGCGGTGGCGGCAATGCATCTTGTTCAGCAAGGCAAAACTAACGCAGCTATGATTGAGAGTGGTAATGATCCCGAAAACACCTCACTCATCCAAGGCGTTCGCAAGATCTTCAATAACGTCCGTGAACTAGACATCGATTTAATAGACAGCATAAATCCGTTTAGCGAGGCATATAGTATTCTCTCAAAGTCTATGACAGAAGATCGCCTCAAAGAAGTCGCGGCAATAATAGCCGCTAAGAAGGTTCAGATGGGACTTGAGGAAGCTCGTGAACTCGCAAAGCGAGCCCTTAAATTTAAACAATTACGCGGTCGTTCCCCAAACATTCTTTCTACTGATCCTTGGGAAAAAAGAATGGCCGAAGGTGTAGAGTTTCTCAAAAGAAAAAGGGAAAAACAAGCCAATGACTAAGCCAGAATACGGAAAAGAGGATGATGAACTCCTCGATCAACTAGGGGAACTAGAGGCAATCACGCCACCTCCAAAGTACACCCCTCGCGAGGAGAGAATCATCACCGGATTCGAAGATATACAGCGTTTTTACGATAGATACGGTCGAGCTCCACTACACGGCGAAGATCGAGATATTTTTGAACGTATGTACGCCGTACGACTCGATCAGCTCATCGCACAGGAAGATTGCCGGGAGTTACTCAGACAGTTTGATCACCAAAATATACTTTCCTCTCGTCTACCTGACAGCGAGGAAGAGTTTGATGACATCGACGATGAAGAAATTCTAAAGCATTTTACTGACGAAGACCAATCGTCGGATATTGTAAACCTAAAACATGTCCGTTCTGTCTCCGAGCGACAATCCCCAGACGAAGTTGCCTCACGAAAAACGTGTGAGGACTTTGGAAACTTCAAGCAACTATTTGTAAACGTTCAACAGGAGCTAAGAGCTGGAATTCGCGAAACACGTGAATTCAAGCGTAAGGCTGAGATTCTACAAGGTAAGTACTTTATCGTTGGAGGTCAAATTGCCTACGTCGCCGAACGCAACACAGATTTTCAAAATGACCAAGGTATGGTGGATGCCCGCCTAAGAGTAATATTCAGTAATGGGACAGAAAGTAACCTGCTCATGAGATCATTGCAACGGGCTCTATCTCAGGACGAGACAGGACGCCGCATAACTGAACCTGAGGCAGGTCCTCTATTCTCAGATGAAGTGAAAGAAAACGACACAAAAACCGGAGTAATTTACGTTCTGCGTAGCCTTTCGGAGGACAAAAATGTAAAGAAATTTCACGAATTCCTTCACAAAATCGGCGTTACTACAGGTTCAGTCGAACGCCGAATCCAGAACGCAAGTTCCGAGTCCACGTACTTGTGTGCAGAAGTTCAAATTGTTCTGACTATTGACCTTTTCAACATTGAACCTACTGGGATGGAACGACTGTTACACAGAATATTTCACCGGGCGAGATGTAATCTGGAGATATTCGATCGGTTCGGCAAGCCCGTTAGCCCGAGAGAATGGTTTATGGTTCCATTGCAAGCCATTGAGGAAGCCGTAAACCGCATAAAAGACGAATCGATTACTGACTATACGTTTGACCGAAACACCATGAATTTCGTAAAAAAATAGCGAGTTTCACTCGAAATTCGGTAACATAAAGCTTTGACATAACTCTTACAACGTTCAAAGCATCGTTCCAAATCAATTTACAAGTCCTAATGTGCGGGGTAGACCGTAAGTGAGAGTGAAATAACTAGGATGAACTGTATTGAAATCGCTATACTCTGCGTGTCTACAGCTTCTAGTTTATTCATCACCTATTCCCCTATAATTTTGCTAATATCGCCAATTTATGGTAGAGTATCTCTTACCAATATGGAGTTTTCAATGACTGAAGTTCAGAAGCCAAAATCAAATCATGGACGCAATGATAGTCGTCCTAAAGCCTCGCGTCGGATATCGAACACTAGAAGCAGTGCGACCAAAAGTTTTGCTCCAGACATAGCATTCACTATGAAACCTAGGTCTGTTGAACGAAAACCTATTCATGCAAGAAATCGTCCAGAAACCCTTGAGATAGAGGTTGTAGAACTCACTGAAGACCAATCTGCCACAGATCACCCAATGCAAACGAAAGTTGATTCCTCAACAATTGTTCCCGAAATAGAGACTATAGAAATGATTGGTGATGGAGTAGGAGTTGTACCGCTTTCTGACGAAGAAGCGAAATCTAAACTAGAAGAATTTACGATTCTTACCTCAAAAGACAGTGAATTTTACGAAACTTACTCCGTTGAACAGGCTGCTAAAAAGCTTAATGTTCAAAGTTTCGTTGTTGAATCGTGGGTTGAAAGTGGAAGACTGATTGGCGTTCTAAATGAAAAGGATGAATTACGTATTCCGAGAGTACTAATTCGCGATGGACAATACGCCCCGCACCTCAACGACGTTCAAGATTATTTTGACGACCCTCGCCAATTGTGGCAATATTTAGTCACAGAAGTTAGTTTGGGAACTGAAATGATTCGCCCTATAGATTTGCATTTCACGAACAGTTTAGAACGTGTAATAAATTTGCCATACAGTTTAGCCGCAGACTTTACTTGACTTGGGAACAAAGAGTTTTCCTGACATGGGCCTTCTTTGTCGAAATATTTCGATTAAAGGAGCATGGCGAATGATACCGAAGAAACTCAAAAACAGCCTTTTAGGAATGAAACAAGGAGATCGTAGATTCTCGGCTCCTAACGGAGAATACCTAATTTTATATACCGCTTTGAACCTCGAGACGGCTATTCGAGAAACCTTAATTCGAGACGAGTTTGATGACAATAGAGTTAGGGTGCTTCCAAGATTCGCCGTAGAATCACTTTCAAACGTAGTAATTGACTCTGTAACCAATCTAAACCTAATTGATTTGAATGACGGCAAACCAAATTCAATCGGACTCCCATCCGATATTCATCTCAGCAAAAATTACGATCGGTCAGGAGCCTTCGCCCTTGAAGTCTTTACGGAAATGCCTGAAGCTGACGGATTCTATTATCGGTCAAGACACGATGATAAGATTTGTTATGCTGTTTTTGAGAGGTCTGTAATTTCTAAGCTGAGAGCAGTATGTACGTTTTCTCTTAGCAGTAATCCGGCTATTTGGAGTGCCTATGATAAGCTGATAATCAAAATCAATGAAAACGATTAGCACTCAACGTCTTACAGTTTAGAAAACCATTACCGATACAGTTTAGTGTTCACTGCAACCAACATACTACCCTACGCACCTGAAATAAATCCAAGCGCAATGACTATCCTTGTTAAAAACAAATACATTGCTATCGATTTCAAACTCTTTAAACAACAGTTGATGCTACTTCCGCACAAAGTTCCTTCACTCCAATAACCTCTACATCTCTAGATTTCGGATAGCGTTCGTCTCCACTATAAACAACAAAAGCCTTGCTTGGCTGAACATCGTCTAGAGCAAGCGCAAATCCTTTGGTAGTCTTGGCTGCTAAACCCAATTTAATCTCGATCGCCCAAATTCCACGCGATCCTCCATAATCAATTATCAAGTCAATTTCGGATCCAGCTGCCGTCCTGTAAAAGTAAGGTTTGGCATCCCTAGGTGCCACTGAAAGCAGACACTCTATAACAAAGCCCTCCCAACTCATCCCTACTACTGGATGTCCTAGCAATTCATCAAACGATCGAATTCCAAGCAATGCATGAAGAAGTCCGGAATCTCGGACATAAGTTTTCGGAGATTTCGCTAACCGTTTCCGTACATTACGGAAGTACGGCTGAAGTCGCCTTAACAGTAGAAGATCATTAAAAAAATCAATATACGAAGATACAGTTGGAGAAGAATATCCGAGACTACCAGCTAATTGCGAAGTATTTAACATAGCCCCTTGGTTATGCGCTAACATAGTCCACAAACGGCTCATAGTCTCCACCGGAACTCTTGAACCAAACAATGAAATGTCACGTTCCAAGTACGTGCGAACGAGATCTACCCGTCTCGAATAGCTTATGCCTTCCTCTTCTGCCAACAAGCTTCTAGGATAACCTCCTCGAATCCACAAATCACGCAGTGAAATTTGATCGTCAAGTTCTAACGGATTGATTGGCGTGAGTTCGACATAGGAAATTCGACCCGCCAAAGTCTCTGACTGACGCATTAGGTCTATGCTAGCGGAGCCCAAAAGCAAAAACCGACCGGTATCATTTCCGTTGCGTCTACCTCTATCAATTATGCCTCTCAGAGCCTCAAACAGATGCGGAGCTCGATGAATTTCGTCAATGATTACAAGTTTATCTTGATGAATATCCAAAAACTGTACGGGATCGTCAAGTTTTTTTCGATCAGATTCAAGTTCTAAATCGATATAGATTGACGGGCGAGTATCACCTACTAAATGCGCAAGCGTAGTCTTGCCGACCTGCCGAGGACCGTTCAATGCCACGGCAGCCTCTCGCTTGAGTGCTCTTTCCACGCTACCAAATTGTATTCTACTTAACATTCTTGTAAATTTAAACCAAAACTATTAATTTGCAATGTAATTTATCAAATTGTAATACAAAATGATGCTTAGTTGGTACGCCAATCCTATAGATTTGGGATAGTCAAACTCTCCTAACTACTTTGAGACATTTGCGCTTCAGTTCGTGATCCTTCGAACCGTCAAGTCAAAGAACACAAAAAGTTTTCAATGACATCTGTTTCAAAATAGGTTATAATTCGACAGCCGGGCGGCACACCCAAATTTTGTCCAAATTGGCCTATATAACAGCATGTCTTCACACAAATTCAGCACGTTGGGGCAAATTGCTTCTGTTAGCCGAAGTCATGAACAACTTCCAAATTTCAAATAAGCTGGTTGCTTTCTCGGCTTGGCCTGTTGCAATAGCGGGAATCCTGAGTCTGGGATATGCTGTTCTACGAGTCATTATGGCTGTTCTTGACGACGGTAGCAAACTAAACATTCAGCCTTCCAATTCATTTAATAGTCTACCCCAAAGTTCTAATTACGACATATCTGCCTTGGATCGAATAACACCGTTCGTTTCTCGAAACGCAAAGCCAGTTGCACCTGTTGAACTAGTGCCAGACGCACCTGAGACAAGCCTAGATATCGTACTGTATGGCGTTATTTTTAGTGAAAATGGAGCTGGAAGCGTAATCTTGTCTGTATTCGGGCAACCCCAAGTGCTTTACAAAATTGGCGATACAATCGAAGACACTCAAGGAGCGGTAATTCACAGTATTACAGCCGATAGCGCGGTAATTGAACGTCAGGGAGAATTTGAACGAATATCCTTTAACCATGCTCATAATGATGGGATCGTTACAATATCTCCAGAAACTTATGTTCCTGACTCTGCACCCAATTATGTCATAACGACAGAACTCGCCTCCTCGCCAGACTCTGAACGAAAAAACATCCCTGACTCTCCTAACCCCGGTCGATCTGACAATTCAAATTCACAGCCCAGTCCCGCTATCTCACAAACTTCGACACGTTTAAGTCGATTACAGATTTTTGAACTAGCCTCTAGCGTAAGGCTGGAACGCGAGACAGGCAGTGTTGGACGCGGATTAGCAGTCTATCCTACACGCAACGTTCGATTGTTTGATGCGTCAGGATTACAGGCAGGTGACATAATATTACAAATCGATGGTGTCGTAATATCCCCAGAATCCAACATCGTTAATCTGATTTCTCAATTTGAAAATAAGACTTCAGTCACTCTGTTGATCGCGAGAGGAAACTCACGTGTGCAACACACTGTGACCTTATCGGATTAGAGTGGTAATATACTAATATGATTGAATTTTCGCCCCTATCTGAGAATGCTCGCAAGATTCTATGTTGTCTTGTCGTTAGCTTTTTTCTGTCATTTCATGTGACTGCTCAGAGCGACTTCCAACCGGGAACGACTAGTCCGAATGAAGTTCCACAACATATAATGAACCTTCGAAACGTTGATGTCAACGTTCTAATTGATGATGTTTCAAGAGTTACAGGCTACACATTCATTGTTCATCCAAGCGTCAGAGCCTCTGTTACCGTAACCTCTCAGTCTCCTCTTACCACAACTGAAGTATTCGAAGTATTTCTTAGTGTTCTGCGTATCAATGGTTACGCTGCTTCGCCGGCTGGGGCAGGGTCATATAAAATTATTCCAGCAACCTCGGTTCGCAGTGATGCAATAGTCACAGACAATAGCGAGACAGGAGCGCGTTTTGAAACCTATATCGCTGAAATAGAGAATATGCCAATTTCTGAAATTGAAAGAGTCATTCAACCCCTTATTGATCCTCAAGGTCTCCTGTTAGCGAGCGTTGTATCGAACAAGATAATCATCGTTGATTATGCCTCCAATATCCAGCGAATACGCGAAGTTATTGCCAAAGTTGATGTCGACAGATCAGTTGTTCGATCAATTCCTCTAAAAAATGTAAGTGCTTCGGAAATGGTTCAAACTCTTAATGCCTTGCTGGCTGAGGGATCACCATCATTCATTTTGGATGTAGGCGCTATAGCGGTCGAGGACGGAAATTTAGTTGTGCTAAGAGGCAACACCAAGCATGTCGATAGAATTGCTAAAATTGTCAGTGAACTCGATTCCCATAGCCAAACTTTTGAAGAAAGTTTACGCGTTTTCAGAATTGAACATGGCAAAGCAGAAGACCTCGAACCTATCGTAACCGGCCTTGCAACATCTATGGCGGAAGGTTCATCCGATAGTGGTCAAGCAAGACTCCCTACTATCTCCGTTCATACCCCGACAAACTCATTGATAATTAGTGCCGCTCCCCAAATTCTGCGTGAACTTGAACGTGTCGTAAACGAGCTTGATGTTCGCCGTAGCCAAGTACTAGTCGAGGCAATTATCGTTGAACTTTCTGATAGTGCTAGACGCGAACTGGGTATGCAATTTATAGCAGGTGGGCCCAATGACACGCCTATCGCTATAACTAACTTCGCCCGCACAAATCCTAGCATCCTTGGATTGGCTGGAGCGTTAATATCGGAGGATGTTAATGATTCAGATAATACTTCAGCGATAGCTCAAGCTGCATTACAGCAACTTGCCGGCGTTAATGGTGGACGATTTGGATTTGCAAGCCAAACAAAAGACAGAGATATCTTTGCTGCCGTCATAAACGCTGTCCAAGACGATACAGATTCGAGGATTCTGTCTACCCCATCTGTGATGACACTTGATAACGAGAAAGCGGTGTTTCTAAGTGGGCAAGAAATTCCCGTGACGAAAGGAGAAGCTCTAGTTAACAATAACTCTAATCCGTTTAGACTCGTAGAACGCAAAGATGTCGGAATCAGACTCGAAGTAACTCCGCAAATTTCGGAGGGCGACACAGTGCATCTGGCGATCAAACAAGAGGTCTCTTCGATATTTGGAGCTATAACTCCGACCACGCCAGAACTTATAACAAACAAACGTGAGATCACGACGACTGTCCTCGCAGATAATGGCGACGTCGTGATTTTGGGAGGACTGATCCAAGAAGATGAAAACATCTCCAGAATAAAAGTTCCACTGTTTGGAGACATCCCTCTCCTTGGTCGCCTCTTCAGTTCGGAAGGAAAATCGACCTCACGAACTAACCTTATGATTTTTCTAAGACCTACTATATTGCGAGATCGCGAGTCGGTAAGGGAAATAACCAACGAAAGAATCCAAATATTTCGCAATGCTGAACGCCAGTACAATCGTGATAAAGACTCTAACCTTGATGAGTTTATTAGCGAAAACTAGTAAGATTAACCTCAGTCTTTGATCGTATAGAAATGACTCCCTCCAATCCTGCTCGCATAACTTATGCCTTCGCACGAGACAAAGGTGTCGTACTGCTTGAAGAAGGAGATACGTTTCTTTTGGGCATTCGAGAGGACACGGATCCTTTTGCAGTGTTAGAAGCGCGAAGAGTTATAGGACACCCTGTTCGCTTAGAAAAGCTTAAACCCAATATCTTCGAAAACAAACTTTCAGAACTTTATACTTCTAGAGGAGTAGATGCAAGCGAACTCGAAAGCCGTATCATCGAAACCTCAGACCTTAACAGCCTAGCTGCTGGCCTAGAAGAAACCGCCGATCTGCTCGATTCAACGAACGACGCACCCGTTATCCAGCTTATCAACGGACTAATCGCTGAAGCGGTACGAAAAAAGGCTTCGGATATTCATATTGAACCCTTCGATGACCGACTATCGGTTCGTCTAAGGATTGATGGCGTTATGGGCGAGATATTGTCGCCACCTCGGAAAATTGCCCCCCTACTCTCCTCCCGTATAAAAGTCATGGCACGTTTAGATATTGCCGAAAAACGTGTACCTCAAGATGGCCGTGTATCCATAACTATTGGTGGCCGTGCCGTCGATATTCGTGTCTCGACACTGCCCTCTCGCTACGGCGAAAGAGTGGTAATGCGTATCCTAGACAAAGAAGCAGCCCACCTCGATTTAGATGACCTTGGAATGGATAAAGTTACTCTAAACCGTCTAGCTGAAGTACTAAAACAACCCAACGGCATAATGTTAGTCACTGGGCCAACTGGTTCGGGGAAAACTACAACACTTTATGCTGGTCTGACACTATTGAACAACTTTGAGAGTAATATCCTTACAGTCGAGGACCCCATTGAGTATGGTTTGAATGGTATCGGTCAGACACAAGTCAATACAAAAGTCGGAATGACATTTGCAAAAGGACTCCGAGCCATCCTTCGACAAGACCCTGACATTGTAATGGTTGGCGAGATTAGAGACAATGAAACGGCTCAAATTGCGGTTCAAGCCTCACTTACCGGCCACCTCGTTCTATCAACGGTTCATACGAATTCAGCGGCAGCGGCGTTGACGCGATTGAGAGATATGGGGGTAGAACCGTTTCTTTTATCGTCAACTTTGGCTGCAGTGCTTGCACAAAGATTGGTTCGTAAACTTTGCGAAAATTGTAAAGAACCATACACTCCTCCATCCCACGAAGCCGAGCCACTTGGTATTGCCGTCAACTCAGAAACTGTATTTTATAAACCTAAAGGATGTGACCAATGCGATGATATTGGATTTCGAGGACGATTGGGCATATTTGAATTACTCGTCGTTGATAACACGATCAGATCATTGATTCATGGAGATGCTCGAGAATCTGAAATTGAAGCTCACGCATTCCAGAACGCTGATACCTTGTTAAAATCCGCTACAAGACACGTCCGTGCCGGCTTAACGACCCCCGGTGAAGTGTTACGTGTGGTAAAACAGGCAGGAGTTTCAAATGGCAGTATTTGAATATGTTGCCAAAGACGCGTCTGGACGCAAACACAAAGGGGTTATTTCTGCAGATAGCCTTAACCTTGCTCGAAAAGACATTAAGTCAAAGTCGCTTACGCCAATCGAAGTAAAGCCAGTCGCTAGCGACAAAGTTCAATCTAGTACGAACCAAACTCGCAATCAAAAACTCAGTAATCGAGAACTTGTGTCGATCACTCGGCAATTAGCTGTTCTGGTTGGCTCAGGAACGCCCGTCGAAGAATCAATTGCCTCTATCGGGGCCGGCGTAAAGGGCAGCAAAGCAAAAGCAATAATGGCCTCAATCCGATCCGGAGTGATTGACGGAAAGGCATTGTCAGAGGCACTGCAATCAACGAGCCGAAGTTTTTCACAACTGTATTGCGCAATTGTAAGAGCTGGAGAGGAAACTGGCGACCTTGGTACCGTTTTAGAGCGACTCGCTGATCATCTCGAATCGGCACAGGAAATACGACGTAAAGTTATCACAGCGATGATTTACCCCATTATTCTCGCTCTAGTAACATTCGCAATTGTCATCGCTGTTCTCGTTTTTGTTATCCCTAGAGTTGTAGAACAATTTGAAAGCCTAGGGCAATCTCTTCCTCCTCTTACCCAATTTATGCTTAACCTGTCTGGGTTCATGCAACAGTATGGTTTATTTCTCGCGATCGGTATATTGGTTTTTATTTTCCTTCTCAATCGCCTTAACACGCTTGATCCGGTTAAACGCTTTACAGATCAGCTAATTTTGTCCCTACCCGTCGTCGGAAATCTATCCAGAATCGTATCGGCAGGTCATTTCTCACGAACATTTGGGACTTTGGCAATATCGGGATCACCCGTTTTGGACTGTCTGCAAACGGCCCGAGAAACGGTAACAAACTTAGTTTTTCGTGATGCCATCGACGATGTGATCGAAAATGTTCGAGACGGAGGGTCGCTATCGACGGCAATGGCTAGCACCGAAGTCTTTCCGCCCCTACTTATACATATGACTCAGAGCGGCGAAGCCTCTGGTAAACTAGGACCATTACTAGCAAAAAGCGCTAATTACCTTGACGCAGAGTTTGAAAACGCCTCTAAAATCCTGATTGGACTTATAGAACCAGCAATAACAGTTATAATGGGTGGTTTGGTATTACTTATAATTCTTGCCATTATGTTACCAATCTTGCAACTCAATACTGGGGCATTTTTGTAAGAGAATTCAAAACGGAGTACAATGTTGAATCAGGAAGAAGACTATCCCACCAAGCGTAAATCCGAAGAAGGATTTTCCTTGCTTGAAATTATGGTCGTGGTTTTGATCATGGGTCTGCTCGCAGCAGTTGTTGTGACTGCCGTAATTCCTAGGTTTAGCGAAAGCCAGAAAGTTAAAGCACAAGCCGACATCGCGATCCTAGAGTCAGCCTTAGATCATTACCGTCTGCAGCTTTCAACTTACCCATCAATGGATCAAGGTTTGAACGCACTTGTTCAGGCCCCGAAAGGCCTCCGTAATCCGGATCGATACCCTACAGAAGGTTTTATAAAACGTCTGCCGATGGATCCGTGGGGCTATCCTTATCAATACGAATACCCTGGGCAAGGCGGCTCACCAAACGTCTATTCGTTTGGTGCTGATGGTCAAAGAGGCGGGGCTGGTCCTGATGCCGATATCGGGAATTGGACAAACTAAATTCATGTCCCAGCAAGTTCTATTTTCGCATTCTGAACGGTACAAGGAACACGGGTTTACGCTGATAGAAGTTCTAGTCGTTGTTTTTATTGTGGCAATGGCCTCAACAGTCATTATTATCTCGCTTCCTAACTCAGAGAAGAAAACTGTCGTTCACGCCGAAAATCTCTTACGAGAACTAACCTTAGCAAGTCGAGAGTCTATCGCTTCTGGACATCCAACTGCTCTTTTTTTCACCGATGACGGCTATGCCTTTAGGCACTTTCGGGAAAGAGAATGGTCAAAGAACTTACGTTCCACCAAAGTTCGGAGCGACGACAGGTTTTCTCAAACTCGTCTCGGATTATATTTGGAAGACGGAATCTCCACAGTCGAAGATTTGGAATCACAGCCTGTAGTAACATTTTATCCGATTGGCGACGCTACGCCGGCCTCGCTTATTATCGAAGGAGAAGGCCCCACACTTTATGTCAATGTAATGGAAAATGCGAAAATCGAGATTTTGGACAGGATATCGCAATGAGTAATCGATTTTCTGAAAAAGGATTTACCCTAATCGAGGTACTCGTTGGCCTTGCCCTGCTTTCGATCGCGTCCATTGGGATCATTCACTCCGTAAAGCTCAATATCAAAACAGCAAGAGTAATTGAAACTCTTGCCCTTGGGGCAATTGTCGCCGAAAATTATATCGTCGATTTTAGACTTGAAGGAGGAGTATTAAAAATTGGAACAACTGCATCGGTAGTTTCATCCGGTAACAGACAGTGGCAAGTCGTACACACAATTTCGGAAACGGAGACTAGTCTTTTAGTTCAATTTAAAGTTGAAGTCAGCGACCTGAATGATCCACAAGGCCCCGTTGTTGAACGCATTACATATACTAGGTTAATGTTTTGAGAAACGAAGCTGGATTCACTCTAATTGAGGTTCTAGTCGCACTTGCGATTACGGCCATCTTGTCAATGATGGGCCTTGCCTCCATTAATAGTGTCATGCGAACGAGTGACGGACTTGAATCTACAATAGAGTCGACCCAAAGTTTAGAATTGACACGGGCTATCCTGCGCAGTGATTTGTCTCAGATTTCCAGACGACATGCCCGAGATAAGTTTGCTTCCCCCTTTGTGTCTGCGTTCACGGGCAACGACCAAACAAACGAGAACTTGCTTATGAGCTTCGTGACAGCGGGAAGACCGTCTATTGGACGCAGTGTGCAATTACCCTCTCTTCATTTCGTAGAGTACGTTTATAGAGAGAATAGTTTAATCCGGCGGACACGGCCATACATTGATGCAGCGCCCCAGCATAAAACGAGTGAACGAGTTTTGATTTCGGGTATAAACCAGGTAGAAATACAATTCTGGTCTAAACAAACTTGGTTAGAATACTGGGATTTTCAGATTGCGTTGCGTGAGAAAGCTCCTTTTCCTGCGGCAGTTTGGATTACATTCAACCATGACCGGTATGGAAAACTTGAAAACAAATTTATGACTAATATCCAGCAATGACAAAACGTAAACACGAATCTGGGATGGCTTTGATTACCGTGCTGATGATCATCAGTACCATGTCGTTGTTTGCCCTTATCATAATAGATTCGGTTAAGTTTGCATCGCGTACAAGTATCAATTTCGCGAATAATCATCAAATGAGAATGTTCGCTGATTCTGCGGAGACAGTTATTAACCACAATCTGAAAAGATTATTGTTGGATACCTCTAACTTAGATGTTCGCCTCAATCAAATGGCAAACAGTCATTTCGTATTTGAAATTCCCGATGGTTCAATTCAAGGCCATGTCACAGATGGTAAAAATTGCTTCAACATCAACAGCATAACAAAGATCGAGGGACAAACTGGTCTTGTCGGCTCTGAAGAAAACGCCAAGGTATTTGAAACACTTCTTATTGAACTTGGAGTTGAAATAAACCTTGCGAAAACCATTACTGCAGAAGCTATTGATTGGATAGATACAGACGAACAAGCGATCTTTATGGGAGCGGAAGATGACTACTATATGACGCTAGATAGCCCTTATAGAACGGGAAGAACCTTTATGATGGATGTCAGTGAGTTGCATGCACTCCGTTCAATGACACCTGAAATCTTCAAACAGATCCGCCCCTTTCTTTGCACAGATGACTCTTTAGAATTTCGAACTCTTAACGTTAACACTATTCAGATCGAAAAAGCTCCTCTTTTTGCGGCATATCTCGGAGAAACGATTACAACTGAAGACGTGCTGAGACTGTTTACATTCTTACCAAACTCAAATTACACATCTGTAAACGAATATTTTCAGAACCATAATATAGACACAAGCGAACTGGGAATAAATATTGACAAGCGTTTTTCAACTAACACACGGCTCTTTCATGTAAATTCTGTCATCCGTTACAGAGAAAGCGTCGCGGAAACTTGGGTAAAATTTGAAATTGATAATCAGAATAACGTAATTAAACTAGATTGGCGTTACGGATCAATAGAATGAGTACTTGGCTAGTTATTTTTATAGGGATGTCACCAGACGATGAAGTTGTCTGGCGTGAAATAGACGCTACCGGAAATATAATCGGCAGTGGAACGGGATTTCTTTCGTATGCCGCTGAAATTGAAGCGGAGAATGTTGCGATTGTCGTTTCAGGAGTACACGTAACCTGTATCGACAATGTTTCGGTTAACGTGAAAACAGAAAAAGAAGCAAGGTCTCTAGCACAGTTTGCAATTGAAGACGATCTTGCGTGTAAGTTGGGTGATGCGCACGTTGTTTTAGCACCGCAAAAACTTGATGATGAGTCTGCTGATCGTACTCTGTTCGCCGTCAGCGAAGAATTTATGAATTCCCTAGTTGACGCATTGAAATCGAACGAAATTGAAGCGGATATAGTTGTTCCAGATTATTCTTGTATAAACAATACAGACGATTCGGCCAATGCTATCATCGCGAAAGATTATTTGTCCGTTAGGTATGGAGAATGGGGAGCAAGTATTGATCTCTCACTTAGTCCGGACTTCGTAAGTTCAATTCTCAATACTAAGGCAGAGAACTTGAAATTGGAATGTGTTGCAGCCTACCCTAGCGTCGATCCCGCTCAATATGGTTTTCCAAAGAACCAAGTGGATGCATTTGACCTGATAGCTTCTAATATTCCTGATGTTGACGTTAATCTCTTACAGGGTGCCTACTCCGCTAGTTCCAATACGAGTTTTCTTAGAACACCTAATATTATTACGGTTGGAGTGATCGTAGCGATCTCAATTCTTGCGAATATCGGTGTCACATTCTTAGAAATTTCACAAATCAACTCAAAAACGTCTAATCTTATTGTCGAAACGAGAGAGCTCTTTCAGAAATCGTTCCCGCAATTGGGAAATGTTCGTGACATTCGCACACAACTTAGGTTTATTGAGTCTCAGAATGCATCCGGCGAACCGGATTTTCTGGTTTTAACCTCGTTGCTATCCATTGGTATTGAAAGAACCAATGGTATTAGTGTTCAGAGTGTTCGGTTTGATACGAATAGTTCTGAATTGATAGTCAACGTACTGTTCGACTCTTTTAATTCCCTAGCGCAGCTAACGGCTACAATAGAATCTCTAGGCGGATCCGTTGCAGACGCAGGTTCACAGCAAGCCGGGCAGCGCCGTTCTGGAGAACTTGTGATAAGGAGGATTCGATGATCAACTGGTGGACATCCTTAACACAAAGAGAACGAATACTAATTTCTGTTGCCGGGATTCTCGCGATTTTGTTCTTGATATTTCAGTTCATCGTTAGACCGTCTTGGGAAACAAAAGAGCGAGCTGAACGAGCGTTTGCCAACGCTATGGAAGAATGGAACGCGGTGCAAAGAGCCGCAGGAACTAGTACCACACGACAGAATTTTTCAACAAGTAATCAACCGCTTCAGTCAGTTGTTACAAATACTGCAGACTATTATAGTTTAACCATAACGCGCCTTTTACCAGATGAGTCAAACAATTTGAGTGTTTGGATGGACTCTGTTAATAGTCAATCGTTTTTTTCTTGGTTGAAAGAACTAGAAACGAACCATGGTATACGTGTACGGCAAGCGTCGGTTAGGCAGGATGCGGATACAGACACGATTAGTCTGAATGTATATCTCTCCCGAAGTTTATAGTCATGGATCAGTAATTGCGAAATCAATATGTATAAGCATGTGAAGCCAAACCTTACAGCAACTATGAATTGCTCACTGCAGATACTATTAGCGGTGCTGACTTCGTTTATGCTGATGTCCTGCATTCCTACAAAACTGCCGAGTACAGCAGGCAACATTGCTAGTTCCAATGGAGTAATCGATCAAAACACCGAAACTGATTCAGAACAAATTATTTCGATCGGCGACTTACCTGCTCAAACTTTGCTTTCTGGTCAATGTGGCTTATTCCTATTCACACCCTTCCCCTCGCCTCGATTTGTTTTTTTTGCGGAATCTTCAACAAACAGTGCAAAAATCGTCATTAACGGGCAGGAATTAGCATTACGTCTGACACAGACCGACGGAACACTTATGGATCAACATTACACTGACTCTGTATTTTCCTCGAACGATCTGTCCACAGTAAGTGTTTCAATCGACGAGTTTGAAAGAACCGATATAGGGATAAGGATTGAAACCGGCTTAATAAACATTCAAGATACCAAAGGATGGAGTATAACCGTTCCCGTCAGCGGAAGGACTGCTTGTTACAGTCAAGATTCGTAGCGAAAAATCTTCCGTGAACACAAACTTAACTCTCCTTTATCTCAACAGGTAACGCTATGGTTTTCAAATTTTTCCGAAGGATGCTTCCCAAGAGATCGGTCAGTTTGAGTCAGAGGACTATGGCTACCTTATGGAGGCTTCAGGGTGTTTTGAATAAACCAACAGCAAGCGACTTGATCGAGTCTTTAACAGCAAATGCCGCAAGACAATACGGAATTGACGACTTCACGTCAAATGTTAACGTCGATAAGGATACGAAGGCTAATGCGGCCTCAAGTAACAGTTCTACGGTAAAGCCCGCGAAGGAAACTAACCCAAAATTTGGTGAGATCTACAAAGGTGAAATCAAATATGATGACCCTTCCGAAGTCAATTTCCTAACTTTCAAAAATTCTTACCTTGAAAACGTGCCCCCGTCAGAAGCATATGTTGATGGCAAGTGGTTCGATATCAAACACTGGAATGAAGTCGTATTTGAAGTAATCAGAATCTTGGTAGAAAAAAGAGGCGTAGGCGTTCAGGAGATTGCAACACTCCTACCGGAGAACATTAAAATTGGGTACGAAGATGGACTTAAACCAATCATTGGTCTCAACTTATCATACATCAACATTAGAAGCCCGCAGGTGTCTTGGAAGTGTATTGAAACACTACACTTGAAATGGGGGATTGACGTTCGAGTGAGATTTAAGTGGAATGAGAAGGCTAAAGTTGAACTTCGAGGGTTATCGTATGAGATACGAACTTTGCCTAAAGAATTAAACGATGACGAATGATCACATCTCAAACTTTCTTGTCTCATTTGATCATTCCGAATGTTTGCACGGGTTTAACAAACACTGAATCGTGACGGCAATAAATCCCAAACTATACATAGCAAGATTCGAAAGTATGCCCGTTATTAGAATCACCGACGAAACATTTGACCTTTTGTGCCAGTTGCGAAAGAAAGTACCCGCTGATACACCGGCTGAACTAGTCGAATGGCTTACTGAAAAAGGAACAGATGACATAGGTATAATCATCAATGCGGACAAGGAGGAAGGCTCAGAGCCACTTGGGGACAATCCGAATACTAGCTGTAATGAACAACTTCGACACAATGGGGGTAATGAGATTAGTTCAAGCCCCTCAGATAATACCTGCCAGGATGGTTTGTCTGAGGATAGCTTCGCACCCATTTATGGAGAAACCATCGCGGTTGCTCCGAATCAACGTAGTCGGCGATCAAGAGAATTCACTAGTTTCAATGCTTCGCAACTAGTGAACGTTAAGCCAATTCGAGCTCTGGTTAAAGGTCGTTGGTTTAAGATTTCGTATTGGAATCGAGCCGTGTTCGCAGCTATCAAGGCACTTGTTGACGAAGGTGTTGCAATTGAAGAGATCGTAAGAGTTCTATATCCCCTCATCAAAATTGGCAATCCTAAAGGTTCAGTACCGATAAAAGGGCAAAACATCTCTCATATGTTCATTAACACTCCTAAAATTTCGTGGCAGTGCGTCGAAAAACTACACGACGGTTGGGGCATAGACATTCGTGTCAGGTTCAGATGGAACAAGAAAGCTCCAGAGGAACTAAGGGGCAGGTCATACGAGATTCGCACTGGGTACCCTAACCTCGTTGCACTCTAGGCATAGGCAAGTAAACTCGACTATTTTCGTAAATTGAAATTTGTTGTGTAATTCGGACCAAAACACAAAATCTGTCTGCATTTGGTGGTAGTCTTAGGAAATTATGTACTTGCAACGCTTAAGCGGTTATGTAATAATGAATCAGGCTCACTCTTCTCGAGGACTTTGAATGCCGAACATTGAAATCAGCGAAGACACATTTAAGCTGTTGTGTGAACTGCAGCAAAACGAGAAAGTAGCTACGGTCGGTGAGCTGGTCGAGCGACTAGCGGAACGAGGAGCCTTAAAGATTGGAGTGTCAATAGAATCCGACTCCGTCTACCAAAATGAAGAGGCTGATTCATCGATTGAGGCAAACCTTGATTCGGTTGGCAAGGCATTCCACTCCAGTAAAGCCTCTCAGATGCGACTAGAAAGCGGGCAGGAAGGAGAATTCGAAGAACTAACTCTAGCGATTCCTGACCTAGACCACATTGTTCCAACGGTTTTGACTGAATTTCGTTCCAAGGATCTTGTCAACGTCGAAGTTGTAATGGCATACGTAGACGGAAAACGCTTTTATCACAAGCGTTGGAATCAAACACTCTTCCATGTTATCGAGCTTCTTTTGGGCAGAGGTGTCGGACTCGACGAGATTGTCGATAAACTTCAAGGATTCGCGACTGTCGGTAAGAACCTTGAGGATTTCCTCAGTTACAACGAAGAACTTGACATTTCGCACAAAATTCAAAATCCCAAGTTTGTATGGCCTCTGATTGAGAATCTTAGTAGATTTTGGGAGGTTGATGTTGAAATCCATTTCAAATGGGAAAATAACGCAAGATTAGAACTTCGCGGTTTGTCTGCAGAATTGAAAACAAACAGACAGGTTGAACATAAATTCAAGCGAAAAAATGACCTCTAATATGTCAGATATCAAACTACAAATTAGCGAACGCACCTACAAGGTACTAGAACATTTGCAACTATGGCACGGATTGCATTCACATTCGGAAATACTATCCTACCTAGCTGAAGGGAATCTAAACAACGAACATATCGAAAGTGTAGACGAAGAACAGGAAAAAGAGAATGGAGATTCGACCCCCCAAGGGATAATAAAAAATGTTCATCCTAACGACTTACATCATACAAAACCAATTTGCGTTAAAATCGGAGACTTCGAGACTGGCAAATGTTCTTGGCAAGATGTTATGTTTGAAACGATTAGAAAACTCGTTGGAAATGGGATTACCCCGAGAGAAATTGTGAATACAATGACGATTACTGCCACTACCGATAATTCGTTAGACCCGAACTATCCTCACGAGAAACTATCAAATATACGCTATAATCCACAAGCAACTCCACGTCTCTGGGAGGAAGTACGCATTCTTTCCGAAGCCTATGACCTTCCTGTCGAAGTCCAGTTTAGATGGACATATAATGAAAAAGCAGCGTATCCCAGTCGCCTCGGAGTTGTGAATAGTAAAGAATCTCCAATATTTGACAATCAAATCTCTGAGGCTTTCATTCAAGAAATTAACAGCTATGACGAAGACGAGGTTAAAGTTCCTGAAACTATCAGTTCGGACAATATTCATTTTCTATCAGATAAACAATTTCTAAAACATTCGTATATAACAAATGCCTTTATTGAAAATCGATTTATTAAGTCTGTTAGTTGGATTGAAATACTAAAAGTGTTTTTGATAAATTTGGCTGAAAAACGCTCCTTTACCACGAGAGAACTTATAGCGGAAGTTGAGTTACCAATCGACGAAGGTGAAGTAGACAAAGAATATTATTCATATATTCAAGTATTAGATTGCTCTATAAAGTACTGTACGGCAACAGAAATCAGTTCAGAACTAATTCGACTGGGAAACAAATTCACTATTCTTGTGGAAGTTCATTTACGCTGGCAAGAAGAGGCGGGGTCAAAATTTCCCAATAAACGAAGTATCGTTATGGCTGGAAAAACTAATGAATTGTCTAACGAGTATTAATAAGATTCTTCAGTTATGATCAAGATATCTGTATCAGAGAAAGCGCTAAGATTGCTGAGAATGTTGCAGAATTGGCGACAGAATGGCACCCTTGATGAACTAGTTTCACAGTTGGCAAAAGAAGAACTTTCTCCGAATAATTATTCTTCATTAGGAGTAGGTAGCCCAAATGTTGACAGAAGTTACGTCACGGAACCTGAAGTAGACCCTCAACATCCTCCAGCCAAAATAGTTTCTGACTGGATATTTGAGACCGACAGTTCTAACAATGACGGAAATAAATCATCTTCTATCACTAAACTGACCGAACCTGACGGAGAATATTATGATCTAATTGGCGGATGCCCAGAAGATTTCTTTTTCACAAAAATAATCTCAGTAAAGATTAACTCTATCCCGTATAAGGAATTAACTTGGATCGGATTAATCCGAAGCATGCTCGCCGCAGTGAAGCAACTGGGATTTAAACATATAAGTTCAAGACATGGGTGTTGGGTAGACGGTCGTAAAACAAAAGATGGTTGGAAACACTTTCGGGAACTGAACATGTCTATACATCGTACTGATGCGTATAGAAGTGGCAAACAAATTGCTGACCTGGCTTTACGTTACAAGATTCCAGTTGAAGTGAAAATTACTTGGAAAAAGAAAGGAAAGTATCCTTTTTGTAAAGGATTACTGCGAATAGATCCTCGTAATTAGAGGACGGTTTTAACACTAACGTGAGACTCTTCTATGATCAAACACTCAGTACTAGACACAATTGGCAATACGCCATTGATCAGGTTGAACGCCGTTTCCGAAGAAACAGGCTGTGAAATCCTCGGTAAGGCAGAGTTCCTTAACCCCGGTCAGTCCGTCAAAGACCGCGCAGCCCTCGGAATCGTCAGAGCAGCCGAAGCTTCCGGCGAATTGCTACCCGGCGGAACAATCGTCGAAGGCACTGCTGGCAACACAGGCATAGGACTTGCTTTAGTCGGAAATGCGCTCGGATACAAAACCATTATCGTGTTTCCGAGAACTCAAAGCCAAGAAAAGAAAGATGCAATTCGTATACTTGGTGCAAAGTTAGTCGAAGTCGATGCAGTCCCCTACTCCAACCCGAATCACTACGCTAGGTATTCCGGTCGATTAGCCGAAGAAACCGAAGGGGCGTTTTGGGCTAACCAGTTCGATAATGTCGCCAATAGAGAAACTCACGAAAAAACTACCGGCCCGGAAATTTTCAGTCAAACAAACGGCGAAGTAGATGGGTTTGTTTGCGCGGTGGGTTCTGGCGGAACGCTCGCGGGAGTAGGTTCTGCACTGCGTCGTATGAACCCAGAGATAAAGATCGGATTAGCCGACCCTGGCGGGGCATCCTTGTACAGTTATTACAACGACGGGGTACTTAAAGCAGAGGGAACCTCAATTACTGAAGGAATCGGACAGTCTCGCATAACGAAAAATCTAGAAGACTTAATTGTCGACTTTCCCTATCGTGTTACCGATGAAGAAGCGCTAACGATACTGTTTAAACTGGTAACTGATGAAGGACTTTGCTTAGGAGGTTCCTCCGGAATTAACATTGCAGGTGCGGTTAAAATGGCGCAAGAAATGGGGCCAGGACATACAATAGTGACGATCTTGTGCGATTACGGCAATCGGTACCAGTCAAAGCTCTATAACCCAGAATTTCTGCGAAGTCGCGATCTACCACTTCCTAGTTGGCTCAGTTGACGTTTATGAATATACAGGATCCGCTTGTATCAGTTGAATGGCTCAAAGCACATTTAGAGTCTCCCAACTTAAAAATAGTTGACGGGACATGGATTCCGGACTGGGTTGCGCCGCAGGGGACGGCTAAATTGAAATACCAGGAGAAACATATACCTTCCGCTGTCTACTTCGACATTGACGAAATTTGCGACAAAAGTTCATATCTTCCGCATATGTTACCTTCTGAAGAGGTTTTCTCTAACGAAGTCGGAAAACTTGGTATCAGCGAAAGCGACCACGTAATCGTCTACGACGATAATAACTATATGGCATCCGCAAGAGTTTGGTGGATGTTCCGTGCAATGGGACACACCGACGTTCAAGTTCTCGACGGTGGATTCGCTGAGTGGGATTTGGAGTACGGTGAAATAGTTGAGCGAGAGACACAACAAGTTTCTAACTGCAAGTACAAAGCGCAGTTCAAGACTGACCTAGTAGAAAGTACCGTAACCATTCTAAATGACTACAACAATCCTAGTTTACAAATTTTTGATGCGCGACCTGATGGGCGTTTCAGAGGAGTAGAGCCTGAACCTCGAGACAACCTTTCTTCTGGACATATACCAAACAGCATTAACATTCCTCATAACAACCTGATCGACAGTAAAGGGAAAATTCGTAAATCTAAAGAACTTGAAGGTATCTTTGGCGATTTAACTGAAAGAATTATCTGCACATGCGGCTCAGGAGTATCCGCGGCAGTTCTTGCATTGGCGTTGGCAAGACTCGGCAAATTCAATGTATCCGTATATGATGGTTCTTGGTGCGCTTGGGCGCATAATTCTCAACATCCTATTGCTGTGGGTTCATCGTGACAGACAAAAAATTTGCAACACAAATCATTCATACCGAAGTCAGTAAAAAGCGTCGATCCGTTAACCCGCCGATTACTAGGGCATCGACAGTTCTGTTTAACAACGAAACCGACCTGTACGGAACTAAACCAAACTACGGTCGATATGGTTTGGAAGTTCACCAAGAGCTTAAAGAGGCACTTTGTGAGTTAGAGCAAGCTAATTTTGTTGCTTTGACTAGTTCAGGTTTAACAGCCTGCTCATTGTCTTTAGCAAGTTTCGTTCAGTCTGGTGACCACATACTTGTCAACGACACGATATATAAACCGACCCGTCGGTTCTGTTATCGAGCATTAAGAAAAATGGGCGTACAAGTTACAAGGTACCCGGCACGAATAGGAACCGAAATCGAAAAACTAATTCAGCCAAACACCAAAGTCATTTATATAGAATCGCCAGGATCCTTAACCTTTGAACTTGTTGATGTCCAAGCGATCACAGAGGTAGCAAAATCTAAGGGTATCGTAACAATTAGTGATAACACTTGGGGTGCGGGTGTTTTTCACAAGCCTCTGAGTCTTGGGATTGATGTATCAGTGCAGTCGCTGACTAAGTACCCTGTCGGTCACGCTGATGCATTTGGCGGCGCGGTTATGACCCAAGATAAGCAATTATTTAAGCAAATACAAGCAATGGCACAAGACTGGGGTCTCTCCTATAGCCCTGATGACGCATATCTAGCGCTACGCGGACTCCGAACCATTGAAACTCGAATGAAGGCGCACGAAAAAGCCGCATTGGAAATTGCAATTTGGCTAAAAAACAAATCTGACAAGGTTGAGAAAGTTCTGCATCCCGGTCTTTCTGATCACGAAGATCACCATATATGGCAACGTGACTATACGGGATCATGTGGCTTATTTGGAATAGTCCTTCAACCATTCAATCAGGAAGCACTCACAAAGGCTTTTGCTTCACTTCAGTTTATTCGAATGGGATTCTCATATGGAGGTTATGAAAGTCTTCTTATTCCATCTGATCCGCAACTTGAACGTAGTGAAGGCGATTGGACTGAAACCAAGGTCGGCCCGCTGTTGCGACTTCACATTGGCCTCGAAGACACAGAAGACCTAAAGGACGAATTGGGAAGATTCTTGGATAATCTTCAGTAATCTCATTACAAGGTTACCCGGCCCGAAGTCAATTACCAAACTGGTCGGAGCGATAGGATTCGAACCTACGACCCCCGGTCCCCCAGACCGGTGCGCTAACCGGGCTGCGCCACGCTCCGAACAATTTATCACCGTAGATACAGCAAAATTTCAGTTTTGTAAACCAAGATAACATTGATCTCGTAGAAAACTATACTGGCGTAAGCAAAATCTGCCTATCATAAACGCCTCAACAAAGTCTTTCTATCGCTTGACTCGTTCTTCCTTGTACTTAGACTTCAAAAACCTACGCTCTTTAGTGTACTCGGCTCTGACATATGGCTTGATAGCAGTTTTCACCTCTTTCGTTAATCGATCAGCGTTCAAAGTCAGAATGTACTGTTGATTTTCAGTAAAATTGGCTTCATTCAACAAATACATGATATTCTTGGCCAGTGTGTCTTGGTCGACTTCAAAAATATTATCGTGGATAAGCAGTCCGAGATGCTGCTTAACAGTATATTCATTTAACAGCAAAGCAAGGTCATAAATGAAAACTTTCTCTCTTTCGATGCTATGACTTCCATCGTCGTCTATTCGTAATTCAATGTCAATTATTCTTTTAAATCTTGTCTTTTTTACCTCAAAGGAAGCACGACGGTTTCCTAGAACGATTTTATGAATGTCTAGGATTGTTTGCTCCACCGAATCCAATAAATCTTTTTTCTCTAATATTGCCGATCGCAACTCTATGAGACTTCTTTCCTTATTCAACTTCGTACGCGCTCTCTCTATGACCAGATGATCATATTTTGTAATGAACTCCTTCAGTTCATTAAATTCCTCGCACTTAACTTGATATGTCGAATAGATTTGATTTATATTTTTTAAATTTTCATCATTATCAAGCAGTCGCAATTTAGATTCGTGCTGTCCATTTAATTCAGATAGTTCTAGGTGAAGTTTATCGATCTGACTCTTTAATTCTTCTTTTTTCTCTTGAATCAACTTATTTTGAAATTCCTGTATCTCGCTTTGAAACTCAATAACTTCGCTGAGATCACGATTTACACAGTCACCTAATCGACTATTGATTCTTTGGTAATACTCCGTAACCTCGTCTAGGTCAATAGGACTTTTTGAATCAATTAGCTTTGTAGCGTTATATTTTTGAATATAAACATATTTCTCACGCTGTTTTCTCTCAATCAGATTTTCCAATTCGATTATCTGATCTTTAACATGCTCGTATCCAGTCAGATTTTCAAGAGCCGCGATACCTTCTTTGATAGACTTAACTTCCCGATCGAGCTCGTTCAAATCAGCACGAGCAAAACCGATATCCTTTCGACGAACTAACCGTACGCTTTTTTCAACTTTCTGAACAGACTCAGACACATATTGCAGAGATTTAGGTCTTCACAAAAAGAGGAAGATCGTCCATACTGTAGGTTCGAATACAACCCAAACAGCAGGAGATCTTCCCATGGGCAATTTATCACAAAAATCGAATGTTGCAAAACAGAACGCCCCTCGAATTTACGATACGGCCTCCATTCGTAGCTTATCGATAGAAGAACAAGTCCGATTTCGGAGAGAAAAGGTTGAAACTTGGGATCGGATACGGCAATCGGGCAGAACGGCGGAAGACGCGGCAGAGCAGGTCGGTATTCCCGTCAGGACTTTGTATGAGTGGAAAAGGAAGCCGATACCGGAGTCGACGCGCCCGCACAAAGTGAGAACTCGGGAGAATCAGGAACAATACGATGAACAGAAAAATAAAGTTTATGAATTCCGCAAGAAGTTCAAGTCGTGGGGTGGTAAAAAGCTCCATACCTATATGGAAAGACTCGGATACGAGATCAAACGTTCAAAAGTCTGTCGCATAATTTCGGAGTTGATCCGCGAGAAAAAGATCAAGTCGTATTACAGTGGAACTTTTGCGAAGGCACGAGACAGCAATACAGGAAAAGCTCCCCGAACGTATGCGATTCCTCTTCCGGAATTGCTAATAAGTAGTTGGCCTGGCGAAGTCGTTCAGATAGATACTCTACATTTCCGCGTAGGACCAGACCGTTTCCTTTATATAGTCAATGCCATCTGCATCTATTCAAAACTGGCATTTTCACATGTGTTTGAGGCCCATACAGCGAAGAACTCTGCTTATCTCCTCAAAAAACTGATCCGGCGAGCGCCATTTGAAGTTCAAGCGGTGCAAACAGACCAAGGCACTGAGTTTAGAGCAGCATTTGAACAGGCCTGTCAGGACAAGGGCATAACCTTTTATCTTAACGATCCTCGTTCGCCGACAGAAAACGCTTTTGTCGAACGCTTTAATAAGACCATGAGAGATGACTTCCTGTCCAAAGAAAATTTGCCTTTGGACAATCTCAAAGCCCTGAACAGAAGACTCGACAAATTCATTGAGTTCTTCAATACACAGCGACCTTACGAGACAATCGATAATCTAACTCCCATGGCTTACTTTCAACAATGTTGCAGTTAATAAGTAACTTTAGCGCTTGTCTGAATACTTGACCAAAGTAATGCGATCCCAAGGGCTTCTAAACTCCCTTGGGATCGCTCGTCAAATCCTGCGACCAGCAACAAAAATCGGTCAAAAAATTATTGGGGGCAGGCAAATGACTGGAGAATAATAACATACCTATGGCAATTACAGAAAAATATTCCCTGATGAGCGTATTAACTGCTATTCAATCCCGCTTATACATCAGCAACTCCCAATCTTTCTTTGCGAAAAAACTCTTCTTTACCTGTCCACAACGTGAGCTACTGTATCGCGAATTCGCTTCCGTATAAGTTGATACTTGTGAAAAAACCTTAGTACGGAACTGAAACCTATAGCCCAAGGCCCGATTTCGCGTCCAAAAAATGGCCTTTAGACAATCTCATAGCAGTGAATAGAAGACTCGACACATTCATAGAGTTCTTCAATACAAAACGACCGTAGGAGACAATCGATAACCTTACACCAATGACCTATTTTCAACAATGTTGCAATTAACAAGTACCTTTACCGATCCTCTGAAAACTTGACCACAGAAGGGCGAACCCAAGGGGTTGCAACACTCCCTTGGGTTCGCTCGCCAAATCCTGCGACCATCAACAAAAATCGGTCAAAAAATTATTGGGGGCAGGCAAATGACTAGGGGATAATAACACACCAATGAGAATCGCAGTGAAGAATTGTCCACGATGAGCGTATTCTCTGCTATTCAATCCCGCTGATACATCAGCAACTCGCAATCGTGCTTCACAAAGAAATTCTCCTTAATCTATCGACAACGTTAGCTACTGTACTGCGAAATCGCTTCCGTAAAAGTTGACACTCGTGCTGAAACCTCAGTGCGAAACTGAAAGGGTTAGTCCAAGGCCCGATTTCGCGTCCAGAAAATGGCTCAATAAAGCGAGTAAAGTCCAAATCTTTCAACAAAATCTCTTTTGTCCACAGTTCAACATAAAAACCAGGGTTCCTAACCTCGTTCTTGTCATCCCCGATCGAGAACAAACTATTCTTTTTGTTAATCTGGTTTGCTGTTCCTTGGTCTAGGCTTCCTGTTTCAGAAACCCAAAATCTATTTAAATTTTATCAAAAAATCGTATTCGTCTCTTGTTTTTTGTAACCTTTACAGGTAACATAATCCCCACTACAGTAACTCTCAAATCTCTGCAATATGTCCCGAGGCAGGACATTCCTTATATCCTTATCGTATTCACTAATCTTATCGGTTAAGCATTTAACTTTCTGATAAAGAGATAAATTTAAGTCAAGTAAGTAAATGTGAGGGGAATAGTCGTCTGGAACCCTTCGTCTAATGTCGAAACAACCGACAATCGACTCGAATTTTGATCGTTCATCCCGAATCAATGGACCGAGAAACGATCGGAATGAGGGGGCGGTTTCGGTCGCTGAAGTAAACATTTTTGTTTCGATGAATTCCTTGGCATCGTCTAACTTTTCGAATTTTGTAACACTGTCGTGCGTCAAAATGGTTGGTCGCTCTGAATCAGATAACGAACGCTTAATTGTCAGTTGTTCCGAGTTTACCTCGATATCTAAACAAACATGCGTATTTTCTGATAACGTTGAAGTAGGTATTAGGTTAAGACGGCTGGTGGTTTTTTGCTTTAACAAGGCAAAATTGACAAACTCAATGGAAAGTGTTTTGCCAACTCCATTGTTCTTGTCACTTGAGCTATCTTCGACACCTAGAATAAAATTCACACCATCTTTGAAGTCGACAGGGTCAATTGAGTCCGGTTCAGTATATAGTCGACGGATTCTAAACATTTTTAACGATATAGGGTGGAGAAAAATCAGCGAGGCCTAAGGCATACATGAATGTCATGGCCATATATATTCTGTTGGGTGAAAACCACTTCTCATCCTTAAAATGAACTGCAACATCGAAAATACTCAAACGAAGAGTATCACGATCGTCCATTAGCTTCAGAATCTTGTAAGCAACGCAAGGAGGCGCTGCACTGAGGTCTTCGCCAAGTTCAAACAGGTTCAACATTTATTACCTCCGTGTTCTGCACATTGTTGCACGGTATAAGCTTGTGAATGATTCAGAATCAAATCACCGCAAGAACGTGTGTACATGTTCAGATATGTAAACTCATATCATTTTTCTTTTTCAAAAGGACAATTCGGGGTCAATCTGAATTCTCGTTCAGTTCCACCTAACTCTACTAAACGTTTAGCCGATTCGTAAACCAGCATTCTTTCCAAAGCAGTCTTTATAAGGAGCTCCGCCTCACTGATATTCGTGAGTTCCATTGCTTCTTCAAAAAGCTTGTCATCGATTGTGACTGTAGCTTTCATATTGGTATCCAAAGGTTGATAAGAAGGCTGTTACACTTTCAGTATTACACTATCATTAACATATATCACTATTTAACAGATACTACAACGCTTTTGCGCTCAGCCGAATTCTCGAAACTCGGTTTCTTTGACAACATCATTCGTTCAAATCTCAATAATTTTTGATCTACCGCGGGTATGAGGGTGATCAGACAAATTCTAGCTCACTATAACATATCAAGGGCCATCATAGTGACTATTTCGATTGATATCTACTATAGGTCATTCGTCTTCCTCATAAATTTGTCTTAACGTACGGTAGAAATCTTCCAATCTGCCTGTAGTCCGATACTCCCGTTCGCCACGTTCGTACGCAACAATATACTCTACCGAACGTTTTTACAGCATAGACGTATCAGTGATTCCAGATGCGAATTTCGCTTCTTCCACTAATTTGTCATCTAACGTAACAGTCAGTTTCATAGTAATACCTAACTTCTTGCCATACTTTTGGTAAGGTTTTTGTTATCATCTGTCTACGCCCCTCATTGGCGAGGAATACCTAAATGAAGTAACTCTAAGCTCTTTCCCTAGCGATTACAAGCGATCGTAACCGTTGGGTAGATAAGCAACACCAAGTTCAGATGCCATCCTTTTTAAGCGTTTGTCGCTTGTCCAGAGTAGAGTATTCGGAGTAATCTGTGTCGAAGCTAAAAGATGGCAGTCCACGAAACCAATACCTTTGCCGTATAGTTTACGCTGTCTCACAAATTTAAGAACAAAATCTTGCCGAGCCACTTCAACAGTTGGCAATCCCTTCATAGTTTCAAGAACTTCATTTCGATTTCCTAGGTTTCCTATTGCAACCTCTCCAACGATGTAAGGGTGACAACATATATTTGGAAGTTTTAACAGATCAGTAACTGAAATATCCTTAATTTCAAAATGATCAATCCAAACAGATGAATCAATTAACAACTGTGATGTAGACATTTGCTATTCTTCGTCATATTCATAATCCGAAACTACCCTAATATTTGGCTCTGTTCCCCCTAGTTCCGAAAGCCGCTTTGCCGCTTCGTATGCCATCATTTTCTCGACTGCGAACTTGAAAAGGCGTTTCGGCTCGCTGATTTTCGTCAAAACCTTGGCCTCATCAAGAAGCTTATCGTCAATAGTTAACGTAGTCTTCATTGTTTAGTCTCAATCAACATCAAAAATAATGATCATTGAATCTCATAGCTCTTCGCCATCATATAGGCGGCGCAAAGTTCGTGATAAATCCTCAAAGTTCCCAGTACGCTTATACTCGCGCTCAGCACTTTCATATGCCACAATATACTCTATCGCTCGTCGCAAAAGACTTGGCGTGTCAGAGATTTTTGAAATCATTTTTGCTCTGTTGATCAATTCTTCGTCGAGCGTGACAGAGAGTTTCATGATCAAACCTTTCAAATCAGGAATTTATAACTAAACCGGTAAGTCTATATAAACTACAATACGAACATTTGCAATACATCATTTCGTTACCCTCCCCTTTCTATCGTGTCCAACGGACTAGCGTTTTCGTAGAAAATTCACTTGTTCAAGAGAGTTTCATCAATTCGAGATTTTATAGAACGCAGTCTCACAAGTAACTCTCGAAGTTGTTGCGTGTCGGGTGAACTTTTCATTATAGTCATCTCAATGGGCTTGCTCTCTGATTGGGTTTCTTCCTTTAACTCGTCCACGTTGGAATCTTCCGAGGTGCCAATAATAACCTCTAGACTCTGTTGACTTAAAACTTGTAACGCACCCTTTATAGTGAGTCCCCGCTGAATGATGAGCTTCTCAACTGCCCTCGCTCCGTCTACATCCTTTGGACGATAGTACCTACGTCCTACACCTCTTTTCACTGGCGCAATATACTTCGGAAACTTAGTCTCCCAATACCTCAGAACGTGGGTCGCTACACCTAACTCAGAGGCAACCTCCCCAACAGAACGGTACGCTTGATTCGACTTTTCTGTGCCTTCCATTGAACACGCTCTAGTCGGAACTATTTTTGATCGCCTGCCTAAGTTCCTTACAAGGATAGAAGGAGACGGCTTTTCGCGCCTTTATTACAGCTTCTTCTTTAGTCTTAGGGTTTCGCCCCAAACGCTCTGCTTTCTTGCGAACCCCAAACTTCCCAAATCTGGAAACTTTCATCTCTCCGTCTTTTTCTAGCCCCTCCCCCATCAGGTCTAAAACGCGATTGACCATACTTTGACATTCAACGGAAGTGAGGCCAGTCATATTAACAACCTCGTTGTTTATATCCGCACGTGTGAGTTTGGTTGGTTTCTTTTTTTTCCTAGGCATAACTAGTTCCTTTTATAAAATAATCGAGGGTTCTACATTCGAAAAACGGTCGCACCCCAAGAGAATCCTCCTCCCATTGCTTCACTAACCACTAGGTCTCCCTTTTTAATACGTCCATCGCTAACAGCGGTATGTAAAGCCAACGGTATTGAAGCTGCCGATGTATTACCATGTTTACTGACGGTTGTGATAACTTTTTCTTCGTCTATTCCAAGTTTGTTGGCTACGGCATCAAGAATCCGCTGATTCGCTTGATGAGGAACAAACCAATCGATCTCTTTAATGGACAAATCGGTGTCATCGAGTACTTTTCTAATCGCTTCGGAGATGTTAATCACCGCACTTTTGAAAACCCGATTCCCAAGCATACGTACATGGCCAACTGTCCCAGTCGATGACGCTCCGCCGTCAACGTATAGGAGATCAGATTGCCGGCCATCAGTTCGAATGTAATGCGTAATTATACCTCGATTCTGTTGCTCTTCGTCGGTCGAAGATCTGAGTACAATTCCTCCTGCACCATCACCAAACAATACGCACGTTCCCCGATCACTCCAATCTAAGAGTCGCGTAAATGTCTCAGCCCCTATTACGAGCGCACATTGAAATAAACCCTGCTTTAGGAGCGAATCAGCTGTCGCCAATGCAAACAAAAATCCCGAGCAAACCGCCTGAACGTCAAAGGCAGCACCTCGTGTAATTCCCAAGTTCGCTTGCACAGCGGTTGCTGTCGCAGGAAATGTGCGATCAGGAGTCGTCGTTGCTAGAACAATTAAATCTATTTCTGATGCATCCAGCCCTGCATCACTCAAGGCATCCTTAGCAGCATGAGTTGCCAAGTCCGAAGTTACTTCCTCCTCGTCGGCGATCCGGCGTTCTTGTATTCCTGTTCGCTCCCGAATCCATTCGTCCGATGTCTCCACTATTGCGGACAATTCGTCGTTCGTCAGAACGCGCTTCGGAAGGTAGGCACCAGTTCCTTCAATTATGCTACGTCTCGGCACCATCAGAATCTACTCCGACTTGTTCTTGTGATTGTTGTGGTAATTCTGCAAGCCGCTCGGAAACCTGCTCAACAAATGAACTTTTTGCAAGTGTCGCAGCCAACTTCATCGCGGTCGCAAATCCTTTGGCATCTGTTCCGCCATGACTCTTTACAACTATACCATTTAACCCTAACAATACTCCACCATTTACGTTACTTGGATTCATGTCCTCCTTAAACTGGCTCAAACTGCCAGATGCCAGTAACACGCCAACTTTAGATAAGATAGACGAAGATAAAGCATTTTTCAGCATAAATGTGAACATACGGGCTAGCCCCTCGGCAGTTTTTAAAGCCACGTTTCCCGTAAACCCGTCTGTAACAATAACATCAATATCACCTACTGAGATGTCGTTCCCCTCTACGAAACCAACGAAATTTATCTCTTCGCCGAAAGTTTTAAGAAGTTCAGCCGCTTCCCTAATCTCGTCGTGACCCTTAACGTCCTCACTGCCGATATTCAATAAGCCAACCGTCGGTTTGTTCTTTTTGGTGACCGCCTTTGCGTATGCCTCTCCCATCAACGCAAATGAAACGAGTTGCTGAGCATTTGCTTCTAAATTTGCTCCAACGTCTAGGACGACGCTTTGCCCTTTTTGTGTCGGCCAGATTGCTGTCATTCCTGGCCGATAAACGCCTGCCATTTTTCTCAGAACGAGCATAGACATTGCCATCAATGCCCCTGTGTTACCGGCCGAGACGGCTGCCAAAGCGGAGCCCGTCTTAACCTCTTCAATTGCGTTCCACATGCTGGTTCCCTTCCCGCGCCGCAAGGCATAGGACGGTTTATCTGAGGAACTAATTTTCTTATCCGTATGACGAATCTCTACCCGGTCTTGTAAATGAGGCTTGTTTTTCAGCAGATCCCTTAACTCTCCCACATCTCCGTGCAGAATGAACTGAGAGTCATCTGTTCGAGCAAACAAGTCAACCCCGTCAACTACGATTCTAGGAGCATCGTCTCCCCCCATTGCATCAAGGGATAGGGTTAGCGGGGTACTCATAGAATCAAATAGAGGTGATAATTTTTTAGAGTTTGAGAATTACGAGTTTGCGATTGCCGTGTTTCTGTTAAAAAATTTGTCACGGCCACGAGAGATACTCGCACTGTATAAAAGCGCGCTAAGATTTACGTGTTTAAAGTTTCGCTATTCTATCTACATTAGCAGATAATCAAGGAATTAACAGAACTATGTTAAAATTCTTTTGCTCTAAAGACTTGCGATATTCAATTATGCACCTACCTAGTTAAATGACATCGCCTTAAAATTGCTAGTCCGGTGATGTATAACAATTTGTATTCAAATTCGCCGCTTCTGGAGCAGAAATTGCGCAAATTCTTGTTTCAAGTTTTAATTATCTCAATGCTTTTCGCATTTGCGACGGCGTGTACACCAACGCGCGACTTTCACGGGTATTTGGCCGACGAAACCGTACCGGCTGAAGTCGAGCCGGGAATAGACACTCGCTCGAGCGTGTTGGTACGACTAGGCACCCCATCAACCAAAGGCGCTTTTGATAACAACACATGGATTTACATAACTTCTTTGCAGGAAAGGTTAGCCTATTTTAAGCCCAAAATTACGGCTCGGACAGTTGTTGCGATTCGATTTAGCGATGAAGATGTTGTTGATGAGGTGCTTGCATACAACGTCGATGACGGGCATGTCATACGGTATGCCTCACGAGAAACGTCAACACGGGGTCGCGAACTCGGACTTTGGGAGCAGATTTTCGGCAATGTTGGCCGGGTCAATGTACTGCCTTCTGAAAACAATCAGTAGGGTGATTGATCAGGGGAATGCGATATCTTGTCGCGTAACTGTGCTTTTTGATAGAATCTATTTGGCCCAAAAAAGTATCTTCAAGACGTGTTCAATAGACCACTGATATTGTTGAATTAGGTACTTCCTCTAATTTGAGATCAATTGACGTTGTATGTTCCTCCGATGGATTCCGAACCTTCTAACCCTTAGTCGGTGCGGACTTGGGTTACTGGTTCTTCTGGCTTGTATCAAAGTGGCCTATGCCCAGGAATGTGTAAGTGAACATCTAGGCAAAGACGATTGTAACAAACTTGTTCAGTTTTGGGCTCAGCTTGCCCTTTTTGCATTCGTTTCCGGCGTGATCACCGATTTCTTGGACGGATGGTCGGCTCGTTGGTTCAATGCTGAGACTCGATTCGGGGTCTGGTTAGACCCGATCGCAGACAAACTTCTCGTCGCAGCAGCTCTGGCTGGTTTATCGATCATTTATCACGCGTTAGTTATTGTCATTCCAGCCATCGTGATCATCGCTAGAGATATATTCATTACAGGTTTTAGAATGACACGAATCGGTAAGAAAGTGGTGCAAGTTTCGACCTTTGCTAAGCAAAAAACTGCTCTTGAAATGGTTGCCATAACACTATTGATTCTGCCTCTCGCTCTGACAAGCTCCTCCGATCCATATAGCCCCGTCGAACTTGCCGATTATCTTGTCGGGGTTTTGTTCGTGCTACCTCTTTGGGGTGCTTCGGCTATGTCAGTTATTTCCCTTGTTAAATACCTGAAGCAAGCGATTGAAGCTTCCCACGAGGATTGATGGAGCGGATTCTTTGCTTTTATAAATACCTTTCAGAGGTTAGGAACTTGAGTCGCATGAAAATTTGATAGTTTTGTGATAAATTCTGGATACTCTGTAATTAATGATTCTCCTGTTTGAAAGTTTTCGCATGTTTGCATTAGTCGCTCTCGGAACAGTCTTCTTACTGTTCGCACTTCTGAATTTAATCGAATACAAAAGGCTCGATTAAATTTCTAACTTCTGCTGGTGAGACATATTGTTTCACCAGCGCTCGATGATTGGTCTTGCTACCTTGATCCCAGAAACCCTGTTGTACGCGTTGACGCTGTTAGGTGGACTGGTAACCTTAGCCATTGCAAGTAACTTTCTCGTTCAGAGTACAGTTTCGATTGGTTCCAAACTTGGAATACCTCAACTCATCGTTGGAGTGTTCATAGTAGGCTTTGGAACATCAGTACCAGAAATTTTGGTGGTCGTCGACGCTGTCGTGTCGGGATACTCTGACGTTGCAGTTGGAACTATAGTAGGTTCTAACATCGCTAATTTATGGTTTGTTTTGGTAGTCCCGGCCCTTATAACCTCTATTCCGACCGACTCACCAAACTTGAAATTTGCGTTTTCTGCAATGGTGCTAGTAACATTGATTTGGTTAATCACGACGGTATTCATGCCTGTAAACGCCATTATTGGCGTTATTTTCATCTCTCTCCTAATCGTTTATGCTATTGCAACTTACCAAATTCAGAAAAGGTCTGCAATAACTGAGGAAGGAGGAAAGTCGACAATGGATAGTGTCAGCTTAACTGTAGGGATGGTTATCCTCAGTTTAATTTTGCTACCAATAGGAGCCAATTTCATAATCGATGGCGGCGTAGGCCTTGCAAAAGCCCTGTCAGTACCGGAAGAGATCATTGGACTCACATTGGTAGCAGTAGGAACGTCTCTACCGGAGATTGGAGCAGGAGTTGCAGCGGCATTTCAGAAGCGTCCACAACTGATTATCGGCAACGTCGTAGGATCGAATATCTTCAATATTCTTGGCGCTGGTGGAGTCGCGGCATTATTCCTCTCCTACACAATTCCGCCTAGTATTGCTACCTACAGCCATTGGATATTGGCTATAACACCGTTAACACTGCTCCCGTTTGTCGTGTCTTCTAAACCTATTGGCAAACGTGTGAGTTTGGTTTTACTACTCTTGTATGGGGTATACGTAATCGGTTTGGTACTGGAGTGGAGAATTATTTGAGATACAGCTCGCAAGAATTCTTTGATTTATTGAATTAGAGCTTAACAGCCCGTCACGGTGTAGTACGCAACAATTATCGGCACGGTATATCATCTAACCCAATGTTCATCCTTTGACTCCGGCGTAAAGTCACTATTTTCTGACACAAAATTTTCTATGTTTCTTATAACCTCCGTTAAACGGTCAACTTGCTTATGTTTTTCGCTGTAATCCGCGTAGGCCTGAAACGCATTGTTTAGTAATTGTTCGTAGTCGACGTACCTAGCGTTATGTACTGCTAAAGTGCCTTCGACCACCTCTCGACCTTTTGGACCACTCCACTCTATCGGCGGATTTCCTAGTATGCAAACTATCTCTATTGGCTCTTGACCAAGATTCGATTCATCTAGTAACTTTAGCATCGCACTCCTATACTTTCCTATCTGCGCCGAAAGTTCGTGGACGCTTATCTTTATACTCGGACGTTTCAGTTCAACGATTACGTGCTTTCCTGCCGTTTTTCTGTATCCTATATCTATACGACCAAGACGTTCAGCGTTAGTCAAACCTTCAGAATTTCGTTTAAAAATTGTTTCAACTCGAGACTCCATAAATTCAGAGGCTTCGACCCTTTCCCACGCGGGATCCAATAACCATAAGTGATCAAAAATGTAATCTTGTATGGCTTTCTCAAACGCGTTAGCGTCAACTTTAGATTTTAGTGCACGTATTATTTCAACTCGTTCTTTGACAATCTGGCCATAAAGATTAAATTCCAAATTGTCGAGTTCATTAAATAGGTTGATCGCTGCTTCGATGTTGTTTTCATCAATAGTCTCGAGTTTATTGAGATTCTCACCCCAGCTATAAAACTCAAACGCAATAATGGCGTGTTTCCATAGATGACGACGTTCCGCCTCGTCATCAACTCTAATCTGATTTATTTTTCCTAACCATCTTGTTGCAGACTTTTTCCTATCTTTAGACAGACAATTGATCCATCCCTTGATCGCGGGGATCTGCATTGCATTTCTAGAACCTTCTTTTGACCTTTGCTCTGCCCATGATTTTTGAATATGTTTAAGCTCTAAACTAACGATCTCCTTAATCATTTCGTATCGTGGATCATCCTCAACAATTTTTTGCCTAGAACTCGTTGCTGCATCTTCATCAACTTCACAGTCATCACTGTCTGGACCATCGTACTTGTCCAAGTCGTCTATATATAGCTCTCCGACTAAGTATGAAGCATATACTCCTCGCTCTGTAAAGTCTCCGAGAATATCCTCTTGAGCCATTTTTCCTCGAACGAAAATAGCTATTCTGTTTAAGTTTTCACCCGAATCGTCTTTCAACTGATTGCTATGTCCAACTGTACCAAGCCAACCATGAAACCCGATTTCGTTTGGTCCAATTTCCGAAGTTCGATCTTCAGAAAAGATAACATTTGGGCAGTCAATATTTACCTTTTGCGTTACGCCATAAGTCCAAAGGCATTGAAGTTTATCAAAATATCCTCTGTCCGATGGCGTTATGGGCTTTCCATTAATGTTGACTGCGAAGGCATCGTTTGGACCAATTATCGAAAACCTTCGAGCAAGACGTTTTCTTAATCCATCAATTGTGCTGAATGTTTGTTTTTTCCTAAGCCCAGACAACGTTATCTTAGTTCCTTTTTCGAAGTTTAGGTGAGTTGTCGGAATAGCCGTAGGATAATAGCAGTCCGTATCTTCTTTTATTTTCTCTCGAATATCGTCAATTCGCATTTCAAAAGCATTGACCTCATTGCTCTTAGCGGTTTCAACCTTTATGTACTTAGCAATTGAAAATAATGACAACTTCCCGATGCCTTTTCGTCCCATCGGTGAACGATTTTTCCTCGTTTTTCCAGGTTGGCCTTCTCGTCTCCTATATCCTACGGTGAGAAACTTGTTATTCACGTCCTCAAAGTCCATGCCGTCCCCATTATCCTGGATGATAATCGTGTCTTTCGCCGCGTCAAACTCGACATTCACAACTGTTGCGTCCGCATCCCAAGAGTTAGCCACAATTTCAGCGAGAACTGACGGAACATTACTATAGAGATTTATCCCCAAGTGTTCCAATATGTTAAGGCTTAAACGCATTTCGTATTTAGGTTCTGTGATCATAAGTTTTACTCGTTGATATGCTTACTGATTGTCCTAGCTTAACCAAGTTTAACTTGAATCGCATTACCGATTAGCCGTCGCGGCGATTTCGATACTACTATTGCTCCGTTTTGGAACAAATTCTCACACCTATCGGAAAAGATAGCAACAACACCCCCTCTCGCAACTAAAATGCGCGAACTGGTTCTGGATGTCCGAAGCGTTCGTTTCCAAACCCCAGAGCCTGGGTTGTGATTGTCGGAAACGAATCGTCCCAAGACATTCTACCATAAACCGAAGTAAAACTTCGACTGGTGTCCAGCAGAGGGCAATCTGTAATAAGGTCTTCAGGCCAATCGCGTTAAGTTCCTTCTTTAATTGATGATCTGAACAGATCAAGGTTTCTGCTGGATCGTCTGTCGGACCTTGTACAGTTGATACAATTCACAAACTGCGCCGTCGATACTCCATACACCAGAACTCGTTAAGTGCAGTCGCTCAAACAAACGAATAACTTCGCCACGCAGCTAGACCTCTATATCAATACAATAACAAGCTAGGGCAACCCACCTATTACAGTCTAATATATGACTAGGACATTCAATACGCAAGAGCTCATTTATGGGGTAATTTGTCTTGCGCGCCATAGACTTGCAACATTTCGTTTAGCTTCAGAAGGACTTTGAACAATTTGACCTAATCACAGAAATTCTTCTGACTGATTCGTCACCGATTGCTCACCTAGTGATATAATCACATCAAATGCAGGAGCAACCAATGTCAGATTTACGAATTGCCATAATAGGTGCCGGATTAGGGGGCATTGCTGCAGCGATAAAACTGCAGGAAGCCGGCTACCAAAACGTCCAGATTTTTGACAAAAATGACCGAATAGGAGGGACATGGGCTGAGAATACCTATCCGGGCTGTCAGTGTGATGTCCCCGTCGCTCTCTACCAATTTTCGTTCGCCCAAAGCGTCAATTGGTCGCGTTTGTTTCCGTCGGCTCACGAGATTCAAGCCTATGCAGAAGAAATAGTTGATCGATACGATATTCGTTCGCAGTTGCGTTTGAATACGACTGTTTCGTCTGCTGAGTGGAATGAGGCTCACAAATATTGGCTGTTAAGAACTGACAAAGGCGAAGAAATTACGGCTGAAGTTCTTATTGGAGCATTAGGTCAACTCAATCGTCCTCAGTTTCCCGACATCAAAGGACGCGAGGCGTTTGAAGGAGCGTCAATGCACTCAGCCAGATGGGATCACTCTGTAGCTTTCGAAGGAAAACGTGTCGGCGTAATCGGTTGTGCCGCTAGTGCCGTGCAACTCATCCCCGAACTCGCCAAAGACGCTTTGTCACTCACAGTATTTCAAAGATCTCCAAATTGGATAATGCCTCGTAATGATAGACCGGTGCCGCCAGAAGAACTCGCACTGCTGATGACCGATCCAGAAGTCGCTCAGAAACTGGGCGCAGCGAACCGCAATTTACTTTATGAAAATGCCGACGTATTCTTCTGGCAAGCGTTCTCGTGGACTCCGGAAGGGCGGGCTGCTTATACACTCCAAGCAAATGAACACCTGAACGCTCAAGTTGCCGACGAAGAACTCCGTAATAAGCTAACGCCTAAATATCCGATAGGATGTAGGCGCATCTTGTTTTGCGATGACTATTACCCCTGCCTGCAAGAGAACCACGTAGATTTGGTAACGGAGTCGATTGAAGAAATCGTAGATAAAGGAGTCGTGACCAACGATGGTCAGACACACGAATTCGATAGTCTTGTTTACGCGACTGGATTTGAAACCACGAGTTGGAATTGGTCAGTTGACATAGTCGGCCAGCAAAAGCAGTCACTGAGCGAACAATGGTCGCCCACCCCTAGAGCGTATCTTGGCATTACAGTTGCTGATTTCCCGAATTTCTTTGTTCTCTACGGACCGAATACCAATCTTGGGCATAACTCGATAACGTTCATGTTGGAACGCCAAATCGAATACACTGTCAAGGCGATTAACCTACTCAAAAACAAGGGTTACAAAGCGTTAACTCCGTCCAAGAAGGCTCAAGACGCGTTCAATGAGAAAATCCAAAAACAACTAGAGAAGACTGTGTGGGCTGATCCAGCCTGTAATTCTTGGTACAAAAACGCCGACGGATTTATTACGCAGAACTGGTCTGATCACACGAGAGCTTATGCAGCGGCAGTATCCGATGTTCAGTTGGACGATTACGAACTTGTGATTTAAAAGCTCAAAATAGGAAGTTGTAACCCCGTATTGAAAAAGATTAGGTGCGAGCCTAACTAGAGAATAGTCTAGGTGACTCAACATTAAGCAAAACTGTAGTCTCTTGGGTATAGGAGAACAGTTCTTTCGGATACCTATATGGCCAAATTTATACCTGTTGAACCTTTCAATATAGTGATCTTTGGAGGTACTGGAGATTTATCGAAGCGTAAACTTCTGCCCGCTCTATTTCATCGTTTCCTTGACGGTCAGATTTCATCCGACTCACGAATTGTCGGGTCGGCCCGATCCAAATTAACACGCGAGGAATTTCAAAACATTGCACGAGAGGCCTGTCGCACGGTTTCCGAAGAACGATTGAGCAAAGCGAACTGGAACGATTTTGCAGATCTTCTTGACTATCAGTCCCTAAATGCTACGGAACTTGGGGACGCTTGGAACGAACTAACTTCAAAACTCAACAATGTTAGAGATCGTCCAACTATTTTTTATCTCGCCACCTCACCAAATTTATATGTTCAAACCTGCGAGTCGATCAGGCAGGCTAACCTTGTCCATCCACGATCTCGTGTCGTCCTAGAAAAACCAATCGGGACAGATTTGGAATCAGCGAGACTTATAAATAGCGGTGTAGGCGCTGTTTTTGACGAGCGCCAGATCTATCGAATAGATCATTATTTGGGAAAAGAATCCGTTCAAAATCTACTTGTCCTGCGCTTTGCCAATACTATGTTTGAGCCACTTTGGTCAAGAACCTCGATTGATAACGTTCAAATCAGCGTTGCAGAAGACATAGGAGTCGCCGGACGAGCAGGATACTACGATCAGTCTGGAGCTTTGCGAGATATGGTACAGAATCATCTCTTGCAACTCCTTTGTTTAACGGCTATGGAACCTCCTAATACATTGAGTGACGACAATATTCGAACTGAAAAACTGAAAGTGCTTACGGCACTAAAACCAATAACTGCCCAAGACGCGCCTCATAAAACAGTTAGAGGTCAGTATCGTGCGAACAAAGTAGAGGGCAAAGAACTTGCCGGGTACCAAGAAGAGTTAGGCGAAGTAAATCTAAGTCAAACCGAAACTTTTGTAGCAATCAAAGCTGAGATTGGAAATTGGCGATGGGCTGGCGTTCCGTTTTATCTAAGAACGGGTAAACGTATGTCTGCTCGGTACTCGGAAATAGTTATACAATTTAAGACTGCACCCCACGAAATGTTTGGAAGTGCTGGTCTAACTGCCGGAAACAAACTCGTAATTCGCCTACAACCTGATGAGGGTGTACGATTGTTCGTGCAGATTAAAGAGCCTGGTCCAGGCGGACTGAGAATCAAGTTACTACCTTTAAATTTGTCATACGCAGAGAACTTCATGGTGCGCTATCCGGACGCCTATGAGCGACTATTGATGGATGTCGTTAGGGGTAATCTTTCTCTATTTATGCGACGTGAAGAAGTTGAGGCGGCATGGCAATGGGCTGACGGATTACTTCAAGCTTGGGAAGACAGTAATACTCCTTTATCGACTTATCTAGCTGGGACCGACGGTCCCTCAACCTCAGAACAGATGCTAGCTCGAGACGGCCGAACTTGGTCAAGTGAAATCGAGTAACTGCGATGTCTAGCGATCATCCGAAAATTTTCACCTATGCTGACCGTGCCGAACTTAACGTAGCCGTGGCCGACAATTTAGAGGCCAATATTTCCAGTGCTTTGAAAGGTAATGGAAATGCGAATCTAATGCTTTCCGGAGGTTCAACGCCCATTCAAGCCTATCGGGAGTTGTCGCGGCGGGATTTGGATTGGGATAACATAAAGGTTGGATTAGTTGATGACCGTTGGGTACCGCCTAGTCACGCTAATAGCAATGAAGGTATGGTACGTAGAGAGTTGCCCTCACTACCTCGAAATAATTTGATATCAATGTGGGGCAATACCGAATCACCTTTCGATGCTATTGATGAAATTGAAAAACGGTACAAGAAATTTTTTAGGTTAGATGTTGTCGTTTTAGGAATGGGCTTAGATGGACACACAGCGTCATGGTTTCCAAATGCCAAAGGTTTGGACGTTGCATTGGACTTATATGGTCAATCTTCTATTGCGGGGATTGATGCGACGGGAAGTGAAGTCGCTGGCGACACGCCATTGCGAATGACCCTGACACTATCGGCTGTAGCAAAGGCTAAGCAAGTGATCTTGCTGATATATGGCCAAGAGAAACGTGAGGTGCTCGAATCAGCCATGTCTAGTGACGAGGTTTCCCTGAAACTTCCTATATCCCATGCGATCAGAGCGTTAGGCGACGTGATGTCAGTCTACTATTCGGATTAGAGCATTAGCAACTCAAATGGATTTTCTTAAATTCTTTCGATTCTAAATCGATGAAGTCTTCGCCTTCGGTCGTTCCGTCATGATATTTTGTTCGTTTATAAAACAAAAGCGGAAGTTTCAATCAACCAGAGTTGCAAACGCTACCGTCTGCAATTGGAGAATCAAACGGTATTGATAAGGAATCCAATTCGTAACTGGTAACCTATGTTGGGAGAAACTTTACTTCAAATTGTTATAAAGGAGAATTGCAAATGTCAGAGAATAAAAAAATGTTGACGATGTACCAGCGAACTGCGTGGAATCGCATGCGGTATATTTGAGCTGATTCAAAGGCCTTAAATGAATATCGCAGTTTCTGCGACTAATTCTGCTTGTGGTTCCGACTGCCTCAGATACGTTGGTGGCGATTTTCGATGTTACACATTAGGATGATTCCTGTTTATGTATTTTTTGGATAAATCAAAGAAGTTATCTTCAAATAGACTTATCAGTGCTTCCTTCACTTGTCATTGAGAAGTCTATATCTACATTTGGTTGATGTATGCACCCATTAATTAAGTCCGTTGTTTCACGTATTGAAGAGCGTTCCAAAGACTCTCGTCAGGCCTATTTAGAACTTATTCGTTCGCGGCGACCCGAAGGGCTAATTCGGTCAGGATTGTCCGAAGGAAACCTAGCACACGTTAGTGCAGGATGTGCGGCGACTGATAAGATTCAAATTCTTGGTGGAAACTGGCCAAACATCGCAATTGTTACAGCCTATAACGATATGCTCTCGGCCCACGCCCCTTATGAGACCTACCCTCAAATCATTAAGGAAGCAGCTCGAAAAGCAGGGGCAACTGCTCAAGTAGCAGGAGGCGTACCTGCGATGTGTGATGGGGTGACTCAAGGCCAAGAAGGCATGGAATTATCGCTGTTTTCTCGAGATGTAATAGCTTTAGCGACTGCCGTCTCGTTAAGTCACAACGCTTTTGATGCAGCTCTATTCTTAGGAATTTGTGACAAGATCGTTCCTGGCCTTCTCATCGCCGCTTTGAGATTTGGGTGGTTACCCTCGCTGTTCATTCCATCTGGGCCGATGCCGTCCGGATTACCAAACCCGAAAAAACAAAAAATTCGTCAAGCGTTCGCTCTAGGGGAGGTAGCTAGAGACGCTTTACTGAAAGCGGAAACCGAAAGTTATCATAGTCCAGGTACGTGTACATTTTATGGAACAGCAAACTCCAACCAGATGTTAATGGAAGTTATGGGATTGCATATGCCTGGCGCTGCTTTCGTTGCTCCGGGAACAGACTTGCGTATGGCATTAACTGAAAGTGCCGTAAAGCACGTTGCAAACATCACTGTTCGAGATCAATACACGCCGCTTGGTGAGACTCTAGATGCACGATCTTTTGCTAACGCAATTGTTGGATTAATGGCAACGGGAGGTTCAACGAACCATGCTTTGCACATACCGGCAATGGCCGCTGCAGCCGGCTTCCAAGTTACCTTGGAAGATATGGCTCAGATAAGTTCCGTTACACCGCTTTTATGCCGAATTTACCCCAATGGCGAAGCCGATGTTAACCATTTTCATGCGGCAGGAGGAATGGGATTTTTAACTCGTGAACTTATTCAAGCTGAACTTATTGACGGACAAGCCGATGGCGTTTTTGGAAAAATATCTAGCTACTCAAAAGAACCATGGCTCAGCCCTAATGGTTTGGAGTGGCGAGATTCACCTGAACGTAGTGGCGACTCTGATGTACTAAGGTCTGTTTCGGATTCTTTTAGCGAAGATGGGGGATTGAAACTTTTAGATGGACCATTAGGACGAGGAGTAATTAAGGTTTCTGCTGTCAAACCAAACAATAGATTTGTGAGAGCCCCTGCACGGATATTTGAAAGTCAAGAGGAATTTAACAGAGCGTTCAAAATTGGCGAACTGAATTGCGATATTGCAGTGATTGTGCGCTACCAAGGGCCGGCAGCCAATGGAATGCCCGAGCTTCACGGTCTGTCGCCTGCTCTAGGTGCATTACAAGATAAAGGTTACAAAGTCGCTTTGATCACGGATGGTCGGCTATCGGGTGCGAGTGGCAAGGTACCAAGTGCGATTCATATAGCTCCAGAAGCTTCACGAGGAGGTAATATAGCAAAGTTGCAAGACGGTGATATGATTACTCTTGATGCAAATAATGGTCGACTTGAGGTCGAAGTAGAATTAAATGAACTTGAGAATCGACATGTCACTCGTAAGTTATCAAACGATCCCAATGTCGGCTTAGGTCGCGAAATGTTTGCCGGTTTTCGTTCAATGGCAACTGATGCCAGCTCGGGCGGAAGTACGTTCAATTTCTTATACGGAACACTTTGATGACTAAACCTGATCGAATCATTGTTGGCGATGTTGGGGGAACGAATGTTCGTTTCGCGATTTCTGACGAAGATCAGCGTGGCTCTATTCAAGAGTTAGAGTATTGGAGTCGTGAAAACGATAATTTTGAGAATTTCGAGGATGCGATAGACAGATATGTCGAAACAGAAGATATTACTCTGCCTGAACACGGTCTTTTTGCATTGGCCGGACCTATAAAGAATGGGACTGTTCACTTAACTAATCGAAATTGGACGGTAAGTACTTCAAACCTCGTTGAAAAATTTGGGTTTAAGTCTGTACGACTCGTCAACGATTATGCAGCAATGGCAAGATCTATACCAGAGTTACCAAGTAGCGCATTTAAGACTGTTCATCAGGGAGAAACACCCACTGAAAGGTTACCTGTGTTGGTTGCAGGGCCGGGTACAGGTTTAGGAATAGCCACCCTTCTTCCAGCAGTTAGTAAGCGATGGAAGGTAATTACTGGGGAAGGAGGTCACTCAGCGTTCGCCGCAAGCACCGACGAAGAATGGGAACTAGCGAAAATTCTTCGAAAGAAATTTGGCTATGTGTCGCGCGAACTCGTGTTGTCTGGTGCAAGTCTAAATGATGTCCACGAAGCAATATGTGTAATTCACGGAATCGAGTATGTAGAAATGGCACCTACGGAAATTATGGGACGTGCCAACAACAATGATCCTGTATGTCGTGACGTGTGCGAAACACGTGCGGGTGCGCTTCTTGAAACACTTGGCGATTTGGCACTGATTAATGGTACTGTAGGCGGCGTTGTGATCACGGGCGGTGTCGCAGAACGTTTGTTTGAATTTTTGAAGAGGAAAGATTTATTGCAACGGTTCTTTTCCCGTGGGATAATGTCGTCTTACTTAGAGCCGATAAACATTAAACTGCTACAGTTTCCAAAAGCTCCTTTGTTCGGAGCAATTGCACTTTATGATGACGGAATTTAATTATGAGCAAAAACGCCAAACTGATGAACGCCCTTCAAGAATGCCCTCTAATTGCGGTTCTAGTGATGGAGAAAATTGAACATGCACAGCCTGTTGGTGAAGCACTTTACGAAGCCGGTATTAGAGTTGCTGAGGTAACGCTAAGAACTGAAAACGCTCCCAAAATTGTCACCAAAATGAAGTCGTCAGTTCCTGAACTTCTTGTCGGTACAGGAACTGTTATGTCTGGGGAGGATGTAAAGATTGCAACTGACGCTGGCGCAGAGTTTTTGATTTCTCCTGGGATTACTGATGAACTGGTTGATGCGATGCTGGACTCGCCACTTCCCTCTGTACCCGGGACAGCCACGCCATCCGAAGCAATGGAGTTGGCCGCTAAGGGGTTTGAGATGGCAAAAATTTTTCCGATAGAATCGATCGGCGGTACTGCATACTTGAAATCACTTGGGAGTGTTCTGCCTAATTTGAAGATTCTTCCTACAGGAGGGATTACGAAGGAGAAAACTAAATCCTATTTGGATCAACCGAATGTTTACGCAGTCGGAGGGTCTTGGATTGTGACCAAAGATGATTTGCGCACAAAAGCTTGGAGTGAAGTGAAAGAACGAGTTCGCTCCGTTGCATTCTGAAGATCTGTGTTCAATTTCTGCGAGACTGTAAAGCAGTTACTTAGTGATTTGATTAGCAATTTTAACGGATTCACTTCGAATTTTCGACGTACCGTAGTTGTAATATTACCTGTTGCAGATTGACACTCTTGCTCCTTCGGCGTTATTCTTAGAGCGAATGTGACAGTTAATTTCCGTTGCAGACTGTAAATTCTTTTAACTTTCTTGATCGGTCTTGGCAATTTGTGTCTTGATCGTAGGTTTCGCACTATGTCTACCCCCCCCCCCGAAAAATTTAAGGAGCCTGCTAAACGAACTTAGGCTTTCTGCCAAAACAGAACGAGAAAAAGGGAGTTACTTCGAACGTCTTGCCCTAGTTTTCTTCAAAAATGATGCTGGTTGGAAACACGAATTCGAAGACGTCTGGTTGTATTCGGATTGGGCGGCGGAACAGGGAAAGGACAGGAGAGATACTGGGATTGATATTGTTGCTAAGAGGCGGCACGGCAAATTCTGCGCAATCCAATGCAAATTCTATAATGAAGGTCACCGAGTCTCGAAAAATGACATAAATAGTTTCTTCACAGAATCTGGAAAACGAGATTTTGATCAGCGTATTATTGTCGATACGTCGGATACGGAGTGGAGCGAACACGCAGATGCTACTCTAAGAGACCAAGACAAACCTTCGTTCAAGGTTGGTCTAACACAATTAGAAAACAGTAATATAGATTGGTCGCACTACTTCCGAAAAGATGAAGTAATCGTACGTCCACCCAAGAAACTCTTACCTCATCAAATAGAAGCCATTGAGGCCGTTCAATCCGGCTTAGAAACAGCAAATCGCGGGAAATTGATACTCGCATGCGGTACTGGAAAGACTTATACGTCTTTGAAACTCTCTGAAAATTTGGTCGGGAAATCTGGCTACGTTCTGTTTATGGTTCCGTCCCTAGCGTTAATGGGACAGGCGATTAGAGACTGGACTTTGGATGCAGGAATACCGCTAAGAGTCTTTGCTGTTTGTTCGGATACCCACATTGGCAAGAGGAAGAAATCACTATCTGACGAACTGGAGATCGAAATTCACGATTTGGAGTATCCTGCTACAACTGATGCAGGTCGGTTAGCCGAGAACGCCAACATACCTGCTCCAAAACAAATGACGGTGGTATTTGCGACATACCAGTCTATACACGTATTGGAGGACGCTCAGAAGAAATATGGATTGCCAGATTTTGACCTCGCTATATGTGACGAGGCTCATCGCACGACGGGAGCAACCTTAGAAAACACAAAAGAGAGTAATTTTGTCAAAATCCATGACAACGGTAACGTTAGGTCGAAGAAACGTCTCTATATGACCGCAACGCCCAGGGTTTATGGTAAGGCGGTCAAAACGAAAGCTAAAGAAGAATCGGTTGAACTGTACTCAATGGATAACACGCAGTGGTATGGGGAAACTCTGTACGCACGTGGATTCAGTTGGGCTGTAGAGAATAAATTACTGACTGACTATAAGGTTATTGTCCTTGCAGTCGATGAGAAAATGGTTAGCCGTGAGATAGAGCGAAGGTTAGCCGAAAGCGAAGAACTTAAATTAGATGACGCAACCAAGATCGTTGGTTGTTATAAAGCACTTGCTAAAATCGGGAAAAGCGAAGATTTCGAGACAGATCCTCAGCCAATGAGGCGGGGTTTAGCGTTTTGCCGAGATATTAAGTCTTCAAAACTTATAGAAAAGGAGTTTCGGCAAGTTATAGACGATTATATGAAAATTGACGACCCTAATCGACCGACTGTCGAAGAGGGATTGGTTGACTGCAAAGTAAGACATGTTGATGGCACATTCAACGGTAAGGAACGAATGCATTTGCTCGACTGGCTGAGAGATGAAGAAAACGAAAAAGAATGTAGAATCCTATCCAACGCAAGATGCTTGTCAGAGGGTATTGATGTCCCTGCTCTCGACGGAATAATGTTCCTGCATCCTCGCAAGAGTCAGATAGACGTGGTTCAGGCGGTAGGACGGGTGATGAGATTGTCTGAAAAGAAGAAAATGGGGTACGTCATTCTGCCTATTGGCGTTCCGACTGACGTTTCTCCTGAAGATGCCTTGAACGACAATAAGCGATACCAAGTAATTTGGCAGATACTCAATGCCCTTCGCTCACATGATGAATCTCTAGACGCGGCTATCAATAGCGGAAATATCGAAAAAGACCTTGCGAAGTTTATAGAAATAATCGCTGTTAGCGACACGTTGCCTTCGAAACCGACTGGCGAACGTCCCCGGTCCAATATTGGCGAAGGTTCGGCTTCTGAACCTGACGACTCTATACAAACTGAATTTCCGGAGGATTCCGAATTATCACAAGGAGAACTGTACTTTGAAGAATACTCCAAAGCGGTGATGGCAAAGATCGTAAAGCAGTGTGGACGCAGAGATTATTGGGAGGACTGGGCAAAAGACATTGCCAAAATAGCCGAAACACACATTACTAGGCTTACGACTATTCTAGAGAAACCAGGCACACCGGAGCGCGAGCAATTTGACAAATTCTTACTCGAGATCCGTGACGACTTAAATGATAGCGTCACAGAGGAAGACGCAATTGAGATGCTAGCTCAACATCTCATAACTAAGCCAGTATTTGATGCAATCTTCGGAGACTACAAGTTTACCGAACGCAACTCAGTTTCTGTCGCACTTCAAAATGTAATCGACTCGATCGATAAACACAAAGTTTCGAAAGAAGTAGACAGTCTCCAAAAATTCTATCAGAGTGTCAGCCGACGAGCAAGAGCAATCAAAGATAAAGAATCTAAACAAGCGATCATCGTCGAACTTTATAACAAGTTCTTCCTTCACGCGTTCCCAAAAACAGTTCAACGCTTAGGTATAGTTTATACGCCAGTAGAAGTTGTCGACTTTATTCTTCATTCTGTCAATGACATTCTGAAGACTGAGTTCAATCAAACTCTCAGTAGTCGTAACGTTCACATCCTAGAACCATTTGCTGGAACTGGAACCTTTATCACTCGACTCATTCAGTCAGGCTTGATTCACGACAAGGATTTACCTTATAAGTACAAAAATGAAATATTTGCTAATGAAATTGTGCTACTCGCCTATTATATTGCTGCTATTAACATCGAGGATACATTTCACAGTAGGGTCGGTGGAGAGTATGAACCGTTCCGTAATATATGCTTAACTGATACATTTCAATTGCATGAACAAGAGAAAGATTTGATCAGTGACCTCATGCAAGAAAACAGTGATTTACGAAAGCACCAGAAAACTCAGCCTATACAGGTGATTGTCTCTAATCCGCCCTACTCTATTGGCCAACGAAGACAAAATGATAACGCTCAAAATATTTACTATAAATCTCTGTTTCAAACAGTTACTGATTCTTATGCCAAGAATTCTAAAGCAAATCTGAAAAAATCGCTTTATGATAGTTATGTTTTGGCTATGCGATGGGCATCTGACCGTATAGGAAACAGCGGAATTGTTGCCCTCAATACTAATGCCGGATGGATCGACGGAAATTCGACTGACGGCATAAGAAAATGCCTAGAGGACGATTTTACTAGCGTTTACATCGTACACCTCCGGGGTAATTTGCGAACCATAGGAGAGGAGGCAGCTAAAGAAGGAGGTAATGTCTTTGAGTACGGAACTAGGACACCCGTGGCTATATCAATCTTTGTTCGAAATCCAGAACAAAAAAATGAGAAAGCCAAGATTAAAGTTTATGAAATTGGCGAATATATGTCTAGACGCGAAAAACTAGATAAATTGTCTAATACGAAGTCTATCGGTAGTATTTCAAAAGAAGATTGGCTCGAAATTAAACCAAACAAACATAATGATTGGTTAAATCAACGGTCGGAAAAATTTGAATCATTAGTAAATTTGGGAGATAAAAAAGTTATACAAAACACTATATTCAGAGTATACTCACTAGGTGTGGTTACCGCTCGAGATGCTTGGACATATAACTTCGGTAAGCATGTAATAGAAAATAGCATGAGTAGAATGATTGATACATATAACGAAGAAAGACTTAAATTTTCGTCACAAAATACTCTATCCGCACAAGATGATATTGTAACAAAAGCTAAAAACAGCATAAACAACGATTCAACTAAAATAAGCTGGACCGCAAATCTAATTAAACATTTAGCTCAAAACGCTGAGATGAGGTACGAACCTGTAGCATTAGTAAAAAGTCTTTATAGGCCATTCACTAAGCAATGGTTATACTACGATCGACATTTTAATGAGCGAGTTTACCAAATGCCAAGAGTTTTCCCTATTGGTAAACAGAATATTGATAATAGAGTAATTATGACTGACAGTAAATTCAATGGGTACGGTATGTTGGCGTTGATGGCTGATACTTTACCGAACCTTGATGTTGTCGGCGGAGCGCAATCGTTTCCATTATATATATACGGAAAGAACGATGAAAGGGAGAAAGTTAGCGCTATATCTGACTATGGTCTGAAATCCTTAACCGATAGTTTTTCTGCGCCATCATTCTCGCAAAAAGACGTATTTTACTATATCTATGGGCTTCTTCATTCCCCAGATTATATTGAACAATTCAAGTACAATTTGTCCAAACAACTCCCGCGCATTCCCAAAGTTAAGAGAGAAGAAGACTTTTGGGCGTTTTTCAAGGCTGGAAGAGCGCTGGGCGACTTACATTGTGGGTACGAAGACGTTGAACCGTACAATGTTACCTTCTCGCGAGGGGATGTTGCGTTATCTGCTCCTGAAGATCCAGAAGAATTTTATCGCGTGAGAAAGATGAAATTTGCAAAGAAAGGAGACAAGTCGACCGTCGTCTACAATAACAACATCACTATCACAGATATACCTATTGAAGCATACGACTACGTCATAAACCGCAAACCTGCTCTCGAGTGGGTTATGGATAGGCAATGCGTAAAGACAGATAAACGGAGCGGAATTGTCAACGATGCGAATCGATACGCTATTGAGACTGTCGGTGATCCGGCCTACCCACTCAAACTGTTCCAACGAGTAATCACGGTTAGCCTAGAAACCATGCGAATTGTTCGATCATTGCCAAAACTAGATATAGATATCTGAACCTTCAGCTGCAAAGAATCGACACATCAAGAACCGAAACTCTATAGATTTCGAGACAATCAAATGCTATAATCCAAGTTTTTGACCTATTTGAAGGTTTTGACACAAATCGAAACCCTATATTTGCCGTTCTCTTGTGATGCCAGTCCCATATCTATTTCCTCTAGATTAAATTTCTGTAGAATGGTAGTATATCATCCTGTACACCGGTTTATTGGACTGTACAGTTAATATGATGCTCTCAACAAACTGATTAGATTCTAACTCAAATTTTTTAGGAGACTTGACTATGGCCTCTGATAACTGTTTCGAGATTTCTAAAGAATCTCAAGCGCTCACTGGGCAAACAGATACTCGAGAGGCGCCTGTCGTTGCCGTGGGAGAAGTTGAAACCTTAGAGGGAGTGGATATTACAAAGTATGTTGACGTAAAGCAAATAACGCCTGAGGAAGCCAAAAGGTTGGCTGCTGAAGTTAGAGCTAAAGAACGCCCCATAGATTTTAAGTTCATAGAGAAAATGAAAGCAGAGGGTGTTACCGAAGAGCTCGCTGTTAAGGCGTTTAAAGGTAGATTTCGCGATAATGAAGCCCAAACTCGTTTTTTCTTGAACGCAGATTTCTACTATGGTAGCGACGCTCGCACTCCACTTAAACAACTGGTAAAAGCAGTAAAAGAGGATACAATGACGGAATGCATTGAATTGTTGGAGGGAACTAGAGACGGTCTAGACCGCGGAGATCATTTTTGAAGCTTCCCCGAACAGGTGTTAGCCTTAACAAGAAATTGTCTGCGGAATGTAATCCGGGCATAACGAACATCGGGGAACTTTTCAGGAGTGGTAACAAGTAGCAAAAACTTGAAAAATTTTGCTCAAGTTATTCTAACTAAGTATTCTGAGAACCCGTTAGAACCGGGAATGAATCCGAGTAGGTTTAGCTGTTCTACCGCTTCGGGTCTCTCGCAACACCTCGATACAATGCGATTTGTTCGGTCATTGCTAAAACGAGACATAGATATCTAAACCTTCAGTTGCACTGAATCGACACATCAACAACCAAAACTTTTGAGACTTCTAGACAGTCTAATGATATAATCCACACATTCACTCTTTTTGAAGGTTTTAAAAACGATGCGAAACCTGTTCTTGGCAATTCTCCTTCTCGTAACATCTGTTGGTTCCGCGTACACGCACGGAGGTGGAACAGATTCTAGGGGATGTCACTTTGATTCGCGAAAGAACAAAACACACTGTCACAACAAGTCAAAGAAGCGAGATTCTGGTCGATACTCTGGCGACCATTCTTATGATCGAAAAAGCTGGAAGCATTGGATTGATGCAGACAGAGATTGCCAAAATACTCGTGCTGAGGTTTTGATCAATTACTCCCTAGACTCGGTGACTTTTCGGCGTACGGGTTGTACAGTGGCATTTGGAAGATGGAATGATCCCTATACTGGCCAAACCTTCACTCTTGCGTCAGATGTCGATATTGACCATATTGTACCATTGGCACACGCCCATCAACATGGTGGAGCAAGCTGGTCTTCTTACAGAAAACAGGAGTTCGCTAACGATTACGAAAATCTTCTTCCTGTAGAAGATAACGCAAATCAGGCAAAAGGTAGCAAAGCACCACACGAATGGATGCCAAGTAATACAGCATACCATTGCACTTACATCGAGAAATGGACGTATATCAAAGATAAGTATGGCCTTGCTTACTCAAATCCAGAACAGCGCAAAATCAATCAAGTTCTTTCTCGTTGTAGTGATAAATAGCAAACATTAGTTTGTGAAACTCCTGACGTAATTCTATCCTTTAACTCTCTATATTTATATTCTCTGCTAACCAGTCTATTTTACGTTCGCCCCCTCCTGTACTACTTCATTTTACCTGACTGTCTAGAGAAGAACCAAGTATAAACTGACGGCAGATTCTACTGTATGCTCTTTAACGTTGGTTCTCGAATTAATCATCAGCCTTCTTCGTCCAAGAATTCAAATCAACCGTCATACCGAGCAGACCCGTAACATCGAAACAAAGGTTCTCGCACCCAAAGATAGATTACATGCGCGGAACTTTCATCCCACTTATGGTCAAACTAAAACTTGTCTAAATGCTCATATAGTACGCCAAAGGATTCTGAACTTCCGATTACTGCGGTCCGAACACATAAGACAACTTGGAACTGATTTGGACGTTAAGAAAGCGGATTCTTTTTTTTCCACATTTTATCAGTAGATCAGTTTCTCTATTGATTCCTTGTCTTGGCGGTTATGATCCTCTTCTGCCCTGCGAGTTAAGAGCGGAAAAAATCGAAAGCATCCTAATCGTGTACCTCGGTTTGGATCGACCAATCATGAATCCACGCTCGGAATCAGAGTTCCGTTATGGTCAGAGACTACTAATTTAAGAAGCTGTCCCGTAATAATTTATATGGTTGCACACTCATTTATCTTTCTTTGCGCAGTCTTCTTTCGTTTGTGTGAATCTCCACTGAGTCGATGCGAGTTCCTTATTTAGATGAATCGCTTTACAGTGAGTGTCGTTATGCATTGACACGTTCTGTCCTCCATGATCACGAATCACTTCCGCAGTTTCATTAGCATTGTTCAAAATAGCGTAGTTCATTGCTGACCTTCCGAACGAATTTATGGCATTCACGTCAACCCCGGCGTTTATGAGAATTCTTGCAATCTCTGCACCATTATATGAACTGCCCGCATAATGAAGCGGCGTAGATCCATCATTATTCTTAATTGTAACGTCGGCTCCGGCAACGATGAGTTCCTTTACAATCCGAACGTTACCCTGATCGACAGCGGCCATCAAGGGTGTATCGCCATAGATGTCACGAATGTTTACTTCAGCACCTGCCTTAATCAAAATTTCCACGGCCTGCAAATTGCCATTCCAAGCAGCTATGTAAAGCGGAGTTTCTCCTTGTTGATCCTTTTCATTTATGTCGGCTCCTTCTGCTACTAGTTGCCTAACGGGATCGTTTAATCGCCAATAGATTGCTGTCTTCAATTCACTCTGGTAAACGCTAGACAAAGGCGTGTTAATCGCGCTACTTGTATAGTCCCACTCATAAGTGAGATCACGACAATACTCAGAAATGCCATGACAAGGTGCATACTTCTCTCCTGTAACAAATGGTATGGGTTCATTTGCCGAACTGCCAAGATAGTAATACTCTATGGCAAATCTGTGACTCGAACTGCTATAAATCAATTAATCTACTCTTAAGGCCGTAAAGGCCACTAACTCGCCATCAGAATAATTCCACGCGTAGTATGTCTTAGATAACGAAACTTTACGTCCTAGGTTTTGAGCTTCAGACATTAGATACTCGAAAGCAGGTATCCCATCGGATTTTTCTGCATTGATCAAATACACGGCAGGGTATCCACTTTCTATACCCGGCAGTTCCACAACAGACTCTGGCGGATGTAAATTCTGTGTTCCCATCGTCATTATGTAACTCGGCTCTGCATACCCGAAGGCCACAATTCTTTCAGGTGTCTCTAACCCTTTTTCGCAATTTCGATTAGGCACACCGCAAACTTCCATCAAAGCAACACGCGCTGTTTCCGTCGGCTGTATCCAAAGCTGACTTGGCAGAAAAAATGCTCTAATGTGCCAACCAAACAGGATACTCGCCAATATTCCTGCGCCGATTGACAAGTTCACTTTCCGAAACAGATACATCACACAACTCAAGACTGTTACAATTGAAGCTCCATACCATAGCCATTGCGTTGACTGAGGTAGCCCGGCCCGCCAAGCTGAAAAAACTGTGCTTGCGTCTACACTCTTAAAACTGTCGCCCTCCAAAGACTGGAATAGCCACATTAAGAAACTTTGATTAGAAAGTAACGCTAATCCTAATCCCCCTAATCCAAATACGAGGATTGACGCGATGCGGTAAGATTTACTTTTGGAGTTTGCCACAATTTGTGTCGCAACATATCCACACAGAAGTCCAAAAGCGGGATAAGCAGGGAGTATATAGTGGCTAAGTTTCGTGAGTAGAAGTTCAAAGAAAATCCACGTCGGTAGTGCCCAAGCAACAAGGAATTTCAATCCCTCCAATGTTCTTGCGGAAGGCTCCAGACGAACCGAGATATCGAGTTCTTTTCCCACTAGCCTTTTTTGCCAAAATTTTAGCGGGATACTTTCTTTAACATTGTGCCAAACAAGCAGTAGCATCGGCACGAATAACAAAGAACCTGGGAAGAACCACGCTGGTATATGTAACAGGTGGTAACCTGGCAAACCCCCATGTCCTTCAGATGCACTGACAAGTTTATCTTTCAAATCTTTCCCGACTGCCCCTTGGACATATTCTCCAGCAGTTGCCAATTGAATCCACGTAAACCAAGGAAGAACCAATACAACAAATAGCAGAGGTCCGGGCCACCAACCTAGGCATTTCATCCATCCATAGTCTCGCCTATCCCAGAAATACAATACCAACATTGCGTAAATAGCAACCATTGGCGTAACCGGCCCCTTGATCAGAAACCCAAGAGACATTGCAAGCCAAAATAGTAATGCCATTTTCTTATCGTTATCTTTTTGCATATAAAGCCGCGCCAAAGCCCCCATGCCTAGAGTGGTTAAGAATACCAGCATTCCATCGGTCTTTGAGATATGCGCTTCAGACGTGAGAAGTAGAGTTGTTCCAAACAGGGCTGAACCTAAGAATGCTCCTCTTCGCCCGAGCAATGCTATTCCACACCAGAATGTCGCTAAAGTCGCTAAGCAAGCCCCGATCCAGCTCGGGATCCGATAACTCCATATTTCTAGATCTTTAACATCCGAAAAAACAGCTGTAGCTCCCGCTTGCATCCAATGAATTCCAGCGGGCTTCTTATTTCTAAGCTCATCTTGATAACGTAAGCGAATATAATCGCCCGACTCAATCATTTGTTTTGACGCTTGAGCAAAACGGCTTTCATCTCTATCGAGGGCTGGGAGCATGAACACGCCCGGAACCGAGGCCGAAAACGTAAGCGCAAACAGCACTATCCAAGCTGCCCATTTACTTGAGAGATTATTCAGAATGTTCATGTTCGGACGTGACCAACAATCTTGGATTAAGAGTCTAACTTGGTTTATCTATTCAACGAGACTCACCTGTTTAAGCTCTGAGCAAGTCTTTCAAATTCCTCCACTATGAGATGAATTCGCGTAGAAGGATCTTCATTATACTCTTCCTCGTTATTAACTTTCGCAACATTCAATATTGACTTTGACCGTTCAACTGCCTTTCTTCTGTTTACTGAAATTGTGTCGAAAAATTTTTCTGCACTGTTCTTTTCATAATTTTGGAACGGCGAAAATTTTCTTAATTCTACTTCAAGCTTTCGACAAGGCGACCCCTCCATACCAAAAGACCTTCGGAAGTCGGACACATGCAACATATACCAAAACTCAAAACAGGGTACCGAAGTTGCAATACATAGATTTTTACACTTCAAACGACTCTGCCTTCGGAGACTTCTAATTGTCTGAATAGCCTTTTTATAAGTTTTATGCTGATCTCTATCGAAAACAAAAAATACAGTCTCTACCTCGAAATCATTTTCCAGCAAAAAACTGACTGCTCTATTCAGGACGTGAGTTGGATCAGACCACTTACTAGAGAAGATAAGAACTCTCGTACGAGGAATATTGAAACTTGCTCTTAACCTATTAAAGTAATCTACTTCACTTTTTGTTCCCTCAGTAACTATTAGGATTCTTGGTCGAACTTCGCCAACTTTTGCCTGTCTAGCGCGTTTTCTGTTTTTATTCTTAGATTTGTTACTAGACATAAGCTACCACCTCAGGAAATCAATGGAATCCCACCAAACTGTCCAGATAAATATCTTTTAGAAATGGGAACCGGGCTTTGATTTTCTAAATCTAAAAATGAATGTAGATTTGACGAATAGTCCGATTCCCTCTCAGCGAACCATACTTGATCACGTTGTATGCTTTCATGCTCCAAAATAGATACATCGTGTGTAGTAAATATTATTTGACACCTATTAATTATATTCTGGGAATTTTCAAACATTGACACAATCGATTGAAACGCTAACGGATGAATTGGAGTGTTTAACTCATCAATTAGAATAGTGTGACCGCCTTCGATCGATTGAATGAGCGGGCCAGCCATATCAAATAGAGATATTGTACCCGAAGATTCATATTGTAGAGGAAACGAAATAGGGTTTCTGTTATCATCCATGCGGACAAAATTAATATCATACGATTTCAGGTATTGATCCGATTGTCTATGATTTTCTGTGTTGAATCTAGGAGTTCCGTTGAACATTGATTTATCGACATTGCCGGTGTCCTGTACAATTATGTCAACAAACTCTATATCTAACAAATTTAAAAATCTTACTATTTTTTTCTTCCACCCTTCGTTTAGCATTAGCCTCGCTGTATACTCTCTATTTGTTAGAAATTTTTCGTTAGAAATTATAACTAGGTTTCTGTCTATCCAATTATAAACTTGAACTAAGGTTTTCAAATTTAATCTTACAGCAAAGCTCAAAAACAGTGCTTTAGGTAAAGTGGAAGTTTTCCAAAAATTTTCATCTCCATTAATATAGTCTGGATTTAGATACCATTCATAGTCGCTAGACTTTGCTTCATTATATTCGCGGGTAAATACCGTGTTCGTCTCGGAATCTGTCTTATGGCAAGCCGTAAGCCATTCTTTAGTCACCATCTCCGTTGTGTAAGCAAATCCGTACTCGTACAAAGTTCCTTCTTCAATAAATACAATCTCGAAAACTGAAGGCAGTTTTCTGCTCACGGCTTTTAGAAAGAAGGGTTCAATGTTTAAGCGGTCATTCGCAGAATCGTCAACGGAATTTCGAACAATCTGCTTCATGAAGGCTACTGCTTCAATCAATGATGTTTTTCCTGCACCGTTTGCCCCCAAAATACAGGCTTGACGGAGCAGCGCAGGTGCTTCTTCGAACTCGGTTACCAAAACAGGATCCCGAGTCTTTCTGCTCGTGTTAGTATCTGCTACCAACGAAATCGTCTGCTTCGTTTCGAAGACGCGAAAATTTTCAACTGAGAACTGAACCAACATCTGATCGCTCCTAAATGCACTACTAACATGGGGAGGAATTTTCAAATTGCAACGGGTTGCGAGTACAGTTCTGCAAGCAGGTGCGAGAGGTTAAATTTGAATTGGTCGTCTTCATCATACCAGCATTGGCTCCATTCAATCATTCCTGAAAGGGACAGTTTATCTTGGTTGGTTGGAAAATTTGAAGATTCCTTGAATGTATAGTCCTGCAAACAAGGGTACAGGACGATATTCTATCATTATACAGCAATTCCATCAGAACGAAACAGTTATACGAAAACTTTGTTCCTACTTAATCGATCAGAAAAGAGATACAAGAAGACCCATCGTCAGTCACAACTCTCGCATTGCTCAGTCAGGTAGGAATCTTCCTAGAGAATTTGTAAATATTGTGTTTGAAAGAACTAGCGACCCTCCAATGAGAGGTGATAGGTCGAAAACTCAGAACCCGTATATCTGTGACGCTTAATGTGTCAATAAGTATAAAGTTCCCAAATCAATCGATTCGCCAGCTCTCAAGGCCGCAAACGCCACTAACTCGCCATTCGAATAATTCCCCGCGTAGTATGTCTTAGATAACGAAACTTTACTCCCTATGCGTTGAGTTTCAGACACTCAACAGCAGGTATCCGATCCGACTTTTTCGCATTGATCAAAAACACGGCTATTCCGCAATATCTGGCTGAGGTAGATTTTGTGATCACATCGTCCGTATAAAAGTCGGCTCCGCATATACGAAGGTTTTTAGACTTACTTGTTCTTCGTTTTACCACTTGTGCCTCATTATGAAATTAATGGTATCCCACCAAATTTTCCGCGAAGAAATATTCGGTGGAATGGAACCTTGCTCGTATCGTTGCATTCGGAATACGAGTATATATTAGATGAATGGTTGTTTTCTCTGTTTATAAACCAAACTTGATCCTTATCAATACTTTCATTCCCGGGGATAGTTACATCGTGTGTCGTAAAAATTATTTGAGCACTACTGTGTCCATGTTCGAAATTATCGAACAAAGTTAGAATTTTCTGAAAGACCAATGGATTAAGGCCTGAATTAATTTCATCAACAAAAACTGTAAGACCTTGTTCTATAGCGGGCAACAATTGACCGGCTATATCAAACATTGCCCGAATTCCCGTTGACTCTTCTTCTAATGTAAACGAAACAGGTTTCTTATGATCATCCTTACGAACTAAATAAATTTCATACATTTTCTTATCTATTTGGTCTTTTCTATATTTTTCTTTCATAGCTTCAGGTAAACTTCCGAACATCGAACTTTCAGAATGCGCAACTTCTTCTATGGTTATAGTCTCTAACTCGATATCGAGTTTAAAAAAATAATGTAAAATTTTTTCTTTCCATTTTTCATCAGTTAGAAGCCTAGCCGTTTGTTGACGTAAGCGAAAATTCGAGGACAAGTTCAGAAAAACAATATTCTTAGTCATCCAGTCATAAACTTTAATGAGAACCTTCAAATTAAACCTAACTGCGGTACTCAGGAATAATGCATTCGGGCGGTTTGATTTCTTCCACACATTTTGCTCGAGATCTGGGTATTTGGGATTAATGTACCACTCATAGTTATCAGGTTTAGTTGTATCGTAATCACGGGTGAATACCACACTATGCTCACCCTCGTCTTTCGGTTGAACAGTTAGCCATTCTTCTTGAACGAGTTCAGGAGTAACAGCAAAACCGTACTCGCAGAGAATGTCGTCATCAATGAAGACGATTTCGAATACAGATGGCTCCGACTGACAGTTTCTGCTAAAGGCAAACTGTTCAGTTTCAATCAAGTCGCAGGGTTCCGCCGAAAATGACCCTCTAATGAAACGTATCATGAAGGCGATTGCCTCAACCAGAGAGGTTTTTCCTGCTCCATTCGGCCCCAAGATACATGCTTGATGGTGAGCCTTTGGAGCAGCAGCGAAACCCGTGTCGGAGACGAGTTGCGGGAATTCTCGATCCATAGTTGAATCTGCAACCATTGAGAACGTTTGCCTCTTTTCAAAGACACGGAAATTCTCAACTGAGAACTGAATCAACATCTGATTTCTCCTAAACTGAGCAATGATATGGAAAGAAATTGTTGAACTGCAACAAGTTTAGTAGTTCGAATCCGTCTTCGTGTGCTCTTCTACGCTACCATACTTTGTCCGGATACTGACCGCAAAGACAGTATTCGATAAATTTTGACTGTATAAGTTTGAACAGTTCAGTTGAAAAATCTCAGATTCACATATCTATGCAATCTCTCAGACTTAACCGCACAACGGTTCACTCTGGGTGACGAGGATTTTTTCTTCTTGTCGCTATCAACTACGAACAGAAATTAGGATAGAAAACCAACGAACTTATCTCTCTCACCGACCAGACGGCAACGACCTCATTTCATACCAGCCCAATTTACAAAGGGAACGAAACAGTTTCGATGAGACAAAGTTTGAAATTTCTCAATGAATCCCATATATGCATGAAATGTCTCCTCACCACAGATTCTCAAATCAGAATATATGAATGCTGATATGACCATTGAATTTTCCGTCATTGTACCAGTTTATAATGAGGCTGGGAACGTGTCTACTCTCGTCTCCGAAATCGCGACTGCTCTAGATGGGCGGGCTTACGAGATGATATTCGTTGACGATGCGTCTAACGATGACACTCGTGCCGAACTTGTGGCTTTGAAACAGTCTCATCCTCAACTTGTCGTTCTGAGTCACAGAAAAAATGCCGGCCAGTCGCGGGCGATGCGAACCGGAATTTTACAAGCAAAGGGCGAAGTAATAGGAACACTGGATGGAGACGGACAAAACGATCCCGCTGATCTTCCAAGCATGTATAGAAAACTCACTAGAGCAGATGCTCCTGAGAATCTCGGAATGATAGGAGGTCGCCGAGCTAATCGGAGAGATTCTGCTTGGAAAAAGTTTGGCAGTCGATTCGCAAACGCCATTAGAAAACGTATACTAGGTGACGGACACAAAGACTCTGGATGTGGAATCAGGGTTATGTACCGAGATGCCGCATGGCGGCTCCCCTATTTTGACCATTTTCACAGGTATCTTCCTGCCTTGATGAAAATGGAAGGATACGAAGTCGAATCATTAGATGTCAATCACCGCGAACGTTCGGTAGGTGTGTCTAAATACACAAATTTCGGACGATTGTTTGCAGCTTTGTATGATCTTAGGGGTGTCATTTGGCTAAAACTGCGTCGGCGCAATCCACATGGATTTGATCGCCTGTAGTGGTTCATTCTTGAATTACCCATGGTTACAGATAGACCAAAGAAAGTTAAAACGGAATCCAAAATAATTCTCCCGTCGCCAGCATAAAGTTCCAATCCGTACACTTTCATTATGAAATAAGGGGAGCCAGAAAATGTTTCGACCCGAGGATACTCTGAATTTGGTTACCTGCAATAGACAAAAGTTCTATTGCGAATGAGCGAGTCTTCTATACTATTACTCATAAGGAGCTCAACCGAAACCTAGATATCATTATTGTAGAGACGATTTTAGGCCCTACAAGAGTCTACAGTCCTCAGGGATGTGGGTAGCCGATAGAAAGCATCCGGGACAACGTCACTAAGGCAAGTTTACGCAACTAAACACCTAACACTCTTATCTTTTTTCGTTTAGCCTCTTAGAGTACGCGGTCCCATCGATCTCGCCTAGACATTGTCATCAAAAAGTTCCATTGGAGGCTCTCCCGATATATCGAAATCCATTAACGAAGAGTTGCCGCACCGATCGAGTGTATGTATCACTAATCGCGATCCGAACCTAATCATCGCCATTAAGTGTTCGCTCAAATGTAATTCTAATGCGACACTCCCTGTCTCAATTGTGTTACCCCAATATTCGGTTCTTCCCCCGTTTACTTTGTAGGTAACGACAACTTCTTCGCAAAGTTCAATCGTTCCATTTGACAAAGTAAGCCTGATAGTTGAGGTGTCAACATGTGTGATTATACAAAACTGCTTAGGTATCTCACCGTGGTCGGCATCATACACACATGACCACTTTTGAGTTCCCGTGATTGGATCCACGTTCTTGCGGTAATCCCAAGCTATTGCGACAGACAGATTCAAGAGGTATGCCCCCAAGGCTACTAGCAAAATTCTCATGGCCGTTCTCCTAATTTTGTTTAGATCCTAACGAAACGTTGATGATCGAAGCTGCAAGAATATATCGTTACTAAAAGCAAGTCCAAAGAAATTCCTAGTTTATAGCGGGATTCAACGCCAGAATCCAACTTTCGGCTAAAAAATTTTAAGACTCTAAGGAATTGGGTAACTGTAGAGTTGTCTTTTCCCGACAACACATATGCGTAAATCCCAGTTTGTATTCTCTGCAAGAATTAATTCCCCATTTAAAGCGCTCGAATCTCCATCGGCTATTTCAGAAATACGGGATATCAACACTTCCAAAAGAAGAAAACAAAACTCCCGAGACGAAGACGTTCAAAGAGTATCCGATCGGTTACTTCCACGTCGACATAGCCTATGTCAACATCGAGGAAGGGCGGCTCTATATGTTCGTAGCCATCGACCGCACATCGAAATACGCCCACGTTGAACTGCACGACAAATCGACGCGAGAAGTCGCAGTTCAGTTTATCGAGACCTTGGTTGAAAAAGTGCCTTACACTATCCATACGTTCTTGACTGACAATGGCAGTCAGTTCACTAATTCGAGAAACCCTAAAGTCTCAGTGAAAGAAAACGAATCACCCGATCGTAAAATCAATAAGGATGTCAAATGCAACGCATTTGACGCTGTTTGCTCGGAGAATAATATCGAACATAAGTTGACACTTCCCTATCATCCCTGGACGAACGGACAAGTGGAACGAATGAATAGAACCATCAAAGAAGCTACTGTGAAAAAGTATCACTATGAGACGCATGACTAACTGAAAGAACACATCCAGAGTTTTATAGATGCCTATAATTTTGCTAAAAGGTTAAAGACTCACAAAGGTCTAACTATCTTCGACTTTATTAACAAATGTTGGAAAGAGGAGCCAGAAAGATTTATTAAAAATCCCGCGTCCATGTTTGCTGGACTATACAAATAGCGATATCAGTGTCAAGTTTAACCAGTCTTTCCCGTCGAAAGCCGAACACAATGAGATTTACAAGATAAAGGATGAAGAGACTCGTCGAGTATCCCAACTCATGAACTAAACTTACAGGAAATTGCCCGCGTTCTGCCAAATCCAATGTTAGCGCAATGCCATAAGGTTTATTATCTAGGGCAAAATATACGTTGACCAAATCATACCTAGATACTATATTAAACATTCACGTGCGGATGTGGCGGAACTGGTAGACGCACCAGATTTAGGTTCTGGCGCCGAAAGGCGTGGGGGTTCGAGTCCCTTCATCCGCACCAGGCAAAATTTACTTACCTAAGAGACTTGAATAATGTCTGTCCAATATATACTTGAGCATCTGTATGATCGCTGATATCTATGACTCATTTGTGGGATTTTCGATCCTGAACATTCTAACCAAATCTTGCCAATTTTGTAGACAAGTCCGTAAACTTGAATTAGGCTATTTGCGACCTATTTAACTTCTCTTAACTTCATTCAATATCTTTGCCAAGGCTGCTCGAATGGAAATCAATCTACTCCAATCTGAAGGTTTAACCCGAGCCTTCTGTATCAGGGTACCTCAAGCCGTTCTGAACGAACGCTTCGATCAATGTATGAAGGAATTGCGACCACAACTTAATCTTCGCGGTTTTAGACCCGGAAAGGTTCCCTTAGGTCACGCCAAGAGAGTGTATGGTCCGGCTGTGATGAAAGATGTCGTAGATGAGTACAAGAAATCCGCCAATGAGCAAGCCCTAATCAACAATAACTTTAAGCCTGCTACTCTGTTTGACAATCAAGACGAATGCGACATGGAGGAAGTGTTTGCTGGCAACGCTGATCTGCACTACCACGCAATCTGCGAAATTCTTCCAACGTTTAAACCGGCAGAAATTGCAAGCCTAGACCTCAAAAAAACCGTTTTCAAATGCGACGACAAGTTTCTTGAAGTTTACGTGGAGGCGAGCATCGCAGATATGCTCGGTGAGAAAATAGAACGAGGCGAGGACGAAGTTGTTCAAACGGGCGACACAGTTGAATTTGACTTTAGTATTTCCGCTGACGGAACTCCAATTGAAGAGCTGCAGATGCAAACTCAGAGAGTCATCGCAGGGGAAGTGCAAGGACTCTTCAATCTTTCCGAACATGTTGTCGGGTTGAAAGTTGGCGAACGTAAGACGATAGAGAAAAAGTATCCTGAGAATTTTATGTTTCCGCAGATGGCGAACAAGATATCCGAAATCCAATTAACCGTCACAAAAATAGAATACGTGAGTTACAAACCTTACGACGAGACTGCCGCAATAGAAATTTACGGCGAAGCTGATTTGCCGCAAATCAAGGAGGATCTTGTAACAAATCTGAAGACATATCTATCTAAATCAGAGGAAGAGGAGTTGAAAGTATCGATTCTGGATGCCTTGGAGATTTCGCATGACTTTCTGCTACCTGAAGGTATGGTAGTGCAAGAACATAAAACAATTATGGAACAGCTCCAATCTGAAATGCGGGCTGGAAATTTAGCAGACGAAGATTATCTAAAAACAACTGCAGAATTAGATCAAGAATATCGAAAAATAGCCGAACGTCGGGTCAGGTTAGGTTTAGTCTTGGCCGAAATCGGCAGAATCGACAATATAGAAGTTACCGAGAACGAGGTCTTTGCGTATCACATTTATCAACAGAATTTGAACCGAGAACAAGTCGACCAAATGGTCAAAGTAGCACGGGAAAATAAACTAGTCATGTCTCAGCTTCGCGCCCCGATTTATGAGGATCGTGTGGTTGAACACATTTTAAAATTGGCTAAAGTTGAAGAGGTTGGAGTAGATATTGCCACGGTAGTGGCGGACAGAAATCACAAATATTATTCAACGATCCAAAGCTTTGTTCCCCATAGCTTATCAATAAATAATTCAAGGGTGACCACAAATTAGATGACATTTCGATATTTTTATTGTATTGAATAGTTCATTATCAGGGATTCAAGCATGAAGAAGATTGAAGCGATAATCAAACCTTTCAAATTGGATGAAGTTAAGGAAGCCCTTCAAGAGATCGGCTTGCACGGCATGACTGTTCTCGAGGCCAAGGGGTTTGGCCGGCAGCGCGGCCATACTGAGCTCTATCGTGGAGCTGAGTACGTCGTAGACTTTCTTCCCAAGCTCAAAATAGAACTGGTGGTCGGTGATGCTATCCTCGACGAGGCAATCGCGGCAATCAACAAAGCGACTCACACTGGCAAGATCGGCGACGGAAAGATATTCGTATCCGAGATCACGGAAGCAATTAGGATTCGTACTGGAGAAAAACGCGAATCCGCACTGTAGCTAACAATTTCAACTATCTTAACCAACCTAACCTACTAACCAAGGAGCAATTTATGGCTGACGAAATTATGAAGAAGATGGAGGAACACGATGTTAAGTTTGTCGACCTACGTTTCACCGACCCGAAAGGAAAAATGCAACATGTTACGTTCGACAAAAGCATGATTGACGAAGCATTTTTCGAAGATGGACAAATGTTTGATGGGTCATCCGTGGCTGGCTGGAAGTCGATTAATGAATCCGATATGACCTTGTCACCAGATGTGTCGACTGCGATTGTTGATCCATTCTTTCATCAAACCACACTAGCCTTATTCTGCGATATTTTGGACCCTATTACCGGCCAAGCATACAACCGAGACCCTCGAATGACCGCGAAAAAGGCGGAGATGTATCTTCGGTCAACCGGTATTGGAACGACGGCCTATTTCGGTCCTGAAGCAGAATTCTTTGTGTTCGACGACGTCAGATGGTCGACCGACCAACACAACGCTAATTACTATTTTGACTCAACAGAGTTACCTGCAAACACGAATCGAAAATACCCTAGCGGGAATATGGGACACCGGCCAGAGCCCAAAGGCGGCTACTTCCCTGTTCCGCCAATAGATTCGGAGCAGGACATGCGGTCTGAGATGCTTACTGTGATGGCGGAAATCGGACTTGAACCCGAAAAGCATCACCACGAAGTCGCTCCGGCGCAACATGAACTTGGAATGCGTTTCAATACATTGACACGCATGGCAGACAACATGCAGTTGTACAAGTATATCGTCCATAATGTTGCTGCGTCCTACGGAAAATCTGCAACCTTTATGCCAAAGCCCTACTATAACGACAATGGTTCGGGGATGCATGTTCACCAGTCTATCTGGAATGACGACACGCCGCTGTTTGCGGGGGATCGTTATGCCGAACTTTCTGAGACGTGCTTGTTCTATATCGGCGGAGTTATCAAGCATGCGAAGGCCCTGAACGCGCTTACAAATTCTTCAACAAATTCCTATAAGCGTCTCGTTCCGGGATTTGAGGCTCCCGTTATGCTGGCGTATTCGGCGCGAAATAGGTCCGCTTCTATCAGAATTCCGTTTAGCCATAGTCCGGCGGCAAAACGTATTGAAACGCGTTTTCCAGATCCTAGTTGTAATCCTTATTTCGCGTTTGCAGGGCTTTTAATGGCCGGATTAGACGGAATCGAAAATAGAATCGACCCGGGAGAAGCCATGGACAAAGACTTGTATGATCTCGAGCCACAGCAACTCGAATCAGTTCCGCAAGTGTGTTCGAGTTTGCGCGAGGCCTTGGACTCTCTCGATGCGGATCGAGAATTCCTGAAAAAAGGCGGGGTGTTCGATGACGATCAGCTTGACGCATACATCGCTCTAAAGACGGAAGAAGTCATCCGGCTTGATACGGCTCCTCATCCAATTGAATTTGATATGTATTACAAAGTCTAAGGACATATCATTTTTTGTTTTAGGCGGGGATTACCATATAAGCCCCGCCGCTAAAGGAGGAAAGAGTAGAACTGGTATCACAACCCGTCCGAATTTGAACGGACATGACTGTTCTTAATTTCTCGGTTGTACACGCAGATTGCTAGGTTAAGCATAACAGTATAGATTGCCTGTTAAGTTTGATCAGGAGGTATTTACATTCCTTAATAGCGGCGAGTACTAGCAAACTTGGCTGAACGGCTGCGCCGCTCTAATTTCGCATCTGCAGACAAAATCGTCTAGACTCGGAAGCCACTTAATCTTAACTATATCTCCGAAAGGCAGCGTCGATGGGCGGCCCTCGCAAAATCAAAGACAAGCCATTACTTGACGCAAACTCCGAATTAGATTTGCAGGATTCTTCTGCGTATTCTGCCAAAGACATAGAAGTCCTAGAAGGATTAGAGCCGGTGAGAAAACGGCCCGGCATGTATATCGGAGGAACTGATGAACGCGCTTATCACCACTTAATAGCCGAAGTCCTAGACAATAGTATGGATGAGGTGGTTGCTGGACATGCAAATCGCATCGAAGTTCACTTAGGGGCCGACGGAGTTATGACAGTTACGGACAATGGACGTGGAATTCCGGTTGATCCTCATCCCAAGTATCCGGAAAAATCGGCTCTTGAAGTCATAATGACGACACTTCACGCAGGAGGGAAATTTTCGGACAAGGCTTATCAAACTGCAGGTGGGTTACATGGAGTGGGAATTTCGGTTGTTAATGCTCTTTCAGAATTTGTGGAAGTAGAAGTCGCGAGAGATCGGGCAGTTTATCGACAACGTTTTGAGCGTGGAGTCCCCGTAACGAAGTTAGAAACTGTCGGACAGACGGTTAATAGACGTGGGACGACTGTAACGTTTGTTCCTGACCCCGATATATTCGGCGACAAGTTGCAGTTTCGACCGGCGCGATTATTTCGAATGGTCAAATCTAAAGCTTACTTAATTCGCGGTGTAGAACTTCGGTGGTCTTGCGACAAATCCTTGTTGCCAACCGACTCGGCAATTCCGGAAAAAGAGACGTTTAGTTACCCAAACGGATTAGCCGATCAATTATCCGAACTATTCAAAGACAAGCCGGCTATAACGGAAAATGCTTTTACTGGTTTAGTGGATGCCGGTGAAGAAGGTAAAGTCGAATGGGCAATTTCTTGGACGGTAGCGGGTTTCGGCGAGAAAGACGGGTTTGTCACATCTTATTGCAACACTGTACCGACTCCAGAAGGAGGGTCCCATGAGTCCGGTTTTCGTAACGTTCTTGTTAGGGGAATCAGAAACTTTGCAGAGTTAAGTAAGCAAAAGAAAGGAGCAAGTATAGCGGCCGATGATTTAATGGGGCATGCTGGTTGCCTATTGTCTGTTTTTATTAAAAACCCGGAATTTGTTGGTCAAACCAAAGATAGATTAGCCTCTACTTCCGCTATGAGACTTGTTGAAACCGCGGTTAGAGATCGATTTGACCATTGGCTTGCTGCATCGCCTAAGGAAGCAGACAAACTTTTGAATTGGGCGATAGATCGCGCCGAGGAACGGGCGAGGCGAAGAAAGGCAAGAGAATTATCGAGGCAAACTGCGACTAAGAAACTTCGCCTCCCTGGAAAACTTGCCGATTGCAGTGCCAACGTGAAGGAGAACACGGAAATTTTTATTGTTGAAGGGGACTCAGCCGGAGGATCAGCGAAACAAGCGCGAGACCGTAAAACCCAAGCGATCCTTCCTTTGCGCGGTAAAATTTTGAATGTAATGTCAGCTTCAGGCGACAAACTTTCCAAAAATCAAGAACTCTCCGATCTAACGTTAGCTTTGGGAACTGGAATTGGGCCGAGTTTTGACATCGGAGACCTAAGATATGAGCGTGTAATTATAATGACAGACGCAGACGTTGACGGAGCACATATTGCGACTCTTCTCATTACATTCTTCTACAAAATGATGCCAGAGTTAATTGAGAACGGTAGACTTTACTTGGCAATGCCACCACTGTTTCGTTTATCCTATAAAGGGCAAATTGAGTATGTGATGGACGAAGTACAGAAAGATCGCGTTATCAAGACCGCCTTCAAACCTAATCAGAAAGTTGAGGTCAGTCGCTTCAAAGGATTAGGTGAGATGAATCCGCAGCAACTTAAAGAGACCACAATGAATCCAGAGTCTCGTACGCTAGCCAAAGTCACGATTAAGGAAAACCATACTTATGAGGAGAATCCGTTACGTGCGAAGGAGTTAGTAGAGGTTTTAATGGGGAAAAGTGCTGATGCTCGGTTTAGATTTATTCAAGAACGTGCCAAGTTCGCTGAAGGACTTGATGTTTAAGGTCGTGGTTTATTAAGTTTGGGGAATTATATACTTATTGACACATTGGGTGTCACAGGTATACGGTTCTGAGCTCTCGACCTATCACCCCTCTTTCGAGGGTCACTAGGTCTCTCAAATACAATATCTCCGAACTCTCTAGGTAGATTCCCGCCCGACTTCGCAATGCGAGAGATATTGATGGCGGCATTCACATCGCGATCGATTTGAATACCGCAGTTAGAACACGAGTAAACGCGTTCTGAAAGAGACAAGTCTGTTTTGATCTTGCCACATCCAGAACACATCCGGCTCGTGTTTTTGGGATCGACTCGCGTAACTTTACCACCGGCACTTTCAGCCTTGTAGCAAAGCAGAGTTGCGAACTTACCCCAGTTCTGTTCTAATATACTTCGTGCAACCTTAGGGTTCTTGGTCATGTTTTGTATTTGTAAATCTTCTATTGCTAGATTGGGAGATAACCGAACGATCCTCGTCGTCTCTCTATGGATATAGCCGTGTTCACTTTCGCGAACCCGTTGACATTCTTTGGCATAACGAGTTCGGGCTTTCAGATAGGATTTACTTCCCCTCGTTTTTCCCTTCCTGTGTTCCGGAATTTTCTTCCCCTTGTCTTTCTTGACTTCTACCCTCAATTTCTTCTGAAGTCTCTTTTGTCGCTTTAGATCTCGTTTACGGCCTTTGACAATTTCACCATTCGACAGAGCTACTAAATTGTTCACGCCCATATCTATGCCAATCACTGAAGCATCAGACGGTTTGACTTCATTTGTCGTCGTGACCACAAACTGAACATTCACACGACGTGCCGTTACGACTATACGAACCAACTTTATTTCACCTTGGGGAATATCGTTGACATAGAACGGAGCAAACCCCTTGATATTGACAGTCCACCCTTTCTTACGTTCCCGTATTTGAAAGCTCCCTTTCGGACAGTCAAACGAACGCATTCGCCTACGGGGCTTAAATCGCGGAAAACCGATTTTTCTTGCCCCCTCTTTGACCCGCTTAAAGCAATTCTTGAACGCCTTATCCAAACGATTGAGACAAGAACGCATTACGAGTGCTGAGTACTTACCGTACTCCGCATCATCAGCTCGTATTTCTGTTAGTGACTTACACTGATCATAGAAACTGATAGACCGACCAGTTTTTTTGTAACAATCTATTCGCTCTTCTAATGCACTGTTATACAAAATCGCTTGCATCGCGATGAAATCACTCACTTTCTTGTGCCCGCCCTTGCTAAGTTTGGCGGTGCGCGTATGCGTTCGAGTGACGATAGTGGTAGACTCGATAACTGAGCCATTAGCCTCAAGTTCCATGAGACTTCTCCTTTCAGGATATATGACAACTTCCTCTATACCACGGTTCGTTAAACCTTTCAAGAAAAAATTTGAAAAATTGAAATGAGTTCCTTGTATTGAAGAAAATCTGCGAGTTTGCTCTTGAGTGACATACATTGGTAATGTAACATTCTATGGTTTTTAAGCCTACTACCAAAGAGCCAGACCAGAGTACGCATCGAATCTCGGCACAGCTTCAAGTTTCGAAAAATGAAACTTCAAGGTCACAAATACGGATAGGCAGTGTGGCGGATGAGTTGTACACAAATTTTTGAGTGGTTGGCTAACGTAGAAAATTTCGTATAATCTCCCGGTTACTCCGCGAATATGGGAGTGATTCGCCTGAAAGCGCCCTATCTGTATGCCCTCTTTTTCTCGTTTTTGTGTCAAAAAGTATATAGTTCCCTAAATTTGCATATGATGGAGGCTTGTCAATTTCGTGCTAACAATAGAAAGAGTCGTCAAACGAAGGGAAATTCTAGGTATCTGAAAGATCAGTTCAATTCGATTTGAATTTAATCAACGACTTCAAAAAATTGCCCTTAAACGGAATTTGTTGTAAATTGACAGAATGGCAGTAGCAAAACGCATAAACCCTCTTGAAGTCTTCACACGACAGGAATGGGATTGGGTACGGTCTCGAAATGACTGGCTTTCAATGAGCTTAGTCGTACATTGCTGGGGCATTATAGCGTTAGCAATGGCACTCGCAATCTGGAATCCTTGGTTAATTCCACTGGCAATCCCAATTATTGGAACTCGGCAGCTCGGATTAGCGATCCTAGCACACGACGGTGCCCACGGCGTTCAGCATTCCAATCCAGTTATCAATAACTTTGTAGGACATTGGTTTTGTGCTGCGCCAATGGGAACGCATTTGAAGTCCTACCGAGACTATCACCTTGTCCATCACAAGTATGCGCAACAGCCCGAAGATCCGGATCTCATTTTATCGAGTCCTTTCCCGATTACAAAGGATTCGCTGAAGCGAAAAATCTTTCGAGATTTGACTGGGCAAACTTTTTATAAGCAACGCATAAATCAGTTTGCTAATGCGATGGGCCTGCGTATTCGTCCGGGTAAAGGAGCCGAGAATCGTATGCAATCCGCTCGTGATGCCGTCGTTCCTATGGTGATCACAAATCTTATCTTGTTAGCAATTCTATCTTTTGTTGGCGCGTGGTGGGCTTTTTTTGTACTTTGGTTACTTCCGATGGCCACTTGGTTCATGATGGTAACTAGAATCAGGAATATTGCCGAACATGCAGTTGTCCCAGATAATGAAGACCCCATGCGTCACGCTCGGACTATCATCACAAAATGGTGGGAAGGGCTATTGATTGCGCCTTACTGGGTTAACTATCATTGCGAGCATCACATGTTCATGCATCTGCCTTGCTATCGATTAGGACGAACTCATAATGTACTTAGAAAAAAGGGCGTGACTAGCAAAATGGAAGTACAGTACGGATACCGGACTGTTCTAAAAATGGCGACAAGCAAGTCATAAACTGATCAGGTTTGCGCGGCGGTAAGAATTATGAAAATCGCTTTAGAAATGGTTTCTGACTTAGTTTGTCCTTGGTGTTGGCTGGGACTTCGTCGGATCAAGAAAGCGATTGACTTAGCTCGTGACGTAGACGTTTCTTTGATTTTTCGACCTTACGAACTTGACCCTACCGTGCCGAAAACCGGTATTGCCTCGAAAGAGTATTATGCCAAACACCACTCATTAAACAAAAATCGACACCGGGAAATGCGAGAGGCCCTAATCGCCCAAGGCAGTGGTGATGGAATAGAGTTTGATTTTGAGAATATAACCGTCAGACCTAATTCCTTTAACGCTCATAGGTTGGTACACTGGGCTCAAGGGCAGAACAAGGCATATGAAGCAAAGGAAGCTTTGTTTCGCGCATATTTTTCTGATATGCGCGATATTGGTGACTCGGAAATTCTTGTTGAAATTGCGGGCGAGATTGGGTTAGACAAAAGTATCGTCAGTGACCTTGTGGATTCAGATGCTGACGTGAACCGTGTTCGGGAAGAAGAGGCTTTATTTCAACGAATGGGGGTTTCTGGAGTTCCGACATATATTGCGGATCGTAGGATCGTGGTTCAAGGTGCGCAAGACCCTGCACAACTTGCTAAATTTCTTAGGACTGCCGCCAAAGATCGGCCTCAAGAGCGAAAAAATGCACATTCGTCTCAATCGTAGACAAGCCGGCTAACAATTTAGATACAGGTAGATGGTTTAGCAACAACTCGATTGATCAGGAAACTCTGCTGGAGTGCAGGGACTTAAATTTGAAACGATTGGGTTCATCGTGCGAAATTTTTGAACGCCATGATTTCAGAATATGCATCTACTCTACTTAACCGTATTCTAACTAAGAATTAAGTATAGTCGTTACGATCCAACCACCTACGGCCATGATAACAGCAAGAGCTATCATCCACACGATGCCAAAATTTAATAACCGATTCGCTTGGTCGGAATTATTTTGATCTAAACACCTAAAAATCTCGCCCCGCACGGATTCAATAGACCTCATTAGACTTTCATTCTGCTTTTGCATAGGTTCATTCTGCTTTTGCAAAGAGTCCTTCAAGTCACCGTATTGCTTTTGCGTAGAGTCTTTCAAGTCGTCGAATTGCTTTTGCGTAGAATCCTTCAAGTTATCGTATTGCTTTTGCAAAGAGTCCGACAAGTCGTCAAACTGCCTTTGCGCTGACTTTTTCAGGTCATCGAATTGCTTTTGCGTAGAATCCTTCAAGTCGTCAAACTGCTTTTGCATTGACTCTTTGAAGCTGGTCAACTGCCTTTGATTGGAATTGTCTAGCCCATCTATTTTGGCATTTAATCCGTCGAAAAGCGCTTTGGTAGTTTTTTCGTAAGCTTCCGCTTTATCGTCAATGCGCGTTGATCCGGCGCTCTAATTCAGCCAAATCGTTGCGGATATCTGGCTTCTTATCTGAGGTATTTGTGGTCGACATTATTCGCCTCCTTAATTCAAAGAAAATAGTAATTGAAATTTCGGTATTATCAAATAGCCTGTCTCTGTGTTGATGTCAAACTATTTTAGTTCAAAACCAACCAAGGTCTCAATCGTTAATCAGTTTGGAACTTGCTAAAGAACCTATTATCTAGGCTCGTTTCTCAATTACTCAAGCCTCTTCTATCAAAATATTTCTTGTCAAGTAAATTTTCTCGTTCGTCACCTCTCTGATCACGGTTCCTACAAACAGTTAAGAGTTCCCTGATTCAGCGAACTGCATCTCAACTAATCTAGAATAAACCCCCTTCCCACGCATCAAAGTCTGATGATCGCCTTCCTCTATAACCTGTCCTGAGTCAATAACTAAAATTTTGTCGGCGTTGCGAATCGTGGACATACGATGAGAAATTACAAGAGTCGTCCTATCTCTGCATAGGGAAGACAGAACCTCCTGAATCTTGGCCTCATTTTCCGTATCAATTGCCGAAGTGGCCTCATCCAATAATAAAATCGGAGCATCTCGTAGAATTGCCCTTGCTAAGGAAATCCTCTGCCTCTGCCCGCCGGAAATGTTTTTTCCCATCTCTCCGCAAGCAGTGTCGTATCCTTCCGGTAATTCCATTATGAAATCATGCGCTTGGGCGGCTTTCGCTACTCTAATAATTTCATCGTCACTCGCACTCAATCGTCCAAGTTTTATGTTCGACCGAACAGAATCGTCAAACAAAACTGCATCTTGGGAAACTAGAGCGAGACTATCTCTTAGCGAACGACTTGATAATTTTCTAATATCCGTCCCATCAATAAGCACATCTCCTTCTACCGCATCGTAAAGCCTTAGTATCAGGTTAAAGATCGTTGACTTTCCAGAACCTGACCGGCCCAAGAGCTACTGTTTGACCGGGAGCAACATCGAAACTAAGATTGTTCAGTGCAGGAACACGATCGGAATAGAAAAACGAAACAGATTTGAATTCCAAACGACCTTCTACATTCTCCAAAGTCGTTGCTTCTATTTGATCGTTAACCTGAGTTACAGTGTCTAAAATCTCGAAAACCCTGTCTGCGGCAGCCCTTCCCTCCTGTGCAACCGAATTTATACTTCCTAAAGCCCTGATTTCGGGGGCAATAATGGCAATCGCTCCTATAATTGCTAGGAGGTTTCCTAAAGACGAATCCCCTGCAGCCATCCTCCAAGCCGTGGCAGCTAGAATACCCGCTAATGCAACTCCACCCGCAATTTCCAGTATCGGGTCAACTTTAGAGCGATCCCTCAGAACTTTTAGAAAAAGTTTAGATCGAGCAGTGAAGCCCTTTTCTGCTCGTTCTTCTTGGTATTCTTCTAATCCATACGCCTTGACAATGCGGGCTAATTGGAATCCCTCGGAGAGAAAAGAGGTAACCTCTCCGATTTGAGTTTGCGCATTTCTAGCCCGTTCTCTAATGCGTTCACCGATCCAAAACACGGGTCTGAAGGCGATTGGATAGATGATGACCAGTAGACAGGTGAGTTGCCAGTCTAACCAAAACATATAACCTATCAAAACGACTACCGTGACAATGCTCTTAGTGAAATTATTAGCAAACCTTAGCGCGGCATCTCTGATCGCATTAGTATCGTTTATAAATCGAGAAACATATCCCCCCGAATCACTTTGCGCCATTCTTGCAAAATCGCCTCGCATGAGCGAGTCGAACTGAGCAGATTGTATCGAAACCAGGGCTTTCTGTACACCGGTATTATTCCACACAGCCATGCTATACTGGGATATTGCTCGTCCAATCGATAGACCAATGATAATCAAAACGATCGGCCAAATCCATTCAGCATTACTTCCCTGAGTGACCGTCATCTCCTGAATGCCATTACCGACTTGGCGTAAAATTTCTGCATAACTTGCAGCAAACGCTGCTGTCGCAATCGCCGCAATCGTACCAAGAACAAACCACCCTAGATATGGAGTGAAAAATCGTCCCAACAGACGAAGAAGTGAACGTCTCTTGTCTTTGGGAGTGAGGTGGTCTTCTTTCGCCTGTTCCCGGGCATTAACCATAGTCGACACCAAGTCCATTAAACATCGTGTTGCGAACCTGTCTTTGGATCAAGCAGTTTATAAGCGTGAAGAATGAAGTATCGCATCTCTGCGTCGTCGACCGTTTTTTGAGCTACGGTTTTCCAAGCATCATAAGCCCTTTTGTAATTTGGAAAAGCACCTACAAAATGGAGTTTCGATAGATCTTCAAACTCTACTCCAGAAACATTCTTGAGCTCTCCGCCAATGACGATATGTAAGAGTTGTTTTTTAGATTTCTTATTCATTTATATAGAACTCCTAAAAATTTTGAGAAAGTTACATAATACCAATAATGGAGGAAAACTGTGAAGATTGAAGAATTCTGAGACATTCTGTTGCAGAGTTTGATTTCGCAGCGAGACGAGTCTAACCATCGCATAATTGCTATGAATTGCCACCTCCCGTGTTGAATTTTCTCAGAGGCTAAACGAAAAATCGCCGCTAGAAAACTTCTTGCATTAGTTCAGCGAAATCGCGGCGAGATTTGGGGCAGAACAATGGAGTACAGTTCGAAAACTTCAAAAAATTTGCCCGAAACACCATAATTTCATTTTAGACTATTTAAACTTTTCCTATTTGAGTCGACATTCAGTTCCCAGCACTTCGCGAATACGTAATTTTATCCTTTTTCGTTTAGCCTCTTAGACTGGTTTCAATTTCTGCACGAGGAGATCACCAAGCCTGAACCGATTGTCGGGAAGAATACTGAAACTGCTACGAAACACAAAGTTTGGAAAAACATCTACAAAAAATTGCAGTTTCGGCGACTAGATGGACCTAGAATAGGGCTTCTGGCGATCCGGTTTGAGTGCACATCATCGAAATTAGAACGAGTAACGAGTTTCGCAACAGTCTCAATGTTATGAAAGTTAAAAAATAGAGAGAGTGTCTACTTGAAAGACTCTTCTTCTAAGAGGCTAAACGAAAAAGGTCGAGAAATTTACATTTATGATAACTATGGGGAATGAACCTCAGTTTTCAGAGCAAACTCTCGTGGTGCAGAACGGAATTTGATTTTCTACACAAATTTTGAAGTTTTCAGGCAGTTACTCCTAATTGTAGGTAACAAATCGTAGTAATTTTTAACCGAATCAATGCAAGAGCATCGAGAACGATGATTTTTCGTATAGCCTCCAAGAGGCTATACGAAAAAGGTAGAGAAAGTTGCTTTTATGGGAGGTATGGGAAAGAACCTCTGTTTTTAGGGCAGAATCTCTTGGTGTAGAACGGAATTAGAGATTTTCGACCCAAATTTTGAAGTTTTCGGGCAGTTACTCCTATATTGTGGGGAACAAATCGTAGCAATTGTTGACGGAAACAATGCAAGAGTATCGAGAACGGTGATTATTCGTATAGACTCTAAGCAACTGTCTCAACTCCGAGTGTTATCCCGACATACGTAAAAGTAGCGTAATTCTAGTGAAGCAACGTATTCAGAGACTATTGCGAAACCCGTTACTCGTTTGAATTGCGATGATATGCACTCAAATCGGATCGCCAAATGCGTTATTCTTGGGCCATCTAATCGCCGAAACTTCAAATTATTGTAGATGGTTTTCCAAACTTTGTATTTCGCAACAGTTTCATTCAGTTTCCCAACAGTTTCACTTTGCTTCTGATCAGATTACTTTAGAAATTCTATCAATGAGTAACTGGTGTAATGGCTTATTGCCAGAGACGATACTTTTCTGCTCGGGAATTTCATTGTTAAAATTGAAGGATTCATTGTTATGAGTCGTCGCACAACCGCCAGCTTCTTCCACTAACAGACTACCAGCAGCAATATCCCAATCGGACTTGGATGCAAGAACGACTACTCCGTCATACGTTCCATCGGCAATGAGAGCAAGACGCAATAACATCGCACACGGTTTTGGTTTGACCGACTTAGCGTTACTAATTGCCAATCTATCTAGAAGATTTGGCCCGATCATTATCTGAGGATTTTTGGTAATTTCGTTAAATTTAATCGCTATTTTTTTCCCGTTAAGAGTTGCCCCTGCTCCGATTCGGGCTTCGTAAAATTTATTCAAACTCGGCGCATAAACGACCGATACAACAGGACGATTTGCCTGAACTAATGCAACGCCGACGCACCAATAAGGATCATCGTCTCGCATGTACGCTCTTGTTCCATCAATCGGATCAACCACCCAAGTTTTTTCTCTTTTTCTGGAACTAGGGTCATCAGCAGTTTCTTCTGACAACCAGCCATATTCGGGCCTTGCCGTCATCAACTTCGTCTCTAACATGGAATTGACAGCAATATCTGCCTCTGTCACAGGATCATTCTTCGCTTTATTCCAAGCTGATTTGGAAGCCGTCTGTCTTACGCTAAGAGCGTAATTTCCTGCTTCGCGCACGGCGACACGAATCAAATTTAAATCATACTCATTTGCTTCCACGGTTCTACGACCCTGCTAATGCCATGTCTTCGATCAGTATACTTGGAGCGTCCACACTACTGCGAAATTCTAAATCGTTTGCGGGTATCGCCCGCAGAAACATATCTTTTAGATTCCCGGCTACCGTAACCTCAGAAACAGGGAAGGCAATTTCGCCATTTTCAAACCAAAAACCCGCAACTCCGACCGAGTAATCGCCGTTATTGGAATTTATTGATGGGCTAAACATATCTGTAATCAGCAATCCGTCTTTGGTACGTTCCATTAGTTCGGTCTGAGAATACTCACCTTTGGGAATGTACAAATTTGATGATGAAATCCCCGGAGGTCCACCGAAACCTGCAGATGCGAATCCGTTAGGTTTCAACCCTAACTGTTTTGCGGAAGGCCCATTTAGCATCCAGTTTGTCAGAACCCCGTTCTCAATAAGTTTCTTAACGGAAACTGGCCTTGCTTCGCCGTCAAATGATCGCGAACCCAATCCTTGCGGGCGAAAAGGATCATCGACTATGTCGATATTCTTTGCGAAGACTTGTTTGCCAAGTGAGTCTTTTAGAAAGGAAACGCCTCGAGCAATTGCACTACCTCGAATCGCCCCGGAGAATATCCCTAACAAACTTGAAGAGACTCGGTTGTCGTAGATTACGTGAGCAGTTCGGCTATCTAGTTTTTTTGATTCAAGTCGAGCGACAGCACGTTCTGCGGCAGTCTTTCCTATTTCCGAGGCCGATGGTCTCGCATTACGCTTTCGCGTAAGCCAGCTATCTCCACCGATTTCTCTAGAATCGTTGCGTTCTGCAACGACTGCGATTCCTACTGAGGACGCATCGGATGTTCTATGAAACTGAAATCCGTTAGTTGCCGCGATCCAAGCCTTTCTACTCCCGCAACCTGCACCGCAATCGGAAACAGTTTTCACTTCGTCAACTGAAAGGGCCGCATTCTCTGTCTCGAGAGCAATGGATTGGAGTTCGCTAACATCAATTTGACCGTCACCTTTTAAATCTATATCGGGAGGATTTGTTTCAAGGTCATCAGGTGGAGTTAGACCGCAGTATTGATCTTCCGGAACGACTCTGGCCATGTCGATGCAACGTTCTGCTAGCGACTCGAGGTTCGCTTTGCTCAAGTCCGAACCCGAAACATTGGCTTGTCGTTGACCAAAGAAACATCTTAGCGAGACGGCTGTACTTTCCGAATGCTCAACATCTTCAAGTTTTCCTTGCCGGACTTTAACCGCAATGTTTGTTGAACTCGATAAGCTTGCGCTTGCGGCATCCACGCCTTTAGATTTGCAAGTGCTTAGTAGCAAGTTTAAGATATCGTATCCTTGTTGTTCTTGCATTCGAAGTTACTTTCCAAAAATTTTGAATGAAATAGCATCGTTATATTGTGATGAATATACGAGAATCAAGCAACGAGGTTTAGGAGAAATCAACTATATCGAACTCTTTACAACGTTGAAAATGAATCTGTTGACTGATTTTTGTGTGCAATTTGAAACTGATGCGAAACACGAAGTCTGAAAAAACATCTTCAAAAATATGAAATTTCGACAACTAGGTGGCACCAGAATAAGGCATTTGGCGATTAGGTTTGAGTGTAAATCATCGAAATTCGAACGAGTAAGGAGTTTCACAACAGTCTCAATTTGAACAGTTTCAAATCCTCCAAATATAAACAATAACGAATACGAAGAGTGAATGCGAATCGCCTGGAACATTGACATTCTAGTCGCTAATGGTACGCTATTTTGATTTTATTATCGAAATAGACCAAATTTGTAGAAATCTCGGCAATTCTTTAGCGGTTTTTGATCGATTCTAACTGTTTTAATTTACAATCATATTCGAATGACATATCACTTCAGAATCTTGCGCCAATAGGTTGCAACGAGTTGAGGCAAAAATCTCGTCTAAATTATGTCCGATTGGTTGAAGATAGACAAGTTCTGGAGTATAATGAACCGCGGAAAAATTAATCTAGGAGTAGTCCATTGGCTAAACTACCATGGAGTAGCAGTTTCGCTAATAATAGCGAACAGCTTGACATAAGTTACACTAAGTTTGGCAGAGCACTAGCGACTTCAAGGAGTTTGAGGGCGCGGTGTTCGCTATCGGTATTAGCGTTAGCGGCTGTTGCGGCGACAGGCGTTTCAACTGCAGGAGATGCAGTTGCTCAATGTAATACAACTACAAAAGTATGTTCGGGTACGGTAACGTCTCGTCTGAACACGACGCACAGCGCAGATGTGAATTGGACGTTAAGCGCAAATGCGAGTCTCACCGCTAACAATGCCATAACAATTTCTTCTACCGGTAATGTCAGTTTATCAATGCAGGCTAGTTCCAGTGTAATCGTTGGACACAATAACTCGGTTGGAGACGATCGAGCAATTCGACTGATTAGTGATCGAAGCGTAACTTTAAATCAAGCAGCTAATACTGGGGATATCAGTGTTACCTGTCCTGGTCTTAATGGTCTAGATTGTTCTTTTTGGGCTAAGCTTGAGGGCATCAGTGTTTCGGCCTTTGGAAGTGTCACTTTAGACCTTCATGGTGATGTCTCAGTTACAGGCCTTAAAGACGGCGCAGCACGAGGAATTATTGCTGAAACCACAAACTCCGCAGGATCAGCAATAAACATACGGTCACGGGGACATATTAATGTTACCGGGTTTACTCCTTCTCCCCCGTCAGCGGGCCTCACCCCCTCCTTTGAATTTACTAAAATAGGCATAGAAGCAAAAACCAATAAAGGGAACATAACCATAAGTGCAAATACGATAAGTTCCTTTAACGAGGCAATAGATGCGTACACCAAAGACGGAGATATTGCGGTCAATCTATCAGGGGCGGTAACGGCGACTGACGGGGACGCGATCGAAGCTTATACGAAAAAGGGAGGTGTGTCGATCACTGCTAGTGGCTTGTTAAAGGGTGAAAAAAACGCGATAGACGTAAAATCCGTATCTGGGGGTGTCACAATCAATACAATTAGCGGAGCGGAAACCACTAGTGATAGCACTACTGACACAGTAATAAAAGTTTCTGCGACTTCTTTGGGCAATCAGGCCGTGACTATATCTTCGTCCGGAACCATCACGACGAGTCGAGGAGGGGGTGTTTATGCTCATGTCCGCAGTAGTTCGAGCGCAGTCACGGTTTCGGTTAACGCGATAACAACGAATAACTCTACCATCTATGTTAATAGCAACGGATCCGGAAGTTTGTCAGTAACAGCGACGGGAACACTGGAGACAAAAAATACCACTAATAGCATCAAAGCCATTGCTGTTCGCTTGAAACAATACGGTACTGCCAGTGTGAACGTCAAGTTAGCATCCGTTAGTGCCGCCAATGGTGGCCTGACTCTGGATGGGCGAGGCACTGGAACCGTTACGGTTTCATCGTCAGGTACGATCAGTAGTACTCAATCTACTGCCTACGCAATGAACATTCAAAATCGCGGTCCTATAAATGTAACAGCTAAGAATGGATACAGCAAGCATATTACCGTAGGTATAAAAAATTTTCAGGGCTCGGGTACCCTATTGGTAACGGGAAATATTCACGCATCGGGCAACAATATAAAGAGTGCAATTCGTGTTGACGCGAATGCAGGCGCTGGCCCCTCCAATATAACTGTAGGAAGTTCGGCTAACGTTACGGCAAGCGGGACTGCGAGTTCTAATACTCAAAACTTTCATGCCCTCTATGTGCGAAATTTGGGGAATTCGGCAACTGTTGAAGTGAGTGGAAATGTAACGAGTTCAGGTCATAAAGAACAAGCCGCAATTAACATAGCTGCTGGTGGGGCAATTAATTTGGATGTTACGACCTCCACGGCTGTTATAACGGGCAGACGTGGCGTGATAGCGCAGACAAACAACTCGAATATTACGATCACAAACTCCGGTTCAATAGTCGGAAGATCTTCGTTCGGAAACAACATAGGTGTATACGTGTCAACGACAAATGGTGGAGTTACAATTACAAACAATGGTAGTATAACAGGTAGTGGTAGTCAGGGATTTGGTATTTTGCTGAACAAGGCAGGTGGATTAGCAGTAATCACTTTAAATAGTGGGTCAACACTTGGCACTACTGGCGCAATCGGTAGTGCCTTATCTAGTTTGGGAAACAGTATAGATTCTGTTGAAGTCAATTCTGGAGCAGTGGTAACGGGCAATATACTGTTAGGAGCAAATAATGATACGTTACAATTTCTGGGTGGAACATTTTCGGGAGATGTCACTCTAAACGGCGGTGGAGGAACTGATACTCTAGTTTTCGGCTCTAATACGTTTGCGTTAACAGCGTCTCGAATAACGAATTGGGAGAAAATAGTAGTTCAGAATGGTGCCACGGCATCGTTTGATGGAACGTCCTCTCTTACGACTACCGAATTTGAGCTACAGGGAATTTTAAGTTTGCAAGACGGCGCCGTGGGGGATACTTTTTCGGTATCCGGAATCTTATCTTATTCCGGGCAAATCCATATCGATGTAGATTTTTCAGCCGGGACTGCCGATAGTATTAGCGTTGGGAGTTTATTGAATAACAAAGTTATACACGTTAGGGACATTTCGCCCAGTAATTCTACTAGTCGTTCAACCGGTCCGATTACAATACTAACGGCTGGAAATGTAAACTCTCCGTCAGATCGATTAAGGTTACACGGAGAATCTATGCTCTCGGGCGGTTATGTTTATACGCTCGTATTCGACTCGAGTAGCAAAACTTATTCTCTAACAGGATCGGCAGCAACGTTAAATTGCTCTGAGTCACCGACAAATACATATACGTGTCGGGGTGCGATCACTCGCCGAGAACAAATGATCAGACAGGTAACGACTGCCTTATCAGCGACCCTAGATGTATCAGCTGCATTAGGAGTTTCAGCAAACATCGGAATTGTCATGACTAATTCCGGTGATGTTACGCTCTCGCAAGCCACAGGAGGTCGCAGTCTAACTGCTAGTGGTAGTGCCACAGGTGTGGTTATTGCGACTTCGACAGGGAGCGGTAATGTTTCTGTAAGTTTGACCGGAGCTGTTTCACTTTCAGGTGCAGGCGTGGCGATTGAAGCAGTAGCTCGAACAGGCAATGTTTCTATAAGCACTGGTGGTTCCGTTACAGCAGCTCAGTCCGGAGGTACAGGGAGCAGACCATCGGGTGCAATTGCGTTGAAAGCGGTTGGCTCCGGTTCAAGCGTTTCGATCTCGACGGGTAATTCTGTGCGAGGCGGACTACACGGCATCTATGCCTCCAACACGGGAACTGGCAATGTAACAGTTACGACGAGCGGGACAGTGTCAGCAGTGATGAGTTCCGCAATCTTTGCGAAAGGGAATGGTGGAACTGTTACAGTGAATACCTCCGGAGCAGTAACTGCTGCAGGACGTGGGATTAAGGTGTTGAATTCCGGTTCAGGCGCAATCAATGTAAATGCGTCGGGAACTGTAACGGCGACGAGAACTTCTTATCCACGTGGTTATGCGATAGAAGTTGAGCATTCCGGTTCAGGCGCAATCACGATTAGCACGACATCTCTTTCCGGACAAAAGCGCGGAATCACAGCCAAATCGAATGGTGCTGGTGGTTCTATAACGGCTCACGTCTCAGGAGATATAAACGTGACGGGTGGAGCCGGAGAGGGCATCTATGCTAGGACAAACAAAGCCGGCGATATAACGATCAGTGTAACGGGATCTATATCGTCTACCTTCTATGCGATTCGGGTCAATAACTATATTCAATACGGGCAACCCAGAGGCTCTGGCGATGTTTCTGTGACAGTATCGGGCCATATATCAAATACAAGTACGAGTACAAGATTGTTAAATGTCAATCACGATAGTACGGGTTCACTCACGGTGAACATGGGTTCGGGTTCAGCGACAAGAGAGGGGGTTGCTCTGTCAACTAGTGGTGATATTACATTAACAATGACAGGAAACCTTACGAACGGTGGAGACACAAACGGTCATGAGGCGATAACAGCGTACACGACAGGTAGTATTACGATCAGTGGAAAAGATATTACGTCAAGTGGTAGTGGGATATATTCTTGGATATCAGCGGGAAACAATTCGACGGTCATCACAGTAGGCACTATTTCCGCAGCGTTTCGAGGAATAAGAGCGGGTACATACGGAACGGGAAGTGTTACACTCACCTCATCGGGCATAACGGCGGCTGGTCACGAAGCCATCTATGCCTCATCCAATGGTGGAGGTAATGCGGGAATATTGATCACGGATACGGGAACGATCAAGAATACGGGCAGTGCTGCCGATACAGTCTATGCTTTCACTGCTGGTAATGGCGGAATTACAATCAATGTCTCCTCGGTAGAGGGAACACAAGACTCTATAGTGGCTCTGAATTCCGGCAACGGAAATGTCTCTGTAACAGCAACCGACACAGTCACAGCGGCTCAATCTGGCATATTTGTCAGTAACTCCGGAACAGGTTCGTCATCGGTCACGGCTTCCGGAACGATCACAGCAACAAGTGGTGCAGGTGTTTTGATTAAGAATAGTGGCAGTACTGTTACTGTAACTACTGTTGGCATTACCGCCGCGACGCATGGCATCCATGTGACGAATAGCGGAGCGGGTTCTTCAACGATAGTAGTTGATGGAGCAGTTTCGGTAAGCGGAGCAAATGCAGTCTATGGAATATACGTCTTAGAACAAGCTGGCAGCGATGGAGCCTCGATTACAATAAACGAAAGTGGCAGTGTGGTCGGAAAGAGAACCGGTATTTGGACTGTTGTAAATGGTTCAGGAGATGGAACAATAGTCACCGAGGGGGCGGTCACAGGGGATATTCATGGCATAGACATCGCAAATTCTGGCACGGGTGACATATCTTTGACTATTTCCGGCGATGTTACAGCAACTAGCACTGAGGCGACAGCAAGTGCTATTAGAACGAGAACGGTTAGCGGTGATGTAACGATCACGATAAACGGAGGTACGCTAAAAGGGACGAAGGCCATAGACGATGATGAATCGAACACAACGATCCTCGTTAATTCTGGAGCAGTAATTTCTAGTGCTATCACATTATCGGCTGGAGTCGATACCCTTACTTTTGCTGACGGCACTTTCAACAATGCGATTCTGTTAGATGGCGGTGAGGATGCGGGAACAGATAGTTCCGTTGATGTCCTCACATTATCAGGTGGTACCGTATCATTAAATGCGGCTAACCTGAGAAACTGGGAAAACCTTGTTGTAACAGAAGACACAACGATTTCTTTTACGAGTGCGACCACAACGTTAAGTGTTGATGACTTAAAACTAAGTGGAATGTTGTCCTTGAAAAATGACACAGCTGGAGACACGCTAAATTTGAGCGGTAATCTCAGCACAGGTGGCACTATCACTCTTGACATCAATTTTACAGAAGATGCGTCCGCTGTAGATACGATTTCGATATCTGGAAACTTAGCCGGGACACACACGATAATTCTAAATGACGTAACGCCTTCAGATTCCTATCAACGAGAAGAATCGATCAACCTTCTTACGGTAGGAGGAACTATAGACTCAGAAACCAAGATAACTGTTCAAGGCGGCGAATTTGTTTCAGGCCCTTATGCATACGTTCTCGTATTTGATGAGGCGACTAAAACCTATAAGTTAACGGGAGCAAAAGGAACCTTAAAGTGCATTGAGGCAGTTGAAGGTAATTTTGCTTGTAGCGGGGATATCGAGGCTAGAGAACGCATATCTGCTCGCGATACTGTCGATATTATTGTTAACTTGGATCAGGGAGCAACCGTGGATATAGCGCAAGACCGTGCTTTTGATATTCAAGGTGAAGGTGGAATTTCGTTCACGCAAGCCCCTAATGGCGGTGAACTTAAAGCATCGGGGACAGCAGACGCTATCCTCCGTGCAAAAGGAACAGGAAACGGATCTATACAAATTAGATTGACTGGCACAGCAACTTTGGCTGGTTCAGGTACAGCAATTCAGGCTAGTTCTTCAGGAACAGGTGAGATTTCTGTTACTACAGTAGCAGTAATAGCGGGCAATGCTTCAGGAACAGCGATCAAAGCCTACGGTAAAGGTCGGTCTGTTACTGTTAATGCGACGACAGTGTCAGGTGGTCAAAATGCTATAGTTGCTAAGAACACCGGTGCCGTTGGTGCTACCACGGTAAGCACAACCGGTAATGTTACGAGTAGTGGAACGGGTATTCACGCCTATAGTTTAGGCGGAGCCGTCACTGTTAATGCCAACGTTGTTGACGGTGATACTGTTGCGATCCTAGCAGAAAACAAAAACCGTGTAAGCGTCGTTACAGTCAACACATCCGGAACAGTTACGAGCGAAAGTGCGGCCATAAAGGCCTATAGCGACGGTGGCGGCGTAAATGTAAGTACGTCTAACGTGACTGGATCTAGCGGCGCGATTGTCGCTAAAAATCGAATCGGTGCAGGTGCTGTCGCTGTCAATTCGACAGGAACGCTAACCACAACTTCTGGCACGGCTTTGTACGCGACGAGCCAAGAAGGAGCAGTTACGATTAACATTGCATCGGCGACAGGAGAAACGGGAGCCATATTTGCAAAATCTATCTCGGGGGCTGGAACTGTTTCTATAACCACTACGGGTAATATTACAACCACGTCTGGTTCGGCGATCTACGCTTTTAGTCTAAGTGGTCAGGTATCTGTTCAAGCAAACAACGTATCCGGTGAGACCAATGCAATCCTTGCTAAGAACGATGGAGGGACAAACGGATCAATCTCAGTCTCTGCATCAGGCACCGTATCGGCAAGTAATGGTGCGGGAATACTTGCTTCAAATAAAGGCAATGGGGCTTTATCGGTCGAGACTTCGCAACAAGTCACGGGAACAGGCAGTACAGGCGATGGTATTCATGCAACAAATGATGAAAATGGCACACGACTGAGCGTTAGAGTCGGATCAGTGACAGGACAACGCAATGCCATCTACGCTCTAAACAAAGGAAGTGATACGCTCTCGATCACGACAAGTGGGGTAGTTGCGGCAACAGCCTCGTCGGCTATTCACGCCAAAAGTGAAGGCGAAGGAGGAATCAGTATTGTCATAGGTGGAACAATTCGCGGTGGTGCAGCGGGGGCCGCCATTAATACACTTACTGAAAACCAGACCACCAACATCGCCTTAAACACAGGTGCTACTGTCAACGCAGGTGAATCCGGTATCGCCATACAAAACGATGAAGGAACTTCTAACGTCTCTATCCGAGGCGGATCAACACTCTCTGGCGCAGTTCGTTTGGGAGGCGGTGTTGATAGAGTATCCTTACAAGGCGGCAACATTGGAACATCAATCATAGACGGGGGAACTGACGGTGAAAATGATGTCTCTGTCGATATACTCACAGTAAATGCCGGTACATTCGCCCTAACCGGAGGTACTCAGTCAGCCACCGCAAGTCAGTTTGTCAACTGGGAACGGATTACCGTCGACTCAAGCGTGAGTACAACCGTCAACGGTAACGTCTTACTAGAAGTTGATCGATTAGAAATCGAAGGTACATTGTCGATGGAAGACAATCGACCGGATGATTCTTTGCGTGTAACAGGAACTTTCGCAGGGAGTACAACATTAGATATAGATGTCAATTTCGCTTCTGGCGAAACCGATACTCTGACCGTATCTGGTAGCGTATCGGGAACCAAATTCCTGCGCATTAATGACGTATCGCCGCAGGCAATTACGCAAAGACAAGGAGAGATTACGCTCGTTAAAGTTAACGGAAGTGTTTCTAATAATGCCTTCTCTCTGACAGGTCGCTCCATTCTTTCAGGCGGTAACCAGTACGAACTGATCTTTGATGCTCGCACCAAAGAATTTAAATTGGCGGGTGTGTCTGCTGGCGGACCAATGTTGCTTTCCGCGCAAATCACTTTCTTTGATGGATTTGCCCGAACGTCAAGTTTGAGCGAACGTCGATTGAATCGACGCAGTCTGTCCACTGACGACTCGGGAACAGGTCGAGGGGCTTGGTTCAGGCAGACGAACTCAAAGATTGATCATGGCCTACCTAGAAATAATAGATCTCCCAAATTTGAATCAAGTGTTATGGGCTTACAGTCGGGATTTGACCTCGGTCGTTTCGTAAGTCCGATGGGAACGTTCGTGTACGGTGTTACCGCTCAGTACAATGAAGTCAATTCGGATGTGAGCGTTGGAAATTCCAACAAGGGAACGCTTAGCGCAGTGGGATACGGTGTTGGAGCAACAGTGACATGGTACGGAAACGATGGAGCTTACGTTGATTTCCAAGGACAGTTTAATGACATTGATGCCGATTTCGAGACAGACACTCTCGGCAGGTTAATGGATGGTACGGAAGCTACAGCGACCGTTATTAGTGCAGAAATGGGACAACGGTATCAGTTTACCGATGAAGTCGCCGTAACACCGCAAGCCCAGCTCTCTTGGGGACAAGTGGATGTAGACGCGTTTTCTACCAATAACAATCAGTCTGTAAGACCAGAAGCTGAAGCCGGTTACACATTGAGGGCAGGTATCGAAGCCGAGTACGGTAGCAAACAGTACAATGGTTATTTGCTAGGCAACCTATATTACGACAGCGTAGATACTTGGGAGTTAGAGTTTGTTGGAGAGAAATACAAAGACACAAACGGCGCTGTTTCGGTAGAGTTTGGATTTGGAGGCTCAACAGAAGTGTCTGACGGAGCGATCCTGTTCCTACAAGGATCTTACAGAATCACTACCGATAGTGGTGCTGATCGCAAATCTTCCTCCAATCTCTCCGCCGGGTTTGCTTTCTCTTGGTAGGAACGACAAACATAGTAATCCCCGGCCCTAAGATTTTCTAGAGTCTTCCGCTCTGAGATAACCATACACTGACGAATAAGTCCGATGGACGTTCTATTGATTTGAAATAGAATTTCCAAACTTATCATTACACAACAACGAAATGTTCTATATACGTGGACGAACCCGCGTAGCATTTTGTATTGGGCGAGTCACCGCTCCATAATTGTTCAAAATTTGTTGCATTTCTCTAAACACTGGCGATTCACCGTTCGGATCTTCTAACGTTAGAATGACGGAAAAAGGTATACCTGAAACTGGAAAGGGAGCCTCGGCTCGGACTTGGCTTACAACATCCAACCGCCATTCAGCCGAATCACCCCTTCGATTTAGGTTGCGTTCATATTGTTTACAAGGCCACCATTTTAGTCCGTGATCAATTACTGCGGCATCGCCGTAACTCTTGCCAGACTTACGATAAGAAAAACGAGACTTCAATTGATTGAGATATAAAGAATTTCTATCGCCTTGCATTTTCCTGTTTTTTTGACTTAATCTCGCTTCCAACTTTGCTCGAATCAGTTCAACGCCAAATGATGTGTCGAGTGGAGGGGAATAAACTAATGTAACTCTGACCGTTCCCGAACACGCTCCATTTTCAACTAAGCTCGCAGGTTACTCAAAAGGAAATCGTAAAATTACAGGCTTTCTTGCCTTCAATTATGACGAAGGTGATCTTGTCCGCCAAAATATACCGCAATGAACGATATAGTTTGGTTTTCTTCAAAGACATCAAAGTAGAATATGACGTTTCGCTTTGTTACTTTTCTCGTATATGATCCAAGTTCCGGGCGAAGTGTCCCTTGGCGAGGAACTTGAGACAGCAATTCTATATCTTCTTCAATTTGCAAAATACGTTCATGCGCTGACAAAGCGGCCTGTTCAGATGATGTCCTGAATGCTAAGAAAGAACTGTACAAGTGATCATAGATTAAGTCTAAATCCTTCTCAAATTCTTTGGAACGTTCAATCCGATAGCCCATGTTCCGCCCTTTTTCTAGCCAGCATTATTTCCGTTCTTTTCCGACCTTCAGCATTAGAGATGAATTTTCCTTTGCGCCTCTCGTCCAAAAATGCTTTCAGAGCGTCAATATCCGTCGGTTGAAGTTCGTTTTCTTCTCTCACAAGCTCCATGCCTCTTCTTACTATGTCGTTCAGACAATCGAAACGACCATCCTCTATCATTTGGAAGGCAAATTGTTCATCGTGCTCGGACAACTGAATGGAGTATGATTCAGACACTTTAAATTCCTCTCTAAGTGGTGAATAAACAGGTAGTGTAATGATAAGTCTGGAAATTTAAATTTGGAAATCGATTCCTGTGGATTTTAAAATCCCCACGAATCGCTCGTCTAAATCTGCTACCCTTGAGGGATTCTGTTAAACACCTATTTAGGAGAACAGAATTGGACAAAAAACATTATAACCTAATAAAGGCTTTTCTGAAGCAATTCTCTCGTGACGGGAAATTCCCCACTAAAGAGATCAAGGAGAGGGTCTTTAACGTCGTTATGCGAATGGAAAGGGAGCAGTTCCGCGGGGCAGAACACGACGAGCGAACCGGCTAAGACCGTCGGGGCTATGTCAACAATTACAAGCCGAAGCGTCCAGCTACTCAAGATGGAATGCTGGATGTTCAAGTTCCGAAGACGGCCTTTCACGGAAATACTCCGTTCTATCCGAACACGTTAGCGTGTGGTCAGCGCAGTGGGATACTGTGTTGGCGATAAAGTCACGTTGCGGAAACGATGGGATTATCAGATTACTTACTCATATTCTACCAAAGTGGTTGGTTTTATATCAACGAATACAAGCCCAATACAGTAAATGAAAACTGCTCGCATCCGCGCTTGCGTAACCACCATTCAGTAGGTTCGTCGTCCGGAAGTTCGAGTCACCTGCAATTTGGGGCGTTGCCGCGTATTCACTCGAATGTTTCGGAAAAGTAAGAGAGTGCTAGAGCGTGGTACCAACATTCGCAATCACTGTTTCTCCTCGTTATGTGTCACTAGCTTGATAGTTCGCACAATAACCAATCCGTCAGACCGGAAGCAGAAACGGGTTACACATTAAGGTCAAGTATCTAAGCCGAGTACGGTCGCAGACAGTACAATGGTAATTTACTAGGCAATCTATATTACGGTTGCGTAGGCACTCGGGAGTTAGATTTAGTCGGTGAAAAACATAAAGACGCGAACGGCACTGTTTCAGTAGAGTTTGAATTCGGAGTCTCAACTGACGTGTATGAAGGAGCGATACTGTTCCTACAGGGATCGTACAGAATCACTACCGATAGCTGTACGAATCGCAATTCGTCCTCCAATCTATCCGCCGGGTTCGCATCCTCTTGGTAGGCGAACGAAATAGACTTCCGATCTCCTATTCACTGAACCATTCTAAATATAAGGTAACAGGATTAGACGAAAAGTTCCAAACTAATCTCTAGGAGCAGCTGGGTCAAACTTCAATTTCAAGAATCGTCGTTACACTAACTGAGTAACGACCAAAAATAATTTATTTTTAGGAATTCTATTGCAATTCCATTTAAGGTTTCATATATTAAAACCCTGTTCATTCACCTAAGCGAAGGGATTAAAATTCGCTATGTCCGATGATGTTCTTTTAAAACTACTGTCTTCTGTTGAGGCAATCAGCCATAAGCTAGATGCGTTCGAACAAAGATTTGACGCGGTCGATCAAAGATTCGACACCGTAGAAACTAAAATCGACTCTCTTGATAAACGACTTGGTGCTGTCGAACAAAGATTTGATGGGGTCGAACAAAGATTTGATGGGGTCGAACAAAGATTTGATGGGGTCGAACAACGACTTGGTGCTGTCGAACAAAGATTTGATGGAGTCGAACAACGACTTAGTGCTGTCGAACAAAGATTTGATGGAGTCGAACAACGACTTAGTGCTGTCGAACAAAGATTTGATGGGGTCGAACAACGATTTGACGGGGTCGCGCAGCGATTCGACACCGTAGAAACTAGAATCGACTCTCTTGACAAACGATTTGATGGGGTTGAACAAAGATTCGACTCAGTAGAAACACGAATTAGCTCCGTAGATAAACGGATTGACGACAGCAACAAACGTATTGATGATGGTAATAGACGGTTTGATGATGTAAATATCCGGATTGACTCAGTTGATAAACAGTTTGCTGAGGTCTATAAGCAGTTTGATAGTGTCAATGCAGAAATCAACCTTAAAGTAGCTGAAACCGCAAAAGCACATGATGAAAAGACACAAATTCACGTGGATAGCCTTCGAACGCGGATTAGTGACTTTCAGCACCAGAACAACTTTCTACTCGGAGGCTTAACTTTGTTCGTCATTCTTGTCATAACTTTGGTCGGATTTCTTCGCCAACCTAGTCCATCAGTTCAGGTAACTCCTCAAATTCCAAACCAATCTTGCGTGGAATCTGTAATAACAGATGCTGGAGCAACTCAGTGTGTTCGATGGCGAAGCTCGGATCTTAGTAAACCTGACCCAATAGACGAAGAATGAAATCACCTTTGGTAATTATGGAGAATGAGGATACGACATTTCGAACAAGTATTGCCTTTTTTTTGAGATCACTCAGCTTGGCTTCCATTATTCGCTTTATTCTTCTGAATAATCGCGCAGTTGAAAGTTGAGAAAAAATACTCCCGGTAACTCCCAGAGATATCCTGCTTAGATTTCTATTGATTAGCTAGAATATCGAGTAAGACTGTTTAGATTTGAAACTCAATCAGTGTCAGACATATAGAATAAGATTAAGCGAGAGAAGCTAGTACTGGTCTGTTGAGAAATAATTTATAGCCGATAAAATCCTTACGCAAATAGCCTGAGCGAAAATCTTAAATGCGGTTTGCGTTCTGGTTCGGAATAGAACAAAACTGCCTATTGATGACTGTCCGAATTCTCAGCAGATTAATGTTTCTGTTTTAGAAAGGTCAAATTTGCATAGAGTCTGCAAAAATCACGGGACTTAGATTATGCAAAGAACAAAGAAGAAACACTTGACAGGTTTTACCTTGTGGGCTCTAACTAGGTCAACACTTAACTTTAGTCGACTTACTTATTTTGGGAATTATATACTTATTGACACATTGGGTGTCACAGGTATACGGTTCTGAGCTCTCGACCTATCACCCCTCTTTCGAAGGTCACTAGGTCTCTCAAACACAATATCTCCGAACTCTCCAGGTAGATTCCCGCCCGACTTCGCAATGCGAGAGATATTGATGGCGGCATTCACATCGCGATCGATTTGAATACCGCAGTTAGAACACGAGTAAACGCGTTCTGAAAGAGACAAGTCTGTTTTGATCTTGCCACATCCAGAACACATCCGGCTCGTGTTTTTGGGATCGACTCGCGTAACTTTACCACCGGCACTTTCAGCCTTGTAGGAAAGCAGAGTTGCGAACTTACCCCAGTTCTGTTCTAATATACTTCGTGCAACCTTAGGGTTCTTGGTCATGTTTTGTATTTGTAAATCTTCTATTGCGAGATTGGGAGATAACCGAACGATCCTCGTCGTCTCTCTATGGATGTAGCCGTGCTCACTTTCGCGAACCCGTTGACATTCTTTGGCATAACGAGTTCGGGCTTTCAGATAGGATTCACTTCCCCTCGTTTTTCCCTTCCTGTGTTCCGGAATTTTCTTCCCCTTGTCTTTCTTGACTTCTACCCTCAATTTCTTCTGAAGTCTCTTTTGTCGCTTTAGATCCCGTTTACGGCCTTTGACAATTTCACCAGTCGACAGAGCCACTAAATTGTTCACGCCCATATCTATGCCAATCACTGAAGCATCAGACGGTTTGACTTCATTTGTCGTCGTGACCACAAACTGAACATTCACACGACGTTCCGTTACGACTATACGAACCAACTTTATTTCACCTTGGGGAATATCGTTGACATAGAACGGATCAAACCCCTTGATGTTGACAGTCCACCCTTTCTTACGTTCTCTTAGATGAAAACTCCCTTTCGGACAGTCAAACGAACGCATTCGCCTACGGGGCTTAAATCGCGGAAAACCGACTTTGCTTGCACCCTCTTTGACCCGCTTAAAATAGTTCTTGAACGCTTTATCCAAACGATTGAGACAAGAACGCATAACGAGTGCTGAGTACTTACAGAACTCCGCATCATCAGCTCGTATTTCCGTTAGTGACTTAAACTGATCATAGAAACTGATAGACCGACCCGTTTTTTTGTAACAGTCTATTCGCTCTTCTAATGCACTGTTATACAAAATCGCTTGCATCGCAATGAAATCACGCACTTTTTTGTGTCCGCCCTTGCTAAGTTTGGCGGTACGCGTATGTGTTCGAGTGATGACAGTCGTAGACTCGATAACTGAGTCATTAGCCTCAAGTTCCATGAGACTTCTCCTTTCAGGATATATGATGACTTCCTTTATACTACGGTTCGTTAAATCTTTCAAGAAAAAATTTGAAAAAATGAAATGAGTTCCCAATATTGAAGAAAATTTGTGAGTTTGCTCTTGAGTGACAAACGTTGGTAATGTAACATTCTAAGGGGTGTCAATCCAATTGAATGAGTTAGTGCGTAAAGCAAATCAAAGCACAGATTCAAGTTGCGAAAAATGAAACTTCAAGATCACAAATACGGATAGGCATCGTGGTGGATGAGTTGCACACAAATTTTTGAGTGGTTGGCTAACGTAGAAACTTTCGTATAATCTCCCGGTTACTCCGCAAATATGGGAGTGAATCGCCTGAAAACGCCCTATCTGTATGCCTTCTTTTTCTCGTTTTTGTGTCAAAAAGTATATAGTTCCCCTTATTTTCAGCTCATCCGAAATCGAACTCTCCTCCAACGGTCAACGCCATAAACCCTGTCAAGTGTTTTGTTTTGCTGTTTCAGAACAACTAAATAGTAGACACCACCCCCGAACTTGCCGCTCTGTCCTGATTCTTGCGAAACATCGTAAAATCGCGAATGAAATTCGAATTTTCTGTTCCAAAAATCTCCAGATTTACCGAAATTTGACTATTTCCTCAATTGCGTAAGCAACATTGAAGAACAATCTGACAAAGTCCTGAGTTCAAGACGGCAGGGTCGTACTTCAACCGGTTTTATCGACTCCAAACGAGTTTGACAATCGCGCCTACCAACCAACAGATTCCCCAAAACAGAGCTAAGACGAACAGTCCAAGCAACACGAGGAACACTAAATTATGTCTAAGCCAACGTTCCGTAGAATTCTTATCAATTTGAACGATTGAGTTGAAACCAGGTGGCATATCTAAAACGCCCATTTCCGTGGCATACCGGCCATACTCCCTGAGCAACTCCTTGAATACGTTCTCGTTCTCGAAACTGATGTCCTTAGTCTCTCCCGGATCTGTCGACATATTAAACAATCTCCATCGACCATCGCCGACGGGAGGCATCGACCGTGTAATTTTGTAATCTCCTTTGTATAAGGCTGAGTTTCCAGAGACCTCAATTGCACGAACTTCGTCGTGACCATACGCGCTGTTTTGTTGTCCTTTTAAAACAGGAAGTAAACTGCGTCCTGTTATCGCTTTAGCTGGTTCTGCCAACTCTGGAACTTCAAGCCAATCCAAAATCGTAGGAGTAATATCAGTTACCATTGCCGGTGATTGAATTTTAATGGGTTCGATACCAGGTCCAGAAACGATTAAGGGGGCTCGAATTCCCCCTTCCGTTGCATAGAACTTGAACAAAGCACCTGGTGAAGCAGCTGCAGTCGCCCATTCCGGCCCGATAAATCCCCAACTTCCTCGTCCACCTAATCCCTCCAATCCGATGTGGTAGCCATTCGTACCCATCCAAGACGTTAATCGCCAATCGTGATCCCCCCGATTAGGTTCTGGGCCATTATCGGATGCAAATACAAAAATTGTATTTTCATACTCACCTTCTGATTTGAGGTACTCAACGAATCGACCAATGTGAAAATCCATCGCTTCTATCATTGCGGCATTCACTTCCATCCTCCGAGCATAAAGTAATTTGTCTTCTTTGTTCAGATTGCGCCATTGTCGCGATCCCTCCGGCATAGGTGCAAGCGGAACACCCTTTTTTATCAATCCTATTTCTTGTGCGCGATTAAACCTCTTTTGCCTAAGTTCATCCCATCCCTCATCGTAGAAACCCTCATACTTCTTTATAAAATCAGCAGGTGCTTGGACTGGAATATGTATAGCCTGAAATGGCAAATAAGCGAGAAATGGTCTGGATGAATCTGTATTTTCAATGTACTCGATCATTTTGTCGACAATAAATTTGGAAGAATAAAAATCGTCCGGAAGATCAGTCTCTAATCCGTCTTCAAACCAAGGAGCATCTTGATAGTAGGGAATGTACGACTTGTCTTCCCAATTATCTGCACCCGATGCCGCCAAAGCGAAGGATCGATCAAATCCATGCTCTTGCGGCATCTCATGAGCATATTCACCAAGATGCCATTTTCCTGTCATTAATGTCCGATACCCAATTGAACGCAGACGGTCAGCGATCGTATAAACATTGGGTTCAAAAGACATCGAGTAGCCCGGTTTGCCTTCGTGCTCTTTTGGCAATACTTCAGGGATCGTCGCGACACCAGTTCGGTGATTATCTATCCCTGTCAACAGCATTGCCCTACTCGGCGAACATAAAGGAGACGTTCTATATTGTATAAACATCGCTCCTTTTGAGGCAAGCGCATCAATATACGGAGTAGAAGCTTCTCCGCCATAGACCCCTAAGTCCATCAAGGCTAGATCATCAGCCAGTATGATCACGACATTAGGTTTTTGTAGGGGTTCATCCGCTAGATTGCTGTTATCTGCGAAAAATATACAAATCAGGAACGATAGAAAGATACGCATGGTGTTACCTCTTAAAAAATTTTTCACACCAGCAAAACGCAAACTTACCTGATTAAACATCAATGAGGTCTGATTTTTACTGCTATGCTACTATGGTTACGCATAACGTGGTTAAAAACTTGTCAAGCATACCCCGTGAAACTAACGAAGTATAGAGCAATTTAAAAGTTGGCTCTTAGAATGAAACTGAGACTGTTGCGAAACTCGTTACTCGTTTGAATTTCGACGAAATGCACTCAAATCGGATCGCCAGATGTCTTATTCTAGGGCCATCTAGTTGCCGAAACTTCAAATTATTTTAGAAGTTGTTCCAAACTTTGTATTTCGCAACAGTTTCAAACTAGCACATAAACTACGCAAAATAGAAGCAGTCCAGCATGCGACTATCGCATAATGCTAATCTTGGGGAATTATATACGATTGGCCCCAAAGTTCGGAAACGCTTGCAAGTTAGGAAGAAAGAAGAATTGAATAAGGCCCCCGTAGTAACTGGCTACCTGCGATGAGATCGTTGCTATTAGATATTACCAAGAAATTCTCGACCGTTAAAAAGGTCGAACTCTGGTTTAGGCAAAAAGCGATGGCCTAACAGAATAACCTGTCCTCACTATTTGTGCGGTTCTGAAATCATGTGTTGTTTTTTTCAGCACTCGTTCAACCTAATGCCTTCGCTCAACTCTAAGATGATACGAGGGTTAGATTATTTGAGGGATCAGAGGAGATCGTCGACATTCTGCTAGCGTTGCTGGACTTGTTTACTTCAATATCACTTCTTTTTCTTTTTGGGAAATAAGGCTGTCGGATCGATAGCCCTTGCAAGGCCACGCGCATCTTTTACACCTCCCGATCTATCAAACATAATCCACGCTGCGAAAGCTAGCCGGTCTTTTCTTTTTGCACTCCCAATTTTTTTGATGCAATCATTAGCTATCGAGACAAGTCCTTTCACTTATCTCGGGTGCACCACCGTTCTCGAATCGTAATCAGCAGAAAATCGAGCCTGCTGTAATGAATAGATACCCTTTGCCAACGCCCTGAATTCGGGATGAAAATGCTGTATATCATTATCTTAGCACGATCTCCGAATCACATCGTGACGAAGCGCACGGTACGCTTCGTGCCACGCTTTGTTCGGTCTCTCTTCATCGGAATCGTCGCCGATAAACTCGTCAGCACACATTCGTTGCAAACAGTGCAGTAGAGCCTGATATGAAGCATGAATCGTGATTCTAAGCATTACCTGAGCAGAAAGATGCTCGGACTGAACCGAACTGAAAAAATCTGCAGCAACAGTCATATCTTCAGCATAACTCATACAAGTTCACTTGCCTCCCTAATGTCAAGCCAAGGCAATACGTTGCCATACTCCTCCGCGCATACTTCGCCAATCTCGAAGAGGAAATTGAGCAGTCTTCGATTGCCAAAATCTTCGCCAGTCGTCGTGGAATCAAAATACAGACTAACTCTTATACAAAGTTCGCCGCCTTCGTCTCGGTCAAAGCTCATTTCTATATCACGTAGCTTTCCGTTATCGAAAAATTTTGATCCAAGTTCTTTCGCCGATTTCAGAACCCCAGCCGAAATTTCCATTGTAACCTCTCAAATTTTTGGAGGCTTACGCACTCCATAAACGTTGCCGCATACATAGAGCAGTTCCCGAACTCGTACTCCGATGTTTTATTCCATCGCCCCTGCAATTTGACTAAAACTAGTACAGAATCCAGCCAGCTTGCTAAGAAACTAGTCTAAGCTGAGTCCAGAAATTTGCCAAACACGCCGGGTGATTGGCCTCAAATTTACTGCATTAAACTCTACGGATGCTAATCAGGGAATATGCTATAACATTTTTTGAAAAAGTGCTAGTGTGTGTTTAGGCTCAAGTAATTATAGAATCCATATCGCGATTCTACAGGTTTTGAAGGCCTTACACGTAACGACTGAACAAAGCAAGATTTCGAAAATGTACGGTTCTGTAATCATGAGTTGTTTTTTCGACGCTCGTTCAACCTACCGTCTTAACACATCTAGCAATCTCAATTTGATTGATTTTTTTGATTTTCTAGTCTAATATAAGACTACAAATCCCATCCAACAGAATTGGAAGAAGCAATGAATACTACCAAAAACAATAATGCTAAACTCAGTTGCAAGAAATCACTCTTATCTGGTCTAGCGTTTACTGCATACTCTATGTGGGGAGGGGCATATTTTGTTGCGAATTCTCAAGAAGAGAACGAAGACGAAACTAAGCTCCTCAATACGGTTACGGTTACGTCGACAAAACGCGAACTAACCCTACAGGATGTTCCTGTGGCCGTCTCCGTCATCGGTGACGAAACACTACTGAAAGCGGAGATTCAGGATCTAAACGATCTGCAATCTTTAGTCCCGTCCTTACGTGTCGGACAATTCCAATCAACAGCTAACACCAACTTTATAATCCGTGGATTTGGAAACGGTGCAAATAACGCTGGGATAGAACCTTCTGTCGGCGTGTTCATTGATGGAGTTTACCGTTCACGGTCTGCGTCTCAAATACAAGACTTACCTAACCTGCAACGCATTGAAGTCTTACGTGGCCCTCAGTCGACACTTTTTGGAAAGAACGCATCAGCGGGTGTAATCTCAGTTATAACTCGCAAACCCCTGTTTGAAACACAGGGGTCAGTAGAAGCAAGCCTTGGCAGTTTCGGATGGATTCGCCTCAAAGGCGATACAACTGGCGCACTTTCAGAAACAGTTGCGTATAGCGTGTCAGGAAATTATAATAAGCGCGATGGTTATGCGGACGATTTAGCAACAGGCACGGACACAAACCAAAGAAACCGTTACGCAATGCGCGGACAATTACTGATCAACGCTAGCGAAAATCTTGAACTACGGCTCATAGCGGACTCCGACTCTCTTGACGAAATCTGCTGTGTCGCCGCGAACCTTATTGATGGACCGACCGGAAATGCTGTTCGAGCAATCGGTGGAAAACTTAAATCAGGAGACCCATTTTCCTATGAGGTCTACAACAACTTTGATTCCACTAACGAGATAAGCAACTCAGGCATCTCCCTACAAGCGGATTGGGAGTTCGACCGGATGAATCTGACGAGTATAACGGCATACCGAACAACCGACGCGGAGTCAAATCAAGACTCTGATTTTCACAGCGCAGACACAATCGGAAAGAATCACAGTATTCTGTCACTCAAAACATTGACGCAGGAATTCCGCCTAACTTCAAACGATCCTGACTCGCAATTTGATTGGATGGTTGGATTATTCTATTTTGACGAATCCGTTGAAATCAAGAATGATTTTCAATATGGAGAAGATTTTCGAAAATACGCCGATGCGCTTGCGAAAAACGGGTATATTGGGTTTGAGACGAGTTTAGGTACTCCTGCTGGGACATTTGGGAGGGCAGGAACTGGCCCGAAGGAAAACATGGGACAGGACAATACAGCATGGTCGCTATTTGGGACATTGGATTATCAAGTTTCAGACAAGATCGTTGCAACATTGGGATTAAGCTATACTAACGACTCTAAAGATGCGTACAGTCGGCAAGTAAACACAGATGTCTTTTCGAATCTAGATTTGACGCAGATTGGGTATTCTTTAGTTATAAACACGCTCTTAGAAGCTGCCCCTAGGAATCTAACCACTGGAGCCGCAAAAACGGCTTGGATTCGAGATAACGCGACAGCTTACGCCACTTTACAACAACAGGCCGTTGCAATCGCACGAAATACTGCAGCAGCTACACCTGCCCTCCCAGCCAATCCATTAAACGGGTTACGTGCGCTACAATTCTTGCCCAAAACTTTAGATTTTCCAAACTCGGTCGAGGATGGTTCTTCAGAAGACACCAATACAAGTTTCACTCTTAGACTCGCCTACGACGTAAACGAGAACATCAACGTTTATGGTTCCTATTCCACCGGGTTTAAAGCAACTTCATGGAATTTAAGCCGGAATAGTCGTCCATTTGAGAAGGATTTTATCCCTAGCTCAACAATTGTTGATCCTAATACGAGATTGGTAGTTTCACAGGCGACCGCGTCTTCGATCCGGTCCGCTAGTGATATCACCGTTCCGAATAATCTTACCGTTGGCACTCGTTATGCCTCACCCGAAGAAGCAAAGGTGATAGAGATTGGGATTAAGGGGGCGTTTGAAGAGTTTGCTTACACTGCGGCTATTTTCGATCAGACCATTGAAGGGTTTCAGTCGAACGTGTTTTACGGTACTGGATTTGCTCTTGCAAATGCTGGTGAACAATCTGCAAAGGGGATAGAGTTTGAGGGAACGTGGACTCCTGATCCTAATCTAACTTTAACCATGGCTGCTACCTTCCTTGATCCTGTTTATGATAGTTTTGTAAACTCGGCAAGTGGTGATATTTCCGGGCAAACTCCTTCGGGAATTCCGAAAACCTCAACCTCGTTCAGCGCAAACTATGACTTTAGATTCAACAATTGGGATAGTTTCATTCGTGGAGACTGGCAGTATGTTTCGGATACTGATTTTTTTGACGATCCTGCCAATAATACGTTGATAGCTCCGGGTGACTATTCAAGGGAACAAAATTTGGTAAATGCGTCTTGGGGGTTCATAACCGATGAAGAGATAGAAATCTTGCTTTGGGCTAGGAACCTATTCGGTTATGAATACATAACAACTGCTTTTCCATCGGTTGCTCAGGCGGGGTCAATCTCTGGATATCCGAATCAACCTCGCACATACGGACTTACTGTTCGAAGACGCTTTTGATACTCAATAAACCGCTTGTTAAGTGACTGATTAAGATGAAACAGATAGTGCATTCTAGCTAATAGATTTCAAACTGGGTCGCTGTTGGTTCTGCCCAGCGAATCGCATCACTCAGTTATTCCTTTGGTCTCTTACTATATGCATCGATCATTCTAATAAATATCAGTTCGACCATATCAACACCCCACTTTCTTGTCAGAGCAATTAGGACGATTAACTCCAAAGCAATGATTCCAATAGGTGTTGTCCACGACTGCATCTGCGAAAAGAAGTGGAAGTCGGCACCAATAATAAGAAAAGCGGTCCAATACCAACGTTCCTCTCGACGTAGATATCTTTCTTCCTCGAAGTTCGTCTGAGCAGTCCGTAAAGCGGAAGTAGATTTCGAGTAACTGTCTTCCCCGAGACTCATTGTTTCTTCATCAGGCGATTGGCTTTGTTCTGTTGCGGTACTCCTCGATGATGTCCTCGTTCAAGATGTCAATGTTTCGTCTTCCTGATTCATAGTTTTTCGCCCATGCACCTTGCCCCCAGTGTGTTATTGCAACAAGCCGATCTGGATGCGAAGAACCGACTTGATTTATGATTCGATTAATGTACTTGTATGCTTTCTCATCTTCCTCAAAAGCGTTCTTTACATTAAAGCTCGGGATAGGTCTCGCGCCGAACGCTTTGACCTTATGATAGATATCCGGTTAAACTGGACCCAGTTCCCAAGCTTGGAAGGAACGAAAACCTTCAATTAGAGAAATTCCCCCGTGTCCAAGAGCATACATGTGAGACAAGTATAGAAGTTTCTGCATAGCAAGATTGCTTACAGTCCACCCCGACATCTGTCCGATTGTTGCGACTGCACGATACATAGTCATTTTCAGGCTCCTCGTTTGACTTGGATGTCGACTAAACACCAATACTCATATGCTCATATTGAACACATATACTCTCCCGTCCAAAATTGCAGGTGTAAGGTTGCAAACTTAACGAAAGTGTCTCAGATCGCTATACACCTATGCCTTCCCCAGTTTTTGTTTCTAAACTAGTTCAAACACTTTCCGGTTATTTGATTTTCGTTAGAAGCATAGTCTACTTCACAAAAGACCAAGCTCGAGAAGAACGACTCGCGAATTATTTTTTTGTGAAGAGTTCGTTTAACTCTAGTCCGAAGAGGTATTTTGCTCAAACTGAGTCGTACACCAGTTTGAGGAATGGTACGCATAATCCATTTATACTTAATTTAAATCGTTATACCTTAAACCTCTTATAAATCGACCGAACTCTTTTATCTAGAGTTTAAGTCAGGTTTCCTTAATCTTATTAAGGATCGTTTAACCTCCTCAACAAGTAGATTACGTCAAGTCAATTTAAATTCCTTAAAATTTGCTCTGGCCTAGTATTTTTTTAAGCGACTATATACCAATTACCACAAAATGCGCTAAATAAGCGCTTACATAAAAACGCTGAATCGTGCAATAACACTCCCCACGGTAACGGGGAAACAGCTTGGAACATTCCAAATTTTCACTCTTACAAATAGCTCGATGATTCCCGCACAACGATTCTGCGGAACCGTGGTTCGTTGAACAGCGCTTGCCACAAGCTTCCTATGCCGTCTTCGTTAGAATTTTGTGGTAGTAGGTGTATAGTCGCGATTTATTAAGTTATTTAAGAATAATTTGCTTAAACTGCTTATAATCCGTACTGCCCGAATTATAAAGAGATTAAGTCAAACAAGTTTAAACTTCAGAAAATTTCTCTAATCGACTTTATAACGAAATTAAGCTTATATTCCTTAAAATTCTTATAACCCGTCAGAATTCGAAAATTAGGAGAGACTATGTTCGTTCATTAGATATGCTACGAGAGCATTTTCCGATAAAATAGTCTCATTTTCACTCTTATTCTGAGGAGTACAGAACCACATAATCGACGCAACTTGATAGGAATTGCTCTAAGTCAGAAATTTTGTTGATTCATAGGGTAACTGTATACTTTTGACACCAAAACGAGAAAGAATGCACATCCAAATAAGGCGGTTTCATGCGACACACTCCCATAATTGCGGAGTATCCGAATGACTATATAGTAAGTTTCACGTTAGCCTACCACTCAAAAATTTCTGTACAACTCATTCGCCGCGAAGGCTATCCTTAGTTGTGATCTTGAAGATTCAATTTTTTGCGACTTGAAGCGGTGCTGAGATTCAATGTGTTTACAAATTTAACAGCCTAAGTGCTCAATTTTATACTTATACCGAGTTCATTCACTTGTTGACCCGTTTCATATACTCATCAAACAATGGAACCGTGTATTCGGCGTAACCCCATCTTGGACTGTAGATCATCCCACTCGTTATGAGCGCTTCGCGCGTCATCGCCAAAGCAGATGATTTTTTACCAATCTTTTTGGCTATTTCACTAGTCTTATATGGACCCGATCCCAGTTCCGACATAGCCATAAGATAGTCTCTCTGAGAATCCGTTAATCGAACATAGCGCGATCTAAAGAAATTTTCGTCGAGTCGCTTCAATGCCAATTTACTCGCCTTTCGTATATCGGCAATGGTGATAGGAGACTGTTTGGCTATGTTCCAAGCCTGATATCCCCACTCTTGAAGGAAGTAAGGGTAACCTTTAGTTTGTTGGACAATACTGTTGACGGCATCCTCGTTAAACTCAACCTTGGCTTCCTTTGCTGGTGCAATCAGTGCCCGGCGAGCGGCATCATCGTCTAATGATCCGATGGTTGGGTATTCAAATAGCCGTTCGACATAGGATTTGGTATTTGCAGATAGTGTGATGAGCTGAGGTAAGCCTGCTCCAACAATCATAATAGGAAGATTTTTTTGATTAGTTTTGTGTACTGCGATAATGAGTGCTTCAAACTCTTCTGTTGGCAAATTTTGGATCTCGTCGATCAAGACTACAATAGACTTTTTACGGGCTTTAGCAGCCGCACCGACAGCAACAAACAGATCCGCTAGGTCACGAGATAAAGTGCCGCTGTCAGCAACTCCTATCTCATTGTCTACACCAATCGAGAATTCTAAGTCCTTGTATTTCATTTGTAAAACGCTGACGAAGCTTTTAAGCACACGAAGCCCACGCTTTACTTGCTCGTTTACACCCTTGATTCGGTCGAGTTTCAATAAAGCTGCTCGCAAGGAGGCTACGATCTCGACAGACAAGGAGCTATTATTGTTAACTTCAAAAAATTCCGTTATTGCTCCTTCTTCTTCGGCGATGGATTGAACTTCGTTAAGAAGCACGGTTTTGCCAACTCCGCGTAACCCAACAAACATAAAGCTTCGTGCAGGCTTGCCTAGCCTGTTACGAGCGATGTAAAGTCGTGCATTCTCAAGGATGCTATCCCGTCCAGCCAATTCGGGCGGCGGCGTTCCAGCACCGGGAGCATAAGGGTTGATCGTTGGATTCACATTTAGTCTTTACTGGTTCTCTGTTGTACGATTTCGCTGTTTTGTTACCGCAACATTTATAAAGAGTTTAATCATATACACCGTAAACCTCTTATATCACACCTGACCCATATTATAAAGAAATTAAGTTAGCAAGTCTTAAACTTCTTATATCACATCGGATTCATATTATAAAGAAATTAAGTTAGCAAGTCTTAAACTTCTTATATCACATCGGACTCATATTATAAAGAAATTAAGTTAGCAAGTCTTAAACCTCTTATATCACATCGGACTCCCATTATAAAGAAAATAAGTTAGCAAGCCTTAAATCTCTTATATCACACGTGACTCATATTTCTAAGAGATTGCATTGGTTCACTAATTATGGAAACTTGATCTTTCAGAGGATGGAAGACCGTCCTATACTGTAGGTAACGTTTAACACCTATAGAAGTGACCTGACTCGGGACATATGGAACCAAAATAGGGTCTTCACAAAAAGAGGAAGATCGTCCATACTGTAGGTTCATTTCAACACCAACAATAGGAGATCTTCCATGTCTATTGTAACACAAAATTTAGCAGATGAAATAGAAGTCGACAGCAGGGATTATGACACTGCGGGAATCCGACATTTATCAATAGAGGAGCAAACGCTTTTTCGGAAGCGTATGGTTAAGGCTTGGCTAAAGCTGTGCGAGGGGAGTTTAACGGCCAAGGCGGCGGCTAAGGCTATTGGTATCCCGTACAGTACTTTGAACCGATGGAGGAAACAACCGGAACCGAAGTCGACCCGGCCTCATACTGTTCGTTCACGGGAAGATCAAAGTCTTTATGACAAGCTGAAGGCGATAGTTTTAAGTATACGAAAGAAGTGGCAGGCTTGGGGTGGTGTTAAGATACAACGTTTTCTGAAGCTTCAGGGTATAACAGCGAGTTCTGCGATGATTTGTCGAATGATATCGGAGTTGATACGGGAGAAGCAGATCAAGTCTTATTATGGTAGTAAGTTTGCGAAGAAGCGAAGCAAGAGCGATCACTCGTCTCGTCCGCATGCGATACCGAGACCGGAGGAAGGTTTGCCAAGTGAGACTCCAGGAGAGTTAGTGCAGATTGATACGTTGTTCATCAATGTTGATGGCAAGAATCAGTTTGTGTATCAGATCAACGCGATCTGTTGTTATACAAAGCTGACGTATTGCCACACCTTCCGTTCAATCTCGGCAAAGAATGCGAGGTATCTGCTGAAAAAGCTTATACGTCAAGCGCCGTTTAAGGTTCGGGCCGTTCAAACGGATCGCGGTTCTGAGTTTAGAGCGGAGTTCGAACAAGCCTGTAAGGATCTAGGAATAACACATTATGTCAACGATCCTCACAGTCCGACGCAGAATGCCTTTGTAGAGCGATTTAATAAGACGGTAAGAGACGAATTTTATTCCAGAGAGGACTTACCATTTAATGACCTAAAACTACTCAATCGACGGCTAGACAGTTACAGTAAGTTCTACAAAACGAAACGCCCACACCAAGGCATTAATAACTTAACTCCAATGATGCACTATGAAAACTATCTGACCTCGCAAGACCAGGCTCACAGTTTGTCCAAGTGATTGGAGTATATGTCAAACTGGAAATGCATTACACACAAGTTTAGGCAACCCGTGCAGTTATATAACTTCTAAGATTTTCAGAAGCCATCCAGCGGGAAGTTAGCTCAAAAGATGCTGCAACGGACAGCATCTAATCGAAACTCCTCGGAGAGTTTAGCTGTCGCTATACTTCAGCTTAGTCTTTCTGTTACGCTGATCTAGAGCTTTTGCAAATCCGTTAGGCAGACAAATGCTCGAATAATCGATAATGAGCTTCCGCTCTTCAAAAGAACAAGTCATCACCATTTAAACCTCAGACTAGATACACTGTCCACGATAAAGCGCTAGCCTACATTTTTATCTCCTTGAGTTCCAAACTTTCTAAAGGTATTTTGATTGTCCTCCTTCCATCTTTCTAAAGTACAAAGTTCCTAAACCTGATCGGCCTTACTTATCTCACGAAGTTAAACACCGTTTCTGGTAGAGTGTGCAAAGGCAGCATTGATCGGGTTGTAAGAGAAAGACAAACGGGAGCGATACTCACCGTATGTCTTTGGGCCATACCTATGTTCTCGCTAAAATTTTTGCAAAGTTCCTGAATACGAGGAACCAAACGATGCCGTTCGATTTCCGGGGATTCGCGAATCCCCGGAAATCGAAACTTTGCTAAATCCGAGAAGCGCTTTCAGGGGATTTTAAAATCCCCTGAAAGCGCTTTTCAAAAAAATCAGTTGCAGGAGATTATTTCTTGCAGAGTGAACTACCTTCTTTTGCTTTTTTACTTGATTATTTCTGCGTTTTTATGTATCCATAAATCCGACTAAAGTTTATGGCAGTTTTGGTTCCATATGTGTCTGCGCCTGAACAATCGCCTTCCCACAACACAGAGAAGACTATACCGAATGGTACGATTTCCATATTTTCAGGGGTGGGAACTGTGCCTATGTATTTGCTATTTTAATCTGTTGCATATTTCCACCAGCATTTCTTTGGGTTTGGGCGTACAGGCATTACAAGCGAAATATGCCAAAGGTTAGAAAATCACGATGGTACACATTTTTTGAATATCTACTAGGTATCTTTGTACTGCTTTTCCTGATTTCACTATGCTCTTCCTAATAGTCTGTTTTTTCTTAGACAAACGGCATAACGATAGTAAATTCAGTAATACTAATTATCCCGATTAACGAACTCAGATATTATTCTATTAACGTATTAGTCGACGATACTTACTTGGTTTTTGTCTTACTATTCGTTAACAATTTCAGGCCTACTACCGTTCCAACTTATTCGTAATTCCTTGCGAGCGCGAGTACAAGCGACATGTAACAAGGATTTTTCTCTTTCTATCAACTCTCTTTTGGCAGCTTCATCGACAGCGCCCCGAATTGCTTTTTGGGGAGGAATAATATCCGTCGACAACAGCGCCACAGCAACGTAATCAAATTCCAATCCTTTCGCTCTGTGCATGGTGGCTATTCTAATTCCTGGTTTATTCGGATCGTCAGGTTCCCTATTTCTTAATTTTAAATTCTCAATACCTAATCGATCTAAAGTGTCTTTCACTCTATCAGCAAGGTAGTTTGCTCTCACGAGAACTGCTATCGAATGAATCTCAACGCTTTCATCTTTCAACTTAGACTTAATCCACTTTACTAACAACTCAATCTCTTCCGTTTCAGTTTGACTACCGATTCGAACCGGCTCGATGCCTTTGAAAAGACTTCTGTAACCGAAAAGAGTGTCTATACTGTCATCTAAATCGTCAACGGGGACATCCTCCAAAATTGAAACTGCGTACAGTCGAGTTAGCTCGGACGTTCGATAGTTTAATCGCAGTCGCTTTGCCCGGCCTATTACGTCAATCCCACACTCTCGCATAGATGCTTTACGCGAATATATTCGCTGGTGAGCATCGCCAACAATGAATAATGAATTCATGTCACCTGGCTCCTGTTTCTGGACTATCGCCCGAACAAGCCGGAGTGCGGGCTCTCCCATATCTTGAGCTTCGTCAACAATTACTGACTTGTAAGGCAATCGAACGCGCCTTCGACTTAGTATGGCGATCGCCTCTCTATACGCATCATCGGGTTCTGCTAGACCTTCGTCTATCATTCTAGCTCGATAAGCTTGAACGACGGCCCAAATTTCTTTTCTCTTTCTTCGATCTAACGCGGTGCCTCGTCCTTTTCGTTTCGCAAACAAATAGTCACGCTCGGTCGTAATCCCTTTGGCTTGTATTATCTGAGACCATTCGTCCTTTATAAAACTGTTTTTCAACCCGAACGGTAAATCTGAATCAGATAGTACCTCATCCCAGATATCTTCTAGTTTATCTCGTTCTGCATCGAAATACACAATCTGTCTTTCGAAATCTTGTTGTCTCAAAAATTTTCCAACCCAATTATCGAGATTAAACACTTCTATTATAGGGTTATCACCGCCAATATGTTCAGGACATAGAGTCTTCAGATTCTGCTTAACGTCATTTGCTAACGTAGAAGTGAAAGTGGTGAACAGTACTCGATCATGCGTTCGTTGAGAGTCCTTGGCAATTTCATCTGCTAGATGCTTTGCTCGGTGCATAGCCACGACAGTCTTGCCTGTTCCTGCCCCTCCTCTCACTAAGGCTGGGCCGTTGTATCCTTTATGATATGCAATTCTATATTGTTGTGGATGCAAAAATACTCGCCACTCCCTCATCTCGGAGTCCAGAAAGCGAAGCAACTCTGCCTGGTTATCCGGAACATAGAACTGCTGACGGCTCTCAACAGTTCTTAGTGCTTCAGCAAACTCAAGTGTTTCTCTTGATTCTTTAGACTCTGTCGGTTCTGTTTCAACCTGCAAATACTGCTTTAGTGCGAAATCAAAATCGTATCCCGCTGCTAGCGTTAAAAGTGCTTCATAACTTCTAATATCAAAACTATCTTGATCGGCTTCTAGTTCTTCATCGCTTCGGTATGCTCGTACACGCGAAACTTGTTCTGCTTGAACACCTAAACTAACCAGTTCCCTATCGGAATAGGGCTCAAACAGCGGACGTTGACTCAACTGGGTGTCTGAAGATGGACTTTGGTGGGAAGTTGCGTAATCCCAATTCTGATCGGATTCAACATGTTCCGAATGCGTTATGATTATACGGTTAAGATTGTTGTCAATTGTTACCTTACGATTCAATGCCCAACGATACGCTTTATCGTGTTCATCAATATGCAACAGAAGCAAGTCTCGGCCTTTCTTATATCCAATAGCTCTGTAGCTTCCATCTACTCTTATTGATCGCATTGCAGGATCACGTGCATTGGAGATTGGCTCTACATGCAAACCCTTGGAAGTCGAATCTTTGTTCAACTTCCCCACCATTTCGTAGACTCGATCAAAAACCTTATGGGGTAGCCTGCGAAGAGTTTTCATGCACACCATATCGATCGATACATTTATCTCATTTTCTCTCATCGTTCGCCTCCTGATACTACATCAATAATTTTTTGCAGAAATTCTTTGTAATCGGTAGATTTTGGATCTACATTTTCAAGTATTGTCCAACCCGTTGCTTCAGATGTTTCTAAAGCAACACCAAACTTCTTGCGCGACCAACCGATTTCAACTGTACAAGCGACCGCATCATTAACCATGATGTCAGCCCCTACCATATCGGGAATCGAAAGATTTGAGTTGCATAGCGATTTTACGGTTTCAAGAACTTCATCTTCTGTAAGGTCAAAGACCTCCTGCCAAAGAGCATTTGTCTGATCGGATATAACTTGACTGAGGTCAGGTGTCAGTTTGGCTTGTATAGTATCCATTCCGGGCAGGACAACATGGAATCCCCTCAACGTTTGGAGAAAGTTGACAGAACGCCAAAGACTGCTCCAAGTCTTTTTGAATTCTTCTTGATTTGTACTGTCTTCGTCTACTTCTTCTAAATCCGCGAACAAGACCATACGTACATGATCGACCTGTTCGGCAATTTCAGCTGGCTGACATTTTGGAATTCCAGCAAACAAACTTAAACTTCGATCTGATAATCGGAGTTGATTTTCGGCTTCCTGCCAGAATAATCGTGAGTCTTCATCTAACTCACTAGAATCGACTGACTTAACATCCTTCATTGTTGACGACAAGAGAATTAGCGCCAAGAGCGTAGTCGCCTCCGAAGGAGTCCATGGCCTGCAATTTAATCGTTCAATAAGTCCATTTATTGAACTTTCAGACCGAAGGATTTCCACAGTTCTTTTCAAATGATGCAGTGAGCTTAAACTTGCACTTTGAAACAGTTTTATTAATCCCTCATCAAATTTCTTGGAGATCACTTTAGACCCGAATGGATTGTAATAGTCTGGCGAGTCTTTTTCAAAATCATCCCACACGAATGTCCAGACCTCTACCTGCCCACTTTTGATCATCCGCACCCGATCTTCAACATCTTTCTTCACCGAATCATAATGAAACCTAAAGCCGTCTGTCTCCACAACTATGGGTTTTTTAGCTTTAGGGTGTGTCGAACTGATCAGGAAATCAACTCGCTTTTTCGGAAGTCCGGGAAACCTTTTTTCAATTTGAACTTGCGATTCAATTGTCCAGTATATGCTTTTCTCTTTTTGCTGCGGGTTAAACGAAGGATTCTCTGTTCCTTCACTTGAAGAATCAGACTCGTCGAAAGTCTCGGTACTTTCAACTTGGTTAAGACTTTCGACTGATCCTATTTGTTCCTCGGACAGCTTAGTTTTGCTTGTAATCGTATCTTTGACGGATGATGCCGTCTCCGTAGACGCGCTCATGTTTTGTGAGGACGAATTTACTTCTTCATTCGTACTTGCTTCATAAGTTGTATTGGGCTCTGATTCAGATTCACTTGCTTCATTATTCGTAGATTCTTCCACCAACGGAACTTTTAACTGGAAGCCCCGGCGACCATTATCTAGGACTATGGACTTGAGATTTTCAGGTTTGAACTTTTTTCTAAGGTGATGGATAAACTTATCTTCTAAAGCACTTTCTGTAATACTTGGGCCTAGGTCTTTATCGATAGAAGTCTCTACTTCTTTAAGAGAATCCCAGTTGGTGAGCACATCGTCAATCAGTTGCTGAGCTATGTCTCGTTTGGGCTCTCCTCTTCCGAATTGCGACCGGTAGGGTTTTACACATCGGAAACAACCATTCTTTTCTTCGTCATTATTGCACGGACACTGTCGAAGTGCCTTGGCTGCTCTATCAAAGACTTCCCAAAGTGAATTGGGATTAAGGGCAAGTTGACGAAGATAACCGGAACCACCTGGAATCGTGTCGTAGAAGAACAAGTTTCTAACCATCGCTCCAGACTCTATACGATCTTCAACGACCGTACTTCTTATATGGTCTACACGGCCCTGAAAGTACTTTCTTAGACCAAGTTCTACTCCAGCGACAAAGCTCTTGATCTCATCGAAATTGGCTTCGCCGGGTACAGGAACAAGCATTCTGAGGGCTTCGGTGTGAAAAGTATTGATAAGGAATACTGTCGCTTCCCACTTATCACGATCTCCACCATACTCTTCGGCTTGGCATCGCTCTTCATGACTTCCTGTTATGGAACCGCCTTCCTCGTTGTATCCTGTGTTTTGAATAGTCCCACAGAACTTACAGATTTTGAATGGTCGAGATTTTCGTTCTTTGCCTGCTATCGGAACTTTAGAGCCTGATGCTGATCGTTCGCCAAAGTTGATATTTCTGAATTCACAGTTTGAGATAAACTCCATACCGAACGGTTTGTCACTTTCAACTAAGATGTATGCTTTTCTAACTTGTTCTTGACCATATTTAGGAATGATTTCTGTATCATAATGCCTCTGAAGACGCCCGTCTAGGTCTTTGATAGTCGCTTCTTGTTCCGTCGTACTCGCAATGACCGATCTGAGCTCGACAGTTTGAGCGCAGGATCCCGCATCTGACCATAATTCATTGCTACATTTCGGACAAGCTGGCTTACTTTCGCCAGTTTTATTTGGTTCCGAATAGTTGCAGTTCTGACAAAACCGCCAATTGCTTACGTCGTTTTCTCGAATATCAATTCTATTGATAACTAATTCTCTTCCTTCCGCGTAGAATGTCTGGTTTGGCGCTAGTTCCGTGATTGCTATAGAAACAGGTCGTTTATACTCTTTGATTTCCACTTTATTGAACTGATTAGCGTCAGCGTCCTCCTCGACAAAGTCTTTCACAATTATTGATTTTAATTTTACTCCCTCTTCGGGAAAAGCATAATTTGGAAGTATTCCACGATCAGTAAGAAACTTGAGAACAGGAACTTGGTTGATCGTTTTCTTAATCGTTTTAGAGATTTCGGATATTCGTTTTTTCAAGCGGTCAAGTTTAGGATCTCGATCCTTCGGTGCTAGATTCTCTTTTTCAAGATCTGATTTTTGAGAGCTTAGTTTCCTACGCAATTCTGATAGTTCCGAACGTTCGTCAGCCATGTCGTCAAATGCTTTGAGAACACTATATCTTAAACCACCTGCCTGACTACTTGTTAAATACGATCGTATCTCGTCGGTGATTGCCTTATTCTCTCGAACATTCTCGGGTAAAAATTCTATGAATTTGTCGACAATTGTATCAGCGTTGAGTTGAAGGTGACTAAACCAATTGTAGGGGAATTCCGTATAAAACTCCTTCTCGATTGCTTCAAGAACGTCTTTAACTATTCCGTACTCAAATTCATTCTCTTCATCCGCGACGAACTTATCAAGCGCAAATGCCGTAGCTTGCCTTCTTAGTACTGCGACGGCCTCTAGGTATACTCCTGGCGGAGTAATCTGCCCCTTCAGCATCGGAGTTGGATCTTCCCAGAATTGTAAATCATGAGATCGTGCGGATACCAGTGTTATATTCAGAGAGTTTCCGTCACGTCGCCCGGTTCGGCCAATCCTCTGGACATAGTTTGCAACATCGGGAGGTACTGAAGCTAGAATCAAAGTCGAAAGATCACCGATGTCAATTCCGAGTTCCAAGGTCGGTGTTGCAGAAATCAAGTTGGGGTGCCACTGCTTTTCACCGTTTATAAACAATTTCTCAATATTGTGTCTATCTTTGGCTTCCAGCAAACCGGTATGTTCTCGGGCAACAACTCGGTAGTTCTTAGAGGCACTCAGAATGTTCGTATAGTAACGTGAACGTTTTTCGGATGAGCTGCTATTCTGGTTATTATCATATTCTTGTGTGTAATGCTCTGTGGCTTGAAGAGTCCCGTTACACCCAATCTTCATGCATTTGAGTTCAGAAAATTCATATTCAGAAAAGCTCTCTGGTCTTCCACATTGCTCACATTGGTAGTCAGCTAAGTTCGTTGTTACGTTGATAGCGTCTGTTCTTAAAACCCAAACTGGAATCCCATCTTTCCCAAAAGCTTTTATTTCCTCTACTATATTGCTTCCAGCAAGTGATTCAAACGCTTGTTTATAGATTTCTGTGTATGGAATGTCGATTTCATGAAAGAACCGAATGACCCATGCTCTATACCAATTTGACGGTTGCCCACCTGCTACATACTTAAAATGTCTAGTAGCCCAAGTGTTAATATCCGGATGAATACCAAGCCCATGCGTGGCGGGTAAAACAGGATATATTCGCCAGTAACTTCTCTTGGTCGGTATCACCTCTCGTCTACCCAAACCTGGCCGATAACTTGCTCCTATATAATTTAGACCTCTTTGTCGCGAAGCGTTTGTTAACGCTTGACGTAAAAAGTTATGACCTACTGCTCCATTTCTGCGCATATGAACTACTAATCCATATAAGAATGAAAAAGCGTCTTGTTCTGACAAATAGTGTCCTTTACTTATCTTAACGATTAACTTTTGTTGAAAATCCTCACTTGCATCAAGTAGTTTGTTGGGCCTAACGTCTGCAACACATACTTTGGAGGTTTCTAATGTCTGTCCGGTTCTAGATCTGAAAGTCAAATTCGCAAAAATATCCCATCCGAGACGCGTTGCGACATCTTCTGCGAAGTGTTCGTTAGAAAAATCGCCTTCATTCTCTTGTTTTGACAAAACTTTATACGGATCGCGCCATGTTTGATCTCGTGCTACAAATTTCGCAATATAATCCGCTTCACTCATCTGTCGAGGAAGCTCCTCTTTCGCATAAAGTATAAGATCTCTTAGACTTTTCTCTTTGTCGGGCTGGAGATTGATATAATCATAGACTGTCTTTTCGACAACAAACTGCTTGTTTCTTATCTCGTTTACCGAAGCTCTTTGCGCCGCATCTTGAACGGAGTCTGAGAACATCAATACCCGTGGTTTATGCTTTCCTGCTTCGTGATGTTCTGAGTTGAAGAGAGTCGTTGAAAGTCCAGCGGTCAATCTTGCAGTACGCAATCCAAGGATTAGTAACCCTCTTTCAGTACCACATGACGGACACGTTCTCTCAACATTTCTATTTTTATTATTGATCGGATCGAATATCCACGCTTCAATGAAGTTTTCAGTTCGACTATCTGAATTGTTTGTGTTGTACTCTAGCGTCTGCGTGTTGACATTGATCTTGTATAACTTTTTCTTGTCTTTTTCTTTAAAACCTGCTGAAATTTCTTCATAGAAAAGTATTCGGAGTTGTTCAGATTTCTCAAACCACTCTGCATAAAGAATGTCTGGAGTTTCCCACAGTCGTTTTTTGTCTTCACTTATTCTGCAAGCCTGTCCACTCATTCCACAGTTACGGCAGATTACAACGGGGAGCGCTTTTTGTAAGTCACTTTCTTCTAGGTCATCGGAATGACGAAGAACTGCAGAGTGAGGACGATTTTTTTGAATGCTATTGGGGAGAAGAGCAAGCATTCGTCCCATTTCTCTCGCCCAAGCTTGCACCCTAATGCTCAACAGTGGTTGGATACTACTACCTGGATTCTTTTGTTTCCTTGCCCATGATGCTAGTATAACGATCGCTTTAACCAACGCTGTTCTTTGAACAGGTGACCACTTTGGTCTAAGGAACTTCGCTTCAGCTAGTCTTTCGACAATGGCATCAATGGTTACGGCTTTTCCGCCATGGTAGATAATCTCAATGACTCTTTGAAAGGCTACATGAGACCATAGCAATCTACCTAAATTCAATTTCCACTCATTGTCTTCTGGGTTATTCGAGGCTTCTCCTTCAACGAGCATAGTTTCGAGATCGGATTCGTAAAAAAACAGATGGGAGAGTTTTGAGACTATCGTGGGTTGGTCGAGTTCTAAACCTCGTTCAATGGTCGCGCTTAGCTCATCGGGGTCAGGTAAAAGAATATGTTCGACATTCTCAAATTCCTCGTTGAGCTCTTTTCGATTCTCCTGAATAACGCTTGTTGAATCAAATTTCTCGCCGAATATTTTTTCGGCGTAAGCGGTTAGTAAACCTTGAGACTTTTTCTCTATTCCCAATGTTGCAGACGACCCGATACAAACCAAGTGATCGGGCGGTGTTTTAAGACGCGACTTCAATCGTCTTATCAGAAGTGCTAAATCTGTACCCTGTGCTCCGTCAAATGTGTGAAGCTCATCAACTACGAGAAACTGAAGCGTTTCTGGAGAGTTTTTTGCCCAGAGTTTTTTATCTTGCGAACGAAGTAACAAGTAATCCAGCATCTTATAGTTTGTAAGCAGAATGTCGGGCGGATTTTCCCGCATCTGTTTTCGGCTTGTTATAACCTCTTCCGCTAACATTTTTTCATTCGAAGGTTTCGGTTCGGAGTCCGCATAGAGTCCACATCTGACACCTGTAAGTGCATCTATACGCTTTATCACTTTCGCAATGCGTCTCGCTTGATCGGAAGCTAACGCATTCATCGGATAGATTATAATTGCTTTTATACCGGTTTGGCCAATGGATTGCCTACAGGCTTCCAGTATTGGCCAAAGATAGCATTCTGTCTTACCGGAACCTGTCCCCGTAGCAATGAGCGTTGACTTCGGGGAAGGTAAACATAGTCTGTCAAAAGCCTGTTGCTGGTGCAGGTAGGGTTCAAAATCAAGAGGAATTTCCGGAAATGCGACGTTAAACGTATCCGAATCTTGAAATGGAAGGTCAACAGATATCCACGGGCCTTTGAAAAAGGTATCAGGATTTGACAGAAAGGTTTCTATCATCCCTTGAAAGTTATCACTATTGGTCTGAAAGTTGTATCGAACTAAGTCTTCCAGGCCTTGCTCAACTTGCGTTGCGAGGAGAACAGGATTCACACTGTATCTCCTTTTAAACTCTCAAAATGCTTCCATGCTCGTTTATAGTCCTCAATACGATCACATTTTGTGAATGGCCCGTAGAATTTTCTCACAGCATCCCTTGAACCTCCCGGTTGAGTGTCATCGACAACTTTACATGTCAATACTTGCTCTTCGTTAGGTAACTCGCTCATTTTTTTGAGTGTTTTCATCCAAAGATTTTGACTCGGTTTCTTACCCCCATCAATTCTCCAACCAACACCATTCAGTCCATTATTGCTAGTCCAAACAATTTGCCCTTGGCAATCATACCACGTCGCACTTTCGTGCATTTCTAGAACTGGAAAATATATCCTGTAAATTTCTAACAATTGACTCTGGGAAAGGCCAAAGGCTTGAGCTACAAGAACATCAATCTCGACTAACGCTAAACGTCGAGCAAAATCTGATCGTAACCCGGATGCCCAGTTCCAGTCGCTATCTCCCAAGTAATCCCGATCACTTGCTATCGTGCGTGTAGGTAGGGACGTAGACCACCGGACGGGATCACATTTTTGCGCTTGCCGATTCCACAAACTCGAATAGGCATCTGTTAGACACGCGAGTCTCAATCCCCGATGGATTGCCGTATCGCAAAGAGCCACCCATCGAAAATGCTCTATATCTGAAGAATAAATCCCACTTCGGTTTTTAATCTTAAACAAGAAGTCTGCAATAACAGATAAGGAAAATGAATGAAAGTTTAACATCGCTCGTTCATCCGAAAACGCGATACTCTTAACAGAATTTACATGTGCTACATCGTGAGGTATAATCGCGCTAATCACGCGTCGAATTCCATGTTTCGACACCATGCCACGTATTGCTACTCGATAATAATCTGTATGCTTAGTGTTAGGATTGAGTCGACTCGAAGTAATTCGGGAACGATACTCTTTTGAGCTAATATTAGGAACATAGTTACTCCTTTGCAAGTATCTATTCGGTAGTTGAACTAGATTTAATTCGGAATAGTCCTGATTATTGTTACATTTTCTGTTTGGGGTTTTGTATAAGGGGTTTCCAACGTGAAAAAATGGCCCCTGAATAATCATATTCCGCGGTAAACAGAATTTTGTATCTCTAACAAATATACCTTTTTTTCGATCATTAGTTTCATCCCATAAGGTTGATAGAAACCAACTAAAGTTCTTTGCCTCGTTCAAACACTTGAACTTTGAAACTTTAGATAAAATTTGTTGATTGTCTTGTGAGTATGCTTGAACGAAAGAAGTTTGACCAACTGGTTTTTCACCTGTCTCTGTTAAAGCATGTGCTATTTTTAAATAGTCATAATTCACTTTTACTAGTCGCTGACTATGTCCTCGTACATCCCAGTTACCGGTCTGGTTTTTTATATATGGCAAAGAATATGCGTTTGCAGTAGAATAACAATCATCTATTTGAGACGGTAAAAATAAATTCGTAATATGGTCAAAACTGACTTTTGATTTATAACCACGGTAGACGTTGAGACTAAATAATAACCCATCTGCACATTCCGCAAACATTTTACTTTTAACTTTATTAACAAAATCAAAATTTTTAACTACCCGAGAATACCAATGGTTTCTAAAGTTTCCCGCGCGAGGGTCACCGAGATGACCATCTTGATGAATTAGCCCAGTATTGCCATGCAAAGATACAATTCTAAAAGAAAGGTCAATGAAGCACCTATAATAATTATTTTGCCCACTTCCCAAAAATGGCATAACGTTTTTTGATGCAGTTGCTGATATTATTCCTCTTGAGGAGGTAAATTCTTTGATAAACTCGTCTACGTTTGTTCCACGTAGTTTGTTGATTGCATCTTTCTCTTGATTTGGCGATAGATCATATTTTGACGGATCTAGAGAAGTTAAAACTTGTCTAGGATTCCAAGTTGGTTTTATCCAAGGAGGATTTCCAATTATTATGTCAAATCCTCCCCGATCACGCATAATATCTGCAAAGTACAGTTCAAAATGTGTAAACCGTTCACGTTTGTTCACTTCAGTCGAAACCTGAATCCACTCTAACGATTCAGTCAGTGTCTCAATATTGGTTTCATATATCAACTGTTTTTCTGTGGGGGGTAGACTCTGGGGTGTTTTATGGTGCAGAATGAACTCTTCTTGTCCGATCATACTCGCTTGATGTCTTGGAAAGTACTTCACCTCTGGAACCTCTACCGTTCCTTCACTACCTACGTTTCCAATTAGTGCAGCAGAGATACCGTGTAAGAATTCTCTTCTACACGGTAACAAATGAGACTGATCTAACGGCCACAACCACAAAGCACACCAAGCATCCATAACAGTTTTCAATCGCTTATATGGGAGACTATAAGCGCTAGAGTTAGAACCCGTCAACTGTTCCAAATTTCTTTGTTTAGTCAAATGGTCACTTCGGCGACAGTTGTTCTCATTTGGGTGCGGCCAAACAGTAATTTCTTCGTTCGATTCTTTACGTGCATTGGATAACTGGTCGGCTACGATGTCAAACAGTACATCAACTTCTTCTGACAAACGGAGAAGTTGCTCAATCTCTTCCTTATCATAAGCTGTGAAGACTCCACCTCGTCGCCATAATTTGATTTGTTCTTGGTATTCTCCTGCGATTCCTGCAATAGACTTATCTCTATCAAATTTCGCCATGTCCATATCTGGCAGCAAAAACTGCCATACGTGATCTTTCGGTCGCGACTTACTCCATCCGATCTCTACAGGCTTCTGATTAAACCATAGGTCTGCCCTCTTTCGAGCTCCAAGCTGAGAAACAGGATAACTTGCCCGCCTAGCCCCAATGAGAGAGTTCCCAGCAATAAGCTGATCCCCAAACCAGGGTGAAAACTCAGACTTATGTAATCCATTCAACCATAATGATACTTCCCCCAACTCAATGGCAATTGGATTAAGGTCAATACCGAAACAGTTACGATCAGCAATATATGACCGAACTCTCTGACGTTCATAGAAATACTCATTCTGAGGTATCTGCTCACCAGTTTCCTCCTGCTTACGTTCGAGATACATCTCGGCAAGCTGATTGGTCGTCTCAACCAAGAACGCCGCTGATCCCATCGCAGGCTCAAGAATCTTCAAATCTAATAGTTCATCGGCTCTTAAACCTTTGCACCGCTCCATCAACGTGTGCTTGACCAGCACTCTTGCAAGCGGCTCAGGTGTATAATAGGAAGCAGACTTCTGACGGTCTCGACCAGCAAGTCTGTATATGAAACTTCCTTTAGGATAAACTTTAGGATTGTTACCTTCGTAAACAATCTGTTCGGGCTTAAATTCCGCCGCTCGACTTTTCTCAACAAAGTAACTTGGAGCAAGTAAGTCGACCTTGTCATTGGCTGAGTAATCGCTTACCTCTCCTTCATCATCATTCTCCTCTTCCTCCCCAGAATCATCAATATCAACCTTCGCCGCCTTCTTATTCTTAAACGGTACCAACTCAAGCATATCGTTCTTGGCAACAGTACCTGTAAAAGCAATTAGCGTCTCATAAACTGCACCTAACTGCCCTATTCCTAAATTTACATATGATATCCTCCCTGTTCCGGACTTGTCCTGATTGAGCGAAAGCTTCCGAATAATCTCCTGAATGGCCTCATTACGAAGCCCAACATTTTCATTTGACAGTATAGGCGTACTATCCGGGTCAAGCAAGGATACCCGCATCTGGGGCAATTCAAATGCTTTTCCTTGTGAAGGAATTTCAGCACGAGAAACTCCCTGCCCCATCATCCGAAGCAGGATTTGTAAACTTTCCCAAAGATAAGTTCCTGTCTTGTCTTCTTCAGTTCTAAGCCGAATAGACTCAAGCCGGCGTAATGACTCTAAACTATATCCCTGATTATAAGCCGGATCCTTTAGTGGAATAATGTCGTATTTGGGATTGGCTTCCACCAAGAACAAAAACAGCAGCTGATACATAAATCGCAAGCATTCTTGCGATAGGTCTTTGCTCTCAATCCATGTACCTTGCTTGGGATGACCTTTAGGATACTTGTTCTCACAAACTTGCAAAACTTCATTTCCAAGTATCTCTATTGCATCTCTTACCGTTCTTTTCAGCGACGAAGTAACCACGTTTGCGTGTCTTTGTGACTCCTCCTCTAATCTCTCAGTAAGCGAAACCCCGGATTTTGGAACAAGTGCTTTTCTAGAAATAAAACACGCGAAAACATTCAGCGTGAGCTCTTCTTTTCGATCAAATATCTCCTCTAAGTGAAATCGTAAAATTTGTTTGTACGGCCACTTGAACCTATCAATTAGTATGAGTTGCTTAGGTGCGGCAACGATAACATATCGTGGACGTTGGTCATGTTTGAAAATGTACTCTGTAATAATCCGTTCAAGAGGACTCTCAGTAAATTTATCTTTTGTCCGTAAGTTTTCTTTCTGCGCCTCAATCTGCTTGCTATCAAATTGATCCTTTGCATAAGGTAGCGCCAGCAAATCTGTAATTTCTGCATCTTTACTCGGAAGTGGTGCTTCAATTATCCAAACTTGGCATTTGTTCTCAGTATCATGAACCTGTGAAACTGAAGGTATAAACTCATATTCCGAATTTTTATTGGGGGGGGGTATTCCTAGGCTGCCTAACACGGCTTCGCGGCACTCGCGCACAACTTCAATTACATTTGTCCGATTAGAAGCATCCCGATATCTTTTCAATAACTGCAAGTATTCGTTTGCAACCGATTTTACTCGCTTGTGTGGCGGTTCGCTATCCGACTCTTCTTGACTCCAGCGTTCTATCGCTTCGTTGACCTCATCCGCTAAAGTTGAGGTCATAAACGCAGGGGGATAATACCCGTTCTCGTTGTCTATACCAGCCAAATCAGTTGCCATGATCTGACCTCCCGAAAACTCCCATTATCGTCACATGTGGATGAGGGTCATCAAACAAAACAAGATTCTTCTCAGTCCAGTCCTCCCACTTGCCAAAATTGTTATCAATCTGACTTTTATGCTTCTTGATATTTTTTAACCGTCTGGGCATTGCAGAATCTTCTGAATAAGTTGCAATCGCGTCCAAATCTTCCTTCGAATACTGCTCATCATACCTTTCCTTAAATCCATCAAGCTTCTCTCGCATCTCATGTGCAGTCTTGTTTAATTCCTCTTGATGATCCTGGCGTCTGTTGATCAATTCAGTTTGAAACTCTTGCACGGCTATCGACAGAATATCGTTTGAAGGTACAACTTGCTCCCGGCCCGGGTTTGAAGTTTGCCCGGTAAATCCAATTTCCTCCAAGAATCCGGCGACATCACTATCAACACTAGATTCTAACGAATCTTCATTCCCGTCTTCATAATCTGAAAACCTCACGACACTCCATAGGTCAGTCGAAACTTTGCCCGATTGATTCAATATCATTCCGTGAACGAGTACTGCAACCTCGCCAAAGTCTAGCCCCTGAGTAACTGCACAATAAGGAACTTCATTATATGAGAAATGCGAACGGGCCAAATCTCCCAACCAACTTACTATAGGATGCACATCCCACAAGTATTGAAGTGAAGGCCACGAGCGTTCCTCGTCTTTAGCCTGTTCGATGGCATGAGTTATGACTGCACGATTATCAGTGAGTTTTATACGATTACTATTCCCCAATACCTCACTCGGCATATAGCGATCATCTACCGTTCCCTTGGTTCTGTAACCAAACGCATCATTCGTAGTAAGTTCCTCTGGTAAATTGAACTCAATCAATCGAGTACTGCCATCTTTGATCGAAAGGTCTTTAACCTGGTTTTCTCTGCTGAGTAACATAGCAGACGTAAAGGAGAATGTATCCTCAAATAGTCTAAGACGACGAAAACTTGATTCGCCAACCTCTCCATCAGGCCTAATTCCACCAAACAAGGCATTAAAATCATCTAAAGTGCTAATGTCAGCACTGTCATCGTTTAAGACAGAACTTTTATTTCCTTCTATTGCCTCAGCAGTTTCAGCCTCCTCCCCTTCGAAACTTCCCTTCCTCATAAACACCGCCGGGTCTTCGATGCTTTTTCGAACTTGCTTGTCTTTTTCCATTAGCTTCTTTAGAACACGAAAGGCTTCAACTGACTTGTAGGAACTATTCCCGAGAAAGTAATAAATTTCTGGGCGATGATTTTGTCCATATCTGTCAATCCGTCCGTTCCTCTGCTGAAACCTGAGCAGTGACCAGGGCAAGTCGAAGTGAATGAGCCGATGACACTGAAAATGAAGATTCAGACCTTCAGAGGCCATATCTGATGCCAATAATATTCTAATGTCTGATCGCCTCTGACCAAAGTCGTCCAATACTTTTTGAGTCTTCTCATCAGCCTGAACCGTCCTAGAGCCATCAACCTTCGCAATCGCTCCTTTAGGTAAACCCAAATCTTCTGCAAGTCGTTCACTTAACCAGTCCAGTGTCGCAATCCGCTCAGAGAATATTACTAATCGGTCATCTGCCCTCTTACCTGTCCAAACCATGTCTCGAAGGACTTCCAGCAGGTTTTGGTATTTGCCGAAATCCGAAACTTCGAGAACTTTGAGCATCTCAGCAAGGTTCTCCAAAACTTGAATATCACGACGAGTTCCGCCAGATGTCCCCTTATTTATGCGTTCAATTCTTCCATTCACCGAATCCAAACAGGCCTTAGGACTAGATAATAATGCCTTGATAAGTGTCGTTCGAAAGAGGTCTATCGCTCTTTTCGGCTTGCGGGACTTACGCGCAGACTCTGAATCGAGATCAAGTTGCATCTCGAACGCGAACTTAAACACCTCATCTTCTTTTGGGGTTAGATCAAAACCTACTTCTTTTAACAATCTTTCCTTGATACGCCGACTAAAATCCGCTTCGACCTCATCAGAGGCTCGAAACCTACGGATAACAAGGTCTTTAATATCAGGTTTTCTTAGTTTGTCAGGATCAGGAGCTCTCGTCGGATCAAGCATGTTCACCAAACTAGCAAATGAACTCGCCCGACCGTCGTGCGGTGTTGCTGTGAGCAACAATAAGGAATCTGTCGTATTGGAAAGAAGCTGAGCAAGTTCTGCGCGCTGACTTACGGAACCATATGTTGTTTTGCTTCGTTCTGCTACGTTGTGAGCCTCATCAATGATAACCAAGTCCCAATGACAGGTCTCTAAGGCGTTGCTATAAGCCTGATTACCTTTCAATGTATCTACCGAGATAATTACGCGATCAAACTGTTCAAAAACGTTATAGTTCGCTGGTATCGAGTTCCTCATGCGCCTGATTGCAGAACTATCTAATCTCGCCAAGGGGATAGAGAACCGAGTCCAAAACTCTTGCTGAAACTGTGTCAACATAGCCCGCGTGGTGACCACCAAAATTCGATCGGCGCGGTGCCTCAAAATTAGTTCTGACGTGATCAATCCGGCTTCAAGCGTTTTTCCGAGTCCGACATCATCCGCAATCAGTAATCGTACTCTCGGCTGCTTCAGCGCCATCTTTACAGGTTCATGCTGAAAGGCGAAATCGTGTATAGCCGCCCTACCAAGAACCATCGGTTCTCTCACTGAGGCCGGAGGCGGAGTATTGCGGAAAGCGGCTTCTAGATACAATCTGGTGTTATCGAATCGGCTAGATCGATCTTGAACGATGTTTAGATTGGCAGGATCAAGAACCTTACATCCATGGCCAAACTTCTCCTCCAGCTTGTCGATAAAGATCGACCTTTTGCCTTTTACGATTCCCGACAGACCCTCACAATGAATATGGTTGGAACCGCCATCATGTTCAACCTGCAGGACTTTCCAAGTAGAATTTCGTATGCGAACACGCGACCCCGTCGTCGGGATACGGTCTTCCCTACTTTGGATGGTTAACGGCATGTTCCCTCAAGATTGAACGAAGAGGGAATCCTTCCCCTCAATGACTAATAGACCAGCGACGCAAGACAACATTCTAGCAGTCGCCAAAATTTTGTAACAGACTTGCTTTAGAGCATTTTCCAAAATAGCTACCTCGATTCCCGGCGAATCCTTATGATAGTATAGACCTGACGGGAGAATGAAACGGACTACTTGTTTGGAAACTGCTCAAATAACGTTACACAGCACGAGACCTCTATTTGTCCAGCCACGAGCCGATATTTCCGAGTTGAACGAGAAATCCTCTTCCCGATATTGCCCTAAACACGCATCTATTGCAAGTAAAATTTCTGATTACTCCCAATCTTTCTTACCTTGAACACGTGAAGATTTCGTATGCATTTATCAAACTCAACCGTTACCAGCCCCGAAAGAATGTGGTTCATAGTGGACTCCCTAGTTTTACCTGTTGTAGCAATAGAGAGTTGGCTCTTAGCTATATTGACCAAGTTCCTAAAGTTGCGACGCGTATAGAAAACTGGTAGATAATGGAGAGAGAATTGGCTCAGCGGGAGAAATCGAACTTGTTCAGCTGTTAAACGTGACTTACCAAAGGTATGTTGACGCTGAACTGAGAAATCTTATTACGGATGCTAATGTCGAAGATTGACGAAGTAAGTGGTTACCAGATATGGTTTAGATTGGCAATTCTATAGTTTGCTACCCGTACAAGCGAATACATGATATAATACGAACATGTCAACGCCGACACACATAACTGTTATTCGAACGATAGAGCAACCCGCGCTCTGTACGCAGATTGCCCAAAAAGCAATTAATGAGCGATTAGCGAAAGATCGCTGGCTATATAACCACTTCCTAGAACAGATCAATAAACACTACGACGACACGAAAGAGACGCTAAGTTTTTACGATTGCTGTGGCCTTCTAAAGGAGTTACGTAAAACAGACGAAGGACTAGCAAGTTATAATGTGACTTCACAACGTTACGTATTGAAGCGATTATGCAATGCGTTCGTGAGATTCTATAAGAAAGAAGGTGGGAAACCTAGGTTTAAAGGTTTAAATCGAAAGATTAGATCGTTAGAGACGGACAGTTTCAGGATACTGCCAAACAGCAAGATAAAGATAAAGGGATTGCCGGGTATCAAGGTTAGAAAAATCCCTGAAGGCAAGATCAAGTTAGTTCGCATACTGAAGACGGCATTACGTGTAACAGTCCAGTTTGTAGTAGAACAAGTTAAAGAGATACCTTTTCAAAAAGATTCTAATAACAAGGTTTCCCAAACAGTAACAGAGAGTGTCAAAACTTTTGAACGCTAGTTTTTGAGAATTTTTCCTTTGGAGAAGAAAGTGCAACAGAAATTAAAGTCCAATTCCAAACTTAGATTCATTCTAAGTCTTTCGTTACTAATTCTTGTCAGCTGTTCTGGTCAGTCTTATACCTCTATTCCAACAGATTCGCCAGGAACTTCGACTAACTCACGCCAGCCTAGCTCAAGTAATCCTGCGTCCCCATCGACTACTACCAACAGTACTTCGACCACCTCGACACCAAAAAAACCTTCAACTAGCCCGCCTGTTCAAAATACCCCTCTTCCGGATTACTATTATGACTGGGAGAAAGACAAGTTTCCGTACCAAAGAGAATACTACAACAGATGTGCTTTTCCGCAGACAGCAGAACATAAACAAGGAACAACTCTTGATGAATTGTTTGCAATAAGAGAGATAATAGACAACCACTATCTATTCCATTCTGACTACGTAGATTTGGATCCTCGAAAGTTTGTAAAAACCGCAACAAATTTTGACCAACACTACATAAATATGACTGATAAAGATAGCTATCTACAACAATTACGTACAACTAAGAAAAGACCGACTGGGGAACCAACTCACGGAATGTACCGGACTGGTAAAGAGGTTATAACTTCTAGCTCTAGTAACTCTAATGAAATAGGTTCATACGGTATTGCTTGGCGAGTGATTTCTGATAAAGTTCCACGCGATTATCGTGTAGAGTTTACTGAACCAAATACACCGGCCTCAGAACTTGCAAACGGTACTCCGAAAGTTAAACGCGGCGATAAACTTTTGAAACTGAACGATTTCGACTTTGTTGCGTTACAGAACGACAATCTAGATCGAGCACTTGATATTTTGTTTAGACCAAAGAAATCTAAAGATATAACTAAATTTGTCCTATTAGACCGTGACACAAAGTTAGAGAAAACTATCACGCTGCAGAGTGTTAAAGATAAACATAAAAACATTTTTGGTTCAACTCATGACACGGACTCTGGTAAAGTTGCATATCTCTTTATAGGAGATACTATGCTTTTGGCTGAGGATATACACGACATTATAACCTCTTTTAAAGAAAAAAAAGTAAAGGATTTAGTATTAGATATAAGGTATCTGAATACCGGAGAATTTTATCCTGCTGGTAACCGAGACGATTCTGCACTTGCGTATATGATAGCGGGCTATGAGAATATTGGTTCAAGATCTACTGTTAGACTACCGTATCGAGTAAGACACGGATACAGCAGACATAATCATCCTTCATTCACAAGAGCTCCTGACGTATATAGTTACAGTCTAAAGTTTGTGTCTTTCTGCCCGATCGTGTATGGACAATGTTCGTATATCAATTTTTTTAGTTGGGCTTATTATGGGTGGTACCAGTATTACCCAAAGCTTAAGGAGTTTAACTCCTTGGAACTAGACAGAGTTTTTATTCTGGTCTCTAATCAATCCTGCAGAGTTGCCGAAACTCTTATCAATGGTCTCAGAGGTATTGACATGGAAATTATATTAATCGGAGAACCTACTTGCGGTTATCCTTATAGTACTTCGGTTTATAACAACTGTGGAATAAATATTGAGATCATCGATACCAGATACAAAAATAATAAAGGATTTGGAAAATACGAGGAAGGCTTCAAACCATCTAACTCAAAGTTCGAACACGGCGTAAGTGTTAAAGGTTGCTACGTTGAGAATGATCTAACAAAATCACTAGGTGACATAAATGAACCCCTGTTTGCCGCAGCTCTACAATATAGGAAAGACTCGTCCTGTCCACCACTTCCGTGAGGAACGTCATAGGTTCATCGAAGTCTTGTACAAAGGATGTATTCATCAAAATACAACTCGATACCCATTATACGAGCTAACGCAAAATTCAACAGTCCCAAGTAACGAGTTCAAGAAGAAAGTTATGAAATTTTCAAGTTCAGTAGATGCCGAAAATTCTCCGTTTCAGTTACTTCAGACTAAGAGTACTTGGAACGAATAAATGCCAGCTTCCCTATTGAAGCCTACCAGCAACGGCATCTAGTTTTTTCCATACCGCAGAGTCGCGAATCTCAGGCGAAGTGATAATGGCATGATCTAATCCGTATTCTATTTTCTGCGGTGAGTCACTACGTTCAATCGACGAAAGACTTATCGCCAAATGCTCTATCATCCGACGTGCGCGTTCAACATTTGAGTACATGACCTCTAATACGTTCGTAACAGATACTGCCTCTTCCTCCGAATGCCAACAATCATAATCCGTTACCATCGCCACATTTGCATAGGGCAACTCTGCCTCCCGAGCTAGCGATGCTTCCGGCATATTTGTTATCCCTATAACGTCACCCCCCCCACTGACGGTAAAGTCTCGACTCGGCAAGTGTAGAAAACTGAGGCCCCTCTATAACTAAGTAACTGCCTCCATCATGGGCCGTAATTTCTGCTTTCTTAGCCGATTTACTAGCCAACGCCGAAAGCCGTTGGCAAACAGGAAAGCCCATAGATACACGACCAACGCATCCATTACCAAAGAAACTTTTCTCACGGTTCCGTGTGCGATCTACAAACTGATCAACCATAACAAATTCGCTTGGTGCATACTCCTCTTTCAAGGAACCACAAGCGGAAATAGACAATATGTCCGTACACCCTACTCGCTTTAACGCATCAACGTTCGCACGATAGTTGATTCCCGTCGGGGATAGATAATGTCCCCTTCCGTGCCTAGGAAAAAACACCAACTCAACGCCGTGCAAGGCACCAAAAACTAAGTTGTCTGACGGGGATCCCCAAAGTGTTTCAATGGACTCCTCCCTGCGATTCTCTAACCCCTCAATATCGTAAAGACCTGAGCCGCCGATTACACCTAGCTTCCAGTTGCTCACGGTACCTTTACTTCGAGAATAAATAGTTCTTAGATAAGTAACTTGTTGTGGATATGTTTAACTCGACAAAACCAATCTTCTTAACTGCGCGATCGCCTAATGCTTGATGTGACCTGACTCGTGACATATGGAACCAAAATAGCGTCTTCAAAAAAGAGGAAGATCGTCCATATTGTAGGTTCAATTCAACACCTACAGTAGGAGATCTTCCGTGTATGTTGTAACACAAAAATTAGTGGTCTCATGATAAGTTAGCTGCACGGGAAGATCCCATTCGTAAGGTGGTTGATATTTGTCTACATATAGAGTGATTTTCCCTGTTTTTCCGAAAGACCTAGATTCCATATGTCATAGAACTGATACAGTTTTATCGTTACACCTCGCTAATGTGTGCGTTGAGATCGACGATGGGGCTTCTTGGATCTCTTTTCTGATCGCATGTGTAGTGATTGCGTCGGTGGGTAATACCTGTCCCATAATTGTTTCCTCCAGATGGAACTACTGAATAATGGTAGTATACCATCCTACTTACCTAGTTGCGGGACTTTACAACTAGCCTATAACGTAGATGCTTAGCTCTAACTTCTAAAGCATGACATCAATCACCAGTTAAGCGAATCACTTCTGTCGCTTGGTAATCAATTCTCAAAATCTGTCTGCGAATCTGGAGGATCCGGACCCTCACGACTAATCTATTTTGTAGACGCTGCGATAATAGAGCAGTTTCCGAACAAGTAGTCCAATTTTTTTACATCAAGACTATACAATCTGAAAGAGCCGCCGGTGATCGAGGCAACTTGAACGGAAAGTACTCCAGCCTTTACCCTGTAACCCGAGACTACTGCTCGGTTCCATGCAACTAGAAATTTGATCAAAATTTTCAGACTTATGTTGCCCAAAACAAAAAAAGATGCTAATTGTATAACGTTAAAGCATTTACTGGCCAAGTATGCTCGTTTATTTGGTCGTTCTAACTTAACCAACAGTTATTTTGAAAGTAGAAGTTGAACCTACCAGTCTTGAAAATGTTCTAAACTCGATGAACCGAGAAACAAAAGTTACATCGACTTTTACGGCGAGAGTTACTGGCTGAGGGTAACAAACACATCGGAGTTCGAAATGCAACTAAATTTTCGCAGAATAAGCCGCATGGCAACGGCATTTATAGTCGCACTAGGAATGTTGACTGCTCCTTATGGTTACACACAGCAGGCCATTAAAGAAGGACAGCGGCGGTTACTGTTCGACCACGAAGCTCACGATCTAAACAGTGCTGGTCTTGGGATAAAGGAGCTTGACACAGAATTACTTGGGGAATCTGTCAATTTGGGAACTGGCGAGTTGACTTTAAAACATGAAGATATTTCTATACCCGGAAATTCCAAGTTGCCAGTAAATTTTACAAGAGTGGCAACTCGAGACCCAGACCGCCCAAACTTTCTCGGAGCGCAATCCTCATCGCAATCATTCGGCCTAGCTAATTTTCATCTTGATGCCGCTTATTTGCTCTTACCGTCTATACTATCTACTGGAATAGTTGGATGCGTTTCAGATTCGACCATAGTCGATGCAACGGACGAACTATATGTTACTCCCGTGGCATACTTACCTCACAACCCTCAGCCGTTATTAAAGGCGAGTGGAACCCCTAATTCCGATATATTTGGCACTGTGCAACCAGAGTACACAACTAAGTCGCTGTCTAAGATCAAACAAAATAAAGGTCGACTAAAGTGTACCTGGTCATTAACTGAGACTAACGGAAACGTTTATGAGTTTGCGCAGGAACGGGTAGTTGGTATCAAAAATGGCAAGAAAAAACATGCTATGTTGGTCACCAAAATAACTGACGTAAACGGAAACTGGGTGAAGTTCTCGTATGGAGGAAGCGAAAAACGCCTTGAAAAAATTTGGAGTAACGACGATCGTGTAATCGTCATAATCTATAATGCTGACGGAACCGTAGAATGTGCTATAGGAAGCCACGGCTCAGAGACTACAAGTCCGAAAATATGGGTGTACAAGTATGGCTCAATATCCGGTCAAACAAATTTGAAATATCTCAAATCCGCAAAAATCCGAGGAACAAGCCATTACTGGGAGTACGATCCGCTAACAGGCATTACTGCACAATACGGAAATGACTATGCGAGACGTTGCACATTTGGTGAAACAGCGCGTGTCAGGCACCCCTCTGGATTAGTCGCGAAGTACTCTTTTGAAAAAATCGTGAATTTTGAACAGGCGCAATCTCCTAATGGACATCTGCGTACCTCGCATAGAGCTTCATGTTTGCCTCCAACTGGTGTGTATAACAATATCGGCTCTCAGACAGATGCTCTGAAAAGTGCTTCAATTAGCGACGGAGTATCTAGTTATGGTAATTTTTCAACATTCTTCTCATCTGCTTTAGTAAAAAAAGAGTTAAAGCACCTGGACGGAACATCTGCTGTTTGGACAGTTCAATACGGCGAAGGCGACCTTTACAATTCAGACTCATCAGAACTTTCGCCGAATAAAACCGTTCATAAAAACCGAAACAATCCAGTTGTTGTCGACATTACAAAGCCTAAGACTCGAATCATAACTGACCCATTAGGTAACAAGCATAAAGTAAAAATTGGGCGTAGCCTAAATGATTCCGGTTTACTGGTATCAAGAGAGGTATACGCGAAAGGAAAATCTAATCCGGCACTTTTGGTTAAGAATGAGTATGTTCATTCAAAAAAACCTCTAGGGGTAACTTTCAATAGATCTAAAATGAATTTAAAATCTGCGGAACACTGGGTACGACTGTCAAAGCAAAAGTTAACACAAGATGGAGTGACTTACACAACTACGTATAAATATAATGTCTACGGTTTACCAACAAAGGCAACCAAATCTTCAACCCTTCAATCAGGGTCTATAATAGAAGAGACAACCTATACTCACAAAAAATCAAAGTGGGTCATAGGACTTGTGAAAACATTCTCGAAAAATGGTCGAGAAGTATCGGGGGCTTCCTACGATAGTCGTGGTCAAAAAATCTTAGAGACCAAATACGGTGAAGATTATATGAGGTATAAATGGAATCCTAACGGAACCCTAGCTACTATGCGAAACGGAAAAAACAAAGATACTAGGTACAATAATTACAAACGGGGTATGCCGCAGACCACCGTCTATCCGAATGGTGGAGTGGAGATGCAAGTCATTGACGATAATGGAAAAATAATAGAAAGTACTAGTCAGCGAAACTACGTCGAAAAATTTAGTTTTAACGATATCGGAAGAAAAACCAAAATTGATCGACCTGAAGGAAAATCGTATGTTCTAAACAGTAGTTACGCGGACACTATTATTACATATTCCGATCCAACTTCGAGTAAAGGACTTGTCAAAATAGAAACAACCGTGAGCGGCAAGTTAAAGAAAATTGTTACGACGACTTATAATAGTTATGGATTACCGATTTTAATTGAAAAGCGAGACAGTACCACAAAGGTATCAATTTTTGAAAACTTTAAATATGATAAATTGGGTCGTGAGATTTTTCGATCGTTTCCATCCACGCTAAAGAACGAGACTTCAGGTACGGAAACCACATATGACGTGTTAGGAAGGGAAATAATGGTCCGGGAAAACGTATCTCCATATAAAACGGAGGAAACACAATATCTAAACAACAATACAATAAAGTTCATCGATCCTATGGGAAACATAAAAAGTGTGCGTAAATCCGGATATGGTTCTCCTCACGATGGTAAGGTTACTCATATAACTGAAGCGAACGGTCGAAAAACTGTTAAAACCTATGACAAGTGGCTCAACCTTACAAAAGTTCGCTATTTCGGCGGAGGAAGAAATCTGGTTTATTCTTTTAAGTATAATTCTCACAATCAACTTTGTATGTATACTTTTCCAGAGTCAGGATCAACCCTTATTGAATATAATTCCATTAGAAAAGTTCATCGTGTTGAAAAAGGAGTTAGTAAAAATGCTGCTTGTAAGAACCCGATCAGAATAACAATCTCAAAAATAGAACGTAAAAATATTTGTCACTCAATTATCAGTAAAGTCAAAATCAAAAATGCTTCTAGTACTAGGACAGAATACAGAGCGCGAACGCAGTGTGCTACCGGCTTAGTCTTGTTTCCTCATGTCGTGTCACCCAGTTTTCCAACTACTGATCCATACACTCCCCTCACAAAACAACCATCTACCACTCCATCTACCACTCCATCTACCACTCCATCTACCACTCCATCTACCACTCCTTCCCCTAACCCAAATAAGTCACCAAGCACACCTCCTAAAAACTCCGGGCTTCATAACTGTCAACCAAACGAAGTTTTTAATGGTGACGAATGTATTCAACTTCCGAATGGCGGACAGGTACACAGCGAGACGATACAAGTAAGAACTGGAATTCTATATCATTACAACGATCTCGAACAATTATCGGTTATAGATTATCCTAGTAAATCGACCAAAGACATCTATTATTCCTACGATATAGAGGGAAATAAAACAAAAATCGTGAGAGGGAACGTTACTCTGGAATACAATTTTCGAGCCAATGGTCAATTAACAAACGAGACGCTCTCCATCGTAGAATCGGTTAGCAACGGAAAATCTGTTACAAAATCGTTTAAAGCTTCATACGTGTACAATGGCATGGGCGGACTGTTATTCTATACTTCTCCAAAACTAAGAATGTTCTCCTTTGAGTTGAATGCTTTTAATTTACCTACAAGTATTTCAGTTGCAAATTTAAAACTCGTCTCCCAAATGAAATATCACCCAAACGATGTTCTAAAAAAAGCGCTAATTCACAATACAAATGCTTCTCAAAATTCAAATACTCTAGAAGTAAAAGCCACAATAAACAACAGAATGTTGATTGAAAAGACGGAGTTGTTGGACAACAAAATAGCAATATTCTCTTTTTCAAATTCGTATTATACTGACGGAAGAGTTAAATCAGTTACAAATAATTTGAAAGCAGGTAAAAAAATTGGCGATCGTAAATTCACTTATGACGTTATGAATCAAGTAAAATCTACCGAAGGAGACAATCGATCAGTTGCTTATACATACGACCTATTCGAAAATTTTGTATCACAGTCTGAAAGTTCTCGGACTGTAGAGAATACATACGACTTTAATCGGAACTTGGTAATAAGAAACGTCGAGAAATTTTTGGATGAAAACGGAGTACTGAATCCAAGTTCGATTCAAGAAGTTGCAAACGACAGCGAAGGTCGAGTTTCACGTATTGGTGAACTCAGTTTGACGCACGATGACTCGAACCTTTTGGTAGAAGCATCCAGAACAATTACTAGAAGTGATAGCGGAAATTCAACCAGCAGTACGCGTAAGGATATTTTGAATTTACTGAATGACGGTAATCAGAACAGAGCAAAGAAAGTTTTCAGTATAATAGCAGATATCAGAGAGCCCGACGATAAAATCACGGTAACTACCTACGAATTTCATTCGATTTTCGGAGAGTTGTTACTTTTTTCTGTATCAGTGGATCCTCCTATCACAGGGAATTCAAGTATGTCGGATCTAGTTGGAGACCACGATCTTTTTAAACTAGGTTCATTTATATCCATAACGGCTAAAGATTGCTTAAACTGGGTAATTTTAAACCAATCAAACAACAATTCAATTATCTTGAACTCAGATTTGTCAGTACGAAGTATTCAATCAATTGGTCCTTACGGAAAGTCATGGGATAGCGACGACGTTAGTAAAAAAGGTTGTGAAGCTGATAATACCATATTCAATCCACCAAATTTGGAAGGGCCATATTTTCCTGTAAATTTTGGATTATCAAATTCACCTACTATGTCCTCGTCGTCTGACTTAGCAATAACTGTCGAAAAAACCACTACTGTTTTTCAGGATGCAGTTAGAGATTCTGTCACTCAGATGTATTTTCTAAAGGATAAAAGATACTACGATCCTTTGTTGGGGCGATATATCACACCGAAGGTAAGCGAAGTATTCGACAATAACGAAGTCGACGTTCTAAATCTGTACTCAATAGCAAAAAACGACCCGATAAACTTTCGTTTTAAAGAGATACCTTTTCAAAAAGAATCTAATAACAAGGTTTCCCAAACAGTAGCAGAGAGTGTAAAAACTGTTGAACGCTAGTTTTTAAGAATTTTTTCGATGGAGAAGAAAATGCGACAGAACCGAAAATCCAACTTTGAAATTATATTCGTCCTAAGTCTCTCGTTACTAATAATTGTTAGCTGTTCCGGTCAGTCTTATACCCATATTCCAACAGATTCGCCAAGAACTTCGACTAACACACCCCAGCCCAGCTCAAATAATCCTGCGAATCCATCGTCTCCTACAAACAGTACTTCGACCACTTCCACATCAAAAAAACCTTCAACTACCCCTCCTGTTCAAAATACCCCTCTTCCGGATTACTATTATGACTGGGAGAAAGATAAGTATCCGTACCATACAGAATACTACAACCGATGTGCTTTTCCTCAAACAGCAGAACATAAACCGGGAACGGTTCTTGATGAGCTGTTTGCTATAAGAGAGATAATAGATAACCACTATCTATTCCATTCTGACTACGTAGATTTGGATCCTCGAAAGTTTGTAAAAACCGCAACAAATTTTGACCAACACTACATAAATATGACTGATAAAGATAGCTATCTACAACAATTGCGTACATCTAAAAAAAGACCAACTGGGGAACCAACTCACGGAATGTACAGGACTGCTAAAGAGGTTATAACTTCTGGCTCGAGTAACTCTAATGAGATAGGCACATATGGTATTGCTTGGCGAGTGATTTCTGACAAAATTCCACGCGACTATCGGGTAGAGTTTAAAGAACCAAATACACCTGCCTCGGAACTTGCAAACGGTACTCCGAAAGTTAAACGCGGCGATAAACTTTTGAAACTGAACGATTTCGACTTTGTTTCGTTACAGAACGACAATCTAGATCAAGCACTTGATATTTTGTTTAGACCAAAGACATCTAAAGAAATAACTAAATTTGTCCTATTAGACCGTGACACAAAGTTAGAGAAAACTATTACGCTACAGAGTTTTAAAGATAAGCATAAAAACATTTTTGGTTCAACTCATGACACTGAAACTGGTAAAGTTGCATATCTCTTTATAGGAGATACTATGCTTTTGGCAGAAGATATACACGACATTATAACCTCTTTTAAAGAAAAAAAGGTGAAGGATTTAGTATTAGATTTAAGGTATTTGAATACCAGAGAAAGTTATCCTGCTGGTAACCGAGATGATTCTGCGCTTGCGTATATGATAGCTGGCTATAAGAATATTGGTTCGAGATCTTCTTTTACACCACTGTATCGAATAAGACACGGACGCAGCAGACATAATTTTCCTTCTTCTGTGAAAGGTCCTGACGTAAATAGTTACAGTCTACCGTTTGTGTTTTTCTGCCCGTTATGGGGTGGACAATGTTTTTATCTCAATTGGTATAGTTGGGCTTATACTGGCGTGTACAATCATCAACTGACAGTAAAGGAATTTAACTCCTTGGAACTAGACAGAGTTTTTATTCTGGTCTCTAATCAATCCTGCAGAGTTGCCGAAACTCTTATCAATGGTCTCAGAGGTATTGACATGGAAATTATATTAATCGGAGAACCAACTTGCGGTTATCCTTATAGTACTTCGATATATCATAACTGTGGAATAAATATTGAGATCATCGATATCAGATACAAAAATAATAAAGGATTTGGAAAATACGAGGAAGGCTTCAAACCATCTAACTCAAAGTTCGAACACGGCGTAAGTGTTAAAGGTTGCTACGTTGAGAATGATCTAACAAAATCACTAGGTGACATAAATGAACCCCTGTTTGCCGCAGCTCTACAATATAGGAAAGACTCGTCCTGTCCACCACTTCCGTGAGGAACGTCATAGGTTCATCGAAGTCTTGTACAAAGGATGTATTCATCAAAATACAACTCAATACCCATTATACGAGCTAACGCAAAATTCAACAGTCCCAAGTAACGAGTTCAAGAAGAAAGTTATGAAATTTTCAAGTTCAGTAGATGCCGAAAATTCTCCGTTTCAGTTACTTCAGACTAAGAGTACTTGGAACGAATAAATGCCAGCTTCCCTATTGAAGCCTACCAGCAACGGCATCTAGTTTTTTCCATACCGCAGAGTCGCGAATCTCAGGCGAAGTGATAATGGCATGATCTAATCCGTATTCTATTTTCTGCGGTGAGTCACTACGTTCAATCGACGAAAGACTTATCGCCAAATGCTCTATCATCCGACGTGCGCGTTCAACATTTGAGTACATCACCTCTAATACGTTCGTAACAGATACTGCCTCTTCCTCCGAATGCCAACAATCATAATCCGTTACCATGGCCACGGTTGCATAAGGCAACTCTGCCTCCCGAGCTAACGATGCTTCCGGCATATTTGTCATCCCTATAACGTCACACCCCCACTGACGGTAAAGTTTCGACTCGGCAAGTGTAGAAAATTGAGGCCCCTCTATTACTATGTAACTCCCTCCATCATGTGCCGTTATTCCTGCCTTCTTAGCCGATTTACTTGCCAACGCCGAAAGCCGTTCGCAAACAGGAAGGGCCATAGATACATGACCAACACAGCCGTTACCAAAGAAACTTTTTTCACGGTTCCGAGTGCGATCTATAAACTGATCTACCATCACAAATTCGCCAGGGGCATACTCCTCTTTCAATGAACCACAAGCAGAAATAGACAATATGTCCGTACACCCTACGCGCTTTAACGCATCAACGTTCGCACGATAGTTGATTCCTGTCGGGGATAAATAATGCCCCCTACCGTGCCTTGGCAAAAACACTAACTCAATGCCGTGCAAGGTCCCGAAAATCAAGCTATCTGACGGAGATCCCCAAGGCGTTTCAATGGACTCCTCCCTGCGATTCTCTAGACCCACAATATCGTAAAGACCTGAGCCGCCGATTACGCCTAGCTTCCACTTGCTCACGGTACCTTTACTCCGAGAATCAATAGTTCTTAGATCAATAACTTGTCGTGGATATGTTCAACTCGACAAAACCAATCTTCTTTACTGCGCAATCGCCTAATGCTTGATGCCGCGCCAAATCTTTCGGTACGAGAACCAAACAATAATCGACAATCCCAACAAATATAGCATAACACTTAGCCCAAGTGACTTGCGATTGGTAACTTTAGGATCAGAAGCCCAAGCCAAAAACTGAGCAACGTCATAGGCCATCTGGTCTACTGTCGCCGTCGTTCCGTCCAAATAATCCACGCGGCCATCGGTAAGCTGCGGAGCCATCGCTAAAAATCCACCTTTCGGAGCATGCCGGGGATCTCCCGTATAATTGGCAACTGTATCGCCGGGCATATAGGGATTATAGTATTGGCCAATCGGCTGAATCAAATCTCCTACATCGGACGGTCTAGAACTTACTTTACTCTCCAAATAAATTCCCGAACCCGATACCTTCGTTGGATCAACTAAAGTTTCATCTCCAACGTTCTTGATTGCATCGCTACTAGGATACCCCTTTATCAATTCATAAATGTAATCAGCTCCACCCGCTCGTGCTTTTGTGATTACAGAAAGATCTGGTGGTATAGCACCGTTGTTAGCCGCCGCTGCCGCTGCATCGTTCGGATAAGGCGAACGGAAGGGATCGGACGGTCTTGCTGGTCTTAAAGGATAATCACCATACTCATCCGGGACCGGATCATCTATAAAATCTTCTGCTGCAAATGCTTTGATTAAAGGATTATCATTAGCATTGGGATAGTCTGGATCATAAAACGGTCCGCCAACTTCACCAAGATTCCTGTAGTGAAGTAACTTCATCGAATGGCAGGACGCACACACCTCTCTGTAAACTTGATATCCCCGCTGAACGCTATCCTTTTCAAACTTCCCAAACGGCCCTTCAAATCCAAACCCGCCCTCAGGACCATCTGGATGCGCTCCGCCTCCGGCAGCAAAAGCAGGTACTTGCAAAACAATAGTTAGGAATGCAACCAGAAGAAAACGACAAAAAGTCATGCCGATGCCTCCACTTGATCACCTGCAGATTCGTTTCCTCGCGATTTTTTCTCGGCTTCTATCGCTTTCTTAATCGATTCGGGTTCGGCATCTGTTTTCTCACGAAAACCAAGGAATGGCAAGATTATTAGAAAGTAAGCAAAATAGTAGGCCGTCAACAATTGAGCTAAGTGTACAAACCTAAAGGCGGGAGCTGCCTCAACCGCTATTGATGCATTGGCTGACTCAGGTAGTCTGCTAATGAGTATATCTGCTGGAGCAAACTCTTTAAAAGTTTGTTGAACGGACTCTCCTGATTCATCAATATAGCTAATAACCAACTTATCGTTTCCAAACGGAACGATCGGTGTGTCGGGATTCGTTGCACCGCACCATCCAAGCATCAAACAAGTAAATACAAATCCTAAAAAGAACTGCCGAGCAATGGGTCGATATCGCATAGAGTTAACTTTGGAAGTATCTAGCCAAGGCAATACAAAGAGGACTGCCAAGGATCCAAACATGGCAAGTACACCAAGTAACTTTGCACTCATCGGACCAATATCAAATGTAATTGCCCTTAGGATCGCATAAAATGGTAACAGATACCATTCAGGCACTATGTGTGCAGGCGTAACGAGCGGATTAGCTTCTATAAAGTTATCGGCGTGACCTAAAACGTTGGGGGTGTAGAATACAAATGCAAAAAACACCAACATAAATACCAATATCGCAAACCCGTCTTTCACCGTGTAATAAGGATGAAACGGCACCGTCTCTTTTTCCGTATCCTGCACTTCGACACCCGTTGGATTATTATTTCCTGGAACGTGCAATGCCCAAATATGAAGAACAACTACCCCAGCGATCATAAACGGAAGCAAATAATGTAAAGAGAAAAATCGCTGAAGCGTCGCATTCCCAAGCGATGGCCCTCCCATTAACCAAGTTTGTATTGGTTCACCGATTAATGGTAACGCTCCAATAAGGCCTGTAATTACGTTAGCACCGTGAAACGACATCTGACCCCAAGGCAACATATATCCTAAGAAGGCTGTGGCAATCATTAAAAAGAAAATCAAACAACCGAGTATCCAGAGCATGTCACGTGGCCCTTTATAAGACCCGTAATACAGCCCCCTAAACATGTGTATATAGACTGCTAGAAAGAAGAATGAGGCCCCATTTGCATGCACGTATCTGAGTAACCAACCATACGGAACATCGCGCATAATGCGTTCGACCGAAGCAAATGCACCGTCAACCGATGGCTCATAATGCATCGCTAGAACTATGCCAGTTACGATCTGAATTCCCAAACACAGCGAAAGGATCGCTCCAAATACGTACCAATAGTTTAGGTTTTTCGGGGTGGGAAAGGTAATTACCGTATCGTGCAATAGCCTTACTATAGGTAGACGGCTGTCTAACCACTTGGTAAAACCATTTGTTGGTTGATAGGTTGATTCGTACCCGCTCATTCGTGAAATTTCTCTCTACAACGAAATATTGATAACTTTATCCGATACATATCGGTAGTTCGGCACTTCCAAGTTTGCAGGTGCCGGGCCCTTTCGAATGCGCCCGGACGTATCGTAATGCGATCCATGGCACGGACAATACCAGCCACCATAGTCACCGACACTTCCCTGAGACGGGCCAACAGGGACACACCCTAAGTGTGTACACGTCCCTGATGTGACGAGGATCGCAGGATTTAGTTCTCCCGACGTATTGGGGACGAGCCTCTCTTCGTCGGTCTGGGGATCCGGTAAGCGCTTAACATCAACAGACTGCGCCGCTAATACTTCTGCTCGCGTCCGATGTCGCACGAAGAACGGCTTACCTCCAATAAGTACGCGAATTTCCCCGCCGACTGGAATTTTCGAAATATCGACTTCAAGGCTAGACGCGGCCAGCACATCTGCCGCCGGTAACATTTGTGAAACCAAGGGGATCCCCAAAGCAACCGCTCCGACACCTGTAGCTGCAGTCGCTACGATGTGGATAAAGTCACGTCGGTCAGGATCGTCCGGTAATGCCTGATCAGATGCTTGGTCGGTCAACTCGATACTACCTCAAGAGAATCTATTGCCTCGGCTCACAATAAACTTTTACGATAATCTCAAATTTTTTCATAAATTTCAAGTTAGCAAATTGACACATCGCGGAAAACGTCAGTTCGCTAATTTCCAGACAAAACACTTTACGGAAAATTCTTCCGAACAATTCGCGTACAAAGGAAAGATTTCAAGTTCCAAAAGTCTTGATAAAAATTTTTTTTTCTTTTCCGTATAGCATAGCAAACTCTTTCTATCTGAATCGATTCGGCGCAGAAACATATCTTGTTTTCCCAGACATGCTTTAGCCAAACTCTAGACACTACCGCGAACTTTGTAACTAGAAAATGCACGTCTATAGGTACACTGCTATCGATTGACTGTAGAATTCTCTATGTACCCTGCAAACAGAAAACGTCATTTGATATTGAATACGAATTCCCGCATAACCTAGATTGATTTATGGTCTGCTTGTGCCTTTACTCTCCCGTGAGATTCGGAGATCGTTTCTCGCGAAAAGCACTGACCGCCTCCTTCCGATCCTTGTGAATGTTTGAGACACTTTCCCAACCAATACTTGCATCCATAATCTGAGCCGATAAGGCTCTAAGAGGTATGTTTGCAACGGTCTTTGTCCATCGCACCGCCCAACGCGGATTCCCTTGCAGTTTGTCAATCAACTCCTGAACCTTCTCGTCTACCTGCTCTTTAGGAAGAGCGTAGTTGATGAGTCCTAACTCCTTCGCTTCAGTCGCCGATAGTAGGTCGCCAGTCATTAGAAGTTCTTTTGCTTTGGCATACCCAATAAGTTGAGGCCAAATCAAAGCGCCGCCATCTCCAGCCACAAGTCCAACTTTGACGTGAGGGTCACCGATAACTGCTTTCTCGTCCGCGACAATGATATCGCAAAGCAGTGCAATAGTTGCACCGAGACCCGCTGCCGCTCCATTAAGTCGACAAATTATAGGTTTTTCCATTTCGAGAAGGGAGTTAACGATTCGTTTTGCGTCCCATGCAATCGCCCGAAACTTCGCCGGATCTTCAATTTGTTCGTCAAACCAGTCAAAATCACCTCCAGCACAAAACGCCCGTCCATTTGCGGTCAATACAATAATGTCACTTTCACTGTCGCGCTGTAAATCATAAAAAACTGTCGCTAACTCATCGTGCATGACAGCGTCGACTCCGTTGACCGGGTGATCGGAAGTGATGATCGCTTTAAGAACTCGGTTCTGACGTTCGAAGACAAAACGCTGATAGGTGGTTTTTGTGATATCGAAAGGATTTCCCATTTCACTCGTCTCCTACTTTGACAACTCTTCGTCCAAAATTTTGACCTTGGAACAATCCGCAGAATGCCTCCGGCATTTTTTCTATTCCTTCGAACCGTTCCTCTGCCCATTTTATGTCACCCCCCATAATTGCGCCCGCAATTTCGCCAATAGCTTCAGGAAAACGATTCGCGAAATCAAACACAACGAGTCCTTGCATTAGAACCCGGTGCGTAATAAAGGGAGACGTATTGAATACGCCCGCGACCTCGTTTTGCGACTTGTTGTAATCTGCTACTTGCCCTGATACACAAATCCGCCCATTCAGACGCATTTTCGGTAAGACTCTATTGATCATTTCGTTGCCAACATTGTCGAATAGAACGTCAATTCCTTCTGGAAACTGCTCATCTATCGCGCCAGAAAGATCGGATGTAGACTTGTAATTGATTGTTGCATCAAAGTTTGCTTTTTTCTCGAGCCATTCATTTTTGTGATCGGAACCAGCTATGCCGACGACTTTGCTCGCTTTCCATAGTTTGGCTAACTGCCCAGCCGTTGCTCCGACTGGCCCCGCTGCCGACGTAACCAATACGCGATCACCTTCCTTAAACTTCGCAACATCCTTGAGGCCAAAATATGCCGTTAGTCCAGGAACTCCCAACACACCAATCCAAACACTGATCGGAATCGAATTCTCAGGCACTTTGCCGATAAACCCTTTACCTGTTTGTATGGAATGCGTCCTCCAACCTCCTGCACAAACAACTTTGGTACCTCTTGCATAATCTGGGTGGTTTGACGTTTCAACTTCTCCAACCGAGAATCCGTCGATCGGTTTTCCTAAGGGCAACGCCATCGCATAGCTATCTGTACCCGAAAGTCTTGAGCGGGTGCCAGGGTCAACTGAGTTGAATATATGTCTTACAAGGAATTGGCCATCGAATAATTTGGGGATCGGTTTGTGTTCAACGGCGAAATCTTCAAGTTTCGGAAGACCTTCGCAGTGGCGGGCTAAAACGATTCTCGTCATCTGGTTTGGCATGTGTTGTTCCCAAGTGGAGGTTAAGTTCTAGTTATACTTGAACATTCTAAACGAAACATTTTGCAATCTTACATTTTATTCGAATAGTTCAAAAAATTTTTATTTCCAAAATTCTACGCGGCTTCTTTGAGTGATTCTGCATCTCGGTGCCTTCCGTCTAAAAAATAGAAGGCTAGGTCTCGTAAGGCCTGTCCGCATGCCTGCGGAGTTTTCGTGACATCAATAGTCGCGATATGTATTCGCTTGTTGGCTCCGTACTCTTTGACGAAGAACTGCTCCTTGATTGGATTTTGACCGAGTTCTCGATGATGAGGATAAAGAAGGACAACATCTGGGCAGTCATAAAGTTCTCCGTATGCCATCATTTGATACACATCGGATTGGTCTACTTTCTCAGTTATGTTGGTTGGCGTAGATAAGCGTTTCCATTTGGTATCAATAATCAGTTTGGTTTGGCCATACTGAAGCAGTGCAATATCTAATCTCGTACCGAACAACCCGCGCCGAAATTTATCGAAAAGGACTTGTCGTTTAGCGTACTGTGATTCGACTCCGTAACGTAATCCCACAAAATTGTCCTTGAGTAATTTGAAGATATAGCCCTCAAAGAGCTCACTCATATTAAACAATAGTGCATATCCCTTTTGTTCACCAATTGACGTACTCTGATACATTCGATCTAAGAATAATCGTGCCGTCTCATATACTTCTTTCCATTGTTCGTTAGTTCTATCAAAGTAAACGGTTTTTTCCCGCAAGACACTCCAAACAACATCTGAGACCTCCTCATAAACAAACCTCATTTGCAGGAGAAGGCGTCGATTCTCTTGCGACAGCGTTATTCGGCTGAGAAGGTTGACGGCGGCTAACACAGTTTGATTCAGGGGAATATCGGCCGAGCGATTGTCAAAACGACATGCTAGTTTGTCTGGTCTGACAGCTAGTACTGAGAACTGCCTGACGATATTTAGTTTTCCTCTCAAAGCTGGTAAATCGTCTTCTTCCTCTAGATACTGCATGGGAAGCCCGCGTTTCAATGCTTCCTCAAACTGGTTGCAAAATTTTGTGATGAAGATTTCTAAGATTGTTTCTGATTGCCAGTTTAAGTCAGTTTGCCTTCCTGTTTCAAAATCTAGGTTGTGGACAACCCCAAGCATTTGAATCAATCGTTTTCGAGCACTGTCGTTATCATCTTCGATTCGTTTAGGATCATCAATTTTAGGTAAAATTTCGATTTGACAGTGTTCCGTTGCGACAACCCCCACTGCACCATAAGTACCAAGTTCGTTCCTGCCATGCTTGAATATGTCTTTTGGGTTGACGACTTGGTAATCTCTAACAGCCTCGACGAGCTGATCAGCATCTTCTGTAAGTATATAACCTTCTTTGGGAGGATCACTGTCGCTATACTTTAGCGACTTGTACTCTCCTACGAAATAGCGCCTCATTGTTATTGCTCAAACCCGGCGAAATCCAGACCTTCGTCTTCTGATCGAACTGACCATCGGACCTTTCCTTCATCGCCAATAGACGTTCTTCTCATAAAGTTACCGACACCTTGGTTATTCTGGTCAATCCTGTCCTTATCACCAAGTACTGAGGCTACCTCTTCGCCTCTGTTGTAAAAGTATTCGTTCAACAACGGTATCACATGTCGACGAAATGCATACTCGACATCCTCTCGACTTTTGCATTTCATAAAATGAGAATGCCCAATTTGATGATCTCTGTCGTAGACACTTACTATATTTTCGTTGATGTAGGTTAACAGTTTAGGTAGATTAATCCCGGCAACGACTTTCAAAAGAGACGGATCCGGCATAATCTCATGGAATTCAAATCTTCGCCGTAACGCCGTGTCTAGAAGGGCTATCGACCGATCGGCAGTATTCATAGTGCCAACTATGTATAAGTTTGAAGCAACACCAAATTGTTTACCTGAATAGGGCAACTGAACTGAGATTTCGTTATCCTTACCAATCCTCTTATCTTCTTCCAAAAGCGTAATCAATTCTCCGAGAACTTTTGAGATATTTGCTCGATTAAGCTCATCAATGATTAAAACGTATGGCAGGTTCTTATTGCTGCTATCGAAACGACCAAGGAATGTTTCATCTGCGCTATGATCTTCATCAGTCCATTCTAGATCGTCTTTCCTTTTGCCTTGAATTCTCGCACGACGCTCAATCTTTTTGAACACCCCATTGCGCACCCTAAGTTTGAATCCACCTGAAGCTTCTATCTCAGAGGACTCTAGTACATCTGGACGTAGCCCTTCTACAAAATCCTCGTATGAGAAAGATTGATGGAACGTTACAAATTCAATTCGACCTCGTTCTAAGAGTTCTTTATAGCGAGCCATATACTCGGTTCGGTCTTCAGATACGTTTCCGTCACAGATTCGAACGGCCTCTTGACTCGTGCGATAAGTCTTACCAGTCCCTGGCGGACCATAGAAAACTTGGTTCAGCGAAGGTGGGCGCATGATTTTTTTCCTTTGAGGTTTCAGGGGCGGGATATAGTCTTCCTGAGAATGAGCAATAAATCTAAAGTGCATTTCCAAACTTGCACGTGGCCTAGGCATTTCACCATCATATTCAACTTCAGCCTCTGCCAAAAACTTTGGTTCTAGTGCCACCTCGCTAACATATACTTTATCGTGATAGATCGCGAGTTCGTCGATGACATCATCGGTTTTGATGGTTACAGTCGGCTTACCTTCTTTTCGAGCAGGTTCTACGTACCTTCTTATAAGATGATCGCGATAATAGTCTGCTCTACCTCTCAAATCCGGACTAACTCCACGTATAAACCTACTATATTGCTCAACGGCTGTTCGTAAACTAGTGTAATCCATATACTCGGACTTATCTCGGCCAAAGAGCCCGTGAAACCTGTCTCGATTCTTAATGCCAAGTAGTTGTTTATCGATAACAGAATGAAGACTTCTAAATCGATCGCCTTCCCAAGCCTCATGCAATGAGGCGTAAGCAGGAAGAATTGACGACAAGTTTCGCTCAATTACTTCGATATATCGCTGATACGCATGATTATACTTTTGGAGTTTACCCGATCGAATCATCCAATCAAGAAACCCCTTAGTATCGGCAGGTCGTTGCCCCGTCTTTAACACCATAGATTCAACTTCATTGTTCAAAATGTTTCCTGCAAAACTGACCTAGCAATGGAATAATTTAGAGATTTTATAAGTTAGCATGAAAAATCAATTACTATCTCAGGCTTACCTTTACCACTAACTTTGCAATAGTAAACATTGTGCTTAAAGTAATAGCGATCAAAAATATAACACATACTGTCATAAAAAAGCAAACCAGTAAAAACTTATTCGATCTTTACGACGATTTTCTTCAAATTTAGTTTCCCGTTCTCTAGAGAACGAATCAAAATCAAAGTTGACTTCGATCAACTCCTGCGCTGACTCATTCGAGTCGCTTGGATTGGCAATTACGTTATCTGATTCATTACTATTTGAAACAATAGTTTTTCTGTTCAAACCGTCAGATTCACTGCCCACCTAATCTGCGCTTTCTTTAGTATCTAATGGAGTGTTCTCAACATAGTTCATGAACTCTTCTCTTAGTTCTTTCTAATCCTTTTGCACCATCGCCATTTCGAAACTCAACCAATCTGATCTGTTCTCTATCGAAACCATTCGCTGCTTCAAACTCTCAGTAAATTTGGGGTTCCTGTCGCAAACTTCGTGATGCGTGACAGTTGAGTCGGATTCTTGACTCGATTTTGTTTTTTTAGACCAGGTTTTCCTCCTTGTCAAAAGTATTACTAGTTCCTATCTGGAACAAATTTCAAATTTTGCAATAGTCTATTCAAACTCTTCGACAATCTGTCAATTTATTGACACCTGTCCATATGACACCGAACTGAACAATTCGAGACTACTATGATGCCCAAGCTACGATCTTCATACCAGCAGAATCTAAGTGTTGTGAAACCTTCCAGCTTTACTGAATCAATAAAGAAGTTAGAAGATTAATCGCACCGATAAATGCCGAACCCAGTATAACCATAAAGCCTATGATCCAACGTTCTCTGTTGTGATCTTCTTTTCGCCGCTTATCTGACCTTTCCCGAATCTCTCTCATTTCTCTAGCAAAATCGAGTTTAATCTCTTTCATAGATTCCTTAAAGCGAGCGTCTTTCTTCTCTCCTCGTTTTTCAAAGGCTTCAATTTTTTTGTCTATGTTAGCGTTAAACTCATTCCGCGATGTCTCATTTTTCTTTTGCCATTTTTTCCGATCCTTTTTCACCTCCTTCGCAACCCTTTTCCGATCCTCTTTCATTTCCTTTTTGAGACGTTCCCGATCCTCTTTAATCGCCGCATCGGCTCTTTCACGATCCTTTTTCATCTCCGCCGAGGTTCTTTCCCTGTCGGCCTTCATCTCTGCCCTTATTGCTTTCTGTTCCTCGTGAGACTTTTTCATACCTTCACGTAGTTCTTCACGCAATCCATCCAACTTCACCTCTACGGAACCTATCTGAAGCTCTACACGCATATGGTCTTCTGCATTCTTCTCCCAAGGATCACGGGGGCTATCAAGTGTAACCTGTTTCTGATCAGGTTTTGTTTCATTGGTCATGGTTTTTATCCAAAAATTTTTTTCGTTAGAATTTCTATTTCAGGTTAGTTTCGCAAAATTGCAACAAGTTTTTATGACTAGTTACCTGTAAAGCGAAAAAATTCACAATTTTATCGCTTCCTTTGACATAGAATTCTTTGAAACCGCTAAACTTACTCCTTGTCTCAAGTCCAGACCGTAACCTCGTCAGGGTCGTTTGATAACGGTTTCTATCAGTACTCTATGTCCGAACTTTAGCAAGATTCTCCTCAATCTATCCCTTGAGACCTAATATCTGTCCAAATCCGTGCTTACCGTAAAAACCGACTTACAATTCAATAGACGCTGAAATTCACTGGCAACAATGTTCAACGGTTTCAACTCCAACTAGGCACGTGATTCTATCCGAGCAACTATGATTATCGAACAATTACTGCCATTCATAATAACTGTAATATTTTACTAAGAACCGGAGTTCCCAGAACTATGGTCAGTAATGTTAGAAATAAACCGATGATTGAAAACATGAGCCAACGATCATCCCTGCGTTGCTTATCAATGCGATCATTCTGTTCTTTAAACAATCTCTCCATCTTGTCAGATAAAGCAACCACTTCACTTCGCAAACCATTAATCTGACCTTGCATACCATTAATCTGACCTTGCATACCACCAATCTGACCTTGCATACCACCAATCTGACCTTGCATACTAGTCATTTGGCCGCGCATGCCATCCATTTCACCGCGTATGCCGTCCATTTCGCCGCGCACGCCGTCCATTTTTCCCTCTAATGATACAAGTTGCAACTCAAGTCGATGATGGTCTGCCACGTTCTTTTCCCAACGGTCGCGGGTATCTTCAAGAGTGTCTTGCCCTTGATCTGATTTCGTTTCTTTAGACATAGGATTCCTCCTTATATTCTTTTGGTTGCAATACTTATCTAAGACTAGTTTCGCAAAATTGCAACAAGTTTTTATGTTTAGTTTCGAAAAAAGTACAAAATTTCACCACTCTGCCGATACGGTAACCTCGAAATTTCGAAGAACAAAAGACTAACGAGGTTCTCTCTTCATACCGCGACAGGAGCCTTGATATGCGGATGTGGATCATATCCAATCAAACGAAAATCTTCCCACTCCCAACCAAATAAACTCTTCTTCGCAGGGTTCAAAGCAATTTGACCTAATGCCCGCGGCGAACGCTTCAACTGTGTTTGCGCCTGCTCATAATGATTATCATACAAATGTAAGTCGCCAAACGTATGAATGAACTCCCCGACTTCCAGTTCCGTTACCCGCGCCATCATCATCGTCAACAACGCATAAGAAGCAATGTTAAACGGAACACCAAGAAAAACGTCGGCAGAACGTTGATAGAGCTGACAATGTAATTTGCCTTGAACTACCGAAAATTGAAACAAACAGTGACAAGGAGGCAAAGCCATGCTGTTGACATCAGAGGGATTCCACGCCGAAACCACTAATCTCCGCGAATCAGGATTCGATTGGATTTCGTCTAGAACCCACTTGATCTGATCAATACTCTCTCCGTTCGGCGCAGCCCACGACCGCCATTGCTTTCCATAAACTGGACCTAAATCACCATTCTCGTCCGCCCACTCATCCCAAATAGACACCCCGCGTTCTTGTAACCAACCTACGTTCGTCTCCCCTTTTAAAAACCACAACAATTCTACGACGATGGACTTTAAATGAACTTTTTTCGTTGTAAGTAACGGAAATCCCTTCGACAGGTCGAAACGAACTTGCCGACCAAATACCGATCGTACACCCGTTCCTGTCCGGTCAGAACGCGGTACTCCATTATCAATTATGTCTTGCAGTAGATCAAGATAGACTCGCATGTCCATAAACTTCGTTCAATATTTGCCCAACAATCATCCAATCCTATACTCAAAATGTATAAACCAAAGTGCGACACAACAAACTTTTTTTGCCAAACCTCTTCCAATTCTTGCTGTTTAATACTATACAGATAGTGTTCTTATGAACTACGGCGATAAACGTACGTGTAATAAGCGGTTCGGACCCGGGGGCGGTACCCGGCGGCTCCACCAATCTCTCCCCGTTCGTTGGACGGATCGATGGGGCCGAAATAGTATCGACGGACGTGTAAAGACGATGCTTTCGCTCGCGTGAGCCCCGTTAGAAGCTCGCTAGCAAACAGTTGCCAACGACAACTATGCTGAAGGTGAATTGCTCGCTGCGTAACCGCGGCGCGGGATTTACCGCTTTAACCCCTGCGGAAAAACAGCTCCGCGGGCGGGGTCTGGCGGCACCTGGCAACAGAAGCCGCCCATTTTTTTGTCTAAACCTCAAGACACCATCGCAAAATTGCTTTTTGAGCATGGATGCGATTCTCCGCCTCATCAAAAACTATAGACCTCGGCCCATCGATAACCTCGGAGGTTACTTCTTCGCCGCGATGCGCAGGAAGACAGTGCATGAACTTCGCCCCCGGTTTTGCCAACTGCATAAGTGATTCTGTTACTTGAAATGGCGCAAGCGCCGCAAGTCGTTTTTCAATATGACTATCACCCATCGACACATGCGTATCCGTCACAACCACATCCGCGTCCCTTACAGCGTCTTCCGCCGTATGGAAAACTTCTATTTCTCCGCCTAAACCTGAACTGCGCTTTCTTTGAATTGCGTCTCCAACAAAATCTTTAGTTTTGCCAAACTTGTCGTGTATTGAGTATCCATCTACAGGACAACCAATCGCTAAACTAAATCCGAAATTTGTCGCTGCGCCAATAAAACTCATACAGACATTGTTGCCGTCTCCAACCCAAGCAACTCGCGCCGAATTCAAGTCAATTCCATGCTCTTCCATCGTCATAAGATCGGCCAATACTTGGCAAGGATGACCTAAATTTGACAACCCACAGATTACCGGAATCGTCGCAATAGGAACGAAATCCCCGTTATTGTTTTTTCTGAACTGAATGTCGCGCAAAACGGATTCGTCGGACGTTCGAATCATAAGCACATCGATCATCCGCGAAAGTACTAGTCCCGTATCCTCTATAGTTTCCCCTCTGCCAAGTTGCATCTCTCCTGAAGAAACGACGATCGTAGATCCTCCCAATTGCCGCATAGCAACATCAAATGAAAACCTCGTTCGTGTTGAGGGTTGTTCAAAAATCATTCCAAGAATGTACCCTTCCAGAGGGGCGTCAATGTCGGGTCTACCCTTAGGAAAACCTACACGCGCTTTCTTCATTCGATGAGCTTCGTCCAAAATGGATCGGATGTCATCGTGGTGTAAGTCCATAAGTGAGATGAAATGTTTCATTGAGTCTCGCTCTCTAGAAAGCTAGGAGTGAATGGCAAGTAGAAAGAAGATTTCCTAAAAGGTCAATCCACTGTCCATTCTGCCAAGGATTCGTCCAGTAGACCTATTGCGTTCCTGACATCCTCATCCTCGACTATGAGAGGGGGAGCCAATCTCAAAACATTATTGCCAGCGACCCCAACCAAAAGTTTTCGCTGTAACGCCAGTGATTGAACTTTCTTAGGCACCCTCTTTAAGATTAGTCCGGTCAGTAATCCTTTTCCGGTAACACCAACTACTTTATCCGAATGTGTATCGGCAAGAGACTTTAATCCCTGAATAACCGTGCCGGAAACACGCCTAACTTTCTCCAAAAAACCTTCTTCTGAAACGATATCCCACACGGCATTTCCAACGGCCATCGCAAGAAAATTTCCACCATAAGTAGATCCGTGTGATCCCGGTAACATTACGCTTCCAGTCTCCTCAGTTGTCAGGCAAGCACCGAGTGGAAATCCTCCCCCGATCCCTTTCGCTAGACACATAATGTCAGGAGTTGCATTTTTTGCCCATTCGTAAGCAAACAACTGGCCTGTCCGTCCCATCCCACACTGCACTTCATCGTAGATTAATAAGGCACCCCGTTCATCGCAAAGTTGTCGTAGTTTTGTTAAACACTCTTCGGGCATTGCGCGAACACCTCCCTCGCCTTGAACCGGTTCTACGAATACCGCAGCAGTTTTTTCTGAAACAGCATCTTCCAGCGCTTGGTGGTTTCCCCATTCCACTTGTCTAAATCCCTCGATAGGCGGACCAAACCCTTCTAAGTATTTCGGGTTGCCGCCCGCGTTTATAGCTCCAAGTGAGCGACCGTGAAAGGCTCCAGTAAAGGTTACGAAATCTATTCTCTCCTTATCGCCTTTCGACCAATGATATTTTCGGGCCGTCTTTAGAGCGGCTTCAACGGCTTCCGTACCGGAGTTTGTGAAAAACACCCGGTCAGCGAATGTTCGTTCGCAAATTTTCTTCGATAGTTCTTCCGCACCGCTGACTCGAAACATGTTTGATGTATGCCAAAGTTTTTCCGCTTGTTCTTTAAGTGTGTCAACGAGAGCGGGATGGGAATGACCAAGTGACGTAACCGCTATACCGGCAATAAAATCCAAATACTTTTCGCCTGTCTCAGTGTAGAGATGAACTCCTTTGCCTCTGACGAACATTTCGTTCGGCGGAGCGTATACTGGCAGAATATGTTGTCGTGGATCGTTCACTTAAAACTCCTGTGTTTTGAAAAGTACTTTGCTCCTTGCGATCGAGATTGAAACTCAATGACACCGCACCTCCTCAAGACAGTTGGTCAAGAGAATCACATCAATTCAAAAGTCGGGTCGCAAAGCAGTCATCCTATAATCTAAATGGGAATTATATACTTATAGACTCATTAAGCGTCACAGGTATACAGTCCGGTGTCCTCGACCGATCACCCCTCGTTCAAGGGTCACTAGTTCTCTCAAACGCAATATCTCAGAACTATACACTTAACAGAAACGTATTCCTTAAACTCTGCTGTATTCGAATAGTTCATGTGGGCGATTCCGCCCTCGCAGATTAAACCTCCGATTAGCTTCGTTTCGTGCAAGCATCCGAAGTTGGCCATTTTGGTATATGGCGAGCGTCTACCGTTGTCTCAAAACCCGCTTTAACTAACACTACGATTACTCCATACAGTACTTCCTAGCCACAGAACAATTCAGGCTTGGTCTCTTCTTAAAACGATGCTTCAATTACTCCTGCACGAGTTTTATTTATCGCTTTTGAGTAACTTAGATCGTTTTCTAATCAAGTCGTCTCGTTTTTGGACTTCTTTTCCCCTTCGTATAGCCCTACTAGGAGAAGCAAAGGGTCTACTTGATCGTATAAACTGCTCTAATGCGACTTTCTTCGACATCCCCGTTGCATCCTGATGAATCGCAACTAATCCGCAAAAAACAAGCCTCATTGATACTGGTAACGCAATGTATGCCCTAAACCTTTTAGTCGGGCATAGACTCCCGCGTCTGGTTGAATGAGTTAGTAGTTAATGTTAAATCCGTAACCTAAAATTACATGCTGACTGTCCCGGATTTGCATCAAAATTAGTCGTTTTGCTATCAAATTTTGTTCAGCTTCAAGGCATGTAAAGGCCATATTGCTAACTCGCCTCAACCTCAGTTTTGACTATTACTCAATTCTATTTTCCGAATATTACCTACAACCCAGCAAGAATGAATAGTCCGACCGGAAGGAATCCGCGCCAAGTCATAAACTTTTGGGAATTATATACTTATTGACACATTGGGTGTCACAGGTATACGGTTCTGAGCTCTCGACCTATCACCCCTCTTTCGAGGGTCACTAGGTCTCTCAAACACAATATCTCCGAACTCTCCAGGAAGATTCCCGCCCGACTTCGCAATGCGAGAGATATTGATGGCGGCATTCACATCGCGATCGATTTGAATACCGCAGTTAGAACACGAGTAAACGCGTTCTGAAAGAGACAAGTCTGTTTTGATCTTGCCACATCCAGAACACATCCGGCTCGTGTTTTTAGGATTCACTCGCGTAACTTTACCACCGGCACTTTCAGCCTTGTAGGAAAGCAGAGTTGCGAACTTACCCCAGTTCTGTTCTAATATACTTCGTGCAACCTTAGGGTTTTTGGTCATGTCTTGTATTTGTAAATCTTCTATTGCGAGATTGGGAGATAACCGAACGATCCTCGTCGTCTCTCTATGGATGTAGCCGTGCTCACTTTCGCGAACCCGTTGACATTCTTTGGCATAACGAGTTCGGGCTTTCAGATAGGATTTACTTCCCCTCGTTTTTCCCTTCCTGTGTTCCGGAGTTTTCTTCCCCTTGTCTTTCTTGACTTCTACCCTCAATTTCTTCTGAAGTCTCTTTTGTCGCTTGAGATCCCGTTTACGGCCTTTGACAATTTCACCATTCGACAGAGCTACTAAATTGTTCACGCCCATATCTATACCAATCACCTGAGCATCAGACGGTTTAACCTCATTTGTCGTCGTGACCACAAACTGAACATTCACACGACGGTCCGTTACGACTATACGAACCAACTTTATTTCACCTTGAGGAATATCGTTGACATAGAACGGATCAAACCCCTTGATGTTGACAGTCCACCCTTTCTTACGTTCCCTGAGTTGAAAACTCCCTTTCGGACAATCAAACGAACGCATTCGCCTACGGGGCTTAAATCGCGGAAAACCGACTTTGCTTGCACCCTCTTTGACCCTCTTAAAGTAATTTTTGAACGCCTTATCCAAACGATTGAGACAAGAACGCATTACGTGAGCTGAGTACTTACCGTACTCCGCATCATCAGCTCGTATTTCTGTTAGTGACTTACACTGATCATAGAAACTGATAGACCGACCCGTTTTTTTGTAACAGTCTATTCGCTCTTCTAATGCACTGTTATACAAAATCGCTTGCTTCGCGATGAAATCACGCACTTTCTTGTGTCCGCCCTTACTGAGTTTGGCGGTGCGCGTATGTGTTCGAGTGATGATTGTAGTCGACTCGATAACTGAGTCATTAGCCTCAAGTCCCATGAGACTTCTCCTTTCAGGATATATGATGACTTCCTCTATACTACGGTTCGTTAAATCTTTCAAGAAAAAATTTGAAAAAATGAAATGAGTTCCCAATATTGAAGAAAATTTGTGAGTTTGTTCTTGAGTGATAAACGTTGGTAATGAACCATTCAAAGGGGTGTCAAACCAAATGAAAGAGCTAGTGCGTAAAGCAAATCTAAGCACAGATTCAAGTTGCGAAAAATGAAACTTCAAGATCACAAATATGGATAGGCATCGTGTCGTGGGACTTAGTATCTTTCTTCGACAAGATGCTTTCATTATTTTCTGTCATTTTGGCGTTCCATCTTTATTATAACGAGTTTCGACATACTCGTTGACCTGATTTACGTAACCAGAATAACGCGCTTTGTCTCTAAACTTTATCAAGGAGTTAGGATCATTTAGACAATTTTCTTAAAACTCCTTGAGCATAATTGCCGTATTCACAAGAAGCACCCGATCAGCCGCAGACATTTTTTCCTTATCAGACATGCAACGTCTCCAATGGTAATTTGATTGCTTACGATTTTGCAATTACTGCAAATTTAACACCGTCGCGAAATTTCAAGACTTATAACAGAATTCTGAAAAACTTGAATACATGGTAACTTTACTGTCATATTAACTCTTTCGCCAGTTGATTTGTCCATATTCAAGAAATTTAACGCAACAGCCTCTATATCATGTCACATACCGTAAAATTTATTTTACTAGAAGTTTTGGCTCTCGTCATTATTGAATCAATATCGCGATTCTGCAGGTTCTGAAGTTATTAAGTGTTAGGAGGACTCTTAATGGTTTGACCGTCTTTGACTTTATCAACAGAAGCTCGCGTGATGAACCCGAACAATTCAATTTCAACCTCCTACGGAACAGGTATACATCTAATCAAAAAGTTGCCTAAATCTATTCGTTTCTGTTTAACGTACCGCCTCGAAGAACCTATCAAATGTTTGCGTTGCCTCCGCTGACCAATCTGCAGACAATGACTTGGCTAATACAGCCTGACTTTTAAGAACCCGCCCATCAGGCAGCTGCTTCAGTCCGTTTGCTTCTAAAGTTGCTCCGGTAGACGTTATATCGATAATTGCATCTGCTGTTCCTGAAGCTGGCGCTGCCTCCGTCGCGCCCGAACTCTCAACAATTCTATAAGCGGCAATACCATGGACTTCAAAGAAAGTTCTGGTTAACGACACATACTTTGTCGCTACACGCAATCGATGACCGTTTTTCTCCAGATACTGAGCTGTCACCTCCTCAAAGTCCGAAAGCGTTGTTACATCTATCCAAGACGCCGGAACAGCCAATACAACCGTCGAATGGCCAAATTGTAAGCGTCGCAAAGTTTCAACAACAGGCGGTTCTTCCGTTGGATGCCTAAAATCTGTAAATTTATCTCGTACGGCGTGACTTGACTCGTGCAGGAGATCTTGTCCTGTTACACCTATATGTAATTTCCCTTCAATCAATCCATTTGCAATTTCCTGCGCCGACAAATACATTACATCAGACTGGATTCCTTCTAAACTGGCGCGATACCCGCGTTCACCACCTTTCTGATTCAGCTTAAAACCGCTGCTTTCGAGCCAATGTATCGAGTCGTCTTTGAGTCGTCCTTTCGACGGAATAGCAATTTTCATTTGTGACATAGACCTAACTGGCATCCCCTACTCTGTCGGGTCGCAAGACTCCGCCTATTGCCGTTGCATTGACGACACCCTTGCTTAGATTCGACAGTAGGCCATCGTATCTTCCTCCGGCACCGAGCGGTGCCGACGAATGTTCGGTAAAGTCGAACAACTCGAACACGAATCCGTCATAATAGTTGAACCGACGACCAAACGGGGTTTGAAACCGCCAACTGCGAATAAATGGCAAATCGGCACTTTCTATCGCATCAAAACGTCTCGCAATATTGTCTATAACTTTGTCCAGCTTATCTAAGCGAAAAGTTTTCGCTATCTCTCTAAATGTTTCTGCAGCAAATTCGGGAGCGACATCAACCCGCAAAACACGATCTAGTATTGCATAAACTGGTCGAGTTGTACTAACGATACCGAGTTCATTAGCCTTGTCTACTATCCTCTCTGCAATATCGTCAAAAGATCGTCCTCCCATAACGTCGGTATTCATAGTTGCTAAAGCTTCTTCGACCAACAATTCAGCAGCCTCTTCCGGCAATCCCTTAAACTTCGACTTAACTTTTACATTGAGATCATTTGGTACAGCTTTCAGCGCACCTGCAACATCTCGGGCTTGCCGGAAAGCACGTTTTATTTTTTCTGCCTGAGTTTTCTTTAACCCTATTGCATCCACAAATGCCGGAAAAACAGCTAAATCCCCAAATTCTATTTCAAGAGTTTGCACTCCGGCATCGTATGCAGCTTCACAAACTTTCTTAAAGGCAATCACGTCCTGCTCGGGCGAAGATTCCGCTCCAAAGGTTTCGAAACCAACTTGTGTGAATTCCATTGGATTAGTGCGTTTTGAGGGTAGTCTCCAAGCTCGAGCAGAATAGTAAACTGTATCCTCACCTTGCTTACCTGCACGCCTGTTTTCAATTTCCTCAAGCGCTATTGGAAGTGTTAAATCAGGCCTTAAAGCATGTTCAGAACCTTTTTTATCTTTGAATGTGCATAACCGGGAACGAACAGTTTCACCAGATAGTTCCAGCGGTATGGAAGCTCTCATTATTGAGGGCGGGTCGACGAATTTGGATACGTCTGCACCAAAATAGTTGATAGGCGTATTGGACATTATTTTCTTCCAACTATTGATTTAACTTCAGCAATAAAATTGCTTCTGTCTACTTCAAATTGCCCCGGCCGTTGCGACCTGTAATCGTCGTTCGTCTCTATTGTTTTCGCGAGTTCGCTACCAAGCTTTAAGTCCTTTAGTGTTACGACACCGCGTTCAATTTCATCATCTCCCACCATGATCGCCACTGGAGAATTTCTACGATCAGCATATTTCAGTTGCGGTCGCATTCCAGACCCTCCCATATATGCTTCAGCTTGTATGCCGGCTTTTTTTAGTTCTGTCGCTAATCTAAGGGACTCGCTTGGATCAGATCGGTTAAGGTTCAGAACGACCACAGGGCCATTTCGAGTACTTTTACTCTCTGGTTGTTCAGTTGCTGTAGCAAGCCTGCTGATTCCAATTGAAATTCCCACTGCTGGAACCGATTCTCCTTTAAATCTTGCGATCAAATCATCGTAACGACCTCCGCCTCCGACCGAGCCAACTCTCTGAACGATGTCACTTTTACCTCCGAGCAATTCGATTTCATATACCGGCCCCGTATAATAGGCGAGTCCGCGTACAACAGAAGGATCAAAGACCACATCATTTTCTGGTACTTGCATTACTGACAAAGCGTTTGAAATTGAACCAAGTTCCTCTAATCCGTTTTTCCCTTCTTCGGAATCTCCGAGCATTGCAGATAATGTTTCCAAGGTGTTTTCGCGAGTGGACTTTCGAGCCGTTGCAAATTCTAACACCGTATTCACACCGGAAAGCTCCAATCCAGCCCCTTCAGTAAAGTCTCCTGATTCATCTAATCGCCCTTTTCCAAGCAAATCACCAACCGCTTTTTCGCCAAGTCTGTCGAGTTTATCAAGTGCTCGTAAGACTGTTAATCTTGCATTAGGCGAATTAGCTCCGACTTTATTTAGAACGGCACTCAAAAGCCTTCGGGTGTTGACTCGTACGATAAATTCCTGTTCCTCGATTCCAACGGCTCGCATCGCTTCCGCACCCATTGCGACCATCTCTGCGTCTGCGTGAAAGCCAGGCGCACCCACTGAATCTGCATCACACTGTAAAAACTCACGATAGCGGCCAATATCTGGTTTTTCATTCCGCCAAACAGGCCCTGAAGCATAGCGACGGTAGGGATTTGGCAGGTTCTGTCGGTTGCTGGCATAGTATCGAGCTAACGGGGCTGTCAAATCGTATCGTAAGGACATCCATTGTTCATCATCATCTTCAATAGAAAATACGCCTGCATTTGGTCGTTCGTCATCAGGAAGGAATTGCCCTAAACATTCAGCGTACTCGAATGCTCCAGTTTCCAACGCCTCAAACCCCCAACGTTTGTAAACACCTGTAACGGCTTCGATCAATTGCGACTGCCTCTGCAGGTTTTGTTTCGTGAAATCGGGAAATCCACGTGGCTTGGCTGGTTTTAAGTGGGTGGGGCTGACGTTTTTAGTCATTCGGATAATAGATAGTGATTTAAGAAGAGAGCGTTACCGAGAGTGAAGACGGAGTCTTAATTTGCGCACAAGATGGTAGACAGGTCTATTGTAACAAAATTGAGAGAATTTGTCAGAGCACGTCGTAACTCCGTTGTTTGCATGCCGTTCATCAAATTTTGCAAGGGCGTGGTTAAGTTTAAATCGTTTGAAAAGTTCAGATGTTTCTATTCTATGAAGTAGCAGTATCCTTTGAATGTTCTACAGAATTTGCGATTCGTAGCCTAGATACTCGCCTGCATTGCTTCAGCTTGCGTCATTAGAAATTCTTGAGAAACCCCTAAAGAAACATACATTTCGACAAGTCTACCTCGTGATATCTCCCCAATTCTATACGCCTCAAGTGCTAAGTATAACAATTCTTGCCGCATGCTACGTGTATTTTCTGAGGCGGGTTCTGTTCTTTCTAAATCGTCGCAAGAAGCAAAAGCTTTGATGTAGGAATTTGCCTCAATCTTGAGACTTAACAGAGTACTTAATTCTCTTGCTTTAACATACCCCAAACTCTTCAATCTATAACAAGAAGCTTCGTAGCTCACGCCAAAATATTTGGCAAGACGAGCAACATCAGTATAAGCAATTTGCAACTGTTTACTCGACCGTCGAATATCTAAATCTAAACGCTCCCCTGTAGCTGCATCCAAAATCGCATGCTTTGACCGATTAGGGTATCCCTTTGACCAAAGATTCAAAATTCTCTTTACTCCCTCCTCTGGCATTAGAAATGCTGCCGCGAAGGCGTTTGCGCGTTTCTCGATCAAGCTACTGGAATTACTTACTGATGATATGGCTGTGATTCGCTCACGATCCATTAGCGCATGACCATACTCGTGAGCATAAGAGAATCGTTCTCTTACTCGCGAGTGACGAGAATTAACCATAATCGCTAATCCAAAACTATCTTGGCGAAGAAATACTCCTGACATATCGTCTGGAAAATCCAATGAAACAGCCCAAATACCCTGTTCCAAAATCATATCGGACAAATCTGGGACAGATGACCATCCTAACCCTAGCCTCTGTCTTTCAGCAGCTGCGACACACTCACCAAACTCAATTGCATCTGTTGTCGACTTTGGCACTTCAGACGAGTACAGAGGGGGACTCGGTCTCCTTTTTCGCCCGAGCAAATCACAAAGAACTTCGCCTTCTATGAACAATAATGACGCTCTACGTATTTCATTGCTAACTTTTCGACCATTACTATTTCCCAGAACTGATTCCAACATTGACTCTACACCTAACTTATCTAAGTCTCGGCGAAGCAGTGACCCTGGAGCCATTCCAACTAATTCAGCAATGATTGCTAGCTCGGTACCCGTAACAGAACGGCGGCCCGCTTCAATAAGGGCAACCGCGCTCTGAGGTATATCAAGGTTTCTTCCGACTTCACTCTGCGTTAAACCCGCGATTTCCCTCGCGGCCTTTATCCGGCTACCGATTGTTGCTTTGTCCATCTTTAAACTCTTCAAATTTCTTCATTCAAATTATAAGGAAAAACTATAACTGTGTCACAATAGTACACCTATTATACGATTTCGTAATATATTTTTATTGACACAATACTTGAATTTGGAAGAATTCTTCCCCAATTGTCTAAAAAAAAGAGTCTTGTCTATCTTACAATTCGAGCTAAACAAATTTGACATGTGGTAAAATACATAACTGCTCAGTTCGCACCCAATCGTCGGTGAACACGACTTTCGTTCGGAGTCTGTCAAAATCGATCTCAAGTTACAAGTGCCACTGTTCAAATTTCCTAAGAAACAAACGCCTTTATTTTGTTGAACGGAACAAAAAATCTATATTTAGATTTCTCGGACACTCGGTTATGAAGAAAACTGTCGAGACTGCTAACTCCATGTTTCCCCCTCTGCCAGATGAAAAATTCGAAGTCATCTATGCTGATCCGCCTTGGGATTACAAGGGACAGCTCCAACATAACGGAGCGGGCGGAATTGATTCAGGGGGAGCGTTAAAACATTATTCCACAGTCACTCTTGATGATCTGATGAACCTGAACATCAAAAAAATTACAGCGAGCAAAGCAGTCTTATTCATGTGGTCGAGCAGTCCTCACCTAGATCAGGCTATTGAACTCGGGAAGGCCTGGGGATTCTCGTGGGCAACTGTTGCTTTCGTTTGGAATAAAATGAAGACGAACCCTGGTTTCTATACGTTATCGCAGTGTGAACTGTGTTTAGTTTTCAGACACGGAAAGATTCCCACTCCTCGCGGAGCGCGTAATATTCGGCAGTATGTCGAAGAAGCAAGGGGCCGACATTCACAGAAACCGCACGAAGTACGGAAAAGAATTTCAGAAATGTTTCCAACGCAAAGGAAGATCGAACTATTCGCTAGGGAGGCACGTGAAGGATGGTCAGTTTGGGGCAATGAGTCTCCAGTTACTCCTCCACCGCTTACTCCAGCACCGAACTCTGCAAAGCCAGTTTCAGATGGCCACTACCCTTGGCAGTATTTTATGCCTCCAATTTAACCTGTCAACGTGTATCAGATTATTGCAGGCATTAAGGATTTCTGGCATTGAAGGGCATTGTTTTCGGTCAAGGAAGTAACTGTTCTCGCTTCTATTTGGTTTACTTCAAACGTTTTCGATAAGCTTTGAGCCGGAGTTGATTTGCGTTATAAAAAACTCATTGCCATCTTAGTTTATGGGATGTCGATTTTTTTCGAATTCGGTTTCAGCAGCAAGCTTATATCGCAGTTTAATGGGAGTTATTGATCAACTTAGAAACCATCAATGCTTCGCAATAATGCTGAAGTAATTCTGAATACTGATATCAATAGTTAGCTGAACCGTAGAGTTTTGACTGACGTCTTATTCTTCCGAATTTTCCTACGAACATTAAGACTCATTCTGCTCGACCAATCCGATCACTAAATCGCGACTAAGTATCTCTGGCAGCACTACTGGCGTTGAACTTCCCGGAGAGTAGTACAGATACATTGGAACTCCTGGACGCGAGTACCGTTTAATCTCTTCGGCGATAACTTGGTTTTTCTTAGTAAAATCTGCGGTCAAGAATACTGTCCCTGTCTTACCGAACGCTTGCCTTACACGTAATGAATCCAACGTTGTTCGCTTGTTTAACTGACAGGTCGCACACCATATTGCTGTAAAATCCACAAATACTCCCCTCTCCTCAGCGATCAAGGATTCAACCTTCTCAGGACTCCACTCCCCTGTTTCAACGTCATCCACAAATTCAAATCGTTCTGGAAAGTAATCGCGTGGAGGAAAGAATAAAGGAACAACAATCGGAGTAAAGAGTGAAACTAAAATTACAACTTGCAAAAATCTATCTTGAACTTTCCTCAATAGCCAGATTAAGAACCATATGCCTACAGCCGTTAATATCACCCGCACAACCGACGAGTAATCTGTAAGCGCACCAAGGACTGCTAGTAGCCAAGCGGAAGTTAAGAACATCGGAAACGAAAAGAACTGCTTCAACGTTTCCATCCAAGGCCCTGGTTTAGGAAGTATTCGTATAAAACCAGGGATAAAGCTCAAGACCAAGAATGGCATTGCAAAACCTAATCCCATGACTAGGAACACAGGAATAACCACTGAACTCGGTTGAGTGACAACTGCCCCCAAAGCTACTCCTAAGAATGGTCCAACGCACGGCGCACCGACCACAGCAGCTAAGACGCCAGAAGAAAATGCCCCGAGACTACCCCCTCTATTTGCTAGTTCAGAACCAAAATTTTGTACCGAACTCCCAAACTCAAACAATCCCGCTAACCACAAACCAATGAAAAACATGACCACCGCAAGAGCCGAGACAATCAAGGGTTCTTGTAGTTGGTAGCCCAAATTCGCTGTTCCTGTAGCCGATCTGATCGCTAGGAATCCTAGCGCTACAATTAAGAACGAGAGAACTATTCCAAATGTGTAAAGAACACCATGAACCTTTAACAGATGACTCTGCCCTGTTGAGGCAACTTTGAGCATTCCGAACGTTTTAATCGACAGTACAGGCAAAACACATGGCATCAGATTCAGTATCAGACCACCAATAAAGGCGAGAAGACAAATGATTAAAAGTTCAACTAAAGCAATTGCTGGCTCAGGGGTATCGCCAATCTTCGGAGTTTGGCCAGTCCTTGATGGTTGCAGAACTCCAGGAATCGCTTCAATTTCAGCTCCTAATCTTTCATGACCTAGGGATTCAAACACTACCACGCCCGTTAACGGGGGACTGAGTTCGACGTGAGACGGTACCAATTCTAAAGTCAGTTCGTTACCTACGACTTGAAAATTCTGTTCCGTAGCGTGTGTAATTTCGTGACCATAAGGGAAAAAACGAACACTTTCGAAACCGCCCATATTTAATTCGTCAGAAGTAACCCTCAACAACCAAGGAGTACCAGAATGATCTAATGTAGCAGTACCATTTAATTTCGCGGGAACTAATGCCAAGGCCTCCTCTATTTCCTTAGTTGCCGTAAAGTCGTCTATTGAACTGTCACCTATCAATATCTTTAAATGTACGGGAGTGACTTCCGGTATACAGACCTTGTGGCAAATCAAGTAATCTGCCTCCCCGCGCAGTACAATCTCTTCTATGGCATCGTCAGGAACTCGAACTTTAAACGGCAATACGAGCTTATCCTCGTAGCCGTAATCCATTATTTCATCTTTTTTGACTAGTAGTTCTTTTGGTATAGGCCAGACAAAGTCGCCAACCTCTATAGCTGGTTTTCTTAACCAATTTATTTGCGGAGGTAAACCCGCGTCTCCGGGGTTTCGCCAGTAGACATGCCAATCCTTTCTGATTCGCATATCTAATGCGAGATAAAACTCTTCTCCCGGTGTCGCCTGCACCCGCTCAGAGATAAGAATTACATCAGCATTCCGTCCCACTTGCGCAAAAGCACCAACAGACAAACTAGCTGAAAGCGTCACCCACAGCAATATGAGAACTAAGTTTTTATGAATCCCAAGAAGCATAAGGGAAAAAGAGCGAATTTTTCAGGGACAACAATGTCTATTCGGGTTGCCCCATATTCTAATCCACCAAGCCATCTATATTGAATAGATTAAAGCTGAGGTGTCTGACCACCCGGTTCAGCCTCTTGATCTTTGAGTGCACGGTCAACAATCCGTTTCCAATTCACTAAAGAAATGAGGTGCGCGTAGACTGCTCCAACTCCCCCTTTGGTCCGGACTTCTTGAAAACTTTCACTTGAAAGATTATTGAGTTTTTCTTCGCTTATCGCCCAATACTCTGCAATGAGTTGTGCTTCTCCCACTTCTTTACCATCGTTATCACGGGGCTGAAACGTTACTGTTTTCTGTTCAAACAGACCTTTTTGGTCCAGCATCTTTGAAAATTCAACGGTCGCTTGACGTTGTACTTCAAATTGCTTACAGAATTCCATAGCATCTTTGGTATATGGCGAAAGCTCACCATTTTCGAAAAATGGGACAGTTGGCTGATCTGTGACCATGGGAGCTTTTCGGTCGACGCACAGAACGAAGGCATCCTGCTCTTCATGGTTTGCGAAAGCAAATGGGTATCTTCGAGCAAATGTCGGAACATAAAAGTCTGGTTCAGTCATTCCTTGGTCAGTCACAAACAGATTGTGGCCTTGGCGAACCCCCATCACTGCGACAGGAGCCTTGGCCGTACCAGTAAAAATCACAGGGTAAGCAGTCGCGGCCATCCCAAACTCGTCAACGGTGAGAGGTACAGTTGCAACTTCCTTCAAAAATTCGAACGGTTTTTCAACTGGTTTGATCCCTAAATTGGCATGTTTCTCAATAGTTAGCACTTCGGGTTGCTCGTAACACATTACGTTACCTGATAGTGTCAAACCACCTTCGCTACCGCCAGTATTCCCATTTGCCATGATTTTTGTCTCCAAAATGATTAGAACTGCACCTAAATGGTGTGCGATTTTTGTGTTTCAAGGGGTGATAAGACAAAAAACATTGCCTTAATGTAGCAAGATTCCCGTTGCTTCGTAAAATCCGAGAGAGTTTGTTAGGTTTCAATAAATGCCCCAAACTGATACACGGATTACTCAACCAATAATTAGGCAGTAATCCGAGTCACGGCCCAACTTGATAACTGTTCGTAGCACCAAATCTGCATAACTTGGATTGAATGGAATGAATACCTCAGAATCTCGCAATTGTCAAACCGTTGTCACTTCAATGATGCTTTGAATATGGAAACCCACTATTCGCGACAGCTATGAATTCTTCGGGAACTCGTTGTGTGTTAGCGCAAGAACTTGCTTACAAACTAGAAATTCCTAAGACTAATTTGCATCACAATGTGCAATCTAACCAGAGGTTCTCCACGATCAGACGATGATATGACGCTCGCTTCGCTAAGTTAGTTTGTCGATAAATCTTAAACTAAGCGCTCAAAGACCTCATGTTCTCTACCTCGATTTTATCGTTTTCGAAGTTCTCGCAACGTTCTTTATCTTTATTCTCAAAATAACGACAAATTGCGGTGCGTCAAACCGTTTCCTCTCAGTTCGCAAATCATCTGAGATCCTAACTCGTAATTATAACTACCAATCCTAAATTTTGGACTACCAATCAAACATAGCTACTACCAACCTAAGTTTGAGTATCCTCGTGGGAGTTGGACTATAAAGGTTTCGCTATCTAGCAACGTACTTATTGTTTGAAGGTGATCATAGGCATGCAAGAGGAAGTACGCTCTAAACTAATTCGGGTTGGGGTAGATGTCGGGGGAACTAATACTGATGCAGTCCTTATGGAAGGCAATCAGTTACGAAGCTCGTGTAAGGTTAGTACAACTCAAAATATTCAAGAGGGCATAGTTTCCGCGATTTCAAACGTTATTGAGGACGCACATGTCTCTGCTTCCGACTTAGCTGTTGTCTCAATAGGTACTACTCATTTTACTAACGCCTTCGTCCAACGTCGAGATTTAGACGAAGTCGGTATCATTCGAATTGCATTGCCTGCTGCACAGGCCCTTCCACCTCAAACTGATTGGCCCGTGGAAGTTGTAAACAGTATTGGTAGTAACATTGTATCTGTTGTAGGCGGTTTTCATTACGACGGGCGTATCAACTCTGAACTTGATGAGAAAACTATAGCAAACGCTGCTCGAAATTTTAGATCAAATGATATCAAAGCAATCGCAATTTCCGCACTGTTTGCACCTGTCAATGACCAGATGGAACAAAGAGCATGTGAAATCATAAAAAATGAGCACCCGGAGGCTACAGTTACGTTATCTTCAAAGATTGGCCGGATCGGATTATTGGAGCGAGAAAATGCTGGCATAATAAATGCTAGTTTACTAACATTGGCCAGGAACACAGTGAAGGGCTTTCGTGACGCGTTGGACCAACTAGGAATATCTGCTCCCTTTTTTGTGTCTCAAAATGATGGAACATTGATGAGCTCCGAAGTTGTTGAAGCCTATCCTGTTCTAACATTTGCTTCAGGTCCGACAAATTCCATTCATGGGGCGGCTTACTTATCGGGATTGAAAGAGGCCATAGTTGTAGATGTAGGTGGTACAACAACGGATATCGGAGTTTTATCGAAAGGATTTCCGAGAGAATCGTCGGTTCAGGCCACGATAGGTGATGTAAAGACTAATTTCCGAATGCCCGACATAAACTCTATAGGTTTAGGGGGAGGAAGTGTCGTACGAACTCAAGCGAATTTTGATGTGACAGTTGGCCCTGATTCGGTAGGCTACGATCTTTCAACAGAAGCACTGATTTTCGGAGGAAATACTCTAACTACTACTGATGTAGCGGTCGCGGCCGGGTACGCCGATATCGGGAGCAAGAAAAACGTCTCCAATTTAAGTAAAGAACTTATCGATGCTACTTTAAAGTGTATTCGCAAAAAAGTCCTAGACGGTGTTGATCGCATGAGAACAAGTGGAAACGCTATTCCCCTTGTCATTGTTGGCGGAGGCGCTCTTATCGTTGAACATCAGCTAGAAGGTATCTCTGAGTTAAAAACCGTTCAAAATTCCGGTGTGGCAAATGCTATTGGCGCAACTATGGCTCGGGTCGGCGGAGAAATCGATAAAGTATATTCATTTGAGGCTCTAGGAAGAGAAAAAGCAATCGAAGCAGCGACTGAAGAAGCGAAACAAAGAGCCTTATCTGCCGGCGCAGACTTAGATACTACCGAAGTTATAGACATTGAGGAACTGCCGTTAGCGTATATGCCAGGTGGGGCTGTTCGGTTGCGAGTGAAGGTTGCCGGTGATCTGAAAGTTGCAAGGAGTGATTGAGGTGCAACATGAATAGTTCCATAAAATACAAAGATCATTCAGATAGTTTTAACGCTTCGACTGAGGCGGTGGGGTCGCACTTACTGATGAATGACGAGGATCTGCACGATTTTGCTCGCGGTGCGGCGTTTCTTGGAACAGGTGGCGGTGGCGATCCATACATTGGTCGGTTGATGGCGAAAGCCGCGATAGAGCAACACGGTTTCCCTAATATTGTGTCTCCAGATGATCTACCAGACGACGCAACTGTTGCGTTTATTGCAATGCTCGGAGCCCCAACTGTTTTAGTGGAAAAAGCCGCTTCTGGAGCAGATATAGATTTGGCCGTAAAAAGACTTTCTCAACGAATTGGCAGGCCAATTGATGCTTTAATGCCCGCAGAAATAGGCGGTGTTAATTCTACGCTACCTATCGTAGCAGCGGCGAGACTAGGAATCCCTCTTTTGAATGCCGATGGAATGGGGCGAGCTTTTCCAGAGATTCAGATGGTAGTTATGAATTTTGAAAGGATATCAGCGACTCCGTTTGTAATAGTTGATGAACATCTGAACTCAGTAATTGTTGAAACAGGAGATGCAAAAACTGCTGAGGATTTTGTCCGTACGATCGCAATGCACATGGGGTTGAGTTGTATTGTTTCCGGCTACCCGATGAGCGGAGCCGACGTGAAACGCGCTACAATTCACAACACCATGACCGAAGCATTATCAATTGGTCGGGCTATTCGGTTAGGTCGCAATCATGGCGATCCCACTCTTTCGTTAGTTCAGAGCTTAAATGATTCTAAAACTTACGGTTATGGAAAAGTCCTTTTCGAAGGAAAGATCATTGACCTGCGCCGAGAGACAACTGGAGGGTTCGCTGTCGGACACTGTTTTTTTGAAGGGGCTGAGAATGCTAATGAGAAGTTTGAACTGATCTTTCAAAATGAAAATCTTGTTGGAACACAAAACGGACGAAGAATTGCGATGGTTCCAGACCTCATCACTGTTGTCGAAAGCGAAACAATTGAACCTATTCCGACGGAATTACTTCGCTATGGCCAACGTGTGAAAGTTATTGGAGCTGCGGCCCCGAAATTGTTACGCACCAACAGAGCTCTCGAGTTTGTGCATCCCAAGAATTTTGGGTTCGATTTCGAATACGTCCCAATAGAGACAATAGAAGTCAATCCAGAGTCAACGTAATTCGCAGGAGACTATCGTGACTATTTATCCCATCGTTTCAAAACTTCTAAAGGTATCAATTTTATGTACCTTCGTGCAGTTTCACCTTGTTACGGTGTCTGCGCAAGAAAACGACTCCGAGGAAGTGGATGCGCGAATACTTGAACCTGTTACCGTTACAGCCCAATTTCGGAATCAACAGCTGCAAGACGTTCCTAATTCCGTTAACGCTTTCACTGAACAAGACATACTGGATGCGGGATTTCGATCAACTGAGGATTTCATTGCCCTTACACCTAATGTTACCTTTGATGATTCATTCACCTATTTAAATAGTTTTGTAGTAATCCGGGGAGTTACTCAGATTAATAATGCAGATTCGCCTGTAGCAATAATTGTTGACGGAGTTCCGCAAAACAATCAGAAACAGTTCAAAATGCCTCTTTTTGATATTCAGCAAATAGAGGTTCTCAAAGGACCTCAAGAAGCATTGTATGGTCGAAATGCCATTGGAGGGGCAATTAACATTGTTACCAAGCAACCGACAAATGAGATTGAGAGGTTTGTACGAGGAGAGATTGGAAACGGCGGTTCACGCCGCATTCAGCTAGGTGTTAGTGGCCCGATTAGCGAAGATACAGTGACATTTAGAATATCGGGAAACTACTTACAATCTGATGGATTAATTGAGAATGCCTTTCTGAAGAAAGAGGTAGACTACATTGATAGCGATCTAGCTTTGCGGGGAAAGCTAACATACACTCCGAACGAAATGTTCACATTGGATCTGCGAGCGGCATTTTCCGAAGCTACAGCGGGATCTAGTTACGATGCCGTCGTAAACAGCAGTAACAATACAGCATTTCGATCAGGAAACGATGCGACCAAAATTTTCGCTCCCACGTCAAGTCTAGAAGGCATAACCGATGCCAAGATCAACGAATTTACTGGTGTTGGTCGTTGGGAACTAGATTCCGCGAGTGTTACTTATATTCTTGGACTAACTGAACTGAAAGAGCAGTACCGAGCGGATCTAGATTTTTCTAACAGAGGACAAGGGACATTTGGCGCATTCGGGGAACTAGGACAAGGTCAAAATTTAGACGTGAAATTAACCAGTCATGAGCTAAGAATTGTTTCTCCTGATGATCGCTCGTTGAGATGGTTAGGAGGAGTATACTTATTAGATACAGAACGTGATCTGCTGACTCGCGGATTTTTAGATGCAAATGGCAGACACGATCAGTTTGAAAATGGTACAGCAATAATCACGAGAAACGAAGCAAACACCAACACAGCTTGGGCTTTGTTTGGTCAGGTAGAATTCGATCTGTCAGAGAAAATGAGTTTGCAGTTAGGAGGACGTTATGATGAAGACAAGAGAAAACAAGTAATCCCGGGGACGGATAACTCTCAACGCAGTACAAAATTTGACTCGTTTCAGCCAAAAGTAACATTCGCTTATAAATTTGATGAGGACATACTTGGTTACGCAACGACTAGCACCGGATTTCGATCTGGAGGCTATAACGCACCTGGTGTCGCTCTAACGAGTTTTGATGAAGAACTGCTACAAAATTATGAAATTGGACTAAAGAGTGAATTTAATGACGGAAGAGGCGTTGTTAATGTAGCGTACTTTATGTCCAATAGTGAAGGATTTCAGTTTTTCTTTGTCGATGTTGCAACGGTGTCGCAGATTATCGCTAACTTAGATGAGGTTTCGTTGTCTGGTTTTGATATAGATTTTAGGTACCTGGCTTCTGAAGATATTGTTGTGTACGGAGGTATTGGTTATACCGACTCCAACATTAAATCTATTGGAAACCAACAGCTAAGGGATTTCTTAACCGCATCTGGAGTTGATCTCGACCATGTAAAAAAATCGCGTTCTCCAAAATCAACAGGATTAACGATCAACATTGGAGGGCAATACGAAACGATACTTAATAATGGTATGAACCTCTTGGTAAGGGCCGACATAGAGTACCAAGGCAAAAAATATTGGCAGATCGACAATTCTGACGTTCGCGACCCGATCAGTTTACTGTCGCTACGAGTAGCACTTAGTAAGGACAATTGGCAAGTCGCTCTTTGGGGGAAGAACTTACTTGACGAAGAGTATTACGCAGATTTCAACCCTTCAGAGTATGCTGGAGCTCCATTTGATCTCGGATTTCAGGCGAGGCCACGAACGCTCGGCGTTGAGATATCTTATGATTTCTAGTAAGTTAGCGCGTATTCTCTTGACCCTTTCTTCAGCTTTTCAAATACAATTGTTTCGGTGTACGCTAAGATTTGCCTATTGTAACCCGCATACTCTTTAGACATTCTTCATTCGAACTATAGAGTTTCGGAATCAATTTTTTATCTACCAAAGACAGAACTTGTATACTAGAGCAGTTCCGGAACAAGTAAGGATAAATTACATTTTGTACCCGCAGGAACGAATATAATTAATACACTCTTTAGGTGTGAATAATTTCGGCAGTTGTTTTAAAATTTTGGTTAATCGCTCGACACTTCGTTCAGCTTTTTCTCTTAGATGGGCTTTTGACTTGGAAAACAGTTTTTCGATCGGATTTAGATCTGGACTGTAAGGTGGTAGAAACCATAGTTGAGCACCAAGAGATTCTATAAAGTTTCTTATTTTCGGATTTTTGTGCGCTCTAAGATTGTCCATTACGACAATTGAATTTGGCTTTATAATTTTTGATAGTCGTTTTACGACCCATTCATAAAACCGTTCAGTTGTCATTGGCCCATCGTAGACCTCAGCAGCTCGCATTCCTTTTGTTGTAACTGCAGCAGTCAACGTGAGTGACTTCCAGTGACTCTTCGGAACTGCTACCTGTAATCTCTCGTTACTTAGACATCGTCCATAAAGACGGATCATATCAGTGGAAGCCCCCGTCTCATCGCACCAGATGAAGCGTTTGATGTCTATTGTTCTACAGGCGATTTTCTTCCAGATGATTCGCGCTATTCTAACATCACGTCTCTTTTGCTCCGCCGCATGTCCTGTTATCTTTTTCCGGGTAATCTTTCGTTTTCTAAAGAAGTCATAAAGAGTTGATATAGAAAAACGTTCCTTAGTCTTCTCGTACACCCGCTCACTAATCTCTTGTAAAGTAGCCGTGGAATGCTTTTTTAAAACTCCTAGGATATCTTTCTCGTGTTTCTTCGTTCTCTTAGACCGACGATCACCGCCCATTGGCTTCGGCTTCAAATCGACTGATTCGTCGAATTGCTTCACCATCGCCGATACAAATGAAGGAGAAACCTCAAATTTCTCAGCCGCTTCCTTCTGCGAATGGCCTGATTTAACGTATTTGACCACTGCAATACGGATTTTTTCAGGTATTGGTTTTGCCATTGTCTTCTCCTTGAATGGACAAAAACTAAAGTATAGCAAAAATTCTTACTTGTTCCGGAACTGCTCTAGTTAAAAAAACCTACAATTTATGAAACTTGAAACACATACAACAAACGTAACAAAATGGAACATTCTTTCTCTCAATCAACTTGGTTATTAAAATCAAAGGTTACGCCGCCTCTTCAGCTGCATTCAACTATCAGCAGGAGTAATCTAGTAGCAGAATTAAATTCCGCGGATCAAGGATTGCTAACACTTTTGCAAGCGCCTGCTGGCTATGGAAAAACTACATTGCTTTGCGAATGGTCCAATGAACGATCCTCGGAAACAAGTGTTTTTTGTTGGTTAATGGTCGATGAGGACGATGATGCGGAAACTTTCTTAACATACTTGGCATACTCTGCTTACGTGGCTGGCGTTAAAATTGAAGAGCAGAGTCTTCTTAGTTTCGACTACGGATCGAAAAGACATATATCTCAAACTATTCTATCTTTTTTAGCTCAGATTGAACGAGACGGACGACAGGTAAGAATAATTATCGACGACGGTGAGCGGCTATCTTCTGAACTTCGAAGCAATGTTCTCCCACTCTTTCTTAGAAGGTTACCTAAAAATGCAACTCTTGTTATGGCATCTCGCGAACCAATTGACCTCGATTTATCAGATTTCGAACACCGCGGACTTGTTCGTCGTATAGGAGCTACAGAACTAAAGTTTCAAGAAAATGAAGTTAGAGATTTGTGGAAAGCAGAATTAAGCTCTTTACAACTCAGACGCTTAACAAACTATACAAAAGGATGGCCTGTACTGAATAGATTACTACAATCAGCATATAAACTCGGAACATTCGACATCACTCTTATCGGAAAAAACGACTATCAAAATGAGCACATAACAAGTTATTTTCAAAAGAAGATTTTGGATCGATTAGATTCAAAATTGTTGAAATTTTTTCTAGACTCTTCGATCCTAGAAGAAATTACTGAAGAAATATTTCTACATTTGTTTGGTTATTCATTTTCTGATTCTCTGAATTTGTCTGGCGAATTGAGAGAATTCTTTGTTCGTTACAGTGATAATGCACCTCATTATAAGTTGCACCCCATTTTGAGAGAGTATCTCGTCAAAAAACAGAAAAATGATAACTTAAAGAATTTTGAGAGCATTCAGAAAAAAGTAGCCAATTGGTACTGTGAACGCCAAAACTTTATATGCGCTGTTCGGCATGCTAAAGTTACCAATGACGAAACTTTTCTGGTTTCAATTCTTGATCGGACAAATGGCGTTTTTCTTTGGTTGCAGGAGGGATTGATACAGTTTCGTCTAATCGATCGAATGTTACCGGACCGAGTTATCGAAAGTTCTGTAATAGCATCGTTCATGCGATGTATTATCCTTCTAAAAGATGGAAACTTAGCACTTGCACGGAAATTGTATCAGGCTACAAAACTGACACATACGAGGAAACTACTCAAAAACTCCTGTATTAGTATTACCGAACGTATTGTTTCTCTGATGTTAGATGTGTACGAGGGAAGCATCATCGACGAGTCCGTTATACGAGCTTTACAGGACACTCTGAATACTAACGAATATTCGAGCAAACCACTACAAGGATTTACTTCAACTTTGCTATGTGTTTCAGCCCACCAAGTAGCGAACTTCGAACTAGCCGAGGCGTATGGAAATCAGGCCTTAACCGTATTCAAATCTATGGATTCCGAGTATGGAGAGCTATATATTCATTTACACCTTGCTATGATTAAGTCGCTGAAACACTCTTTGGAAAAAAGTAGTGATAGTATACGGAAGGTTTCCACAATTATACGAACAAATCGCTCGCTTGATGAGGGGATCAAGTATTTAAGAGATGTCGTAAGTTTAGAAGCCAGGCACGAACACGCACCATTAGACCTATACGGGGCGAACAAGTTGATGGAAATTGCCCCAAGACTTCTACGGGCGGAGGGATGGCTCGATATTTTCGCTGGAGCGTTTCGGACAATTGCAGAACAATGTGTAATTCACTGTAAATTTGACGAAGCTCGCCATATGTTAGGCTTAGCGTTAGAATTTGCCCAGCAGAATTTTATGTTACACTTTCAAACCGTTTGTAAAACTCAAATTGAAATAGTTGATATACTTGAATCTTTCGAATCTAGAAAAACCGTCTTGCCACACGAATTTTCGGTCGGAAACATTGATGGTGGGAAGGCGACACCTTGGAGGGTTCTGGAAGTTCAATTTGAACTAGTCTTACTCCAAATGATATATAGTGATTTTAGTTTTGATATCGAATTGGCGAGAAGTTTTCGAGATCAGATATATTCACAAGGAAACAATAGAACAGCCACCCGTCTCAGCGCACTAATTTTTCTTGTGGAAAATGATAATAGCTTCACTGATCTGATGTTCCTCAACAAGCATGTCACTACCGACTCTTTCAGTCGTTCAACCTTGTTTATATCAGAGTTACTACTAGAACAGATCGAGAATCATTACACCGCTAAGGCCACGGACACATTGAAGAAAGTATTATCAGCACAGTCGAATAGTGTAGAAAGGATACGGTTTGATACAACAAAATCGTTAATCTTCACGAACCAAGAGCGGCGTATTCTTGATAAACTACGTTGCTTTATGTCAGATAAAGAAATAGCTTTAAGCTTGAAGATAAGTCACCATACGGTTCATTATCATCTAAAGAAAATTTTTGCCAAGCTTAACGTGACTGCACGCGATCAAGCGCTGTTAAAAGCAACACAGCTAGGAATTATCAATCGCTAGCTGGTGCCCAAGAGAGGACTCGAACCTCCACGGATTGCTCCACACGGACCTGAACCGTGCGCGTCTACCAGTTCCGCCACTTGGGCATCAATTGACACTCAACTATTTCTAAGCGCATTCTACCATAATTCGCACCGAGTCAAACATTTTCCCGGTTTACCCGGCCATTGGAAGCGTTGATTTCATCAATAGACTAGCAACCTCCTTCGGCACAATTGCTAAAGTCTCTGACAATGTCCTCCCCCAATTTTCTAACAGATTCTGAGCTCTTAAACTACTTGTATAATCACGATGTTGCTCAATAAGACGTTTGTACGACTCAACATGCTCAATTGGTAGTTCTCCGACCGCATACCAACTAATCGAATCAGGATTGGCGATGCTTTCAAAAACTTTGTTGGGATCCCAGACAAAAGCCAATCCTCCCGTCATTCCAGCACCAAAATTATCCCCTACCGGACCAATCACTGCAACCGTACCTCCTGTCATATATTCGCACCCGTTTGCACCACACCCTTCCACAACAGCATTCGCGCCTGAATTTCTAACTGCAAACCGAACACCCGCATGGCCCGCTGCATAAAGATTGCCGGAGGTAGCCCCATATAGGCACGTGTTTCCTATAATTGTATTGTCGTCACCTTCCAAATGTTGATTCTGTTTAACGATTATTGTTGCTCCAGACAACCCCTTACCCGTATAGTCATTAGCATCTCCAATCACCTCAAGTTTAAGACCCCGTACTGAAAACGCTCCTAAAGACTGACCTGCAGAACCTTCTAGTCTAATATGTAGTCTATCTGCGGAGAGTTCTGAATTCCCGAACCGACGTACGATTTCGGATGAAGCCCGGGCTCCGATCGCTCGCTGTGTATTCTTTACATTGTATTGAAGCTGAATTTTCTCACCGCGCTCAAAGAAAACCTCCGCGTCTCGTAAAATCTGAGCGTCTAATGTGTCAGGCACCTCTTGACGATGCTGAGGACTGTATTTGATTGGATTACCCGAATTTACATTCACAAGAATAGAATTAAGATCTAGATCATCCAAGTGCGCTGAACCACGAGACACCTGAGCCAATAAATCCGTTCTTCCGATAGCTTCATCAAGAGTCTCAAGTCCTATGCTCGCTAATACACGTCTAACATCTTCAGCAATAAAACTCATTAAATTTACGACTTTGTCAGCCGTACCTGAAAACTTCTTACGAAGAGTTTCATCCTGAGTACAAACACCGACGGGGCAAATATTCGAATGACATTGCCTAACCATTATGCACCCCATGGCCACGAGAGAAGCAGTTCCTATTCCATATTCTTCGGCACCAAGCATAGCAGCGATCACAATATCCTGTCCTGTTCTCAGACCGCCATCGGTTCGCAGGGTCACTTTATCTCGGAGATCATTAAGTGTCAGAATTTGATGGGCTTCAGAAAGTCCTAACTCCCAAGGAAGACCCGCATACTTAATTGAAGTTTGTGGACTAGCACCAGTTCCCCCCACACCGCCCGCGATCAGTATTACGTCGGCTTTGGCTTTTGCCACACCCGCAGCAACAGTTCCGACTCCTGACTGCGCAACCAATTTGACACATACTCGTGCGAACGGATTGATTTGTTTCAAGTCATAAATGAGCTGGGCTAAATCCTCGATCGAATATATGTCGTGGTGAGGTGGGGGCGAAATTAACGTGACTCTCGGTGTAGAGTGTCTCAGCCTAGCGATTAATTCTGTGACTTTAAAGCCGGGGAGCTGCCCTCCTTCGCCTGGCTTCGCACCTTGTGCAACTTTGATTTCAATCTCACGACATTGATTGAGATACTCTGCTGTTACACCAAAACGCCCCGAAGCGATTTGCTTAACCGCCGAGTTCATATTATCGCCGTTTGGAAGCGGCTTGTATCGCGCTTCGTCCTCTCCGCCTTCTCCAGAAACTGATTTTGCTCCGATCCTATTCATTGCGATATTCAAAGTGCCATGTGCTTCCGGAGATAAGGCTCCTAACGACATTCCTGGGGTCACAAATCGTTTTCGAATCTCGTTTATTGACTGAACCTTGTCCAATGAGATCGATTGACCAGCAGGTTTTAATTTTAGAAGGTCTCTAAGCTGGACAGGCTTTCGGTTATTCACCCTCTCAGCATATTTTTCAAATCGCTTATAGTCACCAGAATCACAGGCTTCTTGTAACAAATGGATGAGTTCACCGTCTAAAGCGTGTCTTTCTGCCCCAGATCTAAGACGATAGAATCCGCCAACCGGTAAAGAGACAAAACTTTCTTCAAATGCTTTTCTATGTTGAAGTCTCGCTAAATGCTCTAGGCCGGCCAAACCAATTCCAGAAATTCGACTCGTCATGCCTGGCAAGTAATCAGCGATCAGAGCCCTACTAAGTCCTAGGGCTTCAAAATTGTAGCCTCCCCGATACGAGGATATTACCGAAATTCCCATTTTAGAAAGAATTTTCAAGAGACCGGCCTCAATCGCTCTATTGAAATTGATAATGCATTCAGAAAGCGTTAAGTCTCCATACAATCCCCGTTCAAAACGATAAGCGATTGTCTCTTGGGCTAAATACGCATTAACACACGTCGCTCCTACCCCAACTAATACCGCGTGGTAATGAGTATCAATGCACTCTCCCGATCTTACCGTAATAGAACAGTAAGCCCTTAGCCCTTGTCCGACCAAGTGGGAATGAACGGCTCCCGTAGCCAAAATCATTGGAATCGCGGCCTTACTGATACTTTGAATTTCGTCTGTCAATATGAGGTGCTCTTGTCCGGCTCTTACCGCTTCCTCTGCTTGCATCTGAATAGATTTTAGGGCTTTCTGCAATGTACCTCCGTCATCTTGAGACGTATCGTCAACATCAAACAAGCAATCTATTTTGGTTACACGTTCTCCCAGCATCTCGATAAGGCGATCATACATACCGGTCGAAAGTACTGGACTATCAAGAACGAAAACATTTTGCTGAGTTTCATCTGTGGTGAGAATGTTCCCTAAATTTTTGAAACGCGTTTTAAGACTCATCACCCGATCCTCCCTCAAGGGATCAATCGGTGGATTTGTGACTTGACTAAAGTTTTGTTTAAAATAATGTGAGAGTGGACGATAAGACTCTGACAGAACAGCAAGCACTGTATCGTCTCCCATTGAACCAATCGCTTCTTTTCCTGTCTCTGCCATTGGCGAAAGTATTAACTCTATCTGCTCTAAGGTAAATCCGGCAGCATATTGACGGCGTATGAGCTCCTCTGTATTGAACAATCGTGGCTCAGACCCGGGGCCAATTAAGGGTTCTAAATCTTTTACATTTTTTAACCATTCTATATAAGGATGCTCTGAAGCGAGTTGATCAATAATTTCATCGTGTTCATAAAATTTATTTTCCTTAATATCGACTGCAATTAATCCTCCAGCTTGGACGTGTCCTTTTCTTTTAACTTTGTGACTTCCCAGCGGACACATTCCCGCTTCAGACCCGACTGTCAGAATCCCATCTGTCGTCAATGCATATCTGAGCGGTCTTAATCCGTTTCGATCTAATCCGGCAATTGCCCATCGACCATCAAACGCACAAATCGCCGCAGGACCATCCCACGGCTCCATTACGGAATTGCAGTATGCATAAAGAGCCGCATTTTCATCAGGAATAATTGAGGCACGTTTTGACCATGCTTCGGGTATCAAAAGTGCTTTTGCCATTGGCGCATCTCTGCCAGCTCTCACTAATAATTCGAAAACAGAGTCGAGAGCAGCAGAATCAGACGATCCGCTAGATATGACTGGTTTTATATCCTCTTGATGGTCTCCAAAAGATCCCGAAACCATCTTTATTTCGTGAGACTTCATCCAATTTATATTACCGCGTAAAGTGTTTATTTCTCCATTATGTGCAAGCATACGAAAAGGTTGCGCTAAACTCCATTGTGGGAAAGTATTTGTAGAATAACGTTGATGATAAATAGCAACTGAAGAAACGAAATTTTCGTTTTGTAAATCCAAGTAAAATTCATCAATATCTTGTGCTAAGAACATTCCTTTATACACGATAGATTTTTGACTTAGCGAACACACATAAATATCAAGTATTCCCTCTTTCCTAGCTATTCGTTCGATTCGTCGACGACAAATATACAGCGCACGTTCTAACTCTTCATCACTTCGATTACGTTCATCTCGAAACATAATTTGTTCTATTTGCGGACGAGTATCGGCTGCCCTTTGTCCAATCACTGAGACATCGACCGGAGTTTGTCGCCAACCATAAATATAAAACCCGAAATGCATAATTTCTGTTTCAACAATAGAACGGGCACTTTCTTGTTGAATATGATCTATTCTTGGTAGAAAAATCTGTCCTATACAAATAGGCGAGTCTGATGGCACATGTCCTATGTTTTTAACTTGTTCTTGAAAAAAAACTTGTGGCACATCTAAACTAATTCCAGCTCCATCGCCGGTTTTTCCGTCTGCTGCAACAGCACCTCGGTGCCAAACGTTCTTCAGAGCATTTATTCCCATCTCGACTATTTCGCGGCGCGGTTTTCCGTCTATCGCAGCGACTAATCCAACACCGCACGAATCATGCTCGTCATTAGGAGAATAAGCATTTGCCGCAATCAATTTATCTCGATTGCGCCTGTAAGTTTTTTGCCAATGGGTCACAGTAAGATCACCTTTTTTTATAAACTTTAGTTTTAAGATTTATTTTCTCTTGTGACGCAAATACTGATCTATTGATTCAGCAGCGTCTCTCCCGTCTTTTATTGCCCATACAACTAAGGAGGCACCACGAACAATATCGCCGGCTGCATAAACGCCGTCTAGACTCGTTTGCATAGTAGAAAAATCAATCCGTACCGCTCCTCTACGATTGACGACAAGTTGTGGTTCATCGAACAGACTCGGTAAATCTTCGGGATCGAATCCCAGGGCTTTGATAACTATATCAGCGGATACGTTAAAATGTTCTCCAGTCTTTTTCGGAGATTTTCGTCCAGAAGCGTCAAGCTCGCCTAAAGCCATGCGATTGGCTCGAACAGAACTTATTGTCCCATCAGTCTTTTCAATAATTGCCTCTGGCGCTGCCAACCATTCAAACACAACGCCTTCTTCTTCAGCGTTTGCGACTTCTCGAGCTGAACCTGGCATATTGGCGCGGTCTCGTCGGTACAAACATACAACAGACTTTGCGCCTTGCCTGACCGCGGTTCTAACACAATCCATAGACGTGTCACCGCCTCCTATGACAACGACTCGCTTGTCTTTAACGTTTAATGCTTTGCTGTTAGAAATTGATTCCGAATCTCCTAGGTCGTTACGATTGGATGCCGTAAGATAAATAAGTGCCGCGATAACGTTAGAGTTTCCTGAACCCGGTATTGTTAGGTCGTGGGCTTTATAAGCCCCTGTTGCAATCAATATGCTATCGTGAGAGTCGCGCAAGTCTTGAAGACTAAGAGATTCACCGATATCGGATTCAAAATGAAAGTTCACACCTGACTCTTGCAGTAAAGCAATTCTCCTATTGACGACAAATTTTTCAAGTTTGAATCCAGGTATGCCGTAGATTAGAAGTCCTCCGCCTCGGTCGTAACGGTCGTAAATTGATACCTGATACCCTTTTCGGCGTAACTGTTCCGCTGCCGCTAATCCCGCTGGCCCAGCCCCAATTATCCCGACGCTGAATTCTTTCTCGACGGCTGGTTTAATTGTTTTTACCCAACCCTCATTCCATGCCGTGTCAGTAATATATTTTTCGATCGCTCCAATAGTGACAGTTCCGTGTCCTGACTGCTCTATCGTGCAAATTCCCTCACACAGTCGATCTTGCGGGCAAATTCTGCCACAAATTTCGGGCATATTGTTCGTTGCTGCTGAAACTTGATAGGCTTCCTCGAATCGGTTGTTAGCAGCAAGTAAAAGCCAATCTGGTATATTATTAGACAGCGGACAGCCTTGCTGGCAAAACGGTACCCCGCACTGTGAACAACGGGCTGACTGCGCCGATGCCGCAGATTGAGGAAAATTATCGTAAATTTCCTCAAAGTCTTTCAAGCGAGACCGTGCGTCTCGTTTATCGGGCATTGCGCGATCTGTTTGTGTGAATTTGAACATAAAATTTGCCAAAATTAGCTATAACTTATAGAGAACGGAGTAGTACACCAAACCTTTTCATATAATGCAAGCAAAAAGACAAAATGTGTTTCAAAATGATATGTTTTGTTGCGTGTTTCATTTTATATATTCTATCCTTTACATGAAAGATTCCATTTATATATCAAAATGATTATTAAAAAATTTTATTGGAAAATTTCGTTTATTGGGGGTATTCCTTCACTTTTGTTTCTTCTAATTCCATTTTCAGAGTATGTCCTTCTTACAAATTCTACTTATTTCTTTAATTCAAGGGATCACTGAGTGGCTCCCTGTTTCTTCGTCTGGACATGTGTTGCTTGCTTCTAAGTTATTTGGCTTCGACGGCCGGGAGGAACTACTCGTTAACACTTGCGCTCATGCAGGGACACTTGGGGCAATGGTTTTGTACTTTCGTAAGGAATTACTTGAAGCTATAATCGGTAGCGCCAATATAGTAACGACGTTGTCATCACGAAGCCCGCTCAGTAGAAATGGCAACTTGGCGTTGAATGTTATTGTTGCTACGCCTATAGTCGTAATTGTCGGATTACTCTACGAAGTTATGCTTCCAGATCAGGCTACTTTGGCCTTGCGAAGCGTTCCCGTAGTCGCATCTGCTACAATTGGATTTGGATTGCTTCTTTGGTGGGCCGACAGAGTCGGCAAAACGTCAAAAACAATAGAGGGGATGAATTGGCGAAACGCTACTTTGATTGGCGCGAGTCAATCCTTAGCTTTGATTTTTCCTGGCGCGAGCCGCAGCGGTGTGACGATGATGACTGCTCGGTTTCTCGGGTTCGGACGCATAGAGGCCGCTAGATTCTCTATTTTGATAGGCGCACCTGTTCTACTTGCTTCCAGCATCTATAGCGCGATCGTGCTGTTCACAGGCCACGGAAGTGTCGTTTCGATCGGAGTTCCGCAAGCCCTTTTAGTGACGCTCCTAGCATTTGTTTCTGGTTACGCATCTATCGCAATTATGCTAACTCTGCTTAAACGAGTCGGTTTCCTACCATTCGTCATTTACCGTATCGCTCTTGGTTTAATATTGCTGTTGATGACCCCCTCACTCTTTTGGATTTAGGTGGATGATCGACTGAACTTCACGCTAAGTTCCCCAACTCAGGCTGTGCTTTTTTGGGAAAAACTTCCATGAGGTCGATACCTTTTCAAGTACTGAGGAACTATTGCCTCGACACTATTAAGAGTCGTTATCCCTAGATCGCGAGCGGTCAAAGCGTCGTCAGCAACAACATTGTCCGTTTTCAGTTGCTCGACTTGATCTGCCGTTAAAGGCGGCTTAAAAAGGAAATCCAAATTAAGTGCTTGCAGTACGCTAAATCCAGTATCAAAAAAATGTCCTAAGATTGTCGCTACAAAGAACGGTAGTGGTAAGCTAAATCGCTTACGTTGAATTGTTTCATTCAGAAAATCGTATATCTGCCTGAAACTGTAGGTGTTTGGACCACCTAACTCGTACGTCTTCCCAACTGCGTTAAAGTGATTCGAGGCTATGGAAATCGCTTTCGCTAGATCTTGGACATAAATTGGCTGTAACCGTGTATGTCCTCCTCCAATCGCCGGTAAAATCGGCAACAGGTCTGTTATCGGTGAACTCGCCATCGCGGCAAATCTATTGAAAAAATCATCCTGCGGGCCAAAAACCACCGATGGACGCAAGATGACCGAACGCGGGAATACGTCTTGAACCGTCGTTTCTGCCATTCCTTTTGTGCGACTGTATTGCGAGGCTCCATTGATGTCAGCTCCGATCGCGGATACGTGAACTAACCGGTCAACACTTTGTTCTAGACAAGCTTCTGCAATATTTCGAACACCCTCAATATGAATACTCTCAAATTTCTGCTTTCGGTGTTCAAACAGAATTCCGACTAAATTTATGCAAACATCGGACTCTTCAACTGCGCGCTGGACAGACTCTTTATTCAATACGTTGGCTTGAACTAAATCAACCCAGCCTGGCCCCCCGGCCATCCTTATGTCACCCGCTAATTGAGGTCGCCTTACTGCAACTCTAACACGATAACCTGCTTGGACTAAAGACCGAGTAGCATATTGCCCTACGAATCCAGACCCGCCAAAAATTGTCGCTATTCCCTTGGCCACCTATAGTTTCCTTTCGAGTTTCATCAAAACTTTCATCAAAACTTTCATCAAAACTTTCAACAACTTTTTAAAGCCTATCTAAATTTATCAGTTCGGCTAGATCGCTTTCATACCGATCCAACAACATTTGCTTGGCCTGCTCGAGAATCTTTTTTGGAGTTCTAGCACGTATAGCCATGGCTTTGCCAATCTGTGTTATTGCCTCTTGCTTATTTTTGACATTAACCGCACCCATAAGCAACGCTACTTTTTTCAACTTAACCTTTTCGTTGTCTACCCGGGACTTAGACAATTTTCGAAAAGTTAGTTTACCTTTTTCGGATTTGACAAACATATAGTCGCCGATCTTTGCTCCGACCTCTTTTGCCGCCTTACGCAAGGATCCAATAGAAGCCCCATAGGGCGTATGGATTGGCCAACTGATGGTAACTTTTCCATACTCTGTTTCTACGTTAATTTTCTCACCAATTTTACACCCCACATGGTAGGCTAATCCATTGGAGACTTGCCGCCCACTCCCTCTCATCGTGTCATTATCTACTTTTGTTCTCCACAACCAAATATCTGCACCTCCTTTGTAACACGAAACAGACCGTAGGATATTCGTCTTCGACTCTACTCCACTTAGATTTTTTCGCATCCATACCATTCCATCCTTCTTCTCAAAAATTGGCGCACCGAGAAAACCGACTACCGAACTTTCTCTTACTCCGAAAAGCCTAGTGAACTCTTTGACTAAATATTTAACAGAAACTTCTCCACCATTTTCTTCTATCTCCTTAATAATCTCTGCTGTAATACCATTATACTCTCGATATTTTTTGTCTCCAGCTAACACAAAGTCATTCACACGATTGATTCTCCATAGTTTGTCGCTACTTATCATTCTTTGGCACGTACTACGCAAACTTGAACTTCCTACATACTCGGAAAGTTCCTCTATATTCACCGGTGAATTTCGGTATTTAATATAGGCTGCGGATTTTTCAATAATACTTCCTTTGAAAACAATAAAACCATCTTCAACTCGTCGAAAATGATTAAGATAATTTATCCATTGATCATGATAATCGGGTTTAACATCAAAACTATTTAAAACAGACTCTACCACTTCTTCAGTTATGAGACCTCTTTTGTCTTGTCTTCCAATCAGAGTACCTACAGAATCGCGTAATGGAACACTTTGATTCAAAATCCAATTTTCCTTTTGCCTATATGGGCCAGCCAACCAAAGAAAAATTCCGTAAACTAAATCCTTCTCTTCTTTGCTTTGAAATGCAAAATCTTTAGTTATATTGCCTAATTCTTCAGTTATTATTTTTTTTCTTTTAGCAGGTATTGCGTTTCCTATTGCATCACGTAATTTTAGAGCGCGATCTACAACGGGTTTCATGTCTTCACCGGTTTTAACTGATTCCAGTAAATCGTATATCTTTGTTTCTATTTGACGAACTCGTTCCCTAGTGATACCGCCAAACTTTCTACCTAATGTTTCTAAGACTGTTGGTCTTCCTATTTCGAATATCCGTTCTTTCGCGATAACTCTCAAACGTTTATTCAGTTTTTGTAACGTCATTTGAATAAGCGTCGGAACATCGGTGATTATTGGTTCTGTCATAATTTCTACTTTCTCGAGAACTATATCCGAATTATTAATTGCCTCTGCGATACTTGCAAATTCCACCGCTGAAACAACACCACACTTCGGTAAAGACATTATTTCATTAAATTTCAAATTGCCGCTTTGTAGAAACTCGGTGTGTTCCATAGTAACATTTTTTGTTCGAACTGAGAACGGTAATGATTTTAACTGATCTTGAGACAAGACTTTCTTCCAAATCGACACATTAGGAATTTTTCTTATATGAATTCTAACTGTATCCGCAAGTTTAATTCGTGTCTGTTTATCGATTTCTGGATTTTTATCCCAAAAACTCGCATCTAAATCTGCTAGTTTAGTTTTAGCACCTAAATTTTTACGAATTTCTTCTGGAGCAGGCAGGTGTCCGATTTTTTCTCTAATAAACTCTGGTAACAGAGGAGTAGGAGCAGTACCCCAGGGTTGAATATCCGAAAGTAACATTTGTTTAGCACCATTAGAAAATAAAGTTAACTGGTTGCACCTTCTGCAATCAAATTGGCATGCATTTATTTGTGAATGGTTGGCATAGCAGAATTTGAATTAAATTTATAATCCAAAGACGCATACCTCTGTGAAATTTGGAAGTTATTTTACCAACAACGAAAGTAATGAGATTCATTACTCAATAGAGCGCAAAAATCTACTCAAACCTCACACTTGGCCAGTTTCTATCACCTTCTGCAATCCGCCTTGGAATATCTTCACTCCACATTTTTTTGACATGGCCATTGTAGTTCAAGTACAGTTTTCCGTCTACGATTGACCAGTGTTTTGGGGACGCTCGATAGGTATACCCATTTGCAACCGCCCACGCGCAGTAGCCACCATACTGCGGAAGATAGGCCTCAGGATTCTTCTTGAAAGTCTCCAAATTCTCCTTGTTTGCGAACCTATATTCTGCATCCATATAGACGTGCGTATGTTTCTTGTTACCCTTTTTTGCTGTACTATCTGAGAAATAGGCAACTGGATCGTAGCCGCTAACTGCAAGTTTTGACTTGCCTTTGGTATGAACCGCGGGAACTTCAGCGATGGCCTCTGACGCTATCGGTGTTACAAATAGCAATCCAAGTATCATCAATGCTCGGAAGATAGTCATTGTGTACTCCATTGTTGAATGTGTAAAGGTATTTGTCTATACCACAAATTTGACAAAATTCAAAGAGCATTGTGAAAATTCAACGTCCAGAACAGTCAAGCTTCATTTGCTATACGCCTATCACCCGCAGGAAAAACACCCAAGACTTTCAGCGAGTTAGAAAAGAAGCCCAATTCTTCTAGGGCTAGTTGAACGGAACGATGGTCGGGATGCCCTTCTACCTCTGCATAGAATCGGGTCGCGCTAAAGGATCCGTCAATCATGTAACTCTCAAGTTTCGTCATATTGACTCCGTTAGTCGCAAATCCTCCAAGACTCTTGTATAGCGAAGCAGGTATGTTTCTAACTTGAAACACAAACGCCGTGACGGCGGGAGTCGTCGCAGGATCAATGTCAAGCGGATCTCTAGACATAATTAAGAAGCGAGTCGTGTTGTGTTCGGCATCTTCTATGTCATTTGCCAGCACTTTAAGATTGTAAACTTCGCTGGCTAGTTTGGGAGCAATTGCCGCGATTGTCCCATCATTACTTTCCGAAACGAATCTAGCTGCTCCTGCTGTATCAGCTGCCGTTAAACCTTGAATTGAATTTCTGTTAAGAAAACTTCGACATTGCTCTAGTGCCATAACATGAGAGTAAGCGCTATGAATTCCTTGTAACTCAGCGTTCTGTAGCCCCATCAACTGAAAACGTATTCTCAAAAATCGCTCGCCGATAATATGTAACTTCATTCTAGGGAGCAAATGGTGAATATCACCCACTCGACCAGCAATGGAATTATCGATCGGGATCATGGCTAATTCGTTATCGCCTTTTTCAACCGAACCGAGAGCCTCTTCGAACGTTTTACAAGGTTCCGGCTGATAGTCGGGAAAGAACCTCAGACAAGCAATATGGGAATTCGAACCTGCTTCACCTTGGTATGCAATTCTAGTTGTCATTAGTTGATTCCTTGTAATCCTGCTAACAAAACACCTCCAATCTATCAGCTTGAGTTATATATAGTCCTTGAATAGAAAAACAACTTGCATAATTCTGTCTGACAAGCTTTCGATTCGGTAAGAAACCGTTTTGAAAGTTGGCTAGACCGGAATTTTATTCCGTATCATGATATAATCCTAGCTCGAATTGACCGTGATTTCGTGTCTTTCTCAGATCGAGTTTATGCTTATGTGGATTGACGTGCGAGAAAAATCAATGGCCACTGCATGATTATTTGCTTCCGTAGGAAGTGGCATTGAAGGCAACAAACTCGATTCTGAATGTTATTTCGGCATCTGTATAATTTATTAAATTTATAGTAAACTCTTTGATTAGTGTATTTCTGAGGAGCCAACTCTCAATGGACGGAATGAGACTAAATACGATTCTTGGAACTTTGCTCGCGACCGTGCTTGTTGCATTGGCGCTCGCGAACCTGTCGGATATGATTTTTCCGAAGTCGTCGTATGTCAAACATCATGGCGACGAACACCATGATGAAACTTTGAACGAATCAATTGCAAAAAAGTATTCTTACTACGTCAATGTTGTCGAATCCGGCGGTTCTGGAGCGGCGCCTGAGGTGGTCTTCGATTTAGGCTTAGCACTTGCTTCCGCCGACATTGCGAAAGGCGAACGATCCTTCATTAGCAAGTGTGTAACGTGCCATACTATCGAACGCGGAGGAGCAAATGGAACTGGACCAAACTTGTACAATATTGTAGGCGCGAAGTTTCGACACATTAGCGAGTTTAACTACTCTCGTGCGTTGATGGGGAAAGACGAGGCTTGGACATATGAGAATCTTAATGACTGGCTCAAAAACCCAAGTGCATATATTCGGGGGACTTCGATGTCCTTCGCAGGTCTCAGGAGAGACGACGAGAGAGCAAACATGATCGCTTATCTTGCTTCAATGTCACCAGGAGCACCTCAGGTACCAAAACCAATGCAGTAAGAGGTCACGACTTATAAACTCAGATTTTCCGCCTCGTTTTGTCAGATGACATTTTTTATAGATTTACCCTGTCAACCCAACGGATAGCTTAGATCATGGTTATATCTTTATTCGGATTACGCCGGTCGGAAACCCATCAGTTTGAGCTATTCTTGTAACAGCACTGCTAAGTGACTCTTCTACTACCGCCATATGTTTAGCCGACGCGTGAATAATCGTTCTTTTGTCGATCACGATTGCGACATGGCCTTTCCAAAAAATTAGATCGTTTCGCTCAAGATCGATCGTCTCTGACCATTCCAACTTTTGCTCGCTCGACGCGAACTGCATATCAGTATCTCTCAGAAGCAAAACGTTGCAAGCTTCAAAAGCTTGTTGCACGAGACCAGAACAATCAATTCCTCGACTGTCACGGCCACCCCATTGGTACGGTGCATTCAAATATTTTTTTGCAACTTCGACAGGGTCATGAGAATAGCAGTCTAATTTCTCGTAGTGTTGCTTCGAAATCCAGCCTACTTCAGGGCAAAAACCAAACTCACTCTCCTCCCTGCCAATTTGGGTTAAGACTCCGAAACTAAGTGACTTAATTGGTCGTGACTTTAGATCTGGTAGCTGATATGAAACCGCTAGTCTAGCGGTAATCTTTGAGTTAGGTTCGCCAACATTAGAAGACAATGCTTCCTTATCCAACCAGCCGACATAGTTATCCCGAATCAACTGAACAAGAAACAGATTTGTTGAAGTCTGGTACGCGATTACTGTCTCTCCAAGTAAAACCTGAGTCGCAATTGAAGAATCAGGTCTTTCCGAAACGTACACATTTGAGTATTCAGCAGTAACTTGATATTTCCGCCCAGTTCCGGCTGGCTTTCTTAACCTGCGGTCATTGTCAAAACTCATTGTTGATACTCTGGTTACGATTAATTGAGCGTAAGTTTCAGAATCGAGAAAAAAAGAGGTTTCAGCTCTTTTCTTAACAAATCTAACTTACATAACGGTTTCTAGTATTAAATTTGGTTACGTAAAGAATACCTTAGCATAGACTAAAACAAACTTCTTATTCTCCTCACGGCCAGTCAATTTGATGTTGTTTCGTACCCGAAAGAACGCTATTTCCTATATCGTTCTTTCAACATTAACCATACAGCTCGAAGTCCACAGGCTGCACCCCCACTTGGGCGATTATATTTTTTCTTGCGCCAAGCCCAGATATCAAAATGTATCCAACTTGATGTGTCAACAAACTTTTGCAGAAAAAGTGCTGCTGTTATCGAACCCGCAAATTGGCTGCCGGCATTCACCATGTCGGCAACATGACTTTTGAGTTCATTAATGTAGGGTTGCCAGAGCGGCATTCGCCAAACCGGATCACCCGTCTTCTTAGCACACTGAGTTAGATGCTGAGCTAGATCTTCATCATCCGTATAAAAAGGCGCTAAATCTGCTCCTAGCGCGATCCGCGCTGCCCCTGTCAAGGTAGCGAAATCAATCAATAAGTCGGGGGAATGCTGACATCCTAGATGCAATGAGTCAGCCAAAATTAATCTTCCTTCTGCGTCAGTGTTGTCAATCTCGACAGTAACTCCTTTTGCGCTTCTGATAACGTCTCCTGGTCGAAAAGAGTATGTTGAAATTGCATTCTCCACAGCAGGAACTATTAGTCTTAGTTTTACAGGCAATTTGGATTCCATAACGAGTCGCGCAAGCGCTAGAACATGGGCACTCCCTCCCATATCTTTCTTCATGTTGCGCATTCCAACCGCTGTCTTCAAATCTAACCCGCCCGTATCAAAAGTCACTCCTTTACCAACAAGCACGAGTTGCGGTAGAGAATCAGCTCCCCATTCCAGCTCTAACACTCTCGGTTCTTCACTCGCGGCCTTACCGACGGCAAAAACTAATGGAAATTGGGCTAAAAGGTCATCACCGCGTGTAACTGTCAGTTTAGCGCTAAATTGTTCGGCCAACTGAGTAATTTCGTCTTCTATGTGTGACGGTCCCATATCGTTAGCGGGCGTATTTACGAGGTCTCTAAGCCAAGCGATGGCCTTGGCTTCGTTCAAGGCATCTCTGTACTCCGACTCAGAGCTGATTAACAAGCGCGGAACTTCACTAGGTTCATTACGGTAACGATCGAAACGGTAAGCTCCGTCTGCCCATCCCGCGATTGTCCAATCGGGCTTCCAACTTGCGGGAGTCGCGACAAGATTATAATCTCCGGCCGGCAACTGTGCACTGGCATAAGCTAACGTTAATGAATCAGATCCGTCTCCCAGTCCAGCTAACACTATGTCTGATTGATCTTCGTTGCCCGGATAAACAATAACTTGCCCAGCCTCTCCCTTGAACTTTTGCGACAAAGCAAAATTTATAACTTCAGATGCAAGTTCCTTGTATCGCCTTTGCTCCCAATCGATCTGAGAGAACGCATACAACAGCGAAGGATTTTCTGAGGAAGTTGTGAAGGCCGATAGCATTGCCGTCTCTCGCGATTTCGCGTTTTAGTCGAGTCTAAACACTGTAAGGCAATTCAATAACTTAGCGTACTAGTTTTAACACTTATGACATTCAGTGTATTCGCTAGATGGGACTCTATAGAAGGTTGTCTAAAAGTCCTATTGTTTTTCTCGAAACCTAAAGTATTCTGTTTTAGACTTTTCTTAAATGCGACCCTAGGCCTGCTTTGCTTTGAAGCGTGCATCAACCTTATTGATAACAAAAACTCGCCCCTTACGACGGACGACTTTACAAGAACGGTGACGTTCTTTCAATGCTTTTAAAGATGAACGGACTTTCATGGTGAAAACCTTGATTATTAATGATGATAGTGCGAATATATGCATCCTCCTATAATGTCAAGACTGAACTGGCCAGATATGCCTAATTTCGCTTATAACTCGTCAAATTTTGCACGGACTGTCGCACTTGCAACGCTAGGAGCGCTTGCAATTCATTTGTCAGCATGCACTTCCGATAACACGAATACTGCTACGAAATCGGTGATTTTTGACCGTATGGATATCGTTCCGTACGACTTCCAATTTGCCCCGGCGGGAGAACCTCGACTTGAGGAATGGCGAAAAGAATTTGCGCAACGAGTCGTCGAATCGGGTAGATCTCCTGAGTTTGTAAAACTCGTATTGGATGGTATCTCACCTATTGATCGCTACCTGTTCCCAAAGAAAGCTGGAATAGGTACAGGGATCGAAGATCAACTTGAATTTGCGACACCCATTTGGGAGTATGTTGCGAAACTCGCCAACAAGACACGGCGTCGGATCGGAAAAACTAAACTCACGCAACATGAGGAGTTGTTTGACGGCCTTGAGGAAAGATTTGGAGTCAATCGCGAAGTATTAATAAGTATTTGGGGGATGGAGACAAATTTCGGAACGTTTATCGGATCTGAGGACGCGGCAAATGTTCTTGCTAATATGGCAGCTGAAGGAAGACGGCGCAAACTTGCGGAGTCGGAACTAATTGCGGTTATAAAACTACTAGAATTAGGACTTGTTAAACGCGAGGACTTAATATCGGGTTGGGCGGGCGCGATGGGGCAAACACAGTTTATGCCTTCTTCAGTACTAGCCTACGCTGTCGATTTCGATGAAGACGGAAAGTTGGATATTTGGAAGAACCCGGCGGATGCCCTAGCATCTGCGGCTAGATATCTTGCCCAGTACAATTACGAATTCGATAAACCGTGGGGGGTTGAGGTTGACATACAATCCGATTTCGACTTTTCGCTCGCCAACGGTTCATTTCACAATCTAGATTATTGGAACACATACGGGGTCAAAAACATCGATGGTAGTGTGCTCAATTTAACTGATGAAGCGGGAACAGCACGTCTATGGTTACCTGCGGGAGCAACAGGTCCAAAATTTTTGTTATTCAAAAATTTTAACGTATTCATGAAGTATAACCGTTCAGAGAGTTATGCGTTTTCTGTCGGTTTACTTTCCAATCATATTGCGGGGCTACCAGACATTAAGGGTAAATGGCCTACGGATATCCGCCCACTTTCTGTGGCAGGCATAAAACGATTACAAAATGCTCTTGCCACACTGGGGTATTACCCATTCGGCATAGACGGCATTGCTGGCCGGGGAACAAAAGCCGGAATACAAAAGTTTCAGAAAGAAAATGGATTGCTTGCCGACGGATACCCAACAATTGAAGTTCTCGCACGCCTCGAAGAAGCCTCTAATCAGTGATGCGGATTGTCTGATTTGAGTACTAACGCAGCGAAAATACTCATGAAAACCAATAATCCCGCCACTAGAGCAAACGGAATCCATACATTTACGTATTGGTAGACCGCTAATCCAAAAATTGGTGTTACGACAAATCCTAGGCCATTGGCCGACACGATTAATCCTGCAACATTTCCCTGTAACCGAGGCGTAACTGCGAGTGATGCGCCGCTCGAAAATCCAGGTCGAACCAAACCTTGCCCTAAGCCAATCAGGAAGTATGAAACTAAAAGGACAGAATAGGATCCTTCCCCAGCCGGAATTATCATTAAAGCCCCGATCGCCATCGGGATCGGCCCGTAAATCATTAATGTTCTTGCCGAAGCATGAAGTTTCGGAATTAGAACTAGTTGCGAAAGTAATGTTCCCATCGCGCCAAAAGTAAAGGCGGGTCCGGTAAACTGAACGGCTTCTGGACCAGTCACGCCCATCTTATCCATAACTGCAAACGAAAACGTTTGAATGATCACACCAGTCGCTACTGATAGAACAACTGCATATATTAGGTATGGCGCAACTTTCCATGATCTCCACAATCCTTTAGCTTCATCTTTCTCTGTCAACCCAAAATTTGTAGCATCCGTTTTAGGTTTTCTGTTTTCTGGTAGCTGAGTAAAAAGCAAGAATGACATTAATCCTGCTAAAAGCATTGCGATTATTACAGGTGAGACGATTCCAAATCGTGGAAACAAATACGTGAACGCTCCGACCAATGCCGCTGCAAACAACGGTCCAACTATTGTGCCTACCGTAAAACCTGCCGTTAGAGAAGAAATCTCTGTAGTTCTTTCTTCTGGGTGAGTTCTATCTGCAACGTATGCTTGCGCGGCTGGGTAAGATGCTGAGCCTACCACGCCGAAAAATGCTCTTGAAAGTGCTAAGCACACAAAAATAAAAACGAGTCCTTGCAGTATGTTGGCAAGTGCAAGAATTGCTGTCAAACCAAATAGTCCCATAGATAGCGAGTATCCTCCTAACCCCATACCAGCAACCCTACGTCTGCCCCATTGATTACTGAGTCTGCCCCAAACCGGACTACTCATTGACCAACAAAGGGCTGAAAAAGAAAAGATTGCGCCGGCAGTCCAGTCGGGCATATTTAGTTCGCGAATCAACGGAGGAAGCACGGCAGATATGAGCATGGTATTGCCCGCGCCGATTGCTAGTAAAGAAAAAAACAACAGTCGGAATGCTTCTTTCCGATCGGGTTGTTCGATATAGGGGTCGAAATTTTCGTTCGAGTCAGACATCAATAATTAATGTTACTTGGAAATTCTTATTGATTCGCTCGCTGGCGAATCTGTATTCAAAATAGTTGTTACGTTTCGAACTAAAGTTCGCTCAAGATTATTACATTCCAATTAACCAGAATGAATTCAGATCAACCACATTAGGGTTTTTCACAAAACAGACTGATTCTCTAGTCTGTTGTTACGCAAAATCTATATTCCGAATAGTCAAGCAAATTTTGACAAATTAAGGTTAAGCCTAACTAGTCGATAGACTACCAAGACCATCGCATGCCAGTAGAGAAGTTAGTTGAAGATCTCTCCCCGTCGCCACCCTCGATAGAGGTTCTATATCCTGCTTGCATAAATAAAGTTGCGTTCTCGTCTACGTTAATTGAACCTCCAAAGTTCAGTTCTACCTCTGTTGACCCAACGGTATCAAAAACAGTCTCATCATCGTAGGCCACGTTCCATTCATTGAAGGCATCATAAAAGAAGTTGGCGAGGACGAAACCTGAATAGCGTTTATCGTGGTATTCAGCACCCATACCGATTCGTGCTGTTAGTCCTCCGTCAGCACCGAAAGCGACTTTTTGGCTTTGTTCTGTTACAAAATCATCGGTATCTACCTGCCCCCAAGCGACCTGACCATGCGATACGAGTGCTACTTGATCATTAACTCTATATCTTTGTCCGAGTTCCATGCTAAAGACCATCGCCGTCGATTCGACTCCATTCATCAATAATCCGAGGGTCGGAGTCGGGAAGTTGGCATTGATGGTGTTGTATTGCGCTTGAATATCTACATAAGCTCCGTTGATGTTGTAGTAGGTCGCCGTTGCTCCGATACCATAGCCCGTCGCTGTCATGGTTCCGCCAACTCTAAACTCATCAATTTTTACACCGGCTTTTACTTCATTGTATTGCGAGGTAATGCCGTAAACCCAACTACCGCCTTCTACGGGCACCTCAGCAAAATCGTAACCGAGCTGAAAACCCGTAGCATCGGAGTCGTATTCTGCGCGTTCGTTCTGGGCGTTTCCGTAAGCAAAGTTTCCATTGATTAATCGCGACCAACCGCCTCTCGTCGACGTTTCTCCTTCATCTCCAACAAAGTATCGATCCGTTCGACGTTGGTGTAAACTCGGTGCGCGAGCAAATCCGTCAAAAAAGGCTATCGGAGCAACTAACAACGTTGGAGCCGCGATGGACTTTCCTATTAAATTGAATGTCTTGTTATTTGCATTAAAATTCAATAAATACTGATAACTGCCTGAAATAACCGAACCATTATGAAGTTGGAAGTTGGAGGCATTCACCGTTCCACCAACTCTCACAACTTGAATGTTGTTCTGTTGTCCTGTTCCAAATCTTTGCGAAATATCGGTCACTCGTATTGTCGTCGTTCCTGTTACATTTCCTGTAACTCTTAGCGTATCTACACGTCCTGAAAACAAATCTGCATCGATTTGAACAGTGCCACCACCGTCCATATTGCCAGAGATCACTAAAGAATCATCAGCAACTGAGTCCACCATCATTATGGTGCCAGTAATACTGAAATCGTCCGCCGTTAGCGTTCGAGCTCCGTTGATTGTGACTGTTGCGAAGTCTTTGATGTTGAACTGCTCGAAGTTGTTAAACTGCGCCGAGGTTATATCAAACGTGCCTCGATTGAAGTTGAAGACATCTTTCGACACATCCACTGACACACCTTCATTGGTTGTCTCTTCGCCGCCATCAAATATCACCGCTCCCAACGTTCCGCCATCAAACGATACTATGTCAACTCCCCGTCCTAAACGGACATTCCCTGAAATCCGTCCGCCTTCGTTAATCGTGACTGTAGAACTCCCATCACCCGTTTCTATTGCAACACCACTCGCGGCTCTGACAACGGCCCCGCTATTAAGAGTTATATTGGTTATTCGACCGTCCGAGGTTGCCATTATCCCTCGACCTGAACCCGAACCTCCTACTACCTCAGAAGCGACAACTATACTTATCGTTCCACTTGCCACCGCATCGTCTCCGCTTGGCCCCGCTAACGTCGCTTCAATACCGTGTTCGTTGGCATCACTCGCAGCTACTCTGCCACTCGCGCGAATGGTAATGTTTGCATCACCTGCGTGTTCGGCTTTGATTGCCGAGAGTTTGCCGGTAACCGCAGCCGTAGATATCGTTATGTCCCCCAAATTCGCACTCAACGTGACATCTATTCCGTGATTTCCTTTTCCTACGACATCCCCCGTAGTCGTAACTCGAGTCGTAGTGCCTGACGCATTGTTGACAACCTGAACCCCGAATGTCTCACCTGTTGCCCCCGAAGCCGTAACCGATACTGCACCTGCTCCGGATACATTCTCAGCATGGATACCGAAACTGGTATTGCCGACCACATTCCCGGTGGCAACCACGGTGGTTGTTCCACTTCCGTCATTATCTGCAATTATTCCGCTTATCGCTCCAGTAACCGAGCCTGCCGTAACCGATAAGTTCGTTCCTGAAGCCGATAGATGGGCATGAATCCCGTGATCGGCCGACCCTGTGCCATTACCCGTGACACTACCTGAATCCGTTAACGTTAAGTCTCCTGTTCCGAGATGAACGGCCTTAATACCTGTATGTCCGGTCGCTCCCGTTGTGCTGACCGTTAAGCCGGTCGTGCTGGCCTTGCTATCGACATTAATACCGTCACCGGCTGAGGCCGTAACCAGACCTGTCGCTGCCACAGAAGTAGCCCCACTACCTTCGTTGACGACGATCACACCACCACTAACACCTGTTACTCCGGCAGCACTAACCGTTAAATCGGTTCCCGTCGCTCCGTTGTGGGCATTAATGCCTATGCCTTCTGTTCCACTCCCCGTGACCTGACCAGTCGATGCTATCGACAGATTTTCTGTTCCTACATTCCTTACATCTATTCCACTTGCTCCGCTTGACGTAGCACTACCTATCCCAACGCTTACTCCTCCTGAACGGGTCGCACTAACATAGATTGCGGCACCCGTCTCACTTGCAACACTGCCCGTCCCCGAGATCGTTACCGATGAATCCGTCGCGTCGACAAAATGTATTCCACTCGTCGTTCCACTGACTGCTCCATTCACCGTTAAACTTGTCGCTCCTGCCGCCGACAACGTCATTACGTGAATCCCGTGCGTTCCCGATATCGAAGCCCCGGATGCAACTGTTACACTTACATCTCCCGTTCCGGTCGTGTTATCAATATATAAACCTTTCATTTCAGCACTGATCGTCCCCAATATCGTTACCGTCGCATCTCCGCCGTCTACCATCTTGAAGTTGATACCGTGGGCCTCTGCTGTGATCGTACTGCCCGATACCACTGTTATCGATTCATCTCCTGAGCCATTCCCTCGAAGATCAATTCCATCCGTCTTCGCTGTAATACTACCTGCCGTGATTGAAGTCGTGGTGCCTGAGTTACTGACAGATATCCCATCTCCGACTGTTCCTGTCACGGCTCCACTCACTGTCACCGTTACACCGCCCGCTCCTTCATTCATCACATGAACACCGACTCCACCACTCGCTCCAGAGGCGTTCACCGTTACGGTATTTCCTCTCGCATCATTGCTGACATAAATCCCTGCATGCTCCTCGGTTTCACCGCTTGCCGAAACATTTCCTGTTACCGCTAGGACAATGTTCCCTCCATTGGCATTTTTGGCTGTGAGCCCTAATCCTGAACCGGTTACCGAAGCCGCTGTTATCTCGACATCGCCAGTCGCACTGTTACTAACCTCCATTCCTGTACTGTTGGTCGCTGTTACGGCTCCTGCAACTGTTACGCTGACAGCCCCTGACCCTGAACCCGTATTCGCCACCTTCACGCCCGTTGTTAACGCCGAGACTGTTGAACTCGCTGTTACCGATACCGTCAGGCCTTTACCTTCTACATCTATTGCCGCACCACTCGAACTTGTCACGGCCCCGGTTAACGCGACTGTAACTGTACCTGTCGCATTCGTGTTCTTTACAACGACTCCTGCCTGACCGCCCGTGACAGCACCTGCTGCAACTGCGACACTGGCTCCTTTCCCGGACACATGAATTGCCGTGGCACCTGTATGAGTTGCCGTTACTGCCGCGACATTAACGGCTATCGTTCCTGTTCCTACTGTAGACGCTAAGATCGCTGTTCCCGAACCCGCCTGTATAGCCGCACCTGATAAGTTTATTGATACGTTACCGTTACCAGTCGAAGTGGCATGAACGACACCTCTTGACGCTCCTGCCGCCGTAATAGTTCCTCCGCCATCTTCTTGCCTAAACGTAACGTTACCGCCTCCTTGTAGAAAAAAGGTCACACCCGCCTGGGTTTCAACTGTTGCGGTCGATGCCAATGTCGCTACAATCTCTGTACTGTCAATCTTCAAGATACTTTCTGACGAAACTAATGCTCCAGCGCAGGTGAAAACACCCTTTGTTTCTGTAGACTCCGAACACAACAAAGTGCCACGAGTTCCTACCAAGGAATACGTTTTATTCGTCGCATCAAACGTGAGTGTGTATACAAAACCGAGTGCACCAAAAGACGTGTTTTCCAATACTATTGACGAAGCGGTCGCATTTCCTGTTACCGTAGCTACTCTTATCGGGCCTTCGGCCAAATCATTTTCACCTGACGGAGTAATCGAAGTTAATCGTATTTTGTGCTGGCCTGTTACGTCTCCTTGAATCGTGAAAGTATCGACCGTCGTAGAATCACCTGTGAAATTTGCGTCTAAATGAAATATCCCACTTCCCGTTAGGTTTCCGGCTACTGTAATCGCATCATCAGCAGACCCTTCAGTCCCTTGGCTTAAAGAGAGAATTCCTCCTGTTCCCATATCGAGTTCGGTAACATTTAATACATCCGAGTTTTCAGTATGTAGTGTAGCTCCAGCACTAATGACGATCTTTTCCCAGTTCGTTAGATTACTAGCTTCAAACGTCGCTGAACCTGTCGTAAATGTCAGAATATCGACCGAACTATCCGTTCCGATGTCCGTACCCCCATCCAAAATTACCGACTTATCAAACTTACCTCCATTGATCGTCATCTGATCAACACCACCAGACAACTTAACATCTCCTTTGAGTTCGCCGCTAGCATTTAATATTACATTCGATACCGACTCATCCCCTTGCAGGGCCGTTTTGCCCGTGATTATTCCGCTATTGATCGTGATTGTTGCCGAACCACCTTGTGTTAATGTACTAATCGCCGTGTCCGTTAATCCTGACCCGCCCGTTACGTTTCCGTCAATCGTAACATCAACATCGCCTATTCCCTCATTACTTGCTACGATCCCCCGGATACTGGCCGATACCGACCCAGATGTTACAACACTCACACTCTCCGTCGTTCGCGCTTTAGCATATATGCCTACCTCACCACCCGCTATACTCGCTCCAGTGTTTAGCGTGACACTTGAACTCGCTGCTGTTGCCCCAGTCAGATTCACTCCCCGCTTGGCACTACTACCACTCAGCACTATCGCTCCGTTGACCGTAACACTCGTCGCTCCAGAACCCAAATTCTCTGCGTCAACTCCGTGTTCTGTCGCAGCCACATTCATCACTGTGACCGATAAGCCTGTTCCCGAATTCGTAACATCCACCCCTGTAAACGACGTTGCATTTACTGTCGTTGAAATCGAACCCGTTGAGGTAAATGTAACGGAACCAGCACCTAAGTTATTTACGACAACTGCATTACTCTTTGAAGTGACGTTCGCGACACTGGCTGATACGTTTCCACTTCCACTGTTCGTAACCAAGACACCCTCATTATCAGCTGTCACCGTCGTCACGTCTAATGAAATCGTTCCACTTCCGGTATTCGCTATTTCCACACCTTCCGATTTGCCACTGATCGTTCCGCCTCCTACCGATACTGCACCACCTGAATTCGTTACTAAAATTCCCTCACCTTCCGAACTCGTGATCGTTCCACTTCCCAAAACCGTAACTGCACCCGAACCCGAATTAGTGATACGTACTCCGTGGCTTTTACCGATTACTTCGCCTGAAACTGTAACCGAGGCATCCCCCGCTCCTGAACGGTTCTTTAAATAGATGCCTTCTTTCTCACTTCCCTCAGATGAGCCATCCGAACCAATCGTGATCAATACATCTCCTGCACCTGAATTATCTACATAAACACCACGGTCATATCCATAAACATCTCCAAACATTGAAAGTGTTATGTCTCCACTGTCTCTCCCTACGACATAAACTCCATAACTGTTCTCACCTCCATCCGCAATTATACTACCGCCTGACGCCTGTGTGATCGTCGTATTCCCTGTCCCGCGCGGTCGAACGTCAACACCGTCCTCATACGCTTCTACATCTTTGACATTGACCGTAATTGTCGAACCACTGTTTCGAACATAAACTCCGTCATAATATAAGCCTTCTACATTCCCGGTCGCATTCAGCGTCACACCACCACTACCGTGACTGCGGATATAAATGCCATAAGCTCCCTTCGAACTGGCTCCCGTCACTAGGTTGACCGACACACTTTCACCGTCGGAATCCCCAAATACGTGAATACCGGCATCCGATTCGTCTTCCCCTGCTCCCTCGGCATCACCAGTGACAGTTACTGTGATTGAACCCCCTCCATAATTTCGAGCATCCACTCCATCGTCCACACCCTTCGCATTCTGAACTGAAACCGTCACGCTGCCTGTTCCATTGTCCACTGCCGTTAGACCATCAGCAGGATGAACACCCGGAGCTGCTTCTCCCGTTCCTACTAATCTTCCGGTCGCCGTGATCGATATATTGCCTCCCTTCTCATTCCTTACGTCTACCGCTTCTTTACCTCCAGTTATATTCCCCGAAATATTTACTGTTACTCCGCCATTCGAACTATTTGTTACATGGATCGCATCGCCTTTCGTCGCCGAGACATTTCCCGTAACGTTTATAGTTACCAAACTCTCTCCTGTATTGTTATTAACTGCTAATATGCCCGTCTCTACTCCTGTTACCGCATCACCCGTTCCCGTTGACGAGACATTAACCGTTACACCCCGACCTAATCCATGGACATATATCGCTGACTTCCCTGACGATGTATCAGTGACCGATACCGGAGCCGTCGTTGTCACCGTTACTAAACCCGTACTCCCCGTGTTTTTTGCGATTATCCCGTATCTTCCACCGCTAACCGTACCCGACGACGTAACTGTGACATTCGCTCCTGCTCCCTCTGCATGGACTGCCGTTGCAGCGGAATCTGTAGCCGATACGGCAAACGTATCTACCATTACAGTTCCCGTCCCCGTCGACTTCGCCAATACCGCTGTTCCTGAACCCGATAAACTTGCCGTCCCCGTCAACTGAACCGTTACAACTCCGTTACCGGTCGTCTGAGCATGCACAAGACCTGTTGCCGATCCACTGCCCGTCAACGCACCACCGCTGGCCGCCTGGGTGAACGAAATCCCATTCGCTCCCCTGACATCAAACGCAACATTCGAAGAGACACTTACACTCGCCGTTGCGTCTAACGTCGCTGAAATGTTCGTTGTTCCTACTTTGAGAATGCTCTCGGTTTCTGCTATTGCCCCCGAACACGCAAACACTCCTACAATCGAACTCGATTCGATACACCTTAATAGCGCTGGGGCTGACTGTAACTCTATATACTTACTATCTGCGACGAAGATCGTATATTTATAACCTCCAGCAAAAAATACTCCGTTCTCTAACGAAAACACTGAAGTTGTTACAGTACTTCCATTGAGTGTTATTATTCGCGTCTTCGTGTCAACCACATGGGCAGAACCACTTGGCGTGACATCATTTAACCGAATCTTTATCGCTCCCGTAGAAGGAACATTTCCCCCTACCACGACTTGGTCAGCTGTCTTGGTTACAAAGTTTACATCAACATGAATAACTCCACTGCCCGATAAACCGCCTGAAATATTCAGTACTTCTTTGACCTCCCCATCTTGCAACGATAACACTCCATCAACAACAACACTATCAAACGACAAACTCTGATGAACGACATTATCGTTCGAATCTTTCGTGGATAAAAACTTCGTCGTCGCGGCTGTTCCTATCTTCAAAGTCTCCCAATTACGGAAGTTTGACGCAGTCACGGTCCAATTACCCGAGTTGAAGTTTAGCGTATCATTGTCGCCTGTCCATTCCCCTCCATCTATTGTCTGACCCGATCCCAAAGTATAACTGCCACCATTGAACTTTAACTCATCGCTCCCTCGGTACAATCCTACACCACCGACTAAACTCGCTCCTGGATTAACCGTAATCGTCGTTGGCACGAATTCCGCAAAATCGTCACCCGTGACGAAAACCGCATCTTCTCCTGAGGCCCCCAAAACCGCACCACTGTTCAATACGATTGAAGCCCGCGGAGCTCCCGTCTGATGTGCAAGTGAATTGTCTATCCTGATAGCTGATACACGTCTGTCTGCCGTAGAGGTCGCTTTGACCTCGCCCGAAATTGTTATATTCGCCGTACCATTATTTAACTCTACATTGATCGCATAAAATCCACTACTCGTCACATTCTTCGTCTTTATATCTATGCGGGATCCAGAATGTCCGGTTACATGAATTGCTCCACTTGATGAAGCAACCGTATTCGAAATGTCCCCGGTTGTCGTAATTGATACTCTAGATCTTGCATCGTGTGTCTGCAGAAATGAAGCTTGTATTGTATGTGCACCATCAGTGGTTGACACTGCACCAGATGTCGAGATAGTGATATTGCCACTAGCATAAGCAGCAATCGCCATTCTCCGAGCGCTTATCGTACCGGTCGTTGTTACACTTATATTATCTCCTCTAAGGTCGATCGCATATAGGCTAGAACCAGCGAGAGAGTTCGCTGAGAAAGAATTCATGCTAACGGTTATATCGCCGTTCGTGAAAACATCAACGGCCTGAGAGCCAACTAACGTACCCGAAGAACTGAAAGAAACCGGACGCACAGTGAACGAGGTCATTCTTAACGTTGTACCGAATACTGTTGAAGAGCGAACATTAACCGATATAGATTTAGTGGCAGTTCCATCAGAAAATGAACTAGTTGAAATCCCGTCCCCTGCTGAATTGGTCGACGTGTGCTCGATCTCCCCGACGTTTATTGAAATTTCTGCCCCTTTGTTCCCATAAACATCTACGGCTCTTGATTGCCAATCAGAGACTGAAATTTTGGTGGCTGTTATATTAATACTTCCGTCATTAACTTCGTCATGTTTCACCCTAATCCCGTGCTTACCAGTGGTCGTTATCGTCCCAGCAGAAATCGTAACACTCCCTTTGCTACGAGTATAAATTCCTCCACCAGACGCAGTTATCTCGGAGGTTGAAATAGATATTATTCCTTTTCGTGTTGTCGCAGTTCCCGTAAAATCGTTCCCAGAAACGATAAAAGCCTGGACTGCATAAGAACTCGAACTTGATACTTTTACTTCACCTGTTGTCGATATTGTGATGGAGGATGTTACGGTACTAGTGCCGCTAAAAACGTTTGCCGCTAAGATTACAGCTGGAACATTTGAAACCGCCTCTAAGTCTTGACCATTTGCTGCCTGTGTAAATGTAATATTCCCTGGAGTTCGGTTATATACTCTGAAAATTCCATCACCCGAATTTACTCGCACCGAAGTTGACGAACTCAGTAATACCGTATGATGAGTTACGCTTATCGATGCCGCTGGCGCCGCTGGCCCAATATATACCGTTGTCCCACTTATTGAAGACTGGGTACAAGTATAGGTTAACGTATTGGTGCCAGTATTAGTCGCTGAAGTACAGCGCTGGGCATTGGCTTCGCCAGCAACCAAACTCGTTGTTATAATTGATCCAAGCGCCAAGGTAGAAACAGAAACCTTCAACGATCGCGTCATTGAAGGCGCGAAGCTTAACACTTCGCCTGCAAGCCTGCTCAACCGCCCGCCTACAAACTGTGTAGCTAGTCGCTCTGTTTCTGAACCCCGATTGTTGTGAGTCGCTCTATTTGAACAGTTCATCCGCCCAGTTCTCCGTCGAAAAACGATGCCAGTCTCGTAAAGTCGCGTGTAAATATTCAAGCCAAAGGGAGGAACGCACACTAAGTACTTCCTCACTCTACTTTATACAGGTAGTTTGGTAATTTTACAAATTACCAAAGCACATCCCGTTTAAACAAACTGCGAACTTTCTATCCTAGTTTCCTAATTTCTCGTTGGAAAACTCTGACAGTCCTTTTTAATGTTTAGGCGAGTTCAAGAAATTTCATAGTTCAATAATACTTTACCTTTTTTACCGCCAAGACACGGTTAATATAGAATAAGGAACTGACTGGGGTCACTTTAACTTCGTAGTTTGGGTTGTTTCGCATAAGGCCAGTTCATTCCAATGAATGGTGTAAGAATGCTATTGGTTCTTTACCAGGACCATCGCATGCCGGTGGAGAAGTTAGTTGAAGATCTCTCCCCGTCGCCACCTTCGATAGAGGTTCGATATCCTGCCTGCACGAAGAACGCAGAATTCTCATCGACATTCATAGCTCCCCCAAAGTTCAGTTCCACCTCAGTTGATCCAACGGTATCAAAAACTGTCTCATCATCGTAGGCCACGTTCCATTCATTGAAGGCATCATAAAAGAAGTTGGCGAGGACGAAACCTGAATAGCGTTTATCGTGGTATTCAGCACCCATACCGATTCGTGCTGTTAGTCCTCCATCAGCACCGAAAGCGACTTTTTGGCTTTGTTCTGTTACAAAATCATCGGTATCTACCTGCCCCCAGGCGACCTGACCATGCGATACAAGTGCTACCTGGTCATTAACTCGATATCTCTGTCCGAGTTCCATGCTAAAGACCATCGCTGTTGATTCGACACCATTCATCAATAATCCAAGGGTTGATGTAGGAAAATCTGCAGTAATATTGTTGTATTGGGCTTGAATATCTACATAAGCTCCGTTGATATTGTAATACGTTGCCGTCGCTCCAATACCGTAACCCGTTGCTGTCATGGTTCCGCCAACTCTGAACTCATCAATCTTCACGCCGGCTTTTACCTCATTGTATTGCGAGGTAATGCCGTAAACCCAACTACCGCCTTCTACGGGCACCTCAGCAAAATCATAACCGAGCTGAAAACCCGTAGCATCGGAGTCGTATTCTGCGCGTTCGTTCTGGGCGTTTCCGTAAGCAAAGTTTCCATTGATTAATCGCGACCAACCGCCTCTGGTCGAAGTTTCTCCTTCATCTCCAACAAAGTATCGATCCGTTCGACGTTGATGTAAACTCGGTGCGCGAGCAAATCCGTCAAAAAAGGCTATCGGAGCAACCAACAACGTTGGAGCCGCGATGGACTTTCCTATTAAATTGAATGTCTTGTTATTGGCATTAAAATTCAACAAATACTGATAACTACCCGAAATTATGGAGCCGTTATGAAGTTGGAAGTTGGAGGCATTCACCGTTCCACCAACTCTCACAACTTGAATGTTGTTCTGTTGTCCTGTTCCAAATCGTTGCGAAATATCGGTCACTCGTATTGTCGTCGTTCCTGTTACATTTCCTGTAACTCTTAGCGTATCTACACGTCCTGAAAACAAATCCGCATCGATTTGAACAGTGCCACCACCGTCCATATTGCCAGAGATCACTAAAGAATCATCAGCAACTGAGTCCACCATCATTATGGTGCCAGTAATACTGAAATCGTCCGCCGTTAGCGTTCGAGCTCCGTTGATTGTGACTGTTGCGAAGTCTTTGATGTTGAACTGCTCGAAGTTGTTAAACTGCGCCGAGGTTATATCAAACGTGCCTCGATTGAAGTTGAAGACATCTTTCGACACATCCACTGACACACCTTCATTGGTTGTCTCTTCGCCGCCATCAAATATCACCGCTCCCAACGTTCCGCCATCAAACGATACTATGTCAACTCCCCGTCCTAAACGGACATTCCCTGAAATCCGTCCGCCTTCGTTAATCGTGACTGTAGAACTCCCATCACCCGTTTCTATTGCAACACCACTCGCGGCTCTGACAACGGCCCCGCTATTAAGAGTTATATTGGTTATTCGACCGTCCGAGGTCGCCATTATCCCTCGACCTGAACCCGAACCTCCTACTACCTCAGAAGCGACAACTATACTTATCGTTCCACTTGCCACCGCATCATCTCCGCTTGGCCCGGCTAACGTCGCTTCAATACCGTGTTCGTTAGCATCACTCGCAGCTACTCTGCCACTCGTGCGAATGGTAATGTTTGCATCACCTGCGTGTTCGGCTTTGATTGCCGAGAGTTTGCCGGTAACCGCAGCCGTAGATATCGTTATATCCCCCAAATTCGCACTCAACGTGACATCTATTCCGTGATTTCCTTTTCCTACGACATCCCCCGTTGTCGTAACTCGAGTCGTAGTGCCTGACGCATTGTTGACAACCTGAACCCCGAATGTCTCACCTGTTGCCCCCGAAGCCGTAACCGATACTGCACCTGCTCCGGATACATTCTCAGCATGGATACCGAAACTGGTATTGCCGACCACATTCCCGGTGGCAACCACGGTGGTTGTTCCACTTCCGTCATTATCTGCAATTATTCCGCTTATCGCTCCCGTCACCGAGCCTGCCGTAACCGATAAGTTCGTTCCTGAAGCCGATAGATGGGCATGAATCCCGTGATCGGCCGACCCTGTGCCATTACCCGTGACACTACCTGAATCCGTTAACGTTAAGTCTCCTGTTCCGAGATGAACGGCCTTAATACCTGTATGTCCGGTCGCTCCCGTTGTGCTGACCGTTAAGCCGGTCGTGCTGGCCTTGCTATCGACATTGATGCCGTCTCCGGCTGAAGCCGTAACGAGACCTGTCGCCGCCACAGAAGTAGCCCCACTACCTTCGTTGACGACGATCACACCACCACTAACACCTGTAACTCCGGCAGCACTTACCGTTAAATCGGTTCCCGTCGCTCCATTGTGGGCATTAATGCCTATGCCTTCTGTTCCACTCCCCGTGACCAGACCAGTCGATGCTATCGACAGATTTTCTGTTCCTACATTCCTTACATCTATTCCACTAGCTCCGCTTGACGTAGCACTACCTATCCCAACGCTTACTCCTCCTGACCGAGTCGCACTAACAAAGATTGCGGCACCCGTCTCACTTGTGACACTGCCCGTCCCCGAAATCGTTACCGATGAATCCGTCGCGTCGACAAAATGTATTCCACTCGTCGTTCCACTGACTGCTCCATTCACCGTTAAACTTGTCGCTCCTGCCGCCGACAACGTCATTACGTGAATCCCGTGCGTTCCCGATATCGAAGCCCCGGATGCAACTGTTACACTTACATCTCCCGTTCCGGTCGTGTTATCAATATATAATCCTTTCATTTCAGCACTGATCGTCCCCAATATCGTTACCGTCGCATCTCCGCCGTCTACCATCTTGAAGTTGATACCGTGGGCCTCTGCTGTGATCGTACTGCCCGATACCACCGTGATCGATTCATCTCCTGAGCCATTCCCTCGAAGATCAATTCCATCCGTCTTCGCTGTGATACTTCCCGCAGTGATTGAAGTTGTGGTGCCTGAGTTGCTAACTGATATCCCATCTCCGACTGTTCCTGTTACGGCTCCGCTCACCGTCACCGTTACACCACCCGCTCCTTCATTCATCACATGAACACCTACTCCACCACTCGCTCCAGAGGCGTTCAGCGTTACGGTATTTCCTCTCGCATCATTGCTGACATAAATCCCTGCATGCTCCTCGGTTTCACCGCTGGCCGAAACATTTCCTGTTACCGCTAGGACAATGTTCCCTCCATTGGCGTTTTTGGCCGTGATCCCTAGTCCTGAACCCGTTACCGAAGCCGCTGTTATCTCGATATCGCCAGTCGCACTATTACTAACCTCCATTCCCGTGCTGTTGGTCGCTGTTACGGCTCCTGCAACTGTTACGCTGACAGCCCCTGACCCTGAGCCCGTATTCGCTACCTTGACGCCCGTTGTTAACGCCGAGACAGTTGAACTCGCTGTTACCGATACCGTTAGGCCTTTACCCTCTACATCTATTGCCGCACCACTCGAACTTGTCACGGCCCCTGTCAACGCGACTGTAACTGTACCTGTCGCATTCGTGTTCTTTACAACGACTCCTGCCTGACCGCCCGTGACAGCACCTGCTGCAACTGCGACACTGGCTCCTTTCCCGGACACATGAATTGCTGTGGCACCTGTATGACTCGCCGTTACTGCCGCGACATTAACGGCTATCGTTCCAGTGCCTACTGTGGACGCAAAGATCGCTGTTCCCGACCCAGCCTGTGTAGCTGTAGCAAACAAATCTATTGATACGTTTCCATTACCGGTCGAAGTTGCACGAACTACCCCACTTGCTGTTCCGCCAGCGGTTATAGCTCCACCACCATCTTCTTGCTTAAACGTAACGTTTCCACCCCCCTGTACCGAGAATGCTACCCCTGTCTCAGTCTCAACAGTTGCAGTCGATGCCAATGTCGCACTTATGTCTGTGCTATCGACCCTAGATATGCTTTCAGGAGTTGCAATTGCACCTCCACAAGTAAATAATCCTGTTGTATTGCTCGATTCAGTACAGCGAAGCGTTCCACGGAGTCCAGAAAGCGAAAATCTTTTATTTGTCGCATCAAAGGACAAAGTATAAACGAAGCCTAACGCTCCGTAAGAGGTATTCTCCAGAATAATAGAATTCGCTGTGGCCGTGCCCTCAACTGTTGCGACGGTTATTGGCCCTTCTGCTAAGTCAACACCTGACGGAGTAACTGAGGTCAAGCGAATCTTGTGTTGACCTGAAACATTTCCTCGAATTGTGACTGTATCGCTAGATGCTGACTCTTTTGCAAAATTCACATCCAACTTCAGGATACCGCTACCAACTAAGTTACCTCCGATAGTAATCGCATCATCAGCAGACCCTTCAGTCCCTTGGCTTAAAGAGAGAATTCCCCCGGTTCCCATATCGAGTTCGGTAACATTTAATACATCCGAGTTTTCAGTATGCAGTGTAGCTCCAGCACTGATGACGATCTTTTCCCAGTTCGTTAGATTACTAGCTTCAAACGTCGCTGAACCGGTCGTAAATGTCAGAATATCGACCGAACTATCCGTTCCGATGTCCGTACCCCCATCCAAAATTACCGACTTATCAAACTTACCTCCATTGATCGTCATCTGATCAACACCACCAGACAACTTAACATCTCCTTTGAGTTCGCCGCTAGCATTTAATATTACATTCGATACCGACTCATCCCCTTGCAGGGCCGTTTTGCCCGTGATTATTCCGCTATTGATCGTGATTGTTGCCGAACCACCTTGTGTTAATGTACTAATCGCCGTGTCCGTTAATCCTGACCCGCCCGTTACGTTTCCGTCAATCGTAACATCAACATCGCCTATTCCCTCATTACTTGCTACGATCCCCCGTACACTGGCCGATACCGACCCAGATGTTACAACACTCACACTCTCCGTCGTTCGCGCTTTAGCATATATTCCTACTTCGCCTCCCGTTATACTCGCTGCCGAATTTAGCGTGACACTTGAACTCGCTGCTGTTGCCCCCGTCAGATTCACTCCCCGCTTGGCACTACTACCACTCAGCACTATCGCTCCGTTGACCGTAACACTCGTCGCACCAGAACCTAAATTCTCTGCGTCAACTCCGTGTTCTGTCGCAGCCACATTCATCACTGTGACTGATAATCCTGTTCCCGAATTCGTAACATCCACCCCCGTAAACGACGTTGCACTTACTGTCGTTGAGATCGAACCCGTTGAGGTAAATGTAACGGAACCAGCACCTAAGTTATTTACGACGACTGCATTACTCTTTGAAGTGACGTTCGTGACACTGGCTGATACATTTCCACTTCCACTATTCGTAACCAAGACACCTTCATTATCAGCTGTCACCGTCGTCACGTCTAATGATATCGTTCCACTTCCTGTATTCGCTACTTCCACTCCTTCCGTTTTGCCTGTGATCGTTCCGCCTCCTACCGATACTGCACCACCTGAATTCGTTACTAAAATTCCTTCGCCTTCTGAACTCGTGATCGTTCCACTTCCCAAAACCGTAACTGCACCCGAACCCGAATTAGTGATACGTACTCCGTGGCTTTTACCGATTACTTCGCCTGAAACTGTAACCGAGGCATCGCCTGCTCCTGAACGGTTCTTTAAATAGATGCCTTCTTTCTCACTTCCCTCAGATGAGCCATCCGAACCAATCGTGATCAATACATCTCCTGCACCTGAATTATCTACATAAACACCACGGTCATATCCATAAACATCTCCAAACATTGAAAGTGTTATGTCTCCACTGTCTCTCCCTACGACATAAACTCCATAACTGTTCTCACCTCCATCCGCAATTATACTACCGCCTGACGCCTGTGTGATCGTCGTATTCCCTGTCCCGCGCGGTCGAACGTCAACACCGTCCTCATACGCTTCTACATCTTTGACATTGACCGTAATTGTCGAACCACTGTTTCGAACATAAACTCCGTCATAATATAAGCCTTCTACATTCCCGGTCGCATTCAGCGTCACACCACCACTACCGTGACTGCGGATATAAATGCCATACGCTCCCTTCGAACTGGCTCCCGTCACTAGGTTGACCGACACACTTTCACCGTCGGAATCCCCAAATACGTGAATGCCGGCATCCGATTCGTCTTCCCCTGCTCCCTCGGCATCACCAGTGACAGTTACTGTGATTGAACCCCCTCCATAATTTCGAGCATCCACTCCATCGTCCACACCCTTCGCATTCTGAACTGAAACCGTCACGCTGCCTGTTCCATTGTCCACTGCCGTTAGACCATCAGCAGGATGAACACCCGGAGCTGCTTCTCCCGTTCCTACTAATCTTCCGGTCGCCGTGATCGATATATTGCCTCCCTTCTCATTCCTTACGTCTACCGCTTCTTTACCTCCAGTTATATTCCCCGAAATATTTACTGTTACTCCGCCATTCGAACTATTTGTTACATGGATCGCATCGCCTTTCGTCGCCGAGACATTTCCCGTAACGTTTATAGTTACCAAACTCTCTCCTGTATTGTTATTAACTGCTAATATGCCCGTCTCTACTCCTGTTACCGCATCACCCGTTCCCGTTGACGAGACATTAACCGTTACACCCCGACCTAACCCATGGACATATATCGCTGACTTCCCTGACGATGTATCAGTGACCGATACCGGAGCCGTCGTTGTCACCGTTACTAAACCCGTACTCCCCGTGTTTTTTGCGATTATCCCGTATCTTCCACCGCTAATCGTACCCGACGACGTAACTGTGACATTCGCTCCTGCTCCCTCTGCATGGACTGCCGTTGCAGCGGAATCTGTAGCCGATACGGCAAACGTATCTACCATTACAGTTCCCGTCCCCGTCGACTTCGCCAATACCGCTGTTCCAGAACCCGATAAACTTGCCGTCCCCGTCAACTGAACCGTTACAACTCCGTTACCGGTCGTCTGAGCATGCACAAGACCTGTTGCCGATCCACTGCCCGTCAACGCACCACCGCTGGCCGCCTGGGTGAACGAAATCCCATTCGCTCCCCTGACATCAAACGCAACATTCGAAGAGACACTTACACTCGCCGTTGCGTCTAACGTCGCTGAAATGTTCGTTGTTCCTACTTTGAGAATGCTCTCCGTTTCGGCTATTGAACCAGAACACGTAAACACTCCTACATTAGAACTCGATTCGATACACCTTAATAGCGCTGGAGCTGACTGTAACTCTATATGCTTACTATCTGCAACGAAGATCGTATATTTATAACCTCCAGCGAAAAATACGCCGTTCTCTAACGTAAACACTGATGTTGCTACATTAGTTCCATTGAGCGTTAGTATTCGTGTCTTCGTGTCAACAACGTGAGCTGTACCACTTGGTGTCACATCATTTAACCGAATCTTTATGGCTGCCGTAGAAGGAACATTTCCCCCTACCACTACCTGGTCTGCGGTCTTCGTTACAAAGTTTACATCAACATGAATAACACCACTACCCGATAAACCGCCTGAGATATTTAGTACTTCTTTGACCTCTCCATCTTGCAACGATAAAACACCATCAACAACAACACTGTCGAACGCCAAACTCTGATGAACGAGATTATCATTCGAATCTTTCGAGGATAAAAACTTCGTCGTCGCTGCTGTTCCTATCTTCAAAGTCTCCCAGTTCCGGAAGTTTGACGCGGTCACCGTCCAATTGCCCGAATTGAAGTTCAGTGTATCGTTATCGTTATTCCAAGTTCCACCATCTATTGTCTGACCCGTTCCCAAAGTATAACTGCCACCATTGAACTTTAACTCATCGTTCCCTCGGTGTAAACCTACACCACCGACCAAACTCGCTCCGGAATTGACCGTGATCGTCGTGTTTACAAAGGCCGCAAAATCGTCCCCCGTAATGAAAACCGCATCCTCACCTGACGCTCCCAAAACTGCACCACTGTTCAATACGATTGAAGCACGCGGCGCTCCCGTAAAATGAGGAAGAGAATTGTCTATCCTGATCGCTGATACACGCCTATCCGCCGTAGAGGTCGCTTTGACCTCGCCCGAAATTGTTATATTCGCCGTACCATTATATAACTCTACATTAATCGCGTAAAATCCACTATTCGTTACATTCTTCGTCTTTATATCTATGCGGGATCCAGAATTTCCGATTACATAAATTGCTCCTAACGCACCTGTATTTGTGTTTGCAATATTTCCAGTTGCCGAAATAGTTATTCTTGTTCTCGCGGAACTGTTCGTTGCCAAAGTATGAATTGTTCCAGAAGCATGTCCACCTGTCATATTACCTGAAACAGTAATGGAGACATTTCCGCTAGTCAGCAAATACGCAGCTCTTGCACTCGTAGTTATGACTCCCGAGGTACTAACCGTTATGTTTTTGCCTCTCAAATCAAGAGTTGATGTCGCAGACACCCCGGATCGAGCACTGAAGGAATTTACATTAACGTTGATGTCGCCGGAGGTATATATAATACCGAGACTACGGCCAATGACGGTTCCTGTACTCGTGAAAGTTACTGTCCCTTTCTTCGGAGTTTGAAAATCTATTAATTTGTTGGCGACAGTAGCAGAACCCACAACAAATGTGGCAGGATTATCACCAGTATCTTGAGAATTTCTGTTAAAAATTCCGATTCCGCTTGTACCCGTTGCAGTATGCGTTATAGAGCCAATGTTTGCCGAAATTGAAGCACCACGAACATTGAGATTTAAACCGAAAGCATTAGCGTCAGAAACAGAAATCGAACTTACATTAATACTCACTAGAGATGTTATAGGGGCTGCAGGCGTATCAGCTTCGTCATTGTTGATGCTGATCCCATGTTTTGCAGACGCCGTAATATTATGGGCCGTTATCGATACATTCCCCTTACTTCTTGTCCAAATACCACCACCACTTGCTGTTATGTCAGCTGTACTAATAGTAATGGTAGTTCCTAATGTCGAAGGGTTGACACCAGTTCCTGCCGTCCGACTTGCTCTAACCGCATAATTTGAGGAGTTCGCAACTGATATATCTCCGGTAACAGATATCGTAATTGGCGTACTTCCCTGATCAACATAATTGGAAGATCCATAAGGAGCGATTGCCTCAATAGCAATCGGCACATTCGAAATTGCCTCTATATCTTGCCCGTTAACCGCTTGGATGAAATTTATAGCTCCTGATCCTTGACTACCAAATCTGAAAATGGCGCTAGTCCCCGTCGCAACCCTGACCGATGTAGACGCACTTAAAGCTATATTCACCGAACCCGCTCCACCGCCCCATATACCTCCGAAATACTCTAGACTTGCAGAAATACTAGATTGTGTGCAATTTACGTTAAAGGCTCTATTGGGGGTATCAGTCGATGTCGTACAACTCTGAGAGTTTGCTTCACCACCAATAAGACTCGAAGTAAGGGCAGTTCCCAAGACTAATGGGGAAACCGAAGTTTTCAACGATCGTGTCATAAACGGTGCAAAACTTAACACTAGACCCGCAAACTTGCACAACCTTCCTCCAAATGAATGGTTAGGCTGGCTATCAGTATTAGAATCCAGAATTGCACGGGGATTCGCCTGTAGGCTACTCATGCACTTATTTCTCCAATAAGTTACGACTTCGTCTCCTTCAAATGGCACTTACAAACCATGACTGAAGGGGGGACGTACTTGAGAGTACTCCCTCTGTCCTAACTATACAGGAAATTTAGTATTATTGCTAATAAATTGCGACTTGAAAGTATAAAACTCTGGGGATTCTTCTTTTGAGGTATGGTGCGTTCACTATGGCAGTCACGACCCAGAACAAATATCTTAAACAGATACACGGCTAGCGTATATTGCGAATCATTTCAATCCCTCAATCATTTTGTGAAATTTCTAGGTTTAGAGACCGTTCCCTATTACGCCTGGCCAGCGACACAGACGAGGTCTGCCATTCCAACAAGTCCCTATTCTGAATGAATCGCAAAATTTTCGACAACTGCGCGACGACTGAGTTATAAGACTAACTAGGAAGTTTTCGACTAGATACTAGGTCAGAGAAGGGGAAACTGATAAACCTCTATAAATCATCCCCTATTCTTCTGCTACTCAGCAATCTCGGTTAGTCTTTCAACAACTAAATGAACACGAGTAGACGGATTTTCGTGAAACTCTTGTCCTCCTGTTTGACTATTCGCAAATAGTATTTGCTTTGCGTTTGCGATAGCTTCGTCCCTTCGACTGGCAATTAAGCTAAAGAAACTATCGCTGCTCGCCTTTTCGTAATCTTGAAACCACTTATGTCTCTTCAATTCGTTTATCAATTCCTGGCACGGAGAGTTCGAACCTCCATACGATCTCTCGGAAAACTGAATGTGAAGAAGATACCAAAATTCGAAACATGGAATGGACGGAATAGCAATAAATTGGCTTCCTTCTTTCGTTTTACTCTTTCTCATCAAAATTCTGATCGCTTCAACATAGTTTCTACCATTGGAATCCCTGTCGAACACGCAATATATCTCGTTATAAGTTTTGATCCCATTAGCTTCGCGTATTGCAGTCTCCACAACATTGCTAGGAGCCGTTCCCTTGCTCGCTACAATTTCGACGTTCGTTAGGTCAAGTTCATCAACCAAATTTTCAAAGTATGATGGTTCTGATTTTTCGCCTTCAGTGACAATAAGAATCTTTGGACTTTTTCTAACAGTCTGCCTGCGAGGTTTTCCGTAACGTGACGATGTATGGTTCTTGTTTTTGATTCTCGACATCTAAGTTACTACCGGAACTGCCCCAAATACTCCGTGCAAATATTCTCGGCTAAATGTTCCTTCCTCCTGCCCTTTGAATATGCTAAATGGGAAAACCTTTGTCGCTTGGTCAGCTTTCTTTTGCAACAACCATATTCCGTCATTCCCAATGCTAGTAGCATCAGTCACAGTGACATCATGAGTTGTAAATATTAACTGCGCATTCTTTCGGTTAATCTTGGTATCATTAAACATTGAGGTTAGTTTACGTAATGCTAGCGGATGCAGTTCGTTACTAAAGTCATCCGCAACTAATGTATAGCCATTGTCCAAAACCTCTAGGATCGGGCCTATCAATGCGAACAATATTTGCGTTCCTCTAGACTCTTTCTGAATTTGCATAGCAACCGGTTTTTCTTGACTGTTTAGACGAATAAAATCTATTGAGTACGTTCTAGCCTTATCCGATTCTACGCCAAATCTGCAATTTGGAGATCGGTTTCGTTCTGTTCGGGACTTCTTATCAGAGGCAGGAAAGTCTTCTTCACGAACTATAATATCGGCAAGCTTAATACCCATTCGCCTTAGCGATCTCAGTATCTCCTTTCTCTTATCAGCTTGGTTAAACTGTCGAGCTGTGAACGATTGTTGCACTAAATCTTCGCTAGACAAAAATCGTAACCCCTTAGTTAGCCAAATAAATGGCTCCTTCAGAATACCGCCATCAAATTGAACTGCCGTTGTAAGGAACAAAGCGTCTTGCCGGGTTTGTTGCCTCCAGTACCCGCGCTCCCCTTTCAAATGTGCTGAATTTATAACCCAATCGTATTGACCAACGCCAGAATCATAGATTCGACTGAATAACTGCCGTGATCTTCCCGTTGATCTCGGACGCACAAACAACCATTCTTCTTCAACCCTTTCAGGAGAAATTACGAATCCATAATGATATAACGAAGCTCCCTGAATGAAAGCAATGTCAAATTTTGAAGAACTGCGGATTGATTTTTCGCAATAAGCAAAAGAATCAACTGCTATTCTGTTCGCTCCAACATTCCGTACCGAGTTCTTAACAAAATCACTTAAAAAAAATATAGCGTCTACTAACGCTGTTTTTCCTGCCCCGTTTGCCCCAAACAAGCAAGCTTGTCGGCTAACATAAGGTGCCACCTTATATCCTGTATCGACTGTTCGGTCATGATATATAGCGTCTTCCGACGGGATGGGAAGAACCATCGAGAAAGTCTGCTTTTCGCGAAATACTCGGAAGTTTTCAACTGAAAATTCCACAAGCATGAATTTCACTCCAAAATATGGGTCAAAGATAATAGTCTATGCAGAGAATTCAAGTTATGCGACCATATTAGACTGCATTCACGTGGCATGTTCCGTGCATGGTTGTCTCCGAATAGTCTCGCCATTCTATCGAATCAACACTCTGCGAACCATTAACAGAGTAAAATAGGTCACAAATTTTACAGAAGAAAGCACTTGAGAGAGTAGACTGACAACTGTTGCGAAATTGGAGAAAACAAGACATCTTTCTCTCCAAAAGCAAATTTTCCCGAAAAATCAGTTTTCGCGAAGAAATTTCGTAATTCCTTGAGTCCACAAAGGCCGACCTTCTTGCGAACGTATCTATAGGGTCTAACAAATCTGCAATCGCCTTGAAATCTAATTCCTCTCGAAACTTAAACAACTCGCTGTTGGCTGCTGCAAGGCGATCCATTATCTGCGTACGCATCATCCTGTCCATAACGATTCGCCGTTCTTCCCGGAGGAAAAAATCCAACTTAACCCCTTTTCTCAGTTCGTCCGGTAAAAATCGTTTCGCAACAGTTTCAGTGTGCAAAACTGCCTTAGTTAGAGGCTAAACGAAAATGGTGGAGAAAGGTACATTTATAGGCAATGGGGGGAACGAAGCATCATTCTGAGGGCAAAATCTCGTGGTTCAGAACGAAATTTTAGATTTTCTAGCCAAATTTTGAAGTTGTCCGGCATCTGCTCCAAATTTTAGCTGACGAATCGTTGCAATAGTTGAGGGAATCAATGCAAGAGTATCAAGAACGATGATTTTTCGTTTAGTAACTTAGAGAATCTTTGGCAATTTGTATCAGCCTCTCAACAATTAAGTGAACTCGCGTGGAGGTATCCTCAAAGTAGGGCTTAGCGTCAATTTGAGTTGCGGCAGCTAATAGTCGCTTAGCATTAACAATAGCTTGTCCTCGTCGACTCAATAAGTCTTCGTAGAATCCTGCGCAACTCGACTTGTCATAGTCTCGAAATAACTTATGTTTTCTTAGATCGCTAATAAGTTGCTTGCACGAAGAATCTGTACCTCCATACGACCTATCAGAATATCTAATGTGTAGCAGATACCAAAATTCGAAACACGGAATAGACGGAATTGCTACAAATTGGCAATTTTCGACCACAGCGGTAGCCCTGTTCAAATTTTCGAACGCTTCAACATAAGATGAGTCATTAGCGTCACGATCAAACACACAATAAATTCGGTTGAAATTTTTTAATCGTCGAGCTTTATTAATAGCTGTTTCTACTACATTTTTAGGTGAAGTTCCCTTGCTGTGAGCAATCTTCACAGTAGTCAACTCAAGTTCGCTGACAAGTCGAGCAAAATATGAAGTTTCTGATTTCTCACCTTCTGTCACAATGAGTATTCGTTTTCTGTTTTTCCCAAAGCTATGACTAGGCTTGACAAACCGAGAAGTAGGTTTTCTGCTGAGTTCTTTTCTATGCACTATTAGGTCTCCTAACTTACGATCAGCGGAACGGCCCCATAATCGCCAAACAAGTAGTTCTTACTGAATGCTCCATCCGCTTGCCCCTTAAATTGGCAGTACGGATATATCTCCGTCGATAATTGCGATTTTTTTTGTAACAACCATATTCCGTCATTTCCAATGCTGTCATCATCAGTGACGCTAACGTCGTGGGTTGTAAAGACCAGTTGCGCATTGGTTCGATTTAACTTGTTATCGGTGAACATTGAAGGGAGTTTTCTGAGCGCCAACGGATGCAAGTCATTACAAAAATCATCGGCAAATACAGTCCACCCATTCTCCAAAGCACCCAGAATCGGACAAATTAAACCGAACAACACCTGAATACCTCTAGACTCTTTCTCTATAGGTAGCGGAACCTGTTTGCAGTCACCAGTTTTTCGAATAAAATCTACTGAATAAGCCTTACCATCAGTCGGTTCCATTCCGTTTTTTCTCTTACCCCTTTTAAGAGTCTCAACTTCTTTGGAGTCCCTAAAAACGTGATCATCGTTATCGTACACTACAATATCGTCTAAAAACACCCCCCCCCAATGATGCAATAGTCGTAGGAAGTCGGCTTTCTTATCCGCACTTTCCAAAAATTTGGCGGTGTTTGCTTTGTTGCCAAGGTCAATACGCGGAAGAAAATTCAACTTTATCGTTAGCCAATCGTATGGTTCCTTTAAAACTCCTCCATCAAATTGAACTGCTGTCGATAAAAACAAAGCATCTTGGCGAGTTTGCGACCGCCAGTAACCTCTTTCCCCTTTTACGTAGGCAGAATTAATCTGCCAATGATATTTTCCTGTGGAAGGATCAAAACACCGATAAAACAATTGTCTAGCTCGCCCCGTTGAGGCTGGACGAGCAAACATCCATTCTTCATCAACTCTCTCTGATGATATTACAAACCCGTACTGATAGAGATTACTTGCACTAATGAACATAACCTCGAATTTGGAAGGCTTAGATCTCCAGTCATCACTATAAATAAACGGTTCTAGCTCAATTTCCGCCCCATTTACATTTCGCACCGAATTCCTAACAAAATCACTCATAAATGACATAGCTTCGACGAGAGAAGTTTTGCCTGCCCCATTTGCTCCGAACAGACAAGCTGTCCGATTAAGATGAGGGGCGATAGAGAATCCCGTATCAATTGTGCGTTCAAAAATCGAGCATCTTCCGATGGCCCCGGGTTAACCCATCGAGAAAGTCTGCTTTTCGCGAAATATTCGGAAGTTTTCAACTGAAAATTCCACAAGCATGTTTTCCACTCCAATATATGGGCTAAAAATAATACGCAATTGGTGAATTCAAGGCCATTTAAAGTTCTAGTGCAAAGGCCGATCTAGTAGATACTCGCAGAAAGTCGGGGTATTTCACAGAATAAACAGAGAATTGTTAGACACGTTTCATTTTCTGTATAGGAGATCACCATGCCTGCACCGCTTGTTGGGAAGAATAATATGAAAGTCAAAAAAAACAGAAAGAGTGTCTACTTGAAAGACTTTTGCTCTAGCACGTGTCGAGTAGAGTCTACTCCTAGAAAACTAGAAGGACAGGTTAAGTGTTCTAAGTCTTTGTTTTTCTTTTTCTGAAGAGATGGAAACCTGGCTCTCGCCAAGGTAGTATGATACATGTTGCTAAACGTAAGCTCGTTATTTTGTCGATACATTGATTTATCTTTGAGCGAATCCTTGAATATGTCAGCGCTCTAGCTTATCTAAACCCGGAGCAACACCTCGTCTGATTTTGAAAATCGATTTTCGGAGCAATACTGATGAGTATGAGTCGAGAAACTCTTGAGTCACAACTTAAAAAAGCCTTCCCTGAAGCAGAGATAACTCTAACCGATCTCGCTGGCGATGACAACCATTGGCAAGCAGAGATCGTAAGTTCTCAATTCCAAGGACTCCCTCGAGTAAGACAGCACCAACTAGTATACTCTGCTCTAAAGGGCCAAGTAGGGGGTGAACTCCACGCACTCTCATTAAAAACATCCGCGCCAAAACACCAATAGTGGTATATGCTAAGCAAACCCTATTTCTTTAACCCTTAAATCGACTAACGATAGGATTCCGGACAATGAGTACCGATACACTAAAAACTATTGAAGATGCTGTAAAAACCAATGATGTCATGTTGTTCATGAAGGGAACACCACAGTTTCCTCAATGCGGATTCTCTTCAGTCGTGACTCAAGTCTTGGACTATCTTGGTGTAGATTTCGCATCGAGGAACGTACTCGACGATCAATCACTGCGTGAAGGGATAAAAAAGTACTCAGATTGGCCAACGATTCCGCAATTGTACGTAAAAGGCGAATTCGTAGGGGGATGTGACATCGTCAAAGAAATGTTCGAATCTGGTGAACTAAAGCAGTACTTTGCCGAAAAGGGTGTGCCAACAAACCAGTCTGCCGAGTAAAGGTTTTATTGACTCGATAGAGTCCTCTAGCGAAAGGATTCTGTTGTTCCAAAGGTAGGTGACTGGGCTACGACGGATTAAACAGATGGCCCGAAATAGAAAACGAAAAGGGAGACCGATTCATGGCTGGTTAAACTTCGACAAACCAGAAAACATGACCTCCACTCAAGCTGTCGGAACTTTAAAGCGACTATTCAATGCGCAGAAAGTTGGACACAGCGGAACTCTAGACCCCCTTGCGACTGGCATACTACCGATCGCTTTCGGTGAAGCGACAAAGACTGTTCAATGGGTGATGGACAGCGATAAAGAATACGTTTTTACGATTGGCTGGGGACGCTCAACTACGACACTCGATTTAGAAGGAGAGACGAACGCTCTCAGTGAAAATCGTCCAACAAATTCGGATATCCAAACTGCCCTAGAATCATTCATCGGGGAGATCGAACAAGTTCCGCCGAAATTCTCCGCGATTAAGATTGATGGTAAAAGAGCGTACGATATGGCTCGAGACAATGATGAATTCGAAATCGAAGGCCGTACAGTTATGGTTCATGAAGCGGAGCTATTGAAAATTAACGACATACATCACGCGACGTTTCGACTGCGCGTAGGTAAAGGGTTCTATGTCCGCTCATTTGCGCGAGACATTGCAGTCGCATTGAACACAGTTGGACACGTCTCTAACTTACGCCGTACGAAAGTAGGAGCGTTCAAGGAAGAAAATGCTGTCAAACTCTCAGAGCTAGAGACTAGTCAACAGGAGAATCTTACAAGCTATCTTGTAAGTATCGGTTTAGCACTCGACGGTGTCCCCTCAGTCGAAGTTATCCCTGAGACTGTTGTAGATATTCGTCAAGGCCGTTCCGCAATACTCCTGCAACATGTCATCAATGATTGGAAACTGAAAAAACCTGATGACAGGATTGCAGTTGCTCGCAACGGAGAAGACGTTATTGCCCTGGGCGAAATTCGTGCTGGTCGATTCTTTCCAACCCGCGTATTTCGATACTAAACAAACTAAACAAACTCCTTATACGTGTTCGGGAAATGAACAAATCCTCGATCTCTAACTCATATGACACAAAGAGAAACGAAGCTCCGTCAGTCCTTATATATTTTGATATATCGATTATATAGTTGTCTAGACTCTTGCGAAAATGTCTTTTGGTTCCTATATCTGCAACCATGCCAATCCTGTTTCGCAGGCACGGGTAGCGATACAATCCCGTGATAGTTCGTTGGGGAAGAATGATTGAGTGTGAGTCGCAGGAAACTGCGGGGTGTTCTCAAGAGAGCTCAGAAATGTATGACCGTCGTCTAGACAACTATATAATCGCCATAAATTTTTCACATATTCCTTAAATATAGTGTATAAAGTCACGTAAAGTCTCGGTTGATATGGCACTTCGATTTCGCTGGACGACATCCCGGCACCTATTCGTTCGCCATACTTCCTGCCATTTTCATTATTATTATAAACTTGCCGCTCTTCGCCGCAGTATTTGAATAGGATTCCGATGTCGATAACGCAGAAAGATAAAAAAGAGCTCATTGAAAAGTATGCTCGTTCCAAAGGGGACACCGGTAGCCCCGAAGTCCAAATTGCTATTCTTACCCATAGAATCAATTCCCTGACTGGACACTTCAAAGACAATCATAAAGATCGTCATTCGCGCCGCGGCCTGTTGAATATGGTCGCGACCCGTCGAAAACTGCTTGATTACCTCAAAGACAAAGATGAGGAACGATACAAAAGTATCATCCAATCCTTAGGAATCAGACGTTAACTCATTTTATTCATTAATCTGCGCAGAAGTTCTGCAATGACATCCATCCTCACAACCAATGAAAGTCCAATAAATGTTTGATAAACAATCTGTGTCCATTGAATGGGCAGGTCGCACTCTTACAATAGAAACTGGAAGGATTGCCCGTCAAGCTGACGGCGCAGTTCTTGTGACCTATGGCGAAACAAGTGTTTTAGCAACTACAGTATTTGCAAAGTCGGCGAATCCCGGACAGGATTTTTTCCCGCTTACTGTAAACTACCAAGAGAAATACTACGCCGCCGGCCGTATCCCAGGTGGGTTTCTAAAACGTGAAGGTAGACCAACCGAAAAAGAAACTCTAACTTCGCGACTAATTGATCGGCCCTTACGTCCACTATTTGTTCAAGGTTTCAAGAACGAAGTTCAAGTCATAGCGACTGCCGTATCGTACGACTTACAAAATGATCCTGACATCTTAGGAATGATCGGCGCGTCTGCCTCGTTAGTTCTTTCAGGTGCGCCATTCATTGGCCCGATTGGGGGTGTTCGTATCGGATACAAGAACGGCGAGTATATCGTTAACCCAACGTTTGAAGAATTACGAAGTTCTGATCTTGACTTAGTCGTCGCAGGAACGAGTGATGCAGTAATGATGGTTGAGTCGGAAGCCAGTGAACTTTCAGAGGAAGAAATGCTGGGTGCTGTACTCGAAGGTCATAAGGTGATGCAACCTGTAATTGAAGCCATCATTTCACTTGCCGAAAAATCAGCGAAAGAACCGTTTCCGTTTGAACCTAAAGATCACTCGGAGCATTTTGAGGCTATTCGAAACGCGGTAGAATCTGATTTGAAATCTGCCTACTCAATTACCGAAAAACAAGCCCGTCAAGCTGCCATAGATGAGTCTTATACCGCGGCTGCTGAAACATTAGTCGCGTCAGAAACAAACCCAGAAGGGATCGATTCTCAAGTATTTGATGCCGCCTTCAAAGATGTCAAAGCCTCAATCGTACGTAAAAACATAATACAAACTGGCGAACGTATTGACGGACGAAAAACCAATGAGGTTCGTCCGATACTTGCCGAAGTGGGAGTGTTACCCCGTACGCACGGATCAGCGTTATTCACCAGAGGCGAAACTCAAGCCTTGTGTGTTTCGACTCTCGGAACAACTGACGATGAACAAATGATTGACGGTTTAGAAGGAACCAGTAAGTCTAAATTTTTACTTCATTATAATTTCCCACCCTTTTCTGTCGGCGAGGTTGGGCGAATGGGAGGTGCGGGACGCAGGGAAATCGGTCACGGAAAACTCGCTTGGCGAGCATTGAGAGCAGTCTTACCTCCGGCCGACGAATTCCCGTACACGATTCGAGTTGTCTCAGAGATTACAGAATCAAATGGTTCGTCTTCAATGGCTACCGTTTGTGGAAGTTCGTTAGCACTAATGGACGCGGGTATTCCCGTTACGAAGGCCGTTTCTGGAATTGCAATGGGATTGATTAAAGACGAGGATGGAGTAGCAATTCTATCGGATATTCTAGGTGACGAAGATCATCTTGGCGATATGGATTTTAAAGTTGCGGGAACCGAAGACGGCATAACTAGCCTCCAGATGGACATTAAGATTAGAGGAATTACACCGGAGATCATGGGAACCGCGCTAGCGCAAGCCAAAGAAGGCCGAACACATATCTTGGGCGAGATGGCGAAGGCTATAGAAAAAACTCGTGACTCACTTTCTGAAAATGCTCCTCAGATGGATACAATCAGAATTCCAGTTGAGAAAATCCGAGAAGTTATCGGGCCGGGTGGAAGAACAGTAAGGGGAATTGTTGAGGAATCTGGGGCGCGGGTGAACATAGAAGATGATGGTGTCGTTCAGATCGCAGCGCAGGAAAGAGCTTCAATCGATGTTGCTATACGACTCATAAAAGAACTGACTGACGAAGCTGAAGTCGGTAAGATCTACAAAGGAAAAGTCGTAGCTGTTAAGGATTTTGGGGCTTTCGTAAACTTCTTTGGGCCTAAAGATGGATTGATTCACGTTTCGCAACTCGATTACCAGCGCGTGGAACATCCAAGTGACGTTGTCAAAGAAGGAGATGAAGTTTGGGTAAAACTAATGGAAATTGACGATCGCGGCAAAATCAGGCTTTCATTGAAAGTGGTAAATCAAGAAACTGGCGAGGAAATTACGGAACGGCCTTGATTCTAATGTTCCAACTTTGGATGCATTTGCAGTCTAGAACGGACATTTGATCGAGATTTATCAAAAGCGAACTCCCAAATCGAGACTTGAGAACAATAACGTCGCTGGAAAGTAATCCGTCATATTATGGCGATTCTCGATCCTATTGATTCCGAGTTCATATTTTTTGAGCGCGGATTGCGAGTAAATTGAGAAAATATGGGCTGATCTTCGGTAGCATGCCGAAGTCTCAGATTGTAACCGTTTTGTTAAAATTCCGAATCTGGATTTTTTCGTATCCATGTCTCAAAGAATGGATCGGTAATTCTCAATTCATCATATGTTCTATCAGCAATGTCCATTCGGATTAGCTGTTTGACTGCCGTTTGAATCGCTGATGCACTCAAAGAGCGGCGATTCGTCGAATTTTCGATAAATTCTTGCCCTTTTTTACCGTACACGTTACGGACTTTGTGAGCGATCATTCTTGCGACAACCCTCTGAGCATAATTCATCTCTAACCAAACTAGCGTATACCCGTACTCGTCCGCAATCTCTGACTCAGCCATTTTTAAGGCTTCCATATCTGTAATACTTGGGTTAACCGAAACGTTTATCAGCCACTGTTGCAAAATTTGTGGATTCTTATTAAATGAGTCGAAAACTTCTAATGCCCGCTCCTGCGATACTTGTCGTTTAGAAACTTTTTGAAAAACTGCTAGTTGGTGGTTAACAAATTCTTCGTTCAACTCAGGAAGGTGAAAGGAATGAGCAAAGCGATAGAATGGCGCATCCCGCTTTGAAAATATTTGTTCGAGTCCGGTTTGTGAGGACCCCGTGAATACAGTCACTAAATGATACTTATGCCTGTCAAGACTTGTTCTTAGAGAGGCCAAAATTTCATTGGAGTTCTTAGCTTTCGCCAATTCTTGAAATTCATCGAACAACAGAATCGTCCTTTTATCGTGATTAGCTAGTTTATCAATGTATTGATCGATAAGGTTAAAATGTTCTGAATTTGTAGTTTGATTTTGATCACCGACATCAATATCAACTTGAACTGAGCTATCTGGAGACGTAATTCTAAACTTTGGTTTGATGCTTGACATCATTAACTTGACTCTTTCGACTATTGAATTTGCCTTCAGAGATTGATCTAGTTCTCTTAAAAGAATAGCGGTCGCATACTTCTCCGCTCGCCAAAAATTTGCGTACACTACGCGATGCCCCTTCGCCTCAATGTAAGGCGCTAGATCACACGTTAAAAATTCCGTTTTACCAGTTCTTCTTGGCCCGAACATCTTAGCTCCCTGCACGGGTCCGGTCGCCAGAGCATTGTACATCTCTTCGGTAAACTCTTTCCGAGGAAAGTGCCAATCATCCAAAATAACTCGTCTCGCTATCATTAACCATCTCCTTACTAAATGAGGTCATGCTTTTAGCTTGTACGCCAAGCGGCGCTAACTGACACCTGTAAAATACAGGATCGCCATAATTTTCCCAAGTGCATAATTTCTAACAATTATCTAGTTCATTCTATATCACATAATTTTCTCAAGCGCATAATTTCTAACAATTATCTGTTTCAGTCGATATCACATAATTTCCTCAAGCGCATAATTTCTAACAATTATCTGTTTCATTCTATATCACATAATTTTCTCAAGCGCATAATTTCTAACAATTATCTGTTTCAGTCGATATCACATAATTTTCTCAAGCGCATAATTTCTAACAATTATCTGTTTCAGTCGATATCACATAATTTTCTAAGGTGAACTTTTCTCGATTAGACGATCCCATAATGATAAAGTTTAAGGGGTTAATCCCTAGATGTTGGAAGAACGTTGATCGTTGCATCCGAATCTGTCATTAAGCACATAGTTCCTGTAGTTTTCTGACCGCAAATACGGTCTACAATTAATTCGAAATCATCAAATTAGTCTCAGTATGATATGTTTGAGCCTGTCCGATGGACAAATTCCATGTTGTCAAAGCGAAGTTTTTGCTGTATCAATATAAATTTGTGACAAATCACTAATTTTTAGGGTTTTGCTATGGACGACACAGTAACAAATGTCCAGTTCCCTTCCGCCAAACTGGACGAGCTACCAGTAGCGATTCGTCAACGGATAATCGACACCTATGGCGAAGAACGAGATTTCTCCGATGGTTGGATACTAATTCCAAAGCCGAATTCAGTAAATAGATTTGACGTTGAAGACGCAGTAAATGATTTTACTAAAATTGCTGAGACTTTTGTTCCGGGAAAAGAAGAACAAACTATAGAAAGGTTGATGAAGCTCATTGCGCTGGGGATTAAACCCAGTAAAACAGATTTCGAACTAGAACTAAGAAATGCCGAATTACGAACAGACTATCTTGTTCGCAATAAGCTACTGACAAGCAACGAAATCCATGACTTGTCGGGTTGCAAGTCAGCTAATTTAAACGAACCTGCCTCTCGATGGAAGCGCGAGGGGAAAATTTTCGCCGTACAGAATCTTGGAACCAAACTCTATCCGTCATTCCAATTTCTCAATAGAAAACCTCGACCAATAATAAAGTCAGTATTGGACGTGATCAGAGACGATTTCTCAGACTGGCAAATCGCTTTTTGGTTTGAATCCGGAAATGGATGGCTTGACGGCGAAGAACCACAAGACTGCTTGGATCAGGTTGATGACCTTCTTCAGGCGGCAGAGTATGCTGTAGGCTAAATGATCAAGTAGTGTAGTCGTGAATGAGGGTACACCAATCGAGAGAATTCACAATACCGACTTCGAAGCAAATTCGTTTAACCCCTGCAATTACTCTTATTCTTTGGGGAACCTAACTAACCCACTACCAAGCAAATTAAAAAGTGTTACGCTAATCAACGTTCAGTTTGCCGAATCAAATCTAAAGGAGGCTGGTTGGACGATCATAACAATCGTTCATAAGCATTCGAAAAGAGGGATTGGCCGCAGAATCGTTGCAAAATTTGACATTAAAAACGACGGTATTCTAACGACGCTGGTTCGACGCTACAATACCCAATACATTCAAAATGGATTGGCGGTTTTGGCACGTTGACAACATAAAGATCGTCGACGCGGTGAATTTGTCGCAAAACATTGCGTTGAAATAGCGTTACAACGCAAAATAATGAGAGCATCACCATCATTCGTAATCGCGATTTCTGGAGGATCAGGCTCCGGAAAATCGACAATTGTCGAGGGCCTGATTGAACGGCTCGGGGCTAGTGTTGCAACACAATTTCACGAAGATTCTTATTACTGGCCTCTATCTCATTATGGATCGAGTCCAAAACCACAAGACATTGACTACGACTCTCCAAAGTCCAAAGACGTTGAAATGCTTGCAAGAGATTTAGCAACTCTGAAAGCAAGTCAATCGATTAATCAGCCAATCTACGACTTCTCCAAACATGACCGATTGACTGAAACTCGCTTACTTCGACCAGCTCCCATAATTCTTTTAGAGGGGATTCACGTACTTTCTATTAACGAAATTTCTGATCTTATAGACTTGTCGGTATACGTTGATACAAGTATAGATTTAAGATTAGCCCGGAGAATTCGACGAGATGTCGTTGAACGCGGTCGAAGTATTGACGGTGTCCTACAGCAATACATGAATCGGGTTCGACCCGCGCATTATCGGTACACCCATCCCGCTAAGTACATGGCCGATTTAGTAATTGCCGATGAGGGGACTCTGGCCTACGGCAAATTCACTCCTTCCACAGATGCAGTAGATCGGATGCTTGCTCCTATTCTCGATCGAATCCAAAAACGAACGAATATCCCCTTTTGACCAGTCAGTAACTCTGAATCAAAACTCCGACAATCCACTACCCGAAACATCGTCGAGAATATTTTAGGGAATTATATACTTATTGACACATTGGGTGTCACAGGTATACGGTTCTGAGCTCTCGACCTATCACCCCTCTTTCGAAGGTCACTAGGTCTCTCAAACACAATATCTCCGAACTCTCCAGGTAGATTCCCGCCTGACTTCGCAATGCGAGAGATATTGATGGCGGCATTCACATCGCGATCGATTTGAATACCGCAGTTAGAACACGAGTAAACGCGTTCTGAAAGAGACAAGTCTGTTTTGATCTTGCCACATCCAGAACACATCCGGCTCGTGTTTTTGGGATCGACTCGCGTAACTTTACCACCGGCACTTTCAGCCTTGTAGGAAAGCAGAGTTGCGAACTTACCCCAGTTCTGTTCTAATATACTTCGTGCAACCTTAGGGTTCTTGGTCATGTTTTGTATTTGTAAATCTTCTATTGCGAGATTGGGAGATAACCGAACGATCCTCGTCGTCTCTCTATGGATGTAGCCGTGCTCACTTTCGCGAACCCGTTGACATTCTTTGGCATAACGAGTTCGGGCTTTCAGATAGGATTCACTTCCCCTCGTTTTTCCCTTCCTGTGTTCCGGAATTTTCTTCCCCTTGTCTTTCTTGACTTCTACCCTCAATTTCTTCTGAAGTCTCTTTTGTCGCTTTAGATCCCGTTTACGGCCTTTGACAATTTCACCAGTCGACAGAGCCACTAAATTGTTCACGCCCATATCTATGCCAATCACTGAAGCATCAGACGGTTTGACTTCATTTCTCGTCGTGACCACAAACTGAACATTCACACGACGTTCCGTTACGACTATACGAACCAACTTTATTTCACCTTGGGGAATATCGTTGACATAGAACGGATCAAACCCCTTGATGTTGACAGTCCACCCTTTCTTACGTTCTCTTAGATGAAAACTCCCTTTCGGACAGTCAAACGAACGCATTCGCCTACGGGGCTTAAATCGCGGAAAACCGACTTTGCTTGCACCCTCTTTGACCCGCTTAAAATAGTTCTTGAACGCTTTATCCAAACGATTGAGACAAGAACGCATAACGAGTGCTGAGTACTTACAGAACTCCGCATCATCAGCTCGTATTTCCGTTAGTGACTTACACTGATCATAGAAACTGATAGACCGACCCGTTTTTTTGTAACAGTCTATTCGCTCTTCTAATGCACTGTTATACAAAATCGCTTGCATCGCAATGAAATCACGCACTTTTTTGTGTCCGCCCTTGCTAAGTTTGGCGGTACGCGTATGTGTTCGAGTGATGACAGTCGTAGACTCGATAACTGAGTCATTAGCCTCAAGTTCCATGAGACTTCTCCTTTCAGGATATATGATGACTTCCTTTATACTACGGTTCGTTAAATCTTTCAAGAAAAAATTTGAAAAAATGAAATGAGTTCCCAATATTGAAGAAAATTTGTGAGTTTGCTCTTGAGTGACAAACGTTGGTAATGTAACATTCTAAGGGGTGTCAATCCAATTGAATGAGTTAGTGCGTAAAGCAAATCAAAGCACAGATTCAAGTTGCGAAAAATGAAACTTCAAGATCACAAATACGGATAGGCATCGTGGTGGATGAGTTGCACACAAATTTTTGAGTGGTTGGCTAACGTAGAAACTTTCGTATAATCTCCCGGTTACTCCGCAAATATGGGAGTGAATCGCCTGAAAACGCCCTATCTGTATGCCTTCTTTTTCTCGTTTTTGTGTCAAAAAGTATATAGTTCCCATATTTTACAAATCTATAGAATGTTTCAACGTGTGCCTGAAACCGCGAACCACCTCCGTTTAATGATCGAATAAGAAAAACTTTTAGGCCTCACTGTTTTCAGATAGTTGCGGAACACCAACTGCGTGAAAACCCGCATCAACGTGAATAATTTCACCTGCAATCGACTGCCCAAGCGGAGATAACAAATACAACGCACATCCTGCTACACCTTCCATTCGGGTATTTTCTTTAAGAAGAGACCAATCTTTCCCCGTTCCCATCAAACTTTTTCCGCCTCTGATTCCGGCCAGAGATAGCGTTCTCATCGCACCTGCTGAAATGGCATTCACTCTTACTCCAACTTCTCCTAGATCTCGCGCAGCATATCGTGTTGACGCTTCCAAAGCTGCCTTCGCAACCCCCATAACGTTGTACGAGGGAACAGTTCGTTCGGACCCCAAGTAAGTCATGCAAATAATTGATCCGCCCCCCTCCTCCTTAGGTTTCATAATTCTGGAAGCTCTGCGACAAACATCTATAAAACTATAAACCGAAATATCCATAGCTCGCAAGAATCCCTCCCTAGAGGTGTTCTCGACCATTGATCCCATTAACTCGTCTTTCCCCGCAAATGCAATTGAGTGAACCAGAAAATCAATCTTCCCATAAGCAACACCAATTTCAGAAAAAGCCCGATCCATAGAGACCTCATCGGTAACATCAGCGGGAATCATATGCTCCATACCAATACTCTCGACGAGCGGCCTTACTCGCCTCTCCAATGTTTCTCCTTGGTAAGTAAAAGCGATCTCGGCTCCTTGAGCGACCAACTGCCGAGAAATACCCCATGCGATGGAATTCTGGTTTGCGACACCCATTACTACTCCGCGCTTCCCGCGCATTAAGTCTCCTGACGGGAAATTCCAACTATCTGACACAGCAATCTCCTATGTAATTGTAAATAAAATTCTCGATGCTTCTGTGAAATTCAATTAAATAGCTTCGGCTCGAAATAATCCAACTTTCATATCCTCCGCCACGTACACCTTTTTTCCGTCGGCGCTAACTTGGCCATCCGCAATTCCTAAGACGAGTTTCCCGCGTTTTACTCGCTTAATAGAAATATCATAGCGCACCATCTTAATGTCAGGAGTAATTTGACCTGTAAATTTCACCAATCCAACGCCTAACGCACGGCCTCGTCCAGGTGATCCCGACCAACCTAACCAATAGCCGACTGCCTGCCACATAGCGTCAAGGCCTAAACAGCCTGGCATTACCGGATCATTTTTGAAATGACATTTGAAGTACCAGAGTTCTGGGTGGATATCTAACTCCCCAACGATGTGACCTTTTTGAAACTCACCACCTTCTAAACTAATCTCAGTTATACGATCCATCATCAGCAACGGCGGAGCAGGTAGCTGGGCATTTCCAGGTCCGAAGAGGTCACCTTCGCCCGAGGTCAAAAGTTCATCAAAGGAATAAAATGGCTGTGGTTCGTGATGTTCGTGCGGTCCGCTCAAGAAATTCCCTTTCAAAACTTAAAATTGGTTAAGGATAGACAACAAAAGCTTTTTACCACAGATTCGCTGGTAATTCATATAACTAGTCCTAGACTGCCACGGATCCGTTTCGATATTAAAGCGTTTGCAGCTCAAATTGATGTAAATTGAGGCTCCAGCTTAACAAATGAACAAATTATCTTGACGGAACTACCGAAGGCGGAAACTTCATCTATTAAGAAGCGGAAGAAATTGAGACAATCAACTTGATTTGCTAACGCTCTAGTTCACCTATAAATCCTAAGTCGAAATATTTGTTTTGCAAATACGTCCCATCCCCATAAGTCGTCTGCTAGAACAACACCGCGGAAACGATCTATAGAAACTTCGCACCAGCCTACTCCACATTCATGGAGCTCTGCGACGACACCTTGCTCAAGAATCGCAATAATATCGGAACCGTCTCGCAATTCAGACGTCCTCTTCAAAATGACGTGTTTTGTGTTACTTAGTTGTGTATTACGAATCCACACCTCATCGCCGAAAGGATCCCGTACGCGACGCCAGTCGTGACTTTCTTTGATTATGAGTACTGGCAAACCTCTTTTCAAGTATCTCCAAACGACTGGATGACTTTGACTAGGACCATTCCGACCGTTTACTACAGAGTATCTCAAAGACTCGTATCTCGGGACAGGTTTGCCGGAAAATGGGCTGATAATAGTACCGTCATCTTCCTCAGAGGACGATGACCAGGTAAATGAGAGCAATAAACACCCTACCAAAACGCGAAATAGAAACCGGCTAACCATAGTTTAACGAAATGTCAAAGTCTACGCTTTTAACTCATCAAAATCTTCACTCAGAAGAGTATAATCAAAAACTGAATAGATATTACTCTAATTTCCCCCACTAACATTGCTATATTCATTGAGAAGGTGTCAAATGTCCAAGCAGCACAAACTTAAAATTATTGTAACTCGCAAACTCCCGCCCTCAGTAGAATTGCGTCTTATGGAACTGTTTGACACAAAACTCAATGATGACGACCATATCTTCAGTAAAGAGGAGCTCGTTTTAGCTGTTAAGACAGCGAATGTCTTAGTTTCAACTGTGACTGACCCAATTGATGAGACTATTGTTGCAAATGCAGGTCAACAGTTACAGTTAATAGCGCAGTTCGGTGCCGGGATCGACAATATAGATGTCAATGCGGCGGATCAAAAAGGCATAACAGTCACAAATACGCCCGGCGTACTCACCGATGACACTGCAGATGTAACATTGGCTTTAATCCTGTCTGTTCCGCGTCGACTCCACGAAGGCGCGAAGGTTATCGGAGAAGGGAAGTTTAAGGGATGGTCGCCGACCTGGATGATGGGAAGAAGGGTAGCAGGAAAAAGACTTGGGATTATCGGTATGGGCAGAATTGGTCAGGCCGTCGCCCATCGGTCTCGGGCTTTTGGCTTGCAAATTCACTACCACAATAGAAAACCTGTGAGCTCACGAGTCTCGGAACAGTTAGAAGCGACGTACTGGGAAAGTCTTGACCAAATGTTAGCCCATGTAGACATTGTTTCGGTAAACTGTCCGCACACGCCAGCAACATTCCATTTGTTGAACTCCCGAAGGTTAGATCGTTGCAAACCCGACGCGTTCATAGTCAATACGTCACGAGGAGAGGTAATAGACGAAGCAGCATTAGCGAAAGCACTAAAATCAGGTCGCATCGCGGGTGCAGGACTAGATGTGTTTGAACGTGAGCCACTTGTTAACGAAGAACTTCTAGGACTACCTAATGTTGTTTTGCTCCCGCACATGGGTTCCGCGACGTTAGAGGGAAGAATTGAGATGGGCGAAAAGGTTATCGTGAATATAAAGACGTTCGCGGATGGACACAAACCCCCGGATCGGGTTATTCCGGCAATTTTGTAGCTAGAACACATAAACGTTGAAACGAAACGTAGTTTCAATAATTTTGTGTCGACTGTCACCCAATCCACTTGGATAACGCAAAATTTGAGACTTCTTTGGGAGCCTCTTGCATTTCTTTTCTGATTGCGTGAGTAGAGGTGATGGTGTGCAATACCAGTCCATAGCTGTTTCCTCCAGATAGAATTTCTTTAGAGAATTTTAACAAGAACTCGCGGAAAAGCACAGATACCGGCTTCAAGTTTAACGGCCATTTTGATCTGATAAATGTGTCGCTGTCGGTTTTACACACTGTGGAGATTGAAGAGACACACGCGAGACAAAGTTGACTCATTTCCCACTATTTCAAATCGGCTTACGGGCGGTTACGTTCCAAAAAACTATCTTTTCTGGAGGTTTTCCAAGAGACCAAGGTTAGCGGGTGAATTAGTCCAATTGATACTTCTATTTTAAAAACCAAATAATCCGAGTTCTCTCACTTTATTTAGGCAGTGAAACTCTTCGGTCACTGTGTCCCAAACAAATTTGACGTTGACTCCGTCAATTGAAAAGCAAGGCAACAGGTTATGCAAAAACACCTTCTTTATGCAATCGTAGTAACAAAAATACTAATCTCAGCAACATCTGTTGAAGCCCAAGAAGCGGGATCTGCTCTTACGATGGACGAAATAATCGTAACGTCGCAACGAACTGAAACCTCTCCGACTGAAATTGCCCCGGACGCAGCAGAGTTACTAAAAACTCCCGGCGAATTAGCTGACCCTGTGAAAGCTATTTCTCTTCTTCCAAGCGTCACTTTTGCCGCTAACGATTTTGAAGAATTGGTGATTCGAGGTACGGGGCCAAATGACAACTTACTACTAATCGACAACATTCCTTTCTATCAAATTCTTCACGACTTAAGCGATACCATTGTCAGTGACTGGGCTGTTAGAACGTTTGAAGTTCACACTGGAACTGCACCCGCCGAGTACGGAACGGGATTAGGAGGCGTGGTAAATATTAGGCTTAGACAACCTAAGTCTGACGAAGTAAGCGGTGTTGTAGATTTGTCTCAACTTCGGTCAGGGCTGTTCCTCGAAGGCCCGATCGGAAACAATGTATCGGGCTATATCTCTATTCGCGAAAATCTCGCCCATGCTTTTCTCAAAAGATTCGAAGGTGAAACAAATTTTGTTAGAGAACGACTACCGCACAGCAGGGACTACAATGCTAAACTGAGATGGGAGAACGATAATTCAGCGCTCACGTTCACTTCAATCGGAGCCTATGACAAGTCGAAAGACGAGCAACTTAGTAGCGTCAATGCGCCTAAAGGTAGATACGACTATTTTGAATCCAGAAGAATTATAGCGAACGCTATTGAACTCCGCAGGTCGTTCACCAACGAATCTGAATTTATCCTAACAGGTTCTCTTAACCATACCAAACACAAGTCAGCAGGATACTTTCATGGCGAGAAAACATTTGATGTGACCACAGTTAGCTTGCGTAGCGAGTATTCAACGATCATCGGATACTCTAAAGTATCGTTGGGACTAAACTATCGCTCCGATGAAGCGGATTCACTCTTTATCTATGATACGACCAAAACGTCCAGTAACGACAAAGTACAGGCGTTTGACGGATTTTTCAGCTTCGACTATGCTGCAACCGATAGAATATTCATTGAAGCGGGTGCTTCGATTTCATACGATGACATATTTGAGAAAATCCACGCTGGGCCTAGATTTAGCATTGAATACACATTGAATCCTTCGAGTACTTTGTTTGCAAAGGCCGGTTCGGTAAGTCAGATGCCCTATTTGGACGACATGTTGCGTCTTACTCCAGCAGCAAGGGAGACACTGGATAAGAATATCGCCAATGAAGCCAGCCTTGGGTATCGCATCATACCCAACAACAATTGGCGCGCTCAAGCAGAGGTGTATTATAAGTCTCTCGACGTTGTAGAGTTTACAGGAACTTCTGATCCCGCAAACTTTGACGGTAAAGTGTACGGAATTGATTTGCTAGTTTCCAAATCTGCTGAAAAGGGATTTTTCGGATTCTTCTCTTTGAGTTTGTCAGAAAGTACCCGAACCAACCCGAGTGATGATCAAACTTACGACTACGAATATGGCTTTCCTGTTAGTGCGACTCTGTCACTGAGTTATGCAGCAGATGAGCGATGGAGGTTTGGCGGTAAGTATCGCTATCAGTCCGGGCAAGTTTTTACACCCGCCGCAACATATATCGATCGGCGGGGCGAGGCCTATCGGCGCCTTGACTTGCGCGTAGAACGCCAAACAACTTTGTATGGCACAGATACTAGTTTATTTGCAGATGCTATGAATGTATTAAGCGCCGAAAACAGGTCTAATCAAAACCCAAACAGCAATGGAAGAGCAGGAATTCCGTTTGTTATCGCTCTCGGCGCTCGAATAGGTTTCTAGAAGATCAACTCAAGATAATACACGTGCCGCACAAAGCGTACTTGTTCTGTGGCTTATGCCACGCTTATGCTATGGAATGTCTGGTTCGTAATAGGAGGTGTCGAACGGTATACTTTGCACCCCACTTGTTAGAGATGTCGGTGATTTCGAAGACGAAACTCTTGATCGCAAAAGGTCATTGTCCTTTGTTGTCCTCGCAACTAGCAACGGTGAAGCATTGAGGAAGCCCTTGTGCGGCTATTTTTATTGACTCAAACGACATACCGCACAAACTAGCAGTGTACTGAAGTCCAACTCCTACCTGCCTCGTCTCGACTGAATAACAGGAGTTAAGAGAAAAAAGTCCTCGATAATCATCTTCTAAACCTATGAACTCCGTGCGGAACATCTGCTCTTTATAGCAAAAGCGCCTATGAATACCTTAACGGCAACCAATAAGTTAGCGAAACAAAGTGTATATCTATGAAATTTATGTTGCGCTATTAAATTACGGAACTGCACAATTATAGCTTCTATCACAAAGGGTTCAACGCATTTTAACTTCCTGAATTAGTCAGCCTTAGCCACGTCTGTAACATTCCCTTTAAGATTGATCGTCGCGGTGATTTGCGAATCCCTTGATGCCTTGGAATCTAGATAATCAAATAGAGCCCAGAATGCTCCGACAATAGCCATCGCGATCGCAACATCCCATCGGATATTGGATTTAACTTCCTTCAATCTATCTTCCGATTCGGTAGATTTTTCCTTCACGAGTTTCTTAATCTCGTCCACTTTTTCATTCGTCCGAATGTCGTGCTGGTCAAATCGCCTAGAGTGTTCCGCTTGCGTCTCTTTAATGACGGCAACATCGGTTTTCAATTCCTGCACCGAATCTAGAATTTTTTCTAGCTTTTCTTCAGACATAACACAGCCTCCGAAACATATTAAAACAGTAGAGTAAGTATAGGTCAAATTATACGCAATTTTAACTCCTACCGCCAAGATACCTTGGCTAAATACCTTCAGAACACTGTCGAGATTATAGGAAAAATTGCAGTTGAAAATTCAGATTTGCCAACAGACATAAGGTTCGTTAGGTGTATTGTCCGCAAACAGGTGCGCACGATGATATACTACCTTTATACAGCAATTCCATCTGGAAGAAACAGTTATGGGACAAGTATTACATACCAACGCAATCACTACTCATGCGATCAGAAAAAAGATCCAAGAAGCCCCATCGTCGATCTCAACACGCGCATTATCGAAATGCTACGGATTAAACTACCGCACAGTGAAGAAATGGCGCGAACGTGAGTCGGTCGAAGACCGACGGTCGGGTCCACAAGACCCGCGGCCAAAGAGTTTGAGTAAAGTAGAGGAAGCTGCATATGTTTATTTCCGGACGACAACACAGTTGTCGTTGGATGACTGTCTGTATTCTCTGCAAGACTCAATTCCCCGTTTGAAACGATCGAATCTCCATTGTTTGTTTCAGCACCACGGCAACTCTCGTCTTCCAAAAGCAGAAATAAAGAGAAGACGAAGGCATTCAAAGAGTATCCCATCGGTTACTTCCATGTCGACATAGGCCATGTCAATACCAAAGAACGGCGGCTCTATATGTTCGTACCCATCGACTGCACATCGAAATATGGCTACGTTGAACTGCACGACAAATCGACGCGAGAAGTCGCAGTTCAGTTTCTCAAGACCGAAGTTGATAAAGTGCCGTACACTATCCATAAAGTCCTAACTGATAATGGTAGCCAGTTCGCTAATCCGAGAAATCCCAAAGTCTATACTGACAACATCAGTTCAATTGATCAAAAGGCAAATAAGTTCATCAGATGCAACGCATTTGACGACATTTGTGAGAAATGCAACATTGAACATAAACTAACACTTCCCTATCATCTTGCGTTCATGTTTGCGGGACTGCACACTAGGTAAGTTTCATCAACTTCAACTGTATCCGCGAAAACTTCAAACTTAACAGGGAAGGCTTCTCGAATTCTGTGCAGCATATACCACGCAGTTGTTTGCGTTATGTCTAAAGTGCGATGTAAGTGCAGGCTAGACGTGCATTTGATTTCTGTACATACAATGAATACCGCCATAGCCCACTTTTGCAACGGAAGCCGAGTACAAGCCATTACAGTATTCGTTCTGACGGAGAAGTATTTCCTGCACGTTTTACATCGGTAAGGTTCTGGTTTGTGATTAGGTCGCTAATTATCTTTCTCACTACCGGAATGAGGACATTCTAGCCCGCTAGGCCGGATTATGGATTCAAACCATAGACGTGCCTGTTCTTCATTTGGGAACAGTTCCATTTACTCAAAGAGCGAAATACCTTTTCTAGATGATTTGCCGGGTGTAGCAGGCATAGTCCAAACTCCTATAGTCAGGATACCAATACCGTACCTATTGCAATTTAACTATCAATCTTGGCTAGTTCTCTATATAATTCCCATTCTATTTCTCTACAGTCTCAGAGTGTTGCAAAAATTACCAATCCAAGATATAAGAAAGAGTGTTGTTGAAGTGATATTCATTGTCACCTTGCATTAAGTTAGGACAGTTTAAAATGGCAACTCGATCCATAGGTTCGCATCAGGGACTCCCAAAACCTCGTGCGCAAGTCGAAAACAACGTTTTAAAAAAAATCGTGGACATCTACTGGGCTTTTGCCATCTACTTCGGTATTTTCCACAGTACACGCTCAAGTATGCTTGGTTTTTTACTCCAACTAAATGTTGAGCAAAGAAAAGCATTAGTCTCGGTTCCACATACTAACCGTATGATTTGGATCAAGTATCCTAAAAGTCTGGAAGATACCTTGGCTAAATGCCTTCAGAACACTGTCGAGATTACTGGAAAAATAGTAGTTGACAATTCAGACTTACCCACAGACGTAAGGTTCGTTAGGCAAATTGCTAAAGCAAACCTTTCCGAGATTATGGTGTCCGAGGTGCTGCCTCCAAATTTAAATCTAAGATTTACTAATGATACAGCTATTAGAGTTGAATTCGATGAGCGGCAACAGTTCTACTGGGCTTTACACGATGATCTAAACATTATTTCATCTGGTTATACGCGAACTGAGCTCAAAATCGAAATCCAAGATAGATTAACGTACATGTGGAAACTCTTTGTGCAAAACCAGGATGAAGTACTGACCGCAGATGCTTTAGAATTACGTAATCGGTTACAAGAAACGTTTGTGGAGATTCATAAATGACGCTTACGCGAAGAAAAATCAAATCTAGTTTATTGCGAAAAGGATTTGTTATAGAACGGATGAAGAAACATATTCTTTTACAGTTTAAGCCAGCAGTAGGTAATACAAAAACTGTTACTATCATCAGTCATGGGCGAGACAGCGACAGCCTCAGCGACAATCTTGTAGCGCAAATGGCCAGACAATGTATGATCTCCATAAGCGATTTTCGTGGCCTGATCGACTGCAGAGTTTCGGAAGAGGATTACGTTCGGTTAGTGAAAACTCGACTGAAAGTAAAATGAAACAGTTAATACTTGTTCATTTTTCCGCGCTTGAATACAAATTTGCTTCCCCCGGTCTGTCAAGTAACAGATCTGAGTCTTTCAGCCGCTGATGCCTTTACGCTTTCCGATCGAAGTTGTCCACAAGCCGCTAGAATATCCCTTCCTCTCGGCTTTCTAATTGGAGACGCATATCCCGCTCGACGCAATATTTCAGCAAAAGCCTCAATTGTTCCCCATTCTGAACATTCATAAGGTGTTCCCGGCCACGGATTGAACGGGATTAAGTTAATCTTTGACGGAATTCCCGCTAACAATCTCACTAAATCCTTAGCCTCCGCTAGACTATCATTGATTCCCTTCAGCATTACGTACTCAAAAGTTGCCCGCTTTGAATTCCCTAAACCCGGATAGGTTCGTATCGCTTCAAATAGCGTTTGTAGATCGAACTTTCTGTTGATTGGTACCAAAACGTTACGCAAATCATCTCGCACTGCATGCAAAGAAATTGCAAGCATCGCGCCGGTTCGTTCGCCTAATTCTTGAATTCGTGACGCAATTCCTGCGGTAGAAACAGTGATCCGACGACGACCTATTGCAATCCCATCGCCGTCTGAAATCGTGTCAATGGCTTCCGCGACATTGTCTAGATTGTACAACGGTTCCCCCATGCCCATAAAAACAATATTCGTTAATTTTCTATTCTGAACTGCCGACGGCCACTCCCTCAAATAGTCTCGCGCAATCAAGACTTGAGAAACAATTTCATGAGCCTTTAGGTTCCGAACGAGGCGTTGCGTTCCTGTATGGCAGAATGTGCAGTTTAGAGTGCAACCGACTTGGCTTGAAACACACAACGCACCCGACTTAGAAACTTCCGGAATAAAGACGGACTCTCCCTCTACATTCTCTTCAAATCTTACTAACCATTTTTGCGTTCCATCAGTTGAGACTTGATGGTTAATGACCTCGGGACGTTCCAACGATAAACGATCTGAAAATTCTCGTCGTAACTCCTTGGCAATATCGGTCATTCCGCCGAACTCAGTTAAGCCAAAATGCTGAATCCATCGACGAAGCTGTTTTGCCCGAAGCTTCGACTGTGCTTCGCTAAGCCCTAAAACGCGAAGGGAATCGCGGATCTTTGCTAGCGAACTTCCTGCTAAAAAAATTTTTGCACTGGAATTTAGTTCCGCATTTGACACGCCCGTTAACGCTTCTAATCGCTTTGCAACATAACCATGCACCGTCACTCGTCCCAACACGCATCTATCGCTTGATTTATGGCATCAAGCGATCCATCAAGGGAAAAATGATACGTGACCAAAGTGCCGCGACTCGATGTCGCCTCAAATTTGAACTCTTCGCCTTTCTTCAATGCACTTATGATATTCGGATCGTCTTTATCACGAGCGTAAGACGTTCGTCCAATATTGTACATGCTCCAGCCATCGTCGCCAACCATAAGCTTAGCTGGTACTTCCTCACGGAGATTGTATGCTACGTGCAAACTAGGTTGCTGACGTTCATATCCTATCGATTTAAAGGTAGAAACAAAGAACCATACGTCCCCATGTTGCACTGTCTCCGGCGACTTGTCAATTGCTTGGGTCACGGCAAAGCAAACCGTGTCCGTATCGAACACCTCCATTACAACATTCCAGTCCTTATACTTACCAATTGACTTTCGCTCGGCGAAAGCAAGTTCACCGGAAAATACCAATGCGACCAAAATACAAGTCAACGTTATGAGTTTACTCATGCTTTTCCTCAAATAATTGCGTCTATCAGCGCAGTAGGAACCAACTGATCCAATCCAAAATTTGTCACCTGCAACACCCGGCAACGCCCGCGATACGGTGCGAAATCTTAGTCTAGGCAAGTCTACCTTCATAGGCTTGTTTCTGAATATCTATAAATTTCTTTTGAATCTGTCAGGTGAATATCCAGACGAATCTGCTCCCACTTGAATTAACGAGAACTAATACCAAATAAAAACGGTATTTTGAATAATTTTCAGATTTGGAGTATGAAATCTCGCCTTACGGACGTACTCCGATTCTACCACACAGGTCGTCTAAGTTTGAACTTCTTTGTACCCCAAAGATATCGAATTTCTTGTTTTTCTCAGATAGATTGGAACACTCATGCCCGAAACTAAAGCAAAACCTGAAAAGGATAAGCAACCGGACGCGAACAATTTTGTCAACCACGCCCTCATAAAATCGAGAACGATTCTGTTGACGGGTGACATTGACGAAAAGAAAGCCCGCGAAGTGACTTCTAAGCTTGTTGCATTGTCTAGCGAAAGTCGCGACGCAATTTTCATAATTTTATCTTCGCCCGGTGGTCACGTAGAGTCAGGCGATATGATTCACGATATGATCAAATTTGTCACCGCCCCTGTAAAAATAATCGGAACAGGTTGGGTTGCTAGCGCGGGTGCATTAATCTTCTGTGCAGCCAAAAAGGAAAATCGATTTGCCTTGCCAAATACGCGATTCATGCTCCATGAACCCAGAGGGGGCATCGGCGGCCAAGCAACAGATGTTGAGATTCAGGCGCGGGAGATTATAAAAATGCGCCAACGCTTAAACAAAATTTTTGCCGAAGCGACTGGCCAAAGCTTGAAAAAAATTGAAGCTGATACAGACAGAGACTTCTGGATGTCGTCTAAGGAAGCCGTTACATATGGCTTGGTAGGAAAGATTGTGACAAGTCAGAAGGAGTTAAAATGATATTTGGTGGTTGGAGGGAGACTTGAACTCCCGACCTCTGGATTATGAGTCCAGCGCTCTAACCGGCTGAGCTACCCAACCAAAAAATTTTTTTCTACGTTCAAATAAACCCGAGACGACAATCATTCAAGTAGAATCATAAATAATTCTTTTTGGCATTCTCATTCGATTGACCAAACTAAAGGTCAAGAACGTCCTCGATTCGATACAAGCCAGGTTTCTGATCCGCTATCCAATTTGCCGCAAACAGTGCGCCTTGAGCAAATACTTTTCTGTCTAAAGCGCTATGAGAAAGTCGAATGAGTTCATATTCGTTTGCCAGCATAACCTCATGTTCGCCGGCAACCCCACCAGCCCGCCTAACAGCAAATCCCAATTCCCCTACTCTACGCTTCGCCTGACGGCCATCATAGGGTTCCCGCTGTATTTCGCTCAAATTTCTCTGTTTTCCGTCTGCGACCGCTTGTCCAAGCATTAACGCCGTTCCCGACGGTGCGTCCAATTTGTGTCGATGATGGGTTTCGAGAATTTCTATATCCCAATCGGAACTTAATTTTTGAGACGCTAACCTCACGAGTGAACACAGCAGGGTTATTCCCAATGAGAAATTTCCTGCCTTGATGATTGCAAATCTTTCTGCCGCGAAACCAATTTTTTCTTCTTCATTCTGCGAGAATCCCGTTGTTCCGATAACTATGCCATTGACATTAGTATCACTCAGATTCTCCAATGCGTTCACGGTGGCTTCTGGCCTCGTAAAATCTACCCATACTGTAGCCGAGTCCGCCGCGACTTTAGGATCGATTACTGTAGTCACGCTTTTTGAACCAAATTTCACAGACTGGTTTATAAATTCACTATTCGGAGCTTCGGTTCCCCCCAGAATCTCATAGCCCCGCTCAAAGCCAACCTCTGCAATTGCACGTCCCATCCGGCCACATATACCGGCGATAGCTAAACTCGGCAGTTTGTTTGCTTTACTCATCGTCAGGAATTCGCGAAAATTCTGTTTAGTGGATATCAAATATCCAATATTCTATGAACTCTTTCTTTTGAATTTTTCCCAGAACTTCTTGGCAGTTTCCTGGAACTTGCGACTCAGCTCATACATCTTCGGATCATAGTCCGATTTTGTCTCATCTCCTATGCTAGTTTTTTTAGCGGATTTACTTTTGTTCCCTGTTCGAAATTGCGGTTTAGTGCCTTCTTCTAGTTCTTGTAATACTTTCTTCTGTTGAGACGATAGATTCTTAGGTGTTTCGACTTTTAACTCCACCAATAAGTCTCCGGTTCCTCGAGAGCTTCCATCTGAGCGTAAAGCTGGCATACCTTTACCGCGAAGCCTTAGTTTTCGACCAGAGTCGGCTCCCTCTGGTACTGTAACCTGTACTTTTCCTCCATCGATTGTAGGTACTGATATTTTTCCGCCTAACGCAGCAGTCGTCATTGGAACGTAGGTCGAACAATAAAGATTTGGCCCATCGCGTTCAAACAGTTCGTGTCGTTCTACTTTAACGAAAATGTATAAATCTCCTCTCGGACCTCCGTTCGGACCGGGTTCTCCCTCGCCCGGCAATCGAACACGCATCTCATTATCTACACCTGCGGGGATGTTGACAGAGATATCACGCGTCTTTCGTACCTGTCCATTTCCTCGGCAGGTATTACAAGGATTAGGGATGACCTGCCCGCGTCCTTGACATCGACCACAAGGATGTTCAACTTGAAATATACCTTGTGTCTGGCGGACTCTACCTGCTCCACCACAGTTATTGCATCGCTGCGGACTCGTACCTGGTTTTGCTCCTGACCCATTACAATTTGAACAAGATGCTGTTCCGGGAACCTTAATTTTTGTTGACTTTCCTGAGAATGCCTCTTCCAAGGAAATAGTCTCATCATATCGAACGTCGTCACCTCGAGCAGGGCCTCGTCGACCTCCGTGAAAAGGATTATTTTGACCAAAGACCTGACTGAATAAATCCTCAAAAATATCACTTGAAGCCCCTTGCCGGAATGGATTCCCGCCAAATCCACCTTGTTCAAACGCGGCATGCCCCATCTGATCGTAAGCGGAGCGTTTTTCCGGATCGGATAGAATGGCGTAGGCTTCGCCAACCTCTTTGAATTTTTTTTCGGCTGTTTTATCTCCAGCATTTTGGTCTGGATGATACTTCAATGCCAATTTGCGGTAGGCAGATTTCAGCTCTTTATCGCTGACTCCACGTTGCACACCTAAGACATCGTAATAGTCTTGTTTGCTCATAAACAAACCCGGCTTTTAGATTAGTAAATGGAGTCGCTTATGTGGTAAATGATTCCCTAAATCTCAAGGGGTGAGACAAAAATATTAGTTTCCTAGAAAGAGACTCTCGTACGGATGAGTAAAACCTCCTAGTTCCGGCGAAGTTTTTTGTTCCTAACCGCGAGAAGTTTCAGTCTCAAAGCATTGAGCCTAATAAAACCCTCGGCATCTTTCTGATTGTATGCTCCTTGATCGTCTTCAAACGTTACGATTTCCTCAGAGTATAATGAATTTTCTGATCGGCGAGCTTGCAGATGGACACCGCCCTTATAAAGTTTCACATCAACCTCACCCGAAACAAGTTGTTGTGAGAAATCAATTGCCGATTGCAACATCTCTCGTTCCGGACTCCACCAAAACCCATTGTAAATTAGCTCGGCATAGCGCGGCATCAACTCATCTTTTAGATGAGCAGCTCCCTTATCTAGGGTGATTTGTTCAATACCTCTATGCGCGACTAACAAAATCGCGCCACCCGGGGTCTCATAGACACCTCGTGACTTCATTCCGACAAATCGATTTTCGAGTAAGTCAAGGCGACCAATACCGTGTTTATGACCTAATCGATTAAGTTCAGTCAGTAGACTCGCCGGACTTAGCGGTTGACTGTTGATCGCGACAGGATCACCCTTTTCAAAAGCAATGGTTACGATCTCGGGTTTGTCGGGCGCACTTTCTGGGGAAATCGTTCGCATATGAACAAATTCAGGGGCAGCTTCACCAGGATCTTCAAGAACTTTACCCTCAGATGACGAGTGCAAGAGGTTGGCATCTATAGAAAAGGGGGCTTCCCCTCTTTTATCCTTGGTAATCTCAATTCCTTGCTGGTCAGCAAAATCCAAGAGTTCTTGTCGAGATTTAAATTTCCACTCTCTCCACGGAGCAATCACATTGATGTCTGGATCTAATCCATAATAACCGAGCTCAAAGCGTACTTGATCATTCCCCTTCCCGGTTGCACCGTGGCACACGGAGTCAGCGCCAACTTTCCGAGCAATCTCTATTTGACGCTTAGCAATCAACGGTCGAGCGATCGCCGTTCCAAGGAGATACGTTCCTTCATAAACTGTATTCGCTCGAAACATTGGGAACACGTAATCGCGAACAAAATCCTCTCTCAGGTCTTCTACGAAAATATTCTCTGATGGCACCCCCAAGGATAGGGCTTTTGCCCAGGCCGGTTCTAGTTCCTCACCTTGTCCTAGATCAGCGGTGAACGTTACGACTTCACAGTCAAACTCTGTCTGCAACCATTTTAGGATGATTGATGTATCAAGTCCTCCTGAATATGCGAGAACAATCTTCTTAGGAAATTGGATCGTCATTTTGGAAAAATTTTCGGATTGCAAGGATCTTTAAGCATTAAGAAGTCACTACTTACTCACACTGTTAATTCTAAGGATGATTTAATTTCCTGCCCTTCAAATAAACGAATATACGGTTCCGAAGATTGAACGAGATTAATTATCCGCAGACCTGTCTTTTGTGAGATTTAAACCTTCAAACAGCTGGTTGATGCGATTTTTTCGCCATCTTTCTCGAGCATCGTTTACCCCTTTCCCTTTCATCATAAGGAAAATAGCAAAGTCTACTTTTTCTTCAGCAGAGAGATTTTCGATAATTTCAATGCCCTCTTCTGCAAATTCAATCAATGAAAATACCTCGGACGCATCTGCTTCTCCTTCAGGAGTATAGTTTGCAAGTTCCCTTGCTTGCTGAAGAATAGTAAAACTATAGGCGAAGCTCAAAATTCCGACTGAGTTAAATCTAGTTTTTATTCTTTTGCAAGCTTCATTCGTTGCAGTATGTCCGAGAAATCTGTACACTTCAATCCAACCACGCTCTGAACCACTGTTTAATGCTGAATCTCCTGCAAATGCATTAGCGCACATTTTGCATAGACTATGAAAAACCGCATAATAGGCACAAATGACCGCGAAACGTAAGGATTCCTGTTCCGACTCCGCTAACCCAACCTCTGAACACAAAAGCTTAGCAATTCGCAGAATTCTCTTCGGCTCAATTAATCTGATCATGATGATGCGTTGATTCTTCGAAAAAGCATAGCTGGGCGAAGATCTATACCGTGTTTTGACAGGCATCTAGCTATTGGCACCTGCATATGGAACATCACCTTCCCTAACTTCTTGGGAGTAACTTCGGGATCGACGACCAACTGAATACCAACGCACTCATCACCATCGATATCGACTATCACGGCCGAATACACGTCACGAACGGTATCTTGGTGATCGTATTCCTCCATAACCACTTTCTTAATGGCCTTTTGAACTTTCTTTGAAAGTTTCACAGATAACTCCTAGCTAAAAACAGTCCCCAAATTTTTGGAAACCGAAGATAAATGAAAGCGAAACGTAAGGATTCTTGTTCTGGCCCCGCTAACCCGACGTTTGAACATAATAGCTTAGCAATTCGCAAAATTTTCTACGGATCAATTAGTCGGATCATGATGATGCGTAGATTCTTCGAAATAACATAAATGGAGGCAGATCCATACCGTTTTTTGACAGGCATCTAGCAATTGGCACTTGCATATGGAACATCACCTTCGCTAATTTCTTGGGAGATACGCCGGGCTTTACCACCAGTTGAATACCAACGCACTTATCGCCATAATGATCGCGCATGATGCCCGAATAAACATCACGAACGGTATCCTGATGATCGTATTCCTCCAAAACCATTTTTCTAATGGCCTTTTGAACTTTCTTTTTAAGTTTCACAGATTTCTCCTTGCTAAAAAACAGTCCACAAATATTGGGAAATTGAACAGAGACAAGTTTACTATAACATACTCTAGCCAATATCAATGCAATGCTCTGTCTTTTTTGTTTCTGGCAATGTAACCAGAACGAATGGCAACGGAATTTATCTGTAAAAGAAAACAGTCAAGATAGCCTCGATTTAACAGCCACAGGTGCCATTTCAGTTGACGACCAGTTGAATACCAACGCGCTCATTACCATCGATATCGCGTATAACGGCCGAATACACATCACGAACGGTCTCCTAGTGATCGTATTCCTCCATAACCACTTTCTTAATAGCCTTTTGAACTTTCTTTGCAAGTTTCACAGATTTCTCCTAGCTAAAAACCAGTCCACAAATATTGGGAAATAGAACAGAAACAAGTTTATTGTAATATATTCTTGCCAATATCGAAGCAATGTGCTCTGACCATAAATTTGTTTGACTCGCTCGTTGCTAGACCCTAAACTAGCTTCTGAACTTCTCTTAAAGCTTGTATCGTCAGTAAGATCAGCGGAGGAACGACATTGGTTTCTTAAAATTTCAGACCTTGGGTAAATTTTCTTTGCCAAGTATTTTTAGGATAGACAAGAACTCCGTATAACCGAAATTGGCCTAGTTGTTCGGAAGTTTGATCTGATTTCACGGAACTTTGACCCGTTTGAAATAATGCGAATTTTTTATGTGTTGGAGGCCTAGATGTTAGTGGAACTTTACTGCTTTTTTCTACCCCCCCCCCGAAAAAAATTTCTATGCTATAGTTAGCCTGGGTACACGGTATATTTGTCGTACTTATCGACACCCTTTTCACCGCGTTAGAGTCAACTGACGTATCCAAAATCGAATCTTTGTTTCAGGATCAATTATCATGACCTTTTCAGTTGCTGATCCCCAGATTGGTCGAGATTCAAATGTCGAATTTTCACCCGATCATTCTGTTGGTGGTAGAATTTCTCGTTTTGCTGGCCAGATTCTAAGCTTCGCCCCTTGTATGACTCGTTCGTTGAAAGTTTCAGTTTCGTCTTTAGCTCTTGGTTCAGTGGCTTCAACTATCCTGATGGGGGGGGTAGCCTACTCGCAGGGGTGTACGGCGACTACTAACACGGCTACAACAACGACAACTGTAAGTTGTACACAATCTAGCATTTCCGCAAGTATAACTTATACTGCTTTTGGTTCTTTAGACTTTAATTTGGGTTCTTCAACTTCTGTAACAGTCTCAGCCGGAACATCTTCAGTATTTATTATTGCTGGTGCATCATCTGGAAGCTTAACTTTCACTCAGGCAGCGAATGGTCAAAATATTGAAGCTGCTTCAAATGTGCCATCTGCTATCGTATTGGCTAATATTTATGGTTTAACCAATTACGTTGACGCAGGAAATTCTCCGATCACGATATCGGTTACTGGTAATATCTCGGTAACAAGTTCCGCCAGCTATGCCGTGAGAGCAGCACGAACGGCCTCCCCACCTATAGGCAGTAACCCAACCCTAGCCACCAACATCACGATTAGCACGGCGAATATCACGGCAGGCGGCGGAGGGATTTGGACGAGGAGTAAGGGCAACGTATCGATCACGGCTGGAAACATCACCGCATCTGGAAAGCATGGAATTTCAGTCAATAACGATGAGGCCAACACGAGTTCGGTAACTGTTTCATCGGTAATAAACATTAATGTCAGTTCTATTTCGGTTTCAAACAATACTTCGAGGGCCATTCTATTTACTGTCAAAGATGCCACGATATCTGCAAACGTTGGGCGGATCGATCACACCGGTTCAGGTTCAAACGCTCAGGGGGTTGTAGTTGAAAGTACCGGTAGAGGTAATAATCCGATCACTGTTTCAGTAGGTTCCGCGTCAGTTCGTGAGACATTGTTTTCGATAGCTACATTTTTAGGTAACCGAAGTGTTACTTTCACGTCAACGGGGACTGTAACAGCTAAGCAAATTGCCAATGTTAGAACTAATGGTGACATTAACGTCAGAGTAAATTCTTTCAGTGCGCGAACGGAGGGAACGGGATCAACGCCAATTTCCCTTACTGGTAAAAATGTAACAGTAAGCACTTCGGGGACTATTAACGCCCGTTCACTGGCAGTTTTCGTAAATCACTCGGGCAATGCAACGATCTCGGCTACAGGAGATATGACGGGAACACATGCGTTTGGAACAATTCAAACCGATCAAATTACCAGTTCCACAACGACAAGAGTCGTTACGATAACAACGACGGGGGATATAAGTAATACCAATACCGGGGCCTTAGGAGTCATCCGATCAAAAGGAAATCTCGGTGGGCGTGTAACTGTGTCGACAAAGAACGTAACGAGCAGTGGTTACTATGCAATTAATATCAACTCGAACAACGGCCCCGTCAGCATAACCACGGCGGGAGCGGTAAAGGCAACGGGGTCTTCAACAAGCAAAGACATCGCGGCAATAAAAATAGACAATAAAAATACGTCGTCAACGGCCTCTCCAACGGCTACGGTCATCCTGAATAGCGGTTCCGTCATAGGAACAACCGGTAAGGGAGCGATAGTCGTTACCAAGAACCAAGCTGCCGCACGAATCGCCACGACTGTTACCGTCAACTCTGGCGCAAGTATGGTCGGCTTTGTCAAACTCGGAGAAGGCAACGACGAAATAAAGTTCAATGGTGGAAGTTATACGTTGGGCGCATCTCAGAAAATAGATGGCGGGAGTCATACGAACGATAACGATGTTCTAAACTTTAATTCCGGAACATGGACAGTAACAGCCACCAATTTCACCAATTGGGAAACTCTAAAAATAAGCTCCAGTGGAACTGCTAAGTTCCTTGGTAAAGGAACGGGTAGCGGTCAGGATTTGGGATTTGATAGTGTTGTCGTTGATGGCGTTCTGTCTCTTCAAGACGGAACTGTTGGCGACCATCTCGATATAGCGGGAAATCTCTCAGGTAGCGGCGTGATCCACGTTGATGTCAATTTCGTTACCAAAACTTCCGACCGAGTTGTCCTTTCGGGAACGGTAACTGGGAATATCAAGGTTAGATTAAATGATGTAACACCGAGCGGATCAGCGCATGTGGTTGATTCGAAAATTCGGATAATTTCATTAAACGGAACGGGACAGAACACGTCGGCATTTGCGTTAGAGAATTCATCTTTCACCGCGGGCGGCTACAAGTATACCGTGACGGTAACGTCTAGTCAGTATATCGAACTACAGTCTTCCCCTGCTATTCTGCGGTGTATTGAATCCGACTCGAATGTAGGCGTTTATAATTGTTCGGGAACGATTTCGGCTTCAGAAAATATAATCAAAACCGGCACGACAAATATCGTCGCGACGCTAGATGATTCAGCGACAATAAATGTTTCTTCAGCGGTTGCATTTTCCATGTCTGGCGCGAATGGAATAACTTTCACGCAGGAGACAGGTGGTAGGGCTCTCGTGGGTGGTGCGAACACAAGAGGAATAGTCCATGCTACAACGACAGGTAATGGCAACGTATCCATAACAACGGTGGGAGCGGTAAGTTTTGCCGGTTCCGGAACCGCGATCAAAGCGGAATCGACGGGTACGGGTAATGTTTCAGTTTCTGCTGGTAACGTTACGGCAAGTCATGCCTCCGGCAATGCGATACATGTTCAGGGGGCCGGAGCAAGTCTTTCTGTCAGCGCTAACTCGGTTTCGGCGGGTCTTAATGCTATTTTTGCAAAACTTACGAGCGACACTGGCAATGTAACAATCAATACCTCAGGAACCATCACAGCGTCGAGTGGAAAAGGAATCTACGCGTACAGTAAAAGCGGTAACATAACGATCAGTACAACCTCTTCAGTAGTTGGGCAAAACTTTGGAATTGATGCACGAGCGAGCGGTGCAGGCAATATAAGCATTTCTGTTTCCGGAAATGTTTCTGCCACTTTCGCGATTTCCACGGTCACAAACGGCGGATCCGCGACAATCAAAATCCATAGCGGCACGATTAGTGGAAGTTTTAGATCTATCTATAACGACGAAGGCGACTCGAATGTTATCCTTTACTCGGGAACCGTAATTTCAGGAAATATTACTCTCAATGCTGGCGCTGATACGCTTACTATCAGCGGTGCAACAAGAGATAGTAGTGCAATATTCAGTGGAGGAACAAATACTGGCACCACTCCCGAAAACGATACGATTGTGTTTAATGCGGGTTCAACAGCTTGGGACGCGACAAAGTTCATTCTCTGGGAAAACATAACTGTCGGCGCTTCTGGCACTTTAACTTTTGACAACAACACAATCCTAACAGGTATAGCCTTAACCTTAGATGGAACGGCTTCCTTAAAAGATGACGCAACGGGTGATGCGTTAAACGTAGGCGGGAATTTGAGCGGTCCAACGGCCACAACCGGCGGGATTTTCTACATTGATGTTAATTTCCAATCCGGAGCAACCGATACAATTACCGTCGGTGGGAATGTCACTGGTCAGCATGTTATCAAAGTAAACAATGTGACTCCTGCCAATGCTACGACGGTTACGACAAGTCCGATTGCAGTTTTTATCGTCTCCGGAACAGTTACTGAATCGGCGATATCAATAGAAAGCGGTCCAGTCGGAATTAGTGGACGAATTTTTCAACTTTCCTTCAATTCCACCAGCAAATCTTATTCCATCATAACCCGTCCTGGGGCTACAGAATGCGCTGAATCAACAACAGTGACCGGTCAATTCACTTGTGATGGAACAATAAGTGCCTCAGAGTATATGGTTGCATTCTCCAACAACAACGTCACAACAACTTTAGATAACTCAGCGACGGTAAATGTTCAGTCGGGCCTAGCATTCTATTTGTCGGGAAGAGGTAACTTATCGTTTACGCAGGAGGCTAGCGGAAATCAGATATCTGGTTCGGGATCGGCAACCGGCTTGATTCATGCTAACACAATTGCCAATGGCAATATCGCGATAACGCTTACCAATACGGCCACACTAGCGTCAAGTGGCACAGCCATCAAAGCGACAACCACAGGAACAGGTAATGTAACGATTTCTACCGCTGATGTTACTGCCAATCATACTTCAGGAACGGCTATTGAAGCTTCTGCGAATGGGGGAAATATATCGATTACAACCGCTACAATAGTTGGCGGCAAAGCCGGAGTCGTTGCCAAAAACATGGGAACGACAGGATCTGTTTCGGTTGCCGTTACTCAAACAATCTCAAGTAGTAGCGGAGCCGGGATTGATGCTTATAGTAAAGGTAGTGGCACTCTTGCGATTTCTGCAACAGGAAACATTTCGGCTGACACCTACGGTATCAAAGTATCCGCGGCAACTGATGGAGCAATCTCGGTCGTAGCCTCTGGGTCTATAGCGGGAGAAGAGAAAGACGGTGTTTATGTGAAGCAAAGTAATAGCACCGGTACTATCTCGATCGAAGTCATGTCCGTTACCGGAGGAGAGGATGGAATTGATGCACGTAACACTGGTAGCGGAGGTGGGAATATAACGATCACAACAAAAGGAGCGGTTACGGGAAGCGCCCATGGCATAACTGTCACCCATAAAGGTGATCAAGCCGGCACGGTGTCTGTAACAACGTCTGCAGCCGTTACGGGCAATAGCGGCCATGCTATCTATGCCTACAGCAAGAACGGTTCAGTAGCAGTCAGCACCTCGGGAACGATAACAGGAAGTGTTGACGGACTTAACGTGGTAAACAAACATTCGGGGGCAAGTAGCGCGACGGTCTTGGTCTCTGGAGATGTAACAGGAACGAATGGCAATGGAATCTCTCTATACAAAAACAGTCAAGGCAACCTTGCTTTAACAGCGACAGGTGATGTATCTGGTAAAGATTATGGGATCATTGCTACCAATAAAACCTCAGGAAATCTTACGATTAACGTTATAGGAGAGGTATCTAACCAGTCGGGATCGGCTAAAGACGGGATAAGAGCCGTCGGTGAAGGCACAGGAAACATAGCCGTCACGACAACTGTCGTCACAGGTGATGACGAAGGCATTGAAATAAGGGGGCTAGGTACAGGCACATTAGCCGCGACTCTGAATGGAGCCGTCACAGGGAGCGGTTCAGGCGATACTGATGCCGGAATACTGATCTACAATAAGTCCGGAGCAGGCGCTGTTAATGTGTCTATCGGAAGTTCTGGAACTGTACAAGGCAGTAATGGAATCCTTATTGATAATCAAAGCAGTGCCAATACAACCGTAAACGTCTCAGGGGCAGTTACCGGACGTTCCGAGGATGGAATTGATGTCACTGCACAAAGTGGTTCTATATCGATCGTTGTTGGCGCGAACGTAACGGGAGCTAGCGGAAAAGCAGGGATAGACACTCATACTGACGGAGGTACAACCAACGTTACTCTCAATAGTGGAACAGTCACAGCGACCAGTGGAACGGCCATTCGAAACGATGAAGGAAATTCCAACATTACCGTAAATTCGGGTGCAACGATTGGAGCGAATATAGCGTTAGGCGGCGGTGTTGATGTCCTGACATTATCCGGAGGGTCTCTTGCCGCGAGTGTAACACTAGACGGAGGAACCGATGACGGAACCGATACGTCGGTTGATGTTATTAACTTTGCATCGGGAACAACAAATCTTACCGGTGTCACATTAAGCAATTGGGAGAGAGTAAACGTTCGTTCTGGAAGCACGATTGCATTTGATGGAACAAATAGTTTAAGCGCGACGCAGTTTGATGTTGCTGGAACGATATCTTTGAGAGACGGTACGCCTGGTGATGAGTTAGAGTTGACCGGAACACTTTCCGGAACAGGCATACTCTCGATTGATGCGAATTTTGCTACGGGAAGCGTTGATACTTTTTCTGTTAGCGGAAACTTGTCGGGGACAATAACTGTCGAAATCAACGACGTAACTCCGTCGAACAATACCAACAGAACGGAAAATCCAATCACAGTCGTTTCTGTTACAGGGACAGCAAGTGCGAACTCCGTAAGTCTGGGTTTAGGTAAAACCATTCGTTCAGCGAACTATTTATACACGTTGAGTTTTAATGCTTCAGCTAAGACGTATGTTCTGACAGGAGAGGTGGGTACCACCTATTGCGATATCTCTGCCGGCGGCCTCAATTACTCCTGCTCGGGTGCAATTGATGCACAAGAGAATCTTATAGCGTCCGGGGATAATGACGTTACGGCAACTTTGAATCGCTCGGCGACCGTGAATGTTTCAGAGTTAACGGCCTTTGCTCTTTCAGGACGAAAAAATATAACGTTCACTCAAGATGCAAGCGGAAATACATTGAATGCAACAGGTTCTGCTATCGGAGTCATTCACTCCAACACCTCAGGATCTGGAAATACAACAATAACGCTAACCGGAACAGCAACGTTACAAGGTTCAGGGGCAGCGATCCAAGCTGTGTCTACGGGAAGCGGAAATGTTTCTCTTTCAGTGAGCGATGTTACCGCCGCTCATACTAGGGCAACAGCAATAGTAGCTAAAGGAAACGGGTCAAGCGTATCCGTTCGAGCAGGAGCCACTAATGGAGGGAGTGGAGCGATCGTCGCAGAAAACTCAAGCACGGGAACAGTTTCCGTTACAACAACCGGCGAAGTAACGACTAGCGGTAGCACTGCTATTAAGGTTATGAGTTCGGGTAACGTTGATATAAATACTGGCTCAAGTGTGACGGCAAGCGATGCTTCTGGAACTGCGATCATGGCAACAGGGAACGGCTCAAGTGTCAACGTTCGAGCCGCCGCTCTATCGGCTGGTAGTGAGGGTATTGTCGCTGTCAACTCTAGTACCGGCACGGTGTCAGTCAGGACGACGGGTGCTGTGAGTAGTAGTGGAAGTACCGCTATAAAAGCCATGAGTTCAGGGAGTGTGTCCGTCAACGCCGGTGCCACCATTACCGCTAGTGATGCTTCGGGAACAGCAATCATGGCAATGGGAAGCGGGACTAGTGTCTCGGTTCAAGCAAGAGCGATCTCGGCTGGACAAGAGGCAATCCACGCTGTCAATGCGAGTACAGGAACAATCACAGTTACAACATCTGGTGTGTTGATTAGCCGAGGGGCAAGTGCCATTCGAGTTATGGGTTCTGGAAACGTAACTGTGAACACTTCCGGAAATGTCACCGGTAACCATAATGGAATTCATGCACAAGTTGCTAGTTTAACATTCACAAACATTCAAATTTCGTCTAATGCGACAGTGATCGGTCAAACTCTAGCCGGTATACATGCGAGCAATGGTGGAAGAGGGTCTACTAGGATTTCTGCAAATAGCGTCACAGGTCAGACCAATGGAATTTTAGCGATGCATACGGGAACGGGTGATATTTCCGTGAACACGACGGGAACTATCATTGGAACTACAGAGTATGGGGTCAACGTTACAAGCGACAGAAATGTTTCCAATATAAATGTAACAGCAAGAGGGTCAGTCAGTGGAGCGAAGGGTGGTATACGCGTTTCCCATAGTGGGAACGGAACAGTTTCTGTCAATACTGGCGGTGCAATATCAAGTTCCGCTGACGGAAACCATGCCATTTCAGTTGACCATACAGGAACAGGAAATATCTCCGTCGTAGTATCCGATGCCGTTACAGGCGGTGTGAACGGAGCCGGAATTTACACAAAAACGAGAAGTGGTTCTACGACAATCGTTCTCAATAGCGGAGCGGTGATTAGCTCACAAGGAGGAACAGCAATCACAGATGGAAATAGTGATACCGCGATTACCTTAAATCAAGGAGCGACAATATCAGGCATAATTGAGTTAGGAGGCGGAACCGACTCGCTTAGGATATCTGGAGGAAGGTTAAGAGCAGCTAGGCTTGATGGCGGTGAAGATCAAGGAACGGATCGTTCCGTTGACGTATTGACCTTTGCTTCGGGGAGTAGTTCTCTAAACACTAGTCGTTTCATCAACTGGGAGCGAATTAGTTTTGCATCCGGTTCAACTGTATCGGTTAATGGATCGATAACGGTTGATACTAATGAAGTGGACTTAAAAGGCACGTTGTCAATGCAGGACAACCAACCTGATGACTCGTTTGTCGTGAATGGAAACTTAGTTGGTGGGGGAACGCTCAGTATTGACGTGAACTTTGCCTCTGGCCGGTCAGATTCAATTACTGTTTCCGGTAATGCAACAGGTACGACGACAATAGCCATCGCTGATATTACACCTGATAATGCAACTGCACGTGCGAACTCGATTACGATCGCAACAGTTAATGGCGACTCGAACGACTCTACCTTTGCATTGGCAGGCAATGATCAATTTTTATCGGCCGGTTATCTGTACCGATTGAATTTTGATAGTGCCAGTAATTCCTATCAGATTAACGGAACATCGATTGTCGGCTCTTTATTATTGTCTACGCCAATTGCCCTCTTTGATGGGTTCGCCAGAGCTCCGAGTATGTACCAACGTCTCGGTGTAGTTGATCGACAAAAACTTGCAGGAGACTCCCAACCCAGATTCTGGATGAGGACAAACAGTAGAAGTAACGAGTACAATAAATCGAACGTTACAAATGCGTCGTATGACAATACGACGCTAGGATTTCAAGTTGGTGCTGACTTGAATTTATTTGAGGATGATAACGGAGTTTGGACGATCGGAGTCAATGTCTCTAGCCATAACGTAGAATCGACGATCAATCTCGAAACGATTTCCGGTACTCTTGAAGCATCTGGCTTTGGTATTGGAGGTACTGCGACTTGGTTCGGAAAGGCGGGCCACTTCGCCGATGTGCAGTTACAAGTTAATCGGATAACGACAAATCTAGATACGAGTATCCTACCGGATTTAGTGGATGCCGACGCATCAACAGCGATTTATCTAAGTACTGAGTTTGGCTATCTCGTCGCAAGTTTAGACAATATTGATATCTATGCTCAAACGCAACTATCGTGGGGACATGTCGGATTAGGTAACATCGAGACCACCGCTGGAGACTTTAATCTTCACATGGAAGACGGCTTTACTGTTCGCGCTGGAATCCACGCAGAGTATAAACAAGACACAGTCAGTTGGTATGCAACAGGAAACCTCATCGCCGACACGCCCGATCAATGGTTTACACGGGTGGGCAATGAGACTTTCTTGGATAAAACGAGTGCAATGCTAGCAGAGATAAAGGCCGGGATTTCCTCCCAAGTTGCTGACAATACCTCCCTCTTTGCCCAAGCCAACTTCAGCACGTCCATCGATGGAAGAGACAACTCTAGGAACTCGAGTGGAATCTCTGCAGGACTGAAACTGTCTTGGTGAAATTGATAGCGGTGGGAGTTATATCTGCAAGATCAGGAGGAATCGATCATCAGGTAAGCAATAGATTTGAAAAACATTTCCGCGAATTCATTAGTTTGTGTCGCAAATTTCTTCAAAGTTTGGGAAGATATAAGTTTAAACGCTCAAGAAATAACCTTCGATTAGATTTCTTCTGGGTTTAAGTCACCTAAACGGCATACCTCTTTCCACTCTTGCTCCGTAACGGGTTGCACCGATAATCTGCTATGTCTGACAAGTGCCATCTCTGCCAACTTTGTGTTAGCCTTAATTTCTGAAAGTTTGACTGGCTTAGGTATGTCACAGATTGCTTTGATGTCCACACAGTCCCATCGATCATCTTCTGTCGTCGAATCCTGATGAGACTCTTTGCAAACTTCTACAACGCCCACAATTTCTAGTCCCTCATTAGAGTGATAGAAAAACCCCTTGTCGCCAAGTTTCATCTCCCGCATGTTATTGCGAGCTTGATAATTTCGAATCCCATCCCACTCTTCGCCCGCATCACCCTTAGCCTTCTGTTGATCCCATGACCATTTGAAGGGTTCAGATTTAAATAGCCAGTACCTCATAAAACGTCTCCTACTTCTATAACAGATTGCTCTTCATTCTTGTGCTATGATACTGAACAACTAGCTAACTCGTGCTTCACCCCAAGTCACATATCCAGCGATTTTCGGAGTAGACGGTAAGTACATTTTCTCCCACTCAATTGTTCCGATTCCAGATTCTTTGAGCATTTCAATAGTATCCCGAGTAAGGTGGCAGCCAGCCGCAATTGGCTTCCATATCGGCTCAATTCGTCTTTGCCATTTCGATACGTCTTGGTCAGGTGCAAGGCCGTGTTCCGAAAACAAAACTCTACCATCGGGTTTCAAAACTCTCCGAACTTCCATAAGGGCTTTACGCCAATCCGGTATCGTACACAGAACGAAGGTTACTATAACCGTATCTATACTATTGTCATCAATTTGCAGATCACACGCATCGCCCTTAGCAATCTCCGAATCTATATTTCCAAGCTGGTCTTTAACTTTTCGAGCACGTTTTAACATCCCGTCTGACGGCTCAATAGCCACCAAAGATTCGACAAGTTTCGCATCGTAAAAGGGAAAATTCGTACCACTTCCACATCCCACCTCTAAGACCCGTCCCGACGCTTTGGGAACAACCTTTCCTCTTTGTTTCATTATCGGCTTGGTTGAGCAAGCACACGAAATCAATGACGGTGCTACATAACGTTCCCATAATCCCATGGTCTGCACTCCAAATACATCTAGGCGAACTAATTTCCGTCAGGCCAAATTGAATTTTTTCGTCTGAAAGATTCAGGAAGGTTCAAACCAACTTCATTCTTGACTAGAGAAGATTCTTAGGCTTATAGACCTTATTTTGCGCCTACCACGTTGCTTGTTTCCGTGTCTCTACAAACTAATCTGTGAGTTGCGAATGATCACATAACCGCTCACTTTAACACAACAGCAACTTCGTTAATCTAAGCAATGTTAACATACAATTTGCGCAAATCTGACTTCACTGGCAAATTAATTGAAACACGTTATGTCTACCCAGTTAGAATTTTCCAAGCCCAACTAAGAATCAAAATAATTAACGACAACCCGACACTTCCTGCAATGCTAATTAGGATAGGTTGCAATATAGATATCTTACCTCGAATTTCAGACGTATCAACCTTAATGGCAGATACATCCGACTTTAGAGTTGCAATGTCCGAAAACATTGCAGCATGCTCCTTGGCATTTTCTTTCCAACGTTCCTCACTCATCTCTAAGTCTCCAAGTAGTTTTTCCAAAACAGATTAGACGGGCATAAAAGATAAATCCGACGAATTCCGGATTTGACAGGTATTGTACCTACTTTTAATTCATTTTGCAACCAAATTCGAGGTGTTGACTGCATGAGTTTCGTCATCGGGGTAACCACTTTCTCAAGCAGTATAAATAGAAACGAGGACAACCGATTACAAGGTGCAGCTGACGCATATTACAAAAAATGTCATACGTCCCAAATGTTTTGCCCAGCTTCCTAAGGTAATTCATCACTTGCCGTAATAAGTCACTTTGGCAATTTTTGCTCAGACCTGCATTGAATTAGACAATACTAGAGCTTTGAACTACAAATTCAGACAGTCGCGAATAACAATAGTTGAGGAGGCCTCGATAGGTTTCTACAAACTCAAACAGCCAAAGGTTGATGTAATGCACTTAATTCCACCGAAAATTCAAAATTTTATAAATTTGCTTGCAGTCTTTGAGATTCGCAAAATCCTCAGTCATGTAACACACAATTTTTTTCTCTGATTAGTTCCCTCTATACCAACCAAGCCCATTCAACAAGCTCAAAGTTTCATATAACGGTAGTCCGACAACAGCACTGTAAGAACCCGTCAGTTGAATCACAAAAGAACCCGCTAATCCTTGGATCGCGTAAGCCCCAGCACACCCGTTCCATTCTCCACTGTCTAAATAATAGTTGATTTCTGTTGCATTCAATCGCTTAAACTTAACGCGAGCTTGGACAAGTCTTGAGGTTGTGATCGAATGAGGATTTTTCACAGCAATACCCGTGTATGCTCTATGTGATCTACCCGATAAAACGCTTAATGATTGAAACGCTTCTTGACGATTTTGCGGCTTCGGGAGCATTCTGCGACCGACACATATAACCGTATCAGCTGCCAATACGTAGCCCTCGTCTATAACCGAGTGTACTTTCTCGCTCGCTAGTCGTAGCGCTAGTTCTCGTGGAAGTTCACCTTTTTTTGCATCTTCGACAATATCAGTAGGCCTAATTTCGTCAGGCTCAATTCCGATCTGCTGAAGCAGAGCTAGTCGATTTTTACTTGCACTTGCGAGAACAAGGCGGGAAGTCATCGTTAGAGCATATTCGTCTGTTATTTGAAACGATACACGATACGACCCTTGGTTAGGTCATAGGGTGTCATTTCAACTTTGACTTGATCGCCTTTAAGCACACGAATACGATTTTTTCGCATTTTGCCTGCTGTGTGAGCAATTATTTGATGCCCATTTTCGAGTGTTACACGAAATGTTGCGTTCGGTAACAACTCGTCAATCGAGCCTTCTAACTCAAGCAGTTCTTCTTTGCCCATGGGGTCTCCGGTATATAGTCCAACTACACTTACTGACGCAGGAAGTGGACTTCGATTTTAGGTATGCTTTTAGAACCAACAAATATGCTAACGCGCAAACTCAAACAGAGAACGAGCCAATCGATTTGCCAGAAATATAATCATGTACTCTCAAGACGCGCAACTTGCAAGTGTCTGCTACGAATCTTGCGCAAAAAACATATACTTATTGCATCCGCAGATCAAGTGTACTTCCTCGGGTCACAATACTGTTCATTAGTTCGTCAAATTTTTCTATCCTTACTTTAACGTCTCTTATCAAAAGCAAATGATAACGAGTCGGAAGTGTTGTATCCCGAAGAACAGAGACTGAGAAGTGCATTCAGTTGAGAGGTCGGTCAGAAGTAATTGATTGTAAATTAAGAAAATACTCGGAGTACAACGATCCGTCGTCAGTCGCAAACCTAGGGAGCCCGCATTGTTCCACTATGTAAAGCACAAACTAAAGTAAACAAACGTCGGGCAGTATCGAAATCCACTTCAATTTTTCCCTTTAAACGCTCCATCAGCAGCTCCGATGCCTCATTGTGAATACCTCGCCTCGCCATATCAATTGCTTCAATTTGATGCAATGACTGTGTTCGAATCGCCGCGTAATAACTCTCACATATCATGAAATAGTCGCGTATAAGACCTCGGTAAGGCGACAACGAGAAGAGGTAGGTGTGAACGACCTCCCCTGATTCGAGCGAAATTTCAAAAACAAGTTTTTTTTCCTGTTCAGCGATTAATAATTTATACGGTCCAGTACCTTCATGATCGCAAACCTCAAAATTGTTACTTTCTACAAGGTCAAAGATCGCAACCCTTCTCTCATGTTCTGCCTCCGGCCCAGATGCAGAAAGAGAGTCATCGTCGATTTCGACAGCAATTAAGCGATTGTTATGCTCAGACATAGCGTAGCTGATTCTAACTCATTCATCCAAATTACTTCGAATCGTTATGGATCTTTTGTGGGCCGGTAAACCTTCTGCTTCCGACAATACAATCGCTGCCGAACTAAGAAAATCAAAACCCTCGCGACTCACAGATTGTATCGAAGTCCTTTTGAGAAAATCTAAAACGCTAAGCCCCGATGCAAATCGTGCAGCCCTTGAAGTAGGAAGAACATGATTGGATCCGGTTACATAGTCACCAAACACTTCAGGAGTGAGATGTCCAAGAAATATAGCCCCGGCATGACGGATACTTGCTTCTAGTTCTTCGGGATTCTGCACACATAAAGCAACGTGTTCAGCCGCAATAGTGTTGGCAATCTGACACACTCTCTCTTGGTTAAGGGCAACAATTATAGCCCCATTCTCGATCCAAGAACGCTTTGCCCGTTCGCGAGTAGATAGCGAATTCAGTTGCGACGCGACCGCACATTCAACCGAGTCTGCAAGTGACTTATCCATACTGATTAGAATTGACTGAGAAGATATATCGTGTTCTGCTTGGCTCAGTAAGTCAGCTGCCACCCAATCTGCGTTCGCCGTCGAGTCAGCGATCACCAAGATTTCCGATGGCCCTGCTATAGTATCAATTCCAACGTCACCAAAAACCTGCCGTTTTGCTTCCGCAACGTAAGCATTTCCCGGACCAACAATCTTATCTACGGGTGTTATACTTTGAGTGCCGTAGGCTAAAAACGCAATGGCCTGCGCTCCCCCTACGGGATAGATCTCGTCAACTCCCGACAATATCGCCGCATAGGCAACGGCTGGCGAAAAATTGCCTTTCGGTGCAGGGGCAGTCATTACTATCCTTTCGACTCCGGCAATCTTAGCCGGAACCACATTCATCAATACGGAACTCGGATAAGAAGCCAGTCCGCCCGGAACATACACCCCAATACTATCTATTGGACTCCATTTCCAGCCAACTTCAATTCCATATCGATCGACAACTTTATGATCGCTGGGAAGTTGAGCTTCATGAACAACCTTTATCCGTCTATAAGCAAATTCTATTGCCTCGCGTAATTCTTCGGAACACGAGTTCGCTAGAGCTTCAATGTCTATTTGTTCGGAGGAAAGTGTTAACTGATCTATGGCTAACTCGTCAAACCGACGAGTATATTCTCTTAATGCAACTCCTCCTCGTTCCCTTACGTCTTCAATAATTGCTGTTACCGTTGACCTTATATCCACACGATCCGAACGAGGACGACATAGAAACGATTGGAATTTTTCTTGAAAACATTCGTCCCGCGTGTCAAATCGCCTGACCATCAGTCTTGCTCCGTCTCGTGAGATGGCTGTTTCGGCGTTGGCCAAACATCGTTGCCATCAAGCAAAGTCACGTCCAAAACTTCAACATTTAAACGTATCTCCCTATCATCTGAAAAAAGTATAGAAACCTCTCCCCCGGGAGGTTCTTCATCAGGTAGAAATTCCAAGTTCAATAACGATACTGTTTGTTCAGACTCCTCGCGATCAATCTTCCGAACTTTCACTCCCAACACACCGTCGAATGCCAATAATGACCTAACGCGACGTTTTTTGTCTTCTTGTTCCCAGCAATAACGATTGATCTCAAAAGAAAAACGCCGAATGTCACGCTCAAATCGTAACATCCCGATGTTTGTGATTCCGTCCTGGACGGCTGCCGCAAGAACATTAAGATCTTCAATATCTTGCGCAACCAATCTAAGTGGCATTGTATTCAACATAAAAATTCCCCCTACGATTCTCTGTATCGTTGGATATTTGCTCCGCAACTCGTCAGTTTTTTCTCAAGTTGTTCAAAACCGCGATCTAAATGATAGATTCTATGGATCGTAGTATCGTCTACCGCCGCTAGGCCTGCAATCACCAAAGACACAGAGGCCCGTAAATCTGTTGCCATAACCTGCGCCCCCCTCAAAGTTTCGCACCCTTTTACGATAGCTTCACGTCCGCGAACCTGTATATTACCACCTAATCTCGAAAGTTCAGGCGCATGCATATACCTATTTTCAAATATATTCTCTCTTATTACACTCGTCCCGTCTGCAAGACACATCAGGGCCATAAACTGCGCTTGTAGATCGGAGGGAAAACCGGGATAGGGTCTTGTATCAATATTAACAGACTGAATCCGAGTATCGTCTCGCTGTATTCGCAACGACTGACCGACAGTGTCGAGACCTATAGTTAGACCAGCCGACTCCAAACGCTCGATAGGAGCAGATAAAGAATTGATCGGTGCGTTCTCAAGAGTAACATCTCCTCCTGTTGCCGCCGCTGCAATTGCATAGGTTCCCGCTTCAATTCTATCTGGCATAACCTCAAATTCAGTACCATTGAGTCGCTCAACCCCTTGAATCGCAATTTTCGTTGTTCCCGCGCCTTCGATCTTCGCGCCCATCGAATTGAGACAATTGGCAAGATCGCTTATTTCTGGTTCACAGGCAGCGTTTTCTAGCAGTGTTTCGCCTCTCGCCAAAGTGGCAGCCATCATTGTGTGTTCTGTCGCCCCAACAGATTTAAACGGAAAAACAATCTTAGCCCCATTAAGACCATTACCTGATTTGGCAACGACATAACCGTTTTCGACAGCGAGGTCAGCACCGAGAGATCTGAGTGCCTTCAAGTGAAGATTAACAGGGCGAGCACCGATAGCGCATCCTCCAGGCAAAGAAACTTTCGCTTGTCCGACGCGGGCAAGCAAAGCTCCTAAAACATTGAAACTCGCCCGCATTTTGCTAACTTGTTCATAGGGAGCAAACGTCCCAGTTAGATTATTTGCGTTTAAAAGGCATTCATTGCAATCTGCGGGCCAAACTATAGTCACTCCAAGAGTCTCGAGCAGTTTCTGCAGGAATCTCGTATCGGCTAGATTTGGGACTCGGCGCAGAGTGACCGGCTGATCTGTTAACAGACAAGCTACCATCAACTTCAGGGCAGAGTTCTTTGCGCCAGAAATCGTTATCCTTCCAGAGAGCCTTTGACCGCCAATGATTCTAAGTGCATCCATAAAATTTTACTTTTTCCCAACTAAACAATCAAGATTCTACCAGCCAACAACTATTAGGAGCTATCTGTGGGAACGCCGCCTCTTGCTTTTGAGGTTTTACGTGTTGCCTCTTTTCTACGCCTGAGGTTGTCACGCAGAGCACTTGCTAGTCGATCTTTTTTTGTTTCTGTTTTCTGTTGTGACTTCATATTGTAATCCTCGATTTCGATAACATATAGGTGTATGGACATTCCTATTAGTGAATAAACTACAGCAAGAACCCATTTTGCTTTTAAAACTTTCAGCCGGGTATATATATTATAGCGATAATCGAAAGGCATTGCAGACTAAATATCGACACAAATAACGATCAAATTTGCTAGGTTAGAATAGAATCATGTTGGAAAATACATACAAATTGGTTAATGTGATTCAATCGCCCTAGTTCGCATCGTAGCCGCGGTAGCTCAGTGGTAGAGCGCATCATTGGTAATGATGAAGTCGAGAGTTCAATTCTCTCTCGCGGCACCAATTGCAAACACTCTTACCTAAAAATCTTAATTGTTTGCATATGGACCGGCGACGGGTTACCAAAAAACATTCGTAGCGAAAAAAAAGTCATAAAACTTTACAGTTGACTTGCAAATTTTCAGCTTATCGCTATTATTTGTTATATTATAACATAACAGAAAGCAAAATTATGCTCTCATACCGATCCGATGCTATCGCGGTAAGTCTTTCCTTACTGTGTCTCATCCATTGTCTAGCGTTACCGTTGGTTGCGTCGACTCTGCCCCTCCTTGGAGTGGTGTCAGAGTCTGAATGGTTACACAAAATGTTCGTTACGCTAGCGATTCCAGCGTCGATCGTCTCTTTAGTCTTTACTGACTGTAAGTCGACGCGGATTACTTTTCTAGTCGTCGCTTTCATCGGATTCTGCTTCCTGATCGCGGGAGCTTTTGTTGAATCTCTAGAAAGTTACGAAGCTGCATTAACAGTTTGCGGCTCGATGTTGCTAGCAATCGCGCATCTTCATCGCTGGACTCGACAGCGAAAAATTTCTTAATTTTTTCGGAAAATTTATGCCCCATCAATCTAAATTTTTGGCCATTAGCCTTTGTTCGTTGTCATTCAGTTTCATACCTTCGCTGTCTTTTGCTCAACAGCAGGAAGAAGAGGCGCGCCAAGAAACGGTGATAGTCACCGGTATTCGGCAAGCTTATCAAGGCGACTTTGAATCACTCGAAACCCCTCAATCCAATTTTATCATTGATGCCGAAGCCATAGCGAATGCAGGGGCATTAGAGTTAAACCAAGCTTTGGATCTTGCTGCTTCTGTTGCCCGGCAAAATAATTTTGGCGGTCTCTGGAATAGTTTCGCTTTACGAGGCTTTGTCGGGGATGCAAATCTACCCAGCAATTATCTTGTAAACGGCTTTAACGCAGGCAAAGGGTTTGCCGGGCCTCGCGATCTGAGCGGAATCGAAAGCGTCGAAGTTCTTAAAGGACCCCGTGCCGCTCTTTATGGGCGAGGAGAGCCTGGAGGAACCATAAATCTTGTTACGAAACGCCCGAAATTTAATACCGAAGGGACAATTAAAATAGCCGCAGGAAGTTTTGACTTCTATCGATTTGATGGCGATTGGACAGCGCCAATATCTGAGGATGCAGCAATAAGACTCGTCGGATTTTCTGAAGATTCTGGCAGTTTCCGCGATCATGTTGAAACAAACAAGCTGGGTCTATACCCGTCGATAGTTTTTAACGTTAATCCAAACACACGCTTCCTATACGAAATAGAATATACCAAGCAAGAAATTCCTTTTGACAGAGGTGTTGTCGCGATCGACAACAAACTCGGTGTCGTTCCGATTTCAAGATTTCTTGGAGAACCGGGGAACGGTCCGATGGAAGCTGAGGTTTTTGGTCACCAATTTGAACTTCAAACAGAGCTAAATGATAACTGGAGCGGTTTGATTGGGGCGACGCTGCGTAGCACATCTTTAGAAGGATACGATACCGCAGCGACACTTTCCGGAGGTCGCCAATTTTTGCTTAGAGATGACATGAATCTGTCGAGAGAACGTCGATTCAGAAAATATGACGCAGAATATAGTGTTGTTCGCGGTGAGATTTCCGGCGAACTACAATTTGGAACTATTCGTCACAGAATTATAGTCGGTGCAGACATAGATCGTTTCGAAAACGACCAAGTGTTTCTACGCGCTCGAGGAAGCGGAATTAAAGCCGGAGAAACTGCTACCAATAATGCCGTTGCCGAAAGACTTCAGGTTATAAACATCAGTAAACCGATCTATGGACGGTTTGATCTTCCTAATCCCAGTCCACTAACCGACCGCGTTGAAACGCAAGAATCTCTCGGTATTTTTGTTCAGGATCAAATTAGTTTCACTGACCAATTTGACTTACGAATCGGTCTGCGATTCGATGATTTCTCTCAGAAACTCGTTAATCGCCGTGCCGATCCTGTTTCTACCTCCAAACAAAGTGATTCGCAGATATCTCCTCAATTTGGGGTCGTTTATAAGTCATCTGAATTTGTGTCTATTTATGGGGCCTATGGAGAAAATTTTAGACCGCTATCAGGCGGCTTAGATCCAAATACTGCGAAATCATTGGAGGCCGGCGTAAAATTTCAGCTCTTTGATGAGACGCTTACGGGCGGAGCTGCGGTTTTCCAAGTCCAGCAAGGAAATATATCTACGCTCGATGCAAATTGGAACCCAACTGCCATTGGTGAAGCCGAGAGTCAGGGATTAGAATTTGATTTGACTAGTCAAATGTTCGAAAATGCTGAACTGCGACTTTCTTTTGCCTTCGTAGATGCTAAAACTAAGAATGCGTTCAACGATGCAGATTTCAACACTGCTATTCCGGCCGGACAACGCATGCTTAACATACCAAAGCAACAGCTTAACCTGCAATTTGTTAGAAATTTTGAGGAAGAGAATCTACCCTTAAAAGTCGGAGGCGGATTACTTCATGTCGGAGAAAGACTCGGACAGTTTGGTGACTTTTTTAGTCAGAACCTTGGTGATTTTAATTTACCTAGCTATACGATTATCAACTTTTTTGCGGAGTACGAAATCAATAGAGTCGTTACGATAAGAGCCGATATTAAGAACCTATTTGACGAGGAGCACTATACAAATTCCTTCGCGTCCCTCTGGGTGTTGCCGGGCGAACCCCAAAGTTTCAGATTGTCCACTGGATTCCGTTTTTAAGAGAATGCAATGTCCACTGCGCTTGAAGCGAAGTCACTTAACGTCCGCAGATCTGACAAATTAGTACTTAGGAATGTTTCCTTCGAAGTTCGCGAGGGGGAAGTTTTTGCACTTCTTGGCGGCAATGGCGCTGGAAAATCTTCAACTTTGTTGACATTTTTGGGCTTTCTAAAACCGGCGAGCGGAAACGTATTTGTTCAAGAAAGAAATGTCCTAGGCAATTTGCAGATAGTTCGGCAAGCGATAGCCTATGTGCCAGAATCTGCCCAGTTGTACGGACATCTGACTGCCTATGAGAATATTGATTATTTTCTGTCACTTGCCAACAAAAAATTCCATCACGCCAACACTGAGCAAGCATTTGATACGGTTTCGCTTCAGAAAGATGCGCGGAATCAAAGAATGGAGGTTTACTCCAAAGGAATGTGTCAGAAGGTGGCAATTGCTTTGGCAATACTCAGAGAAGCGCCGATTATGCTTCTCGACGAACCGACTGCAGGACTTGACCCAAATGCTATTGATGAATTTAGCCGTTTAGTAAGAAAATTGTCTGCAACCGGAACAACAATTCTTATGGTTACGCATGACGTTTATGGTGCGTGTCAAGTTGCTGATAAAATTGGTGTGTTGCGTCAAGGGGAATTCGTCAGAAAGTTCACACGAGACGGCGGTCGGCAGATTGATAGTAAAATAGTACATTCTGCCTTTGCTGAATGAGGAACCGCGTGAGTTCTATCTTAGCAATTGCATTGAATGAATGGCGACTCTGGTTGCGCTCTCACTTTATCCTAATATCAGGGAGCGGGTTCACACTATTACTTCTTGCATCATGCATCATTTCAGCCCTACATATGTCTTCGGTCGCGCAAGAACGCGAAGACCTGCAATCTCTGGCAGAGCTTACATTTTACGCTCAGCCCGACCGCCATCCTCATAGAATGGTGCATTACGGACATTACTCCTTTCGAATCCCACCTCCCTTAGCTTTTATTGATCCGGGAATTGATCGAGTAACAGGTCAAGCGATCTTTCTTGAAGGGCATAGCCAAAACACAGCAACGTTAGCAGATGCAAAAGCCAACGCAAATTTAGGTAGATTTTCATCATTGACACCGGCATTTGTCTATCAGATTTTTCTTCCTCTTTTGATCATCGTAATTGGTTATTCAAGCATTGTTCGAGAAAGAGAAACTCGAACACTAGATACTATGCTGGCGCAAGGGGTAACGGGTATATCTATATTTATTGGTAAAAGTCTGGCATTGTATTCAATAGGAATAGTCCTATTAACTCCCCTGCTAATCGTCGTAGCAATAGCTGCTAAGAACGGTGAAGCCGGTATAGCAAGTTTCGGACTGTTCTTGGTCTACGCTGTTTACTTATTTTTCTACACTAGTCTTGTAATTTTAATTTCTTCGGTCACCAGAAAACGAAACTTTACCTTGGGCATACTGGTAGCCATTTGGCTCATGAGTACATTTTTGATTCCGAGGCTCGCCGTGGCTTCGGTAGGTGCGGTTACTACTTCGGTTGGGAAGATTGATTCAGATTTAACTATGCAAAGAGAGTTAAGGAACATCGGTGACGGTCACAACGCCGCTGATCCCGCCTACTCTGGGCTTTTAAATAATCTGTTGATTGAGCATAATGTAGAGAAAGTCGAAGACCTACCGGTCAACTTTAGAGGTGTTGTCGCCCTCTACGCTGAAGCTAAATTAACCGAAAACCTTAATAGGTACTCGGAGCGGCGGATGTCCCTCGAACTAAACCAATCTCAAGGCATGGCAAAATTTGGTTGGCTTTCACCATTCCTTGCAATTTCAGTCGCTTCAAGAGCTATATCTGGAACCGACTTGAATAATCATCACAAATTTCTTCGTGAAACCGAGCAGTTACGGTTCGATTTTGTTCAAGGTTTAAATCAAATTCACGCTGAGAAACTTAACTACAGCGACGACATGAATCGTAGCCGCGACCAAAATGCTGAGCAAAGAACACGAGTCTCATCCGATAGTTGGAAAACTTTAGAAGAATTTCGTTTTGAACCCGAATCGGCAAATAAGCGTTGGCAACGAGCGATAGATTCTGTTACACCACTGTTAGTCTGGCTTACCGTTTTCGTGTTGTTTGGTCTTTTCATATCTAAAAAGTTAGAGCCGTGAATAGACTTAGTCGGGAATTCATCTTTCTTCTTAAAGACAAAGGGCTGATACTGTGGCTTGTAGTCGGGGTACTCTCCGCTTCCTTGGCGGTGATTCTTGGAATTGCCGAAATTTCTCAGCAACGCCAAACAATTGCCAATCTCATTGAATCAGATCGAGAAGAACGACAAGTTGCAATTGCCAAACAGAGCGATTGGGGCGGTGTAGCATACTATTCCTTTCATCTTACCTACGACGAACCATCTAGATTTGCATTTGCCGCGTTAGGCCAACGAGATCAACTACCTTGGAAACACCGTGTAAGAATGCTAGCCTTAGAAGGACAGATTCACGAATCAGATTCAGATCATCCGGAGTTTGCATTAGTCGGGCGATTCGACTATGCGTTTGTGGTTTGCTTCCTAGCACCATTGCTAATTATACTGCTCTTGCACGATCTGAGGTCTCGAGAACGCGAAGAGGGGCGCTACGAATGGTTGACCGCAACTTCAAATACAATAGCGTCGCCTTGGATTCTGCGTTCAAGCATCAAGTTTGGACTATTTACGATTTGCTTGCTCGTTCCTCTTTGGATAGGTGGACTAGTCTCTCAGACAAAAATTTCTGTCGTAGCTTTGGCAAGCGTTGTCACCGTATTACATCTGGTTTTTTGGGGATTGATCTGTTTACTAATTGACCGCTTCAATTTTTCCAGTTCGGTCAACTTAGTTCTCGGGATTTTAGTATGGGTTTTGTTAGCAATTCTCTCACCTGTGGTCATGCGTACATTTATAGACAGTAAAGTTAAGATACCAGTTGGAGGAGAAATACTACTTACTCAAAGAGAAGCCGTAAACGATGCCTGGGATCTACCAAAAGAAGCAACTATGAATGAGTTTCTTAAACGACACCCGGAATGGACAAACTATTCGAAAATTGACAGACCTTTCGAGTGGAAGTGGTATTACGCGTTTCAACAAGTCGGAGATCAAGAAGTAGAGACGCTGTCTGCTGCTTATAGAGATGGACGAAAACTAAAAGACGAAATGGCTAGTAAGCTGTCTTGGCTATCACCTCCAGCATTAATGGAACGCACTTTCCAAAAATTGGCCCGCACGGATACGAGAGCGAGTTTAAACTACGAAGATAGAATCCGAAATTTTCATACAAGTTTGCGAGCTTGGTACTACCCAAAATTGTTTATGGATATCCCTTTTGACTCACAGTTACTTTCTAACGTTCCGGACTATTCGGCCATTCTACTCAGCGAAAAGTAACATCAACGTTCTCACTGTTTACTAGATTAACCGAGCAATTAAGAGAGATCAGAACGCCGTACCAAAAGGTCTCAAAGTTGCCGAAAGTAAACAGTCAGAGAACTTTGTATACATCTTGAGACTTTTCTATCCGAAAGACTCTCTCAAAATTCTCTAGCATGGCGTTCCCAGCATATTCAAACTATTAAAGCCGTGAATAGCTATCGTGCAAACGTAATATTCGAAGACTTTGGAGCGGGTAGCGGGAATCGAACCCGCACGATCAGCTTGGGAAGCTGACAGGCTACCACTACATCATACCCGCGGTTGAATCAGTTATCATTTTGAATATCAATAAAATATAGCAACATTTTGTCGACCTGTCATTACAAGTTCAAGATCTGCATTCCAAACCCACATGTCTTGACTAGAATACCCATTGATCGCAGATTCTGCGCACGATCTCATCAGCCACCAACCGTCATTCGTCGCTGGTTGCTCTTGCACCAAGTTGAATCCCCAAGTCATTGAACTCAATCGCGCAAAACCCTTTTGAACTGACATTATCGCTGGAGGAACGACATCCGCCGCCGCTATCAGCGAAACGAAATCTGTAACCCCTTTATCTTGATGTCGTACCCAGTAATAATTATCGTAAATTTCTGAACCCGCGCCGGGATATGCGCCTTGAGCCAAACGAACATCAAACTTGTTGAAAAATCCATCTAGTTTTACGAACTCTGTGATGTTCACGCATTCTCTAGGATCAGGGATTTCCGGCGGTGAAACAAAAACCTTTGAAATTTTAGATTTACGGGGTACACCGAAAGCATAGTCACAACTTGTCGACAAACCTTTTTCGCCGTACAAACGGCTCTGGACAAACGTCACGGATTTACCTTCTCGTAGCTTCTCGGTGTGACATTTTAAGTCGCCACTGGCTGGACCGATGAAATTCACAAGACCCGTCCTTAACGGTGGAAGGTTTGAATTTGTTTTGAGAGCAACATGCAAGCAGATAGCTGCAGTCAATCCTCCATAAATCGTTCGACCTTGCATCCAACTTTCATCAACCTCCATACTCAACTCACCATCAACTATGGAGGCATTCGAAAACAAGTCAGTGAAATTTGTGTCGGTCATAATGGAAGGTAGAATTGGTAATGGTATGCTGACACCCGAAAATCAATACGATGCCATAGTTACAATGTAAGTTATGTCATATCAGTTGCAATCAGTAGTGCGCCTTGAAGACCTGCATCAGCACCATAATAAGGGCATACAATCAATTCCGAAACTTCGTGTTCCGTTAATGGAAGATAATTTTCGTTAATCGCCAGAAATTGCCTACGAATCAATGCTAATAAATGGGAGGCTTGCATTAACCCTCCTCCAATTACAATACGATCTAAACGAGCAGTTAACATCAAACTCATGCAAGCTTGGGCCAAATAGTAGGATTCAATTTCCCATCCAATATGATCTACCGGTAATCGCCTTGGGTCACCGAACCGTTTTTCGAAAGCGGGTGCCGATGCTAATCCTTCCAAGCAATCACCGTGAAACGAGCATGTGCCCGAAAATTCTGAGTCATGAGTGTGACGTTTAATCGATATATGCCCAAATTCTGGATGACTTGGAAAACCTAGAAACTCTTTGTTGATTTTTATACCCGCGCCGATTCCAGTTCCGACCGTGATATAGGCCGACTTATCACACCTCTGGCTTGCCCCCGAGCGCGTTTCAGCAAGTAGAGCAGTATTCACATCCGTGTCTATTACGACAGGAACTTCTAACGCTTGTTCAAATATTGTTTTCAAAGGAGTCAAGTTCCAACCAAGTTTTGGAGTATTGAGAATCATCCCATAAGTATTGGATTTTGAGTCAACGTCCAGCGGGCCGAACGAACCAATCCCCAATGCAACAATCCGCTTGCAAAAATCTTTCTCAACCTTCCGAAAGAAATCAACGCAACTTTGTATAGTATCTGCTGGTGTTAGGGTTGTCACACTTTCCCTGGCAATTAGCTCACCTTCTCGATTAGCTACTGCGCATTTAAAGGTTTCACCTCCTGCATCAATTCCACCGAAAACTTTTCCTTGCCGTAAAGTCATCATCGCACTTTCAACATTTGATTAGTCCGCTCGCAAACATATACATTTATAGCCTCATAATACAAAATTCTGATCGCTAGTCGAAACTTCCACTAAATTTCCTTGTTCAGCATCAACCAAATCTGTTTCCACTTGTCTGTCCACAAAACTCAGTTGCACGACAACAAGAAATTTTCCCCTAATTGTGCTGACTGATGTATCCATTCCAATCGCGAAAGGGTTAGCCTTCTGATTCTAGTAGACTTCAACTCAAACGGAGAGCGGTATGCTCTTCATAAACTAGCCTGCCTTGAAGCGGCTCCGTCGCGCTTTTTTGAACGTTGACAGCACCTGTCGCATTGCGGGTTTAGTGGAAGCAACACATAATGATCTTAATGAATCGGAGATTCGTGGCTATGTCAGCGGTAGGCTCAGTTCTTTACCCAATCCAGATTTCTGCAACATTGCTATTGTAATTTGTCGGAATATTCTCATTTAAAGTTAAGATTTCGTTGTCATTCGTCTTGTACCCTGACTACACTGAATTCGGCGAATAGAAATGTAAAAGATTGTTACCCGTTTTATGGAAACTGTGTCAATGTATAGAAAGTGGACGGATTTCCAGACATCGGTGCAGGTGTCAGCAAAATTTTAGCGAGTCTCAAAGGTTTACCTGACTTTTCTCAGTCTGAACCGGCTGTATCAGAAATTCGAACTATGTTCCATATTGTCCCATCGTTATTCTTCTAGGTGCGACTATATACAAGAGTAACTCATGCTGGATACAGCTAATCTCCTCAAAATCGAAACAGACCTCAATTCACGCCGCGGAAACGTCGCGTCCCTATCACAGGATAAACCGTGAAAAAACGAAAAACCGCTCCAATTCCACCACCTCATAAAACCCCATTTCTAGGTGCAATCATTCACCCTGACCTTTGGCTTTGGGATAGCTGGACTTGTGCGTCGTTTGAGACGACTAGTTTGTATTGTTTGGCTTTAAGTAAACTAGATTCTTCGCAAAACCCCATACAACCTAACGAACGAAACCAGTATATTTTTCATATTCGCCTGTTTACCTCTTCGGATGAGGGTTCTTCTTGGATCGACGAAGGCTCAGTTCTCGGTCCAAAGTGTCAGATCGATGAAAGTGATGCCAGCAACATAGGGAGTGGGTCGGTTCTCGAGAACAATGATACAATCATAATGGCATATACCGGTATGCGAGGACTAACGGAAAACCAAGAATTTGATCAAAACATATGTCTCACCCACGCAATTGGACGAAAGCTTAATTTTATAGTTTCACAGCCTGCACTCTCAGATCCACTAAGAGATTATGATCAAATAGTTTCAAGTGGATATTATTTGGGGCCAAAAGAAAGTTTAGGTGCGAGCAACGGAGAAGACTCAGGGCCGATCCTCGCTTGGCGAGATCCCTTTCTATTTGAGGACGAAGACGGTGTTCTATACGTGTTTTGGTCTGCTAAAATAGGAGAAAAGGTTCCCGCACTAGCTTGGGCAAGCGTAGAAACCTCTTCAAACGGTCTAAGACTGGGGAAACTTCGAACACCAATTCAGCTTCCTGTTTCTCATAATGTGACTCAACTTGACCTTCCGAAAATATACAAAGATCGTAGAAACGGAAACTACTATTTACTGGTGTCAGCCTGCGACAGACTAGGGAGAGGGCAACCCAACAGTGAAATTTCAAGAGAGATTTATTTGTTCAGAAGCAAGGAACTTCAAGGGCCATGGGAAGCATATGATGGCAAAAGTTCTGTGTTGAGTGAATTTCGTAATGTTTATGGAGCAAGTTTGGTTTCAATCGATTATGAGGTAGGAACAGCAAACCTAGTTGCCCCGTATACGGATCAAGTAGAACCAGAAATCCAGTTAAGTTTCCCGCCGATCAAGCAAATAAAGTTTATAGAAACCTCAAACGATGAGTAACTTAACTCTAGAGAATCTTGTCCGATCTGTTAAACCAAGCGTAACTCGCGAATGACCACTGATACTTATGACGTTTGATAGCGTTCTGAGACTAAGTCTATCGACCCTATACTATCCCAGACTATATTGAGCAAATGCAATTTGATTTCGTTGCGAATCTCGTATATGATTCGATTTCATATTGAGAGTTGTCGCTGGAGTCCTATCAGTCTCAGGTGAATACACTTTTCTTTAGCTCAAACCTGCTGGTTAAATTTTATAGAGATGCCTCGTTTAGGCTTATTCTGTGCAGGAGAACTAGAATAATCGACAGCGAACGAGTAAAAGAAATTCAAAGTAGGATTGAATCAGTTCTTTCCAAACCACCCGAGGACTATATTGAAAACACGGAACGTTGGGGGGAGTTTAGTTTTAAGGAAGTAGAGAACGAAATCCAAGCAATCTATTACATTCTCGTTCGATTATCGAAATTGCCTCTCGTCTATATTCCTCACGACCATCAACTTTTCCAGATTGAAAAGTTTTGTGAGTTGTTCAAAAAAGTTGAAGAATTCAATGTTGGAGAAACTGATATAGCCGATAAGAATGCCTTATTTGAAGAAATCAAAAATGAACTGAACCTTGTTTTTGATCAGAATGGCGTGTTTATGCCAATTCTCGCTCTTTTTGATCCTGCCGAAGGCGGTGCAATGGAGAAGGCAATTGAGCTTCAAAAAGAAGCAAAGGAAATTAGAGATAACACTGTCAATTATCTTGAAGAAGCGCAATCTAAAGTTGATGCATTGGTTGAATCAATGCAAAGTGTTGCGGCGGATATTGGTGTCGGGAAATTCGCAGATGATTTCTCGAAACAGGCAAAAGTATTTGCCAAATCTGCACGAAACTGGCTGATTGCAACGATCTTGTTTGTTACCCTTACCTTTGGAGTTGCAACTGGCTTCTTGTTATATCCTTTTAAAGAATCTGAGTCTATTGAACTCGTTGTTCAGTTGTCAATTTCAAAGATAGTTATTCTTGGCCTATTGTTTGGTGCAACAATTTGGTGTGGAAGGCATTTCCGTGCGTTGAAACATCAAGAGTCTATCTGCTGGCACCGTTCGAATGCGTTGGCAACATTTCAAGCATTCGTCCAAGCAGCCAATGAAACTTCCACTAAAGAGGCAGTCTTGTTGGAGACAACACGGTCTATCTTTGCTTTGTCCGCAACAGGGTTTTTAGGAAACTCCGACAATTCGAATGGAGACAATCTGAAGATTGTTGAGTTGTTTAGAGGTATGGCAACAAAGGCTTCAGAGTAATTACGTTAATCGTAGAAACAGACGAAGTTATCCGAATTTTCCTTAAACATGGGGGAGGAACTTGGCTAACTGAACGATAGTTGGAGGGATTCGGCGCATATCTGCTCGCACATACTTAGCGACTATACGTATTTGTCAAACGAGCAAAATAAATTGTTTCGCACACTGACCACGAATATGCCTGACACCATATCCCATCAAATCGCTAAGAGAAAATAGCGGGAATTGGCCTAGTTCTGTGAATGATTGAAATCGATGGCAATCTACGATAGTCTCGACCTAACGAAGTACTTTACGAACGATGGCATTCAGGACAACAGTGGATGCAACCATCAATTTTATAACCGGGATTATCGTCTCTAGCTTTCTGCACTGCGTATCTGCAGTTAGGGTGGTATCCCAGATCAATTGGTTTAAGAATCTTCTTCGCCCATTGACAATCCACATTGTGGACCTCATGGTCACCGTTGTCTTGAGAGTTACTATTGAGGCAGTATATTGGCATGGACTATGGCACTCTTTCATAAGTTAATTGCCTATACAATTTAGGAATATATTACAACATTTCAACTGAATTTGCGATTATGCAACCAAGAGTGTGAAAATTGATCCTTAGATTCATTCGTCAGTTACAGGTAAACACGAACAATCTTTCTTCGAAAAAGTCGGATGTTCCTCTGACTGGCAAATCTATATCAGTTTGCCAAAAGTATCGGCTGAAATTGTCTGGAGGGCCGCGTGCTACTAACTGCTAAGGGCAACAATTATAATTGCACCGAAGGCCATATAACGAGCTTCGTACCCGCCTCAAACTCCGCAGATCCTCCTGAACGCGGCAAAAATCGGCAAAACTGAACGTCTTGTGATAGAACAAAAATTCGATAACCGCCTACTATTCCAAAAATCACTCGACCGAATCGATCGTTGTCAACCAATATTTGCTCAATTTTACTAATTTTTCGTCATTTTCTATCGTTTTTCGTATTATGCAACAGTCTCAAACTATAGATTCAACGAAGTAAGAGAGGAATTTTGTTAGGCGACATAACACAGCGGGTTAAGACGAATTGTTGCGAAATTTTTAACATGCCTGTAGATTCAGAAATTCGATATATTCGATAACATTCCATAAGGAACTTTTAAGTGACTCAAGTCAAAAACCAAGTAACATGGATCACAGGGGCTTCATCAGGTATTGGAGCAGCCCTCGCCGACGTTTTTGCCAAGGCGGGTTCAAATCTTATCTTATCTGGGCGACGGACAGATGCGTTAGAAGAAGTTGCGCACAAAGTAGAAACAGACTCGCTGGTTCTTCCTTTTGAGACCACGGATTATTCGAAACTACCAGGAATTGTCGAAACGGCTTGGAATTGGAAGGGACAAGTCAATGTTCTAATCAACAATGCCGGGATTAGTCAGCGTAGCCTAGCAATCAATACTGACCCGCCAGTATATCAAAACCTGTTAAATATTGACTTAATTGCTCCAATCTGGCTCACACAGCTGCAACTTTCCAGAATGGCCGCCAATGGCGGCGCTCATATTGTGGCGATAAGTTCTATAGCAGGACGTGTCGGTGTTCCTCTTCGCACTGCATATTGTGCGGCCAAACATGGACTGATCGGATATATGGATTCGCTTAGGTCAGAGATGGAATTACTTCACAATATAAGAGTCACAAATGTTTTACCCGGTTCTGTTGCAACCGATATCTCTCGGAATGCTATTACGTCTGATGGTGGCCGTCGCGGCAAATCTGATGCGGTTATTGATAACGGCGACAGCCCTATTGATTGCGCAAAATCTATTCTCGGGGCAGTCGAAAACAATACTTTAGAGTTGGTTTTTGCCAAGGGAATGGAACTTGAAATATGTAAGCTTCGGCAATCCGATCCTGATAAACTGTTTGAGATGGCATCAATGCTAGGTAAGCGAACAGTAGAAAACCATACCGCTGAAGGGGATCTCTGAGAGTTCCTTTCATACCACTAACTTAAATTTCGAGAACAAATAATGGCCATATCAGTAACAAAAACAGAAGCCGTCTGTGGTGCCGTCGTCACGGGTATTGATCTTCGTGAGGAGCTCTCAGATGATTGTATTGCGGAGGTTCGTTCGCATTGGGTAGAGAATAAAGTTCTAATCTTCCCTGATCAAAAGTTAGAGCCTAAAGACTTGGAACGTTTTACTCTTTGTTTCGGAGGATTTGGGGAGGATCCTTTTTTTGGCCACATAGATGGACACGAACACATCGCAGCGATTCAACGAAATGCTGACGAGAAGACCAAAATATTTGCAGAGTTTTATCATACGGATTGGAGTTTCTTGGATGTTCCACCGGCTGGAACCATCTTGTATGGGATTACGATTCCGCCACACGGTGGAAACACTTTGTTTGCCGATCAGGTAGAAGCGTATAATCGGCTCCCCAACGACTTGCGAGATAAAGCAGACCAATTGGTCGCGATTCACTCGGCTGAGCGAGCGTACGCTCCTGACGGAACTTATGGCGAGGATGATCGGGATTCGGGAAGAAGCATGAACATTCTACCGAGCGAGGCAGCGCGAGAGCAACGAGAACATCCTTTTGTTCGTACCCACAGGGAAACTGGGAAACGTGCACTATTCAGTTCCCCCTCATATATTCTCAAATTTAAAGGCTTTGATCGCGACGAGAGTATGCAACTGTTGGGAGAATTCTACCAATACCAGACAGCAAGCGATATTGTATATTCGCATCAGTGGAAGCCTGACATGTTGGTGATGTGGGATAATCGCTCTCTGTTGCATTCAGCGACTGGTGGATACGACGGATATGATCGTTTGTTGCATCGTACGACAATCGCCGACGTATCGTTCTAGAAATTCTATTTGGCATAATGCACAAAGCCACTGTTTCATAGGTCATTTACGCTGCAACGTAAGCCGTAACCATTTGTTCAAGACAAAAATCCAAAAGTCTAACTAGGCTTATAGATGCTGACTTACAGCTAACGGTTACTCGGAAACTAGGAAAGTTCAAGAAAATTTTTCTAACTTTCTAAGTCGGTCATGTCTTATATGACGACAGATTCATGTCCAATTAGCCGGTAGTTTCATGTCGAATTGGACGATAGTAATATGTCCGATTAGCCGACAATATCATGTCAAAGTGGACGATAGAGTCATGTCAAATTAGTCGGTAGTTTCATGTCAAATTGGACGATAGTTTCATGTCAAATTAGCCGACAATATCATGTAAAAGTGGACGATAGTAATATGTCCGATTAGCCGACAATGTCATGTCGAATTGGACGAACAAATTTAACCTAATTATAGGGCTTATAAAGAATAATCCGACAAAAAATACTTACGATAGTGCGATTGTTATAGATAATTAATTGCAACCATATGTCATAGTTATCAGTGAATACCTGGACCCTCGATGAACGCGTAGCTCTAACACGAATTGAGTAAACAAAATGTCATTTACAAGTACTGTGGTATAACAATACTTCTAACTATGAGTCTGTTCACTCGGATACACCTCTATGTACTCAAGACATTCCGAAGCATCGATTAGAGAGGCTTTGGACGACACACCGGTCGTTTCAGTAAACGGACCTCGCCAAAGTGGAAAAACCACCTTGGCTAAACACCTAGCGGACTCTAGCTGGACGTTCTATTCTTTAGACGATGAAGTCACTTTGAAAAGTGCGACCGAGGATCCGGCTGGGTTTATCAATAGACTCGACCGAGCAATAATCGACGAAGTTCAACGAGTACCAGAACTGATGCACGCTATCAAGTATTCCGTCGACCAAGATGATCGGCCAGGTAAATTCTTGTTGACAGGTTCGGCTCAAATTCTACGACTTCCGAAGATAAAGGAGTCTTTAGCAGGAAGACTCGAGATTGTACCTCTATACCCGTTGTCTCCTTCAGAAATTTATGATAACGGTCCACCCCAATTCTTATCTATTCTTTTTCAAGGAGAACCGCCTGTAATCAGCGATGCGGTGACTGGCGTAGACCTCCTCAAAATTGTAATCTCAGGTGGGTTTCCGAGAGCTCTCTCAAAATCCAATGAGACAACAAGAGGTAAATGGTATAGGTCATACCTCAGCGCTCTAATAGAAAACGATGCATCCGATGTAATTTCTTTCGAAAACACCGAAGGACTAAGCCATCTTGCTGAAGTGCTTGCTCGGTACTCGGGGCAGCTAACAAATTTTTCTGAAATCGCGAATAATACAAAAACAAGTTCTAAAACAGTCAGTCGACATGTGCGTTTACTTGAACAAATTTATGTTGTTGGTAGACTCCAACCTTGGTTCCGAAATGGCTTGAACAGGTTAATAAAAACCCCAAAACTTCACTTCATTGATTCTGGTCTATTGACAACAATTAAAGGATATAATCTAGCTCAATTAGAACGCGAAAGGTCTCTATTAGGACCTATTTTGGAGACATTCGTCTATACAGAGCTGTTAAAGCAATTCAATTGGTCTGATCTCTACATCTCTATTTACCATTATCGCGACAAAGATAATACGGAGATTGACTTTGTCCTTGAGGACAACTCAGGTTTTTTAGTGGGAATTGATGTCAAGGCATCGGCGACGGTGCGATCCGAAGATTTTAAGGGCCTGCGCAAATTATTCGCGATAGACTCTGAAAATTTCAAAATCGGAGTTGTGCTTTACGACGGAACTCAGGTATTGCCTTTTGGAGAAAAAATGTTTGCTGTTCCTGTTTCCGCTATGTGGAAATAGCCATCAAGCTAAAGAATCCACCGGAATCATTAGATTTATTGCATCGAGTGAGTCACCAAGTTACAGCTCAAGAAGGTTAGCTCTCGTAGAAGTCTAACAATTTTGAGTTGAACTTAGAGATATAATTGTATACTTTGCCCGACGGACAAGTAGCTCACACCTGCAATTTCCTAGTTGTAAATGCGTAACAAATCAGTATTGGAGAAAGTGCGATGAACGTCAGAAAAGGCAAACCTTGGAGCACATTTGAAATTGAAGCCATCGTCTCCACCTACAAAGAGATGCTATGGCTACAAATACTTGGTCAAGAATTCAGCAAAGCTGATTTCAATCTTACACTACAGCGCAGAATTGGCCGTTCTAAGGCCTCCATAGAGTTTAAGCTTCGCAATATTTCGGCTGTTATGTCAATCTTGCAGCTACCGGAGGTCCGAGGGTACTTGCCTGCTGAGAACTTTCAGAAGGCTTTGTTTGATTGTGTGCTTGAGTGGGACAGAAACGATGTCTTTAAACCTATCATTGATCGCCTACTGATTAGGCCACAAAGATCGATCGACACTCCTATTATTTACGTGAATCCACCTAAATTCGATCAAAATCGAACCAAGAATGCCAGCAAAAATTTCCACAGAGCAATGAGGGGAATAAACTTTCCTTCGTATAGAGACTGGCGCTATCGGTTAAACAAGGCTGGTCAAGAATATGTTTTGTACGCGGAAATCGATCGACTATACCTTGCCGGCCGAAACGATCTATCCAAAAAAGTTAACTGGGTCGCAGATTCAAATTACGAAGACGTTGGGTATAACATTCTGTCTTTTGATAACAACGGAAAAGAACGTCTGTTGGGGGTTAAAACCACCATCGGCGCAATGCACAATCCGTTTTTCCTAACCTCGAACGAGTACACCGTATCTGAAGCAAACAAATCTTCATACAGACTGATAAGGTTGTTTGAATTTGGGATTAAACCAAAGGCTTACAGACTATCGCCACCCCTTGGTGAAAGTCTGCGGCTCGAACCCTCTGTGTATCAGGCAAGTCCATATTGAGCGGCTAACTTGCTTTGCTCGCCTGCTAGTAGCGCGGTTAGCAGAATTAGACCTTTGGACAGTTTGACTTTCGGTTCAATCTGTCGCATCATCCAAGCTATTTTCCCTCGACATAGGAAACTCCAATGCCGGAAACCCTAGATACAACTGACCCAAACATTGTCGCCGTGCAGACGCAAGGGCGAGGCTCGCGCCAGCGGATCGTTAATGAATCGGATGAATTTAGCAACCCACGCGACAAAAACCTCGAACCAGCACTGTGTTTTCGTGAATCGAATGAACTTTTTCACGATCGTAGGATCCAGAGACAACGAATTGATCAACTGGTGAATTTGTTCGTGCAAGAACCAATAATGTCCGATGTGGAAATGGAATATATCCTTGGAAACGTAAAATCACGTTTAACGTACCTGAAAAACACCGAATTTGCCCCAATAGACCGATCGCTAAACGGGGAGACACGATCTAAAGGATTCCCAATGGAACGACTATTGAAGTGGGAAGAGAAGAAGCATATCTTTTCTGTCTGCATTGGTAACGATAAATTCTTTCCTGCGTTTCAGTTTGCCGGAACAGAACCAAGATCAATCATAGAGAAAGTTATTCAGTTGCTACCGGATTATGTGTATGGTTGGCATATAGCGTATTGGTTTTCCGGAAGTAATGGTTGGCTGAATGGCGAAACTCCCGAGAACCGTATGGAAAATAAAGATGAGGTCATAAATGCGGCGGCACAGTTTGCATTAGGGGTACACCGGTAAGAAAAGCAAATGAAGATTACTTTCCATTCTCCTCCATTAGAAAAGCCAAACATTTCAAGGTTAAAAAAGCATGGACGATTTAACAGCGCATACATGACAGAAGCTATTCTGGACTCTCGTTATCGCGGAAGCTGTCGCTTCGTCAACTGCATCGTCGACTGCATCGCCAATTACGACAGAAGTAGCCGCTACTTCATCGTTGTAAGATTTCTTCAACTCTATTCCATCTCTAGTCACTGGCAGTGACTCACGAGAACAATCCGAATTTGCGGAATGGCACAGGTTAAACAGAAGAGGAAAAAGTGCTACCGGCTCCGAAACTGCCCTAATGGTCAATTTACCTGCTCCATTATTTTTCCACAACTATTCGATTTACCTCGGTTAGGAGAATGAATCATTGGGTCTGTTTGACTTTCGGCTCAGTCTGTAGCATAATCCGACCTATTCTCCCTCCACATAGGAACTCCCGATGCCGGAAACGCTAGATAGAATTGACCCGAACATTGTCGCCGTGCAGAAGCATGGGCGAGGCTCGCGCCAACGGATCGTTCATGAATTGGAAGAATCGAGCAACGCACAAGGCAAAAACTTCGAATCAGAACTGTGTTTTCGTGAATCGAATGAACTTTTTCACGATCGTAGGATACAGAGACAACGAATTGATCAACTGGTGAACTTGTTCGTACAAGAACCGATAATGTCCGATGTGGAAACGGAATATATCCTTGGAAATGTAAAATCACGTTTAACGTACCTGAAGAACACCGAATTTGTTTCTGTAGACCGCTCGCTAAATGGGAAGACTCGCTCTATAGGATATGCCGAAGATCAACTCATGAGTTGGGAAGAAAAAAAGAAGATATTTTCGGTTTGTGTTAAAAACGACAAATTCTATCCCGCTTTTCAATTTTCAGGTTCGGAACCAAGGCTAATCATTGAAAAGGTTATCCATGTGTTGCCAGACTATATGTATGGATGGCATTTAGCGTATTGGTTTTCCGGAAGCAATGGATGGTTGAACGGCGATTCGCCGAAAGATTTACTTCACTTAGATAAGAAAATTCTCTACGCCGCGAAACAAGTTTCGTTAGACAAATGTAGATCTTAAACACAAATTGAAATTTGGATGCTTCAATAATGTCGATTTCCCCTCCAAGTATAAATTTAGCAGAACCGAACACAATCACATTCCCAAGAAACTCAATTCTTCATAGAGTTCACGATTGTGATTTTGCAGGAAACTCTTTCAATCCAACTTCAAGAGTATTGTCTCGTTTTAGCCCTATATTTGATAAGGCAGGAAATGTAATTCCTGTCTTATATACGGCCGATTCATTAGACGCAGCTATGTACGAATCGATCTTCCATGACATTCTGGCTCACTCTCAGGTTAAGGAGATTTCATTCGATAAAATTTACGAAAAAATCATACTGTTTTGAGAACAACTCAAGACCTTAGTCTAGTAAAACTTCGACAACCAGAATTAAAGAAATGGAAAATTACTAGAACTGAACTGATTGCTTCGTCACCAGCGCATTATCAGTTCACAGCAAAATGGTCTCAAGCAATATATGATCAGTTCGCCAATGTAATGGGGTTGGTCTGGACATCCAACCAATGTGATCCGGATTCAGCGTACATGTTTTTTGGCGACCGCGTTCCCGAAAGCTCATTGAACATTGAAAGAGTTCGCGAGGGAAGAAACGATCTTTCATTTTTGACTGATGCAGTAAATGCTGGTATGCGGAGCGGTACACGTATAATAGATTAACTCTTATACTAAAATGACATGTCACATATATAAACTCAAAATTATCCTTTAAGATTTCTTTCAAAATTTCAGAATCTACTGAACATCCGCAATTTCTAGTATGCCAAATTTAACAAGATTCTGGTGCAAAATTCGATCATGCGCTGGAAGTATGATTAACTTCGGTTCAGATTTCGCCAAATCATGGAGAGCCCGTATCTGTTTTTCGATTTTCGCTCTTTCTTCATTTGGATCAAACACAACAAACTGAGTTAGGCGTGGTCGAGGTTTCAACGCGTCAATATTTCCTGAATTCCATACAATATCACCAATCAAAAGAATTTCTCGGCCATCCGACCGTCGAATGTAGACGACTTGACTACCAGCGGTATGTCCAGATGCTGGTGAAACGACAACCCCCGGAGCAATACGAACAGGTTTATCGAATTTTGTTGGTTCTAGTTTTTCTAACGCGGGTGGCAAAGTCCCTTCAAGTGTGAATTGCCCTAGCGCTTCTAGTTGGCTGCGGTTTAATCTCAATTTCGGTGCTAGATTATCAATATTGGGATGTCTTGCAATTCCCATAACATGATCAAGATGTTCATGTGTAATCAGAACTTGTTGAGCATTGAGCATAGTCTCGGTAAGTAAGTTGTATGCAGATTTTGAGAAATTCCACTGTTCCGACTGTTTCATCGCAGTCGCTGTAACTTCGTCAACCGCGCCACCAATAACGACGGAAATTGCCGCCTCTTCTCCGTCGCTGTATATCCACTTCAGTTCAATTGCTCCCATAGTCATTGGTAATGATTCACCAAATCGACCCGCCTGTACAACCCAGCTAGGTGCTAGATCACTATTGACCTCGTGCCAAACCAACACGCTCGGTCCACGACCTTTGTCCATTCTCGTCAATTGTCTCCACTCATCAATGGGAAATTCGTCAGGAGCAACTTTTGGAGGGGTTCCCGACAAGAGTAACCACCAAAACATTACCCCGATCCCCACTAATAGGAATAAAACGAAGCCCAAAGCCCATTTCAACATCTCACTTTCCTAACGTTTAAAGAGATTGAACAACTTGTTTACTTGGGATCCCAAGATAGAACTACGGCTTTTTTCGTCTGGCACCAACTGGCTCATTCTATAAAAACGTACCAAATCAACCGACATAGCCGTATATTCCATTATAATACTTCTTGAGTCGAAAAACGAAATTCTAACGGAAATTTAGACCCCCAATTTATCGCGGGCCAATCATGTTTATCTAGTCTGTTTTTGAATACACTTCGCAAATCTATACAAAATTGCCCCCCTTGAAAGCCGTCAATTGAGCCACAACATCGAGGAACTTATGCGTTTTCTATTCACATTGACATTACTGTTCGCGGTCTCGTCCTGCTCCAACCTTCCAAACTCCTTTGTTCTCAGCAAAGGTAATACGGCTAGTAAAATGATAAACGAACAATACGAGAGAATTCCACTTGAACGAGTGTTAGCAAGTCCTTCTCTTTCAGGGCCAACTGCTAGGCAGGTGAAGTTTTCACCAGACGGCCAACGTGTTTCGTTCTTGAAATCTCGCGAAACTGATACGTCTCGCTACGATTTGTGGGCATTTGACGTGAGTTCTGGCAAAGCCTCGATGTTGATTGACTCAACTCTATTGGAACCTGAAGAAGTCGAATTGTCAGAAGAAGAAAAAGCATTACGAGAACGGAAGAGAATAACAGGAACAAAAGGTATTGTCGCTTATGATTGGGGAAGTTCGAACGAAATCTTAGTGCCGCTAGGAGGTGATCTCTATCTCGTAACGCTAGAAGGGTTGATGCCAGAGGTGCGTCAACTCACACAAACTCAAGCATTTGAATATGACGCTAGAATGTCGCCAAACGGTCGGTACGTAAGTTTTGTGCGCGATGGTGCCGTGTACGCTATAGACCTGACTCTAAATCGCGAGATACAGCTTACTCCTTCTGCAATCCCTGACAAAGCAATTAGCTATGGGGTTGCTGAATTTGTGGCACAAGAAGAAATGTCTCGATATACAGGGTACTGGTGGAACCAAGATGATCGTTATTTGGCCTATACGCGAGTTGATGAAAGTGTTGTCGATATTATACCGCGCAACGAAATTGCTTCAGACCGTACAACTGTAGTTCACCAGAGATACCCTCGCGCTGGCCGACCGAACGCTATTGTTGATCTGTTTGTATTAGACCTTGAAACGAATCAAGTTTCCGAAGTTGATTGGCGGCAAAGAAATTGGGGACCCGCAACAGATCAGTATTTGAATAGAGTTGACTGGAATGGAAATCATCTCATCATTCAAGCAATGAATCGCGATCAGACCGTTTTAAAGCACTTGATTACAAATATATCACGAGACTGGAAAACATCCGAATTTGTGGCTGAGATGCAAGAGAACTGGCTGAATCTCAACGATCGTGTTAGCGTAGAAAATGATCTTGAATCTGCAATTATGACTAATGAGGATTCTGGTTTTCGTCATATTTGGACGAGAGACAGAGATTCCTCTTGGAGGCAAATAACCAAAGGAAACTGGGCTGTCGACAAGTTATTGGGGCATGACTTTGAAAAACAGGTCGCATATTTTCTTGGTCGAGCTGATACGCCACTTGAACAACATCTGTATAAAGTCTCATTGGAGTCGGGTGAACTCAAACGTATCACTGAAGAAGGAAAATACTGGTCAGTTACTCTCTCGCCCGATTTCAACACATTTGTAGGAACATCCTCTAGTTTAGTTCAACCGCCTCAGGTAGGGTTGTACGACATCAATGGTGAGCTAATCCTATGGATTGAGGAAAACTCTCTCACTGATAACCACGCTTACTATCCTTACGTTGACGAGCATATGATTCCGCAGATTGGAACTATCAAAGCCGAAGACGGACAAGAGATGTATTATTCGCTGTTATTGCCACCGGATTTTGATAAGTCTAGAAAGTATCCGGTAATTTTAGAGGTATATGGAGGACCCGGTGTACAGCTGGTGACGAATAGCTGGAAGAAACCCCTCGATCAATTTTATGTCCAGAACGGTTACATTCTATTCCGTCTCGATAATCGCGGATCGGGGAATCGCGGAAAAGCTTTTGAAGATGTTGTGTATAGGAAACTCGGACAGAATGAGGTAAAAGATCAGTTGCGCGGCGTGAAATTTCTTAAATCCTTACCATACGTGGATGGAAAACGGATTGCTCTGCAAGGCTGGTCATACGGAGGTTACATGACCTTAATGACAATTCTTCAAGCACCAAAAGATACTTTCGCCGCAGCGGTTGTAGGAGCTCCCGTCGCTGATTGGAGTCTATATGACACTTTCTACACCGAACGCTATATGGATACACCACAAAACAATGCGGAAGGTTATGCATCGGGTAGTGTGTTCGGTTGGCTTGATCGATTTGCTACACCAATGCTCCTCGTACATGGAATGTCTGACGACAATGTACTGTTTGATAACTCAACACAAATTATGTCTGAGCTTCAAGAGGGAGGTCATCCTTTTGAAGTTATGGTGTATCCTGGGCAACGGCACGGAATTCGCGGAGAGAACCTCGGAACACATTTGTTGAAAACTCGCATGAATTTTCTTGACCGTCATCTACAATCCAAGGAGTAAAGAAAATGGCCGCATTCCAACCAACTGCTAATCAGTTTAGAAGTTTTCGTGACGATCCTTATGACGGCACGATTTGTCAGGTAAATTTGGTCAAGTTCCGTCCCAAAGCTCAATACAAGCCGGATGATCCTGAGTTTGGAGAAGAAATTGAAGGACGGGTTGCATACCATCGGTACTGCCGGGCCTTTGCCGAGGCGGCAAAAGAAGTGGATGGGGAGTGTTTGCTGTTGGCAAACTCTGAAAGATATTTCATTGGCAATGGGGATTGGGACGGGGTTTTGATAATGAAGTTCCCAAACCGCAAAGCTTTTATAGCGACTCTAAATCACAAGAATTATCAAGAGATGCATAGGCATCGTGACGCTGGGTTGCTTTGTCAAGATTTGCTGACGACACGACCTATCGTTGTCGCCGGACAAGAATGCGAGGATTGAGGTAATCAACCAAGTAGATCTATACCTTCGATTTCATTTAACCAACTGAAAAAAAGTGACCAAGGAACAGAGTTTTGTTGTTCAACTTGTAACATTTCTTCTGACAAGTTATTGCGATAACGGCTCGGATTAGTAAATTTCCTCGCGAACTCGGGAGAAAGAAGGTTTTGCTCCTTAATTTGTAATGACTTAGATCGAATATTCTTTATTGATACCTGATTAACTTGAATGTCGCCCTCAATAGTTTCCTCAGAAGCCGAAAGGGCGACACCATTCCACATTGTTGATAATACTTCTGCCAAAACTAAGTTTAACGTTTCTCCACCGTATGAGCAGATACGATTGCTATCTACTTTCCAACGCATTGGATTCTTACCGCGTAAACGTGCTTTTGCGTGAATTATCCCCTTACTCACCCGAAATGTGCCACGCGTTGTTCGAACTTTCGCGATTCGATCAATTTGTTGGACAGACTCTCCCAAAAATATGTTCTCGTTATCGCCTCGCTCTACCCGCCTACTTCGCCCTCGATCAAACATTACGCCTCCGACACTTGAAGAATCTGGATCACGCATCGTGACCTCTCCAGTTTTCGAATCTACAACTTTACCTAAACTACCACCTGATATAACGGTGTGAATACGACCTTTGTCCCCTTCTTCCATAAACTCATCGTTTGGCACTAGAACTCCATCGCGAAGAACTAATGCTCCCATATCAATCATATCTTGCAGAACTGGTTCATGTTCGTCAGTCCCTGCTATTCTATGTAAACCTTGAGTAGAGAACGGTCGATCGTCACGAGTCGCTTTCCAAGCTAAACTTAAAACCTGTTGAAATCTAACTGACGGGCGGTCGTATTCGTAAAGGTCATCCATTACTCCTGATCTAGCACACTCTCGTAGAGCAGAGTAAAAGACTCTTTCTTCATCATTTTTTGAGAACCCTACTACCCTACATTTTCCTGTTCTCCTATTCCCACGTCCAATACGCTGCAAAAAACTGTTTATTCCGTGAGGGATATCTGCTAAAATTATGCAATCTATGTCTCCAATATCGATTCCTATTTCCAATGTTGATGTGGCAACACATACGCCCCACCGATTATTCTTCATTTCAGTTTCGACTTGTTCTCTAACACCAGTTGTCAAAGTTCCAAAGTGTAAATGAACTGGTTTCCACCGAGAGTCCTCAAGGTCATTATCTAAATAAACAGCCAAACGATGAGCCAAGTTACGCGAATTGGCAAAAACAAGAACTTTCTTTGTATTAGTATCTCTTAACCATCTAGCAATAGTCTTCGAATACTCAAAGGCCAAATCTTCGCATTCTTCAATCTTCAAAACATTCAAGTCAATATCCCTCTTGACTCCGGAACTCGATACTTTGGCTTGACTTCCTAACCAAATGTTGGCAACAAGATCTAACTCATTGAGTGTCGCCGTCATTCCTACAATCTGGAAATTGTCTCGTTCCGAAGCAGGTTCTTTAGTCGACGTTCTTATCCTGTCGATAACGTGCCTTAACTGTTGACCTCTCGCTTGGCCGTGAAGCAAGTGAATCTCGTCCACCACAATTGCTCGAACATCTACTAACTCAGAAGAACGCCGTAACTGAAGCGAATCAAGTCCCTCAGGAGTCACCAACAAGCAAAAAACGCCATCTTTTGATGGAAACTCGTGTCGGTCACCCGTATAACGAGCAATTAGACCGGTCGAATGAGACCCTAGATATGCGTTCAATCTTTCGTACAAGTCGTTGACTAAAGCCTTTGTCGGGGCCACATAAATCGTCGATAGATTCTTTCTTCGAAAACTTAAATGTCGCTGATAGAGAGGAGCTAAAACAGCCTCTGTTTTGCCCGAAGCCGTTGGAGCTGCAAGCAGCTGGTTGAAACCTCTAACAATATTGGGCATAACTTCCACTTGATGCAGATAGGGATCTCTCTGATCAAAAAAGATTCTAAATGAATCCGGCATCATCGATTTAAGCATGTTTCTTGATTCAGTCATCCCACGGTAACCTTTCTCCTGCAATCTCTGATGCGGATTTCGAAATAATATCTAATAGCTGATCCTCTCCAATGTCTCCCATACTCCCCATAAGTACAGATGCCGGAAGACCAGCCAACTTTGTCCAACTTCGTAAAACTTTTTCTGATGGATTCGCGTTTTCATAATTTCTTAGTAGTATGTTCTTAATTTTCTCTCTCGTTTCTTTGTGTTTTAACAATCGTACGTTAGATCCGAATCCCTTTCCACACCGACTTAGAAACAAATTCACCCACTCACCATATTCCATTGAACTCGGTAATTCTAGTCTTGTGATTTTATTGAACATCTCCAACTCTCTTTCGTCATCGTCATAGTCATCAGTAAAATCTTCCGTTAAGCCGACCATCATTCCGAAGTGCGGCCCTTCTTGCCAGAAAGCAGGCATATTGTACCAATTATACTCTTCGTCTTTAGAGCGAAAGTTCGAAACACAATTTAGCGCGCATGATTTTAAAGTATGTATAAAGTGTTTTCCATGTTCCTTTCGCTTCTTTGAATATCCCCGAATATGTTCTACTTCGTCTAAAATCAGTAACAGCCCTTTATATCCCAAGAATCTTAAAATCTCATTAATCACGACAAGATGGAAAGCATATACATATCCCGATCGTAGAGTCTGTGGCATTGGCGGTATTCTATCCCACTTATCTCCATATACTCGTGCCGCTCGAATAGCATTGACATTTTTGTTTTGTCCAGATAACCAATTTATACCCGTCGAATACACTTGATCATGCCGATGATGAGGTCGCTTGACTAGAACTGAAAAACCTCGTTCAAACCAAGGAGATTGTTGAAGATATTTTAATTTTTTAATTTCTATCCAATTATCTCGAATTTCCTTTACTAAGTCAAAAAAGTCGAGATTCTGTTTTCCGTCCCGCCGAGCGGGAAATTCTAACTTTGATATTATCTCCTGATAGACCGTTGATGGCCTTGCTGGATCCACTCCTTTAGGATCTAGCTCAACTAGCGAAGTTACCCAGCCTTCTTGTATAGCAATTGATTTGACCAGTTGAAGGTGATGTGATTTACCTGAACCATAGTAACCCAAAAAACAATTACTTACTCCTTGTGTTTGGTGCTTGGACAAAATTTTTGAAATTTTTTCTGCAATTTTTTCACCTCCAATCGTTAATTTAACAATTTGCTTAGGGTTAGCAGGAACCACCCCTAAATTTACTGTTTCAAACGCTTGTCGAAAATCCGAGGTGCTTTGCTCGTCAAATGTTGTTTCTCTAACGGCAGCGCTTACCTTCTGTTTTACATTCCTAAGTTCGTCAACTTTAACATTAATCGACTCGCCAAAAAAAACGACAGTCGCGTATCCTCCAAATACATTTGTAACTTTTCCATCACCATACTCATTATGGTACACTCGATTTCCTGTTTCAATCACATTTCATCTCCGGTTGGTGGTGGTTCAGCATTAGTGACGAAGTTCCTTGCCCATTCCATATCTATCTCTTCTGGTTTATCCTTCTGCAAATTCAAAAATCTGCAGTATTGATAGACAAAAAATCTTGGTTTCGGTGTTTCAAATTGCACTTCTACTTGAGTATCTACAAGTGTGATCATATTTTTTCTCTGTAATTCTGAGTTCCATTCTAAGTTAAAAGCTGTACTGTACACATCTCTTAACCTATTCCCAATTTTATATAAGACATCTTTTGAATTGGTTTCTTCTATATTTATAAGAGGGACAAGCGGACTCCCAGCTGAGTAGGAAACTGACCCAATTCGATCGTACAGAGCCCTATAATTACTTATCACTTCCGAGCGAAAATCTGGTGTAGCAGCATATAGAAACATTACACCACCAAATTCTCCTTCCGCGTTCTGATTTATCATGGTAAGTAAATTCTCGATAGCTTGCTTTTGTTTGGTAGTTCCTCTTCGAAAAGACGACGTTCTAGAGCCTTCGTCAAACGCGATTAAAAAGCCTCTATACTGCATACGTAAGCGCAAGAAAGCTATAACAGTTTTCAATCGCCTAAAAGCGTTGTCGTCTCGAAGAGGTTCAAATAATCCAATCTTTCGCAATGATGGTGATCTGACATTATCACCTCTCAACCACGCTATAACTTCATGTTCTACAGATCCGTACTCAGCTCCGCAATGCAATTGAAGAAACCTTTTACTTAGTATTCTTAGAGCAGCCGCAACCTGTGCATCCGGAGCCCCTCGCCATAAGCCGCCTAGCTGTTCTTCTATCTGCATACTAATTATTTCAGGAACGTCATTTCCTGGTTCTGCACCCAGCTGTCTTATTCTCGATGCTATCCAATCGTCTAGTAACATCTCTATTCCTTTACCTTCCTCTGAGTCTGTTTGTTTGGGTAGCTGAAACGATTCTAGAACGGCTTTGGCAATAGCATAAGGGGAGTTGAAGGGACAGTCGCCTCCTACCGAAACGATTGAACTAACTATATCTCGCTTTTTGGCCTGTTCGGCCAAACTATAAATAAACTGTGTCTTTCCGCTACCGTAATCTCCCTCAAGGTATTTGAAACATCCAATACCATCGGCTAGTTCGTCCTTGAAGTAATATTTGTCCAATGTATCGAGTACGCTTTCAGTACCTACATTAATCAAATGGGAATATTGCCCCGGCGCAATTGGCGCGTTAGATAGCTTGTTAACTAGCTGGCGAGCTTCTTTCTTGCTCATTTCTACTGTCATGACTTTTTCCTTGAATTAATCATTAGAACGTTTAATGTAAATCATCGGCCGGCAATCGGTTCCTTCATAATTACTCGGCACATAGTACACTTTAGAATTTTTTCCATGCGCTTGATTCAAAGTCGCAGGAACTAACACGAACTTTCTAAGTTGTGTATCCCTTGCATTATGCTTCCAGTTAATCAAATTCGAAGGAAAAATTGAGTCTGGAAAATCGGTACAATTTCTTCTAACTGGGTTTTTCCAGAATCCCTCAGACTGACAGGCAATTTTGAATTTAACCGCCACGTCAGCAATAAGGACATTATCTGAATCGGCAAAGTGTCTCGCAATTGCCCATGCCAAATCTAATTTTTCCACAAACTCATCAACTGGCATTGTTTGTTCTTTAACTTTTTTCTCTGCCTCACTATGTGCTTTCGTAACGATACCTAAATCTGCCGGCATTTTTCTAATTACTGGATAATGTGGTGTTAAAGACCATGTCCAGAATTTTCCTGAGGAATCGTGAGTCAGGATCAACTGATTCGCAAAATATCTGTTGTTCTTCCGCCCTGTCGTAGCTCCCGTCAAATTTTGGAGCACACTCATAGCAAATTTTCGCTGATTGTCACTTTGTCGCATGAAATTGTCGTGTTTTCTGACCTCCTCCCGTGCATTTGAAATTTCAGCCTTCAATTCATCCGGACACTCTAAGCCCAAAGGGATTTTGAATGCAATTAGGTCTCGTTGACGTTCTATCTTAGCCGGCGGTAAATCCAATCCTTCTGCCGCAGTTTTACCTCCGGTTCCAAGAATACGGGGTAACCTAACTGCGTCGATCCCCTTAGAAACTTCGAGTAACCGATGTGTCTCGGCGAATTTTTTGAAATGTGGAAAAAGCGGTTCGTTAGAAGAGTCCAAAGTGTTTATCATTCGTTTAACTTTCGATAATTTCATAAGAAGACTGATCTACACCTCTTAGCACAGTTGGGTATTCTTGGCAAATCATGATCAGTCGTTGCGTAGGCCTAGATATCCCGACATAAGCTCTATTTTTGGAAAAACTCCTTGCTGAAGGTGCTATATCCTCAAGTCCCAATAGGATACATGCGTCAAACTCTAATCCTTTGACATCTTCGACCGTCGATGTCACTAATCCCTTATTACTATAGGTTTCTCCTTCACCGGCTAACTTTACTCCAAACTCTTCTAAGCTTTCTCGTATCTCGTTCATATGATTGAAATCGGCATTAATTTGCAACATTGCAACAGATTCTACACTTTCAGAACGATTAAACACCGTCATAATTTGTCTAATCCGTGTAGTGAAATCTTGTGTATCAGCTATAACTAACTGAGGAACGGCATCATGAATCTCAGTATTCAGCTCGAATGTGGGTTCTTCCTCAAACGCAGCCCGATAGAATTCCTGTAGGAATCGGCCAATTTCATTGCTCTGTCGAAAGTTTTTTGCAAATGGGTACAATTGCGCCTCGCGATCGTCCTTTATCGTCTTGCCAACATAAAATGCGTCTGTATTCATCATTCCTTTGACTGGACTAACAATCTGCTTGAAATCAACAGAAATTGTTAACGCCCCATTGGGAGCGACTAGTGACCCTAATAATGACGCTTCTGCAACCGAAAGATCTTGTGCTTCGTCGATGGCAATGTGAGACCAATGCTCGCCATCAGAAAATGAAGTTGAGATGGCGGAAGGCATATTTTTAAATTTTTTATTTGAGTCGATGCTACTTGGTAGTGAAAATCGAAGTAACCACGCAATCCAAGAGCGATCTTCTTCTCGGTAACTGCCGTTACCCCATTCTCGTAAAGCCATTCGCATCGCTTGCTCTACGTTTGCTGTTCCCCCAGTACTCTTTTCCAAACGATCTAAGATTGAATCTCTTTCAGAACTAAAAAAAGCTAACATTGACGATATTGGATCATAAACCTTGTATAGCCATTTCTGAAACTCTTGATCAAACAATTCGAGTAAAATTTTGGGGTTATTCAGTATCTCCTTTCTAAACTCTTGATCGAACAACTCAAGTACGATTTTCGAATAATTCAAGGTCTCGCTCTTAAACTCTCGGTCAAACAATTCAAGTACTATTTTCGAGTAATTCGAAATCTCTCTTTTAAACTCTCTATCAACTTTATTACGTTCATTTTTCGAGTTACTCAAGATCTTATTTTTAAACTCTTTATCTACCTTTTCAAATACATTCTTCGAGTTATTCAATATCTCTTCTTTAAACTCTCGATCGAATAACTCGAGTGCATTCTTCGAGCTATTCAAGATATCTTTTTTAAACTCTTGATCAACAATCTCAAGTGCAAACCTCGAGTAACAAGAGATTTCTTTCTTAAACTCTTCATCACCCTTTTCACGATAATTTCTGATACTATTCAATATCTTTGATTTCAACTCTTGATCAACCCTTTCAAAAACATTCTTCGAGTTATTCAAAATCTTTTTTTTGAACCCTTGATCAAACAACTCCGGTTCAATTTTCGGTTTACTCGAGAGTTCTTGTCGAACTTTGTTATACTGCTCACTTACTACTGAGTAAATTCTCTCCATAGAAATATTGGATCTATTGGGATCGTCAGTCAATCTAGCATCAATAAAAATTTCTCTTATATTGTTGATAAGTTTTTTAGCTAAATTACCGTATTTTTGATACCATAAATTTTCTCGTTCTTCTGTTGCTCTAAGGACTATTTGTCTCTCATGCATTAGCCACAACTTTTTTAAATCTTCTGAATCCGCTAAACCAACAATTGCAGCCCGTGCATAATCCTCTGAATTCATGTTACGAATAAGTATTGGCTTCGCATGACTTCTAACCCGCCAAGATTTCTTCAAAAATTCGTCAATAAAATTTTCAATACCTGTGATGACTTGAAACTCCGAAGGAATTTGCAATTCTTTCTCCAACAGAGTTTTAGCATGTTGTTCCAGATTTTTGTTAGCCAAAAAAATTTTTGTTAACTCGGGTTTAAACGAAATGGACTTTGGTTCAGTTCGTAGTTCTTGCTGGTCAAAAAGAAATCGAATTCGTTGGAACGCTACTGTTGTTTTTCCACTTCCCGGAGCACCAGTTATAACCATCATGCCTGACATCCGCGCAATAAAGGCTCGAACTTGTTCTCTCGACATATCTAGTTTAACCGCTTTTAACCCAGCCTTCGCCCTGGGTTTTGACTTAGAACCTATTTTTCCTCCGGGTTCGTATATTCCGGAAATTTCCGGAGAAACTTCAATGAATCTTGCGCGGGCTATTGGTATCACTTCACGTAAAGTTAATCCATCAAAATCAACCCTTAACTCATTAATTCGTTGTCTAGTAGACTCGCCCAAATTTGCCTCCAGAGCAACCTGAACTGCCATATCTGTAAAGGGTCGTACTGGGACTCCAAGAACATGATTAACTGAAGTGTCCTGATTTGCATACCACAAGTCTGTACTGCTACCGTTCTCCGTTTCCGTTACAACTTCCATCATAGCGTGGAAGGACGTATTCGCAATCGACTGTAAGGATGCTGTATTCTTAATTCTAATGTTTTGTATCTGCGCAAAAACATCAATATCGCCATGGTCGTCAGGATTATATCGCTGTGGTTTACCTGCACTTCTTAGCTCCTCCCTAGCAATTCTGGCAACTTCCACGGCGTTTTTGCGGTCTCTGGCTACCCTCCGAGCCAATTCTTCGTCTTCTGTGTCGCTCATAAATGCAGATTCTCGTAAAAAATTGTAGGTTAGACGCTATTCAACTGACTAGAATGATAGAAACTATGCTAGTCCGGTACGATGTGAGTGCAAACGTATCCTGCAACATTTCAGTTTACAACTGACCCCTTGAAAAATGATGTTTCTTCAAGAATTTTGTCGGAACAATGAACCCTAGTCGGGTTTTCTCAGAATCGTCAAGTATACCCTTAATTCTGGCAATCGCAAACAAAAAACGGAATATCAGGAATCCATGAGGGCTCCTGTCTCAGAATACAAACGGGATATTCGGTAATGAGCCAAACTCAAACAATTTAATTTGACGTTTTTGCGCTCTGGTTATTGAACTTCATAGAAGAAACCTTCTTCGGAACAGAGAAGTTGCCAAGTCACAATCTCTGTTCCAAAGCGTCAGGGGGGAGCATCAAATGCCGCGACCACTCTGACTTGAAACACTTGAAAGAAATCTTGCCGCCAAAGCAACACCAATTTCAGTCACAGCGCCAGGGGGGAGTTCAACAATAGAACCGCGTCCGCACTGACTTTCAATGTTCCATATAGGGTCGATTTTAGTTTTGTCAAACTCTGTAACACAATTGCGAATCAAAATTCCTGTCGATTCTCCTCTTTCATAACCACTACTTCTATAGCGAATCTGAATAATCACAGATTTTATACGCATATTTGGCTTTTGAACTTGCATTCGAAGCCCTAATGGTATACTTTTATAAAAACGCAAGTCGCAATCCGACTAGTTAATGTACTTAAACTTAGGCGAGTAACATGAACACACATGTAGAAATTACCGAACCCGAAATCAACAACCTTCCAGTGTTCGTCACAGACTTTAGGCTTAGTCCGTATTCAATTGCTACCGATCACAATACTGAAGCAGCGCTAGCCCTGTATCAATGGAACATCAATCTCTGTTCCGAATTTTTCAAAATCGTCCATTTCTGCGAGATCGGTCTGCGCAACGCTGTTGCCGAAGCTATCTCTAATGTCCACGGTGCTACGTGGCCTTGGGAACCGGGATTCATCGCGTCGCTTCACTCACCAAGACGCGGATACTCTCAAAAACGTGAACTTACTCGTTGCATCGAAAGACTAGAGAACGATTCAGAACTGATAACGAATAGTCTGAGTTTCGCCTTCTGGGAGCGAATGCTTCATAGCCGACACCAGCAAAGGATTTGGAATCAGGAATTCTCTCACGTATTTCCATTCGTTCCGTTTGAGATTCCGATCAATAAATCCCGCAGGTACCTACTCAACCAAGTCTCTTATACCCGAGTGTTTCGCAATCAAATCGCTCACCATAAACCGATCATCAATCGCGCTAATCTAAAATCAGACTTAGACAAGATGATTGAAATTGTTGAATTCCGCTGTCCAATCACCGCCAACTGGCTAAATCGCACCGAAAACGTGACTGCGCTTCTTTCTCAATGCCCTGTCCCATACACGAAACAGTTGGAAGACGAATCAGTTTCTACTTTTATCGACTAAACGATCGTTTTGCGCCCAATGCATCATCCCGCGCAATTTTTCGCCGACTTCTTCAATCAGATGGTTGTTCATCTGTGACCGCATTGCATGAAAACTCGGCGCACCAGCCTTATTCTCTAAAACCCAATTTCGCGCAAACGATCCATCTTGAATATCGTTTAGAATTTTCTTCATCTCCTGTTTCGTGCGAGACGTAATCACGCGCTTACCTGAGACATATTCTCCGAACTCTGCTGTGTTAGAGATTGAATAATTCATGTTCGCAATCCCACCCTCATAGATCAAATCTACAATCAGCTTTGTCTCGTGCAAACACTCGAAGTACGCCATTTCTGGCGCATAACCTGCTTCAACTAACGTCTCAAACCCCGCCTTAATCAACTCTACAATCCCGCCGCACAGTACGGCTTGTTCTCCAAAAAGATCCGTTTCTGTCTCCTCCCTAAAGGAGGTTTCTATGACACCCGCTCGAGTGTTTCCGATTGCCTTAGAATAACTCAATGCGACTTGCTTCGCAGTTCCCGTAGCGTCTTGATGTATAGCGACCAAACCGGGAAGTCCGAAACCTCTTTGATACTGATCGCGCAAAGTATGACCAGGGCCTTTTGGCGCAGAAAGCGAGACATCTACACCCGCCGAAGGACGTATCAGACTATAGTGAATGTTAAATCCGTGGCCGAACATAACATGCTGACCATCACGAATATGAGGCTCAATCTCATTCGCCCATAAAACCGCTTGTTTTTCATCGGGTACCAGAATCATTATAACGTCGGCCCACTTTGTCGCCTCATCAGGACTCACAACATTCAGATTCTCTGCCTTCGCCTTGTCACGAGATGTTGACGATTCTTGCAAGCCGACTACGATATGTTCCACTCCCGAATCACGGGCGTTAAGCGCATGTGCATGCCCTTGACTCCCATATCCGATAACGGCTACCTTTTTCTTCCTTATAAGAGATAGATCCGCATCCTGTTCGTAGTAAATCTGCATTACTCAAAACTCCTAGGTAGATAATAACGATATGAAAACGGGAAACGAATTGAAACCTCGCATCTCACTCTCAACCTTTGTCCTTCCCGCGCATAATTGAAAGTACGCCTGTTCGCGAAAGTTCAACAAGACCTAAAGGTCTCATTAACTCAATGAACTGATCGATTTTGGTACTGGCTCCAGTAACTTCAAAAACAAAACTCTCAGTCGTTGTATCTATCACACTTGCTCTAAAAATTTCTGCTATTCGGAGCGCCTCGACCCGTTTGTCTCCAATGCCCGCAACTTTAATTAAGGCCAGTTCTCTTTCAACCCCTAATGGCGACTCCGAAACATCAATTACTCTTCCAACCGGAACAAGACGAATAAGTTGCGACTCGATTTGCTCCAGAATGTGCGGCGTTCCAGAAGTTACGATCGTGATTCGACTTCGATTTCGAGTGTGATCGACTTCTGCTACAGTAAGGCTTTCTATGTTAAATCCACGTGCCGAGAACAATCCAACAACACGCGCCAAAACACCGGGTTCATTATCTACCATTATCGCAAGTGTTCGTCGTTCCACCGCCTCCTCAGTTCGCGACATATCATAGGCACTTGAAGCGGTATTCGCCGAGTTCTCATTACTCATAAAATCTTCCTAGATCGATCATAACAGAATGCAAATTAAACCAGCTGCTTACCAGCCTCGTCAATCTCATCGCCTACCACAGTACTCAAAATCATTTCGTTATGCGCTTTGCCCGAAGGAATCATCGGCAAACAATTTTCTTCTTGGGTGACACGACAATCAAAGATAACCGGTTTTGGCGTTTCGATCATTTCTATGATCTTTTCGTCAAGCGTTTGAGGTTCGTCGCAATATATACCGTGACCGCCATAAGCCTCAGCAAGTTTCACAAAATCCGGCAATGCTTCAGAATAAGAATGAGAATATCTCTCCCCGTGTAATAGTTCCTGCCATTGTCTCACCATTCCCATCCATTGATTGTTAAGTATGAACACTTTTATAGGGAGGTCATGTTGAACCGCTGTAGACATCTCTTGCATAACCATTTGAACCGAGGCTTCCCCAGCAATATCAATTACTAAAGATTTTGGATGGGCTGCTTGAATACCAATTGCCGAAGGAAGTCCGTATCCCATTGTTCCTAAACCTCCCGATGTCATCCAACGGTTCGGCTCTTCAAACTTGTAAAACTGCGCCGCCCACATCTGATGTTGACCTACTTCAGTCGAAATATAAACATCCCTGTCTTTGGTCAGCGCGTACAAACGCTCCAATGCATATTGAGGTTTCACGGAAGATTTAGATTTTTCGTAGGCGAAGCACTTACGATCTCGCCACAAATCGATCTGCTGTTTCCATTCCGTCAAGTTAGGTTTAGGATACATTGATGCCTTCCACTCTTTCACCATTTCTACAAGAGCTGCAGCGCAGTCGGCATTTATCGCTACGTCAACTCGGATGACTTTATTGATGCTTGATGGGTCAATATCGACATGAATTTTCTTTGAATTTGGTGAAAACATGTCTATTCGACCGGTTACTCGGTCGTCAAATCTTGCTCCGACACAAATCATAAGATCACAATCGTGCATAGCATTGTTCGCCTCAAACGAACCGTGCATCCCGAGCATTCCAAGCCAGTCCGAATGTGAAGCAGGAAAAGCGCCAAGCCCCATAAGCGTTGATGTAACAGGAATACCAGTAAGCTCTTGTAATTCGCGCAATGTGTTAGATGCGGCAACACCCGAGTTTATAACGCCTCCACCCGTATAGAATAATGGTTTCCTAGCATTCGCCATCAACCGAACGGCTTCTCGAACACGCTCTATTTTTGGTTCATACGCCGGTTTGTAACTAATTCTATTAACCTTTGAAGCCGGATGATACTGTCCAAGTGCAAACTGGATATCTTTAGGAATATCTACTACGACGGGTCCCGGTCGTCCGGATTTTGCGACGTGAAAAGCTTCATGAATTGTTGCTGATAACTGACTTACGTCGGTTACAAGATAATTATGCTTTGCACAACTTCGAGTAATTCCGACCGTGTCACACTCTTGGAATGCGTCAGTCCCAATCAAATGGGTTGGCACCTGTCCGGTAATAACCACTAACGGAATTGAATCCATCATGGCATCGGTGATCGGTGTAACCATATTTGTTGCACCTGGCCCCGAAGTTACAAGTACGACACCCGGTTTTCCGGTTGACCGTGCATACCCTTCGGCGGCATGACCTGCCCCCTGTTCGTGGCGCACAAGGATGTGACGAATCGATTTTTCGTGGAACAGTTCATCATATATTGGCAAAACTGCTCCGCCCGGGTAACCGAACAAAACCTCAACAGACTGCTCTTTGAGAGCCTCGATGACAATTTTCGCCCCCGTTACTTCGCGAGAGGACAATTTGTTTTCAGAACTTTCTGCCATAGTAGGCCTCATCAATTATCACGCGATTCAAACATTATTGACGGAAACATTTTACAATAAAAAAGGGCCTCCAATGGAGACCCTATAATCGTGCGCCCGAACCAACTTCGACGTTGGTCACGGACGCTAAGTAACTAGAAGTGTAATAGTTTGGGCAAACAACATCTGCCAATCCAATCTAAGAAGTTTGAAACTTTGGTAATCTTTAGGTTACCCGACTAATGGCTATTGGTCAACAACTTCGTAGAGAGAATTTATAATATCTAGTCGATCCTCAATCTCCATTGAAGGTATCCGCGGCCAATCGGGAAACTGGCGACCGATCCAAGTATATTGACGTTTGGCGTATCTTCGAATGTCGCGTTTTATGAGTTCGCAAGTTTCTTCTAAGTCCTTTTCTCCACGTAGGTAAGCGCGTATCCAAGGAACGCCATGGGCCCTCATGATCGGCATATCAAAGTTCAATTGTCGATCCAAGAGTTTTTCGACTTCTTCGATTATGCCTTGCGGAAGCATATTGTCGAATCGCGATTCTATCCGCGCATAGAGCTTCCTCCGATCCGGGTATAGGGCAATTGCTAGCCAAGCCAAATCGGACAATATCGACTGACTCTTTTGGGCTCTAAATTCCGAGTACGCAATGCCTGAGGTCAACCAGACCTCATAGGCTCTGCTAATTCTTTGTCGGTCACTTCTTTTAATGTGAAGAACAGCTTTCGGATCAACAATTCCAAGCCGTTTATACAGACCGTCAACACCTTCGCTTTCAATTAGGGTGCGAACTTCATTTTTGACCGACTCTTCTATCGGCGGATACTCGCTTATTCCATTGAATAAAGCATTAAAATATAAACCCGTGCCTCCAACAATTATAGGAGTTTTGTTCCTAGAACGAATATTTGATATTAACTCCGATGCCGCTTCCAACCATGCCCCAACGGAATAACGAACACTTCCGTCAATATGTCCAAATAAATGGTGAGGAACTAAGTTCAGTTGCCAAAATCTCGGTCTATCGGTTAATAAACGTAAGTCCTGATAAACTTGCATCGAGTCGGCGTTGACTACTTCGCCGTCTAGTCGCTTTGCGAGGGCAATCGCTAAATCTGTTTTTCCACTGGCAGTTGGTCCGAGTATGAGGATTGGAGGCTTCATATGCTGGTACTTCGGTCAACAATGTGAATAGGTTCAATTTCAAAATGTTACAAAGCAATCACTAAATGCTTGAACAAAACTATATCGCTATAGTTGTCGGACAAGAAGGTCACCCATTTCCAATGTCCGACGTTCTCACTGCTGTTCGTAAAAATGGCGGAAAAATCGGAAATTTGCAGAAACTGGGATCCTCTGGACATGCCTTTTCAATAGAATACTATGGCGGCGAAAACATCGGAAACGCTCTCAAGAAGAAATTTAACACAAATGCAGATATCGCTATTTTGTTTCCGAATAATCTAAAGAAAAAATTACTCTTAGCAGATATGGATTCGACGATCATCGAGCAAGAATGTCTCGATGAACTCGCTTCATACGCGGGCGTTAAGAAGCAGGTAGCAACCATAACTCAAAAAGCTATGCAAGGAGAGCTAAACTTTGAAGACGCTCTAAGAGAGCGTGTGGCTATGCTCAAAGGTATACCGCTGAAGGCGTTGCAGGAATGCTGGAACAAAAAAATAACGATTTCAGCCGGTGCAAAAACTCTTGTGAAGACAATGCGAAGAAACGGAGCCCGTTGTGTGTTGGTTTCTGGTGGATTCACTTTCTTTACGTCTCGAGTTGCGGAAGCCGTCGGATTCGATGCGCATTATGGAAATAAACTTCTAGATGATGGTACTCATCTAACTGGCGAAGTTGCTGAGCCAATTTTGGGATTGGATTCTAAGCTTCAAACTCTGTTAACGGAAGTCAAAAACTCCCGCATCTCAGCCGAAGACGCAATTGCTATTGGGGACGGGGCTAATGACCTTGCAATGATAAAAGCCGCGGGCTTAGGAATCGCTGTTCATGCCAAACCGATTGTCGCTGAAAATTCTGATGCTGCTATTACTATGACTGATCTGGCTTCGGTACTTTATTTTCAAGGATACAGTGAGGACGAATTCGTGGTCGACAACTAACTTTTTTATTGACTCTTGGTTCAAAAATCAATCAATTCACCTAGCGGAATCAGACTCATCCGAAATTTCAACCGAATAGAATCTGTTCTGCCCTTTTCTGTTCACTCTAAACAATAAAGGTTGGTCGGAAAAATCAACCTTGCTTTCTTCAATGGCTTCTTTTGCTTCGTCTACAGTCGTAATCATTTGAAATGAAATCTCAGTGATTACATCGCCTTTTTGAAGTTTTCCGTAGCTCGGCCCTCTAGGACTAACTGATTTGACAAGAACGCCAATAATATCTGCCGGAATACTAAATCGACGGCGGGCAGCATCATCTATTTCGACTAGTTCCAATCCAATTTCATTATCGTTCAACGATGTCACGTTCGGCACTTCCGGCTTTTCTGACTTTACATCAGATTTGAGTTCTCCGATTTTAACCCAGATTTCCTCAGGCAAACCGTCTCGAATAACATCAAGAATTATAGAGGTTCCGATAGGTGTTTCCGCAACTATTCGCGTTAACGTTCTAACATTATCAATAGGGCGACCATCAAACGACAACAACAAATCACCGACCTCGACTCCCGCTTCCAAAGCCGGTCCTTTTTCGTCAACATCCGTAATTATTACACCGTTCGTTTCACCAGAAAGACCGTATGCTCGCGCAATACTTTCATCAATGTTTTGAATGTTTACGCCTAACCAACCCCGCTCCACTTTTCCAAATCGTAGAATCTGATTAGTAATCTGAACAACCAAATTAGCGGGAATAGAAAAACCTATACCGACAGAACCCCCTGAAGGTGTCACAATCGCCGTGTTTACCCCTAGAACCTGCCCAGCGAGATTAAACAATGGACCGCCTGAATTTCCTTGATTGATTGCTGCGTCAGTCTGAATAAAATCGTCGTACCGTCCGGCCTGAATATCTCTGTTGCGCGCAGACACAATACCAGCAGAAACCGAACCTCCAAATCCAAATGGATTTCCAATTGCAATAACCCAATCACCGACATCCGCCACGTCGCTATCGGCAAATTCGACAAACGGTAGTTCGTCTTCACTTTCCACTTTCAATACAGCTAGATCTGTAGCCTGATCTGAACCAATAATTCTCGCATCAAGTGTTCTTCCATCATGAAAGTTGATCTGAATGCCATCTGCTTTTTCGATGACGTGATAATTCGTCACTATGAAGCCATCTGAAGAAATCACGAAGCCCGATCCTAAAGCACCAGGACGTTCAATCCCCTCCCTATTATTCTCAAAGAGGTCGTTGAACCGCTCTAATGGAGACCCGTCTGGAAACGACGGTAGACGTGAAGAATTTATAATTTGTGTTGTTGAGATATTTACAACGGCGGGCATCAACCGATTTGCGAGTTGAGAAAAGTTTGCTGGAATCTCGGAAGACTCCAAGGCATCAATCTTCTTTGATAGCGATTGCGAGTACGCAGGTACTGTTAGTAGACTTAACGCCGCAATGATACGGAGCGACTTAAAGATGATACCTACCATTTTTGTGGAAAATCGAGATATTTAGAATTCAAAACATATCTTACCTGCAAAACGGATCGCAGGAAACGCCCGTCAATCGTTCTGCTCTTCCGAATCGGTAAGAAAAACGTGAAGTAAACATCCGAAGATGAACATCCAAATACCAAACAGTAAAAACTTAGTAATTTCCCATAGAATTTTCATAGTGACATCTCCTAAAATGAATTTCCTAGAACAAATCCTTAACGGAACAATGATACCATAGGTGTCAACATCGTTTATCTCTAGGCGCGAACAGCAGATCTGAATCTTTATTTGTTGGTGTGGAAGTATAGAAAAATCTCTAATAATCTAAAAATTCCTCACTATTACCTACTCACTTGCGCCGCCTGTTCTGAGAACACTGAACACACATCAAGTTTCTCCGGTCCAACAATCAAACGTGTGCCGTCCTGTATGGCTTCCTCACAAGCGATAAGCGAGCGATAAAACCTAAAGAAATCAGGATCTTTGCCATAAGCAGCCGCATAGATAGCGTTTCGTTGAGCGTCACCTGATCCACGAATTCGCTCAGACTCCTCTCGCGCCGCTGCCTCAATTCGTATGGCTTCCTCCGCTCCCTCTGACCGTATTCTCTGAGCCTCTTGCTGACGCGCCGTTCTCATTCGATCGTATACGCCTTCCGCAATCTGGTCGGGTAAATCGGCTTGCCTGATTCTGACATCAATTATGTCAATGCCTGTATCGCCCATATTATTGTTCACAGTTTCGCGAATACGATCCATCAACTGCGCCCGCTGGCCCGAAACAATTTCTGGAACTGGTACACGTCCCAAAGCTTCTCTGATCGCCGATTCCGTAAACCTGTCCAATTGCCGAGATGCTTGGCTCTCTGTTCGCAAACGTTGATAAAACTTGAGCGGATCGTTAATCCTCCAGCGCACAAATGCGTCTACCACTAATCTTCGCTGGTCTGAGGCCAATACTTCAATATCTGAAATGTTTAGACCAATGTTTTTTCGATCAAGCATCACGACTTGCTGAGCCACTGGTAACTTTAAGTAGAGTCCAGCTTCGTCCGTTCCCGGTTCATTACGAACTTCGACAGGATCGCCAAACTGCAAGACAAGAGCCTGCTGGTCTTGTCTGACCGTATATAAGGCATTCATCGCAATAACGATGATGCCTATGATTACTCCAAGAGTTGTATACCCAAAGGTGTTCATCCGATTAACTCCTACTGCCGCCTTTCAATGCGATCTAATGGTAAATATGGGACAGCTCCTGACTCACTATCAAGTACCGTCTTGTCTGCTCGTGCTAGAACACGCTCAATTGTTTCAAGGTACATCCGCTCGCGCGTAACTTGTGGTGCTAAACGATACTCTTCATAAATTTTGTTAAATCTATCGGCTGCCCCTCGCGACTCTGCAATGACTCGATCTCGGTACGCTCTCGCCTCAGGAAGAATCTGGTTGGCAACTTGGCGGGCATTATTAATGCGAGTCTCGGCATCCTGTTCCGCTTTATTTACATCATTGAATGCCTCAATGACGGGCTGCGGTGGATCAGATCGTGCGATCTGAACATCAAGAACATCAATACCGGCTCGATACTCATCCAACAAAGTTTGAGTTTGTAACTTTACTTCCTGCTGAACCCGGTCACGCTCCGTAGTTATAACGTTTTGGAGTTGCGACTTTCCGACAACTTCTCGCATAACCGACTCGGCAACCATTCGAACCGCGGCTTCTGGTTCCTTAACGTTCAGAATAAAATCTTGCGGTTGATCGGTATTGACCTTCCAGAACACCGAAAACTGAATATCGGCGATGTTCTCATCTTCTGTCAACATCAGGCTTTCCGACTTATTATCGCCGATTCTGATCTGAAGTTGATCTTCAACGGGAACTAAAACATGAGACCCTATAGGAGTTGGCCATCGCCAGCGTAGACCCGGCCCGAAATTCGTTTGCCATTTTCCGAATCGAAACACCGTAGCTTGCTCGCCAGCATCCACAACGACCAACCCAGTCGCTAGCCAAGCAAACCCTGCCACTACAGCCGCAACGATAGCTCCAAAGCGTCCAAGGTTTAAGCCACCCCCATTTCCGCCAGATCTATTCTGGCTACCGCTGTTGCCTAGCTTGAGTCGTTCGCGCATTTTCTCAAACTGTTCTCCTAAGTCCGGTGGGGGTGCCCCATTACCACCACCGTTGCCGCTCCCATTTCCGCGACTCCACGGAGAACGATTCTCATCGTCGTTATCCGGTTCACTGCCCCACGGGCCGCTACCGTTTCCGCCATTTGAATTCTTATTGTTAGGCATTGACCTAAAAACCTTATATAGAATGGAGCTAATTGCTCAATCTTTCTCATTATAAGTAAATATGGGGAGCAAATTGAATTTCTCAAGGTATCAACTAGATGTTTGGCAAAAAAAAATCTCAAACAAAAAAACTCGTGCAAACAATATCAGCAACTTTGGGAAACCCAAGTTGGCTTAATGAAGTCCTTATTCGGGACGGGAATAATGCTGTGATCGTGATAAATAGTGATTCACCATATCCGAAAGTTAACGAAGATAGACGGTTGCGATCAGAAAGTTTGGTTCGAGGAATAAAAGGTGTGCATTCGGTGACAGCAATACTGACCTCGCATCAATCTGAACATCAACAAACAAAAGACCCACCGATTGAAATCAAAACACATTCCAATTCTTCTGTAAAGAAAGTCGATGGAATTTCCCGAATAGTGGTCGTCGCAAGCGCTAAAGGAGGTGTTGGGAAATCAACAGTCTCTGTAAATTTGGCGGTCACATTGGCGCAAGGAGGATTTAAAGTTGGACTTCTAGACACAGATATATACGGCCCTTCTATCCCCACAATGCTTGGAACAACAAAGTCTAAGCTGAAAAAGAATAAGAATGAGCGCATGCAACCGGTCGAAGCCCACGGGATTAAGACATTGTCGATGGGTTACGTAGCGGATCCCGAGTCAGCAGTTGTTTGGCGAGGTCCGATGGTTAGTTCCGCGATTTCTCAATTAGTGTACGAAGGTGACTGGACTGACTCGGATAACGAGCCTCTCGATTTTCTAATTGTTGATACTCCGCCAGGTACTGGCGATGCTCAACTCACTCTTATTCAAAAAATACCTGTTACAGCCTGTATTCTGGTAACAACCCCTCAAAAGGTAGCCATTACTGACACTCAACGAAGCGCCGCGATGTTTACCCGCGTTAATATGCCCTTGCTTGGCATTATTGAAACCATGAGTTGGTATGAAACAGTAGGGAAAAAAATCTATCTGATGGGCAAAAACGGAGGCTACAATTTAGCAAAATCCATAGACATTCCGTGCTTAGGCCAAATTCCTATCTCTGATTCCATTCGAGAGGGCGGGGACAAAGGAAAACCTGCAGTATTGTCCGATCAAAGCGTATATGGTCAGTTCAACGCCATAGCCACTAATGTTTGCAGAGAACTCGATAAACTTACTACTCGATCAAGTGACGAGAGACAGTCTGCCAATCGGTAACGAGTTAGAAGTATTTAGTCTGATTGAAGGAACAAAAGTTAAGTATTAAAGTTAAGTTTAAGACCGGGTTCTGGCCATCGACACTTTATAAGTTTTCCGGTTCCCGACAAGGTAATATATGCGTCGCGCATATCGTCTCCACCAAACGCAATATTCGTTACAAACGGATCCGGAAACGCAATATGAGAATGCGATCCGTCAGGGGAGATTGAAGTGATTCCACCTTTTCTTATCGTGGCGACGCAAACATTGCCAGATTCTGCAACTGCCAAACTATCGAAATATCTTAGGTCAGGCATACCTGTTACAACCCGCCCTGTGTCAAAAGGTGAATCCGCTGATTTTATTTTTCCGGACGATTCAATTTCATACGCCCATAAGCGAGCTGTCATCGTATCGGCAAAATAAACCGTTTTTTCATCTGGACTCAATCCTACCCCGTTTGGAGATATATGTGGATAGTCTATGCAAGAAACATGGGAACCGTCGGGTTTTCCGAAAAAGAATCCCCCGTTATCACGATCACGTGAACGAGTTTTACCCAAGTCCGTGAAATAGAAGTTACCGCTCTTGTCGAAAACAATATCGTTAGGTCCCCTCAGATCAATCGAATCTGCTTTTTCATAGAGTCGCTCCACCTTTCCCGAATCTATCTCTATTCGTTCGATACGACCTCCAGAGTAATCTTTCGGCATATGACCAGGAACTGTTAATCCATCCTTTTGGTGATACTTAAACCCGCCATTGTTGCAACAGTAAAGAGCGCCGTCCGGTCCGATCGCTAACCCATTCGGTCCACCGCCCGGAGAGGCGATAACTTCTGTTTTACCGTTCCAGCATCGTGTTATCGTCTGACGCGCTATTTCGACGATTATTACGGAGCCGTCTGCCATAACGACAGGGCCTTCTGGAAACATTAACCCTTCAGCGATGACTTCAAAATCCATTGGTTAACCCTTTAACTGAGCAAAAAACTAGACGCGAGTCTACGTCGGTCATTTCAAACGGCTTCTTTTTTCCGAGTATATCTGTTTATAACGAAATCGAAGTCGTTCGACGAATCTGCAGCTTGTTCTATTACTCGGTCGACTTGCCAGTCATCCCTTTCGAATTTTGGGAAAAAAGCGTCGCCAACGGGACTGGCTGCCACTTCAGTAATAAACATTAAACTGACTTGCGAAATTACATCTTGGTAAAGTCCTGCTCCGCCTATGGCAAACACATACTTTTCTTTGCTAGATACTGCAAGAGATTCGGCTGTAGCCCTCGCTACTTTTAAATCTGTAAACACTCTTGCTTTATCAGCGAGAAATTTCCCATCGCGTGAAACAACGATGTTCTCTCGTTTGGGCAAAGGACGTTTGGGCAAACTTTCCCAAGTTTTCCGTCCCATAATTATCGGACACCCCGACGTTAGATTTTTAAAGAATTTCAAATCTGCGCCCAAATGCCACGGCAAAGCGCCTCGGCATCCAATAACGTTATTAGTTCCTCTTGCTACGATTAAGGCAAAGGTAACGGGTAGATTCACAGGGTTTTCCTCAAAACAGGTGTAAATTTTATTCGCGGCAGTTTTAGCGGTATAAAGTATTTACTATAACGTTGATTGACTCGACAAAATTCACTCTTGGAATTAGCTTTCTTGGATTTCGCGTCATCAAACAAAAATTTCTGGCTATTTGTGACTATAATTTTGGCCTTCCGAACTAATTCTCAACTCTAAACTTGGTGTAACTATAAAGTGTCTGACTTTGGATTATTTCTATTTGAGCAACTTACTGTCTTTCTAACTGGAGGCAACGAACGTTCATCTGACTTTCTTCTCGCTGTCGTACCAGGGTTGATCAGCACATTTCTTCTAATTTACTTTCTTGGCGGAAGATTTTGGGCATTCTTGTACTTTGCAACGATCCCGTTTCTGAACTGGTCATTTGGCGTGATTGCCCCGCTTCAGATAGCGGAGGCGAATGATTTTTTTAGACACGGTGTGTCTCTCCATCCGCTAACGCTGGTAACAGGATTGGTTTTTGTATTTAGAGATTTCGTTCAGAGACTTATGGGAAAGAAGGTATTGATTGTTATGGCATTAGCAATCGGTTGGTCGTTCTTTTATGCGTGGCCAGTAATTGCTTTAGCCTCCGGATTGGCTTTCGCATTTTCTGAGATGGTCGACTGGGCGATGTTTACCTTTACCAAGTACCGGCTTTCCACAAGAATCTTGCTCTCAAGCGCGGTAGCCGTTCCGATAGACTCGACAATATTTTTATTTGGCGCAGATCTGGCACAGCAAATGGCTTTAGATGCTGAACCCGGAAGCATGTTTAATCTTATCAATTGGGTTGTTTTCGTAATTGGCAAGATGATTGCTGCTTTCGTAATCGCATACGGAATACGCCAGAGGGAAAAATCTGGCGACTTCGCCTGGCATCAAGATTAGCACCGTGACAACCTCTAACGAGATTCCTCTTGGAGCAACCCCCATAAATCGCGCGGCTCATCGCCGCACAAATATTCAGTGGCAGTCTGACGCTGTTAAAAGTCGAAACGCTTTGATCTGCCTCATACAGAACGGCAATCCGCTTGTCGACGGAGCAAATCTCGTATGGTTGGGTCCGCAAGCTCTCTCGCTAACCGACAATAGAAGCATAATTTTTATCGGAGAAGATAAGTCCAATAATCCAGTTTTCGCCATTGAACTACCGACAGACTGGTCTCTGCAATCCTCTCCAATTGCTGGTTTAGGAGAATTTGCTGAATTTCGATCTGTAGCCGGAGCTATGCCCTTGCTCGAATCAAATTGTATTGCAACAGTTCGTAGCCTGTATGAATGGCATAAATCTCACAAATTCTGTTCACAATGCGGGAACGAAAGCACTATCACCGAAGCGGGATGGAAACGGTTATGCAACTCTTGTGGCGCAGAACATTTTCCGAGAACAGATCCCGTCGCTATAATGCTTGCTGTTAAAGATGATCGATGTTTGCTGGGCCGCGGCCCCAACTGGCCAAAACAATTTATGTCTTGTTTAGCGGGTTTCATAGAACCCGGCGAAACCATTGAACAGGCAGCGGTACGCGAGCTACAGGAAGAAACTGGAGTAATTGCTGATCCGAATACGGCGACTTACCGGTTTTGTCAGCCTTGGCCATTCCCGTCATCTCTGATGATTGGACTAACAGTACCTGCATTGTCCGACGAAATAAAAGTTGATCCCGCTGAAATTGAAGAAGCCCGATGGTTTTCAAGACAAGAAGCCCAATCGATTCTAACGGGAACACATCCAGATTTGTTTTGTCCACCTCCGCTAGCGGTCGCGCACCATCTCATGAAGGATTGGGCTTTCGGAGAGAAGACATAATCTAACGCCCGATAAATTTTGCTGGGCGCTTTTCAATTATAGAATCAACACCTTCCATATGGTCTTCGGTCAAATGCATTATCGCTTGTGACGCTGCAGACATTTCCATGATCGTATCGTAATTCGAATTTACTCCGTGTCGCATCAGAACTTTCGCCATTCGCAACGACTGAGGCGGCTGGTTTGCAATCCTTGTGGCCAAACTCATTGCTTCGTTCATCAGCTCATCTGCGGGAACTACACGCGAGATGAGGCCCCAACGGTCTGCTGTCTCCGCATCAATAACGTCTCCAGAAAATAGCAGTTCCGCAGCTCTGGCACTGCCAATAATTCGCGGTAAGAGCCATGCGCCGCCATCACCGGGAATAAGTCCAAGTTTGAGGAAAGTCACTCCGAATTTGGCTTTATCGGACGCAATCCGAATATCTGCCATGCAAGCAATATCGCATCCCAGTCCTATCGCTGCTCCATTTACAGCTGCGATGAGCGGAACTTCCAAATTGTATAACGATTTCACCACCTTGTGAATGTTTCGCCTGTAACCTTCCCGAATATCGTTTGCTGACCCCTCAAAAGCGCCAGTTCTTTGTTTCATGGCTTTGACATCACCGCCAGCAGAAAACGCTCGTCCTTCTCCAGTGAGAATCGCACATCTAATATTTGAATCATCAGCAATTTCGTTACAGGCTTGAGAAATTGCGTCGCCGTCTCCCACCTTGCCCAGAGCGTTCATCGCCTCAGGTCGATTAAGAGTTAGCGTTGCTACAGCACCGGATCTCTCAATTTTAATTACAGACATAATTCCAGCTCCACTAGACTCTCAGATAAAGAGTTTCAGTTTTTCGTAGATTGTTAACTAAAAAAAATTTGGATTCGCGGGGAAAAGTAGGTTGGAATCTAAAGCTTAAAAATTTCCATTCATCGAGACTACATTCAATCCCGTAAATCTAACGTCCACCAGTCTTCAACTATGATCGAGACGTGTATCGTTTTAGATGATGATCAACATTTCCAAATTCAGAGTCGATAATTGTCAAACGTTTAAAATAATGTCCGACAGCTAACTCGTCGGTCATTCCCATCCCGCCGTGAATCTGAATAGCGGCTTGACCGACAAAACGTCCGGCTTGGCCGATTTTAACTTTTGCGGCAGAAACTGCTTTTTGTCTCTCTGTATCCGATTCACCAAGTTTCATCGTCGCCATATAGGTCATAGACAATGCTTGCTCATGCTCCATAAACATATCGACCATGCGGTGTTGCAAGACTTGGAACTTACCAATTGGCGTTCCAAACTGTTTTCTTTGGCGGGAATACTCCACGGTCATCTGATGAGCGACACCCATTGCTCCAACCGCCTCAGCACAAACTGCGACTGTCGCTTCATCCACTACTTTCTCTACTAAACTAAGTCCACCATCTACGTCTCCGATCACAGCGTCGGCAGAAACTTTAACATTTTCAAAATATACTTCTGAGGCGCGCCGACCGTCGACGGTCGGATAATCCCGAGTACTCACTCCATCGGCATCTTTCTCAACAATAAAAACAGTTACCCCGTCTCTGCTTCTTTGCTCACCAGAGGTGCGAGCCGTCACAATAAGATGACTAGCCCACGGTGCCCCAATAACAACAGCCTTATGCCCGTTGAGAACAAAACCACCGCCCTCTTTTCTTGCTGTCGTTGTTAAATCTGCGAGGTTATATCGTCCTTTAGGTTCAGCGTGTGCGAACGCGAATATACTTTCTCCGCTAATAATCTTAGCCAAATGTTCCTCCTTCTGCGCCGCAGTTCCAGCGTGTTTCAAGAATCCTCCGCCACACACAATACTCGGAACAAAAGGGTCTATGACAATGCCCTTTCCAAACTCCTCCATAACAAGCATGGAATCTATTGCCCCTCCCCCTAGACCGCCATCCTCCTCAGAGAACGGGGCCATAAAGATGCCTAACTCGCTGAGCTGAGACCAAAAAGTATCACTCCGACCGGCCTCGGATTTTACAAATCCGCGCCGTGTTTCAAATTCATATTTCTCGCGAATTAGCCGTGAAAGGCTATCCCGAAGCATGTTCTGTTCTTCTGAGAAATTAAAATCCATGGTCGTCTCTCCGACATAAAATCTGATCAAAAGCGGAAAATGATTCGGTAGTGTAAAAAACAGACTCTCAAGAGCTACAAACCCAAGATCATTTTAGAAATTATGTTCCGCTGAATCTCATTCGATCCCCCGTAAATCGAGGTTTTTCTGTTATTAAGGTAGAGTGAAGCTGCACTACTGGCATAATCGGGGCCTACACTAAATTCATTAGACCCTTCCTGAGAAAAATCCTTGTAAAGTGGCGCAGAATAATTTCCAACAGCTTCCAGAGTAAGTTCAGTAAGTCTTTGTTGAATTTCAGTGCCTTTGATTTTCAGAATCGAACTCTCCGGCCCCGGCCCTTTTCCCGCAGATTCACGAGCCAATGTACGCAGCTCAGTATATTCGAGCGCAGTGAGATCAATTTCTAACTGACTAACTTTTCTCGCAAAATCCGACTGTTCCAACAAAACTTCGCCATCAACTGTCTCACTGCCTGCAATTTCACGAAGTTTCTCAACACCCCGTTTTGACCGCGCTACCCCAGCGATCCCGGAACGTTCGTGGGCAAGAAGAAATTTGGCATACGTCCAACCTTGATTCTCAGAGCCAACTAAATTATCGGCTGGTACCCGAACATCAGTCAACCAAACTTCATTGACCTCATGCCCTCCTTCCAAGGTAATAATCGGTCTGACCTCAACACCAGGTGTGTTCATGTCGACCAAAATAAACGAGATTCCTTGCTGAGGTTTTTCAGCGTCGGGATCGGTACGGCAGAGGAAAAATCCCCAATCTGCGTATTGCGCTAAAGTTGTCCAAGTTTTTTGGCCATTAAGAATATAGTCATCTCCATCGCGAACAGCTGTCGTTTTCAAACTCGCGAGATCAGAGCCTGACCCGGGTTCTGAGTATCCTTGACACCACCAATCATCACCTGCGAGAATCCTCGGCAAGAATCGCTCCTTTTGCTCTGGAGATCCAAACGTATAAATCACCGGAGCAACCATTGAAACACCAAAAGGCAAAGGCATAATCGTATCGAAACGTGCATTTTCCTCCGACCAAATATATCGCTGAGTTGCTGTCCAGCCGGTTCCTCCATATTCTTTAGGCCAAGCAGGAGCAGACCATCCTTGCTTACCCAACGTTCTATGCCATGCCATGATGTCGTCTCGCGACAATTCGTCAACCGAACGACCCGCTATATGCTTGGGATAATTATTTTCGATAAAGTCACGAACTTCGTGTCGAAACGCTACTTCATCGGAAGAGAATTCTAGCTGCATTGCCCACTCCAATTTCAACAGAATACGATTTTATGTGACTATACTTGAAAAGTCGCTAGATTCAACAATTTTAGAATCACACTCCTAGCGAATTGTCCTCGTTCAATATAATTGTAAAGTTCTGAGAATTGTATCTATTCAGGAAAGTATACAGACAATTTGGTATGATATTTCGGTATTCGCCTTAGTCTATTGACGAGTTAAACTTGTTAGAAATTATGTACCAAGGCACAATTGAAAAATGTTCTGGAATCTATAGAGTTATGAGATAGCAATGCCTCTATCCTCCATTAAATCTCCGTGCATTAAAGTATGTGCAATTGATGGCCAGACCGGATACTGTCTGGGGTGCGCCAGAACTTTAAAGGAGGTTGCGACCTGGCACAGGTTTACGGACATTGAACGTAACGAAATCATCGACACCTTGAGTAAGCGTAAAGAAACTTTGGTTCAGCTCGGAAAGCTCAACGGATAGATTATGTTTGAAGTTAAACAAATTCCAGGCTTAATTTTCGCTTTACTAACTGGTGCCTTATTGGCCTCCTATTTCGATAATAGAGACGATGTTAAGGAAGTTAAAGCTCTTATCGCAGGCGATACCGAAGCCAATGATTGGCAAGACTCAGCGTATCACACCAATGCAACCATACTTAAACGTGAATACGACGGTCATTTCCGAGCGAGAGCCGATGTAAACGGGACTGAAGTCAAATTTCTCATTGATACTGGCGCAAGCACGGTAGCATTGACATTGGACGATGCAGAGCGACTTGGCTTTGATCCCGATGAGCTTGATTTTCGATGGTCGATTAACACTGCTGGCGGTGAAACCAAGGGAGCTAGTGTTCTAATCAGATCTATTCGTATTGGGCAAGTTGAGGTAAGAGATATTCGCGCAATGGTTATGGATCACGACTTAGAAGAGTCCCTTCTTGGGATGACTTTCTTGTCTGAACTATATTCATATGAGTTTCGAAAACGTAATCTGATAATCAGACAATAACGTCGTAGAGCATTCTTATTGCGACTACGGCTAATAGAACCGCAAACAATTTTCGTAAAATTAAACCATCAAATCGGTGCGCGACGGCAGCTCCAACAGGTGTCATTACCAACGCAAATAAGGAAATGAACGCAAACGCAATTAAGTTGACATAACCAATTGAGCCAAGGGGAAGTCCTTCCTGACCATACCCCCAATAGATTGCAAATAGTGTTCCTGGTAAGCCAATTGCGAACCCAAACCCGGCGGAGGTACCAATAGCTTGATGAATTGGCCTACCGCATATAGCCATAAGCGTTACGCCAAAAGTTCCGCCTCCTATTCCCATAAGGGAAGACAGTACTCCTACACCGGTTCCAAGGCCCGCTCGATAGGGTTCCCGAGGCATATCGCTGGCAATTTTCCAATCTGGCCGACCAAAGAAAAGCTGTGCAGCACAAACGATCCCAAGTACACCAAAAGTCCCCATCAAACCGTCTCGCGTTAAAAACGCTACAATACACATCCCTAATCCTGCTCCAATAGAAATCCATGGCCCCCAAGAGCGAAGGATTTCCCAGTCCACTACTCCTCGCTGATGATGAGACCAAACTGATCTCATGGAAGTTAAACATATTGTTGCTAACGAAGTTGATACAGCTAAATGCATAGCCCACTCTTGATACCCAAGAAAAGAGAACAGATAGACAAGAGTTGGGACGATAATTGCACCCCCTCCTATTCCGAAAAGCCCAGCTGCAAATCCTGCACCTGCTCCCGCTACAGCGAGGGCTAACAAAAGAATCCAATGGGATGTTAGAAGATCAATCATTAATAGTGTATCGGACAAGCGTTAGTCTTGATGATTATATAGGACTGCTTCTAACGCTCGGTCAATGACTTCAATACCAGCCTCTTTTCGTGCGGCTTCAGTACTCAGTGTCCTTCTCCAATAGGCGGCTCCTTTTCTGCCCGCGAAGAGTCCTAACATGTGTCTAGTTATCGTATGTAAGCGAGTTCCTTTTGATAACTGATTTTCAATGTATGGTTTAAAATTTTCCACAGCATTAAGTTCGTCGGACAGACTGTGTGGCACGAGCTCCAAACTTTCAAGTAACCTATCAGCACTAGCAAGAACACTAGGTGTTTTGTATGCCGAGCGACCTAACATAACACCGTCGAACTGTTCCAAATAGTTAAGAGACTGATCTATTGTTAAGCCACCATTGAGGATAATGCTTAGATCGGAACGGTCTCGTTTTAATCGACCGACAAGCTCATAATTAAGAGGAGGAATTTCTCGATTTTGTTTAGGACTTAATCCCTTCAGTATTGCTTTTCGAGCATGAACGATGAAAACTTTACAACCAGTGCTGGCAACGATATCCACGAACTCGAACAAGGTTTTCTCGGCTGGGTCGTCATCAACGCCTATTCGACATTTTACGGTTACTGGAACAGTCGAAACGTCCATCATCTTAGATACACATTGGGCAACTAATTCCGGTTCACGCATTAGACACGCACCGAATGCACCAGACTGAACTCGCTCGGACGGGCAACCGCAATTTAAGTTAACCTCGTCATACCCCATTTCACAAACTATCTGCGTAGCAGTGGCAAGTTTTTCTGGCTCAGAACCTCCGAGTTGAACTGCAACGGGGTGTTCTAGTCCACTGAAACCTAATAATCTTTGCCTGTCTCCGTGAATTACAGCATCTGCTGTAATCATTTCTGTGTAGAGGAGAGTTTTCTTAGTCAACGTTCGATGGAATGCCCGGCAATGCCGATCAGTCCAATCCATCATCGGAGCTACGGAGAATGTCCGGGCAAAGTTCTTCATATTGAAATTCTGTATTTGGCTTGCGTTACCAGTTTAAACAATTGTTTTCTATTTACTTGCACTTTGAACATTCTCTATATCTAAAAATTGGAATCTCTCTTAACCGCCTTTATGTCAGGTTTAACGCACTTTCAAGATCCTCGTGCTCAAATGCACTGCTCATTCGTTCAATTGCCCCTTTGGATTCTCCGGCCTTCGCGGCAACTGCCCGCCATTTAGAAACAGCAACGCCAACTTCCTTTACAATCTTATGAGCTGAATTTTGATTTAGTCCGAATAATTCCGCTTGTTCAAGTGCCAATCCAATCGAGCAAGTTCCGTCATCTAGGCTAATGTTGGTGGACAGAATACGTGTTTTCTTATCTTGCGGGGTTGGGTTTATATCGAATGCAGGAGACAGTCGCCAACCGTTTCTTCCGGTCCATAGGAAACCATGGTTTCGTAAATGATCGTCTACATTTGAAACCAAAATGTTGAAGACCATCCGCCTAAAAAGCTCAGAAGCATCCGCTTTAAGATTAGAACCGTGCCGAGAAATTTCATCAACTATCTCAGGGTAACTCGATCTATCGCCGTCTGAAAGTCCTAATAAGGCTAGAGCGGAAAGAAACGGTATACGTCGAGAGCCATCCCTATCGAACCGCCAGGATAACAAAACAGGACGATCATTCACGCGAAGATTCTTATGACGTGCAACTCTGATTCCAGCTTCTTCAGCCAAAAGCAGACCTATGTGTTCCCAAGTTTCGAGGCCATACTCATCGTGTTCTGATGGAAACTTAGCGATTGCCAAATTTCCGTACTGATCAATGATAGAGGCTTTTGGACGAGCGCCCCCGAGAGAAGAACCTGGCGCAAAAATTATATTGAGATCATCATCCGTATGTTGGTCTCGCTCAATGCGGTTCACACTTGTAAGTAATTTTCCTAGTTGGACTATCTTGGGAACACCTCCCGCTTTGGGTGCTTGAAAAATTTTGTCGGACGGACGTTTAAACCTCAATGCCCCAAGTCTTGTAATATCCGCCACTCCGAGCAAGTAGTCGACTTCTTGCAAAGTGCGAGGCCGGGTACCTGCCTTTTCTGCCCTACGTCGCTCGACTCGTTGCATTAGTCGGCGCCCCCACGTATCCGGACTAGAATCTCCGAAGGATCCAAAAATTTCTTTATCCCGCCCTAAATGAAACCGTCCTTCTCCAACTTGCAAAGCTGGCTCTAGAGAGAATGCCTTCGAGTTCTCGAGCCAAGACGGATGATAGTCGAAGGCTACAATCTCACGGTCACGCCCCGATTCTCGATAGAGCGTTCCGACGCGAATATCTTCGTTATGAAGAGCAATGAAGACTTCAATTTCGCTCATTTCTGTAACTCTCGGACTCGAGTCGGCAAGTTCTTCGATACAAGAAGTTTACCGACGTCGTCACTGTTTAAATCCGCAGAGTTAGCGAGATTGTCGAGAAGTCCTAAGACATGTAACACCGAGGCATAAATGCCAATGCTGACCCGATGATCGCCAGATTCAATCCGACGCAATGTTTGCCGTGTTGTAAAAGCACGATCTGCAACTATTGAGGCAGTAAGTTTACGAATGCGCCTTGCATCTTTTATATCAGTACCGAGCTTACGTGTGGCACGCCTGACAGCACTTATCGGTTTGTGAGGTGTTGGCATAAAATGTATCCTTTGTCATCCATTATATATTGTTAATGGATTTGAAAGAATACAAATCTACCTGTGCTGTAAAGTTTTATTGCAGCTAATGAACGAAATTTCAAATGAAATTTAATTTCTATGCGTTGGAAAGAACGGTAAATGTTTAGCAAATGTAGTAAAAAAAGTGCGCTGATCCGAGTTAACGTGGAATCGACATCGCTCTCCTGCAGGGGCTGTGGATTGGATATGTCATGCAACACTTATTCCTGTTACAAGTATATTGACCAGAAAGTTGGTTACAGGTATTAAAGATTTAGATACTCTTTCTGCCACTTTTTTTGGAATTACCAACAATCGTTCTATAGATCTAACGATTTAGTCGATCAATTTTGGCTAAACGTTCTGATAGATCAAAGGCCAAAAACGGACAAACTACAAAATTTGTAAGGGGCCAAAATAAGCCAAATTTTTGGCCAAATAAAAAAAACAGCCAATGTAGGTTGATATTCTTTATTGTTCGAGCTAGAAGAGCGACAGATTCTGCGAACGTTTTTCGAAGATCGTGTTTGAGTAGCACGGCTTGCAACTCAAGTTGCCTCGCGATTCAAGATTGTTTTGAGCTCACTTATCAAATTATGTGGATTGTAACAAACATGGAAACACCATTGCCCTAACCTGCCCCAATTATTCACGGCATCTACCCATTTTTGGGCAGCTTGATGCTTTGCCATAGTTCTATCTTCCTCTTGCCCTTTTATCTCGAGTACCAACGTCACCTCCTTTGACGGAGTATTTAATCTGACAATAAAGTCAGGGAGGTATTTATGCGAATGACCTTCATAGTCATAGGGTATTTCAAGCTCTAGATTGTCATTTCGGGCATAGAACTTCGAAATCTCGTCTTTAACAGACTGCTCAAGATTCTCGGTCGCCGTTTGTTCCCATATTTTTGTGTCCATTACGACTTGATTGATGTGGCTTGCGACAGTCGGAACACATGGCCTTATGGTCTTGAAATTTACGTCTTTGGTCGTTCCGATCGGATTGTAACGATCCAGTATCGGGAGCAATGGCGGCTCTCCTTCTACTGTGTTGGGCCTGATCGCGTCTAGAAAACGCTCAACAATTTTCTCCACATACTCCTTTAACCCGAGTTCACACGGATGCGCTCCATTATAATCAACCCGGGTTTCCACGAATTGCTCAACAAAGGCTAAGACTTGAGGGAACAGCTGATGTCGCGCTTGTAACAGTTTTACTCGTTTCTTACGCTCTGAAACTGCGGACACACCGGATTCAAGACTTTCGATAATCATTTTGGTAATACGAAAATTGATCGTTTGAATATGATTTTCTTGGTAGTATTTCTCTCGATCTTGTCGCTCGAAAGAAAACTCTCTACTTGTGTCTGGAGAGCCAGTCTTATATCCAACCGTTGGCGACACATAAGTCGCTGTAGGTTGTTGTTCGGGCCTAATACCCAGTCTCTCCATTTTGCTTACGTCGCACACAACCAGATTCTTTTCTAAAGACAAAACGTAACTTTCTACTCTAGGAAAACGCATTTCCATATGAACTCGTTTTTCGCAGGCGTAAACGTGTTGCTTAGGTTTGTCTTCGGGTGTTGGACCTTTAGGATCGCGACCTTTAAAGGGAATCACTGAGAACGGTATGCCATAAACATCCACGTACTCAGGGGTGAGCATCTTTGTTTCTCGATCAACGGTGTAATCCGTTCGCCGTAGGCCTCTTCCTACGACTTGTTCACACAACAGCTGGCTTCCGAACGCCCGCACCCCAAATATCTGTGTGACATTATTGGCGTCCCACCCTTCAGTTAGCATTGAAACGGAAACCACACATCTAACTTTCTCGCCTGGTTTTCCTGCTTTTCCGACTGTTGCAATGATGTTTCTTAACTCTTCAGCTAGAACTTTTCGAGAAACAGATGAATCTTCGGTTTCAACTTCAGCAAGCAATTTTGAGTCGATGCGAATTGTCCTTCTTTCTGTTTGTGTATTAGAGAAATAGTCTGGAAACACGTCGCCTTGTCCATAAACGGTTTTCTTCTTGGGTTTTTTCTTACTTCTAGACGGTCTCTCAACTTTAACGTTATCCTCTTCTGCTAGTTCTTCTTGAACTTCGTCCAATGTTGTAACTTCGACTTCCTGTTCGCCGCTTATTTGTCGATAGAACTCGTCCGCTATATCCGTATTGTCACAAACGATTATTAGCACCGGTGGTGCTTTATCTTGGAAAGGTGTTCCTTCCTGAATATATTTGAATCGCTCCACCCACTGTCCGGCTATCTGTTGCAGGGCTGGCTGTGCTTTCTTGTAGACGACTTCGGGTTTAGGTTTTCCTGAATTTTTACTTGTGTAATCGACAGGAACAAGTTCATCCTTAATCGACTGCCATAGCTTAAAGTACTTAGGATCAGGTTTCTGTGTTGTATCCAGAACTGGCAATCTCGGAATTTTGACAATCCCGCATTCAATTGCGTCTACTAATGCAAAATCACTCACGATCCACGGAAAAGGCGTACCTTCGCTGTGACCACTTCCTTTTATGTAGAACGGGGTCGCTGACATATCGACGCAGAAAGCGATCCCGTTACGACCTTTAGATGGACTGTAAGCGTTGATTTGATCGAGTCCTTCCACCCAAATCGTTGCTTGATTTTGATCTTTCTTTAACTCAGAACGTTCCTCTTCCGTTAAATCTTCTCTGACAAAACTTGGCTTTCTTCTCCAGCAATGGTGACCCTCGTCGTTCAAAACCATAATCGGGCCGTAATCTAATGCACTGCCAACAATTCGTCTGACTAGAGTTTCGGGAGTTTCCTCGCCCTTGTTCACGACTTTGTACGTTTTGCCTCCTTCCTTTTGCGATGATTCAGGGGCAAACGTATGCCAATTTGTGACGACCACCTTTCCCTTATTCAGTTCAGAACGATACTTGTTTGGAACAATTTTGAATTCGTCGAAGTAATTTTCCTTAATCTCCGGTTTTAGGACTTGTAAGCGTTCTTTAACAGTGAGATTTGGGCAGCAAACTAGGACGGTTTTCGGAAATTCTCTAGCAGTAGGGTTGCGACCTCGGTTACAGAATGCCCACGCAATTAGCATTGCCATAACCACAGTCTTCCCAGAACCTGTAGCCATCTTGCACCCAAGCCGAATAAACCCCGGCAGATTTTTGTCTGCAGACTGGTCGAATAGAGTTGGATGAAAATCAGACGAGCCAGCTTCAAACTTTGGGTCTTCGCCGCGTACGAGATTAAGCAAAGCCTCCTCTTTAAGCTCAAAATTCTGAAACCGTGTTTTACTACTTCGACCGGGGATTCGGATCTCTGCGAGGTATATAATTGTTTCAACTGCCTCGCGCTGACAATAGAAAAGTGGACGAGCTAAATCGTTGCTATTCCAATGAACTAGTAACTCTCTGGTTATATTGCTCGCACCTCGATAACCTGACTGCCTCCACCTACTTACGTCTTTTCGCAAGAGATTAACAAGGGGAAGGTCGTCACGTTGCTCTTCTACTAGTAACTCACCTTGTGCCGTTCCTAACTTTTCTGCCTTATACCAATATCCCGCATCACGTCTCTGATCAACTTGAAATGGCCTACCATCTTTATACGACCAATGTTTCTCAGGCTCTAGGTACGGTGTGCAAATAATCGGCGTGTCAACCGGCTGTATTGGAAGTTCTTCTGTAATTTTCTTGGGCATCAGTGCGAATCTCCTATCTTGAGGACTCGCATCACCTCATTCCCTCTGGGATCTATAACTTTGACGGCAACACGTTTGTGTTTTCCCGCCTCAAAGGGCAATGAAACTGATCCACTAAATTTTTCAAATATAGACCCATCGATGACTGTTTTAAGAGCTTTGGAAAGTTTCTTCCAAGCAGTTCTGTCGGGGAAAAAGGCTTGAGTTATGCAAAACGTACGACCGTCGTAATCGGAATCAATAAACCAAGAAGCTACATCTTTGGCGTTACTTGATTTGATTGTGTTTTCAACTGGATCATAAATGTCCACACCACTTAGTTCGACGGTATAGCAATTTTCTTTGTCAGGTCCAGAAAGATTAACTCTCGGTTGGCCAAACACAGTAAAAAGTTGCGCTCCTTTTTGTTCTTTGAGCAATCCTTTCATCCCCGGATTTATATCCGGACGAATATGCGCCATATGGATTCGTAACCGCGGATGCGGATCTTCGTCAAATATTGTCTTTGCGGTACCGTCAAAGCCGAATCCTGCGACTACGAGGTGGTCATAGCTTCGAGAGGCAGGTTTGATAAGATTTTCTAAGTGCATCGCCGTTACTGAGCCATATTGCGGGCCTATCGCAACAGCCACAGTCTCTTCGTTGTCCTCAATACCATCTTCAAGTTTCCAAGTTCCTTCAGCATGAATCGCATCTGTTCGACCATGAATCGGCTCCAAACTAGAGAATTTCATTCTTTTGTTGTCTTGAAAGCGAACTCCGTCCACTTTTAGCAAGCCAATCATTTCTGTTAGGTATGCTTCTGCATTTTTTGCCGTATCGATTTCTGAATTCTCTGAACGTACCTTTGGATCGACTTTTGTCATCTCTGGTGGCTGGACTGCTTCAACTGTAAACGGTCCGCTTACCCTAGTTATACCTGAGACTTTGATCGGTTTATCAACTAACTCGGTTTGCTCAGCGTTGTCATTGATACATTTGTTTACCTCGTCCATTTTTTCTCTCCAAGCTTGTCGATACTCGGTAACGGAGCGGGAAAGAGCTTCTGGCCAGTCTGGGTCAGTATCAAAGGGAACCGTCCAATGCTCGAATTTTTCACCATTCGCTGGTAAGTTCCATCGTCGTTCATCGCCATCAGTGATATACGGCTGACCTTTGGTTCTTTTCTTTTGAACTAATTTGTTGTGAAGGTTACCTCTTAACTCATTTGAGACCCCTGAAAGTGCTTGATTACATTCATCAAGTATTCGATTCAATACTACATCGTGTTTATCAAGAATTGGGTCAAGGCTTTCGTTGTTGGCAATTCCTTTAAGAGTAACTTTACCGATAGATTCATAACGCAACCCACCACCTATTCCACGATTTCTATCTTTCAAGTCGTAATAATCAAAGACCGAAGTTAGTAGTCTTTGTCGTGCGACCGCGATAGCTACACGGCTTGTATCAGACGTTATCCATCGTCGACCCCACTTTTCCGCAACATAGGCGGTTGTTCCCGAACCACATGTAGGATCCAGTACTAAATCGCCTGGATTCGTACTCATTAACACACATCGTTCAATCACTTTGTGGTTTGTCTGAACAACATAAACCGGATTAGTTGCACCAAGAATGTCCATCCATACATTTGGGGTATTAGACAATCTACCGTCATACCAGAAAACAATTCCTCCGGCTCCGTTTCCACTTCTCCTAAGCCGCCCAGATCGTTCCAGTCGTTTCATGGCTATTTCTGGTTCGAATCTCCATTGCCAGTCCTTTCCACAACTAACTCTCTTCCCGTCAACAACAATGTCCTTAGACCTTATTGGGCTATAATGTTGGCTAACGACAGAAAAACCGTCTCGCAGTATTTTTTGGCGATACTTCTTCTGATCAGAACTATCAAGCAAGCTTAACTTAATCCTCTCTCCAGTAGGTAGTTCAACTTTATTGAAGATAGGAGAATTTTCTGGTTCGCCCGCTTCTGCGTACAAAGTAGGCAACTGTGACATATCTCTGCTTTTTGAATACCAGAGTATATAATCTACAACCGAATGTCCTTTTTGCGTGAACGGTTTTTTCTTGAATGTTATGAGATTAACCTTATTTTTTCGTCCGAAAATTTCGTCCATTAGCAAAGACACTACGGACAGATTTCTTTCACCAATCTGAACGAAAATGCTACCAGTGTCTGTCAAAAGTTCCTTTGCTACAATAAATCTTTCTCTCAAATACGAAAGAAACGAATGAACACCAAGAGTCCACGTGTCTCTGTAAGCTTTAATCTGTTCAATTTCACGGGTGATATGTTTTTCTGAGTATCCCGAATCTCTATATCCTATATCAACCTGAAAATTCCCGCCATAGTTGATACCGTATGGAGGATCCATAAATATTGTTTGAACTTTTCCAGTTAAATTCTCACGGTTTGCAAGAGACGACATAACCTGCAAACTATCGCCTAAGATAAGTCGATTAACCCAATCCACATCGTGTTGGTAAAACTGAACAGCTCGATGGTAGGGTAACTGGGGATCACCAAACAAGTCACGATTTACGTCTCGTCGGTTTGCGACATTGAGAATCGCTCGAGTACTTACTCGCTCGTGTTCATGTAGTGCTACCGGATCAACTTCAAGAACGTCATTCTCTTGTTTTCCTGCCCATTCCAACCATGGCTCGTGTTGGCTTAAAGCATCTGTAAGAACCTGCCGTTCAATTTCGCTAAGTGTTTCTTTCCGCGACTTCGCGATAATTTTGGATATGTCATCAGAGCGGTTTGTAGGATCAAACCTTAGTTTAGGATCAAAACGCGGACTGTATGCGTATCGTTGTTTTGCAACATCAGAAAGATTGCCTTCGCCTGCAATCTTTGCAGGAGGAAGGTTTTTGCGAGAATCCTCGTGGCGATATGCCTCAACGTTCAGGAAATTTCCCGATTTTTTCGGGGGGGGGGTAGACCTTTTAGCCATACCAATACTCTCTTTTTTGGTGTGAAATGTACCTAATAGTGACAGCTTTAGCCAAATTCAAGTCTGTTTCCAACTGAACTTACGATTTTTCGCAAACTCAAAATAGCATATTACAGTCAATCGAGCAATAATCGCAACGACTCGTTTAACACTTTGAAAACGGGTTTGTTCAGATACTGACGACTTACAAAACCTCTGACACGATACTACTATTGTCATAGGTTTTGTAATGATAAGATGCAAACTCGAATAAAAATATTACTTTTTCTTGTAGAGTTATTTGAACAAAGTTCAAACTTTTGGACTAAATAGTATTCGACCAGATCAATCAGACTTACAAAAATATATTTAAGAAACAGTATGTTATATAGTCGCACCTGACACGAAAATCGTAGACTTTCGTTAGGAATTGACCTACAATACCTCAGACGAATCGTCTGATTGTTATAGGTATTGTCATGCAAGAAATTGATGAACCTACACAGCGCGAGAAAATTCTCGCGCACATTAAGAAAAACGAGCTCGTTAGAGCTAGCGAACTCCGCAGACTTGGTGTATCTGGGACTGCCATTGCAAGCGCAGTCCGTGAAGGAATACTTCGTAAAGTAAGTCGCGGAGTCTACCTGTCAAAAGACATATCCCTTGAAATGTATGTTCAGTTTGCCGAGGTTGCAAAGCGACACCCTGATCATCCGATTTGTCTAAACTCGGCGCTAGCATTCTATGGTGTCACGGTTCTACTTCCGGAACGGATTTGGGTCGCTATTTCAGCCACGAGCTGGAAACCACAATATTCGAAACCAACTATCAAACCTGTCCGTTTTCGTGAACCATATTATTCGGAAGGTAGAGTAACACACAAGATTCAAGGAATTAATGTTACAATGTATAGCATTGAGAAGTCTTTGGCTGATGCCTTCAGAAATCCTAAACTGGTGGGACTTTCCGTTGCAATTGAATCTCTTAGAAACACAATTGAAGATCAACTTGCTACACCACTCGATATTCTCAAAACGGCAAGCAAATTCGGTGTGCTTAAACGTATGAAACCTTATGTGGAGGCTTTGACCACCTATGCCTACATTTAAGAAGACAGCATATTGTAACCATTTTTTACCGCTCTCCTAACAGGAAATCGAAAGTAACGATGACTAAGGCTTGAAACATTTGACCTATATCGACATAGCGAGAATTCCTATAAAATTTGACTTGGAGGAGGAGTAAGGCGATTCATTAGCAAATCAAAGCCTTGGAACTGATTACGTATCCTTGTTGCATATATTAAGCGAATGTATCATCTCCGATTCTTCAGAATCAGTAATGTTTGAAAAATTTGTACACATCTTCTGTCCGGAACTCGCCAATTCCCGCCGAAGCGTCTACTCTGACGTCTTCCACCCCTGTAACGACATCTACTGACGGTCGACATAAACGAACTACAAGAATTGGTAAGGGCTGAATTCCGTCAACTTGATACTCAAATTCCACGTACTCTTCTGGAGACTTGATCCTTTGCCAACATTGGCCACCTCAATGCCAATTCTTCCCAAATGCAGTCTAAGGTAAATTAGTTGCATGCGAATAACCCCCTTCGTAGGCGTTTGACAACGTTTACAGTATGGCATGTTCATCCCGTTCTTCTTCGAAAAGAGCTAAATTCCATATTTGTTTGGACACGAACAATCCGACACCTGATTATAACAAACGCTTTTAGAATTATCGTGATAGATTCACTGGTGGCTTTCCAAAACCTCGGACAAATACTAATTCAGTCCGTGATTTTGTTCCGTTTCTGCAATTCTCTATTAAAATCAATAATTTATGTAGTTACATCTGATGCATCATTAGTAGACATTTTTGATTTTTCATCTTTTATCGGATATTTTTGTAATCTAATCTGAGGTTTTGTCATGCTCAAAGTCGCCAATCTAACTGAGCGCGAAAAAATTACAGCGCACATCGAAAAAAATGAAATTGTAAGAGCTAAGGAGTTTCGCCAACTAGGAATTTCCGGGACAGCTATCGCGAAGGCTGTTCAGGATGGCCTCATTACCCAACATTGCCGAGGCCTGTATCTATCGGAAAACTGCATACCGGAAATGCATTTCGAGTATGCTGAAACTGCTAAAAAATTTCCTAACTATCCCATTTGTTTAGACTCTGCATTATTCTTTTACGGTGTCACAGTTCTAATTCCACATCGAATCTGGATAGCAATTCCCGCATCTGGTTGGAAACCAAAAGAGTCCGAGCCACTTATGGAAACAATTCGGTTTCGTGAACCATACTTTTCTGAAGATCGTGCTTCATTCAGAATAAATGGAGTAGATGTTTTGGTCTATAGCCTAGAGAAAACTCTAGCTGACTCATTCAGAAATCCAAAGCTCGTTCGACGACCCGTTGCGATTGAGGCCCTTCGGACTGCACTTGAAGAGAAGAAAACTACGTCTTTCGATATAAGAAAGGCAGCAAAAGAATATGGTGCATATAAAGTTATGCTCCCGTACTTGGAAGCACTGACAACCTATGCCTAAGCAAACTATGAGTATTGCCGCTTCGGTAAGCGCACGACTACTGAAATACGCTCAACAGGACGAAAAGCATTTCTCAGTTGCTATCTTTGAGTTCCGACATAAACGCCTAGTGTCTAGACTAGCAACTTCAGAATACCGAAATAACCTTTTACTAAACGGTGACGTGTTGATCCAACTTTAGTGAACAGATAGCAGAAGAACGACCCCGGACGCGGAGTTTGCTACAATTGACAACAAAGCTGATGAAATAGTTGCGACCGAATTTATAAAGATTAAGAAGTTTGATGCTCAGGATGGAATGAAATTCGATAATGAAAATGTCAAAACTCAACCTCACGGCGACGTAAGTTCGTTAGAGGATATTCACTTAAAAGCTATCATATATTTGAGAAAACTAGAGTTTCCACAAAAGTTGATAATGACCTTACCAGTTCTTTTAGCGACAAATCTCATAACTTTAACACTGATCTGTTACTTGAGTTTCCTAGTGCTAAGACTGCGTGTGCTCGCCTGAATACGATTTGGCAATAAAGTTTGAAGTGTTCGTCGATATGAGGTAAAAGTATCCTCGTCGCAAGGACTTCCGAAGCTGACTTGTGTATTAGCGCATTGCACCATTTTCTTAGCGATTACAATTTTTGTATTCTTCTCTACTTTTGGTACAAAACCTTAAGCAAGAGGTATATTTGTCCTAGGTTTTAATCAAGGTAAAATTATGCGAACTTCTGCTGCTTCACGAGAACGCCAAAAAATTCTCGAGTATATGAATACTCGAGATTTCGCTCGGGCTAAAGAACTGCGTGAATTGGGAATCTCGAGCCGGGCAATGTCACTTGCTACCGAAGAAGGACTAATTTCTCGGCAGGGAAGAGGAATATACATGGCGAAAAATATCGAACCGGAATACTACCTTCACTTTGCAGAGAACGCTAAGCGCTATCCCAACTATCCGATCTGTCTGATGTCAGCTCTGTCCTACTACAATGTAACTGTTGAAATTCCACGTAAGACTTGGATTGCCATAAAGGCAAAAAGTTGGGATCCAAAACAGACTAATTCTAGAATCAGAACAGTTAGATTTAGGGAGCCATACTTTTCCCAGGGACTCGAAATTCACAAGATTAATGGAGTGGAAGTGCAAATATATAGTCTAGAAAAAAGTATAGCTGATGCATTCAGAAATCCTAGACTAGTAGACCGCGCGGTCGCTATCGAGGCCTTGAAGACAACCTTGTCTAAGCAAATGTCAAGCGTAGCAAGAATCTACGAATCCGCAATGAGGTTCAAAGCAGTAAAGCAAATGCTCCCCATATTGGAGGTAATCACATCCAACGGCTAGAGGCGAGAAGACTGCAGATTGTGTTTGCTGTCAACTTGTCTCGTTATTACGTCTAGTTCTGGTAAGGCTCGGAGAAGATTTTTGGTTAATCTCAACAGAGATGTTCTATAAGTTCAGGGGGGAATGCAAATATCCGTACTTGGTCGCCAGCTTGGAGAATGTGTCCAATTTCAATGTCGCCAAATGGGGTTAGTGGCTAGAACATTTCTGCAATGCTTTACCGGAATCGCTCCAAAACATTGAACTTCAAGCCATTCTTACTTATCAGATCAAGTTCAGAAAATTTAAAGCCTGCAAAAAGTAACTAGAACATTTTAGTCATAGGTTTTGATCTTTTTGCCTCCAGAATGTTGCAACATGATCTTTTTTTTGCGACTATATGTCCATTTAGCTATTTTCTTGCTCAAATTTATTTTTATGAAGGCTTTTGTGCGATTTCGTGTTCGTTCATCAGACTGAACTCTCGTTTCAACTTTATACGCTCGTATTCTGTAAGTGAAAGCTCTCTAAAATGACGATATTGGCTAAATAAGTATATAAACGCTTTTTTTCTATAATTTTGTATCAAAACCTTGAACAAAAGGCGATTTAGTCCAAGGTTTTGTACAGAGTAAAACTCATGCGAACCTCCGCCAGTGCTTCAGAACGCCAAAAGTTAGTCGAGTATATGAGTACTCGAGATTTTGCTCGCGCCAAGGAACTCCGCAAACTCGGAATTTCCAGCCGATCAATATCGCGTGCCACCGAGGATGGTGTCATATCTCGTGAAGGCCGAGGGTTATACATGGCTTCACATATAGAACCAGAGACTTACCTTCACCTAGCCGAAATTGGAAAGCGTTACCCAGATTTTCCAGTTTGCCTCATATCTGCATTGTCATACTATGAAGTAACAGTAGAAATGCCTGCTGCCACTTGGATAGCTATTCCGGCAAAAAGTTGGGATCCCAAAAAAGCTAACTCTCAGATCGAAACGGTAAGGTTTAGAGACCCATATTATTCTCAAGGACGAACTATCCAGAAGATCAACGGAGTGGATGTGCAAGTTTATAGTCTTGAAAAAAGTATAGCTGATTCTTTCCGAAATCCGAAACTGGTTGATAGACCCGTGGCTATTGAGTCTTTGAAAACAGCTTTGTCGGAGCAAAAATCTAGCGTTTCCAAAATTTTCGAAGCGGCCCAGAAGTATAAGGCAGTTAAACAGATGCTCCCTATACTTGAGGTAATCACATCGAATAGCTAAATTTGTTAACTGTTAAACAGCATCAATCGACCACCGACTTATGGGCGGGACAAAAAAACATCGAAAATTTATACTTATTGACACATCAAGTGTCACAGTTGTGGTTCTAAGTTCTCGGTCTATGACCCCTCTGTCGAGGGACACTTGGTCTCTCAAACACAACTTCCCCGAACTGAACACCTAGTTTTATAGCTGATCTTATTGACTGGTGCGGTCGAGAGGACTCGAACCTCCACGGATTGCTCCACAGCGACCTCAACGCTGCGCGTCTACCAGTTCCGCCACGACCGCACTACACAATTGACTGCATTGCCCTTATATAAAAAGGTTGTCTGTTTGTGAAGACATAACGCTAAAATAACGAGTCAAGCCATGACACAAACTCCCATAGATTGGGCAGTTTCAGTTGATCCGATTGATTATGAAACTGCGATTTCATTCATGGAATTTCGTGCGCGAAGTATCATTGAAGGGGCTTCTACCGAACTAGTTTGGCTCTTAGAACATCCGCCAATCTACACCGCGGGAACGAGCGCAAAATCTCAAGATTTACTCGATGAAAACCGATTTGACGTTTTTGAAACAGGTCGAGGTGGGGAATTCACCTATCACGGACCCGGTCAACGTGTCGCGTACATTATGCTCGACGTTGGAAAGCGCGGTCGGGATGTTCGAGCATTCATAGAACAGCTGCAAAATTGGATTATCGGAACGCTCGCCAGCTTTTCTGTTACGGGCGAAGTCAGGAAGGATCGAGTCGGAGTGTGGGTCAAACGTCCTGATATAGGACAGGATCGCGAAGAAAAAATTGCTGCAATCGGAATTAGACTTAAACGTTGGGTCAGCTTTCACGGAATTTCTCTGAACATAAGTCCAAACCTCGAACATTTTTCCGGCATTACACCTTGCGGAATTGATCATCCCAATTATGGGGTAACGAGTTTGCGCGACTTAGGTGTGAACAAATCGATGCAAGAAGTGGATCAATCGCTTCGAAAATGCTTTGAAACTGTGTTTCAATCACCAACAGTCGATTCCGAAGTGATTCCTCCTAAGGAAATTAACGCGTCTGCGCGGAGCCATAAGCATTAGTATCTGGATCAGAACTGAGAATTGCTACCGGCAATGCCGTCGCAAGGGTTTGAACGATCATCGTAACTAGGTTTGGAAAAAACATATCTACAGCATTTCGTTGCATCAGCTTCGCAAGCTCAGTCAAATCTCTTTGTTCAAAAATCGTCTGGAACTCTTCGCTAAACGATTCCATATACTCGGCGTAAAATACGCCCAACACATTGGCAACGATAGAACTAGCTACAAAGTAGACTAGCAAGACCGGCAAGAACCAATAACCACTCTTCCCATTGTCGTGAAACCTTTTACTGAATACGCATGCGTACGGGAAAATTAGTGCTCCGTTGATAAAGCCAATAATGACAACCACCTCAGCGGAGAGTGCAACTACGACTGAACAAACAACCTGAAATCCCAAAAGAAGGATCATGGCTCGTAAAAAATCGTTCGGACTAAGCCGTCCTTGCGAAGTAAAGAGTAAATTGAATAGTTTCATCGTTTTGTTCACTTATCCTTATTGAGAATTCCCATAATCTAGCAAGATACCGATAATCGCTATGCAAATTCAATCATAACTTGATCTGCCGCAACACTTTCCCCCGCCGTCACATTTATTGCCTTTACAGTCCCACTGGCTTCCGCTTTTATAGTGTTCTGCATTTTCATTGCCTCAATAATGCAAACAGTTTGACCTTCTTCAACTGCCTTTCCAACCTCAACATCAATTGAAACCATCAGTCCGGGCATAGGAGAAATTACAAGTTTTGTTAAATCCGGTTCCTTACGTTCAGGCAATTTGATTTTCAACGCCGCAGCGCGTGGCGAACATACCATCGCATCCGCAGTCACTCCTCGATGTCGCAAACTAAAGCCTTCCGAGGTCTTACCGATCTTGATTGCCAAAAACTTACCATCCAAAACGCCTTCAAATATAACCATTCCCGGCACCCAATCAGACTCTAATTGAATTGGTTTTTGACCCTCAATCGAAATACTAGCAAAGTTTTCTTCTAAATCTATTGAAACATTATGGTGAACCTTATCCAAAATTACAGTCCAGTCCCGTCGCAAATTTGATTCTTGGCTAACGCGACCAGAAATTTGAGACGCTCGTCGCCTCTCAAAACTGTTGATATAGGCAGTCACACAAATCATGGCCTTTGTCTGCCACTCTGATGCCGAAACACCGGCAAATCCGTCTGGAAATTCATCGGCAATGTAAGCCGTCGTTATGTTTCCCGAGCGAAATCTTTGCTGATCAACAACTGCACTACAAAACGAGATATTGTCCCGAATACCCCCGACGTAGAAATGATCTAATGCACTAGCCTGAGTGTCTAAAGCTACATCTCGGCTTGAACCATGTGTAACTAATTTTGCGATCATCGGGTCGTAAAATATCGATATCTCATCTCCCTCACGCACACCAGAATCAATTCGTACCTGCCCCTCCCCTAGATTACCCTCTGCCGGAGTAATAAACCTCTTTAACCGACCAATTGACGGTAGAAATTTCCGATAAGGATCCTCAGCATAGACTCTAGATTCGATTGCCCAACCGTTGATAGATAGATCTTCTTGCTTAATACTTAACGTCTCTCCACAAGCTGACCGGATCATCTGCTCGACAAGATCTACTCCCGTAATCATCTCTGTAACTGGATGTTCAACCTGCAAACGTGTGTTCATTTCCAAAAAGTAAAAACTCTTATCCGCCCCTGATGCGACGAATTCAACTGTGCCTGCACTGTCATAATTCACAGCTCTCGCAAGCTTGACTGCCTGCTGACCCATTTCATGCCTCGTAGCCGCGTCAAGCAGCGAACTCGGAGCTTCCTCAATTACCTTTTGATTTCGTCTTTGAATTGAACATTCTCGCTCGAACAAATTAATACAATTCCCATGTTTGTCGCCTAAAACCTGTATCTCGATATGACGCGGACTTGTAATGAACTTCTCAATAAAGGTTCGATCATCTCCGAACGCGGCTTTAGCTTCAGCTAGAACAGCGCCAAATCCCTCATTTACATCATCATCATTGTAAGCAACCCGTATCCCTTTTCCCCCGCCCCCTGCGGAGGCTTTTATCATCACGGGATAACCGATTTCATTTGAAATTCTTAACGCCTCTTCCGTATTGGAAATCAATCCCATATGCCCGGGAATCGTCGATACACCCGCATTCTTGGCAAGTTCTTTGGAGCTTATTTTGTCTCCCATCGCTTTTATAGCTCCATCGTTCGGACCTATCCAACCAATTTTTTCTTCTTGTAATCGCTTCGCAAACTCGGGATTCTCTGACAAAAATCCAAACCCAGGGTGAATAGCTTGAGCGCCCGTTTTCCTAACGGCATCAATAACCTTATCCATCACAAGATAGGATTCCGATGCAGGAGACTCCCCTATATGAACGGACTCGTCAGCCATTTCAACGGCTAACGAGTTTGCATCAGCATCAGAAAAGACAACAACTGTTTCGATACCGAGTCTACGACAAGTCTTGATGACTCGAACGGCAATTTCACTTCGATTAGCGATCAGTATTTTTTCAAACATAATCAACTTCTCATACTCGGCTGTGGAACTAGGATTATAACAGAGAGACTTATACTGCTAGAGAGCTTTACTATAATCTGAAAACGTTGCAAAACACTACGGCTATAAACAGGTTTACACAAATTTCGAACTCTAGATGACATCTAACAAAGAAGTTTAACGTCTTACCTGCAGAAATAACAAGATTATATGGAAGACCGGGTAACTTTTCTATATCGCAATCGTCTCCATTGAATAGAAACAAATTTTCCTAATGAGAATACGAATAACGGAATTCTAATGTATGGTAAAACCTCAAACTAGCAAAATTCTGTAATTAGTTGAGCGATGTCCAAAGCTTCTACCGTTCATATCTGCCAAGCATGCGGCTTCACCCAATCTAAATGGGCAGGGCAATGCGAATCATGTCAGGCTTGGAATACATTAGTCGAAGAAGTTGTTAGCACTCCGCCAAAGAGTTTAAAACAAGAAACTGGACGTAAGTCCAATAGTTTCAAGTTAGAATTTACTGATTTAACAACCAAGGAGGAACCGCCTGACCGAGTGAAAGTCGGTGTGAACGAAGTAGACCGAGTATTCGGAGGCGGAATTGTGGCTTCTTCAGTCACTTTGATTGGCGGTGACCCCGGTATCGGAAAATCTACACTGCTCCTTCAAATTGCTGCCCGAGTTGCAAAAAATGGCTTGAGTTCAGCCTATATATCTGGCGAGGAATCTGTTCACCAAATTAAGGAACGCGCAAAACGGCTAAAAAACAACGATAGCCCCGTTGCATTGGCGGCCGAAACTGATTTACGAAAGATTCTATCAGCCTTGAGGACAAATAAACCTCAGTTTGTCGTGATCGATTCAATTCAAACACTTTGGTCTGAATCGCTCGGCGCTGCCGCGGGATCTGTCACCCAAGTTCGTGCCTGCGCCGCAGAACTCACTCGATGGGCAAAAAAAACAGGAGCCATGCTTGTTATTGTCGGCCATGTAACAAAAGAGGGAACGATAGCGGGACCAAGAGTTCTTGAGCATATGGTCGATACTGTGTTTTATCTTGAAGGCGAACGCAGTGACCAGTTTCGGATTCTGCGAGCCGTTAAAAATCGATTCGGACCGACGGACGAAATCGGTATTTTTGAAATGGCTGCCCAAGGCTTGATACCTGCAAAAGAACCTTCTGCGCTCTTTTTGTCGGATGAATCGGAGTTGACTGGCGGCGTTGCAGTGTTTGCGGCAATGGAAGGGTCTCGTCCGATGTTAATCGAAGTTCAAGCCCTCGTGTCAAAATCGGTTCTTGCTATGCCGCGCCGTTCCGTCGTCGGCTGGGACACAGCTCGATTGGCGATGCTGTTGGCAGTTCTTGAAACCAGGTGCGGTATTCGTATTCATGATAAAGATGTCTATCTTTCTGTTTGTGGCGGGTACCGAATTACAGAGCCTGCTGGCGATTTAGCAGTTGCCGCGGCCTTGTTAACCTCACTTACCAACACGTCAATTGCTGACAAGTCAGTGTATATTGGCGAAGTTGCTCTCTCTGGTAGTATTCGCCCGGTAGGCCGAATGGATCAGCGTCTTTCCGAGGTCGAACGATTAGGATTTGATTGTGCTATTGTGCCTAAAGGAAGTCCGAAAAGTATGAGCGGACTAAGTGTAAAACAGGTTCCAAAGCTTGCAGATTTGGTAGATTGGATTGTTCCAGGGGGGCCGGATGGCTGAATCACTTACTATTTTCGATTATTGCGTAATTCTGACGGTAGGAATATCAAGTTTTTTTGCGATGTCTCGCGGATTTATGCGCGAAGCGTCGACATTGGGGGCTTTCGTTGGAGGAATTGCCGGTGCGTTCCTTTTATACTCTTATGTAAGTGATCCGATCCAGACCGCTCTTGGTACAAGTACTCCGGGTTGGATACCGGTATTAATTGGGGCAGTAATCGTATTTCTTGTTATGTACGGAGTCATAGCTTGGTTCGGTGCTAAACTTAGTCAGAATGTTCGTAACCTTGAAGGATTCGGATTGCTGGATAATCTTCTCGGACTTATATATGGGATTGTACGGGGTGGAGTTATTGTAACCATCGTTATTCTTGTAATTGCAGTTTTCATTCCAGAACACGAATTAGATCCAAGCATAACCAACGCTATGACGTATCCATACTTCGAATTTTTTGCAGATCAGATCAGAATTTTTGCCTCCAAGTGGTCGGAGAACGTTAGCACTACCCCTCTCAACAATCCGTAAATTAAATCGGCTAAGGCTATTTTTAATGTTTGAGAGCGATGATCAAGTCCGAGAAGAATGCGGCGTTTTCGGAATTTTTGGACACACAGAAGCGACTATTCTGACAGCTCTTGGATTACACGCCTTACAGCATCGTGGGCAGGAAGCATGCGGGATCACAAGCTTTGATGGCGAGTTTTATAGCGAGCGACACTTAGGGTTGGTCGGCGACAATTTCGCTAGCCCTGAGCTTCCTCAGCGATTACCCGGATTTGCCGCTATCGGCCACAATAGATACTCCACTCAAGGGAAGACAGTTCGTCGCAATATCCAACCGATTTATGCCGACCTTGCCTCAGGTGGCATTGCAATGGCCCATAATGGAAACATTACAAATTCCCGATCTATCCGCGAGAAACTTATTCAAGAGGGAGCTATATTTCAGACAACGATGGACACGGAAGTCGTCTTACAGTTGCTCGCACGATCAAGTCAAAAACGCATGACAGATCGCTTTATTGATGCTGTCTCAAGAATAGAAGGAGGGTTCGCTTTAGTTGCGCTTACAACTAAAAAACTCATTGGGGCTCGTGATCCGACAGGTTTACGCCCGTTAGTTATAGGCAAACTGGGCGAGGCCTTTGTTCTTGCGTCTGAAACATGTGCTTTAGATACAATACATGCAGACCATGTTCGCGAAGTCGAACCGGGCGAAGTTGTCGTGATTTCTGAAACGGGTCTCAAAAGTTATGATGTTTTCTCAGAAAAAGACATCCGGCCCTGTGTATTCGAGTATGTTTATTTTGCACGTCCAGACTCTGTGATTCAAGGGCGGTCCGTGTATGAGGTTCGTCGGCGTATGGGGCATGAACTCGCCAAGGAATTTAGTATTGACGCGGATATCGTCGTTCCAGTTCCTGATTCGGGTGTCCCTGCGGCTTTGGGGTACTCCGAAAGTTCGAAAATACCGTTTCAACTTGGCATCGTACGAAATCATTATGTCGGGCGGACATTTATTCAACCGACTCAGGCAGGGAGAAAATCTTCTGTATCGCGAAAACATTCACCCAATCGTTCGGTACTTGCGGGAAAGAGGGTGATTCTAATTGATGATTCTATTGTCCGCGGGAATACCTCTGAGAGAATTGTCGAGATGGTGCGATCGGCTGGGGCGAGGGAAGTTCATTTTTTGTCCGCAAGTCCACCGATAAAGTACCCTGATTTTTATGGGATCGATATGCCAACTAAAGGCGAGCTACTTGCATCGCGCTTTGATTACGATGAGATGTTGCACTTTTTGAGGGCCGATAGTCTAGGGTTTCTTTCAATAGACGGATTGTATCGAGCGATCGCAGGTGAAGCAAGACAACCTGACAAGCCCCATTTTTCAGATCACTGCTTTACCGGCGAGTATCCAACGAATTTGGTAGACCATGATAACGCGAAGAGCGCGAAAGATTTTCAGTTATCATTTCTGCATGAGGATTAGAGATGAGTTCTGATCAGCGAATTGTTCTTGTTACCGGAGCTTCACGCGGGATTGGCTTTGCTGTTGCGATAGAATTAGCCAAACGAGACCACCATGTAATTGCTGTTGCACGGTCTACAAAGGCTTTAGAAAAACTTGATGATGAGATTCGAGACGTAGGATATCGAGCGACGCTAGTACCTATGGATTTGAAGGATGGTAACGCTGTTTCGCAGCTCGCTGTTGAATGTAAAAATCGCTTCGGACGTTTAGACGCGCTACTCGGAAATGCGGGAGTGTTGGGAACTCTTGGCCCCCTCCAAACTGTTGATATTCGGAGTTTTGTCGAAACGATCGAAGTTAATCTAGTCGCTAATTTTCGTCTCATTCAAGCATTTGATCCATTACTTCGACGTTCGAAAGCCCCTCGCGCCGTTTTTGTCTCGTCTGGAGTTGCGCCGAGGCCACGCGCATACTGGGGACCCTATCAGGCTTCAAAAATGGGACTAGAGGGATTGATTAAGGCGTGGGCAGATGAAAATGAGCAGTCTAATTTGAGAGTAAATATTTTTGACCCGGGTGCGACGCGTACGCAAATGAGAGCAGAAGCAATGCCTGGGGAAGATCCTCTAACCCTGCCATCCCCGGAAGCCGTTGCTATAACTTTAGTCCCGTTATTAGAACCAAGTGAGAAAAGAACTGGTCAACGGATAGTAACTACAGCGCGTTGAAACTATCGGCGATTCAAAGTAGAAGATTCTCAACTAAAGTTCTAAATTTAGAACTCTATAAATTTCCTCTGTCGCGGTCTTGCAATCTGCAACTAATCTTGGTTCGGATAATTCGTCTGGGTGCAGTGTTTCCCTATACGTACTCCTTACAACCTCTTGCAAAGCATCGATTTTGTTTTCACCGAGCAATACTCCGGGATTGATATTTGCCAGTTCGTCTTTAGTCAAAACAACGCGCAATCTTAAACAAGCGGGGCCTCCGCCATTCTTCATAGATTGTCGCAAATCCACAAATGTAACCTCTTGTATCGGTCCGTTACTTGACACTAGTTTCTTGCAGTAAGCATTTGTAGATGGTGTTTCCTGCGTTTCTTTTGGGGCAAGAAGGACGAATCCATCTTTGGCTGGAACTTGCAACAACTGCGAATTGAAAAGATAGCTGCTTACCGCATCTTCTAAAGGAACATCTGATTCTGGTACTATGACCGTCCTAAGCTGGAACAAACCTCTTGAAGCGTTTTCAATGCGCCGAATTACGGCCTCTGTATCCTCGAACGCATATTCGTGGAAAAACAATGTGTCTAGATTGCCGACACCGACAACATCGTTGTGGAATGCTCCCGCATCAATTGCTTGCTTGGATTGCCGCGCATAGACGGTACGGCTTAAGTTGAGTTGGTGAGATTCGGCGATCGAAACGCTAGCGAGAAGAGATTGCCGCGCTGGAAACTTTGATTCGAAAACTTCGTTAGACTCTCGGCCATAGACAAAGACTTCCACCCCTTGTTCTCCATGACTTTGACAGAGACGAACATGATTGGCAGCGCCTTCATCTGAATAAACAGGATCGGAAGAAAGGGCTTCATGAACAACAAAGTGGTCGACATAGTTGAAAATCTGTTTCAAGATTTTTGTTGTGTCTTCGTATTCGATCGCACGGTGCTTCATCGTAGACAAATTGGCGGGCGTAATGTGAACTCGGCGATCTTTAGTATCGCTAGACGGTGAAACGGTCGCCGCGTTAGCAGTCCACATACCGCTAGCTGACCAAGCTATGGATAGCAGTTCCGGGTCTGCATTCTTTATTCGATTGAGTTGCTTCTCAACCGGACCTACATAGCCTTCTTGTTGTAAGAATTTTTCGCAGGGCCTTGGCAATGGAGGGATTACGGCTTGTTTGAGTCCCATACGGAGGGATAGCCGCATTTTTTCTAACCCTTGGAGGGCTGCGTCACGCGGGCGGGAAACCTCGCCTGCATTATTTGAAGACGCTAGATTACCTAGAGACAGACCGCTATAGTTGTGACTAGGGCCTACCATTCCATCAAAATTAACTTCATAAGCCATCGCTATTTTCCGCAATATCCCTAAACTCTATGCAATAAGATTTAGTTCATGAATCTTATTTTCAATGATTGGAATAGAGTGTGTGACAATCTACCCGAAGCAGTAAAATCTAATCTAGTTTTCACCAAACTCTAAGTTCATTTGATGCGTAGCCGCGAGTGGGAAGATAAGAATTCAGTTTAATTACTAAAGAAGCCTTGAAATTTTCTATTGAATCCCTAGGTGTTGTTCTCTGAAAAAATTGTTTCATTGACGCTTGTCGTTTGGAAACAAAACCAAAAATCAGAAAACAAAGGCGAATGTTGACGTGTCATTCAAGTTCATTCATACAGCCGACTGGCAACTTGGTGCGCCTTTTGGAGCATTCGATAATGACTTATCAGCGAGGCTCACAGCCGCAAGACTCGATTCAATAAAAAAGATTGCCGATCTAGCGCATACCAATAATATTGAACATGTCATAGTTGCTGGAGATGTTTGGGACAGCGAGCAACCTTCAAATAAAACTCTAATGCAACCAATCGACTTGATGAAAGAGCAGTCCTCTGTAACTTGGTGGTTAATGCCAGGCAACCACGATCCCTTTCGACAAAATATGTTGTGGTCGCGAATAGAAAATAGGATTCCCTCAAACGTAAGACTGATGCTTGAATCAAAACCTTACAAAGTCTCACAGTTCGTTTGGTTACTACCAGCCCCTTGGACAAACAAATTTCCAGGCAGAGACCTGACTGAGTGGATGGATGATGCGGATGTTCCCTCCAACGCAGTCAGAATAGGTGTCGCTCACGGTTCCGTTGTTGATTTTTCGATGCCAGATTCAGACACGGGCGAATCTGGTTCTCGGTCAGTTATCAATCCAAATCGCGTCGAGCAGGCAAGACTGGATTATCTTGCTTTGGGTGACTGGCACGGCACTCTTAGGATAAGCGACTTCATTTGGTACTCGGGCACACCAGAAATAGACCGATTTCGGCGAAATAATCCCGGACACGTTTTAATAGTGGAAGTCGAGAAGGGAATCCCGCCCAAGGTTCAACAAGAAAAAACTACAGAATTCAATTGGCGAATTCTGGATATAGAGTGTTTTCCCGACTCAGAAGAATTTCAAGAAATTGACCAAATGGAATCTAGAGGCTCTCTCCTCAACGAGTTGGTTCAAATTAACCTGACCGGTCAAATCACACAGAAAAACTGGCAATCTCTCGAAGCTAGATTACAAAGACTAGAAGAAAGAGTAGCCTACTTGGATATTCGAAAAGACAATCTCAATTATCTGTTTTCTGACGAAGACTTTGATGGTCTCGATCGCGGCGGTAGTGTAAGAATGACAGCAGACAAACTGTTCGAGCTAAGAAATAACTCATTATCTCCAGAGGTCGACAGAAAAATTGCTTCAGATGCTCTTAGGCTTTTGTTCTCATATTCTGCTCAGGGATTAGATCAATGAGAATTTCTGCAATTCGGTTACGCAACATCCGGCGATTCGATCGCGAAGGTTTGGCAATTGAAAATATCCCGTCCGGATTATCAGTTCTTGCCGAACCCAATGAATTTGGAAAATCTACCCTCTTTGAAGTCTTACGAGTAGCGCTGTTTGAGAAACACTCGAATCGAAATAAAAATGTAAAACAGTTAGAGTCTGTGTCTGGCTCATCCCCCCTTATAGAACTAGATTTTATCGCAAACGAAAAAAAGTATAGAATTCGTAAGCAGTTTTTAAAAGGTTCTTTTGCTGAGCTGTTGCATGTGGATACTGGAGAGAAGTTAAAGGCGGACGGCGAAGCCCATGATTGGATTATAGACCTCATTGGGGCAACCAAAGCTGGCGAGGGGCCTACTGGCTTGTTATGGGTGGAACAAGGCAATTCGATGGATCCACCGGAAGCCGGAGAATCCGGGAAAACACTTCTCGCCAGTTTGTTAGAACAAGAAGTTGGAGAAGTAACAGGGGGAGAACGAGCGCGATTAATTCTTAAAAGAGCACAAGAAGAACTTTCGAAATTGGTCACTAAAACTGGTCAGCCGAGAAACGGCCCTTATAAAACTGTTCTATCTGACCTTGAACAAACTGATGCGAGTATCTCGGATATTGAATCCAAATTGAGTTCAGCAGAGAACCTATTGGTCGAACTCCAGCAGTTGACACAAACAATAAAGGGTTTGGAAGATCCAGAGGAGCTTAATCGTATTGAAACTGAACTGAAGAATGCCAGAGAAAGATTACAGAAAGCCGAGAAAGAACATGACTTGCTCAGCATAACTTATGATCGGTTAGAAGACAAAAAAATAGAAGTTAGTCGTAGCAAAAAAGATTTGGAAGATTTTCTAAAACAATCTCGAGAAGCTGAAGCACTCTTACAAACACTTGAGTCAGTTCCCGAAAAAAGAAACGCTTGTAAATCCAAGATAGAGAAGTGTGAAAACGACAGGAGACGTAATCGTTCTCAAGAACAACAACTGAAACTGGAAAGAACAAAAGCAGAAAAAACATTAGACCTATGCGTCAAGGCGGAACGACTAGTGACAGCAAGAGAAAGATCGGAGTCGCTACGAGAATCATTGCAGAAAGCAGAAAAAACACATCAAGAAATAGTAAGTTTGAAAGGTAGACTCAATCGCAATCAAATTTCTGACTCCATTTTGGATAAAATGAAAAACGCTAACAACAAATTAGTAAGACTTAAAGAACAGTTGTCTTCCGATTCCACAACAATCACTCCATTTCTCACCTCGTTAGGCGAGAACATTGTAACACTAGACGGACAAAAAATTACTAAGAGGACGGAGATTACTGGTAGCCAAGTATTGCATTTGGGAGACTATGGAGAAATTGCCATAGATGCCAATATTCCCGAGGAAATTAAGAACGATTATGAGAATACCAAAATAGGTTTTGAGGATATGCTGTCATCGCACGGCGTTCTTACCTTATCGGAAGCGGAGGAAAAGGCAGTTGAACATAGAAATCTTAAAAGCAATATCCAAAACTTGCAATTTCAGTTGGATCACCTCGCCCCTAAAGGAATTACAAAATTGAAAGAAACCTATGAAACTGAGTGTGCGGTTCTTTCTGATGAATCAATAAGCGAAGATATAATTGCAAACCTACCCACAATAACTGTCGCTCAGCAACAATGCGAATACAGTCGTCAGGCCTATGATCACGCGAGGAACGATCTAAACGATTCCGAAATTGCCTACAGAGAAGCTCTGTCAGAATCTAATCAACTTGAATCAGAAACTGAACAACACGACCAGCAATACAAAAAAATTATTGCAAATATCGGAGCTAGAGACACTTGGAACAGTGAAAAGGAAAAGTTTACGTTGAACTTCGAAAAGAGAACAAAGGAAAGAGAAGAATTAGAAAACGAAATAGAGGAAAAGGAAAATTCTTTTCCAACATTGGAAGTTGCAAGAGATGATGTTAAAAGGTTCGAGGAATCGAAGGAGATCAACACAAAAAAATTACATAGTAAAAAGATTAGAGAAGCAGAAGTGAGACGCGACCTAGCAGCAATCTCTGACAAAGGGCTAGAGGAAGAACTTGGCAACCTCAAGCAACAAAAAAATCAACTAGAAAATCGACGATTGTCGTTAGAATCCCATATCAGTGCATTACGACTCCTTGAGTCCATTTTGGTAGAATCACAAAAATCCCTTCAAGAGCAATTTTTGAAACCCGTATCAAATGAACTTGGCCCACTACTAAAAATAGTTTTCCCTGATGCAGAAGTTGCTCTAGGAGGCGATTATTATGCGGAAGAACTTAGGCGGCATGATAGGATTGATACGATCGATACTTTAAGCGGCGGGACTCGCGAGCAGATTGCAGTCCTAACACGCCTTGCATTCGCTCAACTTATGGCAAAGCGAGGTCGAGAGATGCCGGTTATTTTAGATGACGCATTAGTATGGTGCGATGATAAACGATTAGAAGATGTGTTTCGAGCACTCAGATATGCCTCCCGTGACGTTCAATGTATCGTTTTAACGTGTCATGAAAAAGGATTCTCCACGCTCGGCGCTCCTATTCTTGATGTTCAAAAGTGGCCGGTTGACTAACAGAAGAGAATTTTTTCTTTTTCTCATGTCCTTTTCTAAATGTGCAGATCGTTTGACTGTCCTCTGTTACAAACTGTCAACACTTTGAGTCTGTTCGTTCTGTAATCTGACTCGCTTGTGGCCATGAGCAATAGTCGGCGGCGTAATAGGCTCCAGGTCGATAATTTCCAGACAATCCCGGTCCGCCAAATGGCAAATTTGAAGCCGCACCAACAATCGAACGATTGCGGTTGAGAATTCCACACCTAAGGTCATCCTGTACCCTCCTCCAAAGTCTATCGTCGTCACAAACTAACCCACCAGATAATCCGTACTTAGTGTTATTCGCCACCTGAAGAGCATGATCAAAATTGTCAACACGGTGAATCTGTATGAGCGGGGCAAACAATTCCTCATCCAAATTCTCAGCCTCGGTGCTATCGATTACGCCCACCGAGACAAACCCATACCCTCGTTCCATACGCTCCATTGGCTTAATTGCCGTTGCCCCTTTTTGACATCTAAGTTGTTGAAATTCTAATGCCGAAAGCGCCACTTGTTCAGAAACCAAAGGCCCCATCGACGCTCTACCCTCATCCCAAGCACCTGCGACAATAGCTCCAACTCTTGCTTCAACCGCCTCAATAACCTTCCTTCCAAAAGTGTTATTCGGCAAAATTACTCGTCGAACACAACTACATCTTTGCCCCGTTGTCATATGTGCCGAATGAACTACGAGGTCAGCTGCGACATCTATATCGGCAGGCTCCCATACAATCAACGGATTATTTCCGCCCATTTCCAACGCTAGAATCACCTCGGGTCTGCCTGCAAAATGCTTATGAATGTAACAGCCCGTCTTGGGAGAGCCCGTAAATAACACCCCGTTTATCCGAGAGTTTAGCAATGCTTCGCCTGTTTGTTTCCTTCCATTCACAATCTGTAAACATCCATCGGGAATATCCGCTAACCTTACTGCTTCTGCCATTAACGCGGCCACCGTAGGCGCAAATTCGGAAGGTTTATACACACATGTATTTCCCGCCAATAACGCCGGAACAATATGACCGTTCGGGAGATGGCCAGGAAAATTGAATGGACCCAAAACAGCAAACACTCCATGCGGTTTATGCGTCAGTGTAGAAGTCCCGAAGTTAGTAGTTTCGGATCGCGTTCCCGATCTCTCTTGATAAGCACTAATGGAAATTGCGATCTTGCCGATCATCGCGCTGACTTCGGTTTCAGCTTCCCAGAGTTGTTTACCCATCTCCTTGCTTATAGACTCGGCTAGCTTTTCTTTGATATTGCTCAATTGAACTGCATATCGCTTGAGTGCCTCAACGCGTTTCGTGAGCGGTGTACTTCTCCACTCTCCGAATGCAAGACGGGCAGTATTAACGGCCCGTTCCACTTGCTCTCTGCTCGCTGTCTGTCCGTCCCACACAACCTCTCCTCTCGCCGGACAAATTACTTTCATCGGTTCTCCTAAACCCGATTCCCATCTTCCATTAATAAAAACGTGTTTGCTCATCCTATACCTCTACCCACACTCGCACCATGTCGTTAGGCTCCATTTCAAGCGATCTGATGATGTCTGGTGAAACGACAATTCGTTCTCGATCAACAACATGTCCCTTAGTTTGGACAACCCTAAAATTTTCTAAGGTATTTGTTGAAATCAAAGCTAATGGAGACTCGTGAGGAGTTTCGCCGGCAGATAATTTTAGAACCACGCTTTCTTTAACGGTTCGTATATCCCTGCTCTGGACTGTCATTAAAGGCCCGCCATCAAAAATATCAATTGCTCGCGCATACTTGAATCCCTCCCATTCAAGCAACTTTCTTGCACCAACTCCATCCGGATGGCATTGCCCTATCACCTCTCTAACTTCCTTAGAAAGCAACTCCACATAGATTGGCGATTTAGGCATGAGATCAAGAATGAACTGATTGTCTGAGACAGCAGAAAGATAATCTGCTTCGGTAAATCGCATCTGAAAGAATGGAGCAATAACATTGTTCCAAAACGCCGACTGGCCATCGTGAGAGACTACACCTCTCAATTCCGAAACAACTGTAGTACCAAATCTCTCGGGAACGACCGACATCAACATGTATCTTGACCTTGCTGCAAGTCTACCTGCCCCGCCCCCGCGAGATTCTTTCTTTATAAACAAGGTTCCTACTTCTGTGCTTCCATCGAATTCGTTCGTTAAAACTAATGTGTCCATATCATACCGCCGTTTAGCGGCATGCGAAGCCTGTGCTAAGGTGATTACTCTAAAATTGAAAAAAGGCCGATCTATTCCGACTCCGGCTTTCACTGCAGAACACCCGACAACGTCACCTGACCTGATGTCCTCCATCACTAAAAGGTATTGTCCATTAGTTGAATTTTCTGAATGTCCCAGAAACGCTTTAGCTGATTGTTCTAGCCTTTTCTCAACTAATTCTTCGTCAGCAGGGAGACTGGTGAAGCCGGGGCCGGAAAGCTTAGCTAACTCCATAATGGCATTAAAGTCGTCTGGCCGCGCCGAACGCATAACCAAATTTGTCATTTCATCATCGCCTTTATTTTTTTTGCATCTATTCGACCGTCTGCTAATCTGTTTAAAATCAATGCCGACAAGCATGCCCGTTCTGCGAAACTGTCAACCTCAACAAACTCTTCATTTGAATGGATTCTTCCGCCGCGAACACCGAGAGTGTCCACATTCGGTACGCCAGCCGCAAATATGTTGTTTCCTTCGCATACTCCGCCAGTATCTGTAAAAGTAATATCTAAACCTAATACTTTTCCTGTACCTTTAATAGCACTGAACAATGCCGCTTGGGCTTCATTCCGAGGTTTTGGAGGACGATAAAATCCACCATGGATCTTTGCCGTTACTCCTGAGGTTTTTGTGACGGTTCCTATGATTACCTCTACTTGTTCTGTAATCCATTTGGCTGTTTTTTGATCGGGTGCGCGAGATCCAAATCGTATCACTGCAATATCAGGGACAATATTAACTGCGCTACCACCATCTATCGAACCGACATTAACCGTGACACCTTCCTTCTTTCCATTCAAATTCTCTAGTGCGACTACGATCTTTGCGGCATCATTTATCGCACTTTTGCCTTCTAGCTTCGCTCGCCCCGCATGAGCCGCTTTACCTCGGAGCGAGATATCAAACACTGCAGAGCCTTTCCGTGCCCCTGCCAGTCCTCCTGTTTCCATGCAGGGTTCATAAGTCAATCCAACCATCGCACCTGATCGAGCAGCCTCTACAAGTGCTTCGCCACTAGCAAAATTTCCTATTTCTTCATCCGGAGTGATTACAATTTTGTACCCCAGTTTCTCCTTTAAGGAACTCATTTCAAACGTCTTTAGTGCCTCCAACATGACCACTAACCCACCTTTCATATCTGCTAACCCTGGCCCATTTAGTCGCCCACCCCCTAAATCCGTTATTTGGTCAAACGTTCCCGGAGAAAACACCGTATCGTAATGTCCAGTTAACACTATCTGAATGGGAGCGCTAGGCCGAGACGCAACTCGCAAAATTGGGCCCGTTTCAATGTATTCTACTTCACCATTATCATTCACACGTTCAAACGGTATTGAACTATCCAATCGCACTTCCGCATCTAATTCTGAAAACGCATTCGCAATAGTTGACGAAAACGAACTCAGCCCATCAATATTCCAACTTCCAGTGTTAACCTTAGCCCAGTCCGTAGCTCGATTAACCATACTCGCATTGATCGCCGTCAGACGATCAATTGCAGTCTCATCGTAACTTGTTCGATGTGTGAGGGAACTCATAAATTGATTTCGAACTTTTAGTGCTGCTCTCGTGGAATTCCACGCAACAATGGTGTGCTATTTCGGTTTCGTAACATTAATATCAAAAATGTATAGTACAAAAACTCAGTCTCAATGTGACTCATTCTCCCCCATGCAAAAAGGACTTTTATGACACTCCGATTATGTCTGCTTACAATATTCTTATTTCCCTTATGTTCAATATCACAATTATGCAAAGCAGACGAAACGCCCAACGGCTGGTCTGGTGAGGGATCACTAAACGCTAACATTAATACGGGTTCGTCAAATACAACAAATGTCGGACTCGGACTAAAATTAAACCGAGAGATAGATGAATGGACTGTAAAACTAGAAGCAAACGCCGATTACGGCGACACTAAACAAGGAAAAAACAAAAATCAGAACGATTTCTTAGCACGTTTGGATTACGACATCGGCGAAAAGTGGATCGGATTTGTTCAGGGAGATTATCGCTTCAACGAAATCTCCAATTACGATTACAGAAGCACCATAGGAGCTGGATTCGGATACAGAATTTACAACAAAGAGCAGATTGAGTGGACAGTTCGCGCCAGTTTAGGCGTGAGGATCGAAGAATTTAAGGTTCCGAAAACCATAGGTGAGATGGGAACAATAATTACCGGAAACTCGAGCGAATCCCCAGATAAGAAAGATTCAAACCTCGATATCGAATCTGATTTCGCCTACCAGTTCAACGATGATGTCGCGTTCGGCTACCAGCTGGACGTTGCTATGTCCGAAGATAAAACAGAGACGAAAATTGATACACACCTAAGCGCCGCCATTAGCGGTGCATTATCTGCGCGATTCGAGTACCAACTCATTCACGACGACAGTCCAGCAACAGGCGGGGTAGCAACGGAAACAGTGACACGCTTTTCACTCGTATATAAGTTCGGAGACTGAGCTATATTTTATCCAATGCTTGGCCTAAATCAGCCAGCAAATCTTTGATGTTTTCAATACCAACCGAGAATCGAACGAGTCCTTCGGTAATGCCCATTCTTAAACGAACATCTTCTGCAACGCCCGAGTGTGTAGTCGAACTTGGATGGCACATCAAACTTTCCGTACCACCTAGACTCACAGCTAGTTTGATAATTTGAAGGTTATCTAACAACTTAAACGCAGCCGATTTACCGCCAATCATATCGAACGAAAACGTAGAACCTGCCGCTGAGAACTGCTCTTCAAATATGTCTTTCTGAGGATCATCGTCCTTTAGGAATCTCGGATAGAAAACTTTCGCAACAAAATCATCGCATTCGCGCAAAAATTCAGCGCATATCCAAGCATTCTCAAATGCTTTGTCCATTCGAAGTTTAACCGTTTCTAACGACCTCGTGATCAGCCAACAAGAGTGAGGATCTAAAGTAGAACCCATAAAATTCCGAGTCTTGCGAATTTGGTCAATTACTTCCTTATTTGCTCCGATTGCCGCGCCCGCTATCAGATCAGAATGCCCGCCTATATACTTCGTTAAAGAATATAGGACGACATCGGTTCCAAACCGTATGGGTTGATGACCTATTGGACCGGTCATAGTGTTGTCACACATGAGTACGGGACGTGTACCTGACAGCTCAAAACATTTGTCACGAACTCGCGACGCTGCCGCAATATCAACCAGCGCGTTAGTCGGATTGGCAGGCGATTCGGTATAGATTACGGAAAGTGATCCCGCCTCCATAGCTTTCTCTGCAACAACCATAAATTCATCTTCCGATGCCGTTGCATCGACCTCGAAAGCTTTAACACCAATACTTGGCATATAATTTCGGATAAAAACCTCAGCGGCCCCGTAAAGAGGAGTTGTATGCAAAATAGTCGAACCTGGTTTTGCACATGCAAGTAACGAGGTGGTAATCGCTGCCATACCAGAAGAAAATGCGAGCGCACTCTCTCCCTGGTCGTATAGTGTCAACCGATCCTCCAGAACTTCCATACTAGGGTTATTGAACCGGGTATAAATAAGGTCGTCACTACCTGTAGCAGGGTCGATGTTTTCTCCGCGTAGCCTCTTAAACAAAGCCTCACCATCAGCAGCAGACTTGAACGCAAAAGTCGAGGTCATAAAAATGGGTGGCTTGACCGCGCCTTCAGACATGTACGGCGAAAATCCGTAGCTAAGCGCCAAAGTATCGGAGCTCAACTCATGGTCATCAATGGAACGCTTACGATAGGATTTCGACACGATAGCCCTTGTTTTGGATTACACAAAACTGTTGTTTCGCGGTGTACGGCGATCATTTCAATCGCCGACAAAAACCACGAGCTGTAATGCTTGCCAAACAAGCATTATTAGGTTTCGGTTATCCCGGACTTAACGAACCAAAATAGTAACTTCGGAACGTCTGTTTAGAGGCTCTCGAACACCATCCGGAGTATTCTTAGCCAATGCCGTCTCTCCTTTACTCTGGACAGAGATAATGTCGTCAGGAATTCCGCGAGCGACAAGAGCGGTTCGAACAGCATCCGCCCTGAGAGCAGATAGACGAACGTTGAAAGTCTCTTTACCCGATGTATCGGAGTGTCCGACAATCGTTACAGAACCCGCCGAACAATCGTCTCGCGACATAACATTACTGACCATCATATCAATTACGTTATGTGCCTCGCGAGTCAATCCAAACTCATTCCAACCAAAGTAGACGACAAACTCTTGGTTAAGCGTATAACAAGGAGATACCGTTGGCTCCACCGGTTTCCTTGGTTCCGGTCTTTTTGCCGGTTGTTTGGGGGGCTCGACAGGCTTGGTAGGCTTTTTCGGAGGCTCCACTTTCTGAGGCTCCACTTTCTGAGGCCTAGGCGGCAATGGCGGAGGTGGTGGAGGACGTGATGGTGCCGCTGGGCGTCTTGGAGGAGGCGGACTTATTGATCCTTCATCCGGGCTAAATCGCCACCTGATTCCCATCGTCGCAACATCTTCTGAGTAATCAACGCTATATAATTTTGATGCATCGATTCGAGCCTCATATTCCAACTCGGGTAACGCATAATGGCGAAAACCAAATTCAAAATTAACGCGATCCGAAATCTTATAAGCTAACCCCAACGCAACTTGCCACCCAAATCCTTGATGCGAGTCAGTGAAACCGTTGTACGGAGTTTTTAAACTCGTTCTAGTCATCGGATTAGGCCCCGTCGATAAACTAGATGCCTGCATCTCCATTGAGCCGTAACCAACCCCAATCCCAATAAATGGTTGCACCTCGCCCCCGACATTAAAGTCATAGGCAAGGTTAATCATTACATGAGAGCCGTTTAGCTTACCTGTGGGTTCCTCATGATACGTTGTACTAGCCGTATCTGCAGGTTTACTCCCATTTGGACTTACAAAACTCTCAGAAACTTCTAGGTCGCTCTTTAAATCTGTGTACGAGAGTTCAAGTCTTACGCTAGAACCAAACTTATAACCTAATCCAATACCGAAATTACTAACACCATCCGTATCCGAGTCACCGTCCAACGCATAAACTAAGTCGTTTGGTGCGTCGTGATCTATTTTACCAGCCAGGCCATACCCGGCATCCGCCCGCATGTACCAACCTTCTTTAGCATCTGCTTCTTTAGCATGCGCAGTAAATCCGTAACTGAGCAACGCAGCTACAGCGGTTGCGCTCATTAAAGACTTCTTCATTCTGCTTTCCCTTGCGTAGCCTATAACGGCAACAGATTCACGGCGATAAACTTGATTCAGAATCGTCAACGACGGCGGAACCTACACCCACTCATTAGGCTGTAAGTGGTTACGCCTAAACAATAATATTAACCAATCATACTCCAATACGCAAAAATAGCACAAATTTCAAGAGTTGATTGGAATAATTTGCCAAATTCCGCGACAATCGCAAGGAATACCACTCAAGCAAATTGTCATCATGATTCGGTTTAATCTAGTTATTGAACAGTCGATTTCTTGCCTTCTCGAAGTTCCCTTTACTTATATACCACACAAGCGCAGTTGGCAATACTTTTTGCTCAATTGTTAGGTCGTCAATGTAGCGTCAGCTCGATAGACTTCCCAAACCTCACACACCCGTTTATTTGTGGCGGAGTCCAGTTCTCCACTCACGTTGTTTGGCAAAAATCGTCGCTGAAATGCTGTCAACACTTGCCGAGTTTCTAAATTCGGTTCTCCGCTAACATCTATAGCGTAGCCAATATCGGCGAGATTTGTTTGAGTTTCACGAATAACAGATTCGGTTTGAATACCCTCTAAGTCTATAACCACATCTACGTTTGGCTTGTTTATCTTCGGCCAGAGACCTATCCCTCTCGGCGCCAACTCCTCCCACGGAAAATGTTCTCCAGGATCGTCTTTGCGATCTGGTGCTATGTCTGAGTGCCCAACAATTCGAGAGTGTGGGATTTTGAATCGTGAAAGTACCGATTGACTCAAATTGATTACTGCTTCAATTTGCGAACGGCGATAAGGAGGTAAGGTTCCGTCAGCTAAAGGAATGTTCCATCCTCCGTTTGCTATTTCAATCCCGATTGAACGAGAATTCAAATCAGCATCCCCTTGCCATTTTGAAACGCCCGTATGCCAGGCTCGTTTGTTCTCTTGAACTAACTGAAATACTTCGCCATCTTCATCAATCAAATAATGCGAAGACACTTTAGAATCCGGGTGTTGCATACGCTCTAGGGCCGCTTTAGCGGTTTTCATTCCAGTGTAATGTAACACCAACATATCGACCGGATGGGAGCGATTATTGAAGTTTGTACTAGGAGCAGACTTAATCTTCACAGGCTTGTTCCCGTCACCTTTTTAGTAATCGAAGCTTCTGGTAACTTTCGGTTTGGTCGAAGCGTAATTACAAGCACTCCGCCTAGTGATATTGCCGCGCCGACAATTAAGTTTGGACTGACTGCTTCTTGTAACATTACGATACCAAAAACCATACCCCAAACGGGTGTCATCAAAGTAAGGGGGGAAAGCAAGGAGATTTCGTACTTTTTGATCAATGCGTAGAACCCCCCATGTCCGAGAATCGACACAACAACGATAGAGAACATTAACACTCCCCAAAGTCGCCAATCACTGTTTTGTACTATATCCTCCTGTCCACTTTCAAACACATAAGACAGTACAAAAAGTGGCGCAAATGAAAACAAACCGACCCAAGCTTGCATTTGTAAGGGGTGAATGGGATCCATTCGCTTCATCAATATCCCTGTTGCTGACGCTATAAACGTTGCCACAACCACATAGAGTAACCCTAACTCGAGAGTAAAGTTGTTAGGGTCAACAGAAATTATAATCGCTCCGGCAAAAGCAAAAAATATTCCCGTACCTCTTTTCCAACCAACGGTCTCTTTCAGAAAAACCATACTCATTATCGTCGCGAACGGCACACCCAATTGCCCTACCACGGCTACCGAACTTGCGTCGGCACTTGCTAGCCCCATATAAAGTAGAGCGAAATGAATTGCTCCGATTCCCATTGATATTAGGAATAGTGTCGGCAAGTTTGAAGGTAAAGGTCTGAGAAAAGAACTGAGGAGAATTACAATACCCAAGAATCTAACTGCGGCAAAAAACAGTGGTTGCAAACCGCCTTCGGAAATCACCCATCGTGAGAAAACCAAGTTTAGGCCCCAAATCATGCAGATCAAGGATAAGAAGATAAAATCGTTAATTTTCATGATGTGCCGGCTAACTTCCGTCTAGACCTCAGTGCAGACGAAAGCGTTCCATCATCTAACTGATTGAGTTCCCCTCCGACCGGTAATCCTAAGGCTAATCGAGTCATCGGTACGCCAGTCTTTTCTAATCGTTCGGCCACAAAGTAAGCGGTGGTTTGACCGTCAACCGTCGCATTTAGAGCGAAAATTATTTCCTTGAACTGCCCCGTTGATGCTCTTGATTCGAGACTCGCGATGTTCAAATCGTCCGGTCCTACACCGTCCATAGCTGACAAAACTCCACCAAGAACATGGTAATACCCTCGATACCCTCCCATTCTTTCTAGAGCCCATAGATCCGAAACATCCTGAACTACACATAACATTGTTGCATCTCTTCCCAATTCACGACAAATTGTACACGGTTGTCGCGTATCAAAGCTCCCGCACGTTTGACAAGTCTTTACTTTATCGCCAGCTTCGTTTAGTGCTTGCGCCAAAGGTAAGAGCCGTTCTTTTTTTTCTTTAAGAAGGTGCAAAGCCACCTTTTGCGCGGAACGTGGCCCTAGTCCGGGCATTTTTGCGATCAACTCAATCATCCGGAGGAGTTCCGGCCCAGCGGATCGATTTGACATAAGATTTATTTCATAAATTGCGACGCGAGTAACAGTCGAGTGACTAAATCAACGATCGACAACTCGTTAAAACGGAAGCTTTATTTCCGACATAATTTTACCGCCTAGTCCTCCGTTTAAACCCGAATAGGCCTCATCTAAGGCCTCTTTGATATTGGTTTGGGCAATTTTGTGAGCTGTCTTAATTAGGTCTTCGACAATCTCCGCATCTCCATTCATCAGAGATTGGTCGATGGACACACTGACAATTTCATTTTTCCCATTCATGGTAATTTTAACGAGTCCTGCACCGGCCTCCCCTACCGCTTCTAATCCAGAAACTTTGTCTTGAACCTCGCTCAAGTGTGCTTGCACGTCCTCGGCTTGTCTTAAAATCTTGCCTAAATCAATATTCTGCATAACGATTGCTCCTCGTTAAAAGATCGCATTTCAGCGATATTGTTGGTGGGGGGGGGGTAAAAAACACTCGCGGATACATATAGTCAAATTCTAGCGATTATATAGTAAGTCTAGACGGCCTCTATACGGTTCCGAACTCTCTTGAGAAAACCTCGTAGCTTCCTGCGAGTCACACACAATTATTCTTCGACAACGAACTAACACGGGATTTTATCGCCGCCCGCGCCTTCGAAACAGGATTGGCATATTACAGACATAGGAACGAACAGACATTTTTGCAAGTGACTAGACAAATACATAATCGCCCAAATTCTCAGATTAAGACTCAACATCAATGATATTTGCATCCGGTAACACGCCTAAAAGATCCATAACATTAGGATCTTTTTTTGCTATTTCAATCTTCTCTTTCTTTACACGCATATCTCTCTCTTTGACAGTTTCACCGTTATTGTTGCGAATGTCAACAGTTTTTACACTCCAGCTGATGCTTGTCTTATCATTTAGAAAATCTGAAACTTTCGAAATTAGTCCGTCTGGCGCGTTTTCTTTTAGACTGCAAACTATCTTTCCAACGTGAAACTCTCGGATTTGAATATACTGCTTGAAATCCCCTGAAAGCCCTAATTCCTTTTCTTTCTGCATAAGCATAACGACTTCGTCGACAGTTTTCGGCTCAATTGTTTGAGCGGGTTCCTCTTTAACTGTTACCGGCTCTTGCGAAGGTTTGACGAAGTTCGGCTTGTTCTCACTTTGTGTTCGCGTCGCGATATCGTTTTCTGAACTCGGCTGAACTAACGGATCCGGAGACTCTTTATTTACGACAGGTTGTTGAGCCGGTTTGACGGATTCTGAAGTTTCGACCTGAGGAGACACTTCCTTTACCGTTTTTACACTCCAGCTGGTGCTTGTCTTATCATTCAGAAAATCTGAAACTTTCGAAATCAGTCCGTCCGGCGCGTTTTCATTTAGACTACAAACTATCTTTCCAACGTCAAACTCTCGGATTTGAATATACTGCTTGAAATCCTCAGAAAGCCCTAATTCCTTTTCTTTCTGCATAAGCATAACGACGTCGTCGACAGTTTTCGGCTCGATGATTTGAGCTGGTTCCTCTTTAACGGTTACTGGCTCTTGCAAAGGCTTGACGAAGTTTGGCTTGTTCTCACTTTGTGTTCGCGTCGCGATATCGTTTTCTGAACTCGGCTGAACTAACGTATCCGGAGTCTCTTTATTTACGACAGGTTGTTGAGCCGGTTTGACGGGTGCTGAATTTTCGACCTGAGGAGACACCTCTTTTTTCTGTTCACCGCCACTCGCTAACATCTTCGCTGCTTGTTCTGGTGACGGAAGTTTGGCGGAAGTCGCGATTCTCAATATCACCATCTTCACCGCTGTATCGGTAGAGGGGGCGAGCTGTGCTGACTGATATCCAGCCAGCAACATTTGCCAAATCAAAGCCGTTTGTGCGGAAGAAAGTTTCTGAGCTAAGAAATTCACCCGAGTAACCCAACTTTCCGCACCAACTATATTTGTTCCGCCGATCGCTTGAGCGGTCGCGATATCAGCACAGATTTCCAGCAAATCTTTTACTAAAACGAGAGGATCTGCCCCTGACACTATTTGATCCGCAACATTTTTGATCGCCGTTCCTCCATCGCCCTGTGTCATCTGTTCAAAAACATCCAGCACCCTGTTGCGGTCGCCTAGACCAATCATATCCCGTATAGATTCGCTGGAAACTTGTTGCCCGGTCTCACCTTGAACGATCGCCTGATCTAAGATTGAAAGTGCGTCGCGAACCGATCCTTCAGCAGCGCGAGCAATAAGCGTTAATCCTTCCTCTTCGACACTTGCCCCTTCTTTTGTTGCAATTTGGGCTAGATGATTCTTTAGAACATCTAAGTCTAAACGTTTTAAATCAAATCTCTGACACCTTGACAATACCGTGACAGGAACTTTCCGAATTTCCGTTGTTGCGAAAACAAATTTCACATGTTCAGGAGGTTCTTCAAGCGTTTTCAAAAGCGCGTTAAATGCCGCGATTGACAACATGTGAACTTCGTCAATTATATAAACTTTATACCGCGCAGACACTGAAGAATAGCGCACACCATCCAGCAGATCGCGCATATCTGCGACTCCGGTTCGACTAGCCGCATCTAATTCAAGAACGTCAGGATGGCTGCTGTCCATAATCGCCTGACAATGTTGCCCCATAGGGTCAAGGACAGTCGAAGGCTGTTTGACTGTGTCGGTCAAATAGTTAAGCCCTCGCGCTAGAAGTCGCGCAGTGGTGGTTTTTCCCACTCCTCTGACACCCGTAAGCATAAACGCGTGAGCAATCCGTCCCGAACGGAAGGCATTTTCTAGAGTACGCACCATTGCCTCCTGACCGATCAAATCAGAAAACAGTTGTGGGCGATATTTTCGCGCTAATACCCTGTAACTTTTTGCCGGTTTGCTTGGCGTGTCATCTCCAAACATGGACTTCGTACTGTCATCACGAGGGCTAGGATATTGTTCTACTGGGTCGACTTCAAGCATCACTTGGTAACCGCATTCACTGCATAAATTTTTGAATTCTAGTCGCTTTTTACCACAGTTTCGGCCATTTCTCTTCGTATTATTCGCTTGAAAGTTCGGTAACCAAAGTTAGATTATGCAGTCAACTTCCATTCATCAAATTTGTACTAACGCTCTTACATTTTCCTAAGCGACTAATACATACAGCGAAAATTTTCGAGCAACCTTACAGTGAGAATTACGTTAAATGGACGTTATAAACGTTGATATTTTAGAGCTTAATCACTATGATTCAGTAAATTGGACGTTGACTCAGATTGCTAGGTTTCGGTTAACGGAAAACATTATGGGTGGGGTGGCCGAGTGGTTAAAGGCAGCAGACTGTAAATCTGCCCGCATTGCGTACGTTGGTTCGAATCCAGCCCCCACCACCAAGTCGCATGTCATGATAGAATAGGAATTAAATTCATCGGCGCGGGTATAGCACAATGGTAGTGCAACAGCCTTCCAAGCTGAGGATAGGGGTTCGATTCCCCTTACCCGCTCCAAACAGTCTCAAAGAAATTGAACCCGAGTCCGGTCGCGTTGCACTAGCGCGGAAGACATCCGACTACCGCAAACAGCAGGTAGTTTTCGACCAGAAAATTAGGTGGTACGCCCAATAGGATTCGAACCTATGACCTACTGATTAAAAGTCAGTTGCTCTACCGACTGAGCTATAGGCGCACGTTATTCGTGTTTATACGTTCCTAATGCATTCTACGCAAGAATTTTCAGTATCTATATTCTTGGTTCAAACCAAATTGTCTAGGTTTGAACGCTAGTGAATGCCCCTGCTTGTTCACTGATCTTTAAGAAGACTATCCACCACTTCGTTCTAATTTACCGATTCTGCTTTACTTGTTGATTTAGTATCACTCCATTTAATTGCCAGCGATTTTCGTAATTTTTCGAATGTTCCATCTTCAATCGCTGACCTTATGCGTACCATTAACGCTTGGAAAAAACTTGTATTATGCCAAGAAAGGATCATCGGCCCTAAATACTCGTTAGCTTTAAATAAGTGATGAATGTATGCGCGGGAATAATCGCGGCTTGCCGGGCAGTTAACATCCTCATCAAGCGGCGACGTATCTTCCGAAAATTGCGCATTTTTAAGATTTATCGGTCCTTCCCAAGTCCACGCTTGTCCATGCCGCCCCGAACGAGTTGGAAGAACGCAGTCGAACATATCGACACCGCGGCTAATGGATTCGATAATATCAATCGGTTTTCCAACTCCCATAAGATATCTGGGTCTGGTGTCTGGTAATAATGAAGTTGTCCATTCCAATGTACGACACATTTGATCGTGTCCTTCCCCGACCGCTAGTCCGCCGATCGCATATCCTCCAAATCCTTGATTAACCACGCCTTTGACGCTCGATTCTCTTAAATCCTTATAATTTGAACCTTGAACTATCCCGAACAAAGTTTTACCTTCGCGACCATTAAATGCGTCTAGGCTTCTTTCTCCCCAACTTAATGACAGTTCCAAACTTGATTTTGCCGACTCATAGTCAATTGGAAAGTCGGTACATTCGTCTAATTGCATACTGATGTCGGCTCCAAGCAAATCTGCCTGAATATGAACCGACGATTCGGGAGTTAAACGTTGCAAAGACCCGTCAATATGACTTCGAAAACTAACGCCATCGGAATCAATTTTTCTTAAACTTGCCAACGACCAGACTTGAAAACCACCCGAGTCCGTCAAGATTGGTTTTCTCCATCCGCTGAATTTGTGCAATCCTCCTAACTTTCTGATCCTGTCCGACCCCGGTCTCAACATCAGGTGATACGTATTACCGAGGATAATTTCCGCCCCGGCCTGCTCCACCTGATTCATATAGAGGGCTTTTACCGACCCCGCAGTTCCAACAGGCATAAATGCTGGCGTATTAATCGTTCCTCTAGGTGTTGTTAGTTTTCCGGTTCGGGCGTTTCCACTGCGACCGATAATGTCAAAAGGAAAGTTGGCCATCCAACCCGATTAAGCGTCTAGTCGTCGACACTCAAACCCTTCTCTTTGGCAAGATCTCTCATAGCCACAGTGAGTTTACCAACGGCTCGCACTTCAATTTGACGAATACGTTCTCTAGAAACTCCAAATTTCTCAGACAAGGCTTCAAGCGTTTGAGGATTCTCAGTCAGCCGTCTTAATGTCAAAATCTCGCGCTCCCGATCAGTGAGTACTTCCAATGCAATGCTTAGAAGTTCCACTCGAGCTTTATACTCCTCTTGATCGGCATGCTTACTTTCATGACTTGGAGTTTGATCCTCGATCCAATCCTGCCACTCAGCGGAATCACTTTCATCGCCGACCTGCACGTTCAAGGACGCATCTGTTCCAGACATTCTGCCGTTCATACTACGAACTTCATCTTCGGAGACATTCAAGCGTTGGGCAATTTCAGTGACTTGCTCGGGTCTCAAGTCTCCTTCATCAATAGCCTGAATCTCGCCTTTGACTCGGCGAAGATTGAAGAAAAGTTTTTTCTGTGCGGCAGTAGTACCAATTTTAACAAGGCTCCAAGAGCGAAGAATGTACTCTTGAATAGAAGCCCTTATCCACCACATCGCATATGTCGCCAGTCGAAACCCTTTCTCCGGATCAAATTTTTTGACCGACTGCATAAGTCCAACATTTCCTTCTGAAATCACTTCAGACATAGGTAGACCATAGCCTCGATACCCTTGCGCGATTTTAGCGACAAGTCTCAAGTGCGACGTGACCATTTTTTCCGCTGCTTCGGAATCCTGGTGTTCTTGCCAACGTTTGGCAAGCATAAATTCTTCCTCCTTGGATAACATCGGAAACTTTCGAATTTCCGACAAATATCGAGATAAACCCTGCTCAGGGCCAAGGGCAATACTACTTACAGCCATTTTCAAACTCCAAAATCTTTTCAAATTTCGCCTCTCCCATTGCTGGCAAGAGAGCTACGGTTACAACTGATACAATGTCCCTAGTTAGGCGACAATCCACAAAAACTCCGAATTACCGGGTCATCAACAATAATATATAGGTATTGCGGCAATATTAAGGAAGAGGCAAAACAAAAAAATTTTTCTTCATTTTGTAATCTCGTCGCACATTTGGAGCAACCTTTGAATATCCGAATCTTTAGACAATCGATGATCACCCTCTTTGATCAATGTTGCAGTCATATCTTCCGTGCTGATTACATTCAACAAATCAAAAGCATAAGTCCAAGGCACATCTCTATCGCGCATTCCCTGTAGTATCCTAACAGGGCAGTCAAAGTCAAGTTTTTTATCCATCAGTAACCATTTTCGACCGTCCTCAATAAGCTGTTTCGTAATTGGATAAGGATCACCATACTCCGATGGTTGCATATATACTCCACTCTCAATAATTTGTGCTTGTATGTCTCTATTGAAATTGCGCCACATAAGGTTCTCGGTAAAGTCTGGCGCAGGAGCGATTAAAATCAAACCCGCGATTCTTTCGCGGCGTTCTCGCGCAAGAAGTAATGCCAGCCAGCCGCCCATGCTAGACCCAACTAAAATTTGAGGGCCGTCAGTCAGTTCATCAAATATCAACAACGAATCATTGAGCCATTGCGAGATGTTTCCCTCTGCCAAAGTGCCTTGACTTTGCCCGTGTCCCGAATAATCAAACGCTACAAACGGTTGCATTCGACGAACTGCACGATCTTTCAGAGCCAGAACTTTCGTTCCTTGCATATCCGAATTAAAGCCGGACAACCACAAAATTCCTGGGCCGGAAGCTGTTGCATTAATACGTTCGTAAGCTAACTTTATGCCGACTTTTGATGTTAGATGCTGTGGTGTCATCCGAAGTCTTCCCTTGAGTCAATTCAGGTGTGATTCTCGAAACATTATATATACTTTAGAATTCCCATTCTAAATCTACATTGCATGGCTAACACACAGTATTTGAGGGTACCTTGAACGAGCCAGAATTACCGGATATGCAGGGACGAAAGATCCTGCAAGTTATTCCCGAACTTAACGAGGGAGGAGCTGAGCGCACGACAATCGAGGTTTCCGAAGCAATTGTGAATGCTGGAGGTGAGGCTATTGTTGCTAGTCAAGGAGGCAGACTAGAAAGCGAGTTAGCGAAAGTTGGCGGTCACTTCATAAAGATGCCGCTAAAAAGCAAAAATCTGTTTAAAATGCAAAATAATGCCAAGCAAATTGCGCATTTAATCCGCTTGAACGAAATCGATATTGTCCACGCACGATCTCGTGCACCGGGGTGGAGTGCACGGTGGGCAACTCAATCAACGAGTTCTAAGTTTGTAACCACTTACCACGGAGCCTATAGTAGCAATAACTTTTTGAAGACCAAATACAATTCTGTCATGGCATCTGGCGATCGCGTGATTGCCAATTCGGAATGGATTGCCAGTCACGTTGCTCGCGTCCATAAGGTTGAATCATGCCGCATCTCTATGATACCTCGCGGCGTGGATTTCAGTGTTTTCGATCCAACGAAGGTCAGTTCCGAACGAGTGAAGACAGTGAAAAGTTCTTGGGGGCCGGACGTTTTGAACGATACTATGACTGTTCTACTACTTCCTGGTAGATTAACGCCGTGGAAGGGACATCTTTTTGTAATCGATGCTCTCAGAAAACTCCCCGACGAGATTCGAAACAAGATAATCCTTGTATTTGCCGGTGATTCAGAGCGTAAACCAAGATATACGCGCACAGTTCAAGAGAAATTAAAGATTTTCGATCTTCAAAGCCGGGTTCGTTTCTGTGGATTTACCGGAGACATGCCGGCGACATATTTAGCCAGTGATATTGTTTTAACTCCTTCAATTCGTCCTGAGGCTTTTGGGCGCACGGCTGCCGAGGCCGGCGCTATGGGAAAGGCGGTAATTGCTTGCAATCACGGTGGAGCCAATGAAATTTTGGAACGTGAAGTTACGGGACTAACCGTTTCTCCTAATGACGTTCAAGGACTCTCTGATGCGATAAGTTTTTTGGTCAGTAACAATCAAAACCAACGCCTTTCAATGGGCAAAGCAGCTATGCGACGCATTAAGCAACTTTTCTCTAAAGAATCCTTACAATATTCCACTCTGCAAGTTTATGATGAACTTTTGCGGGTGTAATCCTATGAAAGTCAAAGTGCTAAACAATCCCGGACAAGATGCGCAGCGAGTACTTGCTATAAAGCTCAGTGCGCTTGGTGACTTTGTCCTATCCCTTGGCGCAATGCGAGTAATACGAGAAAGTCATCCATCGGCCGTAATAACTCTGCTTACCACCAAACCTTATGAATCTCTTGCTCTAAAATGTCCTTACATAGATGTTGTCGAAGCAGATGGGAGACCGAAAAAGTTTTCCGATACAGTTGGTCTTCTCAGACGGATTCATAGATCAAACTACGACATAGTTTACGATTTGATGGGAAACAAACGGACTTGCTCATACTTTCAAGCCCTTAAATGGATGTTTTTTCAGCGAACACCACTTTGGAACGGCACCGCCAAAGGCTGTGCTTTCTACTATCCAAATCAACTTCGCGTTAAAACTCACACAATTGAACGATTATGCGCTCAGTTGGAATGTGCCGGATTGATCCCACCCGGAACTTCTAAGACGGGTTCTGCACCATTCCCAGATTTGCGTTGGGTCCAAGATCAATTCGGACACAGTTCCGATCATCAGCCGGAGTACTTTGGCCTAGATCATCCATACGCACTCATAATTCCGGGGGCATCGGGCCGTCATAAATGTTGGTCTACCGAAAATTATGCGAAAGTTGCCCAGAACATCGCCGATAGCGGAATTCAGCCAGTGTTGATCGGGAGCAGTATGGAGAGTGATATAGGTCATCAAATATTGAGTTCAGAACCTCGGACTAGATCTCTTATTGGGAAAACGAACTTATTTCAAATCGTAAGTCTTGCTAACCGAACCAAGTTCGTCGTTGGGAACGATACTGGACCTATGCACCTTGCTACCCTTTCTGGTGCTTGTGGAGTCGTGTTATTCGCAACAAGTTTTTCTAATCCAGAAATTCATGCACCGCGAGGTGTGAAAGGAAAGAGTGTTAAGATCGTCCAAGCGTCCTCTTTTGAGGAAATTAAGATCAAGGATGTGTTAGACGCGATTCGAGACCTCGAAGACTAAAATAAACTGATCATCCGTATTGATCAGCAAGCCCCTCCTATTGACAAGCCTCTCTGATCAAATTTAACATTCGTTTTGCGTTTCGTTTGTATGCGATGTCCTTTCCTAGAAACCTAGTCACATAAGATGTACTAGTCAGCGAACGCAATTTGAATGGATTCCAAGGCTTTCTGTTGCCGGCATAGTGAATGATTTTAGGATACTCTGGTTTGTGTACCAATTCAGGAGGAAAAACCGTTTTAGCAACCCGTAAAGCCCGCCCGGTCATTCCGTAGATTGAATTCCATGATGGATTAACAAAACGTACATGTCCTTTCAACGATATATTCAGATGATCTTGGTCAGGATAGAGTAAACTATCATCTGACACAACAGTATCAATATCAGTAAACGCATTGTTTAAGGCCTTACTTTTCTTTATCTTGTCGCAATCAATCAACATTACCCCAGAGTTGAAATAGTCATACTCGGGAAAGGGATCCATTATCTTCTTTACGTGATTTCGGAGCTTCTCAGCTTTGAGGTTTTGTTTTCGGAGGCTACCTAAAATGCCGAAATCGCGAACAGCGACAACACAACTGTTCTGTAGATCTAGATCGAATAGCCATGAAACATCGGCTTGGGTGAATGTATCCACATCTAAGTATAAGATTTTGCCGTTGACTAGTTCAGGAAGAAACATCCGAGCTAAGGCGACTTTCGTCCAAAACTTTAACGTGTTAATCTTCGGTAAAAATTTCGTAACATCATGAAAATTCACTTCAACGTTAGGATATAATTTACAAACACCTTCTAAATCGTTGCGATCATCTTTTGATAAATCATCCCCAAGATAGTGTATGGTTGTACGACGGTTACATTTTTCAACAACAGATAAAATTGCAACCAACGAGTAATTGAAGTAATTGCTATCTGAGGCGATAGACAAATTTATTTCCGACACATCGCTCTCCAAATCACAATTTCACTATACAACCGTTTAGTCATTACAGAAAATCGATACATCTCGCGAACTCTTGTATTATTCGACTCTCCGCTTCTCTTGCTCTAGTAATAACTTTGTTGTGGTCATCCCTTCTAAGCTTTAGTTTTCTTACTCCAAGTGCAAGCAAAAATTCAAGAACATCGAATCCTGCTGGAGAGTTCGCTGAAAGAATAATGTTTATTAAAACTCTAGACATTTCGTTACTTTCATTTTCAAAATCCGAATAATCCAATTCTTTATACTTGGTCGCACGCAATAAACTTGCTCTGATCACTCCGTCATTATATCTTATGAAATTGTTGGGATGAAGAATTGTCTGATTATGCCATACACTCTTTATTTTCTCAGACACTCTAAGATTTTGTAAAACAGACGAAACAGTAAAGTAGACATCAGCTTGAGAAGATTTTTCTATTTCAATTTTATCCGACCAAAATACAAACCCACTTTGTATCTCTAGTTTTGTACCATTCAAACTGGGTAGGAATAAATTGTTTAATAGTGGCTTTTCTGAATTTTGAAGCGTCCATAGTCTTTGGTCAATAACGTTCCTTAATAACTTTGGAAACTTAACGTAGTTCTTCTTATAAAATTCAACTTCGTCGATCCACGAATTTTCTCCCGTTGAAATTGGTAAAACTATTTTTTCTATTGACACATACTCATGTAAGATAACATTCCGACACTGTGTAAGCGTACTCTTTAACGATTTTCTATGTGGTTCTTCGGAAGTTTTCTCTACCCCAACAAGGTAGATTATCGGAGAACCTTCTGCATTAGACCGTAACGCTTGGCTAACAGTAGTAAAGATTCTACCACTCTCCAACACATCGGATGTAACAATTACCGTTCGACCGTTGAAGGTTTTATAATTATAAACTTCGTCTAGAGTCAGTACTGTAGTTTCCCCGTTGTTCTCGCTGATAAATTTTTCAACCTCTTCAGTTATAACATGATCTTCGCGATGAGTTTTAATAATAAATGATGAACTCATAGGCACAATTCGTTTCATAACGTAAAAGAGCTTATTTGCAAAATTTGGCTGTGTAGCTATTTTCCTCAGATCTATCTGAAAATCTCTTTTTTCCAATGTCGTATCTTTTAACGTCTCAACATTCAAGGCCTCGTATCCAATGAGGTTTTCCAAAGTTTTGTGTAGATTCGGCGGAGAATCATTCTTATTGATCATTACAGGTTCAGGTTGTGTACTAACTATATCGAACTGTCCTCCTCGAATACGAACTACGGTCGATCCCGAGCTGCAGTATTCACAATTCTCTTTCTTATATACTTTAGGAATTTTGTCTATTCCAAAAGGATTTAGATTCATATCCTTTCCTAAATTACAGACCGCGTTTGAAACGACTTGATTCTCACCTAAATACAATAGATGAACAATATTTGTCATCGAAATGTTTGCTCTACTTACAATCTTCTTGGCTAATCCCTCACTCGAAGTTGCAGAAATTAATACAATAGAATTGTTATCTATTCCATCATCCAGATTATTCAAACCATCATAAGATCGAAAATTCTTTACGTCAAGCAACTCTAAATTGAAAATCGCCCGTGTTTCATTTATTGATGCTACAATAGAGTGCAAACTTGTGGTGTCGATATAAAGTCGTTCAATGTTTGGTTCGATAAAGGGTAAACAAGAAAAAGCTAAAAATCCTATCTCTTCAATGTTCATTAACATATTTGACAATCTTAAAAATTTTTTAGTGTGTCTAGTAGATGGATTTTCAAAATGGTATGCATCTTTTGATTCAACTAGCCCACCGTACTTTAAAAACAAGTTCGTTATTATTTGACGAATGTTTTGTTTCAACGTAATAGATGCAGGATATTGAGACGTACCATAATGAACTTTCTTCGATTCTTCGCCCCGTATATTAAAACCAATTACACAAATAGCAACCTGTTCAGAAACTCTACTAGTGACTGTTTTTAGTGTTGGTTCATTATCAATCTGCCAAATAAGATCATCGAAGACTGGCGCAGGAACGGCAATTACGATTTCATCCGGATGACTTTGTGATGTTATTATATCATTTAGTTTACCAGCTAAATTGGTCGAGTCTAACTCTTTGCGATGAGAGAAAAACAGTAATTGACTATAAGGAGTATTATCAAGAATGTGCTTACACTGCACTGAGAAAATTTGTTTCAACGTGTATCTCCGATAGGAAGGTGCATAGTAAGGAGAGCCCCTTCGACATGCGCTACCTGATCATCTTCGTTATTAGTCCAATTTTCTAAGGGGATCGGAGCTTCTAGGTCGACATCCAAACAACCATCATAAAACAACGATACACGGCCAGTTCTTACCCTCAGAAAACCACGTTTTCTTTGCAAGTACTCCCGTACAATTTGTAAGCCTTTACCGTATTCAAGCCTTTTCCTTCTGGATTTTGTGGTAAAACAAGACAAAGTTGCTTCCAGTTCCTCATTTCTGTCTAGTTTATCTATGGGGGTGGAAGTTATAGTTTGCGCAAACCCAGGCCCGGAATCGAGAACAGAAAAAGATAAAAAAGTTAGTTGTTTTTTCCCATTGGTAGGTTGAAATTTTCGAATGTACATTTCCAATGGCTCGTATCCTTCTGTTGCTTGTCTAAGATTCTCAGGTAAAATTCCGGTAAACGATGCCTGCAATATTCTGTAGGAATGTTCAATAACGTTGCCTACTATATCATATTTCGAGTGATCTTCGGTGTTTTTATACGTTTCATAAAGCAAAGTTCCAATTGCACGTCTGGTTTCTATATCATTGTTAACGATTCTGTCATTCGGAACTGTGGCTTCAATCAGTCGCGCGGCTGTACGCATAAAGTGAACACGATTTCCCAACTTTCGTTTTCCGTCAACGATCAATGGATAAAGGCTAGCGGGTGTGTTACGTGCAAAGTCATCTCCTGCTACCACTTCTACATTTGGTCCTAAAGTGTGCGAGTCGGGTCTGAAGGTCTGTAAATTGTCTAATCTTTCAAAGGCCGATTTCTTGTATACCTCGGTCAATGTCGCATCGCTCCGATTACTGCGAACTTCTGTCGCACACAAAGAAGCAACAGTCCCGATCAGTTGTTTAGTAAATTTTTCAATCTGTTTATCATCCCGTTTGGTGGCATAAGTAAGTAATTTTAGAGATTTTTGTCTCTTAACCCAAGTAACCAAAAATTGTACCCAGGAAATCTCTGCCCCCATAGACTTCTGCTTGAAATTTGTTGGAATTACGACAGAACTCGCCTCTTTACTAGAGGCGGAAAGAGATGCAAGTGCTTTCTCACAATTAGCAATTGTGGACTTAGCAGGTAACTGGGTTGGCATATGATCTTCCCGATCTTTTAGGTAGTGATCGCCGCTCGCCTGAACTTTACAAAGGAAAATTATTGCATATCTCTACGTTGTAGACCGATATAGGCCAACTTTCACCTCTTAGGACGCAAACTGCGATTAGTTATGAGATATAGATAATATACTATTGAGGAGAATGCAACCACATTTAGAGTCCTAGCAGAGTATCTCCCTTGAACTCGCGCCATACGCCCCAATAGTTAGATGGCTTTAGTCGCATCGAAAACTGATGCATAGTGCCATTTTCCGACCACATCCCTCGCTAATAGTCAAAACTTAGAGAGAACCAATAAACTTCAATGTTCTATAATGTCAAACTCATAACTAACTTTTTTGGCTTGCGACTACACATTCTTGATCGCCAATGGTTGTATTTCAACAACCACCTACCCATATTTACCGAATTCTATAAAAAACAGTAGTTTTTATTGTTTTTTATTCGTTTTTTGCCTTAAAAGATAAAATTTACCTGATTGTTGACATATTCATGGATGGTAACTGTGGAAGAAGCCCAGAACATAATTATAGGCACGGGACGCAGGATTCGGGTGGTTCGGAAGGAAAACCGGATTAACTTGCATCAGCTTGCCTTGCTTACAGGGATAAGCGCACCCGCTCTTTCTCTGATAGAGAATGGAAAACGCGACCCTCGTTTATCAACGCTCTCAAAAATCGCCGGGGCGTTGCGAGTTCCAATCTCAGACCTTACGGACGAACCGCCAAAAACCAAGCCCATCAACTTACCTAGCTCGGTGAAAGGCTATGACCTGAGTTCCGTGTTATGACAAGTGAACTTTCTGTGTATTTCGAAAATTTTCTTGTTGGAGTTGTCTCCGTCAACTCTCAACTGGACATTTCTTTCAGGTATTCCAAGCGTTGGTTAGCTACCAAACATCACTTTCCCATATCGGTTACAATGCCTTTGGATGAAGTAGGGTTTCCCGATGCGATCGTTCATCCTTGGCTGTCGAACCTCCTTCCTGAAGAAAGCCAATTAAGCCGTGTCGCAAAAACATTGAGACTCAGTTCTCAAGACGTGATCAGAATTCTTGAGGAAATTGGAGGCGATACGGTGGGAGCTCTAACATTCGGAAAGCCGAGCGATACTGCCCAAAGAAAATACGAAACGCTAAACTCCTTTTACAAGACTAATGATTCCCTTGATGCTCTCGAACAACACTTTAGCGAAATCGATAGCCGACCTTTTTTGGCTGGGTACAACGGAATCAGAATTTCAGTGGCCGGCGGGCAGAAAAAAACGGCTCTAACGGTCATTGACGCACTTGGACATCCCGTTTATCGCCTTCCCACAAAGAGTGATTCACTTGCGATCAACAAATCAGGAGCCCCGTCAACTTTACTCGTGAAACCAGATAACCCTCACTTACCCGGCATGATTGAGAATGAGGTCTGGTGCCTTAAATTGGCTAAATCAGTTGGTATAGACTCGGCAGAAGCAACAATTATCGGGGAGGATACGACCAAAGCGCTAGCGATACTTCGATTCGATCGAAAATACGGAGAAAATGGCCGTATACAGCGCATTCATCAAGAAGACTTTGCACAAGCAAACGGCATCTATCCCTTTCAAAAGTATGAGCATGTCAAGCCGAATCGGGGATTATTTGGATTGAGCGCAAAAGATTTACTCTCTACGATCCGGCATTGCCGAACTGGAGAAGCCTTCGCCTTAATTGACCAGTTTATATTCAACATTCTAGTTGCCAATTCAGATGCCCATGCCAAAAACTATTCTCTTATCTTTAAAGACTCTAGCGTTCCTCGCCTAGCACCAATTTATGACGTTCTGACGATGTTAAACTGGAAACATATATCGAAAACATATGCCCAAAAGATCGCTGGGCGAACTCGAACCAACACTAAGATTGCTGGTCGTCATTGGAAACAATTTGCGAAAGAGTCTGGTTTTCGTCCGACGGAAGTATTGGGAAGAGTTGAGGAATTGACAGATTTAATCTTGAAGAATTCCGCCATAGTGTCAGAGCATATTGTAACAATGTCAGGGGCTCTTGAAGCCTATGTCGACCAAACTGCTAGCGCAGTAGAGAAGAACGTAGATAGAATTCGAGGAAAATTGCACCTTTGAGGGCTTAAAGAAGCTTTTGGTGTCTGCGACGAATTTCTCTAGATGTATTAGAAAACTAAACTAAACCTGCAACTACATTAGTCGAATCATGCTCTGAGATTTCCACAAAATTCTTGCAAATTCCTGTTCTCGTGCTATAGTTATGAAATCATTTTTTATGGGAGACCACACATAGTGCGTAGAGCGCAAGCGGCACCGCCGCCCACACGAACTGGGCCAAAGATAAACGAGAATATCGACGCAAATCGCATTTTGCTGATAGGTTCCGATGGAACCAAACGTGGCGAGATGCCAACATCGGAAGCCTTAAAAATTGCTGAAGGGGAGGGCTTAGACCTTGTGGAAGTTGCAGGTGAGCAAAAAGTTCCCGTATGCAAAATTTTAGATTACGGGAAATTGCGATTTGAAGAACGTAAGAAACGGGCAGCCAACAAAAAACGGCAAAAATCCATTGATCTTAAAGAAATCAAGATGCGACCAAACATCGGGGAACACGATTACGAAGTGAAAACACGCTCCATGATTAGATTCTTTGAGAGCGGCGACAAAGTTAAAGTTACTCTCAGATTTCGCGGTCGTGAAATGGCTCACCAAGACATAGGTATGGAATTATTGGAAAGAGTTAAAGTCGATTTTCAAGAGAAAGCCAAAGTTGAGTTAGAACCAAAACTTGAAGGTCGACAGATGACCATGGTGATGGCACCGCGATAAACACTCTGTTTTAACAGACTAGGATCATTGGCCAAATTGTCTTGAAAATCCAAGAGACAGTTGATTTTTTCGCAAAATTGCACCATAAGATTAAAGATAGAGATATGTCAGGCGCGGCATGCCTGCATAGCTGATCATAACGGGCCGCTTTCGATTAAGGAAGTGAGAGCTCCAACGGAGAACGAAATGCCGAAAATGAAAACAAAAAAAGCCGCTGCAAAGCGGTTTAAGATCAACGCTGGCGGAAAAATCAGTCACGGGGTCGCCGGTAAAAGGCACCGGCTAATGAGCCATAACGGAAAGTACATCCGGCAAAATAGAGGTTCAGAAGAAGTGTCTCCAGCAGATGCTCCCCGCGTCAGAAGTTGGCTCCCCTATGGTGCCAAATAAGCTCCAAAACCTTCTTCTAGCTTAGTTTCTATAAATTCTGAGGAGGCTACTATGCCCCGTGCTCGTAATACAGTTCCCGCTCATGCTCGGCACAAAAAAATCGTAAAGGCAGCAAAAGGTTTTCGAGGACGACGTAAGAACACTTTTCGTACCGCACACAGCGCCGTTTGGAAAGCCGGTCAATACGCCTACGTTGGTCGCAAAGTAAAGAAACGTTCCTTCAGATCACTGTGGATACAACGGATCAATGCTGCAGTTCGAGAAGTTGACGACACTTTGACGTATTCTCGATTCATTGATGGTCTCAACAAAGCGGGGATTGAATTGGATCGTAAAGTAATTTCGGATATCGCCATTAGAGAACCGGAGGCCTTTAGAACTTTGGTTGAAAAAGCAAAAGCTGCACTCGTCTAAGCGTCAATAAATTCTTTTCTTGATGTTGACACCCTTCGGAGTTCGTCGGCCACGAGCGAACTACTTACTTTCTTAAATATATTCCACGGTTCTCATGTCAGCGATATTGTTGGAAAGTGCTGACGGAGAAGACTCATGACTGACATTGCAACTTTAGAAAAGCAAATTGTTGAAACTATAGCAACAATAGAAGATCTAGCGAGTTTGGACTCTGTCCGAGTTGCGGAACTCGGAAAGAAAGGGCGCATCTCTAATCTGATGAAAACTCTCGGTACTGTGTCAATCGAGGAACGCAAAGAACTTGGACCGAAACTTAATACTCTAAAATCGAATGTGTCCAAGCAAATTGAACAACGAAAATCAATAATCGAAGATCGACTATTAGATGCGCAGTTGACTGAGAATAAATTAGATTTGACTCTTCCGCCATACGACGAACCTAAAGGGGCTTTGCACCCGGTAATGCAGGTGTTCGAGGAAATTTCAGCGATCTTCGCAGATATGGGTTTTTCTGTTGCCGAAGGCCCTGATATCGAAGATGATTGGCACAATTTTACCGCCCTCAATTTCCCAGAAGGACATCCGGCAAGGGACGAACACGATACCTTTTTTATGACTAAGCAAGGCGACGAAAAGCCTAAAGTTCTACGAACACACACGTCGCCTGTTCAAATTCGAACGATGGAATCGTCTCCGCCACCAATAAGGATAATCGTACCTGGACGTGTCTATCGAAATGATTGGGATGCAACTCACACTCCAATGTTCCATCAAGTCGAGGGGTTAGTCATTGAGAAGTCAATACACATGGGACACCTAAAAGGATGTTTAGGTGACTTTGCACGAGCTTTCTTTGAGGTCGACAAGGCCGCAACTCGATTAAGACCCCACTATTTTCCTTTCACGGAACCTTCAGCTGAAATGGATGTGCAATGCGATCGAACGGGTAACACCGTCAAGGTTGGCCAAGGCAATGATTGGCTTGAAGTGCTTGGCTGTGGAATGGTTCACCCAAATGTCCTTCGAAACTGCGGTTTAGATCCACAAATTTATCAAGGGTTCGCATTTGGCTTAGGGGTCGATCGTCTTGCTATGCTGAAATATGGAATGCCTGACTTGCGACCGTATTTTGAAGCCGATCCTGTCTGGACGAAGCATTTTGGATTTTTGCCTTGGCTCACTCCTTCTGTCAGCGGAGGACTCAGCTAATGAAATTTACGTTGAACTGGCTCAAAGATCACCTAGACACAAATTGGGATGTGAATGAAATTGTAGAATGCATGATGAAAGCTGGGTTAGAAGTCGAAAAAATCGACGATCCAGCGAAGGAACTTAGTGCATTTACTGTCGCAAAAGTAACCGATTGCGAAAAACATCCCGATGCAGATCGTTTAAGCGTCTGTAGCGTCGAAACTGTCGATGGTATCAGACAGATTGTATGCGGCGCGCCTAATGTCAAAAAAGGTTTATACGGTGTCTACGCCCCGCTCGGTACTTATATTCCTGGACTTGAGTTTGCTCTTGATAAGAAACCAAGAAAAATAAGAGGTGTGGAAAGCCAGGGGATGCTTTGCTCATCGAAAGAAGTTAAGGCCGGAACAGATCATGATGGGATAATTGAATTAGAGCAAGCCACTGAAATTGGAACACCCGCTGCTAAAGCATTGGGGCTAGATGATATTACGATTGAATTTGAAGTTACCCCTAATCGCCCCGATTGGCTTGGCGTTCGAGGAATTGCACGCGATCTTGTTGCGGCAGGCGCGGGAACCCTGAAACCGAATAAAATTGATACCCCCAGTAGCCAACAGAACTGCCCCGTAGAAATTAAACTCGAATCGCCGGAAGCGTGTTCGATATTTGCTGGCGCATTGATAACAGGAGTAAAAAATTGTGCTTCACCCGATTGGATGCAAGCGCGATTAAAATCTGTCGGCTTGATACCTAGATCTCTTCTTGTCGATGTCACAAATTTTGTAAGTCTTGACCGATCTCGGCCACTTCATGCCTACGATGCCAATTTACTTACCGGTTCGATTTTGGCCCGCTTAGGGAAAAACGGTGAAAAGTGCCATGCCCTCGACGGTAAAGTTTACGATGTTACTAGCGACATGTGTGTAATCTGCGATGATACCGGCGTGATTGGATTAGGCGGTGTCATGGGTGGTGAGTCAACAGCCGTAACCGATGATACAACTAACGTTTTCATTGAAAGTGCTTGGTTCGACACATATCGGACCGCACGAACGGGTCGAACAACGGGTATCCAGTCCGATGCAAAGATACGTTTCGAACGTGGAGTTGACCCGAATAGTTGCCGCGATGGAGTATCGCTTGCGATTTCGCTTATCCAAAGATATGGGGGCGGTACGTCCACTCAAATAAAAGTGGCCGGTCAACCTCCTCAATTAAGCGAAAGATTTGAGTTCTTTCCCAGTGATGTCAAACGTCTAACTGGTTTAGACGTTTCTCATGAAGAAATGGAAAACTATCTTCATAAACTCGAAATTGTTTATGAGAAACAAAGTGACAAATGGATTATCGATCCGCCTAGCTGGAGGTTTGATTTAACTCAGTCCGCAGACATTGTAGAAGAAATTGCGCGTTTGACGGGATACGATCATCTTCCCGAAACCTCACTACCGCAAGATAAAGCCATATCAAACTGTAAAGTCTCCTTACTTCAAGATCGAGTTAGAACCGCCCGCAGAGTTTTAGCCTCCCGCGGATTTGTAGAGGCAGTAACTTGGAGCTTTATTTCAAAATCAGAAGCGCAATTGTTTGCTGGTGAGAGTCCCATTGAATGGTCTCTCCTGATTGCAAATCCTGTGGCAAGCGATTTAGACTGCATGCGGTCTTCAATCGTTGGAAACCTTGGCCGCGCTATCCAGCGAGCCATAAATCGTGGTGAAAGTCAGGTTCGGTTGTTCGAATCTGGCCCAATATTTTTGACCGATTTACCAGACGGGCAAAAATCTGCATTAACCGCTCTCTGTAATCCCGTCTCCGAACGCAACTGGCAAGGCGAGAGACAAAATTATGACACCTACGCTAGTAAGGCCGACTTGTTCTCTGTCCTTGAAGCCCTCGGCCAAACTCCTTCACGATTTCAGATTGTAGAAACCGAAGCTCCGTTCTTTCACCCGGCTCAAGCGGGATCACTAAAACTCGGTCCGAAAGTCACCGTGGCGCATTTTGGCGCAATTCACCCGAGAGTACTGAAAAAACTAGATGTTAATGAAACACTTTTTGGATTTGAGCTCATAATGAATGCTCTTCCAAGTCCTCGTTCAAAACCCGGGAAGACTCGCCCAATTTTAAACCGAGTGCAGTTGACGGAAATAAAACGAGATTTTGCGTTTGTTGTGAATGAAGACATCCTAGTCGGAGATTTAGTAAGGTTGGTTCTTGGATCCGAGAAAAAATTCATCTCAGACGCTCGAGTTTTCGATGTTTACCGCGACCCTCAAATTGGCGACGGAAAAAAATCAGTTGCCGTCGAGGTTACGATTCAACCGAAAGAAGAAAATCTACGAGACCAAGACATCGAAGCCATCTCACTGTTGATCATCGGCGCGGTTTCCAAAGGCGTGGGCGCAACACTTCGAACCTAGAAATTTCAAACTGGTTCTTCAATTTTCTTACGTCGACGCAGACGTATTTTCTGCCAAAAACGCCTTCTCTCAGGGGCTGGTAGCGGAGCTAGATTTTCTATAAATGCTTCCGCGCATGCTTTCCAGCTATATTGCAAAGCAAATGCCCTACATTCATCACGACTGAGATCTAAACACTTCAAACTCGCCGTTTCCAGATTATCCGAAATAACGCCAGATTTAGAATCGGGAATGATATCCATCGGTCCCGGTGCTTGAAAAGCTGCAACAGGCGTTCCTGAGGCCATTGCTTCCAAAATGACTAACCCAAAAGTATCAGTAAGACTTGGAAATACGAAAACGTCTGAGCTCGCGTAGGCGGTCGCCAAATCTTCGCCAAACATATGTCCTAAGAACACTGAATCTGTATATTTCTGCTTCAAGGAATCAAGATAAGGCCCATCTCCGATTACGACTTTGGTTCCTGGTAATTCTAATTCGAGAAACGCTTCAATATTTTTTTCTATTGCAACCCGGCCCACGTTCAAAAAAATAGGGCGTTTAAGACCCTCAAATAAATCCTCACGTGAGTTTTCAACTCTACGTTTCTTAGGATGAAAAAGTTCCGTATCTACACCTCGAGTCCAACTTTGAACGTTAATGAAACCACGGCTCACTAATTCCTGTCTCATTGATGGCGTTGCAACCATTACCTTTCCAGAGTACTTGTGAAACCAGCGTACGTACCGGTAGCCGAAGTCTATTGAAACTGGAATTCTAGCGGCGATATATTCAGGAAATCTCGTATGATAAGAAGTCGTGAAAGGATGTTTGTTTTCTAAACAAACTGCTCGACCGGCCATGCCTAATGTTCCTTCGGTCGCTATATGAACTGCGTCCGGTTCGAATTTATCAAATCGACGTTCTATGTATCCTTTCGCTCCGATTGCTAACTTTATTTCCGAATACGTTGGAAGGGGTATCGTAAAAAAGCCGTTCTGGGGTGAGATAACCTCCCACTCATGACCTAAAACCTCGCACTCCGTGATTACTCGCTTCATCGTGCGTACTACACCGTTAACCTGAGGTGTCCAAGCGTCGGTAATCAACATTATACGCATTGGTATATACTAGACTAAATTTCGATGAAACTAGGTTTTGCACTCACCAAAACTTAACAAGTGCAAAACGACTAGAAACATTCATTTTCCTATGAGACTTACCCATATTGGTAGTCGATTAACGCAATTTATGGGAATTATATACTTATTGACACGTTGCGTGTCACAGGTATACGGTTCTGAGCTCTCGACCTATCACCCCTCTTTCGAGGGTCACTAGGTCTCTCAAACACAATATCTCCGAACTCTCCAGGTAGATTCCCGCCCGACTTCGCAATGCGAGAGATATTGATGGCGGCATTCACATCGCGATCGATTTGAATACCGCAGTTAGAACACGAGTAAACGCGTTCTGAAAGAGACAAGTCTGTTTTGATCTTGCCACATCCAGAACACATCCGGCTCGTGTTTTTGGGATCGACTCGCGTAACTTTACCACCGGCACTTTCAGCCTTGTAGGAAAGCAGAGTTGCGAACTTACCCCAGTTCTGTTCTAATATACTTCGTGCAACCTTAGGGTTCTTGGTCATGTTTTGTATTTGTAAATCTTCTATTGCGAGATTGGGAGATAACCGAACGATCCTCGTCGTCTCTCTATGGATGTAGCCGTGCTCACTTTCGCGAACCCGTTGACATTCTTTGGCATAACGAGTTCGGGCTTTCAGATAGGATTTACTTCCCCTCGTTTTTCCCTTCCTGTGTTCCGGAATTTTCTTCCCCTTGTCTTTCTTGATTTCTACCCTCAATTTCTTCTGAAGTCTCTTTTGTCGCTTTAGATCCCGTTTACGGCCTTTGACAATTTCACCATTCGACAGAGCTACTAAATTGTTCACGCCCATATCTATGCCAATCACTGAAGCATCAGACGGTTTGACTTCATTTGTCGTCGTGACCACAAACTGAACATTCACACGACGTTCCGTTACGACTATACGAACCAACTTTATTTCACCTTGGGGAATATCGTTGACATAGAACGGATCAAACCCCTTGATGTTGACAGTCCACCCTTTCTTACGTTCTCTTAGATGAAAACTCCCTTTCGGACAGTCAAACGAACGCATTCGCCTACGGGGCTTAAATCGCGGAAAACCGACTTTGCTTGCACCCTCTTTGACCCGCTTAAAATAGTTCTTGAACGCTTTATCCAAACGATTGAGACAAGAACGCATAACGAGTGCTGAGTACTTACAGAACTCCGCATCATCAGCTCGTATTTCCGTTAGTGACTTACACTGATCATAGAAACTGATAGACCGACCCGTTTTTTTGTAACAGTCTATTCGCTCTTCTAATGCACTGTTATACAAAATCGCTTGCATCGCAATGAAATCACGCACTTTTTTGTGTCCGCCCTTGCTAAGTTTGGCGGTACGCGTATATGTTCGAGTGATGACAGTTGTAGACTCGATAACTGAGTCATTAGCCTCAAGTTCCATGAGACTTCTCCTTTCAGGATATATGATGACTTCCTTTATACTACGGTTCGTTAAATCTTTCAAGAAAAAATTTGAAAAAATGAAATGAGTTCCCAATATTGAAGAAAATTTGTGAGTTTGCTCTTGAGTGACAAACGTTGGTAATGTAACATTCTAAGGGGTGTCAATCCAATTGAATGAGTTAGTGCGTAAAGCAAATCAAAGCACAGATTCAAGTTGCGAAAAATGAAACTTCAAGATCACAAATACGGATAGGCATCGTGGTGGATGAGTTGCACACAAATTTTTGAGTGGTTGGCTAACGTAGAAACTTTCGTATAATCTCCCGGTTACTCCGCAAATATGGGAGTGAATCGCCTGAAAACGCCCTATCTGTATGCCTTCTTTTTCTCGTTTTTGTGTCAAAAAGTATATAGTTCCCCAATTTATCACACTACAGCTTTTAATTTCGCACAAACTGTAGAGTTTTCTTTCCATTACTCATATGTAAGAGCAATCTAAACAATTTAAGGTCAAATAACCAATGCAACGCAATCATTCTGATGTTGACTCACTAGACGACATAAAATTTCTTGAGGAGGAAGAGCTCGTCGCAAAGTTGCTTCATGACCCTGCCCTAGATCAAAATGCCGCAAATACTGCAGTGAGGCAGGCACGAGACCTAGTCAGAAAAGCGCGCTCAAAAGGTCGCCGCAAAGGAGTAATGGAAAGTTTCTTGGAGGAATTTGGTTTATCTAATTCAGAAGGCTTGGCACTTATGTGCTTGGCTGAGGCGCTCCTTCGCGTTCCCGATACTGATACTCGAGATGACTTGATCGCCGAAAAGATTAGCTCGGGGAACTGGGACTCCCATCAAGGGCATTCAGACAACTGGCTTGTAAATGCGTCGACTTGGGGGTTGATGTTAACTGGACGTGTTATTGGACTTCCTAAAGTCGCCTCCAAAGGCCCCGCCCATTTAGTGTCAAGTTTAATTCGCGAAAGTGGTGAACCAGTCATTCGCGCAGCAATTATGCAGGCCATGCGAATAATGGGGGAACAATTCGTGCTTGGCCGAGATATTAAATCTGCCATCAAGCGCGGGGAAAAAATTGTTCGCAAAGATCAAGCCTCTCATTTCTCCTTTGACATGCTTGGAGAGGGGGCCCGGACAGCGAAGGATGCCGAGCGATATTTCGACTCCTACCGAGATGCAATTTCAACACTACTAGAAGAAACTGACCCAGAACTTCCTCCCGAAGCTAAATCCGGAATTTCTGTAAAACTCTCGGCTCTTCATCCTCGGTACGAAGCTATAAACGAAGAACGAGTCATGAAGGAATTGTATCCAAGAATTCATCAATTGTGCGAACACGCCGCAATTGGAAATATCAATCTTTGCTTAGATGCTGAAGAAGCCGACCGGCTAGTGATCTCGTTAAAACTTCTGTTTCGTTTAATGTCTGAGGCCAGTCTTCAGAATTGGTCTGGCCTTGGCCTTGCGTTACAGTCCTATCAAAAGCGCGCTCTTAATGTTGTTCAGATCGTCGGAGAACAGTCACGGCGCACTAACATGCGCCTGATGATCAGGCTTGTGAAAGGTGCTTACTGGGACACAGAGATCAAACACGCGCAGACTGAAGGGTTTCCAAATTTTCCGGTGTTTACGACAAAACATGGAACCGATGTCAACTATTTGACATGCGCGAGGGACCTCTTGCGATTAAGCCCTTCAATCTACCCTCAGTTTGCGACACACAACGCACATAATTTAAGTTCAATTGCCTTAATCGCGAAAACAGAGGAAGCAGAGACATACGAGTTTCAGCGACTGCATGGAATGGGAGATGTGTTGTACGAGGTGGCCGACACGAATGTTCCGCTTCGCGTATATGCTCCGGTAGGACAACATCGGGATCTTCTTCCTTACCTCGTTCGGCGTCTACTGGAGAACGGAGCAAATACAAGTTTTGTAAATACTTTTCTTGATAGCGACACTCCAATTGAATCCGTCGTATTCGACCCATTCACCAAAGTTGCCACGGGGCCAAGACGACATCCCAAAATTCCCACGCCAAAGCGGTTGTTCGGCGCGTCGCGCAGAAATTCCGCTGGATTAGATTTAAGTCAGAAAAAGAAACAAAACGAACTAATTTCCGCCGTCGAAAAACTATCTGCAACCTTGCCGATTGGGGCTGGGTCTATTGTAGACGGTAAAGTTTCAGACAACTCCAACTCCGTAACAGTTTCGCCAATTGATTTTGAAACTGAAGTAGGAACATTATCGGAAGCAACTAATGAAGATTTAAACCGAGCGATTGCCAATGCATCGGCTTTTCAGCGAGAGTGGGACGAGACGCCAGCGACACGACGCGGAGAAATACTTCGAAATGTCGCTGACTTATTGGAGAGTAATTCACAGCGACTAATCGCATTGATGACCATTGAAGCGGGAAAAACATTTACCGACGGCGTTGCTGAAGTTCGCGAAGCGGTCGATTTCTGTCGCTATTACGCTAATGAAGCCGAAAATCGGTTTTCGGATCCTATACGTCTTCCGGGTCCGGCTGGCGAAACAAATCACCTTAGTTTGCATGGAAGAGGCGTTTTTGCTTGTATTAGCCCATGGAACTTTCCCTTAGCTATTTTTTCGGGTCAAATAGCTGCTGCGTTGCTGGCGGGAAACACTGTGATTGCAAAACCGGCGGAGCAGACACCATTGGTCGCTTATGAGACCGTTCGATTATTTCACGAAGCGGGAGTACCGGTATCTGCTTTGCAGCTCTTGCTAGGTAAAGGGGAAGACATTGGCGCAAAATTAGTTGAGCATCCTCTCATTTCAGGCGTATGTTTTACTGGTGGGACTACTACCGCACGAACCATTAACCAAGCTCTGGCAAAGAAAGATGGTGCGATCGCGCCGCTTATTGCCGAAACTGGTGGACTCAATGGTTTGTTCGTCGACACATCTGCCCTGCGCGAACAAGTTATCGACGACGTAATTGTTTCAGCTTTTGGTTCTGCCGGGCAACGTTGTTCCGCTCTCAGAATCGCATTCTTACCGTATGACACCTCTGATATGTTGATTGAGGGAATAATTGGCGCAATGACGGAACTAAAGATAGGAGACCCCCGTCATGTCAATACAGATATCGGGCCTGTTATTGATAAGGAGGCGAAGACTCAGTTAACGAATCATCTAACGAGAATGCGAAGCGAAGCGAAGGTGTTACATCAAATCACTACTCCTGAATCAGGAAACTATTTCGGGCCGGCTTTGGTAGAAATCAATAATCTAGATCAAATAGAGAAGGAAACTTTTGGACCGGTTCTTCATATCCTCAGATACGATCCCGATGATTTGGAAACTGTTGGCAGGCAACTGAACGATAAAAAGTTTGGTCTAACGCTCGGTATTCACTCTCGTCTTGAAGCGTTTCAAGAAAAAATCAGACGAATCATTCGAGCTGGAAATTCATATATCAACCGTTCAATGATTGGGGCGGTTGTCGGTGTTCAGCCATTTGGTGGGGAGAGACTTTCTGGCACTGGTCCAAAAGCCGGCGGTCCGAATTATCTCACTCGATTTGCAACGGAACGTACGGTAACTGTGAATATTTCGGCCCAGGGCGGTGATCCCGAACTCCTCAATCTCTGAAAATATCAAACGGGCAAGTTAGTTGTTAAATTTTTGTTACGAATAGAGAGATTTTGGTTCAGATAGTTTAGATTCAGTTGGCCGTTCGGTCAGGGGGAAAGAGAAAAGACTAACCGAACATCGATCATTCAAACTAGGAATTGCATAGGATTTGCATGTCTTCTACTTCACTTGCGAGAAAAGTCTCGAACTCTGCTTATCCTGCAGAAAACGATGTCAATGAAGCCTCCCGCCCAGGAAAACCTCGAGGTTTAAGGCCTTCTGATCTTAAATTAATTAAGAGCGTACAGACCGAGGCCTCTCGGGACGACTTACTTACGAGTTTCGGCAAAAAAACGCTTGAAGACAGGTACCTACTTCCTGGTGAAACCTTTCAAGGCATGTTTGCGCGTATATCTCATGCCTACGCAGACAATGAAGAACACGCTCAGCGCCTATACGATTACATGTCGAACTTGTGGTTTATGCCGTCTACTCCCATTCTTTCAAATGGCGGGGCGGAACGCGGGTTACCCATTTCATGTTTTCTAAATCAAGTCGGTGACTCTCTAGATGAGATTGTTAACACCTGGACGGAAAATGTGTGGCTCGCATCAAACGGAGGCGGAATTGGAACGTACTGGGGAGGTGTTCGATCGATTGGAGAAAGAGTCGGGCAAAACGGGCAAACCTCGGGAATAATTCCGTTTATCCGAGTCATGGACTCTCTTACATTGGCAATTTCTCAAGGGTCTCTTCGGCGAGGTTCCGCCGCATGCTACTTGGATGTTCACCATCCCGAAATCGAGGAATTCTTAGACATCCGAAAACCGTCAGGGGATTTTAATCGTCGATCCCTTAATCTTCATCACGGAATTAATATCACCGATGATTTTATGGAGGCGGTTAGAAACAACGAAAAATTTGGACTTAAATCGCCCAAGACTGGCGAGGTAATTCGGCGCGTTAATGCTAGAGAGCTGTGGCAAAGAATTCTCGAACTACGGATTCAAACAGGTGAACCCTATCTTTTGTTCACAGACACAGTTAATCATGCGATGCCTGTTCATCAGAGAAAGCTTGGACTGAAAATCACGCAATCCAACCTATGCTCCGAGATTACACTTGCAACCGGCAAAGATCACAACGACAAAGAGAGAACAGCGGTCTGTTGTCTATCATCCTTGAACGCTGAGAAATTCTTAGAATGGAAAGATGACGAAAATTTCTTGGAAGACGTGTTTCGCTTTTTAGACAATGTGCTGACTGATTTTATAGAACGCGCACCTGAAGAAATGGCGCAAGCGGTTTATTCGGCAAAACAAGAACGATCGGTGGGGCTTGGCTTGATGGGCTTTCACTCTTTTTTGCAAGCGATGAATGTGTCATTCGAAAGCGCTATGGCTAAAGTATGGAATGACAAAATTTTCAAACATATTAGGCGCGGCGCTGATGCCGTCTCCGTAAAACTCGCCAAAGAGCGTGGTCCCTGTGAAGACGCAAAAGCTGAAGGAATGATGGCGCGATTTTCAAACAAGCTAGCGGTCGCGCCAACTGCTTCTATTTCAATTATTTGTGGAGGAACTTCTGCCGGAATCGAACCGATTCCTGCCAATATTTACACCCATAAAACTTTATCGGGTTCATTCACCGTTAAAAATCGCCAACTCGAAAAGTTACTTGAACAAAAAGGCGAGAACTGCGATGAAGTATGGCAGTCAATACTTCAGCATGAGGGTTCGGTCCAGCACCTAGACTGTCTTGATGAAGACGAGAAAACCTTGTTTAAGACCGCCTTTGAAATTGACCAGAGATGGATCATTGAGTTAGCCTCCGACCGAACGAAGTACATCTGTCAGTCACAGTCGCTCAACATATTTTTGCCGGGCGATATAGATAAATGGGACCTCCATATGTTGCATTGGACGGCCTGGGAGAAAGGCCTAAAATCACTGTACTACTGCAGATCAAAGTCAGTACAACGAGCTTCCTTCGCCGGAACTAAGCAAAAGAAAGAAGAATTTGCTATTGCTAACTCTACTGATTACGACGAATGTTTGGCGTGTCAATAGTGTTCAATTCAGACCACCACCGATTTTACAATCTCTCCGATAATCAGTGCTTCTTTGGATCTGAATGAACCCGCCCTCCAAGCAATTCCAACAGATCTTCCGATCAATGGCGATTTGAAAGCTCGGACATCAACTCCCGCCCTATCGGCAAAGCCTGTATCGACCGCAATTTTCGGGAGCATTGACACCCCTAGTCCATTTGAAACCATCTGCACCAGAGTGAGCAGAGATGTGGCTGCTAGGCTAGCATTGTGCCTAGTGTTATGGAGTGAACAGATTGAAAGAACGTGATGTCTCAAGCAATGGCCATCCTCCAACAACAGCATATCTTTTGGACGCAAATCGTTTGCTGTCAGAGATTTCTTCGTCAACAGATCATGGTCTATTGGGGCAACGAGTAAAAATTCGTCGTCGAATAAGTTTTCAATTTCAATTCCTGGTGTTTTCCATGGAAGAGCAAGCAAGGCAGCGTCAATAACTCTGTTTCGCAAAAGTTCAGTAAGACTATCAGTTTTGTCTTCACTTAAAAACAGTTTCAGTTTAGGGTAATCTTTTTTCAGTATCCCCGTTAACTGTGGAAAAATGAAAGGAGCTATTGTCGGAATAGCCCCGAGCCGAAAAGAACCGGTCAGAGGTTCACCGGTTTTGATTACATTAAGCAATAATTCTTCAAGCTCTGCGACGACAATTTTTGCCCGTGCAACTGCAATCTTACCCGCTTCAGTAAGAATGACACCTCGTTTCTCCCTTTCGACGAGCTGAACGCCGAGTCCGCGCTCCGTTTCTTTTATAGCCGTTGAAAGGGTCGGCTGTGTCACATTGCATCTTTTTGCCGCAAGCGTGAATGACTCTTCCTCGGCAAGAGCAATTAGAAACTGTAACTGCCTAATTGACGGCAACGCCATGTTGTAAGTTCGTTACAAAATTATTGACGACACTCGAATTTAGGCCTTCTGGGGATCGCCGAGCTAAGGTATCGCAGTTTGGGGCCATTACCCTTGTTTCAATTCATCGAAATTGACACTTTTGTCTACTCGTACATCTTGGGGGAGTCCGAGAACTCTTTCAGCAATAATGTTTTTCAAAATTTCATCAGTTCCACCAGCAATTCTCAGACCCGGAGCCCACATGAATCCTTGCTGAAAGAATGCATCCTGAGGCATTCTGTTTTCATCTGTCATTATTCCGTAATGATCCTGCATGTCTATCGCAGAGTTGCAGATATCTTGAAGCTGATTTGCATTTATGATTTTCCCGATAGAATTTTCAGGTCCAGGGGTTTGACCTCTCGAAAGGGCTGTTTGAGTCCTAAACTTGGTGAGTTTATAGCCTTGAGCTGCAACGTACCAATCCGCAAGTTTCGAACGGAAAGCACCATCACTGACGGTACCTGCTTGCTTAGAATATTCTAAAATCTCGCCCCAGTCCGGTCCGGTTGAACCTCCAACTGCAAGTCTTTCATTCATCAACGTAACCAAGGCAACTTTCCAACCATTACCGGCTTCCCCCAATCGGTCGCTATCTGGTATTCGCACATCTGTAAAATAGACTTCATTAAACTCGCGTTGCCCAGACGCTTGGTGGATTGGTCTTGCCTCGACACCTTTTTGCTTCATGTCCACTATGAACATCGTCAAGCCTTTGTGTTTAGGCACCTTAGGATCCGTTCGTACTAGAAGAATTCCATAATCCGAGTAATGAGCGCCTGAGGTCCAAACTTTCTGACCATTGATAATCCAGTCGTCGCCATCTCTTTCCGCTTTCGTTTTTAATCCCGCCACATCAGATCCTGCCGAAGGTTCCGAGAAAAGCTGACACCAAATTTCTTCTCCACGAAGGGCTTTTTGTACGAAGTTTTTCTTATGCACGTCTGAACCGAAAGCAATCACTGTAGGAATACACATTCCCAACCCTATTGCAAAAGGGCCGACCGGTGCATCAAACTTAGCTTCTTCTTGATTCCAAATAACCTGTTGCATCGGAGTCCCCCCTCTTCCGCCCATTTCCTTTGGCCACGTAATCTGGGCATAGCCAGCATCTGCCTTGGTCGCTTGCCAATTTTTGGCTTGCTTCATAAACTCAGAACCCGTCAGACGCTGACGCATGGACTGGGCAGTTTTCGGGGCAAGGTGCTTTTCCAAAAATGTACGCGCTTCTGCGCGAAATTCCGCTTCTTGTGGAGTGTCGTTAAAATCCATGATTTGTCCCTCGGTAGAAATTGACGTAATGATGACGTAACAGCTGTTCAAACAGTGTTCTTTAGTTCAAGAGTTGTTACAAGTTTTTCTTTCCAAACACTTGGTGATCCTGCTTGAACTGCTAACAATTTGGCGCGGCGGTAGTACAGATGACAGTCGACTTCCCAAGTGTATCCCATACCGCCATGAGTTTGAATATTTTCTTTTGACGCGAACCAAAATGCTTCCGAAGCAGCGAGTCTTGAAGCTGCCGCGGCTTCTGGCAACTCGCTTGAGTTTGAAGATAATGCCCACGCTCCATAATAACAGTTAGAACGGGCAATTTCATTTTTCACATATACGTCCGCTAGCTTGTGCTTAATCGCCTGATTGCCTCCAATAGGTCGACCAAACGCAAATCGCTCCTTCGCGTATTCAGTCGCACGTTCCAAACACACCGAAGCTCCTCCTAACTGTTCAAAGGCAAGAAGGACGGCGACTTTGTTCAACAAAATCTCATGCAAGGATTGACCTTCACCCACTCCTCCTAATCTTTCTACCGGTACTCCGTCAAACTTTAGTTCCGCATGTGATCTAGTCGGTTCAAGCGTTTTTACTTTGTCACGAGAAACACCCGGTGAGTCCAAATCAACGAGAAACCACCCTGCCCCATTCTCGTCCGATCCAAGAACAACCGAATGGGTCGCTACGTCTCCGTCAGTAACCGGCACTTTGGTGCCAGAAATTTTGCCATTCGAAACTCTGCAACTTAGTCTAGACGAATCTACGCAACCTGGACCTTCGCTAGACGCATAACACCCGATGAGTTCACCGTTGGCTATTTTAGGTAAATACTTAGCTTTTTGTTCGTCAGTTCCAGCCAGTTTTATTGCCTCAGCCAGAAAATAGACGGTTGAGGAAAACGGAACTGGAGAAATTGCACGGCCAATCTCTTCGGCGATTACACACAGATCCAGCATATCCATGCCTTGTCCGCCGAATTCTTCGGGTATGGCAGTGCCAAGCCATCCCATTTCTATGATCTGATCCCATAATTCATTGTGATAGCTTTTACTATCATCATCTAGCACTTCCCGAACTTTGGGTGTCGCGCTTGCTGATGAAAGAAACTTTCTTACTTCGTCTCGAAGGAACTTTTGTTCATCGGAAAAGTCGAAATTCATACTCAAGAATCTCCTAAAATTAGGGAAATTTTATACTTCCGTTCCGTTTTACCACACATTTTTTAAAATGCTTACTAAATTACGCATCCAAGATTGTTTGATTCTAAGGCGTTCTTTTCATAACTATTCGGAATTTCTAGTACTACAATGCCTTCGGTGACGATTGAACTACACGAGAGACCATAACGTAATACGACAAGGAGTATTGAAAGTTAAAAAACTCATAGATTGCTAACGATATAAGCGTTACTATCTGTATAGTCCCGCAAACAGGGTGTTCAAGAATAGATTTCAAAGCCAAATAGCAAAGTTTCTATAGAGGTACTATGTGAGACTGTTGCGAAATAGAAAGTTTGGGAAAATATCTACAAAAATTTGAAGTTTTCGCGACTAGATGGCCCTAAAATAAGGCGTTTGGCGATCCAGTTTGAGTGCAAATCATCGAAAATCGAACGAAGAACGAGTTTCGCAACAGTCTCATGTGTCAAAGTGTTAGAGAATCCCCAATCTATCCGATTTTAGGAGAAATTTTAGTTGTTATTGGAGTGTAAATATCGATATCTAGAGTTGGCACAAACAGTGAAATTACCAAGCTGTATCGTGCCATTGCCTCTGCTTTTCCTAAATAATACCGATCTTTCCACCATCCTGACCTAGGAAACACGCCAATATATTTGACCTCCCGAGCTTCAGTCGCCGACATGGTTACCCAGTCTCTATGAATTGATCCTCGACTTCTACTAGCTCGTTGTCCTATTTCCCAGTTCACACTAGGGCTTGAATAATACCCCTTACCAAAATTTCTATATGCCTTGTTAGAACGGGCGATAAAGTTCTCTAACTTTTCTGTAGGAGTATTAATATCAAAATCCAACCCATGAGAACGATACCTATATTTATTTCGCCAACCAATTTCACCCGGTCCAGGTTCTATGAAATATGATAAGGTTACATTAACGGTAACATCTATATTATCTGGTAACAATGCGAGTGCTTCTTTTGGCCAAGGAAGTTCATATATTTGCATTTCTTTGGCGCGAACATCGGATTTTCCGTAAACCTTAAACGGCTGAATTTCGTTTTGAATGACAAGCGTTAAATTGTTCCTAGCCGACTGCAAAGCTTGGTTAACATTTGGGACTCCATACCCGCAAATTCTCAGTAGATTTTCATAACTTGCTTTATCGGTTTTTCCACTCAGCGAAAATTGCGCTTTCAGTTCTTTTGTCCACTGAGCCGAATGAATTAGGAGAGCTCGAATAGTTTCTGGCCAGGCCTCGGAATACTGAGCCATCAAGCGACTAGCTATTTCCGTAGCAACACCCGTTGCAGCGCTGGTCATACAATACGAAATCAGCAAAGTTTCTTCTGGCTTATGACTCAAACTTAATAACGATAGATCATCAAGCTCCGTTGTAAAACCGGTTTTGTCTACTCCCACGTTACCTCCTTCACAGACAATATCGGGGTTGTTTGGCCAACGTTTGTCCCACGTTTTAGAGGTTGTGCTGAATGGTGACAATCCTCCTGACCGAGCCTTGGGTTTGTACATTAATTTAAAATGCGAATTTTCGATCACATCTTTAAACGTCAGTGCACCGACCGTAACTGCATTCCAAGCCTGGGCTGGGTCATGGATGCTTTTCGCCAAATTTGCTTCCGGATAATTGTTCCAATCTTCAGGTTCACCTACATTTCCTGCCGCTAGAATGATCAACCGTCTAGTTTCTGTTCCAACTCCTGCAGAGAGTTGATCTATAGAACCCGACCAAGACGACGGTCGTCCTCTGTCTACATCATCACCGGCGGTTGTAGTCAGGCAAAACACTCTGCGGTGATTCGGATTTTCAATTTCTACTCGACTGATTGCTTGACTTGTTCGAGCTCCAAACAAGTTCTTATCGGAAAAATAGCTTGATTCAGGTATCAATTTGCACGACTCTAGCTGAAATGGAAGTTCGTATTCGTCGTTCGATTGTAGCATGTTTCCTAGATTGGTTCCAAACGCCACTGTTCCGCACATACTAGTTCCATGACCGTTAAAGTCTGAGGTTGTCCAGTTCGGGTTTACGGTATAACAGCTCTCATCTCTTAATACCTTGGTCAACAATGGGTGCTGATTGTTAACACCAGTATCTAAAACGCATGCAAAGCACTTGGGCTCTTTGCTAACTTTAATTCTTTCATACAATCCCTCCACCCATTCAGACTGTATAGAGTTTTCTTGACCTACGAAAAAATCCGATTCTGACTTGGCATTACGAAATTCAGCTATGTAATCTGACGAAAGTAGTATCTGATCTAGATCATCAGTTGAAGCGAAGATCAACACAACTTCTCGCTCCGGAAATGAAATTCGCGAATTTTGTATCTCAATATTAAGAACTGAACATATATCCGTAAAATTCTTTATTACACTTGAACTATTTTCTGGCTTTACTCTCAACCAGACCTCACACCAAAATTTATTATCATTCTCGGGAATTTGTTCTACCGGATCATACCAAAATGAATGAACGACTGCTTTTCGTAAACTTTCTATGCTTTCAACTAAATCTCTATTTTTAGGTTTTTCAGATTCTGTGTCTCGTATACTATCAATATACTTTTGAGCTTTATTCATAAGAATGTTTTCTTTGCCGAATGGTACAAAAATAGTACAGTACTGTGTTTTCTCCTCGCTATCTAGATCAGAAAGTGTTCGAACGTTGAGCAGTCTGATACCGTATTGGCGCGCTTCTAAACTTTCGAATTTTAAATCGAAACCGAGTCCACTCTTAAACTCAATATACGTACCCGTAAGTGCCGGTGCGGACACAGACTTTCTCTCTTTGGCCTCTTTTTTCGCTTCCTGCCACGCGATCTCCAGTTGGTTTACTATCATCTGAGCATGGGAATTCCTGTCAACCCTATCCGGAGTAAAAAAGCCTGACCCACCGCCAGATGGATTGGTATAGTCATAATACGCGGGAGTTTCCTTAATGAATAGATGAGGATAATCTAATTTGGTCATTTACCTGCAATTCGTCGAATAGTATTTCTCTCTCTTAGCATCCTGATCATATCTTTTTGTTCAACCTTACTTTGATTTTCTAGAACAGCTTTCTTCAACGCATCGTCACACGCTAACGTAATTTCCGCATGACTTAAACCTTTGGACGATTTGACGATCGATTCCAAACAATACTCTTGACAAAAAACATGTAGTCCATTTTTAATTAATTTTTCGACTTCTTTCTTTTTGGGTTTCTCGTAACAAAGTAGGTCATCGAATCGTCTAAACAGTGCCAAATCTAGCGAAGAAACACGGTTGGTAGCCGCAATTATGAGACTTTGAGATTCATCGTTCTCTATAAACTGTAACAAAGCATTCAGAACTCGTCTCATTTCCCCAACATCATCCCCTCCTCCGCGTTCTGTTCCAATGGCATCAAACTCATCAAAGAAATAAACTCCCTTTCTTTCGCGTACCATGGTGAATATTTGACGAAGTTTAGCACTCGTTTCACCCAAATACTTAGTTACTAACCTGTCGACTTGAACTACATAGAGAGGATGAGAAACTCTTTTCGCTAGAACACTAGCTGTCATCGTTTTGCCAGTACCAGGTGGTCCTGACAAAAGAATCTTTCTTCGATTACCTAATCCAAACTTAGCTAACTTCTCTGAATGAAAGAATTCTTGAGTAATTCTGTCCAGTTGTCTCGCCAAATTTCTGTTAACTACCAACGAACCGTAGTTTCTTAAAACTGGCTGTTGTCGAACGAGATCATCAAGTTCACCACTAATAGAGATTACCCGCATCGGGTTTTTCTTGTCAGTATCGATTAGCCCTCTAATTTCCTTAGCGAAAGCGGAACGTCCTTTTCGAGCCTCGTTTGCCGCTAACTGAAGTGCTACAGTCACAAAGTGTTCACTGTCGTCTTTCAGATGGGATGAGATCAAAGCTTTTATTTGTTCGGCTCTTGCCACAGTTACAGCTCTTCTGATTTAACACTAAAATGTGCTAGTTTTCGAGACGACATAGTATTTACTAGCGATCTTTGCAAACATAGTTAAGTCAGCGGTCACAACAACAGCTCGAAACCACTGCCTAACGCTAGAGCATTTTTTGAACTGGTTGATCCAACCATTCTTACACCCCCTATAATGAAGAGAATCCATCGACTGAATTTAACCGACTCGTGTTTTCACTGCTCTAAACGCAATCTATTTTAACGCTATTCTGTCCGAAAATCAAAAAAAGATCCTCTCTTTGGTCAAACTGATCTATCTAGAGCTTTAGCAATTCAATTAGATTCTCTCAATTTTTTCCGATTCCCGACAGACGAAGCCTTCACCTTCGGTCGTCCCATCAGGATAAATTGTTCTTTTTATAGTAGCAGCCTAAAATTTATTCAACTAGAGCTACAAACGCTCATACGTTTAGGGAGTAATTCATACTAACTCTGAACCTGATATGGATACAAGCAGACAGGATTAGATCAAGTGCCGTTAGAATGTTCCCCTTTCGTAGGTTTTTTATACTGTATGCTAGGTAGAGTGACTGAAGCTCACTTAGTTGCGAGGTAGGCTTAAAATTTCAGGGCTAGGTATGCAAAAAAGAAGACTCGTCGTGAGAATAAATCGATTTAAGCTTCGTCGAACTTTCGTAATCTCCCGTGCGTCCAAGGACATTGCTACGACAATTCAAGTCAGTATCAAGGAAGCCGACAATGTTGGCCACGGCGAATGTGTACCTTATCCAAGGTACGGGGAAACTGAAGAAAAGGTTGCCGCGGATATAGAGGCGATTCGCGAGGAGATGCAATCCGGAGTATCGATCGGGGAACTACAACATCTTCTTCCCGCTGGGCCGGCACGAGCCGCCCTAGATGTAGCACTTTGGGATCTAAAATCAAAACAACTTAAAACTCCTGTATGGAATCTTGCTGGTATACCGCAACCCTTACCAATGCAAACATGCGTAACTCTAACTTTGGATCATCCAGAGGCTATGGCAAATGCTGCCATAGAAACTCGAGGGAACTTACTCAAACTAAAATTAGGAGCCGCGAACGACATAGAGCGAGTGAAACGTGTTCATGAGGCGAGACCTGACGCCGAACTTATCCTAGACGGAAACGAAGGAATGACTGAAACTACATTTAGTGAGGTCGCTCTTCAAGCACGGAAACTAAATGTGGCGATGATTGAACAGCCTTATCCGGAATCTAAAGACGAAACACTGGATTCAAAAAGTTCCCTAGTTGCTGTTTGCGCAGATGAAAGTGCTCACACTTCGGAAGACATAGAACATCTAGCTAATCGATACGACTACGTGAACATAAAACTTGATAAAACGGGAGGTTTAACCGAAGCGATTAAAATGATTCGTTCCGCGCGAACCGCAAAAATGGGCGTTATGCTGGGTTGTATGGTCTCAAGTTCCTTATCTATGGCACCTGCGATGACACTTTCGCAATTAGCAGACTATATCGATTTAGATGGCCCACTATGGCTTCAAAAAGACGTTAAGCACGGCCTAGAATATAAAGATTCCTACGTTGAACCTCCTAACGCAAAATTATGGGGATAGATGGGAGACTATTCAAGGACAGGCGGACTAGGCATTCGTTCCATCGCCGACGAAAAAAGAAACTGCCAAATTTTAGAGTTCAGTTCGCGCGATTCTGAACTGTCGCTCTCCTCCAACTGAGCCTGCAATTCAATTAATTGACCTGACAATTGGTCATGAACTTTTCTCAGTTCGCTGATTTTGTATCTGTCCGGTTGCCGTGAAGGATTTTGTCCAGCTACTCGTAGTATCTCCTGCATTGAGGCAATTTCTCTCACGAGTCTATCAACTCCCCCATCCCAAGATTCGCCAGCCATAGCCATCAATACACTCGCTAACCGTATATGTCCTGCTGCATAGTCTCCTTCTAACTTTGGCGCTACCTCCACGGCTAATTTCCCGGCGACTCGCTGAAGAATCATTCCAACGTCATTCACTGTGGTATCTCCAAGCCATATTTCGGCGCTAGCTTGTATGCCAACGTTAACTCGTGCGCAGCATGCGTAAACCATCCCGACCAAGCAAGAATGGGGTCATCATTCTTCCCGTCGGCATATGCTTTCGCCGAACTGATCCAGATACCCAAAGCTTTCACACAAGCGAATATTGTCCACCAATCGAAAGCCTCCCCATTGAATTTACATCCTGAAGCTTGCTCCCATAAACCGACTGCTTCTTCCCAAGAAACGAATCCGGCTGCCCGCTCTTTGTCGCCCGCGCACCATAGTGGATCAGTCGCCCAAGCTAAATCCTCAAACGGATCTCCTATATGCGCCATTTCCCAGTCCAAGATGCCGTTAATTCGCCCTTTGCCATCGTGCAAAAAATTACCCGTTCTATAATCTCCGTGTACGATTGATAAACGTTGCGCTGGAGGAGGCGGATTCTTTCTTAGATATCGAATAGCGGCGCGAACTATGGGTTGAGGACTGACTTCGTCCTTATCTATCTCACTTTCCCAATAATCTAATTCTCGGCTCCAACAGTCTGTTTCACTCGGTACATCGATCACTTCTGCTAACGGACTTCCAGCGACATCGACTCTTGCAATGGCTCCAAGATAGTTGAAAAAGTCCCGACCTACTGAATCGCGGTGAGGTTCGACTTCGTCAAGAGCAAATGGATTGAGAGAAAGTCCATTTTCGATTCTATCCATCACAAAAAACGGTGACCCGAGATACCTGCTATCGGTCTCTACAAACAACGCATTGGGTGCTGGTAAATCTATGTTCTTCATAGATCGAATCGCAGAAAACTCTATCTCTCTGTCTGTATCAATCAAACTGTCGATTGGATCCTTACGAAGAATCAGCCCTTTTTGTACTACGCCAGTATCTTGATCAATTTTGATGTCAACAGAGTATGTTTCTCTACTCGCACCCCCGTGTATCCTATTCAGCTGTGTTACGGTTACGGCCTTGGAATCTTCGAAAAAATTCTTGAGATATGCTCGTATTGCCTCAGTGAGATCATTTTGTGTTTGATCAGGCATCTACCATTCCTTTCCAATTACTTGGTTCATGCGGACCAAGAAAACACTGCTCAGTTGTACCTATACCTTCGTACCGGCGACCTTCAGAATCTGTAAGTATCGCTTTTGACAACGCCTGAATGTGTAAATTTTCAGGATTTCTCCAGTCTTCGTCGTCGGGTATGAAGGTCTCGCTATTCACAAAAAGTTCTTCGCCATGATAGTTACCATGCCGGTACTTGGGATGTCCATACCCGATACCCTTCATCAGAAAAGTCGCGAATGGCACAAGTTCGATTTCCGATTCTCTTTGTTGTTGATCAGTCAGCTTTAGATTGACGGACTTGGCGCGGCGGCTATTCGCTTCGAAAGTAACCGATGATTTACAATCTGCCATCTCCTCTCCGGCTTGACCATCTAGAGAGATAACTGACCGGGTATTCCAAGTTAACCCTTTTGCATCGTCGTTCACATGGTAAAACGCGGAACGATCAGAAAAGTTGATCGGTGTCCAAATCCAATAAAACTGAGGTATCTGTGGAGGAGTTAAAGCTTGTGCATCAGGAGCGCCAATTGGTCGTACGCCCCAGCTTCGATCGCGAGTTCCTCGCCAACTTGCTCCGTCAATGACGATCTCTGAATCGTTAATTTTCATTTTGCCTGACCAGGCACCGTTTTGCGTCATTCGAGTACAATCGATTAACATTCTTGAACCTTGACGATACGAAAATCTTGGCTCCTCAATGGGACTTGACCGCCCAGTAAATGTTGCGTCAATCTCCATGCCTTCTGAAGAATGAACACTGAGCCGAATTTTTCTAAGGGGAGCAATCACTTCCACTTGAATTGGCCCCACAGACGTATTCATCCGTTCATAGTTAAGGGGCCGTGAAGCGAACACTGACTTCTGCTTACCGTCTTTCAAAACGGAAAACGCCCCGTCTATAATATTTAGGTGGGGATATATACCTAGGGCAGCTGCAAAGAAAATAGAACCATCTGCTGAATACCCGTTGAAAAAGAAACGATCGTAAAAATTTCGATCTGTTCCTGAATAGGCGACAGGCTCGGAAGTTTGATGGATCGGATATTCGTCGCCAGCAGTTAGCATGTCTAGTTCCTTCCCGAATTACGATTCCTGTTGACTTTCATTGAAATAACCTCTTGCCAGATGTTCCGATAAGATGTGACATTTTTCAATCTCATGCTTGAACTCACTCATAGCGAATGAAACCGAATCAGGAACGGGTGCTTTTTCACTAACAATTTCGATGGTCACTTCAAAATTTTGGATTGCAAGTTGGGCAATTGATAATGCGGTCTCTGTATTACTAATGTCTTTCTGACTAATCTCGACTTGGTTCGCTATAATCTTTTCTACTGCTAGCGAAACTATAACCAATAGTTGATTCGCTTGTTTAATATCGTCGAGAATCGTTTCATACAAAGCACTCGGTTCCCCTTTGCTTACTTTAATATGTTTTGCGTATACATTGAGATCCGTTTGGTAGAATGCGATTCCTCTCATTATTGCTTCTGTAATGGCAAATAGCCCTGTCGATTCTTCGTACCAGCCTTGTTTGCGAGCCGTTCTGTCTAAGGCACGCTTTGCTATCCGCAGATTAGTTTGTTCTTCTGTAATGGTTTTTTTTGCGTCAACGTAGGAGGCTTGATTGATTGGAATGGTTAAACAACCTACCAACCCCCAACACGCAATAGCTAGGAACAGAACGCGAAACATCTTTGTCATTCAGATACCTTGTTTTTGTCGTTTCAACTAGGACAAAGCTTAATCAATACTCTAAATTTAGGTTTCTCGTCATTAATAAATTGAAAATTACCCAGCATGATTTTGAATCGACCTCTTCGAACATTATACGCACGTATCGAGCCTAGGCTTACTGGGCAAATTAAAGTTTCTAACCTTCACGAATTATACTGGGAAGAATGCGGTAATCCTAACGGACTTCCGGTGATTGTTCTTCATGGCGGACCAGGAGGGGGTTCTACCGCAGAATTACGCCGATTCTTTGACCCCTCTCGCTATCGCATTTTTCTTTATGATCAACGGGGGTGTGGAAGATCTCGCCCTATCTCCGAACTTAGAGAAAACACCACTTGGCATCTTGTCGATGACTTAGAATTACTGCGCGAACATTTTGGAGTAGATCGCTGGATCGTGTTTGGTGGATCGTGGGGATCAACACTCGGACTGACCTATGCAGTCAAGCACGCCGAGAGAGTTATCGGTCTGATTCTCAGAGGTATATTTCTTCTAACCAAACAGGAACTGAACTGGTTCTATCAGTCGGGAGCAAGTAATTTGTTTCCTGATTACCACGAACAATTCGTTAAACCGATTCCTCCAAATGAACGGGAAGATTTGATTAGTGCCTTTCATTCACGAGTCACTAGCAACGACAAGAAAATTCGGCATATAGCAGCCAAGGCTTGGACGGATTGGGAACGTGTAACGCTAACGTTAAACAAAACTCCACCCCCTATTCCTCGTTTCTCAGATCGAAAATTCATTGAAGCATTTGCTCGAATTGAATGTCACTATTTTAAGAATGGTGGGTTTTTTGAGAACGAAGATTGGCTAATTGATTCTGTTGCCAATACTTTACAAAATACTCCCTGTATTATCACTCATGGCCGATACGATGTGGTCACGCCGGTGCTGTCGGCGTGGAAACTTAAAAAAGTTCTGCCTCGGGCCGATTTTCACATCGTACCTGCTTCGGGGCATTCAAGCTTAGAGGCTGGAATCATTGACCGATTGGTGAAAGCAACAGACACCTACGCCGATCGATTCTATCGACGGTCAAACTAAACAGAAAATTAAGTTTGTACTGACGTTCGGTGCAAGTACCTCAGAATGTTCAACAGGGAAAATTGGAAAACGTCTTACAAACTCTGGTACAAACCGAACACCAATACGATTCCGATAAAGATTGGGGTTATCCAACGCATTGATAATCTAAACAGATTTATCACTGTGTCTCCACCCTCCTGTAGCTCACTTTCTAACATGTCTCGCGAGAGTATCCAGCCGGCAAATATCGCCACAAGCAATCCGCCTATTGGTAACAATACCTTGCCGGTAATGAAGTCAACGAAATCAAGATATTGCGTCGAGTATATGTAGCCCGCGCCAAACACAAAAAGCGTGAATCCAAGTCCGAGAGCCGCTCCAAATCGAGTTACACCCTGCCTTTCCTCAAACCAAGAAACAGCGACTTCAAGTAGCGATATGGACGAAGTGAAGGCGGCGAAAATTGCTAGTGCGAAGAACACTGTCGCGAATATTGTCCCCCATCCACCTAGCTGACCGAACGCTACCGGCATTGAAACAAAGAACAATCCGGGGCCTGCCGCGGGATTCAATTCGGCGGCGAACACGATTGGGAAAATCGCAAACCCTGCAATAATTGCTACTAATGTGTCGGAGCCAGCGATAATTGCAGATGAACGTGGAATGTGCGTATCTTTCTTTAAGTATGCCCCGTAGGTGATCATCAAGCAGATTCCAACCCCGATTGAGAAAAATGCCTGTCCCAACGCACTTAGATACGTCTCAAAGTTCAGGAAGGCTTTAGGCTCCGGAGTGAGGAGAAATTCAGCGGCTTTGGCGGCATCTCCACGAATAAGCGCGAACACCACAACCAGTACCAACATTATGAAGAAAAGTGGCATCAAAATACTTGCCGCTTTCTCTATTCCTCCTTTGATTCCTCTACCCACGACAACGACATTCGCCGCGATAAATAAAAATAGCAATGTGAGCATGAGGTTGACATTACTGATCGTGTCACCGAAATTTTTCTCCGAGGCAGCAGCATCCATACCAGCAAAGGTACTCGTTTGTAACAAGAATGCCAACAACCAAGCGGATATAACCATATAGAATGAGAGAATAAAAAACGAAGTAAGGGCCCCCACCCATCCTACAATTCCCCAGTATCCGCTTTTCCCTTCGGCTCGCGCAAGAGAAAGCACTCCTTCAATAGATGACATCCCCGACTTACGACCCATCGAGTATTCCGCCATCAGCAACGGAACCCCAATGGCAAGCACACAAACCATGTAAATGAAAATAAATGCGCTACCGCCATTTTCTCCAGCGGTATAGGGAAATCGCCAAAAGTTGCCTAATCCGACAGAAGAACCAACTGCCGCCATTATGAATCCAAATTTTGTTCCCCAAGTATCGGTCTTTCTTCCGATGTCAGCCATAAGGTAATTCTCCAAATTTTCGTGAAAGTTGAATTATGCCGTCGCGTCCGCGTCAAGTCAAGTTTTTCCGCTCTTGAGAGTAAAATTGAACCCTAAATACACTGAAATCCTTTTCTAATAGCGGATGACTTTTTCGCCCCAAAGTACGTCTACAAAAGGAAATTTACTTCGTACCTGTTTTACTTCCTTATCTATGATTTGGCGGAGTTCAGATTTATAGAACAGCGTCAATAAAGTATTGAGATAGATCAATAACCCAACGCCGTTTGGATAGTCTTTCTCGATTTTTTTGTTGATGCATTTGCGAAAATGACTTGGAAAAGATTTAAGAGCATCTTTTGCCCAGTCTTCGCTAATTTCTTCTAGGCTTTGGTCGTGTCGGCGATACTCGTCGCCTCGTCGCCGATTCAAGTCTTGAATTTCTGTGATTTCGATACGGCTATAGTGTTCGCCGTTGCTTACTTCTCCATCGAAGTATGATTCGGGATATAAGCGGACTTCATCCGCTCGCGTCTTAGAACCGTAAGTACCCAGAATCCAAGCTTCTCGCACGAATTCTAACCCTGATTGTACATGGAAATTAGCTCCGATCTTTTGACGTAAATCGTCAACTAGTTGTGGGGAGGCAATAGGTTGTAATCTTCGGTATGACGACCTAAGTTGGAACTATAAGGTTTCTCCTCTGACATTAAGAAAGGATCCAAACTAATGTCAAAAACCCATAAAAATGCCATTCTTTCACCATCAGGTCGCAAGGCGATGGTCGAATCCGTCTTGATAGACGGCCTTAAACAAGTCGAAGCGGCGGCCAAGTACAATGTAACCCCACAGATAGTGCGGAAGTGGATTAAACGTTACAAATCGGAAGGAGAGGCTGGTTTACAGGATCGCTCATCCCGTCCTCATAACAGTCCGAATGCAATCTCTCCAGAACGAGTGTCAGAGATCGTCGACCTAAGGGTGGAAGGGAAGTTAACTGGCGACCATATTGCCCGTAAATTAGGAATGCATCAAAGAACAGTCAGTCGTGTTCTCGTTCGAGCGGGCGTTTCTCGCAAAAAGGACATTGAAGAGCCTGAGGAACCCCGTCAACGCTATGAACATGAAGCCCCAGGAGACATGATACATTTAGACATAAAGAAGCTACGGAATTTCAACGAAGAAGGGATAAGAAATCCCGGAAACGGAAATCGCCATAAATCAGCCAATAAGGGAATAGGTTCGCAGTGTATGCACGTTGCTGTTGATGATCACTCGCGTTACGCGACAGTTAGTATCTATGAGGATGAGACGGCAGAAAGTGTCACCAAACATCTCATAGAAACTTACCAACATTATGCGTCCAGAGGTATCGTTATAAAGCGAGTGTTAACTGATAATGGTTCAGGGTATAAGTCGAAAATGTTTGCAGAAGCCTGCGAGGCATTGACTATTAAGCATAGTTTCACTCAGCCCTATACTCCGCAGACAAACGGAAAGGCTGAACGCTTTATACAAACGTTACTACGCGAATGGGCTTACGCAAGAACCTATACATCTTCCGTCCAAAGAAATATGTTTCTAGAACCTTTTCTGCATATGTATAACTGGCATAGACCACACAGAGGCATAAACGGTTTTTCTCCAGTCTGCAGACTGGAGAAAAACCGTGACAACCTGCAGTCTACCCACAACTAGTGAACGGCAATCGTTCGGAGAGATAAATTTTTGAAAAAGCGCCTTCCAATGATCTTTATCTTTCTTCGTGAGGCGTGGTTCTTCCAGTGCAGACTGAAGAAGGTAGTCGTCGATAGGGTTGTCTACAAGAAAGGAAAAACGTTCATAGAATACCGTGACACAGTCGTTGTATGGATTCTCTGCCGCCGCGGTCATAATTGAAACTTCATTCCACCAGTCGATTCCGCTCTTTGATAATTCGGATGCTAAACCTACTGCCAAGTAGCTCGCGGGAATATTTTCTTGCCTTGCTACCGCTGGAACCAACCTTCCATATGTGGAGAGTTTTCCGTCGGCTTTAGACATGCAATGTTCTAAGAGTTCTTGTTCTCGTCCATCTAGTAGAATTTTCGTAGCAAACTGAGCCGCGGCTAAGTCATCTTGAACTTCGGCACCTCCAACTAATCTATTACCAATTTTCAGAATAGCGCCATTCCCGTCACCGTGAGTATTCGCGGTGATGTAGAAAAATTTCAGCAGGTTAAAAAGGATTTCTCCGGATTGTTGTGAACGAATGTTCAGCACAATAACTTTTCCGGTCTCATTCCAAAGACAAGCCGCTTCGATCGGAATCTCGTCTTGAATTGGTAGAACGGAGATGCCGCAATCCCAAACGTACTTTGTCAACGAATCTACGGTGAAATCTCCGTATGTGTCAGTTACTGATTTCCTAACTGAATCGATGGGAACTGGCATTGAATTATGCTTTGGTTGAGCGGAGGTATCAGCTATAATTTTCGCCAAATGAAGCACATATGTTGTGTAGATTTGTTCTGTTGTGCGATCTGCCTCATCTTCTTTTATGTGCATAAGTTTCGGAATGTTGCATGATCTGATAGGTAATAGTTGATCGCCAAAAATTTGGGTTGGTTTCCATTCGAAAACGTGCGCAAGAGTCTCAATTACTTTCCCGACAACGGTCAACTGAGAGTTTCCCTGAACGTATCGCTCATCGTCGATCAAAGGGCGATCTTTCGCAGGTATTAGGCGTTGCCTAACAAATTTCTCTGTCAACCCGATCTGTTCTAGTTTTTCAATTACTCGCGATAATGATTGTTGCTCGCTTGGGACAGTTACATTTAGGGGAATGTTCAAACCCAAAATCTCAATAAGTTCGTGCAGTTGTTTATGCCCGTTCGCAAAATAATGATCGTCTTCTTGCTGCCGAACTTGTTTCTCGGTCACTCCTAATATTTTCGATAGTTCCTTGCGAGAATATTTCTTTGCAAGACGCCCCTTAACTAGGCTCTTTCCGATATCGCGAAAACTGCTAATCTCGATTACGGGGTTAGGAGTTTGTGTGAGGTATTCATACTCTTCGATCTCTTGTTTTATGTCGGCGAGCAAGCTTTCGAGACCTTCCCTGTCTATCTGCAAGGACCGGCGTTCTTTTTCGGAGTTCCCGATTGGTCGCGCACATAGTGCATTAAGTGTTGCGGTAAACACCTCCACATTCTTCTGAGCAACTCGATATTCTTGAACAGTCGTAATCATGTCACGCTCTCTATGTCTATCAACAAAATTCCTTTTGGGGCTCCGTCTCTCTGATAACGGAAAAATCTCTGTATTTGATCCTTGGTGAAGCTTCATCATCAGCGCGAAATAGCTCACCGAAATATTTGACTTTCATGGCTCTACGTGGCCAACTAAAGTTTAAGCAATACTTTGTCAACAAGTTGCTCGTCAACTCCTTCACTTTCCCAAGCCCCGTCATAGTCATTTGGGAGGATCTTGACCGAAAGTAAAACTACCATTTAGCCAAACTTCTTTGCACCCGGCACTTCGAAGGTTTAAAAGCGCTCGTCGAAGACCTCCGAGCAAATGTTCTCGATAAGCGTTCGTTCCAAGCATTTCCACTACCTCACCCCATGTAACTCGGTATACTCCTAGTGGCAAAAATCCTGATTCTGGCTCTAGTTCCGGGTACATATCAACGACCACATTCTCAGTGAATTTCGAAAATTCAAGTTATTAAAAGGCAATGAGAGCTAGATAAGGACTCACTTACCAAATTGCAAGTACTTCGGATTGGTTTTTTCTAAAACTACCAATCAACCGAACGTATAAATTTTATGTAAGCCGAAAAGGCAAGTGTCTTGAGATTGTTTGTCAACTCCCGAGAGTGACTTATACTTTTGTTTGACTGCTGGGATTTGTGACCTGTTTCATACTAAACAATTACGGAAATAGTTTAAGTCGCAAATACGAACCCCGCTATATGGTGCCATAGAGCAGAGATTTTGAGATTTTAGATTTACAAGTGATCTGCGAACTAGCTTTCGATAGTTTCGCACAGGATTAAGCGCCTATCATTATTGCGGGTAGTGACCGCGAGCATACATGCACTTGTTGATCATCTCATTTCTACCTGCAGAAAGAGCTACAAACCCCGTTACTGTTCCCAAACCGGTTATCCAAGAAGTCATTGTTCCATCCGAGCCATCAGAGGATTCAAACAGTTCCCGGTCGTAGCCTGCCGGACACGGTCTATCGTAGTACCGCGTCCCAGAATGTCGTCCCTCGCAACGGGGTTCATCAAGGGCTTCAAGTAAGCCACCCACCAAAAAACCCAGCGCCGTTCCACCGAGCAAATAGTTTGATGGATTATAAGCTTGCGCTGCCAAAGCTTTGCAATCTGACAGATCTGCCTGCACCGTCGGCGAGTCAACATAATTGGGCAGAAAAGTACACGCCGAAACGCCAGTTGCCATTATCAATGTGGCTACCCAACTTTGATTCTGCATACTCGTTCGTCCTTATTAAAGAATTTTGAATATGAATTCCATACCGTAGATTTATCCAATTGAAATTTGGCAAATTAATGCCCTTCCGTTCGAAAATTCAGAGAATAGTGGCAAAAGTTTCGATTGCTTCTCTGTCTTAACAAATCCGGTTAAACAAATCACGGCTCCGAGCTAAAATTAGAGCATTGACAATAGACTGAGTCCTCCATTATTCAATGGAACGCCAATTCTCCGTACTGTCAGCTAGGCGCTCATACGTTTTGCTTGCCTTGCCTCTAACTTATTAAGCGCCTGAACATACGCCCGAGCAGATGCCACCAAAGTGTCTGGATCAGTGCTAACGCCGGTTGACAAAAGGTCTTCTGCTTCTAATCGAACACTAACTTTTGCCTGTGCGTCGGTGCCTTCCGTCACTGCGTGTACTTGAAATAGATCTAATCTAGCTTTGTGGGGTTGTATCTTTCGAATACAGCGAAAAACCGCATCGACTGGCCCATTGCCTTCGCTGATATCTGTTTTTTTCTCACCTTCAACGAGTAAAACAATTTCTGCAGTTTGCGGCCCACCGGTGCCAGCGACAACTTTCAACTCCTCAAGCCTTATTTTTTGTCCAGCTTCGTTAAGCTGAGAATCTACCAAAGCGGCAATATCGTCATCAAAAATATGTTTTTTGATATCCGCTAACGCTTTGAATCGCTCGAATGCGACCTTCAATTCCTCCTTAGAAAGCTCGTACCCAAGACTTTTCAGACGATCGTCCAGAGCGTGTCGTCCTGAATGTTTTCCCATGACAAGAGAGGTTTTGGAAACCCCGACATCTTCTGGGTTCATAATCTCATATGTGTCGTGGTGCTTTAACATTCCATCTTGATGGATGCCGGCCTCATGGGCGAATGCGTTCTTTCCGACAATTGCTTTATTGTACTGAACAGGAAATCCTGTAATTCGGCTAACCATCTGTGAGGCTTGCGCGATCTTGGTCGTATCAATACCGGTCGAATATGGCAAGATATCTTGCCGAACCTTCAACGCCATTACAATTTCTTCTAATGCTGCGTTTCCGGCTCTTTCCCCTAGCCCATTCACTGCGCACTCTACTTGCCGGGCACCGTTACAAATACCAGCTAAAGAATTTGCGACAGCAAATCCTAGATCATTATGACAATGCGTTGACCAAACGACTTTGTCGCTATCTGGAATTGTTTCAATCAGGCGCCTAATTAAGTTGCCATACTCTTCTGGGGGCGCATAGCCTACGGTATCCGGAATATTTATCGTGGACGCGCCCGCGACAATTGCAGCATCAATACACTTGCACAGAAAATCCCACTCCGTCCGGGTCGCGTCCTCAGGACTCCACTCAACATCATCAACAAGATTCCGCGCCTGAGATACGGATCGTCCGACAGCTTCAAGCACCGCGTTCTCGCCCATACGAAGTTTGTGTTTCATATGGACGGGACTAGTGGAAATAAACGTATGAATACGGGGTTGTTTCGCCCCCTTCAAAGACTCTGCGCACCGCGAAATATCGGATTCCGTCGAACGGGCTAAACCACAAATAATCGATTTTTCGGAAACTTCGGCTATTTTTTTAACAGATTCGAAATCGCCTTCGGACGCTGCAGGAAATCCTGCCTCGATGACATCGACTCCCATTTCATTGAGAAGTTCAGCCAATTCGATTTTTTCGCGAATGGTCATTGACGCGCCGGGCGATTGTTCGCCGTCGCGCATAGTCGTATCGAATATTCGTACGTGGGGATGTTGTTGGGTCATTGTGCGGCTCTTTACTAAAAATGGAACAAGTTGGGTTGGCAATTATTCCCCTGGCCGCATACTGGTCACTTTCCAGTAATAACCGGCCAGGGGCCACTAAGGCCCAAAAGGTTTAGAAAGAGGTAGTTTCTGCACATACGTTAGTATTTCGCATAGAAGTACAAATTAGTCAACTATTCAAAAACAAAAAAATTGGAGATTGCGCACTTGCGAACAAAATCCGATGGTTTGAGCTTACTCAGAATCAATCTGATTTGAAGTGCTCTTGGCGGTCTGAGCCTGAGAAATAGCGCTTAAAGTTCTTCTTCGTTTCTTAAATTTCTTTCGTGCGTAAATCAGTACCGCGACTATGATCGCACCTGTTGCCGCTAAAACGGCTAGCCAAGGAGAGCCGGAATTGGCGAACGAAATACTTTGTCCGGCTAGCGCAACCAATACAATTTTCGGGATAATTCCGATCGCCATCCCGAAAAAGTAAAGAACAAACCTAGCGTGGCTTGCGCCAAAAACCATATTTATAATTATGAACGGACCGGCAGGAACGTTCCGCGCAACTAAACTCGCCAAAAACGCATTTTCTCCGATAAACATCGAAACGCGGTTAACTAAACTACCGCCATACTTTTGAATTGATTCCGCGCCGACCAGTCTTCCTACCCAAAACGTCACGCTTCCCGAAACCAATATCGCCAACCAAGACGCTATTGCTCCAGATACTGAACCGTATATCCATACCGCTCCGCCAATCAAAGCATACTGCGGCATTCCTATAAAGGCACCGACACAGAAAACGATCACTAAAGTAATGAAACCTGAGGGGCTATCTGCATTACTCTTAATCCACTCTAGTATCCATTGAGGATCGCTCGGGATTACCCCTGTTTTACCGAGAAGAAACAAGGCCAACACTGCAGTAGCAAACCCAAGAGCGATAAAGAGAGTGTACTGAGCGTAGCTCGATATATTCATGTAATTATTATCCGAACACGCAATGAGTAGGTTCAGCTAGATTTCGTAAGACAATTATTTTTAGGCTGACCTGTCTATCAACTGGTGCGCCTTGTCGCTAGTCCTCCTCCAACATTCTTAGACTCATTTGCCAAAGTTTTTCTGCCTTCTCTGGGTCGCATGCCCATTCCCGGACATGTTCCCAGCGCTTGCTGTCTTTGTTCGCTAGCGTTGCAACATCTACGTCCTCGCAATACACACCTCCAATCTCTGCCAACTTGTCCGAGGTTGCCGCCCAAACAGTAGTCGCAGCTCCTTGCTCTGGGGTTTTAAACATAGCTTCTATCGCAGGAGGAATCGATCCATCGGCGTTTTTCCAGCCTAATGCAACCATTTCTTCGTCTGGCAAATGCCTTTGAAGCGGGGTAAATATCCCGCCGGGATGTATAGAAAATGCTTTTATTCCATCGTCAGTACCCCGCGAATCAACGCCCATTGCAAAAAGAGCGTTTGCCGTTTTGGCTTGGCCATAAGCCTCCCATTTTTCGTACGGCGTATTTCTGTAGTGAGGATCTTCCCATTTTATTTCTGACCTAACGTGTGCTATCGACGAAAGCGCGACAACTCGAGACCCGGAGGCCTTAGCTAGAGCATCTCTCAATCCCAAGTAAAGAGCAAAATGACCGAGATGATTCACGCCAAACTGCATCTCCCACCCAGGGCCCACTCTGCCTTCTGGACACGCCATAATTCCCGCGTTGTTGATCAAGATATGAATTGCTCGCAGTGACGAAATTTCGTCGGCAAACGCCTTAACAGATTTCAAATCTGCCAAATCCATCTTATGAACTTCATGGTTTCCCGCGACAGTTTTCAGAACATCCTTGGCAATGTCTGGTCGCCGAGCAGGCACGATGACAGTTGCACCAGCATTACATAATGCTCGAGTCGTTTCGATCCCTATCCCAGAATACCCGCCCGTAACTATGGCGGTTTTTCCGGACAGTTGTGTACTCCCGATCACCTCCATTGCAGTGGAATTGCGATTGAATCCGGAGCCTATCGGCTTTTGACTTGTTGGTCCCATTCCTTATCTCCCAAGAAGAATTCAGATTAAAGGTTATAACAGTACTGGAACAGATTCAAAAATTTCACGATTTGACGTAAAATTGGCGAAATACTGAACGAGTATTAGATAGTGTTTGGATCAAAAAAATAAAGGGCTTGGGGATGTTTAGAAAATTTCTTGTCTGCAGCTTCTTGCTAGCAATTATCGCCGGTACGCCCGCCCAATCTGACGTTTCTGGGCTTGAGAAACAGTGCAACGAAGGTAATTCGGAAAGCTGCTTTTCCGTTGCGCATCGGCTTCGCACGGGAGTTGGAATCCAACAAAATTTGAGGCTGGCTTTTCAATTTTATAAGAAGTCGTGTGACGGGAACAACGCGTCCGGTTGCGCCGGATTAGGCTATATGTACAGTTTAGGGCGCGGCGTTACGAAGAACCTGCCGGCTTCTCTCACGTCTTTCTTAAAGGCTTGTGAATTGTCTGAAATCAGCGGTTGTGCAGGAGCGGGAAACATTTTGATCGGAGGGGCATTAGATAGTCGCGACAGACAGAAAGGTATTAAACTATTGCGATACTCTTGTTTACAAGGTTACCAGTGGGCGTGTACGCGACTCCAAGAATATGAGATTCCGTTGAAGCCTGGACGGAAGTTTCGTTAAAGGATACTAAACATGGCACTTGGTTGCTTGGACGCGATGACTGAAGACACTATAAGAATCTCGCTGCCTAAACATATGTTTCGTCCAAAACCTAACATTTAGCTGAGTTTGCAATTCGAAGACACACCTTAATTCGGTTTCACCTTTGGAAAATCTATAGAGATAAAGCGTTTACAACGCTAATTTTATAGACCTAACTTGCTAGCGTTAAGGGATTCAGAAACAACCTCTTTGGTAACGATTGCACACGTTCGAATTGGAAATTGATCCCCATTCCTTGGTTGTTGGCAAAAAATATTTTTTTCTCGCTCCGCGCAAAGGTTAAGGCTAGAATCCTAGCTGTGTACCTGACAGTTGAGTGGGGTTGATGAAAAGCCCCTTAATCCTGCTAGTGACTTATTCTGTCGTAACTAGTGAAGCTAAAAATTGATTCTCTTGAGACTTCCGATTCGCTGTTCTTTCGTGGAAATGAGTACAACCGATCGAATGTCCGAAGTTAACACATTTCGTTATATCCGCCGTTAGAGCAATTTCCTATCAGGTTACTCAATTTTGTGGTTTTGTTCCTTTAAGAACTAAGAGTCATTCGAGAGAATACGAACCTACTTGATCGGAAAATGCTCTAATGTATTTTGCAGTTCGCGAGACTGTTCAGATATTGAGCGAAGGTATCTCGATTGCCGAAACTTTAATCGAACGATTCATGAGGTTTTTCTCTTTGGACAATTTTCTCACTCTCTTTTCCTGTCTTCCCTAATAATTTAGACTTTTTGTTTGCGAAAACAAATTTATAAGCCCCCTAAAAATTGTTCCTTACATGTCTAAGCTACACCCAATTCTAATCGCTTCCCTAGGGGTACTTTCGGGAGCAATTTTAGACGCGCTTGTCAAAGGAGTAACGGAACTTCAAGGCATCGACGTTCTAACCGTCGCATGTTGGAGGTTTTCAACTGGCGCAATGTTCGCTCTCGCAATATTCTTAGCTATGCGGAAGCCAATTCCATCTTGGCCTGCCATACGATTCCACTTTATGCGAGGGGTCATTCAGTTGACGGCTGCTGTAACGTTCTTCTGGTCTTTAAGCCAACTCGCACTGGCAGAAGCGACAGTCCTAGGATTCACTGCTGCTTTAATGCTAGCGCCGCTGGCGAAAATCATTCTTGGCGAGAAAATGACCTTTATTAGCGTTTTGGCGGCAATCATTGGCTTTGCTGGCGCAATAATTGCGATGTCAGGTGATACGGCTGGCGCTCCGGTCGGAGGAAACCGTGGACTAGGAATTGCTTCGGTCGGCATTGCAGCTGTAACTTACGCTCTGACAATCATTCTTCTGAGAAAAAGAACCCAAACTGAAGACAGTGTCACGATAGTGATGATGTCAAATCTGTTACCCGCACTAATTATTGTTCCTCTGGCGATAGGCATTTCTCTCTTTGTCCCCGGTGACTTAGTTGGGGCATCCTTCGGGCAGTTTCCGGCAGCTCACTTAGTTCCAGTACTCATTAGTATTGGTTTCTTTGGGATGGGAATATGGTGGATGTTTACCTTAGCGTATGCGAGAGCACCCGCCCGCACACTTGCTCCGATCGAATATACGGCTTTGATATGGGCATCGGTCATCGGATTTGTATTTTTTGGCGAGCTTCCAAGTTGGCAATTATTTGTCGGTGCGATCATAATCATTTGTTCTTGTTTATTAATCGCTTTTGATTCTGATAACAATCGAATCGGCAGAAGATTCGCAAAGTTTCGAAAAATTTCGTGAAATTGCTCGATTGTTTCAATGTGTAGGATCGATTCTGTGCGAAGAAAAACAGAATTGTCCGAAAGAGTTGGGCAAGGTATTGAGAGTGCGTAAATTGGATTTTGTAAGAATTAGACTAGAGCGAACCCAGTGTTCGTCCCACGTTCCTTTCCGGTTTAAGTTCTTATGACAAAAGTGAATCAACCATCGGGTTGCAATCTCGAAACGAAAGAATGAAACATGAAATGGCCACTTTGTTACTTGTACTGCTAGATAAATTCGCGCTGTTTTAATGGTTTCAAGCTGCACTCGGATTAGTATAGTCGGAGAAATTGTAAACTTACCTAAACGATCCAGTCTGAAACATTCTGTTTGATTTTGTAAACGTTCAAACTAGCATTGGAACCGCTGTTGGCTCACATTTGGAAGACCTTCTTGATTAGTCAAAGCTAACAGCAAACTCAAAGCAAAGATTTAGCTAAAAATATCTGAGTGTAAAATGACGATCTGGTTCTTACAGTTAGGTCTAGCTAAACTACGCTAGCGTTACGTTTTTTTATAGACATTTCACTTGAAATAGTATAAAGAAAGCTTATCTTTCATTAGGAAGGCATTGCCACTTGAATGTTCGCTGAAAAAGCGGGCGTTCGGTGTGTGTTATAGACTTCACATACATAGATGTTTTATGGCCGGCAACCTGTTACGGGTGAGCTTTCCGTAAGATTCTAGAAACAATCACTATAGGAAACGTGACATGTTCAAATACGTTAATCGTTTGTGTCAAACGGCACTCTTAGCCAGTACAATGGTTTTTTCCGCTAACGCTCTGCAAGACACAGCAGAAGAGGCACCACCGCAGGATGCTTGGGCCGTCGGATGTTCAAAGATACCGAAGATTCCTAATCGACTGACGTGCCAGATGCAACAAACAGCGGTGACTGATACGGGGCAAAGAGTCATCGCTGTTGCCATGATGTTTGACCAAGGCAAGAACGACCCACAGGTTACAATCTCGCTACCCCATGGTCTTCATCTACCTTCCGGAATTAATATACAGATTGACGAGAACGCTATGATTAACCGTGATATCACAACCGCGAATCAACAGGGTTCTCACGCTGTGTTTAGAGCTAATGCTGATTTTATGAGGCAGATCAAATCAGGGTATGTTATGAAAATCCAGATGACTAATGACGCAATGGATCCTGTGCAGTTTGACCTGCCACTAATTGGGTCGAGTTCTGCCGTGCAATTGGTTGAACAGTACCTATAAGTACAATTGATTTATTCATTGTCTCGTCTGGCGATGGATTAACTTTCTATTCTATTTTAACCCCTGAACGAAAAGACTAATCGAATGGCTGAGAAAAAAGCAACTGCCGCTAAACGGCAAAGTAAATCCAAAAAGAAAACTGTGGAAGCTAAGGAAACCGAGGTAGTCTCAAAGGAAGAAACTGCACCGACAGAGGTCGTAGACGAGACAAATGCGGAAGTGCAAACAGTAACTGATGCTGAAGTTGCGGCCGGGCAAGTGATAGAGGGAGCACCGGAAGGCGGTGACGCAGAAAAGGAAAAAGAGGAGGAAATTAACTATTCGGTGTCACCCGGACTCTCTGAGCGATTTGCGCGACTAAAAATATCTGTTGCGGTTACTTCCTATCAGTCCGGATTAATGTACTTACTTGGCAGGAATGTCGAAGGGGGCATACACATTCACCAAATTGGTTTGCCCAGACCGATGGGAGTTTGTATTGATCCTCCGTTACCAGGTGAAAAACACTCAATGTCCGTGGCAGCACCACGATTCACATTGATGTCGGGACACAATATACTGAGGTTTGAGAACGTATTGGTAGGAGATCAGCGTGCTAACGAAGTTTTTGACTCTTGTTATGTCCCTCGACGAATCAATCTAACCGGACATCTAGACGCACATGATGTCGGAGTAGACAGTGAAGGTACGCCCATCTTCGTCAATACCCGCTTCAACTGTTTAGCAACACCGTCAGACAAGCACTCTTTCAAAGAAGTATGGAGACCAAGTTTCGTAAGCGCTCTTGTCGATGAGGATCGATGCCATCTGAACGGATTAGCCATGCAAGATGGCAAGCCGAAGTATGTTACAGCTGTCTCTCGTTCAGATACGATTGATGGTTGGAGAGATCGAAGGGCGAATGGTGGAATTTTAATTGACATTGATACAAACCGGGTGGTTTGCACCGGTTTATCTATGCCTCATTCACCGCGAATACAAAACGGTAAGCTTTGGTTGCTGAACTCTGGGACTGGCTATCTCGGAACAATTGAGTTTGAAGACGAGGAAAAACAGAAAGGAAAGTTTGTTCCACAAGTCTTTTGTCCTGGATTTTTGCGAGGGTTGAGTTTTTACGGCAACTTGGCTTTTGTTGGACTTTCAAAACCACGATATCAGAGATTCGAGGGATTAGAGTTAGATGACAAGCTAAGAGAAACAGATTCTGAGCCTTGGTGTGGGGTGCAAATTATCGACTTAACTCGAAAGACTTGTGTCGATTGGTTCCGAATAGACGGCAAAATCGCAGAACTCTATGACGTTGAAGTTATACACGGGACAACACTTCCGCTAGCATTGACTCCAGATTCTCCGGATGCTTCTGCTCTTGTCACATTCGAAGGAATGCCCGTGGGAGATGCTGTCCCAGCTGAGCAACAGCCGCAGCAGATTCAACAAACCTAGTTGGATTTATTCATCTGGCCGCAGAAAAGGTGTCATTTGCGAATCAGTACTCTGAGGAAGTTTTGGATCAGTTAGAAGAGTGCTAAGTTGCAATGTTTTCTGTTTGGTAGGACTACCTGTTACGTCATATCCCGATGTTAAGAATTAATGGTAATTGGATGCCTTTAGTGTCACGACTTTCGAAGAGTCGCTGTTAAAAAATTGCAGATTGTAATTGTTTTTAACAGATATCCTGACAGGAGGCAGGTAAAAATTCCGCAATGTATTCTATGCCATTTAAGTATATGCTTAAATGTTTTCAGAAAAATATTTCTTTGTTCGGAAGGTTTATAGGTTCTAGCGTACGCCTACTCTCGCCACAAAATTTTAGTAAAGCGTACAGCCTTTCCGTTTGCCTGCGGTACTTTAGGATTAAGTCTGGAAATTCAAATTTTTGGGAAAAGCGTTTTCAGGGGATTTTAAAATCGCCTGAAAAAGTAGGGATTCTCTACTATTGACAAGATCTATTCTATTGTCTCAATATAGAGAGGCTTGTAACAACTAAGCTGCATAATCCAAACTATCCCTATCTATGTGCCTTTCAAGAAAATCTTCGAGGGCATTTATGACGACTCTCTCAATCTCACTTAACTCCCCAGTACTTGCAACCTTTTCAGGAAACTGAATCGGACCTTCCTCCCAAGTCGGATCAAAATGAGGTTTGTCTAAACGCGCTAATTTGATCAGTGCATTTTCATCTACGCAAAAAAATTTCGCTAGTTTGACTACGGATTCTCTACCGAGCTTAAACTGAGTATCGCGTTCTAACGACATCAATTCTTTGAATTCAATCTCGGCTTGCTGAGCTAAATCGGCAACGCTCATCTGGCGCTTCCGACGGGAGTAATGAACAAAATAGTAGAAACTTAATGGTGCTAAGTGCCGTTTCTCTGCATTTGCAAGATTCTCAAAAAATTTTTCAAATCGGTGCAACATTACACCTGCGCCGATTGGACCGTCATGTTGGTCTTCTAGTTCGATTGCCCGTTGTAGCCAATCGTTTGATTCTGGTTGTGTCATTGGGTTTTTCCTCAAAAAAGAAATCTATCCGCTTGAAGCGGAGTCATTTCGAAATATTCAAGTCCATCGTAACCAAGTTCATGACCTAAGTTTTTCATGCCCAACTTGCTGTAAAACTCTGATGAACCTCGCAGGGAATGAAGTCCTAGGCGACATTCACCAAACAGTAATTTACTTAGGTTTAACGCTTTTCTCAGCATGTGAGTACCACAACCTTTGAACTTTATACTACGACTGCTCAATTTTCGATTGTTCCATGGAGCTGTTTGAACATAATCAACATAAACTAAACACTTGTTCAGTTGCTCTTCGAGTCTACATTTCTTTCCTACGTCAACGATCATCAAGGCTTGCGTTATTCCGCCGTAGACGATTGAGTAACCAATTTTATTGGCACTCAAACTTAAATCAGATACCTTATTGCCCCAGTTCCAATGCAAGCTGTCAGAATTTTTGGCAATATCGTCTCCTCGATTCAGCATATGAACTATCAACCTGTACTGTTCAGGAATCCACCTGCTTCGCCAATCTTCAAGATTTGCATCTGTGATAACGTCTATCAAATCAGCTTCAACAAACTCTTGATTTTCGACATCAAACAACTGCACAAATTCGATTTCCGGTTGGTAAGCCAATGGACACTCTCCAATTAAGTACTTTTAAAACTCTCTTGTCACAACACTGAACTATACCGTCCCAACCAATTATATCAGCTGGAAATTTTAGAGAAACAATATGTCTGACAGCGAACCCACTCTATACCACATATTTCGAATATTCTCAGAGCAGGGCAAAAAAAAAACTGTAACATTATGTCTGGAAAATGGATCTAGCGAAAAACGATTCTAGGAGATTTTAAAATCTGCTAGACCAATTAAAAATCCGGTTAAATTTTTTATAGGAGACCAGACATCGGAAGATAACAACCTAGTTCGTGCAGTTCTGAAATAGCTGACGCAAAATGGCACCTGTGGCTTCGGTAAAGTTATCAGGAGTTTCTTCAACGTCGCCATGTAAACAGAACGAGAGGAGTATCACAGAGCAAGGCATTACGAACGCACGGACAATCGTCGTGCTTATGCGAACGGGTATAAGCCAAAGAATCTGTATTGCTAGTTGGGAACTCTTACACGTCCTGTTCCCAAGATCGCCGGTCACGGCGATACTCCCTTCCATCCTGAGACACTTGAACGCAGAAGACATCGCGCCGACACCATTGATCGCGCTGGTAGTTCAATGTACACCAATGGTATATCGACCAAGAAAGTGAGGTATATTTGGAGATTATATAGTTGATTAGACACTTGCAAAATATCCTGTTCGTTCAAGTATATTTTGAAAGCCATTCGCGTTTCCGCATGCGCGGGTGGAGACATAACCCGGGGTAGTTCGTTGGCGAGGAAAAACAGAGTGTGACTCGAAAGAAACTAAGGGGGGGCTCAAGAGAGCACAGAACCATATGACAGTCGTCTCGACAATTATATAGCCCCGTATGTTTTAAAGAAATTCGGTATAGAAAACCTTTCCTCTACAACGGTGTCTCGCGTAAGATCGAAAATAAAAGAGCAACTTGAAGCATGTCATTCCATACCTCGTGCTTGATGCCCGATACTAGAAAGTCCGTGTCAGCGCTGCTGTTCGTGATGTCGCAATCCTTACCGCTATTGGTATTCACAAAGATGGAACAAGAAGTATTCTTAAAGTTCAAGTATCTCTTTCTGAGGCCGCCGTCTATTGGAAGGACTTCCTTTCTAGCCTCGTCGAACGAGGACTTACCGGAGTTGAGTACATTGTCTCCGACAACCAATACGGGCCGAAAGCTGCTAAGCGCTTTGTTTTCTCAAACGCTAACTGGCAACGCTACCAGTTGTACGCCATCGCTAGAACGCCCACAAAGAAAATTAAAAAGTCCAATGGGAAGGAAATAAGAGCCGTCTAAAACTCCGCCAACGTTGAAAAAACAAAGCAAGCCCTCAAGCAACTTCCGGAACAATACAGCCGTCCGCTCCTAAACTCGCGTACTGCCTGGAGAATATCGTTCCCGAAGCATTGACTGTCTTCTCTCTGCCCGAAAACCATCGGATGTAATGAGAACCTCCAACTTGATTGAACGCGCCGTCAACCACCAAACTATACAGAGAACTCGAAAAGTCAGAGCTTTTACAAACGAAGAGTTCGTGAGCAGACTCGGTACCGGCATAATAACTAGAATCGAAAACGCTTAGATCGCTAAAAATGAAAACTTTTTTGCTTGAAAAATCGACTAAAATGGCTATCTCTCTTGCTCAATTTCCAAACAAATGCTTGCATAATCAGGTTCGCGATTTCTTTAATTTTTTAGAAAATTAAGAAACTGCCCCATTCTTAAACGAAATAGCTCTGCGCAACTGCTTATTGTAAGGACGGTGAAAACCTAGATCGCTTTCACAAAACTACATAAGTTCAAAGTCTACTCGCGGTTACCAAGACCATTGCACACCAGTCGCCAACATTGCGCTAGATTCTTGCGACCCTTCTTCTCCGCCAACACCCAATCTATATGACGCTTCAATGAATAGCGTCGTACTGTCGGTTGAAGCAACGGAGCCACCAATCCCGAACTCTATTGCACTTGGGCTAATTTTGTCATCGACACTAATTTTGTCGACACGGACTTCCCAAGTATCGCTAAAGCTGTGCATGAAGTTCCCGACTATGTAACCTCTACTACGATCGCCGAAATACTCTGCTGCAACACCAAAACGTGCATTCAAAGAGAGATGAGAATCGTACCCTAGTTGGTTGCCGCGATCCGTTTCAAACTCACTACCAGCAAGCTGACCAACAGACAATTGACCCTGCGGGATAATCGACAGACCTCCTCCAAGATGCATTCTGCGCCCTAGTTCCATACTAGCAACCCACGCTTCCGATTTTTGAGGTTCCGTCAAACTACCGTGCCGAATATTAGCAAACTCGGTTTCAACAAAGTTTACTTGTCCTTGAATATCTAAGTAACTTCCGTCTCGACCAAACCAAGTTGCAGTTGTTCCGATACCATATCCTTTTGCCTCAATCGTTCCAACACCGCCTGCTCCCTCGGCGTTAGCCGTAACGGTTCCGGTTTGTGCAGTAATTCCCACTGACCAACCGCCATTACCGAAATCAAAAGCCAAAAGATCATACCCGTATTGGAATATTGTTTGGTCACTTTGGAAATTACCACCCGTTCCCACAAGCCCATGATCATTCGTTGCGCCAAAATAACGCATCCAAGTGCCGTCCTGAGATTCTCCCTCGTTTGTCCAAGGTAGTAATCCTTGACGGCGCTGCATCATAGATGGTGCATTAGCAAATGTTCTCGACAATGCGGCGGGGGTCGCGACCAACATCGTATCTATATCTAATGGATTGCCTATTCCAACGGAAAGAATAAACGCCTTACGAGACTCATCAAAAATGAGGTTGTAATCAATACCATCAACTCTTATTGCCCGTTTCAATTCAAACGCCCTCGGACTTACTGCTCCTTCAACGTTAATCACCCAAAAATCCCGACCTGTTGCTAGCCCGCTTCCGGTCGTGTCCGTAATTCGAAGTTCTGTAGACCCTACAACGTCTCCATCAATCGTTAATCGGTCAGCCTTCTCAGTTGCGAAGTTGGCATCAATATACAGTAATCCTCCACCAACATAATTTCCTGTAACTGACAGTACGTCGTCGGGCTCATTATCAGCTAGATTCAAACTGCCTCGGTTAGTAAACTCCTGTGTTACCAATGCCTGCTGTCCGCTAACGATCATCTGGGCATTACTCTCGACGACGATCCTCTCCCAATTTTTAAGATTGCTTCCTATAATTTTAGTTCTTGCAAGCTGATTTGGAGCGTCTGCCGAAGGAGCAAATATCACAGTATCCACTGAACTATTAATTGCCGCATCATTCCCACCGTCAAGTTCGGCGTTTTCGTCAATTATTCCCCCTTGGAGCCTAAGTATATCTTTTCCTCCACCGAGTTTTATGTTCCCTCGAATCGTTGCACCCGGATTTAAAGTCATTACCGAGTCACCTTCACCGTGCTGAATAGCGACGGATCCCGGGGTTCCAATGATTGCTCCACTACCCAAATTGATATTCGCGACACCATTCACTGCATCAGCGTCAATAGGTAGACCTCCGTTTCCACCCTTAATTTCGCCAGATACAATTGTAATGTTAATGTTGCCGCGACCGGTATGGCGAGCAAATATGCCCGAACCCGGCCTAGCATCAGAACTCGGAACATTTCCAGAACCTGTGACAGCAGGTACGCCTTGTCCAGTTACATCCCCATGCGTTACAATATTAATGTCATTTGATTGACTACTAGACTCGGGAGTTCCGTCACGACGTACATCAATTCCATTAATCAGGCCTGTGATATCACCTGAAGCGGTCACAGATGTTACTCCAACTCCGTTTGCACTAATCGAAATACCGCTTCCTTTGGAGCTGTTAACCTCGTTAACAGCAACCGTTATATCCCCGGTTTTTGCAACTATTTTAACCCCACCATCTCCGCCTGTTACGTCCATCGCACTTACTGAGATTTGACCTGTATTTCCATAAAGATTGATCCCATACCCGCGCGTGCCTTCAATTTTTTTCGTCGCTGTCAGTGACGTTGCACCGCTTCCTTTATTGTGAAGCTTGACACCATCTGCAGAACCCGTAACTCCAATAAGACTTAAAGTTGCAGTTGTCCCACTCTTACTAAGGTAGACATCGACAGCATTCTTGTTTGCGTCTTCGACTCGACCTACTCCAGTAACATTACCTTTTGCCGTAACTACAACAGCACCACTACCTTTGTGGTCAACCTGAAGCCCGACAGAGCCACCAGTAACACTTTCTTCCGCTGTCACTGTGACACCAAGTGACGAAGCACTTCCTTTTACGAGGATGCCGGCGGCCCCTTGACCATTAACGACACCCGAGGAAGTAAGAACTGTCGTTCCAGTTCCCGCATTATTTAAGTAGAATGCGTTTTTACCAGCAGTAACATTTCCGGTTGAAGTTACGGAAACATTCTTCCCATGACCTACCGCAACTAGCCCGTGTGATTCCGAACTAACCAATCCTCCGCTTGCAACGATCGTCGTTGCACCATTTGCTCCGCTGTTGGAGACGTGGATCGCGGTGGTTTTTGTAGAAATTCCGCCTACCGTTGTAACGGATATGTTATTTCCACTTTCAGTCGTTGCGCTACTCGTTCCAACAACATGCACCCCAGCTCCGCTCGAGGTGATAGTGCCAGAGAATCCCAACGTGACGTTACCATTTCCTGTTGTCGAAATCTGAAGGGCGGTTCCACTAGCATTTATATTACCAGTGTTGGTAACGGAGATATTTCCGTCGCTTACAGTTGAAACTTTCATTCCGTCACTACCAGCAATAATGTTACCGGTAACAGAAATTGTGACGGCTCCCGACTTACCAGTCGAAGCAAGTGTTAAGCCACTCGAAGTCGCTGAAATATTTCCTGAAACAGTTATGTTAGCATCTGTACCAGGATGAGTCAGACTGATTCCGTTTCCACCCGCAGTTACCGCTCTAGAAATAAGCGACAAGGTCGTTGTGTTCGCACCGCCAGAAAACGAAATTCCATGACTGTTGGCTCCCCTGAGCGCTCCAGTGAAAGTAAGAGAGGTTGATCCTGAGCCCATATTATCGACTTTAACGCCGTGGTTTGCGGAGGAAATCGTTCCCGCTACGAGAGTCACGTTAGTGCCACTATTTGATATCAGTATCCCGTGATTTCCACCTGTTATTGCACCTCGCACGGTAACAGAAGTCGCTCCACTCCCCAAGTTAATCGCTTGAATGCCTTCTGATTTACCTTCGGCCTTAGCGGCTTCAGTACCGTCCGAACCCGCAGTCACTTGTCCCGATACATTAATTGTCAGGTCTGTACCAGAAGCAGAGTTACGAGCATAAACCCCGTCCATTCCAATGCCACGAATTGCGCCCGTTAAATCAATCGTGACCGCTCCAATTCCCCCGTTCTTGACTTCAACTCCAGTAACTCCTCCTGAAACTGAAGTCCCCGAGACTACAACAGATTCTCCATTAGCCACGGCTCTAATACCCGTACCAGTTCTTCCCATTACATTTCCAGAAGCTATTACCGATACTGAACCTCCAATTTTACTATACGCTTCAACCCCATCTGTCTCGCCTCTCACGGTATTGACAGTAACGGTGACCCCGCTACTCTCTGACAAGGCATGGATTCCATCTCCGGATCCGCCAACGATCGCTCCCGTAGTTGAAACAGATAACAAACCGCTTCCTTTGTTGTGTGCGAAAACCCCTATTCCGGAAGACCCTGTAACCGTTCCGCTTGTGTTGACGGTTAGAGTCGTCGCTGAATCAGATCCCGCGTATGCTCGAATACCATCGGTACCGCCCAGTATCACTCCTGTGGTCGCCACCGACGTGGCACCTGCACCTGAATTTAGAGCATGAATGGCGTGACCTGAAGATGTCACAGCGGTTGCACTAATTGTCACATTAGCGCCTGACGCATCGTTTTCTACCAAAATTCCTTCATTGCCGACGGAAATATTATTTGCTCCTGTCCGCGTTCTACGTCCAGTCACTAAAGATTTAGCGTCAACTGTAACAGAACCACCGCCAGCATTCTTTACGTGAATTCCAACGCCGATACTTCCGAAAACACCACTCGTTCCTGTTGTAACTTCAACACCAACATCACCGGTTCCAGTGCTGTTCAGAACGATGCCAGCGCCTTCTTGGGAGATTATTCCACCCGACGTTGTAACCTTTAGGGTTGCTCCGCCCTCGGTCGATACATTGATCCCATTAAAGTTTGCACCATTGGCTTGAATCTCTCCGAGCGAACTAACCGTAACGACGCTGACCGAGGAAATTGTTGCCTGTACGCCATGGCCTGCGCCAGCAGTGATATTCCCACTTGTCGTGACTGAAAAATCGCCGCTGGATTCGTTACTAAGACTAATTCCGTGACCTGCACTCCCCGTAACGGCACCGCTAATGTTAAATGTCTGACTACCTGAACTTGTTGTGTTTTTGACGACAATTCCATGGCCTGCTGCAGAAATAGATTGTGCAGAAAACGTGAGTGTTCCACCTTTAGCATTAATCAAAACACCGTCTGCAGCAGAAGATGTAACCGCATCGGTACCAGAACTCGTAATAGCTCCACCTATGGCAACGGTTACTCCGGCATTTGCTTCATCCGTTAGAACTAAACCGTGGCCGTTCCTAGAAACGATATTTCCGGAAGCCGTTATTGAGGTTTCTGCATCACCTGTATTTTTGACGACGAGTCCAGTTACTCCTCCTGTTATATTTCCTTGAGTGGTAATGGACAAGCCACCTCCAGTGTAGTTTCTTGCACGCAAACCATACAAGGATCGTCCAAGCAAGTTCCCAGAAACGCTTACTGTTACGCCGCCAGACCCTGTATTTTGAACAAACAACCCTTGCCTTGCGCCAGTCACATCTCCGCTAGCATCTATGCTTATAGTCGTTCCAGTAGACAAAGTACTATTAACTGTGATCCCAGCATATTGATTTCCAGTTACATTTTCTTGTGTTGTAAGGTTCGCAGATCCCGAGTTCCCCATGACTATGCTAATGCCATTTGAGGAACCCGTTACGACACCCTCAGCCGTCACAAATACGCTGTTCCCACCTCGTGCTATTACTCCAATCCCGGCTCCCCCTCCGGCGATCGTTCCCGTTGTTGTGACTCTCGTATCACCGTTTCCATAATTACGAGCACTAATCGCATCGCTAGCTCCTCGAGACGTAACGTTTTCTACGGCGATCGTAATGTTTGTCCCTCCCCCTTGTGCAAAAATTCCGCTATTGGCCGAAACTGTTCCTGAGGTTACAATACTTATTGCGCCCGAAGTGCTACCGGCCGCAAATATTGAGAAACTATTTCCTGCTGTGATCCCCCCTAAAGCCGTTATAGATGTATCTCCGGCAGTGTTAGTGCTACGGATACCTGTGACAGAAGTAATGGGTCCTGCTACGTGAACAACCGAATTTCCAGTTCCTGACTTACCGACAAGAACACCGATACTTCCCGCAGCACTTATTCCTTCGGAACTATCAGAGGAAACCGTCAGAGTTCCTGAACCAGAGTCTATAGCATGGACACCTGCGTCCGTAGTAGCCGTAACCTTACCAGAGAGCGTGATAGTTGTTCCCCCACTTCCGCTGTTCTTGGTGTAAATGCCTTTTTGACCGCCAGAAATTGTTGAATTAGTAGAAATCGTAATACCGGTTCCATTTGCGGAATTTGTTATATGTATTCCGTCGGAACTATTTCCTGACCCTGTGACATTGGCAGAAGTTGTGACAGTCGCGGAACCGCCGTTAAGGTTCTTTACAAAAATTCCGTGGCCGCTAATACCGGTGATAACTCCGGTTGTTGAGACATTTACATTTCCAGTACCGTAGTTCTGCGTGAATATTCCCGCTGCCGAGCCCGACACTGCAACGGTATTGATTGTTATATTAGATCCCGTTGAAATCGTTGTAGTGCCGTTCTCAACAATAATTCCGCTCTGGTTACCGCTCGACGTTTGAGTCCCCGTCGCTGTAAATGCAACGGATCCAGGCCCACTGTTCTTTATATTTACGGCATTTTTAGCACCTGTTACGACTCCTGTACTAACAGATATTCCACCTTTACTAGTAATGTATAGCGCGCCTTTCGAGGCGGGGGTTGCCCCTGCCGCAGTAATGGTCCCATCGGCATCAACAGATGTCAGTCCGGTTCCATTATTTTTCAGAACAATTCCGTCACGGCCATTTACAGCTGCCGAGGTATTTACTGTCAACGTTGTTCCACTACCCGTCGCATAGATAGCACTTCCGTTTGTTCCCGAAATTGCCCCAGAGACGCTGATAGAGACCGAGCCGCTACCACTATTCGTTGCAAAAATGCCACTAATAAATCCACTAACGATATTTGCATTAACGGTAACATTTGATCCGGTAGCAAGGTTATTGGCTATTGTGATGCCATGTTGTCCTGTATTTGACACACCCAACTGTCCGCTAGCAGTAATTGTCCCGGTGGAGGTAAACGAGACCGCTCCAACCCCGCTGTTAGTCAGGGTAATTGCCTTCGTAGCACCGGTAGCATTTACGATATTTGCGACTATCCCACCTTTACTGTAAACAAATATTGCGCCCCTCGCCGTCGTCGCTGAATTTGTACTGGTGACACTACTGAGTGTGATGCTTGCGGCTTGGTTCCCAGTGTTTCTAATGTAAACTGGAAGAAGCGCCGTCAGTGCGCCGGTGGACGTAAACGAAACTGTTCCAGTGACTGCGTTGTGAATGTGAACTAATCTTCCTCCAGACGCGGCAACCACGTTCACATTGGTTCCACCTTTCGAGTAAACGTATACTGCACCCGAACTATTCGCTGATGTATTAGAAATAGTCGCACTTGCAACGGTCACTTTCGCAATACCATTACCGCTGTTTCTAACCACCACTGCCTTTGCTGAACCAGTGGCAGAACTAATAGTGATATCCGTTCCCGCTTTTGAATAGACCTCAATTGCAGCCGATGCCGTGGCATTTGTTGAAACACTGTTTAGCGTAATTACGGTCGATCCATTCCCTGTATTCTTAGCGTAAATTGCTCCGCTGTTATTTGAACCGTTCTGTAAGGTACCTGTAGAGGTCAAAGTCAGAGTCCCTGCGGTAGTGTTTAATACGCGAATAAGTTCTTTTCCTGTCGCAGCACGAACATTGACGTTAGTTCCTGCATTTGACTCTACGTGAACTGCTGTAATCGCGGAGGAAACATCAACCGTTGCCGTAGAAATTGTAGCGCTCGCAATGCCAGTTCCACTGTTCTTAATAAATACTGCGTGCGCTACGCCCGTAGCTGTAGTAACATTTACGTTCGTACCTCCTTTGCTGTACACATAAACCGCACCAATTGAGGAGTAGGAATTAGTCGCAGGAACAGTAACACGGGCATTTGAAACAGTAACGTTTGCGACACTTGCACCGCTGTTTTTCACAACTAGAGCACGATTTATTCCCGACACAGTCGTTATATTTATCGTTGTACCGCCCTTGGAATACACATAGGCAGCACCGATTGCTGAGGCGCCGGAGGCCGTACTTGTTACACTTGATAGTGTCAACGAGGTTGTTCCATTACCGGTGTTCTTAATAAAAACGGGCAGAAGGGCGCTTAGGGTACCCGTTGATGTCAGCGAGACATTGCCAGCAGAACTATTCCTAATATCGACCAAACGACCACCGCTTGCGGCCACTACATTTACATCAGCTCCTGTTTTAGAATATACGTAAACCGCTCCCTTCCCAGTCTGAGCGGAATTTGTTGTTGTCGCATTTGCTACTGTAACTGTTGCAATTCCGGTACCGGCATTCTTAGCGTAGACACCATTCGTACCTGATACACTTGCTGCAGTAATGGTAAGAGTGGTCCCCGAGTTGTAGGCATAAATTGCTCTTCCACTACTTGTAACGGTTGCAGAAGCAGAGATATTAAGAGGCCCCGTACCGTAGTTTCGAATGTACATGCCAGCGGTTGAACCGGTAACGTTGGCGCTAGTGCTAACCGTTACTTCTGTTCCAGAATGCTGAATGACTATTGCGGCAGAGTTTGTTGATGAGACGGTACCGGTTGCCGATATCCTAATAAATCCCGCTGGATCAGTTTGTGTGGCTACGTGTTTGTTGAAAACTGTAATACCATCGTCCCCAGCAGATACCGTGTTCACGTTGAGGGTTACGTTCCGCATTTTGATAACACCAGTGGTGTCAGTAGTACCTCCTCTATTATCTACGACAACACCTCTGCCACCCGCAATAATTGTTCCCGTTGAAGTGAAAGATATATTTTTTCCACGAAACAGTACTGCGTATGCTTTGGCACTTACATCCTTTGCGTTCACTACAAAAGTCGCGTCTTTAGCGCGAGCCGACAATCCTTTAGCCGTTTGTCCGAATGAAGCATTTAAGTTCGCACTAATTGTGCCTATGGTTATTGTAACTGTTCCGGAAGTGACAGCAAACCCCGAATTGGTTCGATAATCAGCATTTACTGCTCCAAATCTAAATGCAGTCGAACCGTTCCCTCCAAATACGTCAGTGCCAAGAGTAATTGACGAAATTGTAGCACTGACATCTCCCCCAGCTTGAATAATCCCCAATGCCGCTGTAGTTCCAGCATGCGATACCGATGAAATCGTCACATTAGTGGAACCTGTGCCAAAGTTTCGAATTAACGCGGTTGATCCACTTCTACCACTAATTGTTGTGGCCGTAATAGTAACTGATCCCGTTCCACGAAGAGTATGTGTCGAATTTTGTACGTTTAATCCTGTTCTCCTTGTGCTTATCGTAGCCGCTGACACGTTAATGTTTTTGTTCGCAGCGGTTGTATCAATGTCTACGCCATGTTGCCCAGAAGAGGTGTGAGTAGTGGTAACATTACTCATAGTTGCGCTTATATTTCCTGAGGCAATTAGTTGAACAATATAGCCACCGGTTTGATGTGTATGCTCAAGATTTCCGAAAGCAGACATCGTAATATTTCCGCCAGCCTTTAGGTAAATAGCATTGCCACCATTACTTCGAGCTTTAACTACTCCTCTTGTGGTTATAGTTACATTCCCCGAACTGGAAACAGCTTTAATGGCTTGAGACCTAGCAGACGCTGCAAAGTTACCTCCTGTACCAGCTGTTATATCACCGCCAGGCGAGGCCTGTACAATCGTAACCCCGGTCGTTCCATTTACATCTAATGCATGTCCGGCGTTACCGGTAGCGGAACTTACGATCGAGGCGCTACCGTCGAGGTTTACAGTTACACTTCCAGTGGAAGTTATTGTTTGTTTACTTGTAAGTGTTCCTGTGCAGGTTACCGTATCTCCTGAAGTTGTACACTGAGCAAGAGCATCGCCAGCTATCAAGCTTGAAGTCACTAAAGTTCCGAATGAGAGTGCTGTCGTTGACGAGAGAAATCCCGCAAGTGCCATGAACGGTGCAAAACTGATAACGCCTACATTCGAACGCCGCACACGTCCGCCTTGCCAAGCGAACGTGCGCCGACCGTCTGAACCCGGTAGGTCGCTACTCATATTGCCCTTCGTGGGAGACTGGGCGATTTTCGACATAATAATCTGTCCTTCAGGCATATATCGAGATATTTATCCCGTACACATTTCTCTAACCAAATTACCTCCAGCCACCTGCTCATGTATTGCAAGAAGGCCAAAGATTGTTATTCCGAATTTTCTTTCTCTATAATTACACTAGAATGGCCAATAGTCAAAGAATTAGGCGTTTATTTCCTTCACTTTTAACCATCAAAACGTATCGAAATTCCGCGATCATACTTCGTTTTTTTGCTTCACTTTTTCCCTATAAAAGCATTCCACAATTCCAAAATTTTATCGGATCGTCATGCTTAAATCTAAGTACTCAATATCAAGCAGTTTTATCTATTCCGCACAACTCTTAATTATCCAATTCTCATCACCGCGAACTTAGGTCATTTCTCGTTTTTTGAAACAAAGAGTTTGTTTCTATATCAAAGAAGTAACCTTCCAATTTTTCCCTCAAATGACCTCTCGCTTTAACTCCAATTCCACCCAATTTGCCATCACTATCAGATCAAGAGACAATTCTTCGTAACGAAAATATCGATCGCACCTACCAAGACCAACGCATGCCCGCTGAAAGCTTCGTTGCTTTTCTGTGTTCGTAACCTTCGCCAAACGATGTCTGGTATTCTGCACGAATATAAGCGGTCGAAGTTTCTGTCACCTCCATTGACCCACCAATACCGAACTCTCCAGAGATTGCTGATTTCGAGTCCGTATAGTTCTTGTCGCCGAAATTGATATCCCACGAGTCCATTGTGTCGTAATACAGATTGCCGAGGAAGTGGATCGAATAATCATCTTCAGAATACCTAAGTCCTAGACCTATACGCCCTGTTAACCCGCCATCATTTCCAAACTGCACGTCTTGCCTCAGAGATGTCCGGAAATCGGAAGTGCCCATTCTTCCCCAACTCAGTTGAACATTTGGAGTTGCTGAAAGTTGTTCGCTTACATTGAATACTCTACCTGTTTCAAAACTAAGAAGCAGGGCTGAGGAATTCACCTCATCCATCAACAATCCGAGATTGTTGGTTTTGAACACCGAGTCGACTAAGTTGATCTGTGTCTGTAAATCAATGTATCCTCCATCTTCACCGTACCAAGTTGCGGTTGCACCAATGCCATACCCCGTCGCTTTCAGCGCTCCTTCACTAGAAACAGCCGTTACGTCGGTGCGGAGTTCATTAAACTGTGCTGTCATTCCGAAAACCCATAGTCCGGATGGCCCTGAGCTTCGGATCAGATCATACCCTACCTGGATTCCCGTGGTATCAGATTCGTACTGTGCTTTTTCACCTGCCGCGTCACCGTAATCTCGACCAACCCCTATCATGCGCACCCATGAATTATTTACGTTCTTGTCGGCGTGACGTTGCTGTAAGCTTGGAGCTCTAGCGAAAGTATCAAATAACGTGACGGGGGCCGCAACGAGCATCAAACTTCCTACTGATTCTTTCTTATTTAAGAGGAAACTTTTCGAGTTGCTGTCGAAAGTAAGTTCATAACGGTTAGGGCCAGAATTACTTGCCGAATTAACTAGAGTGAACGCCGACTCCGATACAGTGCCAGTTACATTGACGATTGCAAGTGGAACTTGGTCGCTTCCACCGACTGAAGTAGAAATATCGTGCATAACGATAGATGTTGTACCCTGTTACATTTCCGGTAATGTTAACAATATCTGCATTTCCAACAAAGAAATCGGCGTCGACGTGGATTGTTCCACCTCCATCTACATCTCCATTAAGAGTCAGGGCATCGTCAGCGACACCATCTCGTAAGGTAAGGTTTCCTTTGAGACTAATGTCATCTGTTCGTAAAGCCACTTCGCCGTTGGCGCGCAGTTCTCCGCTCGTACCAAGAACAAGACGTTCCCAGTTTACGAACTGGTTTGATCGAACCGTTACCGAACCTCCATTAATCGTTAATACGTCGATCGACGTATCAATAGCAGCGGCATCCTCTCCGCCATCAAGAATCGAAGTTCCAACTGCACCGCCGGCTAATACGACAGTATCCACACCTCCACCTAACTGCGCCGTTCCGTTCAGTGTTGCTCCCCGGTTAATCACGAGATTCGAGTTGCCCTCATCATTTCGAATAGCAATACCGCTTCCTGCACTAACAACTGCCCCGCGAGCTAAGGTTATATTAGTCGATCCACCCGACGTGGCCGTATCGATTCCTACCCCGGTTCCACCGCCTTGAACTGTTCCTGCAACCGCTACGTCTAAAGATCCTGTGCCTGTATTATCTGCGTGAATAGCGCTTGACCGAGTTCCAATAATCCGGCCATTGAGACTGATACTGACTCTCCCATCACTATTATTTATCGCTCGAATAGCGTTTCTTCGTCCTTCTGCTCCCGCCGCTGTGATCGATAATCCAGCTCCCGCTGCACTGTTTGTTACGCTTATTCCGTCAACTCCATTTCCCTGAACTGGACTTGACGCTATGACAGAAACTGAACCCGCTCCTCTATTCTCAACCAAGATGGCCGTTCCGTTCGCCGATATAGTACCCGTTGAGGTCACTGCTACAGAACCAGAACCGCCGCTATTAGTTGCCATTACTGCGTTTGTCCCACCGACGACACCTGCAACATTAACGGTCACAGCTCCTGACCGACTGTACGCATGGATTGGGGTACCGCTACTCGTAACATCGCCTGTCGCGGTTAAGGACACAGCCCCGTTCGTGCCTGTGTTCTTCACATAAATTCCGTACTTACCTGCGCTAACCGCGCCAGCTGTAACGCTAACTAAGTTCCCTTGCCCCTCTGCTCTAATTGCAGTAGCCGAACCATGTCCGGCAGTGACTTCACGAGCATTAACGGTCACATTCCCTGTTCCCGTGGAAACGGCACGAATGGCAGTTCCAACATTGGAAAGCGATGCTTTACCAGTCACGGTAATCGAAACATTCTTATTACCCGAGGTTGTCGCTTCAATAACCCCTGTCGCTGCCCCGCTCGCTACTAGATCACTCCCGCCTCTTTCTTGCGAAAAGGATACTGTTCCCGATCCTGTTAATCGGAAAGCCACACCGGCATCAACACTAACTGTCGCTAGACTATCAAGCGTCACGATTAAGTCTTTGTCATCTACTCCATTAACGTTCTCAGTGAACTGAATGTTGCCAGTACAAGTAAAATTAATTTCATCAGCGGCCAAATCACAATTCAATGTTCCTCTCTCGCCAACGAGGTTGTAGGTCTTTCTCGTTGCATCAAAACTAATTGAATAGGTGTAACCACCCGATGAAAACTTCTCATCATCCAACCGAACGGCATCCTTATCCGCTGTACCGGCAACTGTTATGACAGTAATAGGGTTACTTGTTCGCGTAGTAAGAGCGCTAGGTGTTACATCGGCAATCTTGATGACATGCCGCCCTGTAAGATTTCCTGAGACTGTAATAGTGTCTGAAGTTCCAGAGGAGAAATTTACGTCAATTTCTATAATTCCGTAATTGGAGGTGCTTTCCGACGATAAATTACCCGTAATAACCAGATTATCACCGACGGCCCTATCTTGCAGACCGATCGTTCCGCGTGAGAGGCGTATCTCCCCAATTGTTTGCGAGTGGTTCCCTTCAAAGCGTATCTTTCCTCTTGAACCAACGCCAATTCTTTCAAAGTTTTTAAAGTCGACTTCTGACAATAATATATTGCCGGAATTGAAGTTGATAGCATCAACGGATTCATCAGTTCCTGTATCGCTTCCTCCATCAAACTCAACGCCAGTTCCAACGGTTCCGCCGTCTAAATTTAAGACATCCGCGCCGCCGCCTAATTCGATTGATCCGCTAATTGTTGCACCCGATTTAATCGTGACTGTCGAGTCGCCACCATTGTTGCGTATAGCGGTTTTACCTTTCACTAGACCCGATTCAATTGTGACCGTCGTAGTACCGCTAGTCGTACCCGTATCAATTCCGACACCGACTCCGTCGCCAGAAGTAATGTCTCCGGATGCCGTAACGACCACATTACCTTCGCCAGTCGCCATCGCCGAAATACCAAAAGTTGTTCCCGTAACAACTTCGCTTGAAATATTGAGTGTTCCTGATGAGGTAATTCTTCCTTCAATGGCCGTACCAGCATTTGCTTTAACGGCTCCTGTCGCATTTATTGAAACAGATCCGTCACCTGACCCTCGATTCTCGGCTTTAATCCCAATCGTTTGGCCGGTAACATCCGCTGAGGTGGAAACGGTAACGGATGAACCTACGCCGTAGGCGTGAACAGCAATGCCACTGCTACTCGTAACGTCATCATTTGCAATAACTGAGACGGTGCCACTCCCTTTGCTCCTCGTTTCAATTGCGGTAGCGCTGGCATTTACAAGTCCGACAGTGGTGACAGTCACAGCCGATCCTTTACCGTATGCATAAATTGCTTTACCACTACTACTCGTGATATCGGCCGATGTATTGACGACCACTGCTCCGTCACCTTTATTAACGGCTTTTACGATCATACCACTCGCCGTTACCGCACTTCTGGTATTGACCGTTACTGAGGTTCCTTTGCCATATACGTAAATTGCGTTTCCACTATTACTGGCAATTGCACCTGTAGTATTTACATTGACGGCACCAGACGCGTTTTTATTCTTAGCAATGATCGCCGTGCTTCCTCCTGATATCTCTCCCGCACTAACGGTGACAGTTTCTCCCATTCCTTGAACATTAATCGCTGTTCCCGAGGAATGGTTTGCTGTAACTTTACCTGTCGTCAAGGCAACATTGCCTGTCCCCATACTATCAATGTGAATAGCGTCCCCCGAACCAGCTAAGCTAACATCTCCGGTCAAAGTAACTGTAACGTTTCCATTCCCGATTGTACGAGCAACGATGACACCGGTCGCCGTACCAGTAGCATTTAGTGAGGCTCCACCCGCTTCTTGGACGAACGAAATTGGCCCGCCGCCTCCGATATTGAAAGCAACGCCCTTCGACACGTTAACAGTTGTCGCACTTGGAAGGTTGGCGACAATCGCCGTATCTCGAGACTTCACAAGATTTTCGGTAACAATAACCGCGCCGACACAGGAAAACTGTCCTTCAACAGATACTGACTCTTGGCAAACAAATTCACCAAGTTTTCCAGTTAGGACAAAAGCCTTATATTGGGAAGAATATCTTAGCCTGTATTCATATCCGCGAGAAATGACGAGTGAATGTTCTAAGCTAATAGCATCCGCTGCAACGGTTCCATCGATTGTGGCGACTATTATTGGTGTGTCTAGAACTATGGTTGAAGGCGGCAGACCCGTCGCGTCATGAACAACTCGGCGAGAAACATTAGAAGGCGTTACGTCTTCAACGCGAAGGGTAAAGTTGCCAGTCATATTGCCAGCGATATTGATGACATCAGTCTTACCCGTTGAAAAATCGATGTCGACCGCAATAACGCCGGTACCTGTTACATTTCCACTAGAAAGATAAAATTCATCCTCTGTTTTTTCGTTCTGCAGGGAAAGAATTCCTGCCAGTTTGAGTTCTTTAGTGGCTAGTGTATGTCCACCGACAAAACTGACATTAGAACCCGTTCCAATACTAACCTCTTCCCAGTTCTTCCAGTGATTGGCGTTGAGCGTTGCCGTCACGCCATTGAAATGTAACTTATCGACCGACTGTGTATTTCCGGTATCGGTTCCACCGTCAAGCATAACGTTGCTTGGAGGAGTTCCACCTACGAAGGTAAGAGCATCAACACCACCACCTAACGATATTCCAGAGGTAATAGTTGCACCTGAATTTATTGTAACTGTCGATGCTCCGGCATTGTTTCGAATCGCTAATCCGACATTGCTTGGAACAACTGGAGTTACGCAGGTATTTCCGATACAAGACGGCGGAGTTGCAGGTGGAGGTGGGCCATTCGGCGCTGAAATCGTACCACTATTTATAATAATCGTTGTAGAACCGGTCTCGGTGTATGTGTCGATCGCTACTTTTGAAGCTGCCCCCGTTACATCTCCAGCAACAGTAATATTGATACTTGCGCCGTCTTTGACATCTATGTCCATGCCGTCGCTAGTTTTGCCTTCGACAGAGCCACTCGAATTTATGACGACACTTCCATTTCCTTTTCGACTGATCAGTAAACCGTAGTAACCTTCTACTTCTGACGTGTCAGCCAGATTAAACGTCATGGTACCTGCTTTACTCTCACCTATTGACGATATGCCTCCGTCGCTATCGCCTGAACCATTGCCGACTATTTTTCCTGTCACAGACGCTGTAAGAGTTCCTGACCCGTAATGTCTTAGATCTAGACCATCATCGTCCCCTGTAACAGAAGATACCGTCACAGACATATCGCCATTGCCGTCGGAATAGGCATAAACCCCGTCGTCTCCTGAATCATCTCCAGCAGTGACTGCTCCAGTGGCAACAATCGTCAAATCCCCAGCTTCAAACTTCCGTGCTTTGATCCCTTCTTCACCGCCAGTAACAGCTGTGACGGTAATTGAAAGGTCACCTTCACCATCTAATTCTGCATCAACTCCTTCTTTCCCGCCAGTAATTGCTGCATTGGTCGTTATGGATAGATTTCCACTCCCTTTCAGTGACGCATAAATCCCTTGTTCTCTTGTTCCGGTAATTGCGCCAGACGAAGTAATTGAGACATTAGCGTCTGCTTCGGCTACGACCTTAATTCCTTTCTCTCCCCCCCTAACTACGCCGCCCGAAACGACGTTAACCGTAGCAGTTCCAGAACCTTCGTGTCGGACATCAATACCGTGTCCGGACGCTTGAACCGACTTCACTTCAACGTCAGTTGTCGTACCTCTATTGTCGACATAGACTCCCTCCCTAATGGAACCAACGACATTACCAGCTGCGGAAACCGAGACACTCCCACTCCCGAAATTTTCCACGTATATACCGTATCCGCCTGTAACACCGGCTCCATCGGCAACCGATACCGTTACATTCTCACCATAAGAATCGTTATTTACGAACACAGCCGCATCGTAACGACCGGTTCCCCTGCCTCGTATATCTCCGTTGACAGTAATAGAGACCGAGCCTCCATCGGAGTTCCGTGCATCTATACCATCATCGTCACCCGTGACGTTTGTAGCCACGATCGTTATACCGCCCGCCCCTTCATTAAGAGCCGAAATTCCATCTTTACCTGTTCCGGTTCCGCCGGTAATCTGCGCCGTCGTTGTAATGAGAATGTCTCCGGAATTGTAATTTCGTGCGTCAATTCCGTAGTTCTTGCCTGTTACCGTGCCGTTTGCCGTAATCGTCAAATCGCCATTGGCGGTGTTATACGCATAAATTCCGTCTCTATTGTTTCCTGTCACTGCTGCCGTCGTTTGGATCGAAACAGTTCCATCTCCCGAGCCTTCGTTCGCGGCAATAATTCCTGACTTTCCGCCTCGAATAGCTCCTGTCGTGCTCACAGTTATTGAAGAGCCTTTGCTATAGGCATAAATCGCATGCCCCCCTGTTGAGCTTACATCCCCGCTCGCATTCACTGATACGGTACCTGAAGAGGACATATTTTTTGCGATAATTGCCGCCATACCGCCATTAACGCTGTTTGTGCTAACCGTAACGGCACCGCCTGCCCCTTCGACTTGAATTGCAGTCGCAGACGCGTTGGTAGCTGTCACGTCTGTTACAGATAAACCAACATTTCCAGTCCCGGTCGATTTTACGAATACTGTAGTACCCGAGCTGGTTTGCGTAATCGAGTTAATAAACGTTACGGCAACATTTCCGTTACCGGTTGTTTCGGCTTTCAAAACTCCAGGAGCTGTTCCAGTTGCATTGATCGGTGTTCCGCCTGTCTCCTGAGTAAAGGTTATTCCCGCTTGGCTCATAACTCGGAATGCCCAGCTACTCGTTACGCTGACCGAGGCAGAGGCATCAAGTGACACAACATTGTTCGTCGTACCCGTTGTGATTACCCACTGAGTGCCGGAAATAGATCCGGTGCAAACAAAGGATCCTGCGGTATTTGTATCTTCGGTACATTGAGGTGCGGCTAATACTTCGCCCCTTAAACTAAAAGTCTTTGATGTGGTGTCATATGAGATCGAATAAATCCTATTACCGCTTATCAATTCTTCATGCGCCAAAGTTAGTGCTGATGCTTGAGTTGTTCCCGAGACTGTAACCACATTGATTGGCCCAGCCACTCGAGCTGATGAGTTCGTGGGGGTTACGTCCGCAACATTTAACTTGTGTGTTCCAGTTAGGTTTCCGCTAATCGTAATCGTATCCGTTGTCCCCGTTGAAAAATCGACATCAATTCTAAGAATCCCGCCAGTTGTAACGTTCCCGCTGACCGTTAATGCATCGTTTGCTGCTGAGTCCTGAGTTGATAACGCGCCTTTGTCGAGTACGACTTCATCCCAACTTAATGTTGCTGTTGCAGAAACTGAGATCACTCCCCCTTCTTTTGCACCGATCCTCTCAAAGTTTTTAAACTTAGTCGTAAAGTCGGCTGCCGCATACTCCAAAGTCATATTTGCGACACTGAAGAGATCTTTTGCCGTGTTTGCCGATGCCGAAGTTTCGTTTGCATCCTCGCCACCGTCTATCGATACACCGGATGAGAGCGTTGTACTTCCAGCAATTGTTATCTCATCAAGACCGCTTCCCGTTACAACGTCGCTATTTAATGTGACATTGTTGAGAGTAATTTTGGAGCTCCCATTATTCGTGTTAATTCCATCGGCGGTTGCAGAAATTACCCCTCCGTTTACAGTAATCGTATGTAAGCCAGGGGCTTCTGTTTCAATCCCATTATTGTTACTATGCGTCCCACCAATTACATCGCCATTTACCGTAACTGTGATTGTTCCACTATTTGCTTTCGCCCACAACGCATGTGAACCCGGGGCACGGTTATTTAAGAAATCTGAACTTCCCGTCGCCTTGACATCTCCATTGACAGTAATGTTGACCGAGTTACTTCCCGTCCCCTCTTGTGCCACCACTATCCCCGCTAGACCGCCAGTAACATTCTTCGTAGTTAACTGCACAACTTGAGCGGAATTAGACGAATTTGAGTTCCCCCCTCGTATTAAGATGGCCGCACTCACACGCGTACTTACATTTCCGAAGTTACCTATAAATCTTCCTGCGGAACTATTTAATGATACACCTAGTGCGTCGTGAGTAGAGATATTCCTTGCATTAACCCGAACCAAACCTGTTTGGGTTTGGGTGATCACTCGAACACCGTTATTTGAAACTGACACATCTCTCACATTTATCGTGACATTACCCCCCAAATCGGTAGCTTCAACACCAAAACCTCTATTTAAACCGCTACCACTAATAGTTATATCCGCCGCTGTAATGGTTACATCACCACTACCTCTTGTATAGGAACCCCCATCTTTATTGGAAACAGAAATGCCTACTAATCGTCCGGTTCCGATTATATTCCCTGTCAAATTTATATTAACCTCAGCATCACTAGCCGTGTTATTATGATGAACTCGAACAAGTGCTTTTGAAAAATCAACTGTACTCCCTGTTACTTCAAAATCCTGCCCACCCGGCGCTTGAGTCAAAGTAATTGACTTTGTTGTAGTCAACCCAACTAACCGAAATGCGCCCTGGTTAAATCGAGTATGATCTACCCTCACTCTTGCCGTAGGATCGAGTTCCACCCTCAAATGGCTAGACGCAGTCGCGCTGGATAGCAAAGATGAATTAAGATCTATATTTGTAGAATTAGTGAAATTTCCCGAGCAAACAAATGTTGCGCTACTTTCCGTATCACTCTTCACACTGCACTGTGCAAATCCTGCTCCCGCGAATACGGAACTCGCAACGGCACTCCCTAAGGCCAATGTCGATACTGACATCAGTGAAGTACGCCCGAACAACTTTGCCGGAGCCAAACTTATTACTTCGCCTGCTAACCTAGCCAAACGTCCGCCTTCAAAGACTCCTCGAGACACTTCTGTCTGAGAATCTTGAAATTTATGGCGATTCTTGGGATTGCTGTCCATGGTAGCTCTCTATTTCGATTTTCAACCAAAAATTATCGGTAAATTGGCGTTCCTACTTGACGCAAGGAAATTCAAAACATAATTACCTTGTATCTAGGAAAAATCAACCTTTTTTTGACAAATTCAGTTAAAATCGCCTGTTCAAACTTTGACCTCGCAGTTCGGCTTTCGAGCCGAACAGTTGTGGTTTTCCTGTCCTTTTCGGCTAAAACACTTTTACCACTAAACACTGCTGCTAAGCAAATTATAGCGGCAGTTCAATTGCTTAGGATTCACTATGAGATGCATGATTGCTTGCCCACTTAAGCGCTCAAGGTTACATTACCGCGCCGCTGAAAGCGTTTTCGAGATCAACAAATGGCTAAATGAGAACGGCCATTTCTCTAACTTCTTAGTCGCAGCGATCGCCGTCTCTGTCGAAGCGCGAAACATTGCTATGACGCGGTTTATTGAGGATAAATCTGACATTTACATTGGAATTGACGAGAACGTGGGTGTAGATTTGGAGGTTTTCAAGAAGATGTTCGCCGCCGATTTGGACATGGTGGGAACTCGAGTTCCTAAACCGCGATTTGACAAGGATAAGTTCTCACATACGGTGAGGCGTGGTTTAACCGAAGAGGAACAAAATCGACTGGAATCTGACGACTCGAAAGGGGAAAAAGAAAAGGGATTGATTCGCAAAACAGAATCAACAGACTCAGGATTCTTCATTGCTAAAGGCGAAGCTTTGCAAAGTTTGATACACAAAAAACTGGTCTCAGAGAATATCGCCATCTATCCCCGCGGCAAAGAAGTGACATACACTTACTACACTCCAATTGATCTCGATTCCGGCGTACGACTGTCAGAGGAAGCCAGCTTTTGCAAACGTCTCACCGATGGCGGATACGAAATCCATGAATATGATGGTCCAGGTATAACGACATTTGGGGAAGTAACGTATTTCAGTGGTTAGATATTGGGGAGACGACAGGCGCATATCGGTATTCGCTGTTATGCATAGAGACTATTGCGTAATACCGTCACTGGCAAAGAATCTGTCTATCACTTATTGATGAGCGACCTCTTAGGCGGCAGAAACGTAAGTTTTTTTTGGTAACTTGGACTAAACGAAGGATGTCTAGCGAGTTCGTCGTTGTTGTGCGACAGTCTCGTATAAGGACTGTACGAAAAATTCAGCTCTTCTTACTCCGTCCGCACTCCTATTCCCAAATTTCTTTGCTAATCAGATTGCTTGCGACGGAAAGAGAATTGAGACCGTTGGGTAATTCTAATTAGCGAAGCATTTCAGCTTGATTTTAGACTAGAGCGTTAGGAAATAACATTGATTCTCTCAAGTTCTTCCGTTTCTCATTAGAAGAAGTCTCCGCCTTCGGTAGTTCCGTCAAGATAATTTGTTCTTTTGTAAAGCAGTAGCCTAGATTTCTATCAACTTGAAATGCAAACGCTCTAATAGAAGCCGCGTACAAGCGCGGGAACGACAAGCATCACTCCGAGTTGCGAGGACAACGGGAGCATGGTGATATAGAGTTGACGAAACAAGGCGCGCTGGAGAATTGACGTACGGATATACGTATTGCAAGTGATTTTCTAGCAAGTAGATTATTGAAGTCGTAATAACAGCATGCCAAGCAAAATAAGTTTTAAAATTCACAACTAATTGTTGCAATGCTTGTATAAAGACATAAATAGAGCTTCTCTGCAATTCCTCAGGAGAAGTCCAATGTCCGAGAATCCAAAAATCTCTTTTGAACTCAAGGAATATTTAGAGGGGATGAAAAGAGAATTACTAGAAGACAGCAAACAACGTCATGAAAATCATGAGAAAGTCACTGAAACCAACTTTGATAAGTTAGTTTACGTTAGTGCGGCTGATCGTAAGTCTATGGAAGATCACGCTAAAAGCACTCGTTGGATGCTAATGGCATTTATTGCGATATTGGCTTTAGTTATGGCTTACTTAGAAGTAAACGGGAAAACAGCCCGCGAACAGCCTAACGCTGTTACACGGGAAATTAGTCAAACTTCGGATGAATAGATATACGTGCGGTTTGGAAGTTAGAAAACCCTTCAAAGTATTTCGCATGTTCGCGACGAAGGCGATCCCCGTTACAGAGAATCTTGAATTGTTTAGGTGTATCAACTAAACTAGGTGTGTAATAGAAAACTTGTATGATTATTCGGTAGAACCTAAAAACAGGTTCTTACTCATAACATGTGGTATAGATGAGGGATTATATACCTGTTACCACAAAATTTTGGAGAATGCGCATTTCTAGGAATATCCACATTTTGAAAAGCGACTATATACCTATTTAGCCATTTTTCGCTCAACTTACCGTTGATAAAGGCTTCTGCATGATTTCCTGCTTGTTCATCGGAACAAATCCCGATGTAACGCTATGATCACAGTATCCATTAGGTGAATGGTGTAGAGAAAAGTGATAATGGCTAAATAAGTATATAGTCCGTACTGAAAAACGGATAGTATATTTAAAATCCATGAGAAAGTGCGTGTTTTGAGGTCTAGTGCGAATACATTGGACGATTATAACACGGGCGTAGTCTCAAGCGAGAGTTGCCTGCCTAGTTTTACGGTCTTGTAATTATTTGTAAATTTGTCGCATTTACAAGTTCAATAGAGATTCGTACATAGTTCGCAAGGTTACTCAATATTGGAGTCAGTCATTAATGGGACTTGGAAAAAGTTTTGGGGAGCAGAGTGAGCTAGATCATACTGTTCTAGCGAATGTTCTGGATGATATAAAGCCGCTGTATCAACTGGCGGTAAACTTCAATTGGAGAAAGTTGGAGCGAGATTGGTCGGGTTACTTTTCAGAGCGAACTGGGCGCACGTCGGAAAGTCCTCGATTGATTGCAGGACTATTGATCCTATCCTATCTGATGAAATACTCAGATGAGGAGGTGGTGGAACAATTTACGCAAAATCTGTACTACCAGTTTTTGTGCGGGGAAATATACTTTACGCGAGAGCGACCTTGTGATCCTTCATGTCTGAGTAGGTGGAGAAAAACGCTCGGGCAAGAAGGTATTGAGAAACTTTTAGCCGAGACAATAGCGTTAGAGCATTTTACGAACAAGTAGTCTATTTTCTTCTTCCAGTAAGCCTTTGCTGTTGATGAAAGAACCTCTGAATCGAGACAACTTGAACGAAAAATGCCTGTTACGCACAGTTTCTCGTAACGAGCATCAAGAATCAGATAGGGGAACTCGCCCAGTTCTCGGTTTCTCCAAGCCTCAAACTGCTCGTCTAACGTCTTGTTCGCTTTCGACACTTGGTTTGAGGACAAGGTCTCGATGCCGAAAATGCTTAAAGATGGCTTCAACATCACGAGTTGAAACGCCTTGGAAGTAGCACTCCACTGCCGCACTCAGCACAGCTTGACTGCTGCGCAGACCACGCGCTAACGTGCTCGGATAGAACGGAGTATCTAAGTGATTGGCCGTCTTCGGAACTTGAACATCCAGCATTCCAACTTGAGTCGCTAGACGTTTTGGCTTGTAACCGTTGGCATAACCACGACGGTTCTCGCCGGTTCGCTCGTAGTGTTCTGCACCAAGGAACTGCTCCCGTTCCATTCACATGACTACGTTAAAGACCATCTCCATGATCTCCTTAAAGGGGAACTCCCCTTCGCGATAGAATTGCTTCAGAAAAGCCTTCATTAGAGCATTTTCCGAACAAGTAGTCCCTTTTCTTCTTCCAGTACGCCCTTGCTGTTGGTAAAAGACCCCCTGAATCGAGACAATTTGAACGAAAAATGCTCTAGGTTATAATCATCGTTGTCCATTTCTGTTCTCCTAAATAGATATTTAACAGGACCCCCTATCGAGGGTAGCAGATTTTGACGATCGATTCCGTGGGATTTTAACCCCCGGAATTGATTTCCAAATTTCAATTTCCAGACTTATCATTACACTACAAGTTCGAATCGATCGATTTTTATTAGACTTACAGTAAAGCTAAGTTTATATTGTGATTCAGCAATTTAACCTTTGGAGAAAACTGATGAGATCAAAGTATGGAAATGTCGATTCCAATAAAGCAAACTCCCTCCATGGGACAAGTAGCTCTCCCCCTACAAAAATTTTTGAGGGAGAAGGGTTTGCCAAGTTTATGAAGATTCATGGCATAGAGAATCTAGTCGACGACTGTGATAAAAGTTTGGAGGACGATTTAAAACGGCGAATCGAGGAAACATTTTTGCGCGCCAAGGAGTGTGTTGAGAAACATATTTATGATTCGCAAGATGGTCGAAATACACCATTACAAACTCGCGTCATAGCGGAAGTTTTCAGATCGTTGTTCAATGATGATAGTGACGAAGCGTGTTTGTTTCTCGAATCTCGTTTTTACTACGGAAGTCAAGCGCCTAGTTGTGGGGAGGCAATAGGTTGTAATCTTCGGTATGACGACCTAAGTTGGAACTATAAGGTTTCTCCTCTGACATTAAGAAAGGATCCAAACTAATGTCAAAAACCCATAAAAATGCCATTCTTTCACCATCAGGTCGCAAGGCGATGGTCGAATCCGTCTTGATAGACGGCCTTAAACAAGTCGAAGCGGCGGCCAAGTACAATGTAACCCCACAGATAGTGCGGAAGTGGATTAAACGTTACAAATCGGAAGGAGAGGCTGGTTTACAGGATCGCTCATCCCGTCCTCATAACAGTCCGAATGCAATCTCTCCAGAACGAGTGTCAGAGATCGTCGACCTAAGGGTGGAAGGGAAGTTAACTGGCGACCATATTGCCCGTAAATTAGGAATGCATCAAAGAACAGTCAGTCGTGTTCTCGTTCGAGCGGGCGTTTCTCGCAAAAAGGACATTGAAGAGCCTGAGGAACCCCGTCAACGCTATGAACATGAAGCCCCAGGAGACATGATACATTTAGACATAAAGAAGCTACGGAATTTCAACGAAGAAGGGATAAGAAATCCCGGAAACGGAAATCGCCATAAATCAGCCAATAAGGGAATAGGTTCGCAGTGTATGCACGTTGCTGTTGATGATCACTCGCGTTACGCGACAGTTAGTATCTATGAGGATGAGACGGCAGAAAGTGTCACCAAACATCTCATAGAAACTTACCAACATTATGCGTCCAGAGGTATCGTTATAAAGCGAGTGTTAACTGATAATGGTTCAGGGTATAAGTCGAAAATGTTTGCAGAAGCCTGCGAGGCATTGACTATTAAGCATAGTTTCACTCAGCCCTATACTCCGCAGACAAACGGAAAGGCTGAACGCTTTATACAAACGTTACTACGCGAATGGGCTTACGCAAGAACCTATACATCTTCCGTCCAAAGAAATATGTTTCTAGAACCTTTTCTGCATATGTATAACTGGCATAGACCACACAGAGGCATAAACGGTTTTTCTCCAGTCTGCAGACTGGAGAAAAACCGTGACAACCTGCAGTCTACCCACACCTAGTCCAATAGATAGATTAAATTTGGCTTGCAAAGACGGTAAAGTAGAAGAACATCTAACTCTGATAAGACAAACATTTGATGCCGTTGAGCGGGGAGCGTTTTTCTGATGCCTTTGACTGCAAAAGATCTCCATAAATTGTCTCCGCCCTCTGCTAAGAATATTGCTTCATTTATGCGAACAAGTTTACTTGTCAATTATAGAATAAGGAGAAATGTTCGAGTAATCAACACGGCCTATCTAAGTTCTCCGTTCACGTCCGGACCAAATCCAACTAGATTCTCCCCAGTTATAAGCTCAGGGCAAACGAAGTCACATGGAATGATTTATGGGGCTAAGTTACTTGGAACGGCAATTTATGAGACAATTATTCGAGACTAGTTCGACATTGTAGAGAAATGTAAAAGAGAAATAGACTCGAAAGATTACAAACACCGAAGTGTGGTATGGTTTTCGAGTAAGAGTGCTTTAAGGCTTCTAGACATGACAATAGGTGAACCAACATACTGTGGAGTACCTTCAGATGTTCTTAAAAGTTCCCAACATTCTCATGGACAACACTTTTCTAAATTTGTTTATAATCATATGCCTGATATACAGGGTCTTATATTTTCGAGTCGATTTACGGAAACAGATTGTATTGCCCTATATGATAATCGAACAATTGGACAACTTTCAGTCGACAAAAGTATCAGACTTAATCAACCTGTTCTAGCTTTAGAGTTGATTAGTAAGAATATCAAAGTAAATCCCTGAGGTATTCAAATATGACAGATGTCATCCGAGCAAAGAGAAGAAATTTGAACATTGTTCAGAACCCGACATATAAGGAAATCTAAGAACTCCCTCCAATGGAGTTCAACGTCTTTGAACTCGACAGAAACACCGAGAATACGTCGATTACTTTCTCGATCAATACCGACGGCGGTAAGAACTGCAACATCGCGAACGATGCCTGTTACGCGCAGTTTCTCGTACACGGTATCAAGAATCAGATAGGGGAATTAGCCAAGGTATGTGTTTCACCTGGGTTCAAACCCTTCGTCCAGCTTTTTGTTGGTATTCGATACCTGAGTGGATGACATCGACTCGATGCCGAACGGTTTAAATATCTGACGAGTTTCACGACTGTAAACACCCTCAATATAGCATTCTGCCGCAACATTCAGAAAGGCCTCAGTACTCCGTTGACCACGGTTCATAGTGTCCGGGTATAGCGGCGTGTCAACCGAACTCGATATCTTGGAAGCCAGTAAGTTCAACGAGCCTGATGCGTTAGGAACACCGTTAGGTTTTTAACCATTCCGATAGCCACCAATCTCGCCAGCCCTATGACCATAACTCCCTCCGAGACTGGTGTCGCGATTGAGACGACCGACCATATCAAACAACTGTTCTAACAGCTCTTTGAACGGAGAGAGATTTCCTAGAGACGGTACTTCCATCGCTGCTCGCTGACGCTTATAATCTTCTAGGCTCATTGATAGGCTCCTAATTGAAATTAAGACGATTTTTCGGGGTTGCTTTATCGCGAGAAGCGTTCTCAGGGGATTTTAAAATCCCCTGAAAACGCTTTTTCCCCAAATTTAAATTTCCAAACTTAATCCTACAGTACCCGAAGAAATGCTAATCGCTTGAAGCGCTTCGGGATAGCGATAACCGTGTTAGTTGCTGTAGCAATTGCAATAGGTGGCTAGGTTGTAGCCGTAATTCTAGGTGGGATCTCCGCGACTTCAATTCTTAACGTTGAATGTGGTTAGCCTCCCGGGCTTGTAACGAGTAGTCAGTTTCTGTTCGACTATTTCTCTTGGACGTAATGGCATTACTTACGCGGGTTGGCGCAGGCTATGTTGGGTCTAGAATGTTCTCTTGTCAACAAGAATTTTTTCGGATTTTTGTCGTTGCCAATTTATCTGATGTACCGCTCCGTGGAAACAGCAAGAAGCGATTGCAAAACACCGTGACTACATTCGTGTTCACATGTATTGCCGCATTTAATGCCGAATCTCAACTTTATATCCTTCATAATTGTTAAGATTCTAAAGAAGCTAACGAAACTATAGTGTTTCGCGACGATTGCAGTGCAGAAACTTTCCTTCTAAAGATTTGGTTCCGCATCCGGTCTTCCTGATTCTAGCACGTTGCAATATGCTAAAGCGAACTCCCGCGAAATGAAATTTCCAAATTTTTTTGTCTCTTCTCGCTCTACGATCGGAAAAGTTGAATAAATATACCGTATTTTCTCGCGACTGCTCTCGATGTTTATAGGATCAAAATATCCATAAAGATGAAAGAATATCGCATCGAGCTTCGCCATAAGTCTGACTCTTCGCTGTTCATCCCACTGAAACGGCTTCAGCGATTTTCCAAATTCGTCAGTGTAACCCATATCATTGGCAAAATATTCAAGGTCTTTCGAAGTATAAATAAGTTCAACTACAATTTCTCCGATAATCTGCTGAGCAGATTTTGGCCCAAACTTTGTTTCTTTCATCACATCTAATGGAATAATAGGAAGTTGCTTTAATACATACCAAGTAAAGTGAATTCCCGGCACCTTCTGTCTTGCAATAAAGTCAAAAGCAACTGAGTTCAGCGTCGCTAGTATCTGGCTGGCGACCAAAGCACGATCCCGAACATCTTCGTTAATCGACAGAACCGGTAGTGTGTTAGCCGCTGCTGATCTAGGAATGATCGTAGCAATCATTGTTCGCATGTTTGTTGTTGCCGTAACATCCTTGAAAGCGACTATCCAATCATCCTTTGTCGGCCAACTGGATTTTGATTGTTCCACATAGAATCTCGGTTTTGCAAGTCTCTCCGGATTCAGTTTCTCCGTCGTGGGAATCGCTATTTGTTGTCCTGGTCGAAAAACATTCTTCGGATTGATCACGATGTCTGAAGCCCGATGATCATAAGCTTGAACCATTTTTCCTTCATAGATTGGCTCCCAAATATTGGTCGCTGTTTGAAACCTGTTCATGTTGGTTGGAAATGCGCCTTCTTGATTCTCAAGTTGATCACTCGTTTTAAACAATGCTTCATCACTACTAATGTTCAACATCTGGTGATATTTTACTGGCCATAGGGCTTCCGAGTCTTTTCGACTATGAAGTATTGGGCGTTTTTTATAAGCGTGGAAAGTCAGTTGCGCATCTTTAGAATTTCGAAAAACTGGAGCCGTATTGGTATTGGGGTTCAATAGCGAAAAGTCTTCCGCCGTCAGCGAGAGTATCCGATCCTCATCTTCTAATTCTTCGACCGAATGAAGTCCAAACGCACAGATCGCTGACTCAAACTGGCGTTGCCACGAAGCAACGAACACGCATGGTTTTTCGCCTGCGTGAATATCTGGAAAAAACACCTTCCGATTTTCAAATCCAAATAAACTCTTAACGCGATTTGAAGTCGCTAAATTGTGAAAGAATTCCGCTGTTCCTTTGTCAGTTGCAATCCCTGTTTTGACCAAGAAACCAGCAATCCCATTCGGTGATAGCATTTGAATAGCGCGTTCGACAAATAATTTATATAAATCCATTCGACCTTTGTTATTCCAACTATAAGCCGAGTTTTTCTTTTTGATCTGTTTTGTCGCTCGGTCAAACCTAGTCCTAGCTTGTTCGTACTCATTCCATAAGGTGATATTCGTCCGCTTGAGGTCTTCTATGGCATGACTCCTATCTGATTTTCTAGGAATTAGCGCTAAACTAGAATCCCGATACTCAAACCATGGTACCTCCTGAAACTCGAAAATATCCCATGGAGGATTTCCTATAATCGCGTCAAACCCACCAGTCCTCTCTTTGTCCCAATCGCGCCAAACGCCCGGAAAAGTTACCTCCCAGTTTAAAAATCTTTCCTCCTCAATGAGCCTTATCGCCTGCACCAAAACTTCTGAAAACCTTTTCGCATCTTTAGATGGAATTTTCCGCAGTTCATCAGAAACTTCGATAGTATTAGTATCTTCTGCAACAGTCGATGCCGCAGTTAAATATAGATTTCCAAGTGCTACCTGTATAGGGTTCCCGAACTGTCCATCAAGCCAAGCCGAAATTGCTGATTGCGTTTCCTTTTCGTTTGGACTGAGCCAATCTAAAGCTAGAAAAACCTTCATGAACTGGTCTAATGGCAATGTTCGTTGCTTTACTCCATCAAACAATTCGGCTGACGCATGAGCTTCAGAAATTTCGATGTCCGTAATTTTCTCAATATGATGCATATCGGCAGCAGACTTATAGGCTGCTGTAAGTTCTTTATTTATGAAAAATTTTTGTCCGGCATTGCTAATCTTGGTAAGGATGCTTTCAACCGTCTCGCCAAACAAACTGTCCCCGCACCTCAAATGATGGTCGATAAATGAAAGAGGCGCTCCAGCAGTGAACGTGTGTAACCAGAGCGACACCTTCGCTAGTTCTACGGCCATAGGATTTTTGTCGACACCATAGACGCAACGTTTTAGAATTATTCGGCGAATAATATTCCAGTCATCCAGTTGGTCAGAATCAACACTCCATTCGTGCTTGTCTGCGTTACCTTCTATCTTGTCTCTAATTTTTGCTATTCGATCCACCAGCGGCGAAATATATGTACTTGTCGTCCAATCAACTATACTTGATACCTCGGAGAGGGCTTCGACAACAGCGTCTGCCAAATAATCCACCAAACTGACTAGAAAATGTCCTGACCCCATGGCCGGATCACATATGCGAAGACTCAACAAACTTTCTGCTGGATCGGCTTCCCGTAATTTCCGCATTACGACGTTCTCGGCCATCGATTCTTGAGCGAGCGTCTCATTCAACTCATTGAAGATAAGAAACTTGTCTCTAATTAATGGTTCTAATGTTTCTTCTATAACTAGTTTGACGAGTGATTCTGGCGTGTAATAGGCTCCCGACGATTTTCTAGCGTATGAATTTGGGTGAACTACCACTCCGTCTTCTGGGTCATTTCGCAATTCAAATTCAAGCAAGCGCTCGTAAATTGAACCAATCTGTTGCACACTCAAATTTCTGTAATTGATGTAACGGCGAACACCATTATGAACCTCGTAGCTTAACAGATCAATCACTTCTGACATTACGCTGTCCGGAATCCTTAAATTGTTAAGAATTGGGGTCGCTTGCCGGTCGAATAATCCTCCATTGTATGGGGGAAGTCCAATTGAAGAGTCCCCGGTATCAATCGCTAAAGACAAGGCTTCGATTGCTGACCAATACTGATACAACAAGTGCGAGAATGTTTGCTTCAAGTCTTTTCTACGACCAACCTCTTCGCGTAACTTGTACCTTAGAGCATAGCTCCGATAACGGTCGTCTCGGATGGGAAGTAAATTGCGATCTTCGGCATAGAAGATAAACAGTATCCGATACAATAGGATCAGTGTGGCATGTCTAACATCCCTGAGATCTTCGTTCGGCAAACTTGACGCGATTGCCTTAGAAAGACTCGGAAAGACCGATTTGAATACGACTTCAGACAGCTTTTTCGTTACTCGTTCCTCGTAGTATTGCCCTTCCTGAAACGCCTTAAAATGGAACGTCTTTGTATCTTGTTGAGCCGTGGCAAAAGACGATTTTTGAAACATTACTACGAAAACTCGTAGCCAATGCTCGCGATTCGATAGTCGTGTTTGCGAGTCTATTTCCTGCTCTGAACTAACTATTAGCTGGTATAAATCTAGTTCAAAAAATTGATCAGAAACGGACCGTGCGCCTTGGAAATACAACCGCCAAACAGCACCATTGGTTAGGATTCCCCATCGAATACTACCGGAGGTGAGGTCATCTACCCGACGCAGATACCTTAGAAGCTGAGAAGTTGGCGCTGTTGCTTCGCTACGGTCTCCGTTTCCGCGATCCAGCGGTCTTTGCCATCTTTTGGATTCAACGATCACCGCTCCAAATTTGTAACGTTCCCAATCGTTTTTGCAAGTGTTGGCCTTCGACTTATATGCGTTGTCTAAATAGAGCAAACCATCAGGAATATTATCACGACCTTTATCCGCTAGACTAACTTGACGATCAAAATCTTCCCAACCCAATGTCTCCAATATTTTCCATATAAGATCGTCTTCGGTCTTGGCCTCATTCGCCGATATCGCTGTCGGAAAATCATCAAATATCTCTTCAAACCTACTAGTAAGGTTTACGATATCAACTTTCTGATACTCTATTTCATTTCGTACGGACTCCATCAAGTAATCATACGTGAACAATGAACCTGATTTTTCCGAACTAAACATTCTGGTGGTCTCCATTTAAGCCACTGATTTTCTCACCTTGTCGCACATTCAGCCATAGAGCTGGAGAGCTAAGTTGCAAATTAGTCTCGTAGACAAAACAGTCATGCCTACTCATGCTTACTATACAGTGAATCTCAGGATAATAAACCTTCTGGAGCAATTTTATCACTTTCGTCGCAATAAGATATCAATTTTTTTCAAAACGAGCTTTTCGAACAATGAGTCTATCAAATTATGCTTCGTTAATATTGTCCTGCCTACCAAGACATGTAATCATTCTGCAACTAACTTTACAAATACAGGCATTAAAATTTGAAAGAAATTTTTCGAAAACCTAGTGAAGCGGGTGTCGAAATTCAATCAAAACTACCCTATTCCAAGTAACGCTAAGTTTAGGACGAAGCAAGAAAGAGTACCTTAGTTCCGTCCAGTCTTCATACAACTAGCGCAACCTTGTATGGGAATTTTCTTCTGTCTCCGCGGTATTCGTATATGGAATGATTCGCGGTGAGCAATAACGATCAGAAATGCTCGGAACGATATGCCTTAAAAGCTCGCGCCGACAAAAGGTTGGCTTTTAGTTGATCTGAAAGAGGTAATACCTTTAGAATTTTTTTGAAACTCTATGATTCTATACGGAGTTTGAACAACCTCGAACGTTTAAAGACTTTTGTTGCCAAAATTACCCCCTGTTCGGATACAAATTGTTGGAGAACAGAGAACTTAAATGAACCTACCGTGTTTTCGATACAATCTCATAGCATTCAGTTCCGGTTCGTTATCAATTTTGTTCGAAAAGCTTTCGAACCTCTCCAGAACCCAAAAGATCATTGAATTTTTGAAAGTTGTCAGTTTCCCAACGATATCGGCCAGCGACGATAGCGGGATGAACTTTTGCTTCCTTTGCCAAATCTGCGAACGTTTCTTCAGTAAAACTTTCACCTTCTCTAAACTTTGTCCAGAGTCTCTCGGGAATTAAGGCGTTCTTTGCCAAAGCGTCAGCTTCATGTTCTTTCTGCCAATCCTCACTAAAATCTGAGTCATTAACACTGAAGTCGTCAATGAACCAGTCCATTCCATCTTTTAGATGCCAGCCAACATGGGCGAGTTCGTGTAGCAGACAAAACCAAAAATTATCAATCTTATCCAATCGAATCGTCATACCAATGGCAGGAACACCTTCCTTCGTTATCATTGCAGCTCCATCTAGATAGGCTCTTGGAAGATGTCGAGCGTAGATGAGTGCGATACCATTTTTATACAAAAACCGTTTTGCTTCTAGTGGGCCATCAGGCCGTGTACTCAGTTGTGCAACGGTGCGAAGAAATTCCTCGTCAACAATCCCTTGTTTGTATTTTTTTTCTATCCTTAGGCTGCGCGCTTCGGCTAAGACATAAAAACACCAAGCTTGCAAGGCGTATGCGTCCATTTGTGAATTGTGACGGGCGGAATCCTTTTTTCGGAATAAGACTGAAGGAACTGCATCGCTTCCGCCGGCATCTGCGATGAGTTCGCGCATGAGTTCTTCACTATGATCCTTTAGGTCTCGCCGATCTCGTAGAAAACTGTTCTTCGCAATTTCCTTGACCGGAAATTCATCCCAGTTAAATTTTGGGTTATGTTCTGGTAGACGATTTTTGGTTTTGTCGACCAACATTTCTGCAGGTATATTCAGTTGTTCGTTTAAAGAACGAATCATCTTATATGAAAGGGCTCTCGTGCCATTTAAGACTTGTGAAACCTTCTTCGCACTGCCGATACAGGGTATCAGATCAGAACGTGTAATGCCGGATTGATCCATGTAAAACTCAATCACACTTACAGGATCTGGATCTGGGAAGTTACAATGAGCTTTTTGATAGGAATCCATCAATGTGACAAGAACCTCCAGCTCATCGGACAAACTCTCCGTCAACTCGTCGTCCTCTAGATGCATTAACTCATAGACCCGATCACCCATGCGATCGTAGTCTTCTTCTGTTCTAATTGGCTTAATTATCAGCATAATGAATCTTCCTTATATGAATTTTGCGGCGTTTATGTAGATGACTACGTAGTCATTATATCTTTATTGGTTCTAAAGGCATTACCCCAAACAGTACTTTAAGCTCCGTCTAAGTCACTGCCCCAATAGGATACGACACTTCAGAACTCACCGACTAGATCACTACACGCAACTCCGTACGCCTTGGAATGTTGATGGCGGCATCCAAATCCCTATTGATTTCAATACCGCACTCCGAACACGTGCAGACGCGTCCGAAAAGTGATAGCACCTCCTTCAAACTAACGCATTCAGAACACGTCTTGCTTGTGTTGCGCGCAGACACTTGCATGACCTCCCCCCTAGTCTCATTCGATTTGTAGGTCAACAGTTTCTCAAGTATCCCAAGCCTCGTTCTAGTATGCGCTAACACAACTTCTTGTTCTTCACCATATTAGGTATCTGTAAATCTTCTATCGCAAGTTTTGGATGACTGCTGACGATCTCACGCGAAATCCTATGCAACGCATTCCGTTCTTTAATCCGAAGACGCTCATGTTCTTTCGCTAACGCATATCTCACCGCCTGATGAGCACTACTCCCCTTCGTCTTAGGTTTGTTATTTGTACCTGTTTTACCTTTACGCGGTTGCAAGCGAAAATTTTCCTATTCTAGGTGTCAATAGATCGATAATATCCAATAAAAACTTAATAAATTTAGAGTTTAAGGTTGTATTTAGCGAGGAAACTCAATTTTCTACCTCAAAAATTTGTATAATTCTATTGACGCTTGGTCAACCCCTAGATTGTTCACATTCTCACGTTAGTTCGCTATATCAAAAGCGATTCCGCATAATCTAAGCCAATCAAGCGGCGTAGTTCAATCTGCTTTCGCTAGCCTGTCGCTCAAGGACTTTCTCCAACCAATCCGCTACGACTTGTTCAAATTCATTTAACTCTTCAGTACTACCGACGTTATGCGGAAACTGCTTAACTTCGTCTTCCCAATTAGGATCAAAGTAAGGTTCATCCAAACGAGCCATATCAATCAGCGCTTCTTCATTTACATCGAAAAATTTTGCAAGTTTTATTACAGATTCGCGATTAAGCTTAAATTGAGTATCTCGTTCAAGCGATATTAACTCGTTGAAATCGATCTTAGAACGGTATGCTAACTCGGCTAAGCTCATATTGCGCTTACGCCTAGAAAAATGGACGAAGCAATAGAAGTTAATACTCGCAACGTGACGTTTTCTGGCACTGGCTTTTTCTATTAGGTAACTTGGGGTGTATGAAGCCATCAAACCGGCATCAATCGAACCGCCATAAAGATTCTCTATCTCGGCTGTTTTCTCGTACCATTCACGCGAAACGAACATAGTCATAATTGTATCCTCTCAAGAACTGAATTGCTCTGCTTGTTGGGGAGTCATCTCAAAATATCTTAGCCCATCATACTGTGAATCACTACCGAGATCTGTAAAACCACATTTAAGGTAAAAATCTTCAGCGCCTTTTAAAGAATGAAGCCCGACACGCCCCTTCCATGATCTTTCTTTACTATACTGAATCGCTTTTTGCAACAACAAGGTTCCGCTCCTTTTGTACTTTATTACCTCGTTGTCTAATTGATGAATGCTCCAAGGCGCGGTCTGGATAAACTCAATATATACCGAGCCTTCGTCTCGTTGCCCTATCAATCTAGACTTCTTACCCAAATCGAATATCATCATGGCCTGCGTAATTCTGTTACAAACAATCGAAAACCCTCTCTGGTCAGAGTTAAATCGTAATCTCGCCGCCTTTCCTCTCCAATTCCATTTGAAAGACTCGGAGGTTTCAGCGGGAGTACCACCTCTTTGCAGATACAAACTCAGTTATCTAATTTGCTCAGGTATCCACAAAACTTGCCAATCGCCTATATTGTCATTAGCGATCGTATTGATCAGGTCAGCATTAACGAACTTCTGATCCTCGACTCTAAACAGCTGAATTTTGTCTATTTCGAGTTACCCTTTCATTTTCAAACTTTCCGGTTAAGCTAAATCTGTTGCGAATCGACTTTTAGTAGACAAGATGAAAATCGAATCGAACAAGTGAGGCTCGTCTCGTTGGAATTACATTCTGACTACCGTCTATGAGATTACTGCGCATACGCAAAAGATTAAAGGTGGGAAAATATCTACTTTGAACTCAAGCACCTGAACTAATCTACCTCTCAAAATTCGTTCTGACACCGATTGCTCTAGTCAGCAATGTACAGCTCGCTAAGCAGTGACTACCCCCAAAACAGCTACTCACCCATGGACTGTAAGTTCAACAGTAGCCCGCCATGAAGAATCCCAACATTTCTTCGATTCAAACAAGAAGAAGTCAATTGCTCGCAGAACCTGCAAACATCTGCGAGTACCCGACTAGCAAAACGGGTTACCAAAGTTCCAAATTCTGCGGCCTACCAAGATTTAGAAATAGCCACGCCCCAAGTCGAAGGATCAGTTAAAAAGATATTTGTGAATAGCCCAGAACTATCATCGGTGAGATACGCACCCGTAATCACATCTTCATTTGTAACGTTCTTGCCAAACAGCTCAAACGAGAGTCCAGACGCGACATCTTCAAACCTGAAAACCAAGTTGAAATTCTCCCAACTATCTAATTGATCCCGTCGGGTATTCCAAACTCGACTAAAACTATCTGCTTGATAATAGTAATCAACCCGCACAGTGAAATCCCAATCGGAAAAAGCACTGCTTCCCCCCTCGTCTGCCCATGTATACTCAATCCCGACATTCCAAGTTAGCTCTGGAGCATTCGGAATGGCATTCCCATCCAAATCTTTCGCAAATCCCTCCAGCGGCGTGAAATCTCCAGCTTTCAAATCTGGAAAATTAGCTGCCGTTACCAATGGATTCAGCAAGGCTATAAAGTTGCCCTCTTCATTAACTTCGGTTGTGAGGGGGTTATCTGCGAACGAACCACCACAAAGTCCGCCTGCCGCATTTCCAGGTAGAATTGGTTGTGGATCATCTTGAGGTGAGGTCGGATTAGTAGTACTCATTCCAATGTTTATAGCTCGAAATCCGGCTCTCGAAATCACACAGTTCGAATAGTTTACGCCATTCTTTATCGTAATATAATTGCTGTTTCCATTTGTTCGATCCAGTACATCAATAGCCTTTGAACCCTTAATTGCAGTCTCTAATATTCCGATATTGGAATTCAACAAGAAAGTACTGACCGGATTCCAAACAGTTTCAAATTCAAGACCCTTAATCTCTGCGTCAATGTTAAAGTTTGCCGATGTCCGATTGATAATTTGTGTGATTTGATACCCCAAATAGTCATACACAAATCCTGTCGCGTTAAGCTGCAATGTTCCATCATTGAACGTGTTTTTTGTTCCAATCTCATAGGAATTAACAAACTCTGGTTCAAAAGTTGTTGGAAATACCTCTTGCCCTGCGGGCTGAGGAGGGTTGATACCGCCTCCTTTATACCCTTTAGAATAAAATGCATAAAACAACGTATCGTCGGTAGCACTCCAATTCGGTTTCCAATCTACACCAACCCTTCCGGTCACCTCCTCAAATCCTACTCGCTGTACCCCAGTTGATCGATATCTAGCGCCCGGAACAAACAATATACTATTATATATATCTTGCTTTTTCTTATCATCCGTGACACGTAATCCAAGCGTCATCTGTATTGTGTCGGAAATATCAACATACATTTCCCCGAAAAAAGCTAAAGACTCAAGAGTATAAGGCGATAGCGAACGAAAATAATTGCCGCCATTGCCTTGCAACGCTCCCTCAAACAAAGCTTCTCCATTCCCCGCTGTATCTACTGGAACTGCAGAATAAGGGGCGCTACCAAATATTCCACTAGTACCGCTCGTTACCGCAACAAGCCGATTGTGCAACTGAGTCAGAGCTGTTAGCGAGTTTGAAAACACATAGTAACCATCTTGTGAGTTTGTAGGAGATGTCGCTTCGTAATCAATCATGATTACCCCAGCGTTGAAATTGATAAACCCATCAAAATCTGTCTGAATACGCAACTCTTGTGAAAATTGCTCAGTCGCCCCACCTGAGAGGTCAAATGTTCTAAATTTGTTTGAACGCCCTAACTGTGGATCAGTTACATAACCTCCGGGGAATAAGGCGTCATATAAGAATCCGACAGCAGCAAAAGGTCCAGCACTCACATTGAAATCTATTGTTGGCGCAACCTTGTTATAGTCTTCTATTGAGACAATTGAAGACTCAGAATAAGATCCCGTGTAAATAACTGACAACGTGTCTGATACGTCGTATTCAAAACGAACTGCGTAGACCGTCATATCGGCGTTGTAAATAGGATCAAATGCAGACTCGATAATGCGCAGATCTCTGACCAATGGAGCCGTAAACGCATCGCCGTTCAATAACCCTGCGACAAGCGCTAATCCTCCTCCTAACGTCGCAGCGGAATTTACTCGGTCATAAGAAGCTGAAAGAGGGGCCTCTACGCATCCCAAGGAAGTGACCAAGGTAGCCCCTGGATGAAGCGTAAGACCGTCTATCGTCGTATAACCCGGGTCTTTCTTACAAAGCTGTTTTCCAGCCCGAATACGGTTATCGCTTTCTTCAAATGATTCATACATCACCCATCCGCGAGTCCGTTCATTAGGTTCAAAGCCAATCGTTGCACGAATACTGAAAATGTCACGGTCATCAATTGCATTGCCTGTAACCAAATTATCTGCATATCCGTCGCGTTGCAAATAAGAGCCTGCCACACGCAGTGCCACTTTGTCACCAATAGGAATATTCGACATCCCTTTAAACTTGAGAGTATCGTATGTACCGAATACCGACCTTACGAAACTTTGCCTCTCCCCCAGCACAGGCTTGTTAGTTATAACGTTCACAACACCGGCGGTGGCGTTCCGGCCATAGAGTGTTCCTTGCGGACCCCGTAATGTCTCCACGCGCTCGATATCGTAAAATTCGGCTTCAAAAAGTCTATTTCCTGTTAGCGGCACATCGTTCATGTGAACACCAACTCCCGCGTCACCTGATTGCGCTACCACATCAGCACCAATTCCCCGAATTTTGAAGTTGTACCCTGTAAAATTCGACTTTGTAAACGCAACGTTCGGAATAGATTTTACAAGGTCTGGCCCACCTGCTAATTGCAGTTTGTCAAGCGTGTTCTCGTCGAATGCAGAAACTGCGATCGGAACATCTTGAATCGATTCTTCAGTTTTCTGAGTTGTGACGGTAACTGGGCCAAGTATACGTTGGTCGTCTTCCGCGGCTTCTTGAGAAACAGCCGGAGAGGCAACGCTTAGCGCAACGGCAGATGTCCCTGCCAACAAAAATGATCTTACGAACTTTGCCCAATTAATGACGTTCATAACAATTTTCTCCTTAGACAATAGATGTCTAACTCACTTAAAGAAGCAACTCGGTACATACAAGTTTGACTCTACCTGAATTTACCGCGATTGCAATATAATTAGCCCTTCTAGCTCCGTTCCTCAACGAATTCTATAGTTCTCATTCTTCGCTTTTAAAACGATTCTCTTATGAAATATTATAAATCTCAGAGCTTATTAACCGATTTGGATACCAACGTTCTTATCAGCGGAACACAAAACACTTAGAATCTGTGTCCCAAACTTCTGTTTCGTGACTATTGTCCATCTCACGTCAATACCATAGATAAACTTCGCGACCGTTAGTCTAACTTACAGCAAACCAGACAACCGGGTTAAACGCCTTAAACTTACCAAGCTTTCGAGATTGAAACACCAAAAGTAGCAGGCTCCGTTAAGAAAATGTTCGTAAACAAGCCGGTCGCATCATCGGTCAGATAGGCTCCCGTTATCGAATCTTCATTGGCAACATTTTTACCAAAAAATTCCACAGACATACCAGACTCTGCATCATCAAACCGCACGGTGATGTTGATATTGTCCCAGCTCTCCATGTAATCGCGCCTCGTATTCCAAACTCGACTATAGCTACTTCCATGGTAATAGTAATCAATACGCGAAGTTAAACCCCACCCCTCCAAGAATCCATATCCGAAAGCAGAATCCCAAGTGTATTCTATGCCCATATTCCAAGTTAGTTCAGGGGCATTTGGAATAGTATTCCCATCCAAATCTTTTGCAAACCCCTCAAATGGCGTTAGGTCTCCTGCGCTTATTGCTGGAATCGTTCCCGTGTCTCCATTTCGCGCAGTTATCAGTCCATTGAAGAGCGCTATATTGCCTGCTTCTTCATTTACCTCTGTGGTGGTGGGGTTATCAGCAAAGAATCCATACGGTCTGGCGGTTGTTCCACAAATTCCGCCTGCCGCTGTTGCCGGGACCAAAGGACTATCCAATATCCCGATTAGAACCGCTCTAAAGCCGGCTGCGGAGACGACACAATTCGCATAGTTTCCAGCATTTTTTATAACAACATAATCATTATTTCCGTTCGTGCGATCCAATACATCGACTGCTGTGGAGTCTTTGATGGTCGCATCAAGCACCCCTATATTCGCATTGATAAGAAGTGTATTTACGGGATTCCAGACTGTTTCCAATTCCAAACCCTTAATATCCGCATTTATGTTAAAATTGGCCGATGTCCGATTAATGATCTGCGTAATCTGATAACCTTCATAGTCGTAATAGAATCCCGTTGCATTAAACTGCAACGTTCCGCCGTTGAATGTGTTTTTTGTGCCAAGTTCATAAGAGTTCACAAATTCCGGTTTAAAAGTTTGCGGGAACGCCGTTGGATTCTCAGCAGGTTGCGGTGGATTGATTCCCCCTCCTTTGTAACCTTTTGAATAAAACAGATACACCAGAGTATCGTCCGAATTGCTCCAATTTGGTTTCCAATCGAATCCAATCCGCCCCGTGACCTCTTGGAAGTCGACCTGCTTTTCCTCAGTTTTTCTGAATACAGCATTTGGTGCAAACAAGATTGACGGATAAATATCTTGCTTCTTTTGATCATCAGTGTAACGTAACCCAACTGTGAGCTGAAACTCTTCAGATATATCAACATATAACTCTCCAAACATTGCAAAAGAGTCTAACTTGTAGGGTGATAGAGATCGAAAATAATTTGCACCGCCGCCGTCTATCGTTCCCTCAGTGAAAGCCTGACCATTCCCAGCAGTATCCACCACGACTGGAGCAAACTGTCCTGCTGGACACCCCTCACGTACTGGTCTTGGCGGCGAAGGACACCGAAATATACCAGCCCCGCCGGCTACCAAGGTATTATGTAATTGAGTCAGTGCTGTTAGCGAATTCGATATGACATAGTAGCCATCATCTGCATTGTCTTTGGAAATCGCCTCGTAATTTACTGTAATGAGGCCAGCACTGAAATTTAACCAACTGTCGAAACTTGATTGAAAGCGGAGCTCTTGAGAAAATTGTTCTGCAGAACCTCCCGAAATATCAAACGTTCTAAACAGGTTCGACCTTCCTAATTGGGGATCATTCACTGTGCCACCAGGGAACAACACACCGTATAGAGACCTTGGTATATCGGGATTCCAAAATGCGCCAGCATCTGTATTGAATCTTTTAGTAGGGGAAATTTTATTGTAGTCCTCCTTTGAAACTACCGACGAATCCGAGTATGCCCCTGTATAACTCAACAAAAGATCGTCGGTAATATCATAATCTAGCCTAACTGTATAAACCGACATATCCGCATTATACTGAGGGTCAAAGGCCGATTCAATCTCCCTTAGATTCGGATTAAGCGGATCAGTGTAAATGTCCCCATCCAATAACCCCGCTATTACAGCTAAGCCACCATTCAATGTTGCCACAGAGTTCACACGATCGTAAGAGTCTGCGAGTGGTGCTTCTTTACACCCGAGGGAAGTCACTAACTGAGCGACCGGGTGAATTGGAATCCCGCGAAATGTCGAGCCAAAGCCCGTATCTTTCTTACATAATTGTTTTCCAGAACGAATGCGACTGTCACTTTCGTCAAAGGTCTCGAACATTATCCACCCACGGATATTCGAGGCGGGTTCAAAACCAAGTGTCGCCCGAATGCTATACATATCCCGATCATCAATCTTGTTCCCGGTAACCAAATTTTCGGTAAAACCATCTCGTTTGAGAAAAGAGCCAGCGACCCTAAAAGCCATGCTGTCCCCGATTGGAATGTTCATCATGGTTTTTAATTTGAATGTGCTATCGGTTCCGAATGTTCCGCGAAAACTTCCCTGATCTTCCCCTAAGACAGGCTTATTTGTTACAACGTTTACAACTCCCGCAGTTGCGTTACGACCATAGAGTGTACCCTGAGGTCCCCTAAGCGTTTCCACCCTTTCGACATCATAAAATTCGGCTTCAAAAAGTCTGTTGGAAGTCAGCGGAACGTCATTCATGTGAACGCCCACCCCGGAATCTCCAGACTGAGCGACAACATCAGCACCTATTCCGCGAATCTTGAAGTTATATCCCGTAAAATTAGATTTAGTGAAAGCCACGTTAGGGATGGTCTTGACGAGATCGGGTCCACCTGCCAACTGCAACTTATCCAAGGTATTTTCATCAAAGGCAGATACTGCTATCGGAACGTCTTGTATCGATTCTTCTCTTTTCTGCGTCGTCACTGTGACGGGGCCAAGCACCCGTTGGTCGTCTTCGGCTTCGACCTCTTGCGCCATGACAGGTGTAACAACCGCCATAACGAAGGCAGAAGCCGCAAGAAGCAAGCCTAGCTTCTTTAGCTTTCGAGAATGCTCGACAAACATAATCAATCTCTCCTCAAACAAGTCGTGACCTAATTCGCATACACCGGCACCCCTGAGCTAAGAACTCAAACTGGAAACACGGGCTGTGTTATATCCTGATTTCATGCAAGCTTTGCATGTTCCGTTGTTATAATACCGCCATTTGTCAATAAATGCTATAGTTTAGGCACGTAAATTTTTGTCACTCAAGAAAAATTTGCCTCAAATCTAACCTTATGCAGTGAACATAACACCACCAAGACTCTATTTCTTGAGGCTGAAAGAAACTGGAATAGTTCAGCCAGACCGTTCCTCCAGTGGAAGATGACGTTAGGTGAATTACGTAAGGCGATTCGAGATGCTACTGCTACGTGATTGCGCGTGATCGAATTCTGTTTGTCGGAGTGCAACATTGTTAATTACTCGATTTTGTACGGATTCTTGTCCCGTGCTTTGTGGGGATCATCTGCTTTCGCTTTGTTCTATACGTTTCGTAATACCTCTTCTCGTGGGTAATCACGAAGACCCGTTACGAAACAGAGTGATATGCTGAAACGTAGCCACAATGAACCTGTTTTCTATCACGTTCAGGCGGTAATTTTTGCGATTTTAGGCAGAATTAAGGTGGCAGAAGGGCCGCAAGAAACCTGAAAACTACAGCCCTTCTGCCGGAGGTAAGTATACCACAATTCAGACAAATGCGCCAAAAATAATCTAAAAGTGGCAGAGTTCATTCGAGTGCTTTTCGTTTCCGGTGCGACCAAACTTTTGAAATTCCTTCTAACTTATAACCAAATCCGAGTTCAATGCGGCCATCGTAACCACTCTAACTAGTACGGTAGATGGTCGGTAACTCCAAATATATTGGCATTAAAGGCACTATTGGTTCACAATTCGGGTACCTAACGCGATATCATTTTGAAACTGTTGCGAAACACAAAATTTGAAAAAATATCTGCAAAAATTTGAAGTTTCGGCCACTAGATGGCCCTAGTGTAAGGCGTTTTGCGACCCAGTTTGAGGGCAAATCAAATAAATTCGAACGAGTAACGAGTTTCTCAACAGTCTCATTTTATGCGAGCCAGAATCTCCGACTAACCTCTATTCGCCTATAGGATTCAAAATCAAGACCTCGGTTCGTTTCATCTCAAATCGTCACATTGACGACTTTTCGAAAAATGTTTCCGGCTTGAAATTTTGTTAAACAAACTCCATATCTCGTGCTAAAGCGGCAAAGCGTTACCGCGGTGTCTTTGAGAGTGTCCGCATTTACCAATTGAGGTAAAATCTCCGTGGATTAGATTGCTACTTGGTTGCTTCCAAAACCCACTTTATCTGAGGAATCAAACATGCCAGAGTACAAAATTTCTCCTGATGAAACTTCGTTTCAACTAAAATTGTCAGATTCTGACAAAGAAGGCGTTCGCGAAATAATCCGGAACGATGTTGAAGCGCATTTTAAGAACTATGATCCCCCCCCCCAGAAGTTCAAATTTGAGGATAAAATAGCCGAAAGTAGCGCGCTAATTACTATTTCCTATTTGGAACGAACCTTCTTTCTATATACTAGAATAAATGACATATCATCTAGCTTTGAGTGTAATGTTGTTCAACCTCCAAAATGCCGGCGTAGCAATATAATCTCAAGAGACGAACTTGAAAGTTTGTCGGCAGCAAGGAAAATTGTGTCTGTGGATTACGCCGAGCAGTATCTCTATCCAGCATTTCAGTTTGTGGAATTTCGGCTTAAATCAATTATCGCAGAGATTATTCTGGAACTCTCCCCTGATATGAATGATTGGGAGATCGCACAATGGTTTGACCGAGAGAATGGATGGCTAGACGGCAAAGCTCCCCAAGAAAGTTTGAGTGAGCCGAACGATGTGCTTTTCGCGGCCCGACAATTCGCGACACCCGATATAGGATGATAGGCGAGTGTTAGTCGGTGTTCGATATTGTTCACTGAGCAGACCTGGTCAAAGGCATTGCCTATGACTGGATCAATTGACACAGATTTTGAGTGAGTCTTTTCATCGGTGGTATCTGATTTATTTGGATTTGTGAACTGCCTACCATTATCAGTGAGTATGGTATGTATTTTGTATTGCACTTTGGCAATCAAGTTCTCTAGGAACTGCGTTGCTATTTCGCGTGTTTGCTTGCTATGCAGTTCTACGTAGGCATACTTGGTTGTTCGGTCAACCGCCGCAAACATGTAAAGACGACCTTCTTCGGTGTTGACCCGAGCTATGTCGATATGGAAGTATCCAATCGGATACTCCTTAAATGCTTTCGTCTTCTCTTTCTTTGTTTCTGCTCTTGGAAGGCGAGAGATGCCGTGGCGTTGAAATAGACAGTGGAGGTTCGACCGTTTAAGATGAGGTATTGATTCTTGCAGAGCATATAAACAGTCATCTAATGGTAATAGAGTGAAAACTCGAAAAACAACACCCGCGAGTTCCTCGACCTCAGAGGCTAAACGAAAAAGGTAGAGAAAGTTACATTTATAGGAATTATGGGGAGTGAACCTCAGTTTTCAGAGCAAACTCTCGTGGTGCAGAACGGAATTTTAGATTTTGTACACAATTTTTGAAGTTTTCAGGCAGTTACTCCTAATTTTGGATAACGAATCGTAGCAATAGTTAATGGAATCAATGTATGAGTATCGAGATCTATGATTTTTCGTTTAGCCACTCAGTCAAAATTGTTGACCGAACGGTCTCCGGCCCAGATGAAACATCCTCAACGCTGTCTCTGTATCGCCACTTTCGGATCGTGTCCGCGTGCTTGTTCAATCGCTTCGATAAATCGTAATCTGTCACCTCTTCCTGAGCCGACAGGATCTCTCTTCTGACTGCATAAGTCGTTGTGGCGTTGCCATGTAATATCTGTCCCATAACTGTTTCCTAAAGATGGAATTGCTGTATAATGGCAGTATATCATCCTGACAACCTGTTTGCGGGACTATACATATAGTCTTCGCCGACAATAACATCCGGCTTGTTATAGTGTTCGTTCGCCAGCAAGCCTCCAACTCTAGCGAGTTACAGGATTATTGTTGCAATAAAAGACGGTTCGCGCATTTTGATTCTCCGTTGCCAGTGATTTTGCACTCGAGTGCATTATAGGAAAAACACCATCTTAACTGCGCCTGCAATAACCACCCCGAGTATAAGCATAATACCCCACTTTACCCAAGACATATTCGTGTTCAGTGCTGTAACCAGAGTTATAAGATCATCGACCTTACCTTCTACAGTTTTCACTCTATCTTGCAGGTTAGATATAGCGGTGAACATCTCTCCATGCTCTCGTGCGTTTTCTTCCCAATTGTCGTTGTCGTCAGCCATGACACTTTCCCCTGCAAATTGATACCTAGATTATATGTAAGCGATGTTGCACTCAAGTGCAACAAAAAAAATCGCGGGATACTCAACATTGCTTACCCCTTTGACTTGTTATTGTGTTAATAGTCATTGTCGTCTCGAAATATAGTGATTAGCAGTCCTGCTGAGATTACAAGGACTGGAAGTGTGAATAGCCAATACTCAGGCATTATTTGAGCCCTGTGATGGAACTGGTATCTAGTCCTATTGCTCCAAGGAACTTTCCTAACTGCTTTAACATCAAGGTTACCACCTGTCAATTTCTTCATTGGAACCTGTTTATTTAGGCGATTATATATCTGACTAAACGCTTGAAAAACTTTTAGCGCTAGCCTATATATATGTTAGGCCAATCCTGCTTTGCAGGCGCGGGCGGCGATAAAATCCCGTGGTAGTTCGTTGGGGAGGAATAATTGAGTGTGACTCGCAGGAAACTGCGGGGTGGTCTCAAGAGAGCTCGGAACTGTATGACCGTCGTTTAGACAACTATATAATCGCCTTTATTTATATAGTTCTAATCAATTACTTTTCCAAACCGTATTTATGTCACTCTTGAAAATTGACGAGGTGACGTGTTTCAATAATCATGCTATAAAGTACAATGTTCCCCTGTAATTTCCAGCGTTGTCAAAGGATATTGTTATGACTGACCAGGCGAAAACACCAACTTCCTGATAACGGTAACCTTCTATGTTAGTTTCTTCTATTCCTGTGTACTGGTGTGAATGGAGCTTAGCTAAAAGAACAAACCCGAATGTCACTCCAAATCCTAAATTGCAACGTCGAAACATAATTTCTTGTAGAGATCTCAAGTCATTGTCGGCAGCAAAGAAAATTGTGTCTGTGGGTTATGCCGAGCAGAATCTCTATCCAGCATTTCAGTTTGACGAATTTCGGCCTAAATGAATTATCGCAGAGATTATTCTGGAACTCCCCCCTGATATGAATGAACGGGAGATCGCACAATGGTTTGACCGAGAGAATGGATGGCTAGACGGCAAAGCTCCCCAAGAAAGTTTGAGTGAGCCGGACGATGTGCTATTTGCTGCCCGACAATTCTCGATGCCCGATATTGGTTGAGGCGAAGCGTCTCTAATGTCTATACCTCTGCCCGAGGAGAATATAAGTCCTCCAAATCTTTCTATATTAGCCAAGAGAAAGCATTTGCATCGGATGCACAGTTAGTCATTTGATGGTAACGCATTCAATCCCAGTATAGGATTCGGTCGATTCTCTCCTTTGACTTCTACTAAACACGTAAAAGTTCCAACCCTCTATGTAGCTTCGTCTTTTGCTTCGTCCGTGTACGAAACGTTATTCAGTGACATTCCGGATCGCGCTCGTAACAAATTTATATACAGAAAAACAATACTGAAGTATTCGCATTAGGTGCTTCAATTGACAAGAAATCTCAGTATAGCAAACCTATGGGGTGCGGATCTAATGAAATGGAAAGTAAGTCGCAATGAACTTATTACAACTTCGAACAATCTATTCTCGCAAACTGCCCGATGGTCTCAAGCCATATACCATCAATTCGAGTACGTACACGGCATAAGGTGGATCTCAAACCAATGTGATCCGCATGATTGTATAATGTTCTTTCGCAATCAAGTTCTCTAGGAACTGCGTTGCTATTTCGGATGTTTGGGCGAGAGATGCCGTGGCGTTGAAATAGACAGTGGAGGTTCGACCTTTTGAGATGAGGTGTTGATTCTTGCAGAGCATATAAGCAGTCATCTAATGGTAATAGAGTGAAAACTCGAAAAACAACACACGCGAGTTCCTCGACCTCAGTCTAACTCGTTGACCGAGCGGTCTTCGGCCCAGATGAAACATCCTCAACGCTGTCTCTGTATCGCCACTTTCGAATCGTGTCCACGTGCTTGTTCAATCGCTTCGATAAATCGTAATCTGTCACCTCTTCCGGAGCCGACTGGATCTCTCTTCTGACTGCATAAGTCGTTGTGGCTTTGCCATGTAATATCTGTCTTATATTTGTTCTCTCCAGGAGTTAAAATAATTTGGCATTTTACCACATGTTCCCCGGACTACACACATATAGGGCGATCTTCCCTTCTCTGAAAGACCTAGTTTCCATAATTAGTGGACCAATTCATCATTATGCAACAGTCTCAATTTCATGCTATAGTGGCCCAGTGGTATTACCGTTTCTTCGAGACTGGCCGCATTTCGCAAGTTGAGGGGAATCTCTGTAGATTAGACTCGTACTTGATGGCTTCCGAATTCTACTTTATCTAAGGAATCAAACGTGCCAGAATACAAAATCTCTCCTGATGAAACTTCGTTTCAGTTAAAATTGTCAGATTCTGACAAAAAGGGCGTTCGTGAAAAAATCCGGAAGGATGTTGATGCGCATTTTAATAGCTATGCCTCCCCCCGAAAGTTTAAATTTGAAGATAGTCTGGCAGAGACGAGCGGGGATCTTACCATTTCATATTTGGAACGAACCCGCTTCCTGAATACTGGTGTGAATGGAGCGTTAGCTAAAACAATAGACCCGAATGTTGCTCCAAACCCTAAATTGCAACGTCGAAACATAATTTCTTGTAGAGATCTCAAGTCGTTGTCGGAATCAAAGATAATTTTTTCTGTGGATTTTGCAAAGCAGTATTTCTATCCCGCATTTCAGTTTGACGAGTATCACCCCAAATCTATAATCGCCGATATTCTTGCTATATTCCCAAAGAGTATTAAAAGTTGGGATGTTGCAAAATGGTTTTATTGCGACAATGGCTGGTTAGACGGCAAGGCACCTCAGGACAGCCTAGATGTACCCGATGAGCTACGTTTTGCGGCCGAACAATTTGCTAGACCCGGTTTCGGCTAATTGTGATTTCCGCTTATGTCGATTCTCACACCTGTTAAGCAACTAAGTCCACCGAATCTTGCAGTCCTTGTGAAGGGTAGGAAGTTGCATAGAATACACGACTCCAACTTTGACGGTAATGAATTTAATCCCGGTTTTGGGGTTGGTCGCTTCTCTACTATAGTTTTCGGATAACAAAACAAAAATTCCAACGCCGTACGCCAGTTCATCATTTTCAGCTTCGGTTTACGAAACTTTGTTTAGGAACATTCCAATTCAATCTAAAAACAAATTTATCCATAGATCGTCGATTTCTGAAGTGACACACTCTATTCTAACGTTGAAAAGAGACCTTTGTGTGGCTATGCTTCGCGGTGCAGATTTGATGAAATGGAGAATTAGTCGCAATGAGTTGATCACGTGCTCAAGTAAATTGTACTCACAAACGGCAAGCTGGTCGAACGCAATTTACCGTCAGTTTAAATCTGTCGACGGAATAATTTGGACATCTAATCAGTGCGATCCTCATGACTGTTTTATGTTCTACGGAGCTCGTGTTAATGCCGAAGATTTCGAAATAAACTTTTGGCGAAGGGGCAAAGATTCCATATCGTTAGTAGAAAATGATGTCAAGGCCCTTGGCCGTCGTAGTAGCGTCAATATTTGGTTCTAAACTCAGATTCCTCCCGGCGACCGACTACAGAACTAGTTTGTAACGTCTCGATTCAGTTTACCTTTTCTAATCTGTGTATAGACACCAAACTCTGCGTGGATTCTGCGTGGATGTGACTAATTTAACGATAGTAGAGTACCGCGGTACAAAGTAAAATTCTATAGAGGACTGTATAAGGCAATTTTGCTTGCTAAATTGCTCTCGAAAGAGCAGCCGTATTAAGTGTAATCTCTCAAGACGGAGTAGGTAGGCGCTGACAACTGGATCTACCCTTGAATCCGCCTTCTATGTGCAAAAAGGAAGTTAACTGTTTTGAGTCTTGTGACCAACCTAGTTCTTTAATTTAAAGAGTCTGAATATGCTCAAAAATTCAAGCCTTGAAAAAAACATCTTTGATCTACAAAGTGATCTCTCCGCAGATGAGCGTAAACGATTTGGGAATTATATACTTATTGACACATTGGGTGTCATAGGTATACGGTTCTGAGCTCTCGACCTATCACCCCTCTTTCGAGGGTCACTAGGTCTCTCAAACACAATATCTCCGAACTCTCCAGGTAGATTCCCACCCGACTTCGCAATGCGAGAGATATTGATGGCGGCATTCACATCGCGATCGATTTGAATACCGCAGTTAGAACACGAGTAAACGCGTTCTGAAAGAGACAAGTCTGTTTTGATCTTGCCACATCCAGAACACATCCGGCTCGTGTTTTTGGGATCGACTCGCGTAACTTTACCACCGGCACTTTCAGCCTTGTAGGAAAGCAGAGTTGCGAACTTACCCCAGTTCTGTTCTAATATACTTCGTGCAACCTTAGGGTTCTTGGTCATGTTTTGTATTTGTAAATCTTCTATTGCTAGATTGGGAGATAACCGAACGATCCTCGTCGTCTCTCTATGGATATAGCCGTGCTCACTTTCGCGAACCCGTTGACATTCTTTGGCATAACGAGTTCGGGCTTTCAGATAGGATTTACTTCCCCTCGTTTTTCCCTTCCTGTGTTCCGGAATTTTCTTCCCCTTGTCTTTCTTGACTTCTACCCTCAATTTCTTCTGAAGTCTCTTTTGTCGCTTGAGATCCCGTTTACGGCCTTTGACAATTTCACCATTCGACAGAGCTACTAAATTGTTCACGCCCATATCTATGCCAATCACTGAAGCATCAGACGGTTTGACTTCATTTGTCGTCGTGACCACAAATTGAACATTCACACGACGTTCCGTTACGACTATACGAACCAACTTTATTTCACCTTGGGAATATCGTTGACATAGAACGGATCAAACCCCTTGATATTGGCAGTCCACCTTTTCTTACGTTCCCGTATTTGAAAGCTCCCTTTCGGACAGTCAAACGAACGCATTCGCCTACGGGGCTTAAATCGCGGAAAACCGATTTTTCTTGCCCCCTCTTTGACCCGCTTTAAGCAGTTCTTGAACGCCTTATCCAAACGATTGAGACAAGAACGCATTACGAGTGCTGAGTACTTACCGTACTCCGCATCATCCGCTCGTATTTCTGTTAGTGACTTACACTGATCATAGAAACTGATAGACTGACCTGTTTTTTTGTAACAATCTATTCGCTCTTCTAATGCACTGTTATACAAAATCGCTTGCATCGCGATGAAATCACGCACTTTCTTGTGCCCGCCCTTGCTAAGTTTGGCGGTGCGCGTATGCGTTCAAGTGATGATAGTGGTAGACTCGATAACTGAGTCATTAGCCTCAAGTTCCATGAGACTTCTCCTTTCAGGATATATGACAACTTCCTCTATACCACGGTTCGTTAAACCTTTCAAGAAAAAATTTGAAAAAATCAAATGAGTTCCTTGTATTGAAGAAAATCTGCGAGTTTGCTCTTGAGTGACATACATTGGTAATGTAACATTCTATGGCTTTTAAGCCTACTACCAAAGAGCCAGACCAGTGTACGCATCGAATCTCGGCACAGCTTCAAGTTTCGAAAAATGAAACTTCAAGGTCACAAATACGGATAGGCATTGTGGCAGATGAGTTGTACACAAATTTTTGAGTGGTTGGCTAACCTAGAAAATTTCGTATAATCTCCCGGTTACTCCGCAAATATGGGAGTGATTCGCCTGAAAGCGCCCTATCTGTATGCCCTCTTTTTCTCGTTTTTGTGTCAAAAAGTATATAGTTCCCAAAGATTTCAATCGAAAATCAAATCCGAACTCGTTGACAGGTCAAATGCCCACAACCTGAAATTCGATACCGCGTTTACCGACCGAATTATAAAGAACAATGAGAAAAATAGGCTCGAGTACATCAAAACCCATAAACTGTACTGTTTCAACCTAAACGCTCTTTCCAAAGTCAAGCAGACCCACATTTGCTTCGAAAAAAAACAGAGCAAACGTCAGTCCGTTAAGAGAATGGGACGAATCCGGAAAGGTTTTCTCAATTCAATTTCTGGGAAATATCCTTTTCCCGGCTTTTCAGTTTTCAGACTTCATACCGATTCTTGCAATACAAGAGACTTTGATGTATCTCCCTGTTGGAATGTCTTACTGGGAAATCGCCTTTTGGTTCGACTAACGAAACGTCTGGCTTGGCGGAAAATCGCCTCGAAACTCCCTTGACAACCAATCAGCCGTAATTGGCGCGGCTAAACGATATTCGGATAGACGAAAGTTCCATTAAACAAGACAATTATGAGTCAATTTTAGAATTTCTAGCAACCTGCCACTACCAATCGTCCAATGGAATGCACAAAGTATCGAAACCACGATAGCATACTTTGTGTTGAAGACATCATCCCTAGCTATCGGCGTGGCAGGTTTTCTCCGAATAACGCTACTGCATTACAAAAGAACAACTTATCTTGACGGAACTAACGAAGGCTGAGACTTCTTCTTTTGAGAAACGGCAGAAATTGAGAGAATCTACCGGATTTGCAAAAGCTCTATATGGTCTTGGAGTAAATATGCCCCCCTTTTGAACGCTTTATGTTTTCTGGTGACACCGGGTTTTCTAAAAACGATATGGAAGTGGATTCCAAACATGATGGTCACAACTGCTTTTCCGATTTAGAAAGTATTTCAAAGGAAAGCCTCATTTCGATTGTGTCGACTAGGTTTCGTTCAGGTTGCCTCGATTCCTTAGTGCTTTTTCCGATAGTATAGGTTTTACGGGAAGAGAAAATGGACAACACGTTCGGTAAGAGAACTAAAACCGTAGCAACCCGTCGCTAACCAAAGTGTTCTTTAATTTTCGACTGGTGAATACTACTGAGATCAGAAGTGAATCTGACGAGTCCTACCACACTTGGGAACTTTGGATAGCAAAATCTGAATTTCGTGCGCCCATTTGCAACAGTATGAGGATGCTTTAGCAAATTATTCGCATTATGGAACTGGCTCAACCTCAAACGAATGCAACCGACTATAAGGCTATTGAACTATGCCAATGTTACCTAAAGTCACGCTCGAGCTTCCTCAAAAAATGCTATCAGAATCCGAAATTTCGGAACAGATATTGGCCTGTCTTATCAAGGTTCAACTGATTCTCTCCATAAAACGATTGCAGGCAACAAAGTCACTTCTCAAAGTCTACCAATATCTCTCCCTCTCGAACTTGTTGACCAACAGCAAATCGGAACGCTATCAGTTTACCGTCAAAGGGAGCAAAAATTTTGTGCTCCATCTTCATGGCTTCTATTGTGAGTAAAGGATCACCACCGAGTACCTCCCCAATATCAGCAATGTGAGAAGTCACAATTCCGGCCATAGGCGAGTTCAACGAACCTTCCGCGTTCACCCCAGAGCCTCCCGATACCTGTAACTCCGGAAATGAAATATTCCAGTTCTCTCCTTTAACAAATACTTTCACGCCATCTTTATGCTTCAATACTGAGCTTTTGCACTTTTCGCCGTTAATTTCAATCGAATATCCGCCGCCGTCTTCCAATGTTCCCGAGAACTCAAACCCCCGAATACATTTCGGGGTTTCTCCCCTCTTTCGCGATGTAGCATCAGCTTGAGAATATAAAGAGACTTCATGGGTTCGCCCGGTCAGACCAATATTCGCAAGGAGAAAATCTTTACCAGTCTGTAACCAAGTCGAAACTCTTGCCGTGTCATTTAACCTAAATCCTCTCAAACATTTCCAAGGATCGACCGACTGAGAAAAATTAATTCCAATCCAGTGCAAAATCGCGCTCGCGATTGCGACATCCGAAGGTTCTGATATAGCCAAAAGCTCCGACCGATAGTCGTCGATATAGGACGTGGAAACTTCACCGCCGAAAAACGCTGAACCCGACGCAATACGACTAAGGAACTGTAAATTTGTTTCTACTCCAGCAATACGGGTTTCCGACAAAGCGTCTCGGAATCCGTGAATTGCTCCTGTTCGTGACGGCTTATGCACAACTATCTTGGTTATCATAGGGTCATAATAGGAACTGATTTCTTGTCCTGCTACAACCCCGCAATCATTGCGAACCGACGAAGACAGTTCTAACGATTCCAAAACACCTGTGGACGGAATAAAATCATTGTTCGGATCTTCAGCATAAACTCTCGCTTCAATAGAATGTCCATCACATCGAATAGACTCTTGTGAAAGAGGTATGCCTTCGCCCGATGCTAGTCGAAGTTGCCATTCCACCAGATCAACTCCAGTAACCATCTCCGTTACGGGATGTTCAACTTGAAGTCTTGTATTCATCTCCATAAAATAGACAGCGTCATTGTTAACATCATATAGAAATTCAACCGTGCCTGCTCCGCGATAGTTGACGGCTTTCCCTGCATTTACTCCCGCTTTAAGTAATTGATTCCGTAGACCCGCTTTAAGTCCGAACGCAGGAGCTTCCTCAATAATCTTCTGATGCCTTCGTTGAATCGAACAGTCTCGGTCATAAAGGTGAACTACATTGCCTTTACCATCGCCAAAAATTTGCACTTCAACATGCCTTGCCGGCTTCACGTACTTTTCAATTAGTATTGTCTCGTCGCCAAATGCAGAAAGAGACTCTCGCTTCGCAGAGTTAAGTTGGTCTTCTAAATCTCGTTCCGAATTCACCACGCGCATCCCTTTTCCGCCTCCTCCAGCAGATGCTTTTAACAAAATCGGATAACCTATACGCCCGCACTCTTTCTCAAACGTCCCTAAACTCTGATCGCTCCCTTGGTAACCCGGTGTTGTCGGGACACCGGCTTGCTCCATCAGATTTTTCGCAGATGCCTTCGATCCCATGCTCCTGATTGTGTCTGGAGAAGGTCCGACAAAAATGCATCCTTCTACCTCAACTGCCTCAGCAAAATCTGCATTCTCCGAAAGAAAGCCATATCCGGGATGAACAGCAGTCGCTCCACTACTTTTCATCGCTTCAAGAATTCGATCGATAACAAGGTAACTTTCTGTACTTGGAGATGCGCCGATGTACACCGATTCTTTGCAGAAGCGAGTATGTAAGGCTGATTGATCTGCCTCCGAATAGACTGCAACAGTGGGAATACCCATTCGATGGGCAGTTCGGGCAACCCGAACCGCAATTTCTCCTCTATTGGCGATGAGAAGTTTTGCGATCACCAAAACAGTTTCCTATTCAATTAGTCTGCTTTTTTTCAATCCCCGAAATCTACCAAAATACAACGTAAATCCCTATCAGAACAAGCGTAACGATTATTGCCGACAGATTAAAGGTTTGACTCGTAACAAAAGACACGTCATCAAGATTTACGATTTGCTCTTCGTCAGGCGGCGTTGTCGCGTTACTAACTAATACGCCAATAACAAGTATTGCAATAAAGACTATAGATATCCTAATAACAAAGGGTATCTCAGCGATTGGCGCAAGCACTCCAGGATCGCCAAGATTGGCGATTAGATAGAAGAAAAGTGACAACAGAACTGACCCCAACAAAACGGCATAGGCTCCCATCTGGTTGGCTTTCTTGTAAAAGAATCCAAGTAAAAATACCGCTACGACACCCGGTGCTACAAAACCACTGTACTCTTGAATTGTCTGAAAGGCACTTTCAAAACCACCCAAGAAGGGTTTCGCTAATATTAGCGCCATCAATATTGCGGCAACAGCGACTGCTCGCCCAACTAACACATAATGCTGTTCGTCCTCGTTCTTTCGAAACTGTGACTTATAAATATCCATCGTGAATATGGTAGCAATTGAGTTCATCATTGATGCCAGTGACGAAACGATTGCCGCAATCAATGCTGCAAATACTAGTCCCGTGATGCCTGCTGGCATAAGTTTGATTAACTCACCATAAGTTTTGTCGGTCTGGCCATCAAGAGTTGCTTTTGAAATAACGCCGTCTTGCGCCAAAATTAACGCGGCAATTCCAGGGATTACGACAATGAAGGGTATTAAAAATTTCAGAGCCGCGGCAAATGCTAAGCCCTTCTGAGCTTCTTCTAAACTTTCTGCTCCTAACGCCCGTTGAATAATGTACTGGTTGAAACCCCAATAAGAAAAATGCAAAACCCAAATCCCGCCGAGCAGTGTCCATATGCCGGGAAGGTCATCATAACCCTTCTCTCCTGGACTTAAAATCATCGAAAAATGACCAGGAACCTCTTTACCCATGCGTTCGAGTCCTGCGACTGCTCCGTTGCCACCGCCGACCATATTCAAGACAACGAAAGTAATCGCTATTCCTCCAATGATAAGTATTACAACTTGAACGATATCGGTCAGCGCAACGGCCTTCAAGCCTCCATATATCGAATAAATCACGGCAAATGCCGCGAGATTACACATGGCGTAGACAACAGAAAGCCCCGTTAAACTTTCAATCGCTAACCCACCTAACCAAAGGACTGCAGCTAGATTTACCGCTGTATACAAAGCAATCCAATAAACCGAAGTTAGAGTTTTTACCCCCTCGCCAAACCTCGTGGCAAGGAACTGAGGCATCGTGAAGATTTTGCGTTTAAGAAAAATTGGTAAAAAGTATTTTGCAACAACAAGCAGAACAACAGCGGCTTGCCATTCATAAGCAGCAATCGCTAAGCCGATGGCGTAACCTTGACCAGATTGACCGGTAATCTGTTCTGCCGAAATATTCGCAGCGATTAGAGACGCGCCGATGGCCCACCAAGGGAGCGAACGACCCGCCAAAAAGTAGTCTTCAGTACTTTTTTCCTTACCTTCAGGTTCACGCGAGACCCAGAACGCTAATATTGCTAACGCGATGGCATATATAGCAATGACGATATAGTCGAGGAAAACCATAACAAGTCTCCAATGTCACCTAAAAGGTGGAAAAATTTAAACTTTTTCTATTCTGCTAATCAAAACAGTCTTGCGCCATTTCTCCAAATTCTTCTAAGCGAATTTCCGAAAGAGAGAATTCTACTGAACTTTCTGTACTGAACAGCACTCCGGATTGGATATTCGCAAAGTCAACTCCGCTTGACAAGCAAGTTAGAGGAACTTTCACCTCTCTCCAATCGCCAGCAGGAAGACGTAATTTCTGTTCAGAGGAACATACTAAATCACTTGAACACTCAATACCAACCCTTAGACTAATGTTTTCCGCTGACTTAAAGGCGAAGGCAATTGCGTATTCCATACTCAATTGATCTGACCAATCAATTGATTCCCCGTCGGGGACAAATTGCAGGCCAACTCCAGATTTACCGACGTTGACTGCGATAGCATCTTCTTGCGCCAGATGATCCGTTCGAGTAACAGATAAACCCGTAATGTTGGCACCGACACCATTAAAGATCGCTCCCCCCTCACTGCTAGAGACTAGGTATGCTTTCCACGGAATTAAGGTGCCGCCCTGACGGAAAATATGATTTTCTTGTCCCAATAGGTCTGCACCTAGTCCACTTTCTTCCGAAAGCATGTCCATATTCGCCGTCGTCATTGCATAGGAAAGTCCATATCCTAGGTCAAAAAGCACCTCCCGTTCATTGCTACTGTCAACGGAGGCCGATGCTGGCCAACTAAAGGAAAGACGTCCTTTAAAATCGTACCCTTGGTCAGACTCGAATAGCAAGTCTGCAACGCCGCCTCCTTCAGTTCCAGGTAACCAAGCGGCGACAAAAGCATCGGAAGCATTGAGTTCAGGATTAACCCACATGGGACGACCGGACAAGAATACTGAGACGACTGGAATTCCCTGTTCGCGGTACTTGATGAGGTTAGAGGTATCAAAGCCGCCCTGTTCAAAATCCAAATGGTCTCTATCCCCCATAAACTCGGCATAAGGATCTTCGCCGTAAACTGCGATCACTACGTCCGCATTAGACGTAATCATTCCTTCGGGAGCAAATATCACGTTCCCGCCAGCGGCCCCTACAATTTCCATGATCCCATCTAGAATAGACTGTCCCTGAGGAAAATCGGAGTTCTTATATCCACCGCCTTGCCAAGACAGCGTCCAACCACCTGCTTGCTTACTAATGTTATCTGCTCCGTCGCCGACCACTAATATGGTCTGCTTCGGGTTTAAAGGGAGTAATGTTTTATTACTTCCGCCTTTATTAGGAACATTATTTTTTAGAAGTACTAATGACTCTCGGACGGCGCGGCGTGCGACTTCTCGATGTTTGGAAGAGCCGAGCAAGTCTCTGTCATTTGCTCCGGCTCTTTCGCTGGGTTTAGGTTTTTCAAAAACTCCCGCTTGAATTTTCACTCGGAGTATGCGGCGAACGGCATCGTCAAGTCGCGACATCGGAACCTCACCTGATTCAACTGCCTCTAATAATGATTCGTAGATTCCCTTCCAACTATCAGGAGCCATGTACATATCCACACCCGCGAGCAATGCTTCTGGGCAATCTGTATTCGTGCAACCCGGGATTTGTCCATGGCCGTTCCAATCTCCAACCACAAATCCTTTGAAACCTAGCCGTTTTTTCAGTACGTTGGTTAGCATGGCTTTGCTTCCGTGAAGTTTCACACCATTCCAACTGTTAAAACTTGCCATAACTGTTTTGACATCGGCCTCAATAGCTGGAAAGTAACCTGCACCGTGGATATCTCGTAAAGTTTTTTCCGTTACTGCAGTGTCACCTTGGTCTCGACCATTGGTAGTGCCACCATCACCAATAAAGTGTTTGGCACAGGAAATTACGCTAGTTTCGTCGAAAAACCCTTCGGTTCCTGGGCGGCCTTGTAATCCATACACAATGCTAGCCCCATACGATCCGACAATATCAGGAGCTTCGGAAAACCCCTCATACGAGCGTCCCCAGCGTAAATCTTGAGGAACAGCTAAAGTCGGCGCAAACGTCCAATCATGTCCGGAGAGAATGAGTTCGCTAGCTGTAACTTCCATTATCTCTTCAATTAAGTCGGGGTTATTGGCTGCACCTAAGCCAATATTGTGCGGGAAAACAGTCGCCCCGGTTAAATTTGCGTGACCATGTACAGCGTCAATTCCCCAAATAATAGGGATCGCTATGTCGACTCCATCAGTGTCGATAGATGCTTCGTAATACTCGTCGGCCGCTTGCATCCATGAGTCAGCGTCTGCATAGGGTTCATCGCCTGGGGCAGAGTTTCCGCCAGACAAGACTGAGCCCAATCGATAGTCTTTGACTTCTTGCGGCGTGACGCTATTGCTATCAGCTTGCACGACTTGCCCGACTTTTTGTTTAAGCGTCATCTTTCCCATCATTGAATCGATTCGTGCCTCAATTCCAGTATCTAGGTCTGGTGAGGATAATTTCGGCCATAGTCTTGGTTTCACCGACACGTCGTTGTCCGGCACACTCGTACAGGTGGTAATTCCGAGGATGGAAAGGCCCATAAGGGTAACCATTAACGGTCGAAATCTATTCTGACTCATCTTTTTAATCTCCAAAGAGTTCTGCATCGTTTTAGGCTGGCTCTTTCGCCCGGCAGTAATTTGCGATATAGGATTCGTGACTAGGCAGACGATCCACTGTTCTTTTTACATTATTCTCAATATGTTCCAAGAATACTCGCATTTCTTTTTCTGACATTACGTCAGCTATAGGATGGTGATCAGCCGGCATAATTCCTTGACCGAGCATAACCTGTATCCAAGAATTCTCGCCAAACAACTCGTCGCCCTCACGAAACACTCGTCCCGATTCTGCAAACAGTTTCATGCGATGTGACAGGGCTTCGGGAATTTCCATTGTCCTGACATAATTCCAGAAGTCCGAATCGTTTCTGTTTGTTAACTTATAGTGCAAAATAATAAAATCGCGAATAGGTTCCCATTCTATTTTTGTTTGATGGTTATACTCATCGATTTCAGATTGAACTATCTCCCTTAGTGGCAACATTCTCATAAATCTGAAAATCGATCTTTGAATTAAATGGATACTTGTAGACTCTAATGGTTCAAGGAACCCACTTGATAATCCTATTGCCACACAATTTCGATGCCAATGTTTCTTGCGTATTCCGGTCTTGAAAGGAATAAATGGCGGTTCAGTTAATGTCGTTCCCTCTACGGCATTTAATAATTTTTCGCGAGCTACCTCTTTGTCGATGAACTGAGAGGAGAAAATTAATCCGTTACCTGTACGATGTTGTAAAGGAATTTCCCACCTCCAACCATACTCATGAGCAATTGAACGAGTAAATGGGCGCGGCGGACCAACAGACTCTGTCTGAACCGCAAATGCCCCGTCACAAGGAAGCCAATGCGACCAATCCTCATACCCAATGCCTAAAGTCTCTCCTATTAGGAGTGCACGGAAACCAGTACAATCAACGAATAGATCTCCTTCAACGCGAGTTCCGCTATCGAGCGAGATTGCCGCTATATCTCCATTTTCGTGTTGTTCAACTTTAGTTATTTTCCCTTCTTTGCGAACAACTCCCTGCGACTCAGCTGCTTGTCTGAGATACCGTGCCAATGCCGTCGCGTCGATGTGAAAAGCATAGTGCAGACCAAGGTTTTCTATGTGGGCAAATCTATTGCTTTCCGCAGTCATCAGTTCCAAACAGTAAGTTCCGTAATCTTTAGCGATGGCCATATTGAGACCACGCTTCCAAAAGTGTTGAAATCCCGCTGTCCAGTGATCTTTTCCGGTAATTCCGAAAGAGTGGAAGTACCGATGGTCGACATCTCGCCAATTTTCAAAAGCAATACCAAGTTTGAACGTGGCATGTGTCTTTCGCATTACTTCAGCTTCGTCTATGCCTATTTGATCCAAATATCTGACCAATGTCGGTATTGTCGCTTCACCGACACCGACGGTTCCAATTGCGTCAGATTCGATCAAAGTAACCTCAACAACTCGACCGAAAATTTTTGCAACTGCAGTTGCCGTCATCCATCCTGCCGTCCCTCCACCTGCGATAACAAGCTTCTTTTTAGCAATCTCGTTGTTCATTGTCCGCCTCTACCTGTCTAAGCGTTTGAGTAGGAAATTTCGCGTCTGACGAGCTTGATTCTCGTCAATCGGAGCAAGTATACCTCTGATTGACGCGGGAACGTGTTTAGAGGGATCCTTAGCATCACCAAAAACATAATACTCAAACATTTCCTGCCAAATTTTTTTTTCGTTCACAGGTAAATCTCTTAGCGTCATCATTGCATGATTTAAGACATCTTGCGGTGTTCCAAGATAGTCTGGAACAGTTCTCCACCAATAGTTTACTAGTACATTAAATGTCCCCGTCGCTTCCACTTGATGCCACCACATCGACGGAATGAACACAGCATCGCCCGGCTCACAGATTGCAACACGCGCCACTTTCATAGCCTCTCGAAACTTTGGAAATTTTTCAAAATCGGGTGAATGAAAATCGACTAAACTGATCGGGCGACCCGCTGGTGTCAATTCGAATGGTCCAGGGTATAAGTTTGGGGTTTGGTCAGGAGGAAACAATGTAAATCTTCGTTTACCTGCAACTACGCAAGCAATATTTAATGGTAAGTCATTGTGAGCCGCGATTCTGGTTTTCGTGCCAACCCACATGCTAACTAAGGGTTCTAAGTCCACAATGTTGAAAATATTCTCGTAATCAAATCCAGGAACACAACGCGCAGTATCTACTGACCCCATATAAATCAAATTTGGATTTTCGTCTTGACCATATTGGAGAACATTCTGTAAAAGTACAGAAAATTTAGACGTTCCTCCCTCCACGTTGAACTTTGAGTAATCTTGATTGTAGAATACCCTGCCATTTAAGGTTGGGGAACCGACCATAACCCTAACATTTGCACCTCTATCAAATTTCATAAGATACTGTGCAATCTCGAGATCTGACAACTTAGCTCTTGTGACTGAGGGCCAATCCAGAACGAAATTTTTTAGTAATAACGGTTCCGAACTTGTGCTTAATTCGTCAACCGACTCCCTGTCACGTGGAAAGTGTACCGGAGGTAGCAACGTCCCAAACTCTATAGGGCTGTATTGCTGTTCAGTATTCACGAAACAGTTTCCATTTCAAGTGACGCGTTGCGACGTTCAATTAACCCACCTAATTGTGCCAAAGACGCTACGATCATAAATGTCGGCATAAGATAGCCGGATCCTTGTAGTCGTTCCAGATCATTCCCCTCTAGTTCTCGTAATTTTTCTTCAGCAATTGTGTGGTAACCTGCCAGTTTCCCGGAAGTGCCATCTATAAGAGTAATTTCAAGTGTAAACGGCTCAATTAGCTGCATTTCATCAAGTAATGCACAATACAAAGGAAGCGCTTGTTCAGAATGATGAATTTCCAAAAGTAACTCTGTAACTTGTGTTAGAAAAGGCGTATGCTCTCCGTTGCTGTAAAACAATTCCTCCCCCAACCTTTCGCTAACCCTTGGGTGTTGAAGATCGACATTTACCGACAACTCCTTATTTGGTCCCCTGCCAATCGTAAAGGGAGGCATTCGAACCGCTAATGGAATATAATTTGCATCCCAAAAACTTCCTTTGAGGTACAGGTTTTCGTCCTTCTCTAGCCCAAACAACGCTACAGGTCGAAATTTTTCACTTTTACCTTCCCGTATAAAAACTATCGGGTAACTCGCTTGTACTTGTCTAAACTCGTGTGGAAACACGGGTGCAAACATTACGTTATCGCCAAACTCTCGACCATGGTCGGTGATAATCCGTTTGGCAGAATGAGTTTCGAAGTTTAACGCAACATTCTGAGTCATTAGATTTCCAAAATACTTTTCATACACTTAAACGTATCTGTATCTTTTATTATAACCTTCTACTATTCAGCTTTTTTATCGTAATCTGATACACGATTAACATTCTCCAGTCCCCAACCAATGAATCGTTTCAAATTGAATTAGTCGTCATCAGATTGTGAATCGCTGTTTTCGCTTCCCACACAAACTATACTTTGTTCGTTGCTAGCGTGTTTCGCTTCACGAGAGTAATCGTAAGTACGTGACGTTTCTTGACTTGATTTCCCATAATTCAACCTCATAGTACCTTTTTTTGATGTGCTATTTCGTTTTACAACTAAGTATTCCTCCCTACTTTTTTTGCCAATACCAACACTGCAAAAAACTTTTGAAGTCCGTTTCACTATTGGAGCTACAGAGTTATTTCCAAAAAATGGGCTATTTCGATAGTTCGGGGAAAAACTTGACGTACTCGGAACATAATAGCGAAAACTGTAATTTGATTTATTTTCTGTTTCTTCGTTACTTTCATCACTAACATAATAACTTCTATGCTGTAATTCGCTATAATCAGTATTTTCTATCTCAAAAGAATTTTCTTTGGAGCTGTAGATGAAATTCTCCAGATTTGTTTCATCGCTATGTGCGACAACTATACTTTTTTGAACCCCTATAAGACTATAAATTTTTTTTATTGGTATAAGTCCAGTAATAGTTTCTTTACTGTCTTCTTCAGAAATGTTACTTGCTGTGTCTGACTCAAATTGAGTAGACCCAAGACTTGAAAATACAGTAATCACGCTCAAGAAGAAAATAGAGACCGCCAGTAAAAAAAGAAGTTTGTTAACTGAAAATTGAATACTTGACATAGCGTTTACCTGATGGGGTACTGCTTTATATCGCTCATACTAAGATAAACGCAAGAAATTTAAAAGTTCACGATTAGTAGGAAGCGCTTTCAGTAGTCGGCTTTCACGTTCTCTATTCCGAGAATAGATTGTATCGATCCAGTTCGTCGCCTCTACATTACGCATACCTTTAGAACGACTAATTTCATAATGCATACCGTACAGTATATAGGCATAACTTGAAGCAGTAAAAATTTCTAATGCATCTGGAAAGTCCTCTCTTGACGGTGACATATACTTCCACTTCCGCAATAACTCTGTTAATCGCGAGAACTTTGGGCTTAGTTCTTTCTGATCCCGCCAGTATTTGTCCGTTCGTTTACTCAACAAGTAATGTAGTTTGAGAAAGTCTACGATCCTTTCCCAGCGATATTGAAAACGCTCGTTGAAACTCTTGGCGACTATGTGTAGAATAGATTTTGTCGGCGGTAAAGTTTTACTAAGATACTTTGCGGCTAGTTCAATCATAACTATTGCCGAAGCTTCTAAAGGCTCCACGAACCCCTGGCTCATTCCGATAGCAACTACATTTTTTATCCAAGGTCTCCGGCGATAAAATGATCTAAATTTGATTAGTCTAAACTGATCTTCTTCCAAGGGAAAATTTGAGGTTCTAGTCAGATAATCTTTAAGAGTCTGTCTAGCATTATTTTCGCATAAGTGATGACTTGAGTAGACATACCCAACTCCCCGCCTACTTTGTAACGCTATATCCCAAATCCACCCTGCTTTTTCTGCAGTCGAATCAGTTTGAGACCTAATACTTTCTTCAAGATTTGAGTAAGGAACTTGTGCTGTAACTGCCGAGTCATTTAAAAGTGAATCAGATAAATCTTCTTGTGGACTGTTAAAGTGTTTTCCGATCAACTCCGCTCGCATACCTGTACAATCTACAAAAAAATCGCCTTCAATTTCTTTTCCGCTTTTTAACTTCAATTTACTTATAAATCCGTCTTCATCGTTCAAAGCGGCCACTACTTCATCGCGAAGATGAACCACATTCAAGTGTTTAGTGCAATGTTGTTGAAGTAATTGAGCAAAGGCAGTAGCATCGAAATGATACCCGTAATTTGTAATTCCTTCGAATTCGTTCGAGTTTCTTAGTTTCGGTGCCAAATTTCGCGTACATACTTCGACTTGCGGAGATACAACTGATGCAAACTGAAGTTCCGAGGGCTGGGATTTCCATAAAGTTAGCCAGTCGACTTGATCCTCATTTGGCGGAGGTTCAAAAGGATGATAGTAAACATCTAATGCATTACCTTTATCCCATCCGACAAATCTAGTACCCTGCTTGAAGCTAGCTTGGCATTTTGAAATCACTTCCTTTTCAGATACTCCAATTTTTTTTAACGTTCCACGCAACGATGGCCAAGTTCCTTCGCCCACGCCTAAAATCGTAATGTCTGTCGATTCAATCAAGGTGATTTCAAGACTAACTAGCCCAGCGATATTATGTTCTGCACCCAAAACTCCAGCAGTTAACCAACCCGCTGTCCCCCCACCAACAATCACAATTTTTTTGATTGGCCTATTCTGCACTATGACTTCGGAACCTTCCATTCCAAGTTATTCCTAAAACGCTATCTTTCCTATGTGCATTTCTCCAAATTGCTTCTCTAGAATGAATACCTTGCTCCAAAGAAATATCTTGACCCGTTTTGGATCAGAGCGACAGGATAGCCAGGTGAACGTTGAAACTGTCTATCGGTTTCATTCGTCACATTTATTCCTTCAAGAAAAATTGTAAATTTCTCTGCTACAACATAGCTGCTAGAAAAATCAAACTGGCCATAGTCTTCATTGTATACCGAGTTTGGTTGACCGTCACTTTCGCTGATTCCGTTTAAAACTCGATCGCGCCAACTATATGCCAATCGAACTTGGAAATCATTCCTGTCGTAAAAGCCAATTAGATTGTAACTATCTGCCAGACCCGTGATAGGCGTTTGAGGATCTGTCAGATCTGCATTCAACTTCAAATCATCAAAATATCCGTCTCCGCCGACAATAGTATAGTTAGCTTGAAATCCAAATCCAGTTTCTCCGAAAAAGTGTTGCCACGCAAATTCCCATCCGTCTACACTATTAGTACGTAAGTTTACCGGTCCTGTCACCGTAAACTCTAGTAACGGATCCTCTCCGGGTACTCCAAATATGTCACCTCTATAACTGACAATTTCATCTTGCGCATTTCGAACAGGAACAGCATTAACTGAACTATCTTTAATATTTTTAAATATCCATTGGCGAATTTCTGCGTCTGACGCGGTACCGCCAAGCGCTGTCAGCGCATCATTGTAACGTTTACCTCTGTACGGAGTGTAAACCTCAAACGGTGTTACCACTTCGCTTTTGCTTCCAATAAAGTTTTCCACTTTCTTAGAGAAATACGCGATTGAAAAATAGCTACCGGATTCGTAATACCATTCTGCCGAGAAATCTGTGTTGGTTGATACATATGGTTTTAAACTCGGATTCCCGTATGTTCCTGTTCCGCCCGTCGTTCTAAAAAGTGTGTCAACTGAACGGCCTCCTTTAATATCACGGTAGTTTGGTCTTGTTAATGTCTTTCCCCAACTAGCACGCAATACAACTTGCTCTGATGGCAGTACGCTTAGATTAATACTCGGCAAAGCATACTCATATACTCCACTGAATGAATCATAAACTCTTGCAGACGGATCACCAACACCCGTAAGGTTAAACTCGTTTTCTGCAACCCAATTTGTACCCGTAGGTGTCGCCACTAAACTGCTTGAATCTATCGTTGTTCGTTCCAATCTTAACCCCGCAGACAAATTTGCAGCGAGATCCTCGTTTGCAAAACCAGCGTCGACTTTGATAAAAGCGGTCAGTGTTTCTTCGTTTGTTCTGTAGCTATCGTTTACCGCTGAATCATTCAAGCAGTTCCCATCCCCGCCACAAACCGCACCAAAGGTTCCGATCGGTTTATCAAGAGTCGCGAACAACTTATCAAAATCAATTATAAAAAAATCCTGAAGCGTATTTTCGTGTCCGCTAAATTGGTCAAAATTGTTTGCTATGTTGGCTCGTCGCCAAATATCATCCGGATAGTCTGACGGAGTTCCTACTCCGCCACCGCCATCCCAAGCATCTCTTTGATTGTTATTGTAAGACCCCTGATAGTCATTAGTTATGGTCGAAACTCCGAAATTTACAGTCTTAAACAGTGTATCTTCAAACTCATAAGAACCTTTTACCTGGTATTCCTCAACGGTCGTTTCTATACGCGCATCGTGAAAAACACTACCTTGCGCCTGCATTTTTGATGCATCTATGTCTGTTCCCGGTCTATTAAACCTTACAGATAATGCCGGCAACCCACTACGAAAATCAATTGCATGATATATCAACTCTCGATCTGCAGTTCCTATTACACCTTCAGACCCGTACGGACTATTTGGTTTACCCTTTGAAGTCGATGTATGGGCATCTACGGAAATCTTGAACCCATCGTCACTTTCAAATACAAAATTGAATCCCAATGTTTCAAATTCATTTAAGGTAGCGATTTTGGCGGTTCCCATTGAAAAATCTTTATCCCTTTGATTTGGCCTAACAGGATTTGAACTAGTATGAGTAGGTTCGTTGTTATTCCCTGATTCACTATAAAATAAAATGCTCGGGATTGGCCCGTCACCAAAAATTGCTGTCCTGTCTGCGTCTCCATCATTAAGCCAAAACCAAACCGATACGTCAGACCTTTGCTGTTTTACATCTCGCTCTGAAGTAAAATAATCAACTGTCGCAGTCATTCCTGGCTGAGGTTCATACTGTAAAACTAGACCAATATTTGTTCGTTCAGATTCTACATTTGTTAAACCATATGCGAAGCTAGTTGGAATAGCGTATATTTGATCCGAACCAGGTCTATTCGTAACTTTAGGATACCCAGATGTGGAATTTGTTGGAGGCAAAGCGCCCCAGCCTCCCTGACTGCCTCTATAAAACCCCCTCCACGCCCCATTGCCCGACACAGTTGCTTGAGCAATTCCAGAGTGACGGCTTTGAATCGCTGCGGATATCATAACTCCGACAGTATCGTCTGCGAATGTATTCGAATAAAATGCCGATACTTCGGGTGTAACGGCTTCGTCACCGAGGTTTGTGATAGAATTGTCAGCAACTCCTTTTGCGTTTATAATGAATCTAGTACCAGGAGTCTCTAAAGGTCGCGTTGTTTTTACATTGACTGTCGATCCAATGCCGCCGGTAGGTAATGCAACGTTGTTCGTTTTATAAACCTCCACTCCAGAAACCACTTCCGACGCAATCGTGGCAAAATCAAAACCTCGTGAAACTGGAATTTCAGCGCCGCCCATGTGCGAGGTCGCCATCTGACGACCATTGAATAGTACCAAATTGAAATCAGGGCCAAAACCTCGAACTGTGACCTGGCTTCCTTCCCCGTATCGCCTATTAATCGAAACTCCGGTAATTCTCTGAAGTGATTCTGCCAAATTTGTGTCTGGGAACTTACCCATATCCTCTGCAGAAATCGCGTCCACTACTCCTTCCGAATACCTCTTGATATCTGTCGCACTAGTCAGCGCAGCCCGGATCCCTGTAACTTGAATTACCTCCTGCACAAGGGTATCTTCTTCTTCATCTGCAAACAAAGGATCAACAGTCTGCTGAGCGAAAGCCACCGGCATGAACGCCAGATACGAAGCACCTGAAAGCAAAAGTGCGCTCAGCCCGCTTGGTCTTACCAAATCAAAGTTTTTAGTCATTTGACCTCTAATCCTCAAAAATACCTTATTCGGACTTGCCTTTCCAAAGGCCCTTGACGGTCCTTTCGTAAGGCTGTTCCTTCATACACTGTAAACTTGTTTCCAAGTCTCCGCTACATTGTTCTACTCGAACCCAATCCACAAGCATTTCCGTCGGAAACGCCCTAGGATCGAACCCACCACCATTTTTTTCCGCTAGGTTACCGCCTACCGCTATGTTTAACATTAAGTAAAACGGTTGATCAAACGGCGCATGAGGACGCAAAAAAGTACCCTCACTAGACTCCGTATACCACATGTCTGACGAAATTTGTAAAAATAGTTTTCCATCAACATACCAATGAATTAGACCAGCACCCCATTCTATGGAGTATACACGCCATTCCTGCCAAGGTCCAATTTCGGAAGTTTCCTCATTATCCTGGTACAAATATGTATTGTCTGGTGGTAAGCCCCCAAAATGCAATGCACCCGACGTACGATCAAAGACACCGCTAGGACACTCGTCACACTCTGCGCCAAGATTAACCGCTTCCATAATGTCTATCTCTCCAGATAACGGCCAATCTCCATAAAAATTGTCAGCAGGCATCATCCAAAAAGCTGGCCACGTACCGAGTCCTTGCGGGAGTTTGATTCGCGCAGATATCCGACCATACTTCCATGACGCTAATCCTCGCGTTCGAACTTTTCCAGAGGTGTACCGCTGAGTCCGATTTTTACCGGGAGACTCCTTCATTCCCTCGGGGAAAAGTTTTGCCGTGTATGTTTCAGGCTTGGCAATCAACTTTAGTACTCCGTTCTCAACTCTTACGTTGTCGATCCGGTCTGTGTAGCATTGACGCTCATTGTTGCCTCCACCCCAACATGATACTTCTGGGCGCCATTTTGAACGATCTAGTTCCTCCCCGTTGAATTCGTCTTGCCACACAATCATCCAATTTGGCTGCCCGCCTTCCCGCTTTTTCAGTGAGTTGCTCGTACTAGAGCAACTTGGAACCGCCAACGCGAAGATAAGAAATAAAATTGAAGCGATGCATCGTGCCATAGTAAATCCGTAACCACTTCTCTTTTTTTAAACTGGCTTGAAGCAACCAATCTTAGGATACAATCAAATATTCGACCGTATCTAAAATATATGGACTGAATGTTACCGTAAATATCGGCCTTGGATTGGATGTAAAGTCAGCAACCAACCCACGAAGAAGGAAACATAATAGAGAACAGAGCAAATCCTAGAAGAGTTAGTAGTTCCTGTGTTTCTAATTTTATAGTTTTCAGCGGTCAGCTCGTTGCTCGTTGTATCGACGTTGTCTATAGAGCAATTGGATTAATTTCAGCATTTGCCACAACCACATTCAGCTCAATAGGTGTTTAGTCGCGCTACCACGTGGTAAAATGCTGTATAACAATTTCAACTGGAGATAACAAATATAGTTTAAGTATTACCTAGGAACTCAACGAATAAAGACTTTCCCTTCGTAAATTCACCACTACTTCATATATTGCCCACAAAACTTCTGTCCTCCAGCACCAGTGTCGCGGAAAACGATCGCCCAAAGAAGCACACACAAGGTCATACAGTAGAGCAAATTAAACTTGTACCTTCGCCAGTTCAGAGTATGAAGCCTTTGGCCTCGGCCCGAAATGAGATATGACCTCAGCGGCTGCAATATGTCCCAGCTTCGCACAAACTTTCAGATCAACCCCTCGGACATAGCCGTACAAGAATCCTGCTGCGAATTGATCTCCTGCTCCCGTCGTATCAACAACTTTTTCGACTGGCTCTGCTGGTACATGAACCTGCCCGTCTTTGGAAACTATCACGGAACCGTGTTTCCCTCTCGTGATAGCGGCTAAGGGAACATCCTTACCTATGAATCTCAATGCGGCATCTAGGCTTTCGGTCTCATACAGCGCTTTCAACTCCTCCTCATTGGCAAATAGTAAAGATGTGTGCAGCTTGACAAAATCCAAGAAACTATTGCGATGCCGAACCACGCAGAATCCGTCTGATAGTGTTAGCGCAGTTTGTTTTCCTGCACTAAGGGCAAGATCCGCAGCCTTTACAAAAGCTCCTTTTGCTGCCTCGCGATCGTACAAATAACCTTCAAGATAAAGAATTTTACCCGAAGTAACTAAGCGTTCATCGACATCGTCAGGCGAAAACAAGACCGAAGCACCGAGATAGGTGTTCATAGACCGAGCCCCATCTGGAGTTACTAGAATTATCGACCTTGCTGTCGCTGTTCCATCTTTAAGCGGGGAAGTTTCAAACGCAACATTTGCTGCATGAATATCGTCAACAAATATCTGACCAAGTCGGTCATCAGCGACTTTGCCAATATACGCCACGCTCCCACCAAAACTCGAAACTCCGACGACAGTGTTTGCACCAGAACCCCCTGACAGTTCTTTGCCTTGCACCGCTTTCGTAAGTTCTATCGCTCTCTGTTCATCTATCAGTGTCATCCCATTCTTTCGAATCTGCCAATCCTCGAGGAACTGTTCTGGGACTTTGGCAATCACGTCGACTATAGCATTTCCCAAACCTACTACATCAAAAGTTCTTTGGGCCATAAGTTTACCAATCCTCGTCAATTTCTGTCTGCAACAATGAAAATTCTATACACAGAATTCTTTAACAGTCTAGACTGACAAAATCCACGATTAGTGTCTAACGAACGTGCTAATGAACTAAGAAGATGAAGCGTACGTGGACGATTAACAGCTGTTACTCAGCTTGAATATAGTTTTCGAACTCGTGCGCCATTGGGACGACGGATGATCTATTCAATCTAGCGAAATGTTCGTTCAACTCCCTAAATCCGCGCTTGTTCCTGTTAACAGGATCATTCTCGGCTATAGAATACAAATTCGTCTTCTCAAAATCGACCACTGCGCGACCGTTCCATTCAATTGTTGAATCAGGAGTGAGATACCTCCCAAACGCATCGAAAAATCTTTGGGAGCTTAAAAGGTACAGTTCTGTATTTATATCCCTCTCCACATTTCGGAACAGCTGGCTACTCAAAACACGAGAATCTCTCGAATTGTTTGTGTTAGACGATGCTACTGCAGATACTGAAGTCTGACCGTCATTACACGGATTGGTATTGGACGTTTCATCAGATAGCCCCCAAGAATTCCCGAATGGCCCAATAGTTTCAGTTGCAGAAATCGAATTATTCGGCTTCAGTGAAAAAACAGTGTTGTTTGTATTGCTTTGGTAAATCCAGTGCGAACAACTGAATATATGAAGTGTAAGATTGTCGCCAAAATTAATCAGATCAGAGTATCGCTTTTCCGAGGAATTGGAACCAAGTACCGCAATTCGAGAAAGCAATCGACCTTCGACTGAGAAGAACGAGTGTCTTTTCTGATTTATGCCAGTCATTGAATTGTTTTCAACAATCTTGGCCCGATTATGGTTTCCATCGTAATAGTAATGATCCTCAAACGTCTGACTCTGCGTAACACCAATTAGCCGATCAGCATGGTCATACGAAAGATTCATACCTCTGAAACTCGTGACACGACCGTGTCTGTCATGCGATATTGCTAAATTTGTAGCCGATTTAGTGTAATTTTCTACGCGATTATAAGTGCTGTCTATATCCAATACTACTGTATTACTTGGATTCGTTTGAGACAACATATTTGAGAATTTGTCGTGAGTGTAAGTGGTTACGCCCAACGGGCCTTTGGCAGACTTCAAAAAACTTCGATTACTATAGGTGAATGTTCTGTTCCCAGCACCGCTTGAAACATCTAAGGTATCTACCACTGTCTTTATCCTATTGTCGTTAAAGTAAGTATTTGAGAACGAGAAAATTGTCATTTTTGTATTCTTTAACGTCGAATAACTTATCAACTTGCGAGAATTGAGAGTGTTAGTCAGAGTAATCGTATCTGAATTTTCTCCAACCTTGGTTTTGTGAAGATTAGCGCTATACAAAACACCGTTGGGATAGTACGTGGCACCAGAGACATACTTGACTCCTCCAATACTGATTGCCGTAATCTGATTAAATGCATTGAGTGTGTAAATTACGTTTCTACCGCTTGGGGACGTATATGAAATTCGACCTCCCGTTGTGTCATATCCATAAGATACAGTGTACGTCTCGTTATCCACAGTCAGAGTTTCGGACTTGAGTTCGCCACGCTTACCGAAGGTGTAGGCAATTTCTATGTCTCCGCTAACTGTCTTAATCAAATTTCCGCCTAAATCGTACGTGTTACTTATATCCGGTGTTCCACTGGGAAAATCGACGGAGGTTAAGAACCCGTCGAAATTGTAATCGTAACGAATAAGGTTGGTTGAAACAGGATCATTTATAGGAGGATTGCTACTTAATGAGAGAGGAACACATGACGGATTGGGAATCAGATAATATGGGTAATAAGAATAGTTACTATGGTACGGATTAGTATGAGGATTTACTGCACAAGCCGGATTATATATACAGCCATTTTTAGTCTTTGACGTGAGAATCCATTCTCCGCATTGTGTAACTATTCCAGCATTCATACACTTGTTATAAGATGGAACCCAGACCATGTATGAAAAACATGTTTTGGCAGTAGCTGGTTGCTTAGGTGTCGTACCTACCGGCTTAGATGTTGATTTTTCCGATGAACTAGGTGTGGTTGGTTTGGGTAACTTAGTGATAGAAACTGTCACCGGGGTTTGACAAATGTAATCAGAACTAACCCCTTTTTCAGAAGTTATCTTTTGTCGCGCCGCATCATAAGTGAAAGCCTCAGTTCCAGACTCCGGAATGGACTGGAAACAAAGTTGTAATAAAGAATCATATTTATACGAACGCTCCAATGTCTTTCCGTCCCCCTTGAACTGAACAGAAGTAACATTGTGCCAGCTATCGTGTGATATAGTTGTTTTCGCTCCATCAGGATACTCAATTAAAACGACTGTTCCGTCGACAGGAGTAGAATACCCAGATCTGTGCTTAACAATCTTATTGCCAACCGGATCCGTAATCTGAATTCGATTGTCAGAAAGATAGCTTATCCCAACTTTGGAGAATGGTGAAACAGATAACTTTAATTCGGTGACTCTACCCAACGAGTCAAAAGTAGCATTAATGCCGGCAGTTTCCGATGACTTAGACGCAGGCATAGATTCAAATGTTTTGCGGCCGAGCTTGTCAAACTCACTGCGAACAAATACTGAAGTTGAGTTTGAAACATCACGAGTTTCAACTAACAGTTCATCTCCAAATATATTAAATGTGGTTTTTTCGACAAGTTTTTGTGTGCCTGTTCCAGTAGTCACAGACTTAGTTCTACCACTCCTAGATGACGCAACGGAGTAAGTTATCACAGAGTCAGCATACCCCGTCGGTCTGTCGATCTTAATGACCCGCCCCATCTTATCTAAACTAAATATCTCCGTATACCCGCGTGCATCGGTTTCGCTAGTTATCCAGCCGTTAGCATCAACGACCTTTTTTAGAATTGCGCCACTTGGCTTAGTGGTCTTCTGTGCAATGCCACGTTTATAGTTTTCGAATTTTGTCGTGTTGTTATTGCCGTCTCTGACCGCCGCACGCGAACCATCTGAATACCAACTTGTTCTCTGATACTGACTCCCATATCGAGTTTCCAATATCACTTTTCCATTGGCATCGTGAGTGTAACTTCGGATTTCCTTGCCATTTTCAGTTAATTTTGCCGTGAGGTCAAGTATCCATTTAGACGTTAAATGCAACACCTTACGCTTCGTCACATAAGTTCCTTTCTGAATGGTGGAGTACTCAGAAGTCTTAGTTAAGGAACCTCGATCATCATACTCATTTTCTACCGTGTATGTCTCTCCATCTTGAGTGATGGTACGTTTTGAAACTCTTCTCCACTTTTCGGTCGAGTCATGATTCAAATTTTGATTGATCGTTTTGAAATCCATCGGCTTGGGCATTGGTTTACTGCAGTCCCAAGCAGTCCCGAGTTTCTTTTTCGCATGTACGTACTCGTAAGCTACGGTTCGTGAAGCTTTCGTGCTGCCTTTGGTGTAAATGATTTCAGACAACAACGCCCCTGTGTTATGGAGACTTCTCCCAAAATTAAATTCGTACTTGTTACCTAACGGCCCAGTCACTGTTCTTTTTTTCGGCTTGGAAGTATCAACCTCTACAACATTGCCACCTTTGTGTACGCTTTTTGTTGAAGTTTTCTCGGAATAGTCCCCATTGTACAAATCGCCTTCATCATAGTCATATGTCCAGATTATCGACGTACCATCGGGCGACTCCAGTTTCTTTTCGCTTACCGCCGACGTGAAATATGTTGAAAAGTTACCGAACTTCGATTGTCCATCGCTCAAAGATGCACTGCTCATTGCGGTATTGATCTTGTTTTGTAAATATTGATTAGCGTAGTAACTCGACAGGTAACCATTGCTATTGAGAATTTGTCGATAGACGGAGTCTTCAAATACGGTGCCGAAAAAATCCGTAGGAGGCAAACACTCCGCCCTGTGCGAATTGTTCAAGTGTCCGTTTTGCGAACTCACCTCGGAAAAATTTACAATCTTTCGAGTTTTGTACGTGCCTACCGTTCCAGTATAATGCTTAATCCGAGCTCCAGAACCAAATATGCATCGCTGAGCATGAAAAGAACTTCTGTAATGACTAACACCTAGTAACTTATCAAATTCCGAATACCGTCCATCCGGTAGTGTGACTCGGTAGAGGTACTTCACATTTGAACCTGCTGACATTTTTTTGTACGTATAAACCCATTTCCTGCTATTAGCCACGATTCCTTCAAGCTCGTGATTTGAGCGATAAACCAACTGAATTTTCCTCTCGTCGCTACTTGTGATCGTTTTAAGGCGCTTATGTGTCTTGTCGTACGTGTACTGAACCCAATTTCCGTGTACGTCAGTGATCTTAGTGATCAATACTGCGTGTTTCTTCGCACCGTCCGAACGTTTCGCTAGAATGTAGGGCTGTCCAAATTCGTAGGTTTTCCCATCTGGAGCAACGGCCTTCCAAGAACACTTTCCATTCTTTTTGGTTTGATTAATTCTCCACATTGTAGAGGTAGTGTTGTCTGGCAGGCTAATTCCGAACACTTCACTGTTTGTAGAATTCCCGCTTTTTAAAAGTGTCCATCGTTTATTGCGGCCTACGCTTAATCGCGGAACTAAGTGCAACTTGTCAAACATATCCACAGAATGAGCCGACGAAATACACCCAACCGTCCCTCCTTTCTTAATTGAATGAAGCAGTATGTACGGTAACTCCAACCCCCAATTCGCGGTTCCCGTCGACCCGCCAGCTAATTCTGAGGTTGTAAATTTTGGTCGATCATCGTCACTATCTATATATCTAATAACGCTTACCGAAATGTCGAAATTCCCTTTAAGCTCAACATCGGGTTGCCTAAAGGACAACTCCCCAGTATCTAAATTTATAAAATCCCCTAGGATTCCTGAGGTCATTTCTTTAGGGCCGAGTACCAAAGTGTTGGTCACGTTTGCTTCGTGGTCGAACACAAAGCGACTTTGAGATGAAATGTGCTGTCCGTAAATCGGCGTTGAAGTCACAACAATAACTCCAACCATCAATAATAACTGCTTTAAACAAAGCATCTTCGTACGTTCAAACATCGCAATTCCCTTAGAAGCAAAAAACCTAGTTTGGTGAACTCTCTAGTATTGAAGACTCACAAGCTTTAAGTCCCTCCTTCATACAACCCTAATCAGTCTGTGATTCTCTTTCAAAAAAGAGAGGAGCATTTGTTCATTGCTATACAGTTTTTTTGTCAGCTGCAACCAAATTATAACAAAAACTGTGTAAAGACTTAGCTCTCGAACTAGAGATAAAGGCGTTTAGAGTATTTCTGTTAGATGATTGATCTCCGCAACTTCTGCACTGTAGTACAATTTTCGCGAATATGAACCCAATTACCGGCGGCATTGGCTGGATGCTCTGTTCTCGCCAGACTTCTTTACGATGGTCTGCATGATCAAAATCGGGAATGGCGAATTTTCTTGCATAAAGCTGGTTTCTGAAGTACTTCGTATCTTTCCTGAAACAAATCGTATTGCGTATCCGGAATATAGCTCAGTCTGGTAGAGCACCGTCTTCGGGAGGCGGGGGTCGGAGGTTCGAATCCTCCTATTCCGACCACATAGCGTTGCTACAATGTTCTAATTTGAACTTAAAACATCGAAACTGACGGGCGGGCACTGATTCTTCAATTTATAGGAAACTGTTGCAGAATTCATAGTCAAGGAGTACGTCTCAAACAGCTACGATATACCGAGAACGGAAGCTCAAAAACATTTCAAATCTTTGGCAAAACTAAACATCGGAACGCTCCTTTTATCCCGAAAAATAGTAAAATTCTAAAGAAGCAATAGCTACTCTCGTATTTCGAAACAGCCGCTGTGTGTCAAAGAAAACTGTTGACGATTCTGAGAATTTATTGTTAAACGATAAATTTGAAAATCTCCATCGGGAATTTCAGACATATTAAATTACGAACGAGAAAATCATGCAACAATCTACTGACTCCCTTTCTAATCAACGTCTACCCAGAGTTAAAGTTCCGTTTTGGAGAACTTTTTTGTTTTCAGCATTCGGCTCGTGTGCTGGAATCGTCCTGTCGTTCGGAGTGGTCATTTTCATGATAGCTAGTGCAATATCTGGTGCAGTTGGAAGTTTTTCAGATTTTAATGCGGTTAATCGCTCCGATCAACCCGATCAAATCGTTCTATCGCTCGATCTTCGCGAAGAGTACCCTGATCAATCCTCTCAGTTTGCGAAACTCTTTAGCGAAACCGATTTCGTGGATGTGATAACCAAAATTAAACGTGCAGAAACCGACGATACTGTCAAAGGAATATACATTCGGGCAAGTGAAGGCGGAATTGGCCACTCCAGAGCAGAAGAAATTCGTAACGCTCTCGTTGAGTTTAAGGCCGCTGGTAAATTCGTGATCGCACACAGTCAGGGAATTCTCACTCCCCAAAGTCCAGCAATGCTCAGAGCTATCGCGCCAGCCGACGAAATTTGGGTTCAACCTGGAACTTATGTAATGTCTAGTGGTGTTTCGGTCGAAGGAGAATTTTTCAAAGGACTCTTAGATAGACTTTCCGTAAGCGCCGACATCATTGCCTTTCATGAGTACAAAAATGCTCCTAATACTTTCCAACAGGAAACATTCACGGATCCGCACCGCGAAGCGGTAACAGCCGTCGTTGAATCCGTTTGGCGTAGTTCTCTGACCTCTATTGCAGAAGACAGAGAATTGGAAATAGAGTTCGTAAGATCCACTCTCGAATCTGGCTTGCTTTCGTCAGAACAAATGATTGAATCTCAACTGGCTGATAAAGTCGGTTGGCCAGAAGATGCAGAAGAGGCCGCCCTAGAGAAAGGCGCCAGGGATAGCGAACTCCTAGCCATAAACGTTTATCAACCCCCTGCCTATTCTTCTGATGCATCCGTTATTGCAATCGTCGGCGGCGAGGGAGTAATTGAGACAGGGTCAAGACAAGTCAGTCCATTTAGCGATTCAATTGGATTCATATCTGATCGCGTGGTTGAAGAACTTGAGAACGTTACCGAAATTGATTCCGTTAAGGCCATTGTTTTCCGTGTCGATAGTCCTGGAGGCTCTGCGACGGCTTCGGATCAAATTCATAGAGCGATAGCAAAAATTAAAGAAGAACACGAAATCCCCGTAGTCGTATCAATGGGATCGCTAGGAACTTCGGGAGGGTATTACGTCTCAGCAGGTGCAGATGCAATTGTCGCTAATGAAACCACGTTGACAGGTTCAATAGGGATTTTTGGTGGGAAATTTGCCATCAGCGAAGGTCTTAAACGTATCGGAATCAATATTGAAGATATAACCGTTGGTGGTAGTTCTGCTAACGCTTGGGGGCCGGAACGTTTCACAGAATCCCAGCGAGATGAACTGACAACCATGCTTGGTAATTTGTATGATAGGTTTTTGGAATTAGTGGCGACGGGGCGCGACATGACTATGGAAGAAGCACACGAAGTTGCTCGAGGCCGTGTATGGACCGGTGCTGATGCCGCCAAAATTGGATTAGTTGACGAGATTGGCGGTTTGAACAAAGCCGTTCAAGTTGCTGCCCAACTAGCAGGACTGGACGAAGAGGAGGAGATAGACGTAAGAACGTTCCCCGAAATTCCAGAAGGAGAAGAATTGTTTTCACTGTTCATGAATGTCTCATCAAATTCAATGCAAAATTTCAATGAACTTAATTCTCTCGGACGTTTCGCCCGAGGAATAGGTATCTCAGACTTTCTTCAAAAGGTAGAAACTAATCAGAAAGTTGAAGCTAGAGCTGAGACCCCCGCTTACAAGTAACCATTCGAGAAAAAAAGTAGGAACTTTGATATAGCGCGGGAACTCAGCCAAGTCTCCGGTCTACTTGAACAGCACCAAAAAGTTATGGCGCAAAAATTTGGGATTTATCAAGCTGTTGATAAATGATTACCAAGGAACTTTGTTCCATATCACCCAAAACAAGGCCTTAACAGTATTTGAAGATGGCTCACTGCCGCCTTTGTAAAAGGACAATCGTCGCACAGGAATTTCACGTGATTTGCTATACAGAATGTTACTGTATATTCACTCAGCTATTCCGCAACTATAGGCATCTGTAGTGTAAACATACCGTTCGCGATCGCTAGTCCTCCTCTATATGAGACTGTTGCGAAACTCGTTATTCCTTCGAATTTCGATAATTTGCACTCAAACGGGATCGCCAAACGCCTTATTCTAGGGCCATCTAGTCGCCAAAACTTCAAATTTTTGTAGATGTTTTCCCAAACTTTGTGTTTCGCAACAGTGTCTATATGTGTCGATAGCTTGATAGTTCCCAAAATTTTTTTGTTGCGTCGCCCACACCGAGACAATATGAGGAGATTGGTGAGAATTTATATAGTTTCATTTGTCTCGGTAAAATCTTAGCAATTAAAGTAGATAGACGCATAAATGTTGGCCTTAAAACCCAAAACAAACTCGAAATTTCATTAAACTTCCTTATTGTCTCAAAGTTATCCAACAGATTTCTTATTGCAAGTGAATTTCCAGTTTATTGGCTCGATCCAATTTTGTTGCCCTATTATCCGACGTACATAAGTTCAGGTAATGCTTGGAACTACGATTCGATTGCGCCGTTTAACACGGAATTAAACCGAAAACGATCTCCTCGCAAGATTTACTTCCAACAAGTCCTTTACTTCATTGGATTCAATGAAAGGGCAAGGATGACCTTCGAAAAAAGTCGGAACGGAGAGACACTTCGTTATCTCGTTTTTTGTCACATCAGACCTTTCGGTTTTCCGCGCTTTAGGTTCAATGTCCTGTGACAAGAACTAATTTCATTTTTTTCAAAATCAGAATCGTCTGGGATTCCCCCATCCGCTATGCGCCGGACAAATACCTAATGAGAGTCTCTTGTCCCTAATTCCCATGCCGCGCCATCTTCACCATCTCCCCTCCATGCCGCATAAGCAACGCGTCCTTTCAAATTTGCTTCTTCTAGTAAAGCTTCCGGCCAATCGATAGCCTCCGGATACGCTAGTTCGATCGGGTGAACGCCCCATAAAAGTTGGGCTTTTCTTAATCGCACGTAATCCTTTGACCCATACAAAACAGGCACCTCGCCTCTCTGTTGCGCGAATTTCGCTAGCCTTCGGTTTGACCCGGTCCTAAGAACGAGCGCAACAGCATTTTCACTGCCCGCCAAAGAGTGCGCGGCCTTGGCTATCACGTCAATTGTCCGAACTTCGCTTTCACCTCTGTATTGCTTTAAAGACTCACGATAATCGTCTGCTGTCTCGACCGCCGAAATAATGCGTCCCATTATTGCAACTGCCGATGCCGGATGTCTCCCGACCGCGGTTTCCGCCGATAACATAACCGCGTCCGCACCCTGATACACAGCGGTCGCAACATCACTTGCTTCCGCCCTTGTTGGTGTCACGCGATCAACCATGGATTCTAGCATCTGCGTCGCAACAATAACCGGACACCCCCTCGACCGGGCGGCTCTAATTATGCGCCGTTGGATGACAGGTACTTGCTCTACCGGAAACTCAACTCCTAGGTCCCCGCGAGCAACCATCACCCCATCGGAAACATCCAAAATTTCCTCTAGATTTTCAATAGCGGCAGGTTTTTCTAGTTTTGCAATAACAGGTGTGCGCCCATCAATATGATTTTTGGCATTCTTTATATCGGTGGCAGTTTGCACAAAACTTAGCGCGATCAAATCGACACCAATTGCTAAGGCAAACTTTACGTCGACTTTGTCCTTTTCGGTTAAAGCGTTAACTGGTAATGCTTTACCGCGAACGGTGAATCCTTTCTTATCGGAAAGCCTGCCAGGGAACTCTGATTTGACACGAACTGCGCCATTCTTGGCGTGACAAACGATCAACGAAACTAATCCATCATCACATAATATTTCGTCACCTTCTTCGAGAGATTCAATAATGTCCGGATGGGGAACGGGGATAGCGTTTTCAGATTGCGCGAAAGTCTCCGCGACCACCGAGTATTCCTCGCCAAAACCCAACCTAAAGGAACCGTTCGGAAATTCTCCGATTCTGATTTTCGGACCTTGTAAGTCGCCCAATACGGCTAGCGGCCTATGTAAGATTTTTTCGGCTTCCCTTACGGCGGCTATATTCCTTTTTTGATCTTCATGAGTGCCATGGCTAAAGTTCAACCTAAACACGTCAGCTCCAGCCTGCGCTAGTAAAAGAATAGTTTCCGCGGAGCGACTACTTGGTCCGAGCGTTGCGACAATCTTCGCGCTGCGACCTCGAAGTCTTGGATTTGATGCCATTACATTTTCCAGGTAGATGCTGAATACTGGTAATAGTTTAGTGGGCAAGGCATCTACAATCCGCCATTCTAACCTTCATTGGTTCGTAATGTTTGTGCTCGACTCACGGATAGAGTACACACGATAAAGATTGTATTTTGAATCTTGCACGGTCTCTAAAGTCCTAAAGCACTTGAATTCTGGAAACTGTGACGATTTTTCGTAGACATAATAGTAAGAACAAACCTATCTTGAATTCTCAGTCTCTGTCTCGCACCCAAGCCCTAAATTGGTCGATCGAGATGTTAAGTCCGACGATTGAACCTTCGTGCAGAAATTTTGCCTCCTCTCGGATGATCCGCAAAAATTTTTCCGGGTTCTCAACGCTATTCTTCGAACTGAAATCTTGGACATAGGCATCTATGTCTGATCCATGCATCTTCCCGCGAACAATATTACCGAGTACTTCTTTTCTCGTAGCCCTATACCTAACACGATAGAAATCGATCTCACCTATTGAATCTTTTACAGCTCCGTATTGATTACATGATTGCAAATACGCCCAACGAAATACATCCAACATAGGGTTTAGGTCGTTGAGCTCATAAACCGCAAGAATTGCACTCGTGTAATCTTTTCGAGACAAATTGATAAAACTGATTGGACACAGGTTGTGTTTAATAAACGGAATGTTGCAACTTAACCGAGAGGTTCTTTTGTTGACATCTTCAAATGCTTGTAGATAGGCGACATGAACAATCAAAAAGAAACTCTGTTCAAATGGATTTTTGATGGCATTCGCTTTTATAAGTAAAATTTCAAAGAGTTCTCGGAGAATATAGGTGTTAATCAAAGGCACATATCTTGAGTTAGAAATCTCCACTTCGATTTCACGTATTTGACCTTTAGCTTGTGGATTAAACAGCAGATCCTGCGACAGCAAACTATGAATATTGAATATGGTAAAAGAATCGACCTTAATGGCTTCAGCATTGTCTACGATAAACTTTATCGCTTCCTTGTGGTTAATGATCATTGTCGTGTCTTCTGGATTTTTTCCTTCTGGCGTTACGCCTCCTTCAAGTAATTTTTTAGTTTCAAGGTCTGAATACGTGTTGCCTTCAAGACGACTTGAATTATAGGACAAGTCGATCAGTAAGCGCCGAAGAATTTGTTTAGCATATGTACCTATCGCAAGTTCCTTATCGAATCTTCGTCCCTTTTCCATTAACTCTGCTCGTAGATCATCCCTCACATACTGTGTTTCGTTGGGTATGTAGTTTTCAAGGAATTCACGATTATATGAAACAGGACTGCGAGCGTAGGGGGGAGTTTCCAAGAATCTAAGAATTTTTTTACTCTCTTCACTGAAAATCGTGCGTACCGGTAATTCTTGTCGTATATCCTCATCTCCGTGTCGCAATTCTTCGCCTCCTTGTCGTATATCATAATCCGCAGACAGGAAGTACTTCGCGCCTCTATTTAGCCCGACACGAATGATAATACCTCGGCTAGCCAGTTTAGATAAGCGCCTCTGTAGAGTACGTACACTGAAAGTATAGTCTAACTTGTCAACAATTCGTGAAAGTGAAACTCCCTCAGGACATTCGTTCAGCAAGGAGATTATTTCCGACGACTGTTTATCAATGTTTTGTCGCATAATAACTGAAACTCCATAAGTAGTAACTGTCGTATAAACGATTTATACGACAAAATCAACATTTTTTTCCTACTAAACATGAATAATATGACATTTGATAATCTTATCTGACACAAATATGCCAAACTGAAACTGTCGCAAATTACATTAGTTGCCAGCACATTCCTAGCATTCCGCCAAATTCATCAACCTAAAGTTGAATTTTGCGATCGAATGCCACCAAAAACGCTAAATTATCAAAGTCATGGTGGCAGTCTTCGTTTTTTTGTAACGGCTACAAATAGTGCCAGGTTTATCATCATCTCCGAGAGCAAATGTCCACAAGCAACATAGATCTCCTTTCTCCAAAGTCCTTTTTTGACAGTCCACCGATATCGTTTTAAGCTTTAATAAGTCCAATGCGAAGCAAATGGAATTCTCATTTGCTGCCATAGCGGTAACGTTCCGACACCATAATTGCAGTGACATAAGCATAAAAACTGTCAATATGCGGAAACGATAATTTTATAAGCGAGGAACACCAACCGTGTGTGGAATAATCGGAATACTAGGCAAACAAAACGTTGTACCACGACTGATGAAGTCACTGCGCTGCCTTGAGTATCGTGGTTACGATAGTGCCGGCTTAGCTGTCTTAGACCCTAACGGCCATTTCAGCATACGGCGCGCTGCCGGTAAACTTATTGAACTCGATCAAGTCTTAGATGATTCTCCGATACAGGGCTGTAATGGAATTGGCCATACCAGATGGGCAACACATGGCCCTGCAACGATCGAAAATGCTCATCCCCATTCAGTCGGTAAAGTCGCAATTGTTCACAACGGAATAATCGAAAACTATCGCTCCTTAAAGGAAGAACTAAATAAACAAGGACGTACTCCTAAGACAAGTACCGATACGGAAATCATCGCGCACCTCCTTGATTTAGAACTTCGGAAAACAGAAAATTTTCGTCGCGCCTTCTCAAATACATTAAAAATGTTAAATGGCGCATTCGCGATTTGCGCCGTCATTGAAGATGAGACAGACCTCATGTTTGGCGCAAGACGCGGGAGTCCATTGGCGATAGGTATCGGAGACGGCGAAATGTATCTTGGATCTGACGCGCTCGCCCTTGTTCCTCATACCAACGACCTCGTTTACCTAGAAGAAGACGATTATTGCATACTTACAAAATGTACTATCGAAATTTTTGACAACAATGACCGCCCCGCCGATCGACCTGTGACGACTGTGCCTTCGGTAGGTTTAACCGCCGAAAAAGGAACTTACCGACACTTCATGTTAAAAGAAATTTTCGAACAACCCGAAACCACACTTCGAACGATCAATACCTACTTGGATCAACTTTCTGGAACCATCGCTCTTCCTCCAGAATTCATAAGTCGCTTTGATCTCAACTCAGTAACCAGCATTCAATTGGTTGCATGTGGTACAGCCTACTACGCATGTGCGTTGGCTCAATACTGGCTTGAGGAGTTCGCCAAAGTTTCCGTTAAGATCGATATTGCATCTGAATTCCGATACCGAAAACCTGTCCTAGACAATTCCGGACTTGTAATAGTGGTATCCCAATCCGGCGAAACTGCCGACACTCTTGCAGCCCTTCAGTACTGTAAATCCCACGGTTTGAAATCCATTGGAATTGTCAATGTGTTGACATCATCTATTGCTCGCCAAACAGATACAATTTTAGAGTCTCCTGCCGGTCTGGAAATTGGAGTCGCTTCGACCAAAGCGTTTACTTCCCAACTTTGTACTCTAGCAGCATTTTCTATTGCTCTTGGTCAAGCCAACGGGAACATAACACTAGAACAAGAAAGTGTTCTGACAGCAGCTCTTAACTCTGTTCCTCGACTCATATCCGATAGTCTCTCTCAAACAGAACAGATAAGACAAGTCGCTTATAGCCTTTCAAAGTCACGCGATGTTCTTTTCGTCGGTCGAGGTACGTCGTACCCAATTGCATTAGAAGGCGCGCTGAAACTTAAAGAGATTAGTTACATCCACGCGGAAGGATATCCAGCAGGAGAATTAAAACATGGCCCAATAGCTTTAATTGATGACAATACGCCAATAGTTTTTGTTGCACCGTTTGATCGTTGGTTCGAAAAGACACTTTCAAATCTTGAGGAGGTTTCTTCCCGACATGGTAAAGTAATTCTCATCTCCGATAACAAAGGATTCGAAAACATCCACAACGAACCTTTTGCCAAAATAGAAATGCCAACCTGTCATTCCTTTGTCGCGCCCATCATTTCAACAGTTCCAGTACAACTGCTAGCTTACTATACTGCAGTTGAAAAAGGAACCGATGTTGACCAACCGAGAAACTTGGCGAAATCTGTCACAGTCGAATAGAAAATCAGCGGCAGAGTTTGCCCATTTTAAACCTCTATAAATCGATCTTATTTATTTTTCAGCCGAGTCCCACTTAGACGAAACATTCATAAATTTTCTCAAGTTTAAATTTTTATCACTGCATCTGGATCGCCGTTTGCTAAAGCATTCATATAATTCAAACATAATTGTGCAGAAATATCAGCCTCGCCATACTCCCGCTGGTGTTCCCGTCGAACGATTGGAAACGTTGAGTAGATATATTCGATATCCTCTCGGTTGGTTATCCCATATAAGTTAAAGAAAACGGCATCTAATTTTGCTCTTAAATTTAACCTTCTTTTTTTATCCCAAACAAATGGTTTCTTAACATTTCCTTGTTCGTCAACGAAGCCTAAATCTATTGCAAAAGCAGAGATATCATGTGCGGTATATGTGAGTTCTAACACAATCTCTTTCACAATCTGTTCGGCTGTCTTTTCACCAAAAACCGTCTCACCAAACTTGGACGAATGAATTATTGGAAGTTGCTCAACAATGTACCAGTTTAAATTAGTACCTTGCACTTTCTGCCGAGTAGCATAATCAAACACTGTTGCACCTAAATTTCCCAACAATAATGCGCTCTGCTCGGTTGGCATTTGCGTTTTATCCCACGCAATTAGTGGCGCATTGTTTCCGAACCCGGCCTTTGGAATTGCGGCTGCAATCATCGTTCGAGAATCTGTACCTCGTGCTATGGCACGAAATGCTATAACCCATTCTATATCCGCCGATAGATCGATTTCATTTTCATTTACCCAATATAACGGTATTGGAGAGAAATCAGGGTTTGCTTTTTGAGACTCAGATATGTTGTTAGTCACCGCAGGATTATGTAAATTCTTCTCATTTAATTTTACTGAAGCTGCTCGGTGATCAAACTGATGAATCATTTTCCCAACATATAAAGGTAGCCACATTCCTGTCGGACTATCGTATATATTGTTCCCAAGTGAATACGCCGACTCTTTTGTCTCTAATTCCTGCCTTGTCCTAAAAACACCAGAGTCGTTAGTCATATGAAACATAGTTTTATATTCTACCGGCCAAGCAAATTCTGCTTCCTCCGTTGACCTATTAACCAATGGAACAGAATTCGAATACAATATTTTTGCTAACTCAATATCCTTGTTATTTCTAAATATTGGTAGCGTTCCGGTATTTGGATTGAACCTTAAAAAATCTTCAGTAGTGAATGTGTTCGTAGATTCTTCTTGTTCTAAAGTCGCGACCTCGTTAAGATAAAAAGCACATTTGACTGGCAACATTGAATGTGTACGCGACGCAATAAATACACAAAACTTCATTTGTCGAACGACATCAGGAAAGAATGGTTTAGTTTTTCTGCCACGTCGACCATTTTCAAAATCGTAAAACGCTCGTAACTGTCCGTTTGAAGTGACCTGCTTGAAAAATGCTGCCGCATTAAAGTCATGTGCGATACCCGATGGAACTAGAAGCCCGATCATTCCAGTTGTATTCACAAGACTTAAAGCGCGTTCAACGAAAAGTGAATATAAATTCACGTCACCGCCTGATAACAATGGATACTCACCACACTTCCTTGCAAACTCCCTTGCCGTTGCGACTCGCACACTTGCTTTTTCATACTCTCCCGCTAAGGGATCGCCAGCATCAATTAAAGCTTTAACTTTGTTCTTTCTGTCTTCCGCTCGAACTGCTTCTGCAATATCGGGTCTTCGTTCGGAAAACCACTCTATTTGCTCTATTTTCATTCGATCCCAAGGAGGATTTCCGATTATTGCGTCGAATCCACCAGCTAACTCTTTATCCTCCCAATCTGACCAAACCCCTGGAAACGCTAGCTGCCAATTCATAAACCTTTCTTCTTTGATAAGCTCACGAACATCACTGAGTATTGACAAAAACTCATTCCCGTATTCTAGATCGGTGTTCGGGTTCTCTTTGTTAGTAAGTATCGCAACTGGATCACCTAACTGACCGTCAAAGAAACTCTTGACAGCTTGTTTCTTCCCGTTGGTATCAATCTTCAACCAGTCTAATGCATTTACAAACTTTAGAATTTCATCCAATCCCTGAGTCGACTCTCTGAGATTCTTATAGATCTTTGCCGAGTCCTTCGCTTGTTTAAGTTCTGAGTCAGCTATCTGTTCCATCTCTCGCATTTGATCCGCTGCTTGATAGGCTCGTCGCATATACTCTTTCCATAGTAACGGTGAACCGTACTGGTCAGACTTTCTCAAAGCGGCTTCAATCCAAAGTCCGAATAAGCTATCACCACACTGAAGATGATGATCTATAAAGGTTAAGGGAGCGCCTAGAGTAACAGTATGGAGCCATAGCGAAACTTTCGCGAGTTCAACCGCCATCGGATTCTTATCGACACCATATACGCATCGTTTTAGAAACAATCTTCGAATAATTTGACGATCATCAACTTGGTCACTGTCAATTTTCCACTTATTCTCCTCGGCATTTGACAATAGTTGGGACCTAACGCTTTCTATTTCCTCATAGACAGGTGACCTATAGATGCCCCATTCAGTCGGAACAAGATTACCACGATCTTCTACAGCGTCGTTGATCTCATCTGCTAGCAAGTCGATTAAACTAACTAGAAAATGTCCAGATCCCATAGCAGGATCGCAAACCTTAATATCAAGCAATGCTTCAGCAACATCAAACGAGACTAGTGCTTTGAGTTTCTCAGAATCGCTTAAACTGCTATTCCGCAATTCCTCAACCTTCTTTCGAAACTTCTGTTTTTTCTCTTCAAATATCGGTTCAAGTGTTTCTTTCAAAACTAAATTTACTAGATCATCAGGCGTGTAGTAGCTTCCCGACACCTTTCTACTGAACGAATTCGGAACTACTATGATTTCTGCTCCCTGCCGACGAATCTCAAACTCTAACAGTTTCTCGTATATTGACCCAAGATGCTGAACCGATAAATTCCGATAGTTAATGTATTGTCGTGATTTCGACGTGGTCTCCGTTGATAAAGCATCTATGATCCATACTAACGTTGCATCGGGAATGCTGATGGTATTAAGTAACTTGTATTGTTGTAAGTCAAAAAGACCGCCATTATATGGAGGCAATCCAATCGAGGGATCACCTTTATTTAATAATTTGAACAAAGAAGAAATGATATCCCAATAGCTCGCAATCATTGAAGACAATGGCTCTTTATCTTCAATTCGCTTCTGAACGTCTAATCTTACACCGAATCGTAAACTGTACTTTCGATATCCCTCCCTTGTTGTAGGTAGCAGATCACGATCTTCAGCGTACAATATAAATAACAACCGGTAAAGAAGAATTAGGGCAGAATCTCGCACCTCCCTTAAATTGGTCTTAGGTGCTGACTTTGAAATTGCTCGAACAAGTTCTGGAAACACCTGGTCGAAAACTTTTCTAGACAATTCTTCACTTATTCTCTGCTCATAGTAGCGACTCTCCGCTATCGCTTGTAAGTGATAGGTCGTTTTACCGTCTCGCTCAGCGATAAACGATCGTTTGCAGAACATCCCATAGAATACACGTAACCAATGAAGACGTTCAAAATACCTCGAATGATCTCCGCTGTCTATATTTATATCAAGCTCCAAGACTTTACTCAGATCCAATTCAAAGAATTGTTCTGAAACCGAATTTGCGCCAGCATAATACAGTCGCCATACCGCACCATTCGTCAGGATTCCCCAGCGCAACTTACCGTTTGTTATGTCATCTACTCGGCGAGTATACCTTAGCATCTGGGAAGTAGGGGAGGTTGAACTTGGTGCAAGCTTTGACACTCGATCTAACGGCAGATTCCAACGTTTAACTTCAAAGAACGCTAAACCAAAATTGTAATGCTGCCACTGTTCTTGGATTTCACGCGCTTTGGCCTTATGATCTGGAGACTCAAACAAAAGTCCATCTGGAATGTCAAGTCGATTTTTAGATAATCCTTGTTCCAAAAGGTAATCGTCCCACCCTAACAACTTCAAAACAGGAATAACAATTTCATCCGCTGTTTCTCGTTCATAGGGTTGAACACTTTTAGGAAGGGCCTCAAATATCTTACGAATTGCCCGATCAAAGGCTACAAGCTCCAAGTCAGATACTGGGTTCCACTCCCTTTCACCGATTTTCTCAACTAGAAAATCGGAACTGAACATGCTCCCCTTAGTAAAGAATTCGACGGCCACAAAAAATTCCCTTCTCTACGATGTCTCTAAAATACAACAAAAACTGCGCGAAATGTTCTCTCAACTAATCTACTATATGAATTTCCAAATTATACTTCTAAAGTATGTCACCAAATTCGCCCTTGCGCAATTCGGCGTGATCTGAAACTTGAATGTGGTCTGCCCTCGGTCTTTTATCCTGAACAACTAAATTAGAAATACTCTAAATGTACGCCCCAATCAAAGATCGAAAGTACATGTTACCGGTCAATTCTGCATCTTCCTCGCAATCTATACATGGCCATGAGACATTCCATTATCAAAATTATTTATATACCATTCCGGATTTTGTTACTAATCCAACTCATCCCGTTGGTCAAGTTCCTAATCTAAGTCAAAACTTTCAGGTATATCAACTTGTATCACAGTGGTCCATAAACCATTTTCTGGTTCAGAACTATTCTGATCAACTTGCAAGTGGTAACCTTCACCGTCCATGTCAATATCATCAAGCTTGCCGTTAAGTTCATCAAAAGAAGAGAAAGTCTTTGAGGTTACCCAAGCAAATAAGCACTTAGGAAAACCTAACTGCAGTTCGGTAGGTTCTTTATACTCAACCTTTAGATCACTTTCACCAAATGCCTTCTCTAACAGGTTATTAACATAGTCTGCCTCAAAAAACCCGTCATGTATCGGTCGAATATATACGTACTCTGGAAAATCACCATCGGTACGAATACCGTTGAAAGTTACTTCAAGACATTTTACTTTGATTGTCTCAAATTTTTCAGGTTTCTCTGTCAAAATTGAATAATCAGTCATTAAAAACTCTTTATAATTAAAAATCCTACTTTCTGTTATTTTTTCAGTTATGCATTTCTAATATCGCTAGGTAAATTCTAAATTTCCCTTACCAAGACCAATTCACGCCCATCGCAAAGTTGAACGCCGAAGTTTTGCTATCACCACCCGAGGAAGAACGATTCGCGAGTTCCAAAAACAACGTTGAATTTGAAGAGATCGCCAACGCCCCTCCAAGTTTATGCTCAAAACCCCCTGATCCGATTTCATCGTCAAATTTTCCAGCGTTGTCTCCGGTTCCCAAAGTAAGTTCCCAAGTACTCAGAGAATCATAGACATAGTTTGTTGAACCGTAAATCATGTATCTATAGGTGTCGTACTCAGCACCCATGCCAACGCGTCCCAGTACACTAGTCTCGCCGTTGAACTTCATGTCTTTCTGACTGTTGGTCTTGAATTCGTCGCCGCCCACATTGCTGATCGAAATTTGCGCTTGAGGTACAAACGTCAACGAAGGATCGACTCTCCAACGCTTACCAAACTCAGCACTCAACACCATAGCCCCTGTCTCGCTACCAGAGAAAACTTCGCCCTCACGGTAACTAGAATAATCAGTCTGAACTAAGTTGTATTGCGCCTGCAAATCAATGTACGAATTGTTTAATCCGAACCAAGTCGCAATGGCTCCAATTCCGTATCCCGTACTACTCATTGAGGCAGCACCTCGAACCCCTTTAAAATCGGTGTCCATAACTCGATATTGACTGGTTACGCCCAAAGCCCATTGACCGACATTTCCTTGAATCTCCATAAAGTTATAGCCGGCCTGAAAGCCGAAATTAGAGCTTTCGTATTCGTACACATTATCCAACATGCCATAATCGAATTTTCCACTATCCATACTTAACCATGCCCCATTATCGGTATCAAAATCTGGCGACGAGGCTGTTCTAAGTCCAGTTCTTTGTGCTAATGTCCGCACCCGGGCAAAGGCATCAATTAGCACAACGGGAGAAGCCAGTGCCATGGCCCGATAATCCAAAAGGACATCGTCTTTTACATATAATGAAAACGTCTTACTGTTATCATCAAACTTCACCGAATACGGAATTCCACCAAAAACATTATTATCCGTCTCAATATCAATATCATCCTTACCAACAGAGCCCCGGCCTTCAACTTTAATAACTTGGATTTCCTCTAGCATAGGTTTAGCATTACTTCCGGAAACATCTGCAATTCGAATCGAAGTCTTGCCGCCTCCAGTTAGCCCTCTGTTATCGGTAATAATCAACTGATCTGATTTACCAGTTTCAAAATTAACGTCTACTTCAATTTTTCCGCCTTTCGGAAGATCGACTTTCAGCGTTAGTTCGTCATCCGGTTCGCCATCTTTCATACTAAGAGTACCACCGCTAGATCCGATCGGAATCTCTAAGACCTGATCGCCAGCAAGTACAAGAACACCGTCGTTGTTAAGGTTCAATCGATCAAAGTTTGTGACCCGAGATAAGGTTATTTCGTTAACGCCCGCATCAATCGTAAGTTGGTCTTCCGAAACATCAATACCTGGATCCACACCACCATCTATTTTTGCTTTTGCATCAAGAGTTCCTCCAGACAATTTCATTTCGTCACGGCCCCGCCCCAGTTCAATATTGCCACTCAATGTAGCTCCAGAGAACAAAGTAACAGTTGCGCGTCCTTCGTCATTCTTTATTGCCAACTGGTCAGGGGTTCCAAGAACCGTACCACTATTGAGTCTAATCTCCGTTCGACCACCATTGGTTTGCGTATCAATCGCAATGAAATTAGCCGCGGTTCCTGTCGCTGTTTTAACAGTTCCTGAGACGGTCACCCGAACATCGGCATTCTGTCCTTCAGCCCGAGCATATATCGCGTTAACAACTCCCGTTACATTTTGCGCTGTAACCGTAACACCGCCGCGTTTCGCGTACGCTGAAATTCCGTGAGCCGTCTGTCCTGTCGTTGAGATCGTTCCGGACCCTCGAACTTCGACATCACCGCGATCGGTATTGTGGGCGTAGATCGCATGATCGGAACTTGCAGTAACATCACCTGTCGCGGAAATATTCAGTCGTCCGTCACCATTTGTTTTGGCATAGATGCCGTGTTTTCCACCCGAGGTCATTCCAACAGAAATACTCACGTCGTCGCTAGTCTGAACATTCTTAATCAAAACTCCGATCTTATCGGCCGCAACGGATTTAACTTCTCCTGAAACGTTAATTGTTATGTTCCCAGTACTCGTCTGCTGAGCATAAATCGCATGATCTCCACTACCGGTTACACTCCCAGCATTAATTCTAATGTCGCCAGAGCCTTCACTCTTTACGGTAATACCTGCGCCGCTAGAACCGGTCACCGCATTAGTTGCCGAAATCGATGTATTTCCTTCACCCTTATTTACGGCATCAATTCCCTTGATTGCTCCTTCAACAGATTGCGCCGAAATAGAAAGGTCATTTCCGTCTTCTGATTCGAGTTTCGCGACAATGCCGGTTCCGCTGCGCGACGTAACTCTGCGCGTTACGATTAGCAACCGTCCTCTATCTGAATCTTCGTTAATCTTTGCGTAGATTCCGATATTAGTCGCGGCGCTTCCGCGGGCCTCCACATTTCCTGTTGTCGAAATAGTTAGATCGCCAGTTCCGTACTGCAAAGCTCGAATGCCATGTTTGCCGCCCGTTACCGCACCAGTTTCTAACCTTATGTAAGTTCCCGACGAATTTTTATTCGCAAGATAAATACCATCGCTCGCTGAACCGGTAACTTCTCCAGAAACTGTGACTCTTAAATGGCCGGAGCCATTTGATCCTTCTGCCTTTGCAAAAACTCCGTAGCGAGCGCCGTTCACCGTTCCACTAGAATTGATGGTGATTTTGCCGTTTCCTTTGTCGTCAATTCTTATCCCATCGACACCAGTTGCACTTCGAGCGTTTCTTACAGTACCCGAGGTGTTCAAAGTAATATCGCCGCCATGGTTTCTAATAACGATCGCGTGGCCTTCGTCACTTTCGACTCCAGCAAATGCACTTACGGTAACGAAACCACCATTACTTCCATTATCAATAGAAATTCCGCCATTCTTTTCTGTCTCAACCCGACCAGCAGTTTCGACTAAAATGTCACCCGAACCCGTGTTTTTTGCGTAAATCCCAAATCCTTCTTTTCCTTGCACAGCATGTGTAGAAATCGTGAGTCGACCGGATTGCGTTTTGCTGACCCAAATGCCGTGCGCTTTGCCTTCGACCTTCGCGCTATTGGATAGCGTTACCGTGGTATTACCAGTATTTGTTGCCGAAATTCGTATTCCATCTCCTACTATAGACCCCTGAATTCGCGCCGAAGATGTCAGCGTGATGTTACCCGTTCCAGTTGATTTTACGTATACTCCGTGGGTTCCACCTACGACAGGCCCGGCAGACCCAACTAAAATAACCACGTGTCCTTCGTTTTGTTTGTTTGTATAGATTCCGATTCCGCCTCTTGCAGTGATATTGCCATTCGCTGAGATATTAATGCGTTCTTTGGTATTGCTATCGACCCAAATTCCGTTTGCGGATCCGCTAACACCGACAGAATTTATAGTAATCTCACCAGTTCCAGTTTTTGATATTTTTAGGCCATCGGATTCTCGCCCAGAAATATTGGCTGATGCGTTAACGACGACATTCCCTGTTCCTTCTGATTTGATATAGACCCCGTGTTTACCACCCGAAACTGTTCCAGACGCATTTGAAGAAAGTACGACATTGCCGCTTTTCAGATTGTGCATATAGATGCCGTGATCCGCGCTTCCCACGATTGCACCTGCGGCGGAAACATTCAAATTGTTTTGGGTGTCATTTTTTGCCCAAATTCCGTTCTTTGATCCTCTAACCCCTGCGGCGCTGATTGTCAGTTCACCGGTTCCCGTTCCCGAAGCTTTGATACCGTCGCCGTCTTTACCTTCAACATTTGCTGTCGTTGAAATAACAAGATTACCCGTTCCGGCTGTCTTAACGTATATGCCGTGTTTCCCGCCCGTTACAGTTGCAGCTGTGTTCGTCGTAATCGACACACTTCCGCCATTCAGGGAGTTTCCATAGATTCCATGGTTTGCACTACCAATAATTATTCCTGCAGCCGAAATCGTAGTAGTTTCCGGCGATTCATTTTGAACCCAAATTCCATTTTTTGATCCCTTCACTCCCTCTGTCTGGACTGACACACGTCCCTTTCCTTTTTGCGTTACTTTGATTCCATCCCCATCTTTACCTTCTAAATTTCCTGTCAACGAAACAAGGACAGCCTCACTCGCTGCAGTTCCTCCCGCAGAACCACCGTTCGCGCCGATTATCACTCCGTGGCCCGACGCTACTATCACTCTTCCGCTTGCTGCTTGATCAATTGATACGCCTCCGCTCGCTGTGATATCGATAGCATTAAAAGTAGTCGGAGCAGGAGGTGGTGGCGGGGTATTTGGAGGCGGAGGAGGGGGTGGAGATCCAGGTGCAACGTTGATTCGAGCTTCATCAGTGATGTTTATATCCATGTTTCCGGTTGAGGTGTGTTTGATACTGGTCGTTATTCTTCCGGAACAGTTAATAGTTGTTGTATTTGGGGGCGACGAACTAGCCTCGGTACATTGGGCGACGGCCTCACCTGTGGACACTATTACAGCTGCACCTATTGCCATAAATGACGAAGTAACAAACAATAGATTTTTCGATCCACTCTTTCGACCTGAGAAGGGAGTATTCGAACGCCGCTGATGTGCATCGAAATTCCCTAAGGAAGTTTTCCTTAGGGCGTGTTCGATTTCCTTACTAGGGCAAAGGTGTTTGTTATCTTCGGGTGCGAACATGCAGTTCTCCATCAAAGCTGCGAAGGTTTAGAAGAGACACTGAGGTATTCATCAACGAATACCCCATAGTGTAAGTCCTTTGTGGGGATGAGAAAGTGAGCGTATGCTTCGGCGACGAGCTATACATTTAGTGCGTGAATCATAAATTTCTAGACCAATATGGTGCGCCAAAAATTTTTTTCAACCTTTGGTTAAGTTCCTAATACCATATTCAATGCTTCCGACTCGGTAAGCATCATTTGAATATTAAAAGCCCATCGTCTTAGATTGTAGCGATTAGACACTAAAATTTGGCCCTTTTTGTGACAGAAACCAAAGTAAATCAAGGTTAAACCCCGGAAGGATTTTTCTGTGTCATTCAACGACTTAGTACGAAGAGGTCCCCTAACTAGTAGAATTCGTGCATATCATCAAAAGGTTTTTCATCCTTTCCCCAATCAAAGTAACCTATAGTGTTATAGCGTTTATAGCTCTGGATGATAAAAATGTAGGCTAGGCGCTTTATTGTGGACATCTGTGTATCTAGTGCGAGGTATCGACGGCGATGACCTGTTCTTTTGAGGAACAGAAGCTAATAATCGAGCCTACTTGATTTGCAAACGCCCTAGTGCTGTTCAGGGCAGGAAAAATTATGCTACAGGACGAACAATGATCAAAAGGTATTCAAGGCCGGCTATGACGCAAATTTGGACAGAAGAGTCTAAATATGCGATTTGGTTAGAAATTGAGATTCTAGCGGCAGAAGCTATGGAAAAACTCGAGCAAATCCCAATTGGAACTGCCGCGAACGTTCGTGCAAAAGGGAAATTTGATGCGGAGCGAATTAGAGAGATAGAAGCTGAGGTAAAACATGACGTTATTGCGTTCTTAACCAATATTTCGGAGAACGTCGGAGAGTCTGCTAGGCACTTGCATAAAGGATTAACGTCATCTGACATCCTAGATACTTGTTTGTCCGTGCAACTTGATCGTGCGACTAATGTACTGATTGAGGGTATAAATTCAGTACTTAAAGCTTTAAAAGAACGAGCCTTACAACATCGTCTCACACCAACAATTGGTCGAAGCCATGGGATTCATGCTGAACCTACAACTTTAGGCGTAAAACTTGCTGGTTTTTATGCCGAGTTCGTTCGGTGCCTAGATAGACTGATAGCGGCAAAAAAAGAAATCGCCGTTTGCGCAATTTCCGGTGCTGTGGGGACATACGCAAATGTCGACCCTAGAGTTGAGCGACACGTTGCAAAATCGCTTGGATTGAGAGTTGAAACTGTATCTACGCAAGTCATTCCTCGGGATAGACACGCTATGTATTTTTCGATTCTCGGGGTGATTGCGTCATCTATCGAACGTCTTGCAACCGAGATTCGTCACATGCAACGGACGGAACTCTTAGAGGCCGAGGAGTACTTTGCAAAAGGTCAAAAAGGATCGTCAGCGATGCCGCATAAGCGCAACCCTGTACTCACTGAAAATTTAACAGGGTTGGCGCGCCTAGTGCGTTCGACAGTCACACCCGCTCTCGAAAATGTGGCTCTCTGGCACGAACGTGATATTTCGCATTCATCGGTTGAAAGGGGCATTGCACCCGATGCGACTATCCACCTTGACTTTGCGTTACATCGGTTAGCAGGGGTAGTGGAAAATTTAACCATCTATCCGGACAATATGAAAAGGAACATTGATTTACTGGGCGGTCTGCACAATTCGCAGCGTGTTCTTCTCGCTCTAATTGAGGCTGGAGTAACCCGAGAGGATGCATACGTCATCGTTCAGCGAAACGCTATGAAAACTTGGGATAACGAAGGAGATTTTCTCGCTAATCTGAAATCTGATTCTGAAGTGGTTTCAAAGCTAGATGAACAGGAACTAGAGAGTTTGTTCGACTTGGACTATCATTTCAAACAAGTCGATTTTATTTTTGAGCGCGTGTTCGGAGAGTAATCACGCCTCTGATCTCTCTTGAATTCTAGTACTCTTCGTGTCGCATTACTTTCTCTAATATTATTATTTCTCTATGTATCAGGTAAGTGTCTTCGGAACCCGAGCGGAAGTTGAACGAGTTAGTGAGGCGATGGATTCTGTTGAATCCCCTCCCGCAACTGATATGCGAGAACATAAACGCGGTCAGTGGGTGATCGACATATTTGAAGATAATCACATAAAGGTCGGAGCATTTGCAGGGATCATTGAGCTTCTTTTTCCAAGTCGTTCTGCAATCATTAAGAAGCTCCCTGAAACCAACTGGGTCGCGAAGTCTTATGAAAACTTGCCTCCTGTAACGGCTGGCAATTTTGTAGTTGCGGGGAGTCATGTTAGGCCAAAGGTGCGGACTGGACGAATTCCGTTAATGATAGAAGCAGGGTTAGCTTTTGGCACGGGGCATCATGGTTCAACTCTCGGGTGTTTGCAGGCCTTAGAGTTGGTTATGCGTCGGTCACAACCTAAACGTGTTCTTGATATTGGTACAGGGACTGGTGTATTGGCGATCGCTTCTCTTCTGAGCAGATGTAAACTAGCTCGGGGAACTGATTTGTCGACCGACAGTGTCACGGTTGCAACTGAGAACGCAAGGAACAACTGCGTTGCAAGTCAATTCAAAGCTTACAAGGCTAACGGGATCAATACTGTTCAAATTTGTCGTCTCACCCCATACGATTTAGTATTTGCCAACATTCTTGCCAAACCGTTAGTGCAGCTGGCTCCAAGAATCAGTAAGGTTACAGCCGTAGGGGGATTTATAGTACTCTCCGGTATTCTAAATTATCAGGAGTCGATCGTGAAATCTGCTTTCGTATCGCATGGCAATACAGTATTCAATAGAATTCGATTGCATGAATGGACAACTTTGCTTCTTCAAAAAAACTAACCCAAGGAGAGAACAACAGGTAAATTGAGATTAGTCGTACCACATATCGGATACTTCTTGTTCTTTAGAGCGTTTTTCTTCAATTCGCCTTCTCCTACTTTCGCCATCATGACGAATTTGTTTTAGATTCTCGTTAGGTGAATTACAATTTTGGTGTTGTTCAATAAATCCATCAATTTGAGATGTCCATTCTTCTAGTCTACCTATTTCGTTATATATAATCTCTTCACAAAAGGAACAATACGAATGACCTGGAAAACCTGCCTCATGGCCGTAAACCCAACTCCACAAAGATTCAAGTTTAGATATTATCATTTTCTGAATTTCCTTTAATATTCTCAAATTTTCTTTTTTCTCTTTGAATATCCGATCCAAACATCTTCTCAGTATTACTTTAGTCGTTTTCGTCAGTTTTTCTATCCTTTCGCTAACATCTATCATAATAAGACTGTAAACTGCTAAGTCCGAATCTTTCTCAGCCGCCCGAGCGTAAAGTCGAACAATTTCAATTAAAATACTTTCATCGATTGGCATAAAAAATTTTTCATCTAACTCGTACCTATAATTTTTAAACTTCACAAATTCGAGAGAGTAAGTTTGAAGTAACCTCTCTTTTTGAATTGCGAGTCCTATCAAAGCACCGGGATATTCCAAGTTTGCAGCTTTCACCAACCAATACTCCTCTAACCTTGTGCTTTTCTCGATACTTATCCCTAATGCCAACTCATTTGCTAAATGGTACATCGTGCTGGCATAGCCGTGTTTTGCTGATTTAGTCAGATAATCTATATACCTTTCTCTATTCGGTTCGACTATGGTTCCTAGTTTGTCACAACTAGAAAGGTCATACATTCCGTTTGACTTTTCTAGTTCCTCCCCGATTCTCAGATAATTTTCTGCAGCATCTAGTCTATCTTTTTCTGATGTTACTCCGTCACAAATAAAACCTAACTTTCCAAAGTCCCGGCCGTATTTACATTTTGTAGCGGATTTTTTTAACCAAAAAATTGCCTTCTTTATATCTCTTTCGATGTTTTTTCCCAGGTGGTAATCCCAACCCAAGTTGTATTGGGCGCCGCAGCTTCCTAAAGCTGCAGATAGAATTTGGCTATAATAATGCCCGACAAATTCGATTTGAATTTTATAGAAATCAGTCAACAGCCAGAGTGATTTTAGATTTTCATTCACAAGACCATTAAAAATGCACTCTCCGTAATATGCGGAAAAAGTGTTTTGTGTTACCATAGAATCTTTAGCTCTAACATAACGATTCCAAAGAACACTTCTCCAATCTTTTTCGAGTTTATCGGTGTCGTAAGGTTTGAATACACGTTCGAAATAAGTAAAGTCTTGTGGACAGTCGAATCCGGTCATTTTCCTAATTGATTCTTTAAAAAGGCATACAGGATCGTTTAAGTCTAGCCCCACTTTCTCTGCAAACTTTGCTTCTTCGTAAGTCTCGGGAAAAAAACTTCCTTCATCAACTAACGCCCAGAATCGGTTTTTTGCGTCCTCGTTATTTCCCTGTATTGCCAAAATGTACCAATCAATAGCTTCTTGCACATCTTGTTCTATACCTAATCCGCACTCATAAGCGACTCCAACATGATATCGGGCGATGGAATGCCCCTGCTCTGCAGCTAACATGTACAATCGTATAGATTCATCGCTATTTTGAAGTACTCCAAGGCCATGTTCATAGCAAGTCGCGAGTTCGAATGTGGATTGTACTCCACCTAACTCGCTAGAGCGATGATACCAATAGACTGCAATTTTTAGATTTTCTTCAATTCCAAGTCCTAGCCTATACATTTTTGCCAGTTGCTCTTGTGCATGTAGATCATTTCTTTCCGATGCAACTTTGAGCCATTTCAAGGCAGAAACGTAATCCTTCCGACAACCCAATCCTTCCAAATACATTACATGTACAGTCCCGCAAACAGGTTTTCATTATGATATACTTCCATTATACAGCAATTCTATCTTTAGGAAACAGTTATGGGACAGGTATTACACCCCAACGCAGTCACTACCCATGCGATCAGAAAAGAGATCCAAGAGGCTCCCAAAGAAGTCTCAAGTCGCGCCTTATCGAGGCGCCACGGATTAAGCTTGCCAACAGTTCTGAAATGGCGCGAGCGTGAGTCGGTCGAAGACCGACGGTCGGGTCCACAAGACCCGAGGCCAAAGAGTTTGAGTAAAGTAGAGGAAGCCGCTTGTGTTTATTTCCGGACGACAACTCGGTTGTCGTTGGATGACTGTTTGTATTCTCTGCAAGACTCAATTCCCCATTTAAAAAGATCGAATCTCCATCGGCTATTTCAGAAATACGGGATATCTACACTTCCAAAAGAAGAAAATAAAACTCCCGAGACGAAGAAGTTCAAAGAGTATCCGATCGGTTACTTCCACGTCGATATAGCCCATGTCAACACCGAAGAAGGTCGGCTCTATATGTTCGTAGCCATCGACCGCACATCGAAATACGCCTACGTTGAACTGCACGACAAATCGACGCGAGAAGTCGCTGTTCAGTTTATCGAGGCCTTGGTTGAAAAAGTGCCCTACACTATCCATACGATCTTGACTGACAATGGCAGTCAGTTCACTAGTTCAAGAAACCCTAAAGTCTCGGTGAAAGAAAACGAATCACCCGATCATGAAATCAATAAGGATGTCAAATGCAACGCATTTGACGCTGTTTGCTCAGAGAATAATATCAAACATAAATTGACACTTCCCTATCATCCCTGGACGAACGGACAAGTGGAACGAATGAATCGAACCATTAAAGAAGCTACTGTGAAAAAGTATCACTACGAGACACATGACAAACTGAAAGAACACATCCAGTGCTTTATAGATGCCTATAATTTTGCTAAAAGGTTAAAGGCTCACAAAGGTTTAACGATCTTCGACTTTATTAACAAATGTTGGCAAGAGGAACCAGAAAGATTCATCAAAAACCCTGAAAACCTGTTTGCGGGACTATACAATTACACCAAGCCGACGTTGTGACTTCAGATGTCCATACAGAGCTGCTTCTATATACTTTTTCAACGCCTCTGTGTATCGCTTCTCGCTGAACAGAGCTTGTCCCGCCTCAAAGACCGGTATCGCTTTAGCATCGTCTTCTTTGCTCTTGATCCTTGTTATTCTTAAAAGTTCCTCTACTTGGCTTATGTCCAAGGCCTTAGAGACGCTATATTTATCAGGCTGGATAATATCTGCCACAATGGTATTTTCCTCATTCTCTATGTCTTGGTCAACTTCATTTGGCTTATTCATCTTCTAGCTCATCCAGTTCTCTTTGAAGGTCTTTTCTTTTTGTCTCCAACTGTTCACACTCTCGCTCTATTTCTTTCTGACGATCCTTGGCGACTTCGTCCATAAATTGTGGCTGCCTCAACGAATGTTGGTACAGTTCGAATTCGTCTGTTTCTTTCAGGTCGTTTAGTTCCGATAGTGCTGTGAACCGACGCTGTTGTAAGTGCTTATACAACCGCCTTAAATACTCGAGATCTTCATCAATCTCAGTTTGTATGTCATCGATATTATTTCGAAGACAGAATCCCCGAGGATCCTCTGCGATTTCCTTTAACAAACTAAGATTATTGGAGTTTCTAGCTCTGTTTATCAACTTCATCAGCTTTTCATGTGATTTTCGTGCTGAACCACTTGAGTGAAGATCAGGATGATATAACTTAGCCAATTTTCGATAAATTTCATTAACTTCTGCGGGGTTCTCCTCAGTTTTCATTCGTTGTTTGGCTTTCCTTTTGGTCTGTTCGTACTCTTGATTGAGTTTTTCCTCCTCCGAACTATACTCTAGCTCAATATCCTCAAATGTTGTATCCGTCGGACGAAGATACATATCTATTCTTATCTGCAGATACTTAACTTTCAATCGCAATGAATCTCGCTTTTGGTAAAATTCGTGTAATTTGTCACGGACAACGTATTTTACTTGATCAATACCTCGTCGTATGTGATCAAACTCCTTCTCTATATCTGCGAGCTGGTTCCGAGACCACTCCACCAATCTGTGCAATTGTTTCTGTTCAGGGTTTTGAAACAACACTATTCCGTGTCGTAGTCCATCGGAAGATTCAGTTTTCGCTGAAGCAGGAATATGATCCGCACTGACATACAGCTCATCAGTTTCGATGGTAAACTCAGTTTGTTTCAACTGATCAAGATACCAATTACACATCTCGGAGACTTGAACATTTGACGAATTAGCTTTTTCTTCTAACCATTTCAACATTTTATCATTGTCGCAAGCAAGGGAGTATGCTTGCCCCTTATATTTACCCCACGAAAGTATCGTGGGGTACCAAGTTTCGTCGCAGTACTCGATGATCTTGTAAATTGACGTAAGTCGTTTCGCTTCCGCTATCGGCCTTAATACGGCCTGAATAAAATCCGATACCGTGGATAACCTTCCCAACGGGTCTTGCAAGTTTCTTACACGAAGAGCATAGAACGCTCGCAAAGAACTCAAACTATTGTCGTTAATCGGAAACGGATCAAGTAACCTTTGCGTTAGACGCAACACACTGAAACCACGATCCAAGGCGAGTTCTGTCCCAACATCTATCCAGTCTGGACACAAAAAATCGTCGTACACTTTTTTCAAGTTAAACGCACACAAGTGACCTCCATGTGCATAGCTTTGTAGCTCTTGGTAAACAAATACGGGAACCTCCCCTTGATTCAGACACTCCAAAGCATCAGGATCATAAGTAATTTGATCGGAATAGAATTCCGCGTCAGCATCTCTTTCGAGGTATTGATCAAAAACATCTCCGACTACATTCCAACCGTCCATACGTTGAGCGACAATCCGATTGGGTTTTACTGCCGACACCTCCTGAACTGTCGACAAGTCCGCCAACAACCAATGATTACTGTGAATCTCCATAGACTCTATCCATGCTTTACATTCGAGTAAGGTTTAAAAGTTAAATCCGACTACTAAGGTGATATAATCGACTTTAGCAATCTGGCTCAATTAATCTATAAGAAACAATCCGATGTTTCAAGATTTTTCTGTAAAAGGCGGCCCGTCAGTTGGGCGTTCTAATCTCCCCAAACTGCGCTCTGTAATGGCTCAGATGGGTATACACGTACTATACGTCCCGCACGACGACGAGTTCCAAAACGAGTATCTTCCGGATGCCAATGAGCGTTTGGCCTGGGCGACCGGTTTTACCGGGTCAGCAGGTTGTGCTTTTGTTTATCTTGAGCGAGCGGTGCTACTTGTTGACGGTCGATATACGATTCAGGCACAAAGTCAAACTGACCCGAACCTAGTCGAAGTAACCGATTTACCGACAATTGGGCCTTTTGAATGGCTATCCAAACAAGATTTGAATGAAGTCAAAATTGGCTATTGTCCTTCTCTTTTAAGTCCTACAGATGTCAACAAGCTTAACAATATTTGCCAAGTAAAGAACGCCCACTCAATAGAACTAGACGTGAATCCAGTTGACGAGGCATGGGTAGATAGGCCCGAACTGCCTACTGAGAAAGTGTATCCACATCCCGAAAAGTACTCCGGCGAGTCGACAGCTAGCAAAGTCCGCCGAGTAACGACAGAACTAAAGTCGCGTCAGGTTGAAGCAACTGTTCTAACTGCTCCTGCATCCGTAGCTTGGTTATTCAATATCCGTGGCGGCGATGTTCGGCATTCACCGTTACCGCTTGCTCAAGCCATTCTTTATGCTAACGGTAGGTCAGAGTTGCTCCTTGACCCGGTCAAAGTTGACCAAAGCCTAATCGACCATTTAGGTGATGAAGTACGAATCTTTGCGCCTAATCAATTGGAATCGAGATTAGGCGAGTTATCAGATAAATCCGTAAGCCTTGATCCAAACATTACCTCTGCTTGGTATTTCGATAAACTTGCAAACTTGGGGGTCGAAATTTTCCCCGCCTCGGATCCAGTCATTATTCTAAGAGCTCAAAAAAACAGGACTGAAATTCAAGGAACGACAATAGCTCATGAACGAGACAGTATCGCTCTAACTCGGTTTCTCAAATGGTTAAGCGAAGACGGCCAAAGTGGAGAAGTTACTGAAATCGATGCCGCTAAGAAGCTTGAACGACTTCGCCGAGAGCGAACGGAGCTAAAAGATCTGTCCTTTGAGACTATCTCAGGGGCAGGGCCAAATTCGGCTCTCCCACATTATAGGGTTAATACAGAAACCAACCGAAAGTTAGAGAGAGGGACTTTATATTTGGTTGACTCGGGCGGACAGTACTTAGATGGCACAACCGACGTTACTCGGACTGTTCCAATTGGCACTCCCTCAGAAACTATGCGTCGCCATTATACATTAGTACTTAAAGCGCACATCGCCCTTGCCACAGCCCGATTTCCATTAGGAACAACTGGAACACATTTAGATACCGTTGCCAGGCTTCCATTATGGAAGGCTGGATTAGATTTTGATCACGGAACAGGCCACGGTGTTGGAGTCTATCTCGGCGTACATGAAGGACCACAAAGAATTGCAAAAACTTGGTACCCTAGCCCACTTCTTCCAGGGATGATCGTATCAAATGAACCCGGATACTATGAGCCCGGCTCCTACGGTATACGTATTGAAAACCTTCAATACGTGGTCGATGCTTCGGAAATAGAGGGCGGCACAACTCCTATGCTCGGTTTTCAGAATTTAACTTGGGCCCCGTTATCTCGCGAGTTGATAGATACTTCTATTTTGACAGAAGATGAACTCATGTGGGTCAACGATTATCATACCGAAACTCTTTTTCGCATAAAAAACCTGCTTAATGACAGTGATGCCTTATGGTTGGAGTCTTCCTGCAAACCACTCTAAATCCTTTCGGATATTTCTTCTTAGATTCTCCTAATTTCCGTCCCAACAACTCACATTTATCTTTGCAAATTTTTTATTCTCTCAAACTCTGCCTCCCATTCGATATGACTGGTTTTTTTATAACGCGAGTATTCGAAATTGGGAAAATTGATAATATTCTCACCACAAATTAATGATCTTACGTGTCTTCCGACTGCAAATCCTAAACTTATTGGTACAGCGTTACCTACTTGTTTGTACTGCTGAACCAAATTTCCTGCTAATTGAAAGTTGTCAGGAAACTCTTGAATCCTTTTGTACTCTTGAATTGAAAGCGGACGATTTTGTTCAGGATGAGCTAAGTCTGTTGCGGGCATCGCAGGATGAGTCACTAAAGTTGGAGATGGCTTGTCCCAAGACAATCGACGATAGAATCCGGTTTTTCCTCCGCCAGAATAATATGATTTTCCCATTGCTTCCTTTTGATATTCCTCAGGAAGGTCTCGCCAGTTCTGGCCCTCTCCAAGCATTCGATAGAACTTCAATCGTTTTTCTGGAAACTTTAAATGAGTATGATGTTTGATATCTTCTATAGCTTTTCGAAGGGTATTCCATTTTGATAACCCGTAACTCCCGTCCCGAGAGTTTGTAGGTTGTAGAAAAGGAGGTTCCGATCCATCACGAGCGCATACAATAATCACCCGTTCTCGGACTTGCGGAGTTCCGAAATTTGCAGAGTTATAAAGATTAAACGAATATCCGTATCCAAATGACCTCAATCTACCAAGAATAAAATTTAATGCACCGCCTCTTAGCCCATCATCACTCAAAGGTGGATAATTGTGACCGCGTTGATTCATTGGTCTATGTCTCATTGGCGAGGACAATAATCCTCTCACATTCTCGATTACAATGAATTTGGGAGATAACGCGAACGATAAATTCAAGAAATTCAGAAAGACATTGCCTCGTTTGTCTTCTAGAGCAGTTGCCGATCAAGTTGAACCTATGTTTTTGCACGGATATTTATGAAAATTCCACAGATAATTTCTGAAATGGGTGTCAACTTGTTAGGTTTTTGCTCTAATCCTTTTCGAGCTCCAGCCGTACTGAACGACTGACATGGTGGTCCACCAACAACTAAATCAATTTCACGATCTTTTGTTAGTCCTGCCGCAGTTCTAACGTCTTGCGCAGAGTATTCACAAATGTCACCGATCAATGCAATATTCGGTTTGTTTAGCTTTATGGTTTGACTGCAGTACTTATCTTTTTCGCAACACAGTTTTATTTCGAAACCGGCTTTTTCGATTCCTAGATCAAATCCCATTGCACCTGAGAAAAAACTTAAAGCGATTAATTTAGGGTTCCGAACTGAATCGGAAGATGCATATCGATTTTTCACGATTACCTCCTTTAATTTTTTTGAACTACAAATCTCTCCCGTCAACAGGAAATATAGTTCGTTAAGTGACTATATGTATCAAATTTTTAGCGATATGTGTACTCTAGCTAAAAAATATTGTACTGGTTAAAATAAGCTGAGTTTTTCTCTATCACCTATCCTCTTTAGCCAATCCTCTTCAGTTAGCGTCTCGATTCCCAGCTCCTGTGCTTTTTTCATCTTAGAACCCGCACTTGCACCCGCGACCAGAATATCTGTTTTCTTTGACACCGATCCTGAAACTTTTGCTCCTAAAGATGTCGCTCGTGCTTTTGCTTCATCACGTGTCATTAGCTCCAGAGTTCCGGTGAAAACTATAACTTTCCCTGCAATTGGAGTATCTAAAGATACTGGTTCGGCATCGACTATCGCGACTTCATTTAACAAGGCCTCCATCATGGACTTATTGTGGGTTTCTAATGCAAAAGCTGTCAAGTATCTACAAGCGGTCGATCCAACCCCATCGATTGCCATTAACTCAAGAAAATCATCACTTTCTTCGCCGCCTTCAGCAGCCCTTACGACAGTTCCCCAGAAAGCATCCCAACTTAGAAAATTCTGAGCAAACAAACCTGCCAAAGTTTCCCCAACGTGTCGGATGCCGAGTCCAATTAGAAAACGCACAAATGACGGATTACGCCGAGAGTCTATTGACTTATAAAGATTGCTAGCGGATAGTTTTCCGAATCCCTCCCATTCTTCAAGAGGTTGCAGGTTAAGTGATTTGATTCGCTCTTCTAATCTAAAAATATCCTGTGGCCCTCGCAGAATCGATTTTTCGAAAAACAATTCTACCTGTTTTGCACCTAATCCCTCTATATCCAAGGCACTTCGGGAAACAAAATGTTTGAGACGTTCCACGGCTTGGGCCGGGCAAATTAATCCACCTGTGCAACGCCGCGCCGCTTCACTTTCTCCTTTATCGTCTTTCTCACGAACCGCTACCGATCCACATTCCGGACACACCGACGGCATTTCGAACGCTTCCCCGCGATCCGCTCTGTCACCATCGACAGCCCTTAGAATCTGTGGAATTACGTCTCCTGCCCTCTGAACAATTACAATGTCTCCGACTCGAACGTTCTTACGTGCTATTTCCGTTTCATTATGTAATGTTGCATTCGACACCACGACACCGCCGACAGTTACTGGTTTCAATCTTGCCACAGGCGTTAATGTCCCTGTTCGCCCGACTTGAATATCGATCGCCTCTAAAAGAGTTTGAGCCTTTTCAGACGGAAATTTATGAGCAACCGCCCAGCGCGGTGCGCGGCTTACAAAACCTAAGCGATCCTGCAGATCTAATCGATCGACTTTGTAGACGATACCGTCTATGTCGTAGCCCAGATTTGCACGATCGACTTCGATACTGCTATAAACTTTTATTAATTCTTCGACAGTCTCGACAGCTACAAATCGATCATTTACCGGAAACCCCCATTCTTTGAAACTCGTAACCATTTCTGATTGTGAAGCTGCAAAACTTGTCGATATCTGACCCGCACTGTACGCAAAAAACCTTAATCGCCGATCTGCTGTAATTTTACTATCGAGTTGGCGCAACCCACCTGCTGCCGCATTCCTTGGATTAGCAAAAATTTTTCTACCTGCTTCTTCTTCTCGCCTATTAAGTGCCAAGAAATCCTCACGGCTCATATAAATTTCGCCGCGAACATCGATTAGATTGGGCCAATTTTTACCCCTCAGTTTCTTGGGAATCTCGGTAACTGTCATAGCATTCACGGTAACATCTTCACCGATCTGGCCATCTCCTCGAGTAGCAGCTCGAACCAGTTCTCCATCTTCGTAGGTCAAACTCAATGATAACCCGTCTATCTTTGGTTCAGCCGTAATAACTAATTTCTCTAGTTCATCTAGGCCGAGAAATTTTTTTATCCGTGTAACAAAATCTGCAACATCACCTTCTGAAAACGCGTTATCAAGAGACAACATAGGTACAGCGTGAGTTACCTTGGCAAATTTACCTGAAGGAGGTGTTCCGAGTCGATCGCTCGGACTATCTTTTCGTTTCAGATTAGGGAATTTTGCTTCAATTGCTCTGTTTCTAATTCGGATGGCATCGTACTCGGCATCATCCATAACCGGAGTATCGTCGTCATAGTACGCTTTGTCAGCTCTAGCGATAAGAGCGTTCAGCCGAGACAGTTCAGAAACCGCCTCCAACTCACTGAGTGAATCAATTGAAATGTCTTCTGTCATAGATCCTCCAGTAATCGGTTCGCAGCCGCCCTTGCCTCATCAGTTACTTCGACACCGGAAAGCATCCGCGCTATTTCTTCCTGTCGCTCCATCCCCTCAATATTCATTACCGATACGCCTCGATCTTTGGATTTAGTCGCCGACTTCGAAACCTTCCACTGCGATGCTCCCGCTGCTGCAACCTGCGGACTGTGGGTGATTGCGAGGACTTGCCGCGACTCTGCAAGACGTTTTAGTCGCATTCCAACTGCTGAAGCAACAGCACCACCAACACCCTGATCTGCCTCGTCAAACACCATAACTCCGACATCGTCTTTTTCTGCAAGAGCGCATTTGAGGGCAAGCGAGAATCGCGCCAATTCACCGCCAGACGCTATTTTTCGGAGAGAACCAAATCCTGTATTCGGATTAGTTTCTACTTCAAACTCAACTTGTTCGAATCCATTTGGTCCGGGGTCTTCAAGCAAATCAAATCTCACCCTAACTCGCACTCTCTCCAGTTTAAGAGGTCGTAGCTCAGATTCTATGGCTGTCTCGAGTTTCTTAGCTCCTTTTTTCCTTTCATCGCTTAAATCTTTTGCCGAATTTTTCCACGCTGTTTGGGTTTCTACCTCGACCAGTTTCACTGAATCTAAATGCTCATCATTGGCCTCAGCCAGAGCAAGTTGACCGCGCATTGTCTCAGCTTGAGTTGAAAGCAAGTCTGGAGATATTTGGTGCTTACGCGCTAAAGTCCGCAATACATGAAGACGATCTTCAATAACCTCAAGCGCCGGAGAATCCTGCTCAATACTCGCTCCTAACTGCTGCAACGATGCAATCGCCTCTCTTACTTCAATTTCCGCCCTCTCAACCGCCTCTAAAGCCGATCGTGTTCCTTCTTCCCATAATGGTGCTACCTCATTAACAATCTTACTAGCCTTCCCAATGTTGTTCTCAACTTCTCGGGACTGCAACACATTTAGTGCCTGGGATATGCCGTTCAGCAGTTTATCGGATTGGGCAAGTACGCTCCTGCGTTTAGAGAGTTCTTCCACCTCATTCGGCTTGGGATCAATTTTTTCAAACTCCTTAACTGATTCTTCTAGCCATAATTTTGCTGACTTTGCTTCCTCAATCTGGCGCTCTAAGGACTCCCGATCCTTTCTGGCCTTGTCATAGGCCATCCAAGTGGCATGGCAAGTGCCTGCAATCGATTCACATTTGGAAAACTTATCAAGCAGAGTTCTATGGCTAGACTGACGCATAAGTTTTGTAGCGGCGTGTTGACCATGAATTTCGACCAAGAGTTCTCCGATTTCAGTTAGTAAACTTGCGCTTGCGGCTTGATCGTTAATAAACGCACGTGCCGCTCCTTCTCGCTTCACCAAACGTTTGAGTAACAAAGACTCTTTTCGATCAAAGTCAAAACCTCGCTCGTCAAGAATTTTCCATACCGGATGGTCAATTGAAAATTCAAATTGCGCTGTTATTATTGCTTTCGATGATCCAGTCCGAACAAAACGTTTATCAGCAACACCGCCGAGAGTAAGACCTAGCGCATCGAGTATGATTGACTTTCCTGCCCCCGTTTCGCCAGTAAATGTACTTAAACCTGTACTGAACTCGAAATCCAATTTATGGATCAATACGAAATCGCGAATTCCTAATGCAGTAAGCATAATTTTTTCGTTTTGGACTTATCATTTTATCTAAGTATATGCTTTAGGTTTGAACACATCAGTTACCAGAATCTTCATTTTTTTGCTTCCCGTTGAACGACACCCGTCTTGACCAGCAACCCATAGGTGTCCTTGTACCAAACACTCTGTGGATAGTTGTAATAAAGCACAGACCCAGATTCCAATGCTTGTTGTTCTAATCCAATTGATAAGTATGCTTCTACCAATCGATGCAATGCTTCCGCGGCATGGGATGTAGTTTCATAGTTTTGAATTACGTTTCTGAATCGATTGATTGCAGGAAGATGTTGATCTTTGCGCAGATACCAACGACCAATCGCCATTTCTTTCCCCGCAAGTTGATCATTCACCATATCAAGTTTGAGTTCCGCATCCCGAGCATAATCACTCTGCGGAAAGCGTCTTACAATTTCTTCCAAGGCCGACTTTGCTAGCTCAGTTGCTCGTTGCTCTCTTCCAATATCAACAATCTGCTCAAAATGACTAATGCCAACCAAGTAGTAGGCATAAGCAGCTCCATACGTCCCCGGATGCAAAGCAATATAGCGTTCTGATGTTTCTATGGCTTCCTCGTATGATCGTGTACGATAAGAAGCGAAAGCGGACATCAGCATCGCTCGCCTTGCCCATTCTGAATAGGGATGCTGACGATCAACTTCATTGAAAAGTAATACAGCCTCAGAGTAGTCGCGTTGATCTAATTCGGTCATTGCCGCACTGTAAAGAGCTTCTACGGGACGTTCTACGTATGCCGCCTCCCGAGATCGAGTAAAATTTTGACAAGCTCCTAAAACAAGGCCCGTCACGACTAGTAATAGGATAGATAGATGTTTCATTATTAGCAAACACTCGAATTGGGTTAAACGAACTGTAATCCGCCACCATTCAATGGAGTCCGTGGCTCGTTTGCGCGAGATTCATCACTATAAATTATAATGCTGGCGCAATTATGGCAATAGATGATTGCTAAAGTCGAAATTTCAAGATTTTACAGATTGGTTTGGACAAAAAATCCAAAACCACCCAATGCACTTTTAAAGAATGCCGCTAAGCAGTTGCGGCAACGCGATAATCTTGATTTGGCCTCTGGTATTGTTCGGTCTCCAAACACCAAGCACTTTCATTTGCGATCAACTCTCGAACCAACTCAGCATTGAGAGCGTGACCGGGTTGAACGGCTTCATAGATGCCGACGATTGGCGCGCCTGCGAGAGCAAGATCGCCCACAGCATCCAATACTTTGTGACGTACAAACTCATCGTTTCCACGAAGTCCATCGGAATTCGCAATACCGTTTTCATCAATAACGACGGCATTATCCTCTGATGCTCCTCGAGCAAAGCCTTTCTCTTTCAATGCGTCCACGTCACTCGCAAATCCAAACGTTCGAGCGTAAGCTAGTTCTCTAATGAACGTTTCCGACGTTAACTGCACTTCCATTCTCTGAACACCAATGAAAGAATTTTCAAAATCGATTTCTGCTCTTATCGTCAGATGGTCATTCATGGACGGTATAAGCCTAACCCTACGTTGACCGTAACCAACAGCAACTTCTTCTAAAATTCGTATGCGTTGCCGACGGGCTTTCTGCTTTCTAATGCCAGCTGTTAGCAACATGGTACAAAAATCAGAGGAGGAACCGTCCATAATCGGAACCTCACCGCCATTTATTTCGACCAACATATTATCGACACCCATCCCCATAGATGCCGCCAACAAATGTTCTACTACCGCGACTTCAACACCATCATTGTTTCGCAGTGTTGTTCCCAGCATAGTCTCGGAAACATTATCTACGTGTGCAACTATCCGCGGATTTTTTCCCGCTACATCGGTTCGAAAGAACACGATCCCCGCGCCAATTCGGGCGGGTCGCAATGTAATTTTCGACGGTAGTCCATTATGGACACCGACACCGTCGCAAGACACCGATTTGGAAATTGTAGTTTGGAACACGCCAGACCTCAAAGCAGAATATCGATTTCACCTGTTGCTTATGCCTGACTGCCGAAATATCATCAATACACGGATTGTTTCTTTTTGTTACAGACTTCATTCCTATTCAACTTACTTTTTCCTGAGCTACGAGGTTAATTATTGAAGAGGAGTATCTACTTTTTTGTAACACTCTCCGCTTAAAGTTGAAGTAAATGTTGCTTTCTTATCTGTTGATCTTTGCTGTCTTATAGATTTTCGTCCATTCTTTACTTTTGTTTTTACATATTATTATTACTATTGGGCAATTTTGGTGTTGCATTGTGATATTTTTCTCCCATCTATGATATATTCTATGTGGTTTAGAAGAATTGATCATCATGACCGAAACTCTTTCAGATATTGAACTGGACTACGGACAATTAGCCCGTATCGCTCTCACTGGGCGGTCGCAAGATGTGCAAATGATGCTCCATCGGGCAATTCGCAAGTACAAGGGCAAAAGAGCCGAATTTGTGAAGCACTTAGTGACTCTACTTAGAGAAGCTCCTAACCAAGCATCTCCGCTTCGCAAATCCACTAGTCAAGTACTTCCGGTCGATATGGATTCTAGAATGCAGCTCCTACATGTTGAAGAATCACCGGTATTGAACCACGAGCCGGTATTTTCAAGTGAGATTAAGGCAACACTTAACCAAATCGTACACGAGCGCAGAAATTTAAACTCGCTCTATCTTGCGGGTTTGGAGCCAACTAAGACCTTGATATTCACTGGACCTCCAGGAGTGGGGAAAACCATGTCAGCCCGGTGGTTAGCGTGTGAGCTAAAAAAACCTCTTGTGATTCTAAATTTGGCTCCGATTATGAGCAGTCTTTTGGGACGCACTGGCATTAACCTTCGGCACGTTTTGGATTTTGCAAAACAAACGGATTGCGTTCTTCTACTTGATGAACTTGACGCGATTGCTAAGCGTCGGGGCGACGACTCTGAGGTTGGCGAGCTAAAACGTTTGGTTACGGTTTTGATACAAGAAATCGATGATTGGCCATCGTCCGGTCTACTATTAGCTGCGACAAATCACAGCGAATTATTAGATCGAGCGATCTGGCGCAGGTTTGAAGAAAAAATCGAGTTTCCACTTCCAAATGTTCAGAACGCAATACAGTTCACAAAGTTTCTACTTGGTGACGATACGATAGAGTCGATCACTTTAGGAAAAATTCTCGCGGAAGTTTACCAAGGCATTTCTTATAGCGACATCGAGAATTTAATTACAAAAGCGAAACGGAAGTCTGTACTTTATGGAGGCAATATTTGTGAGTACCTCCCCGATTCTATGAAAAATGACACGCTTCCCAAGCAAGCCAGAATCGAACTCGCAACGGAACTGGTGCGTTCTAAGCAGATGTCCCAACATGAAGCGCACAAATTGACTGGAGTTGCCCGCGACACCATACGAAATCGCTTGAAAAATCGAGATTCACATGACTGATAAAAACTTTCTACTTGGTAAGGGGGAGCGACTTACCGAAGACATTCCTCCTGTGCCTAGAGGAGGACCAAAGCGTTATCCCTATACGTTTAATGAAACACGAGTTCGTCTATCTCCCATGATTTCAGAAACAGTCAAAGCCGTCAAAAAGTTACCCGTCAAAGCCTGCGCTGGCGGTAAAGGCTTGATCACGCTTACGATGAATCCAGAATTTCTGGCTAAATCATTTTTTCCTGCATCTCTACTTAACAGCCTAAGCTTAACCACGGTAGGAAGCCGACGAAAGAATATTGTCCCAGAAAAGCGAACGGGCAAGAAATCGCCAGAGGAAACTGTGACGACCGAATTTTTTATGATGGGAATGCGCAAAAACATCGAGAAATGGACTACTATTTTTGATACTATTGACCAAGATTCTCGGAGAGTGAAAGAACAACTAACTACAATTGAAGAAATCTGTGCACCCTCGGCTGAAAGTAAGCTGATTGGCAAGTTCGCAGATAACGAAGTCGCAAAACTAGAACTTGTTTTGCACACAAATGAAATTGAGGGAGAGAAAACAGTCTTTCCCGAGTTACGCAATTACTTGGAAGGGTTCTCACTTTATGAATCGTTTGAAAAACGCTTCTATGTCAACGGACTTGCTTTTGCTACGATTGAAGCCCCTTCGGAATTGATACTTGATGTTTCTATGTTTACTGCAATTAGAGCCATACGTAGATTACCACATTTAAGAGAGTTGCGTCCTGTGCTGAGAACCAAGAAACTTGGCAAAAAGTTCGCTAACTTGCCAGACACCTCCGCAGTCAATAAAGACGTTAAAGCTGCAATTTTTGATGGAGGAATCCCCTCTGATCACGCTCTGACAAATTATGTAACAATCAAAGAACCAAATGGACTCGGGGTACCGATTCCCGGGGGTCTAGACCACGGTGTCGGGGTTACTTCTGCATTTTTGTTTGGGTCAATTGATACTACGGGTGAACTACCTCGTCCTAACTGTCATATCGACCATTATCGTGTTTTAGACACAAGTTCCGTGCCACCTGAATCTGAATCCGACATGTTTGATGTTCTTGACCGGATCAAAGAAGTATTGACAACAGAAAAATATGATCTTGTCAATCTTAGCATTGGACCTGCAATCCCAATAATGGACGATGAAATTCACGCTTGGACCGCGGTTCTAGACCACTTAATTAAGAAAAAAAATTTGTTAATGGGAATAGCTGTTGGCAATACCGGAGATAGCAACTCGGAATTCGGATTAAACAGAGTACAAGTTCCGTCAGATTGTATAAATGCCATAGCCGTCGGCGCTTGCGATAGTCAGAAGCAAGATTGGAAACGTGCAAGTTATAGCTCGGTTGGTCCTGGAAGAAGTCCTGGATACGTTAAGCCCGATTTGGTCGCTTTTGGCGGTTCAGTGTCTGAACCATTTCTAACTCTTAGCTCAAATAGTTCAAACCACATTTTCGAATCAGCAGGAACCTCTTATTCTGTTCCGCTTGCACTGAGGATGGCATCTGGAATACTGGCCCATTATGATCGCAAAATTAGCCCACTGGCAACCCGCACTTTGCTTGTTCACGCCGCCGAAAACAATAGTATCGAAAAATCGGAGGTTGGTTGGGGCCGAATTCCGAACCACCTTACAGATATTGTTGTGTGTGACGATAAGTCCGTGAAAGTTCTATATCAAGGAAAAATTTCACCGTCTAAATACCAAAGAGTGCGCATACCTATGGTTGATGAAGAAATCAAAGGAATTATTAGCATAAAGGCTACAATCTGCTACCAATCCGAAAGTGATCCCAGTTTCCCCGATACTTACACTCAGACCGGATTAGAGCTAACCTTTCGCCCTCATGATGAAAAATTTTTAGGCAAATCTCAAATCAACCCCCAATCAAAACCGTTTTTTGGGAAAAATAGTGTTGGACTATCAGAAACCAAACTTCGAAGTGCAGCTTGGAAATGGGAAAATTGCCTGAAAGAAACACGTAAATTCCAAGGCAAATCTCTTCACAATCCTTGCTTTGATGTTCACTATAATTCTCGGCAAGGTGGTCAGAATTTCAAACATGAAACGGCTTTAGATTATGCAATGGTCATTTCAGTTGAAACCGGTAACGATTTAGAGTTCTATAACAAGATTCGGCAAAAGTACGCCACACAATTAGAAGTACTGAAGCCGGTGGTAGAACTGCCAGTCAATGTCTAAATTTCTCACGAAATATCTAGTAACTGCTATTAGAGTACTTTTGGTTAGAGTTGTCTCAATTCCGAGGGAGCTTTGTTCCGATAGTCTATGCCAAAAAAATATGGACAACTTGTTCCGAAACTGCTCCAACTAAATTCGATTTGCATTATGTGGTCGATAAAAAACAAACTTTATAAGACATCAAAACGCGCACAACAATTAGTTATTCGCAGAACGTCGCAAAAATGCTGGTATCTCCAGATCATTAGTATTAAAAGGCGCACCCTCGTTTTTCGAAACTTTATCACCTGCCGACTGGCTGGAATCGGCCTGTGACCTAGCCCCGAAACCGGGTTTCTTCTTCCCCCATCCAAACAAGTTTCCAAACCCTGAACCACCTTCTCCGGACGGAGATGCATTCGGTTGCACTTCCGGCTGAATTTCTTGCTCCGTCACAATTCGGGGTGGAGGGGGAGGTTCTTTCTCCGCTTCTGTTCTTACGGTTGTTTCAGCACCAAAGATTGGTCTAGAAGGAGGCGACGGCTCTATTATTGGTTCTTCTTCTCGCTCAATTTCTTCAACTTCATGGTCCACTTGCTCATCAGTATCCTCTATCGACTCCTCTGTTTGCTCGGCAGTTTCTTGGACCTCACTGACGTTTGTTACGATGACAGGTTTTACGACATTGACATCTTTTTTGATTGTTGGTTGAGGCTGCGCGATCGGCTTTGCGTTAAAAACTCCGGCTGCGACAACCGCCACTCTAAACTTTCCATTCATCTCAGTATCGTAAGTCGTTCCAACAATAATGTTGGCATTAGGATCAACCTCGTCTCTTACTTTATTGGCTGCCTGATCAACCTCAAACAGAGTCATATCGTAACCACCGGTCATATTTATCAGAACGGCTTGCGCTCCAGCCATTTCTACTTGTTCTAACAGCGGATTTTTAATCGCGGCCTCGGCTGCGTCAATAGCACGGGTTTCTCCAGACGCTTCTCCCATCCCCATCATAGAAGAACCCATATTGCTCATAATCGAACGAACATCGGCAAAATCCAAATTTATTACGCCCGGATTAACCATGAGATCCGTTATGCTTCTCACCCCTTGATTCAATACCTCATCTGCTAACCTAAACGCTTCGGCGAAGGTTGTTTTTTCATCGGCAATTAGAAAAAGATTTTGATTGGGGACAACGATTAACGTATCTACCATTGCTTCTAACGCACTTAATCCTTCTTCCGCAGCCGCCATTCGCCGGGTACCCTCAAATCCAAAGGGTTTTGTTACAACTCCCACTGTTAGAATATCCATTGAACGTGCTTCTCTAGCAATAATAGGAGAAGCCCCTGTCCCGGTTCCACCGCCCATTCCAGCGGCCACAAAAACCATGTTCGCACCTTGTAGGCGTTCGCGTATAATGTCTAAACTTTCTTCTGCTGCTGCTTCGCCTATATCTGGCCGAGCCCCCGCCCCTAACCCCGAAGTTGTTTTTGGGCCTAGCTGAATCCGGTCGGTTGTTTTTGAACGTTCTAACGCCTGATTGTCGGTATTCGACACAACAAACTCTACGCCCTGCAGGCCGCTCGCCATCATGTTATCGACAGCGTTACCTCCTGCTCCGCCTACCCCAAATACTAGGATGCGTGGTTTAGTGTAATCAATCATGATTTGTTAGTTCCATAGAAAACAGAAGCAAAATTCCCAAAAATGCCTACCATCTATCGGTTCAATTATAGTCGCAGTTTACAAGAGTTACAGGCCTAGGCATTCGCGAATACTTAAAAGTTTTCGCGCAACCAACGATATATTTGTCCGATACCAAGGAATCCATCTGATTGAGGTTCTTCTTTGAAGGTTTGTGTCACATCGTGATTTGACTCGAAACACATTGCCAGCAGACCTGCGACAGCGGCATAATCTGGCGTACTATAGGCATTTCCGAGAATATCTGTCGCCAATGGTCTGCCCAAGCGGACCGGCATTTGCATGACTTTCATTGCAATTTCGTGAACCCCTGCTAGTTGGCTAGCACCTCCCGTTAAGACCAAACGAGAAGGATACGCCACTCCTAAATCAGCAGATCTTAGTACGCGAAGTATACTTTCAAACGTTTCTTCGATTCGGGGTTGTATGATTTGTGCGATTTCGCCGCGCCGGATTTGCCTCGCGTAAAGTTGACCGTTGTCATTCAGTACAGCGCATTCGACGAGCGCCTGCTGACCAGCGGCTACGACTGCAATCCCGTGTTTAAGTTTGAGCCTTTCGGCAGCTTCTGAAGTTGTTTTCAAAGCGCTAGCGACATCTGCGGTAACGGAATTCCCACCTACAGATAATACGTGCATCCAAGTTGGTACATTTTTCCGATAACACGATAATGTTGTGACACTCGCCCCCATGTCGATACACAAAGCCCCGTGGACTCTCTCATCGGGAACCAAAGTTCCAGCACCGCTTGCAATGGCAAGTGAGGTGATCCCACCAATATTCAAATGCGCCCGAGAAAGCACCTCAGAAAAATTTGCTAGAAAATTTTTTGGCGCGGACATAACGTTAAGTTTGGCTGTCAGTTTTCTTCCGATCATTCCGAGCGGTTCACCGACATCCATTCGATCATCCAATGCATAAGTGACGGGGTAAGCAGATAAAATTCTTGAACCTCTCATTTCCGCTTTATTTAGGGCAATCCGCTGGACACGTTTGATGTCGCGAGTAGAAACAGCACTTTCAGCCGTTTCGGTTGTTTCCTGAACATGCCGTGACGTTATTCGACTTCCCGAAATTCCCAGTACTACTGAGTCAACTGTTTCTTGTGCCATCCGTTCCGCCTCGGCAACAGCGACACGAACAGAGCGTTCAAGTCCCTCCATATCTGAAATTTCACCGGCTTTGATTCCAAGTGTGCGGTGTTGCCCCCATCCGAGTAACGAATATGCCTTTGAATACTGGTCAGCGCTTCCAATCAGACAAACTGTTTTTTTGTCTCCGATGTCAAGAACGGCAGCAGGTTCGCCTTCTTTAAGACCAAACGGTCGCTTAGGACTCCTTTGATATTTCGCCACTACATATCCCTGCCATTTAAGCCGCCGCTAGGTGTCATCACCAAGTGATTTTTAACACGCAGATCAATTTTATCGACTGAACGTTTACTTAGTCCGTGCCTCTGGTCGATATCATTAAGACGTTGCAAAGCAGTTTCTAATTCGCGATCGCTTGGCAATTTCACCGAAACTCCGGGTTCAAGCTGAATATCCCATCTTCGATTAGAAATCCGAGAGGCTGATGCCAATCTTCGCCTAATTTCAGGAAAATCTTGAAGAGAACTTACTAATTTTGGGATTGCTTTTACCGCTCCCTTCCCTTCAATTTTCATCAAATTTGAATATGAATGCGGTTCTTCGTTTTCCAAAACTTTTCCGTTGGAGCCGACCACTTTCCACTGACGTCCCTCTAGGAATAAGGCCACGGGGACGACTTCCCGATCAACCAAAATAACGATCCTGTTCGGCCATAGCCTGTAAATATCGACAGTCGTTACTAATCCAGTAGACTCGATTTTTTTCTGTATCTCGTAGGGATCGGCGACAAACATATTGTCACCAATACCGATTCCCGTTGAGTCAAGAATCGGACCAACTTTCGCCGATTGATTCTCAACTCCTACTATTTCAATCGAAGCAACCTCGAAGCCTGCACTTCTTACTGTTTTGTCGATGCGATTCACTATGTGTTGCTGAATTTCAAATATTCGCCCCCCCGTCCAGAAGGTCATTCCTACTGGAATAGCGATAAGAATGGCAAGTCCCAACAGTATAATCGACAGGTTTGATCTCTTACTGGCACCGGATTTAGATGCCGTAGACTTTTCCTTCTTACGATTTTTTTCCTCAGAATTTCTTTTTACCTTGGGCATGATGCATCCTCAATCATCCACACAACCAAATCTTGAAACGACATTCCTCTATACGCTGCCTGTTCCGGAACAAGTGAAGTTGGGGTCATACCAGGCTGGGTATTCATTTCAAGTAGCACAAGTCGATCATTAACTTCATCATACCTAAAATCTGCACGAGTAACCCCCCTACAACCCAATATCTCATGGGCATTATGACTAACCTCAAGGGCTCGTTTAGCAACGGATTCAGACACCTCCGCCGGAAGTGTATGTTCTGAGCCTCCAATCTCGTACTTTGCCTGATAATCGTAAAAGTGATTACCGGGGAGAATCTCCGTCACAGCGAGTGGATCACCTCCTAATACTCCGACTGTCAGTTCCCTTCCCGAGATAAATTCCTCTGCCATTAGATTATCACCAAACGTCCAATCTTCAGACAATAAGGTTTCGCTTGGCACAGGATCATTCTCACCGACAATGACAACTCCAAGGCTAGACCCATTTGAAATTGGTTTCACAACGTAAGGGCGGGGTAGCGGATGATTTTTCGCAGCCTCAATTCGACTTACTGCTACATCTTTAGCTACATCAATTCCAATGCTTTGGAAAACGTTCTTAGATTTTCGTTTGTCCATTGCTAGGGCTGACGCTAATACACCGGAGTGCGAGTATGGAATTTCAAGAGTTTCGAATATTCCTTGGGCGCAGCCATCCTCTCCCCATATTCCATGGAGTCCGTTGAGAATTATGTCAGGGTCGACTTCTGCGATTTGATTTGAGATATCGTGCCTTGCATCAATTGGGACAACTTTGTAACCCGCGCTTCGCGCTGCATCAATCATCTTTCTGCCGGAGACTGCAGATACGTCTCGTTCAGGTGACCATCCACCGTAGACGACTGCGATGCGTGTATAACTTTTTTTCAATTGTCGTCCCCTGAGTCGCGACTAGGTAGGATTAAACTAGGTGGACTTATTATAAGTTAATTGTGGAAATACCAAGACGGACGCTACATAAGCTAACGTATATTTACGGGTTGAATTTTAACTTTATGAGTTTTTTCCTTATTTCTATACCATTCCTCACATGCGAATCTCAAGAAAACTACTTTGTTGAACTTTTATCCTCAAAACTCTATCTGACTTCCTATCTTAATCGTCCGCCCATATGAAGGATGGGTGTAAGGATCGTAACCCTGATCGAGAGGTGCTGCAGGAGGATCTTTATCAAACACATTCCAAGCTGACAGGAACAAATTGTATCCGAAACGTTCCATTAGGTCTAAACTATAAGTGATATCCCATTGAGTGAAACTGTCTAGGGTTCTAATCCTGTCAAAATTACTCGAAGGGTTATATCTTTGATCATCGTACTCTGAGGTGAATCTCGCATCAATCCGGATATTGTGGAATTGACTGCGCAGATTGCCCCACAAATGGGCTTTCATCTCTGGTAATGAACGGGCAAAATTATTTCGATTGAGATAACCTAAACCATCAAAACCTGATACTTGTATATCTTCAATCTGATAACCCCCTACATCATACTCTAGTATTATCGTTGCCTCGGCACCGAGAGTGACCACCGATCGCGCTGTATCAAACACATACTCAGCCCGCAAATCCAATCCTGACGTTTGCACTTTCGGCCCATTGATAATATTTGTAACGATCCTAGCGATCCCACTCGCCGTTGGCGTACTCTGATTTTGAAATGTTATGCGATCAAGAATTTTAGCATCGTATTGCTTATTGTTTATTGCCTTTACGACCTCAGAAACGATGCGGTCATGACTTTCAACTATAATTGTGTCGGAAAAATTAAAGTTGTAATAGTCTACTGACGCTGTCAATCCGCTATAAGAAAAGATGCCACCGACATTGAAACTCACTGACGTTTCAGGATCTAAATCCGATCTCCCTGTTTGGTCGACGGCCTTGAACGCCCCCGTAACTCCGATGTACTGAAGTGTAGTTTCCCGACCGGAGTTAAGTTGATTTAAAGTGGGTCCTTTGAAAGAGGTTTGCGCGGAACCTCGAATGGAAAACAAATCGTTGGCCTTAAACTTAAACGCGACTTTAGGATCAACTGTTTGACCTACATCACCAGGATATTTTTCATATCTCAACGCAACTTGGACATCGATGTGATCAGATATCGGAAGTTGCCATTCAGCGAACCCGGCAAAAATGTTCTGATTTTTGCTGTAAGGGTTTATGCCAGCCAGGTAAGCAAAAAGTCCATTTGGCTGAGACGTAGTACCATCCGGAGCGACGCATAGCCCACCGCCACCTATTATTGCATTTGGATTCGAGCAGGGATTTTTAGTATTATCCGAACTATCAACGGGATCAACATCGTATTCTTCGTGGCGGAATTGAAATCCCAATGCCCATCCAACATTCCCTCCTCTTAGCTCCCAACCGCTATCACCATTGAACGCTCCGTCAAGGGTAATTAGACGAGTTGAACTTGTTCGACTTAAACCATAGTCTCTCATCCAGTTAGTTAGTTCCTTTGAGTTAGCAAGTTCGGAACGGTATTGCGGATTTACTTCACCAGTAACACCGTGTTCAGGTATCGCATTTGAGAACGGATTGAAATACACACAGCCGTTTTCTCCCGCTACTGTCCCTGTACAGTTTGGGCCACCGAACCCTTTTAGTGCGCGTTCAAAGGCGTAGATTTTTGTATCTCTTTGAAGATTAGTGGACTCAGCTTCAGAGAATCCAATTCCAATATCCCAAACTGTTCCGCTCTCTAATTCTCCTGAAAGGGATGTTGCGAAACGTAATGTTCGCCTTTCCCTTACACCTTGCTCCGCACCGCCGGTCACTGGATTTCCACCAAACCCAAACGGTCGCCCGTAAAACACCAACGCAGATGTCTCGGCATTGTTTGGATCTAATGTACCCGCAACCGTTCCATCATCATTATATTTTGTATAAACAATATTTGCCCAGTCGGGGTTTTGTCTTCGAAATTCTAATAACCCCGGATGGTCAGGAAGAATGATCTGACCAAATAGTTGGTTTGGCGGATACGCTGGAGAGGTTCTCCATCTTGGGACATCGGTATAACCGACCAAGGCTTCTAAATGGAGCTCCACACCATCAAAATCATAATTGAACTCAGAAAACATCTGTACTCGAAGTTCATCTTCCACTAAGTTAGCGAACTGCGTGTACTGAAATCTGCACCTTACTCTCTGCCTAACGGTACCGTCCGCATCGGGAATCGGATCAGCCACGCCACCAAATCGTTCACAGTTTGGATCTGCTAGAGCGAAACGAAGCGGAGTTTTTCGAACAGAGTTCGGCCCGGTACCTGCCTCCATGTTACCTCGCGCTACAAACGCACCGGGGTTCCCGATTGAAGACCATCCTCCGAGTTTGTTTTCTTCAAAACTTAGCGACGCCCAATCTCTGTCTATGATTGCAAGTTCGTTACGAATATTTTGTCCAATGCTCGTAACCCAGCTTCCTCGGTCGAACTGAAACCCGTAAGCAACTGCAACATTATAGTTACCGTTTGAACCGTCAATAAACTCTGAATCGGCGCTTACTTTCAGGCCTTCTAACTTGTCGTTTGTAATAAAGTTGACAACACCCGCGATTGCATCAGATCCGTATAACGCTGCAGCTCCATCCTTTAGCACCTCGATTCTTTGGATAGCCCCTGAAGGAATCATATTTGTGTCGACGAACAGTTGAGCTTGCTCACCAATTGCGATTGGACTGAATGTTTGTCGTCGTCCATTGAGAAGAACCAAAGTTCTGCCTGCTCCTAAACCGCGAAGATTTACGTTGGAAGTGCCTTGAAGACCACGCGAAGTGAAGTTATTGGTTTGTCCATCGGTTCCCGACGACACACCGAGGTTTCTTATCATGTCCATAAGCTGAGGGCTACCTTGGACACGTAAGTCTTCTGAAGACATTACGTCGACAGGTAAAGCTGCATCTTCGGCTGTTCCGCGAATGTATGACCCAGTAACGACGACTCGTTCTAGTGTCTGGTCGTCTAAATCACTGTTATCTTCGGCGTTGGCAGCCACAGAGTTGAACGCCAGATAAACTGTCAAGAACAGAAAAATTTTGAGAAACGATATTCTCAAGATAAAGATTAAACAATTCATAATTTTCATCAATTTTCCCTTAACTGAATTCAAAATTCCAAAATTAAATTTTTTCTGATTTAACCAAAGGGGTGTTTGGTCCATATTTTACCAAAAAAACGCTCTTTTCCCCAAGTCTCATTCGCTAAATTCATATCCAGTTATCTGTACACTATCAGTTTCTTCGCCTTTTATTTTTGCATTTTCTTCTGCAAATAAAGCTAAATTTGTCCCATTTCCGAACGAACTATCATAGACAATTCCCTCGTAACCCAGACTCTTAACGAACTCACATAAATACTGACTCGGAATGTAGTCAACATTAGCCTTACCAGCCTGAACAGGTTTGCTGAGCTCAGAATTAAGATCCTCGATTAAAGCAATGTACTCTCGTAACTCGGATACTTCATCGCTATTTTCCATCTGAAAAGGCGAAAGATTCTTGCGTGGATTTCGAAGATCAACGATCTTAACTTCTTTTGTCAAGGTGAAATTCGCGACCGATACTTTGTCTCCAATTTGCGGTCTCACCTCGTTCACAACGTTCTTATTGGACGAACCCAAATAAAGATATGGAATCCCCACCGGATTGGCACGCCCCGGACTAGATAGTTCCTTAGGAGGCATGCCCATCTCGCCCATTATCAATTTTTTATCTTTCTGTATTCTTGCCCGATACCAATCTTTTTGACATTCAAAAGCCGGTAAAAGCAAATACGATATGAAGTTACTAAGACTATAGTGTACATTCGAAAATTCTGTTTTAAAGAAAAAACGATTTTCTTCTATTAACTCTTTGCGAAAACCGTTCCAAAGTTCCTTGCTCTCTGGGTAGTTTACCTGAGTTGCCAAATACTGGTCTTCAGCACGAGAGGTGCTTCCTAGAATAGCACCTAACAAAGTCTTTGATTGCTGATAAGAAAGGTCAAAAATCAACCAATCTTCGTTCAACAAATCGAACAAACTTCGACCAAATTTGGAACGTTGATATGCATGGCAAACCTTATCAAACTGAGTTGACAACTCTGCGGGGTCAATCACTCTTACTTCATTTCTTCCGCATCTATCGCATCGTTGTTTCGATGCCCCAGCATTTGTTATCTGTTTACGTAACTGAATATCTGTGAAACACTTGTTGCAACATTCCATTTAGCTATCTCCGTTTTGACTATTATAATCGGATAACGTCTCGATATGGTGTGTCAATAGCAACTGCCTAACAAAACTATCGCCTGGGTAATATTCTGTAGCATTTAACTGTCGAAACCGTTCTATCGCCTTTGTATTAGAGAAGTAAGAGTCGGCTGAATCGACTTTTTCAATTAACTTAGATAATGCATTAAGGAACAACGATCCGTGGCTTCTTGGTCTTACGTTCGCATCGGAAAGAAAATGATATATAAACATTGCATTATCTCTTTCCGGTTCAAAATAGGTCAAATTAATTGAATAAGAGCTTTTTGGATACTTATATTTTACTAGTTCTCTGCCCACAGAAAGAAAATCCCCAAATCCAACAACTTTTTCCTTTCCATAAGTTAGATGTAGGTCACTAAAAAATTCTGTGGGCGGACAACGACTATATTCGCTACGATACTTAATCCCATCTCGAATTAACACACTCTCCGGTAGAAAATTAAACTTTTCCGTATACAATTTCCCGCAATCGCTCTCAATAAAAATGTTGGTTTTTACGTTTTGAAAAGACTTTATCTCTTTCGCAAACCCATTTGATTCTCGAAACCCGGAGTGAACTAGTGCTATTTTTTGATCTCTGTTCTTCTGACATATTTCTATCGCACGTTCCGAACACAAATCGTAATGCAGTTGTAGTCCAAGAATATACTCATTGGATTCACCAAATACTTGTCGGTAGTTCGGAATAGCAAAACCGCTCTTGCTGTTTTTTTCAGAACGAGGGTTAACCATCACGATCGGCTTGATATTTTCTTGATTTAGACGTTGAATAGTTTGACTCACTCCTGAAAGATCATCCGGGTTGGTTTCAATAATGGGTGTGAAATTGTGACGCGCCATCAGTTTGGCCGTGTCGTGCATGGCAAGCAAGTCCGAAAGGTTACCTCTCAAATACGGATAGTAGTTCATTGGTTAGTCTCTATTGGTCGCATCAACTCGAAAACAGTAATAAGAAGGGGTGATTTTTCAATAGCAATTTGGCTATCACGTAGTGTATGATTGTCAAATTTCAACCAGTATACCTGAAATTTTGACACAGGGAAGAGAAAAAGCACTAGGATTATAGCTTTACGCTCTGTCAGACTTGAAGTAAAAGTTAATTTCGATCATCGATCTCAAGTTATGATTGGAGAGGAATCCAAGCCCAATATAGTAATTCGACATCGGGTGGAGTCGCCGCGGTAAGTATAAGCGGGCAATATCATGTCGAGTTGCTATTGGTCGCTTTGCGCCCAGTACCCGGCAAGATTAGTCTCGCTAACTGTTTAGTCCCGCAAACAGGTTGTCAGGATTTTTGATGAATCTTTCTGGTTCCTCTTTCCAACATTTGTTAATAAAGTCGAAGATAGTTAAACCTTTGTGAGCCTTTAACCTTTTAGCAAAATTATAGGCATCGATAAAGCACTGGATGTGTTCTTTCAGTTTGTCATGTGTCTCATAGTGATACTTTTTTACAGTAGCTTCTTTAATGGTTCTATTCATTCGTTCCACTTGTCCGTTCGTCCAGGGATGATAGGGAAGTGTCAACTTATGTTTGATATTATTCTCTGAGCAAACAGCGTCAAATGCGTTGCATTTGACATCCTTATTGATTTTATGATCGGGTGATTCGTTTTCTTGCACCGAGACCTTAGGATTTCTCGAATTAGTGAACTGACTGCCATTGTCAGTCAAGATCGTATGGATAGTGTAAGGCACTTTTTCAACCAACGTTTCGATAAACTGAACTGCGACTTTTCGCGTCGATTTGTCGTGCAGTTCAACGTAGGCGTATTTCGATGTGCGGTCGATGGCTACGAACATATAGAGCCGACCTTCTTCGGTGTTGACTTGGGCTATGTCGACGTGGAAGTAACCGATCGGATACTCTTTGAACTTCTTCGTCTCGCGAGTTTTGTTTTCTTCTTTTGGAAGTGTTGATATCCCGTGATTCTGAAATACACGATGGAGATTCGATCGCTTTAAATGGGGAATTGATTCTTGCAGAGAATACAAACAGTCATCCAACGACAACTGTGTTGTCGTCCGGAAATAAACACAGGCGGCTTCCTCTGCTTTACTCAAACTCTTTGGCCGAGGCTCTTGAGGGCCAGAACGGCGATCTTCAACAGAACCCCGCCTACGCCATTTCTGAACTGTTGGCAAGCCTAATCCGTAGCGCCTTGATAATGCGCGATCTGAGACCGATGAGGGCGCTTCTTGGATCTCTTTTCTAATCGCATGGGTAGTGACTGCGTTGGGGTGTAATACCTGTCCCATAACTGTTTCCTAAAGATAGAATTGCTGTATAATGGAAGTATATCATCCTGACAACCTGTTTGCGGGACTAAACAGCTAACCAATCAATTTAGAGCGCTAGCAAACCCAGTTGATTGTCTCAGTTTCATCCATCTCTCAATAGAGGAAGTTGCCTCCTTTGGTAGTTTCATCAAGATAATTTGTTCTTTTGTAACGCCGTAGGCAAGATTTCAATCACCTTGAGCTGCAGACGCTGTAATGTCCTCAACCTGCGATTCTACAGCCACACCGTAGCTAGTCGAGACGGAACACCGCTAAACGAGGAGTTCCGATATTAGCAAGTAGGTTATCTTGGCCGTTTATTCCGTTACTCATTGGTTTTGAAGCTTGCAAAGCTGTTGGCATAGTTCAAGTGCTTCATCGCGCGACAATCTAATCTTTGTGGTATACTGACTTTAAGCAACTTTTGAGAAGCAGAAAGCTGTTGTTATATCCGATTTAAGGTAGTTCTAGGTCCTTGACATGATATTCGCCCACAACATAGATTTTCCATTGAAGCGCTCGTTCTACCAACTTGTTACGTTCGGGGAGACTCTGGACGTGTGTCCGTATAACCTTCTAAAACAGGGAAAATCGCTGGTAATTCTCGGTGAACCTGGTATGGGAAAAACTCATACTTTGAGAGAAATTTGGAAGATTTCTGAAGATTATGTTTGGGTTCCACCTGCGTCACTAATCTGCAACCCTGAGCGATTCGCATCTAAAGGTTCTAACCGATGCCTAGTTATTGACGGTATAGACGAACTCGCAAGTCTTCAGGACACAGATGTGCTGAACTCTATTCTAAATGCCCTTGGGAAGATAAACTATCCGAAATTTGTTCTGTCTTGCCGGCCAGCAGAATGGAAGCAGGTGACATCAAGCCTCGAAATTCAAGAGGACGACGATGAAGGGCCTGAAGTCCTTTCGCTTCAGGGGCTGTCAAAGGAACAAGCTACGGAATATTTGTCGAAGTTAGGTTCAGATTGCGATGCCAATGCGATTCTTGAACATCTAGACCAAGTGAACCTGCCTGAGTTCTATAGGAACCCTCTCTATCTTAATCTTGTATGTGAAATACTAAGCCGTGGGGAGCCAGTCGATTTTACAAACAAGTATGATGCCTATAATCACATTTGTCAGGTCTTACTCTCCGATTATTGCAAAACCCATATTGAATTCTCGGGTCAAGAGAAACTTTCACGTGATTGGGCCTTCAATGCGGCGGGAGCAATATGTGCTTCTCTGTTAATCACAGGTCGGCCCTTTATCAACACTAACCAACCTAATGTTGAAAGAGACAACAGCCTTGCTCTTGATATATCAGAAGTTGAAGGGCTTCCGAACGCAAATGAAGTTAGGGTGATTTTAGGGAGTCCATTATTTCAAGTTGCTGAGAACGAACCTGAATGCTTGTCACCATTTCATCGTTCCATCGCAGAATTCCTTGCTGCACATTGGATCACAAATACTCTAGAAGACCAACATTTTACTAGGGATCGATTCATGCAATCCATTATGGTAGAGGCAGAGATTCCGTCATCTCTGAGAGGTATGTGCGCTTGGTTAGCATTAAACGAAGAGTTTACGGATAGAGTTATCGAAACTGACCCGTACGGATTGCTTATCTATAGCGATGTCGAACAACTGCCGTCATGTAAAATTCGCAAGTTGATCAACGAACTCGTTGTCCTCGACCATAAACATACGTCTTTCCAGTCGGAGAACTGGAAGGAAATTGTTCCGCGCTTGGTTCAAGCAGATACCGCAAGTACAGTTGCTGAAATTATCTCCGATGAAAGTGTTGGATCGCAACGCAAGCTCCTTTTCATTGAAGCAATCAAAGTATCTGATCAGACCAATGTCTTTGAAATAGGTTTACGCAAAATATTATATCGTCGCAGTGCATCTTATACTGAGAGACTACACGTCCTAGAGATACTATTAGAGATTACTCAAGATGTCCATTATTGGATTAAGGTAATTAAACGGCTGAGAAAACACAGGTATTTGGATTCGACAGAGTTCTGTATCTTCATACTTGACGAGATTGGAGCCAAAATTTTTCCAGTATCCCTTGTCGTAGAATGCATCCTAGCAGATACTGGATTCATACGAGACCGGAACCGAAGTGGACTTCTTCAGTCGAGTTCCATTCTACGCCTTGCTGGACATTTTTTCATCGATGACTACTCTGAACTACTTGATTTAATTTCATCCGGCATCGAAGTTTTCTTAGAATCTGAACAAAATAACAGTCGATACTCTCCATCCTGGGGGAGCATCAGCTCTTTCTGCTATCCGCTCGTTGAACGTTTGTATAAAGCAGGTTCTTTAGAGTTTGGAAAATTTCTATACTGGAATACTACTATCGCTAAGTATGGCATTTCGGATAGTTCTTGGCGCTCTGGGGTAGATTTTTTACTAGCCTCCGACACTGAATTTCGAAGGGGTTTACAATCTTACTACATTGATCATCCTGAAAACTTGTCATTTTTAGAATTATTTCTTTTTCGTTTCGATGAAATTTCGATTAGTTTAAGATTGTCGTTTGACGACATATGCTTCCATGTTACACAAATATCTAAACGTCTAGGTTCGAAAGAAAATGACAAACTAGTTTTGACAGCATTATTGAACTTTCGCAGCTATACAACAGATGAAATAGATTATTTTTCAAGAATATGCAAGCCACTCATAGAGAAGGATAAAGATTTGCAAAAAACAATCGTCGAAATTAGAACTAAGAGCCAAGAAAAACCTAACCATTCAAGGAACTTGTATCAGCGAGACTCAATTGACAAAAATTTGGTCGCATTAGAAAAACTGAAATCACGACGCGAAAAAATACAAAAAAATCTTGACGATTTTGAAAACGGTTACTCTAAGGAACTAGAAAAATGCGCTAAAGATTATCTTGGTGTCAATCACTACGGAATAAATGATCGTAATCCGAGAAAACGTGTGTCTGACGAAGTTGGAGAGGAGCTACTAAATAGTGCGCTTAAAGGATTCCGAGCTACAATGAATCGGAACGATCTTCCTACCTCAAAGGATTTCGCTGAATCCAATTCTCGAACGATGGCAGAATTTCAATACTATTCATTATTCGCTGGTTTAGCGGAACATTTAGAAGAATTTGGCACATTCTCGGGTGTTCGAGACGAAGTTTTGTTAACAGCGTTCTATACCCTAAGAAAATACCAATGGATAGACTATCAATTACGTGTAAAATTGAGCTCATCTATCGAACAAGAAGTGTTTCCAAAATATGGAGAGAGCGAAGTATATCGACTTTGGTTTGAACCTCGTATAATTGATGGTTCGTTCGATTACACAGAATTTTTATCGCTTACTAATAACATGCAAAACCCTAGTGTCGTTGTTCCCATGGTTCAGGACTGGCTTTGCACCTACGATACAATCTTTGAAAAACAAGCAAAAAAATTAATATCCAATTTACTTTACCCTGAACGAATATATTCATTGGTGAATAAGGATAGATTAGTAGAAGCTGCGTTGCATCGCCTAAATAGTAAGGATTCTGGAAACGCAAAATATTGGGCGTCGTTAGTTTTTTACTTGGATATTGAAACTTTCATTGATAAAGTTGATGTTCATATTCAGTCTGATATTGAATTGATCTGGTGCATTCGAGACATTTCTAGAACGGAAGTTTTATCGGATAACGACTATTACGAAAAACTCAACTTAGAATTGTCTGGCAATCAGTTGTATTGGATCATAAGGAACTATAGGGAGAAATGGAAGCATATTGAGTACTGGCCCGGTAGAATGGACGGAGACATGAATCCTTGGGACGCTTCTGAATATCTTCAATTTTGCATTAGGCGACTTGCAACAAAGGTAGACGAACATTCTCACGATCTTTTAGATGCACTCATCTCCGAAACGAACGATGGATATAGTGAATGTCTATGCGAGGCTCAGTCTTTACAGAATCGAGCGAGAATTCAACATTGCCTTCCATCCATATCAATCGGGTCTCTCAACCAATTGTTAACTGACAACAGCCCGTACTCACCTAAAGACCTTCAAGCCGTCATCCTCGCGACTCTTGATGAACTTCAACGTCAAATATATGAAAACCAAGAAGACTATGCCAAACCATTCTACACAAGCCGTGGGGGTCCTCGAAGCGAGACGGAATGCCGTAAATTATTAATCAAAATGATACGTAAACCTTATGGAATCAAATTCTTAAAGGAGCGTACCACCCCTTCCGGAGTGCTACCAAGCATGAGTGTAAATTTTAATGACTACAAAGTATTCATAGAGATCAAACCGCAATGGAACCGTAATTTATGGGACGATGTAAACTCTTTCCCTGCTAACAACTTCACTGCAGGGTACAAAACACAAAATTTCGGTGTATACCTTGTGCTGTGGTTTGGTCGTAGCACCTGTAAAGGCCGGTACCTCAAACATCCATTGTCTATTTCAGATTTACCGGTTTTGAAAAACGGTCCATCAACCCCAAATGAATTAAATTTTTTGCTGACAGAACATATTACAGAAGGAAAAAGAGATAACCTTCGAGTATACGTACTAGATTTGGAGATAAAGAAGTGACTGAGTCAATAGTAACAAATTTTCTAAATAATTTGAGTACCCGTATAATTGAGCGTCACGTTCGGACGAGAATCGATCAAGAACTCGTTTCTTATCCATGTGTTGTTATACTCGGACAACGCCAAATCGGTAAATCGACGCTCGCTCGAAAGCATTATATGGAGAAGTTTAATGCCGTTTATAGAGATTTGGAAAACAAAGAATCGTTGAAAGAAATCGGAAACGGTATAAATTTTGTTAAAAAACACAAAGGGAAATTGATTGTACTTGACGAAATCCAGGAGAACGAAGATTTATTTCCTGCGATTAAATGTATAATCGATGATCAAAAATCAACTGACACATCACATAGCAAGTTTTTGTTACTAGGTTCGGCAAGTCTCGAAGTTCAAAAGAAGTCTTCTACATCGTTGTTAGGACGATGTTCCTACATTCAAATGACTGGAATACTATTGAACGAGCTTGTGGATTATCTTCCTGACAATTTTTATATTTCCGAGACTAACTCAAATGAAACCGACGATAAACCTAGAATGGTACCTGAATACTATTCTCAGCTGATCGACACCCTTCTTTTCAGAGGAGGTATGCCGGACAGCCTTTTCGCTAGTAGTCAGAGAAAAAGTAGTAAAATTTTAAGAAATATTGTTGAGCAATATGTTCGCACTGATCTAAAGTCGTATGGATTTAATGTAGACACAAATTCTTTAACGGAATGCTTAAATCAGATTGCAAGATCTAATGGCGAACAGTTTGAAATTAGTCATTTCACGACAAACCTAGGAATGAATAGAAAGGAAATTTCAGATTCTATAAATGCTTTAGAGCAATTGCTCCTTGTAAGAAAGTTGCGACCGCTCAACGGATACGGTCAATTTAATGTTCGTCTCTCGAAGCACCCCAAACTGTATATTCGCGACTCAGGATTGTTAGCATCTCGGCTAAACGTTCAAAACATCAATGAATTGAGAGATCGAAATTTATTTGGTGGAGTTTGGGAAGGATTTGTGATTGAATCAATTATCGGGACAGCTATATATTCCGGCGTGTTCCAAGATTGTCACTATTTTAGAACACATAATGGCGATCAAGAGTTGGATCTTGTTCTTACGTTAGAGAATGGAGAAAAGTGGGGATTTGAGATCAAAACTTCCTCAGACAGACAGTTGAGCAAAGGAAACTACGACGCAGCAGAGACTGTCCAAGTTGATAAGAGGATATTGGTTCATGCAGGAACAGAAGTTAAAGAATTGAAGGGCGGATTTACCGGTTATCCGCTTATAGATGTTTTAGACAAGATTCGTTGCCTAGCAGAGGGTAGACTGTAGAGTGTTACAGGTTCACTCTCTGTTCAAAATTTGCCACATTTGCGTCGTAAAATTGTCGACTATATATTGAGTAGAGTATCGTTTGTCTCGCTCACAATTGTTTGTAACTCACTCCACCCCTTAGTTTGGAAGCTTATATGCATCGCCTTTTCTACATAGCTTTTGCTATGACACTCTTTGCCGCGCCCGTATCCGCCAAAAACTGGCCCGACCCGCTGTCAGGTGCTCTAGATGAAGGGCGCGAGGTAGCAAAGTATTCGTATAGATTGACAATCGAATCCGAAAACTACTTCATTGAAGCATTGATCAATCCGAGCCTTCCACCTGACCAACAAATCGAGATTCGATTTCCACCTCCGGGTTCAGAATCAGGAGAAGTAGTCGAGATTCTCCGTCAGATGAAATCTGAATGGCCTATAAGTATTTGGTGTTCAACTGTTTCAGAGATAATTCCCGAAGAGGTTATTCTGGAGGACGAAACTGCTGAAAATCTGGTCTATCGCTTCAAGCCGATAATCGATCCTGACGCGAGGAAGCGAGAACGACAAGTATTCAGAAAACTTATTGGTAGGGTCATTGTTGACAAAGCTAGTGGCACTGTTCGTTCGTATAAACTAAAGAACCCTAAGCGGATAAAACCAGCAATTGTTGCTACAATTCGAACATTTCTGATTGAAAGCGAATGCGAACTTGCGCCAAACGGTCGATCATACCGATCCAAACACGTATTTACTATTGATGGCTCTGCCCTCGGCAATAGGTTTGGGGAAACAGTCACTAGATCAATCTCAAATCTCTCCCCAGTCCAAGAGTATCAGCCCGTCATAGACCAAACGAACTGAGAACAGAACATTTAGAGCGTAATCGAAAGGCGAAGCCATTCGATTACGCTTTTTACGTAGCACCTAGTAAGTAGAACAGATGCCGCAGACATCGACAAATCCTAATGCACCGACAGTAGAGACAGTGTTGTCTGTACATCATTACACAGACCGTCTCTTCAAGTTTAGAACGACGCGTCCTGCAAGTTTTCGATTTCGTTCCGGCGAGTTCGTAATGATAGGGTTACCCAGTGAGAACGGAAAGCCGATCTTACGTGCTTACTCTATGGCGAGTCCGTCATGGGATGATGCGCTAGAGTTTTTTTCCATAAAAGTTCCCGACGGTCCTCTAACATCAAGATTGCAAAAAATTGCGCCAAGTGACAAAATTCTGTTAGGAAGAAAGCCCACAGGAACGCTTGTACTAGATGCACTCACACCCGCCAAACGTTTGTATTTTTTTTCGACAGGCACAGGATTCGCACCGTTCGCCAGTCTGATTAGAGAACCTGAAACCTATTCGAAATACGAAAGCGTTATAGTTACACACACCTGCCGAGCAGAATCCGAGCTCGCTTATTCAATCGAGTCATTTCAGGCCGCGAAACAAGATCCGTTAGTCGGGGAAGAAGCGACGAAACAGTTAACGCTATTCAACTCCTGCACTCAAACACCATCGTTTCCCAATCAAGGTCGCATAACAAACTTGATTCAATCGGGAAAGGTTTTTGAGACTTTGGACTTGCCAAAAATAGATGCGGAAACCGATCGAGCGATGATTTGTGGGTCTATGGACATGATAAGAGATATGAAGGCTTTATTAATCGGCCTCGGTTTCTTGGAAGGTTCAAACGCAAAACCAGGCGAATTTGTAATAGAACGCGCATTCGCTGGCTAGTTCTATACTGTCCTGAGTAGTGAAAAGGTAATACTCCCGCAGGCTCGGAGTAACCGCGTGATATCACCTAAACTTTCATGCTTGCAAATTGCACGAAAATTCCCGGACAACGAATCTACGAAACGATGGTTCATTAAAAAGGGCAAGAAGAACGGCGTTGAATGCCCTCTCGCAATCGCTGAAAAGGTTCAAACTAGAGATTTGGGTAAATAACTATGAAACTGTTGCGGAACACAAAGTTTGAAAACACACCTACAAAATTTTGAATTTTAGGCGAATAGATGCCCTAGAATAAGGCATTTGGCGATCCAGATTGAGTGCAAATCATCGAAATTTGAGCGCGTAACGAGTTTCGCAACAGTCTCACTATATAATCCCCTTCGCAATTTATGCACCTTGCTGTTGATGATCACTCGCGTTGCGCGACTGTACATCTAGTTCAATCTGCTTAACTTTACGGAGTTATTAATGGACTCTATCTCTACAGGATCTTCTGAAGCCCCCCCCCCATAGGCGTTTCAGAGAGAAACTTCAAGTCCAACACAATATGGACTGGCGATAACCTAGAGGTTATGCGCGGCCTAAACTCTAATACCGTTGATTTGATCTATCTAGATCCACTGTTCAATTCTAATCGTAACTATTCTGCTCCTGTAGGTAGTAAAGCCGCAGCTGCCGCCTTCAAAGACATGTGGACGTTGTCAGATATTGACGAATGCGAACATGGAGAGCTCGCTGATCGCAGTCCGAAGACTTACGAGGTAATCCGGGCGGCTAGGTCAGTCGCTGGCAAGGGAATGCAGTCTTACCTGATCTTTATGGCTTTGAGGCTGTTAGAAATGCGAAGGGTGCTTAAAAATAGTGGTAGCATATATCTTCATTGTGATGACACTGCTGGCGCATATTTGAAACTGCTCATGGATGCTGTGTTCGGAAGGAAGAACTATAGGAACGAGATAATTTGGGGGTACAATAAAGGCGGTAGGCGAAAAGACGGGTTTAAGCGTTCACATGATGTCATTCATTTTTATGGCATATCATCAGCAACTGCTTTTGTTCCTCTGCGCGTAGCTGACAGCAACGGAGAGTTTAAATTGCGCAAAGGGTTTCGCAAGAAAAATGGGGAGTGGTGGGTGCCAACAAAACCCGGTAAGGAATGTCTATCGTGGTAGGGAGATATCCCATCTCGCGAGACTAACACCCAAGGCAAAGAATGGACAGGTTATCCGACTCAAAAGCCGCTGGCATTACTAGAGAGAATCATCAAAGCCAGCTAAAACGAAGGCGATGTGGTGTTTAACCCATTCTGTGGGTGTGCTACAACGTTGGTCGCCGCTCACAACCTTGGGCGTAACTGGATTGGTTGCGATCTCAGTCCGTTGGCAGTCAAATTGGTAAATCAGCGAATACTAGAATTTGACCCGCTGTTCGCGAAGGCGATTAATCCGGACGAACCACCTAATCGTAGCGACGTTACGGGTGTTAAGCATTATAGTAAGAACAAGCGCCGTATATTCGGTCTGCAGGAAGGACGTTGCAACGGATGCGGTGAAATGTTCCCTTTCCAGTTTATGGAGGTTGACCTCATTCTACCGAAGTCCAAAGGAGGTACGGATGCTTTTCAGAACTTACAGGTATTATGCAGTCACTGCAACAAGTCCAAAGGCAACAAGACTATGGCTGAGTGGAATGCGGCGCGAAAGAAACTCCTATGAAGGATATTGCTTCGCGATCAGCCGCTTATCATTAGACTTGGCTGTTCTGCACCGAAATGTGTCGAAATGTATATAATTCCCCGAACTAATGTCATTATTTCTATTCAGAAAATCAGTGATTTTCAAAGTTCTGGTGGACAAAAGATACTCATTCGGTCAAATTTTGTTGGTGCTTCATTGAGACGTGACTATATACTAAGAGGAATTACGGAATACGTTAAACACCGAACTTAGAAGACGTATAAAGGAGTAATGTTACAAACCTGACTGAAACTTGTTTTCGGTTGACTTAGTGTAAGTTAGCCTTTGTTTCTTATAGGAAGGCTACGACCCGATGCTACCTCGTTCCATCGCAATACCTAAAAACTTGAAAACATTTGACGTAGGAAGTGCCTTTTCGGCGCTAGTCTACCCCATACTTGGTATGATTTTGCTGGTAGTCGCGCTGCTACTCGGCGTATTTCTGACCAGTCTAGAACTGAAGTGGTACTACCTCCCCTTAGGTATTGGCCTAGTACTTTTTAGTATCTTCGTATGCAATTTGGGAATTGGGCCTTTACACCGAATTATGCAACATAGGGCGGGAAAACTGACGATCCCGGGGCAAATTTTGACCATGATCAACCTCATCATCGCGATGCAAGGTTGCGTAAAAGACTGGGTGAATTATCACAGCCAGCATCATCGATTTGCCGACAAACCTGGTGACCCTCATAACCCCGCGGAATCACGAAAGTGGGCTTGGATCGGTTGGATATTGTTTAGAGACACTAAGGATTTGGCACGGCCAATGCCATTGTGGTTAAAGGATCATCCCGCTGTCGTCTGGATGGATCGATTTTACAACTCGATCTCAGTCGGAGTTCATTTGGGCGTTCCCCTCGTCGTGTACCTGATTGTTTGGCTAACCGGCGGCTCACTACTTCTTACCGCCATTCTTCATGCATGTTTTGTAATTGGCCGCGCTATTCAGTTTCATGCGACGGTCTACGGAATAAACGTACTTGGCCACTTAAAAACCCCCGTCTGGCTTGATCATTTTGTAGGGCTATTGACGGGAGGGGAAGCTTTCCACGACCATCACCACGACGAACCGCAGAGTGCGCTTCATCGACCAAGGCGCGGTATTTGGAACAGAATTGTAGATTATAACGGGACGGTGCTGCTTGTGATGGAAAAGATAGGGTTGGTAGGCAACCTAAAAATCGCGTCAAATTTTGCTTAATCGGTGTAACTTTTGGCGAATCAAAGTTAGTTGAGCTAAAAATTGCGACGCTAAGTTATAATATATGGAATGAGGGTTTCCGTGAATAGGATAATTCTATAGGAGCCAAAAATGCGCGGGATTAATTGGAAGAGTTTGTTCTCCTCTACCACTTTGGCGGTCGTATTGGCAATTACCAGTATGACCTTGGTTTCTTGCGGAAGCGAGTCCAATAAGAAAAGCCCGCCGCCACCTTCACCGCCGACCGCCACCACTTGGCAAAAAGACTATTATTTGCCGCGTGGGACGTACAAGAATCGATGTCAGTTCGTTAGGACAGGAATACAACCGGGAACGAATACCCCTTACATCGACGTAAAGGGTTCCATGCTTGAAGAACTTTTTTATCTCCGATCTTTAACCCGTGAAACGTATCTGTTTAGATCAGACTTAACCGACTTCGATCCTAGTCCATACAATAAAGTTCAAGCAACATTCGCTGCACACTCAGAGAAAATGGAAGAGTATTTCCAAGAGTTGAAGACAAAGGAGCTAACTGCATCAAATAACCCTAAAGATAGGTTCCACTTCACTTACACAACTACGGATTGGGTAAATCGCACCCAAAATATCGCGAAACCTTCCTACGGAATAAGTTGGGTAGATTTGGGCGGCACTGAGGTTAGGAATGGCCGAACCTACGTCAAAATTCCACGCGACTATCGCGTCAAATATGTCGTACCTAACTCTCCGGCCGCTGAGGTGATTGCTGGCTCGCCAAAAGTCAAACGTGGTGACAAGTTGCTAAAAGTTAATGGCGTTGACTTTCTCCGCAGTAACAACAGTTCTGCACTGAATGTGGCATTCGGTGCTCCGACTGGCACATCTACAACATTTGTCTTCTCGGATGTTGATTCTGGCCAAGAAAAAACTGTCGTAATAAAGACAAAAGAGATTACTCAAAAACCTGTCAACAAGGCTACCATCTTGGAGATAGGGGAAGAAAAGGTGGGATATATTCATTACCTTACATTTGCTACGAAAGATTCGGATAGTACGATTCATAACGCCATCAAAGACTTCAAATCTAAAGGCGTTACCGACTTAGTACTTGACTTGCGTTACAATGGTGGTGGATACGAATATGTGTCGTCAATGATTGCCTATATGATTGCGGGGAAAAGCAGAACCAGACGGAAGATATTTTCCAAACAAAGGTTCCATGAGGGTGCAGGAAATAGAAATCCTGTGACAGGTAGAATTGAGCAACCTCTCGGATTTATTGACTTAGGCTACGGAGCACCGTATTTTTCGATTCCCCGTGGTACTGCGTTAGAATCGCTAAATTTGGGTAAAGTTTACATTCTATCTACGGAACGCACGTGCAGTGCTAGCGAGGGATTGATAAATGGCCTAGTTGGTATCGATGTGGAAGTTATACTGATTGGAGGAACCACTTGCGGCAAACCATACGCGTTTTATGGGGAAGATAACTGCGGCATTACTTATTTTACGATTCAAGTACAGTCAGAGAATCATAAGGGGTTTGGAGAATTTGCAGATGGGTTTGTTCCTAGTAGCGTGGCCGAAGGGGCTAAATTGAAGGGGTGTACTGTAGCTGACGATTTCACGAAACAGTTAGGTGATTCAAAGGAGGCTCTCCTCGCAGCGGCTCTTAAATACCGAAAGGATGGAACGTGTCCAGCAACGCCGTCGCCACCTAGCCCACCAACAAGTACAGTAGATGTGATTGCTTCCAGCGAAGGAATGGTAAGTCAATACACACCGAGGTCGGAGTTGGAAGCACCTGAGGATCCTTTTTATATTGAAGCTCGTATTTTGACTCCGAGAAACTAGCCGTGGTTTGTCTTGCAATCAGAACAAATGCCATAATCAACCTTCCTCTTAATTTGAGACTGTTGCGTAACGCGTTACTCCCCAGAATTTCTCAGTCGTTCTGTCAAACGGGATTGCCGATTGCCTTATTCTAGGGGCAACTAATCGCCGAAACTTCAAGCTTGCTGTTGAACTTTCCCCATATCCGGTGTTTCGCAAAAGTTTCAATTTGAATAGTTTGCGCGGTCATTTCGGTTTGACTATGCGGGGATTAGGGAGACAACTTGCGACCCGGTGATCTAATTCAAAAACGGAGCGAAATTTGAACTGTTAGTTCGTTTGAACAGTTACAGGCTTGATTTGATATCAAGAAGAGAATCTAAGACGTTGAATCGAGATCGTATTGATTTTATGTTGAATGAGCGAAAGGCGATGTTTATCGTATTGTTTTTTGGCCGATCTTCCAGAACCAACCTGTTTTGTCTGCCAGCAAAAGTAAGGACGGAACTTGATGGTTTATGGTACCGCTTTTCGCCGCTCGAATGCAACATTTTTCTAAATACAACCCATCTAGCGACAAAAGACTCAGCGGTTGGCTTGCGTTTCTGGTTCGCAGAGTTGGCACTACGCAAATTTCTAATTGTGGAGTTTTACGTAAAACAATCTATTTTGAAATTTCGACCGTTCTAAAATTGTGATGATATTGACACAGGAAAAACACACACCACATGTAATTTCGGATTTTCGATACATGAGATTCTAATATTGGATCAACCCGAATCTCTTTGGAGCTATTTTGATGCATAGCATTCAATGGAAGAATGTTTTCTCAACGACAGCGCTTAGTGCCATACTGATAGTTGCAAATTTGTCAGTCGCTTCGTGTGGCGGTTCTAAGGGGGGGGGCTCGCCACCAACGGTACCGCCCACTGGAACAGTTCCACCTACGGTTCCTCCTAGCCCACCACCGCCTCCTACTCCACCGCCGACCGCCACTACTTGGCAAAAAGACTATTATTTGCCGCGTAGTACTTACATGAATCGATGTCAGTTCGTTAGAACGGGAACGCAACCTGGAACGAATACCCCTTACAATGACGTGAGGGGGTCTATGCTTGAAGAATTGTTTTATCTCCGATCTTTAACCCGTGAAACATATCTGTTTAGATCAGACTTAACCGACTTCGATCCTAGTCCATACAATAAAGTTCAAGCAACATTCGCTGCCCATTCAGAGAAGATGGAGGAGTACTTCCAAGAGTTGAAGACAAAGGAGCTAACAGCATCAAATAACCCTAAAGATAGGTTCCACTTCACTTACCCAACTGCGGAATATTTAGTTCTCACACTTAATATCGCGCAACCTTCTTACGGAATAAGTTGGGTGAATTTGGGCGGCACTGAGGTTAGGGATGGCCGAACCTACGTCAAAATTCCGCGCGACTATCGCGTTAGATTTGTCTTACCAGACTCTCCGGCCGCTGAAGTGATTGCTGGCTCGCCAAAAGTCAAACGTGGTGACAAGTTGCTAAAAGTTAATGGTGTTGACTTTCTCCGCAGTAACAACACTTCTGCACTAAATTTGGCATTCGGTGCTCCTACTGGCACATCTACAACATTTGTCCTCTCGGATGTTGATTCTGGTCAAGAAAAAACTGTAGTAATAAAGCCGAAAGAGATTACTCAAAAACCTGTTAATAAGGCTACCATCTTGGAGGTAGGAGAAGAAAAGGTAGGATATGTTCATTACACTACTTTTTTCACGAAGGATTCTGATAGTACGATTCATAACGCCATCAAAGACTTCAAATCTAAAGGCGTTACCGACTTAGTACTTGATTTGCGTTACAATGGCGGTGGATACACGTATGTTTCGTCAATGCTTGGCTATATGATTGCGGGGAAAAGTAGAACCAGAGGGAAGATATTTTCTAAAGACAGGTATCATGAGGGGGCAGGAAATAGAAATCCTGTTACAGGTGATATTGAACCGCCGCTTGGATTTATTGACGCAGGGCTCGGAGGACCGTATTTTTCGATTCCCCGTGGTACTGCGTTAGAATCGCTAAATTTGGGTAAGGTTTACATTCTATCTACGGAAGACACGTGCAGTGCTAGCGAGGGATTGATAAATGGCCTAGTTGGTATCGATGTGGAAGTTATACTGATTGGAGGAACCACGTGCGGAAAACCATACGGGTTTTATGGTGAAGATAACTGCGGCATTACTTATTTTACGATTCAAGTACAGTCAGAGAATCATAAAGGTTTTGGAGAATATGGAGATGGGTTTGTTCCTAGTACCGTTGCCGAAGGGGCTAAATTGAAGGGATGTACTGTAGCTGACGATTTCACGAAACAGTTAGGTGATTCAGCGGAGGCTCTCCTTGCAGCAGCGCTAAAATATCGAAAGGATGGAACGTGTCCACCATCGCCGTCGCCACCTAGCCCACCAAGTACGGTAGATGTGATAGCTTCCAGCGAAGGAATGGCAAGCGAGTACACACCGAGGTCAGAGTTGGAAGTTCCCGAGGATCCTTATTATTTTGATGCTCGTATTTTGACTCCAAGAAACTAGCCGTGGTTTGTCTTGCGATCGGAACCTAGGCTAAGCCAAACTTTCCTCATGAATTGAATGGTTTGAGCGGTCATTTCGGTTTGACTAAGCGGGGATTGGGAAGATAATCCGCTTTGCTTGATCAATTTAATAACTCGATGTTAAACAGGCCCTTGCTTAATTTGATACCAATTAGCGAATCATAGGAGGTTAGATAGATATCGGACCGATGGTACATTGATCGAGAGAAAAGCAATGTTTTCAGGAAAGCTCCTAGTTTGCTTTGCTAAGACTATCTAGTAAATCCCTGCGGCAAGATTAGATTTAAGTTTGGACGTGTGTCGTAGCGTTGGTACACTCTTAGCCGCGGAAATTTGCTTGATTGGGCATATCAATTGAAGAAAAACTCGCGACAGTATCATGAGCTTTGTATTGGTTCCCCTAGTTGCACGAGCAAACACAGGCAATTGCCGAATGAACTTAGAAATGGACATATTTGAAATTACGACCTTGATCACATAAAATGATAAAGTTCTTGACCCGGAAAAATCAAACACCATATATATTGTTAGATTTACGGATATAGAGGTTCAAACAGTTTGATTGAATTGAGTCTCCGCGGAGAAACATTGATGCTTAGCGCTCATCGTAAGAAAATATTCTCGTCTTCTGCACTTGCGGTAGTGCTTGTTGCTACAAGCTTGTCACTGGTAGCGTGTGGAAGTTCATCTAAAGGTGCAAACCCTCCAAGTCCTCCTCCGGTTGGGGTTGGTCCTCCTCCAGCACCTCCTCCTGTACCCCCCAGTCCTCCTCCAGCACCTCCTCCTGTACCCCCCAGTCCACCGCCAGCTCCTCCGCCGGAACCCCCTGGTCCACCGCCAGCTCCTCCTCCAGAACCCCCTAGTCCACCGCCCCCACCAGGGCCTCCCCCTCCTCCCGTACCTCCTGGAACGCCCGTTCGCTTTATTTGGGAGAAAGGTCAATTTCGAAATCAATCAGAATACGAAAACAAATGTGTGTTTCCGCGAACTGGACCGAATACCTTCAATAAAAATAGGCCAGCGTGGGCCGAATCTCAATCTACGATTGAAGATGAACTGTTTTTTCTTAGGTCCTGGACTAACAAAACTTATCTTTGGAATGACGAAGTCGTCGACCGAGATCCTAATACATATAGTACAAAGAAAACCGATAAAGATACACATTATAATGATATGAAGAAATACTTTGACACGCTAATTGTTTCTCCCAATACAACACCTTCTGGTCGACAAAAGGATGATTTTCATTATATACAAAAATTAGAAAACTATATTCAGAACCGAGATTCACAAGCTGCCCCTGCATTTGGCATCGCTTGGACGATCTTGTCGTCTAACAACCGTCTTCCGCGCGAAATTCGAGTGAGGTATGTAGACCCTCAATCCCCTGCTGATATAGCAGGTGTAAAAAGGGGGGATCGATTAAAGAAAATTGGCGCCATTGACGCGGAATACGGTGGGTTTAACGACAGTAATAATCATCTGCAAGTAATAAATCAGGTTTTTAGAGATTCATTGTCAACGGGGTATACGGCTACCTTGGAACTTGAAGACTACAAAACAGGAGTTAAACGTTCTGTTGCACTTACATCGGCTCAAGTTGTACATAATCCGGTTAACGTTTCTAAAGTAATTACTACTCCAGAGGGAAAGAAGATAGGTTATATACACTTTACCACTTTTAATCCTCGTCGGGCTGAAGATGCAATTAACACAGCGATTGGTGTATTGAGTGAAGCCGAAGTTGATGACTTAGTGCTTGATTTGAGATACAACGGAGGAGGACTCCTTTATTTATCTTCGCAAGTTGCTTACATGGTAGCCGGGAAAGAGAATACAAAGGACAAAAATTATGCAACGTTTAAGTACAATCAAGATGCAGGAAATAAAAACCCCACGAACGGAAGTGCAAACACCCCATTAGAGTTTGTTGATAAGTGTCTCGGTTACTCCATTCGCCCGTGTACTAACTCCAACCGAACTCCCTTGCAAACTCTTGATTTAAAGAGAGTTTATATTCTTGTTGGCAGAGGAACGGCGAGCGCAAGCGAAGCAGTTATTAATGGATTAGCTGGAGCAGATATTGAAGTCATATTGATTGGAGATACAACCCGTGGAAAGCCATATGGTTTTTTGCCAACAGATGTATGTGGAAATGTCTACTATACCATTCAATTTCAAATCGCAAATCACAAAGGATTTGGAGATTATCAAGACGGAATTGGACCAACAAATTCTACTTCGACCTTTGATACCGAAATAAAGGGGTGCATAGTTCAAGATGACTTTTCGAATAATCTTGGCGATGAGAAAGAAGGATTGTTCGCCGCAGCAATACATCATCAAAGAACAGGAAAATGTCCAGCTTCACCGCCAAGCCCTCCGACAGACGGACGATCGCTAATCGCTAGTGCCGATTTATCTTCCGTTTCTGCAACTGATCCTTTACTTAGCTTAACTGAGAAACCTTGGTATGAGGACTACTTGGATATGACTGTACCAAACAATTTCTATTACGATTAACCTTAAGTTGTTCGTAAAGGATGAATGCAAATAGTGGTCATATAGATACCGTATGCGAATCGTTTGGTTAATTTCTTATTCTGTATCCGTAGTTTTAACAGTGCTGACGTTATCTTGCGGATCAGTAGGTCAATCGGCATCGTCCTTGGCTACGCTTATACCAGAGGATCAACTGTCTCAAAATATCCTACGATTTGCTATCAGTAATTCAGCTAACGGAATGCCCATTAAGGAAATCGAGGGCGATTTTAACAGTTCATCAACTTTCGTTGCCAAACCATTCGAACCTGGGCCGTTTGAGCAAAATAGCCTTAATGTCCCTATTTGGTTTGAGTTGAGGATTAAAGACGGGATTTGCTATCTAGTCAACAAAAACAACCAAACTGAAAACACGTTACCCGAGCTTAAATGCAGGGCTGTAATGTGAAAAATGACATTGCACGTCAATTTTCTCGTTTGTGCGTCCAAATATGCGGAAATTGCGTAGCTCGGTTTGAGTATCGTGACATAAACCGACAGAAAAAATCATCTACGTATGAATTTCAAACGCTCCAAAAGCAGAGGCTCGCCAAGAGTCTCATAAGTGAGCAAAGTTCATCGGTGTAAGGTCTCCTGTTCTTCATTACTTGCAGTGATTATCCTTGTCGCAAGTTTGTCTGTACTTACGTGCAAAGAAGCTAGTAAAAGTGCAAATCGTCCTAGTCGGCCAACAGTTGGGCTAAGACCTGCGTCGCCACCAACAAACGCAAATGAATTTGAACGATCTGACGCCAAAAATTGGGGAATTATCAAGCTGCTTACACATTTGACATCAATGTAGCATTTGCAAAATCTGGCGTTTGCTTTGTTCCCGCGTAGCCTTCTCACGGTGTTCTTCTGTGCTAATAAACTGTAGATTTTCTATATCGTTAGAACCCCTTGGGTGAGTGGGGTTCTAAGGTATATACACCCGGCTAGGTGTTCAGGTTATCGAACTTATGCAGAACCTGTAAAGTATACTCCCGCCTCCTTGATCGCATCACTTGACAAAGAGTAAACGCCCTCGTTATTTTCGACAAGAATTCCACTTTTAAGAAAGGGTTTCAAATAGTAAGGTTTCAAGTTTCCTCTATAGGAATTCTTATAAATGGCCTTTGCCTTCATCATTTCGATGACGATATCTTGCCTATCGAAGACTGGCTTCAATTTAACAAAATGAATGTACTCGCATGCGGCTAGAGCCAACTGCTTTCCAGTTTTGCATCCCTTAAAACTAGCGAAACTTGCCATCGTCGGTTTACGACCAGAGAACCTACCAACTTCGCTAACCGCAGTGCCTCGACTATTGTTGTGGTTTGACTGATTTTGGTTTAGCGAGTCCTTGTCAAATCCGATCTGTGTACTCACGAACGGTAAATCGCCGGAGCTAGCAAGCAGATCCATTGCTACTTTATCAAGGTCACTTTGCTCTCCTTCAACCTCAACTTCCACTATACCTACTTTCAACCTTATCCTGCGTAAAGTCATAGATTTCGCTCCAAGATTGTTCCCCTGATACACGACCAATCTATTCAAACATTCAACTAGTCAATTGTCAAGGCAATTTGCCTGTTTGAAAGACACTGAATCACCATGACAACTCTTTAGACGGAGCTGTAAGAGTGCTTTTCCTTCAAGTTGTCTCGATTCCGTGAGTGTTTGTTCGGATGTAAAGGCTAAGCAGGAGAAGACAAAGAACTACTTGTTCGGAAACAGCTCAAATACAAGAGGAATATCTGTTCATCATTGTGAGTTCTCCGGATTCTGAGTTATCTGCAGGACACTGTGTTTCGTGAGCTAGTTGAACCGGAAGACAGAATACTTTACAATGAATGCCATAATCTGAAATCTTTGTTAGTCACATTTTCTGCTTCATTAGGATTATTAAGTCTAGCTTTTGGACGAGAGCAAAGGTAGACCTTGGTATTCATAGAGTTCACGAATCCTCTTAAAGCGCATTTTCCAGAATCCGTAATCCAAAAGCCCCTAAGCTTTTGGAGGTATTTCACATTAGCTACAGCTTTGAGACTGCCGCGTGAGACAGTTTTACAGGAGAGAATCAGTTAAACCTTGGCAAGGCAGTGCACTATTTGTTCCGAAATTTCGGATTCTGTTAGCGATTTTGAGTTCACTTGAGTGCCTCCACGGAGAAGACTGGCATAGTGCGACGAGCTCAGTTGACATTGGATCAAGATTTTTGGTTATAATAGCAATGTGAGACGGTAGGGTGATAGAAAATTCACGCCACTTATCTCAAAATTCGCAATCGGATCTTAGAGAAAGCAGTGTATTATGTTAGCAACTAGCCTGTTTACGGCCAGAAATTTAGCGGACACCGTATATCACAGCAGTCTAAGGATGGAGTATATCGTCCCACTAACTTCTATAACGCTCTCGGCAATAGACAAAATTTAGTCGATGGGCAAATATTGGAGCAGTCGCAATGAATCAAGACCGTATGTTAGCCCAGTTCGAGTCCTTTCGAAACCAATTTGAAGACCATCTAACAGGAAAAGATGGACAAAAAATCTCATTCACTGAGGCAGTCAGTGGATTACGAACCCCGAAGCTTGCATTAGTGGAATCTGTGAGAACACTACTAAAGGATCACAACAATCCTGTCCTAATCGGGCACGAGTTCTACCAAACTGTCATTAAGCACCTTAAAACCGTGCATCGAATCGAAGCTGCGAAAATTTCGGATTTAGAGAAACACGATAAGCCCAATTACGACAAGTTTTGCGCGATACTAGGTGATGCATTACTGTCTAGTGATAGGGATGAAGAGATATTTGACCGTTATCATCATAGAATTTTGAGTTTCCATATGGAGAAGATCGAACACGCGCCAAGCCGAGGTACTATATTCCACCTACTGTTTGTAGCTCTCGGGTGCAAGGAGAATAGCGATACGATCTTTGGAACAGTGACATTCATTGGCGATGTCACAGAATTCTTTCAAGGAGATCGGATGTTTAAACGATCTCGAATCAACGTGAAAGAAAGTTTTCGACGCCTCAACAATACGATTGCTCAACTCTCAGAAACAATGTCCTCAAAGTGGGGATGGAACGTTCTAGATAAAATTGACGTTCAAAGCGCACTCTGGCTGGAGTTCAAGAACAACAAACCTAAGTACGATGCTTACTTGCATACAGTGAAAGGAGAACAAGAGCAGTTCGCCTCTATTACCAGAAGCTACGAGCAGCAGGTTAAGCATCTACCTAAAGAGACTGAACAACTAGAATCTGTACAGCAAAGGCTCGGGAGGAAAGCCCTGCGAAATACCCTACTGAAAAACGTTGGTCGCCATTGTATGGTAACAGGTATGGAAAACGAACATCTCTTACGCGTCACACAAATAAAGCCTTGGAGCGATTGTGCAGACAAATCAGAACAACTTGACCCTCATAACTGCCTGTTGCTATCTGCTCTATGGGACGCGGCGTTCGAGTCTGGGTTAGTTACGTTTGATGATGGCGGCAAATCGATCCTCTCAGAAGAACTACAGCACTGCAAGAAATCTATCACACAGTTTAAGCCGAAGTTCAGAATAGTACTGACCGAGAAGCAAAAGACTTACATGAAGTGGCACCGCGAGAACGTCTTTCACGAGCAGGTTACTTGACTTGATCCGACATCCATATATTGTTTCTTTATCACGCCTAATTCTATTTTTAAGACTTCTGTCAATTACAAGGTTTTCCACGTCAACAGGGCAAATAACCCCATTCACTTTCACATTGGAGTAACCACTTTGCCTATAATCATTGACCAAGCTCGGCTGACATTCTTCAAAGAACAGTTTGAGAAGCGATTTTCGCACGGTGCTGAACCTTCTGATGCATTTAAATCCGCTGTTGCTAACGAAAGACAAATGAAAGTTGACCTGAAAGAAAGGGTTAATACAATCCTCAAACAGGAAAAGGATGCATCAGTAGTTGGCGAACAGTTCTACGAAGCGGTAAAGAAAACCTTTCACTCCATTCATTTTTCTAATATTGAAAAAGTCAAGGATTTACAGTCGACGGACAAAGGAAATTATAAAGTCTTCTGCGAATTGTTAGGAAACGTTTTGATGTCTGGAGAAATCGAATCTGAATTGTATTCTTCCGCATATAGAAAAATTCAAGATTTTCACTATAAGAAAATTGAGAATGCACCGGCAAGATCTGCAATGGTTCATCTTTTGTTTGCTGCACTATCTAGCAAACCCGGCTCCACTACAATAGTTGGTATGGTAGACTTCTTTGGAGATGTAACGGATTTCTTTTTGGGTAGAAAACTGCTCACTTACAAAGATGAAAACGTAGAAGACAGTTTTAACCAACTGAATGGGATAGTTGCGAGATTATTTGATGAAATGTCCAGCTGGGGTTGGAGTCCACAAGACATCATAGACGTTCAATGTGCCCTATGGTTAGAGTTTCAAGTTGATAATTCGGAAAGTTATAAGAATTATTCATCCTCATAAAACCCATAATAACTGATTGTTCAGATGAACGAACCGCCGTTGATGTCGACGCTTGCTTCAACTCTTCAACTGCAACGATTCAGAACCCATAGTTGGATCGGAAGATTTTAATTTTTCCCTTTTGGCAAGACACCTATCGATTGGCGAGACTGATTCAGTTTGCTTAGCAGTTCTACAATTTGCTCGTCCGAAAGCTGATTCTTATCAAACATATCTCTCCATCCGTAAGCATCTGCAACGGCACGATCTAGAGTTCGATGGGCCTTGCGCAACCACTCGGGCATTTTGTTGTACAAATTTGTTAACGTTCTTTGTTTCAGCATGGAAGCTGCTTTTTTATTGACAGGAAGTAATCGATCGGGAAAGCCGTATATGATCTCGGGAGTTCTGTTGACCAAATCAGGGGGATTCAACCAGTTTTCTCGTAACTTACTCAGTCGACTAGCTGCCTCCCCAATATCTTGAAACACTGCCGTTTGAGCAACTTCCGTTGAGCATAAGATTGGCAAATAATCGTTAGGAAAGGGAAAGGTTTCGAAAGTGGTCGCAGGATTGCAGCGCGCTCGATTCCCCATTCGGTTACCTATGCGCTTGGTTCACGCCAAATGCACACGCGAGTGGAGAAGACCGAACGTAACATCATCGTCCTTGGCAATTACTATCGTATTGTTGTCTGGTAGAACTGGAGGATATATCCATACAAACATTCGATACTTTGAGGTCATTGGCGTAGCAATATACCTACTCAAATCCTGAATAGAGTTTCACAGATTCGGGCGCCGGTTCCAAATTGTCCACCACTCAATCGTCCTCCTTGTATTTTATGTAATCTTTGTCTCGCCTCTTTCAAAGATCTTGATAGAGGATCATCTGGGTCATAGGTAACGCGATTCAGGTATTCATAAGGAGCTTCCCAAACAGTAGCTTGTTTTTCTGTTAAACCAACAGGAAAATCAATCAACCAAACATCCCGATTTCTTGAGGTAATGTCGCTTCCATTTAATGTTGGACGTAAAATTTCTCTGTTTGAATGTCCATTAGGGTTAACTGGCAGTTTAATCCACTGCCTCGCTAACTCTCCTTGTACATCAAATGGCCCACTTTTCTGTACTCCGACAAAGGCAACTCGCTTGTTCTCCGGTAACCCCTTATATGTGTGAGGTATCGATTCCTGAAGTCAAATTGGGGTTGATATTATCAACAGACTCTCCATTCAGTTGTGGCAATCCTTTGGCAAAGTCCTTCTTCCCAAACGCTATCAAGGCGACTCGAACGGCGGCACCGTCACCAAACCACGGTTCGTTTGCGTATGCATTAAAAATTTTCAAGTTTTCTAAGATTTTCCTCATCACATGTATATTTGTGTTTTTTTTATACAGCTTGTCACCACGAGACCAGCAATCGTACTTTTCTCCGCTACAATTTGTGATCTAGCTTTTTCGAACCAGAAGCAAACGTAATCGTTAAGAGGCTAAAAAAAATCCTCATTAGCAAACTTCGTGCATTAATTTAGCGAAATCGTAGGAGAATTTTCCGCCAACTATAGGAGTACTGCCCGAAAACTTCGAAAAATTTGCTCAAAACCCGAAAATTGCATTTTTAACCACCGAAACTTTTCCTGCTTGGCAGGACATTCAGTTCCTAGCACTTCCAGAATACGTAATTTTATCCTATTTCGTTTAGCCCCTCGCCGTAAAGTAATTGCCTGATGGTGGGCGGTTAAGGTCGCTATGGCCGTTGGCAACGGTCTGAGTCTTATAGGCCGTAAATAAAAAAGCTAGTGACCCATTGGATGACGTCGTGTTCGCGTTGACTGATAGTGCCGCAGGTAAGCTTGATTAAGTTTTCCCTAGGTTTGAGGGAGAAGGATTGACTTAGCCACCGGAAGTAAGGAGCGACGGCCAATATTTCTTCAGATAGGCGAATGGAGTGAGTAAATCGAGGCTTTTGTGATACCGTTCAGAGTTGTAGTGATCGGTATAGGATTCGATGTTACGTTTGATCGTTTCAAGAAAATGATTGCTGAACTCCCAACAGTTATAGAAATCTTCTTGCCAAGTTCTGTTAAGGCTTTCGACGTGAGCGTTTAGTTTAGGAAATTTCCGCGGAAGAATGTAGAGCGTCAAGTCTACGTCTTTGCAGGTTGTTTCGAACTCCCCTCAAAACTCGGAGCCTTGGTTTGTTTGGATCGCCTCAACTTTGAAGGGCATATAGTCGAGCATGTTTTTGAGGAAGATGCTGGCTTTTTTAGCGCTCGCACTCGTGAAGGCCTCCCCCCATAGCAGACAAGAGAAACCGTGCATATGGCATTGATATGATAGATTTTTGTTCCGTCAGGAAGATCGACATGAACTGTGTCCACTTGAATGACCTTTCCTAGTATCTTCGGCTTAAACCCATTCGGTAATCGGATTGCATGCGAACGGGAAGACTTGTTCTTTCGACGTTTTCGGCTCCCGGAAATAAAATAATCATAGGCTTGGACGATGCCTCTTTCTATCAGATCAGTAAGGATGCGTCCGACTGTCGAAACGCTGGTATCGAAGCCTTCTTCTATCAATATTCAGGCAATCTTCTCACTTCCTCAACTTTTCTGCTCGAGCCGTAGTTGTGTCACGGATTCCACGGGTTCAGGACTTCGTTTCGACTCGCGCTGTGTTTTCGGGCGAGTTGAACGGGCTGTCGCGTCTTACTGCCAGCGATACAGATTGGCCACAGGCTCATTTACTGCCCCAGCTGCCTCCTTCGCACTCAACTCTTTATCGCGCCTCAACGTTAACCAGAAATTAACCTTACTGATCCGATCCAGTTCCATCTGCTTTTCGGGAGTCTGATCCTTTTCGGCTAACTTCGCCTGCGTTCACGCTGTGGCTTGAAATATGAGTGGTCTCATGTAAATTAGTTGCACAGGAAGATCCCCTTCGTTAGGTGGTTGTTATTTGCTTACATATAGGGGGGGGATCTTCTCTTTTTTTCAAAAAGACCTAGATTCCATATGTCTCTAAGTTGATTCACAACAGCGGTTTTATAACGACCGACTCTATAATCATCATCACCTTATCTCGATCAGTATAGTGCGCTCCTAACTGAGATCTTTTCGATGGATCAAGACCTCTTTCGAAGAACGTACCGAGTATCGAAGGATCTGTATCAGCCCGGTATAGATCAAAAGCTTTTCGAACTATCTTTATCTCATCAACGTTTAAAGGAAGGGCTTTATTATGCGAATTATCAAGTTGTTTACGCATTTCGATGCAAATTAACACTTGCAAAATCGGCGGTTCTGTAGTTTAAGACTCCCATAGTAACGGAGTAACCGCATATCTACACGAATACTTGGAACACCAAGCTAAAGAGAAGAAGAACTCCCTTCGCAATGCGACATAGGTGAAGATTGTAACGATAGATACAGTAGATAAGAATGAAGTGAACGAACAATAGTCTGATTAACCATCGACTAAAATTCCCTTAGATTGTTCAGGAAAATTTGCATTAAAAATCACACAAAGGAAAAATTAAAATGGCTACAACCCCCGTAATTGGGGGGGGGTGACGACTGACGCATCTCCCCGCCAAAAAGAAAATCTCAATTTCAAAACCGAAACAATTTGGAATTTAGACAATTTGGATGTAATGCGTGGAATGAACTCGGAGACTGTTGACCTCATAGCTCTTGATCCACCCTTTAAGAAGCAGAAGCCGTTCAAATCGAAGATGAATTCACAAACTGTTGATCGTCTATTTGAGTATATTGATATATGCAGAGATGGACGCGATAAAGACTTTGCTAGAACAGCCGAAGAATACATAATGCAGTTGATGAATGAAAAGAAGGAAATTTGGATGCAGTTTGATGACGCTTGGTATCTTAACGAAGTGAAGCAAGAACAGCTTGTTGTTCTCGAGCAAAACTTCCCAGACATTTACAAGTTTATTAATTCAATCACAGAAGACGACATGAAGGCCTATATGATTTTCATGGCAGTAAGAATAGTAGAAATGCATAGGGTGTTAAAAAAATCAGGCAGTCTATATTTACACTGTGATCAGGCGGCTAACTCTTACTTGCGTATTCTATTGGATCTGGTTTTTGGTAGTCGCAATCTGCGAAATCAAATAATTTGGAGCTACGCTTCAGGAGGGGCTTCAAAGAGACAGTTTGCCAAGAAACACGATACGATTCTTTATTACACAAAAGATAAAGATTACGTTTTCAACGTACAAAAAGAGAAGTCATACAATCGCGATTATAAACCATACAGATTTAAGGGGGTAGAAGAGTTTCAGGACGAAATAGGCTGGTACACCTTAGTTAACTCTAGAGATGTATGGCATATAAACATGGTTGGACGAACGTCAAAAGAACGCCTAGGTTATCCGACACAAAAGCCATTAGCGTTGCTTCAAAGAATTGTTGCGGCGAGTTCTAATGAAGGGGATATCGTCTTTGATCCTTTTGCAGGTTGTGCAACGGCTATAGATGCGGCTTATAGTCTTAATCGTCGATGGATCGCCTGTGATATTTCATATATGTCGGTGATATTGCTTCGCCTGAGATTAGAAGGCCCAGGCACACTGCTAAATAACTATCCTTACGAGCGAACCGAAACGGAAGCACCTCCAAGAGACGACGAAGACGAAGATTTTGAGTTCGAGAAAAGCATAAGCCTTAGTCAAGGAGAAAAGGATAAACTCAAGCAACAACTATTCGGCAAGCAGAAAGGGAAATGTGTCGGATGTGGGAAACCATACGAATACGTAAACTTCCAAATGGATCATATTACGCCTTTGGCACTGGGAGGCCCTGACAACCCTGAGAACTTTCAGTTACTTTGCGGCCCCTGTAACAGGAAGAAACGTGATCAGCCCGAGTCTGAATGCAAAGACTGGATGTATAAGTACACGGGCAAGGTGTATTATCACTAGAACAACTGCAGAATGCTAGGTAACTCTCAAATTTTTAGTCTCGTCGATGTATTCTCTTACCAGACTATGGCTAAATAGGTATGTAATCCCATTTTCTGAACGAAATGTGTAAATAACTTGATGAATCCCTAGTACTAGGATTAAGTCTGGAAATTCGAATTTGGGGCAAGAGCGTTTTCAGGGGATTTTTAAATCCCCTGAAAACGCATCTCGCAATCAAGCAACCCGCAAAAATCGTCTTAATCCCTATCAGGAGCCTATCAATGAGCAAGGAAGGTTATAAGCGTCAACGAGATGCGATCGAAGTTCCGTCTGATGGGAAAACTCTCTCCGTTCAGGAAGCTTTTGGAGCAGTTTTTAGATATGGTCGTTCGTATGGATCGCGAAGCATCCCTCTGAGGGTGTTATGGTCATCGGATTGGCGAGATTGGTGGGTATTGGAATGTTTACAAACCTGGAGGTCTACCTAACACATCAGGTTCTTAGAACTTGCTGGCTTCCAAGATATCGGGTTTAGTCGACACACCGCTATACCCGGAAACAATGAACCGCGGTCAACGGAGTAGTGAGGCCTTAGAGAAAAAGCGAAAATAGATACTCAAAGATACACCGACCTCTGGCATATTGAATCGATGGCAACGCTTTATAATGACGTTATATTGCCGCGTAAACGTGTTTGCTGAACTGAACAGTTCCTCAGTCGCATAGTTTCGTACCCAGTAAAGTAATTGCCTGATCGCTTGCGGTTAAAGTCCCTATGGCCATTGGCAACGGCTTGAGTCTACTAAGTCGCAGATGACAAAATTAGTCACCCATTGGGTGACATTATGCTCGCATTGACTGGTACTACCGCAGGTAAGTCCTCATTAAGTTTTCCCTAAGTTTGAGGAAGAAGGTGTGACTTAGTTAACGGAAGCAAGGAGAGACGGTCATTACTTCTTCAGTTAGGTGAGTGGAGTGAGTAAATCTACGATTTTGTGATACCGTTCAGAGTTATAGTGATCGGTGTAGGACTCGATGTTGCGTTTGATCATTTCAAGAGTATGATTGCTGAACTCCCAACAGTTATAGAAATCTTCTCGCCAAGTTCTGTTAAGGCGTTCAAATTGAGCGTTTAGTTTAGGAGATTTCCAAGGAAGAATGTAGAATTCTTATTCTATGCACGCTATTTTGATCGAATCAGCTAGTACTAGAGCGCTTGCATCTCTAGTTGATTGAAATTTAGGCTGTTCCTTCACAAAAGAACAAATTATCCTAACAGAACAACCGAAAGCGAAGTCTTCTTCTATTTAGGAACCTAAGGATTTCAGAAAATCAACGTGATTGCCGATGCTCTAGGTTATAGATTGGAGAATCATAGTTAAGGATTACTTGGACAGTATACTAACTGTGAGCAACTAAAAAATGATCTTTCTAACAGATATTCGAAAGAGTTTTGCCAAATTCATTGCAAGACTTTCTTACCTAGGCTATATAGAGTACATAGAACACCCGAATCGCCGATAATTTTGGTATTCGCATAAGGAAAAGGACTATGAGAGCTACCGTAACAATTGATGATGAATTGCTGTCTAGGGCAAAAGAATTCTCCGGAATTTCGGAAAACCCCAAGCTTATACGACGCGCTATCGAATATATAATAGCGTACGAACACGCTATTGCCCGTGCTAACGAAACAGGCAATTTCGATGACATGAGACTGACCGTTCAGCGACTCTATGACAAAGTTGAGTCAGTTTGAATGTGAGTGCTCGTGGTGATTACGTTGAGCTAACATAGGGAAATTTAAGATATGAAAATGTCTGTGACACTTGACCCGGAGATGTTGGCTGAGGCCAAGAAGCTTACCAACATTAAGGAAACGTCTCGGCTAATTCGATACGCCGTTAAGAGAATGGCGGCTTATGAAGCGGCCAGATATTTGTCGACATTGGGCGGATCGCAACCGGGTTTAAAAATGACACCTAGGCGTTGTATTGAATTGAGAAAAAGTTGATAGCTTCACGCAGTCTTCTAGTAGATACGTCGGTTTGGATCTAATTTATTGATGATGAGCCGGCTTCACTGGCAGAGGTGTTGGCCAATCCTACAGTCATATGTCATCCTTTTATAATTGGTGAACTGGTAGTCGGAGATACTGGAACTAGGTCTAAATTATTGCGTACACTTCAGACGATTTATCAACTTAAAGTTGAAAATGATCATGAAGTACTCAGATTTTTGAAAGAAAACAAGCTCCAAGCGCGGGAAATCTGTTACACAGATTGTCATTTACTTGCTTCTGCAGCCTTGATCATTAACTCGGACTCTTACAACTAAAGTAACTCTATTTCGGTTAACAAAAGTCAGAAAGGAAGAGTCTCCGCTCTAGCCATTTGAATCGCTTAAGTCAACGTTGTAACATAGCGCAAAAAAAACAATAGGATCTTACGTGGTACCCCAAATAGAACTAAAGCGGCAGTGTACAGGTCAAACGCATAAACTAGTTGATCGCGATTGACTCCCGCTTGCCAGAAGACATTCTGAATCTTACAAACCTGAACTCAACTTCGTTTTTTTTTGAATTTTTGTGTATAATGTTGCTCTCAAGTTCGAAAGAATGCCTAAAGGCTCTATCGGTCCTATAGTCGACTAGTATTAGAGTACGATACTATTTTTAACTTTAACACATATAGCCCCTCGAACCTCACTATAGTTTAAAATTATCCGTGCCCTTTACAGCTGGAAAACAGATCATGCACGAAGAATCTCTCCACGAACGAATAGACTTGTTCAAACAAACTTTTGAAAGAAGCTTTCGCTCTGAACAATCAAAAATTTTCTCCTTTCGATCTGCCATATTGAAGGAGCACGATACAAAAATTAAACTGTTTTCAACGATTCAGTCTCTACAAAAAGCCTCGCTCGAACCTATACTGCTAGGACAAACGGTTGCTAAAGTTGCTAACAAACATTTGAATTCAATTGGTGCAAGACCAAGTAGAATTTTATCCGAGCTAAAGAATAACTATAAAGACTATTACGATGAATTTTATAAAATTATCGGAGATGCGCTGCTTTCAGAAGAAAAAGAAGAGTTTGTTTTTGCAAAAACACATGAAAAAATCATGAATTTTCACGGGCTAGAAAAAGGAGTAACGAACGTCCATTCAACACTGTATCATCTTTTGACTGTTACTCTTGCATGCAAAAAAAACAGTAGTACGATTTTTGGTATGGTCAAATTTTTTGGGGACGTAACAGAGTTTTTTTTGAAAAAGAGAATGTTTGGTTTTTATGACAAAAATATTGAAGTTAGTTTTCGCGAATTAAACAAACTGGTGCAGTATTTGTTTGCTAAAATGAAAAATGAATGGAAATGGGATGTTTACGATTTGTTTGACGTTCAAAGTGCTCTTTGGATGACTTTCCATTCTGAAGAAAAGCTGATTGCGAACGTTAGATTAGCTGAAGCAACATCCTCAGACACTTCAATGTCTAGGAAAGAATATGACAAGCGTATGAAAAATCTACCTACAGAAACAGAGAAGATGAATTTAGTTAAACAGAGGGTTGGTCAATCTGTATTGCGAGATAATTTGCTCACAATTTGTAAAGGCCGATGTATGCTTACCGGTATTGAAAATAAAGAACTTCTACGCGTCTCTCATATAAAGCCTTGGAAGAACTGCGACGATAACGAGAAACTAGAAGAGAACAACTGCTTACTACTATCTGCCTTGTGGGATTTGGCCTTTGATCGCGGTTTAGTAACCTTTACAAATGACGGATTTCCGGAATTCTCCAAGAAGCTTAGAAAAAGTTCAAAAGAGCAACTAATTTTTTCGACACCTATTGTACTAACAGACAAACAGAAAATGTATCTTCAATGGCATCGGAAATATGTGTTTAAACACCCAGGGTCCAGATCGTAATCAAACCCAAATAGTCCAAGAGTAAACAGTTACAAAAATTGGCTAACGAAAACTTTACCTGCTCTATTCTTCTATCAAACTTTCGCGTGTCCTAGTAGTTCTTTATTCATATTCAGATAGTTGATCAAGTACTCTTGTCCCCTGTTACCTTTTATTCGATTACAATGACCGCAGAGTAACTGTAAGTTCTCAATATGGTCTGTTCCACCAGAGTCACGAGCAATTTTGTGATCAACTTCAAGGTGACGAGTTTCGAAATGATTCCTACAGCCTTTACAATACCCTCGCTGTTTACCGTATAAGACATCCTTGTGCGACCTATAATCCGCGAGTTTTCCTTGATCTGTTCTCATTGGAATATCAATCCTATGGTGAATTTCCTCTAATAGTTTAGGTTGGTCTTGTTTGATTCGTCGTACAACTAGCTCAGCTGCTTTCTCCGATACATCACATCCAATCCATTTTCGCCCCAGCCTGTCAGCCGCAACCAAAGTCGTCGCACACCCACAAAATGGATCAAAGACTAAATCGTTAGAATTGCTACTCGCTTTGACTATGCGTTCTAATAACGCCAATGGCTTTTGTGTTGGGTAACCTGTTCGTTGTTTAGGTTGTTTCTGAACAGTTGATAAACCATTTCCTTTCGCTTCAATCCAATAGGTTTCCGGTATTTTCCCCTGACGAAGGTTTTCGTCAAATCCGGGGTGTTTTTCGGTGTCATATCTAGCAACTAACTTTCCTTCGTGAGGAACTCGTACAGCATCTGCGTTGAACACCCATGATTTCCCAGCAGAGTACCAGAACAAAGTATCGTGTTTACGGCTAAACTGGCGCATTTTTGGCGAACCCGGCCCTTTGTACCCCCAAATGATTTCGTTGCGAAAATTTTCCGCCCCGAATATAGTATCCAAGAGCAATTTTAGGTAGTGACTTGCAGTCGGATCACAATGCAAATAAATGCTTCCAGAGTTTTTCAGAATTCGCCTCATTTCGATTAAACGAACCGCCATATATATCAGGTAAGACTTCATACTATCTGATTCACATGACAGTAAGACGTGCTTGATTCGTGGGTAATCCGCGTCAATGATATCTACCCAAGCAATCTTAACATCATTCAGCGACCACCGATCTTTGAAGTGAGCTCCAGCCGCTATCGATCCAATCGGAGCAGCATAGTTAACGTTTGAGTTGAAAGGTGGATCTAAATATATCAGATCGATACACTTAGAGTTCATCCCTCTCATAATGAGCAAATTGTCATTTGTCCAAATTGCACTTGGTCGAAAGTTCGGAATACCCCCCCCCGTCGGGGGTTTCAAGCGCGTTAGCCATAATGATAGTCCCTGTTCAAATTTGCCTGATGCTACCTTAACTATACCTCTATCCGTAAAGGAAGACAAGCAGTTTGGAAAATTTACCTTGCTTCTAAAGTAGAACCAACCAAAACCTTTTGACAGCTACCTAGTTGATTTCTCGTAGGTCAAGAATACGTCCTAACCAAAATCGACCGAAACTCTTTCGAACAGTAAAAGTTGCATCCAGTCGCCTTTTTTTTAATCTTAAAGGAAAAATTTGCTAAGCTCTTTTAGCCTACTTATCCGTCCATACCGAACTGTAGCAATGGGTTCCTCACTGTATTTGCTAGCGCCCCGTCAACGTGAACCCCGAGACTTGTTAACGAGGGTTTCTACGATCGAAAAGAACTATTAAGAGTCATCCAATCCCCCCTCTTAGCCATAAGGAAACTTTCTGACTTTGATCGATCGCCCTGTTTTCCACGCACGGGTAACAAAATCTGTAGATTCTCAAGCCAATTTGTTCCTTCTCATCACTGCAGAAATTCAAGGTTTTTCCTATGGAATGCAGAAAGCGGTATAGTAATTGCGCCTGCCAACTCCAAAGATAGTTCTCCCGTCTGTTGTCCATAAGCACCGTTCAATCATTTCGTGGACTCCACACTGTGTTTTTTTTGGTTATTTCATAGGCGAAGTTCTCAAAACTACAGTCATCGATCTTTCCCCGCAAATAAGCCGGACGAGGTGCATGACAAGGGAAGTCAGTTAATCCTATACCATAGCTAGAATCGACGAATCCTCCAACAACGTAACCGTTACCCCCTACGCTCGACAGTTGACGAGAGGTTTCCTAAGGCGAAACTCTCCTCCAGTCCTTACCCTAGAAATTCATCAACTTGCCAATGACGGGAGAAATGTCATAACAGTATCGCTATAGAAAATTTTCTCTCCAAACTATTACAGTAAGAAAAACTACAATCAGACAAACCGGAAACAGTTGGAATGTAGCGAATGGAACGGCCAAGACGCAGCACTGCTTGGATTAAAGTAGTCTGTCTATATAATTCAAAGAATACGTCAAGAAATGAGTCTTAATGATTCGGCGTTTGTTCGAAACAGCAGAGAGTTGATCCAGATAAACAGTTAGTCAACAAGTTTGGAAAGAGAGTTAATGTGCTCAAACCTTATAAAAATGTTGCAACGAAGAATATGTTGTGGTAAAAATCGGGGTCGAAAGGTAAGCTATAATTTGAACTCTGATGTCAATGGGAGAGTTAAAATGCCCTTGGATAACGGTGTATTGAACGCCAAGGAATTTCGAACGACAGAGTACGGTCAGACTCTGCCGGAGGAATCCCTTGTCGGTGTCGAAAAAAATGAAAACATACAAGTTCTGGAGGGAGAAGATTTTACAAAATATGTTGATGTGGAGTATAACACTCGCGAGGATGCCTTAAAACGAGCTACCGCGGCAAAAGCAAAAGAACGTTCTATTGATTATAGATACATCGATCAGATGAAGCAGCATGGAGTTACTGAAGATCTCGCTATAAAAGCATTCGTCGGTCGATTTGGGGGAAATGAGGACCGAACACAGTTTTTCTTAAATTCCAAATTCTACTACGGCAGTGATGCGCCCACGCCACTAGATCGGCTTAGGAAGGCAGTAAATGAGGACACTATTCCTGAATGCATTGAATTGTTAGAGGGGACAAAAATTGCTTTAGACCAAGGAGACCATTTCTAGTGAACACAACTCGTAGCTCCGAAGATTTGTCAAAGCTTTCCTTGAAAAGCGATCCAACTGTATCTGAAGTTGTAGATTTGTTTAATGGTCTGTCAGTTAAAATACAGTCGAGTAACTTTGTAAGGTAATACACTCATCATTTGAATCTACTCCACTTGGTGTGGGGACTAAATCTAGTCGCTTCAGCTTGGCCTTTTAAGCACATAATGACACAGGAACAGGCGAACCGAAAGTTCTCTATGGTGCGCAGACAATTGGTACGGCATTATATGAATCGATAGTTCGCGACAGATGTGACCTAAACCCAAATCGAACCCTTGTTCCGGTATCGTATAATGAGATGTAAGTGGCTACCTTTTCGAGTGAACGACAGGAAGTTCTGAACCTGTTGGATTTAACTAAAGGCAAAGCAACACTGTACGGTGTTCCTACTGACATAATAAGAAGCTCTGATCACACAGATGGCCAACACTTTTCGCAATTCGTGTATAATAACATGCCAGACAAGGATGGGCTCTTATACTCGAGTCGATTTACCGACGAAGGATGCGTTGCATTGTACTTTGAAAGAGCGATTGCGCAAATAGTTGCTTCTGAAACAGTTAGTCTAGTAAGAAGCTTGATTACGTTTGCAATGAAGTCTCAAAACATTCATGTTGAGTAATTGGGGAACTTTAAACAAATTTACTCCCACAGCGGAACAAATAGGTATCTGCAAATAGCACGGTTCTTTGCTGTCAGTGCTCTCATACTAGAGCAGTTTCCGAACACATAGTCCATTTCATTCTCATGTTAAGCCTACACTATCAGAAAAAGTCCGCGGAATCGAGGCAGCTTGTTTGGAAAATTCTCTAACTGTAGAGTCCCGCGACTATTCGCGAAGAATCACTTTATGAACTTCACTAGGTTTTCTTTGCACCAACGAAATCCGCAGACAGTAACGCCGACTATAAACCTTGTATCGAAACCAGAAAGGCGGCTAGTCCGTAAGAGATTGGTTGCAAGGCAATCTCGTTATCAGATAAATTTTCGACAAAGATTTAGGGAACTATATACAATTGGCCCCAAATTGAGAAATCACAATAATACTCCCACTTTGTTTCCCTTCTTTGCATTGCACTGCCTACACAACAACTGGAGATTGTCGATACTGTTCGTACCCCCTTTTGATATCGGAATAATGTGATCTACATCCATAGCCTTATATTTTTCGTTTTCCTTGCACTTTCTGCATATGCCGTGTTGATCAACGTACAGTTTTTCGCCATACCACTTTCTTACAGGAACCCGCTTAGCAATTTCTTGTGTCGAATAGTATTCCACTTCGCGCACAATATCGTTCCTGCGAGGTAACACCTTGGTGCTTTTTCGGTACGGACAGAATTGATCATGTTCTAGGTCTCCTAGTCGCCAAATACGGAATCGCAACAATACAGAAGACATGAAAGATATATCCGATCCTATCCATTGCCTATTGTTTTTGAATGCTGCCTCCAGTGCAGTTGCGCAACCAGCAAAAGGATCGAAGACGACATCATTAACATTGGAACTGGCTTTTATGATACGTTCCAATAGTATAATCGGTTTCTGTGTCGGATATCCGATTTTTTCTTTAGATACATTGCGAATTGGCGGAATTTGCCAAACGTTATAAGGAAGACGACCTTTTTCGTTTTTCTTCGCTACATAGCCACCAGGAAATACGACCTTATTCTGATACCTTAAAACGGTCTTATCGTCGTAGGGCTCTCGTACTTCGTCACCATTAAAAGTGTAGACGTTAGATTTTGTGTAGAATAGTATCGTGTCGGTCTTTCTTGGGAAGTGATTCTTGGCGGCACTCATACTAGGATAAAACCAAATTATTTCGTTTCGTAGATTCTCCCCACCGAAAATCATATCTAGAATGACCCTTATGTAACTGTTTGCACTTTGGTCGCAGTGGAGATATAGCGAACCAGATTTCGTCAAGATACGTTTCATCTCGATTAGCCGAATGGCCATAAAGACTAGATATCCTTTTGTGTCATTTTGAGGAATGGCTGATATTAGGTCGTATATCTCAGGGTGTGCTGTTTGCAAGTCCTCTAACTGTTCTCTTTTGGTCTTGCAAAAACTAAACGCATCATCAAATTCAGACACTATACGCCCTTTGACTAAATGCGGAGGGTGAGCGGTTCCTTGATCGTCGATATAGCCATAAATGTATCGTTTCCAGTCATTATAAAAATCTTTGTCTTTCTTTTTTACTTGTTGCTCCATATAGTTCATAAGTTCTGCTTGAATCTTACCATTCATCGGTTGTTGGAACTTTTTGTTTTTCTTGAACGGTGGATCTAAGTAAATAAGATCAACAGTCTCCGAATTCATTCCTCGCATCACATCTAAATTGTCCGCATTCCAGATCGTTCCTAACTCGAAGTTAGGCCCGCAAGCCCCCCCCCGTGGGTGTTTCAGCGTTTACTGACATAGGTTTTCTCCGTTACTCCCGGATTCTTATACCCGGAAACCCCCGAATTCGCAAGAGTATTCGAACTTTGGGGCCTATTGTATACAATTCCTAGGATTAAGGTCTTGATCGTACTACTACTGGTACTCCAACTGACCTTACATCAGATATTCAGTTTACCCGCCATTAATTGCCACGGAAAGCCATCGCATAATCCTTTTCGCCGTTACGACCTTCGATCTTCTTTTGGCTGATCTTCCGGCAACGACATCAAGAACATAATTTTGGTCACACAAGACACGATTTCTTGAATGCCGATTTGAGCCGTCATTCTTATCCTGCGAGAGTTATCCAATCCCCTGACACTGGAGAAGTTTCCTCACAACATCGTCTCTAAGTTTTCCTGCAAACTACCATCAACACATACAAATTTCTGCATTTATTGCCTCTCGTCATCGTCGACGAAAGACAAGTATTTTCTCGAATGGGTTCAGAACATGGTATAAATATCTCGCCTATCAATTCAAAACGTTGTTCTCCTTCAGTTACTAGGAGACAACACCTTGAGTTCATCCAGTCGACTCCGCGCCGTTATGCGGTTTGATCGATTCGTTAGTGGCGCGTACATCAATAGTATCGCCAAAAACTCCCCGCCTACAAACGAGACGGGGTACATTACTCCGAGAGTCTGTCTGCCAAATACGATCGCGGGCATAGATTTATCCTCTCGCGACTTACCGCATGTCTTATGCGTTTGCCCTTTGATTGTTGAGGACAAACCGAGTTCCCGCCGCGGAACTCTCCTCCAATCCCTCCCTAAAAACATCACCCACCACTTGCCCCTGACAGGAGAAATGTCATGACAGTAACCCTTTGGAAAATTTCCTCGCCAAGTTTCGCCGCGAAATACTACGGCGAGGAGAACTACAGTCAGAATAACCCCAAAGAGTTCGAACGGAGCCAATGGCATGGCCAAGGGGCGAAAATGCTTGGATTAAGCGGGAAAGTCGATGCAGATACGCTTACGCGCATCATGAAAGGTGAAACCCTTGACGGCAGATGTATCGGTCAACTTTCAAATCAGACACTGAAACGCGCTCTGCAAATGAAACACATCCCCGGAACCGACATTACTTTTGCACCGCCAAAAGACATATCTCTACTCTATTATATCGGTAAAGACGAACGAATAATTGAAGCTCATTCCAGTGCAGTAAACAAAAGTCTAGATTGGATCGAAAAAAATATCTCAGCACCCTTTCCTCGATCAGGAGAGCAAATTCGATGGGATAAGAATCGAAAACTTGTCATTGCTACTTTCAACCACGACATATCAAGAGACAAAGACCCGCATCTCCACACCCATTCTCTCGTTGCGAACATGGTTTATTCTGATAACAAATGGAACGCACTGAAAGCTTACTATCTCTATCTAACTAAGGCGATTATTGAATTCATCTATGACAGTTATCTAAAGCAAGCTGTTCGTGACCTCGGGTATCAAATAACGCCAAATCCGAAGAAACATCAGTCATGGTATGTCGCGGGTACTGACCAGCAAGCAATAAACTTATTCTCCAATCGTAAGTTTGAAATTACCGAAACTTTGAATAAGAACGAGTTCTATAGTCACAAGGTTCGTACCCGCATCGTAACTGAATCTCGTCAACCAAAATCTCTTACTACCACCGGCGAAATGCAAAGCTATTGGGTGAATAAATGTGGAGACTGGGCAGGTCAGTTAGAAAATTTATGCACCTTGGCAAAGTTACGAACAGAGAAGCAGCTTAAAGATTACCCACTCCTTGACAAAGTTTCTGAGCCGGATCAACACGAAGCAAATCAGGCATCTCGCGCAAGAACACACTTCAAATCTACTCCTAACGCTGAATCTGTCGACGAAGACGCTTATTCGCTAAATCGTCTTTGTTCTGAGCGAGAATACGCCGCTAGGGCCACTGTTAGTTTCGCGGTAAGATCAAAAGAGTCGCAAGGTGAAACATTCTCGATTCTTGCCATACTAAAAACAGCCTGCCGAGTTGCCCCTGACGGAATTACAATCGAAGATGTCGAAAAACAGGTTCACGAACTCATCCAAGAGAACATATATACGTTCCAATACGACACATCGTACAAAACGCTTCGCACCCCAAATATGGTTCCAGAGAAAGAAAAGTTCAGACCATTTGTCGAACGCGCTGGCCAAGACCTACTTCCTGCGTATCTGAAAAGAAGAGGATTCCCATACGTAAACTTTGACCTAACACTGCAACAAGAGAAGGCTATACAAACAGTTTTGTCGTCAAAGAGATTGCTAGTCGGAATCGAAGGTTATCCTGGCTCTGGTGATATTGCCGACTCGGAGAGATCCTCGCAACTTCCGAAAAACATTATTGAGGCATTGTATGATCAACACAGACCTATTATCGGAGTGATGACGTGTCGATCCATTGACACGGAACTGAAGAAAACTCCCTATTTCCAACAGTTCGAGACACCAAAGTTCAAAAGCTTCGTAAATTCTTACGAAGCACAATCGATTACAAGTCCCGTAATTTTGGTAGATGTCACCAACATAATGAACTCGAACCTTCTAGTAAGCACACTGAATGACTGTCAGAAACTTGATCCCGCTCGTATTGTGTTATTCGACAATCGAAACTTGTCCAAAATGCGGAAGAATAAAAAACATACGTTCCGATTGGTCAAAGACGCTGGATTAGAAATATCTCAAATCGATGACGTAGACAGAATAAAACAAATTTGTGACCAAACGAATATTTCAATTGCGAGTCTTCGTTCGAACATGATACGAATTGGAGCAGCAATTGACGAATACACTAGCACTCCGGAGTGTACACGCGAGATTATCGATGAATTTCGTCTTACTCAAGACTTCCGGAAGAAAGACAGATCTAGGCAACGGGCACACACACTTGAAGTTAAGAGGAATATCAAAGACTCAGAAAAGAACGTGATCAGGGAAACACGACCCAGCCAAGCTCGTTCGAAGTTACCCAATACCGCCGCAATAGAGTCGAATAATTTGAGTCCTAAGCTGAAGAACCGGGAAATGTCCAACGCGAAACATTTAACCTCTGTGACACCCACGCTTGAGTACAGTAATCCTAGCGACCTACTTGATGACTTTAGGCTCGGACGTTGCCGTATCATCGTACCTGACGACGAACTCCGTAGAACCTTAAACCAAAAGATTCGTCAAGAACTTATAGATAGTGGGGACATCGGTTCAAGTGTTATTCTGATAAATCGCGACGGTTCCATACCATCTGTCGCCGAAACAAAGTTTCTTAAAAACAAGCAACAAGACTCGAGCGAGAACTTCACTGCCGATAGTACAAGCATTTCCAAAACATCTATTGAACCAGTAACTACAACAGAAAGAACAACCATAGACTCCTCTCTCAGCGCATTGAACAGTTACTCTAGGGCAGAAGCGACTGGTTTCGCTAGCATATTCAAGAGTTCAAATGAGAAAGGTCAGACTGACGACACGGTCAGCCAAGTCAATAGTCTTGATGACAAAGAAAGTACTATAAAGTCTAGTGAGGAACCAGTTGCACAGACAGAACCTCTTACCACTTCGGTAAATACCATGTCCGCGGAATCCGTTGTGCGTTCTATGGAACAGCAAAGTTCCGAAAATGGAATTGACATGTCGGTTTCGGATAAAGAAGGAAACTTACAAAAACCAAGTGGACAATTCCCTGAAACTACAGTTACGCATTCCCCTAGTGAGGAGATGAATTCATATGAGAGTCTTTTGAATAGTCAGACAGACCTTGATCCATTAGAGCTGCGCCTCTTTGAAAACCTGCAACTGACTAATACCCAGACTGGCGATGACAGCAACCCGAATCCATCTTTCACAGAAGCAATGCTCGTCGAATTTGACGAAAACAGTCTAACGCTGTTAGTCGGCGATTCTCATCGAGTTATTCAACAAGATGATCCCGTATTGAGAACAGCTGAGTACGCTTACGCCAAACCGGAGATTGACAGCAACGTGGCGAATATTGAGGAAGTTGTCTTGGTTATGAATTCTAATGACGAAATGACACCTGAAAAATTTAGGATGTTGATTGATCTGTCGAGTTTAGAAGCTCGGATAAGTATTCGGACCGATGATTGTGAACGTCTAGCAAGTAATTTGGAAAACCATACTTCGTTGCCAGTAGAACTCACTAACATAGACAGGAGCTGGACTCTCAATAATCAACAAGAAGAGGTTAGAAATTACACGGAGCCTCTTAATTCAGTCAACACAGAACTAAAACCAAACTCTCCGGCAGAGGATTCTTTCGAGTTTTCTTCTGCACGGCTGGAATCATCTTCTTATCGTCCAATAGACTTTGATATGGAACTCTCAAGATGATCCCCATCTAGATCAAGTTTAAACTTGAAACTGTTGCGAAACACAAAGTTTGGAAAAACATCTGCAAAAATTTGCAGTTTCGGCGACTAGAGGGCCCTAGAACAAGGCAGTTGGCGATTCAGTTTGAGTGCAACTCATCGAAATTCAAACGAGTAACGAGTTTCGCAACAGTCTCAACTTATTACCTTCGGAAAGCTCTTCGAACTTCATCGGAATCCAATTTGTTGGACTAAAATTTTGTCACATTGAGATAAGGCTCTGCACCTAGCCCCGTAGGTGCGAAAGAGTCGAACACCACTCTCTCTTTACTCGAACTCCATTGAAGGTCCCCGGCCTTAAATGGAACTTGATCTAATAGAATCAAGGTCAAACTTGAGGTATCTAGGACTGAGTAGGTAGAGTCTAGAAATGGAGAGTGGTCTTTCCCTTGGACTGAGTTACTTCCTTGATGCCAAACTGAGATATTGCCTTTTCGTTAGTGAGCGATTCCGTGATATACCCAGACTTATATGCCAAAATGACCAAATTGTCGTGTTGCTCTTTGATCGTATAGGGTTCTTCTGCGACTCTCGCTCTAATGATATCAATGCTGTAAACTTCTCTAATGTGGTCGGCTTGGACAGCCTCGGAGCTGTCTAAACCACATAGAAAACGTGAGTATTGACAAAGTGCAGTTGTTCGCTCGTGATGCCAGTCCTCTGGTTCAATCGCAACAGTCGTATCCTTTTTGTACGGAAAGTAAGTTAGCACCGTACCTTGTATCAGTTCAACATTTTTGACCTCGTCTTTCAAGGCATGGAATACCTCTAAAACTTCCTGCGCGGTATCCGCACGCTCGAACAAAGGTTTGTCCAGCTGAGAAAAGTAAAGTCTAGCCTTATCGAATTTACTATCCTCATGTACAATTTTCGATAAGTAGTCGCGGTACACTTGCAAACAGAGTTTATTAAGTTTTTTGTACTTTGCCTCTGCTGAGCTAGCTTCAATCCATTTAGCGAAAGTTAGTCCGTGTGACATTAGGTGTCTCCATACCATAGGCATGCCAAAATGCCGTACCTGAGAACGGTTTGGCGAGGTGAGTGTCTTCTAAATAGGGGCTATTTAGCAGTATTCAATAGTTGAAGTTTCTTGTGGTCCGGAATTTTATTGTCTGACGACACACAAAGCTGGCGAACCTACCATTGAGAATGCGTTCGCTAAGCCTACTAGACATCTTGCTTAGGATACACGGACTATCCAAAATGTAACGAAGTGACACCATCAATCTTTTTGATATCTGAAGCCCCTAAACATTGCAACGACTTCTTACGCTTCAGCACATTCACGACTTTGCTCAGTGCCGCATCCAATACGATAAGATCCTCGCGGACTCTTATCTGATATGGTTGCCCCTTGTTTTTGGCCTTCTCAATGTGTGGGCGATACACCTGACGTATATGGTCTGCTTGAAGCGCGAATTTACTGTCTAGTCCACAAAGGAATCTTGCGTATTGGTCTAAAGCTGTCACACGTTCTCCTCGCCAATACTGACATGTGATCGGAATCGTGGAGTGAGAAGAACCTACAAATGTAACCGGGTCATCGCCAAAATTGAGCTGAATACCTTTGAGTATTTTTCTAAGTCTTCTGAACTCCTTTAACATGATCGCAGGATTCTTTACCTCGTCAGCCAAAGGTTGGTTTAGCCTATCGAAATACTCTCTGTACTTTTTATACAGTGGATCGTTGTTGGAAACCTTAAATAAGAAATCATAGATCACCTGTAAGCACTGCTTGTTTGCCTCTTCAATTGTATCCTTATTTGGACTACTATCAATCCATTGAGCGTAAGTTAAACCGTGTGACATTGGAAGTCTCCATAAAGAGTTAAGCCGTAACACGATATATGAACGTGTTCTGGCGAGGATAGGGTACTAAAATAAGGAATACGCGGAGAATTGCAATAGTCTATACAATGAGAACTTACCCAGAATACCGACATTTCGCATTCCAATACTCTGATAAACTAACGAGATTTCCTTTCAAACAATAGATATAAAGTTTCACCGTCGTAGTTACAGGATTTAATCCCAAGCTGATCCTGATATTTTTCGGCCACCATAATCGTCCATACCGCGGATATGCTATTGTCTAAACAAATTAAATCTTTTTCAACACGAACCTCAAATGGAACTTTTGCCGCCTTAGCTTCCAATATTAGCGGCGTGTAAACCATGCGGAGGTAGTCTGCATTTATGACATATTCACTTGGAACTCCGCAAATGTATCTTACGTACTGGTCAAGTGACTTAGTTCTATCACGTTTCCAATCTTTTTCTGAAATGCTTTCAGTCTGGATGTCGGTGCCAAAAAACAAACACCTACCTTGAAATTCTATCGGGTCAATTTTTCTCAATACGTGTCGCCTGAACGAACGAAAAGTTTTCAATACATCTCGTTGATCGGCTTTAAAATCACCAAGATCATTGTCCAGAAAGTAAAAATAATCTCTCATTTTCTGAAATTTTGGATCGTCTGCGACTACCTTGTTAAGATAATCGCTTATAACGCGGAGGCATTTCTCGCTCTCCTGTTTTATCTTGATCTTATCACGAGCGCTATTTAGCCATTTACTGTAGGACATAGTCTTTCTCCGTAGAAAATTGTAGTTGTAACTTTGATTTTATGATGCTTCATCAAGTCTGTTCAAGCGAAATGGTTATTAAGTTAGATTTGATACTAACTTTTGTAACCCGATTGTTATCGTTTACTTTTAATCCCTTCAATGCTGAACGAATTGCCTTCTTTATATCATTATCATCCCCAACGATCAACAAACTCGGATCGTAAGATAATTCTATTTCTTTCATATTTGGTCTATTCCCCTCCTCCAAAATTTCTCCAATTTCATTTCTATAAATTTCCTGTACATAACATGTTTGTCCGCATAACTCACTCTGTTCGCCTTTGAAGTGAATATATCGCATGTACATATCAATGGCTGTTTTACTTTCCTTTATCCAACTGTTCCAATTTGGTTCATCCAGAGCTCTCGCGTAATCTTCAAAGATGTGAATAATTGTTTGATCGCAGTTACTTTTACTATCAAACTTCAACTCATCTAGTCGTGACCTTAACTCTCTAAAATCACTAATTGAATCGGAGGATATTTCTAAATTGTCATGAAGTGGTATCTCGACGAACTCAAGATAACTCTTTAAACGATTCGATAATTCTGCTTCCACAATTTTGTGTATACCCCGCTTTATAGCATGAATACAATACACATATAAGTCGGAATACGATCGTTCAGAGTATTCTGTAGATATCCATTTCCCGAATGACGGTTTCAGTTTAGTCGGTGCAATAGCCACAATAAACGCTCCCACAGTTACACAATATTTTTTTTAAGACTAACGTCAGAAATATAAAACTTACCAATATTTTTAACTTCTACGGAAATAAATAGATATTTCATCGTCTCTTCTAATCACTTTCGATATCCCCATTTTTTTCTTATAGGAATTCGTTCCCAAAGCACCTTCTACTGAAGTGTATGCCTCTTCTTTGGACGATACCAACTTTAGCTCCCGTATCCTAATCTCTTCGGTAAACTTTGACACGCCGGACTTTCTTTTCTCTTCGATCGTGTTTTTATACATTAATCGAATGTACTCAGCTTGATTAGCGTACTTCTTATCGTATCCGCGTAAATATCTTGACAGTATATCCAGTGCGGTTTTTGTACGACTAATACAGATACTACAAAAATTTTTCTCTTCGAAGTCCGCTTTTAATTCACGATACACTAACATACATTTTTCTTCAGATTCTTTAATGCAATCTAGCTTAGTTCGTAACAACTTTAGCTTTACAAGCATATTAGTATGATTTTCAACTCCATCGACCTTCTTCTCATCAAAAACATCTGTATACTTTCTGACGCTAGCGACTACTTCTTCTGACAGAACCTTATGCATGTTAGCATTGAGAGCTTTCAAACAAATTACAAACTCATTACCAAATCTATCATATTTGTATCCTTCGATCACCCATTTTTCGAATGTTAGTTCTTGCGCCATTTCAAATCTCCATAAGATTTTAGCGCCAATCTCGAGTGAGGCGCTGTGAAATTGATTACTTGGTAACTGTGTCATCAAATTTCAAGGGGTATCTCTAAGAAAATTTAAAATTTTTTCTGTTTTTCTCAATTCAATGCTCGGAATACAATAGCTACGGAAGTTTAGCAAGGCACTGCCTCTTGAAAATAGCGACTTCAGACCCCATATAACGGCCTCAAACTAGGAGTATAATCGATGTCCAAAGGTACTTGTTATATGTTATTGTGGTATATAGCGGCCATGTTATTTCCACCGTTGTGGTTTTTTATCATTCCCTATGTTTTTAATGTTATGAAACAAATCGAAGAGGACGAAGAAGAAGACGACTAATCGAGATCAAGACTACCTATATACAATCTTGAAGGAGATCAACATCAAACGTAGGAGTTTAATCGATGAAAGCATCAGATTTACCAAATTTCCCATGTACCATGTTAGCATTACTTTCACTTGGGTTCCTTTTTCCACCATTGTGGATTGTTGCATATTTGGTCGCAAACATTCAAGTCGATGTCGAAGACGAAGAAGACGACTAGTCCAGATCAACACCAACCAGAGAGACCCGTCCTTCGAGACGGGTTTTTTTGTGGTCGAAGCATACTGCAACTCTGTCGTCATTGGATTGTTGCAGAACCCAAACATTGGATGTATATAGTTTCATCGAAGGAGGGATTAACTCAAACATAGGACTTCCCAATGAAGCCGGGAATTAAAAAGTGGAACAACAGGAACCAACTCAAGAAACTTCTTGAGAATGCGTTTGATAATGCAAGACTTGGCATTCAAGGACAAGAACCCAATCTGCAGATGCACAACAGAATGTACGACGCAGCGAAATACTTGTCAAAACGAAACGACATTGAGTTTGAGGACATTTTGAAGATCGTGGACAAGGTGGACAAGTTCTCAAGATCACTGCAACGCAATTTCGAACGAGACTTCCCAGAAACGAAGGTGGTTTCGTTCCATTCGATTGTCGACAGTATTGAACCCTTCTTGGGAGAAACCCACGAACTAGGTCCGCAGGAAGCATAAGGTAAAACAAAACCTTAGTATTTTCAGTACCAGAGGCAAAACTTGACACTGTAACGTTCGTCGAAGTAAGCCAGAAACTACCGAGAGGAAGACAGTGGGGCTCAGAGAATCTTTGATCCTAGATTCCGGAAAAATCAGTTTGAAATCTACCAACGCTTTGATAAACTTTGTTCAAACATGAAACTTGAACTTTACATTAACGGCAATCAGTCCGAATTCGCCAAGGACCTCGTCGAACTTCGCAAGTACTGTTCCCAAGACCATTTTTTGTCAAATACTTCACACCAGCCTCTCGTGGAGATACCTCTCTAAACACTTTAGCTCCGCAAGAAGGATGCTAGTCCAGATGGGAATACAGTAACGTTTACGTCAACCTTCTCAGCCTAACCAATAACCCATTCCACTGCACCGCAGGTAACCTATCACGTGACCCGCCTTACTGCTATGTTTTACCTCCTAAAACGTTCAAGTAAATGTGTTCCTATCAAAAAATTCGAATTCAAAACCTAAATGCGGGATTTCAGGGGAATTCCAGACCTAAAAGGCCTCTTTCACTCGTGTTTGGTCAGTTTGCTTTACGTGCGAAGTACTTCGTCTTTTCTTCCCCTAGAAGAACGTAAGAGTGATGTGAATATTGCCAAGTTAAGCAAACAATTGGTAGATCGAATCCTCGCAAGCACAACAGTGACCGGGCGATCTATTAAGATGGAAGACTTTAAACAACTAGATAAGTTAAGGAATCAAGGATTAACCTCCGTGGTCAGAAATAATTGACCTGTAAATAGCCCAAACCGCTAATAAATGGCCCCACTTTAGATAGGTGAGTAAATGGCCCATAATTGGCCCAAATTGCCAGTAAATGGCCCATTTGAACGGTGAAACTAAATTGCCAGTAATTGGCCCACGCCGATTCTAAAACAATCGATTTTTTCAAAGAATTTAGAACCTGAATTCCAAAATGTGTCGTAATATACCTTAAACTGCCATCCTTTTTCCTGATCAAAGTTGAGAAAACATGCCAAACTTCAAATCCATAAAAACCAACGGGATCAATCTCCGTGTTGCCATCGAAGGCCAAGGCCCTGTAGTCTTATTCGTCCACGGATTTCCGGAAAGCTGGTATTCGTGGAGACACCAAATCAAAGCGCTGGCAAATGCTGGTTATACTGCCGTCGCACCTGACGTTCGCGGTTATGGAGGCTCGGACAAACCCCACGAAGTGATCGCTTACTCAATGGAAACCATTACTGCAGATATGGCAGGGTTAGCAAGAGAACTAAGTCCAAATCGACCAGCCATTATCGTTGGCCACGATTGGGGTGCTCCAATCGCCTGGAACACGGCCCTACTTCATCCCAATGACATTCGAGCAGTCGCAGGACTTTCCGTTCCCTACATGCCTCCCGGTGAAATACCCGGAATAGAGGTGTTCAAGAATTTTTTCACCAAACGTGGTCTCTTCTTTTACCAAGTATACTTTCAAGACGAGGGAATCGCAGAGGCAGAACTTGAAGCCGATCCAGCACAAACTATACGCAAGTTCTATTACGCAAATTCCGGTGAAGCCCCCGAGGGTACATGGCCAGTTGACAAGAAACACGGTGACACTCTGCTTTATCGGCTACCAGAACCTCCAGAACCATTACCTTGGCTGTCTGAGGACGATATCACTTACTACGCCAACGAATTTACCAACTCCGGATTTCGAGGCCCTCTAAATCGTTACCGTAATTGGCACACCGACCACGCCCATCTAAAGGTCGTTCCCGATAGTCAGATCAAACAGCCAGCGCTGTTCATTGGTGGAACCAAAGACTTGGTCTTGAAAATGTATCCGGGCGATATTGTAAAAGACATGCAACCCAATTTTGCAAACTTGCAAGGCGTACACTTGCTCGAAAACTGTGGACATTGGACACAGCAAGAGCGAGCGATGGAGGTCAATCAACTTCTATTAGATTGGTTAGCCAAACTTTGAACCCGCGTATGATCCACTATACCCCTCTGCAAACACTAGACAAACTTGGAGCATCGGGCTTTCGATTACGTGTTCAGTTTGTCTGAAAATCAATTCTCTCGATGACCCAAATAGTCTAAACAAGCTCAAGTCCAATAATCTTACCGCCTTGTGCATACTTAGAGCATTTTCCGAACAATTAGTCCATTTTCTTCTCCCAGTACCCCTATTCTGTTGGTGAAAGAACCACAGAATCGAGACAACTTGAACGAAAAATGCTCTAACTGATTTGCATGTTTCGTGGATACCTGGCGACAAATTTTATGATTCCACGTATCTCGACTCTATAATTCTTAGGCAAAAGAGAATGTGTTTACTTCGGCTTCATGGCTTGAAGTAACGACCTCGCCGACTGGACTTTTATCTTCACTCAAACGAGCCAGCGCTTCCTGATCCACGATCGCTATAAATCGTGAACTTTCATTGACTCGTACGAAGCCGACACCACTTTGAGGTCCAGAAAGACCGTGAATTACTGTAAAACTTTCCAATACACCCTTTTTACCCTCTGGCAACAACTCAATCTCCGGGCCATCGTTAGCGATTTTCTCCACTGGAACAAACTTTCTCGGACGAATCGCTGAATAAATGCCCGCCGCTTCTTTACTCATCCACCCTCCGTTGGCGAGAACAAGTCCATAGTCTTGTTTATCTTTGCGAAGTAACTCAACCATTGATGCAACCGCATGCATCGAATAATTGTTTCCTGGCCCGCCAAAAAATGGCAACCCACCGGTAACTGTTAACGGGCGCTCTTCGGTTTCTGGTTCCAACCCTAACGCCTGAAGGGCCGAAACTACGGCACACGGGAAGCAAGAATACAAATCGAATTTTGAGACTTTCTCAGCACTTATTTCCGCTTGCTCCAATGCTCTACTCAAAGCTATTTCCATCGCCCAAGACTTATCAAGATATTTTCTGTGAGCTAGCATTCCTTCCGATGCCTCTCCAGCACCATGAAGGTAAATCCTTTTGGAGTGATCAATACCCAGCTCATCTGCCCTCTCAGAACTCATAATTAGTACCGAAGCTGCTTGATTAACTGCGTCCTGCGCTATATGCCATTTCAAGTAAGGATCTGCGATGGGGTAATTTGCCTTTGAAGGAGTCCTAAGAAAATCAACGGAACGTTCCTCCTGAAACTGAGCGTATGGATTTTTTGAGGCGACCTGAGACAGTTTTACCCAAAGATCTGACATGCTTTTACGATGTATTGACTTAGAGTGATTTTTCTTCGCCGCGATCGCGTTTTCAAATAGGGCATAGAAAAAAGCTGCCTTAACCAACCCGTGCTTAATCTCAGGTCGTATCAGCATACGCTCGGTTGGAACTCTATCTTCAAATTCTAGATCGCTAGAATCTGCCCATTCTAAATCTATTTCGAGTTTTTTTGCCGCCTTCGCTGCGCGATTAGCCTCCGCACCCGATATAAGCGCACAAGAAATTTCTCCTTCAAAAATACGCGCTGAAATCTCGTTGATCAATTTTTGTGGACTCTGACCGCCTACATCGGAGTAAACGGCGTAGGACGGCTTCGCATTGATGTTTCGAGCGAGAGTGCCGGGTAAATTTTCGTTCTTCCCGAATGGATGACCAAACGGTGTCGAGTCCTCCATCGTGCGAACTACCGCGATTGCATCAATTGAATTGGACGGTATATTGGCATCGGTAAGTGCCATTTTCGAAGCCCGTGTTGCTAGGCTGAGCGGCGACGGAGCCTTCTCAATGTTGGTTGTTCCGGCCCAACGGTCAGTGCATTGGCCTACTCCCACAATAACTGGGAAACTCTTGAATCGATCGCTCAACACACTTCTCCTGAGAATTTACGGCCTAGAAAGGTCGATACGTTAAGACTTTTACTTCATTATACGAGAAAATCTGGGCTTCAGCGCCAACTTGCATGGCTAAAACAACATGATGGCTAGCTCGCAATTTGTAATCCCGTAGTTGAAGCTTTCTAGCGCAGATGTCGCACATAAGTTTCTTCATGTTTGTCAAAGAACATCTGTTTCAGCAACTGAACAAGTAACCCAATAACTGATGTCGCTAAAATAGACGCCGTGACTCAGACCGTAAAATCTGTCTGTTAAACTTTAGCCTCCAAAGTAACCTGCCCTCGGTGTAGTAAACGTAATCTAGGACAACTTGAATCTTGCCATACAGCATATGTATCTGGCTAAGGGCACTTGCAAATCCTAGACTTTCCCAATATACTCTAACTACCACATGAAAACTAAAATTTCTATATCTGAACAGCCTCAAGGATACTGGTAATGGAAAAACAACTATTAGGAGTAACTTTAAAACCTGAAAAAAAATCCGTTGTGAATGTGATTCACGACGCTACGATGCTTGATGGTGAAGTTACGCCTTCTAAATGTGACTTCGACTCTTTGGAAGCCGAAATAATTAGCTGGGAAATTCATATTGATCGTTCGCTTAAATATCTAGAACTGCTCAAAAATATTCGTGCTTCTTCGCGTCCTACTGACCCAAGTGATGTTGTAAGATTGAAAGGTGACGGTATCGATGACTCGTTGGCAAAGCAATCAAATAGCGTTACCTTGGATGATGTAACAGTACGCGGAAATTGGAACGAACTCTATCCTGGTGTCGATTTTCTCACAACTCACGAAACAGCACGGTTGATGGGGTTAAGCCAAAAGACAGTCCGATCTTGGATAAAAAACCGAAAGCTTTTAGCATTGCAACGTAAAGGTGTTCAGGGATACCGATTACCGTCAACACAATTTGATCGAGAAGGCAAACCTTTAAACGGGTTAGAAGAAATTATTTCGATAATTGGAAATCCCTATTTAACTTGGGATTTCCTAAGAATTCCACAGTTTCTGGATAAGGAAGCTGTGTTACCTATTGATGTGCTAGAGTCTGGAAACAAAAACCTTATAAAAAAAGTAATTTCTATCGCAGAGGGATTTGGCAGTGATTTTTCTTGACTCGAATGTTCTAGTTTTCCACTTACAACTGTTGCCAAACACCAAAACCGAATGGAGGCTTACAAAAATATCGAACCTTTGCGGTTCTTAGTCCTGAATATCTACTTTATGTGCGCTAAACTGGAATAACTTCAAGGATTCATGGACTACGATTCTATTTCGCAACAGTCTGAGATTATGTTTAATTCTCCGATATTGAAAACTGTCAACTACGAGCTGATAGAAATTAGCGGTTGGATTCGATTGTATCAATCAAAATTCCCGAGTCCGCTTGGGATAGGTAGTAGACCTAGCCGTTTTTGTGATCCCAAGTACAATCTATCGGTACTATATTTGGCAATGAACTTGAAGACATCCTTTGTTGAGGTATTGGTGCGCGATAAGCATGACGGGCTAACACAGTTAACCATTTCACAGGATTCACTTAGAGAGATTCGAATTGCCGAGATTAGCTCAATTCTGCCATTAAGAATAGTAAATCTGACGAGCGACAACATGATCACGCAAGGTCTCCCAAGTGACATAGTGGGTAGTTCCGATCATGCAGAGGGACAAAAATTTTCCGCGAGCCTTTACCACAGTAGACCCGACATCGACGGTATCCTCTATCCTTCGCGCTTAGTCCATGACGCGATCTGCCTCGGGATCTACGATCGTGCGATATACAAGCTAACAGCACGTCTCGGCAGAACACTTGATGTGGACGCACGCATTCCAGAGATTATGAAAAGTTTGAGAATCAGTCGAGATACTAAAGAAGCCATTGAACGAGGTGCAGAACAATGGTAAATTTATCCGTGAAGCTTGGTTTCTTCGCTCGGGATATGATTCTAAAGATCTAGATTTGGTTTTTGCTTTTTCGAGTATACCGACTGAGAATTGCATATTTGTTAAGATTCGGAACAGTAAAGGAATGCTCTAATGCCGCAACCAAAGTTTAGGTTTAGCACCGACGAATTTGAGATAATCCAAAGAATCCGAGACTTAGATCTCTGTCCTAGAGAGATTGCGCTGATTTCAGACGAACAAGTCGCACCAGCATTGGTTCGACACCTGCGGGCGTATCTAAACAAAGTTTGGCCCAATGAGCTTCGAAATACCGAGTCCAATGTAAGAGATATTCTTGATGATCTAAATCGTTCTAGCGAAAGCCTAGAGTCTTATAGTCTCCCTTCACAGAATGTTGACGATGAGACGGTTACTTGGGACGACGTTACGATTGACGGAGATTGGAAGGATTTATATCCAGGTGTTAAACTACTAACACAAGAAGAAGTAGCTGGCCTAATGGGGACAAGTTTATCAAGAATTCAAATTCTTATTAAAAAGCGCAAGCTACTTGCTTTTGGCGAAGGTGGGAGGCGCGGTATACGTTTACCTGCCGAACAATTTCAACGTGGGCGACCAATTGATGGTCTTGCTGACGTGTTAGCCACAATAGCTAGCCCCACCTTGGCATGGCAATACTTGACAAACCCGCTGTGGCTCGATACAAGTTCAAAAAGACCTATTGATATATTAAAATCGTCGGATCAGAATAACAAATCCAGAATAATCTCTGCAGCACATGGATTTGGCAGCGATTTTTCGTGAAGAGGGGGTTAGCAGTACACGACAGCTAGGTTGTAAAATGGCGTTAATATCAATCCACACCTCCCAAAAGCCTAGACTAGAAACAAATTAAGATTATTACTAATCTCAAGACTCATGACTCGCTTAGGAGGATATCGGTATAGTTGTATAGTCAGAAATTAAACGTTACTATGATTTACGCTGCAGACCATCTGAGCAAACCTTAGCAGATAGAGTTAAAGGATAATGCAACGAAAGATCCGCTCAACGCTATTGCAGTATACGGCCAGAATCTATACTCGTAAGGTAGCTAACTGTACATTTTTCTTGAAGATTGTATATCGTACATGTATACTAGGATCAAGTAGACAATTTTTGAACGACAAACTCTAATGATGGAGCAATTCATTGACACAAATGAGCCAGAAACAAAACCTAACGGTTACGCCGCAAGAGGCCACTTTTTTGCAAATTTTCAGAGGCCTGAATCTGAATGACGATGAATTTGCACCGGTTCTGGATGAAGACGTGGTGTCAGACATTATTCGCCTGATTCGTTCCTACCTTGAACATTATCAGAAAGGTAGTTTCGTCACTTGGGATTTTCATGATAGTCCTTCAGGCGAAAAAATTGGTAATTTGGCCGATACAGACCGTTCAACCTTAGAATGCCTAACCTTCGGAAATGACGATTCAGTAGATTCGAATGATTCGGGCGTTACTTGGAATGATATTTCGTTTGAAGGAGATTGGGAAGATTTGCTACCAAATGTAGAACTCCTAACTTTAGTAGAAGTTGCTGACCTGCTGGAGGTGAGTAGGGAGCGTGTCGAATCTCTCGTTAGTGAAGGAAGGCTGTTAATGTTGGGAACGAACAGTCAACGGGGAGAGCGTTTTCCTGCAGAACAGTTCTTAGAGGGTAGTGCGCTTTCTGGACTTTCGAAAATTATTACAGCCATCGAGCAGCCCGAATTAACCTGGAGATTTCTCTCTACTCCAATGTTTCTGGAATCGGAAACGGCTCGTCCGATTGACGTACTGAAGAACGGATCTGAAGAAGATATTAACGCCATAGTTAAGACAGCTCAACGTTATCCTGTCGAATTCTCATAATTTGAATCGGAACAATTAAAGTGGTTAAACGGTCGGTATTGAAATCGATAATTACAAGGCGAGTGAATATCAACAATGCTGTCCGCATATACCAAAGCAAATATCCTGAACCGCTAGGAGTAGGGCCCAGTTACTCTAGATTCTGTCATCCAAGTTATGCCTTTAAAGTTGTTTATCTTGCCGTTAATCTAAGAACGGCTTGCGGAGAAGTCCTGTTACGAGATCAGTTCAATGATCAAAATGAGGCGAGCATAGATGTTCAAGAAATTAAGTCGCTGACAGTTGCAAGAATTAGTTCTGTTGAATCACTTCAAATTGTAGACATGACTGGTGGGGCAATGATTTCCCACCGTCTCCGGAGTGGAATAGTTGGAAATACAGATCATCGTTCAGGACGGGCATTCTCAAGAGACCTTTATGCAGCTAATCCAAGAGTTGATGGCATATTGTATCCATCAAGACTGATTCACGACGCGACATGTCTCGCAGTCTATGACCGTTCTATTGACAAGCTAACCGTTGTTTCCTGCGATCCACTAGACGAAGACCCGAGACTACCTAGAATTCTGAAAGATTGGAGAGTCGAATGTGTTTTAGTTTAAAAGTTTAGAATTACGTCAATAATCCTATCTTGATCTTGTGAAAGAAGATAAGGGTGCATAGGCAAGGCAATCACACGACTCGCTTTATCCTCAGAAACTCGCAACTGGTTGGGTTCTCTTGGGTAATCTATCGCGAAATCCTGCAGATGAATCGGAACTGGGTAATATACCGCTGTTGGAATACCCTCATCTTGAAGTTTGGCGCGCAATCCATCTCTATCCGAATGTTCAATCACGTACTGTGCCCACACTGAAAGACTGTTGGCAGTAGTGAACGGAACCTGCAGCACATTATTTTGTAGTTCCTCTGAGTAACGGTCTGCTATCTTTTGACGGCGTTCGACTTCTTCTTCAAATATTTTCAATTTCTCTAACAAAATGGCTGCTTGGATAGTGTCAAGTCGCGAATTCATCCCAACTCTTAGAGACAAGTACCGCGAATCAAACTTAAACTCTCGCTCCTTGAGGTCTGAAGGCATAACTTTTCCGTACATTCTCAACGACTCGACTCGCTCGGCTATACCTTTATCATTAGTGAAAACAGCACCGCCGTCTCCATAACAACCTAGAGGTTTCGCAGGGAAGAAACTTGTTGTTGCTATATCTGCCCAATGTGTCGGACTTTTTCCATCTAATCTGCACCCAAATCCTTGAGCATTGTCCGAGATTAGAGTAAGGCCATATTTTTCGGTGACTCGAGATATGGCCTTGTAGTCGGCCGACTGCCCAAACAAATCAACGGCGATCACCGCCCTTGGTTTAAGCTGGTTTTTAGAAACCGTGTCTAGGATTGCGTTCTCCAGACTATCAGCGTCCATATTGTAGGTATTTGGATCGATGTCTACAAAGACTGGCAACGCACCTAGCCAAGGAATAACTTGAGCAGTCGCCACAAATGTAAAAGAGGGACAAAACACCGCGTCGCCGGGTTTAATCTCTAAAGCCATCAATGCAAGTGCCAAGGCATCAGTACCGTTGGCGCAAGAAACCGCATAAGAAGCATTACAATACGATGCAAGTTGTTTCTCCAGTTGCTGAACTTCAGGGCCAAGAACGTACTGTCCATGCTCAAGTACTCTATTGATCGCTAAATCAATCTCGCCACTAATCTGACGCTGTTGGGCTTTGAGATCAATGAATTGCATTCAAACTATCCTTGTGAAAGCGGTAATTCAGAAAGAGAAACGACTTTGATTGGCAGGATTGCCAAGGCTGAATTTAGGTAGGAAGTGAACACAATCAACACATATTGCGTTACGAATTGTTGTATAGTTTTCTTCCTCATCACCCAACAGATTTGACTTTTGTGTGTAGGCATTGCTCGATCCCGTTTAAGGTTCGACACGTCAAGCAATTGTCGCTCTGCTAAGTTTTTTGTTTAGCTGAGATTTCCGGATGTCGCGTCGCCCCTATAGCCGGCTACAGAGATTGTGTTTTTGGTATATAATGCCCCTCATCGTCTTTCCAGTAAACCTTCCCCTCGACAATCTTCGGAGCCTCAGGACTTGTCCATGAAAATTTTAATCACGGGTCTTGCAGGATTCATTGGGTTTCATACAGCTCAGCAGCTAAAAAAGGAAGGACACCAAGTCGTTGGAATCGACAACATCAACCCTTACTACTCGGTTGCGCTGAAACAACAGCGGCTCAAGCAATTAGGCAGTGAGGTTCGCTTGCATAAAGTGGATATTGCTAACGCTGACCAAATTCATAAGATCATGCAAGAGGAAGAGCCTGAGGTAGTTGTTCACTTAGCTGCTCAACCAGGTGTACAACACTCGATAAAGAAACCATTTGACTATGCTTCTGCCAATCTTCTTGGCCATCTTTCGATCCTTGAAGCTTGTCGGTATGCCAATAACTTGTCGCACCTAGTATATGCGTCGTCGTCTTCCATATATGGAGAATCTTCAACCGCCCCGTTCCACGAGTCTGAACCGGCAAATGATCCGGTGTCGTTATATGGTGCTACAAAACGATGCGACGAACTGATGAGTTCTTCGTACGCACATTTATACGGGTTACGGCAAGTTGGTCTTAGGTTTTTTACTGTGTATGGCTCTTGGGGACGACCAGACATGGCTTACTGGTTATTTACCCAGAAAATTTTTGACGGAGAAGAGATTGAGATATTCAACAATGGAGAGATGCTAAGGGACATCACGCACATATCTGATGTTGTGCGAGGAGTCGTAGCTGCTAGTCTTAACGAACCTTCGTTTGACGAGGGTCAACGTCCTCACCGAATCTATAATGTTGGAAATTCTCACCCGGAACGCCTGCTAGATATCGTAGAGACTATAGAAACACTTGTCGGTAAACCGGCGAAGAAGGTTTTCAAGGGCATGCGCGCAGGTGATGTCACACAAACCTACGCTAACATAACAAGGTTTATGAGAGACTACGGATTCAATCCTAAAACTACTATGAAGGACGGGCTTGCTGAATTTGTGGAATGGTATCGCGACTGGAAGAACAGCTAAGACACGTTTCTACTCGTTGAACAAAACAAAGTTGTACTCTTAATCAACTATTGTCTCTAAACTTCCTCAGATTCCACTTCAGATTTTTCGACTAACAAATTTTTGGAACAAGCCAATATTCCTAATCTTCATTTTCTTCATCTAGGTTAGGTAAAGGGAACTCTTTCAAGAGTTTTCTAAGGTTTACCGACACATCGTCTCGTAAGTCCTCTAATATTGGACTTGTATCTTGATTTGAGGAATCGACCTCGGCAACGGCAAACGCCCACAACAGTAAGTCAAAACCCTGCACAGAAATACCATTTGAGGCGGCGTTCAGGTATACTTTCTTATAGAATTCGTGATTCTTGTTTATATGAACGCAAGTTACGTGTCCTTCTTCCCCGGCGCTTTTCAACACTGGTTCCCACAAATGTCCGTCGGTTATCGTGTCCACTGCGTCGACATGCACTTTCTTTGGATTTACGTTATTCTCGACAGGATGATGTACACGAATGTTTGGTCCCATTTTGTTTGTTATTTCTGCACTTTGCTTGTCGACATCAACCTTTCTCACGCGGGGCTTACGAACTTTAGGCGTATTCGATATACTGGTATTCGCGAGTGAATGATCTACGCTTTTATCTGCCGCCTTTCTGTGTTCAATCCTCTTGTTCCTTTGCTCCGCTTCATACTTAATTGATACAAGTTTTTCCCGAAGTACGTCTTCTAAATCAGAATCAATTTGAATTCGTGACTTTTTCACATCCACAAAAAACACATCATCTAGTTCATGTCCGAAGTCAAATTCTACTCTTAACTGAATCAAGTGGCCGTGTATTCTGAATATTCCTAACCAACCTCCTTGATTGATTAATCTACCTTCTCGATAGATGTAGAAGCCCTGATTCTTGTATGTCATCCGTGCATGCTTGCGTTCTTCAAGTGACATCGTCAGGCTGTTCGGAAGTATCCAAGCCTTGATTCTAGCCGTGCCAATTACCTCTGAAAGGTCGACTTCGTTTACAAAATCGATTTTCTGATCTTCTTTTGACAACATCTGTTCAGAACGATCTACTTTGAACGGATTCCACGCTTCAACTGGTTCACCATTCACAAAAATTGAAATGTTCTGACTTCGTTCGTCCGATTGATCTATGAATCGATGATAAGTTGTTCCTAGGAATTTGATCAAATTGCTTCGAAGAGTTTTAACCGCTGATTGATCATTTTTTCTAGATCGGATTAGTTGACGTTCTTTTAACATTCGGTCACAGTTCGACCATATCACGAGAGTTCCAATATCGCCGCACAAATTCTCCCAATTTTCTCGTTCGGAAGGTTCGATAGGATCTTGTAGCATTTCCCACTTGTTGACCCTTTCAATATGTTCTAGATCCCAACAAAGCTTCTCAAGAGAGCCATAACTAGAGTCCCTAGAAATGACCGTCAGTTTTTTACAGATCGAAGTTGAAGCGGTTTTCAGGCCTAACCCGAACTTTCCCAAGCTACTGGGATCTTTTCGCTTCGGTGCCCCGTAGCGCATGGCATCATAGAGTGTTGACCGACTCATCCCATGTCCATTGTCTCCGATGTAGACGGACTTGTCGCCGGATGCGCTCATTTCAATGTCGATCATTATGGTATCAGCATTGGCGGCGATTGAGTTGTCGACAATGTCGGCGACTGCCGTATTGAAATCGTAACCTGTATCTCTAAGGCCGCTGATTAGCCGAGATGCGTCCGGTTCATTGATCATGTTGCTCATAGTGTTGCTCTAGGAAGGAGGAAGGAAAATTCATACAATCATATCTCTTTACATTGTCTAGATCGTAGGTGTCAACAACATTTTTTAAGATATTGGAGAGTTTTTTCTCTTGATCGGTAGCCAATTACAATAGTTTGTGCCAAGATTTACAGAACGAAACGGCCAGTAGGTATAGCGGACATATAGATTGACATCATACCTAGCTGGCACGATAACTGATTTTGAGGACTCTTTTTAGTTGCTATAAGTTTGTCCTGTTAAAAAGCACAACTTTTAAATTTTTCCGAATGAAAACAGTTGCGACAGAAAGCTTCACTTACTTCGAACAATATCCAGTTGCTATGTTTAACCTAAATCCGTATCCTTTTCTAGTATCCGAACCCTACGCTAATTGACTCGACTAAGAGGTAGTCCTAAATGTTTGAAAATGTTCATTTAATTCTGGAACACATTCAGTTAGAACCCCGAATACAGTAATTTTAAACTGTCGACGACCAAACAACTTACTAACCTCAATTGTCATTATGTTCACAAACATGCACATTTATTTTTTTACCAAAACGAATATGTATTCCTATGAACTCTTTAAATCTCAACAAGTTATATTCTCTTCTTGTGAATATAAATCTTGCTTCTGAATGTCGAAAAATTAAAATTTTAGTAGATTCTGTTCTGTACGAGACTAATTTAATGCAAAATGCTCAGCGTAGTTTCATAAGGCTTAAAATTTCATTTTTAGTTGATCATCCTTTCGAATAATTGAATGAAGGTTTTTGTATCTACCCAAACTCTCGTGTCTTTTGCTCCAATAGACTGTTTCAACGTCGTAATGAGATAGAACTTCTCCGAAACGACTTTGGTTTGAATTCTTGGAGTCGTTGATTAAAGCGATTATCTGGGTGTCCGACGATTTTTCTTTTGCAATATCGATAGTCGTGAACACTATCTGACGGGCTATATCTATTGAAGGTTTATTCACCAACTTGATCATTTGGGGATGATTGTTCGCCTCTGGGATCAATGTGAACTCGAAAGAATGTTTCAAACCCGATTTTCCGATAATATCCTTACTTCCATAAAATTCGAAATTGTTCTTTCTCAGCCAATCCTCAACACTTGGCTGAAAATTCGAAGGACGTATAGGTTGTGCCAATATCGATAGTTCGCTCACAGCGAGAATCGCTTGTATCAATCTATTTAATCTTATCCCAAAATTATCTGATGTCGCTTCTACTCTCAGGATGTAATCATCATTTGTTACCCCAAACCCAATAATTGCCGAACGTAACAACTCTCGGCGTTTCCGAGTCTTAAACTCCATGCCACAAGATTTTAGGTCGTCTATAGTTTCTCCCTCATCGGATAAAATGTAGTTATCGCCGTTCTTGGTAAGATAAATTTGGACATAATCATTGTGACAATTGAGAAACGGTAGATCTATCTCAACCGCATCATCCAAAATATTAAAAGAGGTGTTGTCAGCGATCCAATTTCGGTGACTTTCCAATAGATCCATAACTTCTTGTTTCATTTTTCAATACCTGAATAATGGGGTGATTGATAGATTACAACACTATAGGATTTCGCGCAAGGTTGTAGAGGATCCTGCAAACTCATTCTAAACGCCAAACATATTCTCTAATGGTTTGATCTCCATTTGCAAACAAACGGAATCATTCTCTCATACGGTTTCACTTTTCGAAGTAACCGGTTAAGTTTGTTGAGATTGTCTTTCTCTTCCTATCGCTAACGTTATGAATCATATGTAATTTGGGGTGTGGGTGGTAATCGAATTGAGTTCGTTATCGTTTAGAACTATCGCTCCTTACCGTACTGAAAGTTTTCATTAACAGGATTGCTCTCTCCGATACCAACTCAGGACATCAAAATATGGCTATCTGTCTATAGACCTTCAGTGAAAATTGCTTAGGTGGCACGAAAATTTTTTCTACTATGTTTACTTTCAATATTCGAGTAAGTTGCAAACTCCGATTATGATTGACCGCTTATCGCAGAGAGGAGATGCTTCCAATTGCTCAATGACAAAAAGTCATGGAATGTCGAAATCGTCAGTTTTATGAAGTCACTAGGACTCGATCAAGAACTTCATTACGCCGACTCCAAGGTACTGGAGTGATTTCATACCGCGACAGAACCTCGTCTATTCTGCGCGGAATCTCTTGATGGTAGTCATTCAATATAGCAAATGCCTGAGAATCTGAAAAATGCTGTTCTCTTGTATCAATCCACGAAAAGACTAGATTGCGGGCCGCCTCTGTTGTCGGACTATTGATAGCCTTGAACACTTGTTTCGAGTTTTTTCTACCCTCAGAAACGGTAAAATGAAATGAATGCTCGAGACCGGACTTACCTAAGATTTTTTTGCTTTCACTGAACTTCGCAAAATTTTCCTTCAGCCAACTCAAAACATTCAACCTAAAATTAGTCGTGCTGACCGGTTTAGACAGAATATGTAGATCATTAACAGAAAGAATAGCTTGCACCATATTGTTCAGAGCGCAACCGAAATCTTCTCGGGAAGTTCTCACTTTCAATTCACCGTTAACGTAAGACACCCCAAATCCCGATATGGCCTCATTCAAGATTCTTTTGCGTCTCAGAGTAGTTATCTCAAAACCTCCAAAGCTAAGATCGTCTATTGTTTCCCCATAATCGGACAAAACATAGTCATCCTTATCTTTCGATAAGTAAATGCAAATAAAATCGTTGTGTCGATTTAAGAACGGAAGACCTATTTCCACATCTTCTCCTAGTTGAGTAATAAATGTATTACTCGCAAGCCAATCACGATGGCTCTTGATTAGATTGGTAGCTTCGCGTAGCATTATATTTTCCTTCACATGATGATTGGAATATCTACAACATTACAATACTTCAAGAATTCTCGCAATGTTCGTCTCTTATCCTTGAATTCGCTGAATACGGTTGTCGGAGCTTTCTTTGCCCATTTATCGTTGAAACCCTCCACATATCGATGTAGATGGCTACCATAAACATACTCACTATCGGGGTTTTTGTGAGGAACGATGACATTGTAGTCCAACCGAAACAACACCGCTTTACCCATACGAAGCTGGTTAGTTCCCTGATCTGTATTTGGATTTCTCTTACAAATAACGTCTAAATCAAAATTCCCTTTGGGTTCAATTGATACTAGTTCTAGCGTCTGTTTGATGATGTGATCTGGCATAGATATCGGGGAATGGTCTACAAAGAATTTTTCTGCAGATATATATTGTTTGTTCCGCCACTGCCTGAGTAGGCCATTCCCTCTCCATAATTCACTTCCGAAACCGAGTGTCTTCTCACAAATTTCCGCTCATCTAGACTCTATTCATCTTACTCAAAACAATGTTCAAGACCTTCCTTGGAATAAACCTCTTAATCTTGGGAAACCTATCGAGTAGACGAACCATCAAATGTTGTCCCCAAGGAGAACGCGTTAGGACGAACACACCCACAAGGGCTATAGGTAACCCTATTGGTAACAAAGGAGTAAGAATCCCGACCACAAATCCGAACAGAATTATGAACAGTCCTGCGAACGCTACCAACACACCGAAACTCCACGCTACGAGCCGACGGATAGACATCGTAGCTGTTTGAGAGTTTCTAAACACCCTTCTCAAAATTCGAAAGTTCACTTTGTTTTTTCGACCTGTTCTAAAAGTGAGACAGTTACTTCTACTTTATACACTTGTATCCATCCAACGTAACTTCGGTTTGCGTGCCGCCGCTGTTTCGTCTAATCTTTTTATCGGAGCCAGATACGGCGACAGCTTTAGACCTATATCACCCGATTTAGCGCGTTTTGCAACACTTTTCAGAGCTGTACAAAACCGATCGAGTTCTGCTTTACTCTCCGTTTCTGTCGGCTCCACTAACATTGCTCCATGAACAGCCAAAGGAAAGTACACAGTCATCGGATGATATCCCTCATCAATCAGCGCCTTGGCTAAATCAATAGTTTCAATACCATCGCCAATAAACTGATCAGAGAATAAGGCTTCGTGCATACAATACCCTTCAAAAGCGGGAGTCATTTCACCTTTTAGCTTAGCTAGTAGATAGTTTGCGTTGAGAACAGCATCCTCCGAGACTTGCTTCAAACCATCCGCGCCATGACTTAGAATATACGATAATGCGCGAACAAACATACCCATCTGACCATGAAATGCCACCATCCTACCGAAACTTTCCGCCATACTTCCTGTATTCTCTTCGATCAACCTAAAATTGGAACCTGTTTTCTCTATCGCGGGAATCGGCGCAAACTCCGCCAGAGCCTTTGAAAGCACGGTCGGCCCAGCACCTGGTCCTCCTCCGCCATGGGGCGTAGAAAACGTTTTGTGGAGATTAATGTGCATCGCATCGATTCCAAGATCGCCTGGCCTAACGCGACCTACCAACGCATTGAAATTTGCACCGTCACAATAAAAGTACCCACCAGCCGAGTGAATCTTCTCAGCGATTTCAATAATCTTTGATTCAAATAATCCGCACGTATTTGGATTTGTAAGCATGATCCCCGCGACATCGTCACTGACCTCTAGTTTCTTAGTGAAATCTTCCATATTTACCTGCCCGTTTTCGTCGGCAGAAATTTCGTCTACAAGAAATCCGCATTGTTTAGCGGTCGCTGGGTTAGTTCCGTGGGCCGAAGACGGGACAAGAACACGTTTCCGACTTTCTAACTCGCCGCGAGAATTGAGAGCACTTCGGATCGCCAACATTCCGCACAGTTCCCCATGCGCGCCTGCCTTCGGACTCATCGCTATTGCTGGCATTCCAGTAAGCGTTTTCAGTAAATCAGCTAGTTCCCAAATTAGTTCTAATGCGCCCTGCACCGATTCTTGGGGTTGCATGGGATGAATATCTGCAAAACCCGGAAGTCGCGCCATCTTCTCGTTCAAGCGTGGATTGTGCTTCATAGTACAAGAGCCGAGCGGAAACACACCTAAATCGATCGCATAATTCCTTTGTGACAGCCTGATGTAATGCCGAACTGCCTGCGGTTCCGAAAGTCCTGGTAACCCACAGGGCTTTCGCCTTCGGGCATTTCCTAAGCGATCCGTGTGGTTGGTTGCCTTTGGTAAATCTACTCCTGTCTGTTCAGTGGATCCGATCTCAAAAATCAAATCTTCCCGTTGAAGCAGACCTCTAGAACCCGATACAGTTCCTAACGGCAACGAAACAATTTTTTCGGAATCATCTACCGAAAAATCACGAAACTCCTCATCAATCATTCTAAGATTCTCTCTACTCTCGATACAAATGCCTTAATATCCGCCGATGTTGTGCATTCAGTGACCGCCGAAATAATCACATTTTTGAACTCCGCCCTAGGTATCAAACGACTAGCAGGAACACCTCCAAGTATTCCGATCTCCATGAGCTGTCCAATTAGTTTCTCGGCATTCTCGGGAGTGCGAAAGGCAAATTCGTTAAAAAACCGCGGAGTAAGTACCTCAACGCCGTCTAGACGCGAAAGTGCATCCGCCAACTCGCAAGCTTTCTCATGATTTATTCGCGCCAAATGCGTTAATCCCTTTTCTCCGAGTAACGTCATGTGCGCTGAGAACGCTAAAGCGCAGAGTCCAGCATTGGTGCAAATGTTTGATGTTGCCTTACCCCGACGAATATGTTGTTCTCTAGTAGAAAGCGTCAATACGAATCCGCGATTTCCGTCTAGATCCGTCGTCTCTCCACATAAGCGTCCTGGCATTTGTCTTAGAAACTTATTTTTGGCGGCAAACAATCCGACATACGGCCCGCCAAAATTCAATGAATTTCCAATAGACTGTCCCTCCGCAAAAGCTATATCCGCGCCCATTTCACCCGGCGGCATGACCATCCCCATACTTACTGTTTCAGTAAATCCAGACACCAGCAATGCGCCAACTTTATGGACAGAACTAGACAGTTCACTTAGGTCAGTGACCGTTCCAAAAAAGTTCGGACTTTGCGCAACAACACATGCTGTTTTTTCATCTGCGCAACCAACAAGTTTATCCTCGCTTTCGACGCAAACCTCAAGTTCGATTACCTCAATTCCTTGCGCTTCGCAGAGCAATCGAGTTGCCGCCATATAATGAGGATGCAGTCCACCCGATAAAATTACTTTGTTACGTTTTGTTACTCGGACCGCCATCAAAGCCGCTTCGGCGCAAGCCGTCGATCCATCGTACATTGATGAATTCGCGACATCCATTGCCATTAACGCCGCAACTTGTGATTGAAACTCAAATAGCGTTTGCAAAGTTCCTTGCGCGATTTCTGGTTGGTAGGGAGTGTAAGTCGTAAGAAACTCTGATCGCTGAATTATTTGATCAACACTCGCAGGTATGTGATGCCTGTATGCCCCGCACCCAACAAAGAAAGGCCTTTCGCCCGCTGATTGGTTTTTTCGAGCTAATCTTGAGAGATGACGCTCGACCTCGATTTCTCCGAGATGATCGGCAATGTGAGTAATTTTCCTTTCCAAGTTTGCCTCAACAGGAACATCACGAAAAAATTCGTCAACGGAATCCACTCCGATGAAATCCAACATTTCGCGTCTATCTTTGTCAGTTAGAGGTAGATAACGCATTAGCTTGTGCCTGTTCTTTCAATTGCTGCTGTTTCTAGGTGACTTGCTACAACGCTTGGCAAAATTTTGAGTAGCTCTCTGAATTCATCATTCCCTCCAACTCGTTTACGTTCGATAATTTCAATTTGTACAGCCACCCGGACTCCTCAGGCGATTCATTAACGATCTCTGGATTACTTTCTAAATCATTGTTCACCTCGAGAATTTCACCCGAAACTGGCGCAAAGACATCGGAGGCTGCTTTGACACTCTCGACTACGGCAATCTCACTTCCATTAGTTACCGTTGTTCCAACGGCAGGCAGTTCCACATACACGACCTCACCCAACTGTTTTGCTGCGTATGTCGAAACTCCGACCAAGCCCGTTTCGTCGTCATTCACCACGATCCACTCGTGATCTTCGGTAAAGTAACGATTAGCATTACTTGTTTCAGTCATTTAAAGTCTCCTAAAGTTTTCTTCGGTTCCGAGGCGGAACAAAGGGAAGCTGACATACTTTTGCCGGACGAAGTTTTCCTCGAATCATCAATTCGATTTCGGTCTCAACCTTCGAATATTCATATTGGACGTATCCCATCGCAATTGGTCGATCAATCGATGGGCCAAATCCTCCTGACGTTATTTCGCCAATGTGTTTCCCCTCCTTATAGATTGAAGTGCCTGCTCTAGCAGGAGCGCGCTCTTTTGGCTGGATTCCAACTCTTAAAACACGTGGACTGTTTTCAATTTGCTGTAAAATTCTTTCGCTACCGCGGAAATCTCTAGCCGCACGTCGGCGCTTTGATATCAGCCAAGTTAGGTTTGCTTCAACCGGTGTTCTATTCGAATCCAAATCTTGTCCGTATAGACATAAGCCTGCTTCTAATCTAAGTGAATCGCGAGCCCCCAATCCTACCGGCTTTACTTCAGGATGCGAAAGAAGTTTTTCGACAAGTTCAATTCCCGGTTCTGGATTAATCAAAGTTTCAAATCCATCCTCTCCGGTGTAACCACATCGCGAAACAGTGCATTCAAACCGTTCTTGCCATCGCATACTTTTGCTACGCATAAAGCCCAATGCTTCAGTCCCCGGCAACTCATTGCTGAGAACGTCTACCGCCGTTGGCCCTTGAAGCGCAAACAATATTTGATCGTCTTTTCGTTCAAGTTGTAGATTATCTCCTAGCGTCGACTCTATAAGTCTCCAATCATTCTCCTTACATGCGCCATTGACGACCAAGTCCAAGCAACCCTGCCTAATCTCCTCCATAGGTCTAGTAATTATAAGATCGTCTAAAATCCCACCGTCTTCCGCAAGAAGTACTGTCAAACGAGACTGTCCGGGTTTTAAACCGCGAATATCACTTGGAACTAAAGTTTCAATCTGGTCAGCAATTTTGTCGTGCGCTCCCTCACTTCCTATCCCTTCATTTAGGGTTAAAGTCGAAGGCCCCATGTGAGAGACATCAAAAAGGCCGGCGTGAGAACGAGTCCACAAGTGTTCAGCTTTGATTCCCTCAAATTGGATAGCAGATTCATAGCCAGCAAAACTGACCATCTGCCCGCCGCGAGATTTCATCACACCGAATAACGGTGAACGTTTCAGTTCTTCTGATGGTTTTTCTTGCTCAACCATGACACCAAATACAAAGGGAGAACATCTCGCAAAATGCGAGAAAGTTCCAATTCCCCAGCTGTCTTGGTGCCTGAGAGATTCCGTGTCAATATCTTCGCTTTGCGAAGTTTAACACTTGCTCCTTCGGCGAAGCTCTAGCTACATTGAGAGCTTCTTTCCAGCGTGTTGATCCAAACTCTGCGGTCCCACTTGCCTGAGCGTTTCCGGGGTTGTTGCGCCTTCGGCGGTAACGAAAAAACGTTACTCTCTCCCGCAGCCGGATTACCACCAACGATCATGCTACGGTATCACATTCACTTGTGCAATAAAAATTTTTGAATGTTTGGGGAATTTATTATTCCGCTACATTCGCTCAGGCACTTCAATTCCTAATAAACCCAGCCCACAAACAAGTTGTTTTAGTACTGCCTCACTTACCGATAGAAGAGAGACTCTTCTGACTTCGTCCTCTTCAGTTGCGATAGGATGAGTCCCATAAAGCGCACTAAAGTAGTGAGCAAGATTGTAGAGATGTTCACATAAAATGTGCGGGCTACGTTTTTCACGAGCATTGAGGCAAGCACGTGAGAACCTATCCAAGATCAACGCTAAACTTCGTTCTTCTTTGCTTTCAATCTTAACTTTTCCTGTTCTGTACCCCATCCTCTTGGCACGGCGTAACAGTGACTTTATACGCACTGCCGCATATAAGAGATATGGCCCAGTTTTTCCTTCGAAACTAGTGAATCTCTCCATATCGAAAATGTAGTTGGAGGTGCGGACGTTATGAAGGTCTGCGAAGCGCAACGCAGCGACGGCAATGTATCTGGCGATGTTATCTCGTTCACTTTCTGTTACGTCGGCGGCAATCGAATTTCTTTTCATGCGTTTGTTGGCTTCATTTAAAGCCATCGATTCTAAATCCGCTAATTTCAGAACGCCTCCTTCTCGAGTTTTGAAAGGTTTACCGTCCTTCCCATTCACCGTGCCAAACCCAATATGCTCCATACAGTTTTCTGACAACAGTCCAACCAGTTCTGTTGCTCTAAAAACTTGCTCAAAATGTAATGCTTGGCGTTGATCAACTACATAAATAATTCGATCAAGTTTGAAATCCTCATCTGAAAGTCGGTCATATATCGTTGCCAGATCGGTTGTTTGATAACCCGTACCCCCTCTCGAATTAACAAGAATCAAAGGTGGAATCTCTTTAGAATCGCTTTCTTTCTGAAGACGAACGATTACGGCTCCATCATCTTTCTCCGTCAGACCTTTTTTCTCGAACAATTCTGTAACAACGGGAATTAGCGGATTGACATTACTTTCGCCCTTCCAACGGTCGAAATTAACGTTAAGAAACGCGTAGTCTTTCTTTAACCTGTCCACCGACACTTCTATGAAATGTCTTAGTAAGTCTTGGTATCCACGTCGACCCGTTTGTAAGATAGCGACAGCCTGCTGGCTGCGTTCCATACGTTTTATATCCGCCTGCGCTTTCTTAGAGGCCTGAGGGTAAAGCCGCCCTAGATCTTCAATTGTAACTGGTGATTCCGATGATTGCGACGCACGATAATTCTCGTCAAAAAAAGGTAAGTCTGGTCTTTCTTCCTCAAGCTCTGTAATCAAGTGTCCGATCTGTAGACCCCAATCACCTAAATGAGTGTCTGACACCACTTCGTCCCCTAAAAATCGGAACAAACGTTGCAATGTATCGCCAATTACGGCGGAACGCAGATGGCCAACGTGCATCGGTTTTGCAACATTCGGACCGCCGAAATCAAGAAATATCTTTTCGGGGTTTTCCGCTGGCGATGCACCACACATTGAAGACGTTCTGACTTCCTCTATGCGCTCAGATAGAACTTTCGAAGCGACGCGAAAGTTCAAGAAGCCAGGCCCAGCAACAGAGACACTCTCGAAAACGGACTGCTCTCCTAAAATGTCTACTATAGAACTTGCAATCTCTCTTGGATTCGTTTTTGCAACTTTTGCCGCTCCCATGGCCCCATTGCATTGAAAGTCAGCGAGCTCTGGTCGATCGGAAATGCGAACGGCTCCCCATTTTGGGTCAAACCCTAGTTTAGTGAAAGCCTCCCTGCATAAAACCGAGAGCTCAATTGCAAGATCCGGCATAGCGAACCTGCCTAATTGCCGACATTTAGCCGAAAACGTCGACCTGCTCGATTAAATTCAAGTTGATTATCGGTTAAAACGAATCCGACGATGACTTCGAAATTTGCCCCCGAAATAGTCTCGTCTGCTCGCGGTATTACTAGCGGAGCAATGAGTTGTGTGTTTTCGACTATATCTCCGTCAACGAAATAAATGTCAAGATCAAACTCTTCTTTATTCAAAACCTTAGAGTTTCTGCGCGTAACAGCCACAAAGTACTTATACGCGTATTTCTCATCGTCTGCCGCTGGACCACGCCCAAAAGCAAAGTCAATCTCCACCTCTACGCGCATGGGATCCGCATCGGCATAGCGACAAAACAGACGAACTTCTCGGACATCTCCTGTGTACCGAACATTATCAAATGTTTCTATGTCGTCTTTGAATACGACAATCCTCGACACATCGTAGAGCGCTCCAGCAACCGGACACGGCCCCGGGTTTTTGCGCGTATCAAAAGCATCGCGCAGAAAACCAAAACACCCCGTCAACAGAAGTGAAGAAGTAAGAATAATAACGATAAAGCGCATGCGATACCTTTTAACGCAGTCTATGAAATTGAAAGGTCTCCTTATACAAGTAATACAATTATAATATGTTATTCCAGATTGTTGTAACAGTCGCACTCTTCTGAGTTCTTCCATTGACCAAATCTTTAACCATTCTACTTGCAAGTCCTCGTGGATTTTGTGCCGGAGTAGACCGGGCCATACAAATTGTTGAAAGAGCGCTGGCGAAGTGGCAACCTCCAGTGTTTGTTCGCCACGAGATAGTGCATAATAAACATGTCGTTCAGCACCTCAAAGAAAAAGGGGCTGTTTTTGTCGAAGAATTGGATGAATGTCCAGATGATCGTCCGGTAATCTTTTCCGCTCACGGAGTACCGAAATCTGTATTTGCTGAGGCTAACCGTCGAAACATGATATTTGTCGATGCTACCTGCCCTCTCGTGGTGAAAGTTCACGTCGAGGCTATTCGACTCTTTCGATCGGGGAAAGAAGTTTTGCTCATCGGACATGCTAATCATCCAGAAGTTGTAGGAACTTTGGGACAGCTTCCTAACGGTGCAATAAACCTCATAGAGACAATAAGCGACGCTGAATCTTATCAGCCTTCAGACCCTTCAAAATTGGCGATCGTTACCCAAACTACGCTTTCGGTAGACGACACCTCTCAGATCATCAATATTTTGAAAAATCGATTCCGCGCAATTACTCTTCCTCATAAGGAAGATATTTGTTACGCAACCACGAATCGCCAAGCTGCGGTTAAAGCCATTGCTGGACGGACGGATCTGTTTCTAGTGATTGGCACTGAAACTTCATCCAACTCTCAACGTCTCGCTGAAGTTGCAAGAAAAGCTGGAGCCAGTCGAGCTAAATTGATCGACGATGTTTCTCACATAGATTGGAATATGTTCAATCAGGTCAAAACGTTAGGGTTAACTGCCGGGGCTAGCGCACCCGAATCTCTGCTTCAGGAAGTCATAAAAGAGTGTCAAAACAGGTTTTCGGTGCGGCTTGAAGAAATCGATAATGCAAAGGAAGATATGACTTTTAAATTGCCCCATTTTCTAAATTCGGTAGTATCATAATTTTTTTGCTTTGATACTTCTGCAAAAGTAACTTATTGCTCTTTTTTGATCTGAATCCTCACGCTAAAGAAAGGAAATTTCATGAAGAAGTTAATTGTAGTCTTAGCTCTTTCTTTTGCGACGGTCAGTTGTTCTATTCAGGACATCACTTTTGGCCTGATAAAAAAAGATACTTCAGCGGCAAAAAAGAAACCCGGAAAGCAAACTAACGCATACAACCCCGATCGAAACGCCTATTTTGGCGACATGCATATACATACGCGCAATAGTTTTGATGCTTATATTTTTAATGTTCGAAAAACCGCTGATGACGCTTATCGGTTTGCCAAGGGAGAGACCGTGCAACATCCATCCGGATTCGATATGACAATTCACGGTGGGCCTTTAGACTTTTACACAGTTACAGATCACGGTGAATATCTCGGGATTCTGCCGTTAATGGATACTCCTGGACATGCTCTAAGCGAAATTCCTCGGGCAAAAGAGATGTTTTCGACAGACCAAGAAGCGATCCTGAATGCTTTTCAAGGCGTAGGGTCATCAGTTCGTTCCGGTGTTCCAATTGATGACATGTATGACCGCCCAATAATTTCAGACATTTGGGTGAAAACTGTCGAGGCTGCAAACAGGCATAATGAACCCGGAAAGTTCACAACGTTCGCGGCGTATGAATACACATCCGTTACAATTCGAGAAGACGAAGGAACTTTTGGTGGAGGCAATCTCCATCGAAATGTTTTCTTTCGCGACAAAGCACCTGTCAGAGTGTTTTCGACTTTAGATTCGACAAATCCAGAAGATTTATGGACTTGGATGGATGGATTAAGGGAAGGAGGAATTGAATCGATTTCCATTCCTCACAATTCTAACGTTTCGGATGGACTGATGTTCCGGCTTCAAACCTATGAGGGAAATCCTTTGACCGAGGCCTATGCAGAGAAGCGAATGCGGAACGAGCCATTGGTCGAAGTGACGCAAGTAAAAGGAACTTCAGAAACTCATCCAGACTTATCTCCAAATGACGAATGGGCTGACTTTGAAATCTATACAAGGCTTTTAGCGGTATACGACATCAGCAAAACGAGCGGTGGTTACGTTCGAGAAGCATACTCTAATGGTCTAATGTTACACGAGACGAAAGGATTCAATCCCTTCAAGTTTGGATTAACGGGAGCTTCCGACAGCCACGTGGTTGGCGGAGCTTATGCAGAGGATGATTATTGGTCAAAAGTGGGAATAGTTGATGGAACCCCTGCTTTGCGTGGATCCATTCCATTTCCTGAGGGGACCAGACGATGGGAAGATCAAGAGGACGAGGAAGATAATCAAGTTGTGAAAAATGCAACGGAATGGTTTTCTCGCTGGGGAGCTTCCGGACTAACTGGAGTTTGGGCAGAAGAAAACACCCGCGACTCTATTTTTGATGCGTTCCGCCGTAAGGAAACATTTGCAACTACGGGGCCTCGTATCCAGGTTCGTTTTTTCGCGGCTGATAGATTCTCGGAGGATATCCTTGAGTCGACAAATTTAGTTAAGCAGGCATACAAAGCAGGCGTTTCAATGGGTGGTGATCTAATACCTAGTTCGGACACTATTCCAGAATTCCTTGTCTGGGCGATTCGCGACATCCACGCTGGTTGGTTGCAACGCATACAAATTGTGAAGACCGTTTCTGATGGAGAGCAGGTCTATGACGTGGCATGTTCAAGCGGTGTTCCAGACCCCGTCACCCATCGCTGTGAGGACAATGGATCCAGCGTTGATATGCGAACGTGTAGGCCATTGGGACAGGGAGCGGCAGATCTCCGCGTCGTTTGGCAGGATCCCGATTATGATCGTGAACGAAACGCCGCCTATTACGTCAGAGTACTTGAAAATCCGACGTGCCGCTGGAGTACTTGGGAAGCTTTAAAAAACGGAACTCCCCCGAGGGAAGATGTACCGTTGACCATACAAGAACGGGCCTATACGTCTCCAATTTGGGTTTTCGCGGCTAACTAACTATGACCAAGCTTCTTAGGGAGCCACTGGTTCACTTCGCGGGTGCTGGCGTAACAATATTTTTGCTTGTTACAATTTGGCAATCCTTTTCCCCTTCGAGAGAAGCCATAATTGTCTCACGACAAGACCTTTTACGCATGGCATCTGTTTATTCTAGCGAGGCGGGGACTGCTCCTAGTCTTATTGATCTTCAAGGTATGATTAACGATCATATTGAGACTGCTGTTTTAGCGTCTGAAGCGAGACGGTTAGGTTTAGACAGAGGCGATGTCGTTTTAGAACGCCGCCTAGCTCAAAAAATGCGATTCATGATTGACGATTTAACCGATGTTCCTACCGTATCTCTGTCGACTCTGAAAGACTGGTATGAAAATAACCGCTCTAAATTCGACATCCCAACCTTATATAGTTTTGACCACGTATATTTTCGTGACGCAACCAATCAACGTATTAAGAATTCGCTGCAGGAACTACAGAATGGAGCTGATTGGCGCGAGGTAGGCGATGCATTTATGCTTCAAAGACAATATGGCGATATTCCAAGTAGCGAAATAACGCGGTTATTCGGACCGGAGTTCACAAGCAACGTCGCAGTAGCTCCGCAAAATCAATGGGTCGGACCGCATGTTTCGACATTGGGTACACACTTGGTCAGAGTTAACCGAATAAAACCTTCATCGAGTCCAAATTTTGAAGATGTCGTCGAACTTGTAGAAAGAAAATGGAGAGACGAACAGTTAAGACTGCTAAACCAAAAAGCTATTGAAGATATTATTAAAAGATACGACGTTCATATTGAATCAATCCAGTGACCGTACTGACCAGAATTGTCATTGTGTTTTTCTGCTGGTTTATTCTCCCGGTAGCTAGCGCTCATGAGATTAGACCGTCATACCTAGAAATTGTTGAGACTCAGTCAAAGCATTACAGTGTCACTTGGAAACAACCCGTGTCTGCGAGGGGTAAATTAGCAATCGTCCCTTCATTCCCAGAAGCCTGCGTTGTAAATCCGAGACAAGTCAGACTGGTGAAGAGTGCGATTATTGAGACCTTTTCTCTAAACTGTGATCTACAGAACAAATCGATCGAAATTCAAGGACTTGACCGTACTCTCACTGATGTCTTTGTACGGTTCGAGACTATTGAAGGTAATCTTCAAACCGGAGTTTTGCGTCCGTCGTCAAAAGAAATGAGATTAGAAAAAACAGAAACGCTAGGATTTGTCAGCTATCTTACGATCGGCGTACAGCATATACTGACCGGTTGGGATCACTTGCTTTTTGTATTCGCTTTAATTTTGCTTGTGAAACCAACTCGTATCGTTGCCTGCGTGACAGCTTTTACTGTCGCACATTCTTTAACGCTTGGTCTTTCGGCGCTAGGTCATTTCTCTTTACCATCTGCGGCTGTTGAGGTTACGGTGGCACTATCAATAACATTGATGGGATTAGAAATTTTAAGACAGATGAACGGAAACCCCAGTCTAACTGCAAGACTAGGTTGGCCTGTAACATTTGCAATTGGACTTGTTCACGGTTTAGGGTTCGCCAGTGCTTTAATTGAGATTGGATTACCTGAACAATCAAAACTCCTAGCGCTTCTCTTTTTCAATCTTGGAGTAGAAATCGGACAACTGGCAGTCATCGGTACGTTACTAGTATTAGGCTGGCTATTGTTCCGCCTTCACCGCAAGGTGATACCTCCAACTAAACTAGCAGGTGCATACGTCGCCGGCATTGCCGGAACCTATTGGGCCATTGAACGAGTATGGTCAATCTCTACTCTTTGACTACTTCTCCGATGAAATTTTGTCCATTGTTTTTGTCTCAAAATCAGACTTATCGTGTCGCTCAGGCAACTGCCGAGAAAGGTCGCCCCAAACCCTATTGACCATCTGTCCTCTTTTGAAAGCGGGGCGAGACATAAGCATTTCCGTCCAGCGAATTACATTTTTGTATTCGTGAACAGACAAAAACTCTCCTGACTCATACAAAATCCCTTTTGATAAGGCCCCATACCAAGGTGCTATAGCCATGTCGGCAATCGTGTATTGGTCTCCAATCATAAATTCTCGATCCGCCAAATTTCGATCAAGAACGTCAAGTTGGCGCTTGGCCTCCATTGCAAATCGGTCGATCGCGTATTCTATCTTTTCTGGTGCGTAAGCATAGAAGTGACCAAAACCGCCTCCCAAGTATGGTGCCGATCCCATTTGCCAGAAAAGCCAATTGAATGTTTCCGCGCGTTCAGCTGCTTCTGTCGGCAAAAATTCTCCAAATTTCTCTGCAAGATGAACAAGTATTGATGCCGACTCAAACACTCGGATTGGTTCTGAACCGGTTCTGTCTACCATTACTGGGATTTTAGAGTTGGGATTTATATCTACATATCCAGAGGAAAATTGATTTCCCTCACCTATATTGATTAGCCAGGCATCGTATTCTGCATCAGCGTGACCCAACTCAAGTAACTCCTCAAACATTACTGTCACTTTGACCCCGTTAGGTGTCGCAAGGGAATAAAGCTGGAAAGGATGCTTACCGACGGGTAACTCTTTTTCGTGAGTTGCCCCTGCAATGGGACGATTTATGTTAGCGAAACGTCCGCCACTTTCCTTATTCCATTTCCAAACTTTGGGAGGTACATATTCAGACTCTGACATAGTAAGTTCCTTACAAAATTTAACAGGCTTTATCGCCCTTTCCATTCAGGTTTACGTTTCTCAGCGAAAGCTTTCGGACCTTCAATAAAATCCTCTGATTTAATCATTGCATCTAAAGCAGGGAACTTGGTATCAAAAGCTTCTTTGAAGTTAGCGATATCCAGACCTCCCATGACGGCCTGTTTAGACCCTCTAATAGACATCGGACTACATTCCATAATCAGTCCCGCCCATCTTCGAGCTTCCGTCATTACTTCCGACAAGGGTACTACAGCGTTAACGAACCCTAATCTTTCTCCTTCTTCTGCAAATACATGTCGACCCGTCATGATCATGCTCATCGCCCGCTTCAGTCCGATTTGCCGTGGTAATCTATGAACCCCTCCTGCCAATGCGGCCAAGCCAACTTTTGGTTCGGGCAAAGCAAATCGTGCGCTATCAGCGGCTATAATTAAGTCACACGCTAGGGCTATTTCAAAACCGCCGCCCATGGCTACCCCATTGACCGCAGCAATAACTGGTTTGGTCAAGTCATACCGATTTGTAAGACCTCCAAATCCGGCCGGGACTTTGAACATCTCCCCACCCGTCGCCTGATAAACGAGGTCGTTACCCGCAGAAAACGCTCGTTCCCCGGCCCCCGTAATTATCGCCACCCATCGTTCGTCGTCCTCGGCAAACTTGTCGAAAATTTCCGCTAATTCTTTGTTTGCCGGTGGATGCAATGCATTCATTTTTTTCGGCCGGTTAATCTCTACGATTAACAGTGGACCTTCTTCCGTCACGTTCACAAATTCGTATTCTGACATTCTGTTTTTCCTTAATGATTAATGGGTGGAAGGACTCTCAAGGAGTTCTTAGCGCCTGAGCAATGATGACTTTGCGCATTGACCGACACTTTAGCACTTTTTAAATTTTTAGTGCCGAATGACACAATGTTATCAGATTAGATTAATCCAGCGGTTTCATTTCTTTTTTGTGTCGCTTCCAGTTTTCCACATAGTGGAGTGCAGACATTTTGATTACCTCTGTTTGCTGTTGACTAACGGGTTTTATAACTTTGCCTGGCGCACCCATAACAAGAGAATTATCTGGAATTTCCTTACCCTCCGGAATCAATGTGTGGGCTCCAATAATACAATTACTTCCGATTCTGGCACCATTGAGGATTCGGGCTCCAATCCCAATAAGCGAAAAATCTGCGATAGTGCATCCGTGCAACATTACCATATGGCCTACTGTTACATCACGCCCTATTGTGAGCGGAAAACCGTAATCGGTATGGAGTACGGAGCTATCCTGTATATTGGTGTTCTCACCGATTGATATCGGATCATTGTCGCCTCTGACGACTGTTCCGTACCAAATGCTTGCATTTTCTCCTAATTCCACGTTCCCCAGAACAATCGCGTTCTCCGCGACCCAAAAGTTACCCGACTCCGGAAAGCGAGGTGTGATATCACCAAATCTATATAAGGTCATAATTGGTAAAGTTCCCTATGTGGTTTTCGAACGCAGAACATACGTTCGACCTTCATGGTATATCTTAATGTTATTTTTTGTTAGAATATTGCAGTTTCGCTCTTATTATCAGGCAGGAGAAAACTAGTGGTTAATCATACACAAATGAAACGCAGAGTTTGCATCATCGGCGCTGGGTGTTCCGGGTTCACCACAGCAAAACGGTTGAAAGACCACGGTATTGATTACGACTGTTTCGAAAAATCAGATGATGTTGGAGGCAACTGGTATTTCAAAAACCCCAACAGTATGTCATCTTGCTACGAGAGTTTACATATCGATACGTCTAAATGGCGTCTAGCCTTTGAAGATTATCCAGTTCCTGACTCTTGGCCTGATTTTCCCCATCATTCGCAGATTCAACAATACTTTCGTGACTATGTCGACCACTTTAACCTGCGAAAATCAATCACCTTCAATACTAGCGTTGACAAAGCTCAACAAATAGAAGGGCATCGGTGGGCCGTAACGCTATCTTCAGGTGAATCAAAGGAATATGATGCTCTAATCGTTTGCAACGGACATCATTGGAATATCCGATGGCCAGAGTACCCCGGAAAATTTGACGGGTATCAAGTACATTCCCATAATTATCGCACTCCTTTTGAACCTTACGATTTTCGCCGAAAAAGAGTACTAATTGTCGGAGCCGGCAACTCAGCAATGGACATTTCATCTGAACTCTCTCAACGCCCGATCGCAAAGAAACTATTCATCTCTATGCGACGCGGAGTGTGGGTTTTACCAAAGTATATTGACGGAGAGCCAGCGGACAAGGCGACACTTCCAGATTGGATGCCCGAGAAACTCGGGCTTACCTTGGCCCGAAGCAAGATAAAAAAAGTCATCGGGCAAATGGAATCGTATGGGTTACCAAAGCCTGATCACGAACCGCTTGACGGCCATCCGTCAGTTTCAGGGGAATTCCTCACACGAGTTGGATGTGGAGACATTAGTCCTAAGGGGGCAATTGAGAAATTAGATAATGATGGTGTTGTTTTCACTGATGGGACGCGAGAAGAGATCGATGCAATTGTATGGGCAACTGGCTATAACGTATCCTTTCCATTCTTTGATGACCCCGAACTTTCGCCAAAAGAAAACAGATTTCCATTGTACAAACGCATGATCAAACCCGGGTATCCAACGCTTTTCTTTATGGGACTCGCTCAACCTTTGCCAACTTTGGTTAATTTTGCCGAGCAACAGTCGAAACTTGTCGTCGCTTACCTATCTGGCGAATATGCTGTCCCAGGGGATGCCCAAATGGAGCAAATCATTCTTGCTGACGAAGAACATCATTTGGGACGATTTTACAAGAGTGCCAGACATACAATGCAACTTGATTTCAACTCCTATGTCAAAGATTTGCAAAAGGAAATAAGAAAAGGCAAGAAAAGGTTAGTGCTAACCTAATAGTAAAGGTGGGTTTTCAATTGTAATTCCCGCGCTGTCAGTCTAAATTAGAGTTTGCATACAAATGACTGAGGATTTTTCTAACGCCCCTCATTTAAAGTCGGAGCAAAAGTATGACTTTCCAAACATTTCTCATTAAAAATTTCGGCTCTTTTCTGGCTCGAGGCAAGCCCGTCAAAATAGACGGAAGAATTCTAAACCGTGAATTCCAGTTTCTTGCAGGTGAGGCAGCTAAACAACCTCCCATGTCATCACTTGCGGCCGACCAAGGGCGTGCTGCCTCTGCTGCTGGACTCGAAATGCTCAAAGCAAAACCGGACTCTGGAGTTCAATGGGAAGACTTCGAAATCCCTTCTTCGTCCGACCACTCTATCCCTGTTCGAATGTACACGCCCGACACGATTGACAATAATGCTCCGATGATGACATTTTTCCATTTCGGTGGCGGCGTCATTGGAGACCTCGAAACATGTCACGCTTTCTGTACGATTTTTTCAAAAATTGTTAAGTGTCCGGTACTATCTGTTGACTATCGGCTAGCACCGGAACATCCTTTTCCGTCCGGATTAGACGATTGTAAAGATGCCTACGAATGGGCTCTAAAAAACGGAAAAGACTACGGAGCCCCTGACGGTATATCTGCAATTGGCGGCGATTCGATTGGAGGAAATTTTTCAGCGATTATCTGCCAAGACATGAAGAAAGAAGGAAAAACGATACCTGTGTTGCAATTGCTGATCTACCCTGCAACAAACTTAGTCGACGAACTTCCTTCTCACAAAACCTACGGCGAGACATATCCTCTGTCCTCGGAAACAATGGATTGGTTTATGGAACATTATATTCCTGAAGGTGTCGAAAGATCTGACTTGCGTTTGTCGCCGGCGTTATCTGACGATTTGTCTGGGTTACCTCCTGCAATAGTGATTACTGCTGGGTTTGATCCTTTGCTTGACGATGGCAAACAGTATGCCGAGAAACTCAGCGACGCGGGCGTAACAACCCATTACGATTGCTATGATAGTCTTGCCCATGGATTCACAGCGTTCACTGGTGTTTGTAGAGAAGCCGATGACGCTTGTCGAGAAATTGCTGGTAAGGTTCGAAGTTCGTACGATCACATAGAAAACTGAAAGTTGTGTTTCTTACCTGTTCGATTTAATCATTATGAAAGCTTTCGTCTGTTCGGAATTATCCGAAGATCTCTCCGGAACCGGAGTCTGTGAGATTCCGACCCCAAAAGTTCACCCCGAGGAAGTTTTAGTTCGTGTTCATGCCACAAGTATAAACTTTCCCGATATTCTACTGTGCCAAGGAAAATACCAGTTAAAACTCGAACCACCATTTATCCCAGGTATGGATATATCTGGTGAAGTAGTTGAAAAAGGCAGGAACGTCCATAATTTTTCTGAAGGAGACCATGTCGTCGGCGGGAGTAGATTTGGCGGATTTGCTGAATTTATAGCGGTTAACGCCAGTAGTTTGCGACTTAAACCTGAGAATATGAGTTTCGCACAAGCCGCTTCTTATCCTGCTGCTTATCTAACTGCTTATGTTGCTCTAGTGCGGCGAGCGAATTTGAAATATGGCGAAACGCTACTTGTCCACGGAGCTAGCGGTGGAGTGGGTTTCGCAGCAGTAGATGTCGGAAAACTTCTTGGCGCGACGGTCATTGCTACGGGAGGATCTGACGAGAAACTGGCTCAAGTTGTTCAGCATGGTGCAGACATTGCATTCAATGTTAACGATGGCTTCAGAGAAAGAGTAATAGAATACACCGAGGGACGAGGGGCCGACGTGATTTTCGATCCTGTTGGCGGAGACGTGTTCGACGAAAGTGTGCGTTGTATCGCATTTGATGGACGATTACTTGTTATCGGATTTACCTCTGGTCGTATCGCAACCGTTCCTACGAATATGCCCTTAATTAAGGGATTCTCCGTGGTTGGAGTCAGAGCAGGTGAGTACGGACGAAAGTTTCCTGACCGTGGAATTGAAAATCAGCGTCAGATTTGGCAATGGGCAGAAAGTGGAAAAACCAAACCCCACATATTTACCGAACTGCCGCTCGATAAAACTCGTGATGGTTTATATATGTTGCTTGAAAGACGGGTTTTCGGAAAAGTGATTGTCCGTCCCAATTTGTGATACCGCTGTTAATGCCTCCCGAGAGACGTACTGTTGTACTATGCAATTTTTATTGGAGTTTATCGACCATGACTTATTCCCCATTTGATTTGAAAGACAAAACTGTCCTAATCACAGGTGGAAACCGTGGAATTGGTTTGGGCATGGCAAAAGCTATAGCGGCTTCAAATGCAAACGTCGCTATTTGGGGAAGGAATACTGACTCAAATGACTCTGCTGTCGCAACACTCTCTAATCTTGGAACAGGTAATATTAGGGCTTGGCAAGTTGATGTTTCGCAAGAAGAAAGCGTTATAGATGCAATGACTGAGACCGAATCTTGGAACGGAAAAATAGACTCCTGTTTTGCAAACGCAGGCGCGGGTTTTGGTGCACCCTCTTTCTTGGAGATGAGTACGGATACTTGGCGCAAGAACATGGCGATAAATTTGGAAGGAGCCTTTTGGACGTTACGTGAAGCATCAAAATCGATGGTAAAACGCGCTAAAAATGGAGATCCGGGCGGAAGCTTAGTCGGAATCGCTTCACTTGCTGCTATTGAAGGGGCTGGCAGAAATCAAGCTTACGCCGCCACAAAAGGTGGTCTTATTTCGATGGTGAAAGCTATAGCGGTAGAACAAGCCCGGTGGGGAATACGTGCGAACTCGATTCTACCGGGTTGGATTGCCACTGACATGACTCAAATGGCGCAAGACAGTGAAGTTTTTGAAAAGAAGGTAATAGCACGGGTACCGATTAGACGATGGGGGAAACCAGAAGATTTTGGCGGAATCGCCGTCTACCTAGCATCGGACGCTTCTGCATATCATTCCGGGGATACTATCATCGTGGACGGAGGATACGCTATCTTTTAGGCGTTCCGAAACTGTCGCTAAGTCTCAAGATCAAAAAAAGAGCGTATAAAAAATTTTCAACAGTCTCATGGGATTACAACGAGACACAAGTTCTTTTCTTCTGGTATCCTAGAAATCCTTTACAGAACGTTAAAACAATTTCGTTCCATAAGTTCTGTTAAACTACCATTTTTCGCTAAATGGTCTCAACTCTAGTTCGTGTGTCCAAACAGATCTAGGCTGATTGTGTAAGTGCAAATACGAATCTGCAACCGCCTCCGGAGACAAAATTCCGTCCTCACCTAGGCTATCCATGTACTCCCCGAATCTTGAACGTGTTTTTTCAGCATCAACTACACCATCAATTACAATATGTCCGACGTGAATTCCCTTCTTCCCGTATTCGCGGGCTAATGCCTGTGCTAGCATCCTCAGACCTGCTTTCATTGACGCGAAATGAGCAAAGTTTGGTCTTCCTCGTAATGACCCGGATGCTCCCGTAAAAAATAAACTCCCTGCCCCCTGTGCTTCCAAAATTGGAATAGCGCGTTTTGCCGTCAAAAATGCTCCGTAATTCCCGACTCGCCAAAACTGCTCATAAGTTTCTGCGTTTAGCTCCGAGAAAGGAATAATGGCGTTATTACCGGCATTAAACAAAACTGCAGACAAAGATCCTTTTGTTTTTACATGTTCAAACAGTGAATCTTGTTCCGACACCGAAGTCACGTCAACCTGGATAGCTTCAGCCGAATAACCCTGCCGTCTAATCTCTTCTGCTACACTTTCAACTTTCTCTAACGTACGCCCTGTCACAATGACGTGATAGCCCTCCAATGCAAATCGTCGTGCCAAGGCTCCGCCAACACCTTTTGACACACCTGCACCTAGTATGACCACTGATTTTGAAATTTTTCTAACTCCTGCTTGTGAATGAATTACGTTAGAGTTTACTAAACCTCCGGTTTGTTCTTTGCCTCATGAGCGACCAGCCATGCCTCTTCCTCTCCTGGTTCTGGCAACAAGTCGCCTCCCTCCATTACCCAGCTCGCAGGTGTGTCTGTTGTAAAAGCTGAAATATTCTCTCTTAGTATCCCAGAATGGACGTGAATTGCTTCACTCATTCGCTCTACGAGTTCTTCTTTTTGTTTGATCGTTCGTCCTGCACGAATTTGACCATATAGCAGTGCTTGTTTATCGTTCAGAGGGACATGCGAAGCGTTTTCAAAGAAGAAAACATGTACGAATGTCGAAGGTGCATCTGTCACTTTACAGTGAATCCTAGTAATGTCCTTCGCTATGGATGCTTTGAGTTGATCGGAGATTAACCCTTTTTGGGAGTTGCAAATATAGAGAGGCATAGTGCTGATCCTTGATTTGATGATTCTCAGTTTGGGGGATCGGTTATAGTCCCGACGACTTCATTGGTTGATAAACCCGTTTCGTTTATCCATATATCGCAAAGTTCCTTCAAAAGTTCAAAACGCCTTTGTTTATCTAAAATTACGTTTGAACGCAAGGAAACTATAACAGAAGTCGAGGGAACTCCAGCTGTAAATCCGCTATTCTTGGGGACTACAATCCAATTGATATTGACAGATTCATCAAATGAGCTACGAGTAAACTCCTCCATCTCCTTGCGTAGCGCGGATTCTTGTTCGTCAGAAATTTGATTTTCTTGAACGAGGCACGATGCGTGGATCATTTGATGTCTCCCAACAAGTGGCACAATTCCGCGCTGGTTATCTTAAACTTCACCACAGTTAATACACATTTCAAACTTTGACCTATTGCTAGGACAATTTGCTTGTAAGAATATTTGACGTAGTCGTGCATTTTATCGACTTACAATTTTTGTCAAACAGACTGGTGAAGACATTCGCTTGCATGTGATGGTAGAACCCATAACATACACCAAGATGGATTGTTATTGGTCTCGTGTTCTATTCGAAAATGATATAGCTTGGTCAATTTACCATACTTTTAACTATTTTCGCCAAATAGACCTCCGGCTGATCGTACATGAATAGAACGTGCATGTCTTCCAATTCTTTAATGGTTTTACCCCACTTCAGACTGGAAAACCTGGTCGGTGTTATAACGTAGCTATTGAGTATCAAATTCTTATCCGCAAGACGATGCTGAATGGTTTTGATTACCTTGTGAAATTCAATCTTCTTGTGACCAGGCCCCTCGTGTTGGAGTCCGTGTGGTTCGACAAAGGAGAGGTATTGAACCCCGTCCTTTACCTGCCAAGGATGAAGTCTGGAAAAAAGTTATCGGCTTCATCTGAGACCACGACTCTCACGGAATATTTCTGTTTTCTCGTCAACAAGACGTTCGCGTTCTCTCTCAACGAACTTCCGTAGATCGTCTATAAATTGGAACTCACTTTCATTTAAAGAAGCTGGCGCTATATGGATTTTACTCCCTTTAGCAACGTGGAGTACAGGTTCGTAGAGGTGATTTCCTAGCCTGCACCCTTTTAGTTCTCCAGTCTTCAAAATGCCTGGAGTGTTCGCTAAAATCTCTTTCGTGAAATTGTTAATGTCATTAATTAATGCTACTTCGTTCGCATTGACAATCAACTGGTACTCTTCAGATTTGGGGAAGTTACCGTCATTTGGCTCAATTTCTCGCACCTCGAGTCTAGGTTCAATGAAGGCCGCCCTGCTATAATTGTAATACTCTTCTGCGTACTTCATCAGAAGCTCTGTTGCCATTTCCTGCCAAAGCCTCACATTCAGAAAACTATCGAATCTCATTTTCCCTGTCGGGATCACGAGTCTGTACCAAGTGGTGTCATAAAGTAAGTCAAAAAGGCGCGACTTCTTTACATTAATATTGAACCAAGTTCGCTCGCCCTTCATTTTTTCGATACGAAAATAAAGATCGTCGAAATCGAGCATCCGCAAATGAGATTCCGAAAACACTGTACTTTCTTTATTTCCTAATCGAAGTTTAGTTTTTGATTCCATCGATTGAATTCTTGGATACCAGTCGATTTCTATTATTTTTTCGCGAATTTTAGGGGGTACATCTCCTAATGTCAATGTAGCGCCATCGCGTCGAAAATCAAACTCTCGTTTCGCCGACGGTTTCCTGCGCGGACGCACAGTTTTGAGTTTACGTCCAAAATCGTAAGTTATATCCAAAGGAACAGTCACAACATGCATCAGGTCCTGAGTAGGGAGGCCCTCTTCGTTTAGGAAACTGCGGAACTTACTTATAAAATCTGCTTCAATGCCAAAAACGTTGAGAGTCTCAACATATTGAATAAACTCTGGCTGACGGGCTGGTTTCGCAAAACCACTACGTTTAAGTGTCCAGTCATAACCTTTGAGACGAACACCGCGGCCGAAGAGCTGAATAATCTGAGCTCCCTCGCTCTTCCCAACATGCATGAGTCCCAATGTGCTAACACGCCAACAATCCCATCCTTCAATGAATTTCTTTGACCCAATAAGTAAGTTTAGGGGAGATATCGCAGACTCTATCGTCCCAAAAAGAGGATTAGAGAATTCCGAATCTAAGACAGTCACATTCTCAAACTGTTGTTCCATAATATGAACTGTTAGCCCTTTCGCATCACCGACATTGATCAGACCAAACGGTACGTCGGCCTGTCCAACCCGAAGCATAATTTCATTACTATCTCCACGAACTCGTGCGATCGACAACTGACCACCGGACACCGACTTAAATAGTGTCCGGTAAATATCCGTAAGTAAGTCTTCAATGTTCCAACCCTTTTTTGTCAATAAATTTTGAAGATAGAGAAAAGTTCCGGCAAAAATATCGCCGCCATTTTCGTCCAAGAGGCCAGTCTGTTGAGCAGTATTAGTGAGAAGTTCATGGATTGTTCTTACTGTTACGATACGATTTTTCAGAAACTTGGCCAAAAACGCAATAATCTTTCCGATATCTGATACAGTAGCCTTCTCCGCTTTCGTTCCTTTTGCCTTTGTAACTGTTGTCCCTACGAAAACCCATAAAGGTTTCTCAATGTTATAAGGTGCGTATTCAGTCGCTTTGTCTTCGTATAACTTCAACTGCTGAAAGAACGACAAAAGACAGGCTGTTAAGTATGAAAACTGTAAATCCTCATAGGTACTTGGAAGATTGAATATTCGATAATCCTTACCGTACCCATCCTCGTAAAAATATCGGTAAGAGTAGTCGAACAAAATCGTCTTCGCATATGCGATTTCTATTTCGGGACGCTTCGTTGCAGTAATCGCTTCCTTGAATGTGGCGGAATATTCAAACACAAAACCGTTTGCCGATAGCCTTGCGCGACTATTGAACCACCCACGTTCTTCCTGACTACCCATTCCACGATGGGCTTCGTCTACTAACAATAGATTTTGATCACTCAAATTACGAACAGCAATTGTGTTCGGCCCGTCTTCATCACCTAGCTTTGTAACTTCTGTGTAATCTACTTGCTTTAGCCCCAAATTACTTTTCGTAAGCAGATCTCCGCCATCTGTTGCCAAACGCTCTGCAACTATGCTACTTGCCTTCATTTCTCTTTTGTGTTGCTCTGAAAGAGCCTCATTTGGTGTGATCAAAACAGTTCGTGTCAGATCATTCTTCATTTTGGACTTGCTAACATAACTCTTAAATTGCAGAAAATTAACGTTCATCAATAGCGTCTTACCCGACCCAGTCGCATTTTGTAAACAAAGCTTATTCAAATCTTGAAATGTGTAAGGTGTGATCCCGGTTTCAATATCTTGCATTCGCCAATAATTGTTGAATTCTCTCACGTAGGCGTTTAGCTGTTCCCTCAAAGCATCACTGTCTCTAAAAAAACGATCCAAGTATATTTCTACGAAAAGCAACGAAAGCCACTGGAAGTATTTCCAAACGATCGGACGCTCGCGCATTTCGTTTATTGCTATTGTATGACTAACGATGTTGTATTCATAACGCAACAAGTCGGCATGCGTGATTTGTGCTTTGGTTTTCAGGTGATCGTTTAGAACCTTGTAAAAATAGTGTACGTTATCCGCAGTCATTCCGTCCGGTGTCTCTTTCAACATTGAAACCAGAGGTTCAATCGACTGTCGAGTCCCATCTCCGTCTTTTCGATCGGGGAGAGGATCGAAACCAAATAAACTAACAATCCATTGCAGAAGTATTAGCTTACGACCAAACGGAAGTTGCTTGAGTTTCGTATCTTTCTTACGTTTCGACATTTATCAACCTTCTAAGTCCCACATTGACCGATAGAAGGTTTCTTCAATTAGTCGGACCTTCCATGATTCTTTATCCGATCTCAAAACTAGCAAATTGTTCGAACCGTTAACATAAATCACATCAAACTCTGAGTAACGCTCTGAAGAACGAAATTTAATGAACCACTCATCCAACATCAAATTGTCTTGTTCAAGGTTGCCCGTCAAATTACGCCATATAATTAGAGTTCGTTCAATATTTTCCCTATCGCCCGGAACTCTTTTCGTATAACCTTCTACTTTGCGAAACTTCCACTGTCCGTCGTCAGTTTCTTTTTGTACGCCATCTAACTTCAATCGGGTATTTATGTCATCTGGAAGCTCCAGATCAGCCTCTCGTCTAAATGATGCGCTGTATCTACGCCATCTGTCTATATGCACAACATGTAAACCAATCAGCCAGTTGAATGTTTCCATTAAATCCACAGTCTTTGCTACTTGTCTGCTTAAACCCGAGCTTTTTACCATAAGACTGTAGTCTGTTGGATTAGAAAACTTCTCCAAATTTAGCAAAGACAAGCTGTCTTTGGTATCAAAATCAAGCCAATAGCGAAGCATGTATTCGCGAAAGAATTCTGGTTCTGCCTGGTTCGGCAAGCTGTCACGAAACGCCAAATTATTTAGAGTGTCTTCATAGGTCTCCAATCGAAGATATTTAAGCGTGTAACTTATGCTATCACTGCCGACCGGCTTTCCATCTTTCCAATTTGATGCGTAAGCAGACTTGAGTACGCGTGGACGTAAAACACTGTCAAAATGCTCTCCCATCTCCACTAGCAGGAATTTATGAGTTGTTCCAAGTTCCCGATTTATTTGGATTACACTGTGACCTGTTGTCCCTGATCCTGCAAAATAGTCTATAACGATTCCGTCGTCCAAATCTCCAAGCGCAGCTAGTACGATATCTTTTACTAAATAAATTGACTTGGGATAAAGAGAGGTCATCGCTCTAGTTTCAGGAACCATATGACCAAGAAGCTCAGTGCCATATTTCTTAGCACTGTAGTATTTTTTAGTCCAAACGGTCTTATAGTTTAAACGACTCTTTGTCCTAACAATACGTAGCTCACCGGTCTGAGAATCCTTCTTGACGCTTAACTCATCAAGATGTTTTTCGACGGTTTCTCTGCCAAGAACCCACTTTCGTTCGTTTCCTTCAAAATCAACAGGATAAACCGCAGTTACTCCATTCTCCATTTGTTCATTTCGAGACGGATGTTTGTCATCGGGTTCTACATCGCCTACACCAACAATCCGATCATTCTTCACGATAACTGCGTAGAAGCAGGTTTTCCCGGTATGCCGTAGATGGTTTCCCGATGACCCCTTCGCAGTGTTCATGAAATCTCTAACATCCGGAGAATCCACCCTATTCTCAAGAGCAATACATTTTTGCCTGTCGTCATAAGAAAAAATACAAAACTCACCTGTTCCAGAAAAATTTTTTCCCATCGTGCCGCTAGGATTGTGAATCACCGAGACAGGAACAATTTCTCTTTCCCAGAACAATTCTTGAAACAATTTCAATAAATTTGAAACTTCCGCTTTGTCAATTGATACAGCGTGTACGCCGGTTTGGGGTAACTCTAGTTTCTTTGACTGAACGAGGAGTGGCGACATTAAAGCGAGCCACGACGAATGCTTGTAGCTATTCTTGTAGAGAATGAAATTCGATTCCGTGTTGTATGGAGGATCAATGTATATTGCTTTAGCAGATCGGGCATACTTATGTTCCATTAACGATAATGCGGACGCGTTATTGGCTTGAAACATTGTACCGATCAAGTGGCGGTCCAAATCCAAAATTGTCGAAAGAATAATTTCTTTAAATCGACTACTAAAAAATACGGTGTCAACGGGAAGCGACTTATTCTCGCTTAAAAATTCTATCGTAAGTGGCTCCGAGTATCCGCTAATTTCGCTAATACCGAAGTGCTGCACCCATTCTTTCTGTTGGGCTAAATTCTCAATTATCTCAGGGAATAGATCCTCGGGAACTCTGTCTAGTGTGACACAGTATTCGGCATCCAAGACGAATTTCTTCTTCAGATAGAGACGCTTTTGGAAATCTTCAAGCTGCGCAAGGAAATCAATTAATTGTTGTGCGATCTTTCGAAACACTTTAATTTTTGCAAGATAGGATTCCACGTTAGGAACTTCCGCTGTCTCAATATCGTCTAGTCTCATCACCTCGTTCTTAATGTAAAAGTCTAGTTCCCGCCTTAGGAAACTTCCCAAATCCTTGTGGATAAAATAATCCATTGTGTTTCGCCCGGTGTACCTTAAAAGATACTTGTCCAACAATGTGCGATTTTTCTCCTTATCTGTAGGTGCGGGAGTCATCAACGCTTGGCGAAAGTCTCTGCCGCCATCAAGATTTAGGAGTGCCTCCTTGATAACCAAACTCGCTTCCTCTAGGCGCTTCTTGCGCCATGTAGCATCTTGTCCAATCTTCTCGGGGTCAGAACAGAATTTAAACTGAATCACAAGTTCGGGTGTGCCTGAGTCTCCAGTCTCCAACTTAATCGGTTCCTCGTGATGGATGATAAAATAGCGTTCTGTTTGTTCACTTTCTTTACTGTTATTGTGTTCTCCTTCTGTTGCTGAAACAACGCGACAATGAACTTTCAACGACTTATCTTGAAAAAGTTGTCCATTCCGCTCCGTAAACTCGAGTGCAACGACGGGGTCAAACGTAAAATTGGAAAGGTACTCAGATGTCTTGATATAGTACTGATCCCGGTTCGCCCAGTGTAGAGAAACTTCTCGTCCGTCATAAGGCACAGCGTAAGGATAAGCTCTAGAATCTGTTTCACGCACAAAATAGCGACGGGACATAAAATCACCGTTGTCAAAGTAACGCTCTAAGAAACGATAAAGATGGTCATAGATGTCACTCTCATTGCTACGAATGTCTTTGGAGGCTTGGTAAGCGATTCTAGCTTTCTTGACCGGTTCAGTTGTCTCAGGCTCAGCGATACCGAATTCTTTTGCCTGCTGAATTGCCAAATCGTAAGCCGCTTTCTTCTCTGCGACTAAAGACTCGTTCTCCTCACCGAAAGCATCTTGTATTATCTGGAGTAAATCTTTCTCGATAAAGTGACTAACCTGCTCTGCCTTAGCGTGCATGATCCGATAAAACCCAAAATCAAGGTCAGGCTGATTCAGCTGGAACAGTTCTTTAAGAAGTTTAACGAGCCGAAGTCTATGCTTGTTCTCTCTGCTCATAACTTTCTCATAAGTATGACGCTAAAATCGTTCTTCTCATCTTTACAAAAAAAGGAAATGAAAGCAATTCACTAAGTTGCTTTAAGTATACCACCATACACTTTAGACCACTCCTTGTTATTTTCCTGTCCAATGACGTTGTAAACGACTCGATAAGATTCATTAGCAACGTGCAAACTTAACTTATTCGTGAGGACATTATATGGTGGTTGCGGGGGTAGGATTTGAACCTACGACCTTCAGGTTATGAGCCTGACGAGCTACCGGGCTGCTCCACCCCGCGGCAATGAATGATACCGGGTAAATCTTTTTACCCTTTGATTCGGAAGAAAAGTGCAAATGTTTTGCACCCTATTAAAACGGAAATAGATACTTTCTTCGATCTGCATAATTTAAAACATTGACGACTTGGTTTTTGCAAACCCGGCAGCGACCTACTCTCCCGCGCCTTGAGACGCAGTACCATCGGCGCTCGGGGACTTAACGACTGAGTTCGGGAAGGGATCAGGTGGGGCCCCCCGGCCATAACCACCGGGTTAGCAAAAACCAGCAACAACATTTCATAACCAACATATCTCTGATCGACAAACCTTCTGAGTTGAAAAAGCACAAGTAAGTGCTTTTCACCACACACAAGCTTCAAGTAATCAAGCCATTCGAGCAATTAGTACTGGTTAGCTTCACGTATCGCTACGCTTCCACACCCAGCCTATCGACGTGCTGGTCTTGCACGGCTCTCTAAGGAAACCTAGTTTTGAGGTGGGCTTCCCGCTTAGATGCTTTCAGCGGTTATCCCTTCCGTACATAGCTACCCTGCTACGCGGCTGGCGCCACGACAGGTCCACCAGAGGTACGTCCACCCCGGTCCTCTCGTACTAGGGGCAGCTCCTCTCAAGTTTCCAACACCCACGGCAGATAGGGACCAAACTGTCTCACGACGTTCTGAACCCAGCTCACGTACCACTTTAATTGGCGAACAGCCAAACCCTTGGGACCTGCTCCAGCCCCAGGATGTGATGAGCCGACATCGAGGTGCCAAACAATGCCGTCGATATGAACTCTTGGGCATCATCAGCCTGTTATCCCTGGAGTACCTTTTATCCGTTGAGCGATGGCCCTTCCACACGGGACCACCGGATCACTATGACCGACTTTCGTCTCTGCTCGGCCCGTCGGCCTCGCAGTCAGGCAAGCTTATGCCATTGCACTCAACGAGCGATTTCCGACCGCTCTGAGCTTACCATCGCGCGCCTCCGTTACTCTTTAGGAGGCGACCGCCCCAGTCAAACTGACCACCAGGCTGGGTCCCGGCCCTATCCAAGGGCGCGGTTAGACATCAACGAAAGCAAGGGCGGTATTTCAAGGGTGGCTCCACGCAGGCTGGCGCCCGCGCTTCAAAGTCTCCCGCCTATCCTACACATGCTACCGTTAATGCCACAGCCAAGTTTCAGTAAAGGTTCACAGGGTCTTTCCGTCTGACCGCGGGTACCCCGTATCTTCACGGGGAATCCAATTTCGCTGAGTCGATGTTGGAGACAGTGGGGAAGTCGTTACGCCATTCGTGCAGGTCGGAACTTACCCGACAAGGAATTTCGCTACCTTAGGACCGTTATAGTTACGGCCGCCGTTCACCGGGGCTTCAATTCGGAGCTCTCACTCCTCCTTTTAACCTTCCGGCACCGGGCAGGCGTCAGACCCTATACGTCGCCTTACGGCTTCGCAGAGCCCTGTGTTTTTGGTAAACAGTCGCAACCCCCTAGTCTGTGCCCCTCAACACTGGTTGCCCAGAGTGAGGCCTCCTTCTCCCTAAGTTACGGAGGTAATTTGCCGAGTTCCTTCAACATCGTTCTCTCAAGCGCCTTAGCATACTCTGCCTGTCCACCTGTGTCGGTTTAGGGTACGGTTTATGGAAGGGCTATTTCCAGGAACTTCTAGGCTGCTAGTGTCAATCCAATCAGCCAAAAACAACTTTCGAAATTCGTCACATCCTTCCTAGCCTAGGAATATTTACCTAGTTCCCATCGACTACGCCTTTCGGCCTCGCCTTAGGGGCCGGCTAACCCTGCGCAGATTAGCTTTACGCAGGAACCCTTGGACTTTCGGCGAGAGGGTTTTTCACCCTCTTTGTCGCTACTCATGTCAGCATTCTCACTTCCGATACCTCCAGTATCCCTTACAGGATACCTTCGCAGGCTTACGGAACGCTCCGCTACCGCTTTAAATAAATTTAAAGCTCGCGATTTCGGCATATGGCTTTAGCCCCGTTACATCTTCGGCGCAAAAGCGCTTGATGAGTGAGCTGTTACGCTTTCTTTAAAGGATGGCTGCTTCTAAGCCAACCTCCTCATTGTCTATGCACTTTCACATCCTTTCCCACTTAGCCATAATTTGGGGGCCTTAATCGGCGATTAGGGTTGTTTCCCTCTCCACGACGGACGTTAGCACCCGCCGTGTGTCTGCCAGACAGTACTTCTAGGTATTCGGAGTTTGGTAAGGATCGGTAATCCGGTGAGGACCCCTAGCCCATCCAGTGCTCTACCCCCTAGAGTATTCATCTGACGCTCTACCTAAATAGATTTCGCGGAGAACCAGCTATCAGCGAGTTTGATTGGCCTTTCACCCCTAGGCACAGGTCATCCGAGAGCTTTTCAACGCTCAACGGTTCGGGCCTCCAGTGCGTGTTACCGCACCTTCACCCTGCCCATACCTAGATCACTCGCCTTCGGGTCTAATGCTGCGTACTCGGTCGCCCTATTCAGACTCGCTTTCGCTTCGCCTACACCTAACGGCTTAAGCTTGCACACAACACTAAGTCGCTGACCCATTATACAAAAGGTACGTGGTCACTTTCGCTCCCACAGCTTGTAGGCATTCGGTTTCAGGGTCTATTTCACCCCCCTTATAGGGGTACTTTTCATCTTTCCTTCACAGTACTAGTTCACTATCGGTCGGTAAGGAGTACTTAGGCTTGGAGGGTGGTCCCCCCATATTCAGACAGGATTTCACGTGTCCCGCCCTACTCGAAAAGGTCTTTGGATTTACAGCTACGGGGCTATCACCCACTCTGGCGCGGCTTCCCATCCGCTTCGCCTTTACCGTTGACCAGGCCTTGGTCCGCGTTCGCTCGCCACTACTAACGGAGTCTCAATTGATGTCCATTCCTCTAGGTACTAAGATGTTTCAGTTCCCTAGGTTCGCTTTTCAACACCTATGTATTCAGTGTGAAATACCTCATTACAAAAATGGAAGATTACAATTCTGCAAAACACAGAACTATAATCCTCCATTTTAGAGGTGGGTTTCCCCATTCGGAAATCGCCGGATCACAGGGTGCTCTCGCCTCCCCAGCGCTTATCGCAGAGTGCCACGTCCTTCATCGCCTCTTACCGCCAAGACATCCCCCGAATGCCCTTTTTGACGCTTGATCACTTGCGAAACTTATGTGCGATGAAAAACACTTCTTGTTCCTCATCACTTTAGTTTCATGATCAGACATGTTGGTTATTTTGCAGATCGACCCTTTGAAATAGGCTCAAGCAAACAATCTCGTAACGAAACTGTCGCCGGATCAATCCTCCCGAACGATATCAACAATATTCTATCTCGCTCTTGAGCAATGACAGAAATATCTCTGTTCAACTTTCATTTCATCTACCAAGCCATCTCTCCTAAAATACACGTGGTGGAGCCAGACGGAATCGAACCGACGACCTCATGCTTGCAAAGCATGCGCTCTCCCAATTGAGCTATGGCCCCGAGTACTGTGGTGGGCCGAGGAGGACTTGAACCTCCGACCTCACGCTTATCAGGCGTGCGCTCTAACCGCCTGAGCTACCGGCCCTTGTAAGCCTTGTCAGAACAACAATAAATGCAATCTTGGCTCACTGCCTTAACTGAAACACCTACCCTATCCGTTGTGCGGCAAATGAAAGAAGAGAAACGAAGACGGCGCGAACGCCGCTTGAAGTTTCGTAACCGAATTCCCAAAGAGAGAAAACGATCACTATGTCTAGAAGCTCTAAATCGATCGCGAGAGACCGAACTTTAAAGCATCCTTAGAAAGGAGGTAATCCAGCCGCAGGTTCCCCTACGGCTACCTTGTTACGACTTCATCCCAGTCGCTGATCCTACCGTGGCTCGCTGCCTCCGAAGTTAGCACACGATCTTCGGGTAGAACCAACTCCCATGATGTGACGGGCGGTGTGTACAAGGCCCGGGAACGTATTCACCGTGGCATGCTGATCCACGATTACTAGCGATTCCAACTTCATGCCGTCGAGTTGCAGACGACAATCCGAACTGAGACAGCTTTTGGGGATTAACCCATTGTCACTGCCATTGTAGCACGTGTGTAGCCCTACACGTAAGGGGCATGAGGACTTGACGTCATCCCCACCTTCCTCCAGCTTGCCACTGGCAGTTTCCTTAGAGTGCTCACCCAGACGTGATGGCAACTAAGGATGAGGGTTGCGCTCGTTGCGGGACTTAACCCAACATCTCACGACACGAGCTGACGACAGCCATGCACCACCTGTGATAGGCTCCGAAGAGAGAAATCCATCTCTGGAAATCGTCCTAACATGTCAAGTGTAGGTAAGGTTCTGCGCGTTGCTTCGAATTAAACCACATGCTCCACCGCTTGTGCGGGCCCCCGTCAATTTCTTTGAGTTTTAATCTTGCGACCGTACTCCCCAGGCGGAGTGCTTAATGCGTTAGCTGCGTCACCGACAGGAATACCTGCCAACAACTGGCACTCATCGTTTACGGCGTGGACTACCAGGGTATCTAATCCTGTTCGCTCCCCACGCTTTCGCACCTCAGCGTCAGTACCGGTCCAGTGAGCCGCCTTCGCCACTGGTGTTCCACCGAATCTCTACGAATTTCACCTCTACACTCGGTATTCCGCTCACCTCTCCCGGACTCTAGATTCCCAGTTCCAAATGCAGTTCCGAGGTTGAGCCCCGGGATTTCACATCTGGCTTAGGAATCCGCCTACGCGCGCTTTACGCCCAGTAATTCCGAACAACGCTAGCCCCCTTCGTATTACCGCGGCTGCTGGCACGAAGTTAGCCGGGGCTTCTTTACTAGGTACCGTCATTATCTTCCCTAGCGAAAGAATTTTACAACCCTAAGGCCTTCATCATTCACGCGGCATGGCTGCATCAGGCTTTCGCCCATTGTGCAAGATTCCCCACTGCTGCCTCCCGTAGGAGTCTGGGCCGTGTCTCAGTCCCAGTGTGGCTGATCATCCTCTCAGACCAGCTATAGATCGTCGCCTTGGTAAGCCATTACCCTACCAACTAGCTAATCTAACGCGGGCCGATCCTTCACCGATAAATCTTTCCCCCACAGGGCGTATACGGTATTATCTTTCGTTTCCAAAAGCTATTCCGTAGTGAAGGGTACGTTCCCACGCGTTACTCACCCGTCTGCCACTATATCGTTCGACTTGCATGTGTTAAGCCTGCCGCCAGCGTTCGTTCTGAGCCAGAATCAAACTCTCAAGTTTAAATTGACCTGACGTAATGTGTTCCGAAATACTATCGGAACAGATATGCGTATTGACGGGAAACCCTCATAACATCCGCCAATAAATTGGCAGAACGTCACTTGGTGTTTCCTTGAAAAACGCACTTGTCACGATCGGTTATGAACCTCTCATCACCCTAAAATAGAGCAACAATACGAGGTTCGCGTACGACCGCGCCGCCTGCGTTTCTCTTCCTAATTTCTTACAATGTCAAACAACAGTCAACGCAACGCGCCGACCAATCTTCTACAAACTCTCTCAGATGTAAAAGCGGACTGCAGAAGATAAATGATAACGAGAAAATCGTCAACAGTTAAATTGTAGCACTCCAAGAGTAAATAGTGTCTAATCGACCAATTGCAATGGCCGGACTTTCAAAAACTTACTCAATTTTTTCGTTCAAAGCGAAATCCGTTCGCTCTAACAACCCCTAATTTTCGCGTATCCAACCTCCATCTATTGGTAATCTTTCCTCCTATTATGCGCCAAAAGCAAAGCAGTTACAGCAAACTTGGATCCAAAAAGTTGTATCTGACTTACCAAGACAAGCGAACACCAGCAATCATCGAAAGCGTGTTCTGATCGGAAGAATTCTCGCTTAAGCCAAATGAGTATGCCCCTTCGGCAAATAAGTTCATACCTTCACTGACCGGCGCGATACCCAAGAATCCAACTTCCGCTGTGGAAGCACCAATTTCATCAACGAAAGTCTTACCATCTACGACGACATCCCAGTATTCACGGGAACTATGACGTAGATTGCCGTAGAGAAATCCGTCAGCCGACTCCCAATCGAATTCAGCAGCAATTCCAATCCTTATGACCGACTCTGCTCCATTTTCTGCATTCACGTCATTTTGGTTAGACGTTGCAAAAGCATCACCATCGACTTTTCCCCAGGAAAATCCACCCTGAGGTATTAGCGTCACGATATCGTCCATATCAAATCTCTTTCCAAATTCAATACCCGTCGCCCAGACTCGACCGCCACTTCCCGCTTTAAGTCGTCCATGGTTAGTGGAGGAATAATCTGTTTCAACTTCCGTCATTTGCGAGAATATATCAATGTAGAGACCATCATTACCGAACCAGGTTGCGGTTGATCCAATTCCAAATCCCCCGATATCAATGCTCCCATCATCAAGTGCGCCATTTACAGCGGCATTTATCTCTTGATAATGTCCAGTCAATCCAAACACCCAAACGCCGTCATTCCGTCGGTACTTCCCGACACCTAATCCGGCCTGCAATCCAACTGTGTCTGCTTTAAGGGTCGTGCTAGCGCCAATCTCACCATATTTACTGGTTTTGTTGATCACTCTATACCAAGCATCACTCTTGTCGTCCTCTTCCATGACCGCACTATTGTCAAACATTGTGCGCTGAACGGCCACTGGAGTTCGCCCAAAAGATTGCATCAGCAAGGATGCCGCACCGGCTACCATCGGACCGATGAAGGTTGACTTACGATTCAACCAGAACTCGCGGTCGTCATTATTGAAAGTCAGGGAATAGATATATTCGTTAGACTGAACTGTGTTTTCGTCTAGGGTAAATGCCGAACCCGAAATTATACTATTACTTCTAACGACTTTAACGGAATTTGTTGCGCTTGGGTTTCTGGCCGAAAGGTCATTAACGCGGATTGCGGTCGTTCCTGTCGCGGGTCCATCCAAAACCAGAAGATCCGAATCCACCGACGCAAAATTTATATCCACTTGTAAGTATCCACCTCCGACGAAATTTCCGTCTACGGTAAATACATCATCGGGCGCATTATCAACAAGCGTTAAAACGCCAGTCAGTTTCAACTCATCAACTGTCAAACTTTGATTACCGAGAAATCGAATACCGGCATCAGCGTTAACTGCAAGACGTTCCCAATTTCGGACATTTGTCGCCGTTAAAGTGAATATTCCCGCATCGAATATCAACTCATCCACCGATGCGTCTAATCCCGAGTCTGTACCGCCATCTAAAATTGAGGAACCAAAATTTCCTCGAGCGACAATAATCTTGTCCGAACCCGCGCCTAGCAATACACTTCCAGACACGGTCGATCCTTCATTCAACCTAACTGTCGTCGCACCGAAGTTAGCCGAAATAGCCTTATTACCACTTGAACTAACAACCGCTCCTCGATTTAGAACAACGTTTCCTTCCCCAGAAGCAGAGTTTATATCTTCCAAGAATATTCCGACCCCGCTAGTCCCGCCTGTAACATTCCCGGATACTGTAATCGTCGCGTTACCACCATATTTTGCGTTTATTCCGTTACTTGTCCCCGTTACGTCTTTTACCGTTAATACCAACCCACCTGTTGTACCCGTCGATTCAGCTTTTATGGCGTCGCCATTTCGCGAGGAAACAGCACCCGAAGTGATTACTGTTGTTGTTCCATTGCTACTTTGGTTTTTCGCTACAATTGCTGATGATCCACCATAAACATTCCCCGTTGCGGAAACTGTAACATTTGTCCCATTTCCAGAAGCGGCTACGGCCCGCGCTGAACTATGAGTAGCAGAAACGCTATTGACTGCGACGGATACTGCTCCACCAGTGACTGAACTTGCATTTATCGCTGTACCAGAGCCTGCTAAAGTTACCTCTCCAACTAGCGTAATTGAAATACCGCCGTCTGTGGTGCGCGCATCTAAAACTCCTGCGGCAAACCCTGTCCCCCTTAACACTCCTCCACCTGCTTCTTGAACGAATTTAATATCGGATTGACCGAGTACCGAAAATGCGGCTTCACCGGCCTGAGTGACATTCACAGTCGCCCGATCATCTAAGGTTACGTCGATATCAGTTGCACCGGTTTTACTAATGGGTTGCTGGGTGATGATTCGACCTTGACACAGATACTCACCGAGTATTGTGTCACTTTCTACACAATTCGATAGTTGTCGCCCACCAATTAATCTGAACGATTTATTGTTACTATCAAACCGCAGTCTATAGATAACATTGTTGGATTCGAATGTACTATTCGCAAGGACAAACGCTGTACTCGAGACCGTTCCGGAAACAGTTACAACGCCAATATCGTAATTGACCTGATTATTGTTGCCAGACGAAACATCGGTTACATAAACGGTTGTAACTCCAGTTACATTCCCTGTCACAGCAAGAGAGTCGCTAACTCCCGAAAAGAAGTTTACATCAATACGCATAATGCCAGACGAACTCACCAAGTTTCCCGTCAAATTTAAGGCATCGCCGGCCGAACTATTGTTATACCCCAAAGTTCCAGCCATAGTGAGTTGGTTGGTTACCAAGGCCATTTCATTTGCCACTGACAATGTGGCTCCACCTGTGAATACAATCGTTTCCCAGTTTTTCAAATTACCAGCACGAACCGAACCCGATCTCCAAGTCAAGACATCTATTGAGGTATCTGTCTCTTCCTCGCCTCCATCTATCACTGCAAAATCACCAACCGAGGTGCCGGCAAAAGTAAATGTATCCGTTCCAGCCCCGAGGTCGACAGAGGCATTCAGAATTGCCCCCGTGCTAAATGAAACATCAGCATCTCCTGCCCCGTCTACAATACCCTTTCCGTTGGGAGCACTTATTGTTCCGCCATTAATCGCAATCTTTACATCCCCGCTCGTATTGGTATTTATTGCATTTTTCTGACTTCCAGAGGTAACACCTCCTGTTACAGTAATAGAGATATCGCCAGTGCCTTGGTTTCTGGCATCAATACCGTGTCCAGCGGCTGCTGTTACACTCGAAACAGTAATATTGATATCGGTTCCAGTACTTCCGAGGCTAGCGTGGATTCCACGTTTATCCTCACCGCCGGCAGAAATAGCTCCTGTCGCAGTTATGTTTATAGCTCCCGTCCCATTATGGGTTGCCATTATCGCGTCACCTGCCGTCCCCGTTACACTCGTTGCAGTAATATTCAAATTGCCGTTAGCTTGAGACGATGCAATTATCCCTCTACCGCCAGTCACAGCCGCTGCGCTTATGATCAAATTACCAAGAGACGATCTTTCGATCTTGGCCTCTATGGCTGCTCCCCCGGCGGCCCTAACGTTCTGTAGATTTAAGTTAAGGTTACCAGCCCCATCCGAATTAGAAATCGACGCAACAACCGCGTGATTGTTAACATTTGAACCAGTTGCTGCAACTCCAGCGGTAGCGGTGATCGTTAAATTTCCTTGTAAATGTTTCCTGACACTAATAGCGTTAAGTAATCCCGTCACCTCACCACTTGATGAAATACTAATGTTTCCAGACTGCGAAGTAGACGACTCTGCAATAATACCTTTTCCTGTTCGTCCTTCAGCCCCTGAAACAGTTATCGTAAGATTTCCAAAGTTTCTAAGGTCAATACCATCGCCGCTAGTTGCTGTTACTTTTCCTGTTGTAGAAATTGATACGTTGGAAACAGCGTTACCGTTATTAACCGCTATTCCCCTCAAAGCACCCGTGACTGAGGCCGCATTTATAGTGACGTTCTTGGTAGTACCGATCGCCCCTGTAATTAAAACCTCTATACCATCGCCTCCTGAGGCAGTAACGTTCTGAACATCAACTGTTATATGGGCTGTGTGCTGAGGAACATTACCGACCAAAACCCTAACCCCGTCGCTATCAATACTCGTTCCAGTTGTCGATACCTCACCAGTCGCAGTAATTGTTGTCGCTCCAGTTCCGGAATTGTATGCGAAGATACCCCTGCGACCACCTGTCACTGTGGTTGCCGTTATCTCAATCGAGTCACCTGGTGTGGTAAATCTGCGAACTCCACCAAACGTTGCAGGACGATAATTACGAGCTAATATCCCGTCGTATAGCGTACTGGTTACGCCTCCCGTGACAGTCACAGAGATCTTCCCTGAACCAACGTTTCCGGCTCGAATACCGGCATTTTTATTTCCTGATCCCGAAGCTCCGCTTGTCGTAATTTCAATATCACCACCGCCGTACACCAGCGCACCAATTCCTTCACCTTGAGTTGCAGTTACGGTTCCTGATACCTCTAATGTAATATCGCCAGTGCCAAAATTTACCGCCCTAATTCCTCGCTGACCTCCTGACACTTGCAAAGTTTCTATCGATATATCGCCAGTACGAGTTCGAGTTGTGACACTTGAATCGAAAAAACAAAAACCTATACACGCGAAAACTCCACCATTGGCTGCCTCGATGTTCTGCGCATTTATTTCGATGTTTCCACTCGCATTCTCACCGAGGAGCCTCAAATTTAAAGCGTTTCCTTGGCTATCTGTTGAAGTAGATTTAATCAACCCGGATGCCGTTAATTCAATGTTACCAGATCCATGACTTATAACCCTTATGCCATCGCCGGACTCAACTTCATCTACCGACATAGAAACAGTTTGTGCGGATGAGCTAAAGAGCGTAGCGAATATCGCCCTACGAGTTGCACTGATCGTCCCGGTAGAAGAAATCGTTACATTTTTTAATCGGAGTGGAGAATTGCTATCTGGGGCATCTTCTGCGTCGGATTCCCCTATGATGATTCCTGACCGACCGCTTATGGTTCCGGGCGACGTGATCGTGATAGTATCTGCGTTAAGAACTGCGATTCCTGCTCCCATCAGAGCACCCGACCGATCTGTGTGAGTGGCTGTTATATCTGAAGAGGTACTAATCGTAACAACTTTAGCGATACCGCTAATGTTGACGGCTGCCACGGACCCTGTGACATCTTCACCCAGATTCAATGTAAAATCGTTTCCAGCGACCGCTCCTCCCTTGGCATATATCCCATAATTGTTTGTTCCCACCACTGCGCCTGTAGTAGATATAGAAACACTCCCTGCTCCGCTGGTATTAATACTAATGCCCGACCGACCTCCCGTCACGGCAGCAGCAGAGACGGAGATTAATCCTGCTCTTGCATTTGTGCTGTTGATAAATATTGCCTCAGACGATGTACCGGTCACGGCCCCCTGAGTTGTAACTGAAATCGATTGCCCAGTTTGCTCAGCAGTCGCCGACACAGAAATTCCTCGTTTTGCACCACTAACGGTACTGCTCGTTGAAATCGTTATATTTCCCGTACCTTCTTGCTTCAATTCAAGGCCGTGATCTGCTTGTCCTGTCAGCGCCCCGTCAACGTCGATCGTAATGTTTCCAGCATTATCCGTTTTCGACCAAGCATAGATTCCACTATTTTGTCCATTGACCACGCCATCCGTACTAATCGTCAAGGTGCCACTCTTCACGTGCGCAACAATTGCGGTCGCACTCGTGCCTCCGCTAACTGTTATTGAGACTGTTCCTGTTGCGCTAATCGAGACATTTCCTGAACCATCTTGCGATGCATATATCCCTGCACCGCTTCCACCCGTTACAGACGTCGCGGTTATTGTGGTATTTCCGTTATTGGTTTGCTTTACTTGGATACCGTATGTCCCACCGACGACAGTCGTACCCGATGCCATATTTAGCGTCACCGCTCCACCGGTACTGTTAATATAGATTCCTGCTTTTTCTGCGGAAACGCTACCACTTGCTAGAACATTGACAGCGACTGTTCCCGTACCGTTCGCGTGCTTCACATAGATGCCATGTTCGTCGTCACTGATGATTGGTCCTGCCACAGAAACGGTTGTACCATCACCAACATTATTTACGATCTTAATCGCCTCTTTCTTAGCTTTTACTCCTACCGTAGAGACGGAAACCGTCCCTGCAGCATTCGTTCCTGCAGCATGCATAACGTCCAAACCAATCTCATTCACCGAAGTCACGCTACCGGTCAAAGTAACTGCAACGTTTCCGGCAAATCGATTTGCACCCGCATTGACACTTTGAACTTGAACGCCAATTCCTTCTGCACTTATTGTTCCCCCTGACGCACTCTGAGAAACGGAAATCGATGCGTTTGAGGATACTTTGAGCCCTATTGTTGTGTCCGGTAGCGTCGATGCATGATTGATTGTGAAATTTGCACTGAGGTTAACTTGAATTCCGCCCGCTGCTGAAGTTGCGGTTGTAGAGACATTAATAGCTGTCGTATTTGCTCCTGAACAATTGTACACATCCTTGTCGCCAGTCGTATCTGCGGTACACTGCGCATTTGCTGCACTTGGTGAAACGACTAAAGCGGCAACCATTCCGAACGCTAAGGTAGAAACAGACGAAAGCAATGCAGAAGCTTGTCGAGCAGTTCGGCGACAATCTTCAGTAGAATCCAGAGTATCGTCTCGCTTACCACTATCATCAAGAATACCCGAGTTACCTCTCTTGGTAACCGGTAACTCTCTCACCTTTGTGATCTTAGAAGGATAAGACATCAAATTTGATCCTCCGCGACGTAGGTTTTTCTCATTAACTCAGTCGCTTAATTTACTACTAGCTACCGACTTAGGTTACTAATACCCCAAGCCTGTATAGTCAACCGATTCCCTGTTTCCCTTGCCGCCCGTCGGACACAAAACCATTGTGTTTTCATAGACATGCCTTGCAGTAACCTTATCGTCATTACGACAAAATTACGCCATTCTGAAAACAAATTGATTCCTGAACTTACAACGGATTGCATCGGTAAACAGAAACAGATTCGCTCAATTTTACACTTATAAATACCACACAGGCGACAAATCTGCAACTAAATACGCGATTCTCTATAGTCAGATAGGAGCAAATTATTCGAAAGAGTTTCCATCCGACGATTACTTCTGGGGATTTATGGGGGGTATCATCGACGATTCTGCTAAGAAGCATTAAAACTGCCAGCAACTTACACATTCCAAAATTTGGTTTCGAAATTCGATGAAATATTCCCAGCGTAATTAACATAGTCAATTCGGGCCCCTGTGATCTATTCGTTGTCTATGCGAAAATGCTTAATGCAACGTAGGGATAGTCTTTAGACGTTAATCGAATTCTCGAACCGTCACTGTGCAGCCAAACTAGACGTACTCAATGTTGACGGTAACTTTCTTCGAATCTTTAGTCATCTACGCCTAAGTTTCCTGAAGAATGTTTTGAGTATCGTTTCGATTTCGGAGGAGAACTCGTTCATACGGTACACCTCCGGACGTGAATGGCACGATTCTTGTTCAAAAAAACGTACTCCGTTTACGACAGCTCCACCTTTTGAATCGAGAGCAGCAAAAAAGAGTCTTGCTAATCTAGCCTGACTGATGGCTCCTGCACACATTGCGCACGGTTCTAGCGTCACGTATATGTCAAGGTCGGGTAATCGATAATTCTGCCTGATTTCGGCAGCCTGCCTAATGGCGACAATCTCAGCGTGGGCGGTCGGATCCTGATTTGAAATGGTCAGATTCTTTCCCTCGCCGACGATCGCATTTCGTATAGGATCTATCACAACTGCACCCACAGGAACTTCGCCTAACATTTCGGCTTGTTTGGCAAGTTCAATCGCTCTCTTCATAAAGTAGGTTGAATTTTTAATAGTCATCCTAATTTTTGACCTTGCCTTAAATGCTATGCCTTTTGGCTTTCCGCGCAGTCTTTATATATGCGGTAAAGCTCGAACAACATAGCAGAGTATAAACTGGCTTGCGTTTTCCCTTATTAGGGCTGATAAGCCCAACAAAAGGACGGGTAGAAGGTATGTAGATTTGATAGATGCTATACACACTAAACGGTCAGTCAAGGTTAAGTTATCGTTGGTATTGCACTATTTCAAGGCAAGTTCAATATCTCAATTTTTGATAGTTTCAAGATTTTATGGAGACACCGAGTGCGCATTATTGCCGGGAAATTCAAAGGACGAACGATTCTCGTTCCTGACGGGCATCTTACCAGACCAACTGCGGTTTTAACGCGAAGAATGATTTTTGACATCCTACTCCATGCTCCTTGGGCTCCGAGCATAGACAATTGCAGAGTACTGGATGCCTTTGCGGGAACGGGCTCATTGGGGTTCGAGGCTTTATCAAGGGGAGCCCTTTTTTGTTCATTTGTCGATATTGAGAAAAGCGCTTTTCGTTGCATTCGCGATACAATTGTAAGTTTTGGTATAGAAGCGATGGCGGACGTTAATCTACGTTCAATACTAAAATTCGATGTAAAACTTTCTAATGAATCATTTGATTTGATTTTTGTTGATCCTCCTTATCATAGAGGTTTAGTAGAAAAAACATTGGAGTACCTCAGTAAGACTAATTTGTTGTCAGATCAGTCACTGGTAGTAATAGAGTCCGCTCGAAACGAGCAAATCTGTCTAAATTCTGATTGGAAAGATCTCGACAAAAGGATCACAGGGACATCGCAAGTTCAATTTGTCGGTTACTCAGCAAATCGTAGCTAATGCGCTCCATAGTTCTTCCGAGTGATCTTGCCGAACCTTCACACGTAAAAATCGTCTAACTATTGAGGGAAATCTAGTTCTTGGCAACGTTCACTCCGTTAAGAATCTAGTGCCTATTGGAACAGGCGACTAAGAATGTACTTATGGCAAAAAGGAGCAAATGTTTTGTGTTGAGGTTTTCCTGTGACCTGCCAAAGAATTATTGGTCGTGAACAAACATAGTAAGCTTTATCTTCGCGTTCTACAGACAAATTTGCTGCGACCTTTAAAAAATTTCAGAAAACCATTAACCTGCAGCACTCCCTAATTTTCGGAGTTTCAGACAAATTCCACAAGTTGCGACAAAAAAAGTTCAAGAAAAGTGAAAAAAATTACGTTTAGGGACTTGACGAAGATTTAAGGCCTTCTTATCTGGCAAAACGTGATTAGCAGTCAACTTGCTAGAGTGCTAAATTGTGCTTTGCGAGTTCTACTGATTTTAGTTCAACTTTGTAACAAACTATGAGGTAATGCAATGGGACTTCGTCCACTCCATGACCGCGTACTCGTACGACGGATCGAAGAATCAGAGAAAACTGCTGGCGGGATTATCATTCCGGACACAGCAAAAGAAAAGCCGCAAGAAGGTGAAGTTGTCGCCGTGGGATCAGGTGTCCTCGGTGATGATGGAAACCGTGTCGCTCTGGATGTTAAAGCCGGAGATCACATCTTGTTTGGTAAATGGTCAGGTTCAGAAGTGACTCTTGATGGAGAAGAACTTTTGATCATGAAGGAAAGCGACATACTCGGAATTGTTGAGTAAGTCGTCTTAGTTTTGTTTCACTTTTTTCTACCATTAGGAAGGATTAATCAGACATGGCAGCTAAAGAAGTAAAGTTCAGTTCAGAAGCGCGTGAGAAACTCCTACAAGGAGTGGAGACGTTAGCGAATGCTGTAAAGGTCACGTTAGGCCCCAAAGGTCGCAATGTGGTTATTGAGAAGTCTTTTGGTGCGCCGCGCACGACAAAAGACGGTGTCACGGTTGCAAAAGAAATCGAGCTTGATGACAAGTTTGAGAATATGGGCGCTCAGATGCTTCGTGAAGTTGCATCAAAAGCGAACGATGTCGCCGGCGACGGAACGACTACGGCAAGTGTTCTAGCCCACGCGATTGTCCGCGAGGGAATGAAGCGTGTTGCAGCGGGTATGAACCCAATGGATTTGAAGCGCGGGATCGACAAGGCAACAGTTGCTGTTGTTGACAATCTGGCTAACCAATCCAAGAAGGTCAAAACCAATGAAGAGATTGCTCAAGTTGGAACGATCTCGGCCAATGGCGAAAAAGAAGTCGGCGACATGATCGCTGAAGCCATGGCGAAAGTTGGTAATGAAGGCGTTATTACGGTTGAAGAAGCCAAGTCTTTAGAGACCGAGCTTGATGTCGTGGAAGGCATGCAGTTTGACCGTGGGTATCTCTCGCCCTATTTCGTCACCAATGCTGACAAGATGATTGCTGAACTCGAAAATCCATTGATTTTGTTACACGAGTCCAAACTCTCGAGTCTGCAACCTATGCTTCCTATTCTAGAAGCGGTGGTTCAAGCTCAGAAATCACTTCTTGTAATTGCTGAAGACGTTGATGGAGAAGCCTTGGCAACTCTGGTCGTCAACAAATTGCGAGGGGGATTGAAGATCGCCGCGGTAAAAGCGCCGGGTTTTGGTGATCGCCGGAAAGCGATGCTTCAGGACATTGCCGTGTTGACGGGTGGTCAAGTTATCTCAGAAGACTTGGGCATCAAACTAGAGAATGTCTCTATGGACATGCTAGGCAGCGCCAAACGTGTAAGCATAAATAAAGACGACACGACGATCGTTGATGGTATCGGTGAGAAAGCCGATATCGAGGCCCGTGTTGCTCAGATTCGTCAACAGATTGAAGACACGTCTTCGGACTATGACCGAGAGAAGCTTCAAGAGCGTCTTGCTAAACTCGCTGGCGGCGTAGCTGTTATTCGAGTTGGCGGAGCAACGGAGATTGAGGTCAAAGAGAAGAAAGACCGAGTTGACGATGCTCTTAATGCGACGCGAGCGGCGGTCGAAGAAGGCATAATTGCTGGTGGTGGTGCCTCTCTATTGAGTGCTGCCGACGGTATCCAAGTTGACGGCCTCAACGATGATGAGCAAGCCGGTATCGACATTGTTCGGAAAGCCCTTGAGACTCCTCTACGACAGATTGCAGAGAACTCCGGCGTTGAAGGTTCGGTTGTTGTCAATACGATCCGTCAAAAAGCTGAAGAGACTTATGGTTACAACGCTCAGACCAATGAGTATGGTGACTTGGTCAAAATGGGAGTTGTCGATCCGGCCAAAGTTGTGCGCTCTGCCTTGCAGAATGCCTCTTCGGTTGCAGGTCTCTTGATCACGACTGAAGCCAGTGTTGCTGAACTTCCTAAGAAGGAAAGCGCACCCGCAATGCCAGGTGGTGGCATGCCTGATATGGGCGGCTTCTAAATCTGAGCGTTGCGCTCAAACATTAGATACCTTTGCGTGTTGGAGGATAGGGCGACCCTTATCGGGTTGCCCTTTCTTTTTGTTAATCAAGCTTTTAGTGCCGAACGGGCATATGCTTTTCTAAAAATTTTTCTATTTCGCGCAAGGTCTGCAAACGCATCTTAGGCGTACTCAGCCAATGATCCTCCCCTTTCAACTTAACGAGAGTCACCTCTTTCTTTGCATTTTTTAACGCTCTAGCCATAACTCTGCTTTGAACGAACGGAACAACTGTGTCATCATTTCCGTGCAACAGCAGCACTGGCGCTTTAAAATCTTTAGCAAAGAAAATTGGCGAAACTTTCTTTAATCTTTCGCGGCGACCATCTCCATCTGCGATCAGATTTTCCCAGTACGAGACTACCCAATGATCTTTGCCATAATCTTGTTTCTCGTCGGACATCATTCGCGGTAAATCGCTTACTGGCGCAATCGCGATCACACATTTATATAAATCTGGCGTAAATGCTCCCCCTGCCAAAGCGGCATAACCTCCGTAACTTGCACCGACAATACATACGTCCGAAGCCCCAGCAATGTCGGCTTCAACCATTTTTGCAACTCCGTCTGTTAAATCGTCTTGCATCTTTAATCCCCATTCTCCTTTCCCTAGCTCTTGAAAATCCCTTCCATATCCTGTTGATCCGCGAAAGTTAGGTTGGAGAACGACATAGCCTCTACTTGCGAAAAACTGCGCCATCCAATCAAAATCCATAGAATCATGTGCTGACGGGCCACCGTGGGGAAATACGACTAAGGGCCGGTCAGAATTTCCGTCTAACTCTTCACCGGGCGGTATTGTCAAGATCGCTGGAATTGTCGTCCCGTCACGCGCCTTGTAGGCAATCGAATAGACATTCGCGATCATTTCTGGCTTTAGATCAAGACGATTCAAAGTCAGTAATCTGATTTTATTTTCACTCCGATGTTGTACGAGCCAAGCATCCCCCAAATTTGCGTCAAATACTCGGTATAGTAACTTTGACCGATCGTCTGTCCAAGACATTAAGTAAAGAGAGGCTCCTGGGAGTTGTTCATTCATCCATTTTGTAGCTTGGTCTAACTCCACATCCAAAAATTTGTAGGTTGGAACTTCCCCCGAAATCTGAATACCTAATACTTTTCGATTCCTATCAACAATTACCAATTCAATCTCTCCGTCCTTAACTTTGAAAATCGGTCCGGATTTCTTCCCATCAAATCCTGCTTTCATTAACGCCTCTCCGTTGGAATATGTTATGGCATATGCTAATCCAGATTCATCAGGCATAACACCGTAAATTGCTATCGGGATTTCCTCTTCATCGAAATAGTAAAACTCTTCAGTTCCACCATCAATTTTCCTCCTAAGACTGAATCTCTTTTTCCTATTATCGAACAATTCCAAAGCTAGCGGTAATCCCGTTTCGTTGACATACCAATCTGAGGTGTCTGGCAATCCATATGCCGAGACTTTGCCTCTGCCAGTTTTTAGGCTAACTTCAATTAAGCTATAAAGAGGTTTTTCGATTGGACCTACGAATGCCGTCATCGACACATGATTAGGTTTTCTCCCCCGTCCAACGATTGTTCCTAATCCCGACTGTGCAGGATGGAGATTATCGACATAGTTCAATAATTGAACTGGTCTTTTTCCCGTCTTGAAGTTGATTGCGTAAGCATAGCTGGCCTCGAATTTTCCGTAAAACCCGGCTACTCTATCGGTTCGTGAGACCCAAAGAATGACGTGATCATTATCTAAAAATGCAATATGTCTGGCTTTCAGTTTGGAAGTTTCAAAGGCCTCAAGTGGTTTCAAGTCAGCATCATATATTACCAAACGCGATTGACCCTTAATGTTTGCCAAGATCGCAACGTGTTCTCCATCCGGTGAAATCGCTGCAGAGGCAACAAAGGGCAAGTTGCCATAGATATCAAGAGGAGGTTTTTCTGCATGGGTTTCGCCTGCGTAAGCGAAACTGATAAGGAAAACTAAGATTGTCGTCTTCCACAGATGTTTCATCTTTCTGCTCCTTAGAGTCAATGACTATATAATCTAACTTTGAATTAGACAGACTTCAATAAATTTTTACTAAAATAGGCTCGTTATAGATTTCCTCCGAGTTCTTCTTCATTCATTGGTTAGTCCCTAGGTAGATTATTGTTTGACACTATCAAAATCTTCAACAGTGGTTTGTAACTTCGCACAACCTCGTCAGGTAACTTTCGTATTTCTTCGCCGATGATCTTCCAATCGTCATTAGACGACTCAATCTGTCTTTTAAGCTCAAGATTCTCTGCTAGAAGATTGCGCTTTTCTGTATCCCAGTCAGTCATATTTTACTCCAGACGTTTATTAACAAGATTTATTTTGTTTGTTCAGTTTGTTAGCAACTAAATCTCTGACAACCACCCTTGCCAGTTTGAGCCCTCGCTTTCGAGTTTCCTCCGCTCTCACAGGATCAGGCTCAACTGTTGGATTACCCCACAAATCGAATTCACCTTTTGTGAAATTATGGTAAGCATCCATTTCCTCCAACAGGTCGGTTGCGTTATCGGGTATTGTTTCAACGCCCACAATTTTCGTGAATTCCTGCATTTGTCTCTCCTATATTTTGCACTCGAGTGCAATAACCAAAGATAACTCCGTTTATTGCCAACTTTCATAGTTTGGATCATAAAAGCAATCGTCATATTGTTGACGACGAATTTTGAGATGTTCCTTATAAGCATCCGATGGGTAAGCGTTGTATTGTTGTCTTGCAGTCAACCCGTTTCTTGATTCCTCCACGCAAACACGACCGTGAATGCGCTCAAGGGCAACCAAAATCGGGGTACATCGCAATCACAGTTTTTGATGCGGTCAAGGATTTTTTCATAAAATTTCATTTGTTATCTCGCAATATAGACAAGCAATCTTTAACGCCGACTTCCCCGTGCAAATACGAGATGAGGCTCATTATGGATTTGCGCCAGAGTTCTTATTCGTTCATTCGCTTTCTCCCTGCTTGAGCGCTCGGTCAACCTTATCTTGGATAACCTCCTTAGCATCCAGTGTCAAACGTCCGTCGTCATCCGTCTTGAGATTGCTTGTATCACCTACCCACGTTTCTCCGGAGCAGATTAAAGCGATGTTTTCCAACGCATGACGGTATCGTTATTCTGTTGTCATCAAATCATCCATAATCGATTCTCCGTTAGTTGTGTTGCCAGAATTTTTTGCAATCGAGTGCAATTAACATAAAAAATCTTTAACTGTGCGGATCAACTCACAAATCGCAATCGCTACAGTCGCAATAGCAACACTCCAAACAGGTGGTTGTATTTTCATAATTGCTTTAGCGAGAATTCTCTGATTAGCCGCTAACCTGTTGCCCGCGATATCATAATCGTCTGGCTTAGCATCCTTTACATCTCTTAATGTTTTAGGAACATCCCCTATCATCGTAAAAACTCCCAAATTAATCCTATTGCAGAAACGGTTAACGCTATTGTAGCGACCACAATAGATACATAAGGTAAATAAATCGACATTCGCACGTTACCACCCTTGTATCCGAAGTCATACAAAGGAAGATCGTCTTCAACGAACTTCACAATAGAATCTAGATCTTCAGGAGGTGTTTCAGTGTCATAACCTACCTCAATCCAAGCTTGCATTACCTTCTCACCTTCAAACAGGTGTTGACCTACATAATCGCCGCGAAACTCTAGCTCAGTCCATTCTTCCTTATAATTGTTCGTAATCTCACTAGCACCGCGGAGAGCCACAACCGCTGGAACATTACCCGGGTATTTTCTTGGCGTAGGATCGGTCAATGCATTTAGCAAAATCAATTCCTTTTCAACCATTTTCATATTCCAATAATGCACTCAAGTGCATTATTTCCTTAGGACTTCTATCTCTTTTGCTTTCTGACAGTCTCGAAAGCTCATCAACATATAATCATACTGATCGTGTTTTGACTGGGAATGCAATCGTTTGTATTTATGATTATGCGCGAGTTCTACTTTCTGTTTGCAATAATCATAATTTTCAAAACATAAATCCTCTTGTATAGATTTATCCCTCGGATACTCATACAAGTCTGCGCCGAAATCCGGCTCAGCTATCATATCGGCGAGCTCACATCCGAATATGGTCAGAGATCCAAATGCGATTAATGTTCTCCTAATCATTCCAATACTCCATTACCCGTTTCGCTGGCCCCCAGTTCAGCGAGTGGGGCAGTCTCCAATCTTTGCTCGATTTGTCGGAGTTCCCACAAGATTTTCTTGCGTGACTCTAACACACCAATGCACTTCCAAGTATCACCAAGCCTAGAATCACAAGTCTCAAGGTGATCGATATTACCTGACAACACAACCAACATATCACGAAGGCCGTTTAGTTCTTCGGGTCTATGCCATTCCCGTTTCAAACGATCAATACCCGCGCAGAATTAAGATAACTTCATAATACACCCCCTTACTGGAACGTTCTCCTGCTCCGCTTTAGCATGTCCTACCTGCGATAGCACGATTACTATAAATTATTAAATTCTTCATCAAACTAACTCCAATTTACAACCTATTCGAAAGGGGTTCCTGATATATCGAACGACATGTCTACCTTTTCTCCACAGTTATCAATTGTCCGGATGTCTACACGATCGCCATTAGTGTAATAGTCGAAAAGGGTCTTAGAGTTGTTTCTATTGAATAAAATGATATCGTTATCACGAACAGTCGCGTAATACGTTTTTATCGGGCCGTCATCTATAATTATTTTGACCTGTATTTGGTCGTTCCTATCCGAACAAATATAGGTGTCTCCATTTATCATTTTCTTGAGAACGATAGCGTTGCCGTCTGAACGTTCAAAGCCCATTACTCCGTTGCCATTCAAGTCCCTCGTCATGGTGTTTTCCCACGAGCCGTCGAATTTATTGCCTTGCTTCTGTGTTTTCCACTCAGCCTCCGCACTCCCCATCAATGCTAGCGCGGTCGTTACGATCAGTAAATTCCTCATGATTTACTACAATAATAGAAACAGCCATTGAAAGGGGCGGCTGTTGTTCTCCCCCTAAATTACTTAGGCATATAATCCAATACGCCTAACATTCCGTACAATCGTTTTTTCGCTTTGACATATTTATCTGTTGGATGGCCTTCATTCTTTTTATGCTCCATAATCAAACCATGCAGAGTGGACATAATTAATAAATCTTTCTCCACGTTGTGAGACTTGCGTTTTTTATTAGGGAACGCCAGCACTACCTTCGTTCCTAACTCCAATACTTCTTTCCGAATTTAGCCTAGATTGCTAATTCTGTCTTGCCAAAACTTTAACCACTCTCCTTCATGATGATAAAGGCGAGGAACCCGGTCGTAATCATCCGCCTCTTGGTGGTGGACAACGTCACTCCAGCGATATCTCGAAATCGAATGTATCGAATCAATGACTTGATTTAGCACCTAGGCGCGGCGAGAAGTGTCTAGAGCCCCTTGAGGATCTAACTTGTCATGATACTCTTGCAATTTATTTGAACTAATGGTTTTTACCAAATTAGGACATTTCATGATTTCATATCTCTGATCCCAAACTCAGTTGGGCAACCCCTGAAATACGTAATTTCAGAGTTTTTAGATTTGAATTCTCCACCCAGTACTTGCTCAAAATCCTATGGCTTTCAAAACCCGATTTGCGCCAAGTCCAAACGGAAGACTTCATCTCGGTCACTTGGCCTCGGCGCTATTTGTTTGGAATGTCGCTAATCGCTATGACGGGGAAGTGTTGCTTCGAATCGAAGATACTGACCTATCGCGATGTAAACCAGAGTACACGCAGATGATATTTGACGATCTAATCTGGTTAGGCCTCAATTGGCCGAAGCCCGCTCGGATTCAATCGCAACATCTTTCGGATTATCAAAAAGTACACGATGAACTTCAAAAGCGCGGGTTACTTTACCGCTGCTTTAAGTCTAGATCGGAAATATCGGCCAAAATGAAAGGGCAACCGTTTCGAGGTAACGCGTTAAAACCTTCGGTAGAACAAGTACTGTTAGAATCAGGCCGACCATACTCATGGCGACTTTCACTTGATGCATCAAAGGAGGAACTTGGAAAAGTATGGAACGAACTTGAGTACTGTTCTTTGTCCGGAGAAGAATGCCAGCGGTACCCGGTTAATCCTGAACTTCACGGCGATATAGTGGTTTCAGGCAAAGATTCTCCTACCGCCTATCATATTGCTTCTACGCATGACGATGCGATCCAAGGAATAACCCACGTAATCAGGGGAGCCGATTTGCGAGACGCTCCACATATTCATAGACTGTTACAAGTATTGCTCGGCTGGCCTGAGCCAATCTACATCCATCATTCATTGATATTAGACGACGAGGGAAAGAAACTCTCAAAGCGAAACCTTGCGCCGTCGATCGACTCTATAAAGCCGGAAAAAGTTTCTATGCCTATATTGAAACGTAGACTGGAATTGAATGTCATAAGTTAAGATATCGACAGTTAAGACTATAAGGAATCTTCCCGCTTTGCTTTTATGTAGTAAAATAAAGCGCAACACTCTACCAAAATGACTTCCTCGCTGTTTGCGTATAGTTGTAACGAACTCTCAATGGAGAATCCTATGACCCACAATGAAAGAATTTCAGCAAATAAAGCTGGAAAAAGACGGACCGATAGCGATCCTGACGCTTCATCGCCCCGATAAAATGAATGCTTTTACCGGTCGTATGATGTACGAAATGATTGACGCTTTCGATATTACGGATAGCGACGACGACATCAGAGCCGTCATTGTAACGGGACATGGCGACCGTGCATTCTGCGCCGGTGCAGACCTTTCGTCCGGGGCAGAGACATTTGATTACCAAGCGCGAGCTGACAAAGGGGAAAAAGACCGAACGTCTGAAGCTGACATTCGCCGCGACGGAGGCGGTCGTCTTACACTTCGAATTTTTGACAGTCTGAAACCCGTGATTTCTGCCGTTAATGGAGCTGCCGTTGGTGTCGGAATCACAATGCAGTTGCCTATGGACATTAGATTAGCAGCCGACCATGCAAGATTTGGGTTCGTTTTTAGTAGGCGTGGTATTACACCTGAAGCAGCCTCCTCTTGGTTTCTACCTAGAATTGTAGGAATATCGAAAGCCTTGGAGTGGTGCTATTCAGGTAAATTGTTTCCGGCCGAGGAAGCCCTTGCTTCAGGTTTAGTAACCGCGGTTCATCCCAAAGATAGTCTTATGGATGAGGCCCGAAAAATTGCTCTTGAGATCGCTGAGAATACGGCTGCCGTTTCGGTATCACTTAGCAGACACATGATGTGGAGAATGCTTGGTGCCGCTCATCCCATGGACGCTCACATCGTCGATTCTGCTTCGATATTCTCGCGTGGGGCCTCAGCCGATGCGCGAGAAGGAGTTACGAGCTTCTTGGAAAAAAGAAAACCAGAATATCCAGTCAAAGTCTCGGACGGAATGCCGGATTTCTTCCCTTGGTGGGAACAACCAAGTTTTAAAGCACTTTAACCCGTATCAAATGAGCTGTCCCTTCTCCGAATCAAAGCAGATACAAATTGAGATAATTTAGACAGTTTTAAGGAAAGGAAACCATGAGACAATTATTGCGTGGCACTTTGTATCTGACTAGCCTGCTCGTACTTGGATTGTTCGCTGAGTTCGGGGTGCATAGCAAAATGAAAGTGTCTTCGGCACAATCCGATTTCGACAGTTGTTTGATTGAGATTGACCGTTGCTACCAAGAAATAACAACCCGTCACATGAATTTGAAACTCGCTGGAAACGTTGAATGGCTTTACAATCAGGCCTTAGAAGATTTTCGAAACCAAAAATCTAACAATGTTAACACGTGCAATCAGTATGCGGAAAGAATGTGCCATATGTGGCAGCAATCAAAAAACAATAGATACTATACTGGGCAGGACATGAGAAATTACGAATACTATCAGAGTCGAGGTAAAGAAACTCAGACAACTAAACCTAAGTCAACCAACAATCGCGGTTCTAGTGGTCGGTATCAAAGAGAATATGAAGATTACCCAGTGTACGAAGAAGAACAATTCGAAGAGGATAGGTGCGTACACGAAGAAGATTGCTGGGAATACGAAGATTGCATTTGGGAAGGAGAGTCTGAAGAATACTGCCAAGAATTTCTTTAAGTGAGACAATCGCCTTGATCTCGATTAACTCAACTTAGTACTAAAATCGTAGCTAACTCCACGATTGGAACTAGAGTTAGAACTTTGATGAATTAAACTCTAGTTTTTTTACGCCCTCTATTCGTTAAACTAAATCATGCTCTCATTTTTACTATTCGTAATTGGACTCGTGTTTCTCATCGTTGGCGGTGAACTTTCTGTAATGGGAGCGATCAGAGTCGCCGAGAAATTTAGAGTTCATCCTCTCGTTATCGGCATAGTCTTAATTGGGTTCTCTACCTCATTGCCCGAATTTTTTACAGGAATCGCGGCAATTCAGAATGATGCCGTGGGCATTACGCTTGGAAATGTTGCTGGGTCCAATGTTGCTAACATCCTACTCGTAGTTGGCCTTACCGCGTTTTTGATCCCTTTCAGTTGCCGCGAAGAGAGGATCGGAACCGTTACAATCGTTATGTTACTCGTAACAGGTTGGTTCGGAGTATTGCTTTGGTTAGATATCTTTTCTCGTCTGACTGGCGCGTTTATGATCTCAGTACTTGCGCTTTATATACTCTACATTCTGTATCAAGAATCAAGGGAAGCAGTCGAGAACCCCATCAATTCAAACGAATTTGAGAAAGAGTTACCGCCGTTTATGGAATTCTCAAACTGGGTGTACCTACGAACGGCTTTCGGATTACTTTTACTTTGGGGCGGTGCCGAGTTAATCGTACATCACGGTGTGCTAATCGCCAGCATGCTAAGTGTTCCCGAGTCGGTCATAGGTTTGACAGCGTTAGCCGTTGGCACAAGTCTGCCGGAAATTGCGACGTGCATTATTTCGGCTAGACGTGGATTTTCCGACATTGCCCTCGGGAACGTATTGGGATCAAATATATTCAATATTCTCTTTGTATTGGGAGCTGCCGCTCTGATCCACCCCTTCTCGGTTTCGACCATTGAACTGAATAGCCAGGCAACTGACAGTGCACCCATTTCAGTACTACAAGCAGATTCTCAAATTCCCCCAGCGATCTTGCATACTCACGTGGATTGGATGTTTATTTCCATCGCGATTTTTGTTGTTGTCGCTTTTTGGCGGCAACAGTTTTCCCGCCGAACAGGTGCAGTAATGCTAGGCACGTATTTGTTTCTATATTTGGGATCTGTATTCGGATGGTTCCCCAGCGTATTAGGATCTGTTTATGGTTGATGTTTACGAAAATTTGAATCAACTCGGTCAAGACGTTGGTATTCCGGAATCGCCTGATGAAGCAGTTCTGGAGCAAGTTCCCAATCCTCACGCCGATGACCTATATTTGGTTCGACTTACCTCGCCAGAGTTTACCTCGATCTGTCCGCTAACAAGGCAACCTGACTTCGCGCACCTCGTAATTGATTATGCTCCTAATGAATGGATACTTGAAAGTAAGAGTTTGAAATTATTTTTGGCATCCTTTCGCAATCACGGTGCTTTTCACGAAGATTGTACGCTCAACGTTGGCAAGCGAATTGTCGACGCGATCTCACCGCATTGGCTCAGGATTTCCGGATATTGGTATCCGCGTGGAGGGATTCCAATTGATGTATTTTGGCAGACGGGTGACGTACCTGACGGTCTATACTTACCTGAAACTGGTGTCCCCTCATATCGTGGACGTGGTTAAGAGTCTAATTTCCATTTTCGGTTCAGGAGATTCTGATGGAAAACAACCCCGATACCGGATCCCGTCCAACAGCGTGGACACGTCTGCTGTTTGAAGCAGAAACTGCCGCGGCTGATGAACCTGCTTTGTCTAGTTATATTCACGCATCAATACTAACTCACGAATCCTTAGCCGAAGCGTTATCTTTTCACTTGGCCAATACTCTTTCCGCTTCCGAGATCAGTGGTTTACAGTTACGCGGAATCTGCCTGCAAGCCTACGAAGAAACTCCAAATTTAATTGAGTCCGTAGAGAAAGATATGTATGCGGTATTAGATCGGGATCCGGCGTGTCGCGGATTTGTACAACCGTTTCTGTACTTAAAAGGTTTCCTAGCGATACAAACATATAGGGTCGCCCATTTTCTATGGAAACAAGGGCGCGAGTCTTTAGCCTTTCATTTTCAGTCGCGGGCCAGTGAATTGTTTGATGTCGATATTCATCCTGCGGCAAGAATTGGAAACGGCGTAATGTTGGATCATGCAAGCGGTATAGTGATCGGAGAAACTTCTGTAGTCGGAGACGATTGCTCGATTATGCAAGGCGTTACACTCGGTGGGACTGGCAAGGAGGTTGTTAATCGACATCCTAAGATCGGTAACGGAGTGTTGATTTCGGTAGGGGCAAAGGTCCTAGGAAATATTATTGTCGGCGATGAAGCAAAAATTGCAGCGGGGTCTGTCGTTCTGCGAGATGTCGCTGCGCGGACAACGGTCGCGGGGATACCAGCCAAAGTTGTTGGAAAAACTAGCGGTGAAGCAGCGCGAAACATGGACCACGCTATTCCTAAGGTATAGACTAAGGTTTGTCGCTCTCGAAATGCTATCGCAAGACCATCTGTTTGTTGTTTGACCAAAACGAGTTGTTTCAAATACACCTAATTTTGATTTCACTTTGACTGCCTCTCTCCGACTAGTGCGGCATTGCAAAAGAAGCGGGCTTCTTGGAAAAAATCACAATTTTAATGTATACCTGCGGAAAACCTATTGAAAAACCAGCCGAAACGCACTAAATCTTCAATCACTGCACAATTGGGGCGTCGCCAAGTGGTAAGGCAGCGGTTTTTGGTACCGCCATTCCCAGGTTCGAATCCTGGCGCCCCAGCCAGAGCATGCTCCTTGATTTAACCAAGACTTTTCATGGATATCTTGTTTGATGTTATCTTTCCTATCGCCCAAGAGATGATGCAGAATTCAGCGATGGCGGTAACTGGAAATTCCGAAAAATCTATAGATTTTGTGAGCATTCCACAAATAATATGTGCTAATTGTATTGGAGTTTGGACAATTTTAATATAAAATGATTTTTCGATTTGGCATGCGTCCGTATTTGAGCATTGGATAAACTTCGACCGCGTTGAATGTCACTCTCTGTTCGGAATTATCGGTTGAATCTATTTCCAGTTTTGTTGACTTTATAATTGTGAGTTAGCAGTAATTGAATTAAAAGGCTAAGTCTTGCGTAATTCTAGCACTGCTATAAGAAGGCAAGAGTGAAACCCCAGTTGTTAAGGAAAGAACGCTCATGAAGTTTGTTTCGACGATAGGCAGGTCTGCGATAGTCGCTACTTGCGTGGCGAGTTTGTTAGCGTCTGCAGTGGCGCAATCTGATTTTCAGTCAGCTCTCAGAACGAGTGATCGAGCGACGAAAAACGCCGAAGAAGTTCAAGTTCGGATCAACCAAGTTGATGATGAACAAACGAGGATCGCAACAAATTATCGGCAACTTCTCCAAACCTTTCGATCAAAAGACCTGAAGGCCCGCCAAGACGAACAAGTTGTCGAAAGTCAGAGACGTGAGATTGCAAATTTAAATCAACAGCTCGGACGTATTGATCTTCTCAAGGCAAGAGTTGTGCCCATGATGCAAGATATGATTAAGGATTTGAAAACATTCATTCAAGCGGATTTGCCTTTCAAACGTAATCAACGTCTTGCTCGTGTTGATCGGCTTGAGGCGATTATGATTAACCCGAATGTCACCGAAGCAGAACGTTACCGACAAATAATCTCGGCATACCAGCAAGAAATGGAATATGGCCGAACCATACAAACTTGGGAAGAAACAATAGACTTAGAGGGAAAACCAACTACTGTTGACATGTTTCTATACGGTCGTGTGGCGTACGTATATATAACGACCGATGATAAAAAAGGAGCGATGTGGGACAGGGACTCCGGTGCCTGGGTCAAAATTCCTAACAATTATATCCAGGACATCCGTAAGGGTATTCGTATAGCAGAAGGGAAAGCGCAACAAGATGTGTTGTTCGCGCCGGTTAAAAAGTTTGCGGTCACTAGTGCAAACTAAACTGTCTCAATTTCATTATTTTATTTTGGTTCAAAGGACGATTCGCATGTCTAAATTTGTTGAACTTTGCAAAGTACTTGGTGTAACGATTGCTCTGACTTTTAGTACTTTTGCCATTTCCGTTCCAGCACAAGCGCAAACGTTACAAGACGTTCTAAACGCCGTGAATCGCGACAGCGACGAGATGACCCGAGAAGACATGGGACGACTGCGCAGATTCCAGAATGAACTCAGTACACAGCAACGAGAAATGACACGGCTAAGAAATGATTTAGTCTCCGTTGAAAATAAGATTAAGCGATTAGCCGACGAATTTGAAAGGAATGAACAGACAATAGAAGATGTTCAGGCCCGTATTGAGGTTGAGGCGGGAGATTTCGGTGAGTTGTTGGGACAGTTTCGGACTGCTGCAGGCGAAACCATGCCTGAAATTTCAAATTCTGTTGCCAACTTTGACTATACCGGACGTGTCCAGGGGTTGTCAGCGGTTGCGCAAGCGAAGGCTTTGCCTGATCGACCCGACCTTGACCGATTACCAAAAGCCATCTTGCAAGAAATGATTGCTCAATCGGAAGTTAAGACTTTTACTGCCAATGTTGCCAATGCCGGAAAAGATGGAGAGAATGTTGATATTGAACTTATCCGCGTCGGCGTTTTTACGGCGGCAACAACCGATAATGCCCGATTTGTCGAAGTGATCAGTTCTGACGATACAAATGATTCCTATCTCAAAGCTTTTGGCTCTCAACCCGCTCAAGCGTTTAGAGCGGCAATCGGTGACCTTGTAAAAGCCAACGACACGAAACTGGTTCGCGCTCCAGTTGACCCATCGAAAGGTACCCTGTTTGGAATTCTCGGCGATTTACCGTCAATCAGAGATCGCCTGAACGACGGTGGTACCGTTGGCGTAATTATTATGACTCTTTTAGCAATTGGGGTTGCAATATCGCTATTTAAGATCGTGACACTTGCCGTAACGAGCATGGCGATGGGGCGAACAGCGAAAACCAGAATGGCGGGAAGCAACAACCCGCTGGCTCGAGTATTTGAAGTTTATGAAACTAACAAGCATCGTGATGCTGAGACCCTAGAACTTAAATTGGATGAACGTATTTTGGCGGAATCCCCCAAGATTGAACGCCTCAATGATGTCGTTAAGGTTCTTGCCGCGGTTGCACCTTTACTAGGTCTTTTAGGAACCGTGATTGGCATGATTATTACTTTCACGTCCATAACGATATACGGCGCAGGTGATCCTCAGTTGATGGCTGATGGAATCTCTGTTGCGCTTATGACCACTGTTCTCGGTTTGATAGCCGCTATCCCATTACTTCTGCTTCACGCGGTCATATCTTCAATGGCGCGAACGAGCCAGCAGCTCCTTGACGAACAGGCCGCAGGATTGATCGCGGAAAAGGCCGAAGGATAAGATTGGGTCTTCAAGATTGATTGGTTTGAGAGGCTGATAGAGAGTATCGCGATGTTGGGCTTTGAAGACCTTCAAGCGTTCCTAAATAAGGGAGGGCCGGTACTCTTTCTAATAATGATTACCACTTTCATTATGTGGGCACTTATATTTGAACGAATTTTCTATTTCCGGATTGCCAGCAGAGAAGTCGAAAAAGCAGCTCTTGAAGAGTGGGATTCTCGCTCCGACCGTTCCTCAACTTTTGCACATTGGATTAAGGACAAGATAGTTTCTGAAGTCCGTCAAAAAGCGGAAGAAAATGTTGCGCTAACGAAGGCACTTGTCGCCCTTGCACCTCTGCTCGGTTTGTTGGGAACTGTAACAGGAATGGTATCGGTCTTTGACATTATGGCACTGACGGGCGGTGCTGATGCCAAGGCAATGTCTGCTGGAGTTTCGCGAGCCACGATCCCGACGATGGCGGGAATGGTCGCGTCGATTTCTGGAATTCTATTTACTTCTGGTATGGATCAGAGAGTAAGGCGAACTGTTCAGACTGTCGAAGATCAAATGGAGATAGACTGATGCGCGGTCGAGCTTCAAGAACGGCAGATGAGGCAGACGTAGACTTAACTCCAATGTTGGATGTAGTCTTTATTCTGCTTATTTTCTTCATCGTCACAAGCACATTTGTAAAAGAAATGGCTCTAGGGATAGAGCCTCCGCCACCCCCTCCGCCACCTGATCAGATCACTAATCCTACTCCCAGCATAATTATCGAAATCGACAAACAAGGTGTCATAAGGGTAAATGCGCGGGTTACAGACATAACTTCCGTTCGTGCGAATATTGAGCGTTTGAAGGCGGAGAATCCGCAGAGCGCGGTGATCGTACAAGCTCACCCAGACGCAAAAAGTGAGGTCATTATCTCGATTCGAGACCAAACTGCCTCTGCGGGGGTTTCTAAAGTCAACGTCGTATTGAGTGACGTGCAATAGGAGATTTCGATGGCTAAGCGCAAACGAAATCCAAAGGGGAACGGAGGCGCAGGAGATGGTGATGTTAATCTCACTCCAATGCTTGACGTTGTCTTTATTCTTTTGATTTTCTTTATAGTGACGGCGCAGTTTATAAAAGAACCAGGGGTTGATATCGTAAGAACCGATGTTGATAATGACCAAAGGGTCACTCCCTTGGCGATACTAATAGCGATTGATGAGAACAGCGACGTTTACGCCAATAAAACCTTAGTGGAGCCGAATGAGATTGGATTCACGATTAAGGCTCTTCGTGAAGATAATCCAAAGGGGGAAATTGTCGTGCAAGCTGATAATAATTCCCGGGCGGAAATACTCGTTAAGGTAATGAAGACCATCTTCGAGATTGACGGAGTAAACGCAAGTTCTGTTAATGTGTCGACGAAACAAGATTAACTTCTTTACAATTTCACTAAGATTTGGCCCGATTTTGGTCTAATTGTGGTACGATAAAATGGTGAACCGTCACTAGATTTTGAGTAGAGTGTGTTCAATATGATCAACTAACCAAAAAGGTTGAAGTCATGCTTAACAATAAACTACTACGAATACTCGTTGGATTTCCCCTTGCAGCGGGGATAACATACTTGTTGTATGTTTTTATGCTTTCCGCCATCACAAAAGACGAAGTAACTTTAGCAGAACAATCTCAACGCGAGCTTGGACTGATTACACCAAAGGACTTGGTGAAAGAAATTAGTTTAAAGCGGCCCAAACTGTCCAAAGAAATTGATTCCGATCGGAAACCACCTCCTCCCCCTAAAGTCACAGTTCGCAATAGCGACATTGATATGCCAGCCATCACGATTGACGGCAAGCCGGCAACTATTCAGAAAATCGATCCCTCAGACCTGATTGATAAATCTATCTTCTCAACGAATCGAAAAGCTAAACCCATAAGTACTCCAGTACCGATGTATCCGAGACGGGCAGCTGAGCGCGGACTCGAAGGCGACTGTAATGTAACGTTTGACGTTAGTCGGCGCGGAGAGCCATTCAACGTTACCGCTAGTTGCTCCAATAAAGTTTTTGTTAATGAAGCAGTTCGGGCGGTTAGCAAAGCCAAATTCGCCCCTAAGATCGTGAATGGTGTTTCGAAGGTGTTTGAAAATGCCGTTTACCCGCTTCAATTTCGATTGCAAGATTAGTACACTAGAGGATTTTTTATGTTTAATTACACACTTGTTCGTATTCTCATCGGGGTTCCGCTGGCAGCACTCGTAACTTACGGACTTTACTCTTTCATGCTAACGGCGATTACTAAGGACGAAATCAATTTAGGTGAACGTTCGCATAGGGTGCTAGCGGCTATCACACCAAGAGAGGCGGAAGAAGAGGTTCGTACCAAATCACGACAGCTTCCGGATGAGATCAATACTGACGATAAGCCTCCGCCCCCTCCAAAACTTCAGCCGACTAAGTCTGACATAGACTTACCAGAAGCCAATATCGGAAGAGTTCCGACCAATATAGACAAACTTGATCGAAGTTCGATAATGGATATTGATATGGCGGCGATTTCAGATCGTGACGCTCAGCCTATTCGTCCGCCCGTTCCAATTTACCCAAGACGGGCCGCCGAACGTGGACTAGAGGGCAGTTGCGATGTCCGATTCCATGTCAGTAAAGAAGGGCAACCGTATAACATTGAAGCAGAATGTACGAACCGAGTCTTCCAGCGAGAAGCTGAACGCGCTGTTCAGAAAGTGAGGTTTGCTCCAAAGATCATTCGAGGAGTGACTTACGAGCGTCGGAACGTTGTATATCCGATCGAGTTCAATCTAAAAGAATAGTAATGTTCTTTTTTTCACAGTTACATAAATCCCCGATTAGTATGAGGTAACACATGTTAAGGAATCTGTCACTTGGTTTAGCCGTATCGGTGTTTGCTTTATCTTTTTCGTGGAATTCGTCGTTCGCGCAAGAGGAAGAGATCGAAGAGTGTAAAGAAAGTCAGTTTCGTTCTAAGACCGGGGAAAAGTACCTTGAGGTTACAAATATCTACTTTGGCACAACCGAAGAAGAGGAAGAGGTGACCGAAGAAGAAACTGAGGCTGTAGAAGAGAAGGAAGAAACCCCAGAAGAAAAACGCGCTAGATTATCTGCTACTCGCGTCGTACTAAATGACATGTTGGACGGGCGACTTAACTGTTATGAGACTAACGCAATAAGAAGGTTGAGCGCGGCTGTTCATATTGAATCAGACAATTTCCCGGGTGCAGCTTATGACCTAGTTATAGCACTAAATTCTGGGGCAACGAAAGAGCCAGACCAAATACTGAGTACATACAAAAATATTTGGCAAATTTACCTTTCGACGCAAGATTATCTTAGCTCTCTAAAATATATAAAAGGATGGTTAGCTAATGGGGCTGAACCCACTCGCGAGGAGACATGGCAAATTGCTTATATCAACCACCAAGCTGCGGAACACGCGGCAGCTGCCGAGTGGGCTGAGAAAGTTCTGGTCATTGATGAACAGGCAAACGATCCAAAACGAGACGTTTATGACTTCTTGCTATACTTGTATGGCCAAGAGCATCTAAATATACGTCCTCGAAGGCTGGAACTACTGGAACGAATGTTGTGGTTGTATCCGAAAGATAAGGTTATATGGAATGTGCTTTCTTCCGAGTATTTCACTGCCGATGAAGACAGGAAAGCGTTTGAAGTTCAAAAAGCAATGTATCAGGCTGGCTTGCTCAAAGATGAACAAGAACTTATCCGTCTCGTAAATTTTTATAACAGTTACAATGCTCCGTTCCATGCTGCAAAGGTGCTTGAGAAGGAAATCAATGCCGGTCGAATTAGTCGAACTCTGGAAAATTTCGAGTTACTAGCGAACCTTTATCAGGTCGCCCGTGAACATAAAAGAGCTGTTCCGGCAATCGCTATTGCAGCTAAGGAGTTTAAATCTGGAAAAATGTATGAGCGCCTTGGCCGTTCCTATTCGGAAATTCACAATTGGAAGGAAACCAAAAACGCTTTTGAAAATGCGCTAAAACACGGAAAGTTAGGCGACCTCAAGTTGGCATTGGTACTTCTCGGACAAGCACGGTACGAATTGGGTGACTTTGACGGAGCAGAGAGGGCATTCAATCAGTCAAGAAGCAAGGGCGGTGGCGATTGGCTCAAATTCTTGAAGAATGTTCGTTTGATTCAGATTGAGACGAAGCGGCTAGAGTTGAATCAAGTAGCGATCGAGACTGACAGCGAAGATAAGAATTGTCGATTACTCAGAGTTTTGGGACAACTACCTGAAGGCTGTAATGACGTAAGTGAACGTTTAGAGAAGGCTCAGAAAGCTTATCTCGACTATGAGAAAAAATTCCCTCGTCCAAAAAAAGAAGATACTTAAATTTTTTTAGTGTATAAGGATATAGAAACTTTTCTCTCGCTTGATAGCTAAGTTGCGTCAAAAACATAGGATCAAAGAATGAAATTCTCGCTTCGCTTATTGGTAGGCCTTCTCGGATTTGCTGTACTTACAAGTTGTGCCTCTGTCAAAGTTACGGAGAGCATGTATATCCCTCCCAATGCTGCTAAATACTCTAACTCCGTGACCATGCCCTACGACTATGATACCGCGTGGGGTAAACTAATAAAGGCCGCCTCGCAGACATTCTTCGATATTGAAAATTTCGAAAAGGACTCTGGGTTGATGACCCTCAACTTTGGATCAAATAACGTAGAGCTCAACGTAAATTGTGGGGAAGTTGACGGTATTGACTACGTTCGTATCCGTTTGGCACAACCGGATACAACGATATCTCTATCTGGAAAAATGAACTTGTTAGTTGAAAGCGTTGGAGCAAACTCTACTCGCGTTACTGTAAATGCTCGATACAATTTGGATATGCTAGCCTCTGGTTATAAGTGTGAGAACAGTTCGAAGAAGATTGAGAAGTGTAAAAAGAAAGTTCCTTACAGCGAAAACATGAATTGGACATTTGATTCCAACACAACAGACTCTGCTGTAACTATGAAGCCAGCAATAGGAACTTCGGCAAAACGAACCTGTGGTCCAACTGGTGCGGTAGAACAGCAAGTTATTGTGACTATAGAGAACGCTTGATATGAGGTCGTAGTCTGAATCTTTGACGAAATTGTCCTTTGTGAAGAGAAAAATCATGAACGAAATTTCAAGCGAGTGGAGCTTATACCGGAAGAACAAAGATAAAAGTGGACTCAAGCGGATGTATCTGTCTTGGGATAAACCGTTTGAATTTGTTGTAACCAGAGAGAAATCCTCTTCGGGATTTACTGAAGATGAAGTTTGCCCTGTTGCGAAAGATGTTACAACTACAATTATCTTGTTTCCCGGTGAATCTATTTATTTAAGATCAGCAATTAAAGACTCTTAGTGAGGGACTAGTATGCCAAAAAAGAAACAATCTCTAAATCCGAAAAATGAAGAGTCATATGATACGAAAGTTGAACATCCCGATGGCAAAGTATGGTATGTGTCTGTCATTAAGATTCTCAATGAAGTACCTTGGTATGTTTACTTTCTAATTGCTCTGATTTTTACAGTTTCATTGAAAATCAATTGGACTATTTGAGCCTTAAAGTTTCTTCAGAATGCATTATCAACTGTAATAATTCATTTCGACATCATCCTCTGGCAGACCTTCCAAGAATCTCGAAGGTTCTTGGCATTGCCAGCTACCAAAGTAACTGCGACCTTGAGCAAAACTAATTCTACAGCTATCCTTAGCTCTAGTTATTCCAACATAAGCAAGCCTTCGCTCCTCCTCTATTGCTTCAGACGACTCACTAATACTTCTGGCATTTGGGAAGATGTTTTCTTCCCAACCTGGCAAGAACACTAAAGGAAATTCTAATCCTTTCGCAGCGTGAAGAGTGAGTAATTGAACCTCGTCTTCTGAATTTTCATTAGATCTGTCGGAGTTTAATTCTATGCGTTCCAAATAACTTTTCAATTCACTGTGTTTCTCTACATCGCTAAGTAGTTCGTTTATGTTTTCACGTTGCGTCCCTGAGTGATAACTCTTGCCTTCTTGTGCTTTTAACATATCGATATACTTAGTATCGTCTAGTATACCTTTTAACAATTCCGAAATTTTTAAATTCTCCGTCAGTTGGCTCTGCCACTTAACAATCAATGCGATGAATTTGCTTAATCCCGAACCGGCTTTTCCCTTTATGACTCCTTCGTTCAATGCAAATTGCGTAGCCTCGAACATACTAGTATTTTGATCTCGAGCAATCCCTCTTAACTTCAAGATGGTAGAATTTCCTATTCCGCGCCGTGGTTGATTCACAACTCGCTCAAACGCTAAGTCATTATCAGGAGTATTAATAAGTTTGAGATAGGAAATTGCATCCTTAATCTCAGCACGTTCATAAAAGCGTGGTCCTCCTATAACTCTGTACGGAATTCCGTACTCTATAAAGTAAGTTTCAAATATTCTAAGCTGCCAAGTTGCACGTACTAGTATAGCCACCTCTTGATATTTTCGATCTAGTTTATTTCGCCAAGACTCTATATCGTCACTAATTAGTCGAACTTCATCATCTCCTGAATAAACAGAGCGAACTTTAACCCTATCAATATCTGAGAGGTCTGCATTTGAACCAGCTGGATACAATATTTTCTCGTGTCTGTTTTTGTTTCCTTGTATTACAAAAGTGGCGGTACTGAGAATATGTTTAGTCGATCTATAATTTCCTTCTAAACGTATGATCGTAACATTCTTGTACTGTTTTGAAAAATTAAGAATATTTTTTACCTCGGCACCACGCCAACCATAAATAGACTGATCATCGTCTCCGACACAACAGATATTACTTTGCTCATTTGTTAGAAGTCTTAACCATAAGTACTGCGCTATGTTAGTATCTTGATACTCGTCTACAGAAATGTACTTAAACTGATTATTATACTTCTCTTGTATAAATTTGTTGGAACGCAAGACTTCTATCATATGAAGCAGTAGATCTCCGAAGTCACAGGAATTTAAGCGTGAAAGTCGAGATTGATACTGCTTGTATAATCTAGCTACCTTACCGTCTGCAAAATTCTGTTCCTCTACAGGTACTTGTTCTGGAAGTATTGCATGATTTTTCCAACGGTCTATTTTATTTTTTAGCAACCTCGGCGGCCATTTCTCTTTCAATTGCTCTTTCGAAAAACCCGCTTCCTCCATTATTTCGGTGCAAAGTTTTTCTTGATCAGACGAATCGAGTATTGAATAATCGGGGCCGAGCCCAATCAACTTAGAGTGTTGTCTTAACATTCTTGCTGATAGAGCGTGAAATGTACCCAGCCATCGGGGTTCAGAACCCGTAAGAGGTTCCACAAGCTGCTGAGCTCGTTCTCTCATCTCGTTAGCCGCTTTATTGGTAAACGTAACTGTCAGTGTCTCGTACGGTAAAGCTTTCCTATTTGCAATAATGTATGCTAGACGCGTCATCAATGTGCGTGTTTTTCCGGTGCCAGCTCCTGCAAGAATCAAAAGAGGACCATCAGTGTGAAGTACTGCCTCTTCCTGCTTTTCGTTTAGATGTCCAATGAAGTCTTTAACAAACTCCAAACTTCCAGATTCCTCCAGTTTTCTCGCAAACTGGGCGTTGTACATATTGTTTTTTGAGAGTGTCATGTTTTGTCTCTAACTAATTCTACAATATGGTCTCAGAGATTTATTGAGGTGCAGAATTCAAGATAAGGATTATCCAGCTGGTTCATATTTCCAATTTAACCTATATTCTGCCGAGTAGTCGCTATACAGCCATAGTATCTACCTTGTGCCTAGTTCTAAGTTGATAGGCTACAGACAAAGTTATCGATAAATAGTTAGTTGAATAAAATTTTGGCTCTGTCTCAGTTCAGGACATTGTCTCCGACATCCGTTACGAATAATGTCGATACAGCCGCCAAGATAAAACTCCCTGCCCCCAGTGCAAAAGCATAGATCGGTTGATCATCGAAAATAGTCGCTACCATCAGACCGAGTAAACTTGCCGCTACCAGTTGAGGGATCACGATAAAGAAGTTGAATATCCCCATATATACACCCATTTTCTTGGCGGGTAACGCGTTTGACAGAATTGCGTATGGCATTGACAGTATCGATGCCCAAACTATACCAACTCCAATCATACTCAACCAAAGCAGTTCCCCAGATGGTAGCCAAATGAAGCTCGAAAACCCTAATGCTCCTATGACTAAGCAAATTGCGTGTGTTATCTTTCGATTAGTAACGCTCACTAAGTACGGAAGGGCAAAAGCAACTATTGCGGCAACTCCAAAGTAAACACTGTTCAAACTTGCAATCCAATCAGCGGCGCGTTCATATTCTGGTGTCCGAGGTTGATAGTTCCCATAGTGCTGATCAATTATCCCTCTATTTGCATATATCCACATTGAGAACATCGAAAACCACGAAAAAAACTGCACTACGGCGAGCTGTCGCATAGTCTTTGGCAAACGAAACATATCCTCTGTTATCTGGAGAAAGGCGTTAGATTCTACGTTTGAACGTTTCATCATCGCCGCGACAAACTGTATGGCTCCAAACGCAAAAAAACCACCTCCTAAGACGTAAAGCTCTTTATCCCAGCCTTGCCTAAGCACAAGTAAACAGAACAAACCTCCGACCGCCATGAACAGAACACCTAATTTGAACCAAGTTCCAATACTCGGAATTGGCGGCAAGGGAGTAAGATCTGCCAATGTTATGCCGCGCTCGGCAGCAACTTGTTCCTCATAAGCTTTCAGTTCCTCTGGTGGAAACTCACGCGTTGTGAAGACCGTTATCATCACAGCGATTAATAATAGAGTTGCCCCGACATAAAAGGTCATTTTTATATTGAGAGGTAACGCTCCATCAGCGGAAGCCGACTCTGGGCCAAGCAACCAAGCGATCGCGTGGGGCAGTGATGATCCAATAACTCCTCCAATTCCAATGAAAAAACTTTGCGCTGCAAACCCTGTTGCGCGTTGACGTTTTGGGAGCATATCCCCGACGAATGCTCTAAACGGTTCCATCGTAATATTTAAAGACGAGTCGATAATCCATAACATCCCGGCAGCCATCCAAAGCGCCGATGAACTCGGCATTACGAATAAACCAAGCGTCGTAAGAATGGCACCGTAAAAGAAGTATGGTCGTCTGCGACCTAACGAATTCCACGTTCGATCTGACATATACCCGACAATTGGTTGCACGATCAGTCCAGTCAGAGGAGCCGCAATCCAAAGTATCGGTATGTCGTCAATCTTAGCGCCAAGAGTTTCAAATACTCTCGAGAAATGACCTGTTTGGATAGCGAATCCAATTTGAATTCCCATGAATCCAAAGCACATGCCTAGGATGTTGAGAAAGGACATCGCGGGTTTTTTCATAAGGTCGATTCCTGACTTAATCCTTCCTTCTCTCAGTGATACCAACGATTAACCTTCACCTAAACAAATTCTGTAACTGTTCCACCCCCAAGGTTCAAAATCTAATCTGCTACCGATAACTAATCGCCGCCGTTGCCCATCCATTATATCGCACCATTCTCCCCTAACTGCTCCACCCGTCAATGAAAATGAAGCTCGCTCGGAAGAGAGATTGAAAAGAGCAAGAATTCTATCGTTTCCCTTCCCGCGGATGAAACTCAATACCTGTCGCGGATTATCTGTTGTCACGGGTTCCGTCCGACCTCCCCAATCTCCATTATGCAAAGTTGGATATTGAGATTTTACTTCTATCAACTTAGCAAGCAGATTTCGGTGCGGATGATCCTTCCACTCAATCGGATCTTTCTCAAAGAACTCTAATTGTTTACTCAACCCCGCTTCTTGTCCATTATAAATTGACGGAATTCCTTCTGAAACAAAAGACAGAGCCATAAAAGTTTCTAGACTATCACCGAATATTTCAGGCGCTGTTCCATCCCATGAATTTTGATCGTGATTCGACGTGTAGAGCATTCGCATGGCATCTTGGGGCCAAGTTGAAATCAGGTCAGCATAGTATCCAGTCATTCGGCCCGCATCAGAACGTCCCTTAGCAATATCATGCGCCGCTTCTTTCCAAGCCCAGCCGTAAGAAGCATCAAAAGCGCGGCGATGCAAGTCGCGTTGCTGCCATTCTGCTAACATAAAAACGGGTTTCACTCTCTCTAAATCTTGACGGACATCTTCCCAAAAATCTAATGGAACAAATCCTGCAACATCTACACGAAATCCATCAATACCTATTTCTTCTACCCAATACCGCATGGCCTCGCCCATATAACGTCGAAGTTCCTCACTCTCGAAATTAAGATCAATTATGTCGGACCAATCGGTCCACGGTGTCGGATGAGGGTCACCACGCCAATTGCGTTCATACCAATCTGGATGGTCTGCTAAAAGATGATTGTCCCAGGATGTGTGATTTGCAACCCAATCTAAAATCACATGAAATCCTTGAGAGTGCGCCGACTCTACCAACGTCCGAAAATCGTCTAAAGATCCGAACTCAGGATTTACACCATAGTAATCTTTTACCGAGTAAGGACTTCCCAAACTACCTTTACGATTCTCGACTCCGATCGGATGAATCGGCATAAACCATAAGATGTCGACACCTAAATTTTTTAACCGCGGTAACTGTTCCCGTACCCGATCAAATGTTCCGTCTTGCGAAAACTGACGAGTGTTGATCTGGTATATAACCGCGTCACGAGTCCACTCCGGGTGTTCTACCTCAACGTAAGGTTCTGGAGTCCAATCTGTGGTCTGTTCAAAACCACACGCCCCTAAAAACAAAAAAAGGCTTGCAACTAAGGTTCGGCAAATCATTCAACAACGGGCTTCAATGAAATAGCGAGACCACCACCAGGTGCGAGGCGGGTCGTAAGTGTCTGACGACTGTCTACGTTTGCCGTATCTATCGCCATAGCATATGGATTATCTTCCCAATGCGTTTCTTCAACGTCAGAATAAATCGTAGCCTCGTATTCTGTGTCCGGATCCAGAAAACTTAGCGAAATGCTAATATTCCTTTCTTCTTCGTCGGAAGCGGCTCCAATGTACCAGTTGGGGCTATCGCGCTCCTGACGCGCCATGACAATGAAATCTCCGACTTCACCGCTAAGTGCGACACTTCGTTCCCAATCAACAGGAACATCCTTCACAAATTCAAACGCTTGCGGAACAGCCTCATAGTTTTCAATTAAATCCGCAGCCATTTGCAACGGAGAATACAAAATCACAAAGGACGCTAGTTGCTTTGAAAGTGTAGTCTGAGGTCTATTTCCGTCTTCCTCACCATTAGGAAATAGATCAAAAATTCCCGGTGTAAAATCCATCGGCCCAGCCAACATGCGTGTGAATGCCATTACCGGTATATGCTCAGGTGGATTGGGCGGCGTTCCCCAAGCATTGAACTCCATACCCCGTGCGCCCTCTCGTGTGATCCAATTGGGATATGTTCGTCTTAACCCGGTATCTTTAACGGGTTCGTGTGGATTGATCGAAATTTGTCGCTCGGCGGCTTCTTTCACAACTTTCAAATGATGATTAACCATAAACTGGCCGTCATGCCATTCGTAATGAGGAATGCCTTTCTCATCAACCCACTTAATGTCACTCGCATCGGCAACGTATCCTGTCTTGACTTGTGTAACACCCAGACTTTTGTACAAATCAAAAGCAGCTTCCATCTGCTTTTCATAATTCGAAACATTGCCTGACGTTTCGTGATGACCAATGAGTTTTACGCCTTTCTCACTGGCATAATTTGCTACTCTAGTGAGATCAAAGTCAGGATAGGGTTCAGTGAAACTAAACAAATCGCCATTGAAAAACCAGTCACCATCCCAGCCTTTATTCCACCCCTCTATCAAAACGCCGTCAAAACCATGTTCGTGAGCAAAGTCTATATGCCGAATGGCGTTTTCTGTCGTCGCACCGTGATTTTCACCCGACTCCCAAGTATTCTTTCCTATATGCATTGCCCACCATATACCGATGTACTTGCTTGGCTTAACCCATGATACGTCGCCAAGAACATTGGGTTCATTGAGGTTCAAGATCATGCGAGAATTTGCCAAAGCCGCAGCACTAGGAGCGATTTGAATAGTCCGCCATGGTGTCACAAAAGCACCCGACTTCTTGACCGCTATTCCATCTGACCAAGGTCGCAATTCGGCCTTTAAGTTGCCGTCCCGTTGTTGCCTTAGCGTCATGCTCGCATAGTCCACCAAAGCTGCTTCGTGAATCGAAACATGAACGCCGTTTCCCTGTCGCAAAGTATAGGGAGTCAGAACAAGAGATGCCTGCTCTCGAACGGGTGTCGTCTGATAAATGTACTCTAAGCGGTTATACCCGTCGCCTTTGAGCCACCAAGCTGTCGCGTCGCCTGGCACTGTAAATTCCGTAAGTTCATCAATGATATTGCAGGAACTTCCACAAACTGAGTCTGGAATTTTATACCTAAAACCCAAACCATCATTGAAGACTCTAAACTCTAAAGTGTATCCATAATTCGGACGCGAGACGGACTCAAAGTCAATCTCTATTCCGTAGTGGTAATCTCTTATAACTTTTGCCTCTCCCCAAGGCTGTTCCCAAGTTGAATTGTGTTCACCTGTTCTTCGCACATCTGAAATTTTATAACCATAATCTAGTGGGGCCTTGGATTGGAAACGCATTCCAAAAGCCGAAGAGGCAATCGTTAATTGACCGTTGTAGGTAACTGAATAGCTCGGTCGACCGTCCAAATCCGTCACATTGACGAGAATTAATCGATTGGGCGAGCCAAAAGTTATAGACTGAGGAGCAAAATCTGTGTCGACAATTTGTGGTGCATACACTGTGTCTTCGCAGCTTGAAATTAAAGCAAGCCCAAACACAAAACCAACAAAGATGCTTAATTGTTTCATAGGTGAAACTCCCATATTCATCGAGTCAAATATCCTAAATCCAAGACTGCGACCACAATGTAAGGCAATGCAGTCTCTCACGAAATTTTTGAAAACCTCAACTTTATGTTAGCGCTTGATACAGCGAAAACTGACAAGATGACATTATAACCATTTTTGCTTAACTATAAAATCACTGTGGGACAATTTATACTCTAAACGTCTATAGAATCCTTGCAAATTTTATGTTATATTATAACATTACTAATTGTAATTCTAACCTACTGTTTGTCCAATTATGCTTAATTTCAAAAACCCGCTGCCAGCTGGCCTAACCAAAGAATTGGCATACCTAGCTGCAGTTTACATCGGTGTGCTTGTACCACTTAGTTATAGCCAAGCGATTGCTCAATCGGCAGATTCGTCTTCCGAAACCTCTACGTCGGAGATGTCAAATCGTGACAACTTTGAGGAAGAAGAGCAACAGCAAAACGATACTGCGCAAGCAGATCGACAACAAACCATAGTTGTCTCTGGAACCGGAATTCCACGGTCTATAGACCAGTGGGTGAATCCGGTAAAAGTCCTTGAACGAAGCGATATCATACGACGGCTAAAAACAACTTTGGGCGATACACTAGCAGATGAACCGGGCGTTTCGACAACTTTTTTCGGAACTGGAGCCAGTCGACCTATAGTGAGAGGATTAGGTGCCGAGCGCGTCCTCGTTCTATCAAACGGTCTTGGCACCATAGACGTTTCGGTAACATCACCAGATCACCAAGTTTTAGCAGATGGTATTGATGCTGAACGTATTGAAGTATTGCGTGGCCCGGCCGCTTTGGCTTATGGAGGTCAAGCTATTGGTGGCGGAGTAAACGTGCTTGACAGTCTAATCGCTCGCGAAAAGCCAGCAAGAAATTGGGCAGGGGAAGCCTTTACGGCGTTTAGCTCAGTTAGCGACGGAAATGATAGTGGTATCGTCGTCAAAGGGACTCAAGACGATCAACAATTTGTTTATTCGTTTTCCGCGTCAATTCGAGATCATAATGATTACTCGATTCCTGGTAGTGCTGAATCGGAATACTTACACGAAGAAGAGGAGGACGACCATGAGGATTCGGGGAAGGCCGAAAATACATATGTATCAACGAAGTCATTTGCAGGCGGATTAAGCTGGGTCGGGGATCGCGGCTTCGTCGGATTTGGACTTCGCGACTACTCAACCAAGTACGGATTACCAGGACATGGCCACCACGAAGAAGAGGAAGAGGATGACCACGATGAGGAAAATCCGCTTGTCGATTTAGAGCAGACGAAGTTTGAAATGCACGGTGAATGGACTTTTGACCGTATGTATTTTTCCAAAATTTCTGGCTCAGCAAGTTTTGCAGACTATAAACACATAGAGTTTGAAGCCCCTGGCGAAGCCGGGACAACCTTCCAAAACGAAGGATTTGAAGCGAGTTTTCGAACTGGTCATAATCTAGATTTTCCTTTGGTTACAGGCATAAATTTCTCGAAAAAAACTATCGCCGCGACAGGAGAAGAAGCGTTTTTATCAAGCACAGACACGTCTTTATTTGGTTTATTTGCCCATGCAGCAAGTTCGAAAAGTATAGGACTGGGATGGGAGGCTGGGTTAAGGATCGAAAATTCGTCATTTGACAACGTGACTAAAGGATCAAAGGATTTCAGTCTTATTAGTAGCTCAGGTGGTTTTACATGGCGTGATGAGACGGGGTTGGTTCTTGGTGCGCAACTCAGCTTATCAGAACGTTCGCCAAACGAAAGTGAACTTTTTGCTCGTGGTCCCCACCTTGCGACGCGCCAGTACGAAGTTGGTAACAAAGAATTATCGAAAGAAAAAGGTCTAAGTTTGGAAGGATCTGTTCGCCTGACTAGAGACAGAATCAGTATGGGGCTAAATGCGTACGCTTACAATTTCGATAACTTCATATACCTAAATCCCGGAGAAATCGAACACAACAACCAAACCGTAACTATCATAGATGACCTAAGAGTCCATAAGTACGAGCAAAACGGCGCAGAATTTCGTGGAGGAGAGATTTTCGTCATCTGGGATGCCTCGGAACGCGGTTTGTTTGAAGCTGCTTGGCAAATTCGGCTTGATATAGATTTTGTAAACGCTCAGTTAGACGATGGGACAGATGTTCCTCTGGTTCCGCCGATGTCTGCCCTCTTACAAGTAAGTTCTGAAAGCGAATTGTGGAAGGTAGAAAGTTCATTGAAAATTGTCTCTGAGAAGGATGCAATCACGGCGCGTCAATTCAAAACAGACGGATACAGCGAATTGGGCCTATACGGCGAACTCGCATTGTCGGCCTTAGGGAATGACTTCAGGGAGGGAGCGCGAGGATTCATTGATATTAGAAATGTATCAGACGAGGAAATACGATACTCCACTTCGGTGCTGAAGGATTACATTCCTGCCCCGGGTATCAATTATCGAGTCGGAATTCGATGGAATTTCTAGGTTTGCGCATTTGATTCATTTAACTTTATAAGGACAGTCATCCATTGCTAGGTACGCGTTTTATCTTGTGATTGAAAGTTGTAACAGAACTCATGAATCTGTCAATATTCTTGCGAAAGACTGATTTCTCACGTATAAAAAGCCTGCATGGCCAACGAAAAAACACAACAAGCCCAACCTATTTTGGATGGTGCTTACGGTAAAACTGGGTTTGCTTGGGCGTGGTTCGAGTGGGCGCGAAATCCCTACTACATATTGGTCGTAATATACGTCTTCGCTCCCTATTTTGCATCGGTATTAATCGCTGGGGACTTACTGGCGAGCGGTGAGCTCAGTCACCTCGATCCGTCGGAAGCCCGCAATCAGGCAAATGCCAAAGGGCAATCTACTATCGCTAGCCTGACAAAATGGGCGGGACTTGCCGCGGCCTTAACTGCTCCAATCTTGGGGGCGACTTTTGACCGAGGGTTGCGCCGAAAACCATTTATTGGACTGACATTTGCGGTTATTGCGCTTGGTTCATATTTGCTATGGTGGGCTGAGCCGGGCGAAAGCGGACTGGCCGTATGGCAAGTTATGACCATACTGATTATCGTTTACGTAAGTTACACATACTCAGAAGTTACCCATAACTCAATGCTGGCAGACTCCGCTAGACCAGAGTCAGTTCCGAATGTGTCAGGGTTAGGCTTAGCGCTAGGGAATGCGGCTGCGACCTTGATGTTCGTTGCTTTAGTCATATTCCTGTTTCTTCCCAACGATGTCGGATGGCCGTTCTCTGAGCCACTATTTGGATTAGATGCCTCGAAGTTCGAACATATTCGGATAGTTGGACCATTATGTGCTGTTTGGTTAGTCGTAATGATCCCACCGTTCTTTATGTACGCGAGAGACACAGGCGTTTCAGGAACTCCGGTCGTTCAATCTGTTGTCTCTGGATTCAACGGAATTGTTGATACTTTCAAGAAAGCTCGCCAACATAAAGAAGCCTTCAAGTTCCTTATCGCAAGAACTATTTATGCAGACGGCATGGCCGCCTTACTTGCGTTAGTTGCCGTCTACGTCGCGCTGTTCTTGGAATGGACAATCACCGAATTAATTGCATCAGCGATTTCGGGGTCAATTTTTGCTACGCTCGGTGGCTTCGTCGGCGGTATACTAGATCGAAAGTTCGGGCCAAAAAATGCCTTGATAATTGAGTTAGTGGGGATCGTGGCTGTACTTTTTATCGGCTTGTCTTATACGCAGGACTCCCTATTCTATGGACTCGTTGATAACTGGATTATATGGAACAGCCCGATTTTTAATACGGCTTCCGATATCGGTTACCTTATTAATGGAGCGTTTCTCGCAGTATTTGCTACAGCAAACATATCATCTAGTCGAACCATGCTGATTCACGTAGCGCCAGCGAACATGCGAGGAGAATTTTTCGGTTTGTATGCGATTGCGGGAACAATTACAGTATGGTTAGGGCCTTGGATGGTACAACTCTTTACAGAATGGTCGAAAGATCAGCGTATCGGAATGTCTGCAATTGCATTGCTTTTCTTTGGTGGATTATTGCTGTTGCTAAGAGTCCAAGAAAAAGAAATATCAGCAGAACGAGGATCTTGATTGGTCAGCAGTTACCATGTTTCGGTGATTATTATCCGCTATCTTCTATTGTCGAATAATTTTACTTCTAGTCAAACAATCCTCTAATGTTTAACGAAATTCTAATTGGAACATTTATGTTGGTTGGTTCTAACCAAGCCATTCTTGACGGTTTGTACGATAACCTTCAGAATGCACCAACTGAATCAGAGGCCGCCGAGATTGCTTCTGACATCCAATCTATATGGAATGAAAGCGGTTCTCCCACTGTTGATCTTATGATGCGGCAAGGAATAGAAGCAGAGCAACGGAAAGACTTCAAACTCGCCCGTTCCGTTTATGATCGCATAGTCATAATTGATCCTGACTACCACGAGGTTTGGTTTCGTCGTGCTCGGTTACATATGCTTGAAGACAATTATTCGGAAGCCCTGCAAGACATGAATGCCACTCTCGAACGGGAACCGAGACATTACTATGCTTGGTTAGGTTTAGCAGCTATCGTTGAAAGACTAGGAGGCAAACACGAAGCCTTATTAGCTATAGAACAGTCTCTTGAGATTTATCCAGATTTTCTACCGGCTAAAGAAGTCGAAAAACGATTAAAACCAGAACTTGAAGGCCTTCCATTGTAAGACGTTGCCGTCAAACACTTTTGCATTTGCTAGAACAAAAACTCGTCAAAAACATACTGCGACAATCTAATTTGTGTAATAACACGGAAATCAACTAGCAATAGGACTCACCATGTTCTAAATCACCAACTAACCTTCAACCACAACCTAATTGGAATTTCAAAATGGCCGATGACACAACCACTAACTCGCTTGATGACTCTACAAAACAGGCTCTCCGCAATAGTGTCGAGCAGATAGAGAAACTGGAAGAAGAGAAAAAAGAAATAGCCGAACAAATCAAAGAGGTTTATGCAGAAGCTAAATCTTTCGGCTTTGATACCAAAGTTCTTCGACAAACTATAAGACTGCGCAAAATCGATCGCGCTGAACGCGAAGAACAAGAAGAGCTATTAGAACTCTATCTGGATGCCCTTGGAGATTAATTGTGTTGCTATATGGAAGGTGAGAACACCCTACATCTGCATAGTCCAGCCTTCTACCCCCATAGCAGCCTGTCTCACCGCTTCCGATAACGTAGGATGAGCGTGACATATCCTAGCGATATCTTCCGAGGCAGCGCCAAAAGCCATGGCCACACAAACTTCGGCAATTAGTTCCCCTGTTCCCTTACCGATCATATGCACCCCTAAAATTCTATCTGTGTCCTTATCAGCAAGAAATTTTACAAAACCTGCAGTTTCGTGATTTGTCCGCGCTCGCGAATTCGCTTGAAACGGGAACTTTCCTTTAGCATAAGAAATACCTTCTTCTTTCAACTGATCCTCTGTCTTACCCACCCAAGCAATTTCGGGTTCCGTATAAACCACACTTGGTACAAGATTGTAATCAACGTGACCGGCTTTGCCTGCAATGAGTTCCGCGACAGCAACACCATCTTCTTCCGCTTTGTGGGCTAGCATTGGCCCGTCAATACAATCTCCAATAGCCCAGACTCCTGATGTAACTTTAAAGTTTTCCGTCGGGACAACTCCTCTTTTGTCCGGTTTAACTCCAATGTTCTCAAGACCTAGATCAGCGGTAAACGGCCTGCGTCCGATAGCGACTACTACGACATCGGTTTCATAGGTCGAAGACTTTCCACCTTTTGCGGGTTCCATTGACAGTTTAAGCGACGACTTGCCTTTCTTCACTCCAGTTACCTTAGTTCCTAACTGAAATGTCAATCCTTGCTTTTCAAATGTTCGCTTCGCATCTCTTGCAATCTCGCTATCTGAACCTGGCATAATGCGATCCAAGAACTCAATAACATTTACTTTTGAACCTAATCTAGACCAAACGGATCCAAGTTCCAAACCGATAATGCCAGCACCGATCAAAGTTAAACGTTTTGGAACTTCCTTGAGTGAGATGGCCCCGATGTTCGAGACTATTCTTTTTTCATCTACTTTGATGCCCGGCAATGGTGTCGCTTCTGAACCAGTTGCGATAACGATATTTTTTGTCGATAAAGTCTGCCTAGTGCCATCGTATTTTTCAATTTCGACTTCACCAGTTTTCTTGATGAGACCTCGCCCTAGGAAATATTCCACTTTGTTTTTTTTGAATAGGTATTCGACTCCCTTCGTTAATCCTTCAACAGCTTTATCCTTCTGTCCCATCATCTTCTCAAGATTGAGTGTCAGATCCGAGTATTCAATTCCCCATGCTGAATGTTCGTTCTTTGCCGAAGCAAAAGCATGCGATGCGTGAAGCAAAGCTTTAGACGGAATGCATCCAACATTCAAACACGTACCTCCCAAGGTGCTTCTTTTTTCGACACACGCCACTCTTAATCCGAGCTGACCAGCGCGAATAGCACAATTATAGCCACCCGGACCCGCTCCTATTATTACAATGTCGTATTGATCTGCCATAACTTTACCTTTGACCAAAAATCATTACTCTAGAATACTATTGAGTGTGCAGAAAAGCGTTTTGCTCACTAATTTTGTAGCCATTATCTCCTACTTGTCACCTTAAACCTCTAGAAGTAGCCGTTTTGGGTCTTCTATTGCTTCTTTGACACGAACCAAAAACGTAACAGCGTCTTTACCATCTACAATTCTATGGTCGTAGGAAAGAGCAAGATACATCATCGGCCGAATAACTATCTCTTTGTTTACAACGACAGGTCGATCTTCAATTCTGTGCATTCCCAACACACCTGATTGGGGTGGGTTAATGATCGGAGTTGACATAAGCGATCCATAAACTCCACCATTAGAAATTGTAAATGTCCCACCCTGAAGATCATCCATAGCCAATTTACCGTCACGTGCTTTTCTACCGAGAGCTCCGATCGCTTTCTCAATATCTGCGATACTCATTTGATCTGCATCGCGAACAACCGGCGTTACCAAGCCTTTATCGGTTCCTACAGCAACACTGATATTACAGTAATGTCGATATATGATGTCGGTGCCATCAATCTCGGCGTTGACCGCTGGGATTTCTTGCAAAGCTGCAACGGTCGCTTTAACGAAAAACCCCATGAATCCTAATTTTACATCATGCTTTTGAAGGAATACATCCTTGTATTCGGATCGCAAACTCATAATATTCGACATATCAACATCATTGAATGTCGTTAAAATGGCTGCCGTGTTTTGAGCTTCCTTGAGGCGGCTCGCAATAGTTTGACGCAAGCGAGTCATTCGTACACGTTCTACTCGGCCATCGTGCGATATTTCTTGTTTCGGTTTGAATGGCTTCTTTTCAACAGGTTTAGCAATAAAACTAAGAGCATCCGCTTTGGTCGCTCGTCCTCCTTTTCCAGACCCCGGAATAGATTGCGGATCAAGCCCGGCTTCATTGGCAATGCGTCTTACAGAGGGAGCTACAGGACTGTCTGATGGGATTGATTGCACTTGTTGCACAGACGGAGCTACAGGACGTTCGCTTGTAACTGATGAGAATGATTGCACATGTTGCGCAGACGAGTCAGACTCGCTCTTTGGTGCTGACTCAGTTGCAGCAACGGGTTTTTTGTAAGCCGTGTTATCCCGACCGGATGCCTCTTTCATCTTTGCCAAGACGGCACCAATTTCAACCGTTTCCCCTTCAGGAACGATTATTTCTGAAAGTATTCCCGATAAGGGAGCTGCTACCTCTACAGAAACTTTATCAGTTTCGAGTGCAACAACGGCTTGGTCTTTATTGACATGATCTCCCAGACCAAACATCCACTGTCCAACAGTGGCCTCGGTAACACTTTCACCAAGTGTAGGAACGGATACTTCAGCCATTTTCTTGACTACCTTTTGAAGCTAATGGTTACAATATATATAGGTTAGGGTGCCGAAACGACACTATCTTTGACAGGTTTTTCTCCTAAAGCTGCTGCTACTAGGTGCTCTTGTTCCATTTTGTGTTTTGAAAGCAAACCAGTCGCTGTTGCGGCTGAAGGACCTCTCCCAGCGTATTTGGGCCGTGGAAACTTCGATCGTGCGCGACCAGCACACCATTCAATCTCATCACGCATGAACCCCCAACCGCCCATGTTACGTGGTTCTTCCTGACACCAAATCAACTCGGCATTTGGAAAACGCTTTAACTCATGCATCAATGACATGCGTGGGACAGGATAAAATTGTTCGATTCGAAGGATGTATATATCGTCAGACCCCTTTTTCTCTCGAGCCTCTATTAAGTCGTAGTATATCTTCCCAGCACAAATCACAACACGACGTATTTTTTTATCTGCTCTGAGCCTAACTGAACCTTGATAATTGTCGGCTTCCGCATCGTCCGGTAGAATTCTGTGAAATGTAGAGCGCGCTGAGAAATCATTTAAATCAGAAACAGCACTCTTGTGTCGAAGCAATGATTTAGGAGTCATTATGATCAATGGTTTACGAAAGTCTCTATGAATTTGTCGGCGCAATACGTGGAAGTAATTGGCTGGCGTGGTCAGATTACACAATTGCATATTATCTTCCGCGGCCATTTGCAAAAATCTCTCTAAGCGGGCCGAAGAATGCTCCGGCCCTTGTCCTTCATAGCCATGCGGTAGCAACACGACAAGTCCTGACATTCGTAACCATTTTCGTTCACCGGACGAAATAAACTGGTCGAAAAAGACTTGCGCGCCATTGGCGAAATCTCCGAACTGCGCCTCCCAAATCGTTAACGTTTTTGGATCCGTTGTCGAGTATCCATACTCGAATCCAAGTACAGCCTCTTCTGACAAAAGTGAGTCAATCACCTCAAATTTGTCTTCGTCTTGTCCAACTGTCGATAGAGGTGTATATCGTCGGCCAGTATTTTGATCAACAATATGACAGTGACGCTGGGAAAAAGTTCCTCGCCCAGAATCTTGGCCCGATAGACGTATCGAATAACCTTCCTCTAGCAAAGTCGCAAACGCTAGGTGTTCCGCCGTTGCCCAGTCTAAACCTTTGCCCGATGATATTGAATTTGCTCTCGCCTCAATAACGCGCTTTAGCGTACGGTGAGCTTTCACGCCGGCTGGTATTTCGGTAATTTTTTCTCCTAATGATTTAAGAAGTCGAATGGGTACACCTGTCCGTCCCCGACGTTCATCATTCTTAGGTAGTCCCAACCCTTTCCATTCGCCTCCGAGCCAATCAGCGTCATGATTGGAATGGGTTTTTGCTTTTTCAAAACTCTCATCTAGTCCTTTCTCAAAGCGCACTGTTGCTTCGTCAACAAATTGTTGAGTAACGACTTTTTCTTCTATTAATCGTTTCGCGTAAATTTTACACGTCGAGGTATGACTCTTAATTTTCTTGTACATCAAAGGTTGAGTGAACATGGGTTCGTCACCCTCATTATGACCAAACCGTCGATAACAAAACATATCAATAACAACATCCTTTCCGAATTTTTGTCGGTACTCAGTTGCTATTCGGGCTGCATAAACAACGGCCTCCGGGTCATCTCCATTAACGTGAAAAATCGGTGCTTGCACCATCAATGCAACATCTGAGGGATAAGGAGATGATCTCGAATACATCGGACTTGTCGTAAATCCGATCTGATTATTAATTATAAAATGTATCGTTCCGCCGGTTCTATATCCGTTTAGACCAGACAATGCAAAACATTCCGAAACGACTCCTTGGCCAGCGAAAGCAGCGTCGCCATGTATAAGCAAGGGTAGAACCCGCGATCGGTCAAGTGTACCAGTCTCGCGTTCATCAATAGCTTGCTTCGATCTTGATTTACCTAACACGACAGGATCGACCGCTTCAAGATGTGATGGGTTTGGGTTCATCGAGAGATGAACATTGTTTCCTGCAAAAGAACGATCGGACGACGCACCCAAGTGATATTTCACATCCCCCGATCCAAACTCTTCAGCCCCTTGTGTGGAACCGCCCTGAAATTCGTGAAACAAACTTTCGTACGGTTTACCCATAACCGCGCCAAGCACGTTTAGGCGACCACGGTGAGCCATACCAATAACAATTTCTTTTACACCAAGGGCACCGCCTCGTTTGATAATCTGCTCTAGGGCCGGAACCGCCGCCTCCCCACCATCGAGTCCAAATCGTTTAGTACCGGGATATCGTTTATGTAGGAAATTTTCGAAAGACTCTGCCTCAATAAGTTTAAAAAGAATGCCTTTTTTCCCTTGGTCAAAAAACGATACACCTTTGTCTGGGCCTTCGATTCTTTGCTGTATCCAAGATTTTTCTTCCGGGTTCGAGATATGCATGAACTCCACGCCCATCGTCGAACAATATGTTCGTTTGAGAATTCGAAGCATCTCTGCGACGGACGCGTATTCCAGCCCCAAAACGTAATCAATAAAAATTGGGCGATCCATATCCGATGGCCCAAAACCATAGGTCGCCGGATCAAGTTCTGGTTGTTCTCCAAAATTTGACAGTCCAAGCGGGTCTAACTGGGCAGCAAAATGACCTCTTATCCGATACGCTCGGATCATCATTAGCGCTTTCAATGAATCTTTTGCCGCTTGCTCAATTTCCTTAACGTTTGCCGACGGAGTTTTATCCGCAATTTTTCTCTTCAGCACAGGTTCGATTAACGCCCAGTTACCATCAAAAACCGCTACATCATCCCCAGTTCGTGCTTGCGGCCAGTCTGATCTAGACCAACTAGCGCCGTCTGCATTCTTAATGGCATCGTCATGGTCCTCATCTAAATTCGAAAACAAATTTTGCCAATCCTCGGGAACCGAATTTCGGTTATTCGCAAAACGCGCCTGCAAGTCTTCGAGATATGCGGCATTTGTGCCGTGAAGAAGTTCCGAAACATCATCCGTTAGTTCGTCGATGTCCAACGGTATAGCTGAGAGATCATCTGGCATTTTCGCCGCCTTCATTTTCACGTCGGCGTGGCGGGGTCGCTAACCGGCCTCGTCGCACCGAATGCAGAGAGTGATTAACCTAAAAAATAGAATATTTTTTGACCGATTAAATTGATACGAAAGAAACACGTTAGTTTTATTGCGTGGAATGCAGCTCCAAACAACTATCCGCGTAACACCTCCACCAATGTTTTTCCCAACTGCGCGGGAGAAGAAGAGACCTTTATACCTGCACTTTCCATGGCCTCAATTTTTGATTCCGCATCCCCGCTTCCGCCAGACACGATAGCACCCGCGTGTCCCATCGTACGACCTTTTGGAGCGGTTCGTCCCGCTACAAAACCAACTGTAGGCTTGGAGCGCCCCTTTGCCGCCTCGTCCTTAAGAAACTGCGCTGCTTCCTCTTCCGCTGAGCCCCCGATCTCGCCAATCATAATAAGACTTTCTGTCTCTTCGTCGGCCAAGAAAAGTTCTAGGACATCTATGAATTCCGTTCCCTTTACGGGATCACCGCCAATCCCGACAGCCGTTGTTTGCCCGAGGTTTTCGACCGTCGTCTGGTAAACCGCTTCATAGGTTAGGGTACCTGACCTCGAAACTATACCTACACTACCTTTTTTAAAGATCGCACCTGGCATAATTCCAATTTTGCACTGCTCCGGAGTTAGAATTCCTGGACAATTAGGACCAACCAACCGGGAATTAGAGTTAGAAAGTTTCGCTTTTACCCGAACCATATCTTGAACCGGAATTCCCTCAGTAATGCATACAATCAAATCTAACTCAGCCTCAATGGCTTCTTCTATTGCCGAAGCGGCTCCTGCTGGCGGAACGTAAATAACGGAGGCATTTGCGCCAGTGGCATTTTTTGCTTCAAGGGCATTTGCGTAAATCGGCAAATCCTTGCCCGCCTCACTTTTCCAAAACTGTCCGGCTTTTTTGGGATGTGTTCCCGCTACCATCTGACTGCCAAAATAGGCGAGTGCCTGATTAGTGTGAAAGGAACCCGTCGCACCGGTTAGCCCTTGAACGATGACTTTTGTAGATGTGTTGATAAGGATCGACATTTGAATTCGTATTTATCCGTTTCTAAGGAATACCCACCTCTGTTACTTAGACAGAGCACCCACAATTTTCCGTGCCGCATCATCAAGGTCGTCTGCAGCAATGACGTTAAGCCCGGATTGTCTAATTGTTTCTTTCCCTTGTTCGACATTCGTCCCTTCTAGTCGCACAACCAAAGGAACCGCTAGAGACGTTTCTTTAACTGCCGCAATCACTCCCTCGGCGATTACATCACACCGCATAATTCCACCGAAAATGTTAACTAAAATTCCTTTTACGTTGGGGTCTTTCATTATGATTTTAAATGCCGCAGTCACTTTCTCTTTGTTCGCGCCTCCACCTACGTCGCAAAAGTTTGCAGGCTCTTCACCATAGAGTTTTATGATATCCATTGTAGCCATGGCGAGACCTGCCCCATTCACCATACAGCCGATCGTCCCATCTAAAGCGATATATGCTAAATCCCATTCGGCAGCTTCTATTTCTTTCTCATCTTGCTCAGTTTCATCTCGGAGTTCAAGAATATCCGGATGCCTAAAGAGCGCGTTTTCATCGAATGAGACTTTGGCATCTAAAACACGTAAGTGTCCGTCCTTCATCACGATCAGAGGATTCACCTCCAACATCGACATATCTTTTTCGTGGAACGCCCGATAAAGTGCAGGAAAAAGAGTCTCGCCGTCTGCTCGTGAAACTCCCTCAAGATTTAACGCATCTGACAACTCAGCACAGTCACTAGCAGATACGCCAATCAAGGGGTCAATCGGAAGTGTTATAATTTTTTCGGGCGTTGAATGGGCTACTTCTTCAATATCCATTCCTCCTTCTGTAGATGCAACAAAAGCAGGCTTTCCGGTCACTCTATCAACCAATAATGAAACATAGAGTTCTCTTTCGATATCCGCTCCTGCTTCAATGTAAAGACGATTGACTTGTTTTCCCTCGTCTCCCGTTTGCGCTGTTACAAGATGCCGGCCGAACATTGCATGGGCGTGAGATATGGCTTCTTCTCGAGTAAACCCAAGCCTAACTCCGCCTTTTTCACCAGCTTCTGGCTCTATGAACTTTCCTTTTCCTCGTCCTCCTGCATGAATTTGCGACTTTACAACCCAAAGCGACCCCGAAAGTGAATCTATCGCATTTTCGATAGCGTCACTTGACAGCACCGGAACTCCCTCGCCAACGGGGACTCCGAAAGATTTTAGGACGGCCTTTGCTTGGTATTCATGAATGTTCATTGAGAGGATTACCAACGAATTAATTGGGTTCTAACACTCCTTCTCAACAAATTACACATTGCTACCGAAATTGGCAACGCATTTTCGTTATTTTATTGCCGCACTATAAGGTTTTGAATTTGTCTCACGCTTACAAATTTACTTGTGAAAGAATTAAAAATCGAACGTTCGTGACCGAACTTTCATCCCATCATTTGCGTGTATGTTTAGTTCAAACGTTTTTCGCTCCCAGTCGATCGCGATAGACCCATAATTCTCCTTTGAATACCCCTCCCCTAACTGCGCCGTATCATTTTCCTGAGTACTGTCAAAAAATGATAAGTTTAGCGATGATGCCGTTAATTCTTGCACAGGATAAGGAAGAACATCTCTACTTTCATAGATAAAAGACGCATGGCGATCTCCCGAAACAAAAACCACGTTGTTTGCATCGGTTTGACGAATTGTATCAAAGAGGCGTTGACGTTCTGTCGGTAGCTTATTCCAAGATTCCCAACCGTGAACTTCCGGTAATACTTGTATTGACGAGACGATCAAGCGTAAATCGGCAGGTTTTCGCAGTTCAGCAGTCAGCCATTTCCATTGCGACTCCCCGAGCATATTCTGGCTGGATTTTGAATCCGTCGATGGAACGTAACGTTCCTTTCCCGGAGCTCCTCGTTTGTCTGTTTTCGTTAATCGCGTCCTAAAGAAGCGCGTATCAAGCACGATAATTTGTGTTCGCCTTCCGCTTTTTCCAACAAACTGAGAATAGTAGGTTCCAGGACGCTTTCCCGCCGGTGTTCCATCTAAACCCCAGAACCGCTCGTGAATAAGTTCAGCGGATTCACGATACTTGAAGTCCTTGCCGCCGTCATTTATTCCGTAATCGTGATCATCCCACGCGACCATCATGGGTAACTTTTCGCGAACTGCCAGAAACTCCGGTCTTTGCGCTAAATCTGCAAATGAGGCACGTAGCTCTTTCAAATCCGGATCACTACCATCCAAGTATTTTCTGCCGTCAACATCCCCATAAACGTTGTCACCGACCATCAAAAACAGATCTGCATTTTCCTTTGCTAGTGATGATAGCGAAGTGCTGAACTTTTCTTCGTCGTTGCAGGAACCAACCAAAATTTGCGTTAACGCTTTGTTAGAATCTGGGAACGGAACACCCGTAGGCGCGACAGGCAGGTCATCACTAAACTTATCAACAAAATTCTTTAAAACCTCCGATTTGTCGGGAAATTCGGTACTCGGACTATTCGAATTACAACCCAGAAGTACGATTGAAATTACAGTAATGATCAAGGTCTGTAGAAACAATTTCATGGGGTTACCTTTATAAAATCTGCACGACTCTCATAATAAGACAAAATCATCCAATCTGTTTCTTGAAAGACCAACGCACACAGTTCGGAGGTTTAGAACTCACTCCTGCCGGATCAGCTTTTCCATAGATTACGATTTGCTCCGTCTCTTCTATAGAGTCTCGAGCAACATAAATTGACGGTTCAATTTCAACACTTGAGTTACTAGTCAGAAAATACCAAGGCGAGCCAATGTTTGGCTCTAGCCAAATGCCATCGGATTTCTTGGATACAGTTGTATCCGGGTGAATATGAAAACGAATAGCAAAATCTATTGGCTTACGATTATCCTTAACACCACCGGAAATAGGCCGAATTACAGTATCCTCTCCAATAATCTGGCTGCCATCAGAATTCATAAACAAGCGACGGTGGTGGGTGAGATAAAATCTTTTGTGGTAGCCAGTGTGCTGAGCATTGATCCAAACACAGCCATCGTCCTCGATGAATGTCGTTTGAATATCAGGATCGATCTTAGGTGAATACAGACCAGTTTTAGGGCTTAGTACAAACTCTGCGCTGTCCTCGCCGCCAAGGCAAAGAGTGGAATGAGCATTGGTTTTACGAACAGCATACTGGAGTGATGGACTTACTTCCGAACTATGTCCGCACGAGGTAATGAGTCTTGAAACGCCGTCCGAAAATTCTAGCCCAAATGTACCCGCATGAGCAAGACTTCCAAATTCTTCGACTGGTGAACTTCCTGCGTCAAATATTAGTAAAGATTCTCCACGCTCCATTCTGTAGAATCCCACTTCTCGCAATGTCGTTTTTTGCTCTGGCCAAGTATCGATTGTTCTCAACACCGCGTCAAATCGTTCCGGGCAAACCTCGTTTCCACTGTTAAAAGGGGCGATCCCATCATCGCCTTGACGAAAAAAGTTAACCGCTGAGAATAATTTCGAATGTAGTTCAGTAATGAACCTCGGAACCCGCTGGTCGGCTTGCTGAAAAAGATCGGCCAAAACTGCTAAGTCTAGCAATGCAGAAAACGATGCCGAGGGAGATCGAGAGGCATGACAACCATCAATCGTAAACTGAGAGGAGCATTCCCTTGCTAATTGTTCAATCGCTTGCTCCAGATCTGCTGTGATTTGGAAGCACATTCTATGTGCGACAAAAACACAAGCGGCTTTCCATCTGGCGCGTCGCGAATGAGTATTCTCAACTATTTCCTCTAGGTAACTAATCTGCCGAAGCAATGCCGATAAACGCGTGGTTTCTTTCTCGGGTTCTTTGCCAGCAAATAGAAATTTACTGCACTTTAACCAATTCCAAAGCCTATCCGATGTTGTTTCGATTCTCCACGCGAACGAGTCAAAATGTCCAAAAACATTGATCCAACTGTCCACCAAATTTCTAGCACGATCAGACTCTGCTTCTCCATTCGCAATGAGATCTGATAACCAATCGAACCTATGCAATCTGTCCCTGAAATGTCTAGAAGGCAGGGGACTCAGCCAAGGTACAGTGGTCGACTCTAACTCTACTTTCTCATTTCCGAATTGCCAAATATTCCTTAATAGTTCATCCCTTCGAGCAAAGTCGGGCGGAACAACATCATTGGGAAAAATTACAAATTTCTCATCTGTCTCGCGAGATCGCACATCCCATTGAATAGAGGCCAAACTGATTTCACTTCCCTCAACCCCGGCGTATTGTTCCCATAGTTTAGCGTCGTCAACATCGTTGCTCAGGTTACTTGTATGCGTAAGCATAGTTTGTGACAAACTTATCTAAGAGGCTATACGAAAAATCGCTGCCAGCAAACTTCGTGCATTAATTTAGCAAAATCGAGGGGAAATTTGCCGCCAACTATTAGGAATAATGCCAGAAAACCTCGAAACATTTGCTCAAAACCCGTTAATTTCAATTTAAATCACCTAAACTTTTCCTGCTTGATAGGACATTCAGTTCCCAACACTTCCAGAATAAGTGATTTTATCCTTTTTCGTTTAGCCTCTAAGTTTCAAACAAATGATTTTGGACGCAAGGCTTGAATATTGTTAGCATAGGAAGCCGGACCCTCTTTAAACACGGCTGATCCTGCGACAAGAGCATTTGCTCCTGCATTGACTGCTTTAACGGCTGTCGCTGGATTGATTCCTCCATCAACTTCAAGAATGGTATTGCGATTAGTCTGATCCATCATTTGTCGAAGTTCACGAATTTTTAGCAGTTGGCTGTCTAAGAAAGATTGTCCTCCAAAGCCAGGATTCACGGACATTACCAGCACCAGATCAACATCTTCAATGATCGGTTTAACTAACTCAACTGGAGTTCCAGGATTTAGGGCGACACCGGCTTTCATTCCGTTTTGTTGAATTGTTTGAATTGTTCGATGAACATGAGGGCCTGCTTCTGGATGCACAGTAAGTATGTTAGCACCGGCATCAGCAAAATCCGAAATATACTGATCCACGGGCGCGATCATCAAATGTACATCAAAAGGCTTTTCTGTATGTCGGCGTAATTTTTTAATGATTGGGGCACCTAATGTTATGTTCGGCACAAAGTGTCCGTCCATCACATCCACATGAATCATATCCGCACCAGCGGCGTCCACCGCTCGAATTTCATCACCTAGCGCGGCGAAATCAGCCGAAAGAATGGAAGGGGCAATCAACAGTTTTGACATGAGTCAGGGTAGGAAGTTACAAACAATACTTGCTTGCCTATTTAGCACAGTTTGCTTGATTTGTTTGACGAACTAAGTTCAACGCACCTAGCCAAATTGTTATGCGACTTCAGTTACTCAATTGCGGTAAAAAACGCACGCTAAAAGAGCCAAATTGCTCTAACTATGGTATACTCAATTTATGAAAAAAATTTCTCAAAAACATGCCGAACTTGGGCAAGAACTGCGTGAGGCAATTACTCTTCACGAGATTGAAGATAATCCTTTGACAAGTGAGGAAATCGAGATGTTTGCAATGTTTAAACGGGAAGGATGGTCTGTAGAGATGTGCCGAGAATATATTCTTGAGCAGCTCGCTCAAAATAGTAAGACCAAATTAGCTGCGTGAGTAATGAAGAAAAAGACAAAGCTCTCTATAGATATCCCAATAGCCGAATACTGAGAAACAAACTGAAGATTCGTCAAGCCGAACGTTTGGACGAAGCTGAAAGAAAACTGGTAACTCAGCGCCTCTTGGAAGATGTTCCGAAAGGGAACTTCGATTTAACGCACTTACGGTCGATCCATAAACACCTGTTTCAAGATATATACGAATGGGCAGGAGAACTTCGACAGGTCGATATCGCTAAGTCTGATTGGTTTCTTCCTTACGATCGGATCGAAATGGGTGTGAACGATGTCCACAAAAGGTTGAGAAAGCAAAATTTCCTCATAGGCTTAGACAAAGAAGAGTTTTCTATTCAGGCAGGGCATATTCTAGGCGATGTTAATTATGCTCATCCATTCCGCGAAGGAAACGGGCGAACGCAAACCCAATACCTCAAACAACTTTGTGAGCAAGCAGGTTATCCTATTGACTTAACCAGACTGTCACGCGATTCATGGATTGACGCTTCAATCAAATCCACACGCGGTGATTACAAGCCAATGGTAGCAGAAATCCGCAACGCACTTTTTTAAATCGTTTTTTCCGTCAAATTCTCCTCAACCTCGAAATGAAAAAGGTATCACAAGGATGATCGATATTCTCAGGAATTGTTAAGACATCCCCGTCTTCATCTGACTGAAAATTCAATCCTGAAATTTCCTCTCCTCTGATCGGGTTTCGTTCTAGGCCTCCCTCATCCAAAATCTGGTTAATGATGTGTTTGCCTTCTCGTTTAAACGGAGAACATACGGAATAAACTATCACCGTCCCTGCAGTACACATATCTCGAGTTGCCCGTAGCAACCTTATCTGAATCTCCGGAAATCGAACTAAGTCTTCTGGGCGCTTTATCCAAGCTCCCTCAGGATGCCGTCGTAAAGTTCCCATTGCTGAACAGGGAGCATCAAGTAGAACTTTTTCTGGCATTCTGGCCGGTATAAACTTTACAATGTTAGAGACTACAAGATTGGCCGACAACCTTGTTCGGCTGATGTTTTCTCGAAGGACATCCATTCGTTTTTTTGACTGGTCTACCGCCGTAACTTTGGCTCTCGCTAGGGCAAACTGCATTGTCTTGCCTCCAGGCGCGGCACAAAGATCTAGTACTGTTTCGTTTTCATGAGGGGCTAGAAGCCTCACTGGCAAAGTGGCCGCGATATCCTGAACCCACCAGTTTCCCGATTTATATCCCGGTAATTCCGCGGGGTTTCTATTATCGAGTAAAACGCCATCAACGGGAGACACACTACCTTCAAGTTCCTGAGCTATACGTTCGGCATCATTTTTTACCGTCAAGTGAAGTTTAGGCTCCAACAGTTGCATCCCGGCGAGACTGGCAATCTGTTCGTTCGATAGATCCGCTGAAAGTAATGTCTGTAGCCATTTAGGCCAAATTTTGGTCGGCGGAATTCCTTCAAACTTCGTTTTGTTTAATACGAGTTTTCTAAGCACCGCGTTAACAAAACCACCTGCCCGTTTCGCCGCTGGCCAAAGCCTTGTGGCTTCAACCGTTTCATTTACTGCGGAATGTGGAGGATTATTAAGTATCCATAGCTGCGTCGCTCCCACTCTCAATAGTGCTCGCACTTCGGGATTTGTTACCTCAAGAGGGCGGTCGAGAAAAGGTGTAATTCCAATATCTATTCTGCCTAACTGTCTGAGGGACGAACTGACGATTGATCTTGCGAATCCGCGATCTGCTCCCTCTAGTTTAGAAAATATCTTATGTGAATTAATAGCATCATCAAGCGTTTTTCCCTGCTCAGTAACTTGAAAAATAAGTTGCGCCGCGACTAACCGAAGATTAATTTTGCTCATCCCCACGGCCCAGAAGCTATGGGGCCAGCGGCGATCCGTTTTTTGTTGGCCATTTTCTCTAAAGCGACTATACGGCTATAGGTAGGAGGGTGGGTTGAGAACAGTGATGCCATTGAAACTCCAGCTAAGGGATTGATAATGAATAGGTGAGCCATTGCCGGATTTTCAGCTGCTCGTTGATTTACTGATTTTTTCGCCATCGTATCTATTTTTTCTAACGCAGAAGCCAGCCATAAAGGGTTACCGCATATTTCCGCTCCGCGTTTGTCCGCGGAGTATTCTCTCGTTCGACTTATCGCAAATTGCACTAGAGAAGCGGCTATGGGCGCAAAAATCATTACAAGGATGCTTACAAGAAATCCTCCGCGACTTCGACCTCCGAAGAATAATGCAAACTGCGACAAGAATCCTATTGCGCCTGCCATAGTGGCAGTCACGGTCATAGTTAGCGTATCTCGATTTTCTACGTGCGCAAGTTCGTGAGCCATAACCCCCATCACCTCGTTACGGTCAAGCTGGTCTAATAGTCCAGTTGTCGCGGCGACTGCCGCGTTCTGAGGGTTTCGACCTGTCGCAAAAGCGTTAGGTTGAGGAGTATCAATTACGTAAACTCGCGGATCAGGGAGACCTGCTTTTCTAGCGAGCTGTAGAGTGTCTTCACGGAATCTTTTCAGAATCGGTGAGTTCTCCTGTTCTGTGACTTCACTAGCACCTTGTGTTCTCAGAATTATCTTGTCAGCGTTCCAGTAAGCTGTGAAATTCATAACTCCTGCTATACCGAGAGCAATTAAGAATCCTGCCTCTCCTGCCAGCATATAGCCAACAAAGATTAGCAAAGCTGTTAGCGCTGCCATTAGCACAAATGTACGCGCAGTTCCCATAATTGAAGTGTTTCCTTACGATATTCAAGTAAATGCTTGACTAATTATACATGAGGCTTGCTACGGTAATTTCAACCCTAATGTCTGACGTGTATGCTATTCGAGAGTTCTCTTATTCTGAATCCTTGAAATCTTAAATCTCCTTGCTATACTTACTCAATTGTTACATTTTGATCAAAAAGTTAGGAAGTATCAATGAAGAAGTGGCCAAAAGAGTTGAATGATGTTCAACCCGATGGTGAAGAAATCGGGGAGGATGGCACAATCAAGTTCTCGTGGGATTGCAGACTCACACTAACTCAACGAAAGATACTGCGAGCATTTTTGTTTGATTTGAAGAAAACTGAACGATTTGTATATTTTTACTCGGATATGGGTAAAGAATTCGTCGTTAGGGTAAAAGGAAAGATAGATATACAAGTTGACTACTACTGGTCCGAGAGTAAATCAAAGGAAAAAACCTACTGGTTAAAAATGAAATTAGTCGCACAAAAAAAGACTCGCTAATATTAAGACTGTTGCGAAACTCGTTACTCGTTTGAATTGCGATGATATGCACTCAAATCGAATCGCCTAATGCGTTATTCTTGGGCCATCCAATCGCCGAAACTTCAAATTATTGTAGATGTTTTTCCAAACTTTGTATTTCGCAACAGTTTCATGTTATATTGGTGCAGAATTGGCATACCTCTTCCTTTTTGAAAATTTTAGGAAATCAAATGAAAAAATGGCCTCTGGATATGACAAACATGCGTCAGGTACGCGAATCTTACCATTCTTCAAACAGATTCACCTTTTCATTTGAAGGTAAAATCTCCGAAGAACAACGAAAAATACTAAGAAACTTTCTGTTTGACTTAGAAGATGAAGAAGAATTCTTGGTCTACCTCAACGAATTAGAAAGAGAGTTTATTGCGGAGATTGGAGCTGTTCGAATGGAAGAAGATGAATTCGTGCAAAAAGGGGAAAATAATTGTGATTTGTCATTCAGTATTAAGGCTCGTAGAACATCCTAAATATATCCAACAATTTGGGATTAATCCTTGGTGATGTATTCTTCGATAATTCAAAGCGACATTTCATTACTTTTCGATTACCACCTCCTTAACTGTGTCTAAACTTCCATGCCATCCCGAACACCTGATGCAAAAGAAAAACCTTTAAGCCCGGAAGCAAAACGGGCGTTAACAGAGGCTAGAGCCCGCAGAGAGAAGGCCCAAGCAAATCAGTCTGCTCTTTCCCCCGAAGAAAATTGCTCTCGTCCCATAGAACCAACGCGGTTTGGCGACTGGGAGAAGAAAGGTATTGCATACGATTTTTGACAGTTTGGGCAAATGTTGTATAAGGAATGTAACCATCACCGAAAATTGCTGATTAGCTATACAATCTATTGGAGGTACAAGATGTCTACCGAAACTCACCAAGTATTACGTTCCGCGGATCCTAACGATTCTAACGCTCCCGCGAAATTTAAAACGAGACAAGGATCAAATCCTAAGCAGAGAACCCGGAGGTTCCAAGAATCTCGCATTTATCTCCAGATTGTCGATAAGCGGACATCCGATAAGCACAATGAAATAAAAGCTTTATTGAAGCCTCTGGAGTTCGAACTCAATAGCAATAACCCCGATTTGATAGAACTATCTGATGGCAGGGTTGGTTCACTACTTCACCACTGCAGCAACTCTGAAGATCGTCACCAAAAGGATTATCCTCGTTGATATTTAGTTATGTCTAGCAATTGACCATACGGTAAACTCAATTTTACTTTCGCTAGCGTTGGCGTTTTCGGTAATTTAGATCGATTCGTTAGACTATTTCGTTGCACGTAACCAGCTATAAATCTATACTGCTCGCAGACTAGATGGCTGGGCGATCGCTGGAAACTGACTGAGTGTCAGACTCGAGAGGAAAGTCCGGGCTCCACGGAAACAGGGCGGCGGGTAATTCCCGCCTAGCGTGAGCTAAGGGAAAGCGCAACAGAGAGTAGACCGCCTTGAGAATTCTCTTGAGGTAAGGGTGAAAGGGTGGGGTAAGAGCCCACCGGGCTTTTGGTAACAAAAACCGCTTTGCAAGCCCCGCTCGGAGCAAAACCAAGTAGGAGGTGCATTTGGAATGTTTCCGTTCCGCACCTCGGGTGTGTTGCTAGAGAGGTTTTGTGAAAAACCTCGTAGATGAATGATCGCTCAACCGTCTGCTTTGGCGACGGTGGACAGAACCCGGCTTACAGGCCATCTAGTCCGTTTTGTCTAATTCAGTTGCTAGTCCGACAGTCCGTAAAGCGAACGCATACTCCAAAGCGGTCTCTTTTAAACCTTCAAATCGTCCAGAAGCCCCACCATGTCCAGCTTCCATGTTAATTCGTAAATAATACGGGCCGCCATTCGGGCTATCGTGACGCAACCTAGCCACATATTTAGCGGGTTCCCAGTACGTAACGCGCGGATCAGATAAACCACCGGTCACAAGCATCGCAGGGTAACGTTTGTTAGAAATATTGTCGTACGGACTGTATTCTAAAATTTGATCGTAATCTTCCGCACTCTCCAATGGATTACCCCATTCAGGCCACTCTGGCGGGGTCAAAGGCAGCGAAGTATCCGACATCGTGTTAATCACGTCAACAAAAGGAACCGCGGCTATTATCCCAGCAAATAATTCGGGATTCATGTTCGCGACCGCGCCCATCAATAGACCGCCAGCAGATCCGCCAAATCCAACAATCTTTTTAGGCTTACTGTAGCCATTTTGAGTCAGGTATTTCGCGACAGAAACATAATCCTTGAAAGTATTAACCTTCTTGTCGAGTTTTCCGTCCAAATACCACTGATATCCTTTTGATTGACTTCCTCGAACGTGAGCAATGGCATATATAAATCCTCGATCCACCAAGCTTAATCGGCTAGAACGAAAGTCAGCAGGATAAGTTACGCCATAGGATCCATAGCCATAAAGCAATAACGGTGCATTGCCATCAATGGAGGTATCTTTATGCCTCAAGATAGTGACTGGAATTTCTTCTCCGTCATGAGCAGGCACTAGTATTCTGTCTGACAAATAATCCTTAGGATTATGGCCAGAAGGAATTTCACGAGTTTTTCGTAGAATTTTCGTCTTGGTTTCCAAATTGTAGTCAAAAACTTGATCCGGTGTAGTTGGAGAAGCATAACCAAAACGCATTTCATCTGTGTCGTATTCATAACCTCCATACAAATCAAGATCGTACGCTTTCTCCGTAAACTCAATACGATGTTCCTCACCATCGCGACGATCTCGCACTACGATCTTTGGCAACCCGTTTTCTCGTTCCATTCTTATGAGAAAATTCTTGACTGCCCCCACTCCCAATAACAGTGTCCCGGGTTTATAAGGAACAACATCGCGCCAATTGTCTCTAGACGGAGACTCTATAGGCGCTTGCATCAGCTTAAAGTCAAGTGCCCCTCCGATATTTGTACGGATAAAAAACCGATCGTCATGGTGGGTGAGACTGTACTCTACGCCCTTCTGGCGCTTTTCAACGAGAGTAAAATCAAACGGGTTTACCGAGTCTGAGCGAACGAAACGAACCTCAGTAGTTGTGTGATCATTTGTGACGATGAAAATGAAGTCACCACTTCGAGTTGAGGAAAGAGACACGAAGAAGCCGGGGTCAGGTTCTTCATAAACAAGAACATCCTCATCGCTATACAACGCCCTAAAGTAAACTGCCGAAGGACGCGCATTTTCGTCCCGCTTGACCCAATAAATACCTAATGAATCCGCTGTCCATTCAAATTCGCCGTCAGTGTTTTCAATTTCTATCCCTAGATCTTCACCTGTTTCAATGTTCCGTACTCGCAAAGTATAGTATTCGGAACCCTGGTCATCGAAAGCATAAGCAACCAACCCGTGATCTGGTGAATGCTCCAAGGCTCTGACTGAGAAATACGCCTTCCCTTCGGCTTCTTTATCACCATCCAGCAGAATAGTTTCAGGGGCCGACTCATCAAACATTCTGTTCGCGTCTCGGCGAGCGAATACCGGATACTCTCCTCCAGTTCTAAATCGACTGTAATAGGCAAAATCTCCATGTTTTGTTGGTACGGAGCTTTCATCCTCTTTTATGCGGCCACGCATCTCTTCAAACAGTTCACGTTGTAGATTCTCAGTAGGATTTTCTAGCGCAACTTTTGTATACGCATTCTCTGCCTCCAAATACTCTCGAATATCGGCTTGTAAAACAGTCGGGTCTTGCATGACCTCCTGCCAATTAGGATCCTTTAACCAAGCATAGTAATCGACTCGTGTCCGACCGACTTGCTCGGTAGTCAAAGCTGTCCGCTTGGCCATGGGAGGAGGTAGATTTTCGGTAGAGTCTCTGGACACATTATTTCCAAATTTTAGATATTCTGGCATTATCGAACAACCAGAAACCAAGCCAATAAGAAGGGCTACGATGGCAATTGAAAGAACAAAATTCCGCTTACCGATATCTCCTTTTGATATGCGAGGAAAACAGGTCGTCATAATCATCAATCTACTCCGGCTCAAATTTCAGCATAACTCCATTTATACACCACCGTTGACCAGTTGGTTGCGGGCCGTCGTTGAATACATGACCCATATGCAAGCCACAGTTCGCACAATGACATTCCTTGCGTGGATAAATTAACTTGAAGTCAATCTTGGTCTCAACTCGGTCGCTTTCCAAGGGCTGCCAGAAACTTGGCCAGCCCGTTCCTGAGTCGAATTTATGCTTTGAAGACCATAAGTTAGATCCACATCCAACGCACGTAAAAACTCCGTCGCGTTTTTCGTCGTTAAGATTACCTGCCGAAAACGGTGGTTCCGTTCCTTCCTGCACCCCGACCCTAAATTGCTCCGGGGTGAGCTTCTCTCGCCAATCCGCAGAGGAGATTTTCTTTGAACTCATCTGTTGAGGGAGTCTTTCGTAACAAAACTCAAAAACGGGTTATTCGCAAAAGAAAATGCTTGCCCGCCATTCATATTTAATTGTAGAGAACTCCGATTGTCTCCGCAACACAAGCAGGGCGATCTTGACCTTCGATTTCGACAGTCGCATGGATTACCATCATTTTTCCACCACTTTTTTCTTCTACCGACTGCATGTGCTGGCGCAACCGAACTTTCGAACCAACAGGAACCATATTAGTAAATCTCACTTTGTTGGTTCCGTAATTTATTCCACGAGTGACCCCCGAAACACTCATGATTTCGGCCGACAGCATCGGAATGAGCGAAAGTGTCAAGTAGCCATGTGCAATTGGAGAACCAAGTGCCTTAGTCGCTCTTTCAACATCGACGTGAATCCACTGATGATCTCCAGTCGCTTCTGCAAACTGGTTTACCCGCTCTTGGTCGACTTCGTGCCAGTCAGAAACACCTATTTCTTTTCCTACAAGAGAATCTAAATCAGCGTAAGCCACTTTTCTTGGTTGAGCCATCTTTTACTCCTTAAAAGGTTGAACTGAAGGTTGCCTCTTGGTTTTAGCCTTGGCATAAGCAATCTAAATAGACACTACTTGCCAATATGGCTATTTTTCTATCCAATTATTTTATCAAAAAAGCAAATACATGTTGCAAAAATTCTCAAATTGTAGCAAGATTCGAACTAATTCGTAGGGAATAAAGCATACTGCATAGAGCAATCTATTCTCTCTTTAACCAACACTTGAATGCTGTTTCGCGTTCACAAAGGATAGTATCATGGATACCTATGTTGATGGATTTGTAATTCCGGTACCCAATGGTAAACGGGCAGAGTACGAGAAACTTGCCAAACTCAGTGCCCAAATTTTCATAGATCATGGAGCTCTCGAGGCTTATGAATCTTGGAGCGACGATGTGAAAGAAGGAAAAGTTACTGACTTCTTCCGTTCGGTAAATGCCAAAGAAGATGAAGACCTAGTTTTTGCAGTTTATATCTGGCCATCTAAAGAGGTGCGGGATAAAGGGATGCAGACCGCCATGCAAGACGAGCGATTCAAAGATTTCGATCCTAGCGATGTGTTTGACGGTTCACGCATGATTTTCGGTGGTTTCAAAACATTTTTACACCGCAAAGCTGATTAACCAGTGGAGACTCTAATGAAAGAACAACACGGCGATTTCAACTGGTATGAGTTGATGACTCCAGATCCGGAGTCATCAAAGAAATTTTACTCCGGCCTCTTCAACTGGGAGTTTCGAAAAGGCGACCAAGAAGGTTACGAGCTTTTTTATCACGATGACCTTGGCATCGGTGGACTCCTTCCTATGACGAAAGATATGGCCGACAGTGGGATGCCGCCTGTCTGGGCTGGCTATGTCAACGTTGACGATGTCGACGAGCTTGTTAAGAAAGTCGTCGAAAAAGGTGGTCAGATTATTGTCCCGCCGCAAGACGTTCCGAATGTCGGACGATTCTCCTATATTCAAGATCCTCAAGGAGCGGCATTGTACCTTATGACCACTTTCTCGGACGAACCAAGTGACAGCTTCTCTGCTTACGAACCAAAAGTCGGACATTGCGCTTGGAACGAACTAGTGACAACAAATCCAATTGCCGCGGAAAAATACTATGGTGATTTGTTTGGTTGGGAAAGAGGCGAAACTATGGATATGGGACCTGCCGGAGAGTACGTGATGCTCCGAAATGGCGCTGACCGAGACTTTATGTTCGGAGCTATAATGAACAAACCAGAGCAAGCGCCCGTCTCAATGTGGAGTTTCTACTTCAGGCTGAAGTCGATAGACCAAGGTGTTGAATACATCAAAGCCAGCGGTGGTCAGGTTATTGTCGGCCCAGATGCATTACCCAATGGAACAGATTACGTTCTTTGGGGCCTTGACCCTCTGGGAGCAATCTTTGCTTGCATCGGTAACAAATAGGATATTTGTAGTCCTAGTTTTTCTGCCTTACAACACCTTCGTTGACGGACCGGATTGGTTCGGTTAAAAAGTTCCCGTTAATTCGAAAATCAAGATAGGTTTGCCTTCCACGCGATTCTTTTCGATTTGATAAAGTGAACCATTTCGATTTGGCTCGTAAATTATGCGAGTGGATTTCTCTACCTCATTAAAAGGTCGAACATATTCCACTTTGCCAGCCAATCCCCACAGATTCTTATGTTCTACAAAAAACCTGTAGCGACCCGGTAGAAGTCGCCACGAGCGAACAGTCGTGAGGCGATATTCATCGGCTCTATCCCGCGTAAACAAGTTTGCTCCCCAAGCCACATCTGAGCCTGCAATATCGTGTCGGAATTTTAAATCAACCGTCGCCAAGGACTCATTGTTGATTGACCTAGATTCTGATGTCAACGGATCATCAATCTTGGAATTTCTAAGTGTTGCGGAATAGTTCAATTGCATTCCCGTGCCACCTAAGGGATCAAAATTGAGCGTACCCTTAATTCCTGTTCCGATTCGATAACCACTGTCAATGTTTCCTGGTCCCTCGCCGTCTCCAATCGGAATTTTATCTACAATATCTTCCAGAGCTGCTCCGAATATTCGGAAACTGCCAGCACCCCAATCTCCGAACTGCTGTTCAATCTCAATTTCGCCCTTCCATCGCTGCTCAGGTACGATATTGGAATTCCCGACCTGATCTTCGCCATTGTCCAAATCTACCCGAGAAACAAAGTCAAAGAAGTTTAGTTGTCCGACTTCACGATCAATACGAGCGTTTATAGTTGCGTTTTCACTGGCAACCCAACTCACAGACAAACCTCCTTTTGGTCGAGTAAACGATCGTTTCTGACCGTTTGGCCCGGCCGAACTTAGATCGGAAATTTCGGTACCGATAGATACCTGTAATTGAACCACGTCCGATAAAGCTCGGGAATAAGTTAAGATTGTTTCACTTCGTGTTTCTTCGACCTCAGCAGAGCTTTCACCATCTTCCGCAGGCGTTGGGGCCGTTGAACCGTCTCCCTCTAATAGCGATGAAGCACTCTCCAAAGTATTAATAGCTCCCTCAAGCGACCAATCCAATGTTCCACCGAGAGCAGACCAATTGTATTCTCCGCGTATGATTTTTTCTGTCTCATCAGTATGTCGACTGAAATGACTCTCTTCAAAAACACTGTTCGCGGGATTACGCTTTACTATGGAGTTTGTAAAAGGTCGTTCGCGCTTGTTATAAACTCCAAAAAGTTTTAACCGACCTATTCCAAGCGCGTATTCAATGTCACCGCTAAGTTCCGTGGATCGAGTCTTGCCGTTTCGACCAATTTGGCGATTTTCTACCGCACCGTCAGTGGGAACTCTCTTTGAATTTTCGCTGAAATCAAATTCGGAGTCTTCGTATTCGGCATTAAAATTCGCGACTAGACCTGACGGAGGCATCCACTGTAATCCAGTACTCGCACTCCATTCGGGAGACCGAAAACGCTCCGAAATCGTACTGTCCTCCAAAAGCCCACCAGCGGCGTTGAACAAAAGTTCGTCTCCTTCTCCAGTACTTCCGCGATAGGAAGACCTGAATCCGATTGTCCATCTCAAATGCGCGTTCTGTCCCGAAACCGAAAATTCACCCACATTTAATCGAGGATCAAATTCAGGTCTGAAGCTGGGTCGATAAGACCAAGTTCCGCTGACACCTTTTTGGCTTGATATTACGTTGGCTACTAAGCCAGTAAGTCCTAGAACATCCAGTTTCGTTCCATCCAATAGTTCAATTCGTTCGACTGATGTCGCGGGTATTCGCTTGAGAAAACCTGCCACGCTTACCGACTTACTTGAGATTCTTTGGCCGTTAATGAGGACGTTTGCGCTAGCTTGTCCAAGACCTCGTCTTTCACCACCGCCCCCATCGCTTAAACGAAAACCCGGTATTCGCTCAATCATATCAAGGGCCGTGATCGGAGCGTATTGTTCGAAGTCTACTGGCAAGTAAACCGTTTTAGAGTCGCTCGTATCCTTCGTACTGCTTGCCTCAGCTGGCTCGAATGCCATCAAGAGCACACACAGAAGGAACTGGCAAGTAAATAATCTAAATGTCATAGGTTCTCAGTATTAGAAAATTGAACAGCATCCCGAATTTTCTTCGAATAGAAGTCGATTCCTAGTAATTGGCCACTTGGCATTACCAAGTCATTCCAAACGAAGAAATATTTCAATATTTTCTTCGGTTTGCTAAAATTTTGTTAATCCGACCAGAGATCCCCGAGAGGGACTATTCTCTGTTTCCTTGAGTACCTCGTTTCAGATAAACACGCAAAAGAGATTAAACGCTAATTTTTAGTAAAATAATGGCAAAGAAGTGACCGTCGTTTGGACAGCAGGACGTTTGTGTCCTCCGATTTCAAACTCTTGGACTCACCGCTTGCACGTGGTTTGTCATCTGATAGGCTATTGCGAATTCATCTAATACGCTATTTAGTATTATCGAAACCAAATAGAAGTGCGGCTAAATTAATTTTCTGTATAGATTTTCTAAACTCTTGTATCGGTGGTATGCTGTCTAGCGCTATGTAAATTAAGAAAATTCTCTATGTCTAAATCATACTATTCTAGTGAGCCCGATCACGTCCTTGAAATAAGGAGGCAGTTACAACGATTTGTTCAAGAGAAAATGCCTCGTGAGCGGCGTATCGAATGGGACAAGCAATGTACTTGGGACAGGAACCTGTTCAAAGAAGTCGCCGAAATGGGATTGATTGGATTAACGGTCCCAGAAGAGTATGGCGGTGCTGGACTGGATCTGTACGCCGCAACAGCAGTGATAGACGAACTTTGCCAAGGGGGTCCGAGCGTAGCCGGTCCGTACATCCATGCGGCTTTCTACGGAGGGATGAATCTTTCGGAAAATGGTTCCGAAGCTCAAAAGCAGGAATTGCTTCCAAAAATAGTGCGGGGAGAGGTTCTATTTAGCTATGGGTTATCTGAACCTAATGTAGGTGGTGATCTCACGGCAGTTGAAACCAAATGTGTGCGAGACGGAGACGAAATTATTCTGAACGGTTCTAAACGCTGGTGTACTGGCGCCGACTGGGCAGATTATATTTTTTGCCTAGCACGATCCGGCGACGCTGACGCTAAGCGTAACAATCTTTCTTTCATTCTTGTACCGACTAACACCAAGGGAATCTCAATGACTCCATTGGAACATATGAACTTACGGTACACCAAAAGCATGGATGTCTTTTTTGATGATGTCAGATTACCCATCGATTCGATAGTTGGAGGTGAAGAATATTGGAATAGAGGTTTTCAAACCTTAACCGGAAAAGCTTTGGATGTAGAAAAGATTGAGATCACGGCTGTCGCATTTGGCACAGCTCGCGTAGCACTTGAACAGGCTTGGAATTATGCGCAAGAGCGAGTGCAGTTCGGGAAACCGATTTCGCAACATCAATCCATTCGTCACAAACTTATAACTGCAAAGACTAAACTCGAAGCGTGTCGTCATATGCTCTATCATAGTGCGTGGCTAGCTAATGAGGGTCATTCTTGTTCCGTGGAGACAGCTATGGCTAAGTTATTCTGCGCTGATGTTGGATTGGAAGTTGGAATCGCTTGTCAGCAAGTTCTCGGTGCCTACGGTCTATCGGACTCGTACGATGTTGAAAGATGTGTTCGAGACCTTTTAGGGATGCCAATTGTTGGTGGATCGTCTGATATACAAAAGAACAATTTAGCAAGCATGTTAAGGCTCTAAAACTTTTGAGACTAACTGACTCGACCATAAAGACTACTTACGAGATCGTAACATGAAAGTGAATTCTAAACAGTCTTTGGCTCAGTCTAAACGTTATAGCGATGAACCCGAATTGTCATACGCCGCTTACTTCGAGGATCCATTTCAAAAGACCATCGTACGCATTATCGAACGAATATCTGGTCAGAGGAAATTTAAGACTCTTTACGATATTTACCGCTCCGAATTATCTGACGAACTTTCGTTTTGGCAGGCTTCCATCCAGTTACTCAAGCTAGACGTGAGATTTTCTGCGTCTCAACTCGCTAAGATTCCTAAGACAGGTCCCTTGATCGTCGTCGCGAACCATCCCTATGGAGTATTAGACGGTGTAATGCTTGGCTGGTTGATTTCGCAAGTTCGATCCGATTTCAGAATATTAGTAAACTCGGTACTCCTAGAAGCACCCGAAGTTAGAGACCAACTCCTGCCGATTGACTTTGGCGAAACGAGGGAAGCAATAAATAGAAACATCGACACAAGAAACAGAGCAATAGAAATGCTCCGGAACGGAGAATGCATTATTGTTTTTCCAGCAGGCGGAATTTCTACGGCTAAATCTATGTTCGGTGCGGCTATAGACGATACATGGAAGCCATTTACGGGAAAACTGATTGCTCAGTCCGGAGCTGCCATTCTTCCGATCTATTTTCAAGGCGAGAATTCTCGACTATTTCAGTGGGTAAGTCACGTGAGTTTAGCGATGCGACTGGCTCTGATATTTCGAGAGGTTCTGATTCAAGCTAAATCTCCGCTAATAGTTACGATTGGGGATACCGTTCCCTCTGAACGAATTTCACAACTCACATCTCGCACGGAAATGATGGATTTTCTGAGAAGTACAGTCTACTCTCTTGCGCCAGAATATCAAAAAGAGAGATTGGAGAAAGTACAAAGTGATATATTCCATTCAACTTCCCTCACAAACTCTAACTTAAAAGGTGCATAGTATTCCGATGTCTAACTCTGATTCATCTTTTGACCCGGTAGCGGTAGCTTCATCGTTTTCTGAAGAGGTGTACAACCGATCGGACGAGATCGAAAATGCGCGAAAACTTCCAGCGGACCTGGCAAAGCGACTTGCTGAAGCCGGATTGTTTCGCATGATCACTCCTAAATACCTAGGAGGATATGAATCTACTCCGAGAAAGATTACCGAAACTCTTGAAAAGTTAGCAGTTTCGGACGCGAGCGTCGGGTGGTGTACGATGATCGCGGCTACGACTGCTATTAATGCCGCGTACTTAAATGAAAGCACCGCTAAAGAAGTGTATGGCGATCCTAATGTAATAACTGGCGGAGTGCTTGCGCCGATGGGTAAAGCAGAGATCGACGGAGATGATTACGTTGTTTCTGGCCGTTGGCAGTGGGGATCAGGGACTGCAAACTGTAATTGGATTTGTGGAGGATGCTTTGTTTTTGAAAACGGTAGCAAAAAATTTGTTGAAGGTACAGAGATTCCAGAAACGCGCATGATGTATTTTCAGAGCAAGGATGTGAAATTGATTGATACTTGGCATGTCGCGGGACTCAAAGGAACAGGGTCGGGAGATTTTGCAGTTGAAAATGTAAGAATTCGAAGATCAAGTTCAGTTTCTCTTGTCACGGACAAGCCAAAGGTCGATAACCCACTGTACAAGTTTCCGCCATTTGGTTTACTCGCAGTTGGAACCTGCGCTGTAATGATGGGAAATGCGCGCGGCGCACTAGATGCATTTATAAAACTTGCGGTCGCAAAGAAAAATCAAGGGTCACGCAGAACGCTCTCGGAGCGACAAGTTGTTCAGTCCGAAACAGCGAAAGCTGAAGCCGCGTGGAGATCTGCGCGGAGTTATCTTTACGATGAACTGGATAAAACTTGGGAAGTTGCAAATAAAGAAGGTAAAATTCCTCTTGAAGCTAGGGCCGATTTGCGACTTGCTTGCACCAATATGACGAGAACGGCAGCGGATGTTTGCCGAAGAGTATACGATCTGGGGGGAGGAGCTGCTTTGTACATGAATAATGAGTTGCAACGAAGGTTCCGCGACGCTCACGCAGGGACTCAGCATGTTACAACTGCCCCAGCAACTTACGAGCTAGCTGGACGGGTATTGTTTGGGCTTCCAACTGACGGCGGCATGGTCTGAAGAAATTACTGAATGGATACGTTCGGACAGAATTCCGATCACCGTACATCTAGTCCTCTTAGACTTTCTGCATTCTAGTATGGCTGGAGCAACGGTTGAACATTCTTGAAAAAGACGGTCATGCTCGAGAAACTAGTCTGACTTAGATCGTTTCAATGTTTCTCCGCGCCCTTTAGCTAGAGCCTTTATCGCTCCTCTGAATGTTTGAACTTCTTGTTCTGTCCAGCCAGCTTTCGCAAAAGCGTTACGCAAATTTTGTTGCATCATCTCAGTTTTCTCTGGCGGAAAAAAGTAACCTGCCTGTTCTAGCTCCACTTCCAAGTGATGCATCATCGCAAACAGCTCCTTTATAGTCGCTGGTCGCTCGTGCGAGCTTTCGCTAGAGTCTTCAAACCTCCCCGTTGCGCCTTGTGCTTGCCCCCAAGCATAACAGATAGCGCCTACCGCCATAGATAAGTTTAAAGATGCGAAACTACGATTAACTGGCAAGGTAACAATTGCATCGGCAATGGCGACTACCGTATTGCTTAGCCCCGATTGTTCGCCGCCGAAAATAATTCCGGTCTTCTTTAGTAATTTTTCGATTGCTTGCTCTGGTTGAATCACAGGCTTGTTCATTCCTCGAGGTCGCGCTGTCGTTGCCAACAGGTACTCGCAATCCTCAACTGACTCCTCAAACGTCTCAAACACTTTGACAAATAAGCCAGAATCGAAAGCACCGGCCGCCATCGGAATTGCTGACGGATTTGGCCAACCATCTCTAGGATTCACCAATCGCAAATCTGACAGACCATAGTTCAACATTACACGGGCAACTGACCCAATATTTTCGCCAAGTTGCGGTTCTACTAGAATTATGGAGGGTGCGTCACTATCTGTCATGTTAGTAAATTAGATTTCTGGCTTTGAGTGTTTCAAGATTTGTATCTTGGCATGAGACTGGAGAAGTCTTTTTACAATTTTATCGCATGAATTCGCAAACTTCTGTATAGACTTAGTTTGGGAATTCATTTCTTTGATTTAGCAACGTTGCTATGTCTTGCACACTCTATAAGGAAAAGGTGATGGCAAAGATTAAGGTCGAAAATCCGGTAGTTGAAATGGATGGCGACGAGATGACTCGTATCATCTGGCAAATGATCAAAGACAAACTCATCAACCCCTATTTAGATGTTGATCTGAAGTACTTTGACCTCGGCATTGAAGCTCGTGACCAGTCAGATGACAAAATCACTATCGAAGCTGCCAATGCCACCAAACAATATGGCGTTGCAGTTAAGTGTGCAACGATTACTCCAGACGAAGCGCGGGTTGAAGAGTTCGGTCTGAAGGAGATGTGGAAGTCACCAAATGGTACTATTCGAAATATTCTAGGAGGAGTTGTATTTCGCGAGCCGATCGTTATCAACAATATCCCTCGATTGGTGCCGGGATGGACGAAACCGGTCGTTGTAGGAAGACACGCCTTTGGAGATCAATACCGTGCAACCGACTTTCTGGTTCCCGGCAAAGGAAAACTAACGCTCAAATGGGAAGGCGAGGAAGGTAATGTAATTGAAGAAGAGGTGTACAATTTCCCCGACTCCGGCATTACTATGGCAATGTACAATCTCGATCAGTCCATTCGAGATTTTGCTCGTGCCTCATTTAACTATGGACTTCAACGGCAATGGCCTGTTTATATGTCGACCAAGAACACTATCATGAAGCGATATGACGGACGATTCAAGGACATTTTTCAGGAAATTTTCGATACTGAGTTCAAAGCCAAGTTTGAAGAATTTGGTGGGACATATGAGCATCGGTTGATCGACGATATGGTTGCCGCGGCAATGAAATGGTCAGGTGGTTATGTGTGGGCATGTAAAAATTACGACGGTGATGTTCAGTCGGATACGGTTGCGCAAGGGTATGGTTCTCTCGGACTTATGACATCGGTGTTAATGACTCCTGACGGAAAGACAGTGGAGGCCGAAGCCGCCCACGGAACTGTTACCCGTCACTATCGTAATCATCAGAAGGGGGAAGCTACGTCCACGAACTCAATTGCCTCCATTTTTGCTTGGACAAGAGGATTGGGGCATCGCGGTCGGATAGACAACACTCCAGATGTCACAAACTTTGCTCAACTTTTGGAGGATACAGTGATAAGTACCGTTGAATCTGGCCAAATGACCAAGGACTTGGCACTACTAGTTGGGCCTGACCAAGATTGGTTGACGACAGAAGGGTTTATTAGCGCTGTCGCTAATAATTTTGAAAATGCAATGGCCAGAAATAGGCCCTCTGATAGTTGAAATCTTAGTTAATTAATCTCAAAAATTGCCGAACGTATAAGGTCGAAGGAGCATACAAAATTTGAATCTGTGTTAGCTTTTTCTCATCATAATTTTTTTGCCTAATAAATAGTACTGCTTGAATAAAATCAGTTTTAGACCATTGAGAAATACAGTAATTGTTAACGCTTACCAAAAATTTTTTCAAAATTGCAGGTAAAATTTTGAATTCTTGTGCTAAATGTCGCTTTAAATTCGAATTTTCTTTGGATTTGATTATTCTGTTTTGTTCCGCAACAGTTTCAATGGATGAAACACAATTTCTGTTGTGTTAACTTGTGATTTGACTTACTAGACCGATATTTAGTGTAAGTTTTCAAATTTAAGAAAGGATCTTCTTTCTTGGAGTTTTTTAACGTATGACTAGAGCATCTGCAATTTCAAAAAATGTTATTAGCGAAGACCAACAAGCGAAGGCCGCTGTAAAGATGTACCTTCGTCTTTGCAACGCTTGGAAGCTAAACAGTGAAACTGCTTCAAAATTCGTCCTCGTCGATTCTTATACTTGGGATTTGATGAAGGATGGGAAGTGGGAAGGAAAATTTAACGAAGAACAGAAAATTAGGATTGGCGCATTATTTGAGTTGAACGAAGCACTTCATCGTATCTTTGGTAAACCAATGGCTGATAACTGGGTCACAACAGACAATAAAGGGCCATTATTTAAAGGAAAAAAACCAATTCAAGTGATGCTAGATAAAGGATTACCTACTATAGTTGAGGTATATGATTATATTGATGGACTGTTTCTCAGGTAATGAAAAATATTATGTCAAATCCTACAGTCAGTTTGTTTGAATCACAGACATACCGGCTGATTAATGTAGAATATTATACAGTTCCACTGGAAGCGGAATCAGTAACTGAAGAGGTTACTTATTCTAATTATGCTGCCTCGTTTAAATTATATCGAGAAAACGCAAAGTTTGCTTCTCGTATTCAAATTTCAGAGTCGGTTAACACTGACAAATCCTCCCAGTATTACAAAGATGCAGCATTTAAATATACCAAAATCTCTGGAAATCGATTTAACGACAGTAGTCGCGGTGCTTGGTATTGTGCCCTAAAACTTCAAACTGCCATAAGAGAAGTAGGATTTCATTTTACAGAAGAGCTACGAAATCAAGGGGTCTTCATTCTTACGCTAAAAGTTCAAGTCTTGCTTGCGGGGATTGTCGGAGAGTTTCATGACTTGAGACACCTACCACGTGGTAAAGGAATACTGCACAAAGATACTGCCATCGCCTATCCGATAGGGCAAAATCTAGCAAAAAACCTCAACAAAATAGGTTCGAACGGCATAATCTATCCTTCGGTCAGAGATATAACGGGAACTTGTTTGGTTGCGTTTCGCGCTCAAACCATCAAAAGAATTCGCAATGGTGGTCGCTGGCAGTTAACTTGGAACGGTTCACCTGAATTCGTAGCGGACCAAATTCAGGAGAACTAGGAACTGTGAAATAACTTCGAAATTATACCGATAGGAATGGTCAAGTATGAGTTGCTACTATAAAGACTCTAAGTCTAATTTCCAAAGAAACCAGTTCTTTATTGAATGTTTGCCCCGTAGCTCTCTGATCCAGATTTTATTGAGAGCAAATACTTAATTCAGCCTAAATGAAGAAATCTCTTGCAAATTTTTCATTTCTGCGTTTTACTATTGCTCAAAATGAGCATAAGTAATTTTATGCCCTAATTACATCCGACCGAAGGACGAAAACAATGACCAGAATAATCGACGCTGTCACCCGTCATTCGCCTGTAATGCCGCCAAATATTGCGGCCAATGCAATTGCTCACGGGTTTCCCTACGATCGCCGCGTACAAGACGAGGTGGATCACCTGTATCCTTCTGTTAGCGAATTCATTCCTGAATTCGAATGGCCTGCGGTTGCGCCGTTAGTAGCCGAAATTAACCGTCTCAAACGAGAAAAAAACGCGGTCATCCTTGCTCATAACTATATGACTCCGGACATCTATTTCTTGGTCGGAGACTTTAGGGGGGACTCTCTTCAGTTGGCTCAACAGGCAGCATCGGTCGACGCAGACGTTATCGTTCAAGCTGGCGTACATTTTATGGCTGAGACATCTAAGATTCTTGCTCCGGAAAAAACTGTCCTCATCCCCGATACTGAAGCTGGGTGTTCGTTAGCTGCCTCCATCACCGCAAATGATGTCAAATTAATCAGGCAGAAGTATCCAGATTATCCCGTCATTACGTACGTCAACTGCACTGCCGAAGTAAAAGCAGAATGCGATATAACTTGTACAAGTTCTAACGCAGTCCAAGTGGTGCAAGCGATCACTGCTGAGTGGGGAACGGACACAGCAATTATGGTTCCAGACCAGTATCTCGCTAAAAACGTCGCAGCTATGACTGACATTAGAATTTTGACATGGCCTGGAGCATGCGAGGTTCACGAACTATTTAGTGCTAACGATGTCGATCAGCTCCGCGAGGCTTATCCTGGTGTTGTTATTCTAGCGCACCCCGAATGCCCACCTGATGTCTTAACAGCGTCCGATTTTGCTGGTTCGACATCTGCGCTAGCGCATTATGTCAAGGAAAAGCAACCTCCGAAAGTCGTACTGCTTACGGAATGTTCTATGTCGGACAATGTCGCCTCAGAAAATCCGAACATCAATTTCGTTAGACCTTGTAACTTATGCCCCCATATGAAGCGTATCACGTTGACTAATATCTTTGATTGCTTAACAAAGATGGAACATGAAGTAACTGTTCCGGAAGATGTGCGTGTTAGGGCGAAGGAAGCACTCGAAGCCATGATGAAAATTCCTACGCAACCAATGCCGACCGGTTATAATGTCGTTGGAAAACCACCTCACGTCGAAATGATCCACTAGTCGACGGGGACATTCGCAAAGGTATTCTGCTATGCAAACTTTCAAAATTCTGGCAATGTTCATAGCGATCACGCTATTTGGGTCGTCAATACTCACCAGTAGCGCGAACTCCGATGTATCCATTAGAAACCTTATTGGTAGCTGGACATTCAAAACTACAGAATACCGCGAGGGGGCTTGCAACATGCAAGGCAACATGAAAGTTTCTACAGCCGGCAAAGATGAGTATAAGTGCGAGATATATGCAGAAGAGACCTGCACTATGTGGGGTACTTTTCTGGTCTACCAAACGTGTTCAATCGATCAAGTTGACGATCAATTTACTGTCGTCTCGAGTGTAGAAAGAATTCTTGAATCCACGATGGAAATATCAGAAGTCCAGTATGTTCCTGATAACTTTATTCTTAAGCTCGTCGACTCCCATTTAATGACAGGAAACTTAGTTTCAGCCGTAATCGCACCAGTCAGATTTGAGCGTATTCCCGATAGTATCTCGTAACTGAAAACTCCTCGGCTCCATAAAACACCACAGTGACTATTTGACTTTAGTTTTAAACCTATAACGACTAATGATGTGTCACAATTTCGCTCCTCATCACAAATTATCAAGACTGGCGCGATTTCTGGTGACTCGGATATCCTGATATTAGGAGCAGGCTTAGCTGGACTATTTCTCGCCTTATGTCTCAAACCTCGACCGTGTACGGTTGTTTCGCTAGGAACGTTAGGAAAGGCTTCGTCTTCTGCTTGGGCGCAAGGAGGAATTGCGGCAGCTCTACTGGCAGACGACAGTCCAGAAGTCCACGCAAATGATACTATTTCTTCGGGAGGTGACCTAGTTGATCCAGCTATAGCTAAACTTGTTACGGAACAAGGCCCCCAAAGACTTCGAGATTTAATCAAATTAGGTGTTCCCTTTGATCGTTCAGAAGATGGTTCCCTTTCTTTATCATTAGAGGCCGCCCATACATATCCGCGTGTTGCAAGAGTTTCAGGCGATCGTGCCGGTGCTGCCATTATGGATGCTTTGGTATTGGCGACACAATCGGCTGAACACATAAAAATCATCGAAGGTGCGAAATGCATTGCTCTGTTACAAGATCATAATGGTCATATAGGAGGTGCAGTTCTTGAGACTGCTAACGGACTCCATAGTCAGGTCGCTAGAGAAACAATTCTTAGTTTGGGCGGCACGGGCGGTCTATACAATGTAACCACTAACCCGGCGGTTTCTCGAGGGGATGGATTGGCGATGGCTTACTCGGCCGGTGCCTTAATTGCAGACCCTGAGTTCGTACAGTTTCATCCGACCGCTATTGATATTGGTATGGATCCTGCTCCATTGGCAACTGAGGTATTACGCGGAGAAGGCGCGAAGTTACTTGACAAACATGGACGTGCGTTCATGGAGGATTATCATTTAGCCAAAGAGTTAGCCCCGCGAAGTGTTGTTGCTCGCGCTGTTCATACTGAGATAGTTAATGAAAGAGGAGCGTTTCTGGATTGTCGTCAGGCGGTCGGAAGGGAGTTTCCAGAAAAATTTCCAACAGTATTTGCCTCATGTATGAGTGCTAATGTTGATCCAAGAGAGGTTCCGATCCCTATTGCGCCAGCGGCACATTACCATATGGGCGGCATCGTAACTGACATTTGGGGAAGAACCTCTTTAAACGGATTATCTGCTTGCGGAGAATGCGCTTCGACTGGAATTCATGGTGCCAACCGACTTGCTTCTAACTCTTTACTTGAAGCAGTAGTTTTTGCCTATAGGATCGCCCAGCGTTTAAGGGAGTCCGATCTAAGTACGCCGAAAAAATCTGAAGGGCTAGTCCACTGTGAGCTACCTCAATCACAGCTTGCTCTGTTAAGGCAGAATATGTCTACAGACTGTGCAGTCGTAAGAGATGCAAACGGATTAAACCGCTTACTCGGATTCATAGAAGAACAAGAAAACACTCAAGGTGAAAGTCTCGCAACTATAACGGCGCGATTGATAGCAGAAGCCGCCTTAGGTCGAAAAGAAAGCCGCGGGGGACATTTTCGCTCTGACTTTCCGGATCAGATTCTCCCAGACCGCACATTCATTCGTGGCAATCACAAAGAAACACATATGATCGAAACTAAAGGAAACCCGTCATGATGTTTCCACCTTTACCCGACGTAATACTCGATCCAATCGTTCGTTTAGCACTTCAAGAGGACCTTGGACGAGCAGGCGATATAACAACTGACGCAACAATTGATGCCAATTCTTCCCTAAAAGCGCACATAGTAGCCCGCCAACCGGGTCGCTTATCTGGAATTGATGCGGCTACCTATACGTTAAAACTAGTCGATTCCTCAGTTGATTTCAAAGTTACGAAAACCGATGGGGAGTCCCTTGACCCAAATGGCTGCGTAGGTGTACTAGTAGGAAAATCGCGTTCTATCCTGCTTGCGGAACGGGTTATGCTTAACTTCTTAGGACATCTGTCGGGAATTGCTACTTTGACCGAAACCTATGTGAAGAAGGTATCTCATACAACAGCAAAAATACTGTGTACTAGAAAGACTACGCCAGGACTACGAGCGATGGAGAAAAGGGCAGTCGTTTGCGGAGGCGGAACGAGCCATCGATACGGTCTTGATGACGCTATTCTAATAAAGGATAATCACATTGCCGCTTGTGGTTCGGTAACTGATGCCCTCAAACGTGCAAAGTCCTATGTCGGCCATTTACGAAAAATTGAAATCGAGGTAGATACTTTAGAGCAGTTGGAAGAAGCGTTAGTATCCGAACCCGATGTAGTTATGCTGGACAATATGGATACACGGACGCTAGCTCAGGCAGTTGCCTTAATTGATGGTCGATGTATTTCCGAAGCGTCTGGGGGTGTAAATTTAAATTCTGTATCCGCTATCGCCGAAACAGGTGTAGATTATATCTCTGTTGGAGCTCTAACGCATTCTGCTAAAAACCTTGACTTAGGGCTTGATATTGTTGCAAACTAACTAACAAATTTTGCTTGGAGACCAATCATGTCAAAATCTAATGGCCGAAAATCTATCTTCGTGACAGGCGCTGCTTCTGGAATTGGAGCTGCGACTGCGGAATATTTTGCTGAGAAGGGCTGGTTTATCGGACTTTTCGACATTGATGAAGTCGGATTGTCCAATATGGTGGACAAGTTGGGGGCCGACAATTGTCACACTTCTGTCCTAGATGTTCGCAAACAGGAAGATTGGAAGAAGGCCGTCGAAGGATTTGGCGAAGCTACTGACGGAAAATTGGATGTTTTCTTCAACAATGCTGGCGTAGGCAGGTTCGGATGGTTTGAAGAGATTTCCGAGGAAGATTCCGATTGGATCGTTGACGTAAACGTGAACGGAGTTATTAAAGGAATCTATGCAACCTTACCCTTGCTAAAGGCTACCAAAAATGCTTGCATAATAAACACTGCTTCTACTGCAGGTGTTATGGGAGCTCCGCGATTAGCGGTATACTCCGCTACTAAGTTCGCTGTACGGGGACTTTCAGATGCATTAGATGTTGAGTTTAAGGAATTTGACATCCAAGTGAAATGCCTGATGCCTTGGTTTATCGACACACCAATACTTGATATTGCGACCCGCGAAGGCGGTAATGAGAACATGAAGGTTATGATAGAAGAACAAGGTCAAACTGTTTACCCGGTATCGTTGGCATCAGAAACAGTTTGGAAGGCAGTTCACTCTAAAGGAAACCATTATATGGTCGGGAAACTGGCAGAAAGAGCGCGATTCATGATGCGATGGTTACCCGGTTCCGTTAAGAAGAGTTTGTTTAAGGGTCTACCTTCAAGAGATTGAATTTTAGAGTCGAAGTCTGTGAGACCTAAAGATTTATTCTAAGACCAACTTCGCACTATACTTCGATAAGTTACAGGTAACTATAATCAATTGACTCTAAATACCTAACGTTGTATGCAAGTTCGCCTTTTCTATGGTACTAAATCAGGCAACAAATAAAAAAACCGGAGCAAACCGATGACAGAAAACGCTAAAAATACTTGGGGGGGGGCAACCCAACTGGGCTGACAGTACTATTTGGACCGAAGATAATTTACTGATTATGCGAGGTATGAATTCTGACTGTGTTGATCTCATATACTTGGATCCTCCCTTTAATTCGAATGCAAATTATGCTGCGCCTATTGGATCGGTTGCAGCCGGTGCTCACTTCAAAGACACGTGGACACTTAAAGATGTAGATGTCACTTGGGTAGAACTAATCGATAAAAAGTTTCCACGTATCAAACACCTTTTGTTAGCCTGTGATTCCGATAGTATGAAATCATACTTGATTTACATGGCTATACGATTAATTGAAATGAAGAGAATTTTACGCGAATCTGGATCGATCTATCTACACTGCGATGATACAGCTGGAGCCCATTTGAAATTGTTAATGGATGCTATTTTTGGACTCAAGTATTGTCAATCGGAGATAACGTGGAAGAGAACTGCCACACAAAATGGGGCGAAAAAATCATTTGGAAGAGTGTCAGATAGAATTTTACATTATGGTTCGGAACGTAGCGTATTTCATCCTCAGCACCTAGATTTAACTGAATCATATATCAAAAGCGTCTATAAGTTTGATGACAAAGATAATCGCGGTCCATACAGTTCAGATAATTTAGCCGCGCCAGGTAACGGTGGATACCATTACGAATATAAAGGGTATGCTCCCCCCTCAAAAGGATGGAGGTGTCCTTATTCAACAATGAAGAAACTTGACGAGGAAAATAGATTGATTTTCCCGAAGCTTAAACATCGGAGAATTAGAAGAAAACGGTATTTGAGTGAGTCAAAAGGAACGTTAGTAAATAATTTATGGACAGATTTTACAGCTTTACAACACCAATCCGTGGAAAAGTGTGGTTACCCAACACAAAAGCCTCTTGCATTAATGGAACGTATAATCAAGGCCAGTTCTAACCAAGGTGAGGTCGTATTCGATCCTTTCTGCGGATGTGCTACTACTCTCGTAGCCGCCGACAGACTTAGAAGAAGATGGGTTGGAATTGATGTCTCAGAAAAAGCGGCAGAACTTGTTCTGGAACGAATTAAGCTGGATCAGCCAAAGTTACTACACGAGATTCACCATAGAAGTGATATACCGACACGAACAGATCTAGGAAAACTCTCACACTATACTTCTCACAAAGAAAAACTATACGGTAAACAGCACGGTTACTGTAATGGTTGCGATGATCACTTTGAGGTGCGTCACTTGGAGGTAGATCACGTAATCGCAAAAAAGTATGGAGGTACAGATCATATTGAAAATTTGCAGTTGCTGTGCAGTCATTGCAACAAGGTCAAAGGAGAACGTGGGCAAGAATACCTAATTAACTATCTGCAACTAAACCAAAAACTACTAAAACAATCTCGTAGATAACTGTAGTTTAGCCGAGTCTATAGATATCCGAGTATGTTGATATATTTTTACAGAGAAAATATTGCTTAACATGCTGTATTTATAACTTAAAAAGATAATTCTTAACACTATGAAAAATCTGTTTTGAATTTAATTTTGCTTCCTTATACATAGCTTCCGGACGATCGTGATTTTGAAAAAAATCTGGAAAGTGCATAGTTCTGATTCTTAATTTGCTGTCTAGGCCACCTGACTTAGCTAGATACTGTAGGACAAAAGCTCCGAACCCACCGATCGCTCCCTCTTCTATCGTCACAAGTAATTCGTGATTTAATATTAATCTATCTATTAACTCTGTATCTAATGGTTTTGCGAATCGTGCGTCCGCTACAGTCGTCGATATTCCATTTTCATCTAGTTCTTCCGCTGCCTTCAACGCTTCGTCCAATCTGGCACCGTAAGATAAGATGGCAACTTTCGTTCCTTCTATTACAATATGTCCTTTTCCGATTGGCAATGGATGAGCTAACTCGGGTAAGTCTATTCCTACCCCTTCTCCTCGAGGAAACCTAAACGAGGAGGGGCGGTCATCTATCTCATATGCTGTCATTACCATTCGAGATAGCTCTGCTTCATTCGCCGCAGCCATGCAAATCATTCCCGGCAAACTCCCCATGAACCCAATATCGAATGAACCGGCGTGAGTTGGTCCGTCAGCACCTACCAATCCGGCTCGATCGATGGCGAACCGAACAGGCAAACTTTGGATCGCGACATCGTGAACAACTTGATCATAACCTCGCTGAAGAAATGTCGAGTAGATAGCCGCAAATGGTTTCATACCTTCGGCTGCTAAGCCAGCAGCGAATGTCACAGCGTGTTGTTCCGCGATTCCAACATCAAAATGTCTTTCAGGAAATTTTTTAGCGAAAATGCTGGTTTTAGATCCGTCAGGCATCGCAGGAGTAATGACACATACTCGTTCATCCTGTTCTCCTAAATCAGTGATAGTCTCGCCGAAGACTTGCTGGTAACTTTTTGTATTTGACTTTGATTTCTGTTGCACTCCCGTCGCTACACTGAACTTTGCTACCCCATGAAACTTATCGTCCGAATTTTCTGCTGGGGCGTATCCTTTTCCTTTCTTCGTCACGACATGAATGAGAACTGGGCGATCTTCGATTAGTTTTGCGTTCTCTAGAATAGGCACCAACACGTTAAGATCATGTCCATCGATCGGACCAATGTAATAGAAACCTAGTTCTTCGAAAAGAGTTCCTCCCATGGCGAAGCCGCGAAGATACTCTTCGGCTTTCCTCACAGGTCTCATCAAACCTATAGGTCGAGTAATCGCCTTTGCAAAACTGCGTAAACCTCGATAAGACTTACTAGAAACTAGCCTCGAAAGATAGTGACTCATAGCGCCCACCGGCGGAGCAATTGACATATCATTATCATTTAGAATCACAAGCAAGCGAGATTTGTCAGCTCCGGCATTGTTCATCGCCTCGAAAGCCATTCCAGCTGACAAAGAACCATCCCCGATTACACAAACTACATCGTGATCTTGACCTAGTAAGTCTCTTGCTTTAGCGAATCCAAGTCCCGCGGATAAAGATGTTGCTGCATGTGCAGTACCGAAAGGATCATATTCGCTCTCTGAACGCTTCGTGAAGCCCGATAATCCTCCGCCCTGCCTCAAAGTCCTAATGCGATCTTTTCGTCCAGTCAAAATCTTGTGTGGATAACATTGATGGCCAACATCAAAAATCAACTTGTCTTTAGGAGTGTCAAAAACTTTATGTATTGCGACCGTCAGCTCAACAACACCAAGACCAGAACCTAAATGTCCTCCTGTATAGGAGACGACATCTATAACCTCGTTACGAAGCTCTTCTGCCAGCTGTTGCAACTCTGGGCCAGATAACTTTTTAAGATCACTTGGAAAATTAACGGAATCTAGAATTCGTTCCGCAGTTTTTTTGTTCATAGATTTTGCTCGCATCCGACAAATACTAATCTCATATAATAATTTTTTTTCAAATTTCTATTTATCCAAATACGAGATCCTATTGGCGAAACATCACTTATTTCCAGCCGTACAGGATAACCTCAGACTTTCGAACAAACCTAATATCTTCCTAAGAAAGAACCGGTTAGGAGTGGTTTAAAAACTCGTTCTGAAATGAAAAGTTAGAACCTGTCGAATTCACTCTGTGATAGTGACTTGAAAGACACAATCAAATCACTATTTTGAATTGAGAGGTGTAGACTTTGTTCTCTGTAGAGCCATAACCTCAGCATGTATAGGTAACTAGAATACGATTGATTCAGTTACCTCATTGGAAAGGAGCGGTACAATTTCTACCTACTCGAATAATTCAGTTCCTCCCGTCGACGGAAGTGTCACAAACACCTACCGTATAGGCGAACTGTTTGCAGGCGCGGGCGGCATGGCTGTAGGAGCCCATCAAGCAAGATTCAGAAATTGTCTGTTCTCTCACGTTTGGGCGAATGATTGCGACCGAGATGCTTGTCAAACTTTTGTTGAAAACATTCCAATTCAGAAAACGAATGTTCACTGCTGTGATGTGTCGACTCTGAACTTTGAGCAACTGGCTAACATTGACGGTCTAGTGTTTGGGTTTCCCTGCAATGATTTTAGCGTAGTCGGAGATAGACGTGGTATCGACGGTAAGTTTGGGGGTTTATACAAACACGGTATCCGCGCTCTAATTTCGAAAAAACCGCTTTTCTTCGTAGCAGAGAATGTCAGCGGAATTTCCTCAAGCGGCAATGCTCTGCAAATCATTGAAAATGAACTCGTTTCAGCAGGTTACAACACCTTCAAAAAACTTTACAAATTTGAAGACTATGGGATTCCCCAATACCGCCATCGAATAATTATTGTGGGATTTCGAAAAGATACTGAAATTTCAGAGTTTTTACATCCGGTGCCAACCTCGTCTGAACATCCTATTAGTTGCCAAGAGGGCTCTAGAAGGCGTTCAACTTTGTTGCAATAACAATGAACCGACAAGACATTCTGCACTAGTCTTAGAACGACTAAAGCACATTAAACCCGGCCAAAATGTGTTTACCGCCAATCTTCCTGAACATCTTCAGTATAAAATGACTAGTAACGCAAAGATCAGCCAAGTTTATCGACGACTAATGCCTGATAAACCTTCCTACACGGTAACAGGTTCCGGCGGAGGAGGTACTCACGTTTATCATTGGAGTGAGAACAGGGCGTTAACAAACCGTGAACGGGCTAGACTACAAGCATTTCCCGACGATTTTTTGTTTCTTGGAGGTAAAGAATCTGTGCGAAAACAGATTGGGATGGCAGTTCCACCGAAGGGAGCAAAAGTTATCTTTGAAGCTATCAGCAGTGCGTTGATAAAAAACGGAATCTATCCTAAGGGTCAGACAAAAACCTGTCCGAGAATCCTGAAGTAAAACAGACGAGCCTTCCGTGGAGCAACTTTCTACCGATTTTCCCTTGATAATCTTAGTCGTGGCCTAATGGATATCTGATATTGACACCTAAAGATTTGAAATTATTGAACTCCAATAGACTTGCCCTCTCGATAAGATCTATGCCGCCCGCCGCATTTGACCTCGAATCTGTTATCTAAATATGTAGTTGATTGTCTTTGAAAGACCGTCGCCACGATCCCCAAATTGTTTCAGGTACTCTGTACACTGTTGTATCAGTTCTTGTAGTCTTAGTTTTGCTTTTTCTATACCGAATATTGTAACAAAATTGCCCGTTTCGATTGCTGAAATCGAATCTATGCTCGCCGCACTGGATTCGGCTGTCGAATCGGCAATGTCATCGGCAATCTGATAAGCTAATCCAAATATTTCGGCAAATTTGGTTAATGTTCTCGTGTCTGATTCGCTTGCCTTACCAATCAAACAAGCGGCAACGACAGCATATCGAAACAAAGCTCCAGTCTTTAGCTGTTGCATCCTCTCCAAAGTACTTTGATCTAGTGTGCGTTCACTGATCCGTATATCAATCATTTGACCGCCAACCATTCCAGCAACACCAGCGGCTCCCGCTAGCTCTGAAATAAGACTCACTCTAACCAAAGGATCTTCATGAGTCTTCACGTCTGCCAAAACCTCAAATGCTAAGGTTAGCAAGGCATCTCCGGCCAATACTGCCGTGGCTTCATCAAATTTTCGATGTACTGTAGGTTTTCCTCTCCTGAAATCATCATCATCCATGCAGGGGAGATCATCATGTATTAATGAATAGCAATGTACCAGTTCTAATGCCGCTGCTGTCCTGACTAACTTTTCGTCGCAGATTCCGAACAAGTTTCCAGTTTGTATAAGGAGAACAGGTCGCAGTCGCTTACCTCCCCCTAAAACTGCGTATCGCATAGCTCGAACTAAGTCGTCCGAATTATCTGACAAAGTCGATAGAACGTTAGAAAGTTCCCTTTCAACTTTCTCGGCTATAGCATTAAGCCGACATTCGAAACTCACGGGGACGGTGTGCTTTCTTGATGTTAGTCAAAATCCAAAGTCTTTGTAGTAACCGAACCATCTGATCGCTGGACAATCTCCTCTACCCTCATCTCAGCATTTTTTAAGGTCTTTTCACAATGCTTCTTGAGTGCAGAGCCATGCTCAAAAGTTGCAATTGAGTCGGCCAAACTCACGTCGCCGCGCTCTAAATCGTCGACGATTCGTTCAAGCTGTTCAAGAGCAACCTCGAAACTGAGAGTCTCGATTTCCTCGCTGTTTACATCCGTCATGTTTTTTTCTCCAATACGGTCAGATTTGCCATCTCAAAAGGCTAATTCAAATATACTCCCATAGGAAGTCAAGGGAACAGAAACGGTACCGCCGTTCTGAATTTTCAAAAGTTCAAATAGCGTTCCAAGTATATCATACCAAGCTTGGCCACGCCCGAGAATCGTAACTTCCCTCACCTGACAATTTGCCATTTTCCATGAAAAGTACTCGATCGGTTTTAACGACTGTTGAAGCACGATGCGTTATGACAATTGTCGTCTTCCCTTTAGATAAAGTTTCCAAAGCAGATTGAATCACTTGTTCATTCTCCGAATCTAAAGCGTTGGTGGCTTCGTCTAACAAAAGGATAGGAGTATCTCTAAGAATCGCTCGTGCGATTGCAAGTCTTTGACGTTCTCCTCCTGACAAATTCGTCGCTGAATCTCCCAGTTCTGTGTCAAACCCGGCACTTAAATGTTTTATGAACTCACTAGCACTCGCCGCCTCAGCAGCTTGTTCAACCTCTTCATCGCTGGCAGTTGAGCGCCCAAACCGAATGTTTTCACGGACAGTGCCCGAGAAAAGTGGGGCGTTCTGCTGTACAACTGAAATTACCGAGCGTAGCTTAGCTGGATCAAACTTTCGAATATCTGTTCCATCCAAGGATACTATTCCCGACTGTGGGTCATAGAATCTCAACAACAATTGAAAGAGTGTGCTTTTGCCCGCACCCGATGGGCCTATCAAGGCTATACGCTCGCCGGCCTCTACTCTAAAAGACACTCCAACAATAGCTTGTTCACTACCACGTGTCGGATAGGAAAATTTTACGTCTTCAAAGTCTATAACTCCTTTAACTGGACTAGGTAGAGGATGAAGTTTATTTGGCATCAAAATGGCTGATCGTTCCTCCAACAATTCCATCAAACGCTCAGTCGCACCTGATGCTCTCATTATCTCACTGTAGGTTTCTGTAAGAATTCCAATTCCGCTAACAGCTACAAATGCATACATTACGAATTGTGTCATTGCCCCAGGAGATACATCACCAGACCGAACATAGGTTGCTGCATGCCATAAACCCGCGATAAAGGCTGACAGTCCAACTGCAAAAACGAACGCGGTCATAAACGCTCTCACGCCAATTCTTCTCTTGGAAACTTTAAACGCCGCCTCTACAAAGTTTACAAAATGCAACTTCTCCTCTGGCTCTCGATTGAAAGCTTGAACTGTCGAAATCGCTCGTAGCGTTTCATTGGCACGAACCGAGGCATCGGCGATGCTATCCTGTCCACTGCGAGATAACCGCCGCACTCGACGGCCAAACAATCGAATAGGCAGTAATATCAAAATACCGATCGAGATTATTGTCGCTGCAAGTTGCCAGTTAAGAAAAACCATCAGCACCAAGGCACCAACCATCGTTGCAAATGATCGTAGGGCTATTGATATTGAACTACCAACAACTGACAACACAAGTGTCGTGTCCGTCGTTAGCCGTGAAGTGATTTCACTGGTCTGGACTCTCGCATAAAAATCCATGCTTAGCGAAAGTAAATGATCGTACACCCGGCTACGGATGTCAGCAACGACACGTTCCCCTAATACAGATACAAAATAGTATCGAAGTGCGCTGGATACTCCCAACAAAACTGCCACCCCCATACCGCCAAGAAAATAAACCGCTAACCCATCTCCGAATGCCAAACTTGAACAGAATCGAGACTCTTGCGAACCGCCGAATCCACAATCAATAACGGCTCGAAAGGCAGCCGGAAGCGTCAGTGTAAAGGCAGCAGCAAGAACAAAGAAAGTCAAAAAACCCGTAAGCAACCAAGGGTATGCCAACAAAAACGGAACTAAACGTCGAAGCGGTTTTAGAGATCGTCCGGCCTCACGACTTTCCAGATCACGAGCAAGCTCAGATGCAAAATCCGAAGTTTTACGCTGGTCGGATTGACCGTGCGGCACACCCGTCATGGATTGCGCCAAGTGTAAACGCGAAAACTCCAATAGTCGTCGCCGCCATCTCGCTCACACGTCCATCCTTGTTTAAGAAGTTTCTTTCGAAGCATGCGGTTAAACCATCCGTGTGCAGCAACATAAATCTTGCCGTTTTCTGCTTGTTCATGAAGGAAAAGAGCGGCTTTATCAGCGCGTAACCACGCTTCGCTTACACTTTCAACATTCCTAGCATATCCAAAAAGCCAAGTCGTGCGGGCAATGATATTCCAAGTCTTTGGCAGGAATTTTAATGACCCTAACCGAGGCGGAGGCAAGGGTGCTTCGTTAAACAATTCGAGCTCTTCCTTCTGCAAACCTCCCGTAGCTTTATCTGCTGTCTCTTTTGCTCTGGCACGAACCGACGAAAATACTTTATCGCTGTCTTTTACGACTGATTTAAGGTCTTTCGGTATTTTCTGGCCTTCCGCTAGACTGCACTGTTCGTACCGACTCCACCAATCCTCATACTGCCTCCAGTCCAAACGAGGACGAGCGGCGCGATCCAACGAGGGACGACCGTGTCGCGACACTATAATTGGTCCGCGGGATTTGATTTTGGAGACCATTTTATCCGACATATAAACTGTCAACGCCTTCTATAAACCCATCAATTATACCGCGACTTAATAAGCCGTCACATTCAACAATTTGGATATGTCGGAAACTCGGAAAACTCACAACGGTCTCCAAACTCGCTTGGGAGGACAGTATTCTTTTTTGTTCGGGTTACACCGGTAGAACGAAAATAGAACTGTTTCCGCTCGACCAATTATGTGGTCAATAGGTACAAATCCGATCGACGCGAACTCGGGTGACCCCCTTGTACGGCATCCCGCTTGGTTAATAACGCCCCTTATCATTGGGCAGTGTCCAGATAAATCCCGTGCATCCTTAGAGTTATCGCGATTGTCTCCGATCGCGAAAAAATGTCCCTCCGGCACTTCAAAAACGGGCGTGTTATCTAACGAAAATCGATCAGCCCATTGGTGGGTTAGCCAAGATTTTTCTTCGATTGTTTCTTTAGACTCCCGAGCCACCAACGTAGTCGGACTCTTGTGAGGCGCATAAGTTGCTCGCCCCATGAACTCTGTTTCAACGGGTTTCCCATTCAAATACAATTGTTCGTTAATCATTTGGACGCGATCTCCGGGTAAACCTATAACTCGCTTAATCATCACCCGTCTCCAATGCGGATGCATAAATACCACCACGTCTCCTCGTATCGGTACCCCTTCGAATATCCGCCCCTTCTTTAACGGTAAAAAATCGTACAATCCCCAAGGTATAGAGAAACGACTGTATCCATAGGCAAACTTGTTCACAAAAACACGATCAGAAACTTGCAGGTTTGGCACCATACTTTCTGACGGAATAACCCGTTGCTCAAACAAAAGAGTAGAAACAAGAAAGAATAGCGGAATAAAGATTAGGATAGTTCTACCCCATTCGATTGCCTCTTGTTTCACTCGGCTAGCAAGCGATTTTGACTTCGTTTCTTCCGTCTGATTAGTTTCAGCAGTATTCACCGCGACGCTCTCCGAAAAGTATCGCGCCTAGCGGCGCCTGCATAATTTGCCGACACAATAACTGAAACTCCGCGTTTCTGAAAAATTCCCGCGTAAACGGAGATTTGATTGTTCAGCATCAACACTGCAGTCAAGGACTATCCAAAATTATTTGATAGTTTATTAGAACGTCGACATAACATTATTCACAAACTCCTACCAAAATCTAGGCGATTATATAGTTGTCTAGACGACGGTCATACAGTTCCGATCTCTATTGAAAACACCCCGTAGTTTCCTGCGAGTCATACTCAATTATTCTTCCCCAACGCACTTTCACGGGATTTCTTTCCTGCCCGTGCCTGCAAATCAAGATTGGCATATTACAGATGTAGGATTGAACAGACATTTTTCAAGTGTCTAGACAACTATATATTCGCCAAACTCTACAAAGCGTCATAAAGATGAACACCGTCCTGACCAGCATTGCGTACTGCCACGCCGCGTTCTCTTAAACAGTTCAGATGCGCAATTGCCTCTCCTGTCGCCATCGAAATTAGATCATCATTAATTTTTCGACCAAATATAGCAGGAAAGACTTCAATAACTTTTCGAGGGCGTTCCTTCAACCTAGATTGTAATCGCTTTAGAGCCACTTCATGGCCATCGATCAAATGTTGGAGCCTCGCATGCGCACCTGTAAATGGCTCGTTATGTGCAGGAAGTACCAAAACATCTTTCGGAAGAGTGTCGATTAGTTTCTGGCAACTTTCCAACCAATCGTTGAGCGGATTAGCTTCAGGCTCTGTCGGATGCACTGAAACATTAGAAGATATTTTCGGCAAGAGTTGGTCTCCTGAGATTACGATATTAAGAGATTCACAGAACAAACAAGCATGTTCTGGGGAATGCCCGCACCCTGTAATTACCCTCCAAGTATTATTGCCAATCTCAAATTCGTCTCCGTCCTGCAATCGCTTATAACTATCGGGCATTTGTGACACTCCGCGTCCAAATCCACCAAACCTTTGTCGATAATTTTCGATTTGTTTTTCCGACCATCCCGCTTTCCGAAAAAATTCCGTACCGGCCTCTGGAGCTTCCCGTCCGGTGTCTGCAACCAACATGCGACACGTGACATATTCTAGACGGGTAATCCATAATTCTGTGCCAAACTTGCGATGAAACCATCCCGCACACCCGATGTGATCCGGGTGCATGTGGGTTACTATTGTTCGTTTGATTGGTTTTCCTTCGCAAACCTCTTCGACAATCTTTCGCCAAGCGTTTTTCGTCTCTGAAGACGGAAGTCCAGTATCAACGACAGTCCAACCATCGCCATCCTCCAACAACCACAAATTTATCCATTTTAATGAAAACGGAAGGGGCATTCGAACCCAATGAACTCCCGGTGCAACAAGGTGAGTTTCCCCTACTTGCGGTGTTTGTTCTCCCCACGGATACTCTAATCCGTGACGACCAGCTGTTTTACCTGCAAATCCGTCCATAACTTTTTCAGTGTTTAGCTTCCAATGGTACAAAACCATATAATCTTGGTATAATACCGATAATCTTAAATCTCGACTAAGACAAATTTAGTGTACAAGTTTGCCAACCTTTTGGTTGATGAAGGTTGAACGAGAAAAATTTCCCTCAAAATTTAAGCGTTTCCGCACTATTACATGCGTTTATTTAGGCGGAACCAGCCTACGTATAAGGATACCACTCTAATGACCGAAAACGCAGTAGTTATATCAGAAATAAAAGATGGCGTTGGGCTACTTCGACTCAATCGTCCAGAAGCCAAGAATGCACTTAATAGTGCGTTAATGGATCAGTTGAGTGAATTTCTACGCGAGTATGACGACAGCAGTGATGTTGGTTGTATCGTTATTACGGGTAGTCAGAGTATGTTTTCAGCCGGGGCTGATATTAAGGAGATGGAAGAACTCACGTACAAAAAAGCCTATCGCCAAGACTTTATCACTCGAAATTGGGAACAGATCGCTCGCACACGCAAACCAATTATTGCTGCCGTTAACGGAGGGGCCTATGGTGGAGGTTGCGAATTAGCTTTAATGAGCGACATGATTTTTGCTGGCGAAACAGCAAAATTTGGACAGCCGGAGGTTAATCTGGGCGTTTCTCCAGGGTCAGGCGGAACTCAGCGCCTCGCGCACTTTATTGGCAAGGCTAAAACGATGGATATGGTACTTACGGGTAAAGCTATGAAAGCCTCCGACGCGCTCATCTGTGGATTGGTTAGCCGTGTATACCCTGACGACGATCTATTAGATGAAACGAAAACGGTCGCCAAGAATATGGCGAAGAAGTCACATACTGCATGTATGATGATCAAGGAAATGGTGAATGCCGCCTTCGAAACACCTCTATCCCACGGCGTAATGTTTGAGAGACGTTTATTTCATTCGATGTTTGGCACGGAAGATCAAAAAGAAGGAATGGATGCTTTCATTCAGAAACGGATTCCCCACTTCAATAACGATTGAACCGAACGCAAAAAATGTTGATAGGAGTCGGTTTTCGATCCTCGTCAGGCTTTTCCGCGCAAAGTTACCTCTTGGCCAGAGATTTTCGACTCAACTCCGTAGACCTGTTCAATTATAGCTTCATTTAAGGTGTCTTGAATATAACCATCACCTAAGATGCGCCCATTTTTCATCCAGATTAATCGCGACGCATATTTTGCTGCCATTTGAACATCATGGACCACAACAAGCACGCCACCTCCCTTTGATACAAACTCTAGGAATATATTCATAATCTGGAACTGATGATAGGGATCAAGCGAAAGGGTCGGTTCATCTGCAACTATAAGATTTGCACCGCTTGCGAGCATTCGAGCACAATGGACTCTTGCCATTTCTCCCCCTGATAATGTACTCGTTTTTCGTTCCGATAACTCGTCTAAAGCACATTTATGAAGGGCTTCGTCGACTGCCTGTTGATCGCTGGATTGCAACTTTCCTGCACCGAAACTGTAGCGGCCAAGTGTTACGACCTGACGAACGCTTACCGGCCAAGCCAACGATCTTGTCTGAGGAAGGTATGCTATTTTCTGTGCTTTTTGCTTTGCCGATAATGATGAAATCAATGTGCCATCAACATTTGCGGTACCTTTATCTAGTTTTTCCAACCCGAGTACTCCTCGGATGAGACTGGTCTTTCCCGCTCCATTAGCCCCTAGCAACGCGACAAACTCATTAGAACCATAGCTGAAACTGGCATTTTCAACGATTTGTTTGTTCCCTTTTGTAAGGGTCGCATTTCGAACGTCTAGGATAGTCACGACAATTCTCGCCTCTGCACAACTACCAAGATGAATATTGGTGCGCCAATCATGGCAACAACGACTCCCAATTTAAGTTCATTAGTTGAAGGTAATATCCGGATTGCTATATCGGCTAGAACCAGCATCGTTCCTCCTAAAAGAGCCGACGGAATTAATGTCCTTGAAGGATCGTATCCAACAAGCGGTCGAACTAAATGCGGAGCAACAATACCGACAAAACCGATGGCACCTGCCAATGCAACACTTGCTCCCGTCGCTATACCAGCGCCGGTAACCGTCAGAATACGTTGTCTTAGCAAATTCAAACCGACTCCATGCGCGGTCTCTTCTCCTAATGTTAGTACAGACAAACCTCGACTAGCAAACAATAGAAAGGTAAGCCCGATAACTAAGAACGGAAAGACCAAAGCAATATCGTAAAAACTCCGGTTCGCAACTGACCCCAAAACCCAATTCATCATTTCCGCCAAAGAAAACGGGTTCGGCGCAAAATTTACCAGCAAGCTCGTTACCGCGCCAGCAAAGCTTGAAGCTCCAACGCCAATCAAAATTAAGGTTACAACCGACCGAGTCCATATCGCCGCAATAGCAATCAATGAAGTGGCTATCATGGCTCCCGCTATAACGGCAACGGGAAGAACTATCGGCGATACCGCCACGAGTCCAAGACTTATGGACGCAATTCCGGCGACGGAACCGAAAGCAGATACCCCTAGTACACCGGGTTCTGCTAATGGATTACGTAACAAACCTTGTAACGCGGCTCCACTAATACCTAACGAAGCACCCACGAGGAACGCTGCCAATGCCCTCGGCAAGCGTATTTCCCAAATAACAATTTGGTCACCGGTTTCGCCGCTGCCTATAAAGGCTTGGATAATTCTTTCGAATCCGAGTGGAGTTGAGCCAATACAACACGCACAAATTATCGCCGTAAGACTGAGTAAAGTAAGAGTGGGATTAATCCATCGCATTCCAATATCCAAAAAAATATTCGATGTTCGAAGAGTTACAATTGCTTTAATCCGTCGTTCCTATTGGTATACATCTCCAACGGACATTGATGTTTGACGTGCAGTAAGATGGATTTTCTATTTCTACAATTGGAAGACTATACGATAACTGTCTCTCTAGTTTTTATGAGCAGACGAACAGTGCCACATTTGACACTACCAAATTGATCACTGCTATATTCTCAAAAATGTTTGATACTAGTAGGCTTCATTACCAATCAAATTCTTTTTTCTACAAATTGGAGATAAAAATTGTCAGATAAGATTACAGTCTATGGATTAAAAAATTGTGATTCGTGCAGAAAAGCTCTCAGAGCCTTACCTAACGCCTCACTTATTGATATACGCGGCGAAGTCGATTTAACGTCAAAAGTACCCTATTGGCTAGAACAAGTCGGAGCCGATATTCTGGTTAACACTCGCTCTACGACATGGCGAAATTTAGATTCCCGTGAAAAGGAGGTTTCTCCGTCAGAACTGTTGGTTCGTTATCCAACCTTAGTCAAACGACCTGTTATTGAATCGAACCAAAAAGTATACGTTGGCTGGTCCGCTAAAGTTCAGAAAGCACTAACCTGATAAACTCAAACATAAACCCCCTAGGATATTCCTTAATGAATCTGCACATCCCCGAAACAAAACTCTCTTCTCCCGAGGTTACAGTTGGAGCTTTACCTGCAAGTCGAAAAGTCTATACCCGTCCTAACACTGCGCCCGACCTAAAAGTTCCTCATCGAGAAATAGACTTACACCCAAGCGCGCATCTTCCTCCAGTTCGCGTGTACGATACTTCTGGGCCGTATTCCGATCCTGAAATATCTATTGATGTAGAGAAAGGATTATCGAGGCACCGTATTGACTGGGTAATTGAACGCGGTGGCACCGAATTCTATAAAGGTCGAAATGTCCAACCTGAGGATAACGGCGGGGCCACTGGAAACTATTTGGCTCGGGAATTTCCGGTTAAACACAATCCTCTACGTGGCACGGCAAATGCTTTGGTTACCCAATACGAGTTCGCCCGAGCCGGAATAATCACAAAAGAAATGCTTTATGTTGCTGCCCGCGAGAACCTTGGACGAGCGGAAGCGGTCGAAAATGCGACTGAGCGAAAACTCGACGGCGAGGGGTTTGGTGCGGAAATCCCCTCCTACATTACTCCTGAATTCGTACGCGAAGAAATCGCTCTAGGGCGTGCAATAATTCCATCAAACATCAACCATCCGGAACTAGAACCGCAAATTATTGGGCGAAATTTTCTTGTAAAAATTAATGCCAATATCGGTAACTCAGCTGTCGCCTCCTCAGTCGAAGAGGAAATAGAGAAGATGGTGTGGGCAATTCGTTGGGGAGCAGATACAGTGATGGATTTGTCTACCGGACGCAACATTCACAACACACGGGAGTGGATAATTCGCAATTCTCCGGTGCCTATTGGAACAGTACCGATTTATCAGGCCTTAGAAAAGGTCAACGGAATTGCGGAAAATCTAACTTGGGCTGTCTATCGCGACACATTAATTGAACAGTGCGAGCAAGGTGTTGATTACTTCACCGTCCACGCAGGTGTACGCCTTGCTTACATTCATCTAACTGCAGACCGCGTCACCGGAATAGTCTCTCGCGGCGGTTCAATAATGGCAAAGTGGATGTTGGCTCATCACAAAGAATCGTTTCTCTACGAACATTTTGAGGACATTTGCGACATTATGCGCCGTTACGATGTCTGTTTTAGTCTCGGAGACGGTTTGCGACCAGGTGCTATTGCCGACGCTAACGACAAAGCACAATTTGCCGAGCTTGAAACCTTAGGGGAGTTGACAAAGATCGCTCATGCCAAAGGCTGTCAGGTTATGGTTGAAGGCCCTGGCCACGTTCCTATGCACAAGATTAAAATAAACATGGTGAAGCAATTGTCTGCATGTGGTGAGGCACCTTTTTATACTCTTGGCCCCCTCGTTACAGACATTGCTCCTGGTTACGATCACATTACCTCCGGAATAGGAGCGGCCATGATTGGGTGGTACGGCACGGCCATGCTCTGTTACGTAACCCCTAAGGAACATCTTGGACTTCCAGATCGGGATGATGTTAAGACGGGTGTAATCACTTATAAACTTGCGGCGCATTCTGCAGATTTAGCGAAAGGACATCCAGCTGCGCAGATACGCGACGACGCTCTGAGCCAAGCCCGTTTTGAATTTCGCTGGGAGGATCAATTTAACCTATCGCTCGACCCCGAGACGGCTCGAGAGTTTCACGATCAAACCCTTCCAAAGGAAGCCCAAAAACTTGCGCACTTCTGTTCAATGTGCGGGCCTAAATTTTGCTCTATGAAAATTACTTCTGAGGTGCGAGAGTTTGCCCGTAACCTGAGTGATAACGAAAAAGCAGACCTCGAACGACAGGCGAAAGAGATCGCAGATGGTATGCAGGCTAAATCAATCGAGTTCACGGAACGAGGCGGCAATCTTTACGTGCAGGATTCGTAACGGTTATCCAATTTCAGTCAGAATTATACGTCATCAAGTTTGGACCATCGCCAAGCGTTAAAATGGTTCCGTTGACAATTGCGGAGAACGGAGAGGTGAGATAAAAAACCGCGTCGGCGATTTCTCCAACTGTAGCCGCTCGGTCAAACTGTGCTGGTCGAGATGATTCAGTAACCGTTTCGTCGAGTAGGCGACGTACTGCAACAATCGCATTTACGCGCACCTCATCTTTGGCTAATTCTAAAGCCGCGGCCCGCATTAGGGCGATATAGGTTCCTTGAACAAAGTTGTCATTGAATTGCCCCGGAGTTCCGATGGTGGCGTGATGAGAAAGTACAAAAGTTATCGTACCTCTTTGGCGCATACGTTGCTGAATTCCATCGACTTCGATTCGTTCCTGTTCGCGCATTCTTTTTGACAACAATCGAACGCCTTCAGTTACCTGAGATAAAGGTTGCACAAATTTTTTTTCAAATTCTCCGTGCTTAAAATCGTCTAACGGTTTCCAATCATTCGTTATTTCTGGAATTATTATGGCGTTGTCGATCCGCGACGAACATTCCTCATTCTCGAAACTTTCGGTGATAGCGTTTCGCATTCCTAGGTTTGTATCAAGCACTGCTTCGCAATGAACAACGTCACCCTTAATTGATTCGAGTCTTTTTTGACGATGTTCTTCTTCGTAACCAGCCACAATAACTTTATGATTAGCTTCAATAAGTCTCGTCACCACTTGTTTACCGACATCTCGGCCAATACCTAGAACTAAACTCGTAATCGCGGTCATTTCTGCTGTCCTCAACGAGTTAAAAAAGGTACTGAGCGAGTTTTACCGAGAATACGTTGCAACAAATCAGATTCACTTAAAACGGGATCGTCAAAATCAAAAGGATACCCATGACCCTGTTCGAGCCAATTGCAGTTTTCAAATGGGGGAGGTTGATTTCCGACTTACTGTTTAGCCGACTGAAGCCCAATAATCTGTTCTTTAAGATGAAGTTTCTGGCGCTTTAACTCTCGTATTAATGTCGGGTCTTGCGAGGGCTGCTTCTCCGCCTGCGTTATTCGTTCGTCAAGTTCTCGATGTCGTTCTTCAAGCTTTTGAATACGCCCTTGTACAGCCATTTTTTGCTCCATCATAACAACAGAACCATCTTAGCACGTCTTTAACCGTATTTTCAAATTTTTTGCTTATCATTATCAGAATGCACGAACTTCAACTAGATTAGGCAGTAAGAACGGCGGAATTATCTAAAAAAATGTCGACTAGAATCGTCTTAACTCTAAATTTGCTTTTTTTCTTAGGCATTCTCCTATGACCGATACACAATCTGAAGTCATTGCCCCCGTAGTAATCGTAATGGGCAGTCAATCAGACTGGCCAACGATGAAGATTGCAAAGGATACCCTTGAGCGAATTGGTGTCGACTGCGAGGCGCGGATAGTTTCTGCACACCGAACCCCAGATAGACTCGTACGATTTGCGAAAGGTGCCAAACAAGCAGGGCATAAAGTAATTATTGCTGGTGCCGGAGGCGCAGCACATTTACCCGGAATGATCGCGTCCATGACTCCGTTACCCGTATTTGGAGTCCCTATGTCATCAAAAAACTTATCCGGCTTGGACAGTTTGTTGTCGATTGTTCAAATGCCGAAAGGAGTTCCTGTAGGTGCTCTGGCAATCGGAGAAGCTGGAGCCGCCAATGCAGCCATCTTAGCGGCATCTGTCATCGCTCTTGAAGACAGGACAGTCGAGGCTAACTTAGACCAGTTTCGCGCTAATCAAACTGCTCTTGTCGCTGAAAGACCGAAATGACAGTTCGAACAGGATCCGACTGTATTGGTATTCTCGGCGGCGGACAGCTTGGCAGACTTCTCGCTTTGGATGCAGCTCGCTTAGGATTTGATGTTCACATTTTTTGTCCAGAACCAGATAATCCTGCCGCGAGAGTATCTGCCTATAGCACAGTCGCGGAGTACGAAAACCATATAGCTTTAGAGCAGTTTGCTCGAAGTTGCGCCGTTATTACTTACGAGTTTGAGAATGTTCCCTTATCAGCAATCGAAACTATTAACGCGACGGGAACAAATGTTTATCCAAGTAAACTAGCCCTCGAATACTCACAAGATCGACTAATCGAAAAAACTTTTCTTAATTCCATTGGAATCCCGACCGTTGGATTCCAACCAATAAATCATTCAGAAGACCTGAAAAACATCAGCATAAAAACTGGCGGATTTCTAAAGCGAAGGCGTTTCGGATATGACGGGAAGGGGCAAACCTATGTAAAAAGTCTCAAAGAATTAGAAACAGCTTGGAACACTGTTGGTAATCAACCTGCAATTTTCGAAGACAGAGCTGACTTTGATTGCGAAATATCTGTTGTTGCGGCGCGTGGCCGTCAGGGAGATATCGAAACATTTGAACCTAGCGAAAATATTCACGAGGGGGGCATTCTTAAAACTTCCAAAGTTCCTGCGAACATCTCGGAAAAAACAGCAAACACCGCAATAAATATTACCAAAAAACTCCTTGAATCCATGCAGTATGAGGGAGTATTAGCACTTGAGTTTTTCGTACTCAGCAATGGCGATTTATTGGCGAACGAATTTGCGCCGCGAGTCCATAATTCGGGACATTGGACTCCCGAAGCCTGCAATGTCGGCCAATTCGAACAACACATTCTTGCGATCACGGGGTACCCGCTAATAGCTCCGCGACGATACCATGATGTCGAAATGCGAAACCTTTTGGGGGATACAGTTCTGCAACACAAGGGAGAGGAGGGATATACGTCATACGGAAAACGCGACGTAAAACAGGGACGAAAAATGGGACATATTGTGAAAATAAAACGGTAGCGATTTAATAATGTCCTGACAAAAGAATTCGGCTTTCTCGTCGGTGTCTTGATTTCTATGTTTAAGGAGTAGAAAAAGTTTGCGGCGAACGAAGATGGCTTTATGATTCAAGCAGGTAAAGCAAAAAAAATGTCATCCGCTCAGATAGCGTTCGATCTTGGTTCTCCTAACGATGAGAGACAATCCCAAACACGTTTAGGAATTTCAGAACCACTCCGTCCAATTGTAGACGCTCTATTTAACTGTCTATCGACGAATTCCCTAAGCTCTTCCGAGTCGTCATGTTCGAGCCAATGCAAAACAATGGAAGGCATTGCCATTGCGAGCAATCCCCGCTTTGTGTACTGGTTATAATCAGTTGATGTATCTCCAGCTAACGTCCAAATCATATCCGAAACCTGCCATAAACGTTGAAGGGGTTGACTCATTCTCCACGGCAGTACCCCCCAACTGACAGCTCGTCGAACCGCTTCTTTATCATTTTCTAAAGCGCGAAGCCATTCCATAGTCCCGAGCGATACTTTGTCACGAACCCGCATGTCAGATAGATCCATCTCTTCAAGTCTTTGTCTAGCAATGCGTTCCGCTCTTTCGAAAAAGTGTTCTATCAAATCGATGACACCGGACGGAGCTCCGAGAGCTTGTTGGTCAGCATCGAGGCCCACATTCTCTGCAGACTTCAACGCTACCGAATCCGTCCATCCACTGAACGCGACTTCTGGTAACATGGAATCCAACCAAGTATCGCGAATTTTCGCGGACGGGGTTTCAGACATGTCGTGTTGTTCATTATTCATAGAAATACTCAAAGCCGTTTAAAGATTTTACCGCAATAGTTTGACAGAAGAATCAATAGGTTATGCCGCTTTCGGCAACCTACACCCGCACCATATTATAATAATTCTATAGTGAACCTTGATGTCTTGTGGTAGAATATGCGGTTACCGCAAAATGCGGATTCCATATTAACCTCTAACTTAACGGAGATTGAAAAATCGTACAGATTCTTGTCCGCGACAACAATGTAGAGCAAGCATTACGCGCCCTAAAGAAAAAAATGCAACGCGAAGGCTTGTTTAGGGAAATGAAAAGCCGAACCCATTTTGAAAAACCTTCTGAAAAGCGCACTCGCCAGCAGGCTGAAGCCGTTCGACGGGCTCGAAAGCTTGCTCGCAAACGTGCACAGCGGGAAGGCCTTTTGTAAATCAAAAACCTAACGTTGGTACATTCCTCGCTTTGAGCGGTTGGTTACAACCGTTATCAACTAACGTTTCTGTTTCAATACAGATTTTATCCACCCCACGACTCCCGAAATGTCAAGACCGTGGATAACGCCTGCCTTAAATATCTGCATTGAGCCTAATAGAACAGCGGCAGATGTCGCCGCCATAAGCGTAAACTGACCCGTTATCTCAAACAAGGAAGCCTCGGTCGGTATACGTAACATCAAAAGAAACGGCGTGAATACTGGAATCCACGCAAAAATTCCTACAATTTGGTTGGTCGGATCGTCGACAATTTGACCAAGTACAATCATTGGAATCATCAGCAAAATTACTATTGGAGAAACCAACGTCTGTGAGTCTTGTTCAGACTCACTTAACGCACCTATTGCCATAAACAATGAACCATACAGTAGGTAACCTAGGACGAAACAGAGTAACGTTGGAACCAATAGAGCCGGGTCGAAAAGGGCTTCGCCGATTGCCGAAGTGTATTCTAACAGCCCATCAGGAACAAGAAACGGAAAGAAAATAAACGGAGATAGTAGAATAAGCGTCCAGATCGTATAGACCGTTAAAGAAAGGAACATGACTGCCAGCATTTTCCCAGTAAGGAGCTCCGGTAACCTAACTGAAGTCAACAAACAATCAAAGAGCCGGTTAGATTTCTCTTCTATGGTTCCCATCAACAAGTAAGTTACGGCAGAAAGTATGGTCATCCACAACAAAAATGAAAGTACGAGAGCCGTTACAAACGGAGCTCTATCGCTAAAGGTCACTTCGCTACTCTGGTCATCGCCTTCTTCCCGTAATCGACGTTTTTCGACGGGTCTGACAACCTCATCTACGTCTTTCAAAATCGTAAGTGGAACGTTTTTTTCTTCAAAAACATCTCTCCGGGCAAGTTCATACAGAGCCGACCTGACAATTCCAACCAAACTGTCATCAATGACATTTTGAGACCAATACTCCACTGGTCCGTTACCTTCAGGAACAAATACTGCCGCAAAAAGTTCAACATCTTCTTGGCGATACCTAATTGTTTGCTCCCCACTCAACCAAGGTCGAAGTTCTTCAATAGTATTAACAGGAGACTTTACTTCGACAAAATCTGCCCCGCCTAGATCAGCATTCTCCAATGCCTGCAAATTCGCATTCGCAGGATTATCCGTAAGGCTTTCTATACTCTCGTCAATTAATTCTTGTTGTTCTTCCGGAGTAAGCTGACTTCGATCAGAAATTTCCTCATAAATTGCGTCCGCGACGACACTCTGCCCATGTTCCAAAACAACATAGTATCGCGTTTTGGCTGACGTTTGGGCTATGAATGCAATTGTTATCACTACCCCCAACATCACCGGCATGGTTACAATACCGATCCAAAACCCCCACGTTCCGACTAATGAGAGATACGATCGCTGAGTAATCAAGAAAATATTTCTAATCATTCTTCATCTCCGAACGTCTCAATCACCGCGTCATCAGTTAGTTTGACGAAGACATCCCTCAGCCTGGCTTCCTCTGGAGAAAACCCTTCTATTGAAGCGCCGGCATCAATCGCCGCTTTCAATGCTTCATGAGGCGGAGTCTTTTCCGGGAGAGTCACTCTCCACCAAGTCGAATTGCCCTCAGAGTCGACCCTTTCAGGTCTGAAAGGTGTGGATGACAAAAGTTTCACTAAGTCCGTTCCCTCCGCTACGGCAATTCGTGCGCCGCTCGGTAAGACCTCAAAAGCCTCGTTCAAGGAACCATCAAAAACCTTACGGCCCCTTGCCATCATAACTATCGAGTCGCATAAGCGTTCGGCATGTTCCATGACGTGTGTTGAAAAAACTATTGTCGCGCCGCGTTTGTGTTCTTTAGAAATTAAAGACTCCAGAACCTGTTGATTAACCGGATCCAAACCAGAGAAGGGTTCATCAAGTATTAATAGATCAGGTTCATGCACGATCGTACATAGAATTTGAACTTTCTGAGACATACCCTTTGATAATTTTGAGCATTTAGTCCGAGCAAAATCACCTAGTCCGGTTTCTTCCAGAAGTTGATCGGCTCGACGATACGCTTCGCGCCTGCCTAATCCCTTTAACCGTCCGAAGAAAGCAATAATGCTTCGCGCCGTCATTTTCTTATACAAACCGCGTTCTTCCGGCAAGAATCCGACGCGCTTCTTGGTAGCCTGTGTCGGTTGTCTACCAAACAGTTTCGCGGTTCCGAAGGTTGGACTAATAATATCTAAAGCGATTCTTAAACTAGTGGACTTTCCTGCACCATTTGGCCCAAGAAATCCAACGACACTGCCCTCAGGTATTGCCATCGAAAATTCGTCGACAGCGATAAAGTCTCCAAAAATCTGAGTGATCTCTGTCAGTTCAAGGGGAAAGGAATTCGCCATCGAGTAATCTGAGCACGATATTCAAAACTGCCACCGCGGCATTTGAAAAGGCCTAGTACACCTAAAAAGTATTTTCCGGGCATATTTCACGAGAACAAATGACAGTATCTACCTAGAATATCCAGATCACAAATTGAACTGCCACCGCTAAAACCGTTAAACCAATAAGAGTAGCAATCCATTTTGTACCTAATCCGAGGAAAGTTCCACCCGCTAGTCCAACTCCAAAAGACAGAAGCAACGACACGATCCAATGTACACCGAGCGCAATTGTTAAAGTTGAATGAAGCAACACTAATACTAACACAAGCGATGACCACGCGGTCGTGACAATAAACCCGTCCCACGTTGCCTGCTGATCATCAATGTTCATTTGACCGCGCACATATTTTTCCTCTGCCATTGATTTTCTCTCCTCAATGTTTGGCTAATCTACTTTAGAACTTCAAGATTTGCATCAAATCCCTAGTTGAGTTCCTTCTCATCTTTCGGAACAGGCGGTGCTAGCTCTTCTGGGATAGGTGTAACCGGTACCCCTTCACTAATTAGCGCGTCGCGTTGTTCAGCTGAAACTTGTCCCCAAATAGGCTTACTTTCCTTTTCGCCATCGTGCATTGCCCGGACTTGGCCAGCAAAATCTTTGCCAACATGGTCGAAATTTTTTGCAATATGTGCCCTGGCCTTTTGGGCAAACTTTTCAAAATCTTTAACGTCCTTTCTTCCCTTTGATGACGTAACTCTTGGCGACATAACGGCTTTACCGACATCATTACTGTCACATATTGGACAGACAATAGCATTATTGTCTTTTAACTTGGTATACGCCTCAGACGATGCAAACCAGCTATCGTATTCCTCCTCACATGATGCGCAAACCAAAGCATACTTAATCACGATTCAACAAGCCTCTCCGAACAATAATTTGTCAAGTTTTCCCTGCCTCTCTAATAGCGCTAAGTCGTCAAAACCGCCGATGTGTTGATTGCCGACGAAAATCTGAGGAAATGTACTGTTTCCATTTGAACGTTCAATCATCTCTTCTCTCTTTGAAGGGCTAAACCCGGCATCAATTTCGTTAAAAGTCACTTGTTTGGACTTCAGAAGGTTGACTGCTTGAGAGCAATACGGACACAACATGCGTGTGTATATTGTAACAGAACGATCTACAGACATGAGTTTTGACCTTCATAGTTTATACACTATTTCTGCCATACTATGCCAGAAATTGAACTATCTTTAACTATAGAGCGTAAATTCGATGAAAACACGAAATGAGCATTCTCAACTCTTTCAGATGGCTCGCCTGAAGAATAATCGCAATCGGGCCGCTATGGAATACGACTCTTTCGCTTTTTTGAAGGAACGCGTATGCAATGAACTGGTTGAACGAGTTTGCGACGTATCAAGGCAATTCCGATTAGCACTCGATTGGGGTGCACACGATGGTAGAAGTGCCTCCAAATTACTCGATTCTAAGAAAGCTGAAAATGCTATATGCCTTGAACTCTCTCCTCTTTTCGCGTGCAAAGCGCGAGCTCATAATCTATTATCAGTTTCGGCCCCTTTTGAAAGCGTTCCATTCCGTCCAAATACTTTTGACCTAGTCGTTTCAGCACTCTCTTTGCATTGGGTTAATGACCTACCCAATTTTCTGTCTGAGATCAATCTGTCTATGGCAGAAGATGGATTCTTTGTTGCTGCGTTTTTTGGACTGGGCACACTGAAAGAACTAAGAGACTCAATGATTGAAGCGGAAATTGAGTGTTCAGGCGGAGCAACAACTCGATTACCTCCTATGCCTAGTTTGCAAGATATGGCGACTCTCCTGCAAATATCCGGTTTTGCTCTACCAGTAGCGGATATACAACCCATTACCGTTCGCTACAGCAACATATTTAAGTTACTAGATGACATTCGCGGTATGGGTGAGCAGGCACCTACTGTACAGAGACATGAGCATTTTGTTTCAAGGACTCTTCTTGAGAGAACAGATAAGATTTATAGAGAAAACTATGCAGAAAGCGATGATAAAATACCGGCTACATTTCAAATAATCTGGATATCGGGTTGGTCGCCATCACCAAATCAACCGAAAGCACTGAAACCAGGATCAGCAAAGCATAGTTTGGCCGCTGCAGTTCGCCGTTCAGAAAAGCAAAATTAAACGCCAAACTTTTGTTTCAGGCCGTCAACTAAGTCTGTTCGTTCCCAAGTGAAGGCTTCGTTATCTCCAGCGCGACCGAAATGTCCGTATGCAGCAGTCTGTAGGTACATAGGTTTTCGTAAATCTAACCGTTCTAGTATTCCCGCGGGAGTAAGATCAACATTTTCGCGGAAGTACTGCGTAATCTCTTCGTCAATATTTTGGTTCGAGTCCTCAGTCTGAACATAAAGTGACTGCGGTTCAGCGACTCCGATCGCATAACTTAACTGAATAAGGCACTTCTCCGCAATACCTGCAGCAACAACGTTTTTGGCCAAATGACGAGCCGCATAAGCCGCCGAGCGGTCGACTTTCGTTGGATCTTTTCCTGAGAACGCGCCTCCTCCATGAGGTGCCGCGCCTCCATATGTATCAACGATAATCTTGCGACCGGTTAGCCCCGTATCACAAGCTGGCCCGCCATCAATAAAACTTCCCGACGGATTGAACAAAAAATCGTCACGACTCTCTGGGAACCAACCTTCGGGTAAAATTCCTCGAACAACCTCTTCAACGTCCCGTCTTAGATCGACACCCTCTTCATGTTGAGTCGACACAACAATCTTTTTTGCTCTTACAGGTCTTCCATTTTCATACTGCAAAGTGACTTGGCTTTTTGCATCGGGCCGAAGACTTTTTATAGCACCGCTATGCCTTAAATCTGCCAGTTCTCGAACGATTTTGTGTGCAAAATAGATAGGGGCGGGCATATATTCCCCGCTTCGATTCTCCGAATGGGATTCCGTCGTTGCATAACCGAACATGATACCTTGATCGCCAGCCCCAATTAGCGAACTCTCATTATCGGATTGCCCGGATGATTCGTTTTTAACAACGGCTTGGTTAATCTCAACTGACTGAGGATGGACATAACAGTTAACCTCTATATCGCGAAGGTTAAATCCTTTATCGTCATATCCAATTCTCCGCACAACGTCCCGCGCAACCTCAATCATTTCGTCGTTCGATATGACAATGTCTTCCCTCGTTCGAACCTCTCCCGCTAAAACAATACGATTTTTTGTAACCAATGTTTCAACTGCTACTTTGGAACAAGAGTCTGCAGCGAGAAATTTATCGAGAATCGCATCTGATATCTGATCACATACTTTATCCGGATGACCTTCCGAAACGCTTTCACTCGTGAATTCGTAGTCTTTTCGCATTTTTGATTACCCTTTTTCTAGAAACATCTAGTAACGATAATGCTCAGGTTTAAAAGGACCTTCCACATCAACACCAATATAGTCGGCTTGCTCAGATGTCAGATCCGTCAAGTTCAGTCCAAGCTTATCCAAATGTAACATCGCAACCTTTTCATCTAGATGTTTAGGCAAGGTATATACCTTGTTGTCATATTTTTCGGCTTTTGTATGAAGTTCTATTTGAGCAAGAACCTGATTTGTGAACGAGGCTGACATGACAAATGACGGGTGGCCAGTCGCGTTTCCCAAATTAACTAACCGTCCTTCCGACAAAAGAATGAGACGTTTGCCATCGGGAAAAGTTATCATATCAACTTGGGGTTTAATATTTGTCCATTTCAGGTTTCGTAACGCCTCAACTTGGATTTCGTTATCAAAGTGACCAATGTTGCAGACGATCGCCATATCTTTCATCTGACGCATATGGTCTAGAGTTATGACATCTTTATTACCAGTGGCCGTTACAAAAATATCCGCTTGAGCGGCCATCGAATCTAAAGTTTGGACATCGTACCCATCCATCGCGGCTTGCAATGCACAAATCGGGTCAACTTCAGCAACAGTCACTCTTGCTCCAGCACCGGCAAGAGATGCTGACGACCCTTTTCCGACGTCGCCATAACCTGCAACGAATACTTTTTTCCCCGCGATCATGATATCTGTTCCGCGCCGCAAAGCATCTACCAAACTTTCTCTACAACCGTATTTATTATCAAACTTCGATTTCGTCACGCTGTCATTTACGTTGATTGCGGGAAAACCTAACTCTCCCGATCGTTCCATAGCGTACAAGCGCATAACACCGGTCGTCGTCTCTTCCGAAACACCTCGAATTCCAGAAAGTATCGTAGAAAACCACTTTGGCGAGGATTTTATCCGGCGTTTAATCTGATTAAAGAGGGCAATTTCCTCCTCGGATTTCGGATCACCCAAAACAGAATCGTCTTTTTCCGCTTTTGCTCCTAAAGAAACGTAAAGCGTTGCATCTCCGCCGTCGTCTAGAATAAGATTAGCACCTGTTCCGTCAGGCCACTCAAATACCCTGTCTAGAAAATCCCAGTACTCTTCAAGAGTTTCTCCCTTGTGAGCAAACACCGGCGTTCCGTTATCTGCAATTGCTGCAGCCGCGTGGTCTTGAGTGGAATAAATATTGCAAGACGCCCAGCGAACTTCGGCACCTAATGCCTCCAACGTCTGAATCAAAACCGCTGTTTGAATCGTCATGTGCAGGGAACCTGCAATTCTGGCACCCTTGAGCGGCTGTAGGTTTCTAAATTCCTCCCTCGCGGCCATTAAGCCTGGCATTTCTGTTTCGGCCATGGCAATTTCCATACGACCAAACTCAGCTTGCGAAATATCTGCTACTGCATAATCTTTAGACATATGGAAAATCCTTAGCGGAAATATCCGAGAAGGTAAAACTCGGACACTGCAAAATCCACAGTTATTGCTAGAATACGGACATCTGTCAATTTGCCAATTTCTATCTATATTTCTAGTTTCACTTGCGTTCTGAAGAGATCAAAATTCCATGCCGGAGTCTCCAAAAAGACATTGCAATCCAGTAGTTGAAATTCCGACTCCGAATCTCCCAATTAGATTGGGAGGACATTTACCTATCGTGTTTTTCCTTGGCCCTTGCGCATTGGAGAATCGCGAGCATGCCCTCAAGATGTCAACGTCAATTGCTTCTATCGCCGATCGCCTAGGTGCTTCGGTTATCTATAAATCATCATTTGATAAAGCGAACCGAACGTCTATTAACTCTAAACGCGGGCTTGGAATTGACGCAAGTTTGGAAATTTTCAGTGAAATTCGATCTGAAACGGGTCTCCCGATTGTTACAGACGTTCATACAGCCGAGCAGTGCGCAATCGTATCTGAAGTCGTTGATGTTTTGCAAATTCCTGCTTTTCTTTGTCGTCAAACGGATTTATTGGTTGCTGCGGCGAAAACGGGCCGTGTTGTAAAAGTTAAAAAAGGTCAATTTCTTGCTCCTTGGGATACAAAGAATATTGTTGATAAGCTAGCTACAAGTGGAGCAAATAACGTCCTGTTGACAGAACGAGGGGCGAGTTTTGGGTACAATACGCTGGTTAATGATATGCGCTCTATACCGATTATGGCTTCGTACGGTGTTCCAATCGTATTTGATGCGACGCACTCGGTGCAGCAACCGGGTGGGCAAGGCGGAACCTCGGGAGGACAGAGACAGTTTGTTCCGACTTTAGCAAGAGCGGCAGTCGCCGTGAAAGTGTCTGGCGTATTTATGGAAACTCACGATAACCCTGCCGAAGCCCTGTCAGACGGCCCAAATCAAGTTCCGCTAGAAAAACTTGAAGCACTCATGTCAGATCTGTTAGCAATCGACTCGTTAGTCAAGTCAAGAGAACTGGTCGAGTTACACGCATGAATACGAGGTCTAACCAGCAAAATAAAGATATTGCTGTCGGTCGCCGCGTACTCGTGACCGAATCGAATGGACTGCAACGGCTTGCAGATAGTTTGGACGAACAGTTTTCACTGGCTGTCGATGTTATTGGTGCCGCGCAAGGAAGGATTGTTTGCGTTGGAATCGGTAAGTCTGGCCACATTGCAAGGAAAATGGCGGCAACATTTGCTTCAACAGGAACTCCGGCTCAATTTGTCCACTCTAATGAGGCTAGTCACGGCGATCTAGGAATGATTTCTCGCAATGATGTCGTCATAATGTTGTCGCGTTCAGGAACAAATTCTGAACTCGCCGACGTGATTGCTTATACACGTCGATTCAGTGTCAAACTCATTGCCATCACGTCATCGAAAGACAGCCCTTTAGGCCGGGCATGCGATGTTATACTCCTACTTCCCAAAGCTCCCGAAGCGTGTGGAGAAACAAAAGCGCCAACGACCTCTACGACTATGACGATGGCGTTAGGAGATGCTTTAGCGATTGCCCTCATTGAACGCCGAGGTTTTAAGGCCGAAGACTTCAAAGTCTATCATCCGGGTGGAAAACTGGGTGCAATGTTGATGCAGGTTAGTGATGTCATGCGGTCGGGTAAGGATATGCCTATCGTTCCAAAAGGAACCGAGTTGCGAATTGCGCTGAATGAAATGTCGGCAAAGAAAATGGGCTGTGTCGGCATAATTGAGGGTGAAAAGCTTATCGGGATTGTAACTGATGGCGATTTGAGACGACTAATTGCTTCGGGCAAGAAATCTGAAACGATTGATGATTTAATGACTGATTCGCCGTATGCAGCCTGCCCTGTCGACCTTGCGGCTAAAGTACTCGCCAAACTTAATAAAAAGAAAGTCACACAAGCATTTGTGGTTGACGATACGGGTTGTCCGATTGGCATTGTTCACCTCCATGATTTACTAAAAGCGGGATTAGCCTGATGAACAAAATGAAATCTGTCATAGTCATTCCAGCACGATATGGATCAACCCGGTTACCCGGGAAACCTCTACGAAAGATTGCAGGGCAAACCTTGCTGTCACGAGTTGTTCATGTTGCTAAAACTGCCGGTGAGAGAGTCGGAGCAGACGTAATTGTTGCGACGGATCACGAATCGATCGTTTCACACGCGACAGAACTCGGCGCTAGGTCTATTTTTACCTCGCCAGAGCTGAGATCCGGGACTGACCGTGTTTATGTAGCGATAAACGAACTCGGGTTAAACGTAGATTTCGTAGTCAATCTTCAAGGCGATGCTCCTTTCACACCGCCGGATTATATTGAAGCCCTTGTCAAAGCAGCTTCATCAACCAAAGCTGAGGTTGTAACGATTGCCAATCGATTATCTTGGACAGCTCTTGAAGAACTAAAAAAGGTCAAGGAGAAAACGCCCTTCTCGGGAACTTGCTGTGTAATTGGCAGAGATAGCTATGCGTATTGGTTTTCAAAAAACATAATCCCTGCAATGCGTGACAAGACTCTATCCCGCTATGGACGAAACCTATCTCCAGTCTATCAACATGTTGGTTTGTACGGATACTCTCCGAGTGCCTTAGCGAAGTTCGTATATTTGCCAGAGGGTTACTATGAAAAAATCGAAGGATTGGAACAGTTAAGATTTATCGAAAATGGAACACCAATATATGTTCAGGTATTGGATGCATCGTCAGGACACAGCTTTGGCATTGACAGTGAAGAGGACATAGTTCGAGCAGAACAACGGATCTCTGCCGAAGGTGAACCCAATGTCTGATTCATTTATTTGGATTATCAGACACGGAAACACTTTCGATACCAATGATATTGTCACTCGAGTTGGAGGTCGCACCGACATTGGTCTTTCTCAATCTGGAACGGTGCAAGCACGAAAATTAGGAGAATATTTCTCGGATAGAATGTTTTCTTCTGCGCAATGCGGACCGTTACTTAGAACGCGCCAAACAGCAGACATTTTACTTTCCTATAACCGCAAAGCTCCGAAACTAAAAATCATCGAGTTTCTGAGGGAAATAGACTACGGTCCTGACGAAAACCAGCCCGAAAACGATGTCATAGGTCGCATTGGTCGCGAGGCATTGGATAACTGGGAAAAAAACCTCGTTCCCCCAGATGGCTGGAAAGTAGATCAGAATGTTCTGACAGAAAATTGGCGCGACCTAATTAGCGAGCTTGGCACGAGTGCCGGTCATCACCTCGTTGTTACATCCAATGGGATCGCGAGATTCGCTTTGCTCGCAATCAAAGCAAAACTTAAATCAACAAAACTTCCAACGGGAAGTATCGGATGTATCAAAATATGCCACGATAAAACAAAGAGCATTCCATACTGGGGAATAAGGCCCGATGCGAATCGAAATAGCCGCTAGGCTGGTGACACAAATAGTTCTTTCGGAACTATGTTTTTCAATTCGCGACCTGAAGTCCATCGCTCAAGATTTTTTAGAAATTCCCCATCAAATCGATCAGTCGTTCCTGCGGTGAAAGCTGAGTCGTGAGGTGTAATCATTATTTTTTCGTTGTTCCAAAAAGGATGATTAGGCGGTAACGGTTCTTCCCGAACAACATCCAAACCAGCAAAGGCTGGTTTTCCATTGCTAAGAGCCTGAGTAAGATCGTCTTCAACGACCAATGCTCCCCGTCCTAGGTTTAAGAAAAGGGCTGAAGAATTCATTTTCTCAAAGAAAAATTTATCTGCCATATTCTCAGTTTGCGGCGTATGTGGAACACTAAGCAAGACGACATCGGCTTTGCCCAGCTCGGCCAATGCCTCCGCTGGCGAGACTATTTTATCGGCATTCTCAGATTCCATCTTCGTTCTTCGTACCCCCGTCACATAACCACCGAGTGAACGAACTCGTTTTCCAACTGCCTCACCGATCGCCCCGAATCCGTAAATAAGCCAACGAGAATTTGCGATTTCCGCACTTTCTCTTCGTTTCCATAATCCGTTAGTATTATCCTCGCGGCGCACGTTACCTTTACGAAAGTAATCTAACGCCATCCATAATGCCCATTCAGACATCGCCTCACTCTGAATATGACTCTGTGTATAAACTCCGGCTTTCCGTCCGAGCTGAACTAAAACAGGGTGTTCTATTCCGGCGGCTGTACTGTGTACCCAGTGTAACTTCTCGGCAGATAAAACCATTGGAAGAAACTTACCGAGTGCTTTTCCAAAAAACACTGTTGGTTCTGCGTAACAAATCTGTATTGATAGACCGTCTACATTTTCTTCACCCCAAGGAGTGCTAATTCGTTCAGACTCGTCAACTGTTATTGGACGAATATGCTCTTTAAATTTTTTCAGACAATCGTCTAAACGTTCGAAAGTTAAAGTGTGTAGGAGAAGATTCTGCATTTTTGACTCGCCAAAGATTTCGAAACTTAATATAAAAATTTGTTTAGAACAGTCAATCTGACAAAAGTGCCGCTATCAAGCGAGGACCGTCTGATAAGAACGCTCGTTTGAGACTAGAATCAAATTCTTCGGCGGTATTGCATAATTCTCCGTGAACCCCCATAGACTGAGCCAAACTTACCCAATCTATTTCTGGATTTGATAAATCAAGCATTGATTTTGCCGCTTGACCGGGATCCGTAGCGCCAGTCCGTGCCTGTTCAATGTTGAGTATTCTGTAGGAATGATTAACAAATACGACTGTTATCACGTCTACGTTTTCTCTTGCCATGCTCCACAAAGACTGACACGTATACATTCCAGCGCCATCTCCACTGAGACACAACACTTTCCGATCAGGAGCAGCCAGCGCAGCTCCTAAAGCTACAGGCATTCCTTGTCCGATCGCTCCACCCGTTAACATGAGCCAGTCGTGAGGTGCTGCGTTAGCGGTAGCAAAGTAGCACCCGATGCTGTTTGAAACCCCGTCATCTGAAACGATGGCATTTTCCGGTAGGTGTCGCGCTATACTCCCTCCAATTGTCGCGCCCGAAAGTTTTCCTGTCGGTCGATTTGGCCGAATAAATTTCGCAGCCGGAACAGATTCTTTGACTTCAAATGCTCTTGCGAGTTCTAGTAGGATTTTTTCACTATCTGTCTCGTATCCCCCCAAGCTCAAAACTGTGCATCCGTCCGGAACCAATACGCTCGGTCTGTTTGGGTACGCAAAAAAGGCTACTGGCGTTTTTGTTCCTGCGAGAATCATCAAATCACACCCGTTCAAATCTTGCATCGCTCCTTCTGCAAAGTAGTGCATCCTATCTGGAATAAATCTCCCCGCACCTCTCGCGATTTTCGGAACAAAGGTATCGATCATTATTCTTATACCCTGGGCTTTGAGTTTGGCCGCGTGTTCTAATCCTGTCTCTGATAACGCTGACCCATTAATCAGAATCATCGGTGCTTTGGCAGTCTTGATTAATTTAACAGCATCTTCTATTGCTCGAAGGCAGGGTTTTCGGTATTGCGGTGTTTCTACCTCTCCACCTTTTTTGCCACCTTCCTCCCAAGCACTGTCTGCTGGTAAGACAATTGAGACTGGTCCAGGTTCGGGACCATAACTGGTCACCCAAGCCTCTGAAGCTTGGTTACCCGCCTGTTCGACCGAATCTACGGATTTAATCCATTGAGAGCTAGGAGCGGCGATTCCAAATATATCGGAGGCTAGAGGGGCATCATATCTTCGATGAGATACAGAGTGATCTCCAACGACGTTAATCATTGGCGATCTTGCTCGTCGAGCATTGTGAATATTTGCTCCCGCGTTTAAGTAGCCTGGCCCAAGATGAAGCAGTGTCATCGCCGGTTTTCCGGAAATTCGAGCATACCCGTCGGCAGCGCCTGTTGCCACGCCCTCAAAGAGGCAAAGAACAGATTTAATGCGCGATTCCTTGTCAAGGGCAGCGATTAGGTGCATTTCAGAGGTTCCCGGATTGGCGAAACACGTATCAACTCCCCGATCAGCAAGAGTTTGCACAAGCGCGTCCGCTCCGGTTAGATCAAATTTTTCTGATTTGCTCATAAGTTCTCCGTTAGCGTTGCACTTCATACGAAATGCCTAAGTATAATAAGACTTAGTTTTCTCAGCCTAGCCCAAATTGAAGGCGTTTTAATACTTCGCAAAACGCAATGTATACAGAAAAACTGCTTACGAGCAGAATTTACAGAGTCTGTTTTCTACATAAACGATCAGCAACTGACTAGACACAAAGGGATTATTAGCATTTACATTTTCTCTATCGAAAAATTTTAAGGTTCCAGCTCGAATCAGGATTTCTATTTGTATAGTTCCATTGAATTGAGCGCTTTCTAGCGTTGTACGAAGGACTCTCTTTGACCACCTCTTTAGCAGGGCTTTCAATGTGTCCAACAAACGCGTCGAGCAAACAGAATAGAGCGTTAGCAAGTCAACTTGAATCAATTGTTTGATTACTTTTCTCAATAGAAAAAGTCTACGCCTTCTGTATTTACTTCAAAGTTAGTCTTCCGTCATAACCGTGAGCGGGGACCTTAATTGCTACTTACTAGAACTGCATACGCTCTAATTGTCATCAAAGTCCACGAGTTTGCGGAATGGCGCACATAACAACCGATAACTTTGACCACTTAAAGTAAATGATGGCACTGAACAAAAAAATCATTTGCCGATTTGAGTATCTCGGTGTATAGGTACTTTCACAGGGAATTAGTCCCAGGGGTCGGCGTTAGGCCGGGCGGAACAAAGGGCTTGGGAACACCCAAGCCCTTTCTTCTTTGTGGATAAAGGATAAGCAGCGACCGAACCAATTCTATCCACATAACTCCTTAGGTATTCTGAGAGTGTTGCAAATTGACAACAATTTCCCTAGACATCCTTGGTTTCGTCCTATCTGGCAGAAAAAACTTATGTTTTCTCCTCCTAATAGGTCGAACATCGCTAAGGCTAGACTGATTCTCTTCCAGAGACTATATTTTGGGCGATTGTGTATTTGTCAAGAATTCTACAAAAATATCTGTTCGTTCCAATATCTGAAATATGCCAATCCTGTTTCCCAGACACGGACGGCGATAATATCCTGCGGCAGTTCGCTCGGGAAGAGTAATTGTGTATGACTTGCAGGAAATTATAGGGTGTTTTTAAGAGAGTACGGAACAATATAGAAGTCGTCTAGACAACTATGTAATTGCTAAAGAGATTTTAACCTTATACCTTTCAACGAGTTTGACTACATTATCGCATTCTAAAAGGAGCTTGGCAGTGAGCATCGTCGACTTTTCGTTTGTTGGGGCCTCTGATTGGTTAACGAGTCAACTAGTTGAAATCGATCTGAACGCAAAAAATCTTCCCAACCGTTACCTTAATCGGAGCTAATCTGAATTCCGAGACAATAAACAAGTTGACACAATGATTCACAAAGTGTATGACTCACTCTACAGGGTATTGTTCCCAGGGTTGGGCATTTTGCCGAGCGGAACGAAGGGCTTGGGTTATCCAAGCCCTTTTTTTTTGGCACCTAGAAGTCGAAGCAACTGTACTTAATGCCTTGGTTCAAAAGAATTTTTTTAGGGAGGACAGCGTCTATCAGACGATTTGACCGCATTAACTCAGTGTAAGGACGGTACGTCGGGTCGTATCCGCCTTTCGCCATCGGATACAAGTACAGATCTGCAATTTGCATGATAGGAGAAATTTTTGGACGTATTTCTAGAGTCCCCGAAATGGTTTGCGAAAAATCTCGCGGGTTTAAACTTTGGGAATTATATACTTATTGACACGTTGGGTGTCACAGGTATACGGTTCTGAGCTCTCGACCTATCACCCCTCTTTCGAGGGTCACTAGGTCTCTCAAACACAATATCTCCGAACTCTCCAGGTAGATTCCCGCCCGACTTCGCAATGCGAGAGATATTGATGGCGGCATTCACATCACGATCGATTTGAATACCGCAGTTAGAACACGAGTAAACGCGTTCTGAAAGAGACAAGTCTTTTTTGATCTTGCCACATCCAGAACACATCCGGCTCGTGTTTTTAGGATTCACTCGCGTAACTTTACCACCGGCACTTTCAGCCTTGTAGGAAAGCAGAGTTGCGAACTTACCCCAGTTCTGTTCTAATATACTTCGTGCAACCTTAGGGTTTTTGGTCATGTTTTGTATTTGTAAATCTTCTATAGCTAGATTGGGAGATAACCGAACGATCCTCGTCGTCTCTCTATGGATATAGCCGTGCTCACTTTCGCGAACCCGTTGACATTCTTTAGCATAACGAGTTCGGGCTTTCAGATAGGATTTACTTCCCCTCGTTTTTCCCTTCCTGTGTTCCGGAGTTTTCTTCCCCTTGTCTTTCTTGACTTCTACCCTCAATTTCTTCTGAAGTCTCTTTTGTCGCTTGAGATCCCGTTTCCGGCCTTTGACAATTTCACCAGTCGACAGAGCTACTAAATTGTTCACGCCCATATCTATACCAATCACTGAAGCATCAGACGGTTTAACCTCATTTGTCGTCGTGACCACAAACTGAACATTCACACGACTTTCCGTTACGACTATACGAACCAACTTTATTTCACCTTGGGGAATATCGTTGACATAGAACGGATCAAACCCCTTGACGTTGACAGTCCCCCCTTTCTTACGTTCCCTGAGCTGAAAACTCCCTTTCGGACAGTCAAACGAACGCATTCGCCTACGGGGCTTAAATCGCGGAAAACCGACTTTACTTGCCCCCTCTTTGACCCGCTTAAAATAGTTCTTGAACGCCTTATCCAAACGATTGAGACAAGAACGCATTACGTGAGCTGAGTACTTACCGTACTTCGCATCATCCGCTCGTATTTCTGTTAGTGACTTACACTGATCATAGAAACTGATAGACCGACCCGTTTTTTTGTAACAATCTATTCGCTCTTCTAATGCACTGTTATACAAAATCGCTTGCATCGCGATGAAATCACGCACTTTCTTGTGCCCACCCTTGCTAAGTTTGGCGGTACGCGTATGTGTTCGAGTGATGATTGCAGTAGACTCGATAACTGAGTCATTAGCCTCTAGTCCCATGAGACTTCTCCTTTCAGGATATATCGATAACTTCCTTATATACTACGGTTCGTTAAATCTTTCAAGAAAAAATTTGAAAAAATGAAATGAGTTCCCAATACTGAAGAAAATTTGTAAGTTTGCTCTTGAGTGACAAATGTTGGTAATGAACCATTCTTAGGGGGGCAAACCAAATGAAAGAGCTGGTGCCTAAAGCAAATCAAAGCACAGATTCAAGTTGCGAAAAATGGAACTTCAAGGTCACAAATACCGATAGGCATCGTGGCAGATGAATTGCACACAAATTTTTGAGTGGTTGGCTAACGTAGACACTTTCGTATAATCTCCCGGTTACTCCGCAAATATGGGAGTGATTCGCCTGAAAGCGCCCTATCTGTATGCCCTCTTTTTCTCGTTTTTGTGTCAAAAAGTATATAGTTCCCTAAACTTTCATAATCTTTTTGTGAGATTCCGCTAAACGGCATGCCCCTTAATTTCAATCTATGAACATATTTCATAAGTGCTTGTTCTTCTTTCTTACCTGCTTCTTCCACATAGAGTTCTATTTTTTTATTTTGTTGCATTGCAAATTTCACGGAACGTTCAACCAAAATTACTAGCGCCGTTTTGTCCAATGTCCAAGTTTTCTGTTTGTATAAATCCATATATCTTTCGAAATAACCAGGGCGGTGTATTATTGCTGCTATTCCTAGCACTGGAATATTCGTAAGAAACTTTTGCAGTGAACTGTAGAACTCCGCTTGGAATTTAAAATTTCTAAGCCAAGTGAATCTTCCTCTTTGGCCGCGAATGCTATACGAATGCAAAGGGTAGTCAATCTCCCAACGATCGCAGAAAGCTTTATGGGTCGTAATCAAAAAATTAACGTCTCGCGTCTCCATCAACACACCTCCTAACCCAAAACAATCCATCCGATCATTACGCAACAATCCTTCTGAGCGATTAAGACTATGGTGTCCCGTGTCGTCAAAATAAAGTAGCAGATTGTTCCTCATTATAAGTACTCCGAACTTTGTGAATATCTGTGTTATTCAAGTTTATCACAAACCTTGAAATTTACGAACTCTAGGCTACTGTTCTATAGCGATCGACAGTAAAGCTATTCGCCACTTTATCTCTTCCTGTAAAAGGCCGTGTTTCCACAATTCTTCGATAGAACAACCGTATCGGAAACCTCCGATTAGCCTCAAACTACTTCTGGCGCTGCAACTATCACTTCTGCGTCGACGGGACTAGTGTATAGCCTATCAACGTCCTTCAAACGATTCTCCTGCGTTTTATTTTGGTTGATGTAACCTTTTTCCGTGATTTCACCCTTGTCAAGTTGAGGCATTGTGGTTTGAAGAAGGATTCTAGCTATTCTAGTCGCGTTGTTTGGAAAATTCCTGTTGTACCTCGCTACTCCACGAGAAACCACTTTGATTATTTCTGGATGAGAAACTAAGTCAGTTAGAGTAAGTGACTCTCCTATAAATCTCCGACACCACTCTTCATTCAGAAATCCAAGTAAACAAATTTCCGTTCGATTCAGACCACAAACTACAACATCAAGTAATGCACCATCGACGGCTTCGATGACTTTTACCCTAACCGTTCCAGTTGAAACCCAGGTACCACTAGAAAGTTTAAACTCTTCTGCCGTTCTACCGTCGAATGCTAATCCACACTCCGGGTTGCTAGGATCAACAAACCGAACAGCGTCTCCAATCTTGTAAAACCCCTCGTTATCGAATGAATCGGCCGTTTTCTCAGGATTTCGGTAATACCCTGGGGTGACATTAACCCCTTTTATACGAAGCTCTGTCTTTTCTCCAAGCGGAACCAACTTGAAACTGTTTCCTGGCAAAGGTAACCCAATTAACCCCATTGTGTCATTCGGCCAATGTACATTCGAAGCGGTCGGAGATGTTTCGGTCGCGCCATAACCTGCAGACAAAGATATTCTTTTTCCGGTCGTCGCAATTGCCACTTTTTGAATTCGTTCGTAGATATCTTGCCCCATCGACGCTCCGCCGTACGCCATAACCACAATGTTTCTGAAAAAATTCTCAGCCAAACCCTGATTCCGTTCGAATTCCGTAGCCAATGCCGCCCACGCGGCAGGAACAGTGGTGTGTTGAGTAGGTGAAACATCTTGCAGATTTCTCAACATCTCACTCAAACGGTCATTCGTAGGGGCTCCCCAATCGATATACAAAGTTCCACCCCAATCTGTTAAGTTATGTAAGATAGCGTTTGCACCGTAGGTGTGGCTCCATGGAAGAAAATTACACATGACCTGTATTTCACCCGATACTTCTGCCAGTCTTTTTTCATCCCATACTGATCGGATCATTTTAGCATTGGCGGCTATATTCTCGTGGGTGTTTATGACAGCCTTTGGTTCACCAGTCGAACCTGATGTGAGCATATATTTTGCAACGGTTTCTGGACGCAGGCGCTGGTAAGCCTTCTCGACCTCAACTGTTGGTTCCTCTCCAAATTCGTCGACATTCAAACTCCGACAATTCTTCGGTTTGTTTATACGATACAGAACAAGGCGATCGCCAATCTTGATTCCGTCGATACCACGTTGATAGTGTTCGCCGTCATCCACGTAAATGATCTTTGGTTGTGTGAGATTATCGATATACTTTAGGCGACTGAGATCTTTCGATAACAAGGCATACGCTGGTGTTACCGGTACAACAGGAGATCCTGCCCACATTGCTCCATACATCACCAAAGCATTTTCGATCGAATTTCTTGACAGGATCATAACCGGGAGGTCTGCCCCAACGCCTTCATTCAGAAATCCCTGCGCAAGAGCTTTTATTCGAACTAATGCCTTTTTGTAAGTGATAGTTTCCCAATCACCTGTCTGTGGATTTTGAGGATTGCGTTGTGCCAACCAAACTCTGTCTGGTGCATTTTCTGCCCAATGGATCAAGGGCGAGAGCATATTTGGAGGGAACGATTTAAGTGGATGACCACTCTCGAGTATTGTTGTTCCGTCAGTTCGTCTCTCGACATTAAGTTTGAGAGGAAGATACGGAACCTCGCGAAATGGAATATCGTTATCGCAAGCGGTTTCGATACTATCCATTCGTTGGCTCCAAAGTTTCATTGAACTTCACAGGTTTACCTCCCCCTTTTAAAATTACTTCCCCGTCTTTCATAACTATTCGTCCACGAATGATCGTCGCTACTGGCCAGCCAATTGCTTCAAATCCGTCATAAGGGGTCCAACCACTTTTTGATTTTGACCACGTATTTGTAATTGTCTCTTTCCTTTTTAAATCCACTAATGTGAAATCTCCGTCATATCCTTCCGCAATTCGTCCTTTATTTGCGATTCCAAAAACTCTTTGCGGGCCAGCAGACGTGAGTTCAACAAATCTTCGAAGTGTCAGTCTACCTGCATTCACGTGAGTCAGCATAACGGGTACAAATGTTTGTACCCCCGGAGTCCCGGAGGGCGACGCGGGGTAAGGTTGTGCCTTCTCTTCTTTCGTATGCGGTGCGTGATCAGTTGCAACTACATCAACGATTCCAGCGTTCAAAGCCCTCCAAATTCCAGCTCGGTGACGAGCCTCTCTAATCGGCGGGTTTTGCTGAGCATAACCTCCTAATTTTTCGTAACATTCAGGAGCTGCAAGTGTGAGATGGTTTGGAAGTACTTCTACGGAAGCTACGTCTTTCGCATCTCGCAAGATATCCATTTCCTCAGCGGTTGAAATATGAAGCACATGAATACGTTTGCCTGTTTTTCTCGCCAACCGAATTAAGCGACGTGTCGATGAAACAGCCGTTTCGACATCACGAACGACCGGATGACTCGCATAATCGCCTTCCACAGCCAAATCTCGGCGTTCTTCAAGTCGGTACTCATCCTCAGAGTGAAAAGCCGCTCTTCTGCGAATAGCGCGTAGTACATCCTCTACACCTTTATCATCTTTGACGAGCAAATCTCCCGTAGAGGCTCCCATAAAAACCTTCACGCCACAACAACCGGCCATTGTTTCCATTTCGGCCAGTAAATCTGAGTTTTCGTTAGTCGCTCCCGCGTAAAAAGCGTGATCAACATCCATCCGATTTTTCGCTCGAGCAAGTTTGTCTAGTAACATTTCTGGCGACGAAGTTGACGGATTGGTATTTGGCATTTCAAACACCGCTGTAACTCCGCCTAGAGCGGCACAACGTGCACCTGTTTCAAGATCTTCCTTCCACTCTAATCCGGGTTCTCTGAAATGAACTTGGCTGTCGATCACGCCGGGTAGCACGTGCAGGCCCCTGCAATCGACACGCTGACCTGCGTCGAATCTGGATAAATCTCCAATTTCACGTATCTGTCCGTCTGTTACTCCGACATCCGTGACGGATTCGTCGCCGGGGGATACTACTGTGCCTCCAGATAGAATAAGGTCATAAGTGGTGGTCATTTTCGTTCTCTAATAATATTGGCCAAGAATGAGTCTACTGCAAGAACCGTTTTTTATTTCTATACGATTCTGAGTAAGTTTGTACTTTTCCATTCCTGTCCGATAAAGTTTTGCTAGCCATCCAATCTTTGTCCTAGGATTGTTTAAGGCCGGACAGAGCAAAGATTCTTTTTCAGCTAAATAAATTCCGTTTAATCGCAACCGATCAAAAGTCGATTACCCGTTTCACCTCTAAGTGGTATGCCAAATAGTACTCCAAGATCGGCCAGACTATCGGCCATATTTCTCTTTAATGTCAATTTTATAATGTGTTTTCAATATATTTTTGTTATAATATATCGGCCATAATTGTTAACTCTCTTACTACGGTTAGGTCGACCTGTTTGCGATTGTAACGCTCTGCAATCAATGAACTTCCTTATGCCCAGAATCAAATCCCCTTTCATTAGTCGTCGACAAATCGAACCGACTAGTTTTGGAAACGATGTCCCCTCCGATATTATCAGTTTAGCCGACGAACTAGTTTATAAGTCCGGTAAACTTTCCGCCAAATTACCTCAACAAACCGCATCTAACCTTACCACTACAACACGTATAATGAACACCTATTACAGTAACCTTATTGAGGGACACAAAACTCTGCCGAGGGATATAGAGAGGGGACTAAATGATGATTTTGACCAAGATACCAACCGAAGAAACTTGCAGTTGGAGGCCGTTGCCCACACTAAATTGCAGATTGAAATTGACCGCCAAGCTTCGAACGGAGAACTGCAGGAGCCCGCTTCAAAGGACTTTATACTTTCGTTGCATCGAAAATTCTACGCGGATGCCCCTCAATCAATGTTACAAATCGGAGAAGGAGACCATGCATTTCAGATGATTCCTGGACAGTGGCGATCTCAAAAACGTCACGATGTATTCGTGGGAAGACACTTACCCCCGGCGAGTAATCGAGTTGCGGAGTTCATGGACTATTTCGAAGAAAAGTTCAAATTTGATTATTTGGACAAAAGGGAGAAAATTATAGCTCTTGCTGTAAGCCACCATCGATTTAACTTCATACATCCGTTCCCTGACGGAAATGGTCGCATTAGTCGTCTAATGAGTCACGCGATGGTTGCAAAAGCGGGAATTGGATCGCACGGTTTATGGTCTTTATCTCGTGGATTAGCCCGCGGACTAGATAGTCGCTCGGACTACAAACTAATGCTTAGTCACGCTGATACAACTGGTTCAGAAGCTTCGGATGGAAGGAAACCCCAGTCTATAGAGACAACAAGGAGTTTTACAGTGTGGTTTCTGGCTGTTTGTCTGGATCAAGTTGAATTCATGACTGAACTTTTTGATTTTAGTACTTTAAAGAAACGGATGAATAATTTCGTAAGACAATCGGAAGGACTGAAGCCCGAGGCTGTTTATCTGTTAGAAGAAGCTTTCTTGCGCGGAGAACTTGACCGTGGTGCCGTCCCAAGATTAACAGGACTTCCTGAACGAAGTGCGAGACGTGTATTGAAGAGTCTGACCGATTTGGGCTTGTTAGCTTCCGAAACGCCTAAAGGACCGGTATCTATGAGATTTCCCGTTCACTCTATGGATATACTTTTTCCAAAACTGTTCCCGTCTCTCTAATCACTTCTTTAGAAACTGAACTTAGTACTAACATAGACGTGATCGGTCTCTATCAAACCACCGAATGAAAAAGTAGGCCCCGAAAATGTCTTGACCCCCAATTCGATGGTTGCCCTATCTGAAACCATATAATTTAAGGTCGCATTAGTCCAACTATGGTTAGTCTCTAACTCATACGCACCGAATCCGAGGAGTTTTATTCTACCTTCATTAAGAGCGTGCTTTACTAACAAAGTTATCCTTTGACTGGATTCCTCGTAGTCTCCCGGGTCCGACCACCGGGAAATATTGAAAAACTGCCAACTTAGAGAAGTGTTATCAATTTGATGATCGAAACCAATTGCCGTACTCCATATCTCACCATCCACAAATTCCAATCCACCGCCATGATAAGGGCGTAAATTCAAATGTTCTAACCAATATACAGTCTCAGCTCGTAACTTAAAATTTGCAAATTGCTTAAACGTGTTCACCCCTATCATACCTCTCTCATCAGCAAATCCATGGAGATCATCGTTGTCATCATTCGGTTCTTTTGCTTTAAAAAATGTACCTTGTTCCCCAGAATAGCCAATCAATGCTGAATTCCAGCCGCCATGTTTGAATTTTACCTTTAAGCCCCCTGCCAGAGTATCACTCACAGACTTGAAGTCCATCGCATTGTTTCTATCGTCTGGTAGTTCTACATCTATGACACCTACCGCGGTAAGCTCCTGCTCCAATCCAAATTCGGCGACCTTAGGCTCGATAACCAGAAAGCCTTCCATAGAAAGCCAGTCATTTACATTCGCGTCAAAATAGACCTGAGGCTGAAACACCTCGGTATAAGTAAAATCAATCGTCCCATATTCTTCTAGCTCTACCGGGGACATAAGGTCGACCAATACTACTCCGCTCAGAACACCCCAGTATCGACCTCGATTTCCGACTCCAACTGTAAGTTTGGAGTCTCCTATTTCAAAATACGAATTACCCAGATTAAGTTCCGTATGTTCTCGATAAGTCCCAAACTCTTTGTCTCTGGTTTCACTCGAGTGTCGAATATCCACTTCTAACTGAAATTTAAACTGCCCGCACTGACCTTTGATCAAAGGTTTCACGATCGCACCATAACGATCGACATCGAGAGTTTCTACTCGTACTCTTGAATTCAAATGAAAGCGGCTGTTATCCTCAAAACAACTGCCACCCGTCTCCGGACTCTCTTGACCATGTGAGACAGTCGGAATTATCAAATTTATTGCTGTAACGCCAAACATCAATAACTTAGAAAGTCTCTTAATGTTTAACAGTGCTGAAATGGACATAAGCTGGGACGCAAGTTTCTTTGAAGTGTACTTCTGATGGGTTCAAGGAAAAGAGTCTATATAAACCAAGACCGTGGAACATCACACGCTTTCATGCGTATGCCCTATCACATAAATCTGTATATTCCGACCAAGACATCAGTTTATATAGGGGAATATTCATGAATCTCAACACAGCCTCATTCACCTCAAGATTTGTTCCCGTCAAAATCGGTACTGTAGGATTAAGTCTGGAAATGCAAATTTTGGGGAAAAATGATTTTTCACGGGATTTTAAAATCCCCTGAAAACGCTTCTCGCAATCGAGCAACCCTCGAGTATAGTTGTTCGGAAGTTAGACTTGACTGACCTGACTGTGCCTCGGGTCGGTATGCAACATGACTATTTTTTTATCTTTTGGAGGTCTAAATGTTAATAGAACTTTACCACTTTTTTCTACCCCCCCCCCCGCAGAAAAATTTCTATGCTATAGTTTTCCTAGGTAAGGTGTAAATTGGTTGGGTTTTTCGAAACTCTGTGTACCGCGTTTGAGTAACCTACCGGGTTCGGAATAGAATCATTTTCTAAGAGGCAATTATCATGACTATTTCAAATGCTGTTTCCCAGATTGAGCGGGATTCAAATGTCGAATTTTCACCCGATCATTCTGTTGGTGGTAAAATTTCTCGTTTTGCTGGCCAGATTCTAAGCTTCGCCCCTTGTATGACTCGTTCATTAAAAGTTTCGGTTTCGTCTTTAGCTCTTGGTTCGGTGGCTTCAACAATCCTGATGGGGGGGGAGCATTTTCTCAGGTTCCTCAATGTACATCCGCTAGAAATTTTTCAACAAGAACGCTAACCATTACTTGTTCGAGTACTACGCAAACTGGCGCTTCCGTAACTGACCCAACATGGATAAATAATGCGGCGGGTCACACCATCATTAACATACATAGTGGTACTTTATTAAGAAAAACGAGTGGTTTGCTTCCAAATTTTTTTTTTTCAAATGTAAGAGCTGGAAGTTTTACTTTAACTCAGGCAGCGAATGGTCAAAATATTGAGGCCACAGGATCTGTGCAATCTGTTATCACTGTTTTGAGTACATTTGGCAACAACGATTATGTTGACGCAGGAAATTCTCCAATCACGATATCAGTTACTGGAAATATCTCGGTAACAAATGCCACCAACTATGCAATTAGAGCCAGTCGCACCGCTGGAGCTGCGGCAAATGCACAAACTCTAGCTACTACCATCACGATTAGCACGGCGAATATAACGGCAGGCGGCGGGGGGATTTGGACGAGAAGCAAAGGCAACGTATCGATTACGGCTGGAAACATCACGGCTTCAGGAAAACATGGAATTTCAATCAATAACGATGAAGCGAATACGAGTTCGGTAACTGTTTCTTCGGTAATAAACATCAATGTCAGTTCTATTTCTGTTTCAAACGATAATTCGAGGGCCATTCAATTTACTGTCAAAGATGCCACGATATCTGCAAGCGTTGGGCGGATCGATCACACTGGTTCAGGTTTGAACGCTCAGGGGATTCAAGTTGTAACTACTGGTACAGGTAATAATCCAATCACTGTTTCGGTAGGTTCTGCCTCCGTTCGTGAGACATTGTTTTTCTTAGGTACAGTTGTTGGTAACCGAAGGGTTACTTTCTCGTCAACAGGGACTGTAACTGCTAAACAAATTGCTAGTATATTTACTCGCGGCGACATAAACGTCGGAGTAAATTCTTTCAGTGCGCGAACGGAAGGAGGGGTATTAAACGCAATTAACCTTGATGGTAAAAATGTAACAGTAAACACTTCTGGAACTATTAACGCCCGTTCACGGGCAGTTTATGCAAAACACTCTGGCAACGCGACGATCTCTGTTACGGGAGATATGACGGGAACACACACCTCAGGAACAATTTTTACCACTCAAGCGACTAGTTCCACAACGACAAATGTCGTTACGATAACGACGACGGGGGATATAAATAATACTAATACAGGGGCCTTAGGAGTAATCCAGTCAAAAGGAAATGTCGGTGGGCGTGTAACTGTTTCAACGAAGAACGTAACGAGCAGTGGTTACTACGCAATCAATATAGACTCGAACAACGGCCCTGTCAGCATAACTACGGCGGGAGCGGTAAAAGCAACGGGGTCTTCAACTAGCAAAGACATCGCGGCAATAAAAATAGACAATAAGAATACATCTTCAACGGCCTCACCAACGGCTACGATCGTCCTGAATAGCGGTTCGGTCATCGGAACAACCGGTAAGGGCGCGATAGTTGTTACCAAGAACCAAGCTGCCGCACGAATCGCCACGACTGTTACCGTCAACTCTGGCGCTAGTATGGTCGGCTTCGTCAAACTCGGAGAAGGCAACGATGAAATAAAGTTCAATGGCGGAAGTTATACGTTGGGCGCGTCTCAGAAGATAGATGGCGGGAGTCATACGAATGATAACGATGTTCTAAACTTTAATTCTGGAACGTGGACAGTAACATCCACCAATTTCACCAACTGGGAAACTCTAAAAATCAGCTCAAGTGGAACTGCTAAGTTCCTAGGTAAGGGAGCAGGTAGCGGTCAGGATTTGGGGTTCAATAGTGTTGTCATAGATGGCGTTCTATCTCTTCAAGACGGAACTGTTGGCGACCATCTCGATATAGCGGGAAATCTCTCAGGTAGCGGCGTGATCCACGTTGATGTCAATTTCGTTACCAAAACCTCCGACCGGGTTGTCGTATCGGGAACGGTAACTGGCAACATCAAAATCAGATTGAATGATGTAACGCCAAGTGGTTCCCAACATGTGGTTGATACAAAAGTTAGGATCCTATCGCTAACCGGAACCGGTCAAAACGCCTCTGTATTCTCGTTAGAGAATAACGAGTTTCTTGCGGGCGGATACAAATATACGATCACCGTAACTAGTAATCGGCACATTGAGCTTAATTCGACTCGCAGTGTCCTAAGGTGCACCGAATCGAGCTCAGTTACGGGAGTGTTCAGTTGCGCGGGAACTATTTCGATACCTGAGTACATTTCAAAAACAGGCAACACAAACATTTCGGCAACACTAGCAAGCGGCGCAACGGTAACGGTTTCAACGTTCAAAGCTATAAGCATGGTCGGAAGTGCCGCCGTCACGTTCACGCAAGCGGCCAACGGAGGATCAATAAACGCCACTGGAAATGCTTCAGGTGCTATAGATGCCGCGACAACTGGAAATGGTGCAGTGAACGTCACATTGACGGGAACGGCCAATCTCCAAGGTTCAGGAACGGCGGTGCGGGCGTTTTCTTCTGGAACCGGAGCAGTCAGCGTTAGAGCCGTTCAGGTCAACGCAAATAATGCCAGTGCAACGGCGATTGAGGCTCGGGGGTCGGGTAGTAGCGTGACAGTAAGCACAACCGGAACTGTGTCTGGTGGAAAAAGTGGAATTACGGCCTTCAATCAAAGTTCGGGAACTGGATCGGTCACTGTTTCTGCAAGTAGAACCGTAACAGGAGGTAGTGCAACGGCCATCTACGCTTTGAATAGAGGCACGGGAGGTGTCTCAGTTACAACTTCTGCAGTTAATGCTGGCACTAACGGGATTGATGTTCGAAATTTTGCTGGTGGAGCGATTACTATTGTCGCGAACGGAGCAGTTGCCGCAAGTGGATCCGGCGATAAACATGCAGGGATATTTCTCAATAATGATGCTAGCGGTGGTGCTATATCCGTTGCAGTTGGGAGTAATGGCAGTTTAAGTGGACATAACGGCGTATTTATTGACGATAAAGGTGGGGCTAGAGTAACTGTAAATGCAACAGGCAATGTCACTGGTGTTGGAGGCGATGGCGTTTATGTCAATAAGACAGGCTCAGGTGGAGTCTCAGTTACAGCTTCAGCACTTATTGCTGGCACTAATGGGATTGATGTTCGTAATTTTGCTGGTGGAGCGATTTCCGTAGTAGCAAATGGAGCAGTTACGGCAAATGGATCAGGCGATAAACATGCCGGAATATTTCTCAATAATGATGCTAGCGGTGGCGCTGTATCCGTTACAGTAGTGAGTAATGGCAGTTTAAGTGGGCATAACGGTGTTTTCGTTGACGATAAGGGTGGTGCTAGAGTAACTGTAAATGCAACAGGTAATGTCACTGGGATTCGAGGCGATGGCGTTTATGTCAGCAAGACAGGCTCTGGTACTGTTCTACTGAATGTCGGTCAAGTGACGGGTAAAAAACGAGGTATTTTTATAAATCATACCAACACGGGAACGATTACAGCCACAGCAACTAAACTCGTGCGTTCAACGGCAAATGCAGGGGCATTCTCGGGTATTGAGGTTATCAATTCTGGAGATAATATTGACCTTGCTGTCGCCGGAGTCACCGGAGCTAAACACGGCGTAGAAGCGAAAACCACAACAACGGGATCCATCTCAATTGTAACGTCAGGTGCGATCACCGGACAAACAGACGGGATAAGAGCTTTTGTGGAGGGTCAAGGAAATGTTTCAGTCACGGTGTCAGGAAATATCACGTCTGGCGACCAAGGAGTTGCGATTAACACAAAAGCAGGTAGTGGGACAACGACAATAGTCATCAATGGAGGAGATATAGGAGGACAAAAATCTATCAAAAATCTCAACGGTTCTTCCGTTATCACGGTCAACAATACTGCCGAACTTAAAGGCGATGTGGAACTGGGGGGAGGTGCTGATCAGCTCACCATTAATAGTACCAAGTTCAACTCGTCAATCCGTTTAGATGGCGGTGAAGATGTATCTACGGATAGTTCGATTGATATTCTAACATTCAGTTCAGGAACCGTAAGGGCAGTCGCGACCAATTTAAGAAATTGGGAAAGAATAACTGTCGCTAGCGGTGCAACGCTTAAATTCAACGCATCCAATACAGTGACTGCTGAGGAACTTCGCCTACTAGGAACTTTGTCACTCCAAGATGGTGACACGAATGATCGCCTTATTACTACCGGAAACTTCACCACGCTAGGAAACAACGTAACAGGAACTATTGTAATCGACGTTAACTTTGCAACCGGTGCCTCCGATACAATCACCGTTCGAGGCAATATGACAGGTAGAAAACAATTAAACGTAAGAGACATTACGCCTTCTAATAATTCGAATCGAACAGAAAACCCAATCTCCATAATAACCGTTACAGGAACAGTCACCTCGAATGCATTGACACTCAGTCCAACTCGTATTCGGTCTGGTGGATACTTCTACACTCTGAGTTTCGATTCCACTACTAAATCGTTCAGACTGCTTGGAGAAGCAGGCGTCACGAACTGTCAAGGAACGTCGACTGCAGGAACATTTAACTGTTCTGGTGCTATTACGGGTTTAGAAAATATCATTGCTCGCGGAAACGAGAATTTGATCGCTAACCTTGCTAGGTCGGCGACGGTTTCGGTGAGTTCCGATGTTGCCATATCTATGTCCGGAAAAGCATCGGTTACGTTCACTCAAGAAGCCAATGGAGGAGCCTTAACGGCTTCTGGAACAGCCAGCGGCGTAATTCTAGCCTCAACCACGGGGAACGGAACGGTTTCAGTTCAATTAACGGGTACGGCGACTCTAACCGGAGCCGGGTCTGCGATAAAAGCAACATCCACTGGAAACGGTAATGTAACAATAACTGTAGCAAATGTCGTTGCGAGTAATGCAGCTGGCATAGCGATCGAAGCAGAAGGCCGTGGCCGACAAGTCAGCGTTAATGCGTCTGCAACCTCTGGTGGACGTAATGGAATCGTTGCGAAGAATACCGGAACGAACGGCTCAGTAACGATTAATGCTACGGGATCAACCACCGGAGGAACGGTAGGGATTGATGCTACGGCGACTAGAGGAAGTATTGCAGTGAACGCGACTTCTGTTTCGGGAGGTGTTGTCGCGAAAAATGCTGGCGGAACCGGTAACGTTAGTGTGACGACGACAGGTAATGTCACTGGAAGTCGATCCGTTGCTTTGGATGTCGAAAATCTCGGTCGAGGAACAATAGCTGTGACCACCTCAGCGACAGTTACGGCAACTGCCGTTGGTAACGCAAATGTGAACGCGGGAAGCATAAACGTTAATGCCGGAGCGAATGTTACAAGCGTAACTATTTCTGCGAACAATGTATCTGGGGTTCGCCACGCAGTACGATCAATAAACAATGGCTCGGGACCAACGTCGATTATGTTGAATGGAACGGTTCAGAGTCAGAGTGCGAGCGCTATACATGCTCAGAACACTGGTTCAGGAGCAATTAGCATTACGCTAGCAGGCGCAGTCACAGGAGGAACACAAGGCGCGGCCATCGACACACTGACTGACGGAGGCGCGACCAATATCACTCTAAATTCGGGAGCCGTCATTTCCGGAACAATTGCCATTCGTAACGATGAGGGAGCATCTGTTGTGAATGTAAATACGGGGGCATCAATCTCTGGAGCAGTTAGATTGGGAGCAGGAGCTGATACCCTAACTTTTGCCGAACCGACATTTGGAACATCGATATTAGATGGAGGGGATGATAGTGGTAACACGCAACCTGAAGACATTTTGACGTTTAATGGAGGTACATTCTCAGCAACTATGACACAAGACCGATGGTTGAACTGGGAAAAGATTGTAGTTGGTAATCAAGCCACCGTGAGTTTCAGTGGGTCTGATAATCATGTGGATGCGACAGACTTTGATCTTAAAGGAACGGTTTCTCTTCAAAATGGTACTGTCCAAGACGGCGTAACATTCCGATCAAACCTCGTCGGAGGAGGGATCATTAAGCTGGATGCAAATTTCTATACAGGGTCAGCAGACTTAGTCAATATCGTTAACAATGTTACTGGGACAACACAACTGGACATCAGAGATGTTTCTACACAGACTGGGGGTGAAGAAGACAAGGCTATTGTCATTGTAGATGTGTCTGGCACAGCCTCAGCGACGGCATTTGAAATTATGCGAAATCCGCAATCATCAGGGGCTTATGATTACGAATTGACGTTCAATAGTACGGATACAACTTTTTCCGTCACAAGAAAACACGCAGCTAGCAGTGTTATGCTTGTGGCTGCACCGATTGCTTTGCTTGATGGATTTACAAGAGCATCAACTCTGTATGAGCGTCGTACAGTCGACACCAATGCCCCTTACTGGAGCAGAGTATTCTCTAGGAGTAATGGTTACGGTACAGCCCGTGAAGGTTCAGCAGAATATGAGTCTTCAAACACCGGCTTCCAGATAGGATATGATCTAGCGACAACCGAAAATGATTTCGGAACTGTCGTTTATGGTACAACCATTCAATACAATAGTATGGAAGTAGATGTTTTGGCTTTCAACGTTGCAGGAACATATACGGCAAAAGGTTTCGGAATTGGAGGAACAGCGACTGTTTATATGAAGGACGGAACCTACTTTGACACCCAACTTCAATACAACCAAGTTTCAGCGGATTTCGAAGTGGGTAACAGTATTGGAACAGTACTTGATGGTCATGAGTCTACTGCAATGCTTCTCAGTGCAGAGGTCGGAAAACGATACCCAATCAATGATGAATACACGCTTCTATACAGCGGGCAACTGAACTGGGGTAATGTCGACGGAGGAAATACTGCAACAGCTAGAGGGCAGTCCGTAGATTTCGGAGGGGATTCAAACTTGACATTAAGAGGTGGGGCAAGAATTGAGTATAAGAGCGATGCCAATCAATTCTATGGACTCGCTAATTTATACATAGACACATTGGACTCATGGGATATCACCTTCGCGACCGAAACCTTCTCAGACAGTAAGGGAACAGTGTTAGCGGAAATAGGATTCGGAGGTGAGGTTGAATTATCTCCGACTTCAGCGTGGTTTGGACAAGCGGCATTCAAGACTAGTTTGAAAGGTGGTGTCGAGAAACGAGATTCAACCTATCTTTCTACAGGGATTAGGTGGTCTTGGTAGCGCTTTTTGATTGGTCTCATTGAACAGTATGAACAATTTTCCCTTTTATTAAAGGAACTAATCTCATAGTCGATAAACAAATGCAAAAGCCTGGCTCAAAAAATGAGAACTATTTCGATTTAAAAATCGACTAGTATGACTATCTCTCTTGTTCAATTTCCAGACAAATGCTTGCATAATCCCTCTGGGATATCCACATCTTCCGTGCCGACTGCGCTATGCGAGATCAAGCAAAACGCAAGGAACATTATCAGTAACAAAATCTTTACTGAGCATAATGGATTGTGTTGCGAAGACAATCTAACGCTCCAACCAACGATGCGGCTATTTTAAGCGGATATGGCAATACTCAGAAATAGTTTGTGACATAATCTGTACAAGGGATACACTAGACTTGCTCCAACCAAGTCTCCGCAATTCGTCAAACTTTACCCGATTCTTAAAAGACTTTCAAACGTATGAGTATGAAAATTCGCCCAAAACCAACGAAAAAACATTTCTACTGATGGTGGCTGCCGTGCGAACAGACAAGCAATTTTCTCCGCGTCTTGCATAATGTGTTCCCTTGCGCAAACCTCAATTCCTGATGACTAATTGACCTAACTGTGTTTGACTAGAATATCATTCTACTGGGGAAAATCACAGACCGATTCTGTCAATGATTCAAAAACACTGCTGACTAACACATCAGGTAATGGGCCATATCTGCAAAGCGGCTTTCAAAGACTAAACTGGCAAATGCAATAAAAAATTAGGGAATAATATATAACTTGACACATATCATTGGATTATCTACTTCGCTCCCTTTCTTCGACTGCCGGGCTTACATGAAACTAGTCTGACTCCCCTCACTTCACTGATCAATAAGGTCTCCTTTCATCGCTTTGTAGTCGTCCGGAAGATCGCAACGGCCTATTCACGAATATCAATGTCGAATTCTTCCAAAACAGTCCCCGTCATGTCCATGAAATCTTCTCCTCAATTCTTACAACAGAATGTTTGTTTGCCAGATCTACGACATTCTGTCACTCTTTTGCTCTAACAAAGATTGCATTCAATGCCGATTCCTAAGCGTTAGTTTACTTATGAATGTGTCAAATCGTATATAGCACCCATAAAGAATTACAAAATTCAGCAAAGGAATAACTGATACCAAAAACTAGTGAGGGAAGCCAATTTTATTGGGAATAGCCTTCGATTACTCTGCGCCCAAACAATCGTCAAAATAAAGATTTCGTTTGCAAATACACTTAGTCACCTTATAGATTAAGCATTATGCCGGTTTCAGATAACAATCCTCTTGACTCAACCCTCTGTTCGGTTGAAAACCGAGGAGTCTTATTGATTCAAGGGGACGATGCCGTTAGTTTTCTCGACCGTGTCGTCACGTGCAGTGTTTCTAACCTCAATGATCGTCACGCCGGAACTGGAGCACTGCTTACGCCACAAGGCAAAATCAACTCAGACTTCCTAATCTTCAAAGATAAAGACACCCTATACCTTGATACGCATGTCGACCAAATCGATAACCTGTCTAAGCAGTTTCGAATGCTAAAAATGAGAGCGAGAGTCGAAATACGCCATGCAGATGAGTTAGTAGTGTTCTCCTTAATCACCCAGTCAGTTCCCAGTTTCCCAGAACTTCCAAATTCTATCGTCTATGAAGATCCTAGATTTAGGTCTCAAAAACCTTTGGGAAACGACAAAATTTATCGCGTATTCCTAAACCAGAGCGATAGAAGACATATAGAAACAAGCAAATTTATCGCCAATAAGGCAAACTCGCATTTCCAGACACTTAGAATTTTAGCGGGGGTTCCAGAAATTGGTTATGACTATGGCAGCAAAGAAGTTTTTCCGACAGACGTGAACTTGGATATCTATGGCGGAATCGACTACAGTAAAGGTTGCTTCATCGGGCAAGAAGTTGTCAGCAGAATGCGTCGGCGAGGAACGATCCGTAAGCGTACGATGAACATTGTCGGGGATTCTCTTGAAAAAAATGCTGAGATTCGATCAAACACTTTAATCGGAACGATCACTAGCGTTTCAGGAAACACCGGTTTGGCATGTATAAGAATTGACAAACTTAACGATGAGAAAGCCTATACTGCGAACGACAGACCCATAGAAATTAAGTTGCCTGCTTGGCTCAATCAATAATTAATCAAGAGGTGATAGAACATGAATACACCAGAAATTCCATGTGGGTGGGCCCCTATCTCAGATGAATTATATAGGCATTACCACGATACTGAGTGGGGTGTTCCAGTGAAAGAGTCTAAGGCGCTATGGGCTAAACTCCAACTCGATGGAATGCAGGCTGGATTATCGTGGATCACTATACTTCGCAAAAAAGAAGCGATTATGAAGGAACTCGACGGCCTAAATCCTGAGTCGCTAGCAGCTTGGAACGATAAGCGAATTGAACGAGCGCTGAAAAATCCTGAAATAATTCGATCGAGATTAAAAATATCTGCTTGCGTATCTAATGCTCGGATATTCGTCAATAACCAGAACGAAGGACAAGACTTCTCCGATTTCTGCTGGTCTTATGTTGACCATAAGCCAAAGGTCAGCGCTCTTACTGACTACCGCAAAGTTCCCACACAAACGCCTATCTCGGAGGCTCTGTCTAAAGATATGAAGAAGAAAGGTTATAAATTTGTTGGACCGGTTATTGTCTATGCTTGGATGCAAGCCGTCGGAATAGTCAACGACCATGAACTCGCTTGCCCGCGTCGCCAAGAAATTATAAATCTTTACTAAGGTTTACAATAGTTTATACTTGGTCAAGGAAAATCCAACTCGTATTATTGCACAAGTGAAACTTCATTGAAACGCAAACACTAAAGAGAAAAATTTATGAATACTCCTGTGATTTCCGCGACAGGTCTGTGGACACCCCCAAACTCTGTCTCTAACGAAGAACTCGTCGAAAGTTTCAATCTCTGGGTTGATAACTGGAATCGAGATAATGCAGCGCTGATTGAACAAGGAAACCTAGCGGCAAAAGAACACTCATCGGTTGAGTTTATAGAGAAAGCCTCCGGAATTAAATCGCGATACGTGATCGACAAATCCGGTATTGTCGACCCCGAAATCATGTGTCCTCGGATTCCTGAACGATCTAACGAGGACATCTCTGTTCTGGCTGAGATTGCTGTTAAAGCGTCTAAGCAAGCCCTCGACACTGTAGGTCGTGAAGCTAGCGATATTGATGCTGTTTTGTGTGCAGCGTCAAATATGCAACGAGCCTACCCCGCAATGGCAGTCGAAATTCAAGATGCACTCGGTTGTGGTGGATTTGCATTCGATATGAATGTTGCCTGCTCATCAGCGACATTTGGTATCCAGACTGCTTTTGATTACGTTCGCTCAGGATCAGTTAAATCTGTTCTAGTGGTTAATCCCGAAATCTGTTCTGGTCATCTCAATTTCACCGATAGAGATAGTCATTTTATTTTCGGAGATGTTGCAACAGCTATCCTCATCGAGGCGGAGGAAAGAGCTCCCGCTAAGCATTGGAAGATACTAGGTACAAAGTTGCTAACGCAATTCTCCAACAATATTCGTAACAATTTTGGCTTTCTTAACCGGTGCGCTCCCGAAGGTATAGGCGCAACCGACAAATTATTTGTACAAGAAGGCCGAAAAGTATTCAAAGAGGTTATTCCGATGGTTGCGAATATGATTCAAGGAGAGATGGAAAGGCTCGAACTAAAGTCAGATGATTTGCGTCGTATGTGGCTCCATCAAGCCAATGCAGGTATGAATCGATTGATCGCGGCTAGAGTCTTGGGTCATGAACCCAGCGAAGACGAAAGTCCTACCGTGCTTGATACGTATGCGAACACGTCATCTGCAGGGTCAATTATCGCGTTTCACAAACATTCATCCGATTTCGTTGCCGGAGACATCGGATTAATATGCTCGTTCGGTGCTGGCTACTCTGCTGGAACAGCATTTGTTCAAAGAGTTATGTAATCGCTCTTAGTTTGTTTTTACAGAAAATGAATCCCTCTCTTCTTATCGGTTTATCAGCAGTTATCGTCGCCTTTGACGAAGGAGAACCTCAAGTCTTATGCACTAGGAGAGATAATTTAACAGCACTGCCGTTCGGAGCATTTGATCCAAAAGCTCATCGCACATTTGACCTTGCATTAAGAGGCTGGGTACACGAGCAAACCGGATTTGATTTAGGATATGTCGAACAACTTTATACATTTGGTGATCGCGATAGAGAAACTCCAGATGCAACTGTTCCGGGAGTTGCGGAATATACGCGTGTGATTTCAGTGGGCTACTTAGCTCTGGTTCCAACTAAAAGTGAAGTAGAAGCGGGCTTTGAAGCGAAATGGTTACCTTGGTATAAATTCTTTCCGTGGGAAGACCGACGAGTCAATCCCTCAGAAATTGTACGAAAGGAGATAGTTCGTAGTCTTATGGCGTGGGCTGGCTCTGCTAACCATCGTATTGATCGTATCAATTTAGCTTTTGGGCTGAATGATGTTACTTGGATTGAAGAGAGGGCGTTAGAAAGATATGAGTTGCTGTACGAGGCGAATCTCGTTGCTGAACGTCACCGCGATTCGGGAGAACCCCCTTCCTGACAAGGAGTTCGGTAGTTCCATGGCCTCTGATCACAGACGAATTCTCGCAACTGCTATTTCGAGGTTGCGAGGTAAAGTAAAGTACAGACCGGTTTTATTTGATCTCATCCCGGAAAAATTCACACTCTCCCATCTTCAAAGTACAGCCGAAGGCTTGCTAGGTCAAAACCTGCATAAACAGAACTTTAGGCGAGGATTAGAGCGAACAAAACTGGTTAAAGGTATTGGTGAAATGCGTGTACAGACTGGCGGACGCCCGGCCGAATATCATTGTTTTCAACGCGCACAAGCCTCTCAAAACGCTCCGTGCGGAATTGTAATGCCTGTGCTATAAGTCTATTGAACTTCTTATTTGCCAATTTATTGGAGAGAACTATGTCAACCCTAAAGCAATGGATAGCGGATCGATCTTTTGAAGATTGGAAATCCCAATTCGACAAAGACGGCTACGTTATATTTGAAAGTGTACTTAGTGAGCAAAAGGTGCAAGACGCACGCAACGCTCTTGAACCTCACTTAAATTATCAAGGACGGAACGACTTTGAGGGACTTAAATCTAACCGAGTGTATGCGCTCCTAGCTAAACATAAGGTGTTTGCGGAACTCGCTGAGCATCCTTTAGCATTGGCATTTGCTGAATCTGAACTCGGTAAAAGCTGTCTTCTTTCGGCTTGCCTTGCCATCAATCTCTTACCCGGTGAAACAGTACAACCGTGGCACTGTGACGATAATCATATAGGCGTACCTCAGCCCCATCCTCCGTTTGGTGTAAGTGCTTTTTGGACTCTGGACGACACCACTGAAGAAAACGGAGCTACAGAGATTCTACCTCGAAGTCACGAGTGGACTATCTCTGAGACATCGAAACTTGCCGCTCCCGAAGCTTTCTATACGTCTAAGTGGACAGATAATGACCACGATCCTTGTCCTCGCGAGGATAAAATTTTAGCAACGATGCCGTCTGGTTCGTTAATGATTACCAAAGGAGCATTATGGCATCGCGGGGGTGCAAACCGTTCAGACGGTTCTCGGCTAATAGTAACACCCCAATATTGTGCAGGGTGGGCAAGACCTTTAGAGACTATGCTTAAAGCAGTTCCTCCAGAGATTGCCTCAACATACTCAGAGCGAGTTCAGGAATTACTTGGTTATTCTATCCATGCGCCATTTATGGGATATGTTGATGGTATGCATCCTAAAAGAACACTGAACCCCGTTGCCGCCTGACTAGCTTGACCTTGCTGGTCGCTCCAGAATCGTATTTGGTATTCTGTTTTTATGGGTGCATTTGCCGCTATTGTAATTCTGATCACAGTATCGGTTACGTCTTTCATTTCCGGTATATTTGGGATGGCGGGCGGTTTAATCATGATGGGAGTGTTGGTCGCTCTCGTTCCAGTTTCAACCGCAATGATTGCGCACGGAATTATCCAAACAGTGGCGAATGGCTGGCGGGCTTGGCTCCTGCGCCAACATATCGATTACAAAATTTTATTTCGCTATGCTATCGGTTCGTCAATTAGTATTGCGCTATTGGCGGGAATTTCTTGGACTCCAGATAAACAAATATTGTACGTTTTGTTGGGGTTAGTTCCTTTTCTAGTGTGGTTACCGCAAAAGCGATTTAATCTAGATATTCGTAGGCCAAGTTTGGCCGTTGCAGCTGGCGTGAGCGTATCTGGCCTCAATACAGTCGCTGGTGTCGCTGGCCCTTTACTAGACTTATTCTTTGTTAAGAACAACATGACTAGACAAGAAATTGTTGCGACGAAATCGATCGCGCAGGTGATGTCCCACTTCGTGAAAATCGTATTTTGGAGCTTCACTATAGTCTTAGCGACTCGGCTAGAAGATTTCCCTCCTTATTGGCTACTCTTACTGGCCGTTCCCTTATCAATGACTGGCACTTGGTTGGGCGGGTTAATTTTAGCTCGAATGACCGATGTTAACTTCAAACGGTGGATGAAGTTTCTTGTTACATTGATCGGTATTGTGTTTCTCTTTCGAGCGTTCACTCTTTGATTAACACCCTTCAGCGCTTGTTTGGTCCCATAAATCCAAACAAATGCCCTGCTACTTTTCGCATTTGTATCTCTTCGGACCCTTCGGTAATCCTATACCTTCGGTGATGACGATAGATGTGTTCAAATGGTTTATGACGCGAGTAACCAATTCCGCCGTGAACTTGCATCGCTCGGTCAGCGGCATCACAACATAACCGGTTTGCTCGATAGTTACACATTGAAACTTTATCTGACAGCTTGATCGCGACTTCAGGTTTTGTCATTTGATCCATTTCCCATGCAGTTTTGAATATAAGCAGTCTCAGCATCTCTGCTTCAGTTGCTAACTCAACTAGGGGAAATTGAATGGCTTGATTTACAGCCAGAGGTTTGCCGAACGGCTTTCTTTCGCGAGCGTATTGAACACTTTCATCAATACAGAAGAGTGCTGCTCCCGTGGATGAAGCCGCTTGTCGAATACGATTCTCGTGTACGAAATGTTGGGCGAGAGCTAATCCTCCTTCCGGGGGTCCAAAAACTGCGCTATCAGGTACCCAAACATCCTTTATCGTAAGTCTCGGATGATCTGTGGGCATGTTGAATGTCCACATATACTCTTCAATCTTAATTCCGGGATCACCGGTAGGAACTAGTAGACAAGTAATTCCACGTGCGTCGCCGTCGTTGCCTGACGTTCGCGCAAAACACATCATATGGGACGCCACGTGCATTCCTGTAATCCACATTTTTTCGCCATTAATCAGCCATCCTTCGACTCCATCTCTTACTTCGCGAACAGCTTTTGTTTCCATGTGAGTGGCATCGGAACCGTGATTAGGTTCGGTAAGACCGAAAGTTGCTCTAAATTTCCCCTCTAATGCATCCGTCGCAAGGTGCTTCTGATCATCACGGGCAAAATCTCTCAGCATCAAAATTTGCGGGAAGTTGGCAACGATCGAATGTTCTGTCTGCAGATCGTTGTGTAGTCCCAGTCCTTTACGCGCTAGGTGTTCTCTTATGACCGCCATCGCTAGGTTTGAGCCATTTTGCCCGCCATATTCCTCGGGTAGACCAAATCTGAAATGTCCGGCTCTGTCTGATCGCCGTTTCGCTTCCCGCATAAGGTCTTCCCATTCTGGGCGCGGAAGTCCGCCGTTTTCGAAATCGGTTCGCGCCCATTCGCGGCGATGGTCGAAAAACCGGATGTTGTCATCTTGTTGTTCTAGCGGTTTGATCTCTTCCTCAATAAAAGTATCGAGAACACTTAGGTAGTCTGAGAGTTCAGAGGGGAGTTCAAAATTCATGAGTTGTCTCGAGTCTAGTATTCGTTTAGTGAACAGGTAGTAATAGCTCTAGCAATATGAATCATATTTTATCTTTGTATCTCTGAAGAAATTTTACTGTTCTGTTCAGGTTTTGTCGATTCTTCCAGTTATTCAATAGTGTTTCTGCCTCCATCGGAGGTTTGCGTAGATTTTCTCTCAGACGTTTTATGATCAATAGACATTCATGCGTTTTTTCCTCCAGTGTTTTGAAAATCAGTTCATCTGCATTAATGGCCTCAAGGCTTGGAATCAAGTGTAAGTTGTCTAAACTTTTTTGCGGAAAATCTTTTAAGTTATCTGTAATAATGTAACGAGCTTTGACAAAAATAGCCGTTTCTACGACGTGCTTGTCATTAGGGTCAGGTAATTCTACGTCCGGAAGGATCATAACATCGCCAGTATTAACTATACTGTCAGGAAAACGTTGTGTTATCTTTTCTATAGCCTGCTTGGATTTTATCCTCACTACCTCCTCATTTTCACCGGTTTTCTTCCTAATCAATTGTAACGCTTTTAGGGTTTCTTTAAGAATGATGGGCGACCAATACACTTGGAACATTCCTGATACAGCGAATCTGAGGATGATATCTCGTTTAACAGCACTTGCCAGTACGTTAGCGTCCAGAACTAATCTTGGGCGAAAGTAATCGGCGTTTATTTGGTCAAAATCCTCTGTAGTCATACAAAATACAAATCTTGATCCATACCTATAACCTCATCGCATGCCTGCTCTAAGTCCTTCTGCAACTGATCTTTGAAAGTAAACACTTTTTCTGCTTCAATGACATAACTTAAACCATAGTCGAAAAATTTCAAGGTTCCGTTTTCGTCTAGTTCTTTAATATAGGTAGGAGAAACTCCCAGAATCTCTATCACTTGCTCTATATCAAGCAATCGAGTACTTGGAATGATTGTAACCATTTTGTCCTCGTTAATCATGCTCAAAATGAGGGAATTTAGCCTTTCGGAGTCAGTCGGACGAATCACAATTTTTGTGTGTCTAAAGCAACCGTCCAAAACGTATAGAAGCTTATCAGCACCTTCCCCTGTGGGTTCTACCGTATCGGCAGGGAAGTCGCTGGTAGCCACAACATTATGACGGTTATCTTGTATGAGAGGGGAATTTAGAGACATAGCTGAAAAGAATTTTGATAACAATTTATAGCAAATAACACTAATTTGGGAAAATTTCAAGCCATAGTTCGGATTCAACGTCTAGGGAATCTCTACGAAGATTCTATAGATTTGGATGTCTTACCTCCAACCAACGCGGAAGTCACATTACCTTGATAGTTAGTGTACCATTCCGCGAATATGTGTTGCGTTATCGTGTTAACAATCTAGATGCTGGCAGAATCGCGAGACTAGTGTTAGCTAAACTGCTCAAGACAAAATTCTAAGAAACAAGAACGAAATTGTAGATTTCGCAGTCTGTATCGGAAAACCACGCAGTTATCAGCCTCCGGATTGAGGAACCTGAAGAAATAGGGTTTTTATGGAACAGTCTTAGATTCGGCAAACTCGATCCGAGAAGATTTGGGCAACATCCTCATCAGTCAAACAAAATACAAATCTTGATCCATACCTATAACGTCATCGCATGCCCGCTCCAAGTCCTTCTCCAACTGATCTTTAAAAGTAAACACTTTTTCTGCTTCAATGACATAACTTAAACCATGGTCGAAAAATTTTAAGGTTCCGTTTTCGTCTAATTCTTTGATATAGGTTGGAGAAACTCCGAGAATCTCTATCACTTGCTCTATATCAAGTAATCGAGTACTTGGAAGGATTGTCAGCATTTTGTTCTCGCTAATCATCCTCAAAATGAGGGAATTTAGCCTTTCAGAATCATTTGGACGAATCGCAATTTTTGTGTGTATGAAGCAACCATCCAATACGAAGAGAAGTTCCTCTACACCTTTGTCTAAAGGTTCTACCTTATCTGGAGGAAAGTCGCTGGTAGCCACAATATTTTGATTGTAATTGTGTATGGGAGGGGAATCTAGAGACATAGCCGTAAAACACTTTTTGATGACGATTTAAGGCAAATGGCACTAATTACGGAAAATTACAAGCCATAGTCCGGGTTCAACGCCTATGAAACCTCTGCGGAGATTCTATAGATTTTGAGGTCTTACCTCCAACCAACGCGGAAGTCACATTGCCTGCGAAGTTAAGTATGTAAATGTCTAAAAGTACAATTCTTGATCCATACCAATTACTTGTTCAAATGCAAATGCTGAATCTTGATCTAGTTTTTCTTTGAGTCTGAACACTTCATCCGCTGCGACTGCATAGTTCAGACCGTGTCTCGTAAAGTCAATAGTTCCGTTTTGCCTAAGTTTGTCCAAGCAATTTAGAGTCATGTTCAAGGTGTCCGCTACCTCATCAAACGTAAGCAAAGCTGTACTAGGAATGATTTTAACTGGGCAATTCTTACTAATCATTGAACAGATATGTGACAAAAGAGGTGCAATATCGTTTCCCTCCAAGACAATACTCTGGTGCCGCTTACAACTATCCAGCACATACAAAACGGTTGAGATCGTAACAGTATGCGGAGAGTGCAGACCGTCAACTAGTTGGTCCTTAGAATCAACGACAATCTCACCTTCAACCGACGTAGGAGATTTCGTTTCCATGGTAAAAATCCTTATTTGTCATCAAGTTCCAATAAATCTTGGCTACATCACAAGACGGGTTTTGCCAATCAAGAAATTTGAAATTTTCGATGTTAAAGTCCTTAGGAACGAATCAAACTAGGCTTACCTGCCAGCCTAACTATATCATATAACTCCCTGTTCTATTCAATGTTCCCCGGACTGAACACTTATACCCCGAACAGTAATCTGTTAGAACTCGTTTGATGACGATGCCATGTGAGACATCGTGTTGACAAGTTACTATGAGATGGTTGGTGACACTTTCTGCCGTCTGATCTTCATAAATACTAACTGTTGCGTAAAGCGAGTGATCATCAACAGCAACGTGGATACATTGCCAACCTTTCCTCTTATTGGCCGATTTATGACGATTTCCGTTTCCGGGGTTTCTGATCCCTTCTTCGTTGAAATTCCGTAGATTCTTTAGGTCTAAATATATCACTTCTCCTGCGGCTTCGTGTTCATCGCGTTGACGGGGTTCTTCAGGCTCTTCAATATCTTTTTTGCGAGAAACTCCCGCTCGAATGAGAACACGACTGACTGTTCTTTGATACATCCCAAATTTACGTGCAATATGGTCGCCAGTTAGATTTCCTTCCACCCTTAGGTCGACGATCTCTGACACTCGTTCTGCAGATATTGCATTCAAACCGTTATTAGGACGAGATGAGCGATCCTCTAAACCCGCTTCTTCGTCTAATTTTTATCGTTTCGAGCGTTTGTGGCTCGAGTTGATGTAAATCGAGGCTACAGCTTAACAAAAGAACAAATTATCTTGACGAAACAATCGAAGGCAGAGACTTCTTCTATTGAGAAACGGAAGAAATTAAGAAAATCAACTTGATTTGCTAACGCTCTAATCCGTTTCCTCGCTATCTTTGGGGTTACATTGTATTTGGCCGCCGCTTCGACTTGTCTATGCCCTTCAATCAATACCGATTCGACCGCCATGCGACATGACAGACAATAAGGCGGATATCTCTACTGGATAGAGCAGTCAAAAGTAATGCGCTTAAATACTACCACTTTCACGGTCTTATCGATATTTCATATTTAGCTTGGATATGCGGAAAATCTCCACATTTGCCGCATCTTGCCACCACCACGTGTTTTACCGTAGCGACTTCGAAGTCTACGTTCAATATAAGTCTTGATCCATTCCTATTATTTCATCTAAGGCCTCATTACGTTTTTTGTCATATTTCTCCTTGAAGGCAAAAAGTTTATGTGCTGGAATAAATTGCAAGAGTCCCTTAGTCTCAAAAGTTAATTCACCGGATTCTTGGAACTCGCGGATATATCTATCAGAAGTTCTCAATAATTCTTTCGCTACGCTCAACGACAGAAGTGTATTGCTGTCTATCACAGTCAGAAAACCACTATCTAGAACCTCGTTCATCAATTCTTCAAAAAATTTCGGAACTGATTCCCGATTTAAAGTTAGTTTTTTGTGCTCATTATAGGAGTTGATGACATAAAGTTCACTGCCTTCTTCTATGGCTTGTTCTATCAAAGTCGAATAGTCAGCTAGCGAGAGATCCTTCCCGTAACTTCGAGTTGTACCGTCGAGATCAACAGCAGGTTTGGTGCCAGTCATTGTGTTACTCCATTATGAACAATGTAAATATTTGGTCAAGATGCGGTGCGACTTAACTCAGGTAACGTCATTGGCCTGAAAAAAAGCTACTTTCTGCAATGCCTTAAATGTAATTCCAAAAGTGAGGAACGACCGAATAGAACACAGGGTTTACCTGTCGGCGGCTGTTTAAAAGTTCAACAAGTACCTTTGTCGGCTTGGTTAACTATGCCGTTTCAATAGTTGTCTTTAATGCTGGTGCGCTCGACACTTGTCATTGAGACAACATACATTGAGATATTTTTGATCAAAGTGCAACGTTCCTCCTGAAGATATATTGGATTAGTCCTACAATAGCACTATTTTTGGGTTTTGCACAGAAAAACATCAGTTCCTCTTACTGGGCTTGTCAGTTAAATTAGTGTTGCCCATCTGGATGGAATACCTGCAGTGCGCTAGCTTTACAGCTACCTAGAATTTCGCTCAAAGGTGTTTTCTCTCGACGTTCCACAGAAGATAAGAAGTGTAGCCCACAGTTTCTATGTTTGGTATTCACAGATTCGGGTTGAGTGACCCCTCCTAGGATGAAAAATCACACCAGAAGCGTTAGACAAGTCCTTACGTTTGAAGGTTAGACTCTTGTAGCCTAGGTGTAGGGAGACTATTACTTTACAACATAATTAAAAAAATCAGTGAATCTACCAGCGTATATAGGCTTCTGAGACCGTAATGTGAACTGCATACAATCAACAATCAGTTGACCGAAGAATCTGGAAAAATACAGTGTTATGGGTCAGTCTTATCTTCTTCGGCATCAGTCTCTGAAGGTTGGTCGTTATTAATAGTCTCTTCTCTGCAAAAGTCGTAGAGTTTTTGGAAAATAGTGTTCTTCATTGGTCGATTGTCCTGAAGTTTATTAAACAATTCTAACTTCTCATTGATTAAAGTAAAAAAAATTTTGTCGAATTCGGCTTCTATGCGCTTCCTTCGATTCTGTTCGGTATTATTAGCCAAAATGACATTTTTTATCTCTGTACTTTCAAACATTCGATCCTTTACCTGCGATAATCCAACCCGATCAGCCTCCGTTAGCGTATTTCCATAAATTCCGTTTACAAACTCGATCAGTTCAGATAGAAAATCTTTCTGAGGTGCTTGATATGTAGGAGGATCAAATATGAGAGGCTTGAGAACCGAGTTTTCACGGTCAAGTTCATCAATTTTGACGAATTGTTGTTGAATTCGCAGAGAGTCCAAGTCTATAGCATCAGCAAGATTGAAACTTTCACCGTTCCGCTTAGGTAATTTTTTGTTTAGATATTTTAGGAATACATATGTTTTCTCAAGCTCAATATCTGTGAACGTTATGATTTGGGAAAGATAACCGTACATCCTGCCATACGACTGAATCTTGGCTCTAAAATCCTCTCGTTCGTTGCAATTTTCAACTGCATTAAATTTTTCAACGACGTGGTCTAGACTAGAATGTAGTTCACCTTCGTCTCGTTTTGGGTCATAAAAAATCCTACAGAATTTGTCTTCATCGGCGCTGGAGAAAAGATTGAAATCGTAAATTTTTCGCTTCGTGTCGTAAAGACTGTTTGGGTCTAACTCTCCTTCTAAAAGGGTCGATTGATAGAACAGACCGAACGACTCGCTTATATTGTCAGGTTGATTCACGAAGTCGAGTACAAACGTTTGACTCTTCCCTGTGGTTGTCCGATTGAGACGTGACAATGTTTGGACGCACTGCACTCCCCCTAGCCTCTTATCTACGTACATTGTTTGCAAAAGTGGTTCATCAAAACCAGTTTGAAATTTGTTAGCTACAACTAGTAAACGACTTTTCGGATTCTTGAGTCCATGGGGAACATTACCTTCATGTCCTACTTCCAAATTGCACCTGCGCTCTGTGAACTTCTCGTCATCAATAGTAACTTCACCGGAGAATCCAACTAAGCATCGGTAAGATATACCTCTGTCATTTAGTTGTCGGTTAACCTCTTTGAAGTATTTGACGCATTGTTTCCTAGACTGCGTAACGATCATTCCTCTTGCTTTTCCCTGAATTTCTTTAGATCCCTTGTCTAACCAGTGATCCAACATAATCTGTACTTTGTTTTGGATAGTCATGTCATGGTAATCAACAAACTTCACAAGTTCTTTCTTCCCTTTTCCTGTTTGGATCTCAAAATCTGTTTCTCTAGTCTGTTTGAGTCTAAAGTACCTTTGGTAAGTTGTATAATTCTGAAGAACATCTAAGGTGAAGCCTTCGTGTATTGATTGATGCATAGAGTAGACGTGATAAGGGACAAACTGTCCCGCCTCGTTCTTCGTCCCGAATAGCTCTAAGGTTTTCTGTTTTGGAGTACCTGTAAATCCAAAAAAAGAGATATGATCTTGCGGTCCGCGACTTCGAATCTCCTTTCGAATCATCTCCTCGTAGTCAAAGTCATCTTCGTCATCAGTTTCGGTTTTTGACAGAGTTTTCTTCAACTCCTTTGAGAGTTCACCGGATTGGCTAGAATGAACTTCATCTATGATCACCGCAAATTTTCGATTACCTAAAGAGGCGATGGTTTGTGAAACGAATGGAAACTTTTGGATGGTGGTTACTACAATATCTTTACCTTGTTCCAAGAAACTCCTTAGTTCCTCTGAGCTGGCTTGAACGCCGTTCACGACTCCGTCAACTTTCTCAAGCGACCTTATAGTTTTTCGTAACTGATCATCAAGAACCTTTCGATCTGATACAACAACTATCGTATCAAACATTCTATTCGTGTCTCCGCTTCTTCGATACAATGAAGTGAGCGTATGGGCTAACCAACCAATTGAGTAAGACTTACCTGAACCTGTGGTGTGTTGAACGAGATAGTTGTTTCCAACCCCATCCACTTTCAATTTTTTACGAAGACTGCGAATCAGTGTTAGCTGGTGATATCTTGGAAAAATCAGTATTTCTTCTGTCTTAGACTCAACTTTGTCGATCTTTCTATTGAAGTAAAACTCTTTCTGCTCGGATACGTGAACGAAGTTTTCGATAATGTCTAACAGTGACCTTGTAGTTAGAATCTCTTCCCATAAGTACTTTGTCCGATATCCGGTTTCAACTGGCGGGTTATGTAGGTCTTGATTGTAGGGTAGAAAATAGGTCTTGTTTCCCAATAATCTGGTCGTCATAGAGACCCTATCGTTATCTACGCAAAAGTGAACGATACACCTTTTGAATTTAAAAAGAGGCTCTCTTGGATCACGATCGTTTCTGTACTGGTTTTCAGCGTGTTTAAAGTTTTGTCCGGTTAGCTGGTTCTTCAATTCCATGGTAACTATTGGTAGGCCGTTAAGGAACAAAACTAAATCGAGGGAATTTTCGTTTTTGGTAGAGTAGCGCAGCTGTCTAATCAAGGAGAACTGATTGGCCTCGTACAATTTCGAGTGGTCGGGATTCATATCACTTTTTGGTTCAAAGTAGCAAAGACTAAGATACACACCTCGATCAATAACTTGGTTACGAAGAACGTCTATTACTCCGCGCTTGCTAACTTCAGTCGCAATCCTTTTTAGAACATTACGCTCGGTATCGTCGCCATAGATTTCTGTAAGACGTTCCCAATCAATGGGTTGTGTCACTTTCAGAAAACTGACTATCTCTGGCCTTATCAAACATAATTTGCGGTCGTACTCCTCGGACGAACGCACACGGTATCCATCGGTCTGAAGATTGTACTCAATGAACTCTTCAAACTTTCTCTCGGTCGGGCTTAACCCACTCATAACATATCCTCTGTAATTTTAATTTTTCCAGTTACTGCGGCCGAGATTAGCGATTGTCGATACTCTTTCAAAAGATCAACCCGTTTCATCTCCAACGAGATCATGTCGTTAAGTCTGTTGATTTTCGTATCAAGATACTTTGATATCTTCGTTTGTTCATCGATCGGAGGAACTGCAATCTCAATTTGTACCAAATCTCTGGACGAAATCGTTGGATATGCTACACCAGTTGAACGAATAATTGCCTCTGAAACGAAACTGTCTGCTCCAACCGAAAAGGCCAAAAACCCTGCGTCTACTGTCTTAGAATTGCTCCTCAATACACAAAATGCGGTGGAGCAAATTACATCTTGGAACTTAGGTATAATGGCAATAGACCTAAGGTTTACTCTAACTGTTGATACAATAATATCATTATGTTTAACAATACGTCGTGCGCTAGCAGGACTCTCTTTGAAAGAGGTTAGATCACCTAATGTTATATTCTCTAAATAGTTCACATCACTAATCTGCACATAACGAAATTTGTATTCTGGATCTGTGTTTTTCAATAGAATCTCGTCATTATAGGAAACCAAGTATTTCAGTTTTACTATCCTCCAATGCTTCGGTGTTTCACCAATCCACTCTACTCCACTATCTTTCAATTCGAAATTTGTGCCTAGTCCCTTGGTAACACACTGATTAATCAACGCTTGGCGATGCTCTTTGAGTAATTCAATTTTCTCCTTTACTTTCTCAATTAAAGTATCGATGTCCTGTACATTCATATCAACAAACTTGGCAATCCGCATTTGTTCATCTTTTGGCGGGATCGGAACTTCTAATTCCAACAGATCCAATGAAGATAAACTGGATCTTACACCGGTTCCAATCGCATTGAATATATCTTTGTTATACAAATCGTAGTACACCCAAAATGCATATTTTGGGAAAATACTATTTTGCTTTGGTTCGATTCTAATATAAACTGGACTCATTATACCGCGTTCATGTACGAGACCAACTCTGCTTGTTTTTTTATTCTCTAAGTCGATCAATTTGAAAACCAAATCATCTTTGTTAAATATTTGATAGGTATTATAGTTCTTTGGTCGTAAACCCTCACTCGAATTAATATCCTTATTGATTACACCTGATAATGTCAGTGACAACAAGTTATCGTTTTGGAAATTACTATTAATTTCTTTTTGAAAATTGAAAAGATACTTTCCTCTCGTAATGTTCCAATTAATGGGAAGTGCGCCAATCCATTGTATCTCAGAATCTTTGTATGGCTCGTAGTTACTCATGGATTATCTCCAACGACAATCTCTGTATCTCATTGTCCAATCCTTTTATATCTTTGGATATCTCGTTTATGCTTCGCATTGGGGTAAATTTGTAAAAACATCTAGCGAAATTAATTTCGTAACCAATCTTGTCTTTACTACGATCTACCCAAGCATCTGGTAAATTTGGTTTAACCTCGCGTTCAATATACTTGTCTATGTTCTCTGTTAGTGGTACTCGTTCGCTATCTCTTTTTGATTTATCTGGTTTATGACGTCCGAGCCGGTCAACTTTTACTATACCAGCTTCCAACTCGGGTTGTTCGATCACCACTTTTGTATAACCAAAGTAATCGTTAGAAAATATTTTGCAGAACTCATTTTCTCTGTAATTCTGGTAAATGGACAATAGTTCTCTAACTTGATCTTCATTTATCTCCTTATTCTTATCTCCTAAGTTATTTCGTAACGGTGTCCAAAATGAAGTTCCGTCAATTAGTTGTACAAATCCTTTTCGTTCTTTCAATTTGTTATTTGTAACTATCCAGATATAAGTCGCTATTCCTGTGTTGAAAAACATCTTGTCCGGTAGTGAAACGATACACTCCAGCCAATCATTCTCAATTATCCATCTTCGTATTTCTGATTCCCCACTACCTGCATCTCCAGTAAACAACGGTGATCCATTGAATACTATACCGATTCTAGATCCGTAGTTCCCTACCCCCCCCCAATAACGGGATTCATCTTATGAATGAGGTGCTGCAAAAATAGTAGCGAGCCGTCCGAAGAACGAGGTGTACCAGCAGAAAATCGACCACTTGGATCGTTCGATTCTTCTGTGACAATATCTTTTTCAGATTTCCAACTTACACCAAAGGGAGGATTCGTAATCATGTAATCAAACTTCATTCCTTGATGACGATCATCAGAGATTGACGAGGCCGGTCCATGAATGTTTTCCGGTTTCTCTCCTAGCATCAATAAATCTGATTTACAAATAGAGTAAGTTACATCATTGAGTTCTTGTCCGTATAATTCAATGTTGAGTTTTGGATTGATATTCTCAAGCACCCACTGCTTACCGATAGTGAGCATACCACCCGTCCCGCAACAAGGATCATATATTGACCTGACTTTACCTTTACCTTGCAATTTATGCTTATCTGCGCCAAAGACGAATGACACCAAAAGCTTAACAATGTCCCGGGGTGTAAAATGATCTCCGCTTTCCTCGTTAGACATTTCGGAGAATTTCCGAAGTAGTTCCTCGTACACGGTTCCCATTTTATGATTGTCCAACATCCGCGGGTGCAAGTCAAACTCTGTAAACTTGTCAATCAGGAGGTACAAGCGATTGTTTCTGTCAAGTTTCGCAACTAGTGGAGTAAGTTGAAAGTTTTCAATGATGTCTCTAACGTTAATCGAGTAACCATCAACGTAATTGTTAAAGTTCATCAAAACATTTGATGGATCACCTTTAATACGATTAAGATCAAATTTTGAAATATTGAAGAACGGTAAGCCGACGGCTCTCAAAATCACCTCATTTGGATCAGAAACCTTGTCTTTATATTTGAGGTAAAGATTATACATCTCATCCTTTTTGGATTCCAGTACACAATCTAGTCGTCTCATGACGACAAACGGTAGTATCACTCTTCCATACTCAGACGGCTTGAATATCCCTCGAAGAACATCGTCAGCTGACGACCATATCAGCGATGAAAGATTGGTAGTAGTGTTCATCAGTAAAGAGACTCTAATCCTTAAGCAGACCGTACCAAGCCGTGCGCTCTCGTATCGCCAACCAATCAAGCAATTTAGACACTTGAATCGTTCCCAAACAAGAAAAATCTTAAAACTGTTTGGATTTGCTAGGAAAGCGGAAAACCTTTACCATAATCCACCCTCTCTCCAATCCAAATTTGTCGGTTTATACTATACTCTTGCAATCGGTCAAACAATTTTCCCTTCAACAGTTGAATAGAAATCTGTATTTTTGAGTTGTTATACGTTAACAGAATTAAGGATGCTGGCAAGAATTAGTTGTAAGATTAACCGCAACAATTCCCCTCAAACCTTCTATCAAGGAGACCTAATTATGACTAACGAAGCGCTACGCACCGGAGATGACAGGTTCCAAAACCTGCCCGATTGGCCATACTCGCCAAATTTTATTGATGATCTACCCCTATACGAGGGACTGCGAGTAGCGGTAATTGACGAAGGTGACAAAGACTCCTCACATACTTTTCTTTGCTTACACGGACAGCCGACCTGGTCATACCTATACCGCAAAATGATCCCAATCTTCGCAAACAGCGGCGCGAGGGTCGTTGCCCCCGACTTGCTCGGTTTTGGACGTTCTGACAAACCAGTCGACGACTCTGTCTACACTTACAATTTTCATCGCAATATGCTCATTGCCCTGATAGAAAGGCTTGACCTCAATAACGTTACACTTGTTTGCCAAGATTGGGGCGGGTTACTTGGGTTACCGATCATTCCGGACATGCCAGAGCGATTCGAGCGTCTTATTGTTATGAACACTGGACTACCCATTGGGGAATCCGTCGGGGAAGGCTTCTCTAACTGGAAAGCGTACAACCGATCGCAACCAGACTTACCTGTCGGCCAACTCTTGAAACGTGCGAATCCGCATCTTTCTGAGGCCGAAATAGCCGCTTACGATGCTCCATTCCCTGATAAAACCTATAAAGCAGGTGTCCGCAGATTTCCTGAACTTGTTATGGTTGAACCCGGTATGGAAGGTATAGAGGTGTCAAAAAAAGCGCGAGAATGGTTCACCAACGAATGGGCTGGAGAAACTTTTATGGCGTGGGGAAAACAAGACATTGTGTTCAAGGAAGCGAACATGTTAGAACTCAAAAACATCATCAGAAATTGCCCCGAACCTCTTGTTATTGAAGAAGCCGGGCATTTTGTTCAAGAGTGGGGAGATCAAGTTGCAACTGAAGCTCTAAAGGCCTTTGGCGGCAGCTAACTAACGAAAATCTCGCAAGCTAACGAGACCAAAATTTTTCACGATTATCAACTTAAATTTCCCAATTAATGGTATGAATCAAATCACGTCCAAATTTATATTTGGATTACGAAACAATTAACCCGGAGTAACTCATCATGCGTGAAGCCGTTATTGCATCTACAGCCCGAACCGGACTTGCCAAGGCCAACAGAGGATCGCTCAATGACACCCATGGGATAACCATGGCAGGTCACACTATCAAAGGTGCTCTGGATCGCGCTGGAGTTGAAGCAGAAGCCGTAGAAGATGTCTACCTAGGAACAGCCCAACCAGAAGGTGCTACCGGACACAATATCGCTCGTAATGCAGCATTATGGGCGGGATGCGCTTCAAGTACAGCCGGAGCAACAATAAATCGGTTCTGTTCATCTGGTCTACAGGCAATCGCTAATGCCTGTCATACGGTCATAAATGAAGGCGCGGATGTTACTATTGGTGGTGGTGTTGAGAGCTTATCGCTTGTGTCGCGCTCCGGTAAAATGAACACCCATCGTTACACCGAAGAAAAACTGTTGTCCGAATGGCCAGCAATTTGGATGACGATGATTGAAACAGCCGAAATTGTTGCTGACCGCTACAATATCTCTCGCGAATACCAAGATCAGTATTCAGCGGAAAGCCAGCGCCGGATGGCGGAGTTCCAAAAGAATGGTTACATGGCCGAGGAAATCGTTCCACTAAAAACCCGTATGAAACTCGTAAACAAAGAAACAGGCGAAGTATCCGAGCAAGATGTTGTTTGCGAGCGTGACGAATGTAATCGACCAGGTACCACTTACGAGGCTTTAGCTGGACTTCCGCCAGTTTTCTCAGGTGGCCAACAAGTTAAGCAAGGCAAACATATAACTGCTGGTAACGCCTCTCAGCTTTCAGACGGTGCAGCCGCTGTCGTCGTAATGTCTGCCGACGAAGCAAAAAGACGTAACATTGAACCTCTTGGCCGATTTGTCGGTTTCAATGTTGGCGGTGTAGATCCGGATGAGATGGGAATTGGTCCAGTCAAAGCTGTACCGAGACTTCTAGAACGACATGGCCTGAAAGTCGAAGATATTGATCTTTGGGAACTCAATGAAGCATTTGCCTCTCAATGTTTGTATTGCCGTGATCATTTAGGAATTGACCCGGAAAAGTACAACGTTAATGGCGGCTCAATCGCAATTGGTCATCCTTTTGGTATGACGGGAGCACGTTGCACAGGTTCATTACTTCTTGAAGGAAGGCGACGGGGAGCAAAATGGGGTGTTGTCACTATGTGTGTCGGTGGCGGAATGGGTGCGGCGGGATTATTCGAAATCTACTCATAGCAATTCTTGCCTCACCGCTCAAATGCTCGCCAATCGGAACTGCCGTCATTGGCGACAATATTTCTTGTCTAGAAACTAGCGTTACTCCTCGGAACGCGGAAAGCGAGACTCCAAGGATAGTTAGTACACATCGCGCCGATAAAGGGTGATGAATTCCTCAAATCGTTACGTAGAAACAAACCAATTCCACATACCGCAGGTGAGTGAGCGGATGAATTGGTTCATTCAACTATTGCAATTCCTCTTGCATTTTGCAAAAATGAACACAATTATCGTTAGTTGAAAACATTGGTGGTTCAACCCAGACAACGAATGCTAAAACCTACAAACATATTATAACGGCCTGCAATCCACGAAACTTTATAGTTTCGAAAGTATATTCAATGTAAACTCTAGATTCTAAATTAATTCTAACCTTCAAAATTAAACCCGTAATCCTAGTTGTTCTAACTCACTTACCGACTCGATATATGTCGTTCGTATTGTCCACTCAATGAATACGCTTTCAAATCATAAACGCCTGTACATCAAGACATACGGGTGTCAAATGAACGAATACGACTCCGAACGTATTCAAGATATGCTTCGTCCTCTCGGATATGAAGCGGTTGACTCTCCCGAAAAGGCTAACCTCGTAGTTCTGAATACATGCCATATCCGCGAGAAAGCTACTGAAAAAGTGTATTCCGAACTCGGACGACTAAAAAAACTCAAAACTAGTGCAAAAGATCCGATGACAATAGCCGTTGCGGGTTGCGTTGCCCAAGCTGAAGGCGGCGAAATTATGCGGCGACAGCCAGCTGTCGATCTCGTTCTAGGACCTCAAAGTTATCATAAGTTACCGGAGATGATTGCTCGGGTCAGCCGAGCAATCGGCGATCGATTAGAAACTGATTTCGACACTCTCGAAAAATTTGACGCTTTACCAAAAACCCGTAATGCAAATAGTGCTACTGCTTTTCTATCAGTTCAAGAAGGATGCGATAAATTTTGTACTTTTTGCGTTGTCCCTTATACAAGAGGAGCAGAAAACTCTAGAACTGTCGATGCCATTGTATTTGAAGCCAGAAGTTTAGCCGCCCAAGGGGTTCGCGAAATCACTCTTCTAGGACAGAACGTCAACGCCTACCACGGAACTGAACTCGGTAAAACCGAAGAATGGAACCTAGGAAGACTAATACGGCATCTCTCTCGGATTGGCGGAATCGATCGCATACGTTATTCAACTAGCCATCCAAGAGATATGGATGAAGATTTGATCGCTGCTCACGGCGACTGCTATAGTATGATGCCCTATTTGCATTTACCGGTACAATCTGGTTCAAATCGCATCCTAAAAGCTATGAATCGTGGACACACTAGAGAACGCTACTTTGAAATTATTCAAAAAGTTCGCTCCGCTCGCTCCGACACAGCAATCGCTTCCGACTTTATTGTTGGTTTTCCCGGCGAAACTGACTCTGATTTTGAAGACACAATGAACTTAGTTCGCGAAGTTAAATACGCCATAGCCTATTCATTTAAATACTCGGCTAGGCCAGGTACTCCTGCGGCTGAGCTACCTAGACAAATTCCACGCCCAGTGCAAGACGAACGTTTACAACGATTACAAGAGTTACTTCGAGACCAACAGACTAAGTTCAACGCATCTAAAATCGGACAAATCCTACCTGTGCTCGTAACCGGTCGAGGTCGCCAAGCAGGACAAGTTCACGGGAGAACACCTTATCAGCAAGCTGTTCACTTCGATGCCCCTGAAAGCCTGATTGGTAAAATCGTTGACATCAAGATTGAAGCGGCAAGCCTCAATGCGCTAGCAGGAAATTTGGAAGTAACAAGGGAGAAAGCCGCTTGACGACCGTTTATCCTTTTGATGACCCTTCAAGAGTGTTAGAAATTTGCGGACCTCATCATTCGCACCTCATGCAGCTCGAAAGTAGATTAGCCGAACACGGATTGCAGAGAGCGCACTGTCAGGGCGGTGAAGTAAAATTGAAAGGAACAAAGGAGGGAGAGGCTTTAGCATTTTCTATTCTGCGTTCATTCGAAAAACGACTAAAAAATGGCGCACTACCCGACGATAACGAACTCCACGACACGATAGATTCCGCGCTGTCTCCAACCTCTAATTTCGGCGCACTTGCTAATCTTAAATCCCAGGTCGTTACAAAATCTTTAGGACAGACTGAATATCTTGCGAAACTAACCGATGACAATTACGGACTAGTTTTCGGAATTGGCCCCGCCGGAACAGGAAAAACATTCTTAGCGGTTGCCGCCGGGGTATCAGGACTGCTCAATAATCGGTTTGAAAAGTTGATAATTACTCGTCCTGCGGTAACTGCGGGAGAACAACTCGGTTATTTGCCAGGGACTCTGGAAGAAAAGGTTGATCCGTATATGCTTCCGATATGGGACGCATTAGATGAACTATTGGATCGCAAACAGATAGAACGTCGCATGGAACGCGGCCAAATAGAAGTTGCACCGATCGCTTTTATGCGAGGGCGAACATTGAAGAACGCTTTCGTAATCGTAGATGAGGCTCAAAACACAACATCAATGCAAATGAAAATGGTATTGACTAGAATCGGGAGAAAGGGAAAAATGATAGTGACTGGTGATCCCTCTCAAGTGGATTTGCCAAAGGGACAAACTTCGGGATTGAAAGACGCGATCGGTAGATTAAATAAGGTAAGAGGAATTACGACGGTTAAACTAAACGTTGCAGATGTTATGAGGCACGAATTAGTTGGTAGAATAATCAAAGCTTACGAGGCTGATGCGAGACAATCGTGATTAAACTAGAAATGCTTACTGAAGACGAGAGTTGGGCGAACACTGCTCTACTGGAAAAAATTTGTCACCAAGGACTTAATGCCGCTAATAAGAAACATAAAGGTGAGGTTGCTATTCTACTTACCTCCGACAAAAAAATGAGAGAGTTAAATTTTAAGTTTCGTAATCGCGACAAGCCGACAGACGTGTTGGCCTTCCCTGCCGACTCGGCGGTCGCGCCGTTTCTTGGGGATATTGCAATTGGTTACGGTGTTGCTTCTAAAGATGCGAGTGTTGAAAATAAGCCATTGCTCAACCACGTCGTGCATTTGGCGGTACACGGTTTTCTTCACCTAATAGGATATGACCATCAAACTGATGAAGAAGCAAAATTAATGCAAGATTTAGAGTGCCTCGCTCTTGAATCTATTGGCATACCAAACCCATATAAATCGCGTAATCTTAGTGAAATTCCATGACACATTCTGAAACATTTGACAGCCAACCCAATAGTCGAACCTGGCGGGAATTCCTGTTTGGTCGACGCGCTGAACCCGATGAACACAATCAAGCAAATGGCGAAATCACAGATCGCGTACCGTCGCAAATAGAAACTAGAGCCGGACAGTTTGAAGAGAAAACAGTCGAAGATGTTATGATCGCTCGTTCTGAAATTCGAGCAGTTGAAGCAGGGCAATCTCTCGATGCTTTGATTAAAGTCTTTGCAGAAGCAAAACACTCTCGGTTACCAGTGTATAGGAAGAACCTTGATGATCCGACCGGATTTATACACATCAAAGATCTCGTATTAGAACTTGCTAAACCCAATAAATCTGACCGAAAGCCAATTGAAGAAATTGTTCGTCCGCTGATATTCGTTCCTCCCTCTATGAACGCAAAGAAACTGTTGCGTCAGATGCAAGCAGAACGTCAACATATTGCCTTAGTGGTTGACGAGTACGGTGGGACTGATGGTTTGGTGTCTTTAGAAGATATACTTGAGGAAATAGTAGGCGAGATTGATGATGAACATGACGATCCCACCTCAAAAATCGAAAAAATCAGCGAAACCGAGTGGCGAGCCGGTGCTAAAACCGAAATTGAAGAGTTTAAGAAAGAAACCGCAATAGATCTCGAACTCCAGAGCGATAAACCCAATGAATTTGATACTTTAGGAGGTGTCGCCATAGGGGTAATAGGTCACCTACCGAAAATCGGCGAAGTAATAGAACATCCCAAGGGGGTTAGGCTTGAAGTAATAGATGCAGACGAACGTCGGATTAAAACGCTTAAAATTTCTGCGGGCGCACTACTCAATCAGACCGATGACATATCTCAATGAATTCCAAATTGTTAGATTCCGGGTTTTCGCTTTTTTCAACCATTTATGAGGCAGTAAAAAACCTTAGGAGGTGGTCAGCCTTCGGTTTGGCCGTAATTTTGGGAGCTACGGCATCTTTTGCTTTTGCTCCATATCATCTGACGTTTCTATTGATTCCGTGTTTTGTTGGTTTGGTATGGATGATCGACGGAGTCAAAGCACACAAAAACTGGTTCAAGGCGGCGTTTACTAGAGGATGGGCATTTGGCTTCGGCCATTTCCTTGTCGGTCTATATTGGACCGCCTACCCGTTCTTAGTCGATATCGAGCGACATCTTGCTTATATTTGGCTGGCAATCGCGGTTCTACCTATGGGACTTGCTCTGATTACTGGTTTAGCAGTTGCACTTGCTTCGCTATTTTGGACACCATCTCCTTTACGTATATTCGTGTTTTCATTGTTTTTCACTTTCGGAGAACTTGTACGCGGGTATTTGTTTGGCGGATTACCTTGGAATTTGGCGGGAACAACTTTTGTTCCAGGCGGTAGTTTCTCGCAAGCGGCTTCATTAGGCGGTGTGTATTGGCTGACTTTGTTTGTGGTTTTTGGTTGCGCATCATTTGCTTGTTTGGCCAGTAATCAAGGTTCAAAAGGTTTACCTTATCGCCTAATTCCAATCGCTATTTCAGTATTGCTATTTTCTGGACTCTGGATTTGGGGGAGTTACCGGTTAACTGCGCCAATGGAATCAACGGAACATAGTTTAGTTTTACTCGACTCTGGCGTACCGCAAAATGAGAAGTTTGAGGCGGGGCCTATGAAAATTGTTGGCCAATATCGCGATCTACTAAACTCCATCAAAAAAGACGAACGAGATTTAGTTATCCTACCTGAAGGCGCAATACCAGAGATTTTCAACTTATCGAGCTCTTCGTATAGAAGCCTAGCCGAACTCTCCTCTCCAAGAACATTGCTTATCGGCACCATCCGTAGGGAATTCGATTATGGAAACACTCAGAAATACTACAATTCCCTAGTCAGCATTGACACAAAAAATCTTCCTGGGCGCGTGGATGAGGTCTACGATAAACGCCGGCTCGTGCCATTCGGAGAGTTACCCGCGAGCAAGATCATACCCTTCGGAGAATTCATAGCAAGTTTTCTTCCACCTGCGATTCAAGGTTTAGCGCGAAGTGGGTTTGAGCCGGGAACGACCAACGCAAACTTTATTCTCGATGATTTTCCATCGATGGCGGCCTTAATTTGTTATGAAGGGATTTTTCCTGCTTTCGTCCGCTCGTCAGCGATCGGAGCAGAATGGATTCTAATTGTGTCGAACGACGCATGGTTTGGAAAGGGAGCAGGCCCCGCGCAAAACGCCACTCAAAATCGTTATCGGGCGATAGAAATAGGGCTTCCGGTAGTTCGTGTAGCGAGTAAAGGAGACTCTGGCATAACTGACGGTTATGGTCGCACAACCCTTTCCGCGAAACATGTCGAAACCGCTCTAGAGAACTGGACACCGTCTTTAGCGCGGGGTTTTCTACCCAAATCCGTATCTCCGACTGTTTACCGTCAACATGGGTCAATGTTACTTTGGATTACATTACTTCTATGGGCCACCATTCCGATTATCGGGTTCGTCGTCAAAAGTTAAATTTGAAGTTTTGCCATTCGGTAGCGAGATCTCCGCGCTTTCATTTTCTGCCACATTCAAACGAGATTTATCTGTGGAACTTCCTAGAATACAAACTTTCGGTCGTACGAAATCACGGAAACTATCGGATCGGCAACAGAGACTTGTCGATGAATTGCTTCCTAAGATAAGATGCCCGGAGTCCGTTTCTGGGAAGCTGAATCCAAATACGCTTTTTGATTCAAACAGACCTTGTTGGTTAGAAATTGGATTTGGCGGAGGAGAACATCTAATCAAGCAAGCTCAGCAGAATTCAGATATTGGTTTTATCGGCTGCGAACCTTTTATCGATGGGGTTGCGAAAATTCTAGTATCCATAGATTCATTAAGTTTAAAAAATATACGGATACACGATTCCGATGCGCGAGAATTACTTAACTGGCTGAAACCAGAGTCTTTAGACCGCGTTTTCATATTATTTCCAGATCCTTGGCCTAAAAGAAGACACTTGAAACGGCGCATTATTCGAGGAAACTTCTTAGACCTTCTTCATAGTCGATGTAAGCCAGAGGCTCGGGTTCGTTTTGCAACTGACATAACTAGTTATGTGAATGAAGCCGTTATCAGATTTAGCAACCATAAAGGGTTTCGGTGGACAGCGGAATGCTCTGACGATTGGAGTCTACCGCCAACCGACCATAGCGATACACGTTATCAAGAAAAGAACTTAGGCGACTGCACACCAGTCTGGCTTGATTACATCAGGATATAACGCTGTCGTGGGACTCTCGATACCAAACCTAAAGAGTAGGCGAAGTTCTAACTGTTCTGGTAGAATTTAAGAGGAATAGTATTCGACAACCTGAGCAGGTTCCATATTCACGGAATAAGGCACATCTTCAAGTTCGGGAACCCGAATATATTTAGCCGTCATGGATTTTGGATCTAGCTCAATGTATTCCGGTATATCTCGCTCGCCGCTCTCAATCGCCTCCAATACCAATGCCATTGTCCGAGAACGCTCCTTAACCTGTACTTCGTCACCTTCTCGCAACCGGTACGAAGGTATGTTAACTTTCTTACCGTTTACAGTGACATGTCCGTGATTAACGAACTGTCTAGCAGCAAAGATCGTCGGAACAATTTTTGCGCGGTAAACAAAAGCATCTAGCCTAGATTCTAATAATCCGATGAGGTTCTCAGCAGTATTGCCTTTCATTCGATCGGCAGCTTCATAGGTTCGACGAAACTGCTTCTCAGTGATATCTCCGTAATGGAATTTCAGCTTTTGCTTGGCCATTAACTGCATCCCAAAGTCCGAGACTTTCCTTCGGCGCATTGGGCCGTGCTGGCCTGGTTTGTTTGGACGTGTATTGACGGGGGATTTTGGGCGACCCCAAATATTTTCGCCGACTCTGCGGTCAATCTTGTGCTTCGTCGAATGGCGACGGGACATAGTGCTACTCTTTTTGTGACGCGGACCGGTGACAAATTTCAAAATTCGGTGTCACGATTTCAACGGCGGTTCCGCACCCACCCGTGTTAACAGTTGCATTAACAGTATTTTTCTCCAAAAATCAAGCAAATTCGCCTAACTCTCCGGAGATATAGTCACTAGCATTTTCCGAAATATTGCGATTTTTAATCATTCTAAGTTTTTTGAATGGCATTAAAGAATATTTGACAATTCAATTCGTCTAAACGCCCGTCCGCTCCAAAGTTTCATCAAAAGCTTTCCAAAACTGGTTACGGCATTCATCTACTTCCATTAGAATCTCGTGCTTAGCATCCGAGACTGTTATGTGAGTACAATTTTTGAGTTTCTGCGCGATGTCATCATGTGATCTGTTTTCGACTAACAGTTCTTGCCCCGCTGTCGCAATCAAGATTTCCGCATCAATTTCTTGAAGTGCGTTAGGTTTTACAAATTCATTACAGGTTTTAATGGATTGATTGATCCATCCCCAAGTCGGAGATCCAAGCCTAAGTCTAGGTTCGGCCTCAACTAGGTCTCTATAGACCTCCCATCGAGGTTTACAATTCGTGACCGGATTAGTCTCAAAAACCTCTGGCTCGTCAGATTCCCTTGCAATCTTGCTTGAACGTCCTACCAAGCACATCATCGCAATCACAAATTTTAAGGTTGGATTAGGCAAACTAATTCCGAACATCGGCGCGCTGAAGGCTGCTACTTTAGGGTTGAAAATCCCAAGACTCATGGATTTTAGTAGAATAGCCGAACCCATTGAATGGGCGAGTGCAAGATGAGGTCGCGGTAAATCTGAACAAAGTTGACTATTGATTTGCCCGAGAGCGTCGGTAAATCTTGAGAATTTATTTATGTGCCCTGCCAATCGATTATCCGTTAGTCGGTCAGATAACCCTTGTCCAGGCCAATCAATTATAAGACAAGCGAATCCGCGTCCCTGCAAATCGCGGGCAACCTCAAAGTATTTCTCAATAAATTCTGTACGGCCCGGACAAATAACGACCGTTCCACGAGCACTCTTTGCCGTAGCAGAGACGATTCCAATTCTTATCTTGAGTCCGTTTGAACTTTCAAGCCAGCCGATCCTCAATCCCTTTGGGATGGGATTAGAGGGGACATCGACAACATCCATTTTGCCGGACTACCAAGATTGCCGAACGATCAGTATTCCAAGCATGAAGCAAGACTGACCACTCTAGCAAATTGGATTTTATGGGCAGGCTGCCCATTCTTAGTCTCTGAGCGAACCCATTACCGACTGAAGTTGCATGGCGACTGACATGTCACCCTCAACTTTTAGCTTGCCTTGCATGAACGCCATGGTTCCGTCAAGCTCACCGGCTCGCATCTTGAGAAAATCGTCCCAAGTGACTAAGATTGTTGCATCAGCGGTACCGTTGGAGTTATCAACCGTTCCACTTTCGCCATCAATGTAGAGAATTCCGTCATCGCCAAAATCAAATTTGACTTTCTTTTTGAAATCACTGCCGGGGATGGCTGCAGCTGCCTTCGCAGTCAGTTCTGCTAAATCCATGATGAGTTCCTTTTGATATAATTTGAACTATCTGTAATTATCGCTGTTTTGTTACGATTTGCAAGAAAAATTTGCAATCAAGGATAAAGTTAGGTGTGGAAAACGTTATCCTAATCCGAAATATTTTGGGAATCTGAAATGAGTTGGAAAGATGCAATTACTGAACTCCGTTTAAGAGAAAAACTTGCGGAGAATATGGGCGGCGAAGAACCCATTCAACGACAACGCTCCCGCGGCAAGTTGACCGTTAGGGAGCGGGTGGCCTTTATGGCCGATCCAGGAAGTCTGCACGAGATTGGCAAGATTGCAGGTTCGGCAGTTTATGGCGAGAACGATGAGTTGATTGATTTTCGACCATCAAATTCCCTCGTAGGTCGATGCACTGTTGATGGCCGACCTACTATGATTCTGGCGGATGACTTCACGGTTAGGGGTGGAGCCGCCGACGCTTCTATTAGGAAAAAGTCACTACTCGCCTATCAGATGGCTCAAGATTACAACATGCCGCTAATTCAAATGATTGATGGTACGGGAGGCGGTGGCAGTGTTAAAACGTTAGAAATGGACCCGCGCACATACATTCCAGAAACGCCGGGGTGGGAAGAAATAGTTTCGGGCATGGGAAAAGTCCCATTTGTATCATTAGCGCTCGGACCGTGTGCCGGTTTAGGAGCTGGAAGGGTCGGCGCAAGTCACTACTCTGTAATGGTTAAAGGTCTGTCACAGGTATTTGTTGCTGGTCCGCCAGTATCACGGGCATTAGGTGAAGACGTGACCAAGGAAGAACTTGGGGGCTGGGAAATTCAAGCCAAGAATGGAACGGTTGATGAGGCTGTTGAAACTGAGGCGGAAGCTTTTGATGTCGTTCGAAAATTCCTATCCTATCTGCCGGCTAGCGTGAATGAACTTCCAAAGCGCACACCGCCCAATGATGAACCCGATCGGAAAGACGAAAAATTACTTTCAATCGTTCCGAAAGATGGAACGACACCATACAAACCGCGGCAGATAATAGACTCATGTGTCGACAAAGAATCGTTCTTCGAGATTGGGAGATATTGGGGACGAGGTATCGTTACAGGATTCGCTCGGCTTGACGGATACCCCGTCGGTATATTGGCAGGAGACCCTTTTTATCTTGATGGCGCTTGGACAGCGGATGTTTGTGAAAAGGTTATTAGGCATGTTGATTTATGTTCAACATTTCATTTACCGATTGTCCATTTTGTCGATTGCCCCGGTTTCGCCGTGGGGGTTAAGCACGAAACTGAAGGGGTAACTCGTAAAGGAGTGCGCGCAATGGCAGCAATCTATCAATCCACTGTTCCAATTTGTGCCATAGTGATCCGAAAAGCCTACGGCTTAGCAGGTTCAGCTATGTTTAATCCGACGAAGGCAAAATGGCGGTATTGTTGGCCGTCGGGCGACTGGGGATCCTTACCTATGGCTGGGGGGATTGAAGCAGCATTCCGTAAAGAGCTGGCTGAAAGCGACGATCCAAAGCTGTTACTAAAGCAACTTGAGTCTAAATTTGAAGCTATGCGATCTCCATTTAGGACTGCTGAGGCATTTCTAGCCGAGGAAATAATTGATCCGCGCGACACACGTCCTTTGATTACAGAGTTCGCCGAACAAGCCTATCGAGTAATAGACACCGGAACTACTGAGTTCGGACTTCGTCCTTGATATACCTAGAAATTACAGGTTAATATAACTCGTATCCAAACTATTTGATCGGAATGAAAATCTGAACAGCTTTATCAATCAATTCTAACTGACGCTTTTCTAACTCTTTTGATGTCCAAATCTTTTCTTTGGCGATAACGCGACTTAGTTGAAAACTAGATCTTCTGAACATATCTCTCTTTTCTCCAAAAGGTCGATCTATTCCAACTATTCTCTCTTTCGTTCGAAGTACAGTTAGGTTTCCTAAATCGTGTACCACCCCTTCTAAATCGTCATCTGTCCACAACTTTGAACTCTCCTGTGGGAAAATATGTTCTACACAAATATCTGAAAGATTTGCCGTATGGCCATTAACTTCGTACTTGGGTTCAAGGTCTTCTCCGGTATAACTCCAATGATATTCTAGTATACTAAAAAACACCTTCAAAAGATTTTCACGAGATATTCCTTTATGGAATCTTAACTCAGACAGATCGGCGCGAAACTGGTTTTCGCTAGTCTTACTTACTAGTAGTTGCTTCAAGTCTTCCAAAAATGCTCCCTTGTAATACTTCCTTTGGTAGAACTTAGGCGCATGTTCCAGTAATACTTCTTCTAACGAACTTGCGCTCAACTTTTGTATGTTAATGTACCTGCACACATATCGCTCTAAAATCGTCACCGTTTCGTAGAACTGATCAGACTGACACTTCGAAAGGGCCAAAAGGAATGGTAGCACAAGCCTGTTTCTCAAATACAAAATTAGTGTATTTAATCTTTCTTTTTTCCAAGAATTTGAACTGTTATCGTCCGGAACCCACAACGCCTTTTTTAACCTTCTGACAGTAGCAACATCTTTTACTATGCTTCTTACTTTTTCCTTTAGGCGATGTCCATACTTTGAGTTTACCTTTAGTTGGTCTATTCCAATTACTTCTTCCATAATCTGCCTCGGTAATTCGAGTTTGTGCGGCCTCTTTCCAACTCTTGCCATATAAACTGCCTGTAAATTTTTATCTGCTTCCTCTGGCTTATCTTCAAGAATTATATCCCATAACTCAGCTACATCCGATGTTCGTTTGTGAAATCCGTTTTCCTCTAACAAACGTAAAGTGTCTGCTTTCAATAGATTACCAACAGAAAGCTTCATTCCTCGATCATTCAGAACCTGGAAATACTGGTAGGCATAATTTCTGTCGGAAGTGGTTATAAAAATTAACCTACAATTGTCTTCTAGTACTTTTCGAACTTTCTCTAAGTTTGCTAAAACTACTGAAAACTTTTTAAAATTTACAATCTTACCTTTTACAAAGCTATCTAAAGTTTTGAATGATTCAATAATTTTTTTGTGTGAATTTCGTTTGTACTGACTTTTCTTTAGAAGATTACCGTCTAGAACATCACGGAAACAATCGAGGTCACTAATTGTCGGTGACAATTTAAGTTCGTCTCCTTTCGTTACTTTAAACTCGTCTTTATAGAAAAGATAGTTGTACTTTAAACCATTCGAAAACTTCCTTAATCGTACTACCTGTTCCTCGGTCAATTTTGACTGAGGATCATCTATGTATTTATCAACGTTAGCGACAATTTGCGCAACAAACAAAACGAAAGTCGTCAAACGCTGTTGACCGTCAATTATTTCTAGGTTATCGTCGTTCTTTCCATTATCCGTGTGATCGATAGCCACAATACCACCGAAGAAATGATGGAATTTTTTATCATTGGAATTACTTTCAAAACAGTTTTGAAGATCATCCATAAACTGAGTCACTTCTTTCTTGCTCCAATTATAACCTCGTTGGTATTTTGGTATATCTATTCTAGAGTAATTTTTAAATAGTTTGTGAACGCTTAGTTCATCACATTTGAGGGACATAGTGCTACTCCATAGATTAGAAAATTAAATGTAAGAATCCTGTCCTAAATATTCTTTAGCTATTTAGAGGAAGAAGGAAGCAAATTTACGTCGATAGCGATCGATAACAAGTTTTCAATTTTGATTAGTTCTTCATTTGCAACAAGTTGCTTTATACCATTTTCAATATGCAGTTTTATTTGATTATGTAATTCTTCGGAGTCAATCTTTATACCTTTTTCTAGATTGTTTTGTTTTATAACAGCCACAAATACGTCACAGTACTCTCCCCCCAGAACTCTCCAGTCAATATCTAACGCATTTTCCTCTTCCGACGAATAGTCTATCAATGCATCACCCGTATCGTTAGTCTTTTTTTCCTGGGTTCGCTGTATCGTCGATCCTGACAAGGAATGACATAAGGCCCAACGACAGAGAACATTATACGTGGGTATACCTGTTTTTCGTTTTAAACGTCCAAGCTGATTCCTAACTTTCTTAGAAAAACGAATGCTACGAATTGACATGTTTCTACTCCTCACAACCAAAATATCCAGGAACGATAGACGTAGACTGAGTTACCTTGTCGAATTCGAGAGTATAGGCTCTCGCTAACCAATCATTAAGGTTCTCCCTAATATTGCGATCTATTTCCTTATCTGTAGACAGAATCACAACTTGGTGGCTCACATTAGGTAGGTAGTTGTATAAAAGGTTCTCACGATGAGCTGAATCGAGTCGACTCAACGGTGTATCGATAATGATCGGTAACATCCAGCCAGACAAATTTTTGAATGCCCATAACACTGCTAAGCAAACCAACTGCCTCTGTCCCGCCGATAACAGCTCGACATCAATCCACTTTCCATCTAAAGAATAAACACTTAGTTCAAAACTGTTTTGATCTATCTGCACGTTCTCGATAGGTAGAGTATCATGACACATAATTTTCAAACAACTAATCAGTTCGTCCACTACTTCTTTAACACTATCAATTGCTAATTTGTTACGTAGAAGCTCTAAGGTCGCTTTGGCCTTGTTTACATGTAGAAGGGAACGCTCGATATCTCGATTCTTGTGGATGTTTTCCGTATGCTCTTTAAGTAATTCATTTCTTTCTAACTGCAGTGCGTCCCGGAGGCTAGAAAGATCACGTATTTTTACCTGACAGTCTTGATACTCAATAATATTCACGTCTACTCTTCGTTTGAGTGTGTTTATTTCTCTGGCCAACTGTCCGACAACTCCCTTCTCTGGAATACTATCTCTTTCTTCGATTGCGAACTTCAGTTTGGATCTTTGAATCTGCATTTCTTCTATCATTCTTATGGCACCTGCTTCAGATTCTTTCAATTTCTCATTCAACAGTTTTTCTAGCATTTTCTGTGTCTGTATGTCTACAGTAACTTTCCTAGTAGGTTCCTCTGTGTTTAAAGTGTTGTATTCAAGTTCTAACCTTTCTTTTATACTTTCAATTGTACTTGGAGATACTTCTAGTTCACTCATAATCTTTAACAACTGGTTGTCTCTTTGTTTGGTAATATTCTCTTTAGAAGCTTCATACTTCATCTGTTCTTCGTTTGTTACGTGTTCATACGTACGCTGTATTAATTTACTGATTAAAACTAGAGGTAGTTCTTTCGCTGCCGCGTTGATCAAAAGCTTTTCCTTAGCTTCAGTTTTCTCTATCTCACTATTCACTTGACGTAAAATTTCCTCTTTTCGATCAAAGAAAGTTCCCCCCGCTTCCTTGTATTTTATTTCTGCCTCTCGCAACAACATGTGAGTTTTGTCTATTTTGTATGATTGAATATTAGCTTTTTCTTGCCGTAACTGAGTAATCTGGCTCTTAATTTTTTCAATTCTGTGTTCGAGTTTCTCTACCTCAATTACAACATCCTTGCTGGTGTTCAATTTCTGCTTCTGAGTACTGTAGTATTCTAAATCTTTTTCTAGTTGCTCAATATTATCAAGACCAAACAGAATTTTTAGAGAGTTCTCTATTAACTTTTGTAGTGATTCTTTGGTGGAGTACAAGAGTATTTTTTCGCCATCAAATACAAACAGATTCTTTAATCGAGCTGGAAAATATATATTTGACTGTACGTCCCAATTGCCGGACAGAAAGTCATTCTTCTCTTTGCCCTCAAATACACAAACTTCCTCTTCAATCTTGTTTTTAGTATTCAAAGTAAATTCACGTTGTACGCAATAGCTTGTTTCCTCTCCATTCGTGACATGCCGAAAGGCAATCTCTATACAAGCTTTCTTTTGTCCATTAGAGATTTTTTGTTTGAGTAACTTATGGTAACTTACCTCGTCTCTATTCTCAACATAGTTTACTCCGAACATTCCAATTTGTAACGCGTCCAACAAAGAAGTTTTACCGCTGCCGTTTAATCCCCCAATCAACGTGATCTTTTGCTCGCCGGATATAGGCGTGAAGTCGATTGAATGTGACCCTTTATACACGCCGAAGTTACACATTTTCATATAATCAATGATCATCGGGGACAGTTAGGCTTTTTACAGTCCTAGTCCTAGTTGAGGACCGTTCGACTTAGGCTTGTTGTTGGGTATTTTGGCAGTATTCTCGAACGGTTCCAGTTCCTTTTTCTTTGACAGCTCCCATTCAAATGCTTCCTCTTCTGAATCGTGACCATACTTATCAAACACGTCATCAATTTTTTTGAATAAATCTGAACGTCGTCTTTTATGCTTTTGCTGCTCTTGGATCGATAGTAAGTTGTTAACTAGTTTATAATGAAGAGAATTATCGCCGGAAATCTTTTTGAGAGAGCTAGAGATTTTTTTCTGATTCCACACCTGAGAATCGACTTGGCTATCCGGAAAATCTGTACCTATAACCTCTTTATATATTTCTGGTAACGTATCATCGATTTCGTGTTTCTGTCTTACCCAAATAGCTCGAATCTCTTTAAGTTCATCGATCGATATTAGTTCAATATCTCTTACCTCAGGCGGACCATTTTCTCGAATATGCATTTGAGCCTGAAGAACTTTTCTCAGCCAGTCCTCTCGAGCTTTCTTTGTGTATGGACCTGGTATCGGTTTTCCGTTTAGTATGTGAATGTTTCCGTGCATCCTTCGCGGTTCACGCAGGGCTTTGTCCTTTTCAGGATATTTCTGTGGATCAAGTTCATTCCTCAGGTCTAGTAATGGGAGCATCCAATCTTTTTCTTCATCATTCCTAATCATCGCTGTCATAGAGCGATCCTCACTTACCATCGTGCAAACCCAGCACCCTAAACGACTATCTCCGCAACTGGGTGTAGACGTATCAATAACCAATGGACATTCTCCGTCTGCAGAGGCACCCTGATACATTGTTAGTAAGTCGCTGTTATTATATCCCCAAGGATTTGGAACCTGAGTAAGAAAAGTCCAGACATCATCATTGCTCCAATCCTCAATCGGGGAGTAAACCATAGAGTTTTCCATCGTAACGTGAGGCCGAAAACGTACCCTATCGACTTTCTCATCAAGTTTTCGCATTAGATTACCACGCGCGACACTTTCTGATTTTCTTGTTCCAAGTACGATAATCGCTTGCTTATACTTACTGACCTTAGATTTTATAAACTCGGTAGAGGGACTGATCTTTAGCCTATCCGTACACCACCGAAACCTTGGCCGAGGTGCAGGATAACCTCGACCGATTAGATTCACCCAAAATGTTTGCTTAATGTCTGGAGTAAGTTTATGAGATGTAAGGGGTAAATCGATTTCTTCGGCTTTTTGTGCCATTAGGTCTAGTGATTTCGACACCCACATCGATACAATTGGGTTTTCGACCAACGTATCCGTGCTAATGACAAAGATGTTCTTGTGTCGTTGCTCCGTCGGTAGTTCTTCGATCGCAATCCAAACTAGTTGAAGTACGGCTGTAGAATCCTTTCCTCCACTATAGCCAATTACCCATGGTATCTCATCCTGCTTGTAAAGTGTTTGAACTTCCTTAATCAGTTTTTTTACCGACTCTACAAATCCGGAGTTACCATCAAAGAAATTTGTCATTACGTTTTTCTCCTTTCTAAATCGTCCTCCAACAGTTGTTCTGAATCGTTAAGCTTTGCACCAATTTTCTTTTTTATTGCGTTTGATGTTAACACGATATTCACATTAGCTTTTCTAATCTGATTATGCTCAATGCAACGGCCCTCCCAAGTTTCGTAGTTAGTTCTTGACCAATTTAGTCCTCTCATCTCACCTAAAACTTCCTTCCAATCTTCCGGATGATTTCTAAAAAGGTAGTTGCCAACCATTCCCATTGCGCAGAGTGAAACGGATTGTGTATGGATATAATCTTCGCGAACCTCGCTAGCAGATAACATGTTTTCTCTGACGGCTCGCCATTGAGGAATTAGTCGATCAACCTCAGTCCAAAATTCGACAGATCTATCTACCAAATGATCGAAACTATCCTCTCCAGTTCGTTCGGTTATTCTCAATAGATATTTGATCGTAGCATCGTAAATCGCGTTAATCGTAAAAAGTTTCCCCGAAGTTTTGTTTAAGGTGTTTCTTTCTTCATTTACAAATCCCCTAAACGCCTCGACTCGATCAATAACAGCTTTGGTAATTCGTGGCAACAACTCCCGATGCTCAAACAATATACCTATAGCTTTGGTCGGTTTTGACGCATGTCGGTTTAGGTCGGCAAACATCTGTTGCAGTGATTTTAGATCACGATTTACGAAAAACATGACGCCAATAGACTCATCTGAATAATCGTCGGTATGACTAACAACTTCAGATATAGCAGCACAACGATGCTGCCCGTCAACGACATTGACATCAGCAGTAAGAGGAACTTTAAGCGTTCCAAGCGAACTTAGCTCTTCGTCCTGCTTTACGGGTTCAAAATCTACGTCGGAATTTATAACAACTGTTATCGCTGGAATAACATAAGTGTCCGGGTTTTCTAGTATGAACCTTACCAGTTTTTGAACGCGGCTCGGAGTTATCGCTCGCTGCGCTCTACTCCGTGCATTTAAATTTTTTGTGGGGGGGGGGTAGGGAAATATTTTCGGTATAACACCCATTGGAACGGTCGCTATATAGCACTCTCGGCCAGCCTGTATGCCCTTTACAGCTGGGAATCCGTAGTTAATTGCGACGTTCATGGTGGCTTTTTATGACCTTTAACCAAAAATACCAATTTGCGGTAAGATACACGAAAATCGCGAATCTGCAAAATGCTTTTACAACAAAACCAACAATCCTGTCCAGTATATCTCGACTGTTGCGCCTCGACTCCGATCGAACCTCGAGTCAGAGATGCCATAATCGATTGGTTCAAAAACCATACTGGCAACGCCGGTAGTCGCACTCACGAATATGGACTGTACGCAAAGAAGACTATTGAGAACGCCCGCCGACAAGTAGCCGCGGTCGTTGATGCAACGGAAGACGAAGTATTGTTCACAAGTGGGGCGACAGAGAGTAACAATCTAGCGATCCTTGGACTAGCCGCTTTCGGCGCTAACGAACAAAAACGGCACATCATCTCTACCCAAATCGAACACAAAGCCGTTTTGGAACCGATTGAGATTCTCAAACAACAGGGATACGAGGTTACGCTTATCCCGCCTCGATCTAGCGGCGCAGTAGACCCAGACGAAATTAAGTCGGCATTGCGATCAGATACACTCCTAGTATCTGTAATGCAAGTCAATAACGAAACTGGCGCACTACAACCAATTAGGCAAATAGCTGACATTCTCAGTGACCACGAAACCTTTTTTCATGTGGATGCCGCGCAAGGATTCGGAAAGGACATCGAAACCCTGCAAAACTCGCGGATCGAATTGATCAGCATAAGCGGTCATAAAATCTACGGGCCAGTCGGAATAGGATCCCTTATTAGACGGAGACGTGGCTACAGCAGAGTCCCCCTGAAACCTTTGGTTCATGGAGGTGGGCAGGAGAGGGGATTAAGAGCAGGAACCTTGGCAACTCCGCTAATTGTCGGTTTTGGTTTGGCTGCAGAGATTGCCGTTCAAGAACATGAACAAAGGACTGTTCATTGCGCTAAAGTTAAAGAACAAGCCTTAGATGCCCTTGCACCTCTTAACATCCGTCGTCACTCTGATCCAAATATTACCATGCCACACGTCATCAATTTCTCCGTTCCGGGCGTAAACTCTGAAGCAATAATGATTTCTTGCAAAGGCATCGCCGCAATGTCGAACGGTTCCGCTTGTACTTCAACGAATTATACACCGAGCCACGTCTTGAAAGCCCTCGGCTTAACAGAAGACGCAATTTCTGGAGCGTTACGAGTATCTTGGTCTCACTTAACGCCTGAATTCGATTGGAACGAACTCGCGCAACGGATCCAAAGATTGATGTGAAAACGCTCAAACCGAATCAAGAATGAAATTCATCTCTGTTCGTGTATAATGGGCAACTTAAACCCACTTTCCTTCCAATGAAATCCAAAATTCAACACATTTGGAGTTTCCAATCATGGCTTCTAAACAACATTACGACGTACTCATTGTAGGCGCAGGTATTTCTGGGATTGGACACGCCTGCCATTTGCAAGATCAATGTCCGAATAAGAGTTACCTGATACTAGAAGGACGAGACAATATCGGCGGAACTTGGGACTTATTCCGTTACCCAGGTATTCGTTCCGATAGCGATATGCATACTCTTGGTTTCAACTTCAAACCTTGGATCAACCGAAAATCAATAGCCGATGCCCCTTCAATTATGGAATATTTAAACGAAACGGTAGATCAATTCAACCTACGTGAGAATATTAGATTCAATAGCTTAGTGTCCAAAGCTTCTTGGTCGAGCGAGAAAGCACTATGGACATTGACTTACACCGACAAAAAGTCTGGATCAACAAAGCAAGTCTCGGCAAATGTGTTGGCGATGTGTTCCGGATACTACTCGTACAAGGGGGGACATCGACCTGAATTTGCTAACGAAGATGCCTTCAAAGGTAGAATAGTTCATCCTCAGCAATGGCCGGAAGACTTAGACTATGCCGGCAAGAAAGTTGCAGTTATTGGTTCTGGGGCAACCGCCATGACACTTGTCCCAGCTATGGCGGACAAAGCCAAACACATTACGATGATTCAGCGTTCTCCGACCTATGTCGTTGCGCGGCCCGATGAAGACGCAATCGCCAACTTCCTCAGAAAAGTTTTACCTGACACTTGGGCGTATAAACTTACGCGCTGGAAAAACATTACGATGCAATCTTACATTTATGGTCAAACTCGTAAAGCTCCAGAAAAAGTAAAATCCAAATTGCTCGACTTGACAGAAAAGGAGCTTGGAAAAGAGACCGTAGAGAAACACTTTACTCCATCATACAACCCATGGGACGAACGCCTATGCCTACTACCTAACGGTGATCTTTATGAGGCGATAAACACTGGCAAGGCAAACGTTGTAACAGGTCAAATTGAAAAATTTGATGAGACGGGTGTCAGATTGAAATCAGGTGAACACGTCGAGGCGGATATAATCATCACAGCCACTGGTCTCAATCTGGTTGTTCAAGGTGAAATCAACTTTGTCGTCGACAAGAAGAAAGTTAACTTTGCTGACACTTGGACATACAAAGGCATGGCATATAGCGGGGTTCCTAACGTTATTTCAACTTTTGGGTACGTTAATGCTTCATGGACGCTAAGAGCTGACCTTACCGCTCAGTACGTGTGCCGCTTGATCAATCACCTTGACAAGACTGGTAATCGCCAGTTTGTACCAACCTTAGGTACAAACGATGCCGATATGCCTTCGAAAACGTGGATTAGCGATTTTATGCCTAACTATATGAAGCGGGTTATGCATCTGTTACCAAAACAAGGCGATCGAGAACCTTGGATCAATCCTCAAAACTATCAAAAAGATCGAAAAATGTTTCTGCATGGAAAGATTGAAGATGGTGCTATGGTTTTCTCAAACCCGGTTGAGGAAGAGACGAAGCTTGCCGCCTAGAAATTCTTGACACTGAGTATTCTAGTGGAGCTATAGGACGCGGCAAACTGTATCGACACCAACGTACCTTCGCTAATACCTCCGCACAACCTTAGAATTCTTATCGGCTCTCCGTCCATTTAACTGTCTCTACAACGATCCCCTACGATCAAGGAATTTAACCTCGATCTCCGAGATCGACTCTACCAAATTCCATAGAATACTGGTTGTCACCGTTTACTTGAAACAGGTAAAATGGGTCTTAGGTCTTTACGAGTGTCAGAAAATAAAGTAAATTTCTGACAATTTGCACTATTCGCATTCATCACGAGAATCTTTGAGAATGTACGAACTATTTGGGAAAAGCGGCAACCGTCTGTCGAGTTTTTTAACTCAAGTTTACATTCATTGGAATTTTCGAACGTTTTCGTTTGCCGCGAGTAAATTCTCTAATATCGGTGAAATACAATGGCATCAGTTACTTCAAAAATACTTGCACACGCAAAATCATTGCCGGAAGGTGAAACGATTTCGGCGCGGGAGTTATTGCATCTAGGTACGCGACCTTCAATTGATCAGGCGTTCTCGCGACTGACGCGAAAAGGCAAATTGTTGCGTATTACTTGTGGTCTATATGTCCTACCAGTTCAAACTAGTTTTGGCAAAGGACCACCTTCGTTAGATTTAGTTCTTGCCAGCATCAAAAGGAAAACTGGAGAAAAATTTGCTCCCGCTTATATCGTCAGCGCTAACAGACTAAGACTTACCACCCAAAATCCTGTGCGATTTAGTATGCTAACTTCAGGGCCAAACAGAAAGCTTTGGTTTGGAAAGTTGTTAGTCAAGTTGATTCATGCACCGTCATGGCAATTGGTTCAACCTAACGCTGTGCCAGGACACGTCATTCGTGCGCTGCTATTCATGGGCAGACATCAGGCCGACTGGGTAATTGAGAAACTCTCTAAAACTTTAAGTGACGAAGAAAAACGTGCGGTGTTGTCTTATAACCATATGATTCCGCCATGGATGTCCAAAAAGTTTGAAGGTCTAACCCTTTCCTCGCAAAATTAGCACAATAGATTCTCATGACATCTACGGCATCGAAAATTTTAGACTTCGCAAAAGCACTTCCTGAAGGGGGTACTATAACTGCAAAGGAACTTTTGCAGTTTGGCAGTCGCGAGGCCGTTGATAAGGCGTTGTCAAGGTTTACCCTTCATGGGAAATTACCAAGAATTGGAACTGGGTTATATGTTTCACCGATCTATTCTCGTTTTGGACAAGGATTTCCAAGTATCAGTTTAGTAATAGACGACATAACAAGAAAAACTGGGGAAATACTCGCTCCTCCAGGAGTTGTATGTGCAAATCGGCTGAGACTTACCAACCAAAACCCCGTCAAAAGGTTTTACCTAACTTCAGGTAAATCTCGACAATTAACGTTTAAGACCCTAATTGTAGAGTTTCGAAATGTTCCTGCATGGCAATTGATTGAACCCGATTCAATGCCTGGTAACGTTATTCGAGCGCTCGATTGGATGGGGAAAGACCACGCTGACGAAGCAATCGGAAGAATTGACCGAATACTTAGCAACAACGATCGAATCACGGTCTTATCTCTAAGGAATAGGCTTCCAACTTGGATGGCGGAAGAACTAAGTCGTCTTGAGAAATAATTCGTACTTTGAGCTTGATGAAAGAGCTAAACTCGATGCTCTAGTAGCCGCCTCCGAAATTTTGAGCCTAAACACTTCTCTATAATTTGTGCAAATTGGTAAATAGGTATATAATCCCCGTTACGATTGTCAGAAATTAGAGTGAATTTCTGACACTTTTTGCTACCATTATGATAAATTTTGCGATAACTCAAACTATCGTGCGTTAGCGTTATCTTAAACCCTTGGTGACATACGTCGAATGTTTCTAAGATTTTCCATCAGCGGAATACATACCGACTATGAGAAACTAAAAAATGACATCTGTGATCTCAAAAATTCTTGCACACGCACAGTCGTTGCCTGAGGGCGAAACTCTTTCGGCACGAGAGCTACTACATTTAGGCTCGCGGGCGGCGATTGACCAAGCTCTTTCGCGACTTACTAGAAAAGGAAAACTTTTTCGTATAGGTGCCGGGTTATATGTTCATCCTGTATATACTCGGTTCGGAACTATTCCTCCAAACTTCGATCTGGTTTTAAAAAATATTGCCAAAAAGACAGGAGAGGTTCTAGCGCCGACCGGAGGTGTTAGCGCAAATAGGTTAGGTTTGACCACACAGAATCCGAAGAAAACAATATTGCTAACATCGGGTAGAAATCGAAAATTTAGATTCAAAAAGTTTGTGGTGGAACTCCGCAGAGCACCTGAATGGCAACTGCTTGAGCCAAATTCACTCCCCGGGCACGTCATTCGAGCATTGAATTTTATGGGCAGGCATCAAGCAGAATGGGTAATTGAAAAAGTCAATAACCTTATAAACTCCGAGGAACGGAAGTTATTGCTGGCACTTCGACCGTCTGTGCCTCAATGGATTGCAATGGAAGTAAGTCGACTTGCCGAATGAATCATTCATAAACTTGGGCATAGAAGAAAAACGATCAGTTCTGGAGCTCGCCTCCACTGAATCTTCTTCGAACACTTTCTATTTTGAGAAAGATGTTTGGATTGTTTGGACTCTTCAACAACTATTTAACGCTCCATTTGGTAGCAATCTCGTGTTTAAAGGGGGGACATCGCTATCAAAAGCCTACGGAATAATTGATCGTTTCTCGGAAGACATTGACATAACATATGATGTCCGTTCAATAGCACACGATTTGACTGCTACGGGTAGCGTAATACCACCGACTAACTCGCAGGCGAAGCGCTGGACAAAAGAAATCCGCAGTCGGCTAGCAGATTGGATTACGGTTGAGGTGAAAGCCTTCTTGGAACATGCACTCAAAAGAGATTCACTAGAAGCTGAAATTAACGTTGAGGGAGATGTGTTGCGATTAGAGTATAATCCTTTAACCGATAGAAGCTCGGAATACGTACAACCAGTCGTTTTACTCGAGTTTGGCGCGAGATCAACCGGTGAACCAGTAAATAAATTCACTATATGTTGTGACGCAGCTAAATCTGTTCCAAGAAATCTAATTTTTCCCGAGGCTAAAGTAAGAGTGATGACCGCTGAACGGACATTCTGGGAAAAATCTACTGCCGTACACACCATTTGTGCGGGGGGACGAATCCGAGGAAGAGGAAATTTCGCCCGGCATTGGTACGATTTAATGAGATTAGATAAAGCGGGAATTGCAGAAAAAGCTTTTGCAGATAAAAAACTTGCGTCCAATGTCGCGGAACATCAGTCAGCGTTCTTTCGCGAAAAGGATCGTGACGGTAACTGGATTGACTTTCACGAAATCTTAAAGGGGTCACTTCGGCTAGTACCTACGGGTACTGCGCGGGATTTAGTTAGAAAGGACTATAACGAAATGGTCTCAAATGGAATGTTGTATTCAGATATCCCAACATTTGATGAATTGATGATCAAATTGGCGGACATTGAGAGAAGAGCAAATTCGGTGTAAGCTTCTAAATCTGTAACAAAGTGTTGGCAGATGTATAACATTATGTATGAAAACTGAAACTGGGAGAAACGATACTTGGGGGATTTTTGTATCCCGAGGCTCAGGGACATAATCGCCAACTACTAACTGTTCCAACGAAGTGTTCTTTGTTTTATCGGATTCTTAAATTTTCGTTCCTGAGTTCGGCTCGCCTCCCATTCTTTCTTCAATACCTGATACCACTTGGCCTGAACATCAATATCATCAATCCACAGCATGTTTTTCTGATACTTCATTCCTTCATTTTGTAGGTCAACCATGTCTCCGTCTTGGTCTAAGAACTTTCGAGCCATAGGTTTAGCAAATGGTATCGCCAAATCTAACCAAAAAGAACCACGCCACCATGTAAGCTGGGTAATGCGAGTACGCTTTGGTGCTTCTGGGGTTAGGCACGTTAATGTCAGTATTCTCGTCTTGGCATTTTCGATCACCTCCCACCGAAAGCCCGGTAACTGAAATCTGATTTCCGTTGTTACATTCCTACCAAACACCCAACGATAAAGGCGAGAATTTGAACTAGGTTGATGGCGATCTATTGCCCACCCCCTATCCGTCGGAACGAATGCCTTTTCTTTTAATTTTAATCCTTCCGCTGGCGGTCTCCACCACCATTGATTGTGAACGAAAGGAACGTGTGCTGGATCCATTAAGCCAACTATCGCATCATCCATGTGTGCCTCAAATGTCCGCCCACCAACAAATTTCGGTTTTTCAGGTAGGTCGCCGAAGGTTGGCGGAGGCATAACGGGCTTCCCGTCAAATCGATGGTCATGGCTAATGTACACATACACAGCCCCGTTCGCTTCGTGAATCGGGAAGCGGCGAACTTTTATCCGTTCAGTCTCAAACTTTTGACCTTCAACTAAACTAGGCATGTGCCTGCAAACACCATCAGTTCCAAATCTCCAGCCATGATATGGACACTGAACTGTGACTTCACCTCTAGTATCGACTTGACAACCAGCCGACAAAGGAACAAGACGATGAGGACAAATATCTCTCAATGCAAACGGAGTGCCGTCCTTAGTGCGCCCAAGCATAACGGGTTGGTTGAGAATGATCCGCCTAAACTGAGACCCTCTTTTCAGTTCGGTTGATACTGCCGCTAGGTACCATGAATCAGTCAAAAATCCATCTGGAGTAATCCCTTTCTGGTCTTTTGTAGTATTTTGTGAAGGAGGCCCTGTCATTCGAGTCAATTTCCCATAGACATCTGAATAGTTTGGATCAAATTATTGCTTAACGACTCTCGGTCTTTTTTTCCTTAGGAACAGGCGTTTTGCCAACTTCACGAACGCCCCATCAATCACTATATCTGGCTGATGACCAATAGTAACCACATTCGTAATTTCTCAATTATAGCACACATTGATCACGGCAAGTCGACGCTTGCTGATCGATTGATCCAAATGTGTGGTGGACTCTCCGACCGTGAGATGTCCGAGCAAGTCTTAGATAATATGGATATTGAAAAGGAACGCGGTATAACCATCAAAGCGCAAACAGTAAGACTTGAATACCAGGCTAGAGATGGAAACAAGTACATTCTTAATCTCATGGACACCCCCGGACACGTAGACTTTTCATATGAGGTTTCACGGTGCTTAGCCGCATGTGAAGGTTCAATCTTAGTTGTCGATGCTTCACAGGGAGTGGAGGCTCAAACTTTAGCTAATGTTTATCAAGCTATAGATCAAGATCACGAAATAGTATCTGTCCTAAACAAGGTTGACTTACCAGCAGCGGATAATGAAAGAGTAAAAAGACAGATTACCGAAGTTATTGGCTTAGAAACAGATAACGCTATTCTTACGAGCGCTAAAACCGGAGAAGGGGTTGAAGACTTATTAGAAGCTATAGTTACGCAATTACCGGCACCTGCCACTGCCGATTCAGAGAATCCTCTTAAAGCTGGCCTAGTAGACGCTTACTATGATCCATACATGGGTGTCGTCGTAATCGTTCGCGTCTACGAAGGATGCCTGAAAGCAAAACAAAAAATACGCATGATGCGAACCAGGGCAACCTATGAAATAGACAAACTCGGCATATTCGGTCCATCTCCAAAAGATGTCGAAAGCTTAGGTCCCGGCGAGATAGGCTTTTTCGTTGCATCGATCAAAGAGGTTGCAGATTGTGCGGTTGGTGACACGATTACTGAAGACAAACGCCGTACTTCAGAACTGCTACCAGGGTACAAAGAAATTCAACCCGTAGTGTTTTGCGGGTTGTTCCCGACTGATGCCAGCGACTTCGAAGAATTGAGAGCTGCAGCCAGTAAGCTTCGTTTAAACGACGCAAGTTTTTCATGGGAGATGGAAACAAGTACCGCACTTGGAATGGGATTGCGATGTGGGTTTCTAGGTTTATTACATTTGGAAATTATTCAAGAACGACTGAGCCGAGAGTTTGACCTTGATCTAATTGCGACCGCACCTAGTGTCGTTTATGAAATTTCTTTAACTGACGGCTCAGAAATGGAGTTGCATAATCCTGCTGACATGCCAGATGTTGTCAAAGTTTCGCAAATACGTGAACCGTGGATTGAAGCGACTATATTCACGCCAGACGAATATCTTGGAGCGATTTTTAAGATTTGTCAGGATCGTAGAGGGATTCAGACAGCATTGACCTACGCCGATACTCGTGCGATGGTCAAATATCAGATGCCTCTCAACGAAGTTGTGTTTGACCTATACGACCGACTAAAATCAGTGTCTCGCGGATATGCCAGCTTTGATTACGAGATAATCGGATATCGCGAGGGAAACCTAGTAAAAATGCAAATTCTTGTGAACGAGGATCCTGTCGATGCCCTATCGATGCTCGTTCATCGCGATCGAGCAGAATTAAGGGGGCGTCACATGTGCGAACGATTAAAAGATCTAATCCCTCGTCATATGTTTAGGATTCCCGTGCAAGCTGCAATTGGCGGTAGAATTATTGCTCGAGAGACTATTTCTGCTATGCGAAAGGATGTCACGGCTAAGTGCTATGGCGGAGATGCTACCCGCAAACGAAAGCTTTTAGAAAAGCAGAAAGCGGGGAAGAAGCGCATGCGACGTTTCGGAAAAGTGGAGATTCCTCAGGAAGCCTTCGTAGCCGCTCTACGACTTGACAGTAACTGATTCTGGGGTTGGAAGTATGTTAGCGCCGAAATAATTGTTACATTCGGTCGGCTGGTCTGAGTCTATGACAGGCGAAATTCGTCTCGTAAAGTTGAGATAAAAAATAGAAAAACACGTATAGTTAGAGTCATATTTCCACGGAAGTATAACTATTTCGCCTCACTTGAGCATAGGACAATCCCATGAGAGCAACAGTTACAATCGACGACGAATTGATCGAACGAGCAAAAAAACTTACCAACGTAAAAGAAACATCACGCGTAATTCGCCTTGCGGTGGAACACATGGTGGCTTTCGAAAGTGCGCGTGGCTTGGCTCGTTTAGCAGGGACTGAACCAAATCTTAAACTTACCCCGAGACGGCGATTAGAAAATAAGACTTAGATGAATTTTAAAAAAATAATGGTGGACACTTCGGTGTTGGTCGATTTATTGAGGGCTGGCAGTTTTCCATTCAGAGAACAAATAACCGATCAGATTTTCAGTAGTCATCCTTATGTAACTGGTGAAGTTGCCATCGGAAACTTTGAAAACAGAAACTCTGTAACGGAGTTTTTGTTGGGCTTATACCGGATTCAAGGTGAACCCCATAGTAAAGTCCTACGATTTATGGAAGACCATGAACTATATGGCAAGGGCATTGGATATATAGTTCTTCACTTACTTTATTCCGCGACGACTAATTCCCTGACAACATTATGGACTCGCTATCAAAGATTACAGCGATTCGCTACTCAATTTGACGTGGCTTACCCCGAAGACGATCTAGAGTTGAAACCGTCAGACCAAAATTAATAGAACGTGTAGTTTGTTTTGGTAAGCAAACAGTTTTCGGAACGCGGGTTGCTACAGTTGGTCACTACAGGTTTTCTACCCCTGAATAATGACGGACTCACCATTTTCAGTGTCCGGATCCCCATTCTTTCGATGCATTGCCATAACCACACTCGAAAGAGCAACAATAGCAATTAAATTCGGGACTGCCATAAATGCGTTTGCTAACCCTCCGAACATCCAGACAAAATGAACCTCAGCTAGCGCTCCTAAGAATATTATGCCGACCCAAATATACCGGATTGGCTCGGTCATCCATTCTCCAGCAAGGAAAGTTATAGCCTTCTCTGCGTAATATGACCAGCCAATGATCGTTGTGAATGCAAACAAAGCCAAGCATATCGTCACAAGCCAACCGCTAAACGGAATAGCTGCACTAAAAGCGGCATTTGTAACTGCTGATGCCTGAAGATCCGACTTCCACGCTCTGTCAACCTTCTCTATTACCGTAGGGTCGCTCGCTGCTTCAATGGATCTATCATCGACAAGCTGGCTATCCCGTGCTCGACAAGAATTTAAAACCTCGACTGCGACTTCGCCATTATCTTTAATTATTTGAACGCGATCTGCCGCATAGGCTTTTGGATACAAGTCCTCACTATTTGCAACATGACCTGCACTTTCGCAAGCCTTATAAGCTACGAGAGCCGGGTTTCTTTTGAAATCTCCTGGAACAGACAGAATAACAAGCGCTGTCATCGTACAAATGACCAGAGTGTCAATAAATACGCCCACCATCGCAATCTCTCCCTGCGCAGTAGGATTTTTGTACTGAGTTGCTGCGTGGGCAATCGGGGCCGACCCCTGACCACCTTCATTTGAGAACAACCCTCTGTCCACCCCAAATCTGACAGCCATCAAAACGGTATAGCCAACGACTCCGCCTACGGCCTGTTCAATGCCTAACGCAGAGGCTATTATTGTCCATAAAGCAGCAGGAACAGACGTAATGTTCAACAGCAAAACTAATAGCGCAGCCACGACATACAGGGCGGCCATTAAAGGAACTAGCCGTCCCGCAACTTTCCCGATCGATTTAATACCACCAATAATTACGGCGAATGTCAGCCCAGCAATCAATGCACCAATAATCCATCCGGGAATACCTACTCCAATTTCTCTTCCCGATTGGACGACCGTTTGCGTTATCGAGTTAGATTGAGTCATCCCTCCCGTTACGGACGCCGATAAAAGTGTCCCGATACAAAAGAGTACCGCCAAAATAGCCCAGTTTGAGGATAATCCATTCTTTATATAGTACATCGGACCGCCACTTATGCGCCCGTGTGAATCGACCTCTCTATACTTAACGGCTAAGGAAGACTCTGCGAATGCCAACGCCATTCCAAAAAAAGCGGTTACCCACATCCAAAAAATTGCACCCGGGCCGCCCAAGGTCATGGCGGTTGCCACGCCAGCTAGATTACCTGTCCCTACTTGCCCGGAAAGAGCCGTTGAAAGTGCTTGCCAAGGAGTAATTGCATTCTCAGAGTCGTCACTTTTTCGTCCTGCCCACACGCTTCTAATTGCCGGAACAAACCTTTTTAACGGCCTGAAGCCGAGACGTATCATGAAATACAGTCCCGTTCCCAATAGTATTACGACTACTGGCCCCGCTGGCAATATAGTTTCACCACCCCAGGTACCGCCCCAAAGAAAATCAGCTAAATTGATAATGAAATCTCTAAATGCCACATACATTGAACTTTAAACTCCTAGTCTCCGGGATACCACGAAACTACATAAGAAATAAATAGACAGAACCTTAACCCGCTAAGACTTTCGGCACATTGTTGATCCAAGGTTTAGCGATCTCTAACTCGTAGGCGAGTTGTAGCAACATTTCTTCATCGCCGCGCTTGCCAGAGAATAACATTCCGATGGGCAAACCGTCGGAACTCGTATGCAACGGAACAGACATGCTCGCCGCCCCAGCAACATTCATCGGCGCGGTGTATGCTGCAAATGAAACAACGCGTTCTTTAATCTGTTCAAAATCCCCCTGCGGATCCTGATAACCAATCGGATCTGCCGGTCGTGCGAGCGTCGGCGTTAGCAGAACATCAATATCCGTAAACATAGCGTTATAGGTATTTACAAAACCTAGCAAATACTCAACTGCCCGTTCTAGATCCTTCTCTGACTGATACATCCTAAGGAAACCTAACGTCCAGTTTTCAAGGATGCTCGGCCCAATCGGCTGACCGGAATACTGTGACGCTCTATTTGCAAAATCTGCTGCCCCAGCTGCCCAATAAAGTAAAAACGCATCCAGAAACGCTTCTCCGTCTATTGGCGGAGTGTAATCAAATACATAATGCCCAAGGTTTTCACATAATTTGGCAGTTTCTAAAACCCCTTCCCGTACATCTTTGTCTACAGGTGTTCCCGCAATAGGATCGGGGGCAACTGCAATTCTTAATCGGCGACGAGCAGGGGAGGTTACTGCGCCCACAGGTTTAAGATCTGAGTCCGGTTTCTGCCCAATTTGAAGTAACGCCGCACTATCTCTAACTGTCCAAGTAACAGCGTGATCAACAGCAATGTCAACCGGTCCTGGTTCAACTTCCTGAAACATTCTTCCCGAAGAAGGTTTTAATCCAAAAAGACCACAACAACTTGCCGGTATTCGAATAGATCCCCCTCCATCATTGGCATGAGCAAAGGGAACAACCCGAGCTGCCGCTAAGGCAGCACTTCCACCTGAAGAACCCCCTGTAATCCTATCCAAATTCCATGGATTCCGAGTTACTCCGGTTGCTACTGGCTCCGTTGTCGATGTTAATCCCGCCTCCGGAGTTGAAGACTTACCTAGCGAAATGATCCCGGCTCTACGCCAAGACGCGACATAGTCACCGTCTTTCTCTGCTACATACCCCTTAAAAGCCCGACTACCAAACTGCGTAGGTTCTCCTTTGCGATCATTCAAATCCTTAGTGAAAGAAGGAACACCTGCAAATGTTCCTTTCAACTCCATTAAAGCTTCTTGTTTAGCCTCTGAAAATGTATCATGGACAATAGCATTCAGCTTGCGGTTAACTTTTTTTGCCCTTTTGATAGCATCCGCAACCACCTCCGAAGCACTAATTTCCCCGGAGGAAATTAATTGAGCCATTCGCACACCGTCGACAAAATCTTTTACGTCTCTGCTACCTAAAACTCCTGCTGAGTCACTACCCGATGGTTGTTCCCCTGACGAACGTCTGAACGGGTTACTTCTCAATATAGACGAAGGCGAACAAGCATTTATAAAAGGGGCAAATGCCATTAAACTTGCGCCGCCCAGCATGGCTTTGCGACGAGATAATTTAGTCATGATTTCCTTTTTCTGATGTCTCGCAAATTTTCCAATAGGATCTTCTATTGAGTCAGGCGATTGCTCTCGGTACGGACAAATATTGCCGAACCTATTCTTTCAAAGGCGTTCTGGTAAACCGACGCTTCAAGTATCCGATGATCTTCGGTCGAATTTTGCCCCAACTCGCCCGAATAATGGGTTTCCTCTATCAAGTTCAAGCGCACCCTGCTCCCCCCACTTGGAGTCGATTCGATATACGCCGTTAACTTTTCTTTGCTCGTTTCTACCGTGTATTGGCTGTCAATTTCTTCATCGGATATGGCAAAAATAAATAATTGTTCTCCAATTGTCCAACGATCGGAACGAGACTGCCCTGCTGCTTGAATAAACCCTGTTTCTAGGTCTGCTCCGCTCACTGTAAACCCGAGATCCTGAATCACCGACATTACTGCACCAAACGCAACTTTCTTATCAGCATCAAACTCCCGAGTCTGCATAGCTTGGATTTCCATCGGAGTCAGGTTAACCTCCTCCATAAGCTCGCAACCCGAGGAAAACAGAGCGGCGATCGCTAAGGTCGCTCCAATAAAAGTATTGCGCATGTGAGAAATTCCCTATTTTAAAAATTGCTCTCGCGACTTGAGTAATCTGCAAGAACGTCATTTTCGTCAAATTTTATGATTAAGGTCATCATTCGAGAGGTCTGCGACACTCCAGCAACAAAAAATTCCGATGTTCCAGATTGCGTGAGAGTCGCCTGTCTCTGATAACTCCATACTTCCCGTCCTTCGCCATCACGAGTCGTGACATTAGGCGCACCAAAGGTTTCTAAAACTTCTGCTTTGGTTGTCACGCCAATTTCCATTAGCAACTGAACGTTACCCTGAGAAAGCGAACTACTCTTAGGATCAAACAAGGTCGGATCGTAGTAACGTGACGGAACACAGGCTGAAATTACAGCCGTGACAAGTAAGGCAAATACAATGAATAAACGCATGGCATCCTCATAATGTTCAAAACAAATTAGTTTCATATAAACCTGCGGACTCTTCTAATATACACCATAAATGGAAAAACCGATTGAAATTCCTGTTAACTCCTAAACTCAATAGTTCTCTCACTCTGTTAAATCTCAAATGCGGCGCTTCCTAAAGACCAACAAATCTCTACTAAGACTTGAGTTGTTTAACTTTTAGAATGTAGGTGTTTGAGATCATTTCCACATCATACTCTGATGTCTTGGCAATTTTATTCCGAACAAGGATTCTTAAAACTGTACTATTTTTGCACCTTCATAGTTTGAAAGTACGTATTTGATACCGGTCGGGATTACCACCCCAGCACAATACTCCGAAGACCATTGAGTAACCAGCAAGTGCAAGTGCTAATTACATTCCTTGTGGTAGACTCGGCGTTCCTCATCGCTAATTACGTATGAAACAGGATCATTCTTATGCCAAATAATTTATCGTCGCTTCCCGTAAATATTGAAGATATACGACAAGCTGCAAAGGTAATCGAGGGAAAAGTCATAAAAACTCCGCTAAATTTTTCCAAGACCCTCTCTGAAATTACGGGAGCGCAAGTCTGGATTAAGTTTGAGAACCTACAGTTCACCGCAAGTTTCAAGGAACGAGGAGCAATCAACAGACTCAATCAACTGACGGAAGCCGAACGCAAAACTGGGGTGATAGCTATGTCAGCGGGAAATCACGCTCAAGGAGTCGCTTACCACGCCAATCGTTTAGGAATACCTACGACGATCGTAATGCCCGTAAATACGCCATTCAATAAGGTCAGTCATACTCGCGAACACGGTGCTCGAGTCATTTTAGAAGGTGACACGATAGATGAGGCAACTAAGTATGCTTATGCACTGAGAGAGAAAGAAGGCCTAACGTTCATTCATCCCTTCGACGATAAACATGTAATCGCCGGACAAGGGACAGTTGCGCTAGAAATGTTGGAATGCGACAACACGCCGGAATTTGACTCTATCGTTGTCCCAATTGGGGGAGGTGGACTGATTAGCGGAATCTCTATTGCGACGAAATCTCTTCAGCCCCAGACTAAAGTAATCGGTGTCGAGGCCTCTCTTTATCCTGCTGTATACGCGGAATCGCAAGGGAAGCAACCTAAGGTAGGAGGAGCAACTATCGCCGAGGGGATAGCGGTCAAGACAGCTGGAAAACTCAATATGAGTATCATCAAAGAATGCGTTGACGATGTTCTATTAGTCGAGGAAAAACACCTCGAATCAGCAATTACCTTGTTCGCAGATGTTGAGAAAACGATTTCGGAAGGGGCGGGAGCCGCTGGATTGGCGGCCTTACTAGCCCATCCGGCTAAATTTGCTGGCAAAACCATTGGGCTTGTGCTTTGTGGAGGAAATATAGATCTTCGACTTTTGTCTTCAGTCTTTACCCGTGCATTAGTGCGCGAAAAACGATTAAGCCGAATTCGTATTATCGGAGACGACCGTCCAGGATTTCTCGGAATCGTTGCTGACATTATAGGAAAGAATGGCGCGAACATCATAGAAGTTGCCCATAATCGTATCGCCTTGGATGTTCCTGCTAAGGGGGCGGAATTTGATATTCTGATGGAAACAAGGGATGCTCAGCATACCAGCGATGTCACGAAGTCCTTGACTCAGGCGGGCTATCCTCCGCGGAAAGATTAGTAAACAAATCCTGTGGAATCTCTATTTGATCTGGGCTAGGTTTTGCAAAATGTTTTGAAAGTCGTAAAGATTGACCTTGGTAGTTACTGAGTCCTACTCCGTAGGGTTTATTTGGTGGGGCTGACATAGATTCAAAAACAAGTTTCCCAACGGGTTGACGATCTTCGAGGATGAATGGAACATCACGTGTTCGAACTTCCAATACCGCCTGACTACCACCTGCATTCATTCCGAAACCGGGATCAAAAAAACCTGCATAATGCGCTCGAAACTCGCCAAGCTCGGGGGCAATCGGTGCCATCTCGGCAGCCTCATCAAACGGCACACTAACCTTTTCTTTAGATGCCAAAATGTAAAATTCCTCCGGATTTAGGACGATTTTCCCCTTGCGCGGAAACACTGGCTCCCAATAATCCTCGACTAAATGACCTCCCGGAGTAGCAAAATCAATCACACCGGCATGTCGTCTGGCTCTCCACCCGACTGGCTCTCCTTTAGACTTATCTAGGTTCACTGAAAATATCATTTCTCTGAGGAACTTTTTTGGTCCGCGAAACAGTCTGATTTGCGCTAGTTTGTCGCCTTGCCTAACAAAAATTGAAAATGTTCGCGGAAAAATTTCCAAATACATTGCCCCCTCATAACCTGATTTCACATCATCAAATCGCATACCGCCGTCAGTCAGTAAACGCGTAAACACGTCAATTCGTCCGGTAGAACTTTTTGGATTGCACTTGGCCGATAGATCATTTGTCAGACTCAAACGTTCATCCAACTTAGCCAAATAAACGCATCCTGTTTCTAAGACTCCTCCCCTAGTAATATCAATACGATGCAAAGTTAGATCGCCGTTACGCAGATGATCTTCCACACTCACTCCTACCCGGGGCAGGAAACTCGCTCGAATTCTGTAAACTTCACTGGTTAATCTCAGATCGAGACTTGCCGGTTGAATTTGGTTATCCAAAAATTCATTTTGGGAGGTTATTATGTTTTCCTCTATCAGATTTTGTATAGCGATATCAGGAAGAATTCCTTCGGGATGTTTCTCTAGATTTTGCATAAATCGTCCTTGGAATTTATTGTTATCAAAATACCTTAATCTTTATTCTTCTAATGTATCTAATTTATGACGAAAAACCTTAAAGATTCTAGCCGCTGGCAACCCGCAACGCAGCGCGTCCGCGGTGGGTTAGATCGCTCACATAATAGCGAGACCTCCGAAGCACTCTATCTCACGTCGGGTTATACCTACGAAAGTGCCGAGCAAGCGGCAGCGAAAATGGCCGGTGATGAACCAGGGTTCGTTTATACACGATACGGAAACCCAACGGTAAGGATGCTTGAGGAACGTTTAGCACTCCTAGAAGGAGCATCAACAGCTCGCGTCACGGGATCAGGAATGGGGGCGATTGCTTCTGTATTACTTGCTACTTGTGAAGCGGGCGATAGAGTTGTCGCTGCCAAAGCACTATTCGGGGCTTGCCGATGGATTGTCGGCACACTTCTTCCACGTTACAACATTGAAACGGAGCTCGTTGATGGACGAGATTTAGACGCTTGGAGAACAGCACTTTCTAAACCAGCGAAAATTGTTCTTATCGAAAGTCCGTCAAATCCCCTACTCGAAGCCGTTGATATAGCAACGGTCGCGCACCTATGCCACGAAGTCGGCGCTAAACTTGTTGTTGATAACGTTTTTGCAACTCCCATTCTTCAAAAACCCATGCAATTAGGAGCGGATATCTCCGTGTACTCTGCTACCAAACATATGGATGGTCAAGGTCGAGTTCTAGCCGGAGCGATTTTAGGTCCAGAGGATTGGATCAAAGACAATGTTGATCAGTTTCTAAAACAGACCGGACCGTCTGCGTCGCCTTTCAATGCGTGGGTGATATTAAAAGGATTAGAAACTCTCGAGTTAAGGGTTCATCAAATGGCAAAGAACGCTCAAAAAGTAGCGCTAGGACTTATGGAACATAAGTCGGTTGCAAAAGTGTACTATCCCGGACACCCTAGCCATCCACAATATGATATCCACTCCAAACAAATGTCGTCGGGGGGTTCGCTGATAGCCATATCTGTAAATGGAGGACGGGAAGAAGCTTTTCGGGTCTTGAATACTCTTCAGATCGTTGATATTTCAAATAATCTGGGAGACGCTAAATCTTTGGCTTGCCACCCCGCTTCCACTACTCATCGTACTCTTACCGACGAAGAACGCGATGATATAAGTCTGGACGATAGTTGGATTCGAATATCTGTAGGATTAGAGGATCCGATCGATATATTGTCCGATTTAAACAATGCATTGGATTATGTGTGATGGAATGGAACAGCGATTCCCTAATCTATGAAGCAGAGACCGAAGGTCTGCGCGTTCGGGTTCAACCGCAATTTTCAGAGGATCAATCGGATCCTGAAACAGACGAATACCTATGGGTGTACATGATAGAGATACAAAATGGTTCAGATTCCAAAGTTAAGCTACTTGCACGACATTGGCACATTATTGATAGCACCGGATTTCATCAAAGTTTCTCTGGAGCCGGTGTCATTGGCAAACAACCGACTATAGACCCTGGGTATAGTTTCCGTTATAAATCAAGCGTACCACTTAGTACACCTTCGGGGATGATGTCCGGACACTACAATTTTGAGCGTGCAGACGGACAAAGTTGTGAAGCGGAAATTCCTACTTTCTCTTTGGATAGCCCTTACGACATTGGTAAACCAAACTAAAAAAGCAAAAACTCATGTCTGTTAAAATCGCAATCATCGCTTTCGCTCTTATCCTTGTTACAGGATGTTCAAGCGAACGGAACAACGAAGCGACTGGCTTTATTACTACTAAAACGCGGGTACCTAAGGACGTTGAACTTGATAATGGTATAGCAAGAGATTCATACGGACGGCCCTACCAATACACCTTTCTAGGTCAAGCTCTACCAAATTTTGAAGCACCACTTCACGGAGGAGGTACATTCAACTCGGAAAACATCAGCACTTGGACCGTCGTTAGCGTATGGGGAATTTGGTGCGGTGATTGTCGAAGAGACAGTCCATATACTGCGCAACTGGCTAGTGAGTTATCAAAAATCGAAGAACTCGACTTTATTGCGCTACACACTCCTGCTAGTAAAACTCGCATAAGTGAAGCTTATGGTAGCTATAGCGGTATTCAAAATTATTTCGAAACTGAGGGTTATAATTTTCCCACTGCGGTTGATGTCGACGCATCTATCCGGGAAAAGTTATCGATCGAATGGACTCCAACATACTTGCTTGTAGACTCAGACGGCATTGTTCAGGGATTTAGATCCGAACTCGCTGTAAGCGGTAAGCAACCCGTTAAACGTTTTATCAGAGACATTCACCGGGTAATGACGAGGGATTAACGACGCAGGGCAACGATCACATTTCTTGCCGCTCAACGATTAATATTAAAGTAGATTAGGTGTACGTACTTTCGCCAATCGCTAAACCTTAAAGACTGTTAAGGGCTTGTTGTACGGCCTCAAGGTAGGAAACTTGTTCTTTCAAAGCGCTCTTCCTGCCATCGTCGTCGGGAAGGGCAAAAATCTCCGCATGGATTTGCTGTATGTCGGCTTTAAGCGTGATAGCTTCTACGGTAGATAAATCAACGACCTCTTCCGCTAGAACTGTTAATCCATCTTGCGTTACATCCGCGAACCCCCCGCGCAGAAAAAAGTTCTTGTCTTTCTCGTTCTGAATTAAAACTTTAACGATTCCGTCCTTCAGCATTGTCATAAAAGGCGCATGATTTGCTAATACTCCAAATTCGCCTTCAACGCCCGGGGCGATGACATGATCAACCTCGTTCGCAAACAACTCGCGAGCAGGAGAAACTAAAGCAAAATGTAATTTGTCGGACATTCTTACTCTACCAAACGAAAGCTAAACTAAGCTTCCGTCATTAACTTCTCACCCTTCTTCACTGCATCTTCGATTGACCCGACCATATAGAATGCACTCTCTGGGAACTGATCATAATCGCCAGCGATTAATCCTTTAAATCCTTTCACCGTATCTTCTAATTTAACTTGAACCCCGTCCGAACCTGTAAATACGGCCGCAACATCAAACGGTTGAGATAAAAAGCGCTCTACCTTCCTTGCCCGTTCAACAATTTTTTTGTCATCTTCTGAAAGCTCATCCATTCCCAAGATCGCAATGATGTCCTGAAGTTCCTTATAGCGCTGCAAAATTGCCTGTACGCCCCGAGCAGTCTCATAATGTTCTTGACCAACGACAAGCGGGTCTAGAATGCGCGATGTCGAATCCAAAGGGTCTACCGCGGGATAAATACCTTTTTCGGAAATTGCGCGATTCAAAACCGTAGTCGCATCTAGGTGTGCAAAGGAGGTCGCTGGAGCCGGATCAGTCAAATCATCGGCAGGAACATAAATCGCTTGTACTGATGTAATTGAACCGCGAGTCGTTGATGTAATTCTTTCTTGTAAGGTTCCCATATCTGTCGCTAGCGTCGGCTGATAACCTACTGCTGACGGAATCCGACCCAGTAACGCTGACACTTCTGCACCGGCTTGCGTAAATCTAAAAATATTGTCGACAAAAAACAAAACGTCTTTGCCTTCTTCATCTCGGAAATATTCCGCTTGAGTTAAACCCGTCAACGCAACTCGAGCTCGTGCGCCAGGAGGCTCATTCATCTGTCCATAAACGAGAGTAGCCTTACTACCTTCTTCAAAGTTAATGACATTTGCCTCTTGCATCTCATGATACAAATCATTGCCTTCACGAGTTCGCTCCCCAACACCAGCAAACACCGAATATCCTCCGTGTTGCTTAGCAATATTGTTGATTAACTCCTGAATCAGAACGGTTTTTCCAACGCCAGCACCACCAAATAATCCAATTTTACCGCCCTTCGCGTAAGGACAAAGAAGGTCTACAACCTTGATCCCAGTTGGCAAAATTTCTGCTTCTGGAGACTGGTCTACAAACTCGGGCGCGCTTTGGTGAATTTGCTGAGATTTGGCTGACTTTAATGGCCCCCGTTCATCTATTGGTTCTCCGATCACATTGATTATACGTCCCAACGTTTCTGGGCCGACGGGAACAGTAATTGGATGTCCCGTGTCCGTGACCTTATGACCGCGGACAAGGCCTTCAGTAGAATCCATAGCAATTGTTCGAACGGTATTTTCCCCGAGGTGTTGAGCAACCTCTAAAACAAGCCGTGATCCTTTATTTTCGACCTCTAAAGCATTCAAAATATCTGGCAGTTTCCCTTCAAACGCAACATCTACAACTGCGCCGATAACTTGGGCCACTTCACCAGTTTGTTTCGCCAAAGCATTCATTAGTGTTATCTCCTAATAATCAATGTGATTTCGCATTACAGTGCTTCTGCACCAGATATGATTTCAATTAGCTCTTTTGTGATTTGAGCCTGCCGAGCGCGATTAAACTGCAAGGTCAGTTTATCAATGAGTTCTCCGGCATTACGAGTAGCATTGTCCATCGCGGTCATTGAGGCCGCTTGTTCACCGGCAGCATTCTCTAACATGGCTGATAAAACTTGGGTCGTAACGTAACGCGGGAGCAATGATTCCAAAATATCCTCTTCCGAAGGTTCATACTCATAGACGCTGTTTCGATCTTCCCTTTGACCATCATTTTGCTGTGCCTGCACTGGCATCAACTGGTGTTCGAGTGGTTGCTGTGTCATAACATTCTTAAATTCGGAGTATATCAATGTGGCTATGTCAAACTCACCAGTCTCAAACCTTCCGACCAATTCGTGACCAAGCGCAAGCGCACTTGGCGTGAAATTATTTTTAACGTCTGATAAGTCGACATGATCAATAAAATTATCTGAGTAAGACTTGTTCAGAATCTGCCGGCCTTTTCTTCCAACTGTAATTATTTTTACTGTCTTACCTTGCTTTTGAAGAGACTGAACTTTTTTGCCAGCAAGCTTGGCGATATTCGCGTTGAAAGCGCCACATAAACCGCGTTCCGCGGTCATCACGACGAGCAAATGAGTATCGCTTGAACCTGTACCGGATAGAAGTTTTGGCGCATCATCTCCGCCATTCGTTGTTGACGCTAAGTTCGACACAACGGCAGACAATCGTCTTGAATAGGGTTTGGAAGCCTCCGCTGCTTCTTGCGCTCGGCGCAATTTAGCTGCAGCAACCAATTGCTTGGCCTTAGTAATCTTTTGCGTAGACTTGACGCTAGAGATTCGATTTTTAAGATCTTTTAGACTAGGCATCGCAATCGACCCGCTTTAAACTCAACCTTTAAGAGAAACTCTGGTTGAAAGCTTTAAGCGTATTTTTGATTTCCTTCTCCAATTCGTCGTCTAATGCTGCCTTTTCTTGAATGTCAGCAAGTAACTTTTTCTTGCTTTTGCGCAAGTGATCCAAAAGCTCACTCTCGTATCGACCAACGTCTTGTACGTCTATATTGTCAAGATACCCTTGGGTTCCCGCGTAAATGACAACAACCTGTTCCTCCATTAACAACGGAGCATATTGAGGTTGTTTAAGAAGTTCGGTAAGTCTTGCCCCTCGGTCCAATGTCCGCTTTGTCGCCGCATCCAAATCTGATCCAAATTTTGCGAATGCGGCAAGTTCACGGTACTGAGCCAGTTCGCCTTTCATAGAACCTGCAACTTTTTTCATAGCCTTTGTTTGCGCCGCCGATCCGACTCGAGAGACCGACAATCCAACATTTACTGCTGGGCGAATCCCTTGATAGAAAAGATCCGTCTCAAGAAAAATCTGGCCGTCCGTAATTGAAATAACGTTGGTCGGGATATACGCCGAAACATCATTGGCTTGTGTCTCAATAATCGGCAACGCCGTGAGCGAACCTCCTCCGTGTTCCTCATTCAATTTTGCTGCCCGTTCCAACAAGCGAGAGTGTAAGTAAAATACGTCTCCCGGATAAGCCTCACGACCGGGTGGACGTCTAAGAAGCAAAGACATCTGCCTATAGGCGACTGCTTGCTTTGACAAGTCGTCATAAATTATCAGTGCATGCATTCCATTATCACGGAAATACTCCCCAATTGTGCAACCTGTATACGGAGCAAGATATTGCAGGGGGGCTGGCTCAGAGGCAGTGGCCGTGACAATGGTTGTATATTCGAGAGCGCCTTTCTCCTCAAGAGATTTTGTAACTTGCGCAACGGTCGACCGTTTTTGGCCTATGGCGACATAAATACAAAATAGTTTTTCTTGATCGGATTTAGCAGCATCATTCGTTTTCTTCTGATTGAGAATTGTATCTATGCATATTGCTGTTTTACCGGTCTGACGATCGCCTATAATCAGCTCTCTTTGTCCGCGGCCAATCGGTATCATCCCGTCAATCGCCTTAATGCCCGTCATCATAGGCTCGTGAACAGACTTACGAGGAATAATTCCTGGCGCTTTTACGTCTACCTGCTTCCGATCAGCGACATCGGTCAGCTCTCCTTTACCATCGATTGGCTCTCCCAATGCGTTTACAACCCGCCCTAGTAATCCTTTTCCGACCGGGGCAGCGACAATTTCCTTAGTCCGACTAACCGTATCACCTTCTCTAATTCCTCGGTCGTCGCCAAAGATGACGACACCAACGTTGTCATCCTCCAAATTTAACGCCATCCCTTTGACACCGGACTTGAAGGCAACCATTTCGCCAGCTTGAACATTGTCCAAGCCGTACACTCTTGCAATTCCATCTCCGACCGCAAGAACTTGCCCAGTATCAGCAACTTCGGCTTCAAATCCAAAGTTTTCTATACGCGACTTTAAAATGTCTGAAATTTCAGAGGGATTAATTTCCATGGAGTTCAAACTCCCTTCATAGAGTTGTGTAAACGGTCTAACTTAGAAGCAATGCTCGCATCATACAAGGTTGATCCAATTTGCATTTGAATACCCCCAATCAATTCGGGGTCCACTTGCTCTGTAAAAACATAATCTTTACCGATTTTCATCGTGACAACTTCATGAATTTTCTTTAGTTGTTCGCCATTCATAGGTTTAGCTGTCTTTACAACGACTTGACTTAGGTTTTGTTTCTTTGCATAAATTTGTTCAAACGCACGGTGGATGATTAAAACATCGGACGCACGACCGTTTAATGCGATGACACCTAAAAAATTCGAAATTAACTGAGAAAACTTTAACGCAGAGGAAATATCTGCAAGTATCTTCAATTTCTGTTCTCTTGTACATATTGGCGACCTTAAAGATTTCTCAAGGTCGTCATTGGCACTGATACAATCTGCAAGAATCTGCAGTTCCGCTCTAGCCCCTTCTATCGAATTGCTATCTGATAGCAGTTCAAAAAAGGCGGTAGCGTAGCGATTGGCTGCTTTAGAGACAGTCTGGGCAGTCAAGGTCAGTTCCTGAACAAACAGAAATACAGTTTGGGTGAGATAATTCTTTAACCTGAGTTCAAAGGCAAGTATTCGCCATCAGATACAATCGGGTTGAACACCGCAAGCGATACCACACGCCGCTATAAGTGACAATATGGCAGACTGTCGTGACATCAGATTCGACCCTATTCTATCACAAAAACGAGTAGGGGTCTATATCTAAATTGACTCGGACATTACGAGGCAGTTTGAACGACTTTCTCCATGTAGACATAAATGCCGATAAATCAACATTTCTCGGAGATTGCACTAAGAACCGCCGACGGTGTCTGCCGCGTATCATTGTGATCGGCGCTGGCGCTGGACCGAAGACTTTTACGTTCTTGGCATTTGGCGCACTCCGAGCGATCGTCCGCCCTGCATCATTGGCTTCATTTGCCGACGGAGCGGACACAATTAAAGCCGCTAAACGTCCGAACGGCGGTAATCCAAGCTCGCTCCGCATATCGCGCTCAATTCTCATAAATCCGTCGCGATCTCCTGCTGCAAGGGCAATCATCGCCGGATTATCCGGACTGTAGGTTTGAATAAATGCGCGTCCTGGCTTTTCTGCTCGACCCGCTCTTCCTGCCACTTGGCTAAGCAATTGAAATGTCCGCTCACCAGCGCGAGGATCACCCCCTTTGATTCCTGAGTCGCCATCGACAACACCGACTAACGTTAAGTTCGGGAAATTATGCCCTTTAGCAACTATCTGGGTTCCTACTAAAACATCTATTTCGCCTCGTGCCATTCTTTCGATCATATTTTTTGTATCTTCGGCAGTCTCTGTCGTATCGGATGAAAATACTTCGACTGTTGCATTAGGCAAAAATCCTACAACTTCTTCAGCGATCCTTTCGACACCCGGACCTATACCGATGAGGGAATGATCCATATCGCACTTAGGACATTTTTTGGGTTTAGGAATGGAGTATCCTGTCAAATGACAGATCAACCTGCCTGAGGAAAGATGTTCTGTCAGCCAACTATGCGTATCCGGACTCATGAGCTTTTCGCCGCATGCTTTACAAAGAACTAAAGGCGCATACCCTCGGCGATTAATAAAAAGAAGACTTTGCTCGCCGCGTTGTGCTGTTTCTCTAATTTCATTCACCAAAGTAGCGGATAAAGAGCGTCCTTTGTCCGGAGATTGCTTCCGCATATCAATTAAATTAATGTCTGGAAGCCGCGCTGTTCCCGGTCTTGCTGACAACGTGACTAGTCCATAGCGTCCGTTTTCCGTATTTGATGTGGATTCCAAAGATGGAGTAGCAGAACCGAGAAGTATGCAAGCATCTTCAAACTTCGCCTTCGCAACAGCTATATCACGTCCATTATAATTGACCCCCTCATCTTGTTTGTACGAAGTGTCGTGTTCCTCATCAATTACAATTAGTCCGAGTTTTGTGAAGGGCAGAAATAACGCTGAACGTGCGCCCACAACTATCCGAGTACGTCCGAACGCGACTTCGCGCCAAGCTCGTCTTCTCTGAGAATCTGAAAGGTCAGAATGCCAAACAGTAGGTTCTGCTTCAAATCGATCCGCGAACCTTTTGAGAATAGCTTGAGTTAAAGCTATTTCCGGAAGCAATATAAGAATCTGTGCCTTTTCATCGTCCCTCAATGCTTTTGCTATTGCTTCGAAATAAACCTCTGTTTTACCGGATCCGGTGACACCATCGACAACTATCGGAGCAAACTTCCTCGCCTCCTGAGCCGTCTGAATCGAGGCTACAGCTGACAGCTGCTCGGTGGTTAACTCCTTTTTTGATTCAGAGGGAGTCGGCAGTGCGAATGGTTTGTCAGAACTAGTTTGGACGGTTCGTAGTACTCCAATCTTAACCATTCCTTTAACTACACTAGTAGAAACTCCGGCCTCTTTTGCGAGCTGAGATAATGTCGGCAAGTTCAATGAGGAAATTGCTGAGATAACCGCTTTTCTCGTCGGCGTGAGACGTTGCGGTATATCACCTGTCAACTCGTATGTCGTGATTGAAGGCGCGTTCTTAAAGGCTTCCAAGCTCCTCATTGACAGTTTAAGAACTTGGCCCAGCTGCTTGACAGTGTACTTGGCAACAAACTCTATAAAATCGCGCATTCTCTTCGGCATGGGGGGAACTGCAAACACCTCGCTAATCGATTTTAGCTTCCGGTTCGGTTCTTCATTTTCTGGAACTACCTTCCAAACAACGCCGATTCTTTTGTTTGGACCGAACGGTGCGATCACATATGAGCCAGCCTGCACGGTCTCTTTCTCAGGTACCGTGTAATCAAAAAGCTTACCAATGGGAAGGGGGAAGAGTATTCGAGCAACAAACATGACGTAGGTACACACTTCTAAATTTAAGTTGAACAACTGAGTTTAAGTACAGGAGAAATCAGAGACAGAATCTTTGAGTACTCTATATCTTCAAAATAGCGACTACGAGAAATTAGTCAAGCGATTTCCTCCTTTTTTGTTGAAAAAACTTAAATTTATCTCAGCACAGGCGAAGTTTACGGTGAATATTACAAAAACTCTGCCTGGCTATTTGCTGGCTTAATCATATCTGGCCCGTCTGGTGTCCGGTTACTTTTGACTGAATCATCAACTCGCCAAGCGGACATATCCTCTGGAGGATAGGGTTTAAGGATACCTAGCGGCGGAACTTCTTCACATAACCAAGATATGGCTTCTTTTTGATCTAAAATTGCTGGCATCCGGTTGTGAACCCGCATAACTGGATTGGCTCCAACCGTTATAAATGCGGCGCTAGTGATTTTTTTGCGAAGCTTGGAGTCATAAAATTCTGTTGCTAGCGCAGCTACAAAGAAGGGCTGACCATTTCTGATTTCGTAAAATGACCAAGGTGCCTTTTCCTTGCTCATCGCAACTTTCTCGGGCTCATAAAATCCATCAATAATTCCAAGCGCCCGGTGAGTGCGAAAAATTTGTTTCCACGGCCACTTGCTGTCAATGTTTTCTGATCTAGCGTTAGCTAAAAGACTACGCGGACGTTCTTTTTGTCCAGTAGGAACAAGTCCAAACTCCGATAATTCTAGGACAGGTGACCGGTCGCTAAGATTTCTAAGCATCACCACACTTTGCCGAGGGCCAACCTTAAATCGTGGTTTAAGCTCGGGCAATCTGTTATCAAACGGCAAATCGAGCGCACGGACATATTTTGCGACTTCATCTCGGGATTTTCGCAGTGCGGAGTAGTAACACATGTTCTTTCCAATACGGACTGGACTGGATCTCTTATGACTCTATTTCATGATCGCATTTGTGGGCCAATTTTTAAGAATAATTTTGAAAATCAAATACCTCTCTGGAACTAAGTTGTTATCGTAGCTTATTGTTTTTTTTCCAAGACAACTCAATCACCTTCCAGACCCAGCGCACGATTTGCTTTGCTTACTTACAAGGTTGTGAGTAGACTGCAGATCGTAACTGTTTTTAACCATATTGCGTATGAAGTTACAGTGACCAAGTACAGTAGTAACCGATTGTGATCGTTGGGAAACTCAATTCACCAATTTGCTGCAGCTAACTAGTGAGACCTTTTTTCCAAAATCTCATCTAGAGCTTCATGCAATGGCATTGCTTCAAATCCTCCAGTAATCTCGTAGCTATTCGTACCATTATGAATTACGAGCCGTCTTTGAACGCCTACCGTAGTTGCCGCGGTGATATTCCCCGAGTTAAGGTTTTCTGGTTCGGAATGTTTAATTTCTATACCCCATTTCGTTCCATCTCTAAATTCTAGAATGAAATCCAGTTCACTCTCTCCCTTATGCGTTCTATAATAATAACAGTTTCGGTAGACACCAATGCTTTGTGCAGTTCCAATCAGTGACTCGATTACGAAACTTTCCCAAACTGACCCAATGCGATTGCTCGTAAGTAGCGACGGTGTGTCATCGATTTTGAGCAAATAAGCCAACAGACCAGAGTCTCGGATGTAAACTTTGGTGTGTTTTGTAACCTTTACTGTTCGACCGTTGAATTCGCTCCAAGGATCAATTACACGCAGTAACAGCAACTGGCTTAACGCACTTATTAAGTCATGAACCCTTTGGCGATCGGTCTTCAAATGTTTCGTATATGTGCTTATCTCGAACTGACTGCCATTAACTTTTGCAATAAAATCAAGACCTCTTTCCAATGTCAATTTGTCCACGTTCAATCCGTATTTCTCTATGTCATGTTCAACATATGAATCGACCATTTCCTCCCTCTCCCTAAGACTGCGTTCATCGGAGATCGCAAATAAACTGAGCGGCATCCCTCCACGAAACATTAGCAAGTCCGTTAGTTGCTTATACGATTCGGGTAAGTCTTGTTCAACAGTCTTTCGGATGTCGTTAGTCAAAGAATTTATCAACTCGGTAAGAAGTATCCCTGTCATTTGAATCTGGGAGACCCGACCCGTCAAAGACGCCACAGACTTTTTTTGAAGTTCCAAACTAGCTGAACCAAGTAACAAAAATTTGCATTTTTTGTTACCGACGAAACGCTGCTCGTCGACATGCACTTTGATATTTGGGAACAAAATTTTGCGTTCTTGAATTTCATCAAGTATGATTATTCGCCCCTTATTTCGCTTGAAAAACTTGCTACCTGTGCCGACTTCTTCTTGAGCTTCACTTAGTTCTAAATCACGATATACGCCGCCGAGCTTCTTTTCGAAGTGTGATCTAGCCAGAGTTGTTTTACCGATCTGGCGAGGTCCAAGCAGTGCCACACACTCTTTCCGTTCAAGCGTCTCCTCAATAGTATCGCAAATTAAGCGATCTACCCGAAACATCGCCGACTTTAGGAGAGTTTGTAACTGTTTATGAAAAGACATGTGTGGTATAAGGAAAACTATAATAATAGCGGGCATTATACACGAAGACATAGGTTTACCCAGTGAATAACAAGAAGTTGTTGAGGTTCAGACTGGTTTGGATTCAGATTCGAGATTTTGTAGAATTGCTTGCGTGACGCAAGACAATTCTCATGACTGTCAAATCATATAGTCGACACTGCCTTACGTGTGTTCTTTGAAAATTTCCTTTGAGTTTTCCTCACTCAGTTGCGGACTCCATTACGTCAGAAGCCAACGTTACGTGGTTAGGTGCGGGGCAGTCTGTAGATTGTTACGTGGACAGGCCCGTGAACTTGTTCGCCGGATCTAAACAGTAAACGAAAAAAACAGGCCCCGCAGGGCCTGTCTTAAACGTCCTTTTTATCGGGAAACGTCTTACTTCTTGTAAAGAACCAAACGAGGTTGGCACGCAGCCGTGTTGTGCGATCTCGCACTCACCCGTCCCTAGGCTATAGAATGTATATAGGGTTCCTTTAGAATTGCAACATTTTCTGAGAACTGTATCAATATGTCTGGAAATTGAAACTTGAAAATACGATTCCAAGGGACTGCTGAATCCCCCTGAATAGTTCGCCACAATCTGCTAGCCTCAAAAAAAGTCCTTTTAAAATCTTTATAGGAAAAACAGACTTCAGCCCCGATGATGACAAATGAAAGTCGGACACTATTACAACTCTATCGCAGGAACGAGGATTTCCTTTTAAGAGAATCGTAATGATAGTGTTTAAAGTCGTTAGATCTATAGTCCTTCATTGCAGGACACGATGAACACACCCGCAGTAAATGTAACAGGTATGCGAAAGGTTCAAGCCTGTTTGAAGGCAAACTCTTCTTTCCGATATGGCAAACGGTATTAGACTATTCAGGCGTATTCACTGGTTCAAATTCGAATATTGAAACACCTCGTGACTGAGGATTAAACCTCAGTTTCCGATTGAGCGGCGCATGCGCCCGAGTTTCGCAGTTCTGTCGATCGCAAAGATAGCAATTCACGCCGATCGGCGTTGGGATTTGCGCGGATAAATCTATACCATCAAAATAAACAAGGTTTTCGGCGTATGAAATATCGCACCCAAGACCAATAGCCATTTTCGCCGGCATGCGCCCGTAATGTCCAAGAGAACGAGAAATAGCTTTTGAAATTGAAACATATGTCGTTTCATCAGGCATCTGAATAAGTTGTGTGAGAATTTCATCAGGACGCTCAAACGAACGATGAATATTCCACTTTGGACATGCACCGCCAAACTTGGAAAAATGAAATCTGCCAGCACTGAACCTTTTTGAAACGTTTCCCGCTACGTCAATACGGATAAAAAAGAAGGGAACTCCGCGAGCATCTGGCTTCTGCAGAGTTGTTAGTCTGTGGGCAGTTTGCTCAAAGCTTGTACCGTACCGATGACTAAGCAAGTCGACATCGTATCGAGTCTCTTCGCATGCCGAAAGAAACTTCTTATACGGCATCAAAAGGGCAGCCGCAAAATAATTCGCGACCGAAACACGTGCCAATTCTATGGCACTCTGGTCTTTTATGTCTGCACTGTTCACAACATCGTCGATGTGTTTTCGATACTCAATATATACGAGTTGAAACGCCAACTGGAACCGTCTACCTGTCGGATGAAGTAATTCCGATATGTCGATTCCGGAGCGATGTCGATCGAAATACCTAAAGGAAGAAGGCATGACCGTACTAGGGAGTATACGCACCTTAAGCTTGTGTTTTTTTTCTAAGCGCTCTTGAACGGCGACATCAATGGATTGCCCATGAATAGTCAAAGATTCATATAATTGAGAAGCGATTTCATCAATTTCGGGAAAATAATTATTCCGTTCATGCAGAAATTGGCGAACGATTTCAACTGGACGTGCAGATTCTTCTAGAATCTCGACCTTTTCGCGATCAGCAAGAGGGTTTGCATCGGAATAGGTATTCAAGGCGAGCTCTCTATAACGTTCATGTAAACTTAAAAAAGCTTTAATGGCATTAGGACTTGTTCCTACAAGATCTTCTATTTCATTTTTCGAAACGCCGGTTTCCCCGAAAACCGGGTCGCGCAGAGCACCATAAAGTTCATTAACCAAGGCCGAATCCGAATCTTTCGCTAAGTCCGCAACGTTGACATCAAACTCTTTAGCAAGCCTCAACAAAACGGCAGCACTTACCGGACGCTGGTTGCGTTCCATCAAATTGACGTATGTCGCTGAAACCTCGAGACGCTTTGCAAACTCTGCTTGAGATAAGCCAAGCATAGTGCGTAGCCGCTTTATTCTTGCGCCAATCAATAGTTTTCGTCGACCGCTTGAGGACATAACAAAATTTACAAAATGTTCCAAACAATATTAACAACAGTAACAACAAAACCTAATAATTTCAATAGACTGTTGATATTTACAATAAAATGTAAATATTGGCAATCGGTTACAATCATCGGAGTTCACCATGTTAACCAAATCTGCAACAAAATCAAATAACCTAAACACAATTCCGCGCCATCGTCGTCCGGCCGAAGTAACGCGAGGCTTAGAATCCGCTCATTCTAAGATACTGTCTCCCAATGCGCTAATGTTCATCGCCGACCTAGAGCGGCGTTTCGGAATGCAGCGCAAAATGTTGCTTGAAAACCGAAAACTCGCGCAACTCCGATACGACGACGGTGAGTTACCGGACTTCCCGCTAGAAACCGAGCATATTAGAAAATCAGAATGGGAAATTGGTGAAATTCCCTCTAAATTGCAAGATCGACGTGTTGAGATTACAGGCCCGGTTGATCGAAAAATGATAATCAACGCCCTAAATTCGGGGGCTAAAGTGTTCATGGCAGATTTCGAAGATGCTTCCGCTCCAACTTTCGAGAATATGTTAGACGGACAAGTCAATCTGAACGACTTTGCAAACGGTGTATTGGCATTAAAAGATACCGAGCGCGGCAAATCCTATAAACTAAATGATGAAATAGCGACCTTGATGGTTCGCACAAGAGGCTGGCATCTAGAGGAATCCCACATAACCGTAGACGGTAACCCTATCTCTGCAAGCCTGTTTGATTTCGGTTTGCACTTTTTCCATAATGCAAAATCCTTAATCGAACAAAATAAGGGGCCATACTATTACCTGCCGAAGATTGAAAACTATCAAGAAGCCCGTCTTTGGAACGATGTATTTAACTTTGCTCAAGCGGCTATGGGAGTACCGAATGGAACGATTAAAGTAACTGTTTTGATTGAAACGTTGCCAGCGGCATTTCAAATGGACGAAATTCTCCACGCGCTTCAAAATCACATCGTAGGCCTGAATTGCGGGCGCTGGGATTACATCTTCAGCTACATCAAGACATTAAGAAATCACAAAGATTTTGTGTTACCTGACAGATCTCAGGTCGGAATGGATCGCGCTTTTCTGAAAGCGTATTCTTTGCAACTAATTAAAACTTGTCATCGCCGCCGCGCTCACGCAATGGGAGGTATGGCCGCACAAATTCCTGTCAAGAATGACGAGGCGGCTAATCAAGCTGCCTTCGATAAAGTTCGCGCCGATAAAAAACGCGAGGTTGACCAAGGGCATGATGGCACTTGGGTTGCGCACCCGGCTTTAGTTCCGGTAGCATTGGATGTTTTCAATGAAGCGATGCCACAAGCCAATCAAGTTCGTCGACAGCAACAAATGCCGAAAATTAGCGCTGAATCGTTACTCACACCGCATCAAGGTAACATTACTGAAGAGGGAATTCGTCTCAATATTTCGGTCGGAATTGAGTACATTGCCTCCTGGCTCGGTGGAAGGGGTGCAGTTCCGATAAACAATCTTATGGAAGATGCCGCAACAGCAGAAATTTCAAGAAGCCAGATTTGGCAATGGCTTAATCACGAAATTGAATACATTGATACCAACGGCAATTCTCGCAAATTTGATCAAAGTGTCTTGGATCAACTAATCGACGAAGAAGTCAAAAAAATAGAATCCACAATCGGTGAGGAGCGATTTATCGCCGAACACTATCCGGAGGCAACGAAAGTATTTCTTGAAACTGCAACGAGTGAAAATCTTAGTGATTTTCTGACTTTGCCCGCTTACGAAGTTCTTCGCAATATCTCGTAAATTCTAATTTGTTTTCAACTTTTCTTTTGGAGAATACCATTATGACTCAACGTCCTACCTATACTCAAGTTATGGCAGAAATGTTAGAACGTTTCCCAGACGGAGTTACGCGAGCAGGCCTTAGCGTTGAAGATGCTGTGCAACTCAAAATTCAGAACACTCACAATACCCATCTGGATATCGCAAGGTCAATGGCACACGTGATGCGTGAAGATATGGCTATTTACGATGCCGATTCTTCCAAATTTACGCAATCATTAGGGTGTTGGTCAGGCTTCCACGCGCAACAAAAAGTTAAAGCGGTCAAGCGACTCCGCGGCACCGCTAACGGAACCTATATTTATCTCTCCGGATGGATGGTCGCTGGTCTGCGCAATCGATTTGGCCATTTGCCTGACCAGTCCATGCATGAGAAAACTGCAGTCGCTGATTTGATTAACGAAATTTATGTTTCGCTCTGTCATGCGGACGAGGTTGATCTTAACGATCTCTTCAAAGAGTTAAGACTAGCCCGTGAAGAGGGTGCGAACGAGTTTAAGATTAAGGAAATAATCAGAAGAATAGACAACTATGAGAGTCACGTCGTTCCCATAATTGCGGATATTGATGCAGGATTCGGAAACGAACATGCAACCTACCTACTCGCAAAAGAGCTGATCTTGGCGGGTGCCTGTTGCTTACAAATCGAAAATCAAGTGTCGGATGCCAAACAATGTGGTCACCAAGACGGTAAAGTTACAGTCCCGCGCGAGGACTTCATTACAAAGCTACGGGCCTGCCGAATGGCTTTTGAAGAGCTTGGAGTTGATGAAGGGGTGGTCGTTGCGAGAACAGACAGTCTCGGTGCGGGATTGACAGAAAAGCTTCCTGTTTCAAACGAGCCGGGAGATCTGGCATCTGAGTATATTAAATGGATCGAAACTTCAGAGGTTACTCCTGAAAATCCATTAAGAGACGGCGAAGTTTCAATAACTCGAGACAATAAAATTGTTAGACCCGTTCGGCTTCCGAACGGGCTATACAAGTTCAAAGAGAACACCGGTCGAGAAAGAGTGATCGAAGACTGCATAAGCTCCTTGACTTTGGGCGGCGCTGATCTGCTATGGATCGAAACGTCGACTCCTAGTGTTGAAGAAATCGCTTCTATGGTCGATGAAATCAAGAAAGTCGTTCCTAATGCAAAACTTGCTTATAACAATTCGCCAAGTTTCAACTGGACTCTTAATTTACGCAAACAAGTTCGTAACGAATGGATAGAGGCTGGAAAGATTTCGTCGACAGATTATCCTGAAGGCAATAGTCTAATGTCCGAATCTTTTGACTCCAGCGAATTAGGTATCGAAGCAGATGCTCGCCTGCAACGCTTTCAATCCGAAATTTCAGCAAAAGCCGGCGTTTTTCATAATCTGATTACTCTCCCTACATTCCACCTTACGGCTCTCGGAATGGATGAACTTTCTCATGGATACTTTGGCGAGGAAAAAATGTTAGCCTACGTAAAGAACGTCCAACGCGAAGAAATTCGAAGGGGCGTTTCTGCAGTTAGACATCAGCACGAAGTGGGTTCCGACTTAGGGGATACATTTAAAGAGATGGTCGCCGGCGAGCGTGCCCTGAAGGCTGGGGGCGTTCACAATACGATGAATCAGTTCGCTGAAGCTGCCTAATTGACTAGAAATCTTCGGCAAAGATTTCCAGTTATTGGGATATCCTGCCAAAATTGATAGTCTGTTTAAGTTTTGTCACTAAAGTTTTAGTACTTGTCTACATATTGCATACAGTCGTATCGTGGATGTGGCAAACTTGAGAAAAAAGATTACGGTATACTAACCAGTAGAATGCATTTGGACATTCCATTCGAAGGAGAATTCAATGGAACCGTATAAGGCCCTTAGCCGCTCTATTTCTGGGTCTGTAGCAATCGTTACTGGAGCCGCTAGTGGAATGGGACGAGCGACCGCTCATTTGTTTGCAAGTGAAGGTGCCAACGTGGTCATTACCGATTTAGATCAGAAAGCGTGTGAAAGCGTTGCACAAGAGATCAGTAATTCAGGTCATAGCGGCAAACCTCTACCGATGTCACTTGACGTATCCGACAAAGAGCAGATCAAAGCAACCGTTGACAAAACAGTAGCAGAGTTTGGCCGACTAGATATCATTGTAAACAATGCTGGCTTTGCTACTCCTGCCGAGGTTGGAACAGAGGAGTATGAAAAGGCGTGGGCTAAATCTATAGAAGTCATGCTGTCCTCTCATCAACGCATGACGCGAGCAGCACTGCCACATCTTAGAAAATCGAAACACCCCAGAATCGTAAATGTCGCTTCAACCGAGGGACTTGGGGCATCTCCGAAGAACTCTCCTTATGTAGTCGCAAAACACGGAGTGATTGGCTTGACACGGGCATTGGCCGTCGATTTAGGCAAAGAAGGAATTACCGTCAATTGCATTTGCCCTGGACCCATTAGAACTGGGATAACCAAAGCCATACCAGAGGAACATAAGACTCTGTACGCCAAGCGCCGAGTTGCGCTTAAACGATATGGAATCCCCGAAGAAGTAGCTCATATGACATTAAACGTCTGTTTGCCCGCAATGGACTTTCTAACTGGAGCGGTAATTCCCGTTGACGGCGGGATGAATATACGAAACGTCTAACATTAGTAGATGCCGTCGGATACAAACAGCGACCTGATCTCATTATTAGCTGTTTAACTCTGTTCCTCTGATCGATTGAGGACAAATTAGACTTTCGCCATTCGCTTCGAGTACCAAGCCCGCTAATCTTAGAGAGCCGCAAATCAAAATGCGATCCGTCTCTTGTTTACTAGCTTCAACCATCGCGGCTTTAAAAGTAGAAAACGCTTGAGCCTTTAACCCTGCATTTTCGGCAGCCTTCGCTAAACGTTGAGGACTTGCATTGGCATATCCGTCGGCGTTCGGGCAAGTAAAAACTCGTTTTGCAATTTGCGAATAAGCTCTAAAGGTCGCTTCGTGATCTTTCCCAGCCATCATTGCTGATATCAAAATTGTATCGCCCGGCATCTGTTCTATCGTCTTGGCAATGGCGTTCGCAGCATGTGGGTTGTGTGCACCATCTAACCAAACTTCCTTGCCCTGTGCTAGCAGCGTTACTTTTCCAGACCGTAGCCGTTGCATCCGCGCCGGCCAAAAAGCTTCCCTCGCTCCATGCGAAATAATTTCGTCATTGAACGCATCACTATTCCAAAGCGTTAGCGCTTGCGCTGCCAAAGCCGCATTTCGAATTTGATGTCCTCCTTTTAATGCAATCGACAGAGGAATTTTCCGCAAATAGTCTTCCGAAAGCATATGTAATTTAGAATTCTTCTTCTTGGCTTCAAATGCGATCACGTCCATCGCCAGAGACTCTTGCTCCGCAACTACAGCCGGCTTGCCTATTTTGATAATTCCGGCTTTATGCCATGCAATTCTTCCTAAAGATGCCCCCAAGAATCGTTCGTGGTCAAAAGATATCGGAGTTATTACCGAAAGATCCGGAAACGACACAACGTTAGTAGCATCACCTCGTCCGCCCATTCCAGTCTCTAGAATTACAAGGTCGGCAGCCGACTCCGCAAACGCCATAAAAGCCGCAGTCGTTAATGCTTCAAATTCAGATAGATTAGTAAAGCCAATTGTTTTCTCGATTTGCCTCAGAACATAAGTTAATTCAACATCCGAGATTACTGCTCCCTGAACACGAATGCACTCGTTTATTTTCACCAAATGAGGTGAAGTGAACATATGAGTCTTTAGTCCAGCTGCTTCGCTCATGCTCTTTAGAAACGCGCACGTAGACCCTTTGCCGTTCGTTCCGGCAATATGAATAATTGGAGGTAGGGAACGGTGAGGATCGCCAAGTCGCGCTAGGGCAATCTCAATGCGATCAAGAGTGAGATCAAAATGACCTACGGATGACGTTCTAAACTTTTTTAGAATTTCAGCAGGAGTTTCCGCTGGTGACGAGGTCACACAAACTCCTAATCTACAACTGGAGGAGCAAAAGCCTCTTCCGAATTGGCCCGAGTCGCCGTATTAAAAGGGAGTTTTACTGACGGATGCGTTCTATGCATTAAATGTCTAAGCGACCGACCTATTATCGATTTGAGTTCTCTGCGATCACAAACAATATCCACCTGTCCTTTTTCTCGCAAAAATTCTGACCGTTGGAACCCGGCCGGAAGTTTCTCTCTGATCGTTTGCTCAATGACACGTGGCCCAGAAAACGCTAGCAATGCATCGGGTTCGGCAATATGAATATCTCCCAGCATAGCGTACGAGGCAAGAACACCGCCTGATGTCGGGTCACAAAGAACAACGAGATAGGGTAATCCTGCTCGGCGAACTTGTTCAATCGCTAGAATTGTTCGCGGCATCTGCATCAGAGATAAAGTTCCTTCTTGCATACGCGCGCCGCCGGAGCCAGTGCAGACGACAAAAGCCGCTTTGCGAGCTTCCGCTATCTCAGCCGCCGCTATAAAGGCTTCGCCAGCCGCCATGCCTAGAGAACCCCCCATAAATGCAAAATCCTGCACAAGAACAACTGAAGGTTTACCTTGAATCATTCCAAATGCTACTGCCATACAATCCGATTGTACCAACGGTGCACCGCCATCAATTGTTTCTTCTTTTTCTCGATTGTCAGTTTTAGTTTTGGCAGCTTTTAGTCGCGCAGGGTATGGACGATCATCTTTAAACTTTAAAGGATCTACCGGAACTGAGGGTAAAGGAAAGGTTTCCCAACGTTCGTCATCAAACAGAAGCCGAAGTCGTCGCCTCGGGCTTATCCTTAAATGAGCACCAGCCGGTGTTACGTACCAGTTTTCTTCCAGATCATTACGATACACGAGCTCTCCACTCTTTGGACATTTTACCCAAAGGTTCTCAGGAGTGTCTCGTTTTGTAAGCCATGATTTCAGGCCGGGAGTAGATATTTTTGACAACCAGTTCATTGGCGTATTCCCATAATGATGGGCGTTTATCTATCACGAATTAGTAGAAATTGCACTACTTAATTCACTAGCAAGTATACCAAGCTTCTCTGATATTCGTGAATTTAGGTTTTCTTTCACAAGCAAGGAAGCATTCTTATTTTCCGCAACCGTTTTTTCTATAACTTCTACAAAAGCAGAGCCAACGACTATTCCGTCTGCAATTTCACTCATTGCTCTGGCTTGTTCTCCTGTTCTAATGCCGAATCCGACACATACTGGCAATTTCGTGGCTCTCTGTGCCGCTTCAATTCCAGACCGAATATCGTCGGGATTAGCAGATTTTGTACCTGTAATGCCTGCTACAGCAACATAATAAACAAACCCTGACGCTTTATGCGCAATGATTTTCAATCTTTCTGGAGTTGTTGTGGGCGTTACCAATCTAATAATCGAAATACCTTTATGCTCAAAATGTTCACGTAGAGGTTGATCTTCCTCTGCTGGCAAATCCACAACAATTACGCCGTCTACTCCATATCTTGAACAATTAGCGGCGAACGTTCTGTAGCCCATTGAGTGAACTGGATTAGCGTATCCCATTAGAATCAACGGCGTTTCATTGTCGTCTTCGCGAAATTTCTTCACGATCTCGAATATGCTTATCAAGGTTGTGTTCGCCTCAAGACTACGCAGGCCCGCTTTTTGAATAGACACACCATCTGCCGTCGGATCAGTAAAAGGGAACCCGAGTTCTATTACATCAGCCCCATTATCTCTAAGCGTTCGCATCGCACCTATCGTTGTATCACTATCAGGGTCACCGCCCATTACGTATGCAACAAGGGCTGTTTTCCGATTTCCTTTTAAACGGGCGAATGTATCGGGGATACGATTGTTAATCATGGATATCAATCCCCAAGTGTTTTGCAACAGAGAAAACATCTTTGTCCCCCCGACCGCATAAATTAAGGACGATAATCCCGTCTTGACCGAAATTCTCTGCTACATCCCCGACGCGGGCTAAGGCATGAGCGGGTTCTAGCGCTGGAATAATCCCCTCTAATCTCGAACAAAGCTGAAACGCTTCCAACGCCTCATCGTCTGTTGCACTCAAATACTGGGCTCTTCCACTTTCTTTGAGAAAAGCATGTTCTGGCCCTACACCAGGATAATCAAGGCCAGCGGAAATTGAATGTCCGTCTGTAATTTGCCCGTGGTCGTCTTGCAACAAAAACGTTTTGTTACCGTGTAAAATTCCCGGAGATCCACCATTCATAGAGGCAGCATGTTTATCTGAATCAAGTCCGTAACCTGAGGCCTCCACTCCTATCAACTGTACATCACTATCATCGAGAAAAGCGTGAAATAATCCAATTGCGTTTGACCCCCCTCCGATGCAGGCCATAACTGCGTCTGGAAGACGGTTTTCGGCTTGTAGAATTTGCTGCCGCGCCTCTTGACCAATGATTGATTGAAAATCACGCACCATCTCTGGGTAAGGATGAGGGCCAGCAGCGGTACCGATACAGTAGAACGTATCGTCAACATTCGCCACCCAGTCTCTCATAGCCTCGTTCATTGCGTCTTTAAGGGTTCCCGTCCCGGACGAAACTGCAACTATTTCCGCGCCAAGCAACTTCATCCGAAACACGTTGGGCTTCTGCCGTTCAATGTCAGTCTCGCCCATAAATACGACGCAATTTAAACCGAATCTGGCACAAATTGTTGCCGTTGCGACACCGTGCTGTCCTGCTCCCGTTTCAGCGATTATTCTAGTCTTGCCCATTCGCTTGGCCAATAACACCTGTCCTAGGCAATTATTTATTTTGTGTGCTCCCGTATGATTAAGCTCATCGCGCTTGAAGTATATCTTTGCACTCTTGTAATGATCAGTTAGTCGCTCAGCAAAGTAAAGTGGGGACGGACGGCCGACGTAGTGTTTCCAAAAACTTTTCATTTGTTGCTGGAACTCTACTTCTCCTCGCGCTTTACTATACTCGCCTTCTAAGTCGAGGATTAGCGGCATTAATGTCTCGGCGACATAACGTCCCCCAAACTCTCCGAAACGGCCCTCTTCATCGGGCCATTGAGTCCATTGGTTACGAACGATCATTTCGCACAGCTCTCATAAAATCTCTGATCAGTTGAGGGTCTTTAACGCCCAAAGAGGATTCTACTCCTGACGAAACATCCACAAACTCAGCGTTCGTCTCCCGCAGTGCGTCTTTTATGTTGCTAGGGCATAGACCTCCGGCCAAAATCCAAGGTTTATCTATTATGAAGGATTTCAAAATTTGCCAATCAAATGACCTGCCGTGGCCCCCTTGACGATCCGCATTGGGTGCAGGCTTAGCATCAAACAGAATTTTATCGGCATAATCGTAGAATAGGGATTGATTTAAGTCTAGCACATTTGAAATGCCAATCGATTTCCATATTTCAGCATTGGATCTTTGTTTTATCTCTTTAACTCGCGATGGCGTTTCATGGCCGTGAAGCTGGATCGTTTGAATCCCCAAATTCGAAACCTCGTCGATTGTACTGTCAGTTGGATCGGTCAAAAGCGCGACAGCTGTTGTTTGATCGATCTGGGGAAAAAAAGACTTTACTTCGCTCAGCGACACGTAACGCGGACTCTTTTCGACTATGACGAAACCCACGTAATTCACTCCGGCTTCTTGTGCAACTGACAGGGTGTCAGTGTCACGAATTCCGCAAATTTTGACTTTTGGAAAAGGATTCATGTTCGTTATAAATGGTTTCGATTTATGGGTGTGTAACCCAGTTTGGCGGTGAGACAGGGATTCGAACCCTGGAGACGGTTGCCCGCCTACACGCGTTCCAGGCGTGCGCCTTCGACCACTCGGCCACCTCACCGTACAATTGCTCAAGTTACATATAGGTTGAAACTCACAGAATATAAACAAGAGAATCGAAACATTTTTGTATACATAAAACTTTAATAACCTTTTTTACTGCAAAAACACTCCCAAATTCGAATGATTCAGATTTTGAACAAAAGTATCATTTTTTACCGCGTGAACGCAATAAACCTTGAAATATGTGATAGGTTACGATGAGAATGAACAGGTTTAACGAAGCCGCTTTGAGCGAATCTTCAAAAACAAATGACACAGTCCATGAAAGTTACTTTTGCAGACAAAAAGTTAGGAGCTTTGTTGGAAAATGATCCGACGAAACTTAAACTTCCAGCCTCGGTAGTTGAATCAGCTGATAGCAAGGTTCAAGCGCTTAAAGACGTACCTGATTTAAGGACACTAAGACAGTGGAGAAGTTTAAGGTGCAAAAAGCTAAAAGGGTCAATGTCGGGATTGTATTCAATCAGATTAAACATGCAGTATCGCATGCTGTTTAGAGTCATATCTTCGGTTTCGCCTGCAAGTATTGAAATTGTATTGATCGATGATTACCATTGACAAATACAGGAGACTAACTGATGAACGATAGTTCCAACTACTACAACAATCTGATCGATAATTACGCGATCCATCCAGGAGTTTTTGTGAAAGACGAACTGGACGCTCGCGGATGGACTCATGGCATCTTGGCAGAAAAATCTGGTTGTCCAGAATTATTAATTGATCGAATAGTGTCTAGAAAAGAGAATCTTACTGCGCCTATAGTGACAGCCATTTCCGACGCTTTTGGAGTATCGGAGGATCTACTGAGAAACGCTCAAAAAAGTTACGATCTAGCCATTGCAAAACAAAGGAGACCTGCAGATAGAGAACTCGAACGAGCTTTATCGGCGTATCCAATAAAGGAGATGATTGAGCGTGGTTGGATAAAAGAAACACGTCAAAAATTCATCGATATGCAAATGTTCAGATTCTTTGAGGCTTCTGAGAAGGATCAAATCCCTCATTCTTCTGCAGCCTTTGCCGCAAAAAAGACTGACTACTCCAAAACTAGTTTAGCTCAAATTGCATGGTTGTACCGAGTTCGGCACATTGCACGACAGATCGACGCGCCAAATTACTCGAAACAAGCTTTAAACGATGCTTTACCCAAGTTGCGAGACTTATTGTGTGAACCCGATGATGTTCAGTACATTCCGGATATATTGTTGACCTGTGGAGTCCGGCTTGTTGTCGTAGAGACGTTAAAGAATGCCAACATTTGCGGGGCAACATGTTGGCTTTCCAAGAATGAACCCGTAATTGGTCTGACGACTCGACACGATCAATTTGACAATTTTTGGTTCGTGTTGCGACATGAGATTGAACACGTATTGCGCGGACATGGAATGGATACACCTTTACTTGATGGCGATATAGAGCTTAGTCTAACTGACGAACTAGAGAAACGCGAAAAGGTAGCCAATAACGCGAGCCAAGCTTTTGGCATCGAACCTCAAGAGTTTGAAAAATTTATGGAGGCAAGAAGCAAATCATTGAAGAGCAAAGACATTCGAGATTTTGCAAAGGAACAACAAGTTCATCCCGGAATTGTCGCTGGATTGGTGCGCAGACACCTTAACAAATGGAATCTTTTTGAAGAGTTTAACGTCAAAATTCGATCGCAACTAACAAAAAAATTGGTTTACGATGGTTGGGGAGAAGTAGTGCAAGTCGAACTTTAGTCTATTGCTCACCGAATTTTTGTTAAACATCGCGACAGTAATTGACATAATCGAATCGGAACCGTGTCGAAGGTATCTCAGTCTCAAGATCGATAATTCTTGCTAGAGATTGCGGACATCAAGTTGGAACACCACGTGGGTCCATCAGTAGAGAAGAACAAAAGGTATTTCTCAGACTCGGCACCATACAAAAAATACGAGATCGCTCGAATATCCAAATCCATTTTCTTTTAGAGCTAAGGGGTCCGTGGGACTCGCTAAGTTGACTAGGGATTTTCCTTTGAGCATCAAGTGCATCATAAGCCTTAGCATGTTCTGCACTCCTTCAAGTACCATGCCCTTTGCGACAGTGAGGCTTACCCACACCAACTGTATTGAAATTATTCGGTTTATAGTTAGCGTTTTGAAACCGGGTTGAAATATCAATATGGGGAAGTGTAAAAGTTGCAGGCAAAGTCATTACTCGCGAAGTTTATTCTTGAACATTCTCTGCATCTCATGTCGATTATCCAACGCAGTTACAACTTCTTCCGTTCTAAGAATATCACGTTCATCCAAGATTGCAGTTTTAGCGACTGACTCAATTGCTCGAACGATTTCTGCCTGACTTAGTCCTTGTGCGCACGAGATAATGCTATCCCAGTCGGGTTCCTCTAACCGCAGAGAGGATAAATTCCATTTCACTATTAATACTATTTCATCGGCGGTCGGAGGTTCAAAAGTAAGCACGTGATCAAATCGCCGCAAAAGAGCACTGTCCATCATCGACGAAAGATTTGTTGTGCCGACAACCAAACTGTCAGTAATTTTTGGTAGTTCAATAAACTGTAGAAAAGAGTTTAGAACCCTACGCATTTCTGCAACATCATTCGTAGCTTCGCGATAACCTCCGACCGCATCAAACTCATCAAACAAATAGACTGCTCGACGTTTTGCAATCTCATCAAAAATTAATCGCAGTTTGCTAGCAGTCTCTCCCATATAGCGGGAAATCAATGATTCCAATTGAATAACGAAAAGAGGTAATTTAAGTACAGTTGCTAACGCGTGTGCAGTCAAAGTTTTTCCGGTTCCGGGCGGGCCGACAAATAACACACTGCTAACGGGTGTCTTGCCAAATTCCCGAAGCCAGCTTCTTTGATGCTGTTCCCGCACTATTGCGTCTAGGTTAATACGAATCTTACTACTCAAAACGATATCATTGAGTCGATGCGTTGGGTGTCGTTGTTCAAGAAGTCCAGTGAGTGTTCCAAGCGACTGAGTAAAAGGAATCGGAGCTGACAGACTCTTAGCCCCTTCAGATTGCGCCTTCTTTACCGCTTTACGTATATCTTCGGCGACCGTTCGATGCCCCTTCCTGGCAGCTGCCGCAGCTACTTGGAGGGCAACAGTTAGAAATTCTTCATTCTCACCTTCAGCATGATTATGCACCATCGCTAAGACTTGTTTAGCATATGCCATTTTCGTTACTCTCTGACAGGCGAACCGAGATGGAACCTTTTGGATTGGAAAACTCGAAAGACTATTCAGTTAAAAGAAATGTGGAACTTAATGACACGATTTCAAACTGTGGATTGCAAATTTTTGTGTAAATTCCAAAATATATCATGCTATATCACCGCGAACGGCAAAAGTTACTAGCTTTAAATATAAACCGTTCCCGAAAGTCAAATTCCGGATTTATCGTTAGTCTACAGGAATAGTATTTGGAACAACCGCACGTTGCCAATGGCCATAGGGTCTTTAACCGCACACGATTAGGCAATTACTCTGCGGCGAGGGGCGAAACTATCCGACTATGGAAGGGAGATACCTAAGGACTCTAGAATCCCTTACAATTGCTCGCTAACTCCTGCTACCGTCTGCAAAAATCGGTCAAAAAATTATTGGGAACAGTACAGTGACTAGAGAATAATACCAGACTTTACGTAATAACTAAGCAACAATCTGCTTAAAGTATGAACATATTTGAGCGGGCGTTCCTAACTCTTTTCCATCCCCCCCCCCCATAACAATCTTGTTGCAAAATTACTATTTTCCGCATATCAACGCTCAAATCCACGATAGGTACACAAAAATTCCACACGTGTTGAGCGTATACACCTGCTAATTCGATTATGAATGGATTCTCGTAACCTTACCAAGACCATCTAAATCCTGCAGAGAGGTCACCAAAAGAGGGTCGTTCCGCACCGTCTGGGAAATTACCGCCAACCGAGTTTCGGTAGGTTCCCTGCATAAAGAGCATTGCGCTATCGGTGATCGCAAGAGAACCTCCTGCAACGATCTCGATGGCAGTAGGCGTTTCAATTTCATCAGAAAATGTTCTAGAGGCGAAGTTCACGTCCCAAGAGTCCATTGTGTCGTGATAAATATTACCGCGAACATAGCCTTCAAACATCGTCTCGCCGAGCTGTCCAAATTCAGCTCCGCCGCCTAAACGGAGAGTTCCGCCTCCTTCAAGTCCAAACTCTGCTCGTCCATTAGGAGCATTGACTGTTCGAGAGATCACTCTTCCCCAAGAGGTTTGGAATTGAGCGACTAGGGTTACGTCCTCACTGACCTGCATTCTCTGTCCAACTTCGAAACTAATGAATTGAGCAGATGCTACGTCGCCGTCGAGAATACCTTGCGAGTTAGTGGAACTAAGATCGGTTTTAATTTGATTAAATTGGCTTTGTAGGTCTAGGTACAGTCCGTCGTTTCGATACCAAGTTGCAGTAACGCCGACTCCCGTTCCTGTAGATTCAAACAATCCATTTTCACGGTTTGTCACGATATCAGTTTCGATGGTTGAGTTCTGAGCCGTCAAAGAGAAAATCCAAACACCTTCAGCGATGTCCAACACGGCGATATCAAAGCCAGCTTGGTATCCGAGTGTGGCAGTTTCAAACTCGGATGCTCCGTCGGACATTGTTCCATATTTTCGGTTCCCACTGATAACACGTGTCCACGATGATTTTCTATAGGAACCATCTTCGTTTTGGAGATGTCTTCCCCCTAATCGTTGATGTAAACTAGGCGCTCTTGCAAAGGCATCAAACAGGGTAATTGGCATTGCGGTAAGCATTGGGCCTGTGAAAGGTCTAGCGAGATAGAAGGAACGTTGGGAAGCATCATATCTCATAGTGTAGCTTACACCGCCCGAAGAGTAAATTTTATCAAGGGCAAATGCATCGGAAGACGCGGCGGATTGTACGCTAATGATTGGGATACTTATTAGTCGTCCACCGCTTCGTGAAATGTCACGAATGCTTACCGTTGTTTTGTCGGATACAGTTCCGTTAATAACGAGTTTATCGGTGTTTCCGGCTGAGAAGTCGACATCTATTAAAACTCTGCCTCCTCCTACGAAAGCACCTGAGACGGTTAATGTATCGTTTGCTTCACCGTCTTGAAGGTTAAGAGTTCCTTTTACAGTAAGCGAGTCTGCTTCTAAAGAATGTTCTCCACGGATAATTAGGCTCGACTGATCGGACATTATGATTTGTTCCCAGTTCAAAAACTGGTTGGGCCGCATTACTACGTCACCTGAGTTAATCGTCAATATGTCACTTGAGCCTGCTCCTCCGTCGAGTAAGGATGTCCCAAAGGAATTTGAAGCGAATGTCAGTCGATCGTCACCGCCGCCTAGCACTATAGATCCTGCAATGGTTACTCCGGCATTTACGGTTATGGTAGACGGGCCTTCGCCGTTATTGATCGCCACGCCGCTATTGGCTGAGATATTTGCTCCTCTGTTGAGGGTAATTGTGGTAGATCCTGAGGTGGTCGTGTCAATTGCGGCTCCGGTTGATCCACCAGTAACAGCATGCGCTGTCGTAATGTTGATGGCTCCGCTATTGTCATGCCGCGCTCTAATTGCAGTTGAAGAGGTGGCAGCGACATCGCCGCTAAGATTAATAGTGATTGCACCTGACCCTTGGACTCGCGCACTGATTGCGATACCACTTTGGCTAGTAATTGAACCGGAAGAGGTAATGGAGACATCGCCGGTTCCTCCAGAATTTGTAGCGATGATTGCGTCTTTGGTTGCAGAGACTTGGCGTGTATTGACGGTAACGGCTGCAGATTTACTATAGGCGTAAACTCCGGTTCCACTGCTAGTGACTGCGCCTCGGGTTTGAACGATCGTTGCTCCGTTTTCGTTCTTGGCCGAAACACCCATGCTACCGGCATCTACTTCGTTGACATCAACTTCGACTCTTGCTCCTTTTCCAGTTACAAAAACCGCAGTTGCCGCAGGATGCTGAGCTTCCACTTTGGCAGTCGATTTAACAACAACATTGCCATTACCCGTTGACTTAGCTTCAATGGTTTTACCGTTTCCTTCTAGAGATGCGGTTCCCGTTAAGCTTATCGAAATATTGCCGTTTCCGGAAGTAGAGGCAAGGATAATTCCGGTTGCAGCCCCAGAACCTTTTAGTTCTCCACCGTCTGCAGACTGAGTAATGGTAATTCCGGCTTTACTTTTTAAATTGAATGCCCGTCCGGTCGTTACTTCTGAAGTTGTGTTTCCGCTTAGACTTGCGACGAGACTCGTTGATCCTAAACCATAAAAGTATTCAGAGCGCACGACTTTGCCGGTACAATTATAAGTTTGTAAGTTAATGACTGTCGCGACACATTTAATATTTCGGGTTTCACCGGAAAGGGTAAATGTTTTCGTTGCGGCATTGAAGATGAGTTTATATTTATAGGCCCCAGAGACGAAATCACTATCTCCAATAGTAAATGCATCGGCAGATACTGTTCCTTGTACGGTGATTATGTTAATTTCATCGGCACGGGTTCGATCGGTAAACTCGGCTAGATCAACCAGTTTTATAGTTTTTGTACCGGTAACATTGCCGCTAATAGAGATTGAATCGGTCGTGCCGGCCGAGAAATCCACATCAATTTCAACGACTCCATCGCCTGTGAAGTTTGAAGCGATTGCTAAACTATCACCGACTTCGTTGTCAGCTAAGGAAATTGTACCGGCGACATTTAGTTCGTTTGTATTGATTGTTTGAGTGCCATCAACAGTGAATTTAGTCCCCGTTCCTAGAACAATACGTTCCCAATTAATCCATTTGGTCGTCTCTAGAGTTCCTCTACCGGAATTGAGTGTCAGTACATCAATAGAGGTATCGTTACCAGCATCTTTGCCGCCATCTAGTATCTTCGTGCGATCGAAACTGCTTCCAGACTCAAACGTTAGAATATCAACGCCGCCGGACAATCTAACTTCACCGCTTATTGTGGCTCCCGAATTTACGGTAATTGATGTACTGGATTCGTCGTCAGAGATGGCAACTTCGGCAGTGATCGTGCCACTATTAATAACGACTGTGGATGTTCCGTTATTTGTGAAAAGAGAAATTCCTTTAGCACCAGAAGCTGTTGCTGTAACATTGTTTGCAATGGTGAGTGAGTTATTTCCTGACGAGTTTATTGCTACGATCCCGTTACGTGTACCTGAAATAGCTCCTGAGGTTGATATCGTCATACCACTCGAAGCTACAGTCTCAACCTTAATACCACCCGCGACACCTGTTACACTCGCACCTGAGTTAATTGTCAGTGAAACCGTTGGTGCGCTTGAGAACGAACGGAGGAAAATCCCGTACTCAGCACCGGCTCCGGAGGCTGTTACATCTCCAGTAACTGTAACAGTGAAAGTTCCTGTTGAGGTGCTACCATCCTTACCGTGAATGGCTTCAATCCCATGTTTGCTACCTTCTACATCTTCGGCCGACAGAACTAAGTTCGTTCCATAATGCCTAACTTCTAGTCCGTTTCTCGCCGTCGAACTACTTAATCCACCTCTAATTGAACCCGAAGCTGTAATTGTACTGGAACCCGTCGCGTTATTAGCATTGCTTCGTTTATTCGTGATCGAGACTCCGGCTTTCTTACCTTCAATGACACTCCCAGATTGACTGACAAAGGTCACATCACCACTGAATGTTCGTTGAAACACTCCGTAATCTTGTGCCGATTTAACTGTGCCTGAGACTGTAATGGAGGTGTTACCGGACGATTCATTGTAAGCACTCAGTGCCGTGGTTCCTGTTGTTCCACTCGTAGTGAACGAACCATTGGCCACTAGGGTTAAGTTTCCACTGTAGCCATCGTCTAAATAGAGTTCTATAGCATCGCCTGTAACAGACATTGTTCCCGTGAAGGTTACACTAATATCGTGATTTCCGGACGCGAAAACAACGATACCGTCTCGGCCTGCCGTCATAGTGCCGGACATGCTTACATTTACGTCTCCGGAGGAGTTATCCCCGTAATGTCCGATACGCATTCCAGATCCGGTCGAGCTGACATCACCCGTGACTGAGATCGTTATATCTCCACCATGATCTCCTTCCATATCTATCAATATCCCCGCTGAACCAGCGTTCGTATCTGCTCCTGTTACGACTATATTGCCAGTGACAGTGACCGAAATATCCCCTGAGGTTCCGCGATCATAACCACTATCTATATAAACTCCGTAATTTCCTGCTGTGACAGACGCAGTCGTAATCGACATGGCTCCAGGCCCTCTCGGATCTATAGCAATGGCGTGTTTTCCAGAGGCTGTAATCGCTCCGGTTGCTGATATCGTTATACTTCCACCACTCTGAGACGACTTAACGTAAATTCCGCGTTGCTTGGCCGCAATTGTTCCACCTGTCGTAATGGTTTTGTCGCCGCCGCTTCCGTCAGCTCTTATATGAACTCCGTGCCGGCCACTAGTCGATAGATTGCCTGTTGCACTGATTGATACGGTTCCTCCTCCACTACTCGTTTGTTTGACATGAATCGCGTCAGCTGAATTATTTGTTGAACTAACAGTAACCGAACCATACGCAGAGATGACGGTATTGATGCCCGTTCCTCCTCCCGCTTCTACATAGATACCTGTATTGCTCGATGTAATACTTCCACCCGACACCAGTGTGATTGCACCCGTAACGGCACCGCTAGAGTTTCCACTTCGTGCCAAATAAACGCCAATGCCCCGCCCAGCGCTGGACGTTACTGTATGAGCGCTAATAGTAACGTCTCCACTACTTTTTTGGTAGACGAGAATTCCATTGCTTGTTAGCCCGGTTATTGCTCCGGTGGCTGTCAAAGTGATATCCTGAGTACTACCAAAGTCCCAAAGATAGACTCCTTTTCCTCCTCCAGTAACAGTTGCTCCAGATGCTATGTTTACAGTAATTGGGCCAGTCGCATTGGAAGAATTCTTTACGTAAATACCAGCATAGTCAACACCATTGCCCGATATCGTACTAATATCCCCATCTGTGACATTGACGGTTAGCGACCCTTGCCCTTCTACATATATGCCGTAATATGTACCAGAGATATTACCTGAATGAGTAACAGTTATGGAGCCGTTCCCGTAATGATTAGCGTAAATAGCACTATGACCAGAACCCTCAATATTCCCGGACGTGTTAATCGTGATACTATTATTTCCGGAATTATGAATGTAGAACTTCCCCTTCAGATTACCAGTATTTGTAATGTTTATATCCCCCGCAGAAGAGGACGAATTGTTCGCTGAAATAGTGTACTTAGACGTAGCTCCTTCTATGCCTTTAGTGTTGATCGTAATGTCACCTCCTCTTGATAATGCAATAATTCCATAAGTGAGTGCAGTATTGCTTACGGAAATTGTCCCTGCAACATTGATCGAAATATCCCCCGTTGTTGTTTCTACGTCGATGGCCCGAGCCTGACCAGTTCCGGATGTCGTCAATGTAACAGTACCAGACGCTGAGATTGTTACGTCACCTGTTGTCGCATCCGCTTCAATAACTCTTGGAATCCCGTTAGTTGTCGACGCTGATACAGAAACGGCACTTGGAGTGAGAATTGAGATATCTCCGGTTGTGGCCGATGCGACGATGGCTTTAACGTCACCTCCTGTTCCGGATACAGTTATGGTTGCGGACGTTGAAATTGTAATGTTTCCGGTTGTCGCTATGGCTTCAATCCCCCTTATGCTACCTCCAGACGCTTTAACGGTAAGAGCTCCGGGGGCAGAGATAGTTACGTTTCCGGTTGATCCCTTTGCATAGATCGCTTTAACAGCCGTGCTAATCGTTGTTACAGAAACGGCCCCGACTAAAGTAAGTGAAACATTACCTGTTCCTGTCGTTTGTCCATGGACAAGTCCAACTGTTGCCCCCGTTCCAGTTAAACTTCCTCCACCTGTTTCTTGAGTGAAAGTAACGTTATTTGCTCCGACATTCCTGAAGGCAACATCTTCTGAAATCGTAACAGTTGCTGTCCTGTCAAGTGTTGTAACGACGTTGGTGGTAGCAGCCGTTCTGGCGGTAGCACCGGCTTTACTGATCGTTTCAGGAACATCAATCAGACCGGCACAATCGAAGGTTCCGACTGTTGCGGAATTTTCCACACATCTAAGATTTGCACGGGCTCCGCTCATCACGAAAGATTTGTTTGAAGCATTATAGGTCAGAGTGTAGGCAAAACCTCCGGATACAAAGGTGCCATTCTCCAGTGATAGGGCAGTTGAACTCGTTGTTCCAGTGACCGTTGCAATTGTGAAAGGGCCTGCTGATCGTGTTTGGCCGGCTGTACTTCTGTCAATCAATCTAATTTTTTGGCTACCGGATAGATTTCCAGAGAATGTTAAAGTGTCTGTTGCAGGCGACGAACCCGAAAGATGGGCATCGAGGATAATCACACCGTTTCCGCTTAGATTGGTTGTTGGTGTGAAGGACTGTCCTTTATTACCATCTGAGAGATCAATTATTCCATTATTGATAACTGCTGAGGAAAAATCTAAATGAGCTGAACCCGTAACTGAAACATTTTCTCCGATAGATAGTCGTTCAAAATTTGTAAATAGCGATAAAGTAGCACTAGCTGCTGTGAAATTAATTTGATCAGTACCTGCCCCTCCATCTATTGTTAATCCGGAGTTGATCGTCCCACTTGAGACAGAAAAATCGTCATTTCCAGCACCTAGATCGACATTCCCGGACAAAGTTCCCCCACGGATTCTAAAGTAATCGTTACCATAGCCCAATGAGACTGGATCAACTATTGTCCCTCCCGCTAACACAACTGTAGCAGCACCAGACCCGTGAGTGATGCTTTTTGCTGTTGCTCCACTTCCACCCGCTATAGTTCCGCCGTTTATAGTTATCGAGGCATTTCCATTAATTGAAGCGACTTTGATTGCTGTTGCTGTGTCTATAGTTCTTCCGGCGGAAATATCACCGTTTACCGTAATCGTTACGTTTCTATTCCGACTCGTTGCGGCTATCCCATTACCTGCAGCATCAATTGAACCAGAAGTATTGATAGTTACTGCTCCAGTTCTGGTGGGTGCAACATAAGCAATGATTCCGCTTCCTCCAAAACCGGCTCCAAATGAACTCGTCGTAATACTTGCACCAGTTGCCAGAGTTATAGAAATATTGCTTGCTCCTCCCGAGGCAACACCACCAAGTTTTGCAGATATTCCGTGCCAATGAGCATTTATCGCACCGCTCGCGGAAATTGTGATGTTTGAATTGTTACCGCGGTTTTCCGAATATATACCCATACTGGTTCCGCTGACGTTCTTTACAGATATAGTAATGTGACCACCTGAACTGGACCAATTTCTTGCTAAAACCGCAATTCTACCTTCGATACCTCGTGTCTGCATCAGCCCAGATGATGTAATTGAAACATTTCCCGTGCCGTGATTTGACACACGAACAGCCGCTTCCTTACTGACGGCATCGAAGGCTGAGATAGTGATATTGCCAGTTGCATTAGTCCCTTGTTTTACGTATATAGCATTGTGCGAGTCTAAAGAGGTTGCAGTTACTTTTAACAATGTAGTGCTGTTACTTGGGCCAATTGAAACGACCCCCTTTGTAGATACATAGATTCCGTGGGTTTTTCCTTTAACCGTGGCCGCTTTGATCGTTACTGCACCTGAGCCTTTTGTATATATTCCTGTTGCAGAAGTTCCCGTTGCACTGATCGTCGTACCGGAATTTGCAGTAATTGTAGCGGAACCATTTGGATTGAGAACCTTGATCCCAAAAGCCGCCGAAGGATTCGTCGTACCAGCAGTAATATTGCCGCTCGCCGTAACGGAAATACTCCCGATTTGATTTGAAGCATATATGCCATCCGTTCCCGCACTAATCACGTTGGCCGTTATAGTGATCTCACCCCCAGTTACTTTCAGTCCTTGACCAGAACTCGTAATATCGCTAGCGTGAACATTTGTCACACCACTCGAATGTGATCTTTGTATGTCGAGTCCTCTAGCTCCGGTAATACCACCAGTCGAAATATTCCCAGCAGATATTGTGATAGTTCCAGAACTTGCTTGAAAAATATCAATTCCGTATTTGCCTCCGGAAATTGTTCCTGTCGTTATAGATATAGCTGCGGGTGTACCTCCTGCCCTTTGAATAACTTTCACCCCCAATGCTGCAGTAGCTGAACCAACGGTAATATTTCCAGCTGAAATGGTCATTGAACCTGAATTGTCTAATTCAATTCCGTATTTACTTCCGGAAATTGTACCTGCAGAAATCGTAATCGTACCAGTCGCGGATGAACGTACCACTTTAATACCAACCGAGTTATTCTCTGTGCCAAGAGAGATATTACCAGTCGTTAGGGAGATTGCACCCGTGCCGGAACTCGTCGCAGAGATACCATGAGTTCCACCAGAAATATTGCCTGCAGTTATATTCAAAGCACCACTAATGTCTGCTTTTATCACGGGAGTAGTCGTTCCCCTTGAGGTGGCCGTCGATAGAGTTAATGTCGTCGCTGATGCCGAAGACGTGTTTTTAACAGAAACAGCAGTACTAAGCGCAGAAACCGTCTGCGGCGCAGATATCGTGATAGCCTCGCCACCTTCAACCTTTATGGCGTTGCCAGAGTTAGATATGATCGTAGCAGTTGTGTTGGTATCAGTCGGAGTGACGTTTACGGTTACAGCACCACCAGTCGATACAGTAATCGCATCCCCCGATGTCGTAACAGATTTTGCAAATTTTAATGTTACATCACCTGCGCTCGAAGTTGCTACAATCCCCTTAACCCCGCTCCCTGAAGCTGTAATTGTGTTTGCTGTACTTATTGTGATATTCGGATTGACCGTTTTGGCGTGTATGGCTATTCCACTAGAATCTGTCGTGTCAAGTGAGATTGCACCGACAACATTAATAGCAATACCGGCTCCAACTGAACTTGTCGTGGTATTCGCATAGAAAATACCAGGTGAGTAACCCGAACCCGTTAAACTTCCGCCTCCGCTTTCTTGTGTGAACGTAATCGTACTACTACCGTTCATGTAGAAGGCAACGTCGGCAGACACATTGACTGTCGCCGTTCTCTCAAGTGTTGCTTCGATTCCAACTGATCCCGATTTTTCTAAAACCTCACCGTTAGAAATCGCTCCAGAACACGTGAAAACCCCAGACGTCCCACTCTCAGTGCAACGAGTGATCGCTGGTCTGCCCGTCACTGGTCTGCCCGTCAATTTATAAGATTTATTTGAACTATCATATGTGAGCGTATAAACATAATTTCCGGAACGAAGACTGTTCCCAGACTCGAAAGATATTGCACCGGAGCTTACCGTACCCGTTCCTGTTACACTAAAAATCGTAAACGGACCAGGTTGGTGTGAACCGGTCGAACTAATATCGTTTATTCTGACTTTAAGTGTTCCGTATAACGTACCGTTAGACATCGTGAAACTATCGACGGTTGCAGAATTACCCGTAAACGACGCATCCAATATAATCAGTCCGGTCCCCGATAGGGATGTCACGCTTGTAATCGAATCGCCTGCGCTAGAGTTCGACAGATCTAAAGTTCCATTATTCGTTATATTCGTGAAACCAAACCCAGACGCTGTTGCCTTAACTGTTACGCCAGATGAAATTAAGACGTTCTCGAAATTAGTGAATTGACTTGAACTAAATGTTCCACTTGCATTTAGAGTTAAAGTATCTGCCCCACTACCTCCTGTGATCGTGACACTGCTAGAAATAGTTCCACTATTAACTTGAAAGGTATCGTTATGCGCTCCTAAATCAACGTCTCCTGAAATCGTCCCGCCGGAAAGTACAAATCTGTCATCCTGAGAGCCTAGATTTACCGGGCTAGCGAGCGTACCTCCTAATAGTCTGACATTGCTTACACCTGAGGCATGTTGTATGCTCTTAGCACCACTGCCACTACCACCGGTTATCGTTCCACTGTGTATAAGAATATTGGCATCTCCTCCAATAGAGTAGATTTTCATGGCTGCTACGTTACTTGCACCTGAATTAGTACCTGCAGTGATATCTCCACGCACACTTATGGCTACTGAACCATTTCGACTTACCGCATAAATGCCATCAAGAGCAGACGAAATTGTTCCACTACTAGAAACAACTACGTTTCCTGTCGAACTTACAGCTTTTACTGCTCTTATACCTCTTTTTCCATTACTGTTACTTGCAGTAGTAATACTAGCTCCCGATGCAAGAACAACGGTAATATGCCCGTTTCGGCGATTTTCAGCAAACACACCGTATCGTTGCGCTGAAACTGTGCCGCTAATTTTTATGGTAGTCTCGCCGCCCCAATTGCTCGTATAAATCCCCGTCCCGCGAGCATTTACATTTTTGACCAATGCAGTAATACTCCCACCTGTACTCCTTGTTTGTTTAAGGACAACACCATTCCAACGTTGACTAGTGCCATTTGTTGTTAACGTACCGGTAGAAGTAAGAGTTATATTGCCCGCACCGGAATTATAAACTGCTACAGCAGGTCTGTTACTCGTTCCTTCATATAGATTAACAACAATATTACCCGTAGCCCGCGTTGTCTCAACAAATATACCCCTGTTCGATGCGCTCACCGTCGCCGCTATTATGGTTACAGCACCTGACCCCTGATGTAAGATTTTGATACCATCCCCGGCAGCTGCTGTAACATTTCCACTGAAAGTTAGAGTAACGCCTCCACCGCTGCCTGTATGTTTTATGTAAACTCCCGATCCTTTTCCCCGAACTTCATTTAGAACTCCAATAACACGCCCTGCCTGCGCTGAATCGTTCACTATGTTTATACCGTTATTTTGACCACCCCCTATTGACTCTATACGACCGGTGGAATTTAAACTAATTTCGACCGCTCCAGAGTTGCGGATATCTATAGCGGACTTATTGCTAGAAACATTGCCCACCGAAACAGATATGTCACCCGTGGAAGCGTTTCCTCGAACGATTTTAATAGCTTCGTCGCTGGTTGTACCGAGCGCAGAGATGTTAAGGCGAGAGGACGAAATCGAACCTATTGTTATCGCCCCATTTGCATTTATGTTGATTCCTGCTTTGTTGACAGTAATTAGTTTGGATCTGACTGTAACCGAGGATGCACCACTCACGTAAATTCCAGAATCCGCGAAAGTAACATCGTCAGTCGTGACGTTAACTGTTCCGGCATTTCCAGTGCGCTTTATCTTAACGCCGTATGATGAACTTGTTGCGGATCCTGCAGTAACATTCTTTGCCGTAACAGTAATAGCTCCAGCCCCAGACTGAACGACATTGATTCTAATTTTGCCTCCTGTGATGGCATTGCTAGCGGAAATGGAAATAGCACCTCCGCTGGCGGTTACATCTATAACATTGTCAGCATTGCCAGAAGAAGTCGCGGTGGAAGTTCTAATTGTCGTTGCGGCAGTTGTCGAAGAATTTGTTACTTTGATTGCCGCCTTCGCTGCACTTAGCGTTGAAGGCGTTGAAACTGTGAGACTCCCACTGCCGTGTGCTACGATCGCGTCACCACTTGTTGACGTTATTTTTGCATCGGTATTATTATTGGGAGGGGTTACCTGAATTATAACACCACTACCCGCTTTGGCGTAAACGCCAGTATTCACAGCAGTTATGGTATTCTTCGGGAGAATTGTGGCAGAAAGGCTAGAGCCTTCGCCTTTAAACCATATGCCACTTTTCGTACCGCTAATGGCTCCCGCAGATATTATCGTAGCTCCTCCAGCATTGCGATTACGCTGAACTCTAATGCCGAAGATTTCACCTGTGTTGGTACTAGAGGTCGTTATACTTCCTGCTGAAATATTAACGGTACCAGCGCTATGTCCTTCATGAGTGAAATTTATCCCGAAATTTCCACCCGTGAGCGAACCGGCATTGATGGTGGCAAAGCCGCGTTCATTATTCGCAAATATTACCGATTGATTGTTATTGCCAAGAACACCCGTGGAAAGCGTTATCGACATCCCGTTTGATCTGGATTTCGCGTCGACTGCGGACCCTGAGGTGGCTGATATAGTTTTGGCCGTTAAAGTGACTAACCCACCGCCATTGAGTTTTATTCCGCTCCCAGCTGAACTAAGAGTATTCAGCGATACCGATATAGCTCCATTACTATAACTAAACTGGTTCCAAACACGGTTGAACACATTTAATGCTAAGGAGTTACCCCTAGTTATGATTGGACTCGTTATAGCTACGTTAATAGTGCCGTTTCCTCCGGAGCCTCCGGCCCGAATCGCACCGAACGTCTGTCCCTTGATATCCCCACCCGTACCGGACTGCGTTAGCGTTACCCCGTTGTTTCTTGAGTAAATATGGAACGCAGAACCGTTCTGAGTTCGTGTATGGGTAAAATTACTGGAAAACCGAACGGTTATATGACCGTTCGTGGCACTCATCCTTACTTGGCTACTTTGCGAAGATGTACCATGACACGTCCAAATGTTTCCGTTAACGCGGGTGCAAACGGCTTCTGCGGGAGGAGCATAAAATCCAAAACTCGCTATTGCTGAAACAGCGAGAGGTGAGACCGACAAAAGAATGCGATTTCGGTTTGCAGAGGTTGCAGGCGACTTTCTGCGAGGGTGAAATCTAGAATCCCACTTCTCGTGGACTAAAGATTCCGATGTGCGCGACGCGTGATTACGGAAAAAATTATCGAGCAGTGTGGTCATTGAACGTCCACACTCCCCCAGTTCACCCCCCCCCAACGGAATGATTGATAGTAAACTTCATCAAGAATGCTCCTAGATTTCAAGCGTCTTTGCGAAACGATGGGGCAGCAAAGTTTTCACAAATTACGATACCAAAGTTAAGAATTTGTGAAACTACAATGAATTGAGTTTTTTTGCAAGAGAATCGGTACAAAAAAGATAAAAAATGACCGGTGATCATATCGCTCGAGTGTTAAACATGCATCAAAGAACAGTCAGTCGTCATCTTATTCGGGCTGAACTCTCTCGGCAAAGAGATATAGAGCCTCGGGATGAGGAGCCCCCCCCCCGACGATATGAACACGAAGCTCCAAGAGACATGGTTCACCTTGACATAAAGAAGTTACGGAATTTCAACGAAGAAGGGATCAGGAACGCTGAAAACGGAAACCGCCATAAGTCAGCGAACAAGGCAGCAGGAACACAATGTATGCACGTAGCGGTCGATGATCATACGCGTTACGCCACCGTGAGTGTATTAGAGGATGAAACAGCCGAAAGTGCGACCGCAAGGGAATCCGGGGGTTCCTTACTTTCTCGTCACATTAGTGGTCGGGGAAGTAACGAGACTTTCAATGATTTCGTAGTTTCTGTCCTATTCCCAATAATTTTTTGACCGATTTTTGCAGGCGGTAGCAGGAGTTAGCGAGCGAATGTAAGGGATTCTAGAGTCCTTAGGTATCTCCCTTCCATAGTCGCATAGTTTCGCCCCTCGCCGCAATGTAATTGCCTAATCGTGTGCGGTTAAAGTCCCTATGGCCATTGGTAATGGTCTTTGTCTACTGAGACTGTTGCGAAATACGCAAACCGATTCACAGATTCCGAAAATTTCGGAAATTCTGTTCCGAATCCCGCATTTTGACAGTCAATGTATCCATATTCAAGTTAAGAAAACGCGACAAATCTATTTCGCAACAGTCTCATGTAAGGATGTACCCGACTGTCGCAATGCTGTTATCAAAGCCTTCTTCTTGCAATCTTCTGGCGATCTTCTCTTTTCCCCAAGTTTTCTGCTCTAGACGGAGTTGTGTCACAGCTTCTACGAGTTCAGGAGTTTGTTTCGATTCGCGCAGTGTCTTCGGGCGCGTCGAATGAACTGTTGGGTCTTTCTGCCAGCGATACAGATTGGCAACAGGCCCCCCTACTACTTCTGCTGCCTCTTTCGCGCCCATGTCTTTATCGTTCCTCAATGTCAACCAGAGATTAACCTTACGAATCCGTTCCAGCTCCATCTGCTTGGCTGGAGTCATGCCCTTTTCCGCTAACTTCGCCCGCGTTGACGCTGAGGCTTGAAAAATTAGTGGTCTCATGTAAATTAGTCGCATGGGAAGATACGCTTTATTAGGTGGTTAATGTTTACCTACATATAGGGCGATCTTCCCTTTTTTCAAAAAGACCTAGATTCCATATGTCTTCGAGCCGATACAGCAAACTATATAATTGCCGAATTATTCATCTTGGCCACAACGGCAAAGTACTTGGGAGTTGACTTCATAGAGGAACTAATTCTAAAGTATCTCAAAGTTTGGAAGAGTAAAGACGATGAACAATAGCGCTAACGTTCAATCAAATAGCAAGCGACACTTTCTGTCCAAAGTAATGGGTCGTAGCCCCGTAACCGCGATTTAGCACCTCCAATTCGTCCAACCGGTTTGTAAAATGACTTTAAGATTCAATAAATTCAAAACGCTCACAAGTAAGTCTGCACTTCTCGGACGTGAGACGGAAGTACCAACCGCGACACACCACGCCGTATTCTCCTCTCCGCTGAAACGAGAACCTAGCACTAACGACAAGACATTAGTCTTTGGAATGGGCTGTTTTTGGGGAGCCGAAAAAATATTCTGGCAAATTGAAGGTGTATACAACACCGCTGTCGGTTACGCTGGGGGATTCACTCCCAACCCGACTTATGAGGAAATTTGCTCCGGTAGAACGGGACATGCAGAGGTCGTGAAAGTCGACTACGATCCGACAATTGTTCGCACTAGCCAGATTCTCAAATTCTTCTGGGAAGGCCATGATCCAACTCAAGGTATGCGACAAGGTAACGATATAGGCTCGCAATATAGGTCTGCCGTATATTGGACAAGTTCTGAGCAAGAATCGATAGTTTCTTCCACCCGTCAAACTTACGCTCAAGCGCTGGATCTTGCAGATCATTATTCGAAAATAACAACCGAAATTGCTCAATTGAATAAATTCTACTTCGCTGAAGACTACCATCAGCAATACTTGATCAAAAACCCTAACGGATATTGTGGAATTGGAGGAACAGGGGTCGCTTGCCCACTAGAAATTCACGAAGACGCTTAACCTAGATAATAGTAGTGCCGGGAACACGTTTGTGAGTGTTAAGAAGAGATCGACCTCTGTTAGCGAGATTGTTGGCTATTTGGGCGCGACGATGAAGTTCATCACTCTGAGAAATTTTGATGACTGCGTCCAGTTCCGCAATTCCTTCCTTTACTCTATCTGGATCAAAAGCGTATGTTGCTCTCAATACCAACGCAACGCCAAGATCATATCTAGCGCGAAACAACCTGGCATCAGTTAGTCTGCCGCCTTTAACTCTCTCTTTACGTATGTCAATCAATGAATTTAAGAAACTTGGGTCATCGCCTTCAATCGCGAGATGAAGTGCGAATGCGCCAAAATCGTTCTCAATAATATCTCGCGCCCGCTCGTTCATTGGTACCCCCTCACTAAACAAATTCGCTAAAGTGCCAACTATTTCTTTTAGATTTTCTGGTTGAAACTGGTCCGGTTCCGCGAGAGTCGGTTGCATATTCTTGGCAACTCCATATGCCAAGAGAGTTCCCATCCCGTCATTCCAGTCATTAACGTCGCCCGAAAAATGCAAAGTGAAAGGCATGCCTAAATCTTTTGCAATATAGTCAACACGGGCAAGGCCGCGAATTCTCAAACCTTCCTCGCCCTTTTTATGATGTTCAATCCAGTAAATCATATCAGCACCACTCTTGTTCATTCTTTTCTGAGCAATGTCTATAATTGAAGGACCATAAATAACGGGCATGCCGCCGCCGTCGTAAACTGTTACAGGAGTTCCGAAGAAAAATTTCGTTAACAGTCTTTCTAGACAATCCTTAGTAAAATAGTCGGCACGAGCATTCCCCCTCATTTGGAGAATCTTGAATCCTGAATCCCGAGCCTTCGCAATTCTTTTAAGTTTCATATCTGTTATCGCCGCATTTAGAGCCCTGCGTCCGTAACGAATAGCTAAATAGGCCGTTGCAACTGCGGCATAGACCATTATTGACAGCGCCGTAATGTCGAAAAATGGAGACGAAAACACGTTCTGTTGCATCCAAGCAACAATTTCTTTGAACTCTGGCACTATGGGAATCCCTCTGGATGAAATGGTTAAGAATATTCGCTTCAACCAAGCGTACGCTCTATTTAGTAACTACTTCGCTATCGGCAATACCAACAGCTTAATGTCGGAAGTGTCTCATACCGGTGAAGACCATTGCAACACCCGATTTATTGGCTGCCGAAATTACCTCGTCGTCGCGAATAGACCCTCCTGGTTGAATCACGGCTTTCGCGCCGGCTGATGCGATCTCTATTAAGGCATCGGGAAAAGGAAAAAAGGCATCGGATGCTGCTACACTGCCCTTAGTTGGAGCTTCTGCTCCGTCTGTTAACATCTCCGTTGCTTTCTGGGCAGCAATTCGAGACGAATCAATTCTACTCATCTGACCTGCACCGATTCCCACGGTGGCTAACTCCTTTGCATAGACTATCGCATTTGACTTAACATGCTTGGCAACCTTCCAAGCAAACAAAAGATCACCTAGTTGATCCTCAGTAGGGGCAATCTTTGAAACCACTTTAAGCTGATCGCGAGATATCTGCCCGTTATCTCTATCCTGAACAAGTAGTCCTCCCGCAATAGATTTTACAACTGTCTCGCGTATCCGCGGATCAGGAACTTCGTGGGTCAGCAAGAGACGTAAATTCTTTCTTTTGGCAAATACACGAATGGCTTCTGCACTTGCGGCTGGCGCTATCACCACCTCTGTGAAAATTTTAGTAATAACTTTCGCTATCTCCTCATCAAGTGACTTATTCACAGCGACAATACCGCCAAATGCAGACGTAGAATCGCAAGATAGTGCCCTATTGTAGGCCTCAACGAGATTTTTGCCTTGCGCGACTCCACAAGGATTCGCATGTTTGATGATCGCAACCGCGGGCTTCACTGTTCCAAGATCAGCAATTAGTTCAAAAGCAGCATCAGCATCGTTTAGATTGTTATAGGAAAGTTCCTTTCCTTGCACTTGTTCGGCATTCGACACCCCGGCGCGTTCAGAGGAGGTTTGATAAAACATCGCTCTCTGATGAGGATTCTCTCCGTATCTAAGCGCCCGACCTTGTTTTCCCTTGAAGGTAACCGACCTCGGTGCCGCATTCCCTATTTCACTCTCGTACCAGTTTGAAATGCCAGCGTCGTAGCTGGAAGTTGTCGCATAGGCTTTTGCTGCAAGAAGGCGCCTTGTAGAGGCAGATATTGTTCCGCCATTTGCCTCGAGCTCTGTTAAGACCGCGTTCATGTCGTCCACCTCAGAACACACGGTCACAAATGCCGCGTTTTTTGCCGCGGCACGCAACAAGGCCGGCCCTCCAATATCTATATTTTCGATACATTGGTCGAAGCTGGCCCCGGAAGCAACAGTTTCCTCAAAAGGATAGAGGTTTATGTAGACTAAGTCGATCGGCGCAATACCATGTTCATTTGCGTCACAAACATCGCTGTCAACGTTGCGCCGATAAAGTAGTCCGCCGTGAATGGCTGGGTGCAACGTCTTTACCCTTCCCGCCATCATTTCAGGAAAACCCGTTAAACTTTCGACATCGGTGACGTTCAAACCGGCGTTTTTTAGCTGTCGCGCACTACCTCCTGTTGAAACAATTTGTACCCTGAGTTCACTTAATCGTTCTGCAAATTCGGTAAGTCTAGATTTGTTGGAAACCGACAGCAATGCACGGTTTATGCGAACGCTAGTGTCTGTCATGATAGAGTCCTTTGACCGTATGAACAGTCAGAAACCCCTATTGTAAGGGAGTGTGCGAATGTAGAGGAGGTAAAGTTTGACTTGGATTCGCAAAGCGAATTCGATGGAGCGAGAGTAACAATCATACACCAAATTGATCGTTTCTTTGGACGAATTGAGCATTGTCCGTTGCACACTGAAAAATTTTTTTCTTGCGATTCACAAAAAACCTATTGACAAATTTCAGTATTTTCCTAATATGACCGATGTGGGAGGCTGCTTTTACCTCCTTTCCGGCCTCCCACGCTCTTCTCCCCGCCAAAAGTAGTTTCATTACCGCCAGTATTGGCGGTTTTTTTTTGCGCCATAGCGCGGGACACTCATCGGTGCTTCTGACGTTCTTCACTGTTCAAAAGAGAATGTAGAAAACTCCGATACTTGGCGGGGCCTTATAGCAAGCAACTCAGCCTATAAGTCATAAGCACTTAATCTCTGAGGCTTCAGATGCCCGATACTCTTTTCTCACTGCAGGTACGATGGATGGTTTATCTCGAAATCCGCCTTTCCAAGAGTCCGCCCATTTCCCCTGAGCATTGCCAGCAAGATATTTGCAACCATTTTCCGCGAGGATAAGGCCTGATTTTTGACAGTTTTCTTGAACTTCACGTTCGCTTTTCGATGGTAACAGCCTAGTCGCCTTCGGCAAATCAAAAAAATTGAATAACGATTTTCATCTTTCGGTGAATTAGACCCGAAAAAACTTAATTACTTACATTTTTTCGTCGGCGTGCTTTTAAGTGAATCTGCCTTATTCTTTAGCACCGTTTCAAGAACTTCCATTTGAAGGTTCATTTCTGTTTTTTCGTCGCACATATTAATCCATTTCAAGAGGGCAATCGTCGACGCTCTATCCAAAAGGTCGTTACTAAAGTTCCTTTCCTCAAGATTCTCGATAATCGCGATATGCAATGCCAGGTTGATATTCTTATCTTCTCCGCCTTTGGCTACCTCTACGCACGATTCCATATAGTTCTGGAAAAGTTCCATATCGCTCAGTTCTTCCGATTCGTCAGACATTCTATTCATCCTCTTGTTAGAGACATTCACAGCCGAAGTACTCTCCGAGCCTACGTGTATATAACCTAACTTAGTCACCGATCAAAATAAGACTCTGTGCAAAGCACTGTTGATCGTATTTGAACTTTTACAAGACTAAAGCAACAAAGTATGACCTCAAAAACTTTTATAACACCCGTCTTCATGAAAGTACGTCGGGAGCATTAAGATATCTAAGGTTTATGGTACGGCAACCCTAATGAAATTGTTCCGGCACGATACAGCTGCTCGGCTAGCATAACTCGCACTAACCTATGGGGCCATGTAGCCTTACCAAAACTCAAAGCCCTCGGCGCAAACTCTACAGCTGCTTTTCCAAACCCTGAAGCTCCTCCGATAAGAAATGTCAGATTCGACGTACCAGTATCGCGCCATTTGGTTAGGAATTCCGCAAATTCTACTGAAGAGTATGATTCACCCTTTTCATCAAGGCGAAACACTACTGTGTCACTAGGGGTTTTGCTAACTAACCGGTTGGCTTCCTCATCAATGTTACCTGTTGCCACTTCAATTTCGTTAATCGGATCAAATCCTATCCTTGCTCCAATCTTTTTAAATCTGCTCGAATAATCGTCAATTAGGAGACGCTCTGAACCTGACTTCAGCTTTCCAACACAGATTATGTTTAGGCGCATCTTGATTCAATCGGTCTCAACCAAATCTTGCCAAAGCCGGTCTAAATCATAGAACTCACGAACTTCAGGGCGGAATAGGTGAATAACGATGTCCCCTACATCGATTAGAACCCAGTCGGCATTTGGTAATCCTTCGACCTTCGCTGATCGTTTTATACAAGAATGCTTCAATAATCGTGTCAGATGGTCGGCCATAGACGCAACATGACGTTTCGATCTTCCAGAAGCGACGACGATTTGGTCGGCAATTGAGGTTTTGCCTTCGACATTGTAGACGACAACATCTTGCGCTTTGTCATTACGTAAAGACTCCATCACAACGTCCGTCACCGCTGTAACTTGTTTAATGTCGCCTTGAATTCGAGCAGAATTATCACGAGTATTTTTCAGAGAACTGTCCTCCTAATGAACATTACGAATTGCGAAGTTGGCATATACGTTCCCTCAGGAAAATAAGATTGTCAGCATGTCAACCAACGCTCGATTGACCTGATCAAGAAACGCAAATTGTCCAAAATTTCTTTCCAAGGCCGCGGCAAACTTAACGCGTCCAGATTCACAAGAAAACCCTGAACTATGTTCCCAAGAAGTCTGTAGTTTCTTGTAGACTGACATTACACGCCCTATATCTAAAACAGCGTTCGGTTTATAGTTTTCTATCGTTACGAAAAAAAGTCTCATTACTTTTTCGTTCTCCAAAAATAGTTCTTCATTAACCTCTATTAATGGACAAACTGACGTTCCCGCTTATGATGAGTAATATCACAACTTTGACTGATCACTGCTAAACCTTTAATACTTTAAACTTCCTCGTCAATAACGTAATCAGAGAGTGTTGCGTATATAAAACCCCCGACATCTAGTGAGTATACTCCTTGACACGACTTATCAACCCGAAAGTCTTCCGTAATGTTCACTGGCAACTTCCTTATCACACTCTTCTAACTGTTCGTCTTCGAGTTTCCTGTATGGGTTCAGATAATGGCAAAGGGGGCTTTTCCGTTCCATCAGCCTGACTATGTTCTAGCATTGGTCGATACTCTCCTATCCAACCTCGCTCGGAACAGTCAATCTCCGTTCTACCTTCGCCTGCACCAATTAGCTGCTCTGCTAAGGTATAGTTCCCGTTCTGTATCTCGCTGTACGGAATTTGTCCTCGAATTTCACTTTTCAACTCTTTTGAATTCATTTCGGCTGTGCCTCGGTCAATATATCCAATTGTTTCGAGAGTCATTTTTATATGTCTCCTATTTTCTTTCGGAACAACGTTACCTTGCATCCATCCAACAAGGGTCTCTTTCGCAACATTCAATAAACTTGCCAAGTCATCCCAATCAAAACCAGTTAGATGTCTTATTTTAAAAACCATCCTTTCTGGACCGCTTGCATCAGACGAGCTACTATACATATCAAATCTCGGCGAAAAACTAGGCTGGCTTATCTCAGCATACGGGGAATTGTCTTTCCGAGACAGTTCGTATTCTTCGCTAGACTCTTTATTCTGCCCGCACAAAAAACTATTCACTATAGATTCGCTTCGTGTGCTGACCGGAATAGTTTGTAAATCTGTTTGAGGGAAAACCTCAGATGACGAAGACCAATGCAGACTGCTTGAAGACCCCTTCGACTCAATGATAGATTCAAGTAACGTGTTCAATATTTGCTCATTTCTCCTTGAATCAGCCAAAATATCCTTCTCGGGTAGGCCTTCCTCGAAAGGTCGATCCAATTCTAAACTACTCTTTTCACCCGTTAAGAGGAATATTTGATTAGACTCATTAGCCTCAAATTTAGGCGCATTATTCAGTATCGCCATACTTTTCCTCCATAGATTCGTAAAAATTCGTCGTTAACTACCCTGCGAAAGAAACTATATGCACGAGACGCTAGCATCAAAACAGTGTTCAGTCCGCGAAACATGTGGTACTGTTCATTTGTAAAGCGTTCTGAGTCTCGTTCCCAGCATTTAGATATATTATCATAAACTGTTGATCGTATTTGAACCTTTAAGAGACTAAAGCAACAAAGTCTGACCTCAAAAACGTTTATAATACCCGTTTTCATGAAAGTACGTCGCGAGCATTAAGATATCTAAGGTTTATGGTACGGCAACCCTAATGAAATCGTTCCAGCGCGATACAACTGTTCGGCTGGCATAACTCGCACTAACCGATGCGGCCATGTTACCTTACCAAAACTCAAAGCCATCGGTGAAAACTCTATGGCTAGTTCCCCCCAAACCATGATGCTCCTCCGATAAGAAATGTCAGATTCGACTTACCAGTATCACGCCATATGGTTAGGAATTCCACAAATTCTTCTGAAGAGTATGATTCACCCTTTTCATCAAGGCGAAAGACGACTGTGCCACTACGGGTTTTGCTAACTAACCGATTGGCTTCCTCGTCAATGTTACCTGTTGCTACCTCAATTTCGTTAATCGGATTAAATGCTATCCTTGCTCCAATCTTGTTAGATCGGCTCGAATAATCGTCAATTAGGAGTCGCTCTGAACCGGACCTCAGATTTCCAACGCAGATCATGTTTATATGCATCTTGATTCAATCGGTCTCAATCAAATCTTGCCAAAGCCGATCTAAATCATAGAACTCCCGCACCTCGGGGCGGAAGAGGTGGATAACGATGTCCCCTACATCAATTAGAACCCAGTCGGCATTTGGTAATCCTTCGACCTTCGCAGGTCGTTTTATATATGAATGCTTCAATAATCGTATCAGATGGTCTGCCATAGACGCAACATGACGCTTCGATCTTCCGGAAGCGATGACGATTTGGTCGGCAATCGAGGTTTTACCTTCAACATCATAGACAATAACGTCTTGCGCTTTGTCATCATGTAATGATTTGACAATTATGCTAAGAATACTTTGCACAGTGTTATTATTTCCAACTTGCAACGACAATCGCGGCGGGATTGATAGTGAATTCAGATCAAATTCTCCTGTATCGTAGTTTAATCCTAGTAGGATAAATAATCGAAATCTCCTCTGACACTTGAAAGATATTCAGAAACTGAAAGTTGGTCCGTAGAGACGACTTGGAATATCATCTTGGACCAATTGTAGCCGTCTGGCCAGTTTATAGTTTCGAGCGCTATATTTAGTTCTTTGACGATTTCTTGTTTAGAAACTTCTTGTTGGCAAGTGTTATCCAAAACAGCAAAAACAGTTATCTCACGTTGTCGTGCATCCCACGCCGGTAGAGCGCGAAAACGAATTTCGCTGATTGAACGATAGACTGCCCCAATTTCAGAACCGCTTTTGTCATGTTTTTTCCAAACACGTTTCCGAAACCTTTCAATCGCTTGATTAAAATCATCTGGAAACGCGAACTGGCCGAACTTTCGCTCAATGGCAGCTGCAAACCGCACTTGTTCAGATTCAGTTGTAAATCCCGAACACCTATTCCACTTAGCAACTAAATCCTTATGAATGGACATTATGCGTCTCAAATCTGCGAATACGTTAGAATCTGTTTTCTCAACGTATGCTAGGTAAGGACGCATTCCCTTCTCTAACGGAACAATCTCATTCTCATTTACTTCAATTAATGGACATACGGCCACATAATGTCTTCGTCCAGAAGATCTAACAATATCGCAAGTTTGGCTGACTACGATCAGTCCGGTTACTCCCTCGGTGTGCATAACAACATCAAACTGTTCACCCGAATTTGACTCATGACCATAGAAAAATCCACCTGCATCTAACGTGAAATCTCCTTCTCGCCAATGTTGGATTGGGTTTGAATCAATTCCATATGAATTTAGGTTGTCGTACATTGACAACATTTTTATCTTTTCCGGACTCTAACGCGCTGACCAATTGGTTCTGATTCGTCTGGTGGGGGGATATATTCTTCAGAACCGTCGGCTTTCTCGTGAGTAAACATGGGAGTAGAATCGCCTGTTCTATGCAGTTTTGACTTTGTATACTGCGGTCGACCTATTCCTGGACCCAAAGCGCGAATAGCCTCGAAATACTTTCGATTTTTAATTAGTTCAAAGACGGAGACATAGTCGCAAACACTGTCTAATGCTATCGCATTTAACTTAGAATCACCTTTGTCGGAGTATCTAAGAACCGACAATGTTCTGGCAATATGACTAAAATGTTCATCGGCGATTTCATGTCCTCTAGCCCAAAATGTCATAGTTTGGTGATCAACGTTGAGCAGGTTGGCTAAACGTTCCCAAGAAAAAATAGTCATACGGCGAATTTCAAATAGATTATTTGTAGTCTGTGAACTGTCAACAGCGAGTGAACGTTTTATGGCCTCCAACAATATATCTAAAGAATCATCAAAAATTAGTCGACTGAATGTGTCTTTCTCTCTTATCGCATGACGAAACATAATTTCCTCTACGTTACCACTATGCGATAGTCTCAAACTTTCTATCGGGTTTTCGCCTTTCTCTCCCTCAAAAATACGCTCCTTATGAATTTCACCTGACTGAACCCTTAACGTCATTGCAAAAATTGGGAATCGAGAGCTTGCCTCGATATCAAAAGTTGAATAGTGTCCTTGTGGAACTTGATGATTCATACTTCACCTCCATATAACCGCAGAAAGTCGTCATTAACCACCCAACGAAAGAAACTATATGCTCTGGACGCTAAATCTGAAGAGGTTTTCCGAAAATCAAAAGATTCAAACTTCACAAGCTGGTCAAACGTTTGAAAAACATCGGTATCTAGATACCAAGAAGGAACGTCTATAGAGGGCATTAGTTCCGGGTTATGGGTTTGGCCGGTCGGCATGAATCCCCACCGGGCAACAAGCGATGCACTATTAATCCGTGCGAAAATTTCGCTAGTCGCCCTTTCAACTTGCATAGATTGGGCCGAAGAGTATACTCCTGTAACCTCTGGTCTAACGATATCAGCCAACCTATCCAACGGGTCGCCAAAGACTCTGTTGACGTATCGTACACCGAAGCGCGATAAATAATTGGGATTGATTGTAGACGACAGAGCTTCAACAAGTTCTACTACGCGCCGGATTAAATCCATTCTCTCAACATACCTCCGAGTCTCTATTGACAGGTAATTTGTAGTCAAAGATACTCGCCAATAACGACTCTCATCGAAAAACCGCCAATTTGGTGTTTGTGCCAAGTTTTGCGATTCGTGGATAGATTTGAACGTAAAATTATGATCCAGATGGTTATGTGGGAAATTCTTTCGAATCTTTTCCTGAAAACTACCCACGAAGTATTTATCTGCTATCGACAAGATTTCAGGAAATGAAACCTGCACCAGAACACCTGAAAGAGGGGGGAAAGCCAGTGCGACTGAATCCGGGACTGGGTCAAAGAAAGGATTACCCGTTGAAAATGTCATTAGAAATGAACAATAAGTTTCGTAGGACTCTTTTTAGAATAGCAGATCGGTATCTTAAAAGTAACATCGGGAACATTCTGAGTTCCGCTACGATACACAAGATTCCTCACGCAGTCTAGAAGAAGATTCGTAGTTGTAAGGCGCGTTTAGTAACGCCCAAATTGGCGGCTTACAAACTGGTAAGAATGCCACTTCGTGTCTTCGAACCCGCTCTTTAGCCAATCGGCGAGAAAAACGTGAGTTTAATGCAGTATATAGTGCGCTAGGACGAATAATCAAGCAAACAGGTACCGTGTTCGCAAACTCCTCCCAATCTCGCCAATAGTGGAAACTTTCCAAATTGTCGCTCCCCATCACCCAGACAAACTTACTTGTGGGACAACGTCTGCGTAGAAATTTGATTGTGTCGATAGAGTACGTAAGAGAAGCAGTTTGTTCTATGTCGCTGACTTTCATTTGTTTATGTTTCGCTTGCTGTTGGGCCGACTCAAATCTTTCCTTAAAATCTCCGTGCTGGACTTTCAACGGATTACTCCTGGCAACTATCCACCAAACAGCATCTAATTTGAGAGCTTTAAGGGCTTGTTCCGCGACGTGGTAATGCCCCGAGTGAGCAGGATTAAAAGACCCTCCAAATAACCCGATCTTCAAATTATTATGCGGGCCAGGCAATTTGTTTAAGACTCTCATAAGGCTCTGACCTGTCCGTTACCCCGAACAACATATTTGAATGTAGTGAGCTGTTCGATTCCAATTGGTCCTCGCGCATGAATACGGCCAGTAGCAATTCCAATTTCCGCTCCCATACCAAACTCCCCACCATCGGCAAACTGTGTCGAAGCATTATGCATGACGATCGCGCTGTCTACTTGCTTTAGAAACTTATCGGCGATCACTTGGTTTTCTGTAACGATTGTTTCAGTGTGTCCAGAACCGTATTTTGAAATATGCTTAACCGCTACATCGACATTTTCTACTATCTTTATCGACAAAACAGGAGCCAAGTACTCTGTCCTCCAGTCCTCTTCAGTTGCTAATACGACATCTGAAACTTCGTCGCGTACGCGATCGTCGCCGCGAACCTCACAACCGTTATCGCGTAATTTTTGAACAAGATTTTTAAGAAGTTCCGACTTTACATCCCTATGAATCAATAACGTCTCAAGAGCCCCACAGATTCCTGGTCTTCGCAACTTAGCATTGACTACAATACTCATTGCCATCTTTTGACAAGCATCCTTGTCTATATAAGCGTGACATATCCCTTCTAAATGTGCAAATACCGGTATTCTTGCTTCTTGGCGGACTCGCGCAACAAGGTCTTTTCCGCCTCTCGGTACAATGATGTCAATATTTCCGTTTAATCCTTGGAGCATCTCTCCTACTGCTCTTCGGTCTGTTGTTCTTACAAGTTGTATAGATTCAAAAGGTAGATCAGATTGTTTGAGACCGAGTTGCAAACAATCATGGATTGCTACCGCGGTGTTCAAAGCGCTTGAGCCTGACCGCAAGACACAGGCGTTACCCGCTTTCAAACACAGAGCTCCTGCATCAGCGGTAACATTTGGTCGAGCCTCAAATATGACTCCAATCACGCCTAGCGGGGTTCTAACTCGTTCTATAATTAAACCATTGGGTCGCTTGAATCTAGCTATGGTCTCGCCAATCGGGTTGGGTAATTCTGCAATCTGCTCCAAACTTAAACAAATCGCGGATATACGATCTTCGTTGAGTGTGAGGCGGTCGATCATCGCATCTGAAAGCCCTGCTTTTTTAGAAGACAGAATATCAACTTTGTTCGCAGCGAGGATATCATTATGCCTATTCCTAATGGCCGTCGACATTGCCATCAGCGCACGATTCTTTGTCTGTTCCGACGCTGTTGCAAGTTCCCCTGCTACTATTCTGGCTTTTTCGCCCATTCTTGAGAGCAAAAATTCCGTAGATTTTTCGTCTGTTTTTTCTTGGTCAAACATCTTGTTTGCTTTCTAAAACCATATCGTCGCGATGAATAACGGCCGGGCGACCCCGGAATCCTAATATGGGTTCTACTTCATCTGTCTGTAGACCCTTTATCAGTGCTAAATCCCTGGAGGCATAGGAAACAATACCTTTCGCAACCGTGATTCTGGTTTGATCTTTTACAAAAACTGCAGCACCTCGATCGAAATGCCCTTCTACACTGCTCACTCCCACAGGCAACAAACTCGCTCCATTTGATAATGCAATTTTCGCTCCTTCGTCAATTATTATAGAACCTTCCGGTTTAAGATGACTTTTCAACCAGATTGCTCTAGCCATTTCGGCTGAATGAGATGGAACAATCCAAGTTGCTGAGCCCTCCTCATCTAAACTGATCAGCGGGGATTTTTTATCTCCTAACGAAATTACCGTCTTACATCCGGCTGAATATGCAATTTGCGCAGCCTGCAGTTTCGTATCCATTCCGCCAGAACCGGTATTTGCCTTACCTGCCATCCTCTCATGTTCGATTGTGATCTTATCCACACGTCGAATAAGTTCAGCGCGAGGATTTTTGCGCGGATCGTCTGTATACATACCGTTGACATCGGAGAGCAGGACAAGCGTCTCCGCACCTATCATCTGGGCGACTCGTGCGGCAAGTCGATCATTATCGCCATATCGAATTTCATCCGTCGCAACCGTATCGTTTTCGTTGATCACGGGTACCGTCTCCGCCGCTAGAAGCGTATTCAAGGTTGAGCGAGCATTTAACCAACGTCGTCGAACTTCGGTGTCGTCGAGTGTAAGCAATGACTGTGCAACACGAATTTGATGAACAGAAAACGCTTCAGAAATTTCTTTCATTAATAGGGGTTGCCCGAGGGCAGCCGCTGCCTGTTTTTCTTCTAGGTTCTTCAACGGCTTACTGGAAAGAAATTTTTTACCCAGCGAAATAGCGCCTGAGGAAACTAGAACAACCTCTTGTTTGCGAGCCTTCATAATCGCAAAATCTTGGGCTAGATTTGCTAACCACTCTCTCCGAGCTACCCCGTTCTCAGCAACAAGATTCGAACCTGTCTTTACAACAACCCGGCGAGACTCTGAAAGTTTAGGAATTACGGTTGCCAAGGCCTTTCTCCTTTGTAAGATACCTGTTGTTCCGTTTTCTGACATTGAATTTGAGCGAATACTTTAAGTAAGGCATCGCGTACGCCGGTTCTAGCTACTCCCGAGATTTGCAAAGGTTTTTTAATAGAGACTTTTTGGAGTTGGGCAGATTTTTCGCGGAGAGATTCACCATCAATGGCATCAATCTTATTCAAAGCGACGATTTCTGGTTTGTTCGCTAGGTTGAAGCCATATTCTTCAAGTTCGTTGCGAATTGTCTCGTACGCTTGGGCGGGATCGTCGAGAGTTGAGTCAATAAGATGAAGCAAAACCCGGCATCGCTCCAAATGTTTCAAAAACCGATGTCCTAATCCTTGACCCTGCGCTGCCCCTTCAATAAGTCCTGGAATGTCCGCCATAACAAACCGTGTTTCCTGCCCTAAATCAATCGTGCCTAACCCGGGAGTTATTGTTGTGAAAGGATAATCTGCGATTTTTGGCTTAGCGGCACTTACGGACGCTAAGAACGTCGATTTACCTGCGTTGGGTAAACCAACCAATCCGGCATCAGCGAATAATTTAAGTTGAAGCCAAAGCCAGCGTTCCTCTCCGTCTTCACCGGGGTTGGATTGGCGCGGCGCTCTATTAGTGGACGATTTGAATCGAGTGTTTCCCCAACCTCCATTTCCGCCCTTCGCCAGCATTACTTTTTGACCTTCGTAGGTTAGGTCAACAACTAGAGTATCTCGATCCTCTTCGAAAATTTGAGTCCCTACCGGCATTTTTAACGTAATGTCGTCTCCGCCGCGCCCCGTCCGCTGTTTGCCCATCCCATGAACACCTCTTTCGGCGCGGTAATGACCTTTATAGCGATAGTCGATTAACGTATTCAGGTTGGTGGCTGCTACAACCCAAACATCACCGCCCTTGCCACCGTCTCCGCCGTCAGGACCGCCATACTCTAGGTGAGCCTCTCGTCGGAATGAAATGCATCCATTTCCTCCGTGGCCTGCTTTGACGAATATTTTGCACTGATCGAGGAATTTCATTCTGTACTTTCCGACTGACTAAATACAGTACGCCATATCAATGCATTCGACTGTAGCACTTCTACCTAAGCAATAGTATTGACTTCTTCCACATGCAAGGAATCCGCATTTGCGTAAGACACGTCCTGACGCTGGATTATCAACAAAGTATCCTGCTGTAACGAATTTTATTTTCTCTATCTCATGCAGCCACTTGACGAAGGTAGTTACCGCTGTTGTTGCAATTCCACGTCCCCAAAATGTTGGAGCAATCCAATACCCCACATCTAAGAACAGATTATTATTGAATTTTGAGGCAGAAACGCAGCCGACAATTCCGATATCTTCCACGATCGCGAACGTAAAGGCTTCCCTCTGTTCGGTTTTTCTCTGACAATCCAAAATATAATTTTTGGTGTTTTCTAAAGTTTGGTTTGGAGGAATCTTACCAACACTTCGATAGATTCTCGGATCTCTGACACAAGCATTGACTTGCTCGACGTCTGCGATTCGCAGAGGTCGGAGTTCAAGGCGACCAGAGGCCGTTTGTATCATCATTTCGTTTTCACCCGTTTGTTATTTCAAATTAAAAAAGGAGAGGCAATCGCCTCTCCAATCAATCATTCGAGATATTGAGGCCGTCTTTCACGGCCGAGACCGCGCAAGTTTATGTAGTATCGGTCTGTCGTATTGAGACGTATTGCCGATTACCTGCTTTTCTCCTGAACTCTACGATCCCCGGTGACAGTGCAAAAAGCGTATGATCTCTTCCCATGCCAACATTGGTGCCTGGATACGTTTTGGTACCGCGTTGGCGAAGTATAATGTTACCCGGAACAACGTGTTCTCCGCCGAACTTTTTTACTCCGAGGAACTTCGGATTTGAGTCGCGACCATTCCTTGATGAACCGCCAGATTTTTTGTGAGCCATGTTGTTACCTTAAAGTCTTATTGACAGTTGAACGTGTTGATATACGAAGTATTGTGATCTGCAACTACTCCTTAGATTAGGCAGATTCTGATTTTGTTTCCTCTTTTGATCCGCTTGGTACTATTTCGGGTTCTGATTCTTCTTTTCCCGACAGTTCATGCGAGTCGCTTGCAGTTTCTAAATTGTTTTCGTCTTGGACACCGCTATTTGTTTCTTCGACTTGCTCACCAGATTCATCAACAGATTCTAGTACTCCTGAGTCGTCCTTTGCGTTTTCAGTTTCACCAGCAACTTCCACAGTTTGTTCGTCAGGAAAGGCGATACTTGAATCTTCCGTCAGTTCATCGGAGACATTCTCTTCTGGTAATTCCATCGCTGGAGTGTCTTCAAACGTAGCCATTACATCTTTTCTCGAGCCATCAGCGGACACATCAATAATGTTTACAACAGTTTCATACTGTCGATGACCTTTTTTACGTCGGTAAGTGCTTCTTTGACGTTTTTTGAAGATCAGAATTTTTTTTCCCCTGCGTTGCTCTACTACTTCTCCATAAACGCAAGCGCCTTCCACTACTGGTTCACCGACAAGCAATTTATCGCCGTCAGACAGCATCAAAACGTCACCGAAAGTCACGTCCTCGCCAGCCTCTGCTAATAGTTTCTCGACTACAATTTGGTCACCTTCGGTGACTTTGTATTGCTTACCGCCTGTCCTAATGACAGCGTACATGGAATACTCCAGTTACAAATAAGTTGGATGTTTGGGGGTCGCTCGCGTACAATCTCAAAGAGCGAATAGCCGCTTTAACTACATTAAGTCGGTTTTGTCAAATGATTTAACGGAATACTGAATTGATAATGTGAACATTTCAGAGCGATAACACTTGCGAAAAAAGGTTAAACCACCATAATATCAATAGAGAGCTGGAGAGGTGCCGGAGCGGTCGAACGGGACGGTCTCGAAAACCGTTGTACGCGCAAGCGTACCCAGGGTTCGAATCCCTGTCTCTCCGCCAAGTTTTTTCTATAAGGACGTGAAAGCGCACTTTAGATCCATAGAATCCACATCGCTATTCCGACAACTAATAGTTACAGTATTCACTGTTTTCATTGTCGAAGTCTAGCAATGTTATCTTCTAAGTGAATCGGCAATCCTAAGAATCTAGAGATCAGGCATTACTGGGAAGCATTCAGTCTGAAATCTAGGCCCGTAAAATAAGAGGTCGGAGATTCTTCAAATTGAAACTGATATGCCTCCCTTGATCGATCTCAATCCCGAATGATGGAACAAGCTCTAACTCGAAAGTCGATCCTGTTTCAGACAGGCCCACTTGTTTTATCGCAAGCGGCCATTGCAACAACTGGAGTCGTGGATACCGTCGTAATAGGAATTTTTGATGACAAAGTAGCGTTGGCTGCTGTCGCTATTGCTTCGGTTACTTTCAGTTTCATTTATTGGAGCTTCGGTTTCTTACGGATGTCCACAACGGGACTTGTCGCTCAGGCCATTGGTGCAGAAGACATACCCGAATCTAAAGCCGTTTTCTTGCGAGCTCTACTGCTGGGTTTAACCTTTGGAATAGGGCTAATTGTACTTTCTCCTATACTCACGTGGCTCGCATTAGAATTGTTCGTTGCAGAAATCGATGTGGAGTTTCTTGCGCAGGAGTACTTTAACTTTCGAATATGGGGTGCCCCCGCTCTGCTTATGTCGTTTGGAATTTCCGGGTGGTTAATCGGAAGAGGACAAACTGGGAAACTCTTAATCTTTCAAATCGTTCTGAATGGAGTCAACGCAGTGCTAGACGCGATATTCGTCGCATTACTTGACTGGGGACCGGCTGGAATTGGAGCAGGTACTGCTATCGCCGAATGGGTAGCGTTGCTCGTTGGATTTTGGTTCGTTCGAGGCACCTTTCAAGGATTCAGTCGTTTGTTTGATGGCACGAAGCTCAAATTCTTGTTAGCGGTCGATCGAGACATTTTTATTCGTACTATAGCCTTGGTGAGTTGCATATTTTGGTTCACGCGAGCGGGAACCACAATGGATACTGGAACAGTCGCAGGAAACCAAGTCTTGCTGCAGTTTATTGCGGTATCCGCCTTCGTGCTGGACAGTTTTGCGTTGGTACTAGAAAAGGAAGCTGGTGAGGCATTTGGCCGGAATGATCGTCAAATGCTTCTTAGATCAGTTAGGCTAACTGCTGAGTTAGCAATAATGTTCGCCCTTGTTATCTCTCTAATTTATATGTTCATCGGAACGACAGTTATACGGTCGATTATAAGTGATCAGACAGCGATGTCGGTTGCTTTGGCCTACCTTCCATTTTGCGCGGTCATCCCTATAGTCGGAGTAGCCGCTTGGCAACTTGATGGTTTGTTCCTTGGTGTCACCAAAGGGAGAGTGCTTCGAAATGCAGGGATCGTTGCGGCAGTTCTTTACCTGTGTACAGATTTGGTTCTCAGACCGAAGTTCGGTAACGCGGGACTATGGTGGGCATTCATCATGATGTATGTGTATCGTGCGGGTTGTCTCGCGTTCTTTGTCCCCGCTCTTGTCAATGAAGTGTATGATTGCAAACAAACCAAGAAACCGTTATCTCATGATAGACCTCAGCAATAATTGCTTGCAATCTTGCGGAAAAGGTATAATATCAAAATGGAATATAGAACTTCGTTCTCAAGATTCAGTTTCCTCGTCCCTTCAGAAAAATTCATCAAATAGAGTATCAAAGTGACCAATACCCCCCCCCTCAAAACTTTCAGATCGCCAAATTGAAATTTTAAGAATTATAAGCGAACGGAAAATCCGTCGCTTAGTTCACTTCACTGACAAACGAAATCTAGAAACGATATTGGAGTATGGCCTTCTATCAGTTACTGAACTGAAACGAAAGGGGTTGAAAGCGCATACTAATGACTTTAAAAGACTAGACGGAAGAGAAAACAAAATTTCTTGTTCAGTCTCAATTCCTAACCACTATACACTGCAAGATTTTAACCGCAAAAATCAAAGCGAGTGGATATTAGTTGAGATTGATCCTATGGTTTGCGTCTACAAAGATTGCGAATTTTTTTATACTAATGCTGCAAATTCCGTATTCGGGTCTGACGAATTTCGATGGAATACGCCTGAAGATTTTTCCGAACTGTTTAGAAATCCCATTGAGTACCCCATCTCGTACGGTACTAGAACGCTATGGAGAAAAGGAAAACCGAAAGATGAACCTACCTGCGTACAAGCGGAAGTTATGATTAGGAAAAAAATCTCAAAAAAATACCTCGGAAAATGGCAACCTTTGAATGTCGGTTAAATGGGAAACAGAGAGATGAAGCGACCGCCCGCGTACAAGCAGAGGTAATGCTGAGAAAGTATCTCAAAAACACACATAAAAAATGAACACGTTTGACTGTCAGAGAAAAATAAATGGCTACTCGAAAATTATTTTCTCCATCGCGAAATTCTACAGAATGGGTAGATGCGCGGGAAGTTGATTTTACCTGGTTTCCTGGTTACTCGATATCCCAAAAACAAAGGTCTATAGATTCTCTTCACAAGAATGCTCAAAAGAAATTTGGGATCGACAAAATTTTGGAAGTCTCTACAAAATCCCCTGAACCTGTTGGAGTGCGAGCAAGTGCTTTTAAATTAGAGTATAATTCCCCCTTTGGTATGTTATCAAGTGTAGAAAGATTCTATCAGGGAAGTAAAGTTTTTGAACGCGGAGACGGACCAAACACTGATATTTACGACAACCACGATTTCAGATTTAACTCTGATTCGAGATTGAAAAAATTTGGAGTTTTGAAGCACTTTGAATTTAATGAAGTGAAATGGGAGTTAGAAGAACCATTTTACGATTGGCTTTATCTAAACGCTTTAGTACAGAATCCTGAATTAATTGAAGGTCTAAATAAATATGACGCGTTTACTGACATAGAGTTCAATCATATTAAAGCATACAACTGTCAAGCGCATTCCGTTGCACTTTATCTTTCAATTAAAGACGAAGTCAATGTAGAAAATTTACTAAAAGACAAACAAAATTTTATTAAGTTTTTGAAACGTCAACAGATTGACGAACGATCGTCTTCCGAATCAAAGATTGAAAATAGTCAAGGCAAACTAGATCTGTAGCGCTCATAAGAAACAAGTTCATTAATTAGTTGTAGTCCCCGAAAGGTCAGTCCCGTATACAGCTGAACTGCTTGCGCTCCTGCATCAAGCTTAGACTGAACATTCTCTGCGCCAAATATCCCTCCAACGCCAATTATATCTAAACGGTCACCAATTTCACTGGCAAATGCTTTTAAAATTTCTGTAGACAAAGACATTAGCGGTTTGCCAGATAAACCACCAGTCTCCTCTCTATGTCCGCTTATCATGGTTTCTGGACGTAACACCGTAGTATTTGAAACAATCAATCCATGTAGATAGGGAGCTTCCAACGATACTTTAGCTATCTGCTTTATAGATTTTTCCTCCAAATCGGGGGCGACTTTCAAGAACACCGGACAAAATTTTTCATTACAGCTCAAAGATTCTGCTTCCCGTCCTACTTGATCCAAAAGAATCTTTAATTCGTCAATGTATTGGAGATTCCGCAATCCCGGAGTGTTAGGCGATGAGACATTAAGAGTGATGTAATCTGCGTACGTCCACACAGCCCGCATTCCAGCTATATAGTCGTCAATTGCCGTTCCTGCTTCAACGCTTTTTCTATTGGCCCCTAAATTTACACCAACAGGCCCAAGTCGATTTTTCGAAACAGATAGTTTGCGAACGAATCTCTCTAAGCCCAAATTATTAAACCCGAGCCTATTAATTACGCCTTGATCTTCTTCTAAACGAAATATTCGAGGCGATGGATTTCCGGATTGTGGCTTCGGAGTAACTGTGCCACACTCAACAAAGCCGAAGCCAAGCTTTAGCATAGCGTCAAAAACGTCAGCATTCTTATCGAAACCTGCGGCTAAACCAATCCGATTCGCAAGTTTAAGCTTAGAGTTTTTCAGAGTTACACCGGCATTTGACGGACACTTTACTTTGGTAGCGACTTCTGCCAACCCATATTTCAATGCCAGAATCGTCCATTTGTGCGCTGTCTCTGGCGGTAATAACCTTGCCAAGTATGTCAGAAAATTTAGCAATGTTTTTTTAAGTCAGCGATGAGCAGAACCGCTTAATTCGCTGCATCCCCTCCTCCAAGGCCTCAGTACTAAGTGCGTAAGAAATTCGGAACGCAGGTGATAAACCGAAAGCCTCCCCGAATACAACTGCAACTTTCTCCTGCTGAAGAAGTTCAGAAGCGAAATCTTTGTCTGTCTCTATAATCTTTCCCGAAGGCGATCTCCTGCCGATGATTCCCTCACAACTTGGATAGACATAGAATGCTCCTTCCGGTGTCTTACAGGATAATCCTTCACTCTCATTCAAACAATTGATAACGATGTCTCGTCGAGTTTTAAACACTTCGTTTCTTTCTGACAAAAATGCGTGCGATCCATTTAATGCCGCTACTGAAGCGCATTGAGAAATAGTACAAGCGTTCGAAGTCGATTGGCTCATAACCTTGCTCATAGCCTTAACAACATCGGCGGGTCCGGCTGCGTAACCGATTCTCCACCCCGTCATAGCGTAGGCCTTCGAAACACCGTTGGTTGTCAAGGTTCGATCATAAAGTTTAGGTTCTACCTGCGCAATTGTTGAAAATTCAAATCCGTCATACACGATAAATTCGTACATATCATCAGTCAGAATGTAGACGTGCGGGTGCCGTAATAAAACCTGAGCTAATGCACTTAGCTCGGCCCGTGTGTACGCAAAACCTGTTGGATTCGAAGGCGAATTGAGAATCAACCATTTAGTCTTAGGGGAGATAGCCTGCTCTAAAAGTTCAGGTGTCAACTTACGGTTTGCTTCAGTCGTACATTCGACAATAACAGGAGAACCTCCAGCTAATTTTGTCATATCGGGGTACGATACCCAGTAAGGCGCGGGAATAATTACCTCGTCCCCGGCATTAATTGTTGCCAGTAAAGCGTTAAAAATGACAGCCTTTCCTCCGGGAGACACGATGACCTGTGACGGCTCATATGACAGATCATTATCGCGTTTAAACTTAGCACACACTGCTTCTTTAAGCTCTGGCATTCCTCCAACGGCAGTATACTTAGTTTGACCATCTGCGATTGCCTGGTAGGCCGCCTCTTTTATGTGGTCTGGGGTATCGAAATCTGGTTCACCAGCCCCAAATCCAATTACATCTTGTCCCGCTCGCCGAAGTTCCATGGCCTTAGCGGTTACGACCAATGTTGGTGACGGTTGAACTCGATTGACCGCCTCACTTAACTGAATACTCATTTTTTATCTCTCTCGAATTCCTTAAAATTGAAAGAATGCGTGAATTGTATTAACCTCTTTGACTCTTAACCGAACGTGGTACTCCATACCACATTGCTCCGAAAGCGTCACAGATTCTAGTGTGTTCAATTCTACATTAGTATCATAATACGGTAAAACAGAAGGATCATGGAAAAGGACGATTTCCAACTTAATCAGCCGCTCGAAGGTGTCGATCTGATCAAAGATCAACTAAAACGACTTCCCGCCTCGCCAGGCGTGTACCGTATGCTGGGAGAGAACAACGAAGTACTCTATGTGGGAAAAGCTAAAAGCCTCATAGACCGCGTTTCAAGTTACTCTCGATTAGGAGGGCATAACCAACGGATCGCCTCTATGATTATGCTGACTCGGGCAATGGAATTTGTTGTCACAGAAACGGAATCTGAAGCTCTATTACTTGAAGCCAGCCTTATCAAATCGCTGAAACCGCGATTCAATGTACTCCTTCGCGACGACAAATCTTTTCCGTACATTCTGATCCGGCGAGATTCAAAGAATAATGCCCCGCAAATTATGAAATATAGGGGTACAAAAAAAGAGAAAGGTGACTATTTCGGTCCGTTCGCAAGCGTAAACGCAGTTCGCCAAACCTTAGATCTGATGCAAAAAGCTTTTCTTTTGAGAACATGCGATGATTCAATCTTCGAAACTCGTTCACGTCCTTGCATGTTACATCAGATCAAAAGGTGTTCTGCGCCTTGCGCAGGAGCCGTATCAACCGAGGAGTACGCTGCCCTTGTGAAACAAGCAAAAAATTTCCTAAAAGGAAAAGGCACCGACCTGCAGAAAGACATGGCGGAAGAAATGGAGATCGCTTCCGAATTGATGGACTTTGAGAAAGCCGCCATTTTGAGAGATAGAATTAGAGCCTTAGCGTATGTTCGTTCAAAACAAGACATCGGTTCGATAGGAATCGACGACATAGATATTTTCGCGGTATCTAACAAGGGCGGTCATTCATGTGTTCAAGTTTTCTTTATACGGGCAGGTCAAAACTGGGGAACGCATGCCTTTTACCCGAAACACCAGCGTGAAACCGAACCTCAAGAAATCATCACAGCGTTTGTCGCCCAGTTTTACGAAAAAAGACCTCCACCTCGTCTAATAGTTACAAACATCAAGCCAGACCAAGATACGCTACTCGCCGACGCACTGAGCTTATCTGCCGATAGAAAAGTAAAGATCGAATGTCCAAAACGTGGTCGCAAACGCGAGCTAATCCTAATGGCGCAACGCAATGCCGAAGCGGCGCTAGCGAGAAAACTCGCCGAAACGGGAAGTCAATTAGAACTTCTAAAAGGCGTGGCGGAAACATTTAAATTGTCGTCGCCACCTGAAAGAATAGAAATTTACGACAACAGTCACATTCAAGGAAGTAACGCTGTCGGTGCGATGGTCGTATCCGGCCCCGAAGGGTTTCTGAAAAACCAGTATCGAAAGTTCAATATAAAAGACGAAAAACTCGAACCCGGCGACGATTTTGGCATGATGCGCGAAGTTTTCCGACGGCGGTTCCTGAGAGCAATTAAAGAACGAGACGAAAAGAATGTTAGCAACTGGCCTGATCTAGTCTTGATTGATGGCGGGCCCGGACAGTTAAGCTCAGTTATAAAATCGTTGGAAGAAATTGGGCTTACGCCCGATGACGTTCCTTTAGTGGCTATAGCTAAAGGCCCCGATCGAAACGCAGGACGGGAACAATTCTACGTACCCAATCGACCGCCCTTCCGCCTACCCGAAAAATCACCAGTTCTATATTATTTACAGAGACTTAGAGACGAGGCTCACCGCTGGGCAATAGGAGCGCATAGAACGCGGCGATCCTCTGACGTTAGGCGAAGTCCACTTGACGAAATTAAGGGGGTAGGACCTGCCAGAAAGAAAGCCCTTCTGCATAGATTTGGCTCTGCAAAAGCTGTCTCCCAAGCAAAGCTGGTAGATATTGCATCGGTCGATGGCATAAACAGCGCCACAGCCGAAAAGATTTTTAACCATTTCCGCGGTGGCTAAATTTCCGACTTGGGGTAAGTAGATTTGATCAAGCCAAGTCGATAAATTCACCAAAAAGCTGAGTACGACAACTGCTAGTTTCGGGAAAATTTCTTAAACCTTGGTCGTTTAGGTTCAACAGCATCCTCGCCAAGTCGACGTTTCTTATCTTCAACATAGTCTGTGAAACTCCCCTCAAACCATTCAACATGGCTATCGCCTTCAAATGCCAAAATATGAGTCGCCATACGATCCAAAAACCAACGGTCGTGACTAATGATTACCGCGCAACCCGGAAAACCATCTAAGCCTTCTTCTAAGGCTTGAAGTGTCTCCACGTCTAAATCGTTTGTCGGTTCATCAAGTAATAACAAGTTTGCGCCTGTTCGTAACATTTTGGCTAAATGGACTCGGTTACGTTCTCCGCCTGAAATTAGTCCGACTTTTTTCTGTTGGTCGGTTCCTTTGAAATTGAATGCTCCAAGATAGGCACGAGAATGAACTTCTACTCCTCCAAGATCGATGACATCTAATCCGTCAGACACTTCCTCCCAAACAGTTTTCGAAGCCGTCAACTTGTCTCGAGACTGATCGACATAACCAAGTTTGACTGTTTCGCCAATCTTCAATCTTCCTCCATCAGGTTCCTCTTGGCCAATGATCATTTTGAACAATGTAGACTTACCTGCCCCGTTAGGGCCAATCACACCAACAATACCGCCTGGAGGTAACCTAAACGATAAGTCTTCAATTAATAAATTGTCCGCAAATCCTTTACGCAGATTATCAACCTCTAAGACCATGCCGCCAAGACGCGGCCCAGGCGGAATTTTTATTTGTGCAGTTAAGACTTTTTCTTTTTCGGCCTGCGAAGCCAGTTCTTCGTAACGTTGAATTCTGGATTTTGATTTTGCCTGCCTTGCCTTAACTCCCGACCTAACCCACTTTAGCTCAGACTGCAACGTACGTTGCCGCGCTCGATTCTCGCGAGATTCCTGCTCCATTCGTTTAGCTTTTTGTTCGATCCAAGAAGAGTAATTACCTTGATACGGAATGCCGCGCCCGCGATCAAGTTCGAGAATCCATCCTGTAATATCATCCAAAAAATATCGATCGTGCGTGACCAGTATTACGCATCCGGGAAAATTGATAAGGTAGTTTTGAAGCCAAGCAACTGTTTCCGCATCCAAGTGGTTTGTTGGTTCATCCATTAAGATCATGTCAGGTTTTGATAGTAACAATTGACAAATCGCGACACGGCGAATCTCTCCACCAGAAAGTGCTTCCACACTAGCCGTTTCCTCTGGACATCGAAGAGCCTCCATCGCCATTTGAATCTTTGAATCAAAGTCCCAAGCATCGGCGGAATCAATTTTTTCTTGGAGTTCCGTCATTTGCTCCATAAGTTCGTCGGTGTATTCTTCCCCTAACTTCGCTGAAATAGCATTGAACTCTTCAAGCATTATCTTTTCAGCGCACTGCGACGCTATGTTGTCGAACACATTCAGTGAGTTATCAAGTTGGGGTTCTTGCGGCAAGTAACCAACTCGAATTCCTTTGGCGGCCTCGGCTTCTCCATTGAATTCCTTATCCTGCCCCGCCATAATTTTTAGCAAGGTGGACTTTCCTGCGCCGTTTACCCCAACCACGCCGATTTTGGCATTGGGCAGAAACGAAAGATTGATATTTTCAAAAACCTTTTTTCCGCCCGGGTAAGTCTTCGAAAGTTGTTGCATATTAAATACGTATTGCGGTCCAGCCATAACTAATCCCTTTAATCGCTAAACGAGAAAATTTGAAACGCCTCCTATACTCGCATTAAGTAATCTTAGTAACAAAAAAATAGAGCATCTAAGCATTGGTTTGCCAAGAGAAAGAAATTTCTTGCTCCAACGGTAAATCAGCTAGGAAACATAGAAGGTCGCAAGCGTTTGTTATAGTGCGATCCAATTTTTTATAATTTCACTCTTGTGAAGAAAGAAAGAACGATGGGAGCCATTGCGAAAGTTGCCTTAACGATAGGCGGTATGATCGCCGTGTTTGTCACTATAATTATCGTGAGGACATTGACCTATGGAAAGTCGGCAAATACTTCCGAAGTGAGTTTACCCGACATACCGCCTATTTCTGCTGAGAACGCCGCTCGGCATTTGGGAGAGGTGATTCAGTTCCGCACTGTCACGATAGCGCCAGGCGACCCTCGACCGGGTTTAGAAAAACCGTGGTTAGAATTGCACGAATGGCTAAAAACTACTTATCCAGAGGTTCATCGTTTGGCGGAACTGGAAATCGTTCCCGGAGGTCTGTCGCTATTATACACTTGGGCGGGATCGGATCGAACCCTTGAGCCCATACTGTTAATGGCGCATCAGGATGTTGTACCTGTTAACATCGGAACCGAGTCTGATTGGGATGCCTCACCATTTTCGGGTACCATTAAGAACGGATATGTGTACGGTCGCGGAGCAATTGACGACAAAGGCGGGCTTGTCGGAATTATGGAGGCTCTGGAAGCGTTAGCAAGTAATGGATTTTCTCCTAAGCGAACTATTCACATATTGTTTGGTCACGACGAAGAAGTCTCTGGCTCCGGTGCCGGAGCGGGAGTCGAACTGCTTAAATCGAGAGGAGTCGAATTGTTAATGGCACTTGACGAAGGCTCAATGGTTCTAGAGAATTTTCCGCTAACGGGGAAACCAATGGGACTAATTGGTGTAGCAGAGAAAGGTTATCTTACGCTCAACATTACTGCAGTCGCTCAAGGTGGTCACTCGTCAACGCCTTCAAGAGATTCGGCAGTCGTCAAACTTTCTAAAGCAATAATTGCTCTCGACAAAAATCAGTTGCCATCTAATCTTTCCCGGCCTCCCATCTCAGAATTATTTGAAGCGGCAGCACTAGATATGCCATTCATTATGCGAATGGTTTTCGCTAATCAGTGGATATTTGGTGGACTGTTAGAGGCTCAACTATCTAATGACCGTCTTGCAAACGCTACCATCAGAACCACTACTGCCCCCACAATGCTTGCTGGCTCGTCAAAAGAAAATGTCTTGGCTCAACGTGCTCACGTCTCTGTAAACTTTAGAATTCATCCAAACGACACAGAAGAAAAAATAATAGAACACGTTAGGAATGTCACAAAAGACATCAAAGGAATAGAAATTAACGTAGGGCGAACAGGAATAAGAGGGAGCGGTGCCAGTCCAGTCTCTCCTACGAGCAACTCCGCCTACAAAGTTCTTGTGGCGGTAGCAAAGAACATTACTGAAAACGCTAGCATTGCTCCAGCACTTGTTGTCGGCGCTACCGATGGACGCTATGCATACGCAATCACCGACAGCGTTTATCGGTTCACACCCGCTGTTCTTTCGTCTGAAGATCTCAGCGGTTTTCACGGCACCAACGAGCGCATGTCTGTTGAAAATGTCGGAAGAATGGTAAAAGGTTATGCCCAAATAATTCTTGCTTTAGACGCTGTTGACGAATGAAATTATTATTCGGACAAAATTCTAGCTAAGTATCCTAGCAAGGTCGGCCTCGGGTATTTCCGAATTATCAAACACGTTCTGAACGTCATCTAGTTCGTCAAGACGGTCTAGTAATCTAACCAATTTCTCCGCAGTTTCGCCCTCCACAGGTACCGAGTTTTCGGCCTTCCATATGAGTTTAGTCGAAATAGGAGCGATGTCTTTGAAGTGTTCGGACAAACCAGACACCACGTCCATAAAATCCTCCCGGTCTGCGAAAATATAGTGTCCTTGGCTGTCACTCTCGATGTCCGAAGCCCCTACCTCGATCGCTACCTCCATAACAGCCTGCTCGTCTCCAACTTCTATCGGATAGACGATCTCTCCAACATTATTAAATCCGAAGGAAACTGAACCCGTCTCTCCCAAATTTCCTCCACCTTTAGAAAACGATGATCGCACTTCGCTCGCCGCACGATTGCGATTGTCTGTAGACACTTCGACAATAATACCAACACCGCCTGGACCGAAGCCTTCATATCGGATTTCCTCAAAATCACCACTACCTGCGCCTTGCCCCTTATCAATTGCTCGTTGGATATTGTCTTTTGGCATAGACTGGCCGCGAGCATTGGCAATAGCGAGGCGTAATCGAGGATTACCATCAGGGTCAGGGCCTCCCATTTTGGAAGCGATTGTCAATTCTTTCGATAATCGTGCGAACAGAGCCGATCTCTTCTTGTCTTGAGCACCTTTGCGATGCTGGATATTTGCCCATTTACTGTGGCCAGCCAATTTCTACTCCTCGATTTGGATTATTCGTCAAGACCTATGCAATTTCGGCGGGAACCGCATGTCCAATGCGTCCCCCAATTCTAACCTGTTCTATACTTGTAGCAAGTCCAGTTTTATCGTCGGTTACAACGATCACTCCGCACATCGTACCTTCGCCGCTCGCAGGCTCGTTTCGTCCCGAGGTCGGTATTGGCGACGTAAATTTTTCAAGCGAAACATCTTTGTTCATACCGATAACAGAAAGATAATCCCCGCACATCCCGGCGTCCGATTGATACGCTGTACCTCCCGGTAACACTTGGGTGTCTGCAGTAGGAACATGTGTATGGGTTCCGACAACAAGACTCACTCGTCCGTCGCAATGATGACCCATTGCCATTTTTTCTGAGGTAGCTTCCGCATGAACATCAAGAATTATCGCATCGGCCACGTGCATAAGTTCCATTTGACGAAGTTCACGATCAACTGCCAAAAACGGGTCTCCTAGCCTTTGCATAAAAAGCTCTCCCATAACTGAGATAACTCCAACCTTGCGACCGTCCTCCAACTCATAGACATACGCACCTCGACCGGGAACACCTGAAGTCGGCGAATAATTTGACACCCTCAACAGACGATCTTCAATACCGATAAACGAGAATACTTCGCGCTTATCCCAAGCGTGGTTGCCCAGAGTAAGGCAATCTGCCCCGGCCTCATAGAGTTCATTGGCGACCGGTTGAGTAATGCCAAATCCCCCTGCCGCGTTCTCGGCATTAACAACGACGAAGTCTAACTGGGCTTTAGTTTTTAGATTCGGTAAATGTGTTTTGACTGCGCGGCGGCCTGATTTACCGACAACGTCTCCAAAAAATCCTATTTTCATGACATTTCAATTCTTAATTTTCGGTTTCTGTGAAGCTAACCACGAGCGAATCTTGAACTAGTTTTGCAATCCTATCTTGGTTCAAGCCAAATATGTTAACAGGTTCCTCAAGGTCAAGTTCAAGGGTCAATACGCCAGGTGTGTTGAAAAACTGTCCTACTGCATTTGCCCAAAGCGCTAATTTGTCTTGTTCTATGCCTATGGCATCTGCGCTGGTATAGGGGGCAATCTGCATAACAGCAGCAGTTTGAGTTCGTAGAACGTCAGGAGATTGGCCTGTCAAGTATCCCGCTACCTTAAAGGCTTGATCAACTATTCCAAGGTTCTTGATTTCTAATCTCCAATGATGGATAAGCAATAAAGGATCATCAGGAATAACATCCGAAACAGACTGACCAACGACACTCCCTTTCCGTTCTAGTTTCGCTTCAACCTCCCCAACAAACCGCTTGACTCCTTGTAACTGCATAGCTGATTTAATCTCGAATGAATCGTGCAGATAAAGTGAATTGTCGTTCAAAGCCGTTGTCAGAGTATCGGATTCGACATCGTATTCCTCTTCCCTTTCCAATCTTACGTACAAACTATCAGCGTTTGCTGCGTTAAAGTACTTTGTCACATCATTGACAGTCTCGTGCTCACTAGGACTGATCGCCATAGTAAAGACGATTGGAGCTACTGAAGTCTCTATACTTGCTCCTCGCCGACGACTGACAACTTTGCCCGATGTTCTTCCCACAACGCCTTCGATCCCGAGCAAATTAAAAGAAATCTCCGACGACTTGCCAGATACTCCTAACGAGCCAATCGATGAGAAATACATGTTCTTTATCAGTCCGAAAATAACGGCTTCGAAAAAGTCTGCAGACTTTTCGCTGACTCGCCCCGTTCCGTTAAACTTTAGGATTGATAGTACGTGATGCAAAAGAAGATTGGGATGTTCTCCGAAAGTGATTTTGCGAGTCTCGTTATTCGCTATACTTATTCTTAACGGAGAATCTTCAATTGTACAGTTGAGTGTAGCATCGTCAAGGAACGAAGACCCAAGTTCAAGCCTGTTCAGATTGTTTGTTGTCCATCGCCGCAGATAGAACGAACATTTGGTTTCACCCGTTAGTCTCAAATGCGCATTTTCTATCAATACTCTCCGATACTGTAGATCATCCTTGAAAGTAAACGGCGTAAATTCCCTTTTTACTAAAGCCTTTTCAAAAAGCTCAGCGACAAATTTCGAAGGTTTCTCCAATATGAGTGTGTCTGCAGTAAACTCGAAATCGAGTTCATCGTCAATTAGTGACACCCCGGTTAAACGAATAGAAAAATAACTTGTCTCGCCCGGACCATCTCGTCTTAGACTTTCGATACGCAACTCGTCGATCTGTAGGCCTTCGTAATCAACAACGGTCACATTCTCAAAAATGAGAGAGGAACCTCGTGTGTTTATAGCCCCAATTTTCACAGTATCATCGGTTAAACTCAAGTCAGCTAATGCCAGTTGCGTAGGATCAGGCAGACTAGCTATCTTGGCACCGCCGTGTTGATCAGCGACGGCACTAACCCACAATGTGTGCAGAACTAGCGTTATCAAAATAACGAATTTTCTCATTTGATGTTCTCCAATGCTAATTGGTTGAAGGTCTAACGAGTTGAGAAGTCTCATTTTTACCATAATATAAGAGATTTCGCCTTAAATACGAAATTTTCATCAGAATTCCCTATTCGACAAACTCAAGAGTCATATCTTCAAAAATCATTTTTCTTCGCCTTTCTTTGTCCTGAAGATCGTATATGGAATCGTCTTTATTAAATCGCGCTGACAAAGTTCCTTGCGTTTTTAGCGCGGCGCTTAAAACTTTCGAAATTTCGGCAAGACTTTCTTCCTCTTCACTGCTTAAACCTAGGTCATTATTCTTAGGAAAGCTGGCAAGCAATAGATTTGCCGTACCTCTTAAAAGGGCGGGGGGCTGACCGTATTCACGACTAGCTACTTCGAAAGCATGGTCAATCAAACCTGAATCTGTAAAGTCAATGCCTAGTTCGTGAAACTTCAAATTCGAACGGACCAAATCCTCAATGTTCTCGTCAAATCCTTCGGCAGTTTTTCTTTCTGCTAACATATATTGAACCTCCTCGAGAATACTTGCCATTCCCTCAAGCTCTAATACGATATTGAACTTTGCAAGATCATTGACTTCGACATAGTTATTGTCCAAAGGAAGCCAAAATCTGTCGTTTTCAACGTCGAAATGTTGTTCTTGGCGAAATCTCAATTTAAGCTCTTCAATCTTCAAAAGTTCAAACAGTTCACGAACACTCTCTGACCAATATGGGTTTGGGCGACCGACGCTAACATTAGCTTTTAATGGAGAGAAAATGAGAACCCGATCTGCTGGATTAACGTTTGGTCGACCGACATTAACTGTAGCAATTAATGGAGTCATTGAGGAAACAATCCGGTTACCACCGCCCTCAACATTGGTTGACATTGACACTGCGCTGGTTTCAACGAACACGCCATCAAAGTTTGCCGAAATATCCGAAATCCGTATCTGTTCAGCAGAATATCCTTTCGGGAAATAAAATAAGGTATCGAAAAGAGAAACTTTCCGATCTTCACGACTTGAGGTTTCGTTAAGGTTCTGGATTGCCGAATGCAAGTGATAGGCTAAGAGCTCAGGATATATTCCCGCGGACAGATCGTCAATATAAATATAGGGTACGTTGAATTGATAGGTTACTTCAGCACTAACGCAAGCAATTCCCACTCTTTCGACGTTCAAGCGTTTGATGTTTAAGTTAGCCACTTCATCAATCTCAAACGATCCTAGTCTTAAATCACAATTCTCGTCCAAAAAGTACGCGCCTTTGATCAAAAAAGTGTCTAACTGAAAAGTCTCAAATTTACGAGAAATACTGAAATCGTAGTCTACTGAAGCCAGTTGTTTAAGTTTCAATATCGTTTCAATCGGCATTTCTAATACGAGCCTGTCGAATCCGAAGGCAACCCTATCCTCGTTGACTAAAGAAGCGCCGACTAATTCTAACGATATGGTCGATAGGTCTTGGTCTGTTTCTATGTCCGGCCTATTGACCCGAATCGCTTTAAACTTAAAGTGAGGTTCATTGCGAGTTACGACATTAGTGTATTCGATGATCGAGCCGTCTCTCGAAGAAGATTCGTAATCAAATCCTTTACCGGATTGGATGAACTCCATTAGTCGACCAATAACCACCTCTATTGTAGGGGGTGGAGTGCTTTGGACTGGTGGTTCAGGAGACTCTGTGCGAGCAATAAAAAACCAGTACAAGAACACAACGAATAGAAACCCATATAGAAATTTCATATCTTATCCTCTAAGTTCTGCAAACAATAACTTCTGTCGTTTCGATGGTAACAAGCTGGAGATAACTACTATTTCTCTGTTTTCAAGTGGTTTGCGCTGAGGAATTATTCAAATTCAGTCAAAGTAAAATTATTTTTCTGTGAGGAGTTGCATAACCGATCGTAATCGTGTATTTATGTCTTATTAGATTGCTGGTAATGTATTTAAAGTCACCAGAGTTCGTAAAACTAGTCAACCGTATTTGGAGTAGTAACCATGTTAAGACGCGCACAGTATGCCGGAAGCAATCGCGAAGTCATTGAAGCCCCTGATGGCACAAAAATACGACTGCGCATAGAAGTAAACGGGCGAGCAAAACGGGTGATCTTGCGTCCAGACCTAAATGCCAACGAAATTGTCGCCGTTGCGCCGAACGTAGCCCTCATCAAATCCGCAATACAATTTGCTCAGAGTCGGGCCTCCGAACTCGCCAAGATGGTTCGGAAGATGTCGGATCCAGAACTTCGCAATAGAGAACGACCAGAGCAATTGAATCCCGCCGATCGGAGATTCGAGGTACTCGGGACAGATGGCGACGTTTTAACGGTTCGCGTTGAACTAAATCGAAAAGCGCACAACGTTATATTAAAAATTGACGATATGAATCATGAAGCTGTCGCTGTAATCCCCAGTATCAAGCAACTGGACGAAGCGAAACGTTTTGCTACTCGGCGGGTGGATGCGCTACTTGCGCGTTTGGATGTGGTACCCGAGCCTGCGCCATTTGTTGATGGCGGAAAAATTCTTTTTCGCGGCGAAACAGTTGTCTTACGCTACGATCCTACCTTGGCAGAAGCAAGATTTGAGGATGGCGCAGAACCAGCAATCGTGTCACCCGGCCAGGGAATATACTTTGAAAGACGCATCCAACGTTTTCTGGAAAATGAAGCCTTTAAAACTCTCTTGCCCCGTATACACGAGTACAGCAGTAAGTTAGGTGTTCGACCTCCAGCTAATGATAACATCTCGTTAAAAGACACTAAGAGTCTCTGGGGTTCCTGCCGACCATGTCGAAATTCGAGAAACCCGCTCAACCCCGACTATCGCATGACATTCTCTTGGCGACTCATATGCGCTGCTCCGGAAATTCTAGATTATGTGGCCGCGCACGAATGTTCCCATATGCGCGAAATGAACCACAGTAAGAAATTCTGGAGACACGTTGAAAACATTTGCCCCGATTACCGAAGGCAGGAATTTAAACTTAAAAAAGTTTCGCGAAGACTTAGACAGGTCGGCCTAAATCCGAAACCCGCTCAAGAAACGCAAGCTCCATCTGAAACTCTATTTTAAGCGCCACCTAATCTTAAAATTCTTCTGCAATCGCTAAAATCTTATCGATCTATTGCAATGTCTGCCACGATCGCTAGGAGCTCCGCTTTATCGTAGTGACAAACTAAAGTACTATGAATCGAACCTAGATCTGAGCAATCATCCAGAATTCCAGTGTAACCATAACTATGTCCGTGTTGATGGTGGCTATGTGGGATACCAAAGCGATGGTATCGCTTATGGAGCCTCAACCTTCGATTGCGTTCGCGATATCTTAGTTCCCGATCGTGATGCCGGTAAAACCTGTCGGAATGATTTCTATATCTATCGCGGTCGCGATACCTTCTATGGTGATACTCTCGGCGATGACGTTGCTCACGATATCGTTTTTCACGCGAATGTGGGGAGTTGTAATGTTTACCGTCTCGGTACTTTCGATGTTTGTACTTGTGACGTCTTTCCCCCCTATCACGGTACATCCGTTCCCTGTCCGCATGTTTTTTGGCTTGGCTCTCCGAAGATTTATGCGTTTCCTCCTTTGACGACTGACCAAATGCAGTCGATTGAGGTACGGCAAACACCAGCAGTGTTGCGACAAAAGTTACAACTAACGTTCTAAGTAAACTCATACCAAATCTCCCGACAATAGTGTTGAATATGAACAAAATGGGCAAAACTGCGCACTTATTCTTGCGACACATAAAGAGTTTTATACAAGCAATGTGTTACAAATATGCCGATAACAAGGAATTTTTAAATTTTAGAGGCAGAATTATGAGCTGCCTGCAATTTTTTTTATGGCATCCATTATCCACCACCCCCCGCATGAAACTGACGCGCTATCAATGTCCACTATCGGACCCGCACCAATCATATTTTTGACCATTGGATGACGAACCGAACTCCAGTTTTCACTATTAAGGTCAACAAAATCAAAAAAACTAGTGATAACTATGTCGGGAGAGTCGTAGGCTAACCTTTCCAATGGCAACGTTCTCCAACCTTTGCGCCATTCAAAGTTTTCGTATCCGGCAATTTTAACCATCTCGTCTATCAGAGTTCCTTCTCCTGTGGTGTAACCTGACGGCGTTAGATAGAGCGCCGATTTCGACTTACGAAGCCTTCCAAGTTCTATAAGATCTTCGGAATAATCCTTAATGATTTGCGCCCCTAAACTCTCATTTCCTAATTGGGTTGCTACTTTCAAAGATTCTCCCGTTACGCTTCCATCAGCAACCCCATCTAAACTGGATATCCATCCGATTTGAATAACCTTTATTCCGGAACGTCGTAAAAAATTTGCTATGTTTGGGCCGCCACCGTAAGACCGAACGACAATATCGGGCTTTAACGCGAGAACGTCTTCGGCGGTAGGTCGGACGACGGGAATTCCATTAGCACGATCTCGAAAGTACGAAATTCTATCACTAGCGTATGGTGACAGAGCTAGTATATTGTTCTTGTCTACCAAGCTAAGCACGTACTGATCAGCGCAGAAATCAAGACTGACTACTCTAGAAATCGAGTGTTCCGATTCTTCTTTCCCAGACAATTCAGGAATGCAAGAAGCCAGAAAAATCAAAAATAGGAGCGCTGTCGAGCGAAGCATTCAAGCTAATACCTTAATCGAAAACCGGACGACACTGAAAACCCTGGGGTTCCGTATCCTAGAATTTGCTGATAGTGCCTGTCTAGCAAGTTTTCGACCCGCACGTATAGTTCGGAACTGTCGTTGATATTGTAGATTCCATTGAAATCCAGCCTAAGCCATTCATCTAGTTTTGTTCTGTCTGTGTTTGTTTCCTCACCATTGTAGCGGACCAACAAATTCCCTGACAACTGTTCAGAAACTTGGAATCTAAAAAGTACGTCTCCTGAATGGCGTGGAATTCGGCTAACTTCGATTCCATTAGCGTCTAGTGCGTCTATGTAAGAATAGTTGGCCGACACAGTGACTCCTTCTGGGAACGTAAACGTGCCAGAAACCTCTATGCCTTTGGAATTTACCTGCGCGATATTAAAATAAGTTCCTCGCGCAAAGCTAATCATATTTTCGATATCCTGATTGAACACTCCGATTCCTATGGAGAAACGGCGATCAGTCGAAAGCCAGTCAATTTTGATGTCAATCGCTTCGGATTCTTCTGCAGCTAGATCCTCGTTTGGGCTTTGTGCGCCACAGCAAAAGAAAGTCGTTTGAAATATCGAAGGAACTTTGAATCCTTGTCCCCACCCGAAATTTAACTGGAAGTTCTCCGAAATCGCGTAATAGGCCGCGAGTTTTGTTACTACAGAATTTCCAAATTCATCGTGCTGAGCATTTCGAACCCCTGTTGCAACCCAAAGATTTTCGACCGGTTCGTACTCCCACAATACAAATTGCGAGTTCAATGATGCGGAGTTGGTTCCTGTATCTGTTTGTTCGCTTTCTATGCCAAAGCGAACGATACTCTTACCCGCCGCTGTATAGTTTCCCTGATAGCGAGCGACGATGCGTTCTCCCTCGGCTCCAAAGGAACTATTTCCGCGAGTGAAGTTGTTGCGATCAATGCTTGAGAGCGCCAGCGTAAACGAGTTCGAAAAATCTTCTCCTAACTCAAGTTCATCCAATTTAAGACTGGCTAACCATTCATTGGTCTTGCTCACCTCGTCTCCGTCTCCGATAGATCCTTGACTGTTGAAAGAGTAACTGTCGTACTCAGTATTCGCGCTAGCCCAGCTGACGTTGGCAGATAATTTTCCGCTAGCAGGAAGACTAATTGTCGTCCGCCCCGCGAAACTAGTCGCTTCGTAAGCATCCTCTTCATCATTACCATTAGCTTCGTCTGCTTTTGAAATACCTCTTGATGAAATAGTAGACAGCGACAGGCGGGATGAGTGGTGATCTCCTCCCAAAGCTAACGCGACCCCGCCACGACCCGTGTTGAATGCTCCGACCTCGCCAAAAATTTCAGTTGTTAAGCCGTCATCGAAATTTTTCGTTGTTACTGCGATTACGCCGCCGATAGCATTGGTACCCCATAAAATAGAGTGAGGCCCCCGCAATACTTCGATTCTGGCGGTTTCTGAGGATGACAATCTCGAAAAATCAAAAGAACCCGCGGGCGTTGAGGGATCGTTCACCGGAACCCCGTCAACTAATACGAGCGTATGAGAACTACTAGCACCGCGGATGCGAACGCTCGAGACTCCGCCAAACCCGCCGTTCTGATTCACAGTAACTCCAGGCGCGTTCGCTACGGCATCTGTTAGAAAATTAAAGCCTAGGTTTTCAATTGCATCGGAGTCGATCACGTATACGTGTGAACCCGCCTCACCAAATGTTCCACGTTTTCTTTGAGTCACAATCTTAGCGATTGTCAGCTCATCATCCTCGATCTGCTGTTCACTCTTATCCAACTCTTGCGCTAGACTAAATGCGGAATTCAAATACAGAATCGCCGCGAAAACAATTTTACACCTCATGGTCACTCAAGCTCCAAAAGTCGCTTCCTAGATTAAGAAGCGAACAAACGACAACGTTGCGTCCCACTTGGCGGGAGCAACAGACAATTATTGTCGTTTCGAGAGAATGACCCTAATGGGCGGGCTTCTTGCCTATAGACGCTATCCCGGCATCTAAGCGAACGACGCGATGGCAGGTCTCCTGACTTTCTGATCAACGCTTACGACCGCCTTCCCAAGAGCTTTAGCTCTCAGTGGCTTGAATGGACGTTCGCTCCCAGTTCACAGTTGCGGGAACAGTTCCAGATTTTCACTGGTTTCCCTCTTAGCCTCTATTTCAAGGAACCATCTACTAATAGTTAATATACCTATAGCAATTCACTTGTCAAATCCAGCCGATTATTTTTGTACGGGGGTTACCCTTAAACTCACGGCGTTAACGTTTTCAAGCTCATACGCGGGGTATTACTCTATCTATACTCCTGCACCAATAAAATGTCCTAAGAATAGAAGCGACACGTTGGCCAGCATGAAGCGCAGTCATATATCGGTGGGGATAAAGAATTACTTTAGTTCGGACTTCGGATTGGTATGCAACGTTGCTGACCGGCCTTCAGGAAGCAAAACTTATGCTAAGGTTGATCTTGAGCAGGTGGGTGTCCGGATCGATTCCGGAATACAGCTTGTCAGAAATTAGAGCCTGTCTATCTCTATAAGTAATCAGAAGGAAACTCTGGTTGAAGTGGTAATGAATATCGTTTTTGTGGTATTATGCCATCGATCTCATATTGGTTTCTCTTATTAACAAACCCTTCCTCCTAACGGAACCTTGGTATAGCCTAGCGGCAACAGAGCCAAAAAATGAAACGTGTTATGCAACCTAAACCAACTTCTGCGGCGATGCCGAAAGCGAGAGCTTCGTTAAAAAAGACGGAGAGGTTGACGGTCTTCATTCTTGTTTTTCTTGCAGTATCGCCCTCGATAACGTTTTCTTCGGGCCAAATCGAAATAGCACCTCTCGGCTTTAAAGAATTGTATCAATTTTCACTTTATTCTATACTAGCGTCGTTTGTTGTAGATTTTCTTATAGCACGAAAAAGTTACAAATGTTGGTCTAACTTAAAGAATAAACTTATAAAGATCGAATCATGTTTTTGCCAAAAAATCATTTTTTTCACTTTTTGAATCTGTTGGCGTAGCCAGAGTTGAAAATAATTGTTCAAAATTTTACTTGAAAATATTTTTTCCTCTGAGCGTAACTAATAATTTTCTAATTGCGTTTTTTAAGTTTCTCAAGATTGCTCCTTTTGGACGAAACGGAAGTTTCCCTGAAAGACTATTTGATCGTAATGCCAGCTCACCGATAGTAATCAGTGACCAAGTCTATCTAAATTATTTAGATTCTTTCTACCGAAATTTTCTACTATTTGACGAGTTTATACAAACTAGATATACGATTCTTGGTAATTTGAAGTTTAAAACAGTTTTGCTTAACATTCAAATCAAAGATATACTTGGCAGTAATTGTATACTCGCAATTAGATTTATCACACCTAATTTTCTTATCAAACAAGTTCCTGTTTCTACTAGAGTAAAGAACGCAAAATTAACACTTATTCCGTTAGGAGTAATTTTCGGTAAAAATTTTTTAGGCACAAGTAAATTTTTGAAGTTGGCAATCGAACTAGAAATTAAATTATATTTAGTTAGGGCAGAAAAGGATATTAATCATCGAATCGAATTTGGAGCAGAAGTCTACAGATTTATGAAAACCTTACCGTACAAACATGAGAAAATATTTATGTCTAGGAGTTTAATCGTCTCGAATCTCCTGCTTACTTCATTGCTACACATTTATAGTCAGAAATCCCATTTGGTTAATAACTTTCCAAAAGCAATTTTGATATCAAGAAAAAGGACATTCTGTGCAATCTGTAAGTGGAAATCGGTACACTTTTTCAATTCAACAAATTAATTATTTGGGAACTCGAATCCAATGCAAAATAACATTAACTATGGTCGCAAGGTATACTTAAACGGTAGTTTTTTACCGGAAGGTGATGCATACATATCACCTTTCGATAGAGGATTTCTGTTTGCTCACTCGGCGTATGAAGTTACTGCTATGTACGGAGGAAAACTTATAGACTGGACTTACCATAGTACCAGATTAAGTTCGACCCTCGAGGCTATTGACGTGCCAAGGCCAAAGGAAGATTTAGAGGCAGTTCATTACGAACTAATGCGTCTAAACGAACTATCGGAGGGCTTAGTATACTTACAGGTATCTGCAGGGAGCTATGGTGAAAGAGATTTTCCTGGTCCAGAGAAAATTGAACCGACCGTGTTTCTCATGGTAAACCCCAAGAACCTCATAAGTGACCAAGCGCGTACAGGATCTAAAGCAATTTTCGTCCATGATACTCGATGGACTCGCCGTAATCTGAAAACAACTCAGCTACTCTCTCAAACATTAGCTTATCGGCAAGCCCGACAAAGCAATGTCGATGTCGCGTTTTTTCATCAGAATGGTGTCGTTACAGAAGCGGCTTCGGCAAACGCTTGGTTAGTAAATAGTGACGGTTCATTAGTTACGCATAACCTATCTAACGATATTCTGCACGGTGTTACTCGCGAAGCAGTCCTTGAAGTTGCAAAGGCAAGTGGTATTGAAGTGATTGAGAGACCGTTCACTATTGACGATGCGAAGCAAGCAAGAGAGCTCTTTACAACTAGCTCCGGAGCATTAATAAGCCCTATTGTCGAACTTGATGGAATTACAATAGGAGATGGAAGACCCGGCCCGGTAACGAGAAAAGTTCAAAAACTATATTTTGAAAAAATTGGGGTAGATATACAAGAGAAAGCTCTTTGGGTTCTAGATTGAGATGTACACCTACTCAAATTGGAGCTCTATTGAACTGTCGCTCGTTACATCATCGATATCAAATGCCGCCACCGTGGCTAGATTAACAATGTTGCTCACTGTTGCACCCAAGTTTGCGATTTGAACCGATTTTTGAATACCTAACAGAATCGGACCAATGACCTGTGAATCGCCAACAGAGGCAAGTAACTTGGTTGAAATAGATGCTGAGTGGATTGCTGGCATCACTAACACGTTTGCTGGTGCCGTCAGCCTTGAGAAGGGGTACCTCAGCCGATGCAACGGATTGAGTGCAACATCAGCAGCAATATCCCCTTCGTACTCAAAATCTATATCTTCGTATGTATCCAAGAGCTTAATGGCATCCCTGACTTTGTCCGCCCTTTCACCTCGGGGATTCCCAAATGTTGAATACGACAATAAGGCAACTCTCGCAACAAATCCGAGTTTCTGAACCGCTCTCGCTGCTTCAATACTAATTTCCGCAAGGCGTTTCGCATCTGGAAACTCGGCAACACTGGTATCTGCAATAAATATGGGTTCTCCTTTTGTAGTGATTACCATCGACATTCCGATAACAGGCCGATCAGGAATCGGATCTAGGACGAGTCGAACGTCTGCCAATGCAACGTCGTAGTTTCGAGTAACACCCGTAACCATCCCATCTGCATCTCCCATTGCCAGCATGCAACACCCAAACACATTTCGATCATTGTTGACTAATCGCTGAGCATCTCGTTTCAGATATCCTTGTCTCTGAAGTCTCTCGTAAAGAAAATCTGTGTAATCCGCATTACGATTGGATAATCGGGCATTGACAACTTCAATTGTTCCAACTTCAACGTTCATCTGCTTCATCGCACGATGAACTCGCTCTTCACGCCCAATCAATAACGGAGTACCAAGTTCCTCATTCTTGAAAGATAACGCTGCTCTAACGACAGTCGGTTCTTCGCCTTCTGCAAATACGATCCTTTTAGGCTGCTTACGAGCCGTCGCTTGCATTCTCTGGACAAGAAAAGCCGACGGATTCTGACGCCTTGCCAAAGAACGACGATACTCCTCCATATCGTCGATTGGCTTACGGGCGACTCCCGTTTCCATCGCTGCTTTCGCAACAAACGGTGGAACAAATGAAATTAATCGCGGATCAAATGGAGTAGGAATTACGTAATTTGGCCCAAATTGCGGGCGTGAACCGTGATAAGCAGCGGCAACTTCGTCAGGAACATCTTTTCTTGCTAAGTCGGCAAGCGCCCGAGCGGCGGCAACCTTCATTTCTTCATTTATTCCCCTCGCTCGAACATCTATTGCCCCCCTGAAAATATACGGAAATCCCAAAACATTGTTCACTTGATTCGGGTAATCGGATCGGCCTGTAGCAACTATAGCATCGCCGCGAACCTCCTTAATTTCCTCTGGCATGATTTCAGGATCAGGATTGGCCATTGCAAAAACTATTGGATTTTTTGCCATAGAAGCAATCATCTCCTTTGACACAGTCTTCGCTACCGACAAACCAAGGAAACAATCTGCGCCGTCCATAGCTTCGGCCAAAGTTCGTTTATCTGTTTCTACCGCATAAGCCGATTTAAACTGATCCATTTGTTCCGTTCGATCGCGATGAACAACACCTTTACTGTCGCAAACAAGAATATTCTGGGGGTGAACTCCCAGATGCCTAATTAATCCGGCTACTGATAAACCGGCCGCACCCGCTCCAGCAACAGCAACTTTCAAGTCACTCAACTTTCGACCTGTGATCAGGCAAGAATTTATAATCCCTGCTGCTGCAATTATCGCAGTACCATGTTGATCGTCATGAAAAACCGGAATATCAAGATCATCGCGAAGACGTTGCTCAATAATGAAACAGTCAGGGGCTCCAATGTCTTCTAAATTTATTCCACCAAATGTCGGCCCAATGTTGCGTACAGTTGTGATAAATTCTTCTACATCCGTCGTGTTAACCTCGATATCGATAGAATCTACATCCGCAAACCTTTTGAATAAAACCGACTTACCTTCCATAACGGGTTTAGAAGCAATTGCCCCTAGATTACCTAAACCAAGAATTGCGGTTCCATTCGATATGACCGCTACTAAGTTGCCTTTCGAAGTATACTCGTAGGCTAAATCTGAGTCTTCAGCGATCGCTTTTACCGGAATGGCAACACCAGGACTGTAAGCAAGTGATAAATCACGTTGCGTTCCCATAGGTTTCGTTGGAGTTACGGATAATTTTCCAGGTATTGGATGCGAGTGAAAGTTCAGAGCTTCCTGTTCAGTGAAATTTGGGCGTCGGTCAGTCATGCTAGATGCGATTCAAAATTGTGGTAAAATGGACAATATACTAAGTGCATAACATTAATGCAGTTAAACTATAATCGCAAACACATATCAAAATTTAATTTTATATCAAACAGAACAGAGTAGCAATTTCAGAATGGCTGATGGAACTAGCGCCAAAAAACCGGGACACAAAGCTCCGAGCCCCTTTTTAGTGCAGTATCTCGCGCTAAAAGAGAAGCATAAAGACTATATGCTACTTTTTCGAATGGGGGATTTCTACGAACTCTTTTTTGAAGATGCCGTCGACGCTAATAAGATTCTCGATATTGCTCTCACTGCACGTGGGGAATATGAAGGAAAACCGATACCAATGGCCGGTGTTCCTCATCATTCGGCCGATAGTTACATCGTAAGGCTTATTCGTGCAGGCAAACGTGTCGCAATTTGTGAACAAGTAGAAAGTCCCGAAGAAGCAAAAAAACGGGGTTCAAACGCAATAGTTACCCGCGACGTTGTCCGTATAATGACACCTGGCACGGTTACTGAAGATAACCTCCTTGATTCTCGAGCCTCGCAATCCTTAGCTGCTGTAGCAACTTCAAGAGGGGGAGAGGAAGCTGGAATAGCAATCGCCGACGTTTCGACGGGAGCTTTTGAAGTATATGGTGTCAAACCAAGCGAACTCATTGACGCAATAGTAGCATCGCGTTGCAGCGAACTCCTCATTTCGGAAACAGAAGCAACCAAATCCACCTACAAAGATTTTCTGAGGGATTCAGAATCGGCAGTAACCAAGCGTCCTGATCGAATTGCTTCAGCTCAACTCGGCGAAAACTTTTTGAAAGATGCATTCAAAGTCAAGACCCTTGATGCATATGGAGAATTTACTAGAGCAGAATTAACCGCATGTGCGTTACTCCTCGATTACATCCAAGTAACGCAAGCCGGATCGGAAGCCAGACTCGACCCTCCGCGTCGCCCAACGCATAGGAATGTTTTGCAAATAGATCAGGCCACGAGAGCAAGTCTCGAAATTGATATCTCGATTAATGGTAATCGTAAAGGGTCATTACTCGACTCTATCGACCAAACACTTACAGCACCGGGTGCGCGATTACTCGCTGATCGTCTTTCCCGTCCGTCTGCAATTCGAAACGAGATTTTAGAACGGCACGAAGCGGTTGCATGGCTTTTAGATTTTCGCGATATCTGTACGGGCTGGAGAAACGAACTTAAACGAACGCCGGATTTGGAGCGTGCGCGCTCAAGGTTAAGGCTGGGACGTGGAGGCCCAAAAGACCTCCAATGTATTAACAAAGCTTTCACCACCTGCGAAAAAATTGCGTTAGCTTGCGACGAACTGATGGTTTCTCTACCCCCATTACTATCGAGATCTATCAGAGCAATAAGTATCCCGAAAGAATCCGAACTGTTCTCCTTACATGAGGATTTAACCAAAGCGCTAAAAATTGAACTCCCGGTCTTAGTTCGAGAAGGAAACTTTATAGCCTCGGGTTGGGATAAAAAATTAGATGAAATTCGAGAGTTAAGAGAAAACAGTCGTCAGATTATTGCGCGTCTTCAAGGCCAATATATTGAGCAAACAAAGCTAGCGAACTTAAAGATCAAACACAATTCGGTACACGGATACTTCGTCGAGGTTACTGCAAAACAGGGTGATGTATTGACGAGTAAACCGTTTTCCGAGACTTTTATTCCCCGTCAGACTCTCTTGACAGCAACACGTTTCACGACAGTTGAACTTGCTGATTTGGGCGGAAAGATTATCGCCGCCGAAGATGAGACAAAACAGAGAGAGAAGGAACTGTTTGATGATTTCGTCGAACGAATTGAATCCCTTTCAACCAAGATCAGTGAAATAGCAAATGCTATATCTGAACTAGATTTCGCCTGCGCTGCGGCGGTTTGGGCCGAGGTCAACGATGCTTGTCGACCAGAGATTTCTGACAGTTCCATTCTCGAGGCAAATAGATTACGGCACCCTGTAGTAGAAATGGCGCTGAAAGAAAGCGGTGAAGGATTTACAGCCAATGACGTAAAACTTGACTCGAGCATAAATTCTGCACCACGATTACTTCTTGTGACCGGACCAAATATGGCGGGTAAATCAACATATTTAAGACAAGTAGCGTTATCGGTTATCCTTGCTCAAGCAGGCTGGTGGGTTCCCGCAGAAAAATTTAAGTTCGGCATAGCTGACCGCTTATTCTCGCGGGTGGGGGCTTCAGACGATTTGGCTCGCGGACGATCGACTTTCATGGTCGAGATGGTGGAAACGGCAGCAATTCTTTCTCAGGCGACAGACCAGAGTGTCGTAATTATGGATGAAGTAGGACGAGGCACGTCTACCTATGATGGACTCGCAATTGCTTGGGCCGCAGTTGAACACCTGCATAACGTCAATCAATCGCGCACCCTTTTTGCGACCCACTACCACGAACTCACTTCAGTTGTAGACGATCTGCGAGGAGCCTCAAATGTAAGTTTGCGAGCAAAGGAGTGGAAGGACGAACTGCTATTTCTGCACGATGTATTACCTGGGCCCTCGGATCGATCTTATGGAGTTCAAGTTGCAAGGTTAGCCGGCTTACCAAAACGCGCTGTCCTTAGAGCCCAACAATTATTGAAACAGTTAGAGTCCAACTCATCGCCGCCAGATATCCTGCCTCTTTTCTCTGAACCTACTATCGAACCTGAACCGGCCCCTGACGCATTGAGAATTGCGATTGAAAAAATCGATCCCGATCAATTGAGTCCTCGTGACGCATTAGTGGCTTTGTATGATCTCAAATCAATAGCCAATGAAGATTAAGTAATTGGTTCGCGTTGAACTCAGAATCGCAAACCAATACCTGTTCTAAGCAATTTTAAACTTTAGCAAATGTTTCTTTAAATTGACGATTGGCGGGGAAGATATTCAATGAGCTTGCTACGAAACACTTTAGTTCAAACCTCTTTAACACTCGCCAGCAGGCTACTGGGGTTTACGCGAGATATTTTAATCGCCGCGAAAATCGGCGCTGGCCCAATAGGCGATGCATTTTTTACGGCGTTAATGTTTCCAAACCTTTTTAGGCGCGTACTTGCAGAAGGAGCATTCACACAAGCTTTCGTCCCCGTTTATGCTCGAACATTGGAAGCCGAAGGAGCAGAGGCTGCACGTAAGGTTGCGCAAGAGGCGTTAAGGGGTCTATTCGCGCTCGCCGCCGCGATTATAATCATTGCTGAAGTCGCGATGCCGTGGATTATGCTTGCAGTGCATGGGGGCTATCGCAACGACACTATTCACTTCAACCTTGCAGTGTCTTTAACCCAGATAACAATGCCTTACTTGGCTTGCATGGCATTGACGGCTCTTTTGGCGGGAGTTTTAAACTCCGCTGGAAAATTTGCTTTATCGGCCGGAGCCCCAACATTATTCAATATAAGCTTAATAGTTGCGGCATTGCTCTCTGAGAATTCCTTGCAGTCGGCGAGGTATCTTGCCATTGCCGTTCTGCCTGCTGGAATAGCCCAAGCGAGCCTGTTGTGGTGGGGAGTTTCTCGGCAAAAAGTTAGGCTCAGCTTAGGTCTTCCTAAACTTACGCCTTCAGTAAAACGTGTAGTCGCGTTAGCTATTCCGGGAGTCATTGCCGCAAGTGGTGTGCAAATAAATTTTTTGATCAGCCAAGCATTAGCGAGTTTTGAGGAAAGTGCAAAATCATGGCTGTATTACGCAGAACGTATCTATCAACTTCCGCTTGGACTAGTCGGGGTAGCGGTGGGAACTGCCATTCTGCCGCGGTTGGCGCGGTCAGTGCGAAGCGCGGAAGACGTTGAGCAAAGAAACCTTCTCAACGAAGGAATTATTCTTGCCATGGCTATGGTTCTACCGGCCGCATCCGCCCTCATGTTTGCGCCTGCATTTATTATTGAAGGATTATATGGCCGGGGAGCTTTTTTATCCTCCGATGCTCAGCGTGCCGGAGATGCGTTGTTTCATTTCGCTTGGGGTATACCAGCGTTTGTACTGATTAAAGTCCTAGCCCCCGCCTTTTTTGCTCACGAAGATACGATAACTCCTATGAAGCACTCTTTAGCAAGCATGGTTGTAAACATTGGGCTTGGGGCAGGACTATTCTTTTGGCTAAGATCGACCGGAGTTCCCGGATATACCGGCTTAGCGATCGCGACCAGTGTTGCTGCTTGGAGCAATGTCGCTTTACTTATCTCGACGCTGATACGTCGCAATTTATTTCTTCCGAACAAACTCCTAATGAGCAAACTCGTTCGAATTGCATTTGCGTCAACGTTTATGCTTTTAGCACTGCACGGCTTACTCATTTATTATAAAAGTGATAACAGTCTTATCAAGGGTGGCACGTTAGTTGAGTTAATCCTCTTTGTACTATCAGGTATTCTCGTTTACGCTATTGCAGCTTGGGGAACACGAGCCATAACTGTCTCAGAACTACTCAATTCTTTGCGAAAAAGATAATCTCACTATATTGGCAAGGCGATGACCAACAATTCTACTGACTTAGTTTTTTCCGGCGTACAGCCTAGCGGTGCGTTGCATATAGGGAATTACCTTGGCATGCTTAAACCAGCCGTTGCTCTGCAAGAGACCTATAGGTGCATTTACTGCGTTGTCGACCTTCACGCTATAACGGTACCTCAAGATCCGAAAAAACTCGCGGATCAAACCCGGGAAATTGTAGCAGCCTTCTTAGCATCAGGTATCAATCCAAAAGAAACCATTGTTTTTGCCCAGTCAAATGTACCAGCTCACGCAGAACTGGCTTGGTACTTCAATTGTGTCGCGAGAATGGGTTGGCTTGAAAGGATGACTCAGTTCAAAGAAAAATCTGGAAAAGATAATGAGCGTTCGTCAGTTGGACTATTTGACTACCCGGTTTTGCAAGCCGCCGATATACTAGCCTACCGCTCAACGCACGTTCCTGTCGGCGAGGATCAACTTCAGCATCTTGAACTATCGAAGTACATTGCCGAGCGATTCAATCGACAATTTAATGTACCCGATTTCTTTCCAAGTCCAATTGCAATTGTGAAAGGAACCGGAACTCGGGTTATGAGCTTAAAGGATGGTTTGAAGAAAATGTCTAAATCGGAACCTTCTGATTTAAGCCGCATTAATCTGACCGACGATGCAGACGCTATCGCTCGCAAATTCAGGAAAGCCAAAACAGATTCAGGGGAAATTCCGGGAGAGTTGGCAGAACTTGATAGTAGGCCTGAGGCGAAGAATCTCATTGGAATATACTGCGCACTAGCCAATCAACACCCCGGAGAAGCCCTTAACAATTTTGGCGGTCAAGGATTCAGCGTACTCAAGAATGCTTTAGTGGATTTAGCTGTAGCGGAACTTTCTCCTGTCTCCTCGGAAATGCGCCGACATTTGTCGGATCAGAAAGGTATTGATAACGTACTAAGGGAAGGAGCGGAAAAAGCACGTTCAATTTCAGAGCCAATCATGCGAGAAGTTCGCCGTGTAATAGGTTTTTGGAGGCCTTAAATTCTATGTCGAAAAAGATCGTCGGATGGATAGGCTTATTGATGGCCGGATTGATTATCGGTTCGTGCCAACAGAGTAAAACACATGACAACGAACTCGATTTGGAGTTTAGTAACGCATTCGTGGTCTCACCTCCAGAGGGACGAACTTTCGCATTAGGAGGTTTTTCCGCCAAAATCGCAAAAGGCGAGGTTGATTTGATTAATGTCAGTTCAGATATTGCTGAATCTGTTGAAATGCACGACGTTTCTTTAACTGACGGTGTAATGAAGATGAGAAAAGTTGATCGGATGGCAATCACAAAGGGAAAACCGCTGCTGCTCGAAAGAGGCGGCAAACACTTAATGCTGTTTGGAATTAGTTCTAAATTAGAAGTTGGAAAAAATCTCGTCTTCCAGATGACAGTTGAAGATTCCCAAGGAAACAACCATCTATTCGACATAGAGGCTGAAGTACGTTCAGCCGACGTAAACTGATGCTAATAATCAGGACGCAATTTTTGCCCGCTAGACACGTTCTCTGAGGAGATTAAAATGTACATTCAAACTGAATCAACGCCAAATCCCGATACTATGAAATTTATACCCGGGCGGGAGGTCGTCGGAGAACAAGGCCCGTTCGATTTTAGAAGTATTGATGTGGCCGGAGGAAGTCCGCTTGCGCAAGCATTATTTTCGGTGACGGGAGTAGAAGGGGTATTTTTGGGATCGGATTTTGTGTCCATTACAAAGTCTTCGGAACAAGAGTGGAAGCACGTAAAGACTCTTTGTTTAGCGACGATTATGGATCACTTTGTTGCAGGTCTACCAGTAATACTATCTTCTGACAACACATCCACGTTGCAAGAAAAAGAAGTTGTTTATGAAGGCGAAACAGCCGAGATAGTTGCAGAAATAAAGGAACTGATAGACACACGGGTTAGACCCGCGGTTGCGAGAGACGGAGGAGACATAGTATTTCACGGATTTGATAGTGAGACGGGTTTAGTCCAACTCCACATGCGTGGTGCTTGCGCGGGATGTCCCTCATCGACATACACGTTGAAACAAGGAATCGAAAACCTACTCAGAGCCTACGTTCCTGAGGTCACCGCGGTTGAAGCCGTTCTTTAACTAATCCGAAATGATCCGAAGGAACTTTGAGATGAATAAAGACTCTGACAAGCAAATTGTCGATCGAATCTTTAGTTACGGTCGCAGTTATAATGATTTTAAGAAGGCTGACATTCCTGAAAATCTTATACGGGCAGTTTATGACTTAGCAAAGATGGGGCCTACCAGTGCAAACTGTTCACCGGCCCGTTTTTTGTTTCTTCATTCAGATGAGAGCAAAGCGCGCTTAATGCCTCATTTGTCTCCTGGAAATCTCGAAAAAACTAACGCGGCACCATGGGTCGCGATCATTGCGCATGACATGGAATTTCAGCAGAAACTTCCCGATTTGTTTCCACACAATTTAGATGCCATCAACTGGTTTTCAGACGAAAAAGTTCGAGAGGTGACGGCATTCCGCAATGGCACCTTACAAAGCGCTTACTTTCTGGTCGCCGCACGAGCATTAGGGCTTGATACCGGCCCGATGTCGGGGTTTAACAATGAAGGTGTGGACAATGAGTTTTTTATTGGGTCAGGAACCATACGAGAAACTTGGCGCTCAAATTGGATTTGCAATCTCGGCTATGGAACGGACAAAAATTTATTTGACCGTTCGCCAAGATTAACGTTTGATGAAGCGTGTGTGGTTCTCTAAATTTTAGGATCACACCATGGCCACATTGGCCATCAATACCTCCGGGCAATATTCAGACGTTGGTGCTAGAAACGGCACAACAACAGTCGTGCGAACGTTCAGCAACCCGCGTGAACAAGACGTTGAGTTAGCAGGACTTGTTAGCAATGTCTGTCAGTCAGCGGGTGTTACGTTTAGAGATATTGAACGAATTGGAGTTGTCGTCGGGCCTGGTAGTTTTACGGGATTGCGCGTTGGTTTAGCCTTTGCGAAAGGTCTAGGGTTAGTTCTGAAAGTTCCGATAATAGGGGTTACCTCCCTCGAAGCGGCAGTTCCCGAGTTTTCACAACAAAAGCAACTCATTGCTTTGACGGCAAAACGTAGACTGCCAGAAAAAACTTGGTGGACTCAACTTGTCGTCAATGACGAGTGTTCCGGCGAAGCTTATGAATGTGACTCAGAATCTGTTAAAAGGATAGCCAGATTACATAAGGTGGAAGTTCTTTCTGATACTCCCGATTCGTTCGAGTCTTCTGCCTGCGCGGTGGCACCTTGTGCCGTCAACGTGTTAAGAGTTATAGAGACCGCAGAACCTCAATCGCGTCCTGCCAAAGCACTATACGTTCGGCGGCCCGATGCAACGCCTCGTAAGTCTTAAACTTAGAAATTTTTTCTATATATCTAGACTCTTAACACTAAATCTTGCATAAATAGCAACATGAGCAGTTTGGAAAAATTAGCCGAGAAAAACGGTCTTAGAATGACTGAACCTAGGCGGATAATCGCCCGGGTCTTATCAAAGTCTACCGACCACCCAGATGCCGAAGAGTTGCATCGTCGTGCTTCAAAAATCGACAGTTCTATTTCGTTAGCGACGGTCTACCGAACGATGAAATTGTTTGAAGAATACGAAATTATAGAACGTCACGACTTTGGCAAGGGCCGATCAAGATTTGAGCAAGTTCCAGATGAACATCATGATCATTTGATTGATGTGCGATCAGGAAAAGTTATCGAGTTTCAAAATGAAGAAATCGAACGATTGCAAGAAGAAATTGCGAAGGCACACGGTTACAAATTAGTTGACCATAAGCTGGAACTCTATGGGGTGCCGTTAGATCAAGAGTAGATACGCGTCATCCTATTTCTATAAAAATGGAATCGGTAGAGCGGTATGCGTTCTGGTTCAAATTACGCGACATGCATTTGCTCTAAGTTGGCGAAGAACAGCATCAGATATCGCGTTCAAAGGGCTGTAACAAGAGCGACGATGTATGTTGATCCTTATGACTACGCCATTGGCTTTGACCGATTGTCATTCGTTTGTGTCCAAGTTCGGGTTGCGACTTGTGCGTTCCGAACAAATTGTCCCATACGCTCAGGAAAAATCCAAAATTTTGAATGCTTTCCTGTTGATCGATCGAGTGGTGAACGCGATGCATATCTGGAGTCACTATTACAATTCGGAAAATTTTATCGACCGTCTTGGGAACGCGGATGTTGGCATGATTGAACTGGGCTGAGGCATTGAGTACAATTTCAAACCAAAGCACAGCTAGTGCAGAGAACCCAAAACAGAGTACGAAACCCGCTTTCCAAAGTGTAGAAATAAGAATCTCCAAGGGGTGAAAACGAAGAGCGGTAGTAACATCCACGTGAATGTCACTATGGTGGACCCGGTGTAAGCGCCAGAAGAAAGGTATCTTGTGGCTAAGAACATGTTGAATCCAGACCGCAAAGTCCATCACTATTATCGCAACTATGAATTCCGCGATTGGATTGATTGGGTAAAAGTTAAGTAGTCCAAAAGTGTTTAGCTCAGCCCATAGTGCCAATGCTACAAGCCCACCCGGAACAAGTATTCGCATGACGATAGCCCCAATCAGAAAAATCATCCAGCTCCCGAGCCAGCGATGTCCGCGAGCATCCTTCAATTCCCTTTTCGGAAAGAACAATTCAAGGGCAGCTAGAATCGAAAAGGCAACTGAGAAGGTTAAGACGCGCAAGTGTAGTTCGGACATAACCCTGACAAAATAGTAAAATTGCTGGTTATAGCACTAAGGAAGACATATTTTCTGTTGCTAATAACCTCAAACATTGGCAAAATTGGTGGAAGTCAGTGTTCCAAAGTAAACTAAGCGCCAGAAATCATACTACCGGATTATGCCATGGCTAACTCTCCTTTACATCACTTAATCGAGTCGCTATACGACCTGACGAGCCAAGGCCGAGTTAAATGGGTTCATCAACCTGAAGGCGTGTATGAAATTAGAGTCGAACCGTTAGCAGTGATGTTGAACTCGAAAACAAAAGTTTTTGTTTTACTAGGCCCACTGGGTCAAGAAATCGCAAGTTTCGAGTTCAAGAGTTTAAAAGAAGCAGCGGCTAGAGGCGAAAGCCGATACTGTGAAGTATGCAATCGTTTACTAGACTTGGCGAGCAAAGAGCCAACTGTCTCTAACGGTTCCCAACCAAGCTCGTCGTCTCGTAAGATACCCAGGACCCGCCATTCAAAGGCTAATACTTCATCAGCCAAACCTCGTTCAACAAGAAAAGCTGATTCAGAAACAATTGATGTTGCCAAGGCTATAAGAGATCTAGCTGACAAAATAAATGAGCCTGATCAGGGTAGAGGATAAATCAGATCAAATTTTCCACGGAATCGAACGGCTCTTAACTAGTCTCTCTGGTTACAAGTTGTAAAGAGAATTTTTTTCATCAAGAGTATTGTAATCTTGCAGCACAAGCATTATCTCCAGTTAGAATCAACGATACTTTTTCGAGAAATGTTATGTCTGATCAAGGTAAGAAAGAAAAATCTATCGCCCGGTGGCTTAAGAACGCCGAGGATCACAGCCGAATGGAAGCTCAACTTGCGACAATAAAGACGCAGGTAGACGGTTTGAACCAATGGGTTGGTAAGCTTGAGGACGGCCTAACCGAACTTCGTAAGGAACTAGTAGGACGGATAGACGATGTTCAATCAGAAGCGAAAGACGGACTCAACAAAACTAATACCCGAATTGACGATTTACGTGCAGAAATGACAAAAGGTTTTGAAAAGACTAATGCACGAACCGACGATTTACGTGCAGAAATGACAGAAGGTTTTGAAAAAACGAATGAAAAGATTGTCAAAAGAAACGAGAAATAGGAGGAATTTCGTTATGACATGAATATACTTATAAATGCGCTCAGAAAAGAAGCGGAAGAGCGAGACGAAAAGCAAAAGAAAGAAGCTAGCAAAGATACGATGGATAGCAGGAACCGTAATCACAGCGATTGGTGTCGCGACAGCAGTGGCAGCACTGTTTCTTGGCGGTTAAACTACTGTACTGTGCATTGAGAGTTTGCTTTAATTACAAAAAGATATACTAGTCAAAACAAGGCGTTTTTCAAAAAATGTCTAACGTTGCGATCGTATCAACGTAACGAACATCGGTTGTTCTTTAGCAAGAATAATTCTGTTCAATGTTAGGCAAAATGATGTGTGACCGCCATTTCGTTACGCCACCTAACCATATTATTGGAATCAAAACCATTGGCGACGCTAGATCCAGCGCGATCTAAGTAGAAGCATCATTGTCAAAAATTAAACGCTAGTGAGTCAAATTGAAATTCTATTGCTGACCTCCGCTCGAAGAAATCTGACGCATCTTGTGCGAATCCTAACTAATTTATAGCGCATTCCAAATTTCTAAATTAGATTCGGTTCAACTCAAATAATCCCCACCGAGAAAGAAATATTCCTCGTATGACGAACAAAACTGTCCTTAGCACCGCCTGCTCATTGATGCTCTTCTGTTTTCCGTCTCCTGCAACTGGAGATCAGTCCGAAGAGGAGGTGCGTCTAAATTCGGTTACAGTTACTGCCCAAAGGGTCGAGGAGAATATCCAAGATGTTCCAATCTCTATCACAACCATCAGCGAGGAAAAACTCAATAACTTGAAAGCCTCGGGCGCTGATGTGAGATTCCTCTCTGCGCGAGTTCCTTCGGTAATAGCTGAGAGTTCGTTCGGAAGGGCATATCCGCGGTTTTACATCCGCGGATTCGGAAATACCGACTTTGATCTTAATGCCACTCAACCCGTTAGTTTGGTCTATGACGACGTACCGTATGAAAACCCGATTCTTAAAGGATTTCCTGTCTTTGACCTTGAAAGCATTGAAATCCTGCGTGGACCGCAAGGAACTTTGTTTGGACGAAATACCCCTGGAGGAATAATCAAATTTAACTCAGTGAAGCCTAAAGATAAATTTGACGGATACTATCGTGTCTCTAACGGAAACTTCGGAACCAGCGAGCTAGAGGGGGCTGTAGGAGGGCCTATCGCACATGGGGTCACCTATCGAATTTCTGGTATCGTACAACATCGAGATCATTATATTAACAACGCTCATACAAAGCAAAAGGATGCCTATGGAGGCTTTGACGAGTCTGCGTTTCGCGTTCAAACATTCTTTAAGGCTTCTAATGACTCCTCGATTCTATTGAATCTCCACACAAGGGAAAACGACAGCACAGCTCGTTTGTTTAGGGCAAATATTATTGATAAAGGAACCAACGGAGTTGGTGAAAATTTCGATCGCAAAACCGTTTATCTAGACAGCGGTGGACAAGAACTAAAACAAAAAGCATCTGGAATAACGCTTACTGCAAAACATAGTTTCTCGGAATCCTTGGATTTGACGTACGTGTTCGGTTGGGAGACGGCAGAAGTTTCTTCACGCGGTGACATAGACGGCGGATTTGGAGCGGTCTTTCTAGGTGCTGGTAACTATGGTCCAGGAAACATACCTTTCCCATCTGAATCAGGCGGAAACGTTGATGATCTAAAACAAATTACTCACGAGCTAAGGCTAGAATTTGAGCTTAACGAGAAAATCAGCGGACAAGCCGGATTGTTTAAGTTTAACGAGGAAATAGATATTACGTCTTTAAGCTTCAACACTTTGGCTCCGAACAAACCGAAGAATGGGGAAGCTGTCCGGTCTAACGACACAGATAGCCTCGGTATTTTTGTTTCACTTTCTTATAAGCATGACGAAAGAATCTCCTTGCAAGGCGGATTAAGGCATACCAAGGACGATAAATCGTTCATTGTCGAGAGAAAACTTAGTCCAAACCAAGATGGAAAACCATTAGGGCCGATTGACGGTAAAAAAGGAGATGACCAATTTTCATGGGATTTGTCTGCTATTTATGCTGTTAACGACAATGTCAACACTTATGTCAAGATTTCAAGAGGTTTTCGCGGACCATCAATCCAAGGACGTTTAGTTTTTGGAGATAACGTTTCAGTAGCCGATAGCGAGACAGTTGTATCCTTTGAGGCCGGAGTTAAATCGGAACTATTTGATCGGCGATTACGGGCAAATGCAAATGTGTTTGCCTATACAATTAAAGATCAACAACTTACAGTTGTTGGCGGCCAAACTAACACAGTAGCGCTGTTCAATGCCGATGAAGGTCAAGGCGGTGGGCTAGAACTAGATATAGAGGCGGCTCCGACCAGCAACTTGTTCGTTACTGCAGGGCTGTCGTACAATGGCACAGAAATAAAAGACGATTTACTCCTTGCACCGGGATGTGGCACCCCGGTTAAATGCACGATTTTAGATCCGGTCGTCAGAAACAGTAACGACGAAATCATAGGTTACAACATTTCGGGGAATCCATTTCCCAATGCTCCAAAGTGGATCGCAAACTTCACTGGTCGCTATATCATTCCGTTTAGAACAGGAGAATTTTATGGATACACAGATTGGGCGTTTAAGGGAGACACCAACTTTTTTCTATACGAAAGTAAGGAATACAGCCAAGACGGATATTGGGAGGGCGGACTCAGGTTAGGCTACAAATCCAAAAGAGGATTTGATGTATCAATTTTTGTGCGCAATTTGACTGACTACGACGCTCTAACCGGCGGTATTGATTTCAATAATTTAACGGGATACGTCAATGAACCGAGAACATTTGGAATAACGCTCGACCTCAAAATGTAAATGGTTCCTCAATCCCCCGTTCCTGGACGTGGACTAAAGAACTTTTCAAGCTTACCTTTTTCGTCTTTGTATCTTTCGCGATCCTCCGGAGGATCTTTAGGTCTAGTAATATTCGGCCATTCTTTCGCAAAATCGGCGTTGAGTTTCAGCCATTTCGAGTCGGGATCGTCTTCTGTATCTGGCTTTATGGCTTCAACCGGACATTCGGGTTCACAAACCCCGCAATCGATACACTCGTCAGGATGTATGACTAGCATATTCTCCCCTTCATAAAAGCAGTCGACAGGACATACTTCTATGCAGTCCATGTACTTACAACGAATGCATGAATCGGTAACGATATAAGTCATAGAGGAATTGATTGACCTTTTATGGTTAGATTAAGGACTTCAAATAGGGAGAAATTTCCCGTTTTCAATTTACGCAGTGGAAATTTTTCTCTGATCCAGATTTAGTCGATCGTCTCAAATAGCGCTTGAGCTTCGGCGGGAGGCCCTCGCCTCACCCCAAGAGACTTCACTTTGACTATGATTTGCTGTCGACCCTTTCGCAACCCAACTACGTCGCCCACCCGAACTTGAGTTGATGACTTCGATACGTGTCGCGTATCGTTGAACCGCGTTAGTCTTACGCCGTGCGACATGAGATGTTCCGCAGCCAAATTGCGTTTTTTAAAGAACCGAGCCCTCCATAGCCAAACATCAAGTCTAACGCTCGCGTCAGGCAATTTTGTCACGATGTTCCTCCCTGAGGTTAAATTGGAAGTCTTTCCAGCTCCGTTATTCACATTTTCCGATTCCACCAAGTTAATCTCAATTTTAGAGAATATTTTGATAACTGACTGAGAAAGTATCGAAAATTCTCACTGAAAATGTAAATGTCCGTTTAAATTCGTGATATGGTGAGACACAGAACTGTGATATGATTACACTTAGAATTGAGATTTCGTGATAGACAAAATCACGATATCGTGACTTTGTCTTTATTGGAATATTGGACTGAAAATCCGTTATCGTTAAGGTCTTATTTCGCCATCCGGAAAACGATATGCAAGATACAGCAACAAACTATCTCATTCCAAGGCATTTGTCTTCGGTCATTGAAGAGTCTCTTAAATCGTTCAAATGCCTGTATTTGGTCGGGATGCGACAAGTTGGTAAGACTACGCTGGTGAGAGACCTACTGCCAACAGGAAACTACATCACGTTCGACAACCAGCAGCTTCTAAACATCATTAGGTCAGATCCGAATGAGCATCTGCGATCATTGTTAAGGGATGATAATTCCTGTCCATTGGTAATGGACGAATTTCAATTTGCGCCTGAACTAGCATTGCCGATAAAGATGATTCTTGATAGCAACCCCTCCTATGGACAATTGATACTTACAGGGTCATCAAACATTTTTTTGAGCGCTAAAAGTACTGATTCCTTAGTCGGTCGAATAATGCCTATCGACCTATGGCCGTTAACGACATCGGAGTTAAAGAAAAAGAAGCCTAGCCGTTTATTCGATTGGGCAATTCAAAAAGGAAAAACGATCCGCCAGTTTGCCAATCCTGAATCCTTAAACAGAAAAAATTACGTTGATCTCATCTTACGAGGAGGGTTGCCTGCAGCCTACAATCTATCCCTGAAGCATAGACAGAGCTTGTACCAAACTTATGTAAAGACTGTGATCGAAAGAGATTTACGCAGTGTCGCTCAAATTCATTCTCTCGGAGCATTCCGAAAACTCATTCAACAGATGGCAGTTCGTACCGGCCAAGAAGTCAATCTGGAAAAAATGCGAAAGCCTCTCAATGTTTCGTGGAGTACTGCCAGTTCCTATATTGATATCATGGAACGATTATCGCTAGTTATCCGTTTAGGGGAATGGTCATCACGAGAATCAAAACGAGATATCAAATCCCCGAAGTACCATTTTGTCGATACGGGTATGGTATGTGCGATTCGGGCGTTCAATGAAGACTCATTTTCAATACAAAGCTCGGATATCTCACAGTTTGGAGGATTACTGGAAACATTCGTCTTTAATGAGTTGCTACGCGTACTCCCCTACCAGTCTGCTCAGTTCCACTTGTATCATTGGCGCAGCGCCGATGGCAAGGAAATCGATATTCTGGCGAAAGGAGCAAACCAGTTTGTCGGAATCGAGATAAAATCTTCGTCGATCGTTAATCAAGAAGACTTTCGTCACCTAAATTGGTTTGCGGAAAACAATTTTGAAAAATCTCGCCCATTTACAGGTATCGTTTTCTACCTTGGTGATACCGCTTTCAAGGTTACCGACAATTGTTATGCGCTCCCAGTAAGTTCTCTGTGGTCGGAAATTAGTTTTTAACGAGATCAAATTTTTCTTCCTTTAACGCCTTTTCTTGTTCTTGTTTGCTGTTTTTTGGAGTCAGGGAACAGGTTTGCTAGTTCAGAAAATGGATTGGTAGATTCCGTAACGGCTTTACCCGATGCGTGTCGTTTGGGAAATTCAGATTTCCCATGTTTCTTTAGTTTTGAAGAAGCATCTTGTTTTTTCGTTGCATGTCCGCGAAATCGCCAAAGTTCAACCGCCCCTTCTTGATCACCTTTTTTCACTCGCATTAGACCGCAACCCTTTAAAACTTCGAAAAACTCCTTGCGGGAACAAGCAATTAGGTCTTTGAGAGAGTCCGGTACGCCAAACACCGATTTACCCGATTCTTTTCGACACTTTGAGAGTTCCCAACCTAAGCTCTCAACAAGGTCTGCTCGTACGGCTCGCTTGCCAAAGCGCAAATATCCCAGTGCTGCTAACTTTTCCTCTGCAATACGCTGATCTAACAGAAAAGATTTCGTTCCGATGTTGTCTAAATGATAGCTAGTGTCTTTGCCGACAGTGAGCAGAGTCGCCAACAACTTCATACATTCAGTATGTTTTATTTCTGGAATATAAGCAGCATAGCGTCCTGCCCGTACACCCTTCTCTCGTAAAACTTCCCTTTCTTTGTGGCCCAACAACGATTTGTATTTGTCATCTCTTAAATCTATCGCTCCACCTGACTCTAAAACTTGATAAGCGAACCCTCTCTCAACGCCCGATAAACTCTGCAATCCGTTCCGACGAACTAACAGGTAATGAGATTTAAGCAGTTTACTGATTTTCCAATCGACCCATTCTGAAATTCGTGAAATCACCGCTTTTCGACATCCATCTGACCCAATATCACCGCCAATCAAAACTATTTCTGGCACAAGCCAAGTCTTACCTTTTGCTAACCGTGCAACTTCGACTTCTTTGTAACTGATCACAGCCTCGTCCGAAAGTGAGAATGCTGAAGTGGATGCGGTTGCGACCTCAGTAAGTTTTTGATCTACAATTGGTCGAACAATTGACCGAACGAGATTCAATGCGCTCCTATTTTCTATCTGGTGCTTTCCCTTCGTTAACCTAAAATCCAACCCATGCAGAAATCCCATTGAGAGTCCGTTGATGCTAATCTCGCCGGACGAATCCATTTCGCCCTTCAACTTGTCGGCATTTTTGATCCCTCCTAACAAAAACTTTGTTCTTTTATCGACAAAGCGAGCCGTTAACGCGTCGTGGAGCGCATCAGACAGCAGATCTTCGATTTCGCGGACACGTTGTCGCCAAGTATTAGGATTTTCGAGCCAGTCGTTCCTATGAGCCACATACGACCACGTTCTGACAGCCGCTAATCTTTCTTGCAATTTGTTGATATCTCCCGAAGTAGAGGATATCTCTTTTAACCAGTTAGACATAATATGATCAGGAATTCTGGCATCGGGTTCCAACAAACGATCAATGAGTCCTAAAACAAGGCGAGCATGTCCATCGTAACCCGCTCGGCGAAAATCTGGCAACCTTACCAAGTCCCATATCCGGCGAACTTTGGCTTCCGTATCAACCATTGAGGCCAACTTTCCGTCTTCGTTCAAACGTCTTAATACCCATTCGTCTATCGCTTCTGAACTTCTGTGCAGGACTTGAGACTTCGAATAGACAGTAAGCGAAGTAATCAAAGAATGAATTGACGAAAAGTCTAAATCGGAGTTTCGCCACTGAAGGGCATCTATCGGTTCAAAATTATGGTCTTCAATCCTTGTCACTGTTTCGGTATCAAAAGGAGGGCAAGAACTCGTTTCTCCGAAGAATCCCTCGTTTCGAAAACGACCAGCGCGGCCCGCGATCTGTCCGCATTCGGCAGCAGTTAAACTACGATGGTATCGACCATCAAATTTACTCCGAGCAGAGAATGCAACGTAGTCGACATCTAAGTTCAAGCCCATTCCGATAGCATCTGTAGCGACGATATAATCAACGTCTCCCGACTGATAAAGTGCTACTTGTGCGTTTCTCGTCCTCGGACTCAACGCACCCATAACTATTGCCGTTGCTCCTTTTTTCTGTCGCAAGAATTCGGCAATTGAATAAACTTCATCTGCCGAAAATCCTATAACCGCAGTTCGCTTAGGTAGCCGGGAAATTTTTAACGCCCCGCCATATGTTAATCGCGACAATCTCTCCCTCGTGGTTATTTGGGCTCCGATACCAAGTTGGACGAGAACTGACCGCATTGTCTCAGAACCAAGCAGAAGAGTTTCGGCTTTACCACGGGCATTTAATATGCGTTCCGTAAAGATATGTCCGCGATCGCGATCCTCGGCAAGTTGAATCTCATCCACAGCCAGAAATTCGACCTCTCGTTGAACTGGCATAGATTCCGTTGTGCAAACATAGTACGAAGCCGAAGCAGGTTCTATTCTTTCCTCTCCAGTAATTAGAGCAACTGCTTGTGTTCCTTTCTTAGCGACAATCTTGTCATAAACCTCACGTGCTAATAATCGTAACGGTAGACCTATCATGCCGCTCGAATATGCCATCATTCTTTCAATGGCGTAATGGGTCTTGCCAGTATTAGTTGGTCCAAGAATAGCCTTAAAAATAGCCATACAGATCAAGTCCATGTGCTTCTAATCGGACATACAAGACACTTTTTTGCCTACAGATCTGAAAGCTGAGTTAAGAGTTCAAGCGCTTCTTTCTCGAAAAATCTCTCATAGTCTTTCCATTTACCAATTGCATCTGTTGAAATCGGCTTTCTAACCTGCTTTGCAGAGAATGTCGGAACAATAAAGTTTCGTTTTTCGGTATCTAAGTACCAATCTGACCAATCTATTCCAATGTAGTCGGCTAATCGTTTTCCTTCTGTTTGAGGGTTTGAAACGAACGATTCATATCGAACACTTTCTATTTCGAATCCATCTTCCCTCCAACCGTCTGCGACATCCGTTCTGTGGGAAAGTTCATCGGCAATCGAAATCATGTTTGTAGTGTAGCCGAATGTGTGTGGAAACTCATGAAAAAATATAGAAAGAGCTACATCTCTCGGGTCACGAACTACGTTAATAAAACGCGCAGAGGGATGAACTTTCGCGATTAGTCCTAGAAAAAACAATGTGATAGTTGATTTATCAACAAGTATAGACTCGGACCGACCTTGTCGGCGCGCACCTGCAATGTCCGCTTTGGCTAGTTCTTGCAGGACTTTCTCCAGCGCTTGCTTATCCTCACTTTGGACATAGCGATCCAAATGTGGAATTAAAGCTGCCCGTTCGGATAGAGAACCAACGTTGTTATCAGCCGTCAAGACAGATTGAATTAACGAAGATCCGGTTCGCGGAGCTCCAACAAGGTACACGAATCTCACATCGTGTTGACTTGCAGTTTTGATTTGGCTCGCGAGTGAACGTGCTGCTTTGAAGTGATTGATCCGCCTGGCCTGCGCTGCTTCGCGCCGCAATTTTTGAAAACGGTATGGATCCTGGCTCGCAGAAATATTGTTGGCGCGACCCAGAATATTCCAAGCCCTCTCATAGTCCTTTGCGCGATCATAATGTTGCGCTAAAGCAAAGAGCAATCTTGTTTTGAGAACCGAAGTATCGGGAATACTTTCAGCTATAGAGTTCGCACTATCTATTGTTTTCTGCTTTATCTCAGAGTCATGGTGAATAATCAGGCTAAGAAGCAATGGATTCAGAGGGTCGACACCATAACTTTTCTCCAACAATTCTTTTAAGCGATCTTGGTCGCCGCGCCAGTTGGCTAGGCGTAATCCTAGAGAAAGGTAGTCTGGGTTCTCTGGTTCCAGTTCAAGAGCGTGTTCAAGGTACTTATTAGATCTCTCAAACTCTAAAAGCTCGCTACATAAAAATGCCGCCATATAAGAGTCTTGTGACGAATGGGAAAATTGTCCTTTTAGGTATTCACGGAGCAGATCATCCGCGCCATATAAATCTCCCATCTGATACTTGAGTCGTACGCGCTCTTTTTGAATGTCTGGCGTTTGATCGGTCTTAGAGAGAGTTGCTTCGGCTTGAACAATTTCACCTAGCATCAGTTCGACCGTTGCTAACAAGTTTGTTAAAGACGTTTTATAGCCCCGTGCCTTTACGGCCTTTTCCAAGAGAGACTTTGCTTTCTCGAAATGCACTCGCTTGCTACAAATCTCGACAAGAACAGAAAGAAATTCTTCGTTATCTGGACAAAGATTGATCGCTTCCTCAATCAATTCAATGGCTTGGCTAGGACTACTCGAAGCTTTTGCGTACCGACATAAGAATTTAGGACGCATGTCGCGATCATTTTTCGGTAGTTGATCTAAAACGGCTTTGCAAATGACCTCTACCTCTTTGAACTGATCAGGGTTTGTATATCCGACTACACGTTTGTAGTACTTCTGTATTTCCGCAGATGAAAAGCTCACAATTTTTCCCCTAAAGTTAATAGTTCTCTAGAAAAGACTCGTTCACTTTCATTGCTGAGCAGGAATCGGGACAAATTTTAATCGGCTTGCCTGAAGAGTTACACGACCAATTTGCTCGGAATCAGCGATCATCTTAACTATAGGTGTTGCTCCATTGGGTAGTCTCGCCAAATACATGCGTATTGGACCATCAATACCCGTTAAATTATCCGCTTTCGCCTCACCCGCTTTATATCCTGCTACCTTGTCCATCGTAACGTGACATTCAAGAGCTTCTCCTGACCAAGCAATAGATTTTACCGGAGTAAACCTCGTGAAGGTCAAATGCAGATAAGTTAATTGCCTGCCATCAAATAGTTTAATAGGCCCTCCACATGGATTTTTGTCTTTCGGATCACGAGGTTCAAGCATAAAACTTATAAATGCCGTGACCGGATCTTTAGCAATTAGTTTTTGGAACGGTGCCGCTGGCGGATCCCCTAAGTTCCCGAATCTCGGTGTCGCCTTCATTGCAACGTCGTCTTTACCATAGACTAATTCGACACGACGATTTTTCTTACCGTCTTTATTCTGCGAAACGTAGGCATATGTATCGAGCCTATTTTCGTGTGTGTATCCTGTTGAAGAAACATTGAGATCATAACTTACAAGCAAGTCTGCGATGCCTGTTGTTCGGACATAGGTTGCAATCGAATAGGTATCAGGGGAAATGTCTGCTTTGAAGGAGGCCCTGCCAGAAATCGGCAGGATGAATGCCCAAGCCGATGCCTTTAACTCATACTCAAATCTGAAAGGCTGCCCATTTTTAGCCTTCGATAGTGGCGTTGAAGGGTCTTGTTGTGCAACCGCAACTTGGTCATGTACGCCAAAGCCGACTTGGGAGACAATAGTAAACATACTCAGAAGAAGCATGAAAAGGAAAGTTTTTGATTTAGCAGTCATCATTAAGAGAAACGCTCTTTCTGAGAGTTAGAATGCAAATAATTTGTCTATAGCAAAACCTGTTTGACAAGGATACATACCTCCTGCCGTCTAGTTTATTTAGATATTTTGACAATTCAATGTCAGCGAAAAGTCAAATCGTTGCATGACATTAGCACCTTCAAATACTTGACCAAATAGACCGTGCAATATATACGCAGGCAACTATATATATTGCGGAACCCTTCTTTTGCGAGTCTTCATATGTCACGTCAATGTGAACTTACTGGCGTAAAGCCAATGACCGGCCATAATGTTTCTCACTCCCAAGTGAAAACGAAGCGTCGATTTCTGCCTAATCTTATCAATGTTTCGCTCCGGTCTGAAACTCTGGGCCGGACCTTCAAAATGCGAATTGCTGCCAAGGCCCTCCGGACAGTGGATAAGCTCGGCGGTTTAGATTTCTATTTGGCATCCGCAAAAGAAGGAATACTGTCCGACAAAGCTTTAAAAATTAAACGCGACATTGCTAAAAAATCAGAGGAATAAGGCTTGTAACACAAATGTTTTGTTAGCTTTAGTGTCCTCAGATTTCTCTTTGTAGCGATTATCTGCTCCCGAATGAAAATAAACATAAGTCTCAGCAAGCCTAATTATCAGGTAACGGCTTGTTTTATTGACTAGTCCAAACGAATTGCATCCGAATGAACCTCATCTCTGACAATATAAAATTAGCCAGCATGGTGCCAGCTATTCCGATAGATGTTCGAAAGACGTTTGGTGTTGAATCGGATATAGAAGTTAAGGGCTTTGCTGAAACCACGGAATATGTTCCAGAACTAGACGAAGCCTATTGTTTTGATCCTCAAACAACTTTAGCCATTCTGGCTGGATTCGCTCATAATCGGCGTGTCATGATCCAAGGCTATCATGGAACGGGCAAATCAACACACATCGAGCAAGTTGCTGCCCGACTAAACTGGCCGATCGTACGGGTCAATCTCGATAGCCATGTCAGCCGAATTGATATGGTTGGTAAAGATGCGATTGTTTTAAGAGATGGCAAACAAATCACGGAATTTCGTGAGGGAATACTACCTTGGGCTCTGCAAAGACCTGTCGCACTCGTTTTTGACGAGTATGACGCAGGGCGGCCGGATGTAATGTTCGTAATTCAGCGAGTACTTGAAGCGTCTGGTAAACTGACTCTTTTGGATCAAAACCGCGTAATTTCGGCAAACCCATGGTTCCGATTGTTTTCGACAACAAATACGGTGGGACTAGGTGACACGACTGGGTTGTATCACGGTACTCAACAGCTCAACCAAGGTCAAATTGATAGATGGTCGGTTGTTACGACTCTAAACTACCTGGAACACGATGTCGAAGTGGAGATCGTTCAGTCTAAAGCACCGGGCCATGATCGTGAGCTCATATCAAAAATGGTAAGGCTCGCAGATCTGACGCGAAACGCGTTTATGAATGGAGATATCTCTACGGTTATGAGTCCGAGAACCGTTATTACATGGGCTGAAAATTTTGCAATTTTCAAAGATGTCGGTAACGCCTTCCGGTTAACTTTTTTGAACAAGTGCGACGAGTTGGAAAGGCCCGTTGTAGCGGAATTCTATCAACGTTGTTTTGCAGAAGAATTGGCTGAAAGTGTCGTCAATCAAAAGCAAACGTTAATGTGAAGAAGTTGCCCCGCCAAAAGAGAAAACTTTGAATCGCACTATATCGAGTGCATTAAAATTGCTTGCATTGAATATCAATGTGTGGTTTATCAGGGGTATTCATCCGTAGATTTAACCTTATGCGCTTTTCCGAGGCTAATGAACTCGGCGGAGCCTTCTGCTCGGCGAATTTTCGCTCAGTGGAAACTGTGAGATTGTGTCGGAGCTAGAGGAACAAAAATGTTTGACTCTCTTTCGGAACGCCTTAGCGGCATATTTGACACCCTTACGAGACGGGGAGTCTTGTCTCAAAAAGAGGTTGAAGTTGCGATGCGCGAAATCCGAGTCGCGCTTCTAGAAGCCGATGTCGCATTACCCGTAGCAAAGGATTTCGTTGAGAAAGTTAAGAAAGAAGCGGTTGGGGAATCTGTAATCCGCTCAATCAAACCCGGTCAACAAGTCATCAAGATTGTTCACGATAATCTAGTTGAAATGCTTGGGGGAGCGGAGACAGATTCTAATCTCCGCGTTGACTCGCCACCTGCTGTTGTTTTGCTGGCTGGACTCCAAGGATCTGGAAAAACGACAACAGCGGGCAAACTAGCAAAACACCTTAGTGAGAAACACAACAAAAAAGTACTGCTAGCCTCGTTAGACGTTCGTCGTCCGGCGGCTATGGAACAATTAGCTATATTAGCAGAGCAATGCAATACCGACGTATCGTCACTCTCGATCGTAAAAGGGCAGCCACCAGCAACAATAGCTAAGCGAGCTGTTCAAATTGCTAAAGTACGCGGAAATGATGTGGTGATTCTAGATACTGCAGGCCGGACAACGATCGACAAGGAATTGATGGACGAAGTCGCAGGAATTGCAAAAATATCTAAACCATCAGAAACGATCCTTGTAGCAGATGCATTAACGGGTCAGGACGCAATCGAAACTGCTCAACGATTTCACGAGCGACTTCCACTAACCGGTTTAATCCTAACTCGGATAGACGGTGACTCTCGTGGTGGTGCGGCATTATCTATGAGAGCGGTAACGGGTCTGCCAATCAAATTTGTTGGAACTGGCGAAAAGTTGGAAGGATTAGAATCATTTGATCCTAAACGAATTGCCGGAAGAATTCTTCAACAAGGTGACATAGTAAGTTTAGTAGAGAAAGCCGCACAACGGGTAGATGCAAGCCAAGCGGAACGCATGCAGCAGAAACTAAGCAAAGGGAAGTTTGATTTGGAAGACTACGCCGAACAAATGAAAAGTATTCGCGGGATGGGCGGTTTAGGAACATTAGTTGGGATGTTACCGGGAGCGAAGAAAATCAACAAAGCTTTGGCGGGTACTCAAATGAATGACTCCGCTCTTGAACGTGATGAAGCAGTTATTAATTCGATGACTAAGCAGGAGCGACGAAAACCCGCAATTCTTAATGCTTCAAGGCGCAAGCGAATAGCAACTGGCGCTGGAGTTGAAGTTGCAGATGTCAATCGCACACTCAAAAAATATCAGCAAATGGCCAAAGCCGTAAAGGCAATGTCTAAAGGCGGTAAAGGTAATCCGCTCGGAATGCTTGGTCAAATGGGGGTAACGCAAGACAATATAAGTTCGCTCAGTAACTTATCGGGTGTACAAGCTCCCGACTTAAAGAAAATGGGCTTACCTAGTCATATGTTTCGAGGTTTAAAATGACTTCACCAGACGAACAATTGGAAGGATACCGGGCATCCATTGATAATTTGGATGCGGTTCTAATACACACTCTGGCAGAGCGGTTCAAAATTACGAAAGCAGTCGGAATTTTGAAAGCAACCAGCGGCTTGCCTACGTCGGATAAAGACCGAGAAGCAAAACAAATCGTTCGATTGCGACAACTCGCCAAAGAATCTGGCCTTGACCCCGTTTTTGCCGAGAAACTCATTAGTTTTATCGTTGCTGAGGTCATTCGTCATCACCTACTCGTAAAAACGGATGGTGTTTCGTAGCCATTCGTAAAATTTAAATTCATCTTTTCATCATTTTGCCTTCATTCCAAGGAGAATTTACATGGCATTAAAAATTAGACTTGCTCGAGGAGGAGCTAAAAAAAGACCATTCTACCGCATTGTCGTTGCGGATAGTCGGGCACCACGCGACGGTCGATTTATTGCAAAAATCGGCATATATGATCCTAGACTACCAAAGGACTCTCCAGATCGAGTGAGGCTAGACGGTGAACTAGCGGCAGAATGGATTCGTAAGGGTGCGAAGCCTACAGAACGTGTGGCTCGATTTTTGAGTGAAATCACCTTAGAAGGCGAAACAAAACCTGTCTGGGAATGGGAAATGGGTAATAATCCTAAAAAAGGAGAACCCGGTGCAAAAGCCAAAGAAAGAGCGGAAGAGAAAAAGCAACAGGACGAAGCAAGAGCGGTCGCTTCAGCAAGCTCAGAAGCTAATAGTGGCGAAGCGGCTTCCGAATAATGGCGGCGAAAATTCGAATGGGTCGGAAAACGAGGATAAAGTTGAACCAAAGAATGATTAACGCTGAAGTTTCTTATCTTAGTCCTTCCTCTCGGAACTGTTCCGACATAGATCCTTATAAGACCTTGTCCATTTTGTGCCAAAACATACAAACAAACGTCTAATCGTCGTTGGCATCCTATTAGGTGCGCATGGCGTAAGGGGTGACGTGCGAATACGAAGTTTCACCGAGGTGCAGGAGGATATCTTTAGGTATGAGCCGTTTTTTAATGAGTACGGGCAGACGGTATTGGAAGTTCAATCGTTCCGAGTTGGAAAAAATCAGTTCATAGTCTCTCCGAAACCCTTGCGAGATAGAGAGTATTGGGAGAACTTAAAAGGCACCAAACTTTTTGTTCCCCGCTCCAAATTGGATAAACCAGAGGACGACGAGTTTTTCGTTGAGGATTTAGTTGGCCTAACTGCCGTTTCTCCTAGCAACAAGACACTGGGAATTGTCACTGCTGTTAACAATTTTGGCGCGGGCGATTTACTTGAGATTAAAACATCAGACGATCAGTTAGTGCTTATACCTTTCAGTAAACAAGACGTTCCGGAGCTGAATATTGAAAACGGACACATCACTGTTGCATCATTTGAAGATTGGCGATTGAGTTAATGCAGTTCTGGATAAAGTTCTTCCAGACTCTTATTTCTGTCTTCGGGGATCATCCCATTCAACCGCAATTCCGTGTCTTCCACGTCTCATTAACCAAAACACCCCTAGGATATCGAATACGCTAGCAAAGAGACGGTCAAAGAAGCCATATTTAGAGGTTCCATGTTGCCTTTTTCTATCAGCGACTTTTTCTTCTTTAACATCCCACCCACAGCGTTTTACGAGCGCTGGTAAGAATCGATGCATTGAGGCAAAATAGGGAAGGTCGCGAAAAACATCCGCACGAACTAACTTCCATCCACAACCAGAGTCTGTAACCTCATCATTCAATAAAAATCTGCGAATCCCATTGGCAAATCTACTTTGAAGCCATTTGAATCCTGAATCATTACGACTCGATCGTCGACCGGCTATTAGCGCAAGTTTAGGTGAAACATCTTTAGAGATTATTTCTTCCCAAACTCTCTTTGTGTCAGCGGGATCGTTTTGTCCATCTCCATCCAACAGCTGAACCCAATTACCTGCAACAGCACGTAATCCCGTATAAATTGCTGCCGATTTTCCGCTTCTGCATTCATGCGTTAGTTTACGTACGGTGTTTGGCCATTGCTGGATGGCTTCTTCTATTTCATTCTTGGTAGAATCTGTTGAACAATCGTCCACGCAAACAATTTCAAAGTTCATAACGCCCTCAAGCGCATTATGAATCTCCTTAATAACTGGCAGAACATTGCCTTCTTCGTTGTAGAATGGAATCAAGACTGAAAGGTCTATATTTTTTTTGGACATAATTTGATTTTACTTTCAATCTTTAAAAAGAACTCCAATATTTAGGTCTGGGAAAGAGTTGGAAATGAACCTATACAATATATGGTTTGATTTGAAACCGGAAACAGAAGAAGCTGATTTTGCCTCCTCGCTAGCGAGATTTTTAAATCATATGCGCGAACAGAATACGATATCATCATGGCGCATGTCGCGCTGTAAGCTCGGATTTCGACCTAATGAGCTTCCTGAGTTTCACGTCATTATTGAGACAAAAAATTTAGAGCAACTGGATAGAGCATTTCAACTGGCGATTTCAAACCAAAACGAGACGGATCGGCTTCACTTTGACGTTAATAGTAAAGTGACCAATTTGAAATTCGCATTGTATCGGGATTGGCCCGATGAATAAGTTTAAGGCAACTGTAATAACATTGTTCCCCGAAGCTTTTCCGGGCGCGTTAGGAGTGTCAATCATAGAGCGGGCTCGCCGAGACAACCTTTGGTCACTTGAAGTTGTCAACCTAAGAGAATTTGGATTAGGAACGCATCGAACTGTAGATGACACTCCGGCAGGTGGAGGCGCGGGAATGCTCATACGCCCAGATGTTGCTGCTGCTGCTTTGGACAGTTTGCCAAACGACGGTCGAACAAGAATCTACCTTTCACCTCGCGGAAAGACATTTAATCAGGAAATGGCGAAAGAATTCTCCAAAACATCTGGCCTTATACTGTTCTGTGGACGTTTTGAAGGGCTAGATCAACGTGTCTTAGATAGGCGAGAACTGTTGGAAATTTCGGTCGGGGATTATGTGCTTTCCGGCGGCGAACTTGCCGCGCAAACAGTAATTGAATCGTGCGTCCGCCTTCTTCCCAATGTTGCAGGCAATAAAGAATCGGTAATTGATGAAAGTTTTAACGACGATTTGCTAGAACACCCTCAGTATACTGTTCCTAGGGAATGGGAAGGAGAAAAAACGCCGGAAATTCTGCTTTCCGGCAACCACGGAAAAATTGCAAAATGGCGCAAAGACCAAGCTAAACTCTTGACAAAATCGCGTCGTCCGGATTTATGGAACATTCACTCAAAAATTTAGCTGATTTTCCGATAATGGAGAGCGTTTATGAACGTCCTACAACAGGTTGAGGCAGAAGAATATGCCCGCGTTACAGAAGGTAAAAATATCCCTGCGTTTTCGCCGGGGGATACGCTTGCCGTCAATGTGAAAATTCGAGAAGGTGAACGTGAGCGGGTTCAGCGTTTTGAAGGTGTGTGCATTGGTCGTTCTGGTTCCGGGATTAATGAAAGTTTTGTAGTGCGCAAAGACTCCTTTGGTGAAGGTGTCGAACGTGTGTTTCCTCTCGTTTCTCCCGTTATTGAAAGTATAGAAGTAAAACGTCGAGGTCGTGTTCGACGGGCTAAACTGTATTACCTCCGAGATAGACACGGTAAGTCAGCGAGAATTGCTGAGCGAACGACTGGACATGGGATTGAACAAACCAAAGTGACTATGTCAAAAACTGAGCGCATGCGGAAGAATAAGGCAACAAAGCGGGCAAGAAAATCTAAGACAGACGAGAAAGTTACTGCTTCAGTAGAAGAAACTCCGTCGACTCCTGATGAATAGAATAACAAATCTCTGTTATTTTAAGTTTCGAGTTGCCTATTGAACTTTGGTTAAGATTACTCAACCTTATAACTCAATCGCCCCGAAAGCGTCTTTGAGATAGTGCGCTTGGAGTTACGGCATTATGGCCGGACAAACACTTTATGACAAAATTTGGGATAACCATTTGATCGCTTATGACGAAAGTTCGGGCGAGAGTCTAATATACGTTGATCTACATCTCATTCACGAAGTAACGACTCCGCAAGCCTTTGCTGGTTTGAGAGATGCCGGACGAAGTGTAAGGCGACCAGACCTAACTTTGGCCGTAGCGGATCACAACACCCCCACTGAAAATCAAGCGGCAGGATTAGACGGGGTAACCGATACCGAAGCCCGAACTCAACTTAGAACACTTATCCGTAACGTCGAAGAACATAATATTGAATTCTTCCCTATGGGCGATGTCAGAAACGGCATTGTTCACGTTGTCGGACCCGAACAGGGCAGAACCCAGCCTGGGATGACTATAGTGTGCGGAGATAGTCATACGTCCACGCATGGAGCTTTTGGAGCCCTAGCACATGGAATTGGAACTTCCGAAGTTGAGCATGTGTTGGCAACTCAAACGCTACGCGCAAGAAAAATGAAAAACATGGCTGTAAATGTTTCAGGAAAACTGGCCGACGGCGTGACCTCAAAAGATCTGGCGTTGCACTTTATTTCTATGATTGGGACTGCGGGTGGCACCGGATATGTCGTCGAATATCGTGGACCGGTTATTGAGAACCTCTCTATGGAAGCTAGAATGACGCTGTGTAATCTTTCCATTGAGGGCGGTGCTCGTGCAGGATTGATTGCCCCCGATGAGATCACTTACAATTATCTTAAAGGGCGTCCGTCTGCTCCGAAAGGTGGACAATGGGAAATCGCTAGCAACTATTGGAAGACTCTGAACTCTGACATTGATGCGACCTGGGATAAGAAAATAGAGATTGACTGTGATCAAGTACAACCCACCGTCACATGGGGAACAAGTCCCGAGCAAGCCATTCCACTCTCATCCAAAATTCCTTCCCCCGAAGATTTCACTGATCCCATTAAGAAGGCTGCGTGTACTCGAGCGCTAGACTATATGGGGTTAGAATCGGGAGTACCAATCGCTGGTACTCCCGTACAGAGGGTCTTCATTGGTTCGTGTACCAACAGTCGAATCGAAGATTTACGAGTTGCGGCCGAAACAGCCCGGGGAAACCGAGTTGCCGAACATGTTCGAGCGATGGTCGTCCCTGGCTCTGGGTTAGTTCGCTCTCAGGCCGAAGCAGAAGGGCTTGATCAATTGTTTATAGAAGCTGGATTTGAGTGGAGGGAGCCGGGCTGTTCTATGTGCTTAGGTATGAACCCTGATATACTGGCCCCGGGTGAACGGTGCGCTTCAACTTCAAATCGAAATTTCGAAGGAAGACAAGGTAGGGGCGGGAGGACGCACCTAATGAATCCGATTCTGGCGGCACGAGCAGCTGTCACGGGAGTAATTTGTTAATTGTACCGTTCGGCAAACTTGTAAGATTTTATATTGGTCACTTGGCACTATATCTCTTTTGATAGTTTCTTTATCCAGATGCCTGACAGTTTAAAGCGTTGTTATCATAAGAAGGAAGAGATTGAGACTTTAACTAAATACGATAGTTGCTCCTGGCACCTTGTGAAAAATCGCCAATTTTTCGGGAAAAACTTGAAATAATTCTACTAATTTTCGTTACCCCCCCCCGGGAAAAATTAAACTTATATGGTATAGTTGATTGCTTGGCGTTGAAATACAACTGGAATTTTTTGACCTTAGTTTATCGTGTTAAAGTCAACAGATACAACGACCAATCCAAAATCGAATCCTTGATTCAGGACAAAATATCATGAGCATTTCCCTTGCTAATCCTTCCATTGACCAAGATTCGAGTGGCGAATTTATGCCAGACAGTTCTGTTGGTGGTAGAATCTCTCGTTGTGCTGACCAGATTCTCTGCTTTGCCCCTTTTGTGTTGCGAGACTTGAAAGTTTCGGTTTCGTCTTTTGCCCTCGGGTCAGTGGTTGCAACTAGTTTGATGGGGGGGGGTAGCATACACTCAGCAGTGTACATCCGCTAGTAATACTTCAACTAGAACGTTAACTATTACCTGCTCAGGCACCTCCGTCGTTGGCGCGTTAATCAATACCTCAGACTGGGGAAATAATGCGGCGGGACACACCATCGTTAACTTACTCAGTGGTACTTCAGTACGTAAATCTGGTAGTGTCACTCCGGTTTTCAATTGGGCCAGCACCTTCCCTGGAAGTTTTACTTTCACTCAGACAGCAAATGGTCAAAATATTGAGGCCGCTACAACGGTACCGGTTGCTTTCCATGTTGCTAACACATTTGGCAGTAACGATTACGTTGACGCAGGGAATTCGCCGATCACGATATCTGCCACCGGAAATATCTCCGTAGCAGCTACCTCCAACTATGCAATTCGTGTAGCTCGCACCGCGGGAACTGCAGCAAATGCACAAACCCTAGCCACCAACATCACAATTAGCACGGCGAATATCACGGCTGGCGGCGGAGGTATATGGACGAGAAGTAAAGGCAACGTATCGATCACCGCAGGAGACATTACAGCCTCTGCTAAAGCTGCAATTAGAATCAATCACGATGAAGCCAATACGAGTTCTACTACCGTTTCTTCGGTAGTAAATATCAACGTAAGTTCAATTTCATTTTCAGGGTCTATTGGAATTCTTTTCTCGGTAAGAGATGCCACGATTTCCGCGAGCATTGGATCAATTACTTCAAGTGGTTCTAATATTGGAATTCTCAGTAGTACCTCATCCTCTGGCGATAATCCGATATCAATCACAGTGGGTTCTGCTACCCTACGTTCCAGTTTGCTGGTAATCTCCAACACTAGAACTGGATCATTAACTTTCTCTGTGACTGGTGCCGTAACGGCTAGTCAAATCGCCAATTTAATCACTCGGGGTGACATCAATGTAAGTATAAATTCATTTAGCGCATTAACGACAGGTGCTTCCTTTAAGGCTCTCGAATTAAGTGGTAAAAATGTAACAGTAAATACTTCGGGAACAATTAACGCCCGGTCACAGGCAATTGATGTAGTTCACTCTGGCAACGCGACGATCTCAGTTACTGGAGATATGACTGGTGAACACACCTCTGGAACAATTTTTACCACTCAGACGACTAGTTCCACAACGACAAATGTCGTTACGATAACAACGACGGGGGATATAAGTAATACGAATACCGGAGCCTTAGGAGTAATCAATTCAAAAGGAAATGTCGGTGGGCGTGTAACTGTCTCGACAAAGAACGTAACGAGCAGTGGTTACTATGCAATCAATATCGACTCGAACAACGGTCCTGTCAGCATAACCACAGCAGGTGAGGTAAAAGCAACGGGGTCTTCAACAAGCAAAGACATCGCGGCAATAAAAATTGGCAATACCAATTCCTCTTCGACGGCCTCTCCTACTGCCACGATCGTCCTGAATAGCGGTTCCGTCATAGGAACAACCGGTAAGGGAGCAATAGTCGTTACCAAGAACCAAGCTGCCGCACGAATCGCCACGACTGTTACTGTCAACTCTGGCGCAAGTATGGTCGGCTTTGTCAAACTCGGAGAAGACAACGACGAAATAAAGTTCAATGGTGGAAGTTATACTTTAGGCGCGTCTCAGAAAATAGATGGCGGGAGTCATACGAACGATAACGATGTTCTAAACTTTAATTCCGGAACATGGACAGTAACAGCCACCAATTTCACCAATTGGGAAACTCTAAAAATAAGCTCAAGCGGAACCGCTAAGTTCCTTGGTAAAGGAACGGGTAGCGGTCAAGATTTGGGGTTCGATAGTGTTGTCGTTGATGGAGTTCTGTCTCTTCAAGACGGAACTGTCGGCGACCATCTCGATATAGAGGGAAATCTCTCAGGCAGTGGCGTAATCCACGTTGATGTCAATTTCGTTACCAAGACATCTGACCGAGTTGTCGTATCGGGAACGGTAACTGGCAACATCAAAATCAAATTGAATAATGTAACACCAAGTGGCTCCCAACATGTGGTCGATACAAAAGTTCGGATACTATCGCTAACCGGAACCGGTCAAAACGCTTCTGTATTCTCTTTAGAGAACAACGAGTTTCTTGCGGGCGGATACAAATATACAATCACCGTAACGAGTAATCGGCACATTGAGCTTAATTCGGCTCGCAGTGTCCTTCGATGTACGGAAACGAGTTCGGTAACGGGAGTGTTTAGTTGCGCGGGAACTATTTCGACACCTGAGTACATTTCGAAAACCGGCAACACAAACATATCGGCAACGCTGGCAAGCGGCGCAACGGTGACGGTTTCAACATTCAAAGCTATTAGCATGATAGGGAGCGCCGCCGTGACTTTCACACAAGCGGCCAACGGAGGATCAATTAACGCCACTGGAAATGCTTCAGGCGCTATAGACGCGGCAACAACCGGAAATGGTGCAGTGAACGTCACATTGACGGGAACGGCTAATCTCCAAGGTTCCGGAACAGCGGTGCGGGCGTATTCCTCTGGAACCGGAGCGGTCAGCGTTAGAGCCGTTCAAGTGAATGCAAATAATGCCAGTGCAACGGCGATTGAAGCTCGGGGGTCGGGTAGCAGTGTGTCAGTAAGCACGACCGGAACTGTGTCTGGTGGAAAAAGTGGAATCACCGCCTTCAATCAAAGTTCGGGAACTGGATCGGTCACTGTTTCTGCAAGTAGAACCGTAACAGGAGGTAGTGCAACGGCCATCTACGCTTTGAATAGAGGCACGGGAGGTATCTCAGTTACTGCTTCAGCACTCAATGCTGGCACTAATGGGATTGATGTTCGTAATTTTTCTGGTGGAGCGATTACCTTAGTAGCAAATGGAGCTGTTACGGCTAATGGATCCGGCGATAAGCATGCTGGAATATTTCTCAATAATGATGCGAGCGGAGGTGCTATATCCGTCACAGTTGGGAGTAATGGCAGTTTGAGTGGACACAACGGCGTTTTTATCGACGATAAAGGTGGAGCTAGAGTAACTGTAAATGCAACAGACAATGTCACTGGGGTTCGAGGCGATGGCGTTTATGTCAGCAAGACAGGCTCTGGTTCCGTTCTATTGAATGTCGGTCAAGTGACAGGCAAAAAACGAGGCATTTTCATCAATCATACCAGCACGGGAACGATTACAGCCACAGCAACTAAACTCGTGCGTTCAACGGCAAATGCAGGGGCATTCTCAGGAGTGGAGGTCATCAATTCCGGAGATAATATTGACCTTGTTCTCGCCGGAGTCACTGGAGCTAAACACGGCGTAGAAGCAAAAACCACAACATCAGGATCCATCTCGATTGTAACGTCGGGCGCGATCACTGGACAAACTGACGGCATCAGAGCTTTTGTTGAGGGTCAAGGTAATGTTTCAGTCACGGTGTCAGGAAATATCACGTCTGGCGACCAAGGAGTTGCGATTAACACAAAAGCAGGTAGTGGAACGACGACAATAGTCATCAATGGAGGAGATATAGGTGGACAAAAATCTATCAAAAATCTCAACGGTTCTTCCGTAATCACGGTCAACAATACTGCCGAACTTAAAGGCGATGTGGAACTCGGTGGCGGCGCAGATCAGCTGACCTTTAATAGTACGAAGTTTAACTCGTCAATCCGTTTAGATGGCGGTGAAGATGCATCTACGGATCGTTCGATTGATAGTCTAACATTCAGTTCGGGAACCGTAACGGCAGTCGCGACCAATTTAAGAAATTGGGAACGAATAACTGTCGTAAGCGGTGCAACACTTAAATTCAACGCATCCAATACAGTGACTGCTGAGGAACTTCGCCTTCTTGGAACTTTGTCACTCCAAGATGGTGACACGAGTGATCGCTTGATAACGACAGGGAATCTGACCACACTAGGAAACAACGTAAAAGGAATTATTGCTGTCGACGTTAATTTCGCAACCGGTGCCTCGGATACAATCACCGTTCGAGGCAATATGACAGGTAGAAAACAGTTAAACGTAAGAGACATTACGCCTTCTAATAATTCGAATCGAACAGAAAACCCAATCTCTATTCTCACTGTTACCGGAACAGTCACCTCAAATGCATTGACTCTAGATCCAACTCGTATTCGGTCAGGAGGGTACGTCTACACACTGAGTTTTGATTCCAATACCAAATCGTTCAGACTGCTTGGAGTGCCAGGAGTAACTAACTGTCAAGGAACGTCGACTGTAGGAACTTTTAACTGTTCTGGTGCTATCACAGGTTTAGAAAATATCATTGCCCGCGGAAATGAGAATCTGGTCGCTAACCTTACTAGATCGGCAACGGTTTCCGTGAGTTCCGATGTTGCTATATCTATGTCCGGAAAAGCATCGGTTACGTTTACCCAAGAAGCCAATGGAGGAGCCTTAACGGCTTCTGGAACAGCCAGCGGTGTAATTCTAGCCTCAACCACGGGGAACGGAGCGATTTCAGTTCAGTTAACGGGTACTGCGACTCTAACCGGAGCCGGGTCTGCGATAAAGGCAACATCCACTGGAAACGGCAATGTAACAATAACTGCAGCAAATGTCGTTGCGAGTAATGCAGCTGGAATAGCGATTGAAGCGGAAGGTCGTGGCAGACAAGTCAGCGTTAATGCGTCTACGACATCAGGTGGACGCAATGGAATCGTTGCAAAGAATACCGGAACGAACGGCTCGGTAACGATCAATGCCACGGGATCAACCACCGGAGGAACGGTAGGGATTGATGCTACGACGACCAGCGGGAGTATTACAGTCAACGCGACTTCTGTTTCGGGAGGTGTTGTCGCTAAGAATGCTGGCGGAACCGGTAACGTTAGTGTGACAACCACAGGTAATGTCACTGGAAGTCGATCTGTTGCCTTGGATGTAGAAAATCTCGGTCGTGGAACAATAGCTGTGACCACCTCAGCGACAGTTACGGCAACTGCCGTTGGTAACGCAAATGTGAACGCGGGAAGCATAAACGTTAATGCCGGAGCGAATGTTACAAGCGTAACTATTTCTGCGAACAATGTATCTGGGGTTCACCACGCAGTACGATCGATAAACAATGGCTCAGGGCCTACGTCAATTATGTTGAATGGAACGGTTCAGAGTCAGAGTGCGAGCGCTATACATGCTCAGAACAGTGGAACGGGAGCCATAACCATTACGCTAGCAGGCGCAGTCACAGGAGGAACACAAGGTGCGGCCATCGACACACTGACTGACGGAGGAGCGACCAATATCACTCTAAATTCAGGAGCTGTTATTACAGGAACAATCGCTATTCGTAACGATGAGGGCGCTTCAGTTGTGAATGTAAATTCGGGAGCTTCAATCTCCGGAGCAGTTAGGTTGGGAGCAGGAGTTGATACCCTAACTTTTGCCGAACCAACATTTGGAACCTCAATTTTAGATGGAGGGGATAATAGTGGTAACACACAGCCAGAAGACATCCTCACATTTAATGGAGGTACATTCTCAGCAACGATGACACAAGAACGATGGTTGAACTGGGAAAAGATCGTAGTTGGTAATCAAGCCACCATAAGCTTCAGTGGGTCTGATAATCATGTGGATGCGACGGACTTTGATCTTAAAGGAACGGTTTCTCTTCAAAATGGTACTGTCCAAGACGGCGTAACGTTCCGGTCAAACCTCGTCGGAGGAGGGATCATTAAGCTGGATGCAAATTTCTATACAGGGTCAGCAGACTTAGTCAATATCGTTAACAATGTTACCGGGACAACACAGCTGGATATCAGAGATGTTTCTACACAGACAGGGGGTGAAGAAGACAAGGCTATTGTCATTGTAGATGTGTCTGGAACAGCTTCAGCGTCGGCATTTGAAATTATGCGGAATCCGCAATCATCAGGGGCTTACGATTACGAACTGACCTTCAATAGTACGGATACAACTTTCTCGGTCAGAAGGAAACACGCTGCCAGTAGTGTCATGTTAGTGGCTACACCGATTGCTTTGCTCGATGGATTTACAAGAGCGCCGACTCTGTATGAGCGTCGAACCGCAGACTCTAATGCCCCTTACTGGAGCAGAGTATTTTCTAGGAATAATGGTTACGGCACAGCTCGTGAAGGTTCAGCAGAATATGAGTCGTCAAACACCGGCTTCCAGATAGGGTATGATTTAGCGACAACCGAAAATGATTTCGGCACTGTCGTTTATGGCGCAACTATTCAATACAACAGTATGGAAGTGGATGTGTCGGCTTTCAACGTTGCAGGAACATATACGGCAAAAGGTTTTGGGATTGGAGGAACAGCAACTGTTTATATGAAAGATGGCACCTACGTTGACACCCAACTTCAATACAATCAAGTTTCGGCGGATTTCGAAGTGGGTAACAGTATTGGAACAGTACTTGATGGTCATGAGTCTACTGCAATGCTTCTCAGTGCAGAGGTCGGAAAACGATACCCAATCAATGATGAATACACGCTTCTATACAGCGGGCAACTAAACTGGGGTAACGTTGATGGAGGAAATACCACAACAGCAAGAGGGCAGTCCGTAGACTTTGGCGGGGATTCAAACTTAACATTAAGAGGTGGAGCAAGAATAGAGTAAAAGAGCGATGCCAATCAGTTCTATGGCCTTGCTAATCTATACATAGACACATTGGACTCATGGGACATCACCTTCGCAAGTGAAACCTTCTCAGACAGTAAGGGAACGGTGTTAGCGGAAATAGGATTCGGAGGTGAGGTTGAATTATCTCCGACTTCAGCGTGGTTTGGACAAGCGGCATTCAAGACTAGTTTGAAAGGCGGGGTTGATAAACGGAATTCAACCTATGTCTCGACCGGGATTAGATGGTCTTGGTAGTGTTGTCGATTGGTCTGACTATGTCAGACTATACTGAATGAGTCTCTGGCATAATTCCGAGAAAGCAAGAAATCTATTTTTTCAAACCACAAGATACATTTTGGTACAATACTCTGCTATCTGAGCCCTTGAAATAGAGACCGCTTTATACCTAGAACGTTGCTGAAACTGGAATACCGAGTGAGAAACACACGAGTTGTGGTAAATCCACGCTTGAGAAAGCAGTAGACTCTAGTAAGTTGGGAGGGAGGGGCGGATTGGACTTCATTCCTTGCAAGGTTCCTAAGAATTCTACAGAAAGGCGGGAACGAGTGAGTTAGGTTATGATATACAGAAGGAAGCGTTGCTTTATTTTGAGATGACTCCGGGGCAGGCGGACAAATTCCTTTTAGAAAGGAGAGAAAAATGTCTATAACTAAGGCACCAGAAACATTTAGCTGGGTCGAAAAACTTGAATACGAGTATGATGGACCCATTGGTGCAGGTTTATTGGCTGCGCACTCTCCCTTCTACTGGGGGGACCTTAAAACTATTGAACGACGTCACTTGGCGTGTACTCACTTCTATTGTTTCGTTCAATACTCTAGACGCAACCGCAATTTGTCAATCAGTGAGTTAGCAACACAAGCAAATGTTGAAATCAACGAAATTATGTCTTTGGAGAAGGATACGCAGTTCAAAGTTAAACGCGAAACTGTGGTCAAACTCGCGAAATACTTTGGTGTCGACCACGATTGTTTGATCGAGATGGCTCGTTTAGACGAACCGCACTTTGACCCAACTTGGGAAAAAGAAGCGAAACAACACCCCGATAAAGTTGCGAGCACTGAAAAACTGGACGATTACGAGGATATCATTCTAGAAGTTTTAGAGACACATTTAGAAAGAGAAGCAAATAAAAATCTATTGCAATCTGTCGGATAATATTATTGTTGTAAACCAGATTGGGTAGCTAGGTGGGGCGGCGACTAGGTAAGCAAACTTTCCGGAACTTTCTACTATTCAGGAACTGCCTCAACTGTCCTAAAGCTGTTTCCTACAGATGGAATTGCTGAATAAAGGTGGTATATCACCCTGCACACCTGTTTGCGGAATGGTACACATATTATAATATCCACAAGAAATTTTTGGTAGTGTGATGATAAGTCTGAAAACTGAAGTTTGGCAATCGATTCGAGGGGAATCTAAAATCTTCTGGAACCATTCTTCAAAATCCTCCACCATCAATGGGATGTCCTGATAAAATCGACTTGGAAAACGAACCTGAGACCCGATGATAAATGCATATGGGACACTATACCAAATCACACAAAAAAGAGGATTGCCCTTAAAAAATCATAGCAATAGAGTTTAACACCACCAAGCAAAAGGAACCCCGGTGCTAGATACTGTGAGCGCTCCGTCGACGAGCGTCGCGGGAATGTCTATGTTCAGAAGCCAAGCGAGTAGCTACTTTGGTCGGTATACTGTGTTTGTAAGTTCCATAGACTGACCTTACTGAGAGGTAAGTTGCTAACTCAATTCTCACGACTAAACACTTTTTGTCTTGCTCTAATGCCTGTCGCGACATCAGAATCTCCAAAAAGGACTTACGAAGATTCGATATATGTTGAAACCGTAGAAATTCTTGCTAATTTAAAATGTCATGACTGAATTAAAATTCTTTACAAATCCAATGTCCCGCGGACGAACAGTTCGCTGGATGTTAGAAGAGGTCGGGGTACCCTACGAAACAAAGATTCTCGACTATGGTGAAGACATGCGATCAACCGACTACAAGGCCATCAATCCTATGGCCAAGGTTCCCGCTATCATTCACGATGGGAAAATTGTTACAGAGGCTAACGCAATCTGCGTATATCTAGCGGACGCATTTCCTGAGGCACGTCTTGCTCCTTCATTAGCTGAACGGGATCAGTACTACCGCTGGATACTATTCGCGGCAGGCCCGGTCGAAGCATCTATATCAAATACCTCAATGGGATTTGAACTCACAGAAGAACAGAAACCCATGTCAGGCTATGGCGATTTTGAGCGCGTGTGCAACGTCTTAAAATTGGCGGTTTCCCAAACCTCGTACGTCTGTGGTGAAAATTTTACCGCCGCTGATGTTTGTCTCGGTTCACAAATAGGATTTGGCCTGCAGTTCGGTATACTCCCTTCCGATCCAATTTTGGAAAGCTACCGAGACCGCATTTATGACCGTCCCGCACATATTCGTGCCAGAGAAATAGATGACGCAATAATCGCTCAAAGTACTAAAGGCTAGACTGATCAGATGTTCTCAAAACTTGATCATATAACTCTTGTTGCCCCAAATGTAGAGGAGGCAATTGGCGACTACGAAGCCATATTCGGATATCCGTGTAATTGGCGTAAGACGGACGCGTCCGGGGTCTGTACAAACGCTTCGTTTCGGATTGGTGAGACGGCCCTCGAGTTTGTATCACCTCAGAAGAACGGAGAGGCAACCTCGAACCTAAAAAACTCTGCACAACAATCTTCCGGCTACGTCTCATCATACTCCTTCGCTACCGACAATATTGAAGAAACCCATCGAATTGTTAAAAGACGCGGATTAGAACCTACAGAAATCGTTTACCAAGAGTATTTTGGCCAAAATCGAAAAAAATTTACTTGTAAAAATGCTAACATTAGCGTTGATGTTGACGTTGTTGAATCGCTTAGCGACTTTAAAACAACTCTCGAACAATCCGAAAGTGAGATTCAATCCCTAGACCATCTCGTTGTTGACGCTCCAAACGTCGATAGAGCCTTAGCCACCTATGGTGCCAGAATGGGGTTTCGTCTTGCGCTTGAACGAAATGCTCCTGAATGGAAAGTACATTTTCTTTTCTTCCGTATAGGCTCGATCACATTTGAAGTCGTGCATAGGATGGAAGTAGACCATCACACTCATGATTTAGATCAGCCATTCGGTTTCTCATGGGCAACAACGGATATCGAACGCACTAGAGACCGGTTGGCTTCATTAGGATGCAATGTATCCGAGATAAGAGTCGGACGACGACCAGGTAGCAGAGTATTCACTTTGAGGAATAGAACCTGCGGTATTCCGACTCTTTTTATTGAGCAAGAAGTGCGTAATACACGTAACTAGGTTTAAATCTTCGCTGAATGGTTACGACATGGCAGATATTTCAGGATTCTCCAGCGCGATTCGCGTGATGACCGAGATATTCTCGAACGCCTTGAACACCATGAATTCGCAGAAGTTGCCTTGGAGGCGGGCGACTTCCAAAAGATTCAAACTTATTGCCAAACTGTTAGTTTCTTTCCGAAACCATATCGAAATTTACAACAATCTTCCTAAACCTCGTCGACACCTAGAAGGGCCAAAAATACATAAAACCTTGGAACAACTTGTCGTTCCCCTTGCGGAAATTAGTAACGATTTTGAAGGGCTCGTAAATAGACAGAAACTTGGGGCGGTTCGTAGAAGGGTTTCAGCCCTTATTCGTTCTAAGGAATTTTACTTTGGTGCCATCAATGTACCTGATCATCTTCCAGACGCTTTAGACAAAACGACCAACGCGTTTCTAAGCATGTCGTCTGAACTTATCAAAAAGAGAATAAAAAAATGAAGGCATTCACAGAGTTGACTGCAAAATGTGTTCCGTTAACAGAAAACGGCATACTGATGTCAAACGTCGACACAGACATGATTATACCCAAGCAATTTCTGAAAACGACAGAACGTGCAGGGCTATCTAAGGGACTGTTCTACGAACTTAAAACTAAACCGGACGGCGAACTTGATCCAAATTTTACCCTTAACCGAGCCGAGTTCGTAGGTGCGGGTATTTTGTTGGCCGGAGAGAACTTTGGTTGCGGTTCGTCGCGTGAACACGCCCCGTGGGCTTTACTCGATCAAGGAATATCGGTTGTCATCGCACCGAGTTTTGCGGATATTTTTTATAACAACTGTTTTAAGAACGGTATTCTACCAATTACACTACACATAGAAATCATCAAACGTTTTTCTGACCAAGCGGGAGGGCATAACTGTATGTTTCACATTGACCTTCACGAACAATCCATACAGTCTCCGAATGGTGATAAAGTAACATTCGAAATTGATGCTGGTCGCAAGACCAAACTGCTGGCTGGCCTTGACGAAATAGGTGAAAGTCTAGAATTTGAAGATCAGATTGTCGACTATGAAACTAGGAGAAAGATGTCGATGCCTTGGCTGGAAAAGTACACTTAAAGTTCCTTTCTACTTCGTCAAAAAATTAAGTTTCAGATGACTCATAAACTCCTGCTCCTTCCTGGTGATGGCATCGGACCAGAGGTTATACTTCAGGCCAAACGGGTCGCAGAAATTCTAGCACCAGATATCATTATCGAGGAACGCTCTTTTGGTGGTGCCTCAATTGACTTATTCGGTGAACCTTTGACGGAGGACACGTTAGAAGTTGCTAGATCCTGTGATGCTGTATTGCTAGGCGCTGTCGGAGGGCCTCGCTGGAACGCTGTTCCTCGCGAAAAACGCCCTGAAGCCGGATTACTTCGTCTGCGAAAAGAACTTGACGTGTTTGCGAATCTCAGACCCGCAATGTGTTTCTCTGCGTTAGCTGACGCGTCAAGCCTAAAACGTGAGCTCGTCGAGGACTTGGATATTTTAATTGTTAGAGAATTGACGAGTGGTGTCTATTTTGGTGAACCCCGGGGAATTACGGTTGATAGCGACGGAATTAAGAAAGGATTCGATAACGCCATCTATACAGAAACAGAGATTGAAAGAGTAGCAGATGTGGCATTCGAAACCTCATTAGGACGCAAAAAGAAAATCTTGTCTGTGGATAAGTCCAATGTGATGGAGTCAGGGCTATTCTGGCGTGAAACAGTTCAGAAACGCTATGCACAAAAATGGATCCATCTAGGTATTGAGCTAACCCATATGTACGCGGATGCCTGTGCAATGGAGCTTGTTCGCGCTCCGAAACAATTTGATGTAATTTTAGCGGACAATTTATTTGGTGACATTCTTTCTGACGAAGCTGCAATGCTTACAGGATCTATTGGAATGCTGCCATCAGCCGCACTAGGACTGAAGGATAAGACGGGATTATACGAACCCGTCCACGGTTCTGCCCCAGATATCGCTGGACGGGGAATTGCTAATCCTTGTGCGGCGATTCTATCGTTAGCCATGGCTTTTTCGAGTTCGTTTCAGAAGCAGGACTTGCAAGAAGTAATCTTCTCTGCAGTATCAAGTACGCTCAAAAACAACGCAAGGACTAGAGATTTAGGAGGTGATCTAACGACTTCTCAAATGGGCGATGAAATTGTCAAAAATTTAGGTCGCTAAAAAGAAATCAAATTTGATGATGCAATCCCAGCAGCCGAAAAATACGGCCAATCTCCCTCTAATTTTGCAGCACGGATTCTGAAACTCGCATGCGAATTCTTCTGTTTGCACTCTCAATCAGAATACAATCACCAAAGAACAAGACCCTCCAACATCATCAAACGTGCAGCCCAACAGGAAACTCAATGCCCTGCCTATAACCAGAATTTCTCCTTTCGAGCCATACGGACCCTATCGAGTAAACGCCCTGTATTCAATAACGGATGGGAGCGAGCTATCCGTAAATCCGACTTCGGAGTATCCAAATGAAGATAGCCATATACCTCAACTTCAAGAAATTCCGATGCACTACTAGAATTCTTCCGTATCAATGGCCGCTCGCCAAGACTCCGGATAACGGTGACCACAGATTGTATCTTGGTTAACTAGTTCACTTGCCCTGCACAAAACGCTTTCCGAAACTTTATAGTTCGCTGCCGCTATGTTCTCTTCTAAGTGTTCGATATTTCCCGTTCCGGGAATAACGTGAATATTTTCCCCTTGACTCAACACCCAATATAAGGCCAGCTGAGCTGGTTTAAGGTTTGCTTTGTGTGCCAAATCTATAAAAGCTTGAACAATTTTAGAATTTCTCGGCCAATGTTCTGAACTGAATCGGGGATGTCCTGATCTTAAATCGTTAGAATCAAATTTTGAAGGATCAGAAACCCCTCCAGCTAGGACCCCCCGCGCAACTGGAGAAAAAGCTACAAAAGCTGTTCCAAGTTCTTGACAAGTTTCTAAAACACCAATTTCTGGGTTACGCGTCCATAATGAGTATTCAGACTGCAATGCATCGATATGGTGTACTTTGGCCGCACGTTTTAACGTATCGGCCGACACCTCCGACAGTCCAATGGCCCGTATTTTTCCCTCTTCTTTAAGTTTTGCAAGCATACCGATACTGTCCTCAATCGGTACCTTGAAGTCCCGCCGGTGCAAGTAAAACAAGTCGACATAGTCTATCCCCAAAACTTTTAAGCTTTGCTCTAACGAAATTTTTATATTGCCGGGAGAACAATCTATCCAACGCTTTCCTTCATGAACCTCTATTCCACATTTTGTAGCAAGAAACACTTCTTCTCGGCGCGTCGCTAAAACTTCCGAAAGAAGGTCTTCGTTCGTTCCAATCCCATAAATACGTGCAGTATCAAAATGACTACAACCCAAATCTATAGCTTTATGTAGAAGTCTAATGCTATTGTCTCGGCTAGGTAACGGATAATACGCTTGACTTAACGACATGCACCCGAGACCAATTGGGTTAATGTACTGTTGCCCTAATTTTCTTGACTTTAAGTTCATAATTTGGGACTCCAAATCATCCATGGAATACGATCAGATTTCGATATGACATAGTGATAGATTGAAACAAGGGCGATTTCAATACAAAATTGGTTTCTTTCAACGATCCTGAATCTGACTAAATATCCGATCGATGGGAACGATTCTGCTTCAGATTTGCAAAGCTCGCAATCCTTAAAAACTTATACTTCTGTTTTTTTGTATAATTTTTGGATATGAATTCTAACATCCTACGAGACAGTCATTGAAAAATTCAATTGCCCATAGAAATATCGTAACAAACACTTATCCTTTTAGATTACTCACGAAGAGTTTAGAATACTATGAAAAGTGACTCATCCGAGAAATTGCAAACTTTCGATTTGCTCTTATTCGTTAAATTTCGTTTAACATATCAAATTATAGTGAATGTAAATCCAATGAAGAGTTTCCGAAAGGGGACATCGTTATTTTTTGGAGTTTTCAAGAACTCTTGCCAACTAGTTCAGAGACTCGAAAACAGACGATACTATTCTTAATACAACTAAACCAAGTTTGACATAATACGATCATTTCTTGCTACTGCAAAAACTTCAGTCAAGATGGCTTGGTTTGTTGATTTACATTTCTTAATTCTGCCTACACATTTACTCTGGTCGAACAAAACCTGATTACCTCTTGCGATATTCGAATCCTGATATTGGACAGCAAAAACCGGTACATTTTTTCGAACTGCTTTTAGTCCAGTATCTATTGATCCGCCTCGCTCCCCTGCTTGAACGACTATGATCGCTCGACTTAGTGCTACGATCAACATATTACGTGCCATGGCATTATGAACGTGCCAGCGAGTATCTTTCGAAAACTGACTAACGACCAGCACTCTTTCCCAGTTCCAAACGGCTTGTAGATTGTTTCTAATTTTAAAATGGTCGAGACCTTCGGGTAAAACAAAAATGGTCTCTCCGCCCTCCCTTAAACAATTATAGTGAGCTTCAATATCTATGCCATTTGCATTCCCTGATACAACAGTTAAACCTGTGCGAGCAATTTGCCCCGCACAATCCTTCGCAACTTTCAAACAGGCACTCTTTGCTTTTCGGGATCCACAAATGCCAATACAGACTCTATCCAGCAGCTCTATATTCCCAATGAAATTTAGACTATTGGGTGCGCTATCCTTCATTATCCTCCGTACTCGTTCAGGATAAAGTGAATCTCCTTTATGTAGTATGGTCACAATGCAGTTATGAACCCGCCAAGTAACTTTGTTGTTCTGCTCCGCGTTCCTCTATGGGCTCTTTTAGCCTTCTTTTAGTCTGGTGAAGAAACTCTCCCCGTTCTCCCATAACTTTTTTACCCTTCATGTAATGGCGTTGCCATCCTTGTTTGACAGCGACATCCTCTCCTTCAGCGAGTCGTGCGTTGAAATCATCTCTAGCTACTCGCCAAGCATCGTATTCCTCTTTCAATTTGGGATCCGATTCTAACGAAACAATCTTAGGTTGTACCTCCTCAAGCACACGATGTTCCATCGGAGTAATGAAGCAAAAAGGTTCGCCTTTGCGAAAACTCACCTCACAAGGGCGAATAAGCTGCCAATTCATAGTAAACGTGAACGGAAGCCAGTCACTTTCCACCAACCCAACCAATGGTTGTATACCCACCTTGTGAAAATTTGGAGCGCCGCCCGCAATCAATCCCCATCCCGGCGACGTGCGAAACAAGTAACCTGGGTGAAACGTTACTATTCCTTGTCTAAAGTGAGCTTCTACCCAGTGAGGTTTAATACCGCTAGCTGTCTTAAACGTAATATCTTCGTTTTGCGGCCCTCCATTCCATATTATCTTGACATCCTCTGGACATATCAACTCCCAACCTGTCGAATTAGCCATTGTCATAGGGAGACAACGATAGGGATGTTTGTCAGGAAATTCATCCATCCAGTCTCGCCTTGAACTTCCCGCAACTAACTTTGGCGGGTGGTCGTACATTTTGTAACACGTTAGTTCCATGAGCTTATACTATGCCTCCAAAATTTAGGTCGCCCTTCTTTTTAAGGAAAAATGCGATGATATCAAACGAAAGTGAACTTTATACCTATTTTGACGAATTGGGAATTACATATACTACCAAACGTCACCCCGCATTCTACACCGTTGAGGAGGGTCGTGCGCTAAAGACAAGCATGCCCGGAGGACATACAAAAAATTTGTTTATGAAGGACAAAAACGAAACCATAGTTCTGATATCCGCTCATGCTGAGTCCGTACTACCCCTCAATAAGCTTCATAAACAGATTGGAACTCGGCGCCTGTCTTTCGCCTCTCCAGAACTTATGAAAGAAATTCTGGGCGTAACGCCCGGTTCAGTTACAGCATTTGCTTTGGTCAATGATCGTAGAAAACGGGTGAAATTTGTCGTCGATAAGACACTAATGGAGTATGAAATACTAAACTTCCACCCTTTAGACAATACCGCTACGACCGCCATTAGCAGGACAGACTTTACTCGGTTTATAGAAGCAACCGGACACTCCATTCAGATCGTTGATTTTGACCTTTTATCAACAGTTTAGTTACATCTCTCGAATTTCTAAGGTTGACCCTACTGAAGAATTACGCAGAACATCTCGCAAGGCCACTTCAGCAACAGCCACGCAACCTTGTGTCGGACTAAAGTCGCTTTTGGCAAGGTGCAAAAAAATCGCACTTCCCTTACCTGCAACAATAGGCGACGAGTTGTAACCTAACTCTACTATGATGTTGTAAATACTATCCTCTCTCCATAAAATCTCGTGACTAGCCGAAAATGGAGTTAGAATCAGTTGGTTGTAACTCTGATGCTCTGGATCGTCACACCATCCGTGATTGTGTTGAATAGGTATTGAGGGAAAGACAGACTCTGGCTTTTTGATTCGATCGCTTCGCCAGAACACCCTCAACATAGGCCATACGCCAATCGGCGACGCACCGTCTCCTTCAATTTTGTCCTCAGCTCTAACACAGCCAGCTTTTCCGAGTACACACCGCACATCCAGGTTCGATCCGATCAATCGGCCATCCGAACTGGCTATAAACTGGGGAACGGTTTGGGCGGACATAGTCTCGGCTATTTCGTTAGGTCAAAATTAGTGTAATAGTTAGAGATTGTCTTGAACTCTCTCTGATCTAACCATGCTAAACCAAAAAACACTAATTTTTGTTAGCACTGAAGCTGTATCTCGCACAGCTTTAGCTAATCAATTTCGTCGAACTGAGACGTTTGATGGATTCGAATTTGACGACATCAGTACTGCTATAAGCTACGTCCAGAAACACCGAACCAGTGCGATACTCATAGATGCAAACTTTCCAGAAGTCGAAACCTCCAAAATGTTCAAGCGGATCCTCTCTCAAAGCATTCAAACCCCAGTTGTTTTCTTAACGAATTCTTCGTCTCACCCCGCCAATGTAATTATTGATTCGTCGGACAAGGTCGCGTACTCAATAGCAACGAAGCCCTTGCGATTCGTTCATCTTTCGGCGCACGTAAAAACCGTAATTTCAAGATTCGAGCAAACAGAAGCGGCCTCTCTGCCTTTGGCACATTTCATTTTTCATCCCGCATTTAAAACACTAACTGAATTAGACCAATCCACCATCCAACTCACAGACAAAGAAAGCGATATCCTTGAATTTCTTCTTCTTTCCAAAGACAATACCGCGACAAGAGAGCTTATGCTTGAGCACGTTTGGGGATATAGTCCTGAAGCAGATACGCATACGATTGATACACACGTCTACAAGCTTAGACAAAAAATGGAATCAGATCCCAATAATCCGAAACTCTTGGTCAGTTTTAACGGCGGTTTTCGACTAAACGCCTAACCAAAGGAACTATTCAAAAAATTTTTTCTGTTTATGCAACGTGTTAGTCGCGTGTCATCTCAATAAACACTTCCTCTAAATGCGGCTGTTCGGTCGCTAAATCGGCTATCCTAATACCTTCTGATCTTACACGTTCCAGAAGCCGTCCAATACCAGTTTCCGATGTTCTGAACGTGATTTTAAGATCACCGCTTTCTTCAAGAGTCGCATCTAAATCGTTAAGCGACTCTGGGATAACTTGTAATTTATCTCTAGGCGTTATCACGAGAGTTTTGTGGTCTAACCGATGTAGCAATGTGTATTTAGGTTCAGCGGCAACTATTTTTCCATGATTTAAGATCGCTATCGTATCGCATAGGGCTTCCGCTTCTTCCAGATAATGTGTGGTCAAAATGATGGTGGTGCCAGTATCATGAAGTTCCTGAACGTACTCCCATAAAGACCGTCGAAGTTCCACATCGACTCCAGCCGTGGGTTCGTCAAGAATTAGAACCGGTGGATTATGAACAAGGGCCTTCGCGACCATCAAGCGGCGTTTCATACCTCCCGACAGTTGACGAACATAAGCGTCGGAGCGATCTGCTAAACCAACCGCTTCTAATATATCGTTTGTGCGCCGTTCAGCCTTAGGAACACCATAAAACCCCGCCATTAACTCCAACGCCTCTTTTGGCGTAAAAAACGGATCAATGGTTATCTCTTGATTTACGACTCCTATTGCGGCTCGGCTACTGCGCGGTTGTTCGTCAATATCCATTCCCCAAATTCGAGCAACTCCAGCCGACTTAGTTACTAACCCAGCTAGAATGTTAATAAACGTCGATTTTCCCGCCCCGTTCGGGCCTAGTAACCCATATATTGCGCCCGTCGGGATCTTTATATTGATGCTATCTAACGCTAACTTTGCAGGTTCTTTACCCGTAGCGGCGTACGTTTTACGAAGATTTTCAGCTTCAAGAGCAAATTCGGGGACAGTGGAACTCATAATGGCTCGATAAAAAGTTTGACAAAAATTCTATTCTCAAATGTATTCTCGAAATTATTGATTTCTGCTATAGGTCAACGATAATTTTGCCGACAAAATGTATGGTAAACTATTTTTTTTAAACTTGCCAAAAACCAAAACGACGGAAGAAAGACTTTCGATATGGAATTAGCAACTGAAACACCGCCTCCCGAAACAACAGAAGTGTCTGAGAAACGCGTATCCTGTAATGGTGGTGACACTCTTGGGCATCCTTTAGTGTGGTTCCAAATTGGCGACGAAGGATACGTAGACTGCAGTTATTGTGATCGGCGATTTATCTTGAAAGAAGACCTGCGGAACTAGCATATTTCGATCGAATCCGAAGGTATAACGCGATTAGGATTCATTATATTTGTTGGATCAATCGCACGTTTTATAGACTGCATCAAGTGAGTGGCAACTCTCGGACGTAACTCCACAAGTTCGTCTCTTTTCATCCTCCCTACACCGTGTTCGGCCGAAATTGAACCTTCAAATGAAATCACTGTTTCGTGAACAGCTCGAGTCACCTCTGCTCTTGATTCCTCCAACTTAGATTGACTAGGCGGAAGAGGTTCACACACGGAGTAATGTAAATTGCCGTCGCCAACGTGCCCGAATACAACAATTTCGGCAGTGGGAACAATGCGATTAACAGCCTGTTCTGCTTTTTCGATGAACGTGGCGATTTGTGACACCGGAACAGAAATATCGTGATTCACCGCTGTCCCGTAACCTCGTTTCGCCGGAGAAATGGACTCACGAATATTCCAGAACATTTGAGCTTGCGCCAAATTTTGGGCGACTAGGACATCTTTTGCTAAATTCTTTTCGAGCGCTATCTCCAGCGACGCGATTAGGCTTTCTTGCGCCTGACTTTCCTCCATCATCGATACTTCAATAAGTATTCTCCAAGGTAATGTTGAGGGATTTGGGTCTCTAAGACTAGGCACATGACCCAAAACCATGGAGACCGCTTTGGCTGGAATCATTTCGAAGCCCGTTACCGTGTCGCCTAAGTTCCCGCGGACTAACGACAGCATAGCAACAATATCGTCCAATGAAGAACAGCTCACCCAAGCTGAAGCGGTGGAGACTCGTGGAAACAGTTTTAGATTTGCCGCTGTAATAATTCCCAATGTGCCTTCGGCACCAGCGAACAAATGTTTCAAATCATAACCGGTATTGTTTTTGCGAAGACCTGACAGGCCGTTCCAAATTTCGCCTGTCGGTAAGACCACCTCAAGTCCGAGTATAAGATCTCGCATCATGCCGTATCGAAGCACAGCGACTCCACCTGCATTAGTTGAGACAAGACCTCCAATCGTAGCCGTTCCTTGAGAGGCCAATGAAAGCGGAAAATAGCGATCCATTCTCTTGGCGGCTTCTTGCACATCAAAAAGCGTTACACCTGAATCGGAGATTAATGAATTGTTTAGTTCATCGGTTTCACGAATTCGATTCAACCGTCCTAACGACATGCAAAGGTCTCCGTGCGGGATCCCAGCATCAACTAACCCTGTATTACCGCCTTGAGGCGTTACGGGTATATGATTCTGAAAACATAATTTTACGAGTTCGGAAACCTCCTCTGTTGATGCCGGTTTTGCTATAAGTTGTGTGTGACCTTTGTAGTTTCCTCGCCAGGGAGTGGCGGCAAAGTCGAGATCAGATGGATCGACAGTCCATCCCGAACTTCCCAGCAAATCCTTAACAGATTGCACAAATGATTTCGGGAAATTTGGCGAATTTGTCATATTCACGGTATCATTATGTTTTGATAGTTGAGTACTACCTAATGTTTGTAACTCGTATTCAGTTTATTGTCGCGGAAGCTTGTATCCTTAGAGCGTGTAATCCGTTCTGAAACTCATCTTTCAAGACACTCTTAATTTTTCTATGAATTTCAACTCTACTATGGTTTGCAAATGATTTTGACACTACTCTTAAATAAAAATGAGTTTCGCCTTCAGGACGCGATCCTGCATGTCCCGAATGTTGCGAACTTTCGTCGTGAACTTCGAGAAGTTCCGGGTTAAATGCTGAACTTATTAAGTTGGAGATTTTTTCTTTTCTGGTCATGTTGAGTTATCTTTCAGCTTGAAGTCTAGAAGGTTGTTATAGTTATGGAAACTACATCTGAGTTCCGCGTGAAGTTTAGTGACATTCGTGTCAAATCAAAGGGTCGAAATAGTTCAAATCCTTATGTGAACCGCAATGAGACTTGTCATCACGCTGGTTGTGACGAAATCGGGGAACATCCTGCCCCCAAGAAGGGAGGGAAAGGGCAGTTGTGGTTTTGCCAGAAACATGCTGCTCAATATAATCAAAACTATAATTCATTTGATAAATCACGTAACAAAGGCCAAAGAGTAGAGGAACAAGGAAGCGAAGGTGTCGGTCGTCAACGACGATTTGGGGTTGGCGGATTCACCTCATCACTACATACACGGCAAGCTAACTCCGAGCGACAAACCCAAGCAGAACGGGAGGCCTCTATATTAGCAAAAATGCCAAAGCGTTCGGCTCAGCAAATGCGAGCATTAGACGAGCTAGGGTTAGAGAGTGATGCCAACCCGGACGCAATTCGCGCCCGTTATGCCGATTATGTTCGAAAATTTCATCCCGATTCCAATGATGGTGATCGCTCCAGCGAACATAAATTAGCCCGCATTATAAGGGCCGGTAAAGTTCTAAAATCCGCTGGTCTTATGTAAATCAAATATTCTTTTCTTGACCAGAATATTTATCTACAACATGCAATGTTTGCCGACCGCCTCATTAAAGCAACTCGAAGATATGGACTCCTTTGTGTTGGAATAGACCCCCATCCACGGATGATTCCGGATTTCTTTGGTGGTGATACTGCTGAAGGGATCATGGCTTGGGGAGAGGCCATCGTTGACATAGCATCAAGGAAAGTTGGCATCGTTAAGCCTCAGATTGCTCTTTTTGAGCGTCACGGCCCGGATGGTTTAAAGGCTTTTCAACGAATTTGTTCTACCGCGAAGGAAAGAGGACTATTGATTATCGCAGATGCAAAACGTGGCGACATTGTATCAACGGCGAAAGGCTATGCAGACGCTTTTCTATCGGCCAAGGCTCCGTATGAATGCGATGCTCTTACTATTAACCCCTATATGGGAATTGACTCCCTTCAACCGTTTTTTGCAACAGCATTGGAGAATGACAAGGGAGTCGCCGTGTTGACGCGGACATCTAATCCGGGAGCGGAGGATTTTCAAACAAAAAGAATTGACGGAGTTCCACTTTATTTGCGTGTGGTCGAAACGCTTGAATCCTACTCGTCTGATTTTGTCGGCAATTCAGGATGGTCGGGGCTTATGCTGGTCGTCGGAGCCACTGGAGTAAATGAAGGATTAGCGATCAGAGCTGTAGCACCTAAATCACTTTTCCTTGTGCCTGGCTTTGGAACTCAGAACGATAGAATTCAGGATGCTATAGGTACTTTCCAAAACGGCGAAGGAGGCATAATCAACGCGTCTCGTTCCGTGACTTTTTCTAAAGAGGCGCAAGTTGCCAAGAATAGATTAGCGTGGGAAGATGCCGTGTCCAATGCGATTGATAAGGCTGTTAAAAGCATACAATTGGCGATTAAAGAAAATTCTGTGAGAAGAGATTAGTATCAAACTGAAGCTTATTGACACTACCAATAGTTTCAGTAGGTGTTTAGTCCGGGGAACATGTGGAAAAATGCCAAACTATATTAACTCCTAGAGAGTGCGGAGATATTGTGTTTGAGAGAGCTAGTGACCCTCGCAAGAGCGGTGATAGGTCAAGAGATAAGAACCGTATACCTGTGACACGCAATCTGTCAATAAGTATATAATTCGCAAAAACTTACCTCGCTAGGAATGACGAAGTAAACGTTTCCGCGATTTTTTAGGACCAAGTAAGGTTTATGTTGAAACTAAAGGGAATTATATACTTTTTGGCACGAAAACGTGAAAAAGAACACATACAAATAGGGCGCTTTCAGGCGATTCACTCCCATATTTGCGGAGTAACCGGGAGATTATACGAAAGTTTCTATGTTAGCCAACCACTCAAAAATTTGTGTACAACTCATCCACCACGATGCCTATCCATATTTGTGATCTTGAAGTTTCATTTTTCGCAACTTGAATCTGTGCTTTGACTTGCTTTACGCACTAACTCATTCAATTGGTTTGACACCCCTTAGAATGGTTCATTACCAACGTTTGTCACTCAAGAGCAAACTCACAAATTTTCTTCAATATTGGGAACTCATTTCATTTTTTCAAATTTTTTCTTGAAAGATTTAACGAACCGTAGTATAAAAGAAGTCATCATATATCCTGAAAGGAGAAGTCTCATGAGACTTGAGGCTAATGACTCAGTTATCGAGTCTACGACTGTCATCACTCGAACATATACGCGCACCGCCAAACTTAGCAAGGGCGGACACAAGAAAGTGCGTGATTTCATCGCGATGCAAGCGATTTTGTATAACAGTGCATTAGAAGAGAGAATAGACTGTTACAAAAAAACGGGTCGGTCTATCAGTTTCTATGATCAGTGTAAGTCACTAACGGAAATACGGGCTGATGATGCGGAGTACGGTAAGTACTCAGCACTCGTTATGCGTTCTTGTCTCAATCGTTTGGATAAGGCGTTCAAAAATTGCTTTAAGCGGGTCAAAGAGGGTGCAAGCAAAGTCGGTTTTCCGCGATTTAAGCCCCGTAGGCGAATGCGTTCGTTTGATTGTCCGAAAGGGAGTTTTCAACTCAGGGAACGTAAGAAAGGGTGGACTGTCAACATCAAGGGGTTTGATCCGTTCTATGTCAACGATATTCCCCAGGGTGAAATAAAGTTGGTTCGTATAGTCGTAACGGAACGTCGTGTGAATGTTCAGTTTGTGGTCACGACGACAAATGAGGTTAAACCGTCTGATGCTTCAGTGATTGGTATAGATATGGGCGTGAACAATTTAGTGGCTCTGTCGACTGGTGAAATTGTCAAAGGCCGGAAACGGGATCTAAAGCGACAAAAGAGACTTCAGAAGAAATTGAGGGTAGAAGTCAAGAAAGACAAGGGGAAGAAAACTCCGGAACACAGGAAGGGAAAAACGAGGGGAAGTGAATCCTATCTGAAAGCCCGAACTCGTTATGCCAAAGAATGTCAACGGGTTCGCGAAAGTGAACACGGCTATATCCATAGAGAGACGACGAGGATCGTTCGGTTATCTCCCAATCTCGCAATAGAAGATTTACAAATACAATACATGACCAAAAACCCTAAGGTTGCACGAAGTACATTAGAACAGAACTGGGGTAAGTTCGCAACTCTGCTTTCCTACAAGGCTGAAAGTGCCGGTGGTAAAGTTACGCGAGTGAATCCTAAAAACACGAGCCGGATGTGTTCTGGATGTGGCAAGATCAAAAAAGACTTGTCTCTTTCAGAACGCGTTTACTCGTGTTCTAACTGCGGTATTCAAATCGATCGCGATGTGAATGCCGCCATCAATATCTCTCGCATTGCGAAGTCGGGCGGGAATCTTCCTGGAGAGTTCGGAGATATTGTGTTTGAGAGACCTAGTGACCCTCGAAAGAGGGGTGATAGGTCGAGAGCTCAGAACCGTATACCTGTGACACCCAACGTGTCAATAAGTATATAATTCCCAAACTAAACGACACCATAACAACAATCCCTATCCAAAACCAATGATTCCAATTAAGCGCATTATAGGCACTGACAACCTTGTCGACGATCAGTTCTCGATTAGTTTCTGAGGGAGTTGGTTTTACAACCTCAAGAGAATCGCCCTTTACTTCAATTTTCATTTTCATGTTACGCTTCTTCCTTGATTCGATACTGATCTTGAACTGAAGTAACGTATTCCCTCCAAGATTTGATCAGTTTCTTCAGGTCATCCCCATATTTCACCTTAAAATCTTTATTAGATTCTAAACCATCCACGACACGACTTAATACCACAGCCGTCTGCAGGCTTACGTTCAAGGTCTCCTCCAAAACTTTCAGAATTTCCTTTTCTGTTTCGTCAGTCATCACAAATCTCCAACATTTTGTGAAAGATTCCAATAAATTGGTTAGTGTATCCAAAAATTCTCATTATTTCTATTTATAATGCGTTTTTATTTTTAACAAATTTTTAATATTTTCACTTTTGCGATCACCGGGTTACCAGATTGACCAATAATAACTAGAAGGTGACTGAAGATCGCTTTATCTATGCATAAATGCTTTGGAACTATTCGCGGAAAACATAGCCCATGCTTGCAAAGAAGGTAGTATAACAGGAGCATCATGCTTGATCAGTTCAAAAGAATGGTGAGGGTTTCAACCTCCAAAACTGAGGCCGAAATCGTTGCTGACATAAGATCCTTTATACTGGAAGCTCCTTTACAGCTTCAAGAAGAAAACCTAGTCGTTGAACTTGAATCTCAAGTAGGTGCTCGTCAGAGAATCGATATTCAGGTTGGGTCTGCGGTCATTGAGGTGAAAAAGAACCTCGAATCGGACGTTGCACGTACGATTGCAGAGCAACAATTGTTTGGTTATGTCGATGCCCGAACAAAAGAAACGGGCTGTCGCTATGTCGGTTTGCTAACCAATGGTAAAAGTTGGAGTTGCTACCACGCAATAGGAACATCTTTAACTTTTGTTTCAAAGATTTCTCTAGGAACAACAAATGACGAAGCTATACGCCTTTGTGAGTGGTTAGATGGCGTACTTGCGACATCGAAAGGCATTCCTGCTACTGCCGAAAACGTACAACGTATTCTCGGATTTGAGAGTCCTGCACATGAGCTAGATAGAGAAACAGTCCGCGTTCTGTACGACAGAAACAAAGAAAAACCTACAGTACTGATGAAACGTAGATTGTGGGCAAGACTTCTTACTTCTGCGTTAGGCTCCCAGTTCAAAGACGACGATGAGCTATTCATTGAACACACGCTTCTTGTGAATTCCGCTGAAATTATAGCCCACGCCGTACTAGGTTTAGAAATCAAAGAAGCTACTCCTGTTTCTTTGCTGACAGGTTCAGCATTTGATGAAAGTGGGGTGTTTGGAGTCGTTGATGCGGATTTCTTTGACTGGATTTTGGAAGTTGAAAATGGCGAGAATTTCGTTAGGACGCTTGCATCCAGATTAGACAGGTTTGACTGGAACACAGTAGACCAAGACATTCTAAAGGTTTTGTACGAAAGTGTTATCCCGCCGACAACTCGAAAGGCTCTTGGCGAATACTATACTCCAGATTGGCTTGCTCGTCGTATAGTTGACGAAACTATCGACGATCCTCTTAATCAAAGAATTCTTGATCCAGCCTGTGGGTCTGGAACATTTCTTTTCTACGCTATCAAACGTTTTCTAAACCAAGCAAAGAAGGAAAAAATTTCATCCCGAAAGGCTCTCAAAGAGCTCACGACGAAAGTTAATGGCACAGATTTGCATCCTGTAGCAGTAACTTTAGCTCGAGTAACGTACGTACTCGCAATCGGACGGGAATGGTTAAATCAGAATCGGGGAGATATTCAAATCCCTGTGTACTTAGGAGATTCGCTGCAGTGGCAAGAGCAGAATAACGAATTATTCAATGCCGACCTTGTCGTAATAAACACGGATGACAAACGGGAATTGCTGGAATCGCAACTTAAATTTCCAATTTCACTGTTAGAAGACGCGCAGAAATTTGACCGATTGGTGGTCGAATTAGCCGATTACGCGGCTGAAAAAAACATTGGCACTGCTCCCGTATCATTGGAACGCATTTTCCAACGAACTGGCACACCAATGAAATTTATGCCAGTCATTAAAACTACTTTCGAAACGATGCGAAAACTGCACAGGGAAGGACGAAATCACATCTGGGGTTACTACATACGAAACTTAGCTCGTCCGATGTGGTTGGCACGAGAGGCAAACCGAGTGGATGTCTTGGTCGGTAATCCTCCCTGGTTGGCATACAGGTTTATGTCGCCAAGAATGAAAAAAACATACCGGCAAATGTCAGAGTCCCGTAAGCTTTGGTTGGGAAAAACGAGTGCCACACATCAAGATTTATCCTCTTTGTTTTTGGTAAGGTCTTGTGAATTATACCTGAGAAAAGGCGGAAAATTCGCCTTTGTTCTCCCGTGTGCGGCTTTAGACAGAAAATATTACCAAGGTTTAAGAAGTGGCGAGTATGGAGATGCTTCCGGTGGGTTGAGGCTTGCCTTCAGAGAACCTTGGGATCTTAGACACGTTCAACCGGCAATATTTCCTAGGGCAAGTTGCGTGTTGTTTGGTTCTCAATCCAATCAGCCAAAGGCACTTCCAAACGATGTTGTGAAATGGTCAGGTAAAGCGAACAATCGTTCGTTGGGCGACGAAAATCTAGTTGTTACCAAGGAAAACTTGTATCCAATAGACGTAAGCAAAAGATCAGCTTACAGCCGAACATTCATGAATGGCGCAATCCTCTCACCGAGAGTATTGTTCCACGTTCAAGAGATGGAAGCCCCTGAAAAAATTGGATTCACGTCGGGACAAGTAAGGGTCACGTCAGCCCGAGATCAGCGTGAAAAACCTCCTTGGTCGAATGTCCCCGATGTTGAAGGTATGATCGAATCGACATTTGTTAAACGTGTCGTCAATGGCAATAATTTGTTTCCATTTCAGATAGCCGGTTATTCGAAAACAGTCTTACCTATAACTAAGCGAAAAGTATTGAAAACAGAGAGTGAGCGAAAAATGTATCCTCTACTTGAAGCGCGATGGTACCAAATAGAAAACACGTGGAAAAAGCAAGACACTTCTGGTTTGAGCTTAATCGAACAAATTGATTATCGAAATAAGCTCAGCAACCAGTTGCCCGTCACTGAAAGAAGGATAGTATACCCAGTGTCTGGTTCCAATTTGTGCGCTGCTAAATTGGAGGATTCCAGATGCTTAGTTCAATCCGGTCTAAACTGGACTGGACTAACGACTGATGACGAAGCAGATTTTCTAATCGCCATACTTAATTCGACCAAAATGACAGAACTTGTGAAGCCTTACATGGCATTTGGGCAATCTGAACGTCATTTTGGAAATGATATGTGGCAAGTCGGCGTACCGACTTTTGAGGAGACAGACCCCCTTCATATGGAAGTAGCTAATTTGGGTCGAGAATTAGAAAAACGAGCTAAAGAGCACCCACCCGATCTCAGCAAGTATTTTGCAACTGAACGCACTCGGATTAGAAGCATTCTGGCAGAAACTCCGGAAATGGAGCGACTGAACAAAATAGTAGAAAAACTAGTTGGATAAGTCCAAATCAAAGCAAAAATAAAGAATTCTATTGTTGGCCTGCTTCAAATTTGACTATTATTCTATTGGCAGTTGTCACAAAATAGCGTAACATAGAGAACCGTTTAACTTGATGGAGTTGACCCATGCGAATCAAACATTGTGCTGTATTGGCCGCGAGCATCGTTGCATTGCTTGTTACGGGCTGTGGAAACGACAGGTTAACCGCGAAGAGCGTTGATACTGATGCGATTATGGCGGCGCGTTCAACGCCAGAAGTTTGGTTGACGCATGGTGGGACTTACGATGAACAACGACACTCTTTGCTCGATTCAATTAATGAAGATAATGTCGGGGAACTAGGGGTCGCTTGGACATACGATTTGCGCACCGGACGAGGGGTAGAATCCACTCCGATCGTCGTCGACGGTGTCATGTATGTGACATCAGCGTGGAGCGTTGTTCATGCATTAGATGCCAAAACAGGCAAGGAACTATGGGTTTACGATCCTGAAGTTGATCGGGCGATCGGTAACAAGGCCTGTTGCGATGTTGTGAATAGAGGAGTTGCGGTCTACAAAGGTAAAATCTATCTCGGAGTAATAGATGGACGATTAGAAGCCCTTAATGCTAGGAACGGTAAAGTAATTTGGTCTACCGTAACGGTCGATCAGACTAAACCATATACCGTTACTGGAGCGCCGAGGGTAGTAAAGGACAAAGTGTTGATAGGAAACGGCGGAGCAGAATTGGGAGTTCGCGGGTATATTTCAGCATACGATGCCGAGACCGGAGAAAAAGTCTGGCGTTTCTATACTGTTCCTAATCCAGAGAAGAAGGCAGACAACGAGGCATCTGATTCAGTTTACGCCAGTTTAGCCAACGATACATGGGGAGATAACGGAGCATGGGTAACTGATGGCGGCGGTGGCACAGTCTGGGATTCTATCGTTTATGATGAGGTTTATGACCGTGTGATTTTCGGAGTGGGAAATGGTTCGCCTTGGAATCAAATAGTTCGGGATCCCACTAGTTATTATGACGAATTTAAGGACAATCTATTCTTGTCCTCAATCGTGGCAGTAGATGCAGAAACAGGAGAATATGCGTGGCATTTCCAGACAACGCCTGGTGACAATTGGGATTACACTGCGACTCAGACAATTATACTAGCTGATTTACCTCTTGGAGATAATGGCGCAAGTCGGCGAGTGGCAATGCAAGCGCCAAAAAACGGTTTCTTCTACGTTATTGATGCCGAGAATGGCGAGTATATTTCGGGTAAAGACTTTGTACAGATCACTTGGGCCAAGGGGCTTGACGAAGATGGTCGGCCAATCGAGTCTCCGAACGCACGATATACAAACACCCCAATTATGACGATCCCAGGTCCGCTAGGAGCTCATAACTGGCATCCGATGGCATTCAATCCTGTACACAATCTAGCTTACATTCCGGCACAGCAAATCCCACAAGCTTATGCCAACGATCCTAGGTACACCGACGGCAAAATGTTCTGGAATACAGGCGCAGATTTTTCTGCGGGGGCAATTACTGACGTAACTGAAGGGGTAATAAATTTCGTTCGGTCGGGAATTAACGGTCGGCTAGTCGCTTGGGATCCTGTCACTCAGACTGAACGTTGGGGGGTAGATCATGAGAATGCATGGAACGGAGGCATACTTTCCACTCAAGGGAATCTGGTTTTTCAAGGCAAGCTTGGCGGCGAGTTTGTCGCCTATCGAGCAGATACAGGGGAGAAACTCTGGGAATATAATGTCCAATCTGGAGCAGCTTCGGGACCTGGCACTTATTCAATTAACGGTGAGCAGTACGTTACAATTACGACGGGTTGGGGAACTGCTTTTGCCCTCGCGGCTGGGTTAGCATTTGAAGAGTCTGTTCCTCCATCGGTCGGAAAAGTTGTAACATTCAAACTAGGCGGGAAAGAGAAGATCAAGGCTCCTGACTTGCCAATGATAGATAAGACACCCAAGGCAGGAAGATTTGGAACGAGCGATGATATCGAGAACGGTTTAGTTCATTACGCTCGAAACTGCGCAGTTTGCCATGGATTACTTGCTGTGAGTTCAGGGGTTTTGCCCGATCTGCGCTGGTCAGATATTTCAGGGAATTCTGACGCTTGGAACGCAGTCCTATTGGAGGGCAACCTGCGAGACAATGGCATGGTCGCTTTTGACTTCCTTACGAGAGAAGATTCGGAAGCTATTCGGGCGTATGTCGTTGATCAAGCTCATCGCGCTTCGTCTCCAGAGTAACGATGTCAGTAGATTGAAGTAAGTGTACCATACCTGTAACAGGTATCGCGGCAATAATTCATCGCCCTGGGTATTTTGAACGATACTTGGAAAAGTACGGAAAGCAAGCCTAGCATATCGAAAAAGCAGCTTTCGTTATACTAGAGAAAAAGTCTTTCAAGTAGACACTCTCTCTGTTTTTTAAACTTTCATTATATTCTTCTCAACAAGCGGTGCAGGCTTTGTGATCTCCTAAACAGAAAATGAAACGAGTCTAACAATTCTCTGTTTATTCTGTGAAATTCCCCGACATTCTGCAAGTGTCTACTAGATAGGCCTTTGCTCTAATTGAACGTTCAGCAAAATATGCAGTTAGCCGTGGACGTAGGTTGCGTATCTTCTTTGAACAAAATGGCAAACACGAAGATCAAAGGATTCTTGATTATATGGATGACCTTAAATCAAGTGGGACGCCCTTCGATATTGATAGCTCCTCTACTTATGGTCGGTTATAATCTTCCGACTTCCAAAATACAGTGTTAGGATACCCGCAACGAGGAACGAAATCGTCAGTCCTACTCCAAATTGCTGACCTATATTTGTATCCCATGGCTAAAGGAGGATACCAGACATCATATCCGCCATATGCCAAGTTGATGAAAGCAGGAAAACTTATTGATGCCCAGCTTCGACCAAATGAGAAAGACTCTCTGGGCATCAAATACAGTTGCTTTGATTTTAAAAAAAGAGAGGCTTAGTTCCCTAAGCCCTCTCATTCCGGACGGCACTTGCCGACCCCGGGGAGTAATACCCTATACATAGCTTATATCATATTTTTTTAACAAAAAGTCAAACTAAAGTACAATTTATGTACTAGAAAATTGGACGGCGTATGACTCGAAGCAACTTGGTTCACCTTACTCATCGCCTAGCAGAAAGCACTCCGGATCGAATCCTATATCAGTCAACCCAAAGTTGCGAAAAAATGCACCGGTAATTTGTGTTTACCTTATTAGAACCTTCGTGAAGCACCAGTCGGGTGGTTCGAATTATCCTAGTACAATCTATCAAGAGCGCAAAATATAGTGGCAATGACGGTGAAACTGATATGTGCAAACCCACATTAGAAACGAAACGGTATTAGAAAAAGCTGGTTTAAAACAGTAAAATTGAAAACCTCGAACCAACCCTTGAACTACTCAGCCTCCCAGAAAACGTCCTTCAAGAGTTGACTACCGTCACAGCATTTCTGTCCAAATCTCCATAGAGGATTTAAGTGTTTAGACGCTCTTAATCTTTCGCAATATATCCCATTCAGTATTCGACTTGCTCCAAATAAAGCCCGTCAGGCGGTGCGACCGGACCGCATAAGGTTCGATCTTTGGCCTCTAAAATTTCCGCTAGCCATTCTCTGGAGCGATGTCCACGACCGACTTCAACAAGACTTCCAACCATTGACCTTACCTGCTTATGCAAAAACGACGGAGCGGAACATCGAATTTCAATTTGATCTCCATTCTGTCGTACATCGACCTTTTCAAGTGTGCGAATCGGACTCTTCGCTTGACATTCGGAATCACGGAAAGTTGTAAAATCGTGTTTTCCTAATAAGCACTTGGCTGCTCGAGCCATTAAATTTGAATCAAGTCCTTCAGGAAATTGCCAAACTAGTCCGCGCTGAATTGTTAATCTCGCTCGACGGTTTAAGATTAGATAAAGGTAATAGCGTCTTCGAGCATCAAATCTTGCTTCAAAATCCATTGTAACCGCCTGCGCAGAGAGTACTACCACCGGGTGGGGGCGTAAATGATGATTTAGCGCATCAGGTACCTGTCGTTCACGAATTTCTTCACGCAAATCCACATGGGCAATTTGGCCCTTCGCATGCACACCTGCATCTGTCCGCCCTGAACCAGCGACACGTGTTTCGCAACCATTTAGTTTACTAGCGGCTTGCTCTAAAACGTCTTGAACTGTTAAGGAATCTTTTTGTATTTGCCAACCACAAAATGGGCGGCCATCATATTCGATTTTGATTTTGTATCGAATCACGAAAAAACTTCGCCAGTTTTAATGGGGGTACCCCTCAGAAAGTCGGCTGCCTCCATTGCTCGAGCATTGGGTTGCTGAAGCTTCAAAATTCTAATTACAGAGTCATTGCCACAAGCAACAGTAATCACGTTGTCATGAATACGAACTGTTCCCGGGCGTTTTCGCGAACTATAGGTTTCGGCATACGAGTTAATCGCTTTCATTTGAATTCGTTCGCCGGACTCTAGTTTCGTTCTGTAAAACCAAGCACAAGGTGTGGGAGATAATCCTCGTATTTGACGATCGATTGCTACCGCAGGTTTAGTCCAGTCTATCTGGCGATCAGCTGCAGTTATCTTTTCTGCGTAGGTTGAACCGGAATCAAGTTGAGACACTGGGGTTAGTTCGCCTTTAGCAAAGTTGTCAAGGATTTCTCCAATACGGTCAGCAGAAAGCTTTGAAAGCTTATCATGAAGACTGCCTGCGGTTTCATCCGAAGAAATATCAATTCGCTCTTTTGCGATTACCGGGCCGGTATCCAAACCCTCGTCCATTAACATAAACGAAATTCCGGATTCCAAATCTCCTTCAATTATTGCTCGGTGAATCGGTGCTGCGCCTCTCCAACGGGGTAGGATCGAAGCGTGAACATTAATACACCCCAAACGTGGGGCCGCTAAAATTGATTTGGGTAAGAGTAGGCCATAGGCAGCAACAATCGCCACATCAAAGTTTTTCGAAGCAAATCTCGTTTGTTCAAAATCTGATTTAAGAGTTTCAGGAGTAAATGCTTCAATACCTAGTTCGTTTGCGCGTTTATGAACATCTGTAGATCGAACAACTTTGCCTCGTCCTGCTAATCGAGGGGGTTGAGTATAAATGGCAACGACATGATGCTTTTGCTCAATCAATGCGTTCAATGTCGGAATCGCAAAGGCAGGAGATCCCATAAAGCAAATGCGAAGGGGGTTAAAGTCAGACATCTATACAGCTCGTCCCGATATCAGGCTGCTAACGCTTCTGGGATTTTAGAAATTTCCGTCTCTCGATTAGTCTTTCGTAATTTCTTAATTGCCTGCTCACGTCGTAGCCGGGAAAAATGATCAATAAACAATACTCCTTCCAAGTGATCCATTTCGTGCTGGATGCATACTGCAAACAAACCGTGCGCGTTCTCTACAACCTGCTCTCCATGATAGTTCAAATAGCGAATCCTGCAGTAGTCGGGCCTATAAACTTCTCCGTTTATTTCTGGCACGGATAAGCATCCTTCGTCAAATGGAACCTTGTTTTCCGAAGGTGATAGAATTTCTGGATTGACGAAATATCGCGGCGCGTTTTTCTCCTCCGACAAGTCCATAACGATTACGCGTAAGGGAACACCGATCTGTATCGCTGCTAGTCCAATTCCCGGCGCAGCATACATAGTCTCCAACATGTCATCCATCAGCGATCTAATTTCGTCAGTTACACCCTCGATGACCGAAGATGAAACTTTTCGCAGACGCGGGTCGGGGACTGTTAAAATTTCCCTTAGTGCCATTTATAGATGTTCCTTCTAAATTGAGCTGAGTGGACGCGGTTATTTATCTCTTAACCATCGACAATTGCAATGCGATAAATCTGACTGATGCCCGCCAAGCGCCTGCCATTTTACATACGAATTTCACGATAGAACATATAGGTTATAGAAATTTTTCATTCAAAGAAATAGGGATTGTTTATTTATTTACCCAAAATTCTAGTTCGAACCTTTTCGGCGATTGCAACCATTACCTAGCATCTGTAAGTTGTTAAAGTTTGAAGAACAAGGCGGCATATGAGTGAAATGTCAGCAAGAATGGCATTTAGATGAAATGGACGGCGATCATATAACGCCTTGGAGTGCAAGCGGTGCAACCATTCTCACTAATCTACAGATATTGTGTAAGGACTGTATTCGTCGCAGGGGCGCGAAGAAACCTCCTATATCGTGATATTCCAGAATCGCTCATTCGGCAGTTTTTGGGTAAATAAGTATATAATCCCTATATTTTGTCTAATAACTATATTTGCAATTTTAATGATAACACATCCGCATTATGTCTAGTACAGCTTTCGGCAAAATGTCCAATAACGGTTATGGGTTTTGATATCACGAGAAGCTGGAAAATCAAGCTGCCAAATTTAATCTAGCCATTTGTGAAGATTTTTATCAACATTTCTTGGAGAGAATAAGTGGAGATTGAATCAATTTTTCAAGTTGGAAACTCTATCTATAGATGCTACTTCTTGGTCGATCCAACATCTCGTTCATCATAAATCTTCCGCTATCACTTTCACCAAGACAGTTTCAGTCCTGCAGAGATTCCACTAGAATTCCTGGAGTTGTCTCTACCATCAATAGACGTGCTGAAGTTGGCTTGGGCAAAGAGGGCGGTATTGTCAGCAACTTGGGAGGAAATCCCGGCCTTTATCTCTGCTAGCATTGCACTTGTTTTATCCAAGAATGTCTCGTTTCCCACCCGGGTAAACCATTGGTCGGGCGTGTCGGCGATAAGGTTTCCAGTTGCATACCAACTGACTGTGTCTTGTTTATATTCGGCGTGGACTCCAGCGCGAACAGTAAAGCCGTCTTCCATATGTAGATTAAAGTCGCCAGCGGTGGTTTCGATGTTACCTAACCCGACGTGTCCCCATGAAAGTTGTGTTTGAGCATAGATATCAATATTGTCTAGACTTGCGACGAGATAGCCAAACTCAGTACTTAGATAAATTGCTGTTGACGCGTCGGCATCCACTAAGTCCGGCAGAATACTTGTATCTAGATTTGTTGTTATCCGATTAACTTGTAACTGCACATCGGCGAAGTGGCCTGCCTTTCCGAACCAAGTCGCAGTACCTCCAATACCGAAGCCAGATGCTTCAAGAGTACCGGAAATCGTTTCGAGATTGATCGTCGATTCAACGTTATGACTCGAAACATTGACACCGATCGTCCAAACTCCGTTATCGTCCTCGAATAAATTCAAGTCAGCACCCACTTGAAATCCTAGTGTCGTATTGTCATAAGACCCATTTGTAACGTTCGATTTACTGTACTCGTTACTTCTACTGTTTGTCCTCATCCAGAATCTGGGTTGGGAGTCTCCGGCAAGTCTTTGTCGATCAACTACACCGAGACGTTGGTACATACTCGGAGCTCGGGCGAACCCATCAAAGAGGGCAATTGGCGTAGACAATAATAAAGAGCCGACAATCGATGTGCCGTTAATCTGATAGGAATTACTGGCACTATCAAAATTCAATCGGTACAGATAACCGGCCGATAAAAATTGATCATTGCCTGCCAATGCAAAGGTAGAGTCGTTCGAGTCGCCATTAACTGTTGCGATCGTAATCGAGTTCGCACGTGCAGTTGCATTATCAGGTGTAATATCAGCGATGGCTATTGTCGTCGTACCTGTTGCATTACCGGAAACAGTAATTGAATCTGACCGGCCAGAGGCAAAGTTCACGTCAATTCTAAGAGTTCCCCCACCAACTAAGTTTCCATTCACGACAAATGAGTCATCAGGTTGGTTGTCCTGCATTGACAACGTGCCTTTTAAGTCCACTTCATTAGTATCGACCGTTATTGATCCATTAACCGATACAGTTGAACCGGAGGCAAAATTAATTCGCTCCCAGTTGATGAAACGACTAGTGTTTAGAGAACTACTTCCTGAAGCAAAGGTCAATACGTCAACTGAACGATCCGTTCCTTGATCTTCACCGCCATCAAGCCTAGCTGCTCTTAACGTTCCTCCAGATATCCTAAGCGAGTCGGTTCCTCCTCCCAACTCAATTATCCCTGAAATAGTTGCTCCCTGATTTAAGGTAATCGCGGTATTGCTATTTCCATCTGTAATTGCTGTTCCGCCTTGTGAGCTAATCACCGCTCCGCTATTGAGAACAATCGTCGTAGAACCACTTCTCGTTTTTGTGTAAATACCGGCTCCGTTTGTGCCGCCTGTAACGGCATCGGATACTACGACGGAGATATTTCCTGTTCCTGTATGATCAACAGAAATGGCATGGTTTCCGTCAGCGGAACTTGATATCGCACCGCCAGCATTGACAGAAACCGTTCCGTTCCCACTATGGGAAACGAATATGCCGCCCTTGGCTCCGCTGACTGAGCCTCTTGCTGTTACATTTATATTGGAAACATTTCTGTTGCTTGTAACGTTGACCCCATACTCTGTAGTTCCAATGATAGTTCCCGTCGTGTTCACGGAAATATCACCCGTTCCCGTATGCATCGCTAAAATTCCATTGGTCTGACCTGTGACGCTATTTGCAGAAATCCTAGTAGACCCTCTTCCACCATTGCTCGCATGTATACCGGCTTGAGTTTGACCGATCACTGTCGCGTTAGATGAAATTTGAATATTCGTGAACGTTAAACTAGCGACTTGTGCATGGATACCATTATGGTTACCAGTGACATTTCCGGAAGTGTTCACTGTTACGTTTCCAGAACCCATAACTCGAATGGCACTTGCTCCTTGGCTAATCAACACACCAGATGTTGTAACTGTGATTGTTCCTGTACTCGCATTGACAGCGTGGATTGCCTCTTGTCCAGCCGAGATCGCTCTTGCTTGAACCGAGACGCTAGTCCCGCTTCCCATTGCCATGATTGCTGTTCCCGAAGCATCACTAGCGGTAATGGTGGCACCGGCGTTGACGGACACACTCCCTGAACTCATGGCTTTTATAGCGGTACTTCCACTACTACTCACAGCACCCGTCGTCCTGACTGACACTGTGCCGGTACTAGAGTTGACAGCGACAATACCCTCACTACCAGCCGATAGAGCGGCGGCTCGAACGGTGACACTTGAGCCGTTCCCCGTTGCCATGATCGCCGTTCCTGAAGCATCGCTTGCCGTCACACTTGCGCCAGTATTTATATCAACGTTACCCGAACTTATAACCTTAACAGCGGTGCTACCGCTAGTCGTTACTTCGCCAGTTGTCGTAACGGAAACTGTTCCCGTGCTTGAGTTTTCTGCGACGATCGCTCCACTCCCTCCATTAGTGGCTCCTGCTCGAACGGATACGCTTGACCCGTTTCCTTTAGCTACTATTGCTGTTGCCCTAGTATGAGCGGCGGTAACATCGCTCACTGAAAGAGAAACATTTCCGCTTCCCGTTGACACAGCTTGGATCGCTGCTCCTGAGCCTTGTAACGTTGCTGTTCCTGTCAGGGTTATTGTTGTATTTCCAGATCCTGAGGTGACGGAGTGAATGACTCCGATAGCAGAGCCTGTTGCATTCAATGTATTTCCGCTTGCATCTTGAGTGAACGTTATATTTTTTCGTCCTGAAAGAGCAAAGGCCGTTAACTCTGAAACATTCACGGTAGCCGAGCGATTCAAAGTTGCCGTAACGTCATTATTCCCGGACGCTATAAGATTCTCTTGTGCATCAATTGCACCTGAGCATGTGTAATTGAGGCCGCCGGCAGAGATATCGCAATAGGTGGTACCCACCTCTCCTGTCAGAACATACGTCTTAGCTGAAGCATTAAAACTCAACGTATATAAATAGTTCGCGGAACGAATGGTTTTGCCTAAACCTAAACTCACGGAGTTCGCAGTTGCTGTTCCTGTAACCGAAACGACAGTAATTGGATTTTCCGTTCTGTTGGTATTGTTAGATGGAGTTACGTCGTTGATTTCAATGGTAATTGTTCCAGACAAATTTCCGCTAACAGAAAAAGTATCAACGCTTCCGGTAGCAAAATTCGCATCAATGGAGAGTATGCCTGTTCCGGAAAGTGTTCCCGTCAACTCTAACTCATCACTAGGTGTGCCGTCTCTCAAAGATATAGTCCCAGCAATATTAAACTGCGTCGCGCTTAAACTATTTGTTCCATCAAAAGCAATCGTGCTTCCAGAACGAACGTTTACTCTCTCCCAATTGCTTAAAGTGACACCGGTAAGATTTGTTGTTCCCGATGCAAAGTTAATAACATCAACCGACGTATCGGTTCCGTCATCGGTTCCTCCGTCTAGTGTTACACTCGCGGCAAGAGACCCTCCGGATAATGTCAGGACATCAACACCGCCGCCTAACGCTATATTCGCTCCAATCGTTGCTCCAGAATTTACGGTAAGGGTCGAATTTCCTTCGTCGTTCCGAATAGCCGTTCCACCGGTCGCCGTCACTGTTCCGCTATTGAGAGTAACGTTGGTTGTACCTCCGTCGGTATGAGTGTCTATCCCTGCTTTTCCGCTGGCTCCCGTGACGTTTGCGCCAACAACGATTGATATAGAACCACTTTGTGCGGTGACATCAATTCCATCCTCGGAACGTCCGGTAACGGCCCCTGAGATATTCACAGTTGTATTAGCACTGCTTTGATTATCAACGAGGATTCCGTTACTGCCTTGTACAGTTCCAGAACTTCCGATAGACACATTAACAGCGCCTGCTCCGGACTTATTGTAGATCAGTATTCCGGCATCAGTATTTCCGGTTCCATTACCTGTGACCGCTCCATTCAGAGTCGCGGCTAATGTGCCTGTACCTAGCCCCCTTATTTCAATGCCTTCGTCATCACCTGTGACGACAGTTGTCGTGACGGCTATGTTTCCTGTGCCTTCACCGACGGCTCTTATCCCGTCTTTAGCCGATCCCGACTGGTTAGATACCTCTCCGGTAACATTAATCGAGAGATTTCCTGAGGTCTTGTTCGTAGCAATGATCCCATACTCTTTGCCAGATACATCCCCTGTGGCTGTTAAAGCGAGGTTGCCTTGACTGTTTTTGTATAGAGAGATTCCATTGCCGTTCGTTCCTGTTACATCTCCAGAGACCAAGACCGTCGCGCTACTTGCCCCCGAATGCTTGTTTACAACTTTAAGTCCGTCAACACTTCCTGTTATCGTTCCCGAGGTGCTGACTGCTACTGATCCGTTTTTGTTATAGGCATAGATAGCATGGCCGCTATTGCCCGTAACGGCTGCAGACGTTGTTACAGACACCGTGCCGGCTTGATCACCTTTATGGGTGACAGTTATGCCATGGGCGCTTCCCGTAACCGCTCCTTTTGTTGTGATCGTTATATTTCCTCCTCCGCTACCGGTGTTACTTACATCAATTCCATCCTCTCCTCCCGTTACCGACATGACACTGATCGAGATAGTACCGGTGCTATTACTTTGCTTCACATAAACACCGTCTTTCTCTTCTCCCGCTATAGACCCAGAGGCTACGACCGAGATTGCTCCATCAGTTGCCGCGGATACTTTGATACCGTAGGTGTCAGCCGAAATGTTTCCTGTTGCAGAAATCGCAAGAGTGCCACTACCTTTACTATAAGCATCAATCCCGGCTCCGCTACTACTTGAGATTGTTTGAGTAACGGCAATCGAAACAGACCCTGTCGTTCCCATGTTTTTGGCAACGACTCCAGCTTTGCCGCCAACTAATGTAGCAGCTGTGATCGAAATATTTCCCCCATTCGCAGAAGCTTCAATAGCCGTTCCTGACGTATGATTGGCAGTAACATCAGCGGTTGTAATCGTTACATTACCTGTTCCTGTGGTTGTCGCTTTGATGGCTGTGCCACTTGACGCTAGTGTGGCCGTATTGGTAAGCGTTATCGCGATATTGCCATTGGCAATTGTGTTAGCATGGATCAAGCCAGTCGCCGATCCCGAACCCGAAATCTGATTTCCGCTGGTCTCTTGCGTAAACGATAAGTTACCTCTTCCTGACAGATAGAACGCTAAGCCCGACTGAACATTTACCGTCGCTGAGTTATCTAAAGTTGTCGTGATGTTGTTATTCGAGAATGCAACCATATACTCGGAGGCACTTATTGTTCCATCACAAGTGAATTGACCGGTCACTGTTGTTGATTCAGCGCATTCTGTAGCCCCAGGACGGGTTATGATTGAATAAGATTTGCTGGTGGAATTGAAACTCAGTTGAAAAATTCGTCCGCTAATTCCGACTGGACCGCTTTCTATTGATATCGCCGATTCAGTAACTGTTCCAGAGACGATAAAAACTGTAATTGGACTTGTCGTTACGGTCGTCGCGTTGGAGGGAGTAACATTGTTGACTTTAATAACATGCTGACCAGTGACGTTCCCACCGACGGTAACTGTATCTGTTGAACCAGATTGGAAGTTAACATCAATGTGGAAAATCCCGCCGGTTGTGGCCGTTGGACCGCTCAAATTCCCGCCTACGTTTAACGCATCACCCGTTGCGTCATCTTTTAAGGAAGCCGTTCCATCTAAGGTTAAGGCTATACCTGTTAGGATTGTGTTGTTGTCAAAAGTTAAAGTGCCAGAAGCGCCGACAGTTATGTTTTCCCAGAGAATGAACTTTGTCGCGTCCCAAGCTGTTGAACCCGCATTAAACACAATCGTATCGTTTTCGGGAGTGGTGCCAGTATTTGTTCCTCCACTGAATATTGCACTACTATCTCTTGTTGCACCGCTGATAGTAAGCGTATCAGCGCCAGCATTGAGAGTAATATTTCCTGAAATTACGGTTCCCGAGTAAAGGATAACATTCGAGTCGCCTTCGTCGTTATAGATAGATCTAAAACTTCCACTAATCGTGCCGCTATGGATTTTGATTGTCGCGGATCCGCCGTTTGTGACCGTGGAAATCGCGAAAGTGGCAGAAACATTTCCGGAAACAGAAATGCTTATATTGCCTGCACCGCTCGCTCGTGCATCAATTCCAAAGTTTTGCCCAACTACTGAAGAGGTTGTACTGATCGTTATGTTACCGCTTTTACTGTACGCATAGATTCCTTTTCCACTAGACGATGTGACCGCTCCAGAAGTATGGATCGTTACATTGCCAGTGTCGCTCGTAAGTTTTGCAAAAATCGCATTAAGACCTGCAGAAACGGCGTTTGTGCTGACAGAGAGACTTGCTCCGGCCCCTTGAACATGTATAGCATTGCCGGATGCGTGACCGGCCGTGACGTTGCCAGCAGAAACGGACACATTACCCGTTCCTGTCGATTCGGCTTTAATCGCGGTTCCAGAACCGGCAAAACTCACCGCTCCCACAGTTGTTATGGATACGTTACCGTTACCTGTCGTTGTAGCATGCACTATTCCTCTTGTGTTCGCACCACCCACGAGAGCCCTACCACCTGTCTCTTGCGTGAAAGTTATCCCATTCGCGCCAGACATGGAAAATGCAACCGCTGAAGAAACATTTATTGTCGCTGAATCATCTAGCGTCGCGACGATATTTGTCGTGCCGGTTTTGATTATATTTTCTGAAGCCGAAATCGTTCCCGAACAATTATAAACGCCTACATTCGAGTCGGATTCAATACACCGCAGAATAGCAGGGGAAGACTGTAGTTCGATATACTGACTAGACGTTACCGTCACGGTATACTTGTAGCCGCCCGCGGTGAAAGATGAATTCTCTAATGAAAATGCCGACGTGTTCTGTCCCGTTCCGTTCAGAGATATAATTCGAATTTTCGAATCGACTACATGGGCTGACCCGCTCGGTGTTACATCATTCAATCTGATTTTTATGTTGCCAGTTACCGTTCCCGAAACGACAACTCGGTCGGAGGTTTTGGTTGTGAAATTGACATCGACGTGGATCACCCCGCTACCTGAGAGATTTCCTGCAATATCGAGATGGTCGCCAACAGTTCCGTCTTGAAGAGACAGAACGCCATCAACGACAACACTATCAAATCCCAAATCTTGGCCACTACCCGTTCCTTTACCAAGGAACTTAGCAGTTCCACTTGAACGTATTTTTAGAGTTTCCCAATTGGTGAAATTGGTGGCTGTTACTGTCCATGTTCCGGAATTAAAGTTTAGAACATCGTTATCGTTCGTATGACTCCCGCCATCTATTTTCTGAGATGCGCCCAACGTATAACTTCCACCATTGAACTTTATTTCGTCGTTGCCTTCTCCGAGTTTGACAAAGCCGACCATACTTGCGCCAGAGTTGACGGTAACAGTCGTGGCGATTCGGGCGGCAGCTTGGTTCTTGGTAACGACTATTGCTCCCTTACCGGTTGTTCCTATGACAGAACCGCTATTCAGGACGACCGTAGCCGTTGGAGAGGCCGTCGAAGAGGAATTCGTATTGCCAATTTTTATTGCCGCGATGTCGTAGCTTGTTGAAGACCCAGTTGCTTTTACTTCACCTGCTGTGGTTATGCTGACAGGGCCGTTGTTCGAGTCGATACTGATGGCGTAGTAACCACTGCTCGTTACGTTTTTTGTCGAGACAGTTACACGCCCACCGACATTTCCTTTTGAATTGATTACTCCTAAGGCTCCGGTATTCGTATTACTTATATCCCCCGTCGTTGTAATCGTAACGACATTTGTCGTTGTGGAACTGGTCGCTTGAATTGTATGAATTGTTCCGGACGCATGTGTTCCCGTCATATCTCCTGTAACCGAGATCGTCGCGTTACCACGGTGAATTACATAAACTGCATTACTACGGGCGTTAAATGTTCCCGAAGTGTTTACTGTTACATTTTTTCCATTAAGCCTAATTGCGGGAATTCCCGTTCCGTCCGTTCGCGCACTGAATGAATTTACGCTTACGTTAATGTCGCCGGGAGTTACTACATATGCAATTTGCCTAGCTGTTACAGTCCCCGTTGACGTAAAAGTAAATGGTCGAGTACCTGGAAATGTTGCGAATCGAATCAAAATCTCACGAACGTTAGCAGAACCTACCGAAATTGTGATTGGATTACTACCACCACCAGTATTTACGACCTCAATCCCTCGGGCGTTTGACCCTGAACCGGTGTGATCGATCCGCCCAACGTTTGCAGATATCGTGGCATCTTTGACAGTAAATTGAATGGCCCTCGAATTATTGTTCGATACCGAAATAGAACTGACATTGACGTTTATTACCGACGAAACAGTTACCGAACTCGTATTCGCTTCATCGTTGTTGACTGAAATTCCGTGTTTTCCAGATGCGGTGATGTTTCCAGCCGTAATCGATACGTTGCCCTTACTCCTCGTCCATATCCCCCCGCCGCCGGCCGTTATATTCGCCGTGCTAATCGTGATGTTGGTGGCTAGAGTTTGTGCATTTGCTGCAGTTCCCGCGGTGCGAGCAGCTCTAATTGCATAGCTGGAGGAAGCTGTTACAGAGATATTTCCATTGACTGATATCGTGATAGGAGAATTTCCTGCGTCAACATAATCGTTATTGCCGAAAGTATTACTAAAACTAATGGCCGCCGGTACGGTTGATGTGGCCACAATATCCTGACCATTCGCTGCCTGAGTGAAAGTTAAGCTTCCAGATCCACTACCAGTAAAATCAAATAATGGAACTGTTCCGCTTGAGACCGTTACAGAAGTAGAAGAGCCCAAATAAAGGACCAGAGAACCTTGAGTAGAAAGTTGTGTGCTGGTAGCAATGGTAGATTGTGTACAACTTCCAGTTGTCGTGTTTGTAGTCGTGTTATGAGTCCAACTACACCCCACTGCCTGTGAATACGCTTCACTGCCAATTAAACTCGTCGCAACAACTGTTCCAAAGGCTAACGAAGAAACAGAAACTTTCAAAGAACACTTCACAGTAGGTGCGAAGCTAAACACCTCACCAGCAAATCGACACAACCTTCCTCCGACCGACCGATCAGGTTGGCTTTCTTTATCGAAATCTAACGCTCTAAGGGAACTCGCATGTGGGGGGGGGTATTCATGCCTTCAGCACTCCAGAAAAACAGCGATTTGGAACCCGTCATTTGGCTCGTAATTATAACACGTCTAGAAGAATAGCAGAACACGCACAAAATTTTCTACTCGGAAAAATCTTGAGATCATGTTGATTTCGCAAATATATGTGCAGGTTCAACGAACATCTAAGCATATTGCTTTCTCCGATAATCTTGAGGTAAATCCAAGCTTAAAAGAAGTTTCGCAACTAAATTTTCAGTGTTTCGAGTGTAGTTTAAATATCTGCTTCTAGCGAGTGAAACAAGAGCAGTGTCCAAACAAATAACCCATTTTCTTCTCCTGTTAAGTCGACATAATTGTAAAAAGCACTCGGAAATCGAAACAACTTGAATGAAAAGCACACTAGAGCGTTTGCAGCTCAAGTTGATGTAAATTGATGCTCCAGCTTAACAAATGAACAAATTATCATGACGGAACTAGCGAAGGCGGAAACTTCATCTATTAGGAAGTGGAAGAAATTGAGACAATCAACTTGATTGCAAACGCTCTAAGAGGCTAAACGAAGAAGGTTGAGACATATACATGTATATGGAGTGTGGGGATAAGCCATCGTTTTAAGAACAAAATTTTAAATTTTCTAGCCAAATTTAGAAGTTTCCCAGAACTTACTCCTAATCGTAGTAATAGTCGACGGAATCACTTGAAGAGTACCGAGAACGATGATCTTTCGTTTAAGGGATTATATATTTATTTACCCAAAATTCTAGCTCGAACCTTTTCGGCGATTGCAACCATCGCATAGCATCTGTAAGTTGCCAAAGTTTGAAGAATAAGACGGCATAAGATTGAAATGTCAGCAAGAATAGCGTTTTGATGAAATGGAAGGCGATCATATAACACCTTGGTGTTTACGCGGTGCAACCATTCTCACTAATCTACAGATGTTTTGTGTAAGGACTGTAATCGTCGCAAGGGCGCAAAGAAACCTCCTAAATCGTAATATTCCAGAATCGCTCATTCGGCAGTTTTTGGGTCAATAAATATATAATCCCTAAAGAATCAATCAAGAGCCATAAGACTGGTAAAATATCGAGAGAATCCGAATTCAGTCTTTTTAACGCGAACCGGTCACTAGCGAAGGATTCGTCCAGCAAAATTAATCCATTATTTCCTAAACGTTAAACTTAAAATGCATGACATCTCCTTCTTGAACTAAATAATCCCGTCCCTCTTGCCGCATTTTTCCAGCTTCCTTTGCGCCGTGTTCTCCTACGAATTCCACGTAATCGTTGTATGATATTGTTTCTGCCCGAATAAATCCCTTCTCAAAGTCTCCGTGTATCACACCTGCTGCTTGTGATGCGGTAGCCCCACATTTAACTGTCCAAGCCCGGGCTTCTTTTGGGCCTGCTGTAAAAAAGGTTTGTAAACCTAGGAGAGTGTAACCTGCCCTTATGACACGATTGAGGCCAGCTTCTCTGAGCCCAAGATCTTTCAGAAACTCTTGCCTTTCTAACGTCTCCAATGTTGCTATCTCACTCTCTATCTGTGCCGAAACGACGACACTTGTTCCCCCTAACTGTTGAGAATGAGTTGCCACACGGTTCGAATAGGTATTTCCTTCCAGGGCAGAATTTTCGTCAACATTAGCGATATACATCACCGGTTTTGTTGTCAATAATTGAAGCTGTTTCCAAGCTTTGTCGGACTCGTGAGGAACTGGCACCAATCTCGCTGGCCGACCATCTCTGAGCTCATTCAATGCAAGATCGGTTAGATCCATTTGAGCCTTTGCTTCCTTATCGCCAGATACTGCTTTTTTGTTCCAACCCGCTCTACGTTTTTCTAAACTTTCCATATCTGCTAGCATCAATTCTGTTTCGATTGTCTCTAAGTCCGAAATTGGATCAATTCGTCCTTCAACATGGGTGATATTAGAATCATCGAAACATCTCAACACATATGCGATCGCATCGGTTTCTCGAATATTTGCAAGGAACTGGTTGCCAAGACCTTCTCCGCTGGCTGCTCCTTTGACAAGCCCAGCAATATCAACGAAGTTCATTCGTGCCGGAACAATAGTCTTGGATTGGGCTATCTCAGCTAGGGTCTTTAGCCTGGGTTCGGGTACGGCAACATCGCCGATATTAGGATCAATAGTGCAGAAGGGGTAATTTTCGGCTTGAGCGGCGGCTGTACCCGTCAAGGCATTAAATAATGTTGATTTACCTACATTAGGTAATCCAACTATTCCACACTTGAAGCCCATAATTGTTCCGTTCTAACGTGAATCAAAGAGATATTAAGTCTCAACGCTAGTTTCAGCTCGTTTAGTGGTGTCGCTCTTAGGCGCAGGGGCTAGTCTAAGTACTTCCGTCTGAAATCGCTCATTGCGACCAGCCAGCAAATAGGGAAGGGCTTTTGAACAAGATGATTTTAGAGCGTCTACCCAGTGCTGATCAGCTTTAGAGAAATTCGACAACACGTAGGATAATACTTTTTCCCGATCTCCCGGATGACCGATACCCAATCTAACGCGGTGAAAATTTCCACCAATGTGGCTGATGAGAGATTTTATACCGCGATTTCCAGCGTGGCCTCCTCCACATTTTACACGAACTCGGCCGGGAGCTAAGTCTATATCGTCATGAAAAACTATAATGTTGTCGGAATCCACGTTAAAAAACTGAGCGGCTTCTCTTAATGCAAGTCCAGTATCGTTATAGAAAGTTTCAGGTTTGAGAAGTATTAATTTCCTCTGCTGGCCTTCGGAATGTATTGTCCCCTCTGAACACTGGCTACGAAATTTACGTCTCCAAGTTCCGAAACCATAATCAGTCGCTATTTGATCTAGAACCATAAATCCTAAATTATGACGATTTGCGGTATATTTTTTGTCCGGGTTACCCTGACCAACAACAATGAACACAGATACCTCCTCAATAATTGTTTTGCAGTCTGAAGCATTCCCGCAGTCTAATAAGCGAGTAGTCTTAGGACTTCTGAGAGTCGTCAGATGTCCCGTCTGTTTTTTCACCTTCTTCGGCTGTTTCCTCAGTCGACTCTTGCTCAGTGGCAGGTTCTGTACTTCTACCTGCAATTGTCGCTATGGTGAAATCGCGATCAGTGATAGTAGGAGAAATTCCCTCCGGAAGGTTTACGTCCGAGATTTTTACATTGTCTCCGATTTCAAGTTTAGAGACATCCGCTTCTATGCTTTCGGGAATGTTTCCAGCCATAACATGTAACTCGACCGAGAAACGCACGACATTTAAAGTACCTCCCTTTTTTAACCCCGGTGCGACTTCCTCGCCAACAAAATGGACTGGCACTTCAACGGCTATAATCTGATCAGCTCGAACTCTGAACAAGTCAATATGTTCGGGTTGATCTGTAACGGGATGAACCTGAACAGCTTGCGGAATAACAAGTTGCTTTGCCCCTTCATGAATGAGATTGACAGTCGTTGAAAGGAATTTACCCGAAGAAATGGCCTTGGTGAGCTCGTTCTTCTTTACATTTATGGCAACAGGATCTAAATCTCCGCCATAGAGGACCCCTGGAACGAAACCGTTTCGTCTTGCCTCACGGGCTCCGCCTTTACCGACACGGTCGCGCACTGTAACGTTCAGATTAATTTGCTCTGCCATGATGACAAACCTTTTTTAAGTTTAGGAATTAAAAATTTTTAATGCGTTTCAACACCAAAATTTTCTAAGCGTAACCTCTCAGGTTTCCAATGCTTCGCTGAATCTAGTGAAAGTTTCGATTAGTTCAAGTCGGAAGTTTGTCCGCCAAGGACTCATTTATCATCTCTTTGGCAGCACCGCGATCAATGTTATTGGTTGCCATGAGCTCCCTTGCCATGCGGTTTCTTGCATTCTCGAATAGTTTGCGTTCAGAATAAGACTGATCGGGTTGTCCCTCGCTACGGTATAAGTCGCGAATAACTTCAGCTATTGAAATTAGGCTTCCAGAATTGATTTTTGTCTCGTACTCCTGTGCTCTTCGCGACCACATTGTTCGTTTAATTTTGGCTTTTCCTCGCAATATAGTTAAGGCCTCCAACACAAGTTTTTCGTTGGCTAGGGCACGCATACCAGAGTCTTCTGCTCGATACGTCGGAATACGTACGGTCATTTCGGTTGATTTACCGGTATTAGAGTCCGTATCGACTTCTATATCTACAACGTAAAATTGATACTCAGTTTCGCCAACTTTACGCATTTCGATATCAACGACAGTTCCGACACCGTGAGCAGGATAAACTATGTTTTGCCCGACTTTGAATATGAGTTTCTTCGTTACAAGTGGCCTTTTTTTCTTTACCATCAATACTGTACCTTCTATCCACTACAAAATGAAACGCCCAATACTAAGAGATTCGGGAGCAATTTATGAGAGTACCCCTTTTACCATATTCTGCGAAATTTTCAATAGATTATGCCGGCCGATTGACTCTAACGATATAACGTGCCACGGTCAAAAGCTCACTAACCTGCAAACTGTATGAGATTTTAGTAACACTCTCGATAACGGGCTGGCAGCTAATGTCGAGCCCCTATTGTAAAACTGTTATTCTCTAGTCACGCAACAATTCATTTATCCCGGTTTTCTCGCGGGTTTTCGCGTCGACAGTCTTTATAATGACCGCACACGCCAGCGAAGGTCCACCATTTTTGTCTGGGAGCGTCCCTGGAACCACAACAGAGTATGGAGGAACCTCACCATAAAAAATTTTGCCAGAGTTTCGATCGACAATTTTTGTCGATTGCGACAAAAACACTCCCATCGCAATTACCGCCCCCTTGCAGACTCTAACACCCTCTACAACCTCCGATCTCGCTCCAATGAAACAGTCATCTTCAATTACGACCGGACTCGCTTGAAGAGGTTCAAGTACTCCACCTATTCCTACACCCCCAGACAAATGAACTCCATTGCCAATTTGAGCGCAAGAGCCAACCGTGGCCCATGTGTCAACCATCGTGCCGTCGCCTACATTGGCACCAATATTGACATAAGACGGCATGAGTACACAATTTTTACCAACGTGGGCTCCGCGACGAACCAAACTTGTTGGAACAGCTCGAAAACCAGCCTCTCTAAAATGTTCATCATTCCACCCTTCAAACTTTAAAGGAACCTTATCCCACCAACTTCCTAATCTTCCGGCCCCTTCAATTCGATAATTTTCGTTTAACCGAAATGAGAGAAGTATAGCTTTTTTTATCCATTCGTTGACCTTCCAACTTTCATCTCCATTTGGTTCGGCAACACGAATAATTCCTTTGTCTAACAGGTCTACTACCTCGTCAACGGCCTCTCTGACTTCACCTTGCGTCTGCGACGTAACCGACCTTACATCCTGCCACGCCGAGTTAACTATAGAAGAAATTGAACTTAATCCAGTGTTTGAAGTCAATGTCTCTGTTCCTGATTAAAATTGCATTGAAACGGAAGTCTGATCGCTCGCACGGGAAAGCAAGGAGATAAGTGTCCACCGTCCAGTTAGGAAGGTTATCAATATAGTATGTTCAGCAGAATTCTGAATACCTAAAGTTCTCAAGAAGCAATTTCTATCTCACGACAAAAATAATTCTCGGCTAGAAAACTTGAGATGTCGTCAGCAGTGAAGTCAATGTAGTCGCCATATTCATTACCCTTCATGGCAGGACGAATCTCTTCAGGCTCATGACTCCAGTCGACATCCGAGTGTATTAGAACAGTTACAAATCCAAGTTCATGGGCTGTAAGCAAGTTTCGAGGAACATCATCAAAGAAAACACCCTTTCGGGGATCAATGTCAAATCTTCGCAGAAAAGCCTCAACCGCTAATCGATCGGGCTTAGGAACGTATCGGGCATCTTCCAACGCATATATTCCATCAAAGGACTCTCTAAACCCTATCTTCTCAGTTACCCTAAACGCATGCTTTCGAGATCCATTCGTATAAACATACTTCCTTCCAGAAAGAGACTCTATATTCTTTACTAGCTCGGGGAGCCGCGGTAACGGAGACAGATCCACATCGTGGACGATTTCTAAAAATTCGTCAGGCTTACAACCGTGAACCCGCATCAACCCATTTAGCGTAGTGCCATACTCTACGAAATAATTCTTTTGTAACTCATGGGCCTCTCGTTCCGAAATATTAACTAATTCTGCGACGAAAGCCGTCATACGCGCTTCCATCTCCGCAAACAAATTGCACGATGCTGGATACAGCGTGTTGTCTAAGTCAAATACCCATTCTTGCTTATCATGAATCATGACAAAACCCTATCTAAAAACGTTTCTTCCAATTTTAGTCAACAAAAACCCACGTTTCGATCAATAGACAAACCAAAAACTGTTTGACAAAATTTCCGCGGGGAATTGCCTGTTCGAGCAAAACTGCCAAGATCGACTCCGTCGAAACGCCACTCAAATCTCTCCGTTCTTCCAATTCACCGATGAGAATCTCTGTAAAAAGCACCAACAATGATTAGTTGTTTGAAGTAACAACATTAGGAAACAAGGGTTCCTGCTCCTGCCTCCGTGAATAACTCCATGACAAGAGCGTGTCGGGCTCTACCGTCTAAAATGACTGCTGCCCCAACGCCATTGTTTACCGCGTAAGCGGCTGTCCTGAGTTTCGGAACCATTCCACCAGAAGCCGTTCCTCGACTGATCATGTCTTCAATCTGGTGCTTGCTTATGGATTTGACCAGTTTTCCAGAACTATCAAGAACACCCTCAACATCTGTAAGTAACATCAATCGTTCCGCTGAGAGGGCAACCGCTAACGAGCCAGCGACAGTGTCAGCATTTATGTTGTAGCTGTCATTTTCAGGCCCAACACCGACGGGAGCAACTACCGGAATAAAGTCCGCATCTTTGTCCGCTAACGCTCTCAAAATTGATGGGTCTACGGATTCAGGTTCTCCGACGTAACCTAAATCAACGATACTATCTGTAACTGACTTAGATGTTTTTACGCTAGATGTCGATTTTCGCGCTCGAATTAAGTTCGCGTCCGAACCTGATAAACCGACGGCTTTTCCGCCCTCAGCGTTGATCGCTCGAACAATTGTTTTATTGATTGCCCCTGCCAGAACCATCTCTACAACAGTTATCGTCTCTTTGTCTGTGACTCTGAGTCCCTCTCTAAACTGAGACTCTATCCCTAATCTTTCTAGCATACCGCCAATCTGAGGCCCACCCCCGTGAACTACGACCGGCCTTATTCCTAAATGCCGCAGCAAAACAACATCGCGAGCAAAACTTTGTGAAATCTTCTCGTCCACCATTGCATGGCCCCCAAATTTCACAACAATGGTCTTCCCTGAGTAACGCCTAATATACGGCAAAGCCTCAGCCAAATTTTGGGCCGTCAACTGATCTGTCTTATTGCTTGACTCAGACATAACTTTCTTCCGTAAAGAGTATCCTTTAGAGGATCGCGTAAATCTGATCTCTGAGTTGATCTAATCCCTCATTACTAATCGTAGAGGTCACCATAACAGTTGGAAAAGCGCTCGGATGCTCGACTAAAGATTCCGTTACTTTATCAATAATTTCTCTCGATTCAGATACCTTCAACTTATCAACTTTCGTCAAGACAATCCGGTACGCGACAGCAGCTCGATCTAACATTGTCATAATCTCTATGTCAATCGGCATCAACCCTCTGCGACTATCAACTAAATAAAATACACATTTCAAGTTTGCTCTGCCTGCGAGGTACGCTCGAGTTAGATCCATCCAAGCTTGTGCTTGGGTGCGCGAAACTTTTGCATACCCAAAACCCGGTAAATCTACTAAATACAGTTTCCCTTCGCCGAGATTGAAGAAATTCATTTCTCGCGTTCGACCAGGCTCGGTTGATGCTCTCGCTAATCCTTTACGATTAGTTAACGCATTGATAAGAGACGACTTGCCAACATTCGAACGTCCAGCGAAAGCTATTTCCGCCCGATCATCGCTTGGTAGCTGTTTAAGTGAGGCACATCCAATTACGAACTCAACCTTTCCAGAAAAAAGTTTTCGAGCAAGATCCGAAACTTGATAGTTGTCTTTGTCTAGACTCATGACTTGCTCAGATACTTTCCAACGTGCTTCGCGATAAACTTACCCACTTCAGTCTCAGCGCCATTTCGGCGCATAATGTAATACTGCTGAATCAATGTAAGAATATTGTTCCAAACCCAATAAAGAACTAACCCAACTGCAAAACCCGCAAATATGAACGTGAACACAATCGGCAGAAACCCAAAAATTATACGCTGCGTCTTATCGGGAGGCGGAGGATTCAGGCTTTGTAAAATGAACATTGAGATGCCATAGATGATAGGCATTATCCCAATACCAATAATGAAACCCAAGATCGGTATGCTTTTAACATCTGAGGCCGCCCAAGGAAGCAAACCAAACAAATTCCCTATTGCAGTCGGATCAGGGGCAGACAGATCCTGAATGTACCAAAACGGTTCATGGCGCATCTCTAAAGTGACAATTAGTGTCTTATACAAAGCGTAGAATATGGGAATAGTCGCGAAGATCGGCAAACACCCTGTAACAGGATTTGCTTTCTCTTTTTTATAAAGTTTCATGATTTCTTGCTGCTGTCTCTGAGGATCGGCAGCGAACCGCTCTCGAATATCTTTCATCGGCTCAGTAAGCTTCTTCAGCTTCGCCATCGCTTTGAAACTCGTATTGTAAAGAGGAATTAGGGGTATCTTGATCAGAACGGTGAACGCCAGTATCGCCCAACCGAAAGAATTTAAGAATCCTTGCAACCAAAGTAGAATTTGAAAGAAAGGCTTAGTAAGAAAATACAGCATGCCCCAGTCAACAGCGTCGTCAAATCGAGACAGAGATAATGAGTCCTGATAGTCTTGTAGGACAGAAAGTCGCTTTGCCCCGGCGAATATTCGATTTGAAACTTCGATTGTTGCGCCGGGATCAACAACAAACTCAGTACCGAAGGTGTTGACCTCTAGCACCTGCCCCGTCTGCCGTGGTATCCGCGTGAATTTTCCGTCAAACTCTACTCCTGAGGAAGGGATTAACGCACCCATCCAATACTTATCCGTCAATCCAAGCCAACCACCGATAGGAGAGATTGTGGAATCCTTTATTCCTTTACCTTCGCTTAACCCTTTATACTTTCTCAATTTTAATTCACCGTTCAACACTCCGATCAATCCTTGGTGGACTAGCGCGTTGTTCCTGCTTGAACCCGGGTCAGTTGCTTCTAGAAACTCTTCCCATTTTCCGTGTCGACGGATTGAGCCTACAGGCCGAATTTTTCGCTCGCTGCTTCCTTGATTAGTGATCCTGTCAACGATCGAAAACATATAATTATCGTCCAGTGAAATCGTTCGCTGTATGCGAACATCATCTTGAACTGTTTCTAATGTTACAGGAGACGTTGGCGTAAGATCTCTAACCGATCTAAGGGTCCATTCGGTCTCATCGTCCACCAATGCCCGGCTATTTTCACCTAACCAATTAAATGAAGCGTAGTAACCGTTTTTTGAATTTTCTGGACGAAAAAGCCTTAGCTCATTTACACGTTCAGTTGTTAAAAAATGTCGTTTGAGTTTGAGGTCATCAATCCTCGCTCCCTTGACCCTGATCGAACCGTCTATTCCTGGCCCATCAAAGGTTATCCGTTCGTCATCTCTGAGAGCTTCTTCTACAGAAGCGACGAGAGTTGGGCCTCTGTCTATCCGTTCAGAAGTATTTTCGGTTTGTGACCGCGCTGCTTCTTGGGCAGCTCTTCGAGCTTCCTGTTCCGGCGCAATGACAAACTCTTGATAGCCCCAAATCACACCGATCATTAGAACCATGGCGATAAGAAAATTTCTTTGATCTTCTTGGGGCATTCTATAATCCAATAAAAGTGTCTATGTTTTGCATCGTCGGGACTTGGCGGAGATACTCTCTAGCGCACTTTTCATATCGTTTACTAAACGTAGCCATTCAATTTCTGCTGTGTCCATTCTAGCGACGAAAACATAATCAAATCCCTCACATCCTTCGACAGGCAATAAGACACTGGCTGCGGCACGAAGCCTTCTTTTAGCTCTATTTCGAACAACGGCATTCCCGATACGCTTTGTCGCTGTATAGCCTTCCCTAATATGCCCACCTGTCGTTCTGCGTCTCCCTTCAACGACTAAGGATTTTCTTCGTTCAACCCAGCCTTTTCTTACGCGTAGAAACTCAGAACGGCGTTTAAGACGAAAAATTTTCGGGCGGTCATTTATTAAGGCAGAACCATCGGCTTGCCTGTCGTGCAATTTAAAGAACTCCGATCACGCCGAAAGTCTTTTACGACCTTTGGCTCTTCGTGCCGCTATAATTTTGCGGCCATGCCGGGTAGACATGCGATGACGAAATCCATGCCTACGGGCTCGTTTTAGACGGCTAGGTTGAAATGTTCGTTTCATTGTTATTTTACTTCCATACAGAATGATTGCTGAGTCAGTGCGCCAATTAGTAAATTTGTTGGAAATGGTCAAGCAGACGCGCACATTATACTTTACAAGACCTTCTCTGAACCAGAAATTTTAAGATAAATTGCCGCCATTATAATATAGGATGTTTTGTAAATCTTGATACCGCTTTCCGACGTGGTCGAGCTTCAAGGCGAAAAATGAGTGAACTCTCCCAGAAAACTCCGTCAGAAAAAAAATCTCCTCCGTCCTTGCTGATAAGAATTTGGCCCGTTTACGTTTTGGTAATCGGATTGCTGATCGCTTGGCAGACGGGGTTAACCGACTATCTTTCGATAGCGAAGTTACGCGAGTACCAGACCGTGCTAAAAGATTACGTTGGAGCACACCCCGTTTCGACGTTCCTTCTATTTGTTTTTGTGTATGCGGTGGCTACAGTTTTCATGTTGACAGGAGCGTGGATCACAATTGCCGGCGGTTTGCTATTTGGGATGATCTTCGGAACCATAGGAACTACAATTGGAGCTACCTTGGGGGCAAGTTTGCTATTTTGGGCAGCGCAAACTTCAATTGGTTCAGCTTTACGAGACCGTGCTGGCCCGTTCCTTTCGAAAATGGAAAAAGGATTTCAAGAAGATGCTTTTTTTTACATGCTCGCGACTCGGCTGATTCCTGCTGTTCCTTTTGCTGTCGCTAACATCGCGCCGGCATTACTTGGCGCAAAATTTCGAGAGTTCGCATTGGTAACCGCAATCGGAATCATCCCTGGTGTGGTTCTTTACACGTCGATTGGAACCGGGTTGAGTGCTTCGCTTGACGTGGATAGTTCTGGAGATCCTCTTGAGATCGCCAAAAATTTCATTCCCGCTTTTGTCGCTCTCGGCATTGTGGCATTACTTCCTGTGGTCTATCGAAGATTTGTGATGAAGAAAAACAGAGAAAAGAGTTTGGACGAAAATGAGTAAAAACCATCGCACATTGAATGCAGATCTAGTTGTAATCGGAGCGGGTTCGGCCGGTTTGTCAGCAGCAGCCGGAGTCGCAATGCTTGGGCTAAATGTTGTTTTGTACGAACAACATAAGATGGGCGGAGATTGTTTAAACTACGGTTGCGTTCCGTCTAAAGCACTATTGAGCGCGGCGAAAGCCGTAAGCGATATACGTCAAGCCTCAAAGTACGGTGTTACTGTTTCTGATATCAAAGTTGAGTGGAACCAGGTCAAAGAGCATATTGAGAAAGCGATCAAAACAATTGAACCTGTTGATAGTCAAGAAAGGTTTGAGGGGCTTGGTGTTACTGTCATCCGAGAAAGCGCTTCATTTGAAGATCATGAAACTATCGTTTCTAGATCGACAACGACTCGTGCTAAACGAATTGTTATAGCTACAGGTTCAAGGGCCTCCATACCTCCTATAGATGGCATTGAGACTGTTCCGTATCTTACCAACGAAACAATTTTCTCCATTGACGAAATACCGAAACACTTAGTCATTTTAGGGGGTGGTCCAATCGGAATCGAAATGGCACAAGCCTTTGTAAGACTTGGTTCTGACGTAACTATCGTAGATATGGCTAATATTCTCCCTCGCTCCGACCAAGACCACGTGAGGATTGTTTCTGAGTCTTTGCAGAACGAAGGCGTGACGATATTAGAAAATCAATCGGTAAAAAAGGTCTCTGGAGCAAAGGCATCTGTTTCGGTCTGGCTTAACGGTCGAAAGAATCCAATCAAAGGAAGTCATTTATTAGTTGCAACCGGACGTAAGGCAGTATTGGACGGGTTAGATTTAGAGGTTGGAAGGGTCGATCACGATTCTACGGCGATTAAAGTATCGGATAGTTTGCGGTCCAAATCAAACCCCCGGGTATGGGCTCTAGGAGATGTCGCGGGGCAGGGTCAGTTCACTCATCTGGCAGGCTGGCACGCATCAGTTTTCGTTAGGAGAGCCTACTTCAAGCAGTCTGTAACCGCGTCTTCATTACCCTTACCTGCAGTGACCTATGTTCAACCAGAAATTGCGCAAGTAGGGTTGACCGAGTCTTCCGCGCTCGAAAAATACACGAATATTTCGACATCGATTTTTCCGTTCGGCGAAAATGATCGCGCAATTGCGGAAGGAAAAACAGTTGGTGAAGTTAAACTGGTAATTAACAAAGGACATGTAATCGGGGCATCAGTCATTGGCGAGGGAGCAGGGGATATCGTTCAGCTAATCGCACTTGCGATGTCCAACAAGTTAAAAGTTCAAGCGCTTACAAATTACATATCTCCGTATCCAACAAGGGCGGAGGCAGTGAAAAGAGCGGCATCGGCTCATTTTACGGACTTTGTTTTTGGATCACGTATGAAGCGACTAGTTTCTATACTGAATCGAATTCCATAGTGTTATAGGATTTTGAAAGATTGAATTTAAAGCGTTTTCAAACTTCGTCTGGTTGCGGCTAGTAAGGTTGCCATTTATAGATTTCGGAACCTTACCTACCCTTAATTGAAGTTACCTAATGTGTGAAACCCCTGTAACTTCGGAACATGGATAATACGCAATGCGTACAATCGTATATGTTGATGGCTTCAATTTGTTTTTCGGATATCTTAAAGGGACTCGCGATAAGTGGCTTGATCTGCATCGCTTGTTTACGGAAATGTTGCAACCCCATCACAAGATCACGAAAGTTAAGTACTTCACAGCGAGAATTTCTAAGAAATCTCGTCCTAGAAAAGCTGCTCTTCAGGGAATTTACCTCAGGGCGCTTTCACTTTTCTGCGATAATATTGAAATTTACTACGGACAATTCCTAACGCAAAAGAAGGTCGTCAATCTCGTTCATCCGATAAATGGAAAGTGTAGAACAGAGATCGTTAGTATGGAAGAAAAAGGTACCGACGTGAATCTTGCCTCTCACCTTCTTGACGACGGCTGGCGTGACAATTTCGACTGTGCGGTTGTGGTTTCCAATGACAGCGATTTTGCTGAAGCCATTCGGTTTGTCAAACGACTCAAAGGAAAACGGGTTGGAATATTCATTCCGTTTCGAAAAGATCGAACGCGTCGTTCCAAACAACTGCTAGCTCTCGCTGATTTCAACCGTGACGTTCGAGAGAGTATTCTAAAAACGATGCCAACTACCCGACAAGATCCCAGGTACTGCTATATATAAGCCAAAGGAATGGGACTTTTCCTAGGCACGAAAATAGATAAACGCGATTTTACTTGCACATCAGGTTGACGAATACTCTGCTTACAAGTAATTATAAAGCTACCACCCCATGGGTTTCGCCCCATGGCCGCAGAGCCCTCTCCTAGCGAGAGGGCTCTTGTTTTTGGTACGGTGGAGGGCAAAAGTCTTGAGAAAACCTTAATCAAAATAGAGAGTTTAAGAGTCTTCCCTGACAGTTGAACTGGCAAATTTCTTTCGCGCATGGCGAGTTTTGAGGTTTCTAACGTATATAACCTTGACTACACTGTACTCGTATAAACACACATGGAATATAGGTTTATTGAAGATAAGACTCGTTGCGTTATGCTGTAGGTAACCACCTATAAGACGGCGATATTCCCACACATCTAGTTCATGAGAGAATACATTAACGTGTACAGTCCCACAAAGAAGTACGTGGGGTCTTTTATGAATCTTTCTGGTTCCTCTTTCCAACATTTGTTAATAAAGTCGAAGATTGTTAAACCTTTGTGAGCCTTTAACCTTTTAGCAAAATTATAGGCATCTATAAAGCACTGGATGTGTTCTTTCAGTTTGTCATGTGTCTCATAATGATACTTTTTTACAGTAGCTTCTTTAATGGTTCTATTCATTCGTTCCACTTGTCCTTTCGTCCAAGGATGATAAGGAAGTGTCAACTTATGTTCGATATTATTTTCACAGCAAACTGCGTCAAATGCGTTGCATTTGACATCCTTATTGGTTTTATGGTCGCACGATTCGTTTACTTTCACCGAGACTTTAGGGTTTCTTGAATTAGTGAACTGACTGCCATTGTCAGTCAAGATCGTATGAATAGTGTAAGGCACTTTTTCAACTAATGTCTCGATAAACTGAACAGCGACTTCTCGCATCGATTTGTCGTGAAGTTCAAAGTAGGCATATTTCGGTGTGCGGTCGATGGCTAAGAAAATATGGAGCCGCCCTTCTTCGCTGTTGACTTGGTCTATGTCGACATGGAAATAACCGATCGGATACTTTTTGAACTTCTTCGTCTCGGGAGTTTTATTTTCTTCTTTTGGAAGTGTAGATATCCCGTATTTCTGAAATAGCCGATGGAGATTCGATCTCTTTAAATGGAGAATTGACTCTTGCAAAGAATACAAACAGTCATCCAACGACAACTGAGTTGTCGTCCGGAAATAAACACAAGCGGCTCCCTCTAATATAATCAAACTCTTTGGCCGCGGGTCTTTTGAACCCGACCGTCGGTCTTCGACCGAATCACGCTCGCGCCATTTCTTCACTGTGCGGTAATTTATTCCGTAGCACCTCGATAATGCGCGATCTGAGACCGACGAAGGTTAAACTTATACGGGGTGACTGTCTCGAAGTGTTGTCGGACATGGATAATGGCTCCATTCATATGGTACTAAGTTCGCCCCCACATTTTCTAGATCAAGTAGACTCTCGTGGAACGGATTGTCCAGACAAGGCTAGAGAACTGCGCGAAACTCTTGCGCTAATCGTAGAACAACTTTACCGAATCATAAAGTCGGGTGGGTTCGTCCTTATCTTCATCACGCCGCGGTTAGTCCATCGGATTATGCTACCACTAGAAAACGCTGATTTCGCGCTACATGACCATTACGCTTGGCGATTTACACGCCGAACAGAATCCAATGCTGTCGCCAGTGAGAACTTTGACAAATATCTACGAAGCCTAGAACAAGCAGAAAGAAAAGAGATACTGAAGTCGATTGGCGGGCGTAAATCAACGCGGCTAAGATCTGAATTCGAATCAGTTGTTTGCGCTCAGAAGCCGCGTGAAGGCACATTCGTTGCCAACTGGATCAAGCACGAAGTCGGCTTAATCGATAACAGACAAACGTTGAAGGGAACCGCGCCGTCTACTGTAATGACCGTAGAAAAGGACTTAAAGGATAACTTCTATTGTTCTCGTTCTCCGAAACCTATACGCATCTGTCAACACTTGATTAGACTATTCTCTAAGGAACAACAGGTTGTACTTGTTCCGTTCGTAGCGAATGGAACTAGCTACGTAGCGGCCTACAAGTCACGTAGACATAGTATAGGGATAGATTATAACCTAGAACATATTGGGATTACTAAACGACGAATGAAAGCAATGCTAAAGGCGTATCCAAGTTCGTGATAGATCTATAGAGTGAGGTAAGGTTGTGACAACATTTCTGTACTACTAATCTGATATTGCACTAAACTACAACGCCTACGACTTATAATAGTAATCGCGCCGAAGTCGGAGTAGAGGTGTTTTGTTGCGAATGGTCGAAGTATCATCTTGATTTAGTAAGAAAAACAGGATTGTTTCCACCTAATACCCTTTGAATCGAATGTAGGAGAAAATCCTTTGAGAAATTTACTCTTTAATGCTCACGTCTTAGCACTGGCTGGCGGAATTTTAGTAGGTTGCGCAACGACGTTTGATACACCAGATAGCACTTATGTGCCTGCTACTAGCGTTGATTATGACAATCACGCAATTATACCCTATGATTTTGACACCACTTGGGATAAGGTAATTGACGCATCCTCCAAAACCTTTTTTGGAATTGAAAATTTTGAAAAGGATTCTGGCTTGTTGACCCTCAGTTTTGGATCAAACAACATAGAAGAATATATTGATTGTGGAACTATGAATGGAACGCCTTACGTTACATTTAGGTTGAATCAACAAGATCCTCAAGTAAATTTGCAAGGTAAAATCAATTTGTTTGTTAAGAAAACTAGTGCGTCAGAAACTAGGGTAACTGTAAATGCTAGATACATACTTAGTATAAATTCTTCGGGATACATGTGTACCAACCCAGGAACAAGTATATGGGGTACACCATCTTGTTATGGAGAATCTATTTTTATTACAGATAATATGAGTTGGTCTTTTGATTCTAGAACCTATGATACTGCTACGACCAAAAACCCTACAAAAGGCACATCGCCTGCTAGAACTTGTGCGGCGACAGGTGAACTAGAAAAATATGTTTTAAGTTTAATTAAAGAATCCTAGCTGTGCTTCATTTCTTGAATTAAGGTTCCCAGAGTTGGATTCAGTGCTTAAGGATTAGAGTATCGTTGGTAAATTTGAGATGAGAACCAACAACTACGTAACAGAGAACATTAGTGTCCGATAACGCAGAAACGCCGAAGGGGGGGGGGATTGTGTTAGTTCCGATCAGCCTCATAGGAACTTTGAACTCGGAACCATATGGACAGACGACAATTTGAAAATTATGCGTGGTATGAACTCTAATTCCGTTGACCTTATTTATCTCGATCCGCCCTTTAACTCAAAAAAATGGCAACGTCCAATGGAGGGAAACTTCTTTATGTCAAGGTGAACATGTCTCCCGCAGCTTCGTTTTCGTATCGTCGAGGAGGATCCTCATCACGAGGCTGTATATCTCTTTGCCGAGAGAGTTCAGCCCGAATGAGATGACGACTGACTGTTCTATGATGCATGTTTAACACTCGCACGATATGATCATCGGTCATCTTCCCCTCCTTCCTTATGGTAATGATCTCCTGCACTTTTTACGATGGTGTCGCTCGCGGACTATTATGAGGACGAGAAGACCTATCCTCTAGTCCCGATTCGCCTTCGAAAACAAACCTCTTTACCCACTTCCTTACTGTTGGCACACTTACATTGAATTTCTTTGCTACCGATACCTTAGTAAGCTTACCGATCAAAACTGAGTCTACAAACGCTTTGCGACCGGTAACCGATAATACTGCATTTTTGTGCGTCTTCGACATTAGTTTGCGCCTTTCTGTAACCTCAGGAGATCAATTTTATAGCTCCAACTTATATCATCATACCGACGGAAACAACCTCTCGCCTCCCAACAGGTAGCGAACTATATAAATCTCAAGAAAAACTAATCTGACTTCAAACAATTTAAGCCCCTTATTGCTTTGTCTAACCTAACTGGTACATTGCTATGGAATCGACGCATGCCGAACATTGAGATCAGAATCATAGTTGCCATCCCCGCCAACATCATTGCAAATACATGAACCATCGTACCGCGCCTAAACACTTCCTTTGCTCCTGTAAGTTCCCAGCATATTTGCCAGACCACCGAAAATGCAATCATCCCTAAAGGTACTAGTATCGCTGAGGACACCGCGCAAAAAAATATGTAAGTTGCCGCCCTCGGCCCTTCCGATCGCATGTATGCCTCTACAAAATCAGTTTCCTTAACGTGCGCCTTTACTTCTCCCGACTTTTGCCTTGCGGCAAATACTTGTTTTGAAAACTGATAGGTGGAATGCCATCTCCAAACTATCAACGCGCCCCAAACCAGTAATATTGTCGCCAGCGAAATTGACGCGAAAACGATATCCATAACGTCTCTTAGTAACAACTCTTTGAAAACTACTTGTGTGCTCTTACCGACTCGTACGCGAGCATCGCTCTTTTGCGGTCAGTACCCCAATGATAGTTATGAAGTCGATGATCCGCTGACAATACTCTGTGACAAGGTATCAACCAAGCGATCGGATTTGCGCCAACAGCCGCGCCTGTAGCACGGGCGGCATTTTTGTTTCCAACTTTAACTGCCAAATTCTGATAGGTAGAAATCTCTCCGTACGGAATATCCAATAGAGCTCGCCAAATTTGTCGACGGAATTTCGTTCCAAATAACGCTATTTCTATTCGGTCGGCATTTTCAAAAACTTTGATCGCCCAGCGTTTTGCTTCTTGATCATTTCGAACGATTTTGGCATTTGGATACCGACCACTCAGATCAGCAAAAACCTGTTCCTCATTATATCCGGGGTGAACAAAACTATTTTTCGCTTCTGGATGAGGATCGGCAAAGCCCAAACCACATAATCCTCGTGACGATGTAAGAAAAACACCCACACCAAATGGTGTAACAGCCTTACCTATGGTCAACTCTAAATTTTTCCCCGAAGTCTTGGCTTCTCCTGGCGATAATGCCTCATGCGCAATAAACAGATCATGTAAACGCCCTGAGCCAGATAACCCTGTCTCAAAAGATACTTCATCTATACTCCCGCCATGTCTCAACAGTTTACCCGCCTCAGCGTGGGTGCAAGCAGAGTGGTATTGTTTCGGGCTAACGCCCGCCCATTTTGTAAACTCTCGTTGGAAATGCGACGGCGACAATCCAACACTTTCCGCGCAATCGGCCAAACTCAGCTGATTAGGCCAAACATTACCAAGGTGCTTCAGAGCGGTTGCAATGCGATCATAGGCATGCGACTGTGACTCGAAGTCTGTAGATTTTTTATCGGTCATGGAGGCGATCTTGCCTTCAAACTGTGCTGATTACCACCCGTTTCTTGCTACCATCCGATATATTTTTGACTTCAGCATAATAATTCAGTGCCGTTCTCTTACTCCTCGATAGCGAACTCTAGTCCAGCAAATTCAATGAGGCGACGACGCAACTTCGCTCCAAACACGGGGGCGGGCGTGTAAATCCCACCGGCAACGTCTAAATCGTCTTTCACCAGACTAACAGCAGCTTCCGCAATTATTTTAGAAGTAGAACCATAACCGGGATCTTTATCACCAGAGACTCTAACGGTAAGTGTACTTCCGTCGTTGCATTCACCGACCGCTGAATATTCATAGAATCCGGCGTCTCTTTCCTCTTTACTTGGTCCTTCTCCGGGCTTCGGCGGATTGTCTCCTCCTATCTGCATCCCGGCTATCGCCTTGGCAGTTGCCTCGCCCTGCTCTCCAGAACCAGCGACCATCATTTCGTCGTAGACAAAATTTTCTCCATAAGGATGTCCCATTAATTTGTTGGAGCGATGAATATTTTTTGTATTTATCGGAGCCATAACAAATGGCGCTAGCCAAACACCGTCTTCTTCAACAGGCGAGTTTCCAGGTGGTTGGGAAGGCCCCTGAAAACCTTCGCAAAGTGAGAAAGGATTTAGCAGGTGTTGCATCACCGATGGATCTTTCTGTATCGCCGCCATTGTCGCTGCTCCAGACGCGGCTGTTCCTCCTGAGAATGTTCCTTGCATAGATCGCATTCGACCACGTACGCGAGAGCAATATTCCCCTGATCGCTCTTTCGCCGTTTCTTGCAGGAAATGCACCCCAAGATCAAATGGAATTGAATCAAAACCACAGCTGTGAACAATGCGAGCTCCCGACTTTTGAGCCGTTTCAGAATACCGCTCGATCATGTCTTTCATCCAGAGAACTTCACCCGTCAAGTCAACATAGTCCGTCCCAGTCTCCGCACAGGCTTTCAACAGCGACTCGCCATAGTATGTGTATGGCCCGACTGTAGTCAATACAACCTTTGCTCGGTTAGCCATTGCGACCAACGAACCCGCGTCGCTCGCATCCGCTAAAACACAAGGAGTATCAGCAGGTAGTCCAAAATCGTTTTGAACAGACTCTAACTTTTCCTGTGATCGTCCAGCGATCGCCCAAGTCAACCCTTTGCTTTCCCTATACCTTTGCCCCATGTACTCGGCAACTAGTTGCCCGGTGTACCCCGTTGCTCCGTAGACAACAACATCAAAATCCCGACTATTAGACACTTTGAAATCTCCTTGCAAATGTGAAACTTGGACTTGCGCCTGACTGATAAGTATGAAATTACCACAAAATTCATTGATCTTCATTCCCACGCATAATTTTGGCATCAACGGAACATACATTTTTTTATTAAGTTTGAAGTGTATACTGTCAAACCTGCGTCTCCTAAAATGTCATATTGTAACCTGTTACTTTTTGCCTTCTAATGTGTCTCATGCAAAACTTTCTAACATATGGTTTCTACGTTGCGCTTGTTGCGACATTTGCTGTACTCGTGATCGGAGTCGTAGGACTCATTCGGCATAATCCTGTCGAAGGCAAGAAGATCAGCCGTTCCAATCAACTCATGCGACTGCGAGTCTTATTGCAATTTATTGCCGTAATTTTTCTAGTCGGGATAGGTCTAGTGGCCGGAGTTTTTTCGGGAAATTGATTAAACTATGGTCACTTTAGATAAGATCTACACTAAAGCCGGTGATAGAGGTCGGACGCGATTAGCGTCCGGAGAACCAATTGATAAATGGCATATTCGAGTAGAAGCCTACGGCACTGTAGACGAGCTGAATGCTGTTTTAGGCATTGCCGTTACTTACTCCGAAGGAGATTTTCGTTCAGCTATCACTAGAGTTCAAAATGATCTGTTTGATTTGGGGGCAGATTTAGCAACTCCAGATAGAGGGAAGGATCTTGGCTATAAACCTCTTAGAATTAGTCTGAGCCAAGTTGGTCGCCTAGAATCTGAGATTGACACAATGAATGCGATCATCCCTCCGCTCGACAGTTTTGTCCTGCCTGGTGGTAGCCGACTATCAAGTTACTTGCATTTAGCACGTACTGTTTGTAGACGAGCCGAGCGAATGATCGCCCATTTATCCATCAATGAGGATGAAAAAATCAACGAGCAAGCGCTAATTTATGCTAATAGACTTTCAGATTGGTTGTTTGTCGCGAGTCGAGCGGCAAACGACAACGGAGCTATAGACGTTAAGTGGATCCCCGGAGCAAACCGTTGACTCGCCATATTGTTGAAAGCTCTATTTTCAATCCTATATATTTTTACTGCTTGAGGGTTTGGTAATTGAAGGTGCCGACGAATGAAAATTCTAGTTCCCGTTAAGCGGGTGATTGATTACAACGTAAAGGTTCAAGTTAAATCCGACGAAACTGGCGTTGATCTTGAAAACGTCAAGATGTCGATGAACCCTTTTGATGAAATTTCGGTTGAAGAAGCAATCCGACTAAAGGAAGCGGGAACGGCCACTGAGATTGTTACTGTTTCAATTGGCCCGCCTCAATGTCAAGAAACTCTCCGTACGTCTCTTGCTATGGGGGCAGATCGGAGCATTCTAATTAATGCGTCTCATGAAGTTGAACCTCTTGGAGTCGCTAAACTACTTGCTAAAGTTGTGGAAGAAGAACAACCTAGTCTAGTCATTCTCGGTAAGCAAGCCATTGATGACGACAGCAATCAAACAGGGCAAATGCTAGCAGCGCTTCTTGGTTGGCCTCAGGGGACATTTGCGTCCGAGTTAAAAATTGAAGGCGATAAGATTCATGTCACGAGAGAAGTGGATGGTGGTCTACAGACAGTCGCCTTAGATGGGCCTGCGATCGTTACAACTGATTTAAGATTAAACGAACCTCGCTACGCTTCTCTCCCAAATATTATGAAAGCTCGAAGAAAGCCAATTGATACCAAAGAGGTAAGTGACTACGGTATCAACATTGAGCCTCGACTTACCGTTCTTAAAGTTACCGAGCCTCCCGGACGAGTAGCTGGCGAGAAAGTCGAAGACGTACCAACTCTCGTTGAGAAACTAAAAGACTCAGGAGTATTGTAATGGCAGTTTTGGTTATTGCAGAACACGACAACGCATCGCTCAATGATGCAACAAATAAGACCGTTACTGCGGCACTAAAATTCTCTGGCGACGTTGACGTATTGGTAGCCGGGTACAATACCGATAATGTGGCTAAGGAGGCAAGTCAAATTGATGGAGTACGTATTGTTCGTCACGCCGAGGGAGAAGCGTATGCCAAACAGATGGCAGAGGCCATGGAGGAACTCATTCTTCCGTTGATGGAGGAGTATGACGCACTTTTCGCCCCAGCGACGACGATGGGCAAAAATGTTTTGCCTCGAATTGCAGCGAAGCTCGATGTCATGCAACTTTCTGACATAACAGCAGTAATTGATACCGATACTTTCGAACGACCAATCTATGCTGGTAATGCGATAATGACCGTAAAGTCGTCAGATTCAAAGAAGGTGGTAACGGTCAGAGGAACCGCTTTTGAGGCATCAGGAACAGGAGGCAACGCCTCGGTTGAATCTATTGATGTTCCTGCAGGTCCATTCAAATCGCAATTTGTTCGTGAGGATATCGTAGAGTCTAGCCGTCCGGAGCTAACAGCTGCTAAGCGGATTGTATCTGGGGGAAGGGCTCTCGGTTCCGAGGAGGATTTCAATAAGTTTATTGTTCCCCTCGCTGACAAATTGGGGGCTGCTGTCGGAGCATCTCGAGCAGCGGTAGATGCAGGCTATGCACCAAATGATTACCAGGTTGGTCAGACGGGTAAGATTGTGGCTCCAGAACTTTATATCGCAGTGGGTATTTCTGGTGCAATCCAACACCTCGCTGGAATGAAAGACTCGAAAACGATTGTCGCGATCAACAAAGACGAAGATGCTCCTATTTTCCAGATTGCAGACTATGGTCTGGTCTCTGATCTGTTCAAAGCAGTTCCTGAATTGGTAGAATCTCTCTAGCATTTTTTTGGCTCGCGTTGCCCTAACCCGCCCCTTCTCCAAATTCTAGCAAGTTCTTCAGACGAAATCTCTGAGTTGTTACTCTCAGAGAATGATACGTCGTGAGGCAAACTCTTGTCGTGCATCAGTATGTAAAATCATGTTGGTAATTCCGTATTACATGCGGAATTTCGTACATGATTTGTTAGTTCATACTCAATAGATATTGAAAGCCAAAATATATGACCTATATTTGTTCATGAATAACGTATAGTATATATAGTAGACTATTCTTCTAACAATCGCATTTTGAAAATTCATGTTTGTAATTCCGTATTACAAGCGGATTCTCATACATGATTCTGCATACTATATTTTGGCCAATACTATTTGTAATTTGTCATTATCCGTTTGGAGACTCGATTATGGGCTATGACCTTAGATCCCCCCTATCCTGCTATATTCATAAGAGTATCGCTAGGGGAAAGACTGTATTTACCGATCAGGAGGCAACCGAAGCACTCGGGATTGGTCGAGGAGCATTTTTAGATGCCGCCGAACGGTTAAAGAAGCGCGGACTATTATTCACTCCGAGGAGAGGTTTCTATCTTCCCGTTCCTCAGGAGTATATTGCGTTCGGAGCCCCACCACCGTCTTATTACATTGATGCACTAATGCGTTTCGAAGATACTCCCTATTACGTGGCTCTTCTGAAGGCTGGTGAGTATCACGGAGGAACCCATCAGGCTGTTATGGAATTTCAAGTGATGACGAAGAAACGGATTCCTATTTTGTATATCGGCAGAAGTCGAATTAAATTTTTTCATCGAAGCGATATAGAATGTGTGCAGAGCGGCATCGAAAAACGACGAACCTATACAGGATATATGAAATTGGCCTCTGCTGCATTAACAGCGTTAGATATGCTCCGATACCCTCGCGGTTGCGCGGAACTAGATAATGTTGTGACGGTTTTATCTGACATTGCGACAAATATTAAATCTAGGCAGTTAGCCAGCCTGTCATCGCAGTTTGAACTTCCGATCGTGCAGTGCCTTGGGTTTCTTTTGGATAAATTAGGGTTTGAAAAAAAAACAAGACTATTGTATAAAGCTACGGGAAAGCGAGGGCTTTTGCGTTGGACGGATCTCAACCGTCACGAATACTCTCGCGACGCAAACTTTTTGGCTCCGATCCTTGTACGTGACGATAAATGGCGCGTTTCGGTTCGGCGGATACCGGAGGTAGACTAATGATATCAATCGCAACGGTTCGTGAATGGGCGAAGGTAGCGCAGTGGCAAGATTTTCGTCAGGTTGAACTTGATCTTATCATTGCTCGCGCACTCGTATGCATTTTCTCCGATGAATTTCTCCGGCAGGAGTTACGATTTCGGGGTGGAACCGCTTTAAACAAAATTCACTTTCCTGCTCCTTACAGATTCTCCGAGGATATCGACCTAGTTAGAACGAATCAGGGTAGCATTGGAACACTGCTCAGTCGTTTGAGATCTTGCCTTGAACCGTGGCTCGGAAAACCCAAGGTCGTACGGAAGTATTTTCTTGCCAAACATATTTATCGCATTCCAGTCGGAAATGACCAAGAAGCACATTTGCGACTCAAGATCGAGATAAATACTCGGGAAACACAAATCTATGACCAACCAACCTCAAAGCACTTCAGAGTTGATAGCACTTGGTTTTCTGGTGAGGCGGATATTTCTACTTACTCAAGAGAAGAAATTCTTGCCAGCAAGCTCAGAGCCTTACTGAATCGTGATAAAGGACGAGATTTATTTGACCTTGGTCATGCCCTTAACGTTTTTGAAGATCTTGACCTTCCTCTATTGGTTGAACTCTTCGGCAAATATTCTTTAGCCGCAGGTCAGCCTCTTACAAAAGTTCAGGCCCAAGAGCGAATGATCTGGAAATATCAGAAAACAGTATTGACGGAAGATATAAGTTCTCTTCTTCCCTCAAAAGAATCGGAAAATCTAACTATTCCGGCTGCTCGAGAAGTGTTCTGGCAAGTTTTCGACAGAATCATTGATCTGATTCCAGGCAAGGACTGGGCCGGAACATCTGCTTTTGTTGCAAAAAACAGATAGACAAAATGCATGATGTCGCCAAAACTTACTTTCATTCAAGTTCGACTTACGAGTTCACAGAAAAATGGCATTTAAACAGGAACATAACCTCGAATGTAACAGATTCAAAGAAGGTAAATCATGTTGAAGAATCCGCATATAGCGCGGAGTTTAATACACGATTATGCACTATTTTCGAATGATTCATGTTGAAAACTCGACAAAACGTATCGATATTCATACTTGAAACATTTATACTGGCGTACTATATTGACGGTTTCTCTGAATATATTGAATATCTGGAATCAGGATTATGACAACGAACCGACACCGCTCTTTGGAACACTATATCAAAGATCTTCATACCGAAGGCCTAATGAGTTTTACTGCTTCTGATGCTAAATCTGCGCTTGGAATTAGCCATAGTGCATTTCTGGCCACAGCCGAGCGTCAGCAGAGACATTCAAAACTCCTGAAACCTCGTCAAGGTTTTTATGTTTCGATTCCGCCTTTCTGGGAGAATTTCGGAGGGCCATCACCCTTTTACTACATAGACGCTTTGATGAAGCACGAGAATGAACCCTATTATGTTGCTCTTCTAAAAGCCGCAGCCATCCACGGAGCATCGCATCAAGCAGTGATGGAATTTCAGGTGATGACGGAGAAACGTATGCCCCTGATTAGAGCCGGATGCAATCGAATTAAATTCTATAGCTGTAAGTCAATTGAAAGTGTCGCACACGGAATCGAAGAGCGTCGACACAGCTCGGGATCAGTTAAGGTGTCTTCTCCCGCCCTTATTGCCTTAGACCTAGTGCGTTACCCGTTGGCGGCGGCGGGGTTAGATAATATTGCAACGGTTTTATACGATCTTGGGGCAAAAATTAAATCCAAGCAATTAGCTTCATTATCAAATTCATTTGCACGCCCCGTTATTCAATGTCTCGGATTTTTTCTAGATAACCTCGGATTCAGCTCAAAAACAAGTCAAATGTACAATGCGCTTCAATCCCGTGGATCCATTCCTTGGACAGAGTTTAATCAAAGAGAATCCAGAACGGGCCGACTAGTGACAGAACCTTTACTTCGCGATAAAAAATGGAAAGTCATTGTACGAAGATTACCGGAGGTAGACTGATGATAGCAGAACAGCACGTAACCAATTGGCGAAAAGTTGTCCCGTGGGAAGAACATGCGCAGGTCGTACAAGACCTCATCATATCGAGGATGTTGGTAGACATTTTCTCGGATGAATTACTCAAAAACGAGTTGCGATTTCGAGGTGGAACCGCTTTGAACAAATTACATTTTCCGAATCCTCTTCGATATTCAGAGGATATTGATCTAGTTCGTGTAAATCCTGGAAAAGCAGGACCAATTTTGTATCGTATTTGCCAGAAAATGAAGCCTTGGATAGAAAAGAGACCAAAGGTAACTTTTAAGTATTTTTTGATCAAACTAGTTTTTCGTGTTGATTCGAGAGATGAAGCCTTTGGACAGATTCGAATAAAAATTGAAATCAACACAAGAGAAAGACAGTTGTATGACCCACCAATCGCGTTACCTTTTGAAATGGAAAATTCTTGGTATTCCGGTGAGGCGTTGATCCCCACATACTCTCGAGAAGAAATGTTAGCAACCAAACTTCGGGCGCTTCTTCAACGCAACAAGGGGCGGGATCTGTATGACTTGGATCATTCTTTAAAAGTTTTCAAGGACTTAGATATCCAAAGAGTAGTCTCGCTCTTCAGCAAATATCTTGATGCGTCTGAACAATCCATCTCTAAAGCAGAGGCTCAATTACGAATGTTCCAAAAATTCAACGAAACTCCTCTGCTGACAGATATTCATACTCTAATTCCTAGTCAACATTCTGATAAACTGACGGAACAAGTGGCAGAGCGAGCATTCTGGAACGTCTTCGACAATTTTATTTGTAACCTGCCAGGGGAGGATTGGGTAGGCCTAGAGGAATTTCAAGAACAAAAGATAACTTAACCAACGGGATTATATACCTATTTGGCCTAAATTTAGCGTTCTCAGTTTTCTTGTAACCGTCTTCTTTCGATGGTCTTACGTGCTAACGGAGGCGATTGTTTCATTGACGACGCATATAGCAGGCGGGGTTCAAATAGGTAAATGTTTGTACACCTCGCCCGGTGATTTTTAGCACCTAAACAAGATTTCCTGTTAAATCGTCTGAGGTTCTGTCTCCGTTAGATTTAACGCAATGACCACAAAGTAACGGAAAATTACTTGGTATATCGCTCCCACCTTTAGACCTTGGGAAAATGTGCTCCCTATCAAAGGATTTTGAAATCATATTCTTTTCTGCAACCGAACTTGCCGTCTTTTGAATTGAATACACTCTTTGATCACCGAACGGATTCATCTTCAACTTTAGTATTCACCTGCTGTAAGCTTGGTTTGAACTATTGGTATAACGGGCAAACGCTGTTTTCCTATAGTTGTAGTTTTTTGGCACAAGTACTTCAAGAGCATATCACCTTGTTCGCCAAGCCATCGGCCTGTTTGTAGGAGTGTACACATATCAAGTTGATTTTCTGTAGTTCTTACGTTTCCAAATAGAAGAAGTCTTCGCTTTCGGTCGCTCCGTTAGGATAATTTGTTGTTTTGTGAAGAAACAGAGTAAATTTCAATCAACTAGAGCAGCAAGCGCTCTAAGATGCAAGTTAGAAGGAACTTTCGGAAGTTTCATCTGGCATTTGGACTGGTGTGAGGTTAGAGATTAATGTCGTCTGAGTTTCAGTGCTTCTTTCTCCTAATATGCCAATTTCCATAGTCATTGTTCCCTTTGATTTGTACGATCGTCCGTTAGGTGCGAGCTCACACTCCATTTCGAAAAGAAATTTTCTAAGTTTTGCCACAACCATCATTCTAATATGTTTACGGTTTTTCAATCGATAGGATCGAACTGTCATAGTGTTTTTTTCAATAACAATTTGCCCTTCGAGTTTTTTGAAAATTCTTCGATTGACTGTTGGATTATCTTTACTTACTTTTGGTCTGAAGCTAAACACCAGTATGTCGGGGGTTTCTTCAACCAAAACAACGTCTTTTGGTATGCTATCTGCGATAGCTGAACACCAAATGGATTCCGGAATACTTTCGTCTATGACTCCGAGCAACTTAGCATCACCTCTTTCAGAACCCGGTCGGGGAGATAGAATCTCTATCCTCTCGTTAGGGGAACGACTAGGATCTATGAGTGCCTCAACGAAGAGATAAGACACCTCGCCATATTGTTCAATATTTATTTTAAAGGAATAAGTAGCCTCGTTTTTTTGTTCCGCTAAGGCCGTTTTCAGCGCCTCTGGCCATTCATCGGCAATAGCGGGAGCAGTGAATATAGCTATGGCAAATGCGAGATTACGAAGGTATCTATACATAGGTGCTCCACAAGCAAGACCTCGGGTCAATTTTAGGCGATATAGAAAGGCACGAAAATAATTGAACTATCGTCAGTTAAGAGTATATAGAATTGTGGCAATTTGAGGGTATCGATTTCCAGAGTTAATCCTACAGTACCAAACATCTAGAGCAACAGTTCCACTATACCACTACCATTCGCGTTAGAGTGAGATTTCTCTAAAATCGATCCTTGCGCTGTCTAATCTCGGCAAAGGTTGCAACCTGATCACCAGAATGACCCATTCTCTCTTGCATTGACTCGTCGTCGCTTCTCAAGAAGGGATTGGACGTGAGCTCTTTGGCGATCGTCGTAGGAACCGTGCGCTTTCCACCTGCTCGAAGCGACCGCACTTCTTCAACGTACCTGACCAAGTCCTCATTGTCAGGATCGACAGTAATTGCAAACTCTGCATTGGCTAATGTATACTCGTGAGCACAATAGACTTTCGTTGCTGGAGGAAGAGCTTTTAGTCGCGACAAGCTACGCCACATCATTTCGGGATTTCCCTCAAACAAGCGACCGCAACCCAATGCAAACAGAGCATCGCCAACGAAAGCAATCTCTGCCTCTGGAAGATGAAACGCTATATGCCCAAGTGTGTGCCCGGGTACATCAATGACGTGGGCTACGTAATCACCGATTTGGACAGTATCTCCACCACCCACAGGATTCTCAATCGACGGAATTCGCGAAATCTCATTCTTGGGTCCAGTTATTCTGCAACCAGTTTTCCCTTTAATGCTATTGTTGCCGCCTGTATGATCGGGATGCCAATGCGTGTTCCAAATTTGCGTAATTTTCCAACCTTGAGAATTTGCTTCAGCTAAGTACTTACTTGAATCTGGGGTATCAATCGCGACCGTCTCGCCGGTCTCCGAGTCATGCACAAGGTAGCCATAATTGTCTGAAAGACACTCAAACTGGTGAACTGAAATCATCGGTTTTAATCCTAACGAAAACTCACGCAATATTATCATAAAATGAAACAGTTGCAAAACAGCAAAATTTGAAAAAATCTGTGTCTCGGCGAGTGAAATTATTGAAAAATCGTATTCTCAGAACATCACGCAAAGATTGGCCAAATTCTTTGTGGACAGGGCATGCTAAGATACTGACTTGCTTGTTTATAAGGGTTTTTCTCCTGATTTTCGCTGTGATCACTGGTGATTTACCCTCCTACGGTTGCATTTTCACTTATATCTACGTCATCTCGCTTGATTCGCTAACTTATTGGTTGCCTTTAACGTACTCTTTGGTTGAAAGGTCTTTGCAACAGCTATATTGGCTAAACAAATATATAAACGCTTTAATCAAAGTATGCTTAGCAGGCAAGATCAGACAAGTAATAAGTTTGAAACTGCCGTAAGTTTAAAACTCTGAGTAAGTTATGGGATCCTTGTTGATCTCTTAACCATTCTTCGGCCCCTTTGCTAAACCCGCCACCCTCAATAATAATGATTGTCTGATAATCGCTTTTCTGTATCGACAACACGTCAAAGGGCCGTTTTCGTTCAGCCGAACCAGCCTGCTCCTGCCAGAAACATCGAATTACAAACTTTGTTGGGTTACGTAATGGGGCGTATAACAAGAAATCAGCAGTTAGTGGCGTGTTGTAAATATTTTGTCCGATCTTTACATTCCTAGCGAAGATTGGCCGCTTTAGAGCCGTTTTGTCAGAAAATCGATTGGAATTATTCCCAACTTGTCGACTGATGTCAGTGTAATTCCGACTCAGAAGAGCTTCAATTCTTCGCAACATTTTTTCTTTCGAGTCGACGACAGTATAAGTCATTTATCCCTCAACACTTCAACTACATTTTTGACGAAACGATAATTTCGGGAACTGCACCGCGGCCTTTTCCGTTCCGATTAATTGGTCTCTTGGACAGAACCTTTCGAATGGTGAACAAACCATTGTCTCCATACAGTTTCCTTATGAAAGGCGTATCGTTGTTAGAGACAATTACCTTTGCCCCTAATTGAACCCACCTAATAGCCGCATCACACAGACGAATTTGGTCGTCCTCGCCGAAACCACCGGCTTGGTAACTCGTGAAGGTATTATGATAGGGTGGGTCGCAGTAAACTAGATCTCCTTTTGAAGGCTGAACTTGTCTATTGAATGGCTGTTCTGGCGACAATAGGATCGTCTTTTCCAGCTTTAGACTTACAGCACGAAGATTACTCTCGTCACATATTCTTGGGTTTACGTAATCCCCTTTTGGCACATTAAACTTACCTTTACGGTTGACCCTATAAAGGCCATTGAATCCAGTTTTATTTAGATAGATTAGTCTCGCTGCTTTATTCGTAGACTTCTGAGGGTTTGTCTGTCGAACCTTATAGTAGTATTTCGAGTCTTGATGATGCTTGCGTTTGTGGGTTCGGAGAATCTTTATCAGTTCTTCAACATCGAATTTTACGGCATCGTACGCTAACATGAGATCCTTGTTAGAGTCCGATAGCAAGGCCCGTTCGGCTCGGTCGACTATAGAAAAGAATACAGCACCGCCTCCAACAAAAGGCTCCCAATAGAGTTTAATTTTTTCAGGAGCTGATTTAAGAATCTCGGGTACAAGTAACCTCTTTCCCCCCGGCCATTTGACAAATGGCTTAGCTACGGGAAAAGTAGATTCGTCACAAAATACGTTCAATTGTCCTGAAATACTTCCCGAACAGAGGTCTGTACTCATTAAACTGCCTCCTGTTTAGGAGGACAGTGACTTTGAAACAATTGTATTTGTTTAGATGGATTTGAAAGAAGACAAGGATTGGTCGGAGAGCGTAGCCAAGTTAGAAAACTTCGAATACCCCCCCCCCCAATAAGGGTTTACAGCGCTCTGAGATACCGACAGATCAAACCTGTTTCCCTTTTGCAAAAGCGTAAAGGAACCTCTCTTAATGTTCTGAAAACTGAAGGTCGGGTTTAGCGTCATTAGTTATTTCGGTAGTCGGTATAGATTTCCACACATTGGAGAAAAATAATAACATTACACGATCTACCGCGATCAGATCAAGTCAAATTTTCTTGTTGAAAACTATATCAGAATCAATATACGATAAGACGGTAACGAATATGATACGACAATTGGTATCCTAAATTGGTGAGGACTCCCCGAAATGACCCAAATCAATACCGTTGGAATCGTAGGTGCAGGTCAAATGGGCAACGGCATTGCCCACGTTACAGCTCTTGCTGGCTACGATGTAGTTATGAATGACCTATCCAACGACTTTCTAACTAAAGCGTTGTCGACTATTGAGCAAAACTTAGCTCGCCAACTGGCGCGTGAGCATATTACCTCAGATGAAATGCAATCTGCTCTCAAACGAATTCGCACGTCAACCACACTTGATGATTTCGGCGATGTCGATCTCGCCATTGAAGTCGCCACTGAAAACCGCGACGTTAAAGTCAAAATTCTTGAAGCCCTAAGCGAAGCTGTGCCTAGTCATGCAATTTTGGCGACCAACACATCGTCAATTTCAATCACTCGCTTGGGTTCAGTGACTGACCGACCAGAAAAATTTATTGGTCTACACTTTATGAACCCCGTTCCCGTTATGAAACTCGTAGAGATTATTCGAGGACTGGCAACGAACGATGAAACATACAAAGTAGCGAAAGAATTTGCTGGACGTTTAGGCAAAATAACAACCGATGCCGAGGATTTTCCCGCCTTCATCGTCAACCGAATCTTAATGCCGATGATTAACGAAGCAATCTATACACTTTACGAGGGGGTTGGAACGGTCGAAGCCATAGATTCAGGTCTGAAACTCGGTGCAAATCACCCTATGGGTCCACTGACGCTTGCAGATTTTATCGGACTCGATACCTGCCTCGCAATTATGCAAGTTTTGCACGACGGACTCGCGGACACTAAGTATCGACCTTGTCCTTTGCTAGTCAAATATGTCGAAGCGGGATGGCTTGGTCGCAAAGTCGGGCGCGGTTTCTACGATTACTCCGGCGATCACCCTGTTTCAACGCGCTAGATCAATCAATCTATGGAATCTTCTATCGCTTCGACCGCGTCGACGCTTGCCCAATCCCATTCTCCCATTACTCGAAATGCTTCGCGGCCATTCGAACCATACACGATCGTCGTTGGAAACACCCTAACACCGGCACCATAAACAACTTCAAAATCGGGCGCGTGGTAGAATTTAACCTTACCATCAGTTAATTTAGCAAGTTGAGATTGCGCATATTCGAATTCTCCCTCGTCGTCTACACTAATCGCGACAACCTCAAATGCCTTGTTGGTAAGAATAGTCTGTAGCTTAGCGATTGAAGGTAACTCTGTTAGACACGGAGGACACCAAGTCGCCCAATAATTTACAAGTAGAACTTTACCGCGAAACTCTCCTAAGTTTGTCGTTTGCCCCAACGGCCCAACAAAACTCTCTGTAGGTGCCATATCCCCGACAAAGTCCCGGTTTATCTTTGGATGTTCAGACTTACCACACCCATTGAAGAATAACAGTAAGATTAGAGAACAAGCCGTTATTATAAAATCGCGCACCGAACTTTCGGTCATATTGCGAATCCCTTTGGAATGGAACCTATGAATAAGAACAAAAATACCAAAAGCCAAAAAATGTGGGGCGGTCGTTTTGGCACTCATCCTGATGAGGTGATGCTTAGCATCAACAGTTCAATTGAGGTAGATCGACGTATGGCTCAAGAAGATATTGCAGGGAGCAAAGCTCATACCTCCATGCTGGTAGAAAAAAATATAATCTCCGCCGAGGAAGGTTCGTCTATTCACGACGGACTTAAACTTATCGCTAAAGAAATTGAAAACGGAACGTTTCCCTACGATCGAACGCTTGAAGATATACACATGAATATTGAAGCTCGCTTAAAAGAACTAATCGGCGAGCCCGCAGACAAAATGCATACCGCCCGGTCAAGAAACGATCAAGTCGTAACTGATTTCAGGTTATGGGTACGCAAAGCCAGTGAACGGACTAACTTCGGATTAGTAAAACTACAGTCAGTTCTCGTCGCTCAGTCTCGAAATCATGTCGAAAGCGTTATGCCCGGATTTACTCATCTACAAACCGCGCAACCCATTACACTCGGTCACCATCTCCTCGCTTATGTCGAAATGATCGAAAGAGACCGAACTCGGTTGACAGATTGCTCTAATCGGATGAATGAGTCTCCTCTAGGAGCTGCTGCCCTAGCTGGAACAGGATTTGAAATTGATCGAGATGCTACGGCACAAGCATTGGGATTTAGCAAACCGATGGCAAACTCGCTGGACGCTGTCTCGGCTCGAGATTTTGCTCTTGAAGTACTAGCTTCCCTAACTATCGCATTAACGCATTTATCTCGATTGGCTGAAGAAATCGTACTTTGGACAAGCCCGCAATTTGGATTTGCCTCCCTATCGGATGCTTGGTCGACCGGTTCTTCAATTATGCCCCAAAAAAGAAATCCGGATGCTGCGGAGCTTATCCGCGCTAAGGCATCTACATTAGCCGGACAATTTGTGAGTTTACATGGAGCAATAAAAGCGTTGCCACTGGCCTATGCTAAAGATCTACAGGACGACAAACAAATAACATTTTCCGCTTTCGATAATTTCGAACTTTGCGTAAAGGCAATGAAGGGAATGGTTGAAACTATCGTTTTTGATAAGGACAGCATGCTTCAAGCTGCTAAAAAAGGTTTTTCTACTGCGACAGATTTAGCAGATTGGCTTGTCCGAGAGTTGGGATTGGCGTTTCGCGAGGCTCATCACATAACAGGTCAAATCGTCGCCGAAGCAGAGCAACATGGAATGGAATTATCTGACGTCCCTTTAGAGCAAATGCAAAGATTTGAACCAAAAATTACCTCAGATATATATAGCGTATTGAGTGTCAAAGCTTCGGTTGCGAGCCGCACAAGTTATGGCGGAACAAGTCCAACGCGAGTTCGAGAACAGGTAAAACTTTGGGAAGAAAAACTTAAACTGTAAATGATGGCAAGTATGAGTATCTCAACAAAAATCTGTTTACTGTTTACGGCGATGTCTATACTTGCGGCTTGTGGGCATCGGGGAGACTTGGAACGTCCTCCACCTCTTTGGGGAAAGAATAAAGTTGAACAACCCAGTAACATCGAGGAGCAAGAAGCTGAAACCGAAGAAAACGCAGAACCTCAAGTAGAGAAACAACATAGGTAGTCGGGCAAAGGTCACGCAAAGTGCATCACTTTCACTATAAATCTGGCGAACTTCACTGCGAGGAAGTTCCTCTTTCTCTACTTGCAGGAGAAATCGGAAGTCCATTCTACGTTTACTCAAATGCGACGATGGAAAGGCACGTTCGAGTAATTCGAGAGGCCTTTTCCGGACTGGACGTGTTGATCGCTTTTTCGGTAAAAGCCAATAGCAATCTAGGAGTACTTTCAACGCTTGCCAAATTCGGTTGCGGGGCAGATGTTGTCAGTTCCGGCGAACTACACCGGGCAATTAAAGCCGGAATTCCTGCCGAGAAAATTGTTTTCTCTGGTGTCGGAAAATCAAAATCTGAAATTCGATTTGCACTCGATTCAGGAATTTGGCAGTTTAACGTCGAAAGTTTAGAAGAATTAGAAGCCTTATCATCGGTCGCTGTTTCAATGAACAAGATTGCGCCTGTCGCTCTGCGGGTAAACCCAGATGTTGTAGCCGGCGCACATCCGAATATATCTACGGGCAAAGCCGGAGACAAGTTCGGAATTCCTTGGGCTGAGGCACCATTCCTCTATGATCGGGTAAAGGAATTACCGAACGTCAGATCTGTCGGGATTGACGTTCATATCGGATCTCAAATTGGCGAGTTAGCCCCAATGAGAACTGCATTTCGAAAGACCATTGATCTTGCCCTTCATCTGAGGACAGAAGGCCATGAAATAACTCAAATTGATTTTGGAGGTGGACTTGGTATTCCTTACGAGTCTGAAGATACTCCTGCAACTCCTGCTCAATATGCTAGTTTAATCAAAGAGCTTGTCGGAAACCTCGACATTGATGTCATAATCGAGCCCGGGCGAGTAATAGTTGGTAACGCGGGCATATTGGTTTCGCAAGTTTTATACACAAAAGAGGCACCCGATAGAACATTCTTAATTTTGGATGCTGGAATGAACGATCTTTTGAGACCTTCTCTTTATGGGGCTCACCACGACATGATTCCTTTAATTGAACCCGATAAAGAAGGCCCGATGTGTTTATACGATATAGTGGGTCCAATTTGCGAATCCACCGACAAGTTCGCAACTAATCGCAAATTACCGACTATTAATTCCGGGGAATTCTTGGCAATTATGTCTGCCGGGGCTTACGGTGCCGTTCTATCGTCCCAATATAATAGTCGACCTTTAGTTCCGGAAGTTTTGGTAAAGGGGACAGAGTTTTCACTCGTTCGCAAAAGACCAAGTCTTGACCAAATGATTGCAGGTGAAAGTATACCAACGTGGCTAAATTAAACGATTTACTCAATTCGCGAATTGCGATTACGCAACGAAGACTTGCTGGTCTGAATTTCGTTCGCACATTTGGGATACCACTTACTGTCTTCAGTATCTACCTGTCATTGGCGCTAATGGATGTCACCAAGTTTGTATCCCCGACGGTAAGCACTCTTTTTTCTCTCTTTGTATTTGCCCTAGTCATCATCTTAACTATTAGGGGCGTTTTCACTTATTCGTGGCCAACCCGCGAAGTTGCTACAGAATCGTTAGACAATACTTCAGAAGTTCGACCAATGTCTTCTCTGTCAGATCGGACTGTCGCTCCCTCTCCTGATGCAGAAATGTTATGGCGAGTTCATCGCGAACAACTTAGAGAAAAAGCTTCAGAACTTAGGCCTCCGAAGCTTACTGCGCAATGGAACAAAGTTGATCGATTGCGATTAAGATTTGTTCTCCCTCTAATCCTGTTTGTGTCGGCGCTAACTGCGGGACATCAAACCGTACCCCGAATAAATGAATCGTTGAGACCCGATCTAGGAGTTTTATTCGGAGCCCACACTGTTAAGTTTGAGGCTTGGATTAATCCACCCGAGTACACTGGAAAAGCTCCTGTTTTTCTTAGTCATGTCGATAATGAGGTAAGAGTTCCTATCGGTTCTCACTTAGTTGTTCGAAGTGAAGCCCCGTCACCCCCGACGCTTGTGCTCGAAAGCGAAGAGGAAACGAGACTGAAATTTTCTTCTGTGACTGGAAGAAATTTCGCTGTAGAAGCTACACTTAATAAGGAAACAACTGCCTCCTTTGACTGGTGGGGAAAACGGCAAAGCTGGAAAATTTTTTTAACTCCTGACCATCCTCCAAGTGTTGAGTTTTCGGAAGTCCCCACGGCAACATTGAACGATCGTACTCAATTCTCTTATAAAACTTCAGATGATTACGGGGTGACCTCGCTTGCAATAGAGTTCAGCCGAGTGGATTCAGATAACGAACAATACTCGGAGGTAATCTCAATAAATTTACCTGCGGAACCTTCCAAAGAATTAGCCGACACTGTAACCCTTGACCTTACTCGTCATCGTTGGGCAGGATTGGAGGTAAACGCCAGATTAGTATCTACGGACTATAGAGACCAAGTAACGGTTAGCGAGCCTCACAAGTTTATGCTTCCGGAAAATCTATTTTTACAACCAATGGCTCAGGCGGCGCAAGAAGTTCGAACATTGATCCTAAGAGAGACAGGCAAATACTCTGAATCCCATTCCGAAGATATTTCACCATCGTTTGAAGATTCCATCAACGTTTCAGACTCCAATGGTTTAGACAATGCACCTTTTGATGTGAGTAAAGCCGCGGATATGTTACTTGCGCTTACTTTCAGTCCACGGACAACATTCAACGATAAGGCAATCTATCTTGCCCTAAAACATGCCTTATCGCAGATTGAGAGCGCGAACTCCATAGCCGAAGCTGAATCTGTCGAAGATATTTTGTGGTCGGCTGCTCTGCGGGCAGAGTATGGCTCCGCGGCCGACGCGTTGAAAGCATTTCAAAGTGCGCGTCGCGCACTTGAACAGGCGTTGCGAGATGGTGCCTCCGAAAGTCGAGTTAAACGATTGCTTGAAGCATTCAAAACCGCCGCCGAAGATCTCGTAGCCGCTCGAATTGCAGAAGGCCGAGCGCGAGGACCGCAACCCGGTCGTTCAGACACAGATCAAGAAACAAATGAATCGTTTGGACAACAAGATTTTCGAGATATGCTTGAAGCACTGGAGGAATTTTCCGAAACTGGCGCGACTGAATCGGCCCGCAAAGCACTAGATCAAGTTAGCGATTTTCTAGAAAACTTAGAATTTCAAATTACTGAAAACCCAAAAAACCAGTCTAATGAGGGTTGGAACATTGATCCTAAAGACGGTGACCGTCCACCATCAAAAGAAGAACGAGATTTAGTCGAACAACTTCAAGAATTCTCGGATATCCTGCGTGAACAACGCGAAGTTAATGAGGATACGTTTCATAGTCAGGACACAAATCAAGCCCTAGGCGAAAAGCAAGATAAGTTAAGTGAAATGACCGAACAGCTAAAAGAATCGCTAGAATCAAAACAATCGCGTCAAGGTGAATCCGGCGGCAATAAGGAAAGAGAACAAAGCCTACTAGAAGGTCTTGATGCTATTGAGGAATTGCAAAATAAGGCTGCCGAAGCTCTTAAACGAAATCGACCCTACACTGCACAAAGATACCAAGACGAGGCAACTCAAAAACTCTCCGAAATGATCGGGCAGTTGGCATCCGCTTTAGACGAGGAACGGGGTACCGAGGAGATTGTTGACCCGTTCGGTAGAGCGGCCGGAGGAGAGGCTGACGACACATTTGAGATTCCTGACGGTATGGAGCGTAAGCGAGCAAAAGAAATCCTAGAAGAGTTACGTTCGCGATATCGAAATTCGAAAGATACCAATGAGCGCGAATATCTGAAGCGACTTTTAGACAGGTTTTGAATCTGGCAACCTATCAAGTCCCCTTTTGTGAGCGAACAGGAATTACTGCATTTCTCCATTTACCTTTTCCATTATCGCTCGGTATATGAGGTTCGACATCCGAAACTTGACATATATGTAGACGTGGCACCTCAGAACGCATGTTCCAGATATGGAAGATGCATTACCCCTTGGAATTCGTAGACTGGTTCCCCAATTTTTGGAATTTTCTATCTGTTTAAAATTTTATGCTTCGCGACTAGAATGCAGAGTAACTTATATCTCGTACGCCATGACGTTTAATTCAACCTATTCGAATGCGATGACCAAAATAGGCACCGTTATAACTCTGTCATAGAATTTAAGTTCATCGATAATTCGTCGTGAACTGGCGATGTTTAACCCCATTATCCGTGCCGCCTCAATCGTCGGAAGAGCTAGTCCTGCTGCCGTGATTCGTTTACTCACATATAGATACTGTAATTTGAGCAGGTCATATGGAGCGCGACTCATAGTACCTGTTTGCAACTGAAATGCAAGAGAGTCTTTTTCTGCAAAGACCCCTAGTTCCATAGCGTTCATCAAGTTTCACGTTCAGTGCCCAACCTTCGTTAATAAAACTAGACTCAACGTGATCATGATTTTTGCGCGTGCATCTTGGCTCTATCTGCACATCTGGGGCTTCAAAGACGTTTAATAGCCATTCTCTAAGACCGAAACGATCCCACTCAATCCCAGCCCTGTTATGTTCTTCGTAAATCTGTGAAATTTTCATGATGCGAGCGTCATTTGTGGATCGTGGATAGGTTTATTCATGGGGCGTGTTTTAAGTTCCCCTGCTTCCAATTTATTGATTCTATCCAACGCAATTTCTATATAACGCTGATTTATATCGCATCCAAATGCACTGCGGTTATGCTTTAGCGCCGCGATTGCAACGGTGCCAACGCCTAGATACGGATCCAGTACGCTATCATTCTCATTAGTCAACGACAACACCAATCGTTCTACTAATCCGACTGGAAACTGGCAAGGATGTTCTGTTTTTTCGACGTGATTCGCTTTAACATTAGGTATATCCCATACGTCTGTCGGATTTTTCCCTAGTGGATTGCAGGAAAGCTCACCTCTTCTCGGACCTCGAAAGAACCTCTTGTTTGGATACTTTGCCGGCACTCGAACTGAATCCAAATTGAATGTAAAGTTGTCCGTCTTAGTAAACCATAAAACTGTTTCGTGCCTACCTGAGAACCTTTTCTGACAATGTAGCCCGTGCCCGACTGTCCATACAATTCGATTTCTTAGTTTCAAACCATGTGATTTGAAAATCGGGTATAACAATATGTCAAGCGGATAGACTTCAAACTTATCTACGTAGTTTCCCACTTGCCAACAAATTGATCCATCTGGCGCTAATAGCCTAACTGCTTCGGCTATGCAATTTGTTTGTTCTTCAAGGTACTTGTCCATTGACGAACGTTTCTCATACTCTTTTCCGAGATTGTAAGGTGGTGAAGTTACGATCAATTTCATTGATCCTTCACTTAGCGAACGCATATAATCTAGGTTGTTCTCACAAGCAATTTTGGCATCAAACTTGCCCTTATGAGCAACTTTTCCTCTCAATTCAAAATTAAGGTCACGGCGGGATTCGCAGGCGGAAAATAATGACATTCTTAAACTCTTTATGACGGAATAGGCTTGTAGGCTGAAAATACTAGCAATAGTGTAGGTTTCGTTATACTCAATTTGGCCGAAGAAGAGGAACATTCTCATAAATTTTTGATTCAAACACCAAACTTACTCTCAAATCAACTTACTCATTGTACAGAGAATCTGCCCTCTCTCGCATCAATCCAATCTCTACAAGAATCCCTTTCTTGCGCAAAAAATCTATACCTCCTGCACCCAACGGATGCGAATCTTCGGTCGCACAGAAGACGCGAGTTATACCTGAATCAAGTATCAATTTAGAACAGGAGCGATTGCCAGAGCTACGCTTTCGACATGGCTCCAAAGTCACGTACATCAAACACCTGTCAGCGCGTCCGTTCAAAAATTCGAGAGCAGACTCCTCGGCGTGGATGACACCTCCATCTGCCGTAACTCCTTCTGCAATTATTTTGTCTGAGCCGGACACTATTACGCATCCCACAGCTGGGTTTTTGCCTGTTCGGCCTAATTGAGCCTCTGCGAGTTCAAAAGCCCGTTCCATATAGAGAATATCTTTGTTTGACCAATCACTCATTCGAATACAACCGTTCGCGAACCATTAAGAAACACACGGCCCTCCGCATGATCAGTTACAGCGCGGACAAGAACGCGAGATTCTATGTCCCGGCCCAAAGCAACCAACCGATCGGGGGTCATTCTATGATCGACGGGAGCTACGTCTTGCGTAATGATCGGTCCCTCGTCTAGATCGCTTGTCACATAGTGCGCTGTAGCACCAATAACCTTCACGCCGCGCTGATGTGCCTGATGGTAGGGCCTCGCGCCCTTAAAACTGGGCAGAAACGAATGATGAATGTTTATACATCGACCCGATAGTTCATTTGAAAGAGCCTCTGAAAGAATTTGCATATAACGCGCCAAAACTATGAAATCCGATTGAGTTTTGGAGATTATTTCTAATAGTGTTTTTTCGGCCTCTAGTTTTGTTTCGGGAGTTACAGGAACGTGGAAAAATTCGACATTTTGTCGCTCTGCTAACCATCTCGCATCCTCATGGTTAGATACTACCGCCACTATTTCAGCGCCTAGTCGGTTACGTCGATGTCTATAAAGTAAATCATTCAAACAATGGTCGGCTTTGGATACCATAACGAGGCATTTTGGCAGATCTTCGGATCGCCTCAGTGTCCAAGTGAGACCGAACTCGCTTACAACGGATTGAAATGCTCTCTTGAAAACTGCAATATCAAAATCGTCGCCTGCTTCAAAAACCTCCCTGATAAAGAACAAACTTGTTTCCTGATCGGCAAAATTATGGCTTTCTATTACATTCAAACTTTGTTCGGCTAGTTTCCCAGTAACGGCAGCAAGAATACCGATACGATCTGAGGCAACACAACGTAGAATATATTTAGTCACAATTTATTCTTTCTAGCTGCTCAACGCAGGTAAAACTGCCTCACGTTCAGAATCCAAATACCTGGCCGACCGAGGTCGTAGACCAGAATCGATATCCAAAAGCATGGGATTACCCGTGGGAATTTCAATGCTAACGATGTCATCCTTGTTAACTCGGAATAGATGCTTAACCAAAGCCCTCAAAGAGTTTCCATGGGCCACAATGATCGTATCTGTGTTGGTTAATAACACTGGCGCAATTATCGAATCCCAATACGGGATGACTCGCTTAGAAGTTAGTTCCAAACTCTCTGATTGTGGAACATCCACTCCCTTGTAACGAGGATCATTCGACAAGTCATACGGACTATCTGGCTGAAGATTTGGTGGCGGGATGTCATAACTCCGTCGCCAAATGTGCACTTGTTCTTCTCCATACTTCTCTTTCGTTCTCGCTTTATCGAGTCCGGTTAAACTTCCATAATGACGCTCATTGAGCCGCCAATGTTTGGTTGTCGGTATCCAAACCCGATCCATTGACTGCAAAATCAACCATAGTGTACGAATTGCCCTCGTTTGTACGCTAGTGAACGCCTGGGAAAAATTTTCATTCCTAACTTGTGAAAGTAACGCCCCTGCGTTTTTTGCTTCGTCTTCACCCTTCTCCGTTAAGTCTGCATCCCACCAACCGGTGAAACGGTTTTCTAAGTTCCACTGACTTTGGCCGTGGCGTATTAAAACAAGTTTTGGCATGATTTTTAGGGCATTATCCTATAAAAATCAGTAACAGCTACTTTCATGCGCATTTTTTGCTTCGCATGTCGTATTGATACCGTTTTATCATTTTGGCGATTCTCGTGTCCGATCGATTTTTCTTTCCTCTCATAATACTCGTTGGTATTTTTATTGGCACCTATGCGTTCAATTATGGTCGCAGTGATTTACCTCAGGGATCCGTCAGCGGAAGTGGAGATACTTCCAATGATGTCGTCATATCGGGTGCTGAACTCAATCGTATTATAAACCGAGGGTTATATCAAACAAGGATGTTAGCAATTGGTGACGAGGATTATATACTTACAATAGTTAGCGGTTCTGGTTCTGAGTCACCTAATCCGGAACTAGGACCGCATTTTCGCCTTGCTGCCGATGTAGAACATACGTTTCAAGGAAAGACAATAGAAGTAACCGTAAAAGCAAGGCCGGCGAGTTCCGATCCAGCGCATATCCTAATGCTTAATTATTCTGCCGGCCCCGCGGGAGACAGCGGATGGAAGGAATTTGAGTTGACTCCGGAATTCTCGGATTACACATTTACGTTTGACGTTCCTAAAAGGTTTGGACCTCAAGGCGTTGACTATCTAGGTTTGAGACCCAAATATGCGGGATTTTATCAAACCATCGCAATAGAAAGCGTCACGATCCGGCTTAAAACAGAATCGCCCTAGGTTACGAAGTATCTATTTTCTAATGAGCATCTCAGCATTACAAGACATTGAATGGAGACAGTTACCATGCGTTTTTACGTTGGAATTTTAGGCGCACTTTTGTTTTTAATAACCTCTTGCCAGCTAGGCGAAGAATCAACTATGCCCAGTTCAAAGAGCAGCTTGAATTCGATTCCCAATAGTTACGAAGGACCGGGCGACCATCATCTTTGGTTGGAAGACATTGAAGGCGAGAAAGCGCTAAAATGGGTTCGAAGCCAAAACCAACGTTCTCTAGATGAACTGCAATCCCTCCCAGACTACGAAAGTAACTTTGCGGCAGCTAAGGATGCTGCTACTACACAAGCCCGACTTGCCTACGGAACTATCAGAGACGGCTTAATCTATAATTTTTGGCAAGACGAAAAAAATGTGCGGGGATTATGGCGACGAACGCCTTTGAAAAGTTATATGAGTGATAACCCGGAATGGGAAACCCTTATCGATTTTGACAAACTCGCAGAGTTAGAAGGTGCAAACTGGGTATTCAAAGGCGTTGAGTGTTACAGTAATTCAGAAGCAACGCGAAATGTTTGTATGGTATCGCTGTCGGACGGCGGTAAAGATGCCGTTACTTTGAGAGAGTTTGATCTCGGGAACCTGTCGTTTGTTGAAGACGGGTTTATCTCACCAGAGTCGAAACAGTATTTTGCTTGGCTAGATGTTGATACGGCATTACTAGCAACCAACTGGGGCGAGGGAACGCTTACCGAATCTGGATATCCGTTCATCATTAAAAGATGGAAACGCGGCACACCAATGTCGGAAGCTACCGACTATTTTCGCGGCGATGAATCGGATGTACTAGTCTTGCCATATGCGATTGATCCAGAAAACAGTGTCCGGCTTCCTATCGTCATGGAACGCGATACATTTTTCTCAGGTAAATATCATCTTATGCCAGAGGGACAAGACCCGATAACATTGCCCGTACCTCCAAAAACTCGACTCATTCAAATCATGGGGCCTTACTACTTTATTGAACTTCATGAAGATTGGACTCCAGAAGGGCATGCGGTAGTATTTAAGTCGGGCGATATAGTCGCCATTAATCTCTTGGAATTGCTTGAAACCCGTGTGCTTCCGGCAGTCGAGCTTGTTTTTCGACCGAATTCAAGGCAGTCCTTCAGTTCAATTGCAGTAGCTAAGGGCGGTACATTAATTGCTTACCAAGAGGACGTTATTTCGCGAATCGGCAAACTAGAACGAAAGGACGACAATTGGGAAATTCATCCCATTGAGCTTCCCGGAAAGGGTCGCGCAAGTTTTTCAACCGTCGACCGTAACGAGGAAACAGTATTTGTTAGCTTTGAAAGTTATCTGCAACCCGACTCCATTCTTACCTATTCGACTGCCAGCGAGAAAATTGAAGTCTTGAAAAGTGTACCTGCCGGTTTCGATACTAGCGACATGGAGACAGCACAGTTCTTTGCCACCTCTAAAGACGGCACTTTGATTCCTTATTTCATTGTTCGCAAGAAAGGTCTCGGGCTCGGCAGAAAAACACCAACTTTGTTATATGGATATGGCGGCTTTTTGATTCCGATGACACCAAATTACTCAGTCACATACGGACGGCTGTGGTTAGAGAAGGGAGGAATCTATGTTGTTGCGAACATCCGAGGCGGTAGCGAGTATGGCCCGGAATGGCATCAGGCGGGTCTAAAAACCAATCGGCAAAGAATTTACGACGACTTCATCGCCGTAGCCGAGGATTTGATTGCGCGGAAAATAACCTCTCCTAAGCACTTAGGGATCATGGGAGGGTCGAACGGCGGTCTGTTAATGGGTGTGATGCTCAATCAACGTCCAGATTTATGGAATGCCGCTGTGGTGCAAGTGCCATTGTTAGATATGCTTCGCTACCATCTATTGTTGGCGGGGGCTTCATGGGTCGACGAATATGGTTCCCCGGACGTACCCGATGAACGCGCTTTTCTTGAGAAAATTTCTCCGTACCACAACTTTAATCCCGCCAAAGATTATCCGAAAGTTCTGTTTGTGACATCGACAAAAGACGACCGAGTTCACCCCGGACATGCGCGCAAAATGGCGAAACTTTTTGAAGAAGCCGGTAAGCCATTTGTCTATTACGAAAATATTGATGGCGGTCATTCTGCTTCCGCCAATCAGATTGAACTAGCAAAGCGCAATGCATTAACCTTCTCGTACCTCACTGATCAACTTTTTCCTGCCCGAAGAAAGTCGAAGCGTAAGTCAGGACTAGGGGATTGATAAAGTTATAAATCGATATAGAGTTAGATGATGACACATACCTCTAGCAATGCTCTTGACTCTAGCAAAAACAAAAATCAAAATGTTTGGGTTGAGCTTGGCCCGGTACTAGCGTTCATAGTCCTATACAACGTTCTACTACGCCTACCTGAGGATCCCAACAGCTACTTCACTCCTGACTATGCCATATATTGGGCGACTGGCGTACTAATAGTCTCGACTTTGGGAATTGTTGCCAATCGGCTTTTTCGTAAACAGAAAATTCCTGCATTCCTAATCGTGTCGTCGCTCGTTGTAGGCGTTTTCGGCATTATTGGGATCGTATTCCAATCGAAGTTAATCCTATACATCAAGCCGACAATTACGAATGTACTTTACGCGGCGATTATTCTTGGCGGTCTTGTTGTGAAACGCAATGTTTGGAAGCTTTTGTTCGGTAACATGGTCGACCTTCCAGACTTTGCTTGGCGCACCTTAGCCATTCGTTGGGCTTTGTTTTTTCTCGCGATGGCCGTCTGGAATGAAGTTTTGTGGCGAAATTTTTCTGAAGAAGTATGGGTGAACTTCAAACTTGGAAACATCGTAATCGTTTTGTTATTTACTTTTGCCAATGCGCCCTATACGCTCAAACATATGAGGAAAACCTGATTTCGAGATACTATCTTCGAAGCATACAGTTTATCTCGTTATATGGTCGGTTCCCGTTGGATTACCGAACGGTATGAATGACGATTTTTCTCGAGTCTCGGCAAAATGTGTCAGTGCCCATGTCACACTCGGAAACGCTATGTCTCTCCAAGGTATATCTTTCCAATCGTACAGACCGACTTCTTCACTTTCGATCCCTACTCCATAATCCGAGAGCAGTTTCGCTCGAAACATAATTTGTACTTGACCGATTCTAGGAATTGGATAGATCGCCAACATACAATCAATCTCTATGTCGGCTAAAGCCTCCTCCTTGGCCTCGCGAATCGCTGCTTCTTCGACGGTCTCACCAAGCTCCATAAACCCAGCCGGAATCGTCCAGTATCCTTTCCTAGGTTCAATTGCACGTTTACAAAGTAGTATTTGTTCATTCTTGCTTACAACTGAAGCGACGATGATTCGCGGATTGCGGTAGTCGATAAAACCGCAATGCCCACACACGTCACGCTCGTGTTCATCGCCTTCGGGAATAAGGCGATCAAAGTTCTGTTGCAGCATTTCACTATCCCTTATCTAGTTACCTGTATTGTTTCGAACATGTCGTTATGAACTGTTCTAATCTTTAGCGTCCTTTCCAAGTAGCAGAAACATCGTACTCAATTAATGCTTTGTTTGAATTTCTTTTCCGGATAGCCTTTATATCGATTTCGGAAAACCCTAACGATTCTAGCATATCTGCATACATTTCTTCTACTTTAACTAAAGTACCATAGAAAGAAGAATTTCCGACTATATAATGAACGCGCGCTCCAGAATTCAGAACGTTAATCAAAGACCGTAAGTGATCATGAATATCTTCGTGATACTTCCTAACGTACCGAGACAATATTTTCGAGTTTTTGTTTGTCGCTAAAGAAATTTTTTCCACGCATTCGCTTAAATGCTTATTCTCAAAACAGTTGCTCGGAGTCCATTTATTAAGCCTACTTGTAGCTATACCCCAAGTGCCTCCGATCGCTTGCCAATCAAGTTCACCTGCATCCGTCGACTCATTAAAGTAACCGAGCCAATACATATATGGGCGTAACTCGCGCACATAAGACATTCTGTTGGCATATGGCGGTGAAGTGACAACCAAATCAAACGTTCCAAGTTTTTTCGGACAAAGTCTCCTTGCATCCATTAACTGAACTTTCGGCACACTCTTTATCTTTGTAGTACAACCAGTTAAAACATGTTTAACTTCGTCAAGGAAAATCTCTGAATAGTCAGATTTTAGAAACAGCTCGGATTGGTTCGATTTAAACGACATAGATTGATGATTGAACGAGGCGTTTGATAATTTTATTAAAGTTCGACAAAAAGCGATTTTCAGTATGTCCTTTATTTTCTTGTTTTGACTAATCGATTCTATACTACGTCGCAAGTGACAAAAATAACTTATAGCATTCTCAGTCCACCACCTCTCTATGTTATATATCTTTGGAGGTGAAATTGAGTCTATGGTACTAATCGGATTTGCTACTGATGAAGCAAAATCAAAAACACGCTTAGTTATATTACTACTGTAATTGGCGGACTTGGTTTTAGCTAGCCATACTAAGAATGGATTTATATCGGCTGTTACCGAATTTAACCCGCGAACCCCTGAACAAAGAGCTGTCGTTCCACTGCCACAAAATGGATCTAGTACTCGCGAATTTTTAGACTGCTTATTTATTAGTTCATCAACGATTTTTACCGAGTACGCAGGAGTTAATCTTATCCAACCATGGCGTCCAATATTGGCGTTATACTTGTGCGTGTAATCTGCTTTCTGTTTTAAAGTTGTTGCTGTCATTTTAAACTATCGACCTCCAATAAAATTTCGACAATTTTTTCTGTCTCACTTTTTATGTTACTAGAGTTTCGTCCAAAAAAAGAATGTAAATCGTATCCTAAGATTTTTTTACAAAACGCGTAAATCGACTTCGTAACATCGTCAATAATAGTCCCTGAATGTATCACCTATTCCTTAGCACTAGTCGTTTTTTGTTGAACTAGATTCACTATTTCCTCGATATTTTCTGCTGAGAGTACGCCTCGAATATGCAACAAGATGACTCCATTCTTGTCAACCACGAATGTCTCCGGAACTCCCGTCAGTCCAAAGTCTAATCCACCCTGTCCATCCGAATCAACCAAAATTCGCGTGAATGGATTACCAAGCTGTTCTAGAAACAGAATACCAGCCTCATGAGTGTCTTTATACAGTATGCCATATATCTGATTAGGAATAACCTTCGATAACTGCATCAACATAGGATGCTCGACTACACAAGGAGAACACCAACTCGCGAACAAATTTACGACTACTGTGTCTTTGTTATCCTTTGCAAAATTCACATATCCTTCATCATTCAACGTTTGGAACACTCTATCTGGTGCATTACGTTCCGAACTCTTAAATGTTACTCGCCGACCCTCGTACAGCTGAACTCCGACGACAACGATTAATCCAAACAAAAAAACTAAAGGAATTATCAAAACCCATCGTTTCATTTACCTCGATCCTCTTCTTTGGTCAATTCACGCTCAAGCAAAGACTTCGCGTTTCCGATCCTGCGAAAAACAGCGATACTTGCGAGGCACCATCCCAATAGCACCAATCCATAGGCAACAAAGACAAACGGGGCTGTATCATCAAATGCTGGGATCATTACAATTTAAGCCTCTGCAAAACGATTGCCTCAGTCCGACGAGAATAAATCTCTGATCGCATGAGCATTAATGTTAAACAACTAAATACCAGTGAATAACCAACAGCGCCTATTAGCAATGGAATCAAGTATTCTGCTGGCATAGCCGGCCCGTCCAATCTTAGAACACTAGCGTCTTGATGCAAGCTTGACCAAATATCAACAGAAAACTTTATAATCGGAACATTAATCACACCAACCATTGCTAGTATAGCGCCAGCGCGAGCGGCTCTTTGATGAGTGTCCATGGCTTTTCGTACAGCCATATAACCCAGGTACAAGAAAAACATTACCAGTACGGATACTAAACGAGCGTCGTCCCACTGAAACCAAGTCCCCCAAGTCGGTTTTCCCCAAACGGAACCCGTAGCTAGACATAAACCAGTGCTTAAAGCCCCCAGAGGTGCAATAGACTTCGCTGCTAAATCTGCAATCTCATGCCGCCACACGAACCAAATAAAACTTGCTAACGCCATCAAAGTATATGCCGCCATCGATAACCAAGCCATCGGCACATGAACAAACATAATCCGCGCCGCGTCCCCTTGATACAATTCTGGGCGAACAACATAGAGGCCTTGCCAAGTACTGAATAAAATACACAACCCACCAACAACCCCGAGAACCGGTACCACCGGCTTAGACAAAGTCATAAAGCGATGCGGATTCGCGAATACAGAAATACTTTTCATTGAATCAAATAATCAGTCTGCAGACATCCGAAGCGCTACCGAAGTTATAAATGGACACAGTGCCAAGGCGAAAATTGTCGTCGAAATCAGGAAGGCAAGATTAATGATCATTTGGTCTGTTCCAAATGTTGCCAAAGTAAGAACGCCAAATAGTATTGTTGGTACATATAAAGGCAATACTATCAAAGCAATCAATAGCCCACCTCGCCGCACTCCCGCACTCAAAGCGGCCCCGAACCCTCCCCAAGAAAAAAAGGTAAGGCTACCAAGACCATAGCACAAACAAGCTAATGGAAGGAGTTTTAAAGGCATTTGTAACATCAACCCTAGAATCGGTGAAATCAAGGCAGCGGGTAATCCCGATACTAACCAGTGCGCAAGTGTTTTGGCCACCACGAACTCTGATAATGGATGATCTTCTTGAAGATTAAGTTCAAGGACTCCATCCTCTAAATCTGATTGGTAAAGACGTTCCATAGTAACAAATGTCGAGATCACTAAAGCAATCCAAATAACCCCGCTACTCGCTTGTGCGAGTATCTCGGAGCGGGTCCCAAAGCCAAAAGGAACGAGAATCCCCACTCCAAAGAAGAAGGTTAGAGGTAAAACTAATCCACCTCCGTTTGACCAAGCATCGCTAAGACCCTGGAAGAGTGCTGACTTGAATGGAGCTGGCTTCATAGCGTAACTTCAAGAGTAGGGCTAAGTTCTGTTTTTTCGTGCATTGCCATCACGATACTCCCGCCTTGCTTTCTATGCTCTTCAATCAACTCCAGTTGCAAATGCCGCGCCTCGCTATCCAGCGACGAAAAAGGTTCATCTAATAGCCATATATCTCGACGAACCAGAAGTAACCTCGCTAGAGCCAATCTTCGTTTCTGACCCGCCGAAAGCAAGCCCACGGGAATTACCCTAAATGAATCAAGACCGTGCGTCGAAATTGCGCGGTCAGCACCATTACCACCCCAAATATTGTTCCACAATTTCAAGTGACTTTCGATTGTCTCGAAAGGTTTAAGACCATTGAGATGACCGATCCAGTGGTGAGAGGATCGTAGTTTAGCCTCTCCTATTATCGGCGAGGTCAAACCCGCTAGTATTCGCAGTAGAGTCGTCTTTCCTGATCCATTTGCCCCCCTTAATACAAGCAATTCGCCTCTCCGAACCTCCAAGTTTATTCCGGCAAATAGTTTTCTTGCTCCGCGAACCATTCCTAGGTTACTTGCAAGGATCAATGCTTCATCGTTCATGAGCGAGCCTTTAGGCTAAAAAATTGCATTCGCCAATTGCACGATTAGCGTCTCGCCTATACATATAGAGATAGTTTCCATCATAATTCTTAAAGGATATACTAGATGTCCTCAATCGACAGTTTCAATTCCCGACGTTCCTTAAAGATAGGCGAAAATTCTTATACCTATTTTTCTCTTGAGGCCGCCGCTGATAATGGCCTCGGCGACATTTCACGGCTTCCTGCGTCATTGAAAATCTTACTCGAAAACATGTTACGTTTTGAAGACGGAAAAAGCGTAACACGGGAAGATATTGTCGCATTCAAGAAGTGGCTCGATTGTACCGGCACTTTGGCCCATGAGATAGCCTACCGGCCTGCCAGAGTATTGATGCAGGATTTCACTGGCGTTCCTGCCGTCGTCGATTTGGCAGCTATGCGCGATGCTGCACAAAAATTGGGAGCAGATGCTCAAACCATCAACCCGCAAGTACCTGTCGATTTGGTAATTGATCATTCCGTTATGGTCGATCATTTTGCTGGCCCTGACTCCTTTAAGCGCAATGTTGAACGCGAGTACGAACGGAACCAAGAACGCTATGAATTTTTGCGATGGGGGGCAAAAGCATTTGAAAACTTTAGAGTTGTTCCGCCTGGAACCGGAATTTGTCATCAAGTTAATTTGGAATACCTCGCACAAACAGTTTGGACAAAGCAACAAAACGGAGAGACGGTAGCGTATCCCGATACTTGTGTTGGGACTGATAGCCACACTACCATGATCAACGGTCTTGCAGTTCTTGGCTGGGGAGTAGGAGGGATTGAAGCAGAAGCCGCCATGCTCGGGCAACCTGTCTCCATGTTGATTCCCGATGTTGTTGGTTTCAAATTGACGGGTTCTTTACCGGAGGGGGCGACAGCCACTGACTTAGTTTTAACGGTCGTTGACATGCTTCGACAAAAGGGGGTTGTAGGTAAGTTTGTTGAATTTTTCGGAGCAGGATTAGCCAATTTAACACTTGAAGATGAAGCCACGATTTCAAATATGGCCCCCGAATACGGTGCAACTTGCGGATTCTTCCCAGTTGACGAAGAAACACTCGATTACTTACGAAATACCGGTCGGGAATCAGAACAAGTCGCTCTAGTCGAGGCGTATGCTAAAGCGCAAGGTTACTGGCGCCCCGACATGTCAGATCCAATTTTTACCGATACGCTTGAATTAGATCTTGGAAATGTCACGCCATCAATTGCCGGTCCGAAACGGCCCCAAGATAGGATTGTACTCAGTGATGCGAAGTCAGCATTTAAGAATACTTTAGAAGAATATTCAAAATCAACAGACACCTCCTTACACCCTTCATACGGTGTACCAACTCATACTGTAGACGGAGAAGACTACGAAATTCATGACGGGGCAGTAGTGATTGCAGCGATTACGTCATGTACGAACACATCAAATCCGTCTGTTTTGATTGGTGCTGGATTACTGGCGCGAAACGCCAGATTACGCGGACTGACACGAAAGCCATGGGTCAAAACATCCCTTGCTCCTGGTAGCCAAGTTGTCACCGATTATCTAAAACGCGCTGGTCTTCAAGACGACCTTGATGCGCTAGGCTTTAATCTGGTAGGGTATGGTTGTACAACTTGTATCGGGAACTCCGGTCCTCTTCACCCAGCCATATCTAAAACTATTCACGATAACGATCTCGTTGCATGTTCTGTACTGTCTGGAAACCGTAATTTTGAGGGACGTATCGGGCAAGATATAAGGGCAAACTACCTCGCATCACCGCCTTTAGTGGTCGCTTATGCAATAGCAGGTTCAATGCATGTTGATCTGGTGAACGAATCTCTCGGCAAAGACCTTGAGGGTAACGACGTTTATCTGCGCGACCTTTGGCCAACAAATGACGAGATTCGTGCCGTAATGCGTGATGCTGTGACTCCGGAAATGTTTGTTTCGCGCTATGCCGACGTATTTAAGGGCGACGAATATTGGCAAGACATTAAAGTTTCTGGCGGACAAACTTATGATTGGCCTATGCAATCAACTTATGTTCGCAACCCGCCTTATTTTGAAAACATGGAGCTTGAACCGAAAGAACTAACCGACATTGAAAACGCGAACATACTAGGACTATTCGGCGACTCGATCACTACTGATCACATCTCTCCTGCGGGTACAATTAAGGTCAGTAGCCCTGCGGGGCAGTATCTGCAGAGTCATCAAGTTCGCGTTAATGAATTCAATTCTTACGGTTCAAGGCGCGGCAATCACGAAGTCATGATGCGCGGAACTTTTGCAAATATTCGTATCAAAAATGAAATGGTTCCCGGCACTGAAGGCGGTATAACCGTTCACGCTCCGACAGGGGAGGAGTTACCGATATACAACGTTGCGCAACGCTATACTTCTGATGGTGTGCCACTAGTTGTTTTCGCGGGAGATCAATACGGGACTGGCTCTTCGCGTGACTGGGCAGCTAAGGGAACAATTCTATTGGGGGTTAGAGCCGTTGTCGCGGGGTCGTTTGAACGGATTCATCGCTCTAACCTGATTGGTATGGGAGTATTACCTCTACAGTTTGAAGGTGGTCAAAGTTGGAAGAACCTTGGTCTAGAAGGTTCGGAGCAAGTCGGTATTACAGGTGTCGCTGCGATCGAACCCCGCCAAGTATTAGAAATTTCGATAACAAGAAAAGACGGCACTCAAGTCAGTGTAAATACGAGAGTCAGGATTGATACAGAGAACGAACTGGAATATTTTCGTAATGGAGGTATTCTGAATTATGTACTCCGTAACTTGGCACGAAGCTGATCGGGCTGTTTCAGTTACGGAAGCTGTAATGACTCAAAGGGTTCAACATGAAGCTGAAGTTCAAGGTTCAAGACTATCAATCGAATGCTGTCAACGCAGTTGTTGATTGTTTCGCGGGTCAACCGAAGTTCTCTGGCCATGATTATTCTATTGAACGCGGTACTTCGAGAGGTATGGACTTTGAAACTGGCGTGAGAAATCATGAAGTTGTTCTGACCGATCTAGATCTATTAAGAAACATTCAGGAGGTTCAAAAGCGACAGGGATTGTCTCCTTCACGATCACTCAGCGCGTTTTCTTCATTTGACTCTAAAGGTCAGCACAAGGCCTTGAAAGACGGCTATAAGCCCGGATCTCCAATCAACCTCGACATTGAGATGGAGACAGGAACAGGAAAAACTTATTGCTACATAAAAACCATGTTCGAAATGTATCAGCGGTTTGGCTGGTCTAAATATATCGTTATCGTGCCAAGTATCGCAATCCGGGAGGGGGTACATAAATCTTTTGAGATTACCGCCGACCATTTTGCTGAAACCTATAGCGGTCAACGTGCTAAGTGCTTCATCTATAGCTCCAAACCAAGTGAACTTAGCAATCTTGAGGAGTTTTCCACTGGTGCTGGCATCAACGTAATGATAATAAACATTCAAGCATTCAATGCCAGGGGGGCTGAGAACAGGCGGATCTATGAAGAACTGGATAATTTTCAATCTCGTAGACCGATTGACATGATTCGTGCGAACAAACCAGTTCTCATTCTGGATGAACCCCAAAAAATGGAAGGTCGGGCAACTCTCGAAGCTCTACCGAAGTTTGATCCACTGATGATTCTGAGGTATTCCGCGACACATCGTACGCAACACTTAAAAGTACACAGATTGGACGCTGTTGATGCTTACAACAAAAAGTTAGTCAAAAAAATTGCTGTTCGTGGCATTCAAACGAAGAATTTAACCGGCACCGACGAGTATCTTTATCTAGAGAACATAGAAACATCTCCAGACGCTCCTTTGGCCCGAATGGATATGGAAGTTAAGCTCAGATCCGGTGAAATCAAACGTGAGATAAGACGCCTTAGTTATGGTGACGATCTTTACGAGAAATCTGGAGGCCTAGATCAATATCGTGGATATAAAATTAATCAGATTGATGCCGCCCAAGACATTGTAGAGTTTTCTAACGGTAAAAGGTTTTTCTCTGGCGATGTACAAGGAGACGTGAATGAGTATCAAGTCAGGAGAATACAGATCCGGGAGACCATAAGAGCGCACTTCGAACGCGAAAAAGAGCTTTACTCCGACAAAATCAAGGTGCTTTCCTTGTTTTTCATTGACGAAGTTAAAAAGTATCGCGACTATAGCCGCGAAGATCAGAAGGGGGAGTACGCGCGGATATTTGAAGAGGAATATGAGTTATTAAAGAAAGAGTACTTGTCTCAACTCGATCTGAAAAATGATGGATATGCCCGTTATGTCGACGGAATTGACCCTGCGAAAACTCATAATGGATATTTCGCTATTGATAAGAAAAAGCGAATGGTCGATCCAAGTACAAGGAAGTCAGGCGAACAGAAAGGTTTATCTGATGATAAATCAGCGTACGACCTAATTCTAAAGGATAAAGAACGTCTGCTCTCATTTGATGAACACACACGATTTATATTCTCTCACTCAGCTCTAAGAGAGGGTTGGGACAATCCTAACGTGTTTACGATGTGTATGCTAAAACATAGTGATAGTACAATATCTCGCCGACAAGAAGTCGGACGCGGTCTTCGCATATCTGTTAATCAGAACGGAGAGCGAATTGATGCGAAAGAACTTGTCCATCAGGTAAACGTTTTGACAGTCGTCGCCAGCGAGAGTTACGAAAGCTTCGTTAAAGGACTTCAAACAGAAATATACGAGACACTTTCGTCGCGACCTCGGAAGGCAAACAAAGAGTATTTTAAAGGCAGACAGATAAAAGTCGACGGTAAAAAAATTACGATTACAGAACAAATGGCTACTGATATTACCTATTATTTAATTTTTAACTGCTACGTTGACCGTACGGAGAATATCACTGACAAGTATCACCAAGATAAAGATGAAGGTATCCGTCCGGCTTTACCTGAGGAAATAGATTGTTATAGAGATCAAATTTTTGAACTAGTTGATGGGGTGTTTGACGATAGGCAGTTAGAAAAAGGGGTAAATGGACGAAGAATTAAGACAAATCACATAAATCCAAAGAACTTTCATAAGAAAGAATTTAAGGAACTTTGGAAGCGGATCAATAGAAAGGCTATTTACCAAGTTGACTTTGATTCCGATGAGTTAGTTCGTAATGCTGTAAGAAAGTTAGACAACGAACTACAAATCCCTGCCGTTATGTATCACGTGCAACGCGGAGAACAAACTGCTGAGGTTACAGATCAAAAGTTAAGAGACGGTAAGGGCTTCGAGGGAACTAGCACAGTCACTGAAACAGGTAAGGGTTTCCGAACCCACGTGACCTATGATTTAGTTGGAAAAATTGCGAAAAACACTAGGCTTACTCGAAAAACGGTTGCTAACATTTTGATGAAAATTGCTAAGCCAAAATTTGACCAGTTTCAAACAAATCCTGAGTATTTCATTTCCGAAGTTTCTCGAATTATCATAGAGCAAAAGGCCAGTACTGTTCTAGAAAAGCTTCATTACAATGCGACCTCAGAACGTTACGAACAGGATATTTTCTACGGAGCAGCGTTAGGGGTCAACTTTGTCAAAACGACCAACAAACTAAAGAAACACATTTATGATTATTGTGAAGTCGACTCTAAGGTTGAGGGAAGGTTCGTTGACGATCTAGATTGTAGCGAAGAAATAATTGTTTATGCTAAACTTCCCCGAGGATTTCTAATTCCAACGCCTGTAGGTGACTACAATCCAGACTGGGCAATTTCGTTCAAGAACGGAACGGTAGCTCATTTGTACTTCCTCGCAGAAACCAAAGGATCCATGTCAAGTCTACAACTTCGAGGAGTAGAAAAAGCAAAAGTCAAATGTGCACAGAAATTTTTTGATGAATTAAACAAACACATAGACTCAGATAAGGTGAGGTACGATGTTGTTGATAGTTATGATTCATTAATAAATATTGTGAAAGATTTAGTGCCAAAAAGGCAAAATCTTCAGCAATAGAAATTAGGAATGTAGTTTGCCACTACAACATTGACAGTTTATCTACGGAATATTTTTGTCTAAGATATTCGACAGTATTGGTCATAGCTGCGTCGTTTTTGAATAACGACTGCCTGAACACGATTCTGTCTGGTTTCATCTGAACGATTTCGTCAAGTAATTCTGTCGTTATTTCTCCTTTTAGACAAGCAACAAGTCTAATCGGTTTGCTTCCGACTACATAGATTTCGGCTCCACCTTCGTCGCGTCTTACGATTGGCAGTGTTAGCTCAATTCCTTCGTCACAAATGATTTGAAAAAGGATATCCTCGTTGTCTGTTCGATCAGGTTTGACGGTCTCAACCAATGTTGGAAGTAACTCTTGAGTAGTATTCTCTGGAGTATAAAATGTGTCTTCCATGTTGGAAGTGTCTACCTGGAACACTCTGAATCCATAATCTTGGAAACTAAATTTCTTTATCTCTTCTTCTAATATAGTCGCAGATCTCCTTATTCTATCCAATGTTACATCCGAAATCTTAGAGTAACCTGCTTTATATGCGTGTGAATCGGGACTGGTCTTTTCATCTAGCTGCACTAGGATGAAACTTACTCCAATAGATTTTTCTGCCGAATATTTCATTACAGCCTGAGCAGTTGTCCCAGAACCAGCGAAGAAATCCAGCACGACATCTCCATGCTGAACATTTGCTACATGTATAATGCGCTCAATTAGTGAAACTGGCTTGGGGTTATCAAACAGTCCTTGATCATCGAATAGTTTTTTGAGTTCACGACGACCCGTGGAATTATGACCCACTTCCTCATGAGTCCATATAGTGACCGGCGTGATTCCGTCCTTAACATCTTTCAGAAACCTTTTAACCGTGGGAACTCGATCACCATTCTCTCCAAACCATATTCGATTCTCTGATATCATCTCCTTGAGCGATTCTTCCGAGCAAGTCCAGCATCTTCCAGGAGGTGGATAAACCTCTCTTCCAGAGGGAGTTGTAATCTTGTAATAATACTTCTCGGTAAACGTTTTCACAGACAGATCACCTCCTAGCCATACTCCTCGGGGATCGCTGTCAGGATTCTTATACCGAGCATTGTGCTTTTCAGTGCGCGGGAGTAACTGAGGAAACCACTTCAACTTGTTCCTTGCGTACACTAAAATATAGTCATGAGTATCGCTAAACCATTTAGCATCATTAGCCGGAGCGAACTTCTTCTCCCATATAATGTCTGCAACGAAATTCGGTTCTCCAAAAATCTCGTCACACATTTTACGCAGATTGTGAACTTCTCCGTTATCAATACTGATGAAGATAACTCCATCATCTCGTAGCAGAGAGTGCGCGACTTTCAATCGAGAGTACATCATGCTCAGCCAGTCTGAGTGGAATCTACCGTTGGACTCTAGATTCGCGACAAGTTTGTGACCTGTCTCTGAGACTTGTTCCGTATTCAGATGATAGTCTTCGGCAGTCTGGTGAAAATTGTCCCGGTAAATGAAATCCTTACCAGTATTGTATGGTGGATCAATATAGATAAGTTTTACTTTCGCCAAATAGCTTCTCTGAAGAAGCTTCATAGCAATCAAGTTGTCTCCTTCTATGACGATATTCTTCGTGTCGTCAAAGTTTTTGCTCTTGCTACGAATAGGACGCAACGTATAGGTTGTTGACCTATTCGCAGTCGCTAATGCTTCTCGCTTTCCCGGCCAATTAAGTCTGTATTGTTCTACCCCCCCCCATCCAATTTTCAACAGACAGCTCCTGCTTTAGCAAATCGAAGTCTACTACAGGCAAAGAACGTCCATTTTCATTTTTTCCTTCCGTGACACAGTTTGGAAACATTTCGGCAAGCCTCAGTATATTCTCTATTGCCTTTTCAGGGCTTTTCATAGGTTGGTTTTTCATAGTTTGTACTCTGCTGAATATCATAGAGGTCGTCTCTCTAAACTATAGCCTCTTGGCGACGAACTTCCTATTATACCTCGCTATTCGCACAATAATCCAAAGGTTAGGCGACTAGCCGGCATCGTAAACATATCCAACTGAGAGTCCACCACGAATTTTATCCAACGTTTATAGATATACGTTTATAGATATACGTTTAGTGTTACTAGCCTAAGACCGGGTACTAAAGCAACGAGATTTCGACTTTTGGTGCCTTTTGTTTGAAATATTCTGAAGTATTTGTAAGGTCTGCGTCACTCTTAAACAATGAATGACTAAATACTACTTTCTCCGAAGATAATTGAATAACGGCATCTAGAAATTCTGTTGTCAGGGTTCCCTCAAAACAAGCAACCAGCTTAGCCGAGGTTCCGCCGACAACAAAAACATCAACACCCTGTACTGGTTTGCGTTCTATTGGTAACGTCAGTTCTACTCCACTGTCGCAAAGCACTTGAAACAGTAAATCTTCCATATCTGTTCGGTCAGCCTTTATGGTTTCGACGAGGCTCGGTAATATTTCTTGAGTGATGCTTTCGACACTGTAATAGTTGTCAACGAGGTTAGACGTGTCGATTTTGAATGACCTGAATCCGAAATCATGAAAACCGAATTTGGTGTGCGCTTGCTCAACTTTCTGGCCTGCCCTTTTTATTCGTTCAACCGTGATATCGGAAATCTTATCGTAACCCGCTTTATTAGCGTGAGAATCTAGATTGGCAAACTCACCAAGCTGAGTAAGAATGAAGTTAACTTTCATGTTTTGTTTTGCCGAATACTCCATCACGGCTTGTGCTGTCGTCCCCGAACCTGCGAAAAAATCTAGAACAATATCGCCGGGTTGAACATTGGCTATAAAGATAATGTGTTCGATTAGCGACACTGGCTTTGGGTTATCAAACAACCCTTGCCCATCAAATAAGTCCTTGAGTTCACGGCGACCATCAGTGTTATATCCGTATCTGACTTCACTTTTGTCCTTTGAATCATTTTCCTTGTCACTCCAAATTGTAACGGGAGTTACTCCAGACTTGACCTCGGACAAGAATCTCTTAATCGTCGGAACGTTGGAACCATCTTTTCCAAACCATATACGATTGTCTTTTCTCTTTTCCTCAAACGTTTCCTTTGAATAACGCCAACAAAGACCACCGGGTGGAGAAACTTCTTTGCCTGAAGGCGTAACTACGATGTAGTCATATTGCTCCGAATACGTTTTTGCAGACATGTCTCCAGCCATCCATGGCCCGCGAGGATCATTGTCGGGATTTTTGTAGGCTTCTAGTTGCTTTGCAGTACGAGGGAGCAATCGCGGCGACCATCTGTCGCTATTCTTGGCGTACACCAGAATATAGTCGTGTGTGTCGCTTATATGTTCAGCGTCATTCGATGGCGCAGGTTTCTTCCGCCAAATGATATCTGCAACGAAATTTGGTTCTCCATAAATTTCGTCGCAAATCTTTCTCAAATTATGTGCCTCGCCGTTATCAATACTAATGAAGATGACACCGTCCTCTCGAAGAAGGTTACGGGCAACCTTTAATCGGGGGTACATCATGCTCAGCCAGTCAGAGTGAAAACGCCCCTTTGTTTCAGGGTTCGCTACTAATCTTTCTCCCAATTCAGAAATTTGTTGCGACGTTGTTTTGTAGTCCTCAATTTTTGTGCAAAATTTATCGCGATAAACAAAGTCCTTTCCTGTGTTGTAGGGCGGATCAATGTAAATGAGTTTAATTTTAGATTGATAACTTCGTTGTAGGAGTTTCAACGCTTCGAGGTTGTCGCCTTCAATGAACAAATTCTCCGTAGTATCGAAGTTTTTGCTTGCATCGCGACAGGGTCTTAGTGTCTTGGTTATTGAAGTCTTGGCCGCTCTCTCCGCCTCTCGTTTACCCGGCCAATCTAGCCTATAACGCTCTACCCCCCCCCTCAAAAATATCTTCATACAGTTCTTGGCGTAGTCCATCAAAATCAATCATTCGCCGAACACATCCTTTGTTATCCATCGATTCTGTCACACAGTTTGGGAAGAGTTCCGCGATACGTTCAATATTGCCCTTAACCATATTGGAACTGCGCATTTCGAGCTTTCTCATAATTTTCTCCGATTTGTGATGAAACGAAATAACTCTTAATGTTATAGGAGATACGTAAGGTTCCAGTCAACCATCGCAATTTAAGGCAAAACAAACACCGTTAGTCGGAAATAGCCCGTTTGAAAAATTCCAGAGTTACGATGTCAAAAACAGCTAGAGAAAAGCGACATCAATAGAAGGCGACTTCTGTTTAAGAAGCTCGACCACATTCGTGATATCTGCGTCACTTTTGAACAGCGACTGTCGGAACAGGAGTCTTCTTGGTTTACGAGTAATTAGTTCTTCTACTAATCCCAAGGAAACATCTCCATCAAAACAAGCGATCAACTGAACCGGGTCTCGCCCCACCAAGAAGACCTCCACTCCCTTTATATCGACTGTCTCTATAGGTAGGGTCAACTCAATTCCCTCGTCGCAAATTACCTGGAACAATAAATCCTCGCTGTTTGTTCGATCGGGTTTGACGGTATCAATCAGACTTGGCAGAAGATCTTGAGTGACCTCAGTCGGACTATAGTAGTTGTCCTTCAAGTTCGATGTGTCGACCTTGAAGGTTCTAAACCCATAATCTTGGAAGCTAAACTTTTGATAGCTTCCTTCTATAGCCTTCCTAGCGCGCTTGACCCGATCAACTGTTACGTCAGGGATGTTCAAGTAGCCTGCCTTAAAGGCGTGTGAATCTTCTTTGGTCGCCTCATCAAGTTGTACGAGTATAAAATTTAATTTGATCGATTTTTCCGCAGCGTACTTCATAGTTGCATGCGCCGTTGTTCCCGATCCAGCAAAGAAATCGAGAACTATATCGCCGTGTTGAACATTCCCAACGTGGATAATCCTTTCGAGAAGGGAGACAGGTTTGGGATTGTCGAATATGCCTAAACCATCAAACAAATCCTTTAATTCTCGTCTACCTTTAACGTTGTGACCGACATCTTCGTACTTCCAAATAGTAACCGGAGTAATACCTTCTTTGACTTCGGAAAGAAACCTCTTGATCGAAGGTACATTATTGCCGCTTTTTCCGAACCAAATTCGGTTGTCTATAACCATCTCAGCGAATTTTTCTTTCGAGACACGCCAACATGCTCCGCTAGGTGGACGAACAACACGACCAGAAGGTGTTGTAATTTCATAATCGTACTTTTCGGAGTATGACTTCACCGAAAGGTTGTCACCTATCCAATTCCCCCGCGGATCGCCATCGTCATTTTTGTAACGCTGATTTTGCTTTTCGGTTCGCGGTAGGAGCTGAGGAAACCATTTCAGCTTGTTCTTCGCGTAGACAAGAATGTAATCGTGAGTGTCGCTAAACCATCTGGCATCGTTAGCAGGCGCAAATTTCTTTTCCCAAATGATGTCTGCAACAAAGTTAGGTTCCCCGAAAATTTCGTCGCATACCTTACGCAGGTTATGTTCCTCTCCATTATCAATACTTATAAAGATAACACCATCGTCACGTAAGAGGTTCCTAGCTAACCTTAGACGAGAGTACATCATACTGAGCCAGTCAGAATGAAAACGACCGTTAGACTCTGTATTCGCGACCAGTTTCTCGCCGCTTTCCGAAACTTGTTGAGACGCTAAACCGTGTTTACCGCTATCCTGGCGAAAGTTGTCTCGATAGATGAAATCGTTACCCGTATTGTACGGAGGATCGATGTAGATGAGTTTGACACGAGACAAGTAACTTCTTTGAAGTAACTTTAGCGCCTCCAGATTATCACCTTCAATGACGACATTTTCAGTTCTGTCAAAGTCAACACTCTTATGCCGGTGGGGTCTGAGAGTCTTTGTTGTGGGGGTGTTGCCAGTCCTTGCGGCCTCTCGTTTACCCGGCCAATCTAACCGATAACGTTCTACCCCCCCCCTCAAAAATCTCTTCGGCTAGTTCTTGTCGGAGTTCATCAAAATCAATCCTTCGCCGAACTTTACCTTTTTTATCCACCGATTCTGTTACGCAGTTTGGGAAGAGTTGTGCGATACTTTCAATGTTGCCCTCGACGACATTGGAACTGCGCATTTCGAGCTTTCTCATAATTTTCTCCGATTCTTGATGAAACGAAATAACTCTTATTGTTATAAGAGATACGTAAGGTTCCAGTCAACCATTGCAAGTTAACGCACAACAAACACCGTTAGTCGGAAATAGCCCGTTCGAAAAATACCAGAGTTTCGTTGTCGAAAACAGCTAGAGAAAGGCGACATCAATAGAAGGCGATTTCTGTTTAAGAAGCTCGACCACATTCGTAATATCCGCGTCACTTGTGAACAGAGACTGTCGGAACAGGAGTTTTCTTGGCTTACGAGTAATTAATTCTTCTACTAATCCCAAGGAAACATCTCCATCAAAACAAGCGATCAACTGAACCGGGTCTCGCCCTACCAAAAAGACCTCTACACCCTTTATATCGACTGTCTCTATAGGTAGGGTCAACTCAATTCCCTCGTCGCATATTACCTGGAACAATAAATCCTCGCTGTTTGTTCGATCGGGCTTTACGGTATCAATCAGACTTGGCAGAAGATCTTGCGTGACCTCTGTCGGACTATAGTAGTTGTCTTTCAAGTTCGATGTGTCAACCTTGAAGGTTCTAAACCCATAATCTTGGAAGCTAAACTTCGGATAGTTTCCTTCTATAGCCTTCCTAGCGCGCTTGACCCGGTCAATTGTTACGTCAGGGATGTTCAAGTAGCCCGCCCTAAAGGCATGTGACTCTTCTTTGGTCACCTCATCCAGTTGTACGAGTATAAAATTTAATTTGATCGATTTTTCCGCAGCGTACTTCATAGTTGCATGCGCCGTTGTTCCCGATCCAGCGAAGAAATCGAGAACTATGTCGCCGTGCTGAACATTCCCAACATGGATAATCCTTTCGAGCAGTGAGACAGGTTTGGGATTGTCGAATATGCCTAAACCATCAAACAACGATTTCAATTCACGTCGCCCAGTTGCATTATGACCAACTTCCTCATGCTTCCATATAGTTACCGGAACGATACCTTCTTTTACTTCGGACAAGAATCTCTTGATAGTCGGAACTTTGTCTCCGTCTTTCCCAAACCAAATTCTGTCATCCGCAATCAGTTGCTGCAGACGCTCCTCGGAACATGTCCAGCATCTTCCTTTCGGCGGCCACACTTCACGACCTGAAGGAGTTTTTATCGGATAGTCGTACTTCTCCATGTAAGATTTGACCGAGAGATTATCCCCTATCCAATTCCCACGTGGGTCGCCATCGTCGTTTTTGTACCGCTGGTTTTGCTTTTCGGTTCGCGGCAGGAGCTGAGGAAACCATTTCAACTTGTTCTTTGCGTAGACAAGAATGTAATCGTGAGTGTCGCTAAACCATCTGGCATCGTTCGCTGGCGCAAATTTCTTTTCCCAAATTATGTCTGCGACAAAGTTTGGTTCACCGAAAATTTCGTCGCAGACCTTTCGTAAATTATGTTCCTCTCCATTATCAATACTAATAAAAATGACACCATCGTCACGTAAGAGGTTCCTAGCTAACCTTAGACGAGAGTACATCATACTGAGCCAGTCAGAATGAAAACGACCGTTAGATTCTGTATTCGCGACCAGTTTCTCGCCGCTTTCCGAAACTTGTTGAGACGCTAAACCGTGTTTATCGCGGTCTTGGCGAAAGTTGTCTCGATAAATGAAATCGTTACCTGTATTATATGGAGGATCAATGTAGATGAGTTTGACACGAGACAAGTAACTTCTTTGAAGTAGCTTTAGCGCCTCAAGATTGTCACCTTCAATGACGATATTTTCGGTTCTGTCAAAATCAACACTCTTATCCCGGAGCGGTCTGAGAGTCTTTGTTGTGGGAGCGTTGGCCGTCCTAGCGGCTTCTCGTTTACCTGGCCAATCTAACCGATAACGTTCTACCCCCCCCCTCAAAAATATCTTCAGACAGTTCTTTTCGAAGATCATCAAAATCGATCATGCGCCGAATTTGACCATTCTCGTCCTTTGATTCAGTCACGCAATCGGGAAAAATTGCCGCAATTTTTTTAATGTTGTCGTTAACAACATCGGCTGTTTTCATTCGAAGTTTTTTCATGATTTTGTAATCCTAAATTCAGGTTGTTTATCATCAACTCTGTTTTCACTCACCTGAGTACATCGTTAAAATTATACCAAATCATCGTGCCACTCTGCAAGTACAACAAATTCTGTCGCCGCCCAGAGAAAGATTACTGTTTTTCCTAGGTCGTCCTACAGAATGGTATGCAAGTCTCATACTGCGACCAAAAACTAGTACATCCCCGTCGCTCAAAGTGATCTTTTCCATAGTTTCCCCTCTCACTTTACCGCCAATCTTGAAAGTCGCTGAAGCTCCTAGCGAAAGAGACACGACGGGTTGCCCGAAATCCTCTTCATCGCAATCTTGGTGCGCCGACATCTGAGCTTCTGGTTTGTATAGGTTGATTAGGCAACAGTCAGGTTGGTAGTTCAAATGCCCGTACAGTTTACTTGCTTCGCGCGCAATCAACACAATCTCTGTTGGAATTTCCGGCCATTGCTTTCCTGTCAACGGATCGTCTGCCTCGTAACGGTAACCCATCTTGGAAGACACCCAACCGACATCCCCTGCATTTGTCACTTGAGCAGACATGGATTTACCGCCGGGCGTGGTCATTTCTCTTAACGGCGCTCGGTCGAATACTGCTTCCAGTCGAGGTACGAGTTCCTCACTTCGAAAATACTCTGGCAAGTGCAGTATGTCGTTACCGATCCAAACAGGAGAACACGTACTCTTCGAAAACAGGTTTCGCATTCTGGCTAACGAAATTTTCGAAATGCGCTGGAACAATCTACTTGGCAAACTTCGCGAAATCTTTAATTAGGGCTGTAGCAGAAGTTTCAACAAGCCTCTTACCGTCTTCGGCATTCGATTGGCTAGGATCAGACCCGATCCGCCCGTCGGGAAAGTTCGATCGATACTGAACAGCATCTCCGATTAGCCCCATCGGAGCAATCTTAGGGGACATTTCTACTTCAGGACGGGCATGTTCTGGATATCCATAATATGTCACCGATACTTCAGACGCTGTCGCGTGCATCCCATGTCCAGTTGGATAAAGCTGATTACACAGAGCCTCGACCGATTTAAAATCCCACCAGTTTACTAACTTTAGATCCATTCCCGGACTGTTGTCTGCTCCGCGCGGATCAAAACTCCGTTGCGCATGAATCTCTGCAAATGCCGCATGGATCGTCGCAATGTTGCCGCCATGTCCGTTGAACCAATAGAGCCTTTCGAATCCGTGTCGCGCTAAAGAGTTTGCCCAATCTAATATCGCGGCAACCATCGTTGATGGACGTAACGTTATTGTCCCTGGGAAACCTAGATGATGCTGAGCGCACCCCACGTTGAACGTTGGGCCGACAAGTAAGTTTTCGGGATTTTTTTTCTCTGCGTGATGGGAAATTATTTCTGGACACAAAGCATCAGTTCCAATGAAACCATTCGGGCCGTGCTGTTCCATTGATCCAATAGGAATGACAATTGCTCGGTGCTTTTTTTCAAGCCACTGCTCAATATCTGGCCACGTCGAAACTGCAAGTCGCATTGCATTACCTCATCTAAGAAAACGAAACATCCCGAATCATTGCTGACCCGGGATGAAACAGAATAACAATTTTATGTGCGGAACTACTCTCTTGACGAGAAGAACATCAGCAAGATTCGGAACATATTGACGAATGAGATGAAAAAGTTCAAAGCACCCCAGTTCGTCATCACCGCCAGTGTCCGAGCATCCCCTTGAAATTCGTAATATCCGAGCTTCAAGGTCTGAGTTTGCCAAGCTACAATTCCGGCCGACAAAATAAACACTGCTCCCATTAGCAGGACTTCAAAAGTTCCTGAAGGTGGAAACAACAGGCTAACCAAGGATAATGCTACCACGCCGAACATAGCCATGGTCAACGCGCTTCCCCAGGCCGTGATGTTCCGCTTCGTTGTGTAACCCCACAAAGATAGCCCACCAAAAGCAGCAGCAGTAACTAAGAATGCCTTCGCAATTATCGTATAAGAAGTCGTGATACCGGCCCCTGCACGGGTTGCCATACCGACTGACTGTTCAGCCGCGAGTACCCAGATGCCCATTCCTAAGCCAATCATCGTCACTATCGCCCAATAAACGATAGCTGTTCCCACCGGAGAAGGATTACGCATCGCAAAGCTTGATATAAGTATCAATGCAAGCGGGCCCCATTGGACAACGTATAACAACGGAGTACCGAAAACTAGCGCTGTTACAACCGGCACGGTTCCCGCAACATATGCCAATATCCCCGATAACAGTATGCCGAGTGCTAACTTATTGTAGACACCAAGCATAAAATTTCTAAGACCGATATCGGTTTGGGTATCTGCACTAATGCGAGACCCCGTTCGGTCAATTACAATCTTTTCAGGACGAACCATTTTTAACTCCATTAACTGAACAAAGATAACTTAATGATCAAATAAGGTATTATCGTGACTAATATGGGGAATTTTGGTTCATTTTGCAAGTGCATTAAACAAATTCCTTGTAAACCGTAGCAAATTCTGAAAATCAAAAAATTTAAGACTCGTTAACGCGAGCAAGGAAAAATTTCTATGTCGATTGAGAAACGCCCATTAGGCCGTACAGGTGAATCTGTGACCAACTGTTGTTTAGGTACCATGACTTGGGGTAATCAGAACTCCGAAGCAGAGGGCCACGAGCAGATGGACTATGCCATGGATCGCGGTATTACTTTTTGGGATGCCGCGGAAATGTACCCGATTCCCCCAGCAGCTGAATATCAGGGTGAAACAGAAAAAATTATAGGAACGTGGTTCAAAAAGACGGGGCGACGCAATGAAGTTTTCCTCGCGACTAAGATATCTGGCCGAGGAACGATGACGTGGACCCGAGACGGAGATGTGCCGAAAACGCGGCAGACTCGGGAGCAAATAGATGAAGCTGTTGAAAAAAGTCTTAAACGATTACAAACTGATTGCATAGACCTTTACCAGCTGCATTGGCCCGACCGGCCGGTCGCACTGTTCGGAGGTTCTCTTCCCGAAAAGGCCTATAAATCGGAGTTTGAAGCTTTTGAGGTGATGCTAGAAAACTTAGACCGTCATATCCAAGCGGGGCGTATACGTCATATCGGAGTGTCAAATGAAACTCCTTGGGGAGTAATGCGTTTTCTAGCTGAAAGTGATCGAGGCAACTTTCCGCGCATGGCTTCAATACAGAATATTTATAATCTCCTCAGTCGAAAGTTTGAAGAAGGGTTAAGTGAGGTTTCTCGGCGCGAGAACATCGGACTTCTTGGGTACTCTCCTCTTGCCCAAGGTTATCTCACCGGAAAATATAGAAACGGACTGCTACCCGAGAAATCCCGCAAAGCTTTGTTCCAGAGATTACAGAGATACGAAACGGCGCAGGCTAATCCCGCTATGGAGGGGTACTTCAAAATTGCTGAAGATTTTGGCATTGATCCATCGCATTTAGCAATCAAGTTTTGTGACACACGGCCATTTATGACCTCAACTATCATTGGGGCGACAACTATGGATCAACTGAAGACAGATATAGAAGCATTTGAGTTGGATTGGACTGACGAGTTGGAGAAGCGCGTAGGCGAGGTGAACTCTCTATACCCTTCTCCGTGTCCATAATTCTAGTCTGTCGAAGCAATTCTGCTTGATACCTGCTCCCCTATCGCCGTTAAGTACATTGAGTGGTCGAAATGCTCCGTTTGTTCACAGGACTTTCTATTCCTGACCACATTGCCGAGACGCTGTTGCCGTTGCAGACTAATTTGGTAGGAGCGCGGTGGAGACCTAGGGAAAACTTTCACATAACGTTAAAGTTCTATGGAGAAGTAAACCAAGGTACGGCAAGCAAGCTTCAAGACGCGTTATCGGAGATCAGGTTTGAGCCGTTCGAGATTTCTTTGAAAGGTTCAGGATGGTTTGGAGGAAAGAAACCGCAATCGGTGTGGGTTGGGGTCGAAACTTCTGAACCTCTGGATCAGTTGCACTTAGAATGTACCAAAGCCGCTCGTGTTGCGGGACTTTCGTTGGGACAACAACGTTACACTCCTCACATCACTTTGGCGTACTGTAGAACCTCGCCAACTGAGCAAGTTGTAGGATGGGTAACTCCATTGGCTGATTTTGACTCTGCTCAGTTTTATATCGAAGAATTCTACTTATACTCAAGTACTCTCGGTTCAAAACCAAGCACATACCAAATTCAGGCTAGTTACCACTAATCTACCGTCCTTCTAATTTAAACTTTCTCGATTCATTCAGAATTTTTTAATAACCCTCCAAACCACTCAATTGCCGCTTCGCCTTCCTTCTTTATGATGCTGTTCAAATTCCGACTGTGTGCTAATGCATTTCGTAGTTCTGAAAGTTGTATAAACTTATTCGTTAAAATGTCTTTTCTTTCAAAAAACTCCTCGAAATCACCCCAAAGTTTCTTCGATGTAACGATTTCTTCCAATTCCATTAGGTCTAAAAACTCCAGAAATTCACCCAGTGCCACATCCGATACCTTTTCTATAGTAACATTACTTCCGCCTTTGAGATATGAAGCACGGATTCTTTGCAGTATTTTTTCGTTTCCTAAGAAATGTCCTGGTATCGATTTAACATCACCCTTTAAAATAAAATTAATGAAATTCCTGATCTTAAGTTCAGTCTCCTTAACATTTTTTTCGATAGATATAGTATCTGACTTTTCCTCAGTACTACTTATATTTGAATCGTCAAAAATTATTTTATCCAAGCCTTTGAAAATACTATCCGACCGTTTAGAAAGAAATTCATTAAAATCTTCTACTGTGAACGGTTCGCGCTGCAAAATAGAAAAAGCGGAACTATCAATATAATGTGAGTAAAATATTTTCTTGAGTATTCCCGAATCATTTTCTTCTAGCAATCTGGGGATATACTCATTTGGTAGTTTATCTCCAATCACAGCCCTATTTGACCTACTCAACAAAGGAGTTCTATTTAAAATTGAATCGCACAAGTGTTCCACTCGGTTCTCTTTTCCCCACGACTTGGGGATTATATGATGATCATCAATATCCCCACTACTAATTGCTTCACCCTCAAGCCAATCTTTAGCTCCGGACATTATCAAGATGTTAAATATCGCTCGATAAATCGCAGAATTCTTTTTGGTTTCCCTCACCAAATCTATCTCACGATAAGTGTTCTTAAACTCTCTCACAAACTCTGGTTCCTGTTCGTCTTTTCTTAACCATTCCTGCATGGCTTTGAAATCGTGAGCCGTTGTAGACTCTACGGCACTAGAATACCGATTTCCAAAGACAGATGCCCAGTACCACAATCTAATCTTGTAAGCGGATTTTAGGTGACTTTCTACTGAGAAATTCGCAACAGATCTACTGATAGAGGCAAACGCCGGTAAAATAGACGGATAAGGTAAATACTTTCTATCCACTACACCGTACTCATTTGGATGTCGTAAAATCTTAATAGCTTTTTCAAGTGAACAGACTGAATCGTCCCACAAGTTTCTGAACTCGCTTTCACTTTTTACCAGCGTCTCCTGTCCGAACGATCCATCCGGTAGACGAACAGATTTTACAACGTTAGGTTGAAGATAATATAAATATTTAGAGGAACAATAATCTTGTTTTAATATCGACATTACCTGCAGTATATACACGTTCATTCTTTTAGTATCAACGAAACTTAACTTTTCTTTCACCTCACGAAACATGTGCTTGAGCTGTAATCCATTACGCTTCATAAGCGCATTTAACAAATCAAAAACGCTTAGAGGAGAACCTTTGCTATTTAACTGAGCGAATATATCGCATACCTTATCAACTCCAATATCCTCATTTAATTCTATGAAAGAAACCTGATACTTTTGTAGTGTCTCACAAACCTCGTCTCTAAATTTTCCCAGATTAGGTAAAAAACTTTCGATGTTTTTATCTCTTTTGTTTGGCCTTTTTTCTATTTTTTCGTTGTGAAATTTCTCATATTCTTCAAGCCATTTTATAAAAGGATACACTCCCTGTCCAACAACGTTGAGAGGAAGTAAATGTCTTTCGAAAAGATATTCCTTGGAATTAAACAACTCAAGGTTTTTCTTCGTCATCCATTCATAATCAAAAGCATCATCTATTTGTTCATTTATAAATTTTTGAATGTTAATGAAAAACGTATAACGATGAGCTTTATTGGGAAAATTTTTTTCTGGGGAAAGAAAAGCGTAGTATATAGCAGTAAGTCGTTGTTGACCATCGAGTACAATATGTCTTTTGGTTGATTTGCCTTTGTGTCCGTAAATGTTTTCGCATTGTAGGGAACTAATGTTCTTTTGATTTGCCTTCCAAAGGAGTAAACTGCCTATATAGTAGTCCGAAAAAATAGACCGCATAAGGTCTCTTACGTCGCCGGGTTCCCAAACAGTCTCTCTTTGGAAATCCGGAATAACATAATGTCCCTTGTTTAAATCTTCGATTAAACTGCTTAGGTGTACCCTATCGGCATTTTGAGCATTTTTCATACTAAATTATTTCTTTCAATAGTTAGGTTCGGCAAGGGCTTCCGTCCTTGAAGTTTCAACTTTAGACAATTTTTTCAAGTCGTCTCGAATAGGGAGAACTTTTCGCGATTGTGTGTGCTTACCCTGAGAAGTGAATGGACTACTTGTTCGAAAACTGTTCACTTTTTGGTGCCGGTGAAGGGACTCGAACCCCCGACCCCATCATTACGAATGACGTGCTCTACCAGCTGAGCTACACCGGCTATTTTTTCCATATACTACCACCTAGATCAAATTGCAACCATTATCAGACTTTTTCTACCTCTTCAACGGGATAATCTACCGGTGCCGCAATCTCCTCGCTTTTCTTTTCTTCTATAACCTCGCTCACCTCTGGCGTGGGAGTTGATAGCTTCCCAACATCTAACTCTTCACTGTATCTCTCATAACGCGGATGAATGAGTTCCGCTCTCTCTCCAAATACATAGACCAGTCTTGTCCATTCCTCCAAACCATATTCAAAAGCATTCCCGTCTGCATCTAAATCCGACCAATCCGCTTCTCTTGGCGCTGTTGCCGCCGTGCTAATCCAATGCGTTGCCTCATCGGTGTCTTGTTTTCCAGTATGCGCTTTCGCGAGCAAAAGACATGTCCTAGTAGTCTTTTTCTCTTCCACCAATTCCCCTAGTATGCCTATTGCTTCTTCCCAATTCGCTTGCGTTATCGCTTTTTCTGCTCCTAGAATGCGACTTTCACGATGATCAGGATTGGCATCAATCAACATATCTACTCGAGGATTCTTTTCATCCGAGGCTTTACGTCCTTCAATGCTACAAAACAATTTTGATAGAGCAGGATGAGGTCGCGATTTCCACGCTTCTGTCAGAATGCGTTCCGCTTCCTTCTGTTTTCCGTCCTCGTTCAACAATTTCGCTCCGTACCAAGCAGCTACTGGAAATTCCGAACAAAGCTTACTCGCCTCTTGTAAAATTTTCTGAGCACCGACCCTTTCCTGCCCTTCTTCCGTCGCCTGAGCAGTCATTAAAACCGAACGTTGTCGATTAGCGACATCTGTCGCCACGTATCCTCTCTTCTCTCCCACCTCCAAAGTTTCAAGCGCCTCAGCCCAAAGTCCGTCTTTGACCTGAGTTTCAAAAAGTATATCAAACGGCCATTTTGATTGCGATTTCAGTTTCAAAGCACTTTTAAGTCGGTTTTTTGCCTCTTTAGCATCTCCGCGCTTATCGGCAGCCTTCGCCGCGCCTCGCAATCCAACAATCTGCCCGCCCGACAACACTGTAAGCAATTCCCAATTTTTCTCAGCCGCTCGCCAATCTCCAATTGCCTCCGCTACTCGAGCTTCTAGCATGAGTCTTAGACGATCGTTATCAGCATATTTCATTCCAATACGAGCATATCGTTGTGCCGTCGGTAAATCACCACCTTCGATAGCCAGTATTCCTTGCGTTACAGCATCGTTGGCTCTCGATGCCCGGCTGCGACTTCTTTGTCGATCCAACTTTCTCGGCAAAGAAATCAAGAAACCAGTCAACCAAACTAAGAATGTAACGAGACCGCCAAACAAAAGCAGAAACACACCTGCTATGGCAAGATTCATCTCGATCACGGTACCTTCGCCGAGATTGACACTGACTTGGCCTGGCCTCGACCAAGCCCAAGCAATAGCGAGTAAAGACCCTAGTGAAATTACAAGAATGAAAAGGAAATACAAAGTCCGCCGCATGATAACAACTATCTCTGCGCGTTTACTAGGTCTTGGCGTAGCAACTCTATTGAGGCCTCTACTGTTACCCGGTCCTGTGCCAATTCCATCCACTTTGCAAAAGCCGGATCTGGATACTCTTTCAAAATCTCCAAAGTAGCAATCAAATTTCCTGAATCCATGAATTCAGACGCTAAGGTTAGTCGTTCAACCAGCGACGATTGCGAAATGTCTGCTGTCACCCGTACGCCATCCCCGAAAACCTTAGTCAACCAATTCAAATCGCTTCGGGCCGGCTTCAACTCGTTCGCCATCGCAACACTTTTTGCTTTCTCGAAACTTGTTTGTAGCTCCGCAAACGTTACCACCCCATTTTTCGCGAAGGGTTTCAGAGCAACAAGTCCGGGATGAGTAGGAATAACCTGTTCTAGTTTTGCGTATTGATAATCGAATGACTCACCTCGCCTTGTCATCGACTCTATGCTTACAATCGCCATGGCTACATCGGATTGATCTACTGAATCAACGACTGAAGAATTAGATTTATTGGCTAACCCCGAACTGCGGAGTTCCTCTAGTTCGGCCCTTAACTCATTTCGAATTTCGTTTATAGCGCGGACATTGTCATCTATTCGCGTTCGTAGCGACTTCAAACGTTCAACTTCTACACCAAATGCCTTTACCGAATTTTCAACCGAACTAAACCGATCTCTCAAATCTGTCAGTACTCCCTCCTGAACACTGTTTGCTTCCCCACTTACCGCGAAAGGAATTTGTTCAATTTGTTCTAACCTCCGGACTATGTCATCAATAACTTCTACATCCGGAGAGTTACGGAGATCCATACGAACATTCTCTATTTGCTCCCGTAAAGCAGATAACTCACCTGATAGTCGCAAGTCTTTACGAGTCTGCTTGGTTGCCTGTTCATTCAGACGTGTTTCGAGTAAGCCCCCAAAATCCTCAAGTTCCCTAGACAGTGTCGCTAACTTGGTTTCACTCTCCTCTATCGAAACAACAATCTCCGTAAGTTCTTCAGAATGGTCAGGTATAGACGAAGTCAGGACGTAATTCTGGGTCCAATAAATGTACGCTGCTACCGAACCTACACCGCCTATGGCTAAAACAAATACGAAACCCAAAACCTTACCTAACCAACCACCTAATTTACCATTAGGTTTGGTAGATGCACGTTTGGCCTTCTTGGCATTCTCCGGCAAACTGCCGTCTTTATGATCCTCTTGATCACTCATTTTTCTAACTCGCTCCTCAATACAACTGCCGCATTATACCACGTCCGCCGAATCAATCACAAAATTCGGGCAAAGTTAAGACTTTCACCATAGCATCGTCTGTTGGTTTTTCCGCTACCCAAATACTTCTGAAACCAACACGTCTTAAATTCGAAACAATGTTTTCTGACAACCCGATAATTCTAACGTCTTTCTTTTCCCTAGAATCTTGTATATCCAGAAACGCCAGTACAGCCTCAGTAGAATAAAACATTACGACGCAATTGTCAGACTGCAGAGCATCTGATGCCTTCTTCGACAATTTTTGCTTGCGCTCTGTAGTGTAGCAGTCCACCATCTGAGCAGTGTATCCCCGATCTTGCAGCATCTCGGTAATTCCATAGGCTGTTCTTGTATTTGTAGGATGAAGAACCAAACCTTCGCTAGGATCAATGTTCTTCTCCAATAGACCCACAAACTCATTGGCACCGCCCTGGGACGATGCTAGAACCGTCCAGCCCAATTCTTCGGCCACCGCTTGGGTCGCCGCGCCTATACTATAGACTCTTGAATCTCGCCTATCTGTTAACTGAGCATAAGACCTAACACCATTCTCACTAGTAAATATTGTAACGGCTGGATCGATCGGTATCTCCGCTTTTGCGGCAAATTTCACTGTTAACAAAGGAGAGGCAATGGGTTTAACACCTATCTCCTTTAATTTTGTCACAGTCTTATAAACCCCCGGGGAGGTACGAGTGACAATCACCGGAAAAGTCATAGATTTTTGACCTTCTTAATGATCGCTTCTGCTTTGCTCTTCAGGTCTAAACCAACTTTTAATCCAGCTTCCTCAAACTCCGACACATCTGCACCGTGCGGAATTCTGACTTCTGATAGCCATTTCTTCGTGCCATCAACCTCTAACACTTCTCCTCTTAATACCCAACTGGTCTCTTCCTTAAACAGATGCCCTGCGATCGGCGTTCTACAATCCCCGTCTAAAACTTTAAGCATCGACCTTTCTGCCGTAGCTGCAAAGACTGTTTCGTTAATCGATATCGCACCAAGTGACTCTTCTAAAGCACCGTTCAGCTTCGTCTCCAGTACAGTCACAGCAATAATCCCTTGACCACACGCTGGTAACATTTCCTTCAGTGGGATCGGCGTTCCGATATTCTTCACACTCAACCGATTCAATCCTGCCTTCGCTAAAATCGTTGCATCAACTTTTCCTGACTTAAGCTTTCTTAATCGTGTTTGGACGTTCCCACGAAATGTGACGACTTTAATATCGGGACGCTTAGATAACAATTGAGCCTCTCGGCGCAAACTGGATGTTCCCACTACTGCCCCATGTGGAAGATCTTTGAAGTCCTTACACTGCTCGCTTAGAAAAACATCTCTCGCATCTTCCCGTTCTAGAACTGCTAACATTACCTGCCCATCAGGTAACAAACCGGGCATATCTTTTAGCGAGTGAACTCCAATATCGACATGGCCTTCGCTAACCGCGTGATCGATTTCCTTCGTAAACAAGCCTTTACCTCCGGCTTCCGATAGACGTTCCGTCAAGAGTCGATCGCCGAGAGTCGTGAATTTTACGATTTCAGTTCGAATTCTCCTGTTCGAGGCTTTGCTAAGAGCTTGGGCAACACTCTCTGCTTGCAAAACAGCAAGAGGAGAGCCTCTGGTGCCAATTCTAACAGTCAACATTTTTGTTTTGGCTCTCTCTTTGTAAATCTCTAATCTGTTGCAATTTATGGCGCTTGACAGTGCAGAAAGCTAATTAAATGCGAACAACAATGACTCACTGGAATACTAATAATTTCCATCTGCACCAAAAACGCACTAGGAATTTCGCTCTATTTGAAGGCATATCTCTCAAGATATATATGTTTTAGTAAAAAGAACTTCCAACAAAAGTGTTGACCTAATATACTAGAGTGGTTAAAAATAATTATTCTTGCTCAGAATATACAACACTTGGAGTTCTCCATGAGAATTTTCGTTTCGTCCGTTATCGCGCTTTTTGCGATCGTCGCCTGTTCCAGTACAAACATGTCTATGTCCGACATGGCGTTCTGGCAATCGAAAAAAGAACAGCCAGAAAGTCTCACTGCTTGGCTCGACGAACAATATGAAATGGAGCTGCAGTTTAGTCCTATCCAACTTACTTTCTTGGGCCGAAAAGACCAAAATAATTCGTTAGGAGAGTTCAATATAAAGGCCTATAAGAAGGCCGCAAAGTGGAAGAGAAATTCTGTCAAGAAAATGGAAAGATTGTTTGACTACGAGTCATTGTCTCCCGAAGACAAGATATCTTACGATGTATGGAAATATCAATCAAAACAAGACTCAGCAGGGATGCCGTTTATTTACAACGGATTCACTTTCGATCAGATGAATGGTGCGCAAAGTTTCGTACCGACGTTCCTAATCAATTTCCATAAAGTTGACGATCGATCCGATATGGAGGCGTACATATCTAGAATCATAGATGTCGAACCTCGAATGAATGAACTTTTAGAAATTGCGCGAGAAGCGGCAGAGCGTGGTGTCGTAACACCAGGTTTTGCACTAGACGGCGTAATGGAACAATCAAAAGCAATCATAACCGGACAACCTTTTGATGGAAAAGACGAAGATAGTGATATCTGGGCCGACATCAAAATGGAAATTAACAATTTGCTTGAAAGTGAAAAAATAGACGAGTCGGAAGCTGAAGAGCTCCGAACGAATGCGAAGTATGCCCTAAAAATGCACTTCTTGCCCGCGTACCAAAGTATTATTGCTTGGGCGCAAGACGAACGGGTTAAATCTCCAGAAGTAAACTCCGGTGTCGCTAGTCAACCCAATGGAAAAGCATTCTATAACTATCGAGTTGCAAACCAAACTACAACCTCTTTGACTGCCGATGAGGTTCATGAAATCGGACTCGCGGAGGTCGCACGAATTCGCGCCGAAATGGAAGCCATTAAACGATCAGTTGGCTTTAGAGGTAGCTTAAAAGACTTCTTTACGGAATTACGCGATGATAAGGACAACGAGAGATACTATTATCCGAACACTGACGAGGGGCGCAAAGGCTATATTGATGATGCTACCGCAGCTATCGACAGGATTGAAGCTGAGTTACCTAACTTTTTCGGCATTCTTCCCAAGGCGGCTCTAATAGTAAAACGTGTGGAACCCTTCCGTGAAAGAGATGGAGCCGCTCAACATTATTTCTCAGGTACTCCTGATGGATCGCGTCCCGGCATTTACTATGCTCACCTGTCTGACATGAAGGCTATGCCTAAGCGAGAACTCGAAGTCATCGCTTACCATGAAGGCCTTCCCGGGCATCATATGCAGATTTCGATTGCTCAAGAGTTAGAGGGGGTACCTAAGTTTAGAACTCAGGCAGGATTTACAGCCTACACTGAAGGTTGGGCTCTATATTCTGAAAAACTGGCAAAAGAAATCCCCGGGACATTTAGAGATCCTTATTCAGATTTCGGAAGGCTTGGATCAGAGATTTGGCGAGCTATTCGATTGGTTGTTGATACAGGCTTACACGCAAAAGGCTGGACGGAAGAAGAAGCTATAGCTTATTTTCTAGACAATGCCGCCATCACAGAAGCGCAAGCAAAATCCGAGGTCCAACGCTATATCGTTATGCCTGGACAGGCTCTTGCATACAAAATCGGTATGATCCATATTCAAGATTTACGGGCGAAAGCGGAGAAGGCTCTCGGCGGTAAGTTCGACATCAGAGAGTTTCACGATACTGTACTCGGTGGTGGCGCTATGCCGTTAGACGTTCTTGAACGAAGAGTCGATAATTGGATTGCAGATACAATATCTATGTGACCAGTTTGAACAGTCATTTGGCAAACTTATTTCACTTGGGAAATTTTTATATCCGTTTTGGATTATCGAAAAGTTCTTTACTCGTTGGCGAAGGCTTATTGAATCCTTCTTTTGCTACGTCAAAGGAGGCTCAGTATTGTGAGAGGCAAAATGAGCAACATTTTTCTGTTCAAGACTTCCGTCACCGTTCAAATTTGACAGATTTGGTTTGGGCAGTCGTTCCTTAATTCTCTCTCGAGTAGTTGCTGCAGAATTGTGTTCTAGCACTGCAATTTAGGGGCGGTATACTTCAGTGGTCACATCGTCAATAGTCTTGGGTATCGAAAGTAGTTGCGACGAGACTGCGGCAGCTGTCGTAGCTATTAGCGACGGCGAACCCAAAGTTCTAGGGGAGTGTTTGTACAGTCAGACGAAAGAACATGCTCCTTATGGCGGCGTTGTACCCGAAATTGCAGCTCGCGCTCACGTCGAAATTGCTGATTTCGTAATCTCCCAAGCGATGGATTACGCTCAGTTGGACTTCTCTGACTTAAACGCGGTTGCCACCACGAGCGGGCCAGGTCTGATCGGCGGAGTAATGGTCGGAGCCATGACCGGTAAAGCGATCGCATTAGCATCTGGTTGTCCGTTCATCCCAATCAATCACTTAGAAGGACATGCTCTATCGCCTCGGTTAACTGAAGATTGTCCTTATCCTTATCTCTTATTGTTAGTTTCCGGAGGACACTGCCAGTTCATCGCTGTTCACGCGTTAGGAAAGTACTCTAAACTCGGTTCCACAATTGATGATGCCGTTGGCGAAACTTTTGACAAAATTGCTAGAAGTTTAAACTTGGGTTTTCCCGGCGGCCCTGTAGTTGAGAAACACGCTAGAGCCGGGAACCCGTTTGCTTGCAAATTCCCTGTACCTCTTCTTGATCAACAAAGTTTGGATATGAGCTTTGCCGGATTAAAAACAGCGGTGCTACGAGCAATAGTGTCTGAACAGATTAGTGAAAGTAGAATTGCCGATATATGCGCGAGTTTTCAGAGAGTTGTAACAGAGGTGCTTTCTGAGAAATCACGTCGCGCTATTGAAAAAATCAAAACGACAGTCTCTTCCGACATTCGATTTGTTGTTGCAGGAGGTGTTGCCGCAAATCAATGCATAAGAGAAGCACTCAAAGAAACCGCTGTAAAAATGGGAGCGAGGTTAATTGCTCCTCCTCTGAAATACTGCACCGATAACGCCACGATGATTGCCTTAGCTGGTGCCGAGCGGTTAATGTCCGGCTTGTATGATGACAATGGACTCTTTTTCAAGACACGTTCACGCTGGCCGCTTGATGAAGAATCTGCTCAAAAGAATCCGACTTACGGAAGCGGTAAGCACGGAGCCAAAGTTTGAGGTATGCTCGGTTGAAGTACGGCTAATCCTCTATCTAAATTCTGTTTCATTTCCAATAAAGTTTCCAAATCAATAATTTAGTCTAGTCCGCTAAAGTCCAACTTGAAGAATTCATCTTTAGGCGTTTTTAGGCGTTTTTAGGCGTTTTTATGCCTATTTGGCCATTTTCGCTATTTTGACTCGTTTCATATACTGAATACGTAGACAATAGCATTGCATACAAATTTGTTCTGTTGAACAAGCATGAAATCGCACAAAAGCCTTTATAAATAGTAACTTGAGCGAAAAACGGCTAAATTGATATATAGTCGCATTATGAATATACTAATAAATACGTCCTCTATGGGGAACTGCAACACAGAGTCAGGTTTTTAGATAACGGGATTGTTTAGTTTTCTAGTTTGGAGGCGAACAGACTAGTTACAAGGCACTAAATTCGTCTTGCTTTGTTTTTCGCCGTCAGAAAGTCATCACCAACTCGTTCAAGAAGATCCATTACATCGGTATTATGCTCGGCGTACTTTAGTAGGTAATCCCAACTTTTAGCATCCATCTCCCGTCGGATTGGTTCGACGAGGACTCTGCAAGATTCTTCTTGCTCAGTTTTATTCAATGCTAAAACCCCAAGACTTAATCGCTTGGCGGTATCAACCAAAAACCTGAGATCGTCCTCCTTATCTTGATCGTTGTCGATTTCAGTATCGACAATCATTAAGATTCCAACATTGGCCCACCAAGTTCTACGTTCGGTTTGCGTAAGCTTGATGCTGATATCCTCCTTGCCTTTGAGATCTTTCTTAACCTCTACCGCCTCAATACCTGCCCGCGGACGATCTGCCGGTGTGTGCCAACGGATCGCTTCGTGGAACGCATTGAGTTTATGGTTATTACTCCATTCATAATCCCCAAGATAAATGCCGATAATATCTGGATTCAGATTCTTGCCCCTGCCTTTTGATTTTGCTTGGTCGATCACGGCGGTGATTAGCCTACGTCTTTCTTGTAGCGCGATTTCGCATTCGCCATACCATTCTTCCTCCCGTCTACTTTTTACGTCCGTACTGGGGAAAGATTTGTGAGAGATGTTCTCAGTGTTTCCGTTAGCGTCGAACCAGTAACACAAACGGATGCGATTATTTCGAACAGCCTTCACCTTGCAAGCGACACCAGATTCACTTCTACGTTCAATATACCTAGCACCAATTTCGCCGGCGATCCTCTTTACGAAATCCTCAGAAGAAATGTTTGAGTTGGACTGAACGCCGTCTCTTTGTTTTTCGGACAATCGTTTTCTTTCTGAATCCCAGAATGCTCGCGCAGTGTCATTTTCGTGTATTACTAATTCAGCAAGCTCACTGGTACTTTTCGCAGTAGCCTGTGTTGGGGCATGCTTCTGTAGTATCGCAAAAAAAGCATCGGTCTTATTGTTATAGCTGTTATAGATAGGCATTTTTTGTTCTCCATTTACTCAGTGCCATTAGGCAAAAGAAAGCTAGGCTAAAGTTTAACGACTATATACCGATTACCACGAAATCTCGAAAAATTGACGCTTACAAAAAACCGCAGTATCGTGCAATACACTCCTGTAGTAACGGCGAAACATAGTGAAACATTCTAAATTTTCACTCTGACAAATAGCTTGATAATTCCCGCTCGAAGAATCCGCGGTACGCTGGTTCGTTAAACAACGCCGGCGACATAGCGCCGAATGCCTTCGTCGTTAGATTTTTTTTATTAGGTATATAGTCGCATATCCTTATTATATCTATTTAGCCTCAGCAAGACTGGACATTGAACTAATTTTGAAAAACTAGAGGTTTCTGAGAATCTCAATGACGCTTTCGACTCTTATTCCTCCAAGCTCTTGGAATCTCTGAGGCCACTTAATCTGTGTGTTCTTGAAACAACTTGCGGGAATAAAAAGTTTCTTGTTTTGCTTTAGAGCATGCCGGGCAGTAGACAAAGACCCAGAAATATCCTCTGCCTCAACAACGATCGTTCCCACCGATATCGCGCTAATGATGGCGTTACGTGCCAAGAAGAATGAGTTACGTTCTTTCTGGTCGCATCGCTCGTAACGTAACACTGGAACCTGCGAGACAACGAGGTGTTCAGTCGAAATTTCTTTAGCTAATTCGCCTCGACCACACGTAGAGGGCTGACTAATGGGCATACCCAAGACAGCTATCGTGCGACCTCCAGCATCGATCGCCGCTTGATGAGCAGAAACATCAATCCCCTGTGCTAATCCTGAGACAATAACATATCCCGCTTTGGTAAGTTCCGTCGCTATTCGCATTGCAAGTCTTTTTCCGTACGCACTCGCCCTGCGACTGCCAACAATTGCGATAGACTTTTTCTGAAGTAGCTCTACGTTGCCTCTGTAATAAAGTAGTTGAATTGAAGGAGACACTTTTAAGATCCGATCAGGGTACTCTTTCTCACCTCGCATCGTGAAATGAACATTCTCTTGACCTTCAACGAAAGTCATCGAATTGAGTCTTGCTAAACTCTCGTTGATTTTGGCTTCGGTGTATAAAGATGAAGGATTGAAAGAGCGAGAATCCTCGAATATCCTAGCGACTTTTAGAAAAGTCATATCTTTCTCAAGGAACAAAGTCTCATAAGCCGCCAGCTCTTTAATCCGGTCAGCAACAGACAACTCCTCAAGTTCAGAAGTTAAAGGTAAACGGTTGAAGAGGGGGTTAGAATCCGTGTGTTTCATCTTGCGCAATAACTTCCTTTCTTATTAGCTATATTCCAAATATAGATATAACAAAGTGTAACCTAGGTCGGTTCCGTATTTATAATGATCTAACACCATCTAACGTTTCTTGCAGGACACATTCATGACCAAAATTGACACCGTTGGCGTATTAGGTGCCGGCGCTTGGGGTACTGCACTGGCATACAATGCACTTACTGCAGGGAGAAATGTTAAAGTCGTCGCTCGTGAACCCGAAGTGGCAAAAGCAATGTCAGCCGGAGACGGAAACCCACTATTTTTGCCGAATGTGAAACTGCCAGCAATTCCTACTTCTTGTAACGTAACCGATCTTAATGAAGTTGATGCTATTCTAGCAGTCGTACCTGCTCAGTTTAGTCGTAGCACATTCAAAGAACTCGCTCCAAATATCAAAGATAAAACGCCGATACTGCTCTGCTCAAAAGGTATTGAGCAAGATACGCTTAGTTTTATGACAGAAGTGTTAGTCGACACCATACCAAATGCAACACCCGCCGTATTATCTGGCCCTTCATTTGCTATAGATGTTGCCAAAGGCTTACCGACAGCAGTAACACTAGCATGTGAGGACTCTAAGCTCGGTGAGGCTCTCATGCAAGCGATCGGACGACCAACATTTCGTCCCTACTGGACCGACGATCTAATCGGAACGGAAATTGGCGGTGCGGTAAAAAATGTCCTAGCTATTGCCTGTGGAATAGTTGTCGGACTGGGCTTAGGTAAATCGGCACATGCTGCATTGATTGCACGCGGCTTCGCCGAAATGACACGTATAGGAATCGCTCTTGGTGCTAGACAAGAAACCTTGACAGGACTTTCTGGTCTAGGAGACCTTGTGTTGACGTGTTCTTCCCCTCAATCCAGAAACATGAGTTTTGGAAAAGCGATTGGAGAGGGGTCAACCCCCGAAGAAATTCTCGCCAAACGCACAGCTGTGACTGAAGGAGCCGCATCAGCACCAGGATTAGTAAAACTGGCCGAACGACACAACGTGGAAATGCCGATTTCCAATGCTGTGTCGGATATTGTCGCTAGCAGGGTTTCAGTGTCAGAAGCGTTGGCGGATTTACTTTCTCGTCCGTTCAAAACAGAAATCTAAGTTTTAGCAATTCGTCTAGCTACCCGCCGGCGGAAAACGATCATAGAACCCTTCGCCTTTTGATGCCATTTCTCGTAGCATTGCACCCGGCTTAAACCGATCACCATATTTTTCCGATAATCTATCGGCCTCGGCTACAAACTTCTCAATTCCCCAAATCAAATCAATGTAAGAACAACACCCACCAGTATAAGGAGCAAATCCCCATGCCAAAATTGAACCTATGTCCGCATCACGAGCATCCGTTATTACACCTTCTTCAAAACACCGAGCGACTTCTATCGCCTGCCTGATTAGGAATCTGTTTTTAAGTTCCGATTTCAAATCTGGCGGACACTCATCAATCTTTACTTCGACTCCCTCCGAAAGATCGGGCCAAATCCGCTTGGGTTTCCCATCTTCGCCATAGTCATAGAATCCTTTTCCCGCCTTTCGACCAACGCGCCCTTTATCTTCAACTAGCCAAGCCACCAATCGACCGCGGGTATCGTTTTCGTATCTCACCCCCATGGCCTCGGCATACTGCCTTCCAACTTTCAACGCCGTGTCTAGTCCAACAGAATCGGACACTTCCAACGGACCCATTGGCATTCCACTTTGCCGACCAACATTTTCTATGATCGCAGGCTTAATGCCCTCGCTGAGCATTTCCATGCCTTCCTGAGTGTAGGTTCCAAAGCATCGAGAAGTGTAAAAACCGCGGCGGTCATTAACGGTTATCGGAGTCTTTTTAATAGCCAACGCATAATCAATAGCTTTAGCGAGAGTCTCTTGCGTCGTCTTCTCGCCCATTATTATCTCGACCAAACCCATTCTCTCCACGGGAGAGAAAAAATGAATTCCAATAAAATTCTCTGGTCGAACCGATGCTTTAGCAAGTCCAGTGATCGGCAAGGTAGAGGTATTCGAACCCATTACCGCCTGGGCGCTTAGCTGAGCTTCCGCCTTTTTGGTAACTTCTGCTTTTAGTTCTGGGTTCTCAAATACCGCCTCAACGACGAGGTCAGCTCCTTTTACATCATCATAATTGTCTGTCGGATGAATCCGCGCAAGAAGTTGCTCGCCTTTTTCTTCCATAAGTTGTCCGCGCTTGATCCCTTTCTCAACGAGCTTTGCCGAATAGGATTTTCCTTTTTCAGCGTTCTCTTTAGAAACATCTAGAAGTACTGTTTCTATTCCTGCTTTAGCCTGAACATAAGCAATGCCCGCTCCCATGAGGCCAGCACCAAGAACAGCGACTCTATTGATTGGGTACTTGGGAATCCCCTGCGGTCGGCTTGCTCCTTTCGATAGAGCTTGAGTTGATAAAAACAACGACCGAATCATCGCTTTGGCTTCAGGGCGTTGCGTAGTATTTACAAAGTAGCGACTTTCTATTCTCAATCCCGCATCAATCGGAACAAGTATCCCCTCATACACACAAGACAAGATATTTTTCTGTGCTGGATAATTACCGTAGGAGTTTGCCGCTAACATTGCGTTAGCCATTGTAGCAACCCGCCCTGCACCGGGTGAACGATGCGGAATACCACCCGGGACTTTAAATCCCCTAACATCCCAAGGTGCTTTCGCCGTCGGGTTAGCTTTTATCCACACCTTCGCTCTCGAAACAGTTTCTGAAGCCGGTGCTAGTTCTTGAACTACGCCCATATCAAGAGCATGTTTTGCACTGAACGATTTTCCTTGCAAAATTAGGGGCAGGGCTTTTTCTATACCAATCAATCGCGGCAGTCTTTGCGTACCGCCTGCACCTGGCAACAAGCCAACTTTTGCTTCTGGTAGCCCGAACTGTATTCTCGGATTATCGTTTGCAGCTACCCGGTAATGACAGGCTAGAGCGACCTCTAGCCCTCCCCCTAGTGCCAATCCATTTAAGGCAACCGCAACAGGCTTACCGCAAGTCTCTAACTTTCGTAACGTCGCGTTCAGAGCAAATGCCCGATCAAACTGTGCTTTCTTGAGCTCTCGTTCCGATAACTCCATAGTGGAATTGGTTCCACCGGTAGTTTCGTTCATCTCCCCCAAATCCGCACCCGCACAAAATCCGGAAGGTTTTCCTGAAGATAAAACTAATCCTTTTATCGAATCATTAGTTCCAACCTCATTAGAAATGGCAATAAGGTCAGCAATGGCTTTCGAAGTGAGAGTGTTCATTGAACGACCGGGCACGTCAAACACTGCATGCGCTATGCCATCTCCATCAATGTCCCATGAAAATGTCTCAAGATTCATTGTCAGCTTCCATTAGTTAATTATTGTTCACAATCAGTAGAAGACTCACACTAGGCCAACACACCTAATGAGTCTCCTTAGCGAATCATCAAGATTCAATGAGTAAGAAATAACCGCGTAATTCGGAGTCTCAATTCCTACACTCGTTCAATAATCGTAGCGGTTCCCATTCCAGCGCCGACACACAAAGTAACTAGAGCTGTCTCTTTACCTGTGCGCTCAAGTTCGTCCACCATAGTCCCAAGTAACATAGCACCCGTAGCACCAAGGGGATGCCCCATTGCTATCGCTCCGCCATTTACGTTCATTTTCTCGTGCGGAATTCCAAGTAATTCCATCATCAACATAGGAACCGACGCAAAAGCTTCGTTGAGCTCGAATAAATCTATATCGCTAACTTCCATGCCAGCCTTCTTCAAAACCTTTTGAGTAACATAAGTTGGTCCCGTCAACATGATCCCAGGTTCAGAACCAATTGATGCCATAGCCTTGATCCGCACTCGAGGCTTCAGATTATGTTTCTTACCCATTGCTTCTGAACCAAACAACACCGCAGCTGATCCGTCCACGATTCCCGAAGAATTTCCTGCATGATGCACATGATCAATTTTCTCAATTTCTGGGTATCGCTGTTTAATTACTTCGTCGAACCCCATTGCTCCGAGACCTGCAAATGAGGGATCTAATGCCCCTAACGACTGCATGGTCGCATCTGGACGGATATGTTCATCGCAATCGAGCTGAGTTCCTCCCATCTGATCCTTAACATGAATCACAGATTTGCTAAAACGGCCTTCATCCCATGCATTGGCAGCCCGTTTTTGCGATTCAACAGCATAAGAGTCGACATCCGTTCGCGAAAATCCCCACTTTGTAGCAATAGTATCTGCGCCTACACCTTGAGGAGCAAAATAGGTCTTTAACGCGACTTGCGGATCCGTAGACCAAGAACCGCCCGACGCACCCATTGGTACTCTTGACATGCTTTCTACACCGCCACCAATAGCCATATCAGCTTCACCAGATATAACTTTCGCCGCGGCCATATTGCAGGCTTCTAATCCCGAAGCACAAAACCGATCGATCTGTACTCCAGCAGTCGTCTCAGCATAATCAGCGTTCAACACTGCAACACGGGCTATATCGGCACCTTGTTCACCGACGGGTGACACACAACCCAGAACAACATCATCAACATCCGACGTATCTAGGTCATTTCGATCTCGAACAGCTTGCAAAGATTGGGTCGCAAGATTTAAGGCCGTTATCTCATGCAACGAACCGGACGATTTTCCTTTTCCGCGGGGGGTTCGCACTGCATCAAAAACATAAGCTTCAGTCATAAGTTCAACTCCAAGTTAGATGAGAACAGCTGTTCACACCCAAAATTAATGGGGGCAGTTTCAGGATAGTTATTCTAAACCTTTTTCATAACGGTATAACTATTTATCTAAATTGTCAGCCAAAAAATTTAGGCTACACCTCAGTCATTCCATGTAAGTTACCGTATGGAGCTTTCAATGAACGGTGAAACTACTTTGAAAAAATTAGTCCGGAATCTCTCCCCAGTATTAGACGAACAAGTCTATGTTTTTGTCACGCTAAAGGATCGAACTTTCCCGCGTTCTCTTCATCCAAAGCTCGTGTTTGAAGAAACTGAGGGAACTACTTTGATCGTAAAACGTCAAGTCGCGGAAGCCCACAATTTTAAATTCGACTATGTCTGCCGGCAAATTACGCTGAAAGTTCATTCCTCGTTAGAGGCAGTCGGTTTCATCGCTCTGATAGCAACGAAGTTGAGTGATCACGGTATTAGCGTTAATCCCGTTTCGGGATACTTTCATGATCATTTATTCGTCCATGTCGGCCAGGCCGAAGAAGCACTTCGCATCCTCCGGGGCCTTCAATTAGAGTCATAGTTTTCCCTCTCATTCCAACGCGGACGAGAATTTCTTCCTATCGACGTTCGCTGGTTTGCTACAATAAGCACATGTACGGATTTTCAATCTTCGACGGACCTGCTGAAGCCGCAATAGCAGTAGGAGTTACACTGTCAGCAATCGTCAGTCTGATCGGTGTTTCCATGAAACACCGTAACGTCGTCAACGGTCGCGCAAAAACGCAAGACTTATGCGAGCTTACGGGCATTACAGATCCAAGGTGGTTACAAGATATTTTTGGCCCTCCCGATATGGGCATGGTTTGGAAACATGTCACAATGGAGGAGATTTACGCGGCAAGACGACCTATCGGTCACCTTATGAGTAATCCGATCGTCGATTATTGTTGCATTGTTGTCGCTATCTTCGGGATGATTACCAGTTACGGTTTGGTTGATAGATTGATTGATCTGGGCCTGTTTATTGCATTAGTGATTCAAGTCACTAGCTGGATAATTGCTTTACGGCTACCTAAGTGATGTCAGGACATAACCTGTTTTGTCATTGATCTCCGCTAACGCAACTAAGGTCTTGCCATGAAAGTCTGGAAAATGAACGGAACTGGCAATACGTTTGCCGTAATTGACGCAAGAAACGAAACGTTTGCGCCATCCAAAATCGAAATCAAAAAAATCGCTTCCGATTTGAAAGCTGATCAGGTACTTTCTTTGAATCCGGATGCCATAGCCGACACTTATATGTTGATCTGGAATTCGGATGGTTCTCAAGTGCAAGCTTGTGGAAATGGCACCCGAGCTGTCGGTCACTTATTGTTAAACGAAAGTTCGCGTTCGACCGCCTTAATTCGTACGCTCGCAGGCAACCTCGAAATAACACGTGCGTCGAGCGGAGACATTACGGTTGACATGGGGCAACCAATTATGAACTGGGACAAAATCCCGTTATCTCACAAAATGAACATTGACAAACTTGAGGTAGAGATTGAGTTGAATGACGATTTTATCTTGGCTGGCCCCTCCGCCGTCTCGATGGGAAATCCTCACGCAGTGTTCTTCGTGAACGATATCAACGATATCGACATTATGCTAATAGGCCCGGTTTTAGAAAAACATCCAGTTTTTCCTGAATACGCCAATATTGGGTTTGCTCAAATTATCAATCGAAATTCTTTGAGACTGCGCGTATGGGAACGAGGAGCTGGCTTAACAGAAGCTTGTGGCACTGGTGCCTGTGCGGCCCTCGTTTGTGCGGCAAGAACCAATAAAACTGATAGAAATGCAAGATTAGTCCTTGACGGGGGAGAATTACAAATTAATTGGCGTTCTAGTGATGATCATGTGTTAATGACCGGTCCCGTAGAACTAGAATACGAGGCTACACTGTAGAATTATTGCTAAATCCATACGTTTTAAAGAACAGAGTCTCTTTCAACAGTGCCGTTACAAACCCAACATACTCCGCCAAAGGTAGTCACTTTGGGTTGCAGACTCAATGCTTACGAGTCTGAGGTCATTCATGGACATACTGAAGCACACAACCTAACTAAAACGACCGTAATCAATACCTGCGCTGTAACAGAAGAGGCCGTCCGTCAGGCCCGCCAAACTATTCGCCGCATAGCCAAGCAACATCCAGAACAGTCTATTTACGTCACCGGCTGTGCCGCCCAAATAAACCCCGAAATGTTTGCATCAATGCCAGAAGTCAGTCAGGTCATTGGTAACAACAAAAAAATGCTTCCCGAGACTTGGCAATTTGGTCGGAAAAGTAAGGAAGATCGCAAAATTCGTATTGACGACATTATGTCGATTCGTTCAATCCCTTCGCAAAAAATTGGCAGAATGAGGGGGCGAGCCAGAGCTTACGTCCAAGTTCAGAATGGATGTGACCATCGTTGTACCTTTTGCATTATTCCGTACGGGCGCGGAAACGCTCGATCTGTGCCGGCCGGCGAGGTAGTAGAACAGATTCAAAGGTTAGTAGATTCTGGACACAAAGAGATAGTCTTGACCGGGGTCGACCTGACCAGTTGGGGCGGCGACCTTCCCAATTCACCCCCGTTAGGGAACCTCGTACAACGCATACTGAAACTTGTTCCTGACTTATATCGACTACGCATAAGCTCTATCGACGCTATCGAAATTGATGAGGCCTTGTTTGAGGCAATAAGCGACTCTCGTTTGGCACCGCACCTCCATCTTTCCTTGCAACATGGCGATAATCTTATTCTGAAACGAATGAAACGACGGCATAGTCGCGAAGAAGCTCTGGCATTGACACAAAGGCTACGAACCGCTCGCCCCGAAATTGCTTTGGGAGCAGACTTAATCGCTGGATTTCCAACCGAAACGGAAGACCAGTTTCTGAATACTGTTTCGCTGATTGACGAAGTCGGCTTAGCATATGCTCATGTGTTTCCGTTTTCTCCGCGACAGGGAACACCGGCCGCTCGTATGCCGAAGGTGCCGTCGGAGTTGATTAAGGCGCGTGCTAAACAACTTCGTACTATAGGGGAAAACGCCCGAAACCATCATTTGGATCAGCTAATAGGCTCTGTTCGAGAAGCTCTATTTGAACGTGACGGCTTTGCTAGATTAGCAGATTACTCACGGGTATTCATTGAAGGTAGTGACCATAAACCCGGAGACCTTGTTCAAACTTTGATTCTTCGACGTGACGGTGGGAATCTCGTCGGAGTAAAAGCATGATTTTTTCATTCGGGAAAAAAAAGAAATCTCAAAACAACTCTCAGGATGTTTCAGTCTCCAATAAAAATTTGGATTCAAAGGAAAAGCTCGAAAGTCCTAAATCTAATCAGAAAACCAAATCAGGTCTTTTCTCGAAGTTAACTTTTGGTTTAGCGCGTTCGTCTGCTCGCTTAACCTCAGGACTAAAAGTATTCAACAAACGCAAGCTCGATAAAACGACTATAGAAGAACTTGAGGATTTGCTTATTTCCTCTGACTTAGGTGTTAAGGTCGCCAAACAAATTACGGGAGAGCTTGCCAAGAAACGTCTAGATAAGGAAATCGCGGATCACGAAGTACGAAAACTGTTAGCAGAACAGATCAGCCGCATCCTAAAAGAACGAGAAAAAAAGCTAGATTTTACGAACGGGCCTAAACCGAGAGTTATATTTTTTGTTGGAGTCAATGGTTCGGGAAAAACTACGACTATCGGGAAGATTGCCTCACAACTAAAGTCAAATGGCATAAAAGTTTTACTCGTCGCGGGAGATACATTTCGAGCGGCTGCCGTTGAACAGTTAACTGTTTGGGGAAAACGAACCGGTGTCGCCGTAGAAACTAGAACAAAAGGATCCGATGCTTCTGGTCTCGTCTATGACGCGATAAACAAAGCAAAAAAAGAAAACTATGATGTCGTAATGGTGGATACTGCAGGACGGCTACAAAACCGCGCCGAACTCATGTCAGAGTTAGCGAAATTGCTTCGCGTAGCAAGGAAGGTCGATCCAGAGGCCCCCCATGAAGTTATTCTTGTGCTGGATGCGACTGTTGGTCAGAATGCATTGAGGCAGGTTGAAGTATTCAAAGATTCTGCTGAGGTAACCGGGCTAATAATGACAAAGTTGGACGGGACTGCTAAAGGCGGTATTCTAGTTGCAATTGCACAGCAATATGATCTCCCAATATATTTTGTAGGAATTGGCGAAGGTAGAGACGACCTAAAACAGTTTGAATCGAAAGAGTTTGTATTGGCTTTAACCGATGCTTGATATAAATAGAACAGGTTTCTTATGGTCACCTAGTTATTGATTCAATAACGGAAATAGAATCTCCACATTTACACTTTCGATACTCAACGCTTTCGTTTAAAAATTCAATACGTTCCATCTCGCTCCCTTTGTCTTTCTTGCCTTTCTTACTTGCTTTTAACTTCATCTGCCGATGAGTATACTTATCATAGTTTCCACAGTAAATAGCAAATTTTTTCACTTTTTGCAATATTTGCAGATCCTTCTCGTTCAAATTCTCAAATATCCTTTCAATAATCCTATACCCAGATTGAAGCTGACTGTGAATCGTTCGTGGGTTCTTTTCACCCATGCTTAACTCCACAAGCACCAAACATCCACATCCGTCAAATTTATTTTCTGCAAAAATGTAATCGGGAATCTTCGGGCTCACGCCTTCATTTCCTCGTTCATGTACTAACGAGTTGTCAAACCTAAATATTACATTTGGACTAAGCTCTTTAGTTATACTCAAATTACAATTATTTTCCTTTATCGAGTACCTAATTTGTTTTTCATCAAATTTTTCGAGAAGTAATCCAATAAAATTATTCATGGCAGCCTTCCGTGACACTCAAACCAATGGTTTGACAGCTTATCAGCTACTCGGTCAAAGCCATCGTCGTAGCCCATTTCATCGCGTTTCCATTTAGTTTCTTTAACAACCGAACCTTTTCGACCCTCTTTTACCTCCCATACTCCTATCTGACTATGATTCAATCCCCTCGCTTGGTCAATATCGTTGAGTAAAACCTCGTTCGATAGTCCTTCCATAATCCACTCACTGTGTGTCGTAAGAACTACGTGATAACCTTCCCTTATCCATCTACAAATTTCTTGAATAAAACTTACTTGTTTTTCGGGATGTAGATGAGCCTCTGGTTCTTCGACGATAAGGGTCTTATGTGACCAACCATAATATCTCAAAAATAGTACAATCGGAGCGATTTGAGAAACCATAGACGAAGACATGTTAAGTGGCAATTTTTCGGATGATTTACCATACTCATAGAAAAATTGAGGAATGTTTAACCAATCATGTTCTACTTTAATTTTGCCCTTAATCAATTTTCTTTCGAGATTACTGGCTTCTGTCGACGAAAAACGACTGTCGTCATCCTTTGGTATATCTAAAAGTTTTTTTACAAAATCCAAATTCACCCCCGATGCCTGGGACAAATTGGAATCAATATTCTCTTGAAGAACCGAACTAACAAATGCTCTATAATTGTTAGTCAACCCTACTCGCTCACCTGGTATGTACAATGCTCTACCAGAGCTTAAATGACCTTGACTCTCAATTAGACGAATCAGTTCAAAGAACAAATATCGTTTTGTGTCGAGTTTTTCATCGTCCGCTTGAATACGAAATAAACATTGAAGTATTGTCGCGTAATCCCTACTCTCGGTTTTTTCAAGAGAAATTACGTGTCTGAACGGGATATTATATTTGGCTCTTGAATTACGAGCATCTAGAAGAAACCGATTTGGAGGATTTTCTAAACCGTCAACGTACCTTTGAACCAATAAAAATGCCTCCGAATCCGAGTTAGTTCGAATTAATTCTCCTCGCTTAGCTGAACGAGAACATCTGAAAATCTCACTTGCAATGACTCTTGCATGCCGTGTCAAATCCACTTTCTCGGAGATCAAGTCTAGTTCCTCGTCATTCAACTCGATTGTTTTTTCATTTTGCAGTTGTTTGATCCAACGTTCGGGGTTTTCTACAAACTTTGCCAAATGATTATTCTCAAAAAGACTGTGTTCCCGTTGACGAACAAACTTGTAAAAATTAGTGCTACTTGAATAGGAAAATATAGCATACACAAAAGATGCTAACCAAGACTTACCAGTATTGTTCTTTCCCGTGAACACGGTTAGAGGACGCAGATCAAACTTAGCGGAACCGATGGGACCAAGGTTACGCACGTTTATGGTAATTTTGTCAGTTTTAAGCATTGTCTAGAGTTCTCTGGACCCGCAGAAAATATACATCAAGCGCTAGAAGAGCCAAAGCGTCTTATAGCGCACTGCAAGAGTGTATACTGATCTTTAGAAAAACGCAACCCTTTAGAAAGGTTAACTATCACTTAGATTTAGTTGGCGGTTAGGTTGCTCCAACCAACGAAAAATTCAGTACTCATACCTCTCGATCTTATCTAGTTTGATCGTGTACGCCGCGTCAGCTAAATCTGTGCTTTGCGTCTGAGTATACATTGTACCTTCTATCCACACTGCTTGCGGTAGATCCCTGAGCTTCAGGGGTTCCTCCGAAAGTACGAATATTGTCTGATTTGGGGGAGGGGGCGGCGCATGAATGCATGCACCAAAATAGGGAACAAGAAGAAACTCCTTTACCTTTGCGTCTTTGCCATACTCAAAAGGAACGGTATATCCCGGTATTCGAACACGGGTTTGATTAAGTTCTGGAACTGTATTGAAAGTGCCGATCTGCACCATCGTATCAGCAGCAGAGCCTTCCATTATTGGTCCCCCTCCATACAGCATTCTTTGTTGCTGTAAATACATTTCAGCAAGTCGCTCCTCTTCACCTTCGGGCATCAGCTCTTCCCACCCGATTTCCTCCACGGTCTCGGCTTTAATCTTCTGAAACTTAGGTTCCGCGTGTGCTTCGACGAAAATCGAGCACATGCAGATTGTTAGCACTAAGCCAGTACAACTGAATAACCTTTTCATTTCAAATAACACTCTTGAAAGATGTAAGCCTGTTACTAGTGCGTTTCAAAAGCTTTCTCCAAACTTTCTCCACAATGTAGAACTTTGATCATTACGATCGTGTTACGAAACCTAATTCCCGTTTTACTTAGCTTCTCTCGTAAGGCCTTTGGCGGCTTTCCACAAAACAAGCCTATAAACTCTATATTCTTTAAAGAATTTTTACTGCTCGTCTCTAGCAATCTTTTTTCCAGTATATCAAAACCCGATTGAATTTGCCTCTGTACGTCGTTTGCAGATTTATTTTTTCCCATACTAATTTCTACAACTACCACACTTCCTTTGCCAATCGGCTTGTTACTCACAAATACGAAATCCGGTCTTAAACTTTGCTTGTCGATCAAAGACCTCTCTTTATCCAAGTCAATGACTATCCATTTACCTTTCTGCTTCGAGATGTCGACTTCACAAAAATTCTTACCGACTTTCTTTTTCATAGTCCGCCCTAAACAACCGACATCTACTAAACTTTTTATCGTATCTACCAAATTTTTCATACTGTCCTCATGTTTGCGTCGACCCAGCTATTGTGCAAAGACTGTACTGTGTCCTCAAATCCCGTCTGAAATCCTCCGAAATCTTGATCCCATTCTACCTCCCTGACTATAGATCCTATACCGTTATCAATTCTACTAAAATTCCAAACTCCAACGTCATTTTCAAAAAGTGCCGGATATGAATTCTTCCCTTTGTGTGCAATTACATTTCGCAACGCTTCAAAAAACCATTCACTGTGAGTAGTTATCAAAATTTTACAACCTTCTTGAATAAGAAGCGCTATCTGGTTTACAAGTTCAACTTGCTTGCTGGGGTGAACATGCACCTCTGGTTCTTCAATTATAATAATACTCTCTTTATTTATAATATATCGCAAAAAAACAACTAACGGGGCTAATTGCTTTATCTTTGACGACAAGAGTTTTATTGGCACCAGATTATTCCCGTCATCCGGTTTAAAAAAAATGTAAGGCATCCCCGCCGAATTAAATTGTACGTTTACTTCGCCTTCCAATATACCTGCTTCGATTCGTTTCGCTGTATCGACTATTCTCTGATCGCGGCTATCTAAACTAGTTCCTCTGATTTTGGCTAACGAAGCAATGAAGTCACCTAGAACACCCGGAAACAAATCGACAAACTCATTTCGGTCTTTACTCCTTTTAGTATATTTTTCAATCAGTGACGGAACTAAAGAGTTAAAACTCTCCATTAAACCAACTCTGCCCGGTGGAAAATAGAAACACCCACGGCCTTGCATTGCTTGTCTATAAGCGAATAGAAGCGTATTTTTAATTAGGCGTTCCACAATATGAACCTGTCCACTATCAACTTCGTCATTTAGTGACCTATAGATAGTTTCGCGTAAACGCTGATCAGGATAAAAATTTACAGATTTCGGAAAGTAAATGTTAGTAGTAATTCCGTCGTTCTTAGTTATATGCTCGAAGAATGGAAACTTGTTACTACTTGTGTCACTAAAGAAAACCTTTATTCTTGTACTTTCTCTTGTATGCCAGCTCTCTAGTTCCTTATAACTCTCTATTCCAAAACACCTTTCAATCTCAAAAATAATCTCCAAACCGGCCTGAGACATGCATTTGCTTAGCAAGGAATGCTCGGACTTAGAAAATGTTACGGAACTATCTGTTCTTATCGCACGTAACCAGTGTTCTCTACAGTCAGGAAAATTAAGGGGAATATTGTCAGAATTCAACTGTGTAAACTCTTCCAATGCTTGATTTGTATACCAGACAGGAGAAAGTGCATCCGTGGCCGAGTACAAAGAATAGATTAACGTAGCTAACCATGACTTACCTGTATCGCTTTGTCCTGTAAATATGGTCAAAGGGCGCAACTCCACTGTTCCCTTTCTTATCGGGCCGAAGTTCTCGACTGAGATTGTTGGGAGTGCCATTAGGTCAAATCACAGGAAAAAAACCGAAATCAGTGCATAGTATAGCACTAAACGTGTTCAGATTGCATTTTTAGCAGTTTAGCTCTTAAATATGTACATTCAGACCGTCCTGCAAGGATCGTCGAACCGAGATTATTGCTGGCACAATTCCAATTGCCAATGCAGCTATTAAAACAGTCGCAACGGTTGTAAAATCCAGCCACGAAACCCCTAATCCGAGTAGCAAGATTCCAAACAGCTCGGTCAAAAAAGGTGCGACGATCACGAGCGATAAGTTAATTAGTCCACTACCGATGATAGCACCAATCATCCCTAACACCCCCGCCTCTATAACTAGAAGCGTAAAAATATTCGCTGGCGTTGCGCCGATTGCTCGCAATAAAGACATTTCTCGTCGACGCTCATTTAAGCTGGTGAGAATCGATGTGAGAATCGAAACTAATCCCACCGCAATCACGAAAATCGACAATCCGACCAACGCTCGTTCCACAACTCCTGTAATTTGCCACAAATCGGCCAGCACTTTCCCCGGAATAATCGCCAACAAAGCTTCTTTAGGGTACGTGTTTATCGCTCTTTGAGTTCGCAAAATTGTTCCCTTTCGCTCTAAACCTGTCAAAACAGCGGTAACCGACTTGGGAGTAAGGTCAAAGGATCGGATCATTTCTTCTGTTATTCGGTCTGCGTACGGATTCTTGGCCCCTGTCTCCCATCCTACATGAATTGCAGATATTGCCTCCAAGGATACATGGACGGTTCTGTCGACAGGGGTACCCGTTCGCTCCAAAACGCCCACGACTTGAAAGGGGCGATTATCATGATCCGAGAATCCCTCCAATCCGTGCGTTAGAACTAGCCTACTCGTCAGTGAGTATCCCAACTCTTTCGCGACATCCGCTCCAATCACTGCGTCAAACAAATCGTCAAACCTCTGTCCTTCGGCAAACTCCAAAATTCTTCCGCCCGCGAACTTATATCGGTCAAAATACTCGGTAGTTGTTCCGAGAACGCGAAATCCTCGATGACTGTCTCCTAATGAAAGCGGGACTGTCCAAGCGATATCTGGTCTTTCCGCAATTATTTGATAGGTCGGCCAAGAAATCTCCGCGGTGGCATCTCCTAGCCGGAATACAGAATAAAGAAGTAGATTGATTGGCCCGGAGCGAGCACCAATGATTAACTCAGTCCCGGAGATTGTAGAGTCAAAACCTTCCCGTGTCCCCTGACGTACTTTTTCTACTCCAAGAAACAATGCGACTGACAAAGCAACTGACAGTACTGTTAGAGAAGCAGCTACTTTACGGTTTAAAAGACTTCTCCAAGCGAGCAGGAACATTTTCTCCGTCCTTCTCAAGCTTCTCTATTTGTGTTGACATCTTCCAACACTAAAGAGCGTTGGAAATAGTTTGCTAAACTAGCATCGTGGCTCACAAATAGTAACGCTGCTTTACTTTTCTCAACCTCCTCTAACAACAATTCTATGAACTTGTCCCGGGAATCTGCATCCAAAGCGGACGTTGGCTCGTCAGCTATGACCAAACTAGGATTTCCGATTAAGGCCCTTGCAACGGCCACTCGCTGTTGCTGACCAACAGACATATCGACGACACGGTCACGAGAGTACAATGTTTTGTCTACTCCTAGCCGGGTCAGTAATCGCCGCGCTTCTTCTTTTGGATCTCCCGCCAATCTCTTCCGGCGCTGTTCCGAAAATTTACACGCCAAAATTACGTTTTCGATAACACCGAGATATGGCATCAGGTTAAACTGCTGAAAAATTACGCCGATGTGATCCGCTCGAATCCGATCCCGTTGCGAACCGGGAAGGTCTGCAAATTGATGATTTAGCACCTTTACGGATCCGGCACTCGGTTGTAACACGCCTGCTATCAATCCAAGTAATGTCGACTTTCCTGAACCCGACGATCCTCGCAGAAACACTGTTTCTCCAGCTCGAACATCGAAAGAATTCAGCTTAATGAGAAGAGGATTACCTTTGTAAGCAAACTCCAAGGCTTCAATATCTACCGTAGGCTCGGTCAACGTAGCTCCAATACCCTTAGTGTACTTGTTAATACAGTTGATTTTTGTCCATAGTCAGAGAGCATAACGACATCTAACTCCTCAAAACCGTCTTCAAACGCTTTCAACAGTGTAAACTCTAATTTTGTCGGCATGCTTGAACAAACAAACGAAATGACAATTTGACCTTCCGCGTGTCCTTTTGATTCAATCACCATTCCTTTCATACTCTTTACACATTGCCCGCCGGTAGTTGCCACGACCGACTCTTTATCAAAAACGAAATCCGCAAATTCACTTGAACTGGGAACAGCATCACCACTTTCGGCAAACCCAAAGTTTGCCAATGGCGAAAAAATTTCTACCTCAATCGAGTTACCTTCCACAAAAACGGCGGCCACTGCAGAACCGTGTTCATGCGCGTCAAGCGCTGTGTGGGTATCCTCATCTTCGTGATCATCATGCTCACCATGAATGGCGTGTGAGTTTTCATCAGAATGATCTACGTCATGATTTTCATGGTGGTCGTCATGATCCTCAGAATGAGCATCATGATCGTCGTGAATGTCAGAACGATCGTCATGGTGGTCGTCATGACCTTCTGAATGCGCGTCATGTTCGTCGCGATTGTCAGAATGATTATCATGGTGGTCGTCAGGAGCGTCAAGATCGTCAGAATGATCGGAATGCCCTTCCTCCTCAAGCATTGTGTCCGGTTTATCTTCTACCAGTGCCTGGTGGTCAACCTCCTTCGGACTTCCACACGCAGCTAGTATTACTGCTAATGACCCCATAAAAAATACGGTCTTCATTGACATAGAATTAACTCCTGGCTCTGTATGAAATTTGCGAACAAATATAACAAACTAAACCCAACAATTTGCTGTAACATTATAACATTATGATAATTAATTTTCCGCCTTTCCGAAATCATTAAGACACAAAGCGAGGACTAATGCTCCCTAACATTGTTTGGCCAGTTGGATTTGGACTAATCGCCGTGGCTGTAACGGTGGTCAGTCTATTTGCTATATCTAAGATCGGAACTTGGTCGAAGCAAAACGTAAGTTTGTTTACGTTTGCCGCTGTGGGAATGTTAATCACACTTTGCTTGACGCACATTATACCTGTTGCCCAGTCAATTACGCAAAACGCACTTACATTTATTTTAGTCGGATTCTTCATAGGCCTCGCATCTCAACATCTGCTTCAGTCACAGTCTAAAAAGAATGAAGACGACCTCTCAAGCTATACCTTGCTTCCCGTATATGCTATCGCAATACACTCCTTTATTGATGGCATAATTTACTCCGTTAGTTTTACGACTGACCATAGTACGGGATTGTCCGTATCCACTGCGCTTGCAATACACGAATTCCCCGAAGCCGTTATTACATACGCTATTCTCCAAAGATACAACCTCAAAACCCGGGCATTAATTGGATGGACTTTTTCGGTGGCCGGTCTCACTACTTTAGCCGGTGCGCTTCTTTCTGCGCCGATTGCACAAGTCGTGGATAAAACCCTCCTCGGGATTCCTTTCGCCCTGTCTGGTGGACTGTTACTTTATGTCGCTACTGGCCCACTTGTTTCATCACTCAAAAGCGAACCTGCTTTAAAAAGCTTACCTGCATTGGCAACCGGTGTACTATTTGCTTTTGCCCTCACTTCCTTGCATGTTCATAAAGATGAACACGATAACGCTAAACACGCTCATTCGAACGAAGCCGATTCAAGCAATCACTAATTTGCGCCAGTGTCTTATACTGGCGCTTACTATCTTCTTAGTTTGGCTGACGATCTCAGGCGTAGCAGTAGCCCATCCCGAAGACGAATTTTGCACCCCCGGAGATGGAAGTGGTTTAGACCCCCAACTCTGCTATGCACTGAGTCAGTTAGATCGCGCCGGATCTGTTGAATTGAGAGGAGAGGCTCTCGATCGCGGAGTTTTCGAAACGGCGGGAATATATTTGGGCATTGGTGTCCGACATATTTTGCCGAGCGGGTTAGATCATATTCTGTTTGTGTTAGCGCTTTTCCTAGCATCGTTGAAGTTGAAACAGCTGGCTCTACAAATTTCCTTTTTCACAATAGCTCATACCGTTACTGTTGGTTTAACTGTTGCAGGATTAATTTCTCCACCGCCTGAGATCGTAGAGCCTCTGATCGCGGCTAGCATCGCTTTCGTCGCAGTCGAAAATTTGGTTTTTAGGGAGATGACAAAATGGCGACCTGCAATAGTCTTCGGATTCGGATTGTTGCATGGAATGGGTTTCGCAGGTGCGTTAAGTGAATCCGGTATTCCGGATGACCATTTCTTTAGTGCACTTATAGGCTACAATCTCGGTGTTGAGATTGGACAGCTCGCAATAGTCACAATCGCCGCTATTCTAGTAGCGTTATTTCTTTCAATGAGAGCAACAACCGAACGATCACGCCTGAGAAGACGTTATATCGTCATCCCTGCGTCAATTGCTATAAGTTCAACCGCCATATTCTGGACAATTCAAAGAATTTGGTTTTAAATTCAATTATTCGTCAACGTCGAATCCGCGACCTCGGAGCAGAGGCTCAATACTAGGATCTTTACCTCTAAAATTTCGGTAAAGTTCGTCCGCTGGCTTTAAACCTCCCGCCTCATATACCCATTTTTTTAACCGAGCAGCGATTTCTGGATCATAGATGTCTCCAGATTCTATGAACGCCTCGAAGCCGTCCGCATCCAGAATCTCTGACCAAAGATAAGCGTAGTAGCCTGCAGAGTATCCTCCGGCGAAAATGTGCGAGAAATAATTTGAGCGATAGCGCGGTTCAATCTCTGGAATCAATCCATAACGCTCGAGAGTTGCTTTCTCGAAATCCCGCGCATTTTTGATTTCCATCGCCTCTTCGACACTCAAAGTGTGCCAAGCCATATCTAACAAAGACGCAGCGACATATTCCGTAGTCCTGAACCCCTGATTATGATTTCGGGCTGCCTTCAGTTTATCGATGAGTTCGGATGGAATAACCTCCCCAGTTTGATAGTGCTTCGCGTAGTTTGCTAACATCGATTCCTGACTAGCCCAATGTTCCATAATCTGGGCCGGAAACTCCGTATAATCTCTGGGGCCGTCGACACCTGAAAAAGTCTCATAATCCATTTGCGTCAACAAACCGTGTAGGCCGTGTCCGAATTCGTGATAGAGAGTTTCAACCTCACTAAATCGCATTAGAGTTCGTTGACCTTTGGGCGGCATAATAAGATTTAGATTGTTTGTTATTATTGGCCTAACGTGATGGCCCCCAATATTGGAGGTGCCTCGATAGGAACTCATCCACGCCCCTCCACGTTTTGAGTCACGTGCATGCATATCCATCATAAATAATCCCAAATGCTCTCCTGTTTTTGCATCTGAGAACTCGTAAGTCGTAACGTTCGGATTCCATATCGGAACATCGAATTCTTCCTTAATTTCGATTTCGAATAGGCGTTCAGCTAACTCAAAAGCGCCGTTGCGAACGGCATCTAGCTCGAAATAAGGTTTGGTTTGGTTTTCATCAAAGTCATATTTTTCTTTTCGGACCATTTCCGAGTAATGCCACCAGTCATGTCCCTTAAACTCAAACTCGTCACCAATCATTTTTTGCATCTCAGCGCGTTCGCGTTTTGCCTGCGCTAATCCAGGTCTCCACACACGTAGAAGGAAATCGACTGTGTTCTGAGGAGTTTTCGCCATGTTGTATTCAAGGATGTAATGCGCGTGACTATCGTACCCAAGTAATCTCGCACGTTTTGCTCGCAACTGAGCAATCTTTATCGAGATCGGACCGTTGTCTAGCTCTCCTTCTGAGGCTCTTAGTCTGTATCCGTCAAACATCTGTCTACGAAGATCACGATTTTCAGACTGAGTCATGAATGTTTCATAGATTGAACGATCTACACCTAAGACCCATTTATCTCCCTCCTTTAATGCTGCTTTGAAATCCTCTGACAACCCAACAAGTTCGTTCTCATCGTTAATTTCAATGCGAAAAGCCTTCGTCGATTTAAGAAGATTCTGACCGAACTGCGTGGTCAAGGCGGAAATTTCGGCATTAATGTCTTTTAATTTTGTCTTCGTGTCGTTGTCCAATGCAGCACCCGAGCGTTCAAATCCCCGATATGTTAGTTCAAGTAGGCGAGCATCTTGTTCCCGTAAGTTGAGTTCCTCACGACTGTCATAAACAGCCTTCACCCTTGCAAACAAATCATCATTAAGGAATATGGAATCCCGCTCTCTGGTTAATAGCGGCCAAATCTCTGTTTCCAATCCTCGCAACGTGTCGTTGGTGTCGGTATTGGTAATATTAGAGAATGTCGAGGCAACTCTTCCAAGGAGGTGTCCTGCAGTCTCTAGAGCCAAAATTGTATTGTCAAAAGTAGGTTCTTCAGGATTATTTATAATGACTTCGATTTCAGATCGAAGTTCGGAAATTCCCTCCTCGATTGCCGGCATGTAGTTGGAATCGCTTATTTCGGCGAATGGTGGGACCTCATAAGGTGTATTCCACTCCTCCAATAACGGGTTGCTAGTGTCGCCGCACGAGGCAAGTAAGACGGAGGTGGAGAGAACCGTTCCTAAAATAAACTTTCGAATAGCCACGCTATTAACTCCTAAAAATTGGTTGATCCTCTACATAATTACACCATGCACCGTCACTTTTGCAAACGAGCAAGGTCAACTGACTATAATTATTCCTCTTCGATCTTTTTTCTGGTGTCTACAAAATCTTGAACTAGATATGTGCCATTTTGGAGACAACCCGGTGGAATTCTTCCATTGTTTCATCGAAAATTTGCGCGACTGGTTTCACTTCCTTGATTCGGCCAGCGACTTGCCCTGTCAATGCTATTCCCTCTTCTAGTAAGCCTTCAAAATACACTTTCTGTGTTCCGGCGAATTCTCCAAAAATATTGTCAACGCCCTCTTTTTGAATCTTGGTCGTTCTTTCTGTTCGCAGGGCTCTCAATGCAGGTCCCGGACCCGATCGATTGAGAAAAACTGTATCTGTGGCTTGGGCATTCACAATCGCGTTTTTCCAATTCTCATGAACAGGACTTTCGGTCGAAGATAAAATCCGGGTTCCCATTAACACTCCCTCGGCCCCTAGAGCAAAGGCCGCTGCCATTGAACGTCCGTCAGTTATTCCGCCGGCAGCAACAATTGGAACATTAACTTCTTCTGCAACCAAGGGTATCAAAACCATAGACGCGACATCATTAGCATTTTTGAATCCGCCTCCTTCACCACCCTCAACAACAAGTCCATCTACCCCGGCCTCAACAGCCCGAATCGCACCGGCTAGATTCGGTACGACATGAAATACCGTTAAGCCCGCCTTTTTGAGTGTCAACGTATATTTGCGAGGATCTCCTGCCGATGTCGTGACAAACTTTATTCCTTGATCAATTACAAACTGCACAATATCTGGATCTCTGACAAACGCCTGAGCAACATTTACACCGAACGGACGATCGGTTAAATCGCGCATTTTTAAGATTTCTGCGCGAATCGCATCAAGTTCTCCCGAAGAGGTTTCTATAATCCCCATTCCTCCAGCATTAGATACAGCAGAAGACAATTGTGATCTTGCGATCCACCCCATAGCGGCTTGAATAATCGGTTTTTCGATACCGAGCATTTCAGTGATTCTTGTTTTCAACGTCATTTTTCAAATCCTTTGTATTGAAATTAGAAGGCACACATACAAATACTAGTGACTTATACAAATAGCAATAACTAGCATTTGTTTCGCCTATATATTGATTTTATAACTGTTATCTAAGTCGGTTGGTTGTTCTTTATAAATTCCACGCTCTCTAAACAGTCGACTTAAACTCTATCTCACTATCGGATTGTCGGACTATTTTGAAAGCGATATTCATACTCAACATACGGCAAAGAAGCGAATCAGTTTACGACGATATAGGAGCATCTTTCTAGTATTCACTGGTAACTTCAAAACGGTTGAATAAAATTTTCTATTTCGGGGGGTGTGCGAGGAGCGAATCAGTACCCGAATCAGTCATGCGATTCCTCTTTATGTTAGCCAACCATTGAAGAACTTAATGTCTAAAAGTAAATCGCGATAAACAGATTACAGACATTCTAACGAATCATCAGCTAACTAAGCAGAAACGTGGCATACGATATCGCATTCAGAATATTTGACAGAATCGCCACTTTCGTGTAATTATTCGTGTATCAACCATATTTCGACCGATTTTCATTGACGAATCCCGCATTTGCAATTATACAGTCGTCTTGGTTTCAAATTTTAAAAGGCAATCCTTATGGCAAATTTACCATCTAAATTGGATCTTAAAAAACTTCCAATAGACGAACTCGTTACGTTGCACACGAATGTAAGCGAAGTTCTACAGGCTCGAGCGCAAGCCGAATCTAACGATCTTGAAGAAAAGCTACAGCGTCTTCAACCGTTCCTTGGCGGGAAAACAAAACCGGAAGCTAAAGCTGCTCCCGTTGAGGAAAAAGCCAAAAAACGCGGTCGACCAAAAAAGCAAAAGGCTAAAGTCGAAAAAGCCGCTGCACCCGTAGAATCTGCTCCAGCCGCCGCTCCTGTTGCCGAAGTAGTAGCCTCTGAACCCGCTTCAAAACGACGTGGGCGACCAAAAGGTTCGGCAAACAAAAAGCCAATTGTTGCCAAGAAAGTCGTTAAGAAAATCGTCAAAAAGGCAGAGAAAGTTGAAAAGCGTAAAGGGCCAAAAGTTGCGTCAACTCCTCAATACGTTGATCCAGCAACTAAAGCCGTTTGGGCGGGACGAGGGCGAACCCCTAAATGGTTGGTCGAACTCGAGAGAAAAGGTCATAACCGATCAGAGTTCCTTAAAAAGTAATCTGTTTCAGTTTTTTGAATTGGCTTTTGTCGATTCGTAAAGCTGGTTCATTTACTTTTAGAGCGCACCCTATTTATTCGGGGTGCGCTAGCCTTTTTGGGGAATCTTGGGCTTTGATGATTCGGGTAATTTGGTTTCTTAACCGAATCAGTTAGCGGCGACCGAACAGGGTTTCAATATCCGCTAATTTTAGCTCAACATAAGTCGGGCGTCCGTGATTACACTGCCCTGAGTACGGTGTCGCCTCCATTTGGCGTAATAGAGCATTCATTTCTTCTCCATTCAGCCTCCGACCCGCCCGAACAGAACCGCGGCAAGCCATATTCCCCATCACATCTTCAAACTTTTCTGACAACGCTAAGCCTGCATCATACTCTGCAAAATCATCGGCTAAATCCTTCACCAGTGCTTTTGCGTCCATTTCTCCGAATAGAGCAGGGGTCGCTCGAACACATATTGCACCCGCTCCGAAGGGTTCTATTTCCAGTCCCAGTTCTTTTAGTTCGAGAGCTCTTTCAACAACTCTTGTTACTTCGTCTTCGTTAAGTTCGACAATTTCGGGAATTAGCAAAGCCTGACGTTTTACATTACCTTCTGCCATTTGTATTTTCATTTTCTCGTACACCAACCGTTCATGAGCTGCGTGCTGATCGACAATAACGATTCCATCTTTTGTTTGAGCAACTACATACGTTTCGTGTAATTGCGCTCTTGCAACCCCTAATGGGAATTCGTCTGCTTCCTGTTCCGAAACAACAGCGGGTTCTGGAATAACTTGTCCAGTAGGAGCGCCGTCTTGGTTCGTTTCAAAAGGTTTGTTTATCGGTCTATTCTCAGTTTTTTTACTGTAGTCACCTTGTAAACGCGTATTATTTGAAACATTTGGATTTGACCACAGATTTCCAGACTTCGTTTCCGGTAGTGGTTGTTTTTTTATTTTTCCGAGCGCTTCGTCAGCGACTGTTGTACTCGCACGATGACCAGCGTCAGCTAATGCGCTGCGTAAAGCATTAACCATGAGTCCTCTTACATCTCTAGCTTCTCTAAATCTGACCTCTATTTTTGCTGGATGGACATTCACATCAACAAGTTCGGGTTCAATTTCTATAAACAAAGCAACAAGCGGGTGCCTGTCTCTTGCTAAAAAGTCTTGGTAAGCAGCTCTAACTACTGCATTTAACATCCGATCTTTAACTGGGCGGCGGTTAACATATAAATATTGCTTACTGGCATTGCCTCGATTTAGGGTTGGCAATCCGGCAAATCCGAAAATTCTTGCTCCGCTTCTTTCAGCACTAACAGGGACAGAATTGTCATGAAATTCTTGCCCCATTATCTCGCCGAGTCTTTTAAGTCGCCCTTCATTATCGTCTGACTCGGATACAAATTTACATATTGAACGACCGTTACTTTCCAAAGACATTGCTATGGTATGATTGGCCATAGCTAATCGACGCATTGTATCCGTCACCGCATTTGCCTCGGATTGTTCTTTTTTCATGAATTTTAGCCGGGCCGGAGTCGCAAAAAACAGGTCGTTTACTTCGACTCTTGTTCCACTGGATTTCCGACCTGTCCACGAAGCTGGCTTGGGACCCTCAATTTTTCCAGCGTTTACAATAATTTTTGACGCATCTGTTTTATGGGGAGCCGATGTAATGGTTAAACGAGAAACTGATGCTATCGATGGAAGTGCTTCGCCGCGAAATCCCATTGAATCGATATCTTGTAGATTAATTTTTCCTCGTGCATCCGTTTTAAGTTTTGACGTTGCGTGGCGTTCTAATGCCATCGTTAGATCGTCAGCTGTCATTCCGCAACCGTCATCTTCGACTAGAATCCGTTTAAGTCCACCTCCATTAATGGAAACCGCGATTGAAGTCGCTCCTGCATCTATAGCGTTCTCTACTAATTCCTTAATAGCCGCCGCTGGTCGTTCAACCACTTCGCCCGCTGCGATTTGATTAACCACATCGGTTGTCAGTTTAATGATTGCGGGTCGTTTAAGAGTGTTTGGTAATGAGGTCATAACAGAACTCATATAGTCATTGATAAGGAGATTTCTACCTGCGTCCTGAGATGATTCTCTGAGAATCTAGACAAATCTCAGATTTTGAAGTTTCGTTCAGCCAATTGCCAGGTAAAATTATATCTTTAGATAAATATACAGGTTCAGTTTTGTCAGAGTACTTTTCGGCTCTATAGTGTTATCGTTTGGTTTCTAGAATCAAGCAATTATATAGAACTCTGCCAAACTAAACATTTACAACAGCACGTGAGGTATTGGTATCTTTTGCTTCCAAAGTGAAAACTGCATCAATTGCTCCGACTGAACAGGTTTTCCTGACGTTTTCTAATTGTGAAGGTAAACCAATCACAACTCGAATGAGGTGTTTTTCACAAAAGACATACTCCATGTTCCAAATCTAGAGTCGTTTCTAGTCCCACTCTATTGAAGCATAAAAATTTCCGTTGGTTGTCCTATCGGAATTACTACGAACTTGTTTGACGTTCGGGAGTTGAATGTGCCCACTCGCCCAACAAAGTTCTGAGTGCAGAAACAAATGCTAACGGTTGATCGAGCATTACATGGTGGCGAGCATGGGGAATAGAAATAAAGGGGACTTGGTGTCCGAGAAGGGCTTGCATATAATCTCCCACATCATCTGGCATTAGCCCAGATTCTTCCCCTCTAAATAGTGCAATTCGGCATTTACTTGCCTTTAACATTTCGGACGGCTCTCGACCAGCCTCAAATCTTTGCCAAATTCTTGGATCAAATTTCCATGTCCAACCTTCTTGGGAATCATTACCATGCACCCGTTTTAGGCTCCAGCGTGCGATATAGTCTAGGGCAAAGTGATTTTCACAAAGTTGCGGCGGGGCGAGTCTGAAACGCGCCAACGCACTTTTGAGATCCGGATAAACTCTGTTACCTCTCAAACTTCGAGGCGGACCTTGTCGCTCGCGATCTGGAGGATTTACAGGACTATCTACTATAACCGTTCCTTCAAATTGGTCTCCGTAATCAGCAGCAGTCAATAGAGTTACAAAGCCTCCAAACGAATGCGCAACGATAATTGGTTTAGCGCTGGTCTTGAACATTCCGGCATCTCTGGCCACCTCTAATTGTTCAAGAGCAAAAGTCGCCATATCGTAAGTCTCTCTTCTCTCAGAATCGCCCATCCCAGAAAAAGAAAGAGCGGCGACATTGTATTTATCTGAAAAATATGGAGCAATGAAGTCCCACCAATGTGCGTGGGCTCCGTTGCCATGAACAAAAAGCAACCCGGGATTTTCTTTTTGTCCCCAACGTTGATAGTGAACATTTACTCCTTTTACTTCGACGTAGGTCGTCTCGTAGGACTGAGCGACCGCCTCGCGAAACCATTCGGGGGAAGGGGGTGTTTTCCCTTCATAACCTGTTAGAGGTCCGCTCTCCAAGGGAATTTCTACAGGCTGATCCTTAACTAAACGTTCCTGAGAAGACATCATCAAAGTCCTTGTGAAAAAATCCTAAATTTGAAACAGAAGTGAACTAAATTTAATTCCGCAGTTGATGCATAAGTGCAAACCAGATTTTGGTCAGATATCCAAAGATTCTTGCATAACATCATCAACTACACCTAAGAAAGGTAATCCACGATACTTTCCGCCATCATCCATGCCGTAGCCGACCAAATATTGGTTAGGGGCATCAAAGGCAAAAAGGTCCACTTTGCTCTGGTCTGCCGCGATCTCAGCTTTCTTTGCTAAGACGCACGTAATTACTTCGCTCGCCCCTTTTGTTATAAGGTGACTCTTAGCAAATGCGAGTGTCCTTCCTGTATCAAAAACATCGTCGACAAGTAATATTTTTCGGCCGTCGACTGGTCTCGCTAAGTCTGCTCTAACAACTATTCGTCCGGAGCTTTCTCGCTCATCTCCGTAGCTTTCGAGCCAAAGAACATCAAATTTCGGGTAAATCCCTCGTCGTCCTAAGGCTTTCATTAGATCAGCTACAAAGAAAGTTGCACCCATAAGTATACATACTATTGTCCAATCATCGCCGACACGTTCAACCAAGCGATCAGCCAATTCGTCGATCATTGATTGCAAGTCGAGTTCTGATACGATCTCTTTTACATTTTGAGGTGTCATACAAATACAATTCCTTTTTAGTCGGTGTAACCTTTAGTCTGGTCAGTACAACAAATTCACTATATTGATACCGAAGAAGTCTATTGACTGCGACTGACTCCGACAATCGTCACTTCGTGAGAATGCCAGTTTGAAGGAGGGTCTTTAAATTCCACTTCGTACTGCAAAATAGACCCCGCAGAAAAGTCAGGCGAAGATATAGTCGCGAATTTCTCCATCAGTTTCCGATCAGATTCATCAAACAAATCGACACGTATCGGTAAAGTGTTCACTTGTTCACTCCCCATATTAGATATTTCTCCAGTGATTTTGAGAACGGTATCTTCACCAATCGTCTCTAATTTGGCTTCGCTCGACAGTACTTTCAAGTGTGATTGTGGAGTTTTAATTCCCCAAGCTTCGTATATAGAATTTACAGCCGGGACTACTCGTATTATATCTTGGCGACTGGCAACGACAAATGCCCCAAAAAGAAAGGACAATATTGGGATGAGTACAAAAAATACTGTACACCCACTTAGAGAGACAGATTTGAATTCTGGTTTTTTCAGTTTACTCTCGTCTGGCTTCTTTCTCTGAAAAGGAATACTCGGAGTCTTCGGTTTCGTATTCTCTTCTGTTTTAGGCTTTTTTTCCGTTTCCGTATTGGTTGGAGTGGCCTGTTCCACAACCTTTTTTACGGCCCACTCGTGTTCACAAGAGGCACATTTGAGATTGGTGCCTTCTTCGCTAATTGCGGCAACTTCAATCTCATATCGATTGGAACATTGCGGACACTCAATGACAATTTTGTCGGGAACATTCATTCGGTATTACACCTTTAATTATATGTTTATTTTGACTAAATTTAGAGTCAGGAATTCATTTGTACTAGTTCGCATGGGGTCAGAGTATTCTCTATGGATTGAACTAGCTACCTTAGAAAGTTTAAAGAGTGATTTCATTCGTATAGAAAACGGATAAGCAATAACATTATGTTCTTATCTGTCAATTCATTCTCAAAACATTGTAGCCAGTTTAGTAGCAAAGATTATAATAACATAGATAAAATAGTCTCCCATCAGACTCATCTTTTCAGTAAAGTTCGCCAGGTTATCAAGAATGACGACCAAGCTGAGTAAACATAAATAACAAATTTCCACTCGCGATTCCTGTTTAACTCCTTCAAAATTTTTCCTTCTTATTTTGGTAAACGTTTTTAAAAGTACTCGGCTAGAATCCGTCAACTTTCTCTTAGAACACTCTTTGGAATCAAGATTGTTGCCGCTGTCCGTTTCTTGAACGTCTTGCTCAAGGATCGAACTTTCAAAGAGATTTAGGGGAGACTGAAAATTGTTATAGAACCCAAAGCGATTCAGTATCTGGTTTAACTCATACTGAGTCTCAAGTGCCGGCATAATTCTATGCACATGAGGAAGTACGTTACGTTCAAAAATTTTTCTTTTTTGTTCTACGATAGCAAGGTGCCTGCGGTAAAATTCGATCTGAGGTTGTGAAAGCATTCTCGCATAATCCAGTCTGTCTACGACATCGGAATAATCATGCGTTGGTGTTAGTTTTGCAGTAAGAGCCATCATTATCTCCCCATGGTATATAGTATCTGAAGTGAACAGCCTAGAATAAGGCCAACGCATCTTGCATATTGCAACTGGAACTCCTATCTGTACCGTATACTATGCTTTCCCTTATCTGTCAAACAGATCGGGTTAGAACATTGGCTTATGCAAACACCTCACACAAGACCTGTTTTGGTGTATTATAACGGTTTTCACGCTGTTGTAATTTTATTATCTGGAACTCAAACTCACGTGGATTTCAACCCTGTCATCGATGAACCTACACTGCGGCTAGACCATGTCTCGTTGCGTTACAAACGTTCTCAAGCCGTCTTGGAGGACGTAAACCTAGTGTTAGAACCAGGTTCTTTCTCATTTCTTACTGGACCTTCCGGAGCAGGGAAGTCCGCTTTACTGCAACTCATCTACCTTTTGGTCAAACCAACCTCAGGCACGATTACCATCTTTGGCGACCGAGTTTTCAACCAGTCTCGAAACGAACTCGCAAAACTACGTCAAAGGATCGGAATTGTATTCCAAAACCTCGAATTTCTTGATCACCTTACAGTTGCTCAAAATGCCGCTTTGCGACTACGAGCGAAGGGGCGAAAAGCCAAATCATACACCGATGACGTCGAAGAGATGCTTGTCTCTGTCGGACTTGGAAAGTATATAGGTGCCTTTCCTTCTCAATTATCGGCCGGCGAAAGACAAAGGCTCGGTATTGCTTGCGCCTTGGTCAGCGGGCCAGATTTGCTGATAGCCGACGAACCGACCGGCAACATTGATCCTGCTCTAGCTACCAAGTTACTTGATCTTTATATCGACTTGAATGAACAACTTGGAACAACGGTGCTTTTTGCAACACACAATACGAATCTCATCGGAGATACCGATAGGAACGTGTACCATCTGGAGAAGGGGCGGTTGAGTGGCGAGACCTTAGATTCGGAGAATGCGTCGTGAAAAATCCGTCAATTCTTCCCCGCAATCCTGCCCACGAAACGACCCTGTTCTTTGTCGTCTCGACAATCTGTTTCTTTGCCGCGCTTGCAGGAATGATCTTCAAATCTACCTACGATACCGCTAATCAATGGACTCTAGAAGTTGAAGACCAATTAACCGTGCGGATTCTCAGTGAAAATCCTGGTAACGCCGAAAGTCTAATCTCAAATGTCAATGGTGTTATCTTGGCGCGGAAAATGGATCGAACTGAGTTAATTGAACTCTTGCAACCAAGCCTCGAATCACAAGAATTTAGTTCCGATCTGCCTGTTCCTACACTTTTCGCAGTGACCATTGACCCAAATGTGTCCGGAGTAGACGAAGCTATAGAGAATGCACTCCTTAATCGAAACTATATGGCATCGGTTTCTTCGCATTCAGAGCGTTCTAAAGGCATCCGCCAGGGATTAGACGTAATCAGAATGACTTCGTTAGTGATAATCGGTTTACTCACCGCAAGTGCCGTGGGTATTGTCATTATAGCGACACACTCTTCTGTCGTTTCGCAACAACAAGTTGCAAGAGTGCTTTATCTAGCTGGAGCGCCTGATGGATTCATAATGCGAATCTTCGCGGTAAGGTTCTGGGTTAACATCTTTCTTGCCAGTCTTATTGGAGCGTTGCTCGCACTAGGACTTCTAATCTTGCTTATGCATGCCATCGGTAATGTGAGTAGCGTAGAGGGGTGGTTGCCGGTGTTAAGCCCCGACAATAAAGATTTTTTGATCCCTATATCGGTTCCGATCATAGCGAGTCTACTTACACTCGTGACGACACGATCGGCTGTTTTAGGTATCTTAAAGAAGCGTATATGAGTACTGTTCGATCTATTGCATTCATAGTTTGGCTTTACGGTGCATTGGTAGTACTGGGAATAATCTGGCTTCCGTCGTTATTGTTGCCACGAAAAGCTCTAAAATTAGGGATTGTCGTATACTCCAAAGTTATTAAATGGGGACTGAAAGCTATTTGCGGTATAAGAACAGAGCTTCGTGGCACGGAAAATATCCCGGAAGGCCCGCTTCTAGTTGCCTCCAAACACCAGTGTATGTGGGATGTGTTTATTCCATTCTTGCTTGTCGACGACCCCGCAATCATTATGAAACAAGAGTTGGTGTGGTACCCATTTATAGGTTGGTACGCTCTCGCAATGCGAATGATACCTATTGATCGGGGAGGAACCGTAAAGACGCTTAAAAAAATGGTTGCACTCGCCAAAGTGAGGGCAAGTCAAAACAGACAAGTCCTTATTTTCCCCGAGGGAACAAGAAAAGCACCTGGTGACAAGCCGTCCTATTTTGCTGCCGGAGTGTTTATGCTTTACCGCGAACTCGGAGTACCGTGTTTACCGATTGCCACAAACTCTGGTTTATGTTGGCCCGCACACGGACTAAAACGAAAACCCGGTGTAGCCGTCTACGAAGTACTGCCCGTTATTCCTGCTGGCTTAGGTAAAAAAGAGTTTATGAAACTTTTGGAATCTACGATAGAAAACTCCTCCAACAAGTTACTTGAGGAGGGATCAGTTGACACATAATTTGGTATCATTGAGGCCCTATTCGAGCATTTTCCGAACTGATTGTCCCATATTCTCTAACATCTAACCAGTTTTCTTGGGAAAAGAACTGAACAATCTAGCCAACTCGATAGAAAAATGATCTAAGACACTATACCCCCTTAAAGTACTTGAAGCGCTAGGCGAATCGACTTCTATCTTAACCGATTCGTTTGCTCCACTTTAGATTAACCTTATTCTCCAAGCGTCTGAAGATTCTCTTGTCCTATCGTTCACCACCGCCCACAATATGTTCTGAGGAGCTTTTCGAATGAAAGAATTGACAAAATTGCCCGTACACGTTAGAGGGTACATCCGTCAATGTATCTGCTACAACCTAGTTTTGTAGAAGGAGTAAAATATGAAAGTCGGACATATTATAGATAAAATCAATGACTATCAGCTGTTTGTTCCCGAATTTCAGCGCGAATATGTGTGGAAACGGGAAAACGCCCGTAGTTTGTTTGAGTCGTTGATTTGCAAGTACCCGACAGGCTCCTTATTGACATGGGAGACAACCAACCCTCCCGCAGTTAAGGGACCAAAGAAGTATACACCAGAAATGGGGGCCGTTAAACTGATCCTTGACGGACAGCAACGCATAACAACCATCTACATGATACTGGAGGGCAGACTGCCGCCCTACTATAAGCAACATGAAATTCAGAATAGCATACTTGACCTTCACGTCAACGTCGAAGATCTAAAGTTAGAGTACTATAAGCATTTCAAAATGGCAAGTGATCCGAAATGGGTAAGGCTAACCGATATTTACCGCGGGGAAGTAAAAAGATCTGATATTAGAAAGCAATTGAGAGAAAAAGGTGTTTTAGACGACAAGTTGGAAGATATAGTTGACGACAATTATGAAAATCTGAGATCAATCAAAGAAATAGACTTTCCTGAACAGATCATACCGGTTAGGGCAGAAATTGAGGTAGCAATCAATATATTCTACATCGTAAACGCCAGCGGTGTTAGCCTAACTGATGCCGAGCTGGCATTAGCTCAAATTTGTGGTTATTGGCCAGAAGCACGTCAACTCTTTAAAAACAAGTTGCAAACACTCGAAAAGAAGGGATTCCACTTTAACTTAGACTTTATAGTTTACGCGCTACTAGCCATTGTGCACACTAGCGGATCAGAAATGCGTAAACTACACAAGAAAGACAACAAAGAAAAAATTATGGAGGCTTGGCGCAGACTGGATAACAGTGTATTGGATATGGTGATCAGTATCTTACGTGAGTACGCCTATATAGAGCATAGTGAGGAAATAAATTCACCGTATGCTTTAATCCCAATTGTTCGTTATATATTTCAAAAGGACAACCAGGTTCTTACAACCAAAGAGAAGAAGAAAATTTCTCAATGGTATTTCTATTCCCAGATTCGTCAACGATATACCACATCACTCCAACAAAAACTGGACCAAGATTTAGCTATTGTGAAGCAATCCGAGAAGCCATTTGAGCAACTTTTGGGAGCTATAGAAAGAGAACGAGCATTGGAGATCACCGCCAACGAATTGAAGGGGAGAAACTGCCAACACCCTATATTCTCCCTAATGAAAAGCTATTTTAAAAGTCTGGGGGCAAAATGTCTTAACAGTGGTCTACCGATCTTCGGAAGAGTCGAAAGGGAGTATTCATTACAGAAAGAACAGATTTTTCCGTATTCCTCCCTTAAACATTTAGGTTATGAAAAGTACAATAAGTTGAAATATGCACTTGTAAACGAAATGACTAATTTTGCAATAAACTTAGAAGTAGATAAGAACTCCCGAAGCAAGGAATCTGTTGCGGTGTATCTGCAAGAAGCCCAAAAGGTGACCAACTCTAACCTAGCCAGGCAGAGTATACCCTCTGACCAGTCATTATGGGAGACAGAAAGGTTTGAGGATTTTCTGACAGCCAGACGTGATATGTTAGTTAAGGAACTGAACTCTTTTCTTAGGTCTATGACAAAAATGGAAGTTCAACACGGAGAATTGGAGATTGAGGATCTAGTGGATCAGTACGAAAGCGACAAGTTAGAGTTTAAGTCAACTTTAAGATGGGATCGCAATGAAAGTCGGGTAAACAGGGAACTAGAATTTTCTATCGCTAAGGCAGTCGCTGCCTTCAATAATAGCTTCAAAGATGGAGGAATGCTATTGATTGGAGTAGGGGATGATCGGGAAATACTAGGATTGGAGGACGATCTCGCATCATTCGACAACGGGACAGTGGACATGTTTGAACGTCACCTACGGCAAATTTTCACAAATCATTTTGGCGCAACAGAGGTAGCCAAAATTGAAACAGAATTTCTTGAAATCGAGAAGAAGATTATATGCGCCGTTAGGGTCAGTCGCGGAAGCGAACCCTTGTTTCTAAATCGGCGCAAGCCTAACGGCAATGAAGAGAAAGTGTTCTATTACCGAAACGGTAACATGTCTTCGCCAATCACCGACCGGGAAGAAATAGAACAGTATATAGAAAAAAGGTTTGGGGCCTGAATATTGGGTAACAGTTGCAACTACTGTGGTCTTGGTAGTTGCTCCTAATATTTTCATACTGAGCATTGATTACGGTATAGGTAGATCGTCACTAAGGTGTATAAATTGAAAAAGCTAATAGTGTTCATGGGTGCCGGGCTACTTGCTATGGTTTGCACAGGATGGTCCGCTTACTGGTTTGTAGTCCGTTCTATGGTGGAAGACCGTGTCCTAGAATGGGTAGAACTACAAGGCCAAAACGGGATCTCAGTCAGCTTTAAGAGTATCCGTTTTGACGGATTCCCAACTCAATTGGCAATGCACTTGGATGAACCCAGTTATGCCAACCCTAATGGCAATATCAGAATTTCGGGAAACCAGGTTACAGCAATACTCAAACCTTGGGATTTTTCTGCATTAACAGTTCAACCCCGCGGAGTTTACAATATTCAGACAAATGACCGACACCATTCAATTGAGGTCGGAGAGCAAACGTTAGTGACACTACGTCAAGAGTCTGAAATGGAATTCTCGCTGAGTATCGATAGCAACAATTTCAAATGGATAGTACCGAGTTACGGGCCGATAGAATTTTCGGGCATCGCAATAGATGCCAAAACTTCCGATGTTGGCAATACTATTAGAATCAAAACGGAGGTGAATCGAATCGATTTACCTAGAGAATTCGCTATTCTTCCTTGCATCGGTAAAACAAGCGTCAATAATCTGCTTGAACTCGAATTGGAAAATTTCACCCCCAAACTCACAAATTCTGGTGAGATCAGCTTTGCGTTGAGTAGGGGAACTTCATTCAATCTAAGCAAACTAGAATATGCTCACGGCGCAATGCAAGTTCAGGCAAAGTCAGAAATGTCGATTGCGTCTAACGGATACCTAAATGGAACAATCGACCTTCGTTTAGAAGAGGGCGATGAGCTGCTTCGGGTTCTTTCCGGCGATTGTATGCGCGGCGTTCCTCAAAGCAGTCAAACGCGATTTGCATTAGCGGCCCTAAGTTCCGGCTCTGCTAATGGCAAGTATATGACCCTCTCAATCCAAAATGGGGTCGTGAAATTCTTTGGATTCGAGATTTTCTCGATCCCACCCGTCACTGATTCGGTTGGTCTTCTATGAGTAGACCGAGCGATCAGGAAATTGAGCAGGGATGCAAAGAACTTTCGAAAATTGACAAAGTTTTTAGAACGGCTTTTGCAAAGATCGGGATTCCGGAGTGGCGAACAGTTGAGCCTTCTTATGCGTCGATAGCCCGGATCATAGCTTTCCAACAGATATCAACTTCCGCGGCAACTGCAATCTGGAATCGTGTACTGGCAGACTATGGTGAAATCACTGTTGAGAAAATTATAGAATCTACTGAAGAACGGCTGCGCAGTCATGGACTATCACGTCCAAAAATCAGGCATTTGAAATCAATTGCGGAAGCAATTAATAGCGGAGAGCTGAGTCTCCGTCGCGTCGGCAACAGCGACTCTAAGTCCGCCAGAGAGGAGTTGCTTAATGTCAAAGGGATCGGGCCTTGGACAGCCGAAATCTATCAGTTAAACGCTTTGGGCAGGCTTGATGCCTTTCCTGCTTCGGATATTGGGTTGATTGAAAGTTACAGAGTCCTTGCAGGCGAGGAAGAACGGCGGACTGTATCTGCTTTCTCTGAACTAGCAGAAAAGTGGCGACCTTTTCGCGGCGTTGCAGCTCACCTTTTGTGGGGATGGATTAACACTCAGCGAGACGAAAAAAGAAGCCCGAGTAAGCCTAGTAAAATAGGCTGAGTCCTGCGCACGTCTTCAAACGACAACCATTAAACGTAGCCGGTTAAAACTGCCGCAGTACATTAAATTAGTTAAAAATTTACTCGCATATTGAAAATTTTGTGTTAGATATAGTTTAGTTAATCGTTTTTCTACATGGGAGCATTGGGTTTTCAGCGATTTAACGTCTCATAACTTATATTGGACTCTGGCTTGGTACAATGGAACCGCTACGTGATGACAGAAGTAGTTACTCATCCGCCAAGCGGTCGGCCCGCACTTGTACTTAACGCCGATTACCGACCACTTTCGTACTATCCGCTCTCTCTTTGGTGCTGGCAGGACGCAGTCAAAGCTGTGTTCTTGAATCGTGTCAATGTGATTGCTGAGTATGATGCTGTTGTTCGCAGCGCGAACTTTCAAATGGCTTTGCCTAGCGTGATCGCGTTACGGGAATTCATCAAACAAGATCGTTCTCCTGCATTCACGCGATTCAATGTCTTTTTGAGGGATGGGTTTCAATGTTCGTACTGTGGGTCGCCGGACGATCTCACATTTGACCATGTTATCCCCAAATCAAAAGGCGGACAAACTAGCTGGACAAACATTGTTGCTGCTTGTAGTCCGTGTAACCTTCGTAAGGGCGGAAGGTTACCGAAGGATGCCGGAATGTATCCTGCTAAACAACCTTCTCAACCTTCAAACTATATGTTGCGCGAGATCGGCAAACGGTTTCCTCCCAATCATATGCACGAAACGTGGATAGACTATCTGTACTGGGATATTGAGCTAGAGCCTTGAGTTGCGAAGGGTAATAGTTTGATTAAGTGGGTGGAGAGTATTTGGAACGAGTGAAGTGTCACGGAATCGGTTTATCATTCTGTATCGCGTCCCCGTAGCTCAGTCGGATAGAGCACGGGATTCCTAATCCCGGTGTCGGAGGTTCGAATCCTCTCGGGGACGCCAACAGTTTGAATTGTACAAATTTCCTGCTAACAGAATCGAAATTATGTTGAAATTCCGCCACAGCCTTAGTTATACTGTATATTGATACTTTGCTAAATACTTGCATATTATGTGTACATTTCTCTTCAAACATTGGTCTAATAATCCCACATGACTTTTCAACTCGAAATCTCTGATGTTTCCAGCGAGGAACTTATCGGTTACCAAACCAGCAGGTCGGTTTACTCTTCTCGAAGACCATTAGAATGTCCAAAGATTGATTTAACGAATAAACTGCAGTTTAATACCCGTATAAAAATGGATGGACTGAGTTTTCTTTCCCTAATACCAAAAAACACTATACCCGTGGTCTTTTTTGATCCACAGTATAGAGGAGTGCTAGATAAACTAAAGTATGGCAACGAGGGCAAATCTAGAGGTAAAGACCGTTGTCATCTCCCTCAAATGTCAGAACAGACTATCAAAGAGTTTATAATGAAAATAGACGATGTTCTTATACCTTCAGGGCACTTATTCTTGTGGATAGATAAATTTCATCTTTGTCAAGGAATAGGCAACTGGTTTAATGACACAAACTTAGAAATCGTTGACATGATTACTTGGAACAAGCAAAGAATGGGCATGGGATATCGTTCAAGAAGATGTGCGGAATACTTGACTGTTTTACAAACGTATCCAAGAAAAGCGAAAGGTATATGGAAAATTCATAATATTCGAGATGTTTGGAGTGAGCCGATTAGTTCAAAGAAAAGCCACACGCACCAAAAACCAATTGGACTACAACAAGAACTCATTAACGCCGTTAGCAATGAGGGAGATGTAATAGTTGACCCGGCTGCGGGATCGTTTTCGGTAATGGAATCCGCAGTTAATGCAAATAGACTTTTTCTTGGAACTGATATAAATGGCTAAGATTTCTGAACGACAAACCAAAGATTCAACAGGAGGATACGAGCGGGTATTTGGAAACAAAGAACTTGGTGATTTAATCACTAAGGTTCATGCTACCTCAATTGCAAATGGTAACGAGTTAGAAAAATTGATTAATCTCTATGTAGGGAATCGAAAAATAGAAAACCTTGATGAATTTCTATTAGACGATACTATGCCCGAAGGTGTATATTTGGCCAACAAAAAATCGATTAAGAGAAGTAATGTATTTAAAACAAAGGACAGTGAACCCGACTTTCTGGTGTTTTCAAGGATGAATGGAACCCAAACTTGCCACGTAATTGAACTAAAAGACGGACACGTGTTTGATACTAAGAAAGCAGCTGCTGAATATAGCAATCTAAAAAACTTTGTGCAGACTAATGCAAGCAAAATACCATACGCCTTTTTAGCTAGAGTGGTTGGGTTCAATCGCGATGAAAAAGAAGATATAGTGTCGGGATTCAAAAATAAGATTTCTATAGATGAAGCGATGACTGGTAAAGAGTTTTGCGACCTAGTTGAGATTGATTATACGAAAATAATTGAGGACAGAAAGTCTGATCAGAAAGAAAACTTTGAATACTTTATCAACGAGTTTCTTGGTATTCCAGAAGTACAATCATTCCTTTCATCTCTCTCCTAGTTGTAAGAAACAAATTTAATTATGGAAGACAGTAACTGTTAATACACAAATTATATTACATCGTTTTGATAGATCCGTGACGCAATATTTCTTCAGTTTGAGTTAGCTGATATGCTTTCTCCCAATTGTCTAAGAACTGCGTCCAAGGTATAACAAGTTTCTTAGGCCTTTTATATATTCTTCTTATAATCAACATTGACCTGTCCCAATTTGAATCTATAACCTCAGCAAAAACTTGTTTGGTGGTTTTTACTGTAATCCCAAAAGCGTTCACGATTTAGTCCGGAAAATGACGAACATTGTCCGTTACAATAACGTCCGCATTGCAGTATATTGCTGCCTGTAATACATGAACGTCGACCGGATTGGGAAGTATTTGTTGGCTTACTTGAGATGAAAAATCTTCGCTTACTAAAAAACTTGGGAAAGAAACTCTTATCGAATTATATACTCTTAGCGAGTTTCTAGTCGCTTCAAGAACATTTGCATATTTCTTGACAAACAATTTATGTAAAGCCTCTCTCATCTCATCAAGAATTTTTTCACTCCATCGAATATTCAATAAACCATCTAATGCCATAGACACTATAATCTCTCGTTTCACAACACTGAATAGGACATTTGCATCAACTAAACAACAATTAGGTAGTTTGTTCATCTTCTAGTAAAAATCCTTTTCTAGTTCAAACATTTTATCCAATATAGCGTAACCTCGGCTTTTGCGCTGCCGCTTGTATCCATGCAAGCTACTTGACTCTATATACTGTACACCGTCGACGACCTTCATTGATATGTTTCCCTGTTCTAATAACTTGAGTAAATATGATTCATCCATACCTAGGATCTTGGCAGCTTCTTGCACGGTGTACTTTTTTTCATTAGGTAAAAACGCTATGTCTCCGCCCTCCTCAATGTGAACAAGGAAGTCACGCAATAGCTTTGACAACTGTGGTGTGATGTTTATCTCACTCAAACTATCAACCTGAGCAACAAATGTTACTTCGGTTTTACCTACCGTCTGCTCAAGCACTTCTCTCATAACAGACGCTGATTCTTGCACAGCAACTAAATCATTTTTAGAACCTAGATTGTCGTACTGAGGCAACTCTTGTGCCATAGCGGTCATGTTTTCAACTCCAAAATTCGACATTCAACCTTTACGCATTATGCTTAAATTCGCAAATTATGCATGCCCACCAATGTATTTAGCGCCGCCGTCTTTTGCAAAGACTTATGTAGGTACTAGATAGTTTAGTTCTACCAACGTTTGTATCCATACTCTGTAGGCCACTTCATCAAAAGTTAAGTAATTCCAACATATTACTATACTCGATAGTAACCCTTCAGTTTACTGAGAAATTTTTAGTTCCCTAGCACCGATAGTTACGATGAATCTCTTTGCAGGTAACCTTTTCTGTCTTATTCAATCTAATTGATTGTTCAACACCCGATCAGTATCGGCTCCGTGCCGCGGCGCGTCAAGCCTAATGTTGGCTGGAGTGTCGGAAAATTGCACCGGATGCCGCATACGTCTATGAAGACCAGCGTCTTTGTGTTGGGCTTCCTCAAAGAATCCCACGTCTTTCAAATGAACATCCTCAAGGACATCCTCCATAGTGTTGTATCGCATAGCGGGAATATTCGCCTTGTCTAACAACTCTAACCATTCCTCGGTTGTCTTTGTTTGGGCCACTTCGTTTATCAGTGCATACAGCACTCCGATATTCTCTGTTCGACTCTTGTAGTCAGAAAACCGCGGGTCTTCAAATATTCCAGGTCGACCACCAATCTCAAAAAAGGTTATCCATTGCTCGTCTGAATAGGGTACGAGGCCAATGTAACCGTTTTTGGTTTTATAGGGTTTTCTATTCGGATTGACAGACCTCGTATAAGCGAGCTTCCCGTTCCCTGGGAGGAAAGTCTCGCCATAGAGATTCTCAACGAGATTAAAGAACGTAAAGGACTCCAACATTGGAACCTGAACGAACTGCCCTCTACCAGTCTTCTCTCTATGAAACAGCGCGGCTATAGTTGCATAGGTGGCAAACAGCCCTACTGTTTTGTCGGCAATCAGAGAGGGAGCATACTCCGGATCTCCGCCAGAACGTTTCGCATTTAGAGACGCGAATCCAGAAGCCCCTTGAATGAGATCGTCATAGGCTTGGCGTTTAGAGTATGCACCACCAATGCCAAATCCCGCGCAATGAACATACACGATATCTGGATTGAAGGCTTTGACATCCTCGTATCCAAATCCCATTCGTTCCATTCCCGCCATTCTAACGTTATGAAAGAATACGTCAGCGTCTTGAAGTAATGCACGCAACGCGGATTTTCCTTCGTCACTTTTGCCATCTAACGCGACTGAGAGCTTATTTCGATTTAGGTTCGTATAAATAGGGCCAAGATCGCCAGTTGGTGATGCCCCGGCATAACGCATAATGTCGCCGCGCTTTTCTGGTTCAACTTTGATTACTTCAGCGCCAAGATCGCCCATTATCATTGTAGAGAACGGACCAAGGACGACAGTTGACATATCAACAATCTTCACTCCAGTAAGTGGCCCGGTAGTATCCAAATTTTGTTCGTCAGAATCAATCATTTTGTTCCCTTGTTAGTAACGATAGTTTAGAACCTCACAGAGTCAGACGTAATAACAAATGCTCGCGACATTACGAAAGCCCGAATACTGCAGATAAGAGTGACGGCTTCGTTTTACTGAGATTTGAGCGTCGGCAATCGTATAAGTTCTGCTTACATAGGTCAAAGTACTTGCGATCATACTTGAAGAAGCTATTCAACTTGGTTTCTTCAGTCGGAGTGCAAACCACCACGCTTATTGTATAATAGTTTCCGACAATAATGTTAAATTTACTAATAATGGGCCATTGTGGACTGATACAGACATCTGCACTTTAGTCCGTCCGGGTGTTTGAAATCCGACCGGCCTCTTTGATGTTACAACTCACCTTCTGTTCAGGGTACTTGCTGATCTTGGCTTTGTCCATAAGTTTAGGGGCAGTTTGTTCAGAATCGGTTTTAATGCAATGAATCTAAGTGATTTCTTGATAGTAGCATTTTCTTTAGCCGACTATGATCAAACGGTTCGTCGTGCGACCTTAGTTGAGCTAGTTAGTGAAGAAGCGAATAAGCATAGTTACTTTTTTGCGACAAACGTAAGCAGTATCGTAGATTCAAGCGGATCAATATGGCCTATTCTACCAAACAACCGAGTCCGTCTCGCTGTCCAAATTCTCTAAACTGCCATACAATGTAAAGATCAACATAGTTTGTGAAATTTTATCCGAACAAACAATGCAAACAGCCGTAACCTAAAAAGCCTCATTATTGATACTAGGAGATATACGATGTTAGTTCAGTTTACCGTCGAAAACTTTCGAGTTTTTCGTGAGCCTCAGACGTTTTCAATGGTAGCTAGCTCGCTCCGTTCAAGAAAACAGACGGACAGCCTCGTAAAATCGGGTTGGGCAGCGATTCCTTTCCTTCATCGACTAGCATCAATTTACGGAGCGAACGGTGCAGGAAAAACCTCCCTGTTAGAGGCAATTGCTTTCATGATACAGTTTGTACGAAACTCGGTTCTTGATATAACAAACGAGGGAATTGAATTGCAACCATCCCTATATGACCACAAGTCTAGAGAGAAACCTTCTATGTTTGAAATAGTATTCATACATAATGATTTTTTGTATGAATATGGCTTTTCAATTTCGAGAAATCGAGTCGAAGAGGAATGGCTCAGTTCTAGACCTAAGTCTACAGCAAGACAACGTCTACTGTTCGTTAGAGAGTTCAACAAAGCTAATGACGAGTATGAATGGTATATCAATCCTACTCACATCAAAGGCGAACGAGATAGTTGGAAAGCTCAAACACGTTCAAATGCACTCTTTTTGACCGTCGGAGCACAACTGAACAATAGAGTTTTTTCTGATGTCTACAAATGGATTACTCAAGAATTGACTTTCATCTCTACGCTATCCTTGAAGCGTGACAACTATACTGCCGAACACCTTTCTGACCCCAAGTGGAAAAACCGGTTGTTAAAATTTTTTGAACACTTCGATTTAAGAATTTTGGATGTAAATGTAGAACAGAAAGATTCTAAGATTAGCTCGGCATTCGCAAGCTCAGATGTACCTAAGAAGTTTGAACTAAATTTCATTCGAAATGACGATGAAAAACATCCTATATTGTTACCGTTTGAAGCCGAGTCTCTCGGAACTAAGACGCTTTTCAATTTTGCTTGGCCGTTGTTATTCTCATTAGATAAAGGACGCACCCTTTTAATTGATGAATTCAACACTAGCCTTCATACATTGATTGTTCAAAAAATAATATCTTTGTTCAATGATGAAATCTACAACAGTCAAAACAGTCAATTTATATTTACAACCCAAGATGTTATGGCATCCGAGAACGAAAATATAGATCGCGACCAAATTTGGTTGATCGAAAAAAACAATGATCTATCGTCGCGACTCTTCGCTTTCTCTGATTTCAAAGTAAACTCTCGGACGAATTTTAGACGTGGTTACTTGCTGGGACGTTACGGAGCGGTCCCTAATTTGTATTAGTGGAGGGTCAATTGAAACGGAAAACTAGATTCTCTAAACGTTCAAATTTCAAGCGCAGAAAACCAAGGTTCAAAAACGGAGCATGCGAAACTCAAGTTACTTGAAGCGGAGTTGAAGCTACCAAATCGGAGTTTAGAGAGTTTGGCTAGCAAAGGATCTGCGCCAAAGATTGTACTAGAGATAGCAAGGCGGCAAATCCAAAGTACCGGAAGAAACGAAATAGGAGAGATCTATTGCGTATTTGATAGTGAACAGGCGCTTCTCGAACTTTTGACCAGTCGTCCAACTACAGTTTTATTTCTTCTAGGAAGAATACAGAGACGGCTTTCTCGACAGCGGTCAAACTTTTGGATTCCGGTTCTGACGATATGAACGACCGTCTTCGCCCGACGCTCGCTCCCGCTATTTCTTGATCGTCGGTACGTTTATCTCAAGGTACTAGGATATAGCGTAGTTTGGGACACCATTAGTTGTCCCATTTTCTCTTTTGTGTCCAAGTGTTTAGTAGCAACATTGTTATGAAACACCGTCCCAATCTGTTTCGATTTGGCGCAACAAGTGAATGCGTCGAAAGAAATTTCGTCGACAAACAGCAGATAGGGCAACAACCCTGCCCCGGGCGCATACCGATGGCAGAGGCGGGTCCGGGGCTACACATTCGTAATATAACGTTTCTTGTTATCTGTCAAGAAAAACTGACACCTATATGAGCAAGTTGTGTAATTTGTTTGATCGGAATCTACGGTTTAACTTTCTACTGCCCGCCAATTCTGACCTTCGACTTCTATATATAACGGGTTTCATTATACTCACAACATTCTATACTGGCCAATGTGGCCGAAGATAGAAGTTCGTTAACTTTACATGCGATAGGATTTGGCTCCTTAGCCATTCTGTATTCACACATAGGATATGAGCAGTTTTAGACAAAGCTCGTTCTTTGCGTTCCTCTAATTTCGAAACCTCAGCCTTGATAACTGTCTAGTCCGGAGAGTATGTGGGAGAATGCCAAATTATTTTAACTCCTAGAGAGAACAAATATGGGACAGATAATACATGCCAACGCCACGACGACTTATGCGGTCAGAAGAGAGATCAAGGCGGCACCGCAAGAGATGACAGATTACGATTTATCGAAGAGATTAAACAAGCATGTCGACACGATCCGAAAGTGGCGATACAGAGACAGCGTTGCGGATGTTTCATCTGGGCCGAAGACCTCTTGGTCAACGAGTTTGACGGAATTCGAGGAACTCGCGTGTGTGGTTTTTCGAGTTTTCACTCTATTACCATTAGATGACTGTTTGCATGCTCTGCCAGAATCAACACCTCCTCTCAAGCGGTCCAATCTCCACTGTTCATTTCAGCGCCGCGCCATCTCTCGATTATGCAAGCCTTTGTCTGGAAATTGACCAAGAGAGATCGCCATTTTAGTCGATTTTTCAATCAAAATAGTTCTCATTTTCTTCGATCCATTCGTTTTCGATTCTAATAATTAGCCCAGTCACGAGTCTGACTACGGACTCTTCGTTTGTAAAAACTCTAACATTTCGAGTTCTCTGTTTAAGTTTTTGATTGACGGCGCGTTCAATCATGTTGGATGTTCTCATTTTCACCCAATGGTTTTTGGGCAGAGAGAAGACAGTCAAGGCTTCGGGGACGTTACTCTCTAGCCAGCAGGCGAGTTTAGGAGCTGTATTAGAATATTTATCGACAATTTTCTTTAGAGCTATATTAGCGTGTTCGAAGTTTTCGGCATTATAGACAGTTCCGAGGTCTTTAGCGATGCACTCTTTAATCTCTTTGTTTGGCGCTTGTTTCCTAGCATTCTGAGATAGATGAAACTGGCAGCGTTGCCATTTAGCGTTTGCGAATACCGCTTTGCGAGCGGCATTGAGACCGGCGTGATCATCGGAGACGATATATTCGACCCCCCCATAGTCCACGGTCTACAAGGCTTTCCAGGAACTCTTTCCAATGGATTTCGGCTTCTGACGGAACAACAGCCAGTCCGAGAATACGCCGCTTGCCCTCTCTGTCGAAACCTATAGCAGTTAGAACAGCGACACTGTTAACCTTACCGTTCTGTCTTACTTTCTCGTAGCGAGCGTCGAGGATGAGATAAGGATACTCACCCAATGCACGTGTTCTCCAAGTCTCAAAATCAGCGCCAAGTTTTTTAGTAGCCTCGGATACTTGATCTGACGATATATTTATGAGACCGAAATGGGCAAATATCGCGCCAACATTCCGAGTGGAAACGCCTCGGAAATAACACTCTGCGACAGCCATCTGTAAGTTCTCACAACTCCGTTGGCCGCGTTCTATTACGCTCGGGTAAAACGGAGTGTCGCCGTGATTGGCAGTCTTGGGAACTGAAAGATCCAACACTCCGGCCGGGGTGGCTAGCCTCTTAGGTTTATAGCCATTCGCATACCCGCGACGGTGCGTCCCGGTTCTCTGATAATGGCTTGCTCCGAGAAACTGGGCCTGTTCTACTTTCATGACAAGATTGTAAACAGTCTCCAAAATTTCCTTGAACGGTGTGACTTTTTCCCGAGATAATGTTTCCACTATCTTTTTTAAGCCGTTATAATGTTTTTCATCCATTGTTAGTCTCCTGTGGTGGGTGATTTAACTTGATCGTGGTGAGCGCTTTCGGAGGAGGTTTCATGTCCTCTGAAAGCGCGCTTTTCCGATCTCCGTCAACATGATTTAACTCTACAAGTATTCATAGAAGATTACTTATTCCAAACGATATGTCTGCGGTTTTTTCCGATCCAATCTTCGTCAATTTCAACGAACACACTGGTGACGAGTCTTAGCAGGGCGTTTGCATTGGGGAATATCTTAATCATACGAGTTTGCTGTTTTATTCGTTGATTGAGGACGTGTTTAATCGGTTTTGAATCTCTAATTTTTATCCTATGCTGTGTTGGCAGGGAGTAGACTGTCAGAGCGTCAGGCCCATTGATTTTGAGCCATTTAGCGAGTGTAGGGTTTTGGGAAGAATACTTTGTGACAAGATTTTCCAAAGCGACCTCGGCTATTCTTATGGTCTCAGCGTTGTAAACTGTTCTGAGTTCTGCAGCGAGACTCTTTCTAATCTCTTCGCTCGGTGTTTGTTTTAGGGCATCCTGGATTAGGTTTTGCTGGCACCGTTGCCATTTGGAACCCGTGAATACGGCCCGGCGAGCGGCTTTAAGTCCGGGATGGTCATCGGAGACAATATACTCGACTCCCCTTATTCCACGGTGAACGAGGCAATCTAGGAACTCCCTCCAATGGAGTTCAGCGTCTTTCAACTCGACAGATACACCGAGAATACGGCGATTACCCTCTCTGTCAATACCGACGGCGGAAAGAACGGCAACATCGCGAACAATGCCTGTTACGCGAAGTTTCTCGTAACGAGCATCAAGAATCAGATAGGGGAAATCGCCTAGGTCTCTGTTTCTCCAGGGTTCAAACCCTTCGTCCAACTTTTTGTTGGTATTCGATACCTGAGTGGAGGACATCGTCTCGATGCCGAACGGTTTAAATCTTCTGCTAATCTCACGACTGTATACACCCTCGAGATAGCATTCTGCAGCAACATTCACTAAGGCCTCATTACTCCGCTGACCGCGGTTCATTGTTTCCGGGTATAGCGGTGTGTCAACAGAACCCGATACTTTGGAAGCCAGTAAGTTCAACGAGCCGGATGTGTTAGGTAGACCTTCAGGTCTGTAACCATTCCTATGACCACCGATCTCGCCAACCCGATGACCATACCCCCCTCCGAGAGATGCTTCGCGATCCAGACGAACGACTGTATCTAACAACTGCTGCAAAAGCTCCCTGACCGGAGAGAGATTTCCATGAGACGGAACTTCCATCGCATCTCGCTGACGCTTATAATCTTCTATGCTCATTAATAGGCTCCTGATAGGGATTAAGACGATTTTTGGGGGTTGCTGGATTGCGAGAAGCGTTTTCAGGGGATTTTAAAATCCCCTGAAAACGCTTTTTTCCCCAAAATTTGAATTTCCAGACTTAATCCTACAGTACCCATCTCTCGCCTTCCAAAAGCACAAACGAAGAAAGAGAAGACAAAGGTATTCAAGGAGTATCCGATTGGATACTTCCAGATCGACATAGCTCAGGTTAACACAGAAGAAGGCCGTCGTTACATGTTCTTGTAGGTTGACCGAACAACCACGTAATAATTCTCGAAATCAGGTGCCACGATATCTTTCAAAGTGTTCTATTAGCCTATTGTATACCCGTTCTTTGGTAAGAGAATGGGAATTGAGCTCGTCGAACATAGATACCGGCGGGAGAATGTTGGCGAATTCTGTTCCTGTTGACCTCATCTCACTGTCACGAAAGGCGTTTGCTATGAACTTCCTTGCTTTTTCAGGTTTAAGGTCTTCATCCTCAATAATTTGTTCGAGTTCTCTCTCCTGACTTTTTTCTACGAATTCGCGCCAAGCTAAATCTATATCTTTGCTCGAACGATCAGTTAGCTGGTCTATAAAATCATCAAAGAGCTTCTTCTTGTTACGTAAATCGATACTCGAGTTGACAGATCGGTTTATGCGGCCTCGAATATCATCCGACTTTTCCTTTTTATCCGATAATGACTGGCGATACTCTCTAACGAGTTGAAGAATGTAATCTATGTTGACGGTGATCTGTTTGACAAGTTCAATTTCAAACTCGATGCCTTCTACGGAAATATCCCTGATTCCGGAACTTGGATTACGGTTTTTCTCATAGAGGTTGAGATACACGCTTTGAAAATCTTGAATCTGACGTTCATCCAAAAGTCCATACTGTTCGAACTCATCGAAAGATGAGAGAATATTGCGAAGTCGCAACTCCTCGCTCCAGAGTTTGATGAAATCCTTCTCCTCTTCCTCTCCAGTTAGGTTTGTCGGATCCGAAAAACGAACTTGAAGTTCGCTGACGACTTGCTTGTAGCCTCGATGAACTTCACCGCCTTCTTCCCAACCCTCGTAATAGTCTTTGAACGATCGGAGAAGGACAATACTCTTTGCATCCTTGTCTCCAAACATCGTCAGTGCATCGTTGGTCGCCCTTTCTAAATTACGGAAACATACAATGTTACCAAACTTCTTCACGGCATTCAGTATACGGTTCGTCCTAGAGAAGGCTTGGATTAGGCCGTGAAAACGTAAATTCTTGTCCACCCACAAAGTGTTCAACGTCGTCGCATCAAATCCAGTAAGAAACATGTTCACTACGATCAGAAGATCCAATTCTCGATTCTTGACACGTTGCGACACATCACGATAGTAATTTTCAAATTTATCGGTACTTGTATCGTAGGAGGTTCCAAAATAGCTATTGTAGTCTTGAATAGCCTTTTCCAGAAAGTCACGTGACGACTGATCCATTTCCCCGGTATCAAAGCTTTCGTCTTGAAGCAATCCATTTGAAATATCTTCCTCATTAGTGCTGAAACTGTATACTGTCGCTACCTTTAACATTGGGGTTCGCCTTTGAATTTCAGCATAATACTTCATAGCCATATCTATAGAACTAACAGCAAAGATTGAATTAAAACCGTCAAACTGCGTTTTCTGCCTGATTTCTTTGACTTGCTTAGTAAGATCCCTCTCTTTATCTGACGCGACTTCGGCTATGTTGGACAATTTGTTGAAGGAGTAACTGCCTTGACCTTGTTTTCGATATGTCTTTGTGTCGAATTGCTTCAAGATATAGTCCGTTACTTTAGTTATACGATCGGGGGCATTAAACATGGCTTCGCGGCTTACTGAACTAAACTGATGACTACGAGACTCATCTGGTATCGGTATAGTGCTTATGTAGTCGATCTTAAAGGGAAGAACGTTCTGGTCGCGGATAGCGTCTACGATAGTGTACGCATGTAGTTTTTCACCAAACGCTTGTTCTGTCGTTTTCAATCGCGGGTTGCCGCCGGCAGGAGAATTGTCCGATAGGATCGGAGTACCCGTAAACCCATAGAGATAGTATCTTTTAAAAGCGTTAGTGATCGCTGAGTGCATTTCGCCAAACTGAGAACGGTGACACTCGTCGAAGATTAAGACTACATGTTTGCGAAAAACGTCGTGACCTCTATTGGAAGCAACAAATCGCGACAATTTCTGAATTGTAGTAATTATAATGTTTTTTTGGTGGTCTTCGAGTTGCTTCTTCAAAATGGCTGTACTCGTGTTCGAGTTTGCCGCACCTTTTTGAAATTTGTCGTATTCTTTCATAGTTTGGTAATCAAGGTCTTTTCTATCCACTACGAATAGTACCTTATCAATTTCTTGAAGATCTCGCGCTAGTTGTGCGGTTTTGAAACTCGTTAGAGTTTTCCCGCTACCTGTTGCATGCCAGATGTATCCTCCTGCTTCGACGGTTCCGTACTTTCTGTGGCTATTCGACATCTTGATCTTAGTAAATATGCGCTCCGCAGCCGCAATCTGGTATGGGCGCATCACAAGTAACAGTCTTTCGGAAGTGAAGACACAGTATCGTATCAGCACTGATAGTAAGGTGTGTTTTGAGAAGAACGTTTTGGAGAAATCGACGAGGTCTGCAATTCTCTTGTTTTTGGCATCGGTCCACCAGCTCGTGAATTCGAACGTGTTGCTCGTATTCTTTCGGTCCTTACTTTCTTGTTGTTCCTTGACGTGGGAGTCTCGGGTTGTGTTGGAGTAGTACTTCGTGAGCGTTCCGTTAGAGATGACGAAGAGTTGGGCGTATTCAAAGAGTCCACTGTCCGCCCAAAAACTGTCGCGCTGGTAACGATTTATTTGATTGAAGGCTTCCTTGAGACTGACTCCCCGGCGTTTAAGTTCCACATGCACCATTGGGAGACCATTGACGAGTATCGTTACGTCGTATCGGTTTTTCTGTGTGCCTGCCGCTTCGTATTGGTTTATAACTTGGACACTGTTGTTATGAATGTTCTTTTTATCAATAATACAGACATTCTTTTTTGTACCGTTATCGCGGTTAAGGACGTAGATGTAGTTCTCTTGTATTTTGAACGTTTTCTCCGCTATCGATTCATTTTGGTTTGAGATGTACTCGTTAAAGATTCGCTTCCATTCACTTTCGGAAAATTTGATTCTGTTCAAGGATTCGAGTTGACAGCGGAGGTTGCGGACAAGATCTTCATTGTTATTGATTGGCAGATGTTGGAATCCGTTAGATCGAAGCAAGGAAAGGAATTCTTGTTCGAGTTGGTATTCTGATTGATGTTGCGTTTCGTTAGCCGCTTCAGAGTTAAACTCCGCCACAACCGTGCTGTTGGAATTCTCGGCTATTGTACTGTAAGATACCATCTTTTTCTCCTTAGAAATTTAAAAGCTGGTTTTGGTAAAACTGTCGTTGACTAGCCCTAGCATTCAACTCAGCATTCAACTCAGCATTCAACTCGTCATACAAATCTGTAAAAGAGTTGAGAATACGAACTATTTTCTGTTGATTTTCAATGGTTGGAACCGGAATCTTCAATTTTTCCAAATTCCCTTTGTTCAACGCAGGAATACCATCGAAAGTGCATAGAGCGTGGATTTCTGCTTGCAGCTCGCACAATACGAAATACAAGTACCTATCAACTAGAATGCTCTTGTCCAAAATAGTACACGAGTAGTTCAAGTTGCCTCGATAAAACTTGCCTTCTGTCCAAGTAATGAGTCCTACCGAACCACGACTCGCTATTCCAATGGGATCGTCTTCTGTATTCCATTTATCAATATAACCTAACGGTTCGCGCCCACTATTTATGACGGGAAATTGTCCTGGGTTTGCGAGGATTACCTTCTTATTTATATTCTCCCCGGTTTTGATCTTACATATGTCACCTATGAGTATAATTTGTGTGTAGGAAGATCTAGACCCATCTTTAGTACATTCACTTAGTCTTGAAGTTGTTTCGCGAATCTGCTCGCGCAATTCGCTTTGACGGGCGATAATCGCCGCGATAGTCTTTTCTAAACCCCTAATTTCTACAATCCTCTTGCTAGATTTTTTGTCTACATAATTTCCAACTCTCAAATCGTAACGTTTCTCCGAAACTTCCTCGGTAGTTGCTAGCTTGCAAAAATGCGCTTTGTCGTATCTGTCAGTATAACCTTGCAAAATTTTCGTTAGATTTTCCATAGACAGCTCATTCTTTGTTGAGTTGCGGACATATTCGTTCGTAGCATCTACAAATAGAATTTTGTTATCTAATTTATTTTTACGCAGGACAAGAATGCACGTCGATATATTCGTTCCAAAAAACAGATCGGACGGGAGATGAATTATGGAATCAACGAAATTATTGTCAACCAAATATTTTCTAATTTTTTGTTCTGGTCCGCCCCTATAAAGTGTACCGGGAAAGCAAACTATTGCCGCTGTACCCGTTGGGGAAAGCCACGAAAGAGAATGCATCACAAACGCTAAGTCTGCCCTAGATTTCGGCGCGAGGATGCCAGCAGGTGTGTATCGGCTGTCGTTAATCAATATAGGGCTATCGTCACCCTCCCACTTTGTCGAGTAGGGAGGATTAGAGACTATTGCGTCGAATGGTTCGTTGTCAGTGTGGAAGCTATTGGGCTTTGTTAGAGTATCCCCATGAGATATAGAAAAATTTTCATAATTTATATCGTGCAAAAACATGTTTATTCTACAAAGATTGTAAGTCGTCAAATTTATCTCTTGACCATAGTAACCGTTGCGAACATTCTCCTTACCTAGAATCTTGGCAAATTTAAGCAACAACGAGCCGGATCCGCAGGCCGGATCGTATACCTTATTAATCTCCGTTTTTCCTACAAGCGTTATTCGCGCAAGTAACTCCGAGACCTCTTGAGGAGTAAAAAATTCGCCGCCGGATTTGCCTGCGTTAGCGGCGTACATAGTCATCAGATACTCATATGCATCACCGAACAAGTCTATCGAATTATGCTCATATTCCTGCCCCCCCCCCCCGCAAAAATATTCATATCCCCAATGGCGTGTATTAAAGTAGAAAGTTTCTTATTGCGAGCAACTACGGTTGTTCCGAGTTTATTGCTATTAACATTCAGATCATCAAAAAGACCAGCCACGTCTTTCTCACTACTAGTGCCTTTGGCTGAGTTCTCTATATTTCTGAACACAGTAGCGAGAGTTTCATTCAGGTTTCCGTCGTTAGCACTGCGACCACGAACGTTTGAGAACAGTTCACTTGGTTTTATGAAGAATCCCTTTTCGTCGCGAATTTCCTTTCTCGCTTTTTCAGCAATCGCATCGCTCAGTTCAGAGTAATTAAATCGATTGTCCCCAGCGTCCGACTCCTTTCGATTAACGTATGAACACAAATTTTCGGATATAAACCTATAAAACAGCATTCCAAGGACATACTGCTTGAAATCCCACCCGTCTACGCTACCGCGCAGCTCGTTAGCGATTCTCCAAATCGTCGAGTGTAGAGCGGCGCGTTCCTGTTCTTTCCTCGAATCAACCATCAGTTACAACCTCAATGTCGCCCACAAGTCGCATCATTATATCTCGTTATATCTGCGACGACCTTTTCAATAGAGAATACTAAGTTGCCCCGATTCTCGATGATATCACTGAGACTCTGTTCCAACCCCATCACTTCTGTTTTTTCAAATTTTTCCGGTTTCCGCGTGTAAATACTCGGTGTGAGATTATAATTTTTCCGTTCAATCTCCCACAATCCTACGCTCTTTGACCGATTCGTAATCTCTACGCGGCGACTAAGGTTTTTTATGATTCTGGCAATACTCCCATCCCCTAACTTACTTTTTTCTCTGCTATGCTCTATATCCTCAGAAGCATCATAGAAGAAGATTTCTCGTGTCGTTCTGTTCTTTTTTAAGACGATCACGCAAACAGGTAGTGTAGTGTCAAAGAAAAGGCCTCGCGGTAACTGAATAATTGCATCAACAAAATTGCTATCAACTAGGTACTTCCGTATCTTTTGTTCGGTTCCTCTTCTGTGTAGCACTCCCGGTAAAAATGATAAAGCAGCTGTGCCTTCTTTTGAAAGCTGCGCTAGCGAGTGCATGACGAAGGCTAGTTCTCCTTTTCCTTTGGGTGCAAGAACTCCTGCGGGAGAGTATCTCGCGTCTTGAGAGAGGTCAAAATCCTCCTGTCCTCTCCAGAAACTTGAGAAAGACAGATTTGATACAACAACATCGAACTCTAGTTGATTACTACATTTTGGTTCTAACAACGTATTACCATGCTCTATATTAATATTACGAATATCGATGCCATGCATAATCATATTCATTCGGCATAAATTATACGCGGATATGTTTAATTCTTGTCCGTAAAATCCACCTTCTATACCTCCACGCTCTACGATTTTTGAACATTTCATCAACAGAGATCCTGTTCCACACGCCGGATCATATACGTTCTTGATACTATTTCTATGTAGTGTAGCGATACGAACCAGCAATTTTGATATCTCTATCGGCGAAAAGTACTGGTGACCATAACTAGCTTCGCTTATCGCATACTGAGTCATTAGGAACTCAAATATTCTTCCGTATAGATCTGAGGTTCTTCTTCCACCGCTTATCCTCTCCGTCGACGTAGCAATAGCCACCATAAGTTGTTGTAGTTTGCGACAACGTCTTTCAATAGACTCGGCAAGCATTAAACTGTTTAGATCTAAATCACGGAATAGCCCTTTAAGCGTTCCTTGTTCTGTCGATTCTGCCGAAGAAGCTTCTATGTTTTTGAACACTTTAAAGAGAGTGGTAGTTAGACTTCGACTTTCTCCAGACTGTTTAAGAACATTCTCGTATAGTTCGCTCGGCGGAATATAATATCCCAATTTATTAATAATGAACTCACGTTTTGATCTTGCTGTTTTGTCATCTATAGCGGCGAAATCGAATTGTAGGCTGCTAGAGTCTGTTTCATTCTCGTTCACAATACTAATCAGACGTAATGACAAGTACCTATAGAGTAATAATCCAAAAACGTAATGCTTAAAGTCCCACGCATCGACATACTCCCTAAACTTCTCTGAAATCTGCCATATTTCTGAATATGGCGAATCCAGTGTTTGGAGTCTACTGAAATCTGATTCACAATGAGTCATTTTTCGCTCGTAAGAACTCTTTGTCCTGCCGTTTTCGTTTATGCAGTCTTATAGAAGTGGTGGAAGTGTTAAAGATACTTGACGTTAGTTTACTATCTACAGAGATCGCGCAAGTTATATTTGGGTTAAGCCTCGGGACGACTCGATCCGAGCATCGCATCCTGCGAGTCAACCTCAACTGACGAATGTGTGGTTAATCTTAAATGACACATATCAAATGCTCCTATGTATGTTAGACAGAAAAGTGAACGGGGGGGGGTAAATTCTAATTCCAAAATTTTTACCAGAGAAGACTCTCGTCCGTTAGAACATTTTCCGAACAAGTAGTCCATTTTTTCTTCCAGTGCGCCTTTGCTGTTGGTAGAAGATCCCTTAAATCGAGACAACTTGAACGAAAAATGCTGTAAACCGTACCTTGCTTCATCATATATGGATATTGGCCTAAAGTGCAACCGTAACTTAGGAGTTTTCATTGTCATCATACAGCTCAACGAGACTCTAATGGGTTACGGAGAACAGGCTTTACAAACGAATTCAACGCATCACTGAGGTCATCAAACGCCTGCAATTTTGCATAAAATGAACTCCAGTTATCATCATCTGCTATCATTTTCCACATACTCTCTATGTCGTCAATTAAAAGAGAAAAAGGGCTTCTCTGGCCAAAATATCGGTGCTGTAAGCGTTCCGGACATTCGGGCTCGTAGGCCATTAGATTGCGCTTAACCTGTGTGAACTCCGCTGATTCGTAGAAATCAGATAATGGGCTAGAACTTGCTCTGTTTTCACTTTCTACGCCGCAAAACCAGTCGAAAAAAACTTGAGACCAAGGTGCTTCAGATTGTGTCATCCAAGCATAGAATAGCTGGATGAACTCTAAATCAGCCCTAAGCGACTTTCCGTCTTTCAATCCTAGCATTGACAAAGAGTGGCGAGCGAACGCTTTTTGATAGGCGGGTTCGTAGAGACTAAGGGCATCAGACAATTTCGTTTTGTCAGCCAGTAGTGTCATCGCTCCGCCAAGTTGCTGCAATGCCCAAAGTCCCTGTCCTGGCTGCCTGCCGAAACGATACAAACCTTGATGATCGAAATAGGCGGCGACAAAATTCGGATCTGAGTATGGTAGAAACCTATAGGGACCAAAATCAAAGGTTTCCCCGGTAATGTTGAAGTTGTCGGTGTTCATAACACCATGTACAAAGCCAACAGCCATCCACTGAGCAATCATTCTTGCAGTTGCTTCGATTATTCGACTGAAGAGTTCGACAGTCTTGTCACTTGTTGATATTCCTTCAACATCGGTGTGGTAATAACGAACGCAATGATCTACTAGTCGCGCCATACCATCAGAGTCGTCAAGGTACGAGCTTCTTTGGAAAGTTCCGAATCGAATGTGCGTTTCGCTTAGGCGTACTAGAACGGACGATCTAGCCGGAGATGGCTCGTCGTTTCGGTAAAGTTCCTCGCCGGTCTCAATTAGACTAAATGCTTTTGAAGTCTTTACTCCCATTGCCTCAAGATAAGCCGCCGCCAAAATTTCTCGAACTCCGCCTTTTAGAGTAAGCCTGCCATCAGCTGTCCGTGACCAAGGTGTTTGTCCCGATCCCTTCGTTCCGAGATCATACCACTTACCATTGCTATCCTGTATTTGCGCGTACAGAAAGCCACGCCCGTCACCTAGCTCGGGATTGTAAACGCCAAACTGATGGCCATGATACCTCATAGCTAAAGGCTTTGGAAGGTTTGCGCTGAGGGGTTTGAATTCTCCGAAATGCTTTTTCCATCCAGTGTCATCTAATGACCCAAGCCCTACAGTTTTGGCCCATCTCTGATTTCTGAATCTAATAATGTTTTTCGGAAAACTTGCTGGCTCGACAACGTCGGCAAATGTATCGGCTAACTCAGAAACTGGACAGAACATGATCACTCCCTCTTAACAGAAACTCGTTGAGATAACATTTGAGTCCAAATTGTATTGGCGCGAATGTTTGCCAATTTGTTCATATGAAATTCTACAAACGCTTATTCAATGGACTACTAGACAAGCGAAAGCGACTGACTGCACTACTAATTCGAGGGTGTAAGTACATCATATCTATGTTTATACCACCATAATCTCTGCGACTATTGCGAGAAACGACCGTTGCGACTCGGTTTGAGTCTTTGAGATTCACCCCACTTGGTTTTCCTAGAGAAAACTAGCTAGTTCCACTCGCTACCTATATTGCTGTCGAGCAAATATACCCTTGAAATGCTGAACAATTGACATCTTAGTAGCAAGTTGCGAGACAGTTGAAACGATTGCAGCCTCTCAAATGCTGAGGAAGACCATCTAACGAAAATACTTGCAACGTAGCGCCTCCTGACCATTACTAGTCCTTAGAGCATTTTTTCATGTCGATTAGTCTCATATTCTCTCCAATCACAATCATTCTTATCAGAACAGAACCACATAATCGGCGCAACTTGATAGGAAATTACTCTGATAGAAACTTTCTTAAAACATTGGGACAAAAAGAGCGTTCACATAGCTGTGGAAATTGACGCTGCAAATCAACTTTCTGCACCAATCTAGGTATAATTTTACTGGATCACTGGAAACGACTGAGTTTCGCAAGAGTCATCAAATTAAATTAACACATGCTTCATACTGGTCGTCAGAACACTCTCCCAACAAAATTACTGGCTTACCTCGAACTTTCCGAAAAAGATTACTTTTTAAACACAGCGTCTCTTCGACATCCGAAGGTTTGTCTAGGTCAATCTAGTAGACCAAAACCCAGATTCTCATCATGTATGGTTATTTTCAATCAAACTCTTCTTACAGCAACGTAATCAATTTCCAGCAATGGAGCGAGGCCGGCTGGAATGGCGTAGCCTGTGTCAATTTGGACTCACATCCGTTTCCGGTTCTTGCGCTCAAATTCAAGGACATAGGAATTGGAAAGATGATATTCAAACAGTGGAAGTATTACTTTGGCGAAGACGACGAACAGGACTCTATTCGTATCAGCGTCATAAGGGAAATCGATAAGAACAATCCGCTACACTTTGTGTTCCACATTACACAACGTGATAATACTTTCGATGTAGATGAGTATCACCGAAACTTTCTTGGCCTCAACTCACGTGCCGCATTGGTACAGCCAGATTCTACAGACACGCTAGAAAGTTTCATCAACAATTGCGAAGGAAAAGAGTATGCGCTCGCTCCTGAGCCGGAGACCTCAGATGAATCGATTCCAATGATGGGGTACGCAATCCGAAAACGGACATTTCATGTAACAGATGCATGGCGAATTAACCACAAACATGAGGATGCTTGGGCCATTGCGAATCCAGAAAATGTTATAGTACCTAAAGGTGTCGCACATCCCCGAATCAATCGTTTGATAGATGTAAGACAAAGATTTCTAAAGCGCTTTCGCGAAAGATTGGGGGGAGGGAACTGATTCGAATAGGTCACAGCGCTTATTTGACTAAACCTTTTGGGGAGTTTTAAGTGTTGAAAGCGGCTAGCATAAAGTATACTTGGCTTTCGAAGGCACAAAACGAATAATGCTAACTCATTTTCCGCTGAAGAATATGCTACGATTCTAAGAATATTCTCCTACAACGTTGCCAGATTTCTAGTAAAGCGAGAGTTTAGCACCCGTATTATGCAAATTTGCCGACATTTATTTACGCGCTTTAGACTTCCAAGAGTTACTCTTAATCACGCAACGATTAAGGAGTATTGGTCTTCTCGCGCTTTCTGCTATTTTCAGGGGATTAGTTATGCCAATATACGAACTTAGTAAGACTTCAATCAAGGAAGTCAGGAAAACAACATTTGCAGAACATGACATACTAGAGCGCGAGCATTTGCAAAAGCTTCTTCGTGACAAGATCGACGTTATCTCGAAGGATACAATGGTAATTCCCGAAGAGTACGGTAACTGAGATGATAGTCGTCGACGTGTCGATTTGCTTTGTCTTGACAAGGAAGCAAACTTGTTGGTGGTTGAGCTAAAGCGAACGGAAGACGGTGGACATATGGATCTCCAAGCTATCCGATACAGCGCTATGATATCTACCCTAACATTTGACGAGGTGGTCAATGCCCACCAAACCTATCTATCGCAACTGTCCATAGAGAAACAAAACTCTGAAGGAAATTTTGAGGATTCGCGGAAGAACCAGAGTGCTAAAGATAAAATTATAGATTTTTTGACTACGTTCGATTCTGATCGAGGTGATGAAATCGATCAAGAAAAGTTCGCGCAGAAAGTAAAAATTGTGCTTGCATCGGCAGAGTTTTCAAAAGAAATTACTGCAACGGCAATATGGCTAAGAGAGAATGGAATAGACATCACTCTCGTCAAAATGGAACCTTGTTATGATGGGAATAGGATTCTGCTTGACGTTCAGCAATATATTCCACTTCCTGAGACAGCAGATTACCAGTTTCGAGTCAGACAGAAGAAACAGCAAGCGTAAGAAGCCAAGAGACTTTCCAAAGACTACTCTAAGTTTACGCTAACCATAGACGGACATGTATACAGAGACTTGAACAAGCGGAAGTTCATGCACAAGCTCATCTATGCGGTTCTCGACAAAGGTATAAAACCTGAAGACATTGCGAATCTTATAAGTTGGCGTAGAAGCAACTTATTCGTTCATTTCGATGGCAGATTTGAGGGAGAAGAGTTCGCTAGTATGGTCGATCAAAAGTATTCTGGCGGCAAACTTCTGCGATCACAACGATATTTTTGTAAAGACAATGAATTGTTCAGACTGCCCAATAAGACGTATGCTCTGAGTAATCAGTGGGGTACAAGAACCGAAGAGACAGCTAGCAAGATATTGAGAATGTGGCCCGAGCTGAAGATTCGTTATGAAAAACAAGCGTAGGCTAGGTGTTCTGTTCCGCTAACAGGTCAGTAGGATGATATACATGTGCTGTTTTGAAATCAGAGGCGCGGGTAAAACTCTTACTAGGTGATTTTTTGAAAATGTTGTCCGACATGGCGGACTGCTCCCTTCATATGGTGCTATCTTCACCTCGCCGTGTTTCTAGATCAAGTAGACTCTAGCGCAGGGGATTGTCGAGAGAAGCCACAAGTTATGCGCGAAACTCTTGCGCGAATCATTGACCCACTATACCGAATCATAAAGCCGGGTGCGTTTGTCTTTATTTTCACCTTACCGCGGTTAGTCCGTCGTATGCTGCGGGCGGAAAATGCGGGGTTCAGGTCCGCGAACCATATGTTTGACGATTTAGACGCCGAACCGAATATAATGCTAGCGCCAATAAGAACTTTGATAAGTAATCTTCAGTGCGAAAAGAAATATTGAAGTCGATTGGAGAGTATACGACAGCACGACTTAGAGTTGGTTTCGATTCAATTGTTTGCGCTCAGAAGCCTCGTGAAGGCACGTTCGTTAACAACTAGATAAAGCAAGAAGTCGGATTAGTTGGTAACAAGCAGATATCGAGGGGAACCACGCCATCTAGAGTCATGACTTTAGAAAAGGACATAAAGGATAACTCCAATAGTTCTCACTCTCCAAAGCCGATACGTATTCTGTGAACACTTGATTAGGCTATTCTCCAAGGACCGACTGGTTGTACTCGATCGATTAGTAGGAAATGGAACTTGTTGCGTAGGTGCCTTTGAGTCGCGTAGACATAGTACTCGGAAAGATGACAACCTAGAACATGTCGGAAAACTAAACAGAGAATTGAAGAAATGTGTTATGATTCTCAAATCTTGAGTTAGAATAGGTAATTCATACTTGAACTTGGTTAAGTACTACGGAGTAACCAAAATGAAGAAGAACGCAGAAACGCCCACGGGGGGGGGCTTGCGGGCCTAACTTTGAGTTAGGAACGATATGGAATGCAGACAATTTAGACGTGATGAGAGGAATGAATTCGGAGACTGTTGATCTGATCTACCTTGATCCGCCCTTCAAAAAGCAAAAGCCATTTAAGTCCAAAATGACGGACAAGACAGTTTCTAAACTATTTGAGTATATTGATATATGTAGAAATGGACGTGATGAAGCATTCGCCATAAAGGCTGAATCCTATTTGTTTGCTCTAATGAATGCCGAGAAGGAAATCTGGATGAAGTTTGATGACGCTTGGTATCTTAATAAGGTCAAAAAGGATCAACTTGGAACATTAGAACAAAACTACCCTGATATATACAAGTTCATTCAATCTATTCCCGAAGATGACATGAAAGCATATATGATATTCATGGCAGTGAGAATTATAGAAATGCACAGAGTGCTGAAAAACTCTGGAACAATTTATCTCCATTGCGATTACGACGCTAACAGCTACATTCGAATTCTACTAGATTTAGTATTTCGACGGGAGAACATGAGAAATGAGATAGTATGGTGTTACAAAGGTGCAGGTAACTATTTCACTTGTTTTCCGAGGAAATCGGATACTATTTACTTTTACACCAAGAGTTCAGAATACACATTCTATCCAACTAGAGTAAAGTATAGTCGCGATAATTTGGGATCAGGGCTAAATTCTATCGCTGCTGCGGGAAAAACACGAGAAGAAATTAAAAAAGCGGAAAAGAAACTAGTAGAACGAGGAAAGGCAAAAGAAAATTGGTGGGATGATATCCCTGCAGGTGGACATATGTCCAAACATGAACGAATTGGGTATCCTACGCAAAAACCTACCGCACTGCTCGAAAGAATAATCAAAGCTTCGACTAACGAAAGCGATATTGTATTCGACCCTTTCGCGGGCTGCGCCACGTCGATTGACGCTGCTTACAAGCTCAACAGGAGATGGGTGGCGTGTGACATATCATACATGTCTGTGATACTACTACGTCTGAGATTGGAAGGACCTGGTACGCTTCTCAATGATTATCCCTATGAGCGAACCGCATTCAAGCCACCAGAGCGAAAAGACGGTTCGAATACAGAATTTCTATTTGAGGAACACCTAACCATCAGTGCTAGCGAGAAAGCGAGGCTAAAAGACGAGCTATTTGGTAATCAACGTGGTAAATGTTTAGGATGTGGCAAGAACTATGAATACGTTAGTTTTCAAATGGATCATATCATACCTAAAGCTTTGAATGGCAACAATCTCAAATCAAACTTCCAGTTGCTTTGTGGGCCTTGTAATCAAAAGAAAGGAGACCGTCCTGAATCGGAATGCAGGAGCTGGATGTGGAAGTTTACCGGAAAAATTTACTATCACTGAGCAATTGTCATATTCCATTGCGTATACATTTGAACTCAAACGCTTTTTGCCGTTGACTAGTTCTCTGTATAATTCCCTTTTGTTTTTAGGTGAACCAAGATAATAAGGAGAGCTTCATTGTTTCTTTAAACTAATACTGCTCCTCTGCACCAGCATTCACTACGTTAGAATCAACTTCAAAAATAGGACTTTTGTTATGACTTCAATTCCAGAAACCCCCATGGGGGGGGGTATATCAAGCCAGCGCCAACTTTGAAGTAGGCACAATTTGGACAGCCGACAATTTGCAGATTATGCAAGGGATGAACTCTCAAACAGTCGACCTTATATATTTAGATCCTCCTTTCAAGTCTGACAAAAAGTGGCAAAGACCGATGGAAGGAAAACTAAAACTTGCATTAGACATTCTAATCAAAGCAGGAGCTGACAACGATCCAGAACTCTACCGTCAGTGGTCGGACTATGTCGATAAGAATCGTGACGACAACGACCAACTCATAATGAAATTTGATGATGCTTGGGAATACAACTCTTCCAAAGAGACACAACAAGAGACAAAAATAAGGAATCAGTATCCCGCGCTACATCAGTTCATAGAGGCGGTCGGAATGTCACATGGTTTGAAAATGAAAGCCTACCTCATTTTCATGGGATTAAGGCTGATCGAGATGAGGCGAATCCTCAAACCTACCGGTAGCATTTACCTTCACTGCGACCCGACTGCCGGACATTATTTGAAGATGTTGCTTGACTGCATATTTGGAAGTGAGAGTTTTCAGAATGAAATAATCTGGAGTTATGGTCTCGGCGGTTCTTCCAAATGGAGATACTCTAGAAAGCATGACAACATCTATTTCTATACTGTGTCCGACCAGTACTTTTTCAACAAACCTCAAATTCCAGCTACATCTCAGATGCTTAAAGGAAAAATGAAGGGGGCCACCGATGTTTGGAATATTCCGTCTCTCAACAATATGTCGCAAGAGCGGACAGGATACCCAACCCAAAAGCCGGTTGCATTGCTGGAGCGGATTGTTGAAGCCAGCTCTAGAGAGGGAGATATCGTATTCGACCCATTTTGCGGCTGTGCCACCGCAATCGTCGCGGCCTACAAGCTTGGTCGGAGGTGGATCGGTTGCGACCTGTCTTTTGTCACTGTTCCATTGGTAAAGTATCGCTTAGAGGCAAATGCGCGAGCGATATGTGGCTACCGGATGAACTCTTCAAAACCTCCTCTGAGGTCTGATACCTTCAATGAAAATTCCACGCCAACACTTGAAACCAAACTAAATTCCAAGGAACGCTCGGACGTTAAAGAATATTATTACGGAAAGCAGCGCGGTGTCTGCAATGGTTGCGGCCATGCTTACGACTATAAGATCTTTGCTCTTGATCACGTAAAGGCCAAATCGAAAGGTGGTTCCGATGAAAGAGGGAACTTTCAGTTACTTTGTGGGCCGTGCAATAGTAAGAAAGGGGCGAAAGACGAAACTGATTGTCATTGGATGTATAAGTTTAAGCGGGCGGCCTAGATTTTTGCATGTGTAACTTCCCACGCCGGAATCGTTGACGCGTCGGAAACATGGTAGCTCTAAAAATATTTTTGCAAAGCGACTCGTTAAAACTATGATTTGGCAATGCACGAAGAGCGGAGATAGCCGCTTAGCTTGTAGTCATCTTCGACGAAATTCTTGTTTCCAAGTTAGGTCTTTCAAATCGAAGCTCATAGTTCCCAATCTATCTGTCCTTCTTATTTTTGTTCCAGAAAGAAAGCCAAGTGTGTGACCCTTGTAGAGTTTCAAAGCCAGCTTGTGCGGATGCCCATAACTGCGTCCGTCTGTGGAGATTATAGTCCATAATGGGTTAATGGCTTCAATGTGTTCAGTGAAAATTTCACCCCAACTGCTAGTATCAACAAAACCGGTATTAGAACCATGATGAGGTGCCATTTATACATCGGCATCCAAATCTTTTGCGCTATAATCAAGCAGGATTCCAAACTCCCAAGTTGAAACGTCACTATCTCCGGCCAAAATTACGCTTCCTAGCATACGACCGTATTTGTCGCGATGTTCGACCTTCATCACGATTCCTTGCGAATTAGAATTTTCGGATATCAGTGGATTTCTAGATGACAGAAACCGAAACCTAGTATTTCCGATATCACGACGTTTCTTGCTGTTAATTACCTTATGATGCACTTCGTCGCGGAGTAGGAGATATTCAAGATCGTATCTGGTAAAAGTAGAGGAACGCGGGTAGTTGTTGTCCCAAATCTCAAAGATTGGAAAGGCGGCGTGAATCCTTTCAATTCCGCGAATATGATCGGTATCTCTATTCGAACAAATGAACGCATCAAAGAATCCGTCTGAACCGACAACAGATTCAATATAGTCCAATACCCGAGTCTCGTTTTCCTTGGTTACATTGCAGTCATATAGGTAGAATTGCCCAAAACCCGCCTCAATCAGAACCATACTGCCCTGACCTACATCAATAAAATGTACAATCGTAGCCATAATGTTCTCCCTCTTAAACTAAGTTTAACTAGTTTAGCCTCCTCACATAAGATAACCAGATTAACATATTTTTTCTTCTTTTGCAATTGCTTGCTTTGCATCACATACCGTAAATATGACTTACTTCCTTCAGTTGACTTCCTGTACTTTATACGATCGCTTAGATCCGTTCTAAGGTTGTGACTTGAGTAGACCTTTGATTACGGTTCTGCACTCCAAACAGTCACTTATCAAACTTCTTTTGGATATTCCGCGATCCGAACGGTGATTCATTTGCCAACCTTGTGTTAATACTGCCTCTCATTAGCTTCAACATAGTCAACATTTGAGGCTTTGTCGCTTCACTTTCTTAAAGATTCGCTACCGAGACTATATCGATCGAGTGATCTAGTACTTCGACAATTATAAGGTAGGAGAACATCAACAAAACCACAAGGACGACCAGCCAAATAGTCTACAGTATGAGAAGCAGCTTCCGCCCAACATCTAGCGAATATCTCTGCGCGGTAGTGCAAGCAAGCAGATTGAAACAGCAAATGTGTGTTGGGGTAGACATTGTATAGTTCTGCTCAAACAATCTCATTTCTGCTTCATCTACCGAAATTTTTTAAGATATTGCGATACTGCACGACAAGACCAAAATTATCTAGTGCAATAATTGCACTGGAGTCCAATTAGCGGATGTTGCTTGGCGGGAATTTTTTTGAAACTCTACAGTGAGACAATTGTCCGACATTCTCGGTTGGAACTCCGCTACGTAACCAACAGGAAGAGCGATACTTGGACGGGTCAACTGTTCCAGATGAATCCGCATTCAATGCATTAGTCCAGAAAGGCGAACTAGAAAATCTCCGGAAATGTCGTTCAAACTTTCGCTCTGAAAAAAATTTGTCCGGTGGGTATTGGCCTCGTCCGCTAATCCTTTTCTACGACCGTTGCAAAACGCAATGACCGCAAGCATTTCAATGAAGGTTTGAGGTTCGTCAGCGACATTTAGCGAAAGAAGGCTATTTTGGTTTGTGAAATTGACGACAACCGATGGAAGCTCCCTCAAACAGGTCATTTCTCAACGGTCGCAACCTTTATATCCCCCTAATTATGTCCTGTACTTGCCGAGCGAGATACGAAATTTGACAAGGCACTTTATGCTCGTTCAATTTCTTTTTGTTGCAATTGCTTGCAATTTGGTGTAATTAATACGGCATTATTGTGATTACGTTCACGCAAACCCTTTAAGATTACCCATCAGGGTGTTGTGGAGGAAATTATGGCATTTAAGTCTAACTGCGTAATTGGTGCGTCTGCATTGGCTCTTGCGTGTGCAAGTCCGGGTTTCGCTCAAACCGAATCTGAGGACGACCGGACTCTTGAGCGAGTGGTCGTAACTGGTTCTTACATCCAAGGTTCCGCGGAAGACGCTGCCTTACCGGTTGATGTGATCTCATCACAAGATATACTGGGGCAGGGTGCGCCGCAGATCACTGACTTGATTAGGAACTTGGGGGTGTCCTCTGGCATTGACGGTCAAACAAACCAGTTCCAGTCTAATGGGTTAGAGGGGACTTCAAACATAAACCTTAGGGGGCTTGGAGCAGGACGAACGCTTGTACTTCTTAACGGTCGCAGACAAACATTTAGTCCGAATGCCATTGGCGAGCAAGCTCAGCTGTTTGTCGACACTAACATGATCCCTTCTGCGGCGATTCAGAGAATTGAGGTATTAAAAGATGGAGCGGCAGCACTATACGGATCTGATGCGATCGCGGGGGTTGTCAACTTTATTACAAATAAAGATTTTGAAGGCTTTAGCGTAAGCGGCGATTTTGAGTTTATTGATGGAGCCGATGGCAACTACAATCTTTCGATTGCGCAGGGCGTTCAATTTGAGAATGGTAGTTGGGTCAATAGTATCGGATACAATGTCCGTTCTGAATTGCAAACATTAGATCGAAGTTGGGCAATCAGATCGTTAGCTGGTAATCCCCAAGGGGGGTGGTCTACTATCGGCAACCCAGGCGCGTTTATGGCTCTTTGGAATTTGACTCCAGTCCCGGCAGGGTTGCCCCAGTCAGGGCAGGGAGGTTATGGCGCAACTATTGCAGGGAAAGTTCTAGTTGCCGGCCAACTACCTAGCAATAGTCCTGTTGATGTACTGCATCCTGATCCCAATTGTACGGCGTTAGGAGGCGGATTTATTCCTTCCCGGGGAGGACTTACGAGGTGTGGGTTTCAATATACGCAGTTTGACAATCTAATTGAAGATGAAAATCGAGCGCAATTTTTCAGTGAGTTTAATTATGACTTTGGCGGAGCTACTCTGCACATTGAGGCATTGGTTGGCTTTACCGATGTGCCGGAGTGGAAAACATCGCCATCTTATCCTCCGAACGCTTTATTCGGAAATATAGTTCCCGCCAACCATCCTGGATTGCAAGAATTCCGTCGGCAGAATCCTGATTGGGCGACTGCTGTATTCGCTAAGGACTGTCCTCCAACATACACTGCAGCAAGTGATCCGGCTTACTGTGGTCCAAATGCATCAGCGGCGGATCGCACTTGGTCTCAAGATTCCACTCCGTTAGTATTTTGGGGAAGACCATTCGGGTTTAGTGGCAACCATTTGACCGGACACGCTGAAGTTGGCAGCAGGGAGAAAAGAACCGTTCGTTTTTCCACGTCATTGTCAGGCGAATATGAAAATGGAGTAGGCTGGGATATCGGCATCGGTTTGTCTCAAGCGCGATCTAAAAACATCACAAAGGATACAAAAATTCACGCTCTAGTCGCTGGTTTGCAAGGAGTCGCCGGACCAGACTGTAAAGCTAACTCGGATGGAAGGAAAATCCCGGGCCAGAACGGATGTCTTTGGTATAACCCGTTCTCCAACGCCATTGAGAAGAATGCAATTACCGGGGATGTTAATCCTCAATATCGATCAGCGCTTGCAAATTCCGCTGAACTAGGTGAGTGGATGAGAGATGCTGCACAAAGTGGAACAAATTCTACTCGATTGGTTACAATTGACGGAGTTTTCAATGGGGTGAGTACTGATTGGGTATTGCCCGGAGGTAATGTTGGTTGGGCGTACGGATTCCAGCTAAGGAATGAACGATTTGAGGTTGATCCCGTAGATAGCGCTGACAACACGATGAACCCTTGTGCATTTCCGGGAGATAAGCCTGCGGGAGACGGTCTATGTCCTGTGCGAACCGATATTGGCGGACACACTATATCGGCTACTGCACATCCTAGACAGCCTAATGGGCAGTTTACTTTCTTAGCCGGTGTAAACCCGTACAGCAAAACACAAAACATTTTTAGTGGATTTGCTGAGTGGCAACTTCCTTTTACAGAAAAATGGGATGTTCAGGCGGCCTTAAGGTACGAAAAGTATCCTGGAGATGTCGGACAAACTCTTGACCCGAAAGTTGCTTTCAAGTTTCAGGCAAGCGACATGTTGGCTATAAGAGGTTCAGCGCAGACATCTTTTAAAGGCCCAACTCTTAATCAATTGAATGAAGGAAAATCTACAACACTTCAGCTAGTTCTTGCGACGGGAGCGTTTAAGGCGGTGGACCAAGCAGGAAGTGCCGATTTGGATCCAGAGAAAGCTGTTAGTTTCAATTTAGGAGGCATTTATACATACAAAGGCTTGCGGGCTACGGTCGACTATTACAACTTCAATTTCGATGATACGATTATTGTGGAAAGTCAGTCCAGTATTGTTGCTGCTGCTGCAAAGCCATTAAGTGAGGGGAAGACTAACGCTGAAGCACCTATCATTTCTAGATTAACATTCGAACCAGGCCCTGCTGGCAGAACTCTGTCGAATATCGGGAGAATTGCTGCAAACATTGTTAATGGCCCAACGGTTCAAACCTCTGGAGTTGATCTTCGCGTTGATTACGAGTTTGAATCCGGCGAAGGGGAATTTACTGTTGGAGCAGAAGCTACAGTCATGCTTGAATACGATGTAGGCTCCTACCAGATAGAGGGAGTAACTATACCTAGTTTTGACGGACTGGGTTACCTCAATCAAGGCAACTTTGCTCGTCCGTTACCTGAGTTAAAGGTTCATGTGTTTGGGAACTTCAATCGCGAGGGCCATAATATCCGAATAGATGCTCGTTTTACTTCTGAATACGAAGATCAGAGAGCGGGCTACCCTAACATAGACAGTTTCTTACAATGGGATGCCACCTATGCGCTAGATTTCACCGAAGATTATGGCTTCAGTGCATATATATCTGGTTGGAACCTTTTCGATGCTGATCCCCCGTTCGCACGTCTAGATCTTGGTTATGATCCATACACTCACTTTGCCTTTGGAAGAATGATTAAGATTGGAACGAAAGTCGTATTCTAAGCTTCGTTTTCTGATGGTTGTCATTGAAATCCGAAAGCATCTGTTGGTCTGACCGCGCCGAACCTAGTGTTATATCCGCCACTCTAACGACAAGCGGATTCTATCTGAGAATTCGGGCAATTCTTGCGTTTCACCAATGAAGAACTCTGAGCGCTTTCTCGTTCAAGAGCTGAAGGCATTTGCCGCCGACAACGGACTACAACTAGAAGAATTTTGCCATCAGTGGGTGCATAAACTAACTCACTCCGAAACTGGCAAATCCACCTTCGTATTCGGATATGATCTGGGACTTAACCCAAGTTCAGTTGCGCAGATCTGTCGCGACAAGGTTGCAACCAGCGAAATTCTGGAAGCCGCAGGAATTCCAGTAGTTCCACATCGATTGATCATTCAGCCTAATCTTATCTCGTATGCGCCGAACGCCACTGCTGATAAAGTACTTAAACAGGTGTTTGACGAATCAGTTGGGCATATAGTCGTCAAGCCAAACGAAGGCACTGGCGGGCGCGATGTTTATAGATTGCAATCGCTTGCACAAGCTATTCCAATTATTGAACGTATACACAGTCAAGACAAGGCCGTCGCGGTTAGTCCTTATTTAGAATCTGAATGCGAATGGCGGGTGTACCTGTTGAAAGGTGAAGCAAAGATTGTCGTTAAGAAAGTACCCCGAATCATTGAGGGAGACGGCGCAAGCGATATTGCAACTTTGGCGCGGCTAGCGATTGGTGAAGAGGCAGTTGACGAAATTCTTTACCAGACTCCCCATCTATCCGAAGAATGGAAGACTTTCGGTGTTCCATCTGTCGGGCAATCTTTTAAGCTTAATTGGCGGAACAATCTTAGCCAAGGATCAATACCTGAACTTGTCGATATTTCAGCTGCTCCTCTTAATTTAGTGGATCTAGCGATCGAAGCCTCTGACGGACTAGGAATGATTGCTGGAGCAGTCGACATTGTTCAATATAAAAGGACTCTGAGCGTTCTGGAAGTCAATGCCGGCTTGATGATGGAAAGACTTTCTCAAACTTCGGAAGAAGCAGCGACTTGCTCTAAACAATTTTACGCCAATGTATTTTCATTGCTTTGGAACGAATCAACAAACCATCGAGGCTAATGTTCGTAAATTCTGTGAAATTAGTAACTTACTCTGAATCTTATACGTTCCTAAGCTCTAGGTATGGTAATCTATTCACTTTTTTACTGTCTATTAATCGCAATTTTTTCTTGCAATCTAGTGACGAAAAGTATATACAATGAAGAAATTTACTGACTTTGTCAGCTTAGATTAACAATCAAGGAGATAAATTATGAAACAGCGACCAATGAACCTCTCGCATGGAACTGACAATATTGCTTATATTACCGCGGGCAATACAGATCCTGTTGAACCCAATGTAATCCAAAACCGAATCTTACGAACTTTGATGAATGTCAGGTCTCCCATTTTTATCCTCTTCGTTAGCATTACTTGGCGTAGCACAGAACTTCCAAATTTGCGTATCCTAGAGAAAGAATTCCGCATATGGGTAGAGAACCTTCCGAAGTACCCACGGTTTGATAGTGTACCACGACTTTCTAAGAATTTCGATCGTTCTCGAATTAGTATTCGGCCGGTGCAACGAATGAACAATCCTGAAAAGTGCATTCGTAATTTTGTTGTTTCTACAGGTCTCACTTGATCCACGACAGAGTACTACTACTGATAACTTGAAGTGTGTTCTTGTAAATCTAAAGTCAGAAACTATGGTGAACGCGCTCATAAAGTTCTTTCTTGACGATACCTTGTTCTCACATGATTAATAGTATACGGTTGTACGCTCAAGGATCGGAGTTTGACACTATAAATAGGAATCGACGACTTTAAATAGCAAAATTTACTGTATTATAGTTTTGTAAATAGTTTCGAGGTCAATTGTGGACATATCAGTTTTAGAAAAAATTTTGCAACAGCAAAGCAACTTGCCATTACACAGAAGCCTTCGGCAGTCGGATTTGCTAGTTATTGGCAAGCAGCTCGCTAACATTCATAGTCAAGGAAAAGCAAACGTAGCCCAATATTTTACGTCCATCGACTGGAACAATATTGACGATAGCTATTCAATACAATTACCTTACGTAATCATCGGCTTTGTTAGCGACGTGAAGGAAACTGCTGACAATGTTTTTGAATTTTTTCATACAATTTATACGAAGATATCTAGACGATATCATAACCTACTCTTGACCGCTTTTGACAAATGGGCCAAAACACACCCACACCAACTGGAACAATTATCTAAACTGTTGGAATCTTCCAATTCTGATAGTCCGTTTGGAAACTCTTTGTTACGCAACTGGTGTAAACACGATCAAGACGCGACGATAGTGGCGACTTTAAATTTTGTAAACATTGAGCGAGAAACGCTGAAGAGAGATGCTATTCTTGCGTTAGGAGACTTTGAAAATCTCTCGGAGGAAAATCACTTCAAAACAATGTCAGCATTGAAAACTATAACGCTTACATTCTCTGAAGATAGTCAATGCCACGCTATAATTTCTATACAAAGATTGTTAAAGAGAGGCAGGAATAACACAGAATCTTTGCCTGAGTGCTTGATGAAATTATCCGAAAACCCTACTTCAAATATTCGCCATTTTCTTATTGGCAGTTTTGTAGAGTTAAGGAGCATATACCCCGAGCAACTTTGTAATCGAATCATTGAATTAATGAAATCCGTTCCCAAAAATAAAAAGGAAACAATTGAACTTATAGATTTTACGTTGTATCAATTGGATACTAAAGTTGATCGCACAACAATCTTTAACATTCTTACTGGCCTTCTATCTCAACAGGATCATTCTCCAAGCCTTGACGACTTCGAATCGACAATACCGAAAATACTCTCTTCGAACGATCAAACGGTCGGATGGTATATTTCGAAATGGCTACATGAGGGTAATCCTTTAGTTTGCCATCAGCTGAACATGATCTTTCCACCAAATAGCGAGAAGCTTTTCAAGTTTAATTTAGACGATTTGAACCATTCCAAGGACGAGATATTCATACTTTCGAAAAGAATTTTTTGCTACCTAATACTAAGCAGAGGGATAGCAGTCTCTCTACTTTGCGAGTGCCTTAGAAAACTTAAGTACACCGATAGAAGGCAACTAGAGTTTGATATAGCTAACTATTGGTTAAGAAACTACCAAGAAGACATTAAGCTTTTTGAACAGGTAATAAACTCTAAATCCTCTAAGTCACTCCAATCATCTCTTATAAGATTAAAGTCGCTTCGAGACCAGTATATCAAACCTTTAAAATCACTGTCAAGAAACTCCGCTTTTACCCTTACTAGCACGGAACAAAGCATTGAAAACGAAGTGAACGAGAACTTCTCCGAAGAAATTGCGAAAGAAGCTCAACAAAAAAGTCTGTTTCTTTCGTTTTTACCAGTTAAGAAAATACTACACGGGCGTTCTTGCATTACATATACACAAGCTTCTAACTCTGACTCTTCTGTAAGGAATACCATAGAACTTCAAAACTTCAGTACAAAAATAGTTGTACCGAGTATGGACATCCTTTGTCCAAACTATCTGAGCTACCTTCGTAAAACTTTTTCTTTTGTCCGGGACTAAATATGAAACAGATTCTTTCTCAATACTTGGCTTCTCTAAAGGAAAGCGGGGAATTAGATGTTATTATACCAGATTTACTTAGCGATCGAGGATTCACCGTATATTCTCGACCGCAAATTGGTGTCCCACAATATGGAGTAGATGTTATGGCAACGGGGTTGGACCCCGATTCTAAAGAGAAAACATTGTATCTAATTACAATTAAGTCTGGAAACCTAACAAAAACTAACTGGGATTCTGGGCAAAATGCAATTCGGCCTTCTATCAATGAAATACTTGACACGCAACTCCCTTTGTATACATCAGGAAACCGAGAGAATCTCCCCATAAAGGTTATTATTTGCATAGGCGGAGAGTTGAAACAAGAGGTAAACTCTCAGGTTGTTGGATATTGTAAGTCAGTCTCTGAGAAGAACAATGTTCCCGTCGAAGTTTGGAACGGCGACCATTTAGCGAACATTTTTCTATCGTCTGATACTATGAACGAGACTATTTTTACAAAAAGGAATCAGAAGATTATAAGAAAAGTACTAGCGACATCTGATGATCCAGATATCTGTATTCGGAACTTTAATCGTCTGTTAGAAAAAATAGTAAGCCAACGACGAAACACAATCAAGGTAACCTTACAGGCAGTAAGAACGGTGTACATAGCGATGAGTTTAATTTTCTCAGATTGTAAAAAATCCGGAAACATTGAATCTGCTTACCGATGTGTTACAAGAGGGACATTGAGCCTCTGGCAACTTTGTACCCCGGTAGCATCAGAGTCTAAGTCTTTTCGGGAAAAATTATTTTCGTTACGGGATGAAATGGTCAGTCTCTATATCTCTGTTTCACGAGAATACCTTAACCTCCATATTTCTCCTTTCTGTTTGTCGCGTGATGCATTGGCTCTGTCTGTCGAAACTCACTCTTCCGTCGCAGTAAATTTGAAGCTATTTGAGGCACTTGGGAGAGTGTCAATTATGGGGTTGTGGCTGTGCCAAGAAAAGAGTTTGGTTGAAGCAGAATCTAATTCATTCTGTGAAATTAATAAGGAAATTGATATTCTATCGAAATTATTAATGAGCATGATTGACAATAATCCCGTTTTCTATTCGCCCTTACGCGATGATCATGCAATTGAGATTGTCTTAACTAGCTTATTCTTGGAGAAAAGTGGCAACAGAAAGTATCTTATCTGCTGGTTAAGCAAAATAACAGATTTATCAATCTTTAGCTTTAGAGAGAATCTAGCTTATCCGTGTATTTTAACCGACTATCGCAAATTGTCTGTTCATCCGCAAAACGGACAGAATTACAAGAAAGCAGTGACGCAGGGTAGCATTTTGTATCCAACACTAAGCGTTTTGCTGGCGAGAATAGGTGATACTGAGACGTTTTATACTTTGAACTATTTCTATACTACTGATATGCAACACAGTACATGGCAATTGTGGGTTCCAGACGATCTTACTGAACAACATCTGTACAGAAATACAGCTCTGCACGGACAATGCATTTGTGATTTGAAATTAGACAGTCCTGAAGAACTTATCGATCAGTTAAAAAATGAAGCCAAGGTAAATCATGCTAATTTTGCCCAAATTTCAGCCATAAAGCAAGAATTTTCACCAATCGTTCTAATGGCTTGTCAATTACATAGAATACCGGTACCAATACAGTTTATGATATTAGATGTGTAGTCCTGCGTACAGGTATACAGGATGATATAATACCACTATACAGCGATACCATCTGGCGGCAACAGTTATGGGAAAGGTATTACTCACCAACGCGGCCACACTCCCCACGCGATCAAAAAAAGGATGCAAGAAGCCTCTAACTATGCGTTAATCAAGCGCTTCGGGTTAAACATTTTGTCAATCAAGGAATGGCATGAACGAAAGTCGGAAGAAGGCCGACACTCTGAATTAGGAGGGTTTTCCTAGAATTGTCGCTTCTTGGCGTTGGCAAAATCCTAGAAGCAAGCTTGAATCACTTGATTTCGATAAAAAAACATCGTAGAGTACCCAATGTACCAAGCTAGGAGACTCCAAAATGGAACACAACTCACTTACGCCAATTGACATTGAAGCAGTTGGCTATAACGAAGAACATAAGACTGTTGAGATCAGGTTCAAGAACGGTGCCGTCTACGAATATTACGACTTCCCATCAGATGTTGTCGAGAACTTCGTTAACGCTAACTCGTTGAACGAGTTCTTTGAAGCCAAGATACGCCGAGTCTATGCGTTTTCACGAGTAGATTGACGAAAGGCTGAAACACCGAAGTAGATTAGCGAGCTTCGGGCGTTCTCAAGACTCGAGCGTTCCACTAATTTGGACAGTCGCTTCTGTCAGGCGTAGCGTACAATTTCATTGAAGCGACTTTGGTGCATTCCATCAAGGTCGAGAATAGATGGTACTGCTTTCACTCCAATACTACCAATGTTTCCGTCACTCCTACACCTTGCGTCAATATTCTTCGTGAATTGATTGCACCCTAGAGCAGTTCCGGAACAAGTAAGGATAAATTACATTTTGTACCCGCAGGAACGAATATAATTAATACACTCTTTAGGTGTGAATAATTTCGGCAGTTGTTTTAAAATTTTGGTTAATCGCTCGACACTTCGTTCAGCCTTTTCTCTTAGATGGGCTTTTGACTTGGAAAACAGTTTTTCGATCGGATTTAGATCTGGACTGTAAGGTGGTAGAAACCATAGTTGAGCACCAAGAGATTCTATAAAGTTTCTTATTTTCGGATTTTTGTGCGCTCTAAGATTGTCCATTACGACAATTGAATTTGGCTTTATAATTTTTGATAGTCGTTTTACGACCCATTCATAAAACCGTTCAGTTGTCATTGGCCCATCGTAGACCTCAGCAGCTCGCATTCCTTTTGTTGTAACTGCAGCAGTCAACGTGAGTGACTTCCAGTTACTCTTCGGAACTGCTACCTGTAATCTCTCGTTACTTAGACATCGTCCATAAAGACGGATCATATCAGTGGAAGCCCCCGTCTCATCGCACCAGATGAAGCGTTTGATGTCTATTGTTCTACAGGCGATTTTCTTCCAGATGATTCGCGCTATTCTAACATCACGTCTCTTTTACTCCGCCGCATGTCCTGTTATCTTTTTCCGGGTAATCTTTCGTTTTCTAAAGAAGTCATAAAGAGTTGATATAGAAAAACGTTCCTTAGTCTTCTCGTACACCCGCTCACTAATCTCTAGTAAAGTAGCCGTGGAATGCTTTTTTAAAACTCCTAGGATATCTTTCTCGTGTTTCTTCGTTCTCTTAGACCGACGATCACCGCCCATTGGCTTCGGCTTCAGATCGACTGATTCGTCGAATTGCTTCACCATCGCCGATACAAATGAAGGAGAAACCTCAAATTTCTCTGCCGCTTCCTTCTGCCGATGGCCTGATTTAACGTATTTGACCACTGCAATACGGATTTTTTCAGGTATTGGTTTTGCCATTGTCTTCTCCTTGAATGGACAAAAACTAAAGTATAGCAAAAATCCTTACTTGTTCCGGAACTGCTCTAGTCTATATTCTGGATCTATCAATTACGGAGAACAACCCTCTACAAATAGTCCTTCAAATCTGATTTTCTTCCACCTTTCGTATGTCCTGAGGTGTTGTAAGAATGACCGTAATACGAATGAAATTTACCTTACATCCTCAGCCTACCATAATTCAAGAACTAAACTCTTCTATCGGCCAACTCGGTATATCGACATGAATACTGTTCTCATCTGAGAGTTTAGATTCCCTAATGATTTCCTCTTGCCTCATCATGAGCGATAAGTAAATTATAGCCTCCCTTGCCAACTTAAGCAATTTTAATGTTCTTTCAGAAAATTCTTCTATCGTTATACTCAAATTATACTCTGTACTTTCTTTGGTCTCGTATTTTACAAAACTTACAAAGCGATGTTCTAGTTGGTGCCTCAACGTTGCTAGCGATTCTGCAAGTGGTTCAGAACATTCAACAACTTGTTTATCCCATAAATCTAATGATACAAAGTACAATCCTCGTAGAAACCAATTTCTACTCTCAGAAATTTTTTCATGAATTTCTTGTGTGTTCTGATTTTTATACCAAACATTTTTGATTGTTACCTTTCCAACTTTCTTTCCTAACTGAAAGTAATCATTTAAAAACAAAGCTATTTTATCAAAAATCGAATATATCGAACGGAAAGAATATCTGAATTTTGCAGTGTAGTGTCCAAACTTGTGATTTTCTCCTGTATCGATTAACAGAACATCCTTCATTATATATTCTAAGTCCAACTTTCTCACAGCTGTGTAAAATTCATACCGAGCGCTCACAAACTCTTGTTTAATAATGTTAAAGTAAACTGGAAATCTCGGAGTTTCACTTTGTTTATATACATGATCCGGTAAGTGTAGTACGTCTTGTGCCACGACACTACGAGTCAAAATGTCATTTAGCGGGTTTAAAAATAATCTGTTATCTAGACACCATACTCTATATTCCCTTTCCTCAAATGTTGCTCCAACCTCAAATGCATCAAGGTCGAAATTTTCATTGAAACCATTATCCGAAAGTGTTTTCTTGATCTGTATAACGCGTTTTGCTAACGTCGTCTTATATGATTTGAAATCCTCATTTTCCCAATACGCTCTTGTCGACAAAGCAAATTCGAAGTCATTTTGTGCAGAACTAAGAGCCAACAAGGTATGAGAAGGATCGTATAATCCTAATGCATAACTTTGAACCCCGATTCCTCGATTACAGTAGGCCTTTGCAAACTGTGGAATCGCTTCAATTGCCAAATGCCACTGCTCTATAGCCGCAACGGGTCGCCCTAGAAAACTCAAGCTATTCCCCAAATTCGTTCTGATTTGACTCACATGCTCTTTTTCAAGCGCAATAGAGGAAAAATACTGTACCGCCGATCTCAGAGCGAAAATCTCCTCTACTGTTTCCGGAAGTTTCCAACTAAGACGATCATCTTCAGAGTTCAACCTAATTTTACTCAAACCCGCAAAGCAATTTCCAAGGAAATACCATAGTATCGGTTTGTTTGCCTCAGTACTCACTTCTATGTATCTCTTGCACTTTTCAGCCAACTTTTCTAACTCAGAGCTACAAGAAGAGTCTATCGCCAAATCGATTTTTTGGCCTAAAGATTTCAAGTTTTCCATTATTCAACTCCAGTAGGAATAGAGAAACAGGATATTTCTGCGATAGGTAATTTGTTTGTCTAAACCGTAATTTCGATGGGTTGGGTGAATTTTTCGACAACTTCAATTTTGTGTTTACCTCGGAACAATCACCAAAATGGCGAAAAGCTGTAAAAATGTCGCAGATTATCCGAAAAATTATTAAAAATGAAATTATGTCTTGACTCGAAGCATACGGATCCAAAAGTAAACTTCTTCTCATTAAAAGGAAGACCGTCTTATCTTTGCTGTAGCATCGAGTTAGACGTAACAGTAGGAGGTATTTCTGGCTATTGTAACACAAATTTTAGATAATGATTTAGAATTCAAAGGCTGATATAACGCCAAAGTGGTGTCTATTATACTTCAAAAGGGAAGCAAACTCATTATCATAAGAGAATAGTTACGGCTTGGCGCAACTCCCGCGAAGGAGTCTAAAGGTTTAGGTAGCGGCAATGGTCATCGGTATCCCTCAGAGTAACAGTACAATTGGTGTCGTACTGAACCCACCTTGTAAATACGCCTTTTGAAACTGAGTACCGAATCGAGTTTTAAACTCCGAAAACGATTATAGACTGGAGGCATGCCCTCAGTCTTTATCCAACATCCAAACTTGGTCTCGTTCTATAAGATATGTGAGGGTAGTTGACATAATGCGTTATACCTCGGTCTTCACAAGCTGGTTCGAATTCCGCTCTAGAGCGTTTGCAGCGCAAGTTGATGTAAATTGAGGCTCCAGCTTAACAAATGAACAAATTATCTTTAAGGAACTGCCTAAGGCGGAAACTTCATCTATTAAGAAGCGGAAGAAATTGAGACAATCAACTTGATTCGCTAACGCTATAAACTCAGAACCACGATCAGTTTGAACAGCCTAAATCTTAAATGGCGCTTGACATAACAACTTTCTCAGCAGATATGTCGCATTCTCTGCCGAGATTGAACTGAAGGGCTGGGAATACAAAAACGTTGTATTGCAACAGACCGCGTTGATTTGATACACAAACTGATTCGTGCCGTCAACTTTGATAAACAACGTATCAATATGCATTAGCCATGTAGACTCTAACTTGTCAACCCTGCCTCCGGTCTCGGTATCGCTTGCGGACGAGACGAATGATCGCTCTTGCTTCGCTTCTTCGCAAATTTAATACTATAGTAAGACGTGATCTGCTTCTCGTGTATCAACTCCGATTCCATACGACAAACCATCGCACGACTGACTGTTATACCCTGCAGCTTCAGAAGTCCCAGTATCTTAACACCGCTCCAAGCCTGCCACTTCAGCCGTAACTCTAATACTTGCTCCTTGAGCTTATCGTAACGATTTCAATCCTCCCGTGAACGAACATTATGAGACCGGGACACCAACGGTTTCGGTTGCGTCTACCATCGGTTCAAGGTACTGTAAGGGATACCGATAACCTTATCCGCAGCCTTGACCGTTAAACTCCCGTTGCAGAGGTTTTGCCAAGCCTTAACCATATGAGGATTTGCTCCTCTATTGATAAACCTAGGATACCCGCGGTGTTCATAAGATACTGTAGGATTAAGTCTGAAAATTCAAATTTTGGGGAAAAGCGTTTCTTGGGGATTTCAAAATCCCCAAGAAACGCTTCTCGCGATCAAGCGATCCCCAAAAATTTGTGTTCCAATAGACATGGAAGATCTCCTCCTGTTGCTATTGATACGAACCTACAGTATGGACGATCTTCTTCTTTTTGTGAAGACGCTGTTTTGGTTCCATATGTCCCGAGTCAGGTCATTTATCCAATTCAATCAGTTCCGAAGAACAAGCCTCGACAAACGATCCTCTATATCGGGATCATCTAGCGGAAAGTTCAACAGCATACCTCATTTGTAAACTTTGGTACTCTTTTCATCCAAACATAGCTTTGATGCGACAGATCAGTGTCTACATCACACTCTCCTCCAAAAACTCATCTGTACTTTATTTGAACACAAGGTTACCGCCCTCGCTTAGACAAGCGTGTATAATGCGTAGTGACTTTCCAAAACTACGGACTAATTTTCTTCTTGAGTTTTCGCAGTTTCTCTACTATCAGATAGACTCGCGATGAGGAATCTTCACAGTAAATTGGTGATCCACTCAATTTCGCTTGCTCTAATCCGCTCTTAGCATTCTCAATTGCATTGTCTACTCTCATAGAGAGTTCACCATATATACTTTTACAATCTGATTTTTTGTAGTTAGTGAACCCCGGGTGTTGTTTCAAATCCTTTATTACTTTATCACAAGGCGAACCAGTAATCCCATATGGTTTTGTCGACCTCAAGAAATGTAACAGAAACCAAATTTCGAAACAGGGAATCGAGGGGACAGCAACAATTTTACATGATTTAGATTTCTTATCTAGCTTTCCTATCTCCTCGATTGAAAAAATGTATGAAGAATGAGAGTCTCTATCAAATAGACAAAAAATAATCTCAAACTCACTATCTTTTCGTAACACTTCCTTCAATTTTGCGATAACAGAAGCCGGAGTTGGCGAATCGCTAGATTTAACAATAACCCGGGCCGATGCTATTTCTAACTCAACTCGCATTCTTCAAAAATAGTCGGGTTCAGTATTGGTACCTTCTGTAATGATCAAGACTCGAGGTAAATCCTTCAACCTCAAGTTCCGTCGCTGGAATTTTCCAAGTGTGCTAATACCTTTCCTAGTCATTTAGTTAGACCTTTCTACAAAATTGTCGGTATCGCGCCGACTCTGCCTTGTAAATACGCCTTTTGAAATTGCGTACGGAATCTGGTTCCAAACTCGGAATATGAGTATAAACTTGAAGCATACTCGAGATCTTTCTCTAGCATCCATACTTGATCTCGATCTATAAAATCATTGTCGGGAATAGTTACATCATGAGTAGTAAAGATCAGCTGGGCGTTGTTAGGGTTCTGCTGTTGGTCACCAAACATAGATACTATGGCTTGAAAAGCCAAAGGATGTAGACCAGTATTGAGTTCATCTACTACAACTGTGTGACCTTTATCTATTGAATCGAGTAATCGACCAGCCAAATTAAATAGTGCCTTCGTGCCGTGTGATTCTTCGTCAATGGGTAGTTCTACAAGCTTTTTGAGATTGTTCCTTCTTATAAAGTTTATTTGATACTCGGCTCTATCTGGAGCTTCCTCTAAAAGGAAACTTTGAAGCTCTTTAGGATACCTTGCGAACTTCTCAGTTTCTGAAAACTTGGTTTTTTTTACTTCAATGTCGTGTAACCGAATACCCAGTTTCTTAAAATATAGTAAGATTCTAACTTTCCAAAGAGGATCTAGTAGTCGGTTCGCTGTAAATCGACGATGCCGACTCATAGATGGAGAAAGAAAAACAGGTTCCTCTACAATCCATGAGTACACGTCGACAAGCGCCTCGCTGTTTAGCCTAACCGCTGTACTCAAAAACAGTGCGTTTGGCCGAGTTTGAGCTTTCCAGCTATCACGCTCTCCTTTTAACTGATTTGCATTTATATGCCAAGCGTATGAATTTGCTTCAGAGTTGAATTCTCGAGAGAACAATAAGCGCGCCCTTCCAGTAGACTTCGGACGCGCTATAAGTCGTTCTTCTTCTACTCGTTCAGCTGATAATGCCATAGAATACTCAAACAACGTTTCATTTAAGATGAAAATGATTTCGAAACGAGAAGGGGTGTCGCAGCATCCGGAATGATATAGAAATGGTTCTGTTCTGATACTTTCGTTCGGTGAATCGCCAAATGACCTTCTAACAAATCGTTGCACGAACATCATCGCTCGAATCAGCGACGACTTGCCAGCTCCATTCTCACCGAAAATAGTTGCAAGACGATGAATCCGCGGAACAATAGAGAATCCAGTGGGGATAGTTTGGTGGGCGGCTTGTTTTTTGAACCTAGAGTCAACGATCATAGAGAACGTTTGCTTTTCGCGAAAAACACGAAAGTTCTCTACTGAAAACTGAACTAACATAGTAATGCTCCATATTACGGCGCTGATTATGCACATAATTGGAAATTTGGCAAGTGAAAGTTGCATATGTGTGAGTTTTCGAAATTTGACCTGACTCGGGACATATGGAACCAAAATAGGTTCTTCACAAAAAGAGGAAGATCGTCCATACTGTAGGTTCTTTTCAACATCAACAGTAGGAGATCTTCCATGTCTATTGTAACACAAAATTTAGAAGATGAAATAGAAGTCGCCCGAAGGGATTATGACACTGCGGGTATCCGTCATTTATCAATAGAGGAGCAAACGCTTTTTCGGAAGCGTATGGTTAAGGCTTGGTTAAAGCTGTGCGAGGGGAGTTTAACGGCCAAGGCGGCTAAGGTTATTGGTATTCCGTACAGTACTTTGAACCGATGGAGGAAACAGCCGGAACCGAAGTCGACCCGGCCTCATACTGTTCGTTCACGGGAGGACCAAGGTCTTTATGACAAGCTGAAGGAGATAGTTTTAAGTATACGAAAGAAGTGGCAGGCTTGGGGTGGTGTTAAGATACAACGTTTTCTGAAGCTTCAGGGTATAACAGCCAGTTCTGCGATGATTTGTCGAATGATATCGGAGTTGATACGGGAGAAGCAGATCAAGTCTTATTATGGTAGTAAGTTTGCGAAGAAGAGAAGCAAGAGCGATCACTCGTCTCGTCCGCATGCGATACCGAGACCGGAGGAAGGTTTGCCAAGTGAGACTCCAGGAGAGTTAGTGCAGATTGATACGTTGTTCATCAATGTTGATGGCAAGAATCAGTTTGTGTATCAGATCAACGCGATCTGTTGTTATACAAAGCTGACGTATTGCCACACCTTCCGTTCAATTTCGGCAAAGAATGCGAGGTATCTGCTGAAAAAGCTGATACGTCAAGCGCCGTTTAAGGTTCGGGCCGTTCAAACGGATCGCGGTTCTGAGTTTAGAGCGGAGTTCGAACAAGCCTGTAAGGATCTAGGAATAACACATTATGTCAACGATCCTCACAGTCCGACGCAGAATGCCTTTGTAGAGCGATTTAATAAGACGGTAAGAGACGAATTTTATTCCAGAGAGGACTTACCATTTAATGACCTAAAACGACTCAATCGACGGCTAGACAGTTACAGTAAGTTCTACAAAACGAAACGCCCACACCAAGGCATTAATAACTTAACTCCAATGATGCACTATGAAAACTATCTGACCTCGCAAGACCAGGCTAACAGTTTGTCCAAGTGATTGGAGTATATGTCAAACTGGAAACGCATTACACACAACTTTAGGCAACCCGTGCAGTTATATAACTTCTAAGATTTTCAGAAGCCATCCAGCGGGAAGTTAGCTCAAAAGATGCTGCAACGGACAGCATCTAATCGAAACTCCTCGAAGAGTTTAGCTGTCTCTATACTTTATCTCAGTCTTTCTGTTACGCTGATCTAGAGCTTTTGCAAATCCGTTAGGCAGACAAATGCTCGAATAATCGATAATGAGCTTCCGTTCTTCAAAAGAACAAGTCATCACCATTTAAACCTCAGACTAGATACACTGTCCAAGATAAAGCACTAGCCTCCATTTTTAACATCTTGAGTTGCAAACGCTCTAGAGGCCTCTTGCTTGTTATCCTTCCCTCTTGCTCATGTCCAAAGTTGGTAAATCTAACCGGCCTTATTTATCTCGCGAAGTTAAATACCGTCTCCGCTAGACCGCACACTGGCACTATTGATCGGGGAGTAAGAAGAAGACAACCTGGAGCGATACTCAACGTATGTCTTTAAGCCATAATTATGTTCTCGCTAAAATTTTTTTGCGAAGTTCCTGATTACGAGCCACTAAACGATACCGTTCGATTTCCGGGGATTCGCGAATCCCCAGAAATCGAAACCTTGCTAAATCCGAGAAGCGCTTTCAGGGGATTTTAAAATCCCCTGAAAGCGCTTTTCAAAAAAAAACAGTTGTAGGAAGTTATTTCTTGCAAAGTCAACTACCTTCTTTTGCTTTTTTACTTGAATATTTCAGAGTTTTTATGTATCCATAACTCCGACTACAGTCTATGGCAGTTTTGGTTCCATATGTGTCTGCGCCTGAACAGATCCAACGAATCGAATACCGTTTTCTGATTTGTCTTTACAAATGCACTTTCAGAACTGGGATGAGAATGGAAGGCAATACCGAAAGAGAACTGTAAATGGCAAAGATTATTACTATTACGCCGAGGAAGGGCGCTTTCGGGGAAATATTTGGAGCGACATTCCTAGCATGCAGTGTAACAGCCCTGTCATGAATGAAACAATCGGTTACCCAACCCAAAAACCATTAAATTTGCTGGAACGTGTGATTAAGACTAGTTCCAATGTAAACGAAGTCGTCTTTGATCCCTTTGCAGGTTGCGCTACTGCACTAGAGGCAGCGTTCAAAAACAATAGGCAATGGATTGGAGCAGATAAATCTTTCATGTCTTCTGTATTGTTGCGATTCCGTATTTGGCGACTAGGAGACCTAGAACATGACCAATTCTGTCCTTATCGAAAAAGCACCAAGGTGCTACCCCGCAGGAACGATATTGTCCGCGAAGTGGAATACTATTCGACACAAGAAATTGCAAAACGGGTTCCTGTAAGAAAGTGGTATGGCGAAAAACTATACGTTGGTCAAGACGGCATATGCAGAAAGTGCAAGGAACACGAAAAATATAAGGCAATGGATGTAGATCACATTATACCGATATCAAAGGGGGGAACGAACAATATCGACAACCTCCAGTTGTTATGCAGACAGTGCAACGCAAAGAAGGGAAACAAAGTGGGAAAATTGTTGTGAACTTAGATTTTGGTGCCAATTGTATATAATCCCCTAAAAGGCTAAGCGAAAAATCATCGGTCTCGATACTTTTGCGCTGATTCCGTCTATTTTTAAGCGGCTATATACCTATTTAGCCATTTTTCGCTCAACTTACATTTAATAAAGGCTTCTGCGCGATTTCCTGCTTGTTCACCGGAACAAATCCCGATGCAACGCCATGGTCAACGTACCCATTAGGTGAATGGAATAGAGAATAGCGATAATGGCTAAATAACTATATAATCGCTTATTTTTACTACGAATTGCTTCATACAATTAGGAGTAATTGGCAGAAAACTCCAAAAAATTAGCCAGATAATCTAAGATCTCGTTACAAACGGTAGGATTTTTCGCTTAGGGCGACTGCTTATTTTCCGCACTTCCTATGAATGTAACTTTCTCATCGTTTTTCGTTTAGCATCTAACTTTTCATATTACACCGGCGATGACATAGGCAGAGAGTTTTAGCTGGTTTCAATAGTTTGAACGCAAGCTACAATCGGGGATAAGGAGTTGAGGACAAAACCAGTTATCCGGATGCCAATAGGACGCTAAGGCAGTTGCAGAACAGATAACGATTTTTACCTTTTTTGCCGGCAAGAACCAATTTAAATACTGTGTAGCGGATTGTTACCGGAATGGGTTTTGCCATTCCATTCTTCCGGAAAAAACAAGACCAAGGTGATTCATCAATCCATCCTCGGAGCCGGACTGCCTAATATAAATGTTTCATACATTGAAAGAGCGCGGTAGGTATGATGTCGGAGCAATGATTGTTAGCCTGCGCCCATTTGAAGTTAAAGAGACTATGCTTTCTCAATGCGGGACATTCTTTGCACGCAAGTTATCTAACCCAACAGATTGAAAACGTATCAGTGGAACATTATCAGATAGTTTAACTAGTTTTTCCAGACACATCCTTGCACAATCCAACTAGTTTGCGTGATGTACTTCCTATACTGTGAATTGGGGAAGCTGTTATTACGGGTGAAGCCGCTAAACTGCCAATGAGATGCCGTGTAATCTTACCGACAATGAACTCTGTCCGGTCACGACCGACCCTAAGGTTAGTCTTTCTTGGGCTTATCGTCGAATTGATGAAGGATATACCCGAATTTTGGCCTCTTGGCGGTCACAAAATTCAAAGTCCCTAACAAATTTACTTGATTTTGCTCCTCAACCAGTGTATTCTAAGGATCTTGCAAATTCAGGAGAATCTTAAATGGAAAGAAACAACCAGATGCCCATTGACATAGCTGCGGTTGGCTACAACAAAGAATATGAGACACTGCAAGTAAAATTCAAGAACGGTGTCGTCTACGAGTACTATGACTTTCCTCAGGAGGTACTTGACCAGTTTATTGAGTCAGAGGCTCCCACCGAATTCTATATAAAAGTTATTCGTGACATTTATCCCTTCTCACGATCTGTTTGATAATTCTGCACGTGTAACGAAGCCAGCCTAACTTCCAATATCCCGAACGTATTGACTAGCTGTATAGTCCTGCGATTCTCGATACAGCTATCTGTACTTCAGCAGTAAGAATCGGTACATCTCGAAGCACTTGAACAAAGTCTGCACGGTCAATTTCCCTTAAAATCGATCGATAATCGATTTTTTGCGCGACTCGGAGTATAATGACCTCGCAAATATGGGAGAAAAGCTAATGGAAAGACATACCCAACACCCCACTTACATCTATTCGGCTGGATACGATCCGAACACCAATACCTTTGAAGTTGAACTTCAGAGTGGTGCGGTCTATCAATACTATAAACTCCCACAAAATGTCTATGATGAGTTCACGAAGGCTGAGTCTAAGACTCTCTTCTACAATGCCAATATTCGTGATGTGTATGCCTTTTCTCGCGTTGGCTGACTTCTATAGGGTTTTACGAAGTATGTATAGATTCTTGCAACTACCAAAACATGCAATGGAGAAAAATGAGTAGTAGCATTGTGACCCGTGCTGAGAACGTCGGGGAAGTGCGCAGTTTTACGGACTAGAGATTGGTTTGTCAACCGAGTAGTACATGACTGTTACATAGATTCAAATTACTGTCTTGAAGCCCAACAATTTCGCGACTATAGACCTATTACCTCAAAACTCTAACGAAGAAGGCATTCAACGCTTGTCGCCAGCGCTGTTTAACGAACCACCGTTCCGCAGATTCGTTGTACGGGAATTATTGCGCTATTTGTAAGAGTGAAAACTTAGAACGGTTCGCGCTGTGTCTCCTATGCTACGGGAGTGTTCTGTACGATACCGCGTTTCTTGTAAGCGTCAATCCAGCGCAATTTTGTGGCAGTGGGCATATAGTCGCTAAAAATTTAACAGACTCACAAACAAAATTGAAACTTGTCTATAAAAGTATCTCCAGTTTAAGCAAGTTAGAGCGGACAGAGCTAGTTGACTGGAATTTAAGCTCCTGCTTTATAACCGAACAAATGATCCCGACGGAACCACCAAAAGCGGAGACTTCTGCTATTGAGAAACGGAAGAAACTGAGAGAGTCAGCTTGACTGGATAACGCTCTAAGACTAATTTTCTGACTACTCTTTTACTGAACATTCTATTGCAAACACGAACAAGACTTCCTATCTAGATAGGGGAATTTGACCAAGTTCCAACCCAAAATCTGATGAGATAATTGAAGCTCATTAGGGACACAGTACTTTTCGCACATTAGGCAACTGTTTCATCTTAGCCTATTCTAAATACTCTAGGAGAGAAGAAATTGGCAACTGTTCCAGAAAACTTGAAGGACGGATACAACCGATTCCGCTCTGAGAGGTATCCGTCTCAATCTGAGCTGTTTGCAACACTCGGGAAAGGTCAAAGTCCAAAAACAATGGTCATTAGCTGCGCGGATAGCCGAGTAGAACCAGCCGCAATATTTGATTCTGTCCCCGGCGAACTTTTTGTTGTGCGTAACGTTGCGAACATTGTTCCTACCTACAGAAAAACCACCGGATTACACGGAGTGGAAGCAGCACTCGAATTCGCGGTAACCGCCTTGAAAGTCTCTCAAGTTATAGTAATCGGGCATAGTGCTTGTGGAGGCATCAGTGCCTGCTTGAGTGCGGCCGATGATAAACCCGTCGGACAATTCATATCACCTTGGGTAGCTCAGCTTGACGAAACTCGCGATAAAGTTCTTCAAGACAATCCCTCCAACCCTCAAACAGCACTAGAAAAAGCCGGAGTAGTTCAATCCGTTGCAAATTTGATGGATTACCCCTTCGTCAACGATTCTGTAAACAACGGTAATCTTTCTCTTCACGGCGCTTGGTTTGACATAGGTCTAGGAACATTGGCATGGTACGATTCTGAGACGAATGAGTTTGTCCATGAATTTTAACGTTAGGCCGCCTACGATGTAGCATAAACCGCAAAACCCGCGGATATCAGCATAACTACAGCGGCGCAACGATTGAAGATTTCCACAAACCTCTTTGAACGGAACTTTTTGCTCATAGCTTCCGCAGACAACGCATAAAACCCTAAGCCTGACATCTCTGTTATAGTAATCGTAACCATAATCAGTATAACTTGGTCTAACACTGACTTCGAGGTATCAATAAATTGCGGAAGAATTGCTCCGAAGAACACCAAAACTTGTGGATTTGCAATATGTATTCCGAGTCCTTTAACGAACAGCCTTAAATGTTGTCTAGAACTAGTTGACTTCACTTGATCAATCGGGGAGGATTTAAACGCCAAATTCCAAGCGATCCATCCAACAAATGCCAGCCCCAGAAGCTTGACTACAAAAAAAGCTGTTGGAAACTGACTTGCTAGGGCCGCTGTTCCAGAAGCCGCCAACAGAATCCAGAACAAATTGGCTGTTGACACCCCGACCGCGCCAATCATTGCTGTCGCAAATCCGTGACGCAAAGAAGCAGTCATTACGAGCATCATAGACGGTCCGGGCGAAAGCCCTCCTGCTAGGAACACACCTATGAGCGCAATCCAAGTCGCTACATCCATTTGTTGTCCCTTACGCAATATGCAGATTAGCAATCCGCTTTGAGCCAATCATACTAGTCTTTAAGTCCTCCTCTCTTGTTTGAAGGATTTTACTTTTCCAAAAAGCCACTCAGGTAACTGTACCTTGTATCATAAATACCGACGTTCACCATTGTTCTCATTTTTATGGTGTCATTAACTGGTATTTCTATGACACCAGACCTAAAGTACTAAACTCTCTAAAACCTACCCAAACACCGGGCTGTCCTGTTCGACCGTAGAAAATTTGAACTACGTTTATCGCTGTGATACCATGACCCCCTAATGTTGCACTTAGCGGTCACGTGATGTCATCGCAACAGTTTCTGCATTGTAGCGGTCTATCGACCGGAATAGAAAATGTTATATGATTCTATGTTTTCGAGAATATTTCCTTGATCTTTTACAGTTTTGCATGTAGATTTGCAGTTCGGAAGTTCAATAGCTCTCTATATCCAATATCTATAGCTACTGTGAGTGCCAAATTGTCTAACGCACCTGGCGATACCACAGAATCCTATCGTGATATTGAAAGAGTCCAAATTGGACAACAATTTTTATACTCAGCAGGAACTTTACAATGCAAACCAATATGATGGGGATTCAACAGATCTTTGACGGAGATATTCACTATACTGCTCCTTTATTTCAACGACCATACGTTTGGACTGAAGCCAACCAATGGCAGCCATTGTGGGATGACATTCGTCCAATAGCGGAAAATGTAGCAACAGACAAGGAAGTGCGAAATCATTTTCTAGGTGCCACTGTTCACGAACTTATAAAAGTTCGTCCGGGGACAACTCGATCTTTTCGAATCATTGACGGTCAGCAACGAATTACAACTGTACAAATATTATTGAAAGCGATCGGGGATATTGCTGCGATGAGGAAGCAGCCAAAACATAGGCAAAATTTAAAACGATTTCTAACTAACGATAACACGTTGAATGAGACTTCTGAGAAAAACCAAAAATTTTGGCCTACGCATACAGATAGGGAGAACTATAAACTAGTTATGGACTGTGACTCTCCGTTTGATCTGAAGCATAAGTTAGGGCTGCCGTTACACAAATTGCCTCTACAAGATAGTAAAATTGCTAACGCATATCTTTTTTTCTATAAGAAGATTGACAAGTGGCTTGAAACAGGAAATCTATCAATCGAGATGAAATTAAGAGGTTTACTTGGTGCTGTACTAGGAAAAATCACTATGGTCGTAATTGAAATTGACGACGAGGATAATCCACAGGCCATATTTGAAACATTAAATGATCGGGGTACTAAATTACTTGCTGCAGATTTAATTAAAAATAACTTGCTGAGTGACATTAGTGTGACACAAGCGGAACAACTTTACAAACAATACTGGGAACACTTTGATTCAGAGGCAAGTTTTTGGAGGAAGGAAGTAGGGACGGGGCATGCCCAAAGAGCGCAAATCGACACTTTTCTCCATTACGCTCTAACCTTAATGAAAGGAAAGTTTGTAACTACTGGCCAGCTCTACAGTGAATTCCGTGAACTGAAACCTAATCTGGAATCGGGGAGTTCAGAAAAATGGCTAAATAGGCTTAGCTCTTTGGGAAATATATACAGAAGTTTAAACCGAAGTCACGACGATAAACGTGTTTCGGATTTCCTTGATAGAATGAAAGTTATGAACATGAAATCTTCATGGCCCTTCATTCTGGCACTTTTTGAAAAGTACTCTAGCGATGTAGATTTAGTAAAGAAAATTCTTACCTACATAGAGAGTTTTCTTATACGGCGATCTGTTTGTGGGTGGAGTACAAGGCACTACAGTATATTTTTCAGCGAATTGTCAGGCATTGCAAAGAATGCCGATTCTGATATTATCAGTAAAATTTGTGACAAAATTCTCAATGGTAAAGCTGAAATAGATAAATTCCCCGCGGACAACGAATTTAAAGACGCTTGGATGAATGTCGAACTGTATCGAAAGCTAAGTAAACCCAGAGTAAGAATGTTTCTAGAAATAATGGAGGATCAAACACGGACAGACTATGCTGAAGAGAAATCCGTTCGAAAAAAACTTTCTATCGAACACATTATGCCGCAGGAATGGGAGGAAAATTGGCCCTGTCCCTATGATAAACGAGAGGAGAGAAACCAAATAATCCACACGATCGGAAACTTGACTTTAATCGAGCGAGGTTTTAACTCTGCACAATCTAATCGGCCTTGGAAGTCTACTAGCAATAGAGATAATGGAAAACGCGATCGTATGAGAAAACATTCCTTGCTAGCATTGAATCATAACATTTGCGAAAACGAAAATTGGAGTGAATACGAAATCAGAAAGCGTTCGGAGGATCTTTTTCGAATTGCTCTTAAAGTATGGCCGATGCCTTTTCTCTAATTGCAAATTTACTAGTTGAACCTTCTGAAAAAAAAAAGAAATAGACATTCGATGGCCTCAAATTGTAGCATAATAGAACCCTTACAATCTGAGTTGACTATAGCCACCCTTACCAAGACAAACAGATGTCGAAACCAGAGCCCATAACTGTGAGCGTTCGAAATTTCGGGCCAATAGAGAAAGGATCGATTGACCTCCGACCTCTAACTGTTCTCTCCGGGCTAGGTAACACCGGTAAGTCTTGGATTGCCGGCTTGCTCTACACATTATTTGAACGCCTTACGAATGAGAGATCTCGATTACATGACCAGGGCTTAGTAAATCTCGATACTGCTGCAACACCCTTGCAAAAAAAGTTAATTGAAAATCCGATGAATTGGATAGAAAGCATACGAGCAAACAAAAAAATAGTACTTAGCGAAAATGAGAGACGAGCATTCGAATCGATCGTAAACACCGAATACGCTAATCTCGAAAAGGAACTTTGTCATTGTCTAGGATTTACTAGTCACGACAAAATGATCCGGTGGCGAACCAACGACGAGACCGTTATTCACGTGCATTCCGAAACCACATCCGACGATCCGAACAACTTTTCCATCCAGCTAAACATGATGAAACATTCGTCGGAATTCAGAATTTCGTTACCCTATGACCTTGAATTTCATGGTGACCGAACAAAATTCGGAAAATTCATATCTGAGTATCTTACAGATGCCAATGACGATAGAATTGCCATTGCGAATTCAATTATCGCAAAGCTAATACTTGACACAGTCTACAGAAATTTTTTCAGTTCTGGCAGAACCTTATTTGTACCATCTGTTAGAGTTGGACTGATGAATAACTTTCGATCAATTGTACAATCTGCGCTCCACGGTGAACTCGATACTCAACCAGCATCAAGTCAAGGAACGATGCTTCGAACGGGGATTTCTATTGATTTTCTCCAGAATCTAATTGGAATTCCTTCTAGTTTTATGGATGGCGAAGTTCAGAAGATCGCATGTGGATTAGAAAAAGAGATTCTTGGCGGAAAGATTATCGTCGAACACGATCTGGTCAACTTCCCTTACTTTTCTTTTGTGTCTGATTCATCTGGTGAGAAAATGCCATTGAGTGCGGCATCGTCTACAGTATCTCAGTTGGCTCCTTTAGTTTTATTTTTGAGATACTTTGGAGAACGTTCTCATACAATAATTATTGAAGAACCAGAAATTCACCTGCATCCAGTATCACAAGTCAAACTTGTTCGCGAAATCGGGCGGTTAGTAAATATCGGGTATCGAGTAATCATAACTACTCATAGTGAGTTTGTCGTGACTGCATTATGCAACTTGGTGATAGAAGCTGAAAATCAGAACGGATTCCTTTCACTGCACCCTGACAACGTCGGGTTTTGGAGATTTGATGAGCATAGTGACACTGAAGGAACTATTGTCAATGAGGTCATATGGGATCTTGACCAAGGAGGTTATGATCACCGGTTTGATCGCGTTTCTCTAGACATTTTGAACACTTGGCTGAAGGAACGACAACTTAGTGACGATTAGGTTGATTTACTAGTCCGGTCGATTCAGCGATTGACCAAACCCGGACTGATAGTTTCCTCAATGATTGAAGCAAAACAGCTGAATCTCACATGTGCGAGATTCCTTAGATTCTTGGCAAATGAATTGACACCTTGGTATCTAAGAGAAATATTTTAATTGCTAGCAATATCGTAAATGAATTCTCTCTTTCTCGACCCCAGCAAACTGATTTTCAGCCCCAAACTTCTTAGCAACTGAATATCAACGAATTAAATTCTGGTACCGTCTAATCTATTTTCTGACTATTTGCGGAGTTACGTTTAATTTTTCATCTACTGCAACCTATGTATGGCCCTACTGCGAAACTGATTTAACCATAGCCTTTAGTTCAAACGTCGAGAGAATCTAGTTCATATAAAAATTTGACAGATAAAGAGACCTTTTCTCTTCGTCAGCGTCGAAATCACTTTTATTAATCTTAGACAATGTAAACAGGATGACAAAAACTTATCGTTGTTCATGTGGTTTTTAAGGCATTCTTACTCACAATTCCTAGGTCTCAATAATACGAACTTGACTTTTCTCAAACATTCCCTTCGAAACAAGCTCTTTCTTCGCTTCCTGTGGTTTTAGGGAAAAGAGAATGACTTGTAGTATTCGCCGAGCGCGAGTGAAACACACGTAGGCCAATCTACGAGAACGCCTGATCTGTCTATCTGTTCCCTTGACAGAAATATCTGGTAATAATAACTTAGAAAAGCTGTATTGCGACCAAGCAGCCTCGACATCGTCAAAGAAAACTAATACATTATCGTATTCCTCTCCTTTAACCCCATGCTGAGTGCTAAAAGGCGAATTAGTGTTAATGAAGTCAGCATAAGCTTGAATTTCCTTTATGTCTGTTCGAAAAAATTCGTCTGCAAGCCAATCCGACTTTTCCTGCTGATTCAATGTGTCATTATAAACCTCTTGTCTTGGACTACGACTAAGATGTGATTCTAACGCTGCGTGAGCTCGATATAGCCTATTCTCATTTACGTATCTTAACACGCCCTTAATTGAGCCGCTGTGCCATAGTTCTTTTAGCCTACCTAGGTGTAACCTCACTAGCAACACTACATCCTTCAACGAACGTTCATCATTTGGGACTCCAACATAGAAAAGTGGACTATGTGTTCGCAGTATTCGCAATACCTCGTGTTCGTCTCCGTTTTCTATTGCAGACAATACCGGCCAAATAACTTGAATGATTGGCTTCAGCAGATAGTGACTACCGTCCTCAAACCTGTTTTTTGTATTTTGTGAAGCATAGTTTCCAGTAAACACCTTATGCAAGTTTATAAATTTTAACCTCCGTGCTATCATTTGTCTAGTTAAGAATAGACATTTAGAATTTGCGTCGTTTGTCCAACTAATCTTTTCTAACACTGCGTCATACCTATTCGCCGCCCGCTCTAGTTGCACGTCGGTGTAACGATTCTTTTTTCCTTCTGGTTCTTCTGCTTGTACTATATTTAGTCTCACCTCGCCATCACTTTGTGAAAATCTTCCCGCTGAAATCTGCTTTACATCTTCTCGTAAAGCATTGGCAAGGTTAATAATCTTCGGAACCGATCTATAATTTTCGCATTTCTTGATCAGTTTGAAGTCTTTCGGCCCACAAATTTCACCGACTCCTGTATCGTATATCTGTTGCATAGGGTCACCAAAGTAACCTAAACATACTAATTGTGTCCGTTCAACAATAATGTTCAGCGCGTCAATCACTAAGCGATCCGTATCTTGAGCCTCATCAACAAAGATGAAAGGGTACTTATGGCCCAAGATCTTTTGTAGAATAGGGCTGATAGTGATAAGCTTGGTGGCTATCGTAATTACATCGTCGTGCCCTATCTTACCTTCGTTGAATTTACTATAGCCGTTATTATCGTATTCAAACCTCGATATTTTTTCAATACAGTTAATCTCCTCGCGTAATGTTTCAATTTCAGCTTGTGCACTTTTTGATTTTTCTCCGCCTCCGTTAGCCACTAACTTACATTTGTCAATCTTCTTACGAATAACACTTTCGGAAATTTGGTTGGCTATATCTTGGGTGAATCTACTTACTTCGCCCCAAAGAAAACTATGAATTGTTGACACAACGAAAATCTTATCATCGTCTAATCGCTGTCTCAACTCATCTCTAGCTCTCTTAGTATAGGTTATACAGACAACCTTCTGATTTTTTCGTCTCAAACTTTCTCCACAGTTTGAATCTATATATTTTAACGCTCTTGTCAGAGAACTTGTTTTTCCTGAGCCAGCGCCTGCTACTACTGCAAACGACTGCCTCTTATTGATACAGTCTCTTATTTCCTTGTCCGCAGAGGTCATTTCAACCATTATGAATCTCCTTCGTAGTAGAGGTTTCCCCTAGTCGTTCTTGAAGCCAATCTAATCCCTCCTCTATATACTCAGGGCAGTTCCAACATCCGTCTGCCAATGCATTGAGCGCAAACTCTGTTTTCTTTCGAATATCCTTTCGGACAAACTCGAAAACGTCCCGGTTTATTTCATCGATATTTTCTGGAAGTTTAAAACTGCTAAGAAACCCAGATACTCCGCACTTCTCCAAATTCGCGAGAATTAGGTCCTCTTCAAAAGTTCGTCCCAGTAGCGCTAATTTCGAGTTGTTGAACTGAGTATCTTTGCGTTTCTGATACGTCACGAATCTTTTGCCACTTTCCTGAATCTTTTCTTGCCTAGTTATTTCCTGTAAATCGTTGATTGATTTAACATTAGGAAAATAGTTTTTTATTGAGGGATTTGAGCTAATCGCTTTCTTTTTCGCGGCATAACACGCTTTCCTAGTCTTCGAATCGACTGAATCCAAATCTGTAACGATCAAGTAGGGTATATCTAAAAATTTCATCAAGTCATCAAAAATATGAGCGTGTGCTCCCCCAACTTCCATGACACTTAGATGTAAACTCTTAAGATTTGGACGAAACCGATTGATCATTTCCGGCAGTAGTATTCGCTCTGAGGTTCCTTCAACAAAAATAGCCCCATCTGCGAACAAAAGATCGCTGTATGTCAGCGTCATATAACGTTCTAAAAAGTTCTTAGCCTCTTTCGAGTCTGAAAACATTGTATCTGCAGAGTCAGCGGTGACATTGAACTCCGCCAGATTTTTGATTTCGGTATTTGTAAGCTTTGCTAGTTCTGTATTTTCTTCGGTATCTAGTACACAGCGCCTAAAATAACGAATTTTGTCAAATTCTACAGAGTTTGCAATATGAGAAGAGTGTGTAGTAATGACTAACTGTGGTACAATACTATGCTCAGTTTTCAATCCTTCAAGTATTGACCACATGTTTATCGAAAACGATCGTTGCGACTGAGGATGCAGATGTACTTCAGGTTCTTCAATGAATATCACGTGGCACTGCGGTTGATCTTCTGACGTTGTCGAACACTGCATTTGAAAATCCAATAATTGAGTCGCAATCAATATCAAGTTCTTCGTTCCAAGTCCGTTGTTTGCTTCAGGAAGACTGTGTTTGCTTCCGTACTCAATATACTCAATGTCAGTTGTGCCTCTCAGAGCTTCATTTGTGGTCAACTTGGATACTACAGATAAATCACGTTCACTCGCGGACGGAAACCCAAGTTTTCTTAGTACCCCCATAAGGTCAGAGAATTTTGTCTTGTAATGTTCGGTTAGTTTGCTGTTATGATCTTCTACAATTCTTTCAGCCTCTTTGTCTGGGTCTACTCCACCGAAGTTTGAACTGTAGAATAGTGCAAACACTGAAGACAATTTACTGCCACGATTGCTAGCCTTAGTCTCGTCGTCTTGTAGAAATCGTTGCGCGTCTACAAAATCGATACGAAGAAGTGATTTGCAGAGATTTTTACCTTCTTTTGTCGTTAAGCTATTTGTCAGAGCTGAATTGTCATGTACCGTTAGCGTCTCGTACTGTATCGCAAAATGCTTATTTAGTTCGCTATCATTCGTCAAAAATTCGCTTAAAGTTTTAGTTGTATTTGTTTGGTGTTCTGTCGGAATTGATTTAACATAATCCTCCCTCAATCTTTCAATGTCCTGCACTTTGTAAGTGCATCTAATCCCAATCTCTGTGACATCATCAGATAAACTGGTGACTATATCCCCAAGCTTAGCATACGGTATATTGTCTGAATCAATAGAAAACCATACATCAAGTCGGATTTCAGGTAGAGAGGGTAAGTCTTCTACTGGCTTGGCTCTTTCAAGTCCCCATTGATCAAACTCCTTCAGAAGTTCAATTGAAAAATCGTGTATTGAGAACTTTGCTTGGGCGATAAATTTCCGAAATACGTGTGCAGCAGAAGTTTTACCACTATTGTTGGGGCCAACAAAGACTGTTTCTTCTTCATGTAAAGAAAAAGAAACATCTCTCAGTCGACGAAAATTTCGTATTTTGATTTCTTTAACTTTCATTTGTCATTTATCTTCGAAATACTGATCAGGAGGAAACTCGTTGCGAGGAAAATACCGGTTACAAAAATTTTTTTGCTTCTAATCTTACGGGGTCAGCACAGTCAATCTAAGATGAGAACGCAAACAATACATAAATAATTGTTTGAATACATGATATAAGGATCCTCTTAAACTTAGAAAGATTGATAACGTCTAGCCTTAGTATATGAGGAATCTGTTACTTTTGCAAGAAATTTTTGAATGCCTAAAGCAGAATGTTGCCCCAAAGCAAGATTTCATTCGGCATGTGTTTGAGCAGTTTCACGGATCTGTCTGTTAAAACTCTCGATCAACGAAGCGAACAAACCTGTCTATCAAAAGCCGTTTTGCCCGCTGTGCTGTCCGCATAACCAACTTCAAATAGCGCCATGCGGCGATAACATCCTGCTTCCAACACGTTCTCTAGAGTAACCATACGTACCGTTCTATACCTTTAGCGACTAACGAGCGCAACAATGATTGTGAAACAAACTCGGCTTAGTTAGGATTGATATTAGTTCCCGATTCTTCCTCTAAAATGTCTTTACTGAAACTACACGGAAAAGTTTGATAACATTTTTCTGTCCTCTGTTAGCGCCTCCAAGTCAAACGTTGAACCTGTCCACTATCCATTACCTAGCGCCAATAATTCCCTTCACCAAGTCCGGTAGAGACTTTAAGTCGAGTCTTGAGGACTTAGCGTCAGTTAGCAACAAGTCTCGGTTAAGGTAGGGATGAAACTTTTCAAAGCTCAAGTTCAACGATTTGTCTGAAAAATCAATCCCAACTCCTCTCCTAATGTTTCGTAGAACATCCCATACCGAACGGTCTGCACCCTGCCCGCTTACCTCCAAAAAACCGTCATGTGGTGTCCAGCCATAACTATATGTCCCAAACACAAGCCCTAACGACCAAGTTTTTGTTGTTCCCGCCCATGTAGCGATGAAAGCTTTGTTACTACCAGTTTCGATGATTCTCCTAGAATCCAATCGATTTCCAAAAAATGTCGCTCGGCCTTGCGACAAAAGAAGTTTGGCTTCATCGTCAAGGTAGCGGGGAACGATTTCACCTAAGTAAATAGAACGCATCTCAGTGATTACATTATCATGAACATCGCCCGGATCCCCTTCAAAACTAACCGCTGCTCCTGCATCCGACGGTTTTACAGAAATTTCCTTTTTGTCGCTGTCAACATCCACAACCTCCCACCGTCTTCCAGCAAAAATGATCGTCACGCCGATCGCCATTACATTATTCAACGGCAAGGTACCCAACTCTCGTCCATCAGCCGTAACACGGTATTCCACAGGAGTTTTGAAGACCGAGAAGAAACTATAATGTTCAGTCAACTTCTCTCCCACTTTACCCAGCAACAAATGTCCATCAGCGGCTTGCTCTAGCAAGCAGACTTCCTTATTCCCTAGCTGTCTCAAGACTTTGATGAATAATTCTGTCGATACATTTGTGAATGGTCCTTTTTGACATAATGTCTCATACAAATTTTTTGCTCTTTCACCCCCACGCTCTGCCACAACTGATAAAATCTGATGAACTAGCGTTGAAAGATGTAAACTCTGTGGTTTCGGGGGTTCACACCATCTCCTAAGCATTAACTCTATCATAGCTATGCTTCGCACAAGTTTAACCCGGAGGAGATCAACCAAGCCGGCTTTGCCACTGATCCTTCGTTCTACCGCATATTGTCGTAAGATTGATGGCTCTCCGACTCTACGCCCGGACCGCCCAAGTCTCTGGCGAAGAGATGAAACTGTAAACGGAGCACCGATTTGGGCGATGGTGTCCACTTCGCCTATATCAATACCCAACTCTAAAGTTGAAGTACATATCGCTGTAGCAGGTTGGCCTTCTTGTTTAAGTTTTTCCTCGACGAACTCTCTAACTTCCTTAGAAAGATTGCCATGGTGCGGAAAAAATTCCTCCGGTAGTCCTAGTTTCTCAGTTATCTGGCGCAAATAATCTGCGTAGACCTCGACAGTTTGGCGTCTGCCAGCGAAAACTAGATTGCTCTTTCCACGTAGAGTTTTGAAAATATGTTCTGCGATGCGTCTATCCGTCGCAAAACTATCGGTTTGTTCAGTTTGTTCGCCTTGATACCCTCGCAGTTGTAGTTTTATCTCTGCCCCGTTACTTTCCGCCTCCACGATCGCTATATTTTCGCTGTCATTTGGTCTCAAATACTGCTTTGCCAACTCGATATCGCCTAACGTGGCCGACAATCCAATACGTCGAATTCGCCGCGATGAAAGTGCTAGCTCCAACCGAGCTAGCAAAGATCGCAAATGAACTCCCCGTTCTATATCCAAAAACGTGTGTAACTCGTCAATCACAATAGCCTGGAGGTTGTTAAACAATCTTGGAATAAATCTTGCACGAGTTATAAATAAAGCTTCGAGAGATTCTGGCGTTATCAGAAGAACCCCGCTAGGTCTGTCTACTGCCGAGTCTTTCTTCGACTTAGCGACATCACCATGCCAAGGTGTGATTGCAATCTCCGTCTCTCTACATATTGACTGTAAACGTCCATATTGGTCGTTGATGAGTGCTTTGAGCGGCGAAACGTAAAGTAGATCGAAACTACCAGAATATATACCCTCGGGCCTAATAATTTGACTCAATAAAGGCAGAAAAGCCGCTTCAGTCTTTCCTCCTGCTGTTTCTGCGGCAATAATTACGTCTTGTTCTGACACCTGCCCTTCTTTGACCCCTGACTGCAGTATTGTCTTAATGGCTTCGGTCTGTATAAGTCGGAGTTCCGTCCAACCTTGGTCTCTGACCCATTTCTGGATTGGCCTTGCTAGGAGATCGTAACTATCCATTGGAATTCTTCTCGGTGGTTAGCTTATCGCTACATTATACCAAAGCATTGGCGAGGTGTTTCAAAATTACTCTTGGAGGCCAGACGAAAAAAGGTGCGAAAGTCACATTCATAGGAAGTGCGGAGAATAAGCATTCGTTCTAAACGAAAAATCCTGCCTTTGATAACAAGATTTTAGACTATCTGAATAATTTTTGAAGTTTTCTGCCAACTACTCCTAATTGCATAACGCTATTCGTAGCACCATTAGACGGAATCGGCGCAAAAGTATCGTGAACGATGATTTTTCATTTAGCCTCTTGGAACTTCTCAACCATCACAATAGCATTATCATCGCCTAACCTGTTTCTTTTGTTGCATTTTTCAATACACTTTCAAGATTCAGTTTACTCACGAACTCAGAGACGTTTGACTTAGTAAGCAGATGATTCTTCTTTGCTCTAAACAGCATACTTGTCGCTGCATTTTCAGCTTCGCTAATAGCAAAGTTTCCTTCTCTTATTGCCTTTGAATTCCGATGATCGATCAGCGCTAAGCCGAGGTCTTGCAGCACTCTCTTAGATTATTCATCATACTCGTCGATTTGCAGACAGTCTCAAAGATCAAAATTCCACAAGAAACTAGATTTTCTTCGCGGATTCTCTATAGCCTCTGGCCTTTAATATTCCGTTCGCAAATTTTTTCTGCCTAGCCATCAGTACACGCATTCAATTCCGAATGATAAGCAAACTTCGTCTGACCGCTACTTACATTGTGAAATTACTGAGTTCATCGTCGGGATCCTCCGATTTGACGCTAGCTTCCTTATTTGCACTTGTATCATCACCGCTGTCCTTGTCTATTTCGACATCATCAACTAGGTCCTGCCATTTTGTACCGGGATTCTGTTGAATCACTGCGAGCATATTGACGAAAGCGGTCACAGTATTGCGAGGCGTTCGAAAGTAGGCTTCCCCTATCCTTTGAGAGCAATGTGTCATAAATGCTACGAGAGCGTTATCCGGAAGTTTGCCTTCAAACTCCATCACGCGGCGGATATTTTGCAGTAACACAAACATATCTTCAGGAGTCAGGTTGGCAAGCTGTATGACTGGCCCTGACATATCCACACGCCCCTTACCTGTAAAAGTGTTCTGAGCTAACCGACTTTGAAGAGCCTCGTAACTATACAATCCTCGCCGAGTACTCATGAGGAAATCTGGTGTTCCACCAAAAACAAAGCCTATATGAGATGCAGTACCTTGCAACACATCGTTTAAGATTCTGAGCAATTGTTCGTAATTACTATTCCGAGCTCGCGTCGACGACAGCTTATAGAGATTCACCATCTCATCTAGAGATACTACGAGACCTTTATAGCCGGCTTCCCGAACAAAGACTGCCATCAATTTTAGATTGTCATAAAAACTTGCGTCTGTGATTATCGTTCGGACTCCTAACGCTTTTCTCGCATCCGTTCTCGTTGAGAACTCTGCTCGCAACCATTGCAGAGCAGACGTTTGTAGGTCATCATTAGCCTCTTCGTAACCTTTCCAGTATTGACGAATTACCTCTGCGAAATCGAAACCACCTGTCAGTTCTTCGAGAAATTTCAATCTCCTTCTTATAACGTCGTCAACACTTTGGCTACTATCCTCGGATTCTCTGATAGCTTTAGAGACAAAACGTTCTACGACACTTGCTAAACCTCCCCCAGCAGGTTTAGTACGAGTCGCAAGGTTACGCATCATTTCAGCATACAAATTCCTTGCCTGCCCGCCTGTCGCATGTAAACGACGGTCTGGGCCTAAATCGGCGTTTGCGACCACTAACCCTTTCTCGAGTGCTATTGCTCCTACCAAACTTAGAAAAAACGTTTTTCCTGAACCATACTCACCGATGATAAATCGGATCGTTGAACCGCCACCGACAATACGGTTTACATCTTTGAGTAGTTCATCAACCTCTCTTTTTCGCCCTACTTGTACATGATGAAGACCCAGACGCGGCACCACACCACCTCGAAGTGATTGAATTATAGTATCGCGCTCTCGCGGCGTAATTGTTGCCATCAACTTAGTTCCTTCACTTGTTTTGAAAGTTTTTCAACAGCATCAGCGTTCAGCTGATACCCATTATACTCTTCTATTAGCTCACTACCGAGCGTTTCAAAAGCCCACTCGTTAATCACCTCCAAACTACCTTGCCACATCAAACTGTGCTTAGAAGCCAACTTAGCGACTTGTTTATCGGTCCAATGAACCTTAGAGAGTAGTTCTAATGTAAGCGGGATGTGCGTTGTTTCAAGCCCCCTAAATACAATTTGAGTTGAAGAGGGATTATTCTGTTTTACCTTACTCTTGGCACGAGTAGACTTACTAGCACAGCAGATTGTCATCGATGGCTTGGGGTTTCTGAGGGCTTCTTCGTTGAAAATCTTAGAAAGTAGTTTGCTTACTTCCAAAGTCTCCTTAGACAAAGTTTTGACCTTCTTTTCGTTAAGTCTCACTTTTCTTGTCCGCCGGCTCTCGGTTACTTTTACTTTCCTTGTTTTAACATTCTCAATTTCTTTCGCTGTTTTCAGTTGTTCCACAATTTCCCCAGCATGAAGATCTGAATACGCAGCAACCGAATCCAATCCCAGCAGTTTATAAACCTCTTCCACATAGGCGATCACCTTTGTGTTCGTCGCTCCCGTAGCTCTCGCCATATTGATCACCGTCTGACGTATGTTCCTATTTTGACTTTCATCTGACGTTTTCAGAAATTTCTTCAGAGTAGCCTTTTCCGGAGGTTTCTTAAAAAACCAATCTAAGTGGGCAGTAAGGGCCGTTTTCTCCGTGTCTTCCCTTATCTTTTGTTTCTCGATAATTTGTTCTAATGCCCTCGTCTTCGCAGGAGTCTTCTCTCCAAAAATGTTGGCAATGCTTACACCGACGCTGAGTTCCACAATGCCGGCTAACAAATTGTCGCCTATCCCTGTGGTAAAATCCTCGGCTGGAATGATTGGAAAGACTAAAAGCTTTTCATTAAGGTTTGGTGTTGGACTCATCAGTCTCGGGTCTGGCGTAAGGCCAAATCCTATTTTTGCTAAGCTATTGCAAATTTGCCTATAGATAATTGGGGTTACAGTGTTAGGGGCTTTGCAATATAGTTTTTGGCACAACCGCTTAATTGTGAAATGGCTATTTGGGCCTTTACCTTTAAGCCATTTTTTTAAATTTAAAATTCTATCCGAGGTAAAATTGTGTCTTATACTTGCCGGTATAAGAGAATGTTCGTCAAGTATGTTACACCGTATTGGGGGTTTATAGCGATATACACCTAATTTCTTGAGAGCCTCAGTAGCGTCATCCACGAAGGATTGAAAAATATTCACTGGTTCTTGTAATTTAGATATATCGGGTATAGGATTGCCTTTCTCCTTCGGTACGATATCTACTGTGAACTTCCCAAAATGCCCAGAATATCGATTGACTATATTTCCTTTTGTCTGTTGTACTACAAATCCGTTCGGGTATTTTGCCTCGAACAAATTTTTGTATAATAGTAGAAACTCTTCTTTACAGGCATAATATGTTCGATCGAGGCTCGAGTATGGATCCCACCTCCACCAAGCCAAGCTTCTTTCTGCCGTCACAGGTAAACCTGAAGCAATATCCCTACCAATTGCGATTGCCGCGGACCGACTTGTATCCGCATAATAATCCTGAAACGTAGGTGTATAGTTTGACGGAAAAATCATTGCTTTAGCAGTTCTGAGAAATCCGTCGAATGACCAACGAAGGTATATGTTATTACCGTAACAAAAAGAAAGCCGTTTTACCTCCTCGTAAATCTCTCGCTTTTCTTCTAAATCACTGTCATCTTTGAAGAAGCGATACTCAAGTCCAGAAACGTATAGTCGTACAAAGTCGGCCCTACCTCCTCGTTGTTGTCTGGTGGACGCAAGCCAATGGAGGTAAGTAGCGCGCTCATTTGGGGTTAGCTCGCTATACTTAAGAAACTGGCCGGTATCTAACTTACTAAACTTCAATTTCTTCGTGCCAATTGGCAGAGAAACGTCAATACATGAGTTGAAGTGGACTTCTCGGGAGCTTCCTTTCCTAGGTGTGTCACCGACGTAAACTAAGCTGCCAACTTCTATCTCGTCAACGATCAAAGAATACTCACTAGATATCCATTCAATACTCATAATTTTCTTCCTGTTTCACTTAAACTTTGATGGCAAATTCTATTCACAAGGCTATTCTTCCGTCGGTTGCAACAGTTCTTTAAGCTTTTCGGCTGTTTTCGGATTCAAACGATAGCCGTCGAATTCCTCTATAAGGTTCTCTTCAAACCTGTCAAACGACCATTCATTAACGACCTCGAGACTACCTTGCCACATCAGGTCATGTTTTGTCGCAAGTTTTTCATAACTCTTACCAGTCCAACGTTCCTTTGTCAGGAATTCTGTTACAAAAGCAGTATGCTTTTTGTCTAACCCTGAAAACACACTCCGAATACTAGTTGCTACATCAGACTTTTGTTTCTCCGACGAGAGATATTCCAAAAACACATTACTTAAAAGCTCTCTAACTTTCGCGGTCTCATCAACAAGCTCGTCAATTTTTTCGGAGTCAAGAGAAACTGTTCTGTGATCTTTTGTGTCGACAGGAATCTTTTCTCCTTTTCGTCCTACCTTAGGCCTACGTACGGTAACAGGGCCGTCTATGGCTTCTCCCGCATAAACGTCCGAATAAACTTTCTGACCATCGTATCCTAAGAGTGCATACAATTTTTCAAGTCTTGAAATCGATTCCGGACTAGCATCTCCGTTAATCCTAGCCATGGAGAGAGCAGATTTACGTAAATCCTCCTTCTGTTCGGGGGTCGTTGCTTTAAGCCATTTGGAGAATGACGAGATATCGCACTGTGCAGATATAAACCATTTAACGTTTGCTTGAAGAACTTTACTGTCCCCTACAGTGATGTTGGATATCGACTCTATCCGTTGATTCATAATAGAGTCTACATTGGATTCATTCCCCTCGTTCGGACTGCCAATCCAAACTCCTACTCCCACTTCAACAATCCAAGTTAGTAAACTTTCATTGATCTCTATCCCTTCCCTTTTATTCGCACCGACAGGAAAGACCAACACTAAGTCATCCAATTTTGGTGTCCGCGCTATTAACCGAGGATCTGGACTTAGTCCATAACCAACAGAGTTCATCAAGCGAGAAACTTCTGTATACTGACGAAGCGAAAGTTTTTCTCGCCTAAATTCCTCTATCTTCTCACAGAGATCACATAACAGAAAACATTCTCCTAACCCCGATTTTCCAATGGTGTCAAGAAAACTTAACTGAGTCGCCCAAACCTCACCTCTAATCCCTTCCGGAACTTTCTCCAACGCTTCTATTGAATATCTCTTTGATGTTTTATTTGTCACGTATCTCTCTAGGAATCGTAAATCCTTTACCGTTTGAGCAACTATAGTCCTAATCTTTTCCAGAGGCTCTTCTAACATGTGTACGTTTGGCAACGGCTTTCCATTCATTGTGAATTCTAACTCTTGCGCAAACTCTGCCGAACAAGAATTAGAAATTATTCTGTAACTATTCTTTATCGGTCGAAGTTTGCACCCCTTCGGAAACTCCTTATCGAAAAGGGATCTAAAATGTAACTTAAACTCTAAAGGATAATTCCGTACTGAATAGCGCAACACAGTATCTGGTTGATTCAAATACCAACTCAAACACCAATCTGCTGATATATTCTGACCCATTGCGAGCTGCTGACCTATACCGATCATTACAGGTGTGAGCGATTTCCTTTTACTTTGGTCTCCCAGTTCTATGATCGGCCGCAACTCTTCGTCTCCAACAAGTAGAGCAGCCAGCTCTATAAAACTATGTAGTTGGAGATAGCTCCGATCGTCTGATTCGTAGGCCTCAAAAACCCTTCGCGCTTCCGCAAGTATTTCTCGTTTCTCCTTTAGACTTGGATTTTCTACAAAAAACCGATACTCAAGCCCGAACAAGTATAGTTTTGGAAATCCCGTACTGTACTTTTTATCAACCCGGTCTGTCGAAAGCCAGTCAAGATAAGCTGCTCTATTATCTGAGGTTAGCCTAAGGTAACTTGGATAGTCAGGTAAATCTTTTGCGTTTTTCGTTACTTCTTGTTTTGAAATTTTTAGCGTCGGATCAATACAAGCACGACAAAAGAATTGATCAAATTCAAGCAAGTCAGTACCCTTTCCTATGTATACCATGCCTTTTATCTTTCTTCCTGCGATCGTCACCATCGAATCTTTAGGAATCCATTGTAAAGCTTTCGATTTGTCATTTTTACTGAGACCTACAAGTTTGTCTACTGTTCCTCGTCCGTAGTATTCCTGATCGCCATCTGATACAGTTGTTGAAACTATTCTCGGAACCCCTCTATTCAGCTTTGATCGATTTTCTGACGAGAAATTCACTTTCTTTTTTTTCAGATACTTTATGCTTCTTGGTAATTGATTTACTGAATTTTCCTTTGCCAATATTTCCAAGTGACCATAATAGTGTTTTAGATTCTTTTTCATTGCTTTAAGTATGCGGTCGATAACTCTTATTCTATTCCGATGAACAAAACCATTTGAAATTGTGAACGACACAAAATCAATAAGCTCTCCGTAGCCCTTATATACGATCGGACTAAAATTCTGAACGATTACCGGAATCGTTTCGATGCCCGGTGGATCATCTAGAACCCATCTTATGTGACAGTGATATCGGTCAGCTGCTGAAGAATCATCACCATAAATTTGGTAACCTACACCCAAAAACCTTTGTTCCTCTAAAGGGGATATTTTTCCACCGTCATTTAGCACGACAGCGGCTAAAGCCATTTCTAAAATTCCCGAACGTAACTCTTTTGTACGCCAGTCACTCAAACTTTCTTTATCTACGGGAAAAAAGTACTCAGGACTACTATAATTATCTGCCCAGAATACAAATCGCGGATCCGGTGCCACACCATATCCAACTTTCTCAAGACACTCGACTTGATGATGAATTTTTGATTTCCTAGGATGTTGTCGAGATTCGAGAATCGAAAACCATCTTAGTTCGTTGGCAGTTATTTTACCTGCGTTCTCCATACTATTTAGAAATTCTTGCATAGAACTAGTTCCAATTGAGGTTTGTGGGTTTTACTTTTTTCTGAGTGCTGTTAGCCAAGGAACTACTTCCTTGATACAGCCTGCATTCTTTGCCGAAGCTTTTTTACCGTGGCGACGTTTGGTCTATAACCGTCATACTCTTCTATTAGTTCTCCTTCAAACTGCTCATGCGCCCATTCATTAATCACCTCCAAACTACCCTGCCACATCAAACTGTGCTTAATTGCCAACTTAGCGACTTGTTTATCGGTCCAACGAACTTTAGAGAGTAGTTCTATTGTAAGCGGGATATGCTTGGTTTCGAGCCCTCTAAATACGCTATGAATCGAGGAAGGGTTTTTCCGTTTTACCTTGCTCTTGGAACGAGTTGATTTACTAGTACGATTTTTTGTCGTCGATGGTTTGGTTTTTCCGAGAGTTTCTTCACTGAAAATGTTAGAAAGTAGTATACTTACTTCCAGAGTCTCGTTAGACAACGCTTTGATCTTCCCTTCGTTGAGTTTCACTCGTTTTGTCTGTCGGTTCCCGGCCTTACTTACTTTCGTCGTCTTAACATTTTCAGCTTGTTTCGTCGTTTTAGGTTTTTCAACAATTTCGCCCGCATGAAGATCTGAATACGCAGCAACCGAATCCAATCCGAGAAGTTTGTAAACTTCTTCTACATAGGCGATCACCTTTGGGTTCGCCGCTCCCGTGGCTCTCGCAACGTTGATCACCGTCTGACGTATGCTCTTATTATGACTTTCATCGGATTGTCTTAGAAATTTTCTAAAAACTGCCTTTTCGGGAGGATTCTTTAATAACCAGCTCAAGTGAGAGTTAAGAACCGTTCGCTCCGCAGGTTTGTTCTTCACTTGTCTCTTGATAATCTGTTCCAATGCCTTCGTCTTAGCAGGAGTCATCTTTCCGAACGTTTTGGCTATGTATACTCCCATTCCAATCTCTACAATAGCTGCTAATAAATTTCCACTCACCCCTGTAATATGGTCTTCGCTTGGTTTAACTGGAAAGACTAAAAGATTGTCATTAACCTTTGGCGGCGGACTTGTTAGTCTAGGATCGGGCGTAAGGCTATACCCTAATTTGGCTAAATCATCGCAGATTTTTCGATAGAGACTAAGACTTACGGTTTTGGGAGCTTTGAAATATAGTTTATCGTACAACCGCTTAATCGTGAAATGGCTGTTTGGTCCTTTATCTTTAAGCCAACTTTTCAATTCGGATATTCCGTACGGACTAAATTCGTCTCTTATGCTTGCAGGTATTAGAGAATTTTCTTCTAAAATGTTTTGAAGTTTGGGTTTTCTATAGCGATAGAGACCTAATTTTTTGAGAGATTCTAATGCCTCATCCACAATGGATTTAATTATTTCTAAAGGTTCTTTCATTTCTGATATATCGGGGACAGGTTTTCCATTTACTTCAAATTCTATTCTTTGCGCGAATCTCCCGAACTGAGCGGAGTATCTGTCTACAAGATTTTGTTTTGATGGTGCAACTACTAACCCATTGGGGTATTTTTCATCGAATAAATTCTTATACAGAGGTAAAAACTCCTCGCTACATCCGTAATATGATCTCCCAAGTCTTGAATCTGAATCCCACCGCCACCACGCTAAGCTTCTTTCTGCGGTTACGGGTATTCCTGAGGCAATATCTCTACCGATAGCGATAGCAGCTGCTAGACTTCTGTCCGCATTATATTCTCTAAATGTGGGTGAAAAATTTGACGGAGAAACCATTGCTTGAGCAGTATTGAGAAAACCGTAGAATGACCAACGCAGGTATATCCTGTTTCCGTAGAAACGAGACAGACGTTCTACCTCTTTGTAAATCTCTTTCTTTTCCTCTATATCACTATCGTCTTTGAAAAATCGATACTCTAGACCCGAAATGTAAAGTCGTACAAAATCTGACCGACAATGTTTACTCTTTCTAGGGGACGCAAGCCAATGCAGGTAAGTCGCTCGTTCATCTGGCGTGAGTTCGTTGTACTTTAGAAACTCGCCATAATCTAGTTTCTCTGACTTAAAGTCCTCCTTACCGATCGGTAGAGATGTATCAATACACGAATTATAGTAGAGTTCTCGTGAACTCCCTTTCTCAGGAGTGTCTCCAACGTATACCATGCTTCCAATTTCTCTTTCGTCAAGAAATAAGGTATAGTCATTTGATATCCATTCGATACTCATAATTTTGTCCTGTTTCATTTAAACTTTGATCGCAAATCCAATCCACAAGGCTATTCCTCCGTCGGCTGCAACAGTTCCTTAAGCTTTTCGGCAGTTTTCGGATTCAAAAGATAGCCGTCGAATTCCTCTATAAGGTTGTCATCAAACCTGTCAAACGACCATTCATTAATGACTTCTAGACTGCCTTGCGACATCAGGTCATGTTTTGTTGCAAGCTTTTCATACCCTTTACCCGTCCAGCGTTCCTTTGTTAGGAATTCTGTTACAAAACCAGTGTGCTTTTTGTCCAACCCTGAAAACACACTCAGAATACTAGATACTTCATCAGACTTTTGTTTCTCCGACGAGAGATATTCCAAAAACACATTACTTAAAATCGCTCTAACTTTCGCTGTCTCATCAACAAGCTCGTCAATTTTTTCGGGATCAAGAGAAACTGCTCTGTTATCTTTTGTGTCGGCAGGAATCGTTTCTCCTTTTGGTCCTATCCTTGCTCTACGTACTGTAACCGGACCGTCAGTTGCCTCCCCTGCATATACGTCCGAATAAACTTTCTGGCCATCGTATCCTAAGAGCGCATACAATTTTTCAAGCCTTGAAATGGAGTCCGGACTAGTATCCCCATTAATCCTTGCCATAGAGAGAGCGGATTTACGTAAATCCTCCTTCTGTTCGGGGGTCGTTGCTTTAAGCCATTTGGAGAATGACGCGATATTGCACTGTGTAGATATAAACCATTTAACGTTTGCTTGAAGAACTTTACTGTCGTCTACAGTGATGTTGGATATCGATTCGATCCGTTGATTCATAATGGATTCTACATTGGATTCATCTCCTTGGTTCGGACTACCGATCCAAACTCCTACCCCCACTTCAACAATCCAAGTTAGTAAACCTTCACTGATCTCTATCCCTTTCTTATTGTTCGCACCGACAGGAAAGACCAACACTAAGTCATCCAATTTTGGTGATCGAGCTAATAAACGGGGATCTGGACTTAGTCCATAACCAACGGAGTTCAACAAGCGAGAAACTTCTGTATACTGACGAAGCGAAAGTTTTTCTCGCTTAATTTCTTCTATCTTCTCACAAAGATCTCTTAACGAATAACTTTCTCCTAACCCTGATTTTGCAATGGTTTCAAGAAAACTTAATCGACACGCCCAGGTCTCGCCTCTAATTCCTTCAGGTACTTTTTCCAACACTTCTATTGAGTATCTTTTTGATGTTTTGTATGTCAAGTGCCTTTCTAAGGGTCGTAAATCCTTTACCGTTTGATCAAATATCGTTTTAATCTTTTCCAAAGGCTCTTCTAGCATGTGTACATTTGGCAACGGTTTTCCATTCATTGTGAATTCTAACTCTTGCGCAAATTCATTTGAACTAGAATACATAAGTATTTTGTAACTATCCTTTATCGGTCGAAGTTTGTACCCCTTTGGAAACTCCTTATCAAACAGGCATCTAAAATGCAACCTAAATTCTGAAGAATATTTCCGTATTGAATAGCTCAGTCGAGTATCATGTTGATTTAAATACCAACTCAAACCCCAATCTGCTGATAAATTCTGACCCATTGCGATCTGCTGCCCTATACCAATCATTACAGGTGTAAGCGATTTCCAATCACTACGTTTTCCTAATTCAATGATAGGCTGTAACTCTTCGTCTCCAATAAGCACAGCGGCAATATCTATAAATTTGTGTAGTAGAAGATAGGTCGGATCGTCAGGTTCGTACGCCTCGAAAACTCTGCGCGCCTCCGCAAGTATTTCTCGTTTCTCCTTTAGGCTTGGATTGTCTACAAAAAACCTATACTCAAGTCCATATAAGTATAGTTTTGGAAATCCCGTACTGTACTGTTTATCAACCCGGTCTGTCGCAAGCCAGTTAAGATAAGTTGCTCTATATCTTGAATCTAGCCTAAGGTAACTTGGATATTCAGGTAACCCATCTGTGTTTTTCTTTACTTCTTGTTTCGAAATTTTTAGTGTAGGATCAATACAAGCGCGACAATAGAATTGATCAAATTCGAACAGGTCAGTACTCTTTCCTATGTATATCATGCCTTTTATCTTTCTGCCTGCGATCGTCACCATCGAATCTTTAGGAATCCATTGTAAGGCTCTCGATTTGTCCTTTTTACTGACACCTACAAGTTTGTCTACTGCTGCTCGTCCATAGTATCCTTGATCGTCATCTGATACAGTTGTTGAATCTATTTTCTGAACTCCTCTATTCAAGTTTGATCGGTTTTTTGAAACGAAATTTATTTTCTTTTTTTTCAGATACTTTTGGTTTCGTGGTGTATTATTTACTGTACTTTCCTCACCCCATTGTTCCAAGAGACCATAGTAATATTTTAGATTCTTGTTGTTTTCTTTAAGAACTCGTTCTATAACTCTTAGTTTACTGCGATGAACAAATCCATTCGATACTGTGAACGAAACGAAATCAAAAAGCCCCCCGTAACCCTCAAATTCGATCGGTCTGAAATTCTGAACAATTGCTGGAATCGTTTCAATGCCCGGTGGATCATTTAAAACCCATCTCATGTGACAGTTATATCGTTTTCCGACAGAAGATTCATCACCATAAATACTTTCACCTACATTTAAAAAACTTTCTCTCTCAAAAGAAGATATTTTTCCACCGTCATTTAGAACAATAGCAGCTAGAGCCATCTCCAAAATCTCTGATCTTAACCCTTGTTCTCGCCAATGACTCAGACTTTCTTTTTCTACGGGAAAAAAGTACTTGGGGCTACTATAATTTTCTGCCCAGAATACATATCGTGGATCCGGAGCCACACCATATCCGACCTTTTCAAGACACTCGATTTGATGACGAATTTTTGATTTACCATGATGTGTTCGTGATTCGAGAATCGAAAACCATCTTAGGTCGTTGGCGGTTATATAACCCGCATTTTCCATTCTATTTAAAAATTCTTGCATAGAACTAGTTCCAATTGAGGTTTGTGTGTTTTAGTTATTTTAAGTGCTGTTGGCCAAGGAACTACTTCCTTGATAGAGTCTGCATTTTTGCCGAAGCTTTTTCACCGTTGCGACGTTTGGTCTATAACCGTCATACTCTTCTATTAGCTCTCCTTCAAACTGCTCGTGCGCCCATTCATTGATCGCCTCTAAACTGCCGTCCCACATCAACTTATGTTCTCTCGCCAACCTGGAAACGCATTCGTAGCTCCATTGCTCTTTAGCTAATAGCTCCACCGTTAGTGGGATACAGCTTTTATCAAGTCCAGTAAAGACTTCCAAAACCTCCGATGAACGTTTTTTCGTCTTTTTGTTTGCTGCTCCGTCGGTGGTACCTTCAAATACCTTCCCAAGAACCTTCTTAACTAATTTGGTTTCAACGACTAATTCATCAATCTTTTTCTTGTCTAACGTTACTGCTTTGCGAACTTTTGCGTTTCTTGTGGATTCTAATTGTTTGGTGTTTTCTTCCCTGATTTTATTTTTTCTGTCTATGATGTCTTTTGAGACTAGTTCACGTTTAAAACCCATTTTGACGTAAACCTCCTCAATACCATGCAACCGATCATGTCCGCTAGCATACTCTTTAACGGCTATGGTAACCACTAACTGTCGAATAAGAGACTTTGTTTCATCTGAGGCTCCTTCAAGACGTTTCAGCAATTGCGGTGTCCGTGGTAAAGCATTAGTGTAGACAGGCAAATTTGCCAACAGTCTTACTTTATCGTTTGGGTTTAATCCTTCGGCGGTATCTATAAATTTTTTCAAGTCGTGAGTTGGTATCTGTCTACCTGTGTACGCAGGCATATAGATATCATTTAGCACCTTAATTCCCAATGCGAGGGCCAAACTTGCACTTTTAAATACTGGGCTATGTTGACTTTCCAAATCGTTAGTGGCCTTCATCGGAAATATTTTCACTAATCCTGTGAACGGTGATTTTACGAGTGCAAATCTAGGATCTTGCACAACTCCAAAACCTACTTGTGCAAGCATATCCGCTGCTAGCTTAAATTGAGGCTGAGTGGGCTTACCATAATAAGAGCCTGCCGTATTGCTCATAAAATCGCTTATTCCCACGAAACCGTTCTCCCATTCTACCAGAACAGAAGCCCATTCTTTTATTCTATCCAACTCTTTAGAAAAACAATCCGACCATAAGGATTTCGGCAAAAGCGCCAAAACGTTAGCATTTTCTCGCCCGTTAGGGGTATGTAGGAGATAAGAATTGAACTTTTTGAGCAACTTGTTGGTTTCGCTAGCAACTTCCTGAAGTTGCTTAATTGGTTTACTCAGAGAGACAATATCCGGGACAGTTTTACCATTTGAGTTTTTGAAAATAAACTGTTTGAAAAAATCGTCAGGAGAAAATGAGTGGTAATCTACAATCACATCGAGTCCCTGCGATCGAACATATAATCCTCTTGGGTACTTCTCTTTGAAAACTTGACGGAACAAAACCACAAACTCTTGCCAGCAACGATATACAGTTATGCTTTTCCGAAGTTCAGGAGTGCATAAATACCAGCTAAGAGCCCAATCTGCATTGATGTGCTCCTTCCGCATGACTAGGCGACCTAGGCCCAATGCTAGAGATAATGGAAACTTTGTATTCTCTTTGTCAATAAGAGGGGTTACCTCATTTGGGTATGTCAACGTTGTTGCAAAGTCGCGAAAAGTTCTAAGACTATACTCTATGCCTTCATCTTGGCCGTAGATACTTAACAGTCGCTCTATCTCGGCCAGAATTTCCTTTTTTTCGTTCAAATCCGGGTCATCATAGAAAAAACGGCGTTCCAATCCCCCAAAATAGAGCATTATACACTCGCCCCTATAGTTCTCGCTCTTTCGTCCAGACTCTAGCCAATCCAGATAAATCGCCCTAACTGTCTCAGACACATAGCAATAGTGTTCGTAGTAATAGTTTTCAGATTCTTTGTACTTTTTCCGACGTTTCGCCACTGCCATATTGGTATTGATACACGCGCATATGTCCTCTTCGTAGCTCAAATCTTCCCGATTGCAGTCGGTAACGTATATCATCCCTCCAATTTTTCTACCCGCAACGCTAACGGACTCTCCTTTAGGAATCCATCGGATCTTGCCTGTAGAAGACTTTTTACTTCTCGTTGATTTTGAGACGGTATGTTGTTGGTCTAACAACCCTTGATAGTATTCTCGGGCAGAACCAAACGGTGTATGACTACCGTCTGCTTCCAAGCTGAATGTTTTTATGGCTGTTTTCGACATTCGTATAGAGTGTTTAGTGATTTCTGTGGAGGTCAATCAAGACTTTTCATTCTAGATACCAGAATTTGACTATACTTAATTATGGCCTTTGTGAGAACAAGCTGATGTTCAAAAATTGTGGGATTCTCACACAAACATCCAATGCGGAACGTTAAGCTCTATGTGTGTCGCCCGAGAACCGTATATCCCACAAAATGAAATTTTAAGCTTTTGTTTCTGTCTTTGATAGGAGTAGGCATTTAACCACATTACAATTGAGTACCCGCACCTGCTTTTAACTAGCAAACCGCCAATACTAGCAAAGAATGTACGGATTCTGTACTATACTATACAACTAATGCCTAGTACGAAGACAGGAGGAGAATCAGTCAGAACTTGTTGATTTTGCTAACATTCGTACCCAGATTGTGAATTTGCTTGAGCGATTTTGCCTAACAGACTGGTATCCAAGCTTCACATAGGCGGTTTACGACAGCCTCCATACTCGCGAGAACAAAAAGTTCTGACCTAGCTACTAATTCTTACCCTGACCTAATCTAGTTCTTCGGTTTGACAAATTTTAGCGTCATCCGATCACTTTCTCCGATGGCTTTGTACTTCTCCATGTCCAAGTTAGGCACGGCTTCGCCTTGTCGATTCTTTGTTCGGCTAACAGGCGGAAGTGTCCATACGCCTAACGGATGATCAGCCGTATCTAATGGATTGGCATTAATCTCAGTAGACCCCGCGAAGATAAACCCAGCATTTCTGGCAAGTGCTTTAACAAAATCTTCATGCACGTAACCGCTTTTTGCTCTTGGATCCTGTTCTGCTGTCGACGGTAAGCGATGCTCTACTACCCCAAGTATCCCGCCTGGTTTCAAGGCATCATAAGCATCTTTGAAGAATTTGTCCGTATACCCGTTCGCCATCCAATTGTGAACATTTCGAAAGGTCAATACCTTATCAGCCGAGCCTTCTTCTGCGAAAGGCGGACTCGTTGCTGAGAAGACTGAAACGTCGATATTGCCATATGTCTCGGGCATCTCAATATACTTTTCATTATACCTAGTCACGGCATTTGCAAAGAAGTCGCCGCCCAATGGATCAAATCCGGCAGCAATGAGTTTCCCGCCTCCGCGGTGTAAGTATGGCCCAAGAATAGAGGTATACCATCCTCCTCCAGGCCAAATCTCTACTACAGTATCGTCGGACTCCACTCCAAAGAATGCTAGCGTCTCATATGGATTGCGGAACTTATCTCGCGCTTTGTCTTTATCTTCTCGCCAGTCTGCTTGGAGAATTCCTTTAAGAGTCGACGGTTGACTGTTCATTCCCGACATCTCCATACGAGAATCCATAGACTGATTAATGTTACTGCCAGAGTTAGAGCAGGCGTAAGAGGCCAACAAAACAGTGGCCAGGAAAAAGATTTGACGCATTTTGAAAAAATTTCTCTGAAAGGGGTTGAACTAAATTACTGACTTACTATATACACCATAGTCGTGATGCCGACAAGTGGATTTACGACACAGTCTCCGCCGATGCCAAATGTTGGGTCGGACTTGCGAGAGGCTGAAATTAAAATTGGTGAAGCCATTTCACCCTAAGTTGCTTTAGAGAGGACTTTAAATCATGGCCCATAACGATTTCACCCCCCTTTACCGCACTATGGTCGGTTTCGATCGTCTTGCTAATATGATTGACACTGCTAGCCGGTTAGACGGCACCCAAGGCTACCCTCCATACAATATAGAACGCGTCGGGAACGATGCTTTCGCTATCGAGATCGCCGTCGCTGGATTCGGAGAAAGTGACATCGACATAGAGACTAAGGAAAGTATGTTGACTGTTACGGCTAAGAAAACTAGTGATAAAGGCAATAGTAACAGAGAGTTTGTTCATCGAGGAATTGCCGAACGATCCTTTGTTCGAAGGTTCCAGTTAGCAGATCACGTTGTTGTAACCTCTGCGGCTCTGGTAAACGGGTTACTGCGCATCGAACTGATCCGCGAAATTCCGGAAGAGCTGAAGCCTCGCAAGATTGCTATCGGAAAGCCAAATTTACAACAAGTTGGTAGACCGACCGTAGTAGATAGCGAACAGACTAAAGTAGCCTGATCATTGGTTTAAGCTTTTTCTAGGCGAGTGGCGCGTTATAGTATGAATGCGCCACTCCATTGTTGCTCCGTCCGATTCATATGGCTCTTTATCATAAGTTGAAGGTTAAACCTTTCTTCAATACTTGCGATTCTAGAACCCGTTTTGTTAGATTAGTGTAACTTCCTCAATATGCTATCTAGGTTCGCTTGCTGTCGTCTTATTTTCCTCCTCATTTCGATGCAATTCTTCTCGGAATGATTCGTTCCCAACTCTGCTCTAGTTTGATGAGCGTATTTGTTTCGTATGGCGTTCAACGGTAATGTTCCGTTCTTCCTAGTCCCGGCGAACCCATGAAAAATTTCCTGTTCTTCACCATCGTGCTCAATACTTTCCAGAATCTTTTTTACTATCCTCCAACGCGACATTGTATCAAATTTTGCAGTACGAAGATCTCTTATCATAAAAGTTTCAAATTCTTCTATCTCTTCTGGTATGTTCTGTTCAAACCTTACCGCAGCTAGCGTTCTCTGTTTTACGATTTTCTTGACATGTCTTATGAGGCGCTCCTTCTTCTCCGTAGGTAACTTTTTCCATCCTTTTTCGAAAACTTCCATTAACCTTGCATCAAGCTCGCTCACTTCTTCCATTAGAAGGCCTCTCGTTTGCTTAATCGAATGTTCCTTATATAATAGGCTTTTTACTACAGCACTAAATTTAACATTAAAGTTTTCTCTTGACGTGATATAAACCCCGTCTAGTTTCTTTTCACGAACCGAATTATAAACCTCTTCTAAGCTCCGGGTAGAGTAAAAAATAACAGGCAAAAATACGTGATCCGAGGTTCTAATTAAATTTACCAGTTCATCACCATTCATTCCAGGCATATGAAAGTCTACAACAATCAAATCCAAACTGGGATTTTTCAAATCTTCCTCTATATCTTTGCGGATACTACGATTCTTGTCAGCTTGCACCACCGAAATTTTCACGTCAATTCCGAAATCATATAGATGATCTTCGGCGTGGGTCTTAAGCTCTTCTATTTCCGACGGTACATCATCGATCCAAAGTATTTCATAGGTCATCTTCATTTTTTTTTAACTCCACTTCGACTATGGCTCCTACATTAGGGCCATTACGTATAGAAACTTTTCCATTTAACTCGTTTACAATTTGCCTAACATGCTGTAATCCTATTCCTGATCCTGATGTTGTCGTGATTCCATTTTCAAACAAATCTTCTGGACTATACTTCTCTGTCAATCCGATTCCATTATCTATAAAGGCGATTGTATTAGTTTTTACTCTCTCGGTGACTCTAATTATTACCTCCTTTGCCTTCGCCTTGCCAGAATTTCTGAGTAAGTTATCTATCAGTATAGTCACCTCGGAAGGTCTAAACACCATAGGAATCTTTATGTTATTTGAATTCTCTATCGAAACTTTCAGATAGAAAGCATCAACTGTACTGGTGTCACTGTTTAAGTACTCCTCAATAAACTGTATTAAATCGTATTGTACTCTGTCATTTGTTAAATCAAAGTTCGCCTTCAGAATCAAGTTAGCAATTTTATAAATGCGCCTAAACTTAAAGTGACACTCGTTTAGAATTTTTATCAGATATTCTTTAGAATAACGACTTGTATCTTCGTGATATTTTCTATAAACCCTGTCTATTTTTTGAATACTCGATATCGCTAGTAAACCGACCTGATGATTAATCTGGGCCAACTTCTCGCAATCTTTATCATAGAATTTCTCCGCAAATATTCTTCTGTCTTTCTCGGCATTTAATTTTTTCTTGTTTTCAGCATCTTTTTCCTTCAAAGACGCTATCGCTCGATTTTTCTCGGAGACTGTTTCTGAAATTCTGTTTATTAACTTTGACACATCTCGATGTTCCGCCGGTAACAGCTTGTTAACTGGCAGGCCTGTCAGTTTTTCTTCCAGATACTCGATCTGTTTTTGGTAATCTAGAGATGTTTGCTCCGCAATTCTTGTGATATAATCTATGTTAACCGATATATTTTTTATAATAGATTCTGTTGCCTTACAGCGTACGACAGGAGCGATAGATTGTAACAATTGATTGTTTTGTTCGAGGTATTCAAAATTTCCATTTAACTCTTTAGGCGTTTCAATCGATTCATTTCCTGCTAGTTTATCCCAGTCTAACCCCTCTATTACAAACTTTTCTAGTTTATAGACTAGTTTGTATATCAATCCGCACTCTACAGAGTCTCTACCCTTCGGTTGTTTGACGATACCTTGAGAAGTTAACTGTCTGAATCCTAAATTGTCTACTAACCCCTCCCGACTAGATACAGTTTCAAATGATCCTGCTCGATCAATTAGTCTAACAAAGCCTACTACATCTTTTGTTCTAATGTTTCGGCGTTGATGTTCGCTCTCTCTTGAATTTAAGCCAAGCCAGTCATTCCCATAATTACCATAGGGAGATATACGAAACCCATTCAGAAACAAATGAATTGAACCGAATTGTTCCAAACTGTATCCTGTTCGCCGTTTGAAGAAAGATTTAGCAGGTTGATTCAAAAAGTATATTTTTGCCTCAATTCCTTTTATCTCGGAATACGGATTAGCTTCCTGTACCCTAAATATGTAGTCTCCATCATGTCGTAGCTCAATCTCTATTTCGTTGCCGTCTCCATCTATTCTTGCGGAAATTGACGTGGTCCGCACGTCTAGATCGGAGAATACTTTGTTTTCAATAGGCTGGTTCACCTCATCGTCATTATCAAATCTCCAGTCTGACAAAAAAACTTCAAACTTTCCATCGGGGTCTATTGAAAATCGTTCTAGTTCTTTACGAAGCGACAGTAAACTGTCTTTTGTCCAAGGAGACCGAAGATCACGTATGACGAGTACCGTTCCATGAGAGAAACCTTTTAATCCTGACTCTGATTCCATTTCAACGTTACTAACGTAGCGAACTTGGACATCAATATCTCCGATTGTCGAGCTTTGGTCGTTAACCTCATAGTTTTCCCAGTCAACATGTAGTGCTATTATGTCACCACCTTTAGTACGCGTATAGACATCTAAAGTCTTTCCCAATCGATCGCAAGAAAATCGACCGATCCCCTTACTGCCGGCAAAGAACCCACCAGTTGTCGGCCGAGCATCGCGTTTGTCCGAGTAGGCTATATTTAACCACTTATTCTTGATGTCGTCAAATGACATCCCTTCTCCGCGATCTGAAATAATTAGTTTGGATTCTCTGGATTTCTGATCACACTCTGCTATTTTTATGGAGACATCTGGAGAACCGGCATCCTTCGCATTCTTTACAAGTTCTAGTACCGCTATGTTGTCGTTGTATATCAGTTCCCGTCCGATAATGTCTTTTAGTCGAGCATTAGCGGTAAACTGAAGGGGTTGCATGTCAATCATGGTTTACTCCTATTCGGCGTAAGCCGAATTCTCCTTTATTCATACTTATATACCACAGTAGCAGAAACAGCGTTGGATTCTTTACCGTTACTCCTGTTTTTGAAAACTCAATCCTATCAACTTTTTAGCTTTCGCTAAGTCAAATATGTTGCCCGATCCATTCAGAAATTCTCGCCTCGGACATTGCTCCTACTTGTGAGTCGGCTACTGTTCCCGACTTGAATAACATTAATGTCGGAAGACCTCGCACCCCAAATTTAGAGGCTGCCATTGGATTCTCATCTACATTGAGTTTCAAAATTTTGACTTTGCCAGACAAATTTTCCGATACTGCTTCTAGATGAGGAGCCATTTGCTTACACGGCCCACACCACTCGGCCCAAAAGTCTATAACAACCGGAACTGCTGTTTCCTGCAAAATAGATTCTAGGTTTTCGTCAGTGATTGTTTCTGTTGCCATTGTTAATTACTCCAAATGGTTGGCAGGACATTCTCCTTAGCTTCATTTTGCATTATGTGTAGTTACAATTTCATTTTTCAAGATGTCGTCTAAAATTTTGCTACTAAGTTCCATCGGTTTAGGGCCTTCCGTCCATAACAGAGTACACTTAATATCTTTTTTCGGATAAATTTGGCTCAGTACTGCCCGGTAAGTGGCCATCTGTACCAAATAACTCAACGGCACATCGGACTCGTCCTTGGGCGGATTACGATTTGTTTTGAAATCGATAATGTGTACTATGTCCTCACGAACGACTAAACGATCTACCCGGCCATTGATCATTCTGCCGGACAATCCCTCAACAGAACCGATAATTGGCGCTTCTGCCCTACCATCGGGTGCGAATACCTCAGCGAACGTCGGATGTTCAAGCACTTCTAGTGTCGAAGATACTATTTTCTCCTTCTCGTCGTCGTTGAAATGCTTCATTTTTCTTACTCGCATTTTTGCGACCCCAAGCCGTTCCTCAACTGGGATAGACGGCAAAATTTCTAACAGATTATGGATTGCGTTACCTCTATTTAAGCCTCTAGTTCTTTGCTTTCCGCTAAACGGAACTAGCACAGGCGCATCTCTTAGTGTGGACGCTCCCTGAGTTTGTGTTGAGACTTCTTTGCTACCTTGATCTAAATTCGCGTTCAACCAGCTTGGAACGTTTTCTTCCTCCAAGACTGATGTCTCTTCTCGGGTCTCGCTTTTCTCACTATTATCTGGTGTTCCAATGAACATTGCGGATTTCGTATTTAAAAGAGTCTTGGGTATTGAGGAAATTTTCTTCTCCTCCATGGCTTTCATACAATGTTCATACCAACAGTTTTTACCGTACCCAGTTTTGGATTTCTTTGAACCGTACCAAGCCCCACAAATAATTAATCTGTCTTGTGGCCGAGTTAATGCGACATATAGCAATCGGCGATGTTCCCGCAACGCTCTTTCATTGAGATTTTCTCTGATAATTTCCGTAACTCCAACATCGGACTTTTTATTCGTCGCCCAGAGGGGAATCTTATATTCTTCATCGTCTCCTTCGCTATACATCATCAATTCAGAGCCCGTTGTACTCGCAGCACTTGTAGTATCAGGAAGGATCACGACTGGTGCTTGGAGTCCCTTCGCCCCATGACAAGTCATCACCCTAATTTCACCGTCCGGTGCCGATAACTCTCGTTTTACTTGGCTAGAGTCTTTGTCCATCTCCGCCACAAAACTTTGCAGACCAGACGCTTGTTCTTCATCATGTTTTGCCGCTCGATTTAGAAGTTCCTCTAAAGGCTCTCTCGCTGGTGCGCCCAACCGCCGAGCCAGATTCTGCCATCCATCGCTACTGCCATCGAAAGGTGTTTCAAGCACACTTGACAGAAACTCGAAAGGGGGTTCGTTTTTCATTGCTATGAGCCAAGAACAGAAGGCATAAGCTTTAGCGAACCTTGCGTCGTCTCTCTTCTCTATTAACCTCGACCACAGTGACTGACCGTTTCTATCATAGGCTAACGGGAACAAGTGATTATCGTCATCAACAAGATCGCAAAACGGACCCCTGAGTATTTCTGCAAGAGTTAGGTCATCCTCCGGAAGCAGAGCAAATCGCATGAGATTCAGACAATCCTGGACTCCAATATGGTTTGTTAGTGTAAGGCGATCTGCTCCCGCAACAGGCAAATTTCGGTCTTTCAGAGCTCTAATAATTGAATCGAATAACCCTCCCACGCGATTTCGTACCAAGATCAGAATATCCTGGTACTGCATTGGCCGCTTCTGCCATTGGTTATCCGGTTGTCTTGCCCAAACTTGTTCTCCACTTTCAATCATTTGTTTAACCGCTTCGGCTAAGTCCTGCACTAACATTGTCTTCGGTGATTTGGCGCCTTCGAAATCGAGCGGGGCTTCCCAAGGAATAGATTCCTCTGATTCCTCCTCTGGAGAAACTATATCCCACAGTTCAACACAACCCGGTTGATTATACCGGTGAGCGTCATGATGCAGTTCGCCTTCGTCTGGTTCCAAAGAAAATGGAGAACTATCTGGAAATAAATTTCTCCCGAATACTTCATCTACAAAACTTAAAATCTCCGGAGACGATCGAAAACTCATCTCCATTTTCGGACTTTCAAATTTTTCTGCTCGTTCCCTGTAATCTTGCTTATTAGATTTAAACTGTTCTGGGTCAGCCCCTTGAAATGCATAAATTGATTGTTTTTCATCCCCTACCGTGAATAAAGTTCGTGCTGTCGGAAATCGATCTCTGTCAGCGCCAGCGAAAAATTCCTCTGTAAGTTTTCTTACCAGTTTCCATTGATCGGGACTGTTATCCTGGGCCTCATCCACCAATACGTGCTGAATTCCTCCGTCAAGTTTGTAATGTACCCAATCTCGGGCTTCGTGATTTTCAAGCAATAACCTAGTACGCAGAATAAGGTCTCCGAAATCTAAACATGCCGTTCGTTTTTTTTCTGACTCATACTTGAGTAGAGCAGGGATACCGACTCGTAACAAGGCCCACGTTCGTTCTACAGTTTTGATTGCTTTGATATCCCTGTCCACCTCTAAAACCCGCAAGAACTCTGTGCCTTGTGTTTCACCCTTTATTTGTAATAGATCAGAGACCTCCGATTCTGCGAACATTGCTGTGTAGGGATTTCCAGCCCTCCATACTCCAGCTCCGGTAGTGAAAACGCTACGATATATTTCCCAGCGTTCTAACAGGTTATTAGTATCGAGCGCTAACCACAATCTTTGTGAGGTTTGAGTATCAATTTTTTTTCCCAATTCAAGTTTCTTAGCGACATCCCGTAATTCGTTGACTGGAAAATCTATTCCCATCGATTGTGTTAGATATTCTTCTATAGATTGCTCGGGGGCTTCCATTACCTCGTTTAGCTGTGTTCGAATACTCGCGTAATCGACAACGTTAGTGCCTCCTAAACTTTTAGATACCCCATAGTGGCCGTCTATCTCGCTCAAATTGTCTATCTTTTCTCCCGATGGAACTAACATCGTGTGCGCTTTCGCAAAATATAGTACGTCCGTGGCATTATCTTTGAGTTTATTCAATCCTGCCAATGCGCCGCGTCCTCCGCAGGCTTCAACCAGACGGTCTAAAGCATCGTCTGGTGCCGTGATGATCGCTTCATCACTAGCTTTCTTCCACAGTTTCTCTGCATCCTTCTCGTCAATTGTCTCGAACTGAGGTGCAATACCGGCCTCCGCAGGGAATCTTTGCAATACCCGGCCACAGAACGAATGAATTGTTTCTATTCGCAGGCCACCCGGCGTTTCCAAAGCCGTTGCGAACAATGCTCTTGCTCTGCGCAACTTTTCTGACGAATATTCGGCTCGTACCTTCCCCTCTAGCTTCGCCAATTTCGTTGATAGGTCAGATTGAGATAAAATCGACCATTCTCCGAGTGTTTCGAAAAATCGAGATAACATCTCGTTCGCGGCTGCCCGTGTATATGTTAGGCAAAGGATTGAATCGGGTTTTGCTCCTTCTAATAAAAGCCGTGCCACCCGATCAATTAGAACTTTCGTTTTTCCCGAGCCTGCATTCGCAGAAACCCACGCTGACGTTTCAGGATTAGACGCATCGGCTTGCGCCTTGACGGCCGATTGATAAGCTGCTCGAATTTGATCCTGATCACCGTTCAACACTTTGACTCTCGCTACCTGAACTATCAGTCTTCCATACCCATTCGTCTCTGCGGGCTAATCGGTTGAATCCGAAATCATACGTGATCCATTTCACTCTCGGGGCCGATAGATATGCGTGTTCCTCTGTTAGCGAATAACTATCAAGAAGTTTCTTCAAACCATTACGCGTTCGATCCATGATTTCTGATATAGGCACGTCTGCAAAAGGACTATTAGCAGACTCTCCGATAATCTTCACAGCGAACTTCGTTCCAACTTTTATGTAACCAAGTTTGGATACTTTTGTTGGAGAGAGACCTTCAATCTCTCCCTCGCTCGCAATGAGAGCGAGAAGTGGCATTTGCTGTTCTAGGCCAGCATTTATTTGAGGCTCTGAAGGCGGGTCTCCGGTCTTAAAATCGTAGATGGCGAGAGTACCATCTTTAAGTTTGTCGATCCGATCTGCTTGACCTGAAACGGTAAATTCCGTTCCGTTAGATAGTATCAGTTTCCATTTGCCGTATGACTCTATGCCGACCGTTCTTGTGTCTGGATCTTGCTCCGTCTGCCACTGTAAGTATCCATCACAGGCATTTCGGCGAACTGCCCATAACTGTTTTATTCTCGATTCTGGTACGCCGGCTCGTTCAAAATCCTCCCTCATTAGTTGCAAGAGCCATTCTCTGTCTTTTATTCTGTTTTCTTTATTTTCTTCAAACCTTTGCAACGCGCTATGAACGGCTGTTCCGATTGGTCGCGCATCTATTTCAGCATCTAAAGGATCAAGTCGTAAAAGTTTGAGTACGTTCTCCGCGTATATTGCGTAGGGATCTCGTTGCAATACGTTAACGCGAGTAACTGACAATTTTGTTGGTCGCGCTTCCAGCGGTGGTCTAGGTTTAGGAATCGCGAAATCGGCATCCTCTTGTTTTGCTAACTTGGTTAAACAAGAAGCCCAATTGACAGGATCCTTTTCTGGGGCGGGTTGAAAAGATTCTGTTGCTCCTTCTTTAGTCAAGGCTCCTTCTGCTAGCGTTCTTAACCGCCATATCCACCGTGAAGCGACGGCAGGACTGCCGTCTCGACGGCGGGTGTAGATGAGCGTTACATTTGGAGCGCAGGCTAGTTGCGAAAAATCGTGAGCCGTCAACCCCAATCGATGTTCCGGATCACTCATACCGAGCTTCTGGTAAAACTGACGAGGAAGGAAACTTCCCGGCGTTGCTTGTCGGGGCCATACTCCTTCATTGAGTCCGGCTAGAACGACCTTGTTTGCAGATTGCAAGCGAGCTTCCATCGCTCGCCATATTTCAATATTAGGTTGAAAATTGGGTTCCCTGCACTTCTGATCTTTCGCCATATCTCGGTAAATTTTTTGGAGATGCTCTGCTGTCCCCTCACTGACACAACTTACTATCTCCTCTAATTCCTCAATCACATCGGCAAGTTTAGAGCCGTCGCGGCCTTTCCAAACCTCACTACCGTACCCAAGCAGGGTTTGCATGGCATCGACCCATTTTTCGCACAGCACGGAAAGTGGGCAATTATCGTTATCAAGAAAACTTACGCCGTCGAATGTTGACGCTTTCTCAAGCAAATCGATTAGTCTAAGTACTGCGAAGTTTGGTTTTCCTTCTGAACCTCGGCGTGATCTGTGAGATTGTCTATTAGGTATTCTTTTGTAACAGTCTCGCATTTGTGAAAGAGTATTCCATTGTCTTATTCCACGTAGAAATTCTCGTTCAAACTTATTGAAATCTAGCCACTTGTCTTTCTCTTCTATATGGTCGGCAAAAAACTTATGCTTACAAAGTGACGCGATCTTAATAGGGCAAGAGGGATCGCGAAGCCAATCTATAACTAAATCAGCAAATGCGCCGGACGGAGTATTCAATAGGGGGATACCTCCGGCTGGTTTTACGAAAACATTCCAGCGTTTCAAATTGGCAACGGTTCGCCTTTCAAGAGTCTGATCGTTGGTTACAAGTACAGCATTCTGGTTTTTATGTTCCAACGTCTCTCTCAGTATCAAAGACGCTATCCTTGCTTCATCGACCTCGTCGCGAGCTTCTATTAAAGTTAACCCTTTTAGTGCTTCCTTAGCGAATTCATCAACCTCCATATTCTCTCGATTAGCGAGATCTTTTACTCGGGATAGCCAGTCGGCGGTCTTATCGGGTGGAGCTAGAGACTCATTTATTAAAAGTCTTCGCGCTCTGTTGTCTGTGGAACTTACCTCAGTAGGCCAGTTTTGAACTTTGTGAACATTGTCTAAACTTTCAACAAGGTCTATGAGAGTTTGAACAAACGCAAATTGAGGATGACCGGCAGAGTTCGCAATGGAAGTCCACGTGTCCGACGAAGCTTCTCTATCTAACCCAGGAAGTATGACTCTGCCCAACGGTAACTTAACAACCGCTGACATTAAAACGCGGCTCACCTTCGTTGAACCAGTTGAACCAGCGACGATCACTGGAAAATCCGGCGGGTTGTCTTCCCAACTTTTCGCTACCGCTTTCGCCACTTCTAATCGCCGTTCATGACGATCTGAAAATTCTTTCTCTTTCAAATGTTTTGGCCACGCTTCAATAATGATCTTGAGAAAGTCCAATGCATCCTTCCAATGGTTGGCTAGGTCAGCATCTATCTCTATCTCTGACAATTTTTTCCAATCAATAGCTCCATTAATCGTCGCCTGATCTAAAAGCGCCGCCAGTTCTTTCGCACAATTAATCGCAACAACCGGTGACTCTGTCCCTAACGCTTTCAGATAGGGAATACAAAGTTCTGCTAAAGTGCCGACTCTTTTTGCATTACTTATAGCCGGCGCTATTGGGGCTAAATGGGCTTCGGCAACGTTGAGCGGTTCGTCATCTTCAACGTTCCCCAAACCCCGTATTTCTGGAGCTATTATTGCTTTTCTTCCTACCGCCGCGTGTAACGCCTTGGCTAATGAAATTGCAGAACGATTATTGGGTACGTAGATTAATGTTTCCGCCAGAGCATCCGGCTTATTGTCGAGATCAAACTCCGAAACTAGCGTCCGCGCTAGTGTGTCTAAAAATCCCACTCCGGGTGGAATTGTCAAGATTTTTTGTTGGGAACTTTCGTCAAAAACTTTCATACTACTGACCATAGTAACTCAACCACACCTGAGCATCTTTTAGTGCAATAGGATCCCCGACGTGTAACCAAAAACGATCAATCGGCTTTCCATACAGCCGGCCGTACTCTATCAATGTCTTCCATTTTTCGAGTACCGAAAATTTTCGCTCCGTCTCTGTGTCGTATATTCGCGGGTGTTCTATCCTATATCCGGAATACACGTAACGTCTGGACAGACTATTTTCCCTAGCAACTATTTTACCATTTTCGTTTATCTCAAAATCACCCTCCCCGCGATACCCTAGAGTTCGGAACCGATCTGCCAACAAGAGACCTATATCCATATCACCTTCGTTAAAGAATTTAACTAATTCCGAAAGGGGCTTGTGATCGGAAGGAAACCAAAAAGCGTCAGTGTTTGCGACAAATATAGGACTGTCTCCTAAGTGCGGCCTTGCTTTCGCCAACGAACCCCCGGTATCAAGCAACTCTTCGCTTTCATCTGAAATTATCACCTCAATATCTGTTCGCCCGCTCAAGTAATCCACCAACTGGGTTGCGAGATAATGGACATTTACAACAACTCGAGACACTCCCACCCTGATTAAAGGCTCTAGCACCCATTCTATTAATGGCCTTCCAGAAATTTCTATCATCGGTTTAGGTTTGTTTTGCGTCAATGGTAACATCCGTCGTCCCAAACCGGCCGCCAAAACCATAGCTGTATGGGGAACTTCTGTCATAGGAATCCCTTATTTATTATGTTTGGCGATACCTTCTTTAACCAATTGTTGGCATCTACGAAATGTCGAAGGTTATAGGCAATATATTCTTGCGGGCGTTCAATCCACTGCTTGTACCGCATTTTGTTATCTCGAACACATAAACGGGAGAATACGCCCAAGATTCTAAACATGTTTAGCGTACCAATTATCGTCAATCTCCGGTTAAACTCTTTTTCCGACGTTCCCATTTCTTCTAAGTATATGTGAACAGCTACCTTCGCTGGCCAAGGTTCAACGCGTCTGCGAACGTCCTGCACCAGCATAGACATATCCCACGCATCCCAGCCTGCCACGGCATCTTGAAAATCTAAAAGCCCGATTTTCTTTATTCCACCACGCCTCGGTAACCACATCAGATTTTGAGCGTGATAGTCCCTCACTGTGAACGCCCTCGGAAAGGTCATCGCTTCGTCGATAAGCTCGTCGCGAACGCTTTGCCAACCAGCATCATCGGACGTAATGTTGGCCATATCGGGTTCTAGGCGCGGAAACCAATCTGCGAAGAGATCACATTGAGTTTTCAAAGCCAATCGATCAAATTCCTGTATAGGCCAAGTTTCTCCATAACCTTCCACCACGTCCGGTATACCCGCCTGATGAATTTTCGCTAAAACTTTCACTGAATAATGGTGATAGGTTTCCTCTAATTGTGGAACTTCTGCGATCATTCTTGCTATGTCATTACTTCCGAAATCCTCAACTATAGCGAGACCGAGCGACTTGTCGTACGCGTATATCTCCGGTACCGTAAGGTCTAGATCGCGAAGGTATCCTGAAATAGCGATGAAAGCCTCCACTCGGCTGGCTGCTAATCGAGCACTCGCATTCCATCCCATTGACTGCCGTGTTTCCTCATCTGCTCCAACAGGGCAGGGCGAGTCTTCAACGAGAGGTGCATCCATCAAAATCCAACTTTCGTCTTCAATCGTCAGTCGTTCATAACGACGTGTCGAGGCATCTTGCTCCAAAGGGGTTCGTTTCGCGTCACCCCATCCCGCTTTTCTCAAAAAGGACTCGATCTGCTCGAATCGCGTTTGGGATTCGCTTGGCTCGTCAGCGGTTTCTTCTGGACTTTCAATAAGAAAATCATGAACAGCTTCTTCGACTTCCTCGCCGTGAACATTCTTAATTAGTCTGTAATTTTTTTTTCGATGCCCGGTCATATGACTTTCTTATCGCCCTTGTATGTTCAATGGTTGTCTTTAGGAAATTGATCGTTATCAAAGACTTGGCTTAGTTTATAGCAAACGCTATCGGTTTTTGAATTTAAGATTGTCTAATCGGTCATTCCACAACTCACCATGCGTTGTGAGTGTTGCTTCCCGACCGCCCTGAACAGAATTCGATAAAACAACATCCAAGCGCTGTTCAGGTAGTCGGTCTTTTGCGCGTTCTGGCCATTCTACCAAAAAGACTGCATCCTCACTTTCTTCCCAACCGAGCTCATCAAGTTCGTTAGGAGACTCGATTCTGTATAAATCAAAGTGACAGATTGTGAAACTATTCGTCTCATAAGTTTGGACTAAAGTATAGGTCGGACTCGGAACTTCGGTATCAGCACCGCTAAAATATTGAACAAGTCCTCTTACCAAAGTTGTTTTTCCTGCTCCGAGATTACCATATAACGCTACTACATCGCCGGGCAACAGCTGTTTCCCCAACTCCGATCCAAATTCTCGAGTTCTGGACTCGTTGGCAAGAAAGAAATTTTGCTTAGACACAGTTGCCAGTTTGATAAGTTGTTTTTTAGTTCAGCAAGAAAATTTTCTTGCATTACGTCCCCTAATAGTATTAATATAATAATCGCTATTAGAAGGATAATTACCATGGCTGACGCAATTTCGCTTGAGTCTAGGATTCCAGATCCTTGGACCATACCTATTGATGAGATCGATGTAAGTAAAGCAGAACTTTTTGAAACGAATACACATGGCGAGTATTTTCGCCGTCTGCGTAAAGAAGCACCGGTACATTATTGTGCCAAAAGTGCTCACGGGCCTTATTGGTCTATCACAAAGTTTGATGACATCGTCGCAATAGACTCGGATCCAAAGCATTTTTCCTCCGAAAAGAATATCGTTATCGGGGATGCTCCTGAAGATTTCGACACGCCGATGTTTATTGCTATGGATCCCCCCAAGCATGATGTACAAAGAAAAGTTGTGCAACCGGGTGTGGCTCCTAGCCGGTTAACAGTTATCGAATCTCTAATTAGAGAACGCGTTAGTGAAATCCTTGATAGCCTCCCCGTCGGCGAAGAGTTCAACTGGGTTGAGTTAGTTTCAAAAGAACTCACCACGCAAATGCTGGCAACTCTATTCGACTTCCCTTGGGAAGATCGGCATTTACTACCCTATTGGTCAGATATAACTACGACTTCAGAAACGGTCGGCGCAGACGCTGATATGGAACACCGTAAACAAGAGCTTTTTAAGTGCTTAGAATACTTTACACGGCTTTGGCATGAACGCGCCAATGCCCCGCCGCGACACGATTTCATCTCCCTGTTTGCTCATCACCCTGAGACCAAAGACATGGTTAACGACCCTTTGGAACTTCTGGGAAACTTAATGCTGTTGATAGTGGGCGGTAATGACACAACACGTAATTCAATATCGGCTGGGGTGGTTGAGTTAAATCGTAACCCAGATGAATATACGAAACTGAAAGCCGACCCCTCAATCATTCCTAATATGGTTTCCGAAATTATCCGCTTTCAGACACCGCTCGCCCACATGCGCAGAACCGCGACGGAAGATGTCGAATTTAGGGGCCACAAAATCAAAAAAGGGGATCGCGTCGTCATGTGGTATGTTTCCGGTAATCGTGATGAAGAGGCTATTGAGAATCCTGACTCTTTCATTATAGACAGGCCGAAAGCCCGTCATCATCTGTCCTTTGGATTCGGAATACACCGTTGTATGGGCAATCGTGTCGGCGAAATGCAACTTCGGATTCTTTGGGAAGAGATTATGAAGCGATTTGACAAGATAGAGATAACAGGACAACCTGAACGCGTTCTGTCTAACTTCGTGATGGGATACTCGAACGTTCCTGTTCGCGTTCACTCCGTCTAGTAAAATTTTGGCTGACAAGAATAACCGCTCCAAAAATGAACTGTCCCAATACCCAATCCATTGTGATTGTCGGTGGCGGCCAAGCTGGGGCACAAGCCGCTTATTCTCTGCGACAAGGCGGATACAAGGGAAGTCTAAGGATTCTCTGTGACGAGGGACATCTTCCCTATCAAAGACCTCCTCTGTCAAAGGCTTATCTGAAGAACGATTTTGCGAGAGACCGGCTCTTTCTCAAACCCGAAAATTGGTATTTACAGAACAATGTTGATTTGAATCTACAAACGCGGGCTAGCAAAATCGACAGGTCAAACCGCGTTATCCTCTGTGAGGATGGCTCAAAATTTTCCTACGACTTCCTAATTTTGGCTACTGGCTCTAGACCACGAAAACTTCCCGTTTCAGGAAGTGACCTGAAACATATTTACGATCTGCGGGGAATAGATGATGTTGATCTTTTACGGAAGGCGACCACACGCAATAATCGCTTGCTAATTGTGGGTGCTGGTTATATCGGACTTGAAGTTGCAGCAACAGCCTGTCGCCTCGGACTCGAAGTAACTGTAATTGAAATGGCCGATCGAGTCCTCGAACGCGTAACTGCCCCGGTTATGAGTTCTTTTTTCACCAAACTTCATGAAAAACACGATGTGAAAATATTGACCAGTGTTCGGCTCGACCATTTTGAAGGCAAGGACGGTGCTGTACACTCTGCTGTTTTTGCAGACGGTTCTAAAATTCTGTGTAATTTGGTTTTGGTCGGAATAGGTATCATTCCCAATACAGAGCTCGCTACCGAGGCTGGGATCGCTTGCAACAATGGAATACTAGTGGATAGACAGGCTAGAACTAATGATCCACGCATACTAGCGATTGGCGACAATGCCAATCGGCCCCTTGTTCATTACGGACGCAAAGGGCGTTTAGAAAGTGTCCACAATGCCATAGAACAAGGAAAAATTGCCGCTACTACGATTCTTGGCGAGCCTCATCCTGTTGAAGATTGTCCTTGGTTTTGGTCGGATCAATTTGATATCAAACTTCAGATCGCCGGATTATCTCAAGGTTATGACGAGTTTGTCGTTCGCGGTGACGAAAATTCCGAAAAATTTGCTGTATTTTACTTAAAAAATGGTCGACTGATATCTACTGATGCTATCAACTCTCCTGCGGAGTTCTTGGTATCAAAAAAACTAATTATTTCTGGTGTAAATGTGGTATCTTCCGAATTGGAGGACACATCGATTCCGATGAAAGACATTCTCAACAGGTATGCAATTTAAGGAGACTAAAAGGCATGGCTAGTATTACATTCATCGATTTTGGCGGTGAAAAAAGAACAGTTGAAGGAAAGAATGGGCAGTCCGTCATGGAAGCCGCTGTTGGTAACGGTGTGCCGGGGATTGATGCAGATTGCGGAGGAGCTTGTGCCTGTGCCACGTGCCACGTTTATGTTAATGAAGAGTTTCTAGGCAAGCTTAAGCCTCAAGACGACATGGAAATTTCAATGTTAGAATTTGCGGAAAACGTTAAGCCGAATTCGCGTTTGGCCTGTCAAATTAAGGTTTCAGATGATCTTGATGGTTTGACTGTAACAACTCCTGAAAGCCAGCACTAAAATTTTTTTCGGTCTTAATCTGCTCACCAAAAAAGTTGGCATACCGCTCAAAATAAACAAAACCTTCACGGCGATTAGTTGCTGAAGACCAAAGCGTCGCTAGTCTTAATCATCCGAGGGATCGCTTTTATGAGCAGGCTACCCTCCATTCCCAATCTTGAATGGAAAGATGGGAATGTCCCGTACTCCCCGGAATCCGGTGACGTTTATTACTCCGTACATGATGGTCTCAACGAAACGCGCCGAGTTTTCCTAGAGGGATGTAATCTCCCTGAAGCTTGGAAAAACAAGACGCTCTTCACCGTCGGCGAACTCGGATTCGGAACAGGATTAAACTTCCTTGCTCTTTGGCAATTATGGAATGAAAATCGACCGTCATCAAATTCTTGGTTAGGGTTTGTGAGTTTCGAAAACTCACTGCTTTCACGGGAACAAGCCGAACGTGCTTTGTCCAATTGGTCGAGTTTAAAAAATTTATCCTATCTCCTCCTTCAATCTTGGCCCACTCGGGCAAAAGGTGTCCGGAGATTCGAGTGGCCAGATTACGGTGTAGGGCTGACGCTCCACATTGATGACATTAAAACGGCATTGCCAGAATCTCAGTTTAAAGCAGACGCTTGGTTCCTAGACGGATTTGCTCCTTCAAGAAATCCCGAAATGTGGACGGAAGAGGCGTTTGGGGGTTTAGCAAATCGCTCTTATCCTAATGCTGTACTTTCGACCTACTCGGTTGCCGGACACGTCAGACGAGGATTAGAAAAAGTTGGATTTAGCGTTTCAAGAAAACCAGGCCACGGTAAAAAGAGAGAGCGATTAGAGGCCATTTATACTGGCGAAACGTACGTTGAATCCGATCCCTATGGAACACGCTGGTTCGATCAACCTCCTGAACGAATTGCTATCCTAGGTGCAGGCATAGCTGGCGCTAACTTAGCAAGGACTTTGACCAGCCACCGATGCAAAGTTGATATCTTTGATCTTCAATGTCATCGCTCCTTAGCAGCAAGTGGGAACAAATACGCGCTTGTTATGCCTCGACTCGATGCTACTGACACTCTAGAGGCGAGAATTCTGATCGATGCTTACCTAGCAGCGAGAGAGAGTTACAAAGGGATGCCGGGCGTTTTCGAAACTGAGGTCACCCAATACCCTAGATCAGAGAAAGAGGAAGGAAAATTCAAAAAACTACTCAACGACTCTCCTTTACCCGAAGATGATCTTGTTCCCGCTGGGAAATATGGCCTACTTCACAAGCACTGTTTGATCGTAAAGCCAAAAATCTTAATAGAGGCTCTTTTACGTGAAGCGACTATGTTCGATAGACTTCCTACTAAATCGGAGCTGTCGGATTACAATGTAGTCATCGTCGCGTCCGGAATGGCTACTCTCGATTACGTTCCCTGGCTCAAACTATCCGCTAAACTTGGTCAGGTAGAGTTCATAGGGGATTGTAAGACGATATCTGCTTCAGCCGTGGCGGCCGGGCATTTTGGACTTTCTTTGGAGAAGGAACGATTCTGGGGTGCGACTTTTGAACCTTTTGAAGGAAACACATCAATCTCATATCTTGCCCAACAAAGTAACTTAAAAGGATTACTAAAGTTAAACCCTACTTGGCTTAAGGAGGCGGAAAACAATGAAACCGAATCCCGTGCTTCCGTTCGCGCTACAACACCCGATAGGCTGCCACTAATCGGTTCGATTCCAGACTACAAAATTTACTCGGAAATTTTTAGTTCGTACTCTAATGGAACTCTACCCCAAGTTGACGCGCCGCTAAAAAGAGGGTGGTATATATCGTCGGGGTTTGGAACTCGCGGATTTACTTGGGGACCTTGGGCTGCTTCAATACTGACGGCTCAAATCTTGCGAAAACCTTTTCCTGTTACCAAAGCGACTCTAAAGGCCGTAAGTCCCGCTAGACAAATTTTGAGAAGAATTAAAAAAGGACTACTAACTATCTAACGACGTAAATGTTAGCGCTACTCCTTCTCCTTTAACTAATTCCAATCTCATCTCGACTTCTCCGGCCGAGAACGACACTCTCCCTCCGGCCAAGAATGCACCAACTAATAGGAAAAGAACCCCTGCAACGCCTAGACCAATCAACCAGTTATTGAGGCTCGGAACCTTCTTCGTCTTTGTTTGAGAATCTGTCGGCATTTTCATTCGCCTTTCTTTTCGTTTCCAAGATCTTTGAATTCCGCCTCAAGGCCCCAATCCTCGGATGTTGCTGTTCGTTCCAGTGACTGAAGCCTCTCCTCCAGATTCAGAAATCTATATTTTAAATGCGAGAAAACATTACCAGGTCGATCAGAAACGTCTCGCCAGAATCCTTCCTCCTCTGAGTTCAGTGTTTTCTTCGGTTCTTCTTTTCTAGGGGTGAACCACCACATTAGTAGATAGGCGACAACAATGTGCGGAAGAAAACCGAAAAGCATCAGAACGACTGCTCCGACCCGCCAATAAATCGGATCCTGGTCAAATCGTTCCGCTAGCCCTCCACAAATTCCTGCGATCACTTTGTCCGTCGTAGAACGCCTAAACTTTTTAGGATTAGGGGAGGCAAACTCGGCCTCTTTGTCATATCTATAGTGCTTAGCCATGCAAAACTTTCTCCTAGTTGCAGTGAGATAATAAAGGCTTCGAAACTATTCCGAATCGGGCTTGTCATCGGATTTGGTTAGCAATGTTTCCAGTGCCTCAATCCTTCGTTCCATAGATTTTGCAGAACGCCACAAGTCCTCCAGCATTTTCTCGTCGTTTGGACGCAGTTTTCCTTTTTCTCTCCAGAGCGTGATGTAATGAAATACTAGTGCTGGTAGCCCGAGAAAAAGGATGGCGATAACGGCGATTGGAATGAGTTCTTCCATTGTATCCTCTAAGAATAATGACGACTTCTGAATAGGTCGGTAAACGAAACTAAGTTTTAGTTGTTTTTACTAAACTTAACTTTTTGATTTACCTTTAGTCGACGCGTGCTTAGCCTTCAGCGCTTTAAACTCTTTTTCAAGCTGTTCGTCGCGTTCCAATATTTCGAATTCTTCTTTCAGACTCGGAGTACTGGGCTTAATCGTTTCAGCATAAGACTCTAGTTCGCCGACTTTCCTTTCAAGATCAGCGTATCGCGCTAGAGCGTCGTCAACCTTCCCGTCGTGCATATGTTCACGAATCTTTATCCTTTGTGAAGCAACTTCATGGCGCATTTTCAGAGTTCGTTCCTGCGCTTTTGCCTCGTCAAGCTTGGCTTGCAGTCTTCCTAAGTCCTCCTGTCTCTTTTTACAAGTCTCTTTAAGGACAACGAGTGTCGCTTCCAATCTAACGATCTCTGCTTCTGTCTTATGTTTTGCCAGTAAAGCACGTCGGGCAAGATCTTCGCGATCCTTGGAAATAGCGAGTTCGGCTTTGGCTTCCCAATCATCGCGAGCCTTATACAGATCGGCTATATCCTTCTGGATCGCCTTCCGATCAGCCATGGCTCGGGCGGTCGCAGTCCGAACTTCAACTAATGTGTCTTCCATCTCATGAATCATGAGCCGTGCAATCTTTTCTGGATCCTCGGCATTATCTAACATTGCATTGATGTTTGAACCAATGATGTCACCTAACCTTGAAAACATTCCCATTTGTTTAAACTCCATAGTTTGAAATTGGTTGGATCAGAACAATAAACCACCCAGAATCAGACCGAGTGCTAGATAAAGCCAAGTCTCAGCTGGTCGCGACGAGATATATCGTTTAACGCGCTCTGACTGATCTCTGTTTCTATATTCCATGTGGATAATCCAATCCGTTTAGATCAACACACCGTTGCATTGATTTCATAACTCTACATTCAAGTTTCGTGCCAACTAACACTCAGCTTCGTAATACCTTGTTTTTGCGGACGTTTTTCCACTCTCGTCAGTTTAACAAAAATCTTTGTTTGGTATTTTTGACATCATGTTCGGTTATCTTTGCCAATTTTTTGGTAAAATAGAACAATGAACATTTTGGAAATAGTCGGGGAGTCGCCTGCTTGGTTAGATGCGCTTGACCACGTATCTCAGACGGCAAACCTGGATCGCCCTGTACTCGTAATTGGCGAACGAGGAACAGGTAAGGAACTAATTGGGGAACGTCTTCACAGTTTGTCCACCCGCTGGGAAGGACCTTTTGTGAAAGTTAACTGCGCTGCTCTTTCAGAAGATTTACTCGACTCGGAACTCTTCGGTCACGAACGGGGCGCATTCACTGGCGCGGTGGAGAAACGCGCTGGGCGTTTTGAGCTAGCGAATAACGGAACGTTATTTCTTGATGAAATTGCGACTGCTTCAAGTAGAGTTCAGGAAAAACTGTTACGGGTAATTGAGTACGGCGAGTTTCAACGACTCGGCGGCGAAAAAGTACTGCATACAGATGTCCGAATCATCGCTGCAACAAATGTTGATTTACCGTCTCTTGTTGAAGACGGCGGATTTCGTGCTGATCTTTTGGATCGACTCGCTTTTGACGTTATTACGCTCCCGCCCCTGCGCGCTAGAGTAAACGACATATCCATCCTAGCAAACTACTTTGGCAGGCGAATGGCAATTGAGCTCCGGACTGATTTTCCTGGATTTGCTCCTTCCGCTATTTCTCAAATGGAGTCTCATGACTGGCCGGGTAACGTTCGCGAACTGAGAAATTTCGCTCAACGATTAACCGCTAAGGCAATTTCGAAAGACCAAACGTACTTAATTCAGTTCGACAAAGACGCTTTAGACCCTTTTTCATCACCGTTTCGTCCTAAGCATCGATCTAACACTCAGAATCAAACAGTTGAAACTCTACGTGAACCTAATCCCACTGTCGAATTTGACAAGGCTGTAAGAGCTTTCGAAAAAGAGCTTATTGACAAGGCTTTAGCTTCTGCAAAAGGACATCAGGGGCATGCTGCTAATAATCTTTCAATTACATACGATCAGTTCCGCGGACTATTGAGAAAACACAATTACGGTAAGAATCCTGGCAAGCCAGAGCTTAACCGCTCCTAGGTTAAATCGACCTAAGCGCATCTCCGACTATCTCGCCCGCTTCTCGAACCGCTTTCTGAGCTAATCTAGAGCGTGCAGTTAAGCTGAGAAAACCGTGTACCATATTTGGATATTCCTTAACTGTCGCTCTTACTCCCGATTGAACTATTTGGTCAGCATAGGCTCTTCCCTCCGCAAGAAGCGGATCCCAACCACATAAAACTAAGTGAGCCGGACAGAGCCTTTGAAAATCGATCGGCGGTGCAAACAGCGGAGAAACTCTGACATCCATTCGGTCTGACTTGCGTGGGACATATGTGTCACGGAATAACTCAAACAGCCTAGTCGCTACCAGAAATCCGGTTTCCTTAAAAGAGCTTTTTTTCGAGCGAACGTCGGCGTATTGGAGCAACGGATAAAACAGTAGTTGAAAAACCGGCTGCTGTATTCTTTGCCGGGCTGTCTCTTGAGCTAGAAAGGCTGCTAGATTTCCTCCAGCGCTTTCTCCCGAAACCGCTATCCTTCTAGCATCCAACTTTAGTGATTTCGCATTATCAATTAGCCAGTTCCACGCGGCGAAAGCATCATCGTGCGCGGCTGGAAATCTATGTTCTGGTGCGAGCCGATAGCTAATAGACAAAACTTTACATTTCGCCGCTAGGGATAGACGCATACATGCGCTATCAAAATTCTTGGTGCTTCCAATTACAAATCCGCCGCCGTGAAAAAAAACCATGCTCTCTTTTGAGTTTTCGTATTCAATAGGTATATAACAACGGGCATTCAATGGGCCAGTCTCCCCATCAATCTTAAAAGCCTCTACTCGCGCCAGCGCGGAAGCCTCTCTATCATGAGGGCGTGGCGACTGCCGTAGCGCACGAATAATCGTGCTCACAGGTCGCCCCCGACCTTTCTCAATTAGTTTAAAGAGGTCGAAATTCGTAATTCGTGACCATTCGAGTACGGAGGAGAGTACGTTGTTTCGCATTTTATAACGGTGACATTCAGACCAGTAAGTGTATTATAGGCAACCATGAGTAATGTAGATGTCTTTTGGTCGTTTCGCTCGCCCTATTCTTATCTTGCGACAAAACGACTTCGGTCGTTATCTGAACGTTGGGACGTTCGCGTAAGGCCTCGCCCAGTATACCCTATTGCGATCCGCGCCCCTGAGTTCTTTCAAGAAATTCGCCCTCAATGGATTCCGTACTTGATGCGGGATGTTGTGCGGCTCGCTCTTTACCATAAGTTGCCGTTAGGCCCAACGAATCCGGATCCTGTCGTGATGGATATGGCGACTCGGAAGATTGCCGAAGAACAGCCTTATATTCACAGACTTACTCGACTTGGCATACTGGCATGTGAGGAAGGCGATGAAAAAGGATGGGCTTTTCTTGATGAAGTTTCTACCGTAATCTGGTCTGGGCAGCCATGGACAACTGGAGACATTCTCTCTAAGGCCGCCGAAAGAGCGGGTTTTGACTTAGCAGTGTTAGACAAACGTCAGCAAGACGAGGAAAGTCGGCTTACCGAAGAGATATCTGCAAACCAGAGTGACCAAGACCCTCATCATTGGGGCGTTCCGCTAATGGTTTACAAGGGTCAGCCTTTCTTCGGACAAGATCGTATTGACGTGCTGGAATGGACGCTAGAGCAAGACGGGATCAAGAAATTATCTTGACCTAGTGCTCACATTCTCCTTCTTCCTTGGCCAACAGCTTATGTGTCCTGCACTCTATCGTAGCAATGAGTGCATCTGCTGAACCATGATTCCTATCAAGAATCGATAAGAATTGTGCCCGCTGTTCGATGGCTAGCCAGATTGTGTTACCTTCGTAGCTGACCGCGACATCTACCACTCCATGCTTGTCGTTTCTGAACAATACGCGCCAATCCACTTTCATCTCATCGCCATTCACATGACGTAGCGTGGTTTTGACTACAGAGTCATGTTTTTTTCGGTCTATGGAACCATGCACAATCAATTTAGATCCCCGATACTGATCGAGTTCACTAATGTATACCGCTAGCGTGAAGTCCCTAAAGGCTTTAGCATATCTATCGTATTCGGCCTTCTCAAATCGTCGATTATACTTACCGATGACGAATCTCGACACCCGATCTATGAAAGCAAATTCATCCATGTAACTATTAAATGAGTCGACTCGTTCCTCTTGGTTGAGTTCTGGGTTACTCAAGACTTCCAAAACGATCGAAGCATACTCCCTAACGAAGTCTTCAGACTGCTCGTCGGCATAGCTCGGAGCTAAAAACGTCAATACTATACAAAGGTAAAATAGTAACCGGTTCAACATAAGTTTACCTGCCGTTCGTTACGAGATGATTTTTGTAAATGCAACTGTAGTCTAGCCAAAACGAATTCCGAACAGGCCCCCTGTTTCCGCCGCATCGGTTAACCTCACGTCATTGAAATAATCGTCGATTCGAAAATCTTGATCAAACCCATCTCTCGGAACCGCATCAGAATTCATAGTAACAATATACTGATACTTGTATTCTTTGGAGTGTTTTGCCCCTAGCTGTATAGCTCTTGCAATTTGACGCTCGTCAACTCCGTCATAAAGATGACTATCATGCACTAGAAACCCCGTACCTATACCACGTTTAGCTACTAAATCCATAAGCATCAAATCAAAGCAAAATATCTGCATGTTACTAATCCCCTTGCTTCTTTGTCCGGCAATCGCAAAATTGATTTCGAGGCCATTCTGGGTAGGATTTATTGTTAACTGGCCTGCTCTCTTATAAAGGGCTTCTGAAAGAGCTTCGTATGCTACAACTGCCTCTTTAACAAAATTAGCGCGTTCTGAATAGTCTGTCTGTAGTGCAGAAAAAATTCTAACTTGCTCCGCCTGTAACTCTGTCTTGGTATTCTCTATTCTCTCTGCATCCTTCAATCTAAGGGTGAGAACCCTGACTTCGCCTTCGGTACGCGCTAGTTCCTCTGTTAGTTTGGTGTAATGCGCTAAAGCTCCACCCGACGACAGAATATCCATAATTTGCTTACGCCTTGTGTCTAATTCACCTCTCTTTATTCGTTTTGATCTCACTCTTTCTTGGGCTATGTCTAATTCCGTTGCCAAGTGTTTCCTGCGATTCCTTATGACAGCTTCATGGAATTTGAGCACGTCTTCGTAACGTTTCGCTACAATTTCTGGCATTATCACCCCTAAATCTCCGTAAACTTTCTGCAACTCTCTTACATCAGGTGGTGTCTCAGAAGAATTGAATTCTTCTATCTGAGAAACTCGTTTTAGATCCATAGTAATTTCATCATTAATACTTGATATCTGTTGTGTCAAAATATCTGCTTCGTTCTCTAACGTTTCGTATTCCTCAACGATTCGAAAATTCTGAACTTGTGCTCCGATACGCCTTACTTTCTTTTCCGCAAGAGCCAAATCCCTCAGTATTATAGAAGAGGAACCTATATAACTCCCGAGGGTCTCCGTCTTAGCGGCTTTTGTGAGAGTATTTAGCAATTTTTTTCTTACTCGATATTCTTCAAAATCTTGAGCGATTTGTTCGTCGAGATTAAGTAGCCTTGACACCGCAACTTGTTGTTGATAGAGCGGTTGTTTCTGAGTGTGCTGGAGCGGAATCGAGAAGCCGTCACTTTCTTGCCTACGAGAAAAATAAGGAAATAAGAGCCTAAAAGTTGGCGCGTATCTGCTGCCAGTGCTTATAGGCAAATCAAAAAAAGCATTCCCAAGTATTGCTTTCCATACTTCGTTCGAAATTTCTTGTTCGCCTAATTCCCTGACTGCTTTTATCTCCGAGGGAAACAACCTGCAATCTCCTTCTACCAGTACTTTTGAAGGCTTTGCGCCACTCCTTGAGACCTTAAACGTACTTCCGTATAAATCTAGCTTCATTGAAAAATTGTAAGATCGAAGATCCGTCGAACGAAATATGCCATTTTTTCGCGCATCTGAACCCAACAGAAAATGAATTAACTCCACTAAACTAGTCTTACCTGCCCCATTCCGCGACTGTTTCTCCGTCGCTCCTAAGCTCTTCGTCGCTATAACTATATTTAGACCTGCCGAAAATTTGAGCGTCTTGAAGCTTGGAAGGGTAGAGGTTATCTCATGAATCATGGTCTTCTTCTCGTTAGCACATTGTCACGAAACTCTACAACACCAAGTGTAAAGAGTAAGTCTAAAGCTAGGATAAACCAGTCAAAGGTTATTGTTGGCGAACTCTCCTTTTCACTTTGCTCCTGACATATCCCTTCCCAGAGTCTCGATACCGTCTTGGGCCGTTTAAGCCGAATTAAAATTTCGGCCCCTACCGTTAATAGCGCTCGTTTCAAGCTAAGATGTTTCGACGGCAGTATCATCTCACTTTTTCACCTCTCGCAAGGACGACACGTCTTCAAAAATATCACAAGTCTCAAAAAAATAAGACAAAACAGCTAAAACAGCACATTGTCGCTTAACAGCTCCTTTCATCCCGCCTGCAAATTGTTGCAAATCCGCAAAAATATCATCTGAGTTCACGTACTTTTCTTTTGCTTTAGCATAACGCTCGCGAAAACTCTGCGCTATTCGTTCACCTAATACCGGATCTATTTCTTCTTCGATAAGTTTTTGAACTAATGGCATTCGAAGACTACCAATCAAGAGCAGACCCTTAGTCTCCGTCGATAACCGATTTACCGACATCTTTTCCTCGGACGGAATCGAAACTGAGAGCGCTGGATCAATTTCTCTTTGAGATATCTCTACCACGATCGGCAGCAAAGCTGCAACATCTAGGTCGTCAAATGTCTCGACAGTCGGAACAAAACCAAACAAGCTTTGAAGATGGAGCGATTCAAGACTAACCACTATTTCTTTCAATTCGTCAAATTCCAATGTGTCTTTTCTTACACTATCGGCTTCAGAATTAAAGTCTCTTAATAATTGCTCGACCTCGGCAGGTAGACCCTGAGTTGAATTGTGTACGAATCTCCATCGTACCATTCTCTCTTTCCAAAAAGCCTTCGCGCCGGCGTAATCTTCGCCAATTTTCTTTAAAACAACCGCTTGCTTGATCGTATTCGGTGCGTAGCACTGAAACACTGTTTTCTCGGATACCTGATACCCGTCCGTTTTCATATCTCCGGCACTCCCGTAGGATCGGATTATACGAAAATCAGTACCATATTTACATTTCATGATTCGTGTAAACAAATCTTCAAACGCCTGCCCCTTACTCTCCAAAAACACAATCCTGAAGAGTAATGCATATATCCACATTTGAAAATCTTTATTCGACATTGATCTAGTTCACTTGTACTTAGAGAAATCGTTCCCACCGTATGACATCGATTCGAAGCCGCTAGTTTGCTTTTCAGTAAAAACCACCCATTCACTGATGGGCTAGTTGTCCAGTAACCAAAACCCCATAAAAACGAGACGTTGCCCGTTACTAGAATACTTAAAAAACTTGCTAAATGTAGCACAAATAAAAGGCAATAAACAAATTTCGGTGTCGTCCTAACTTTACATTTGACATCGTCGAATGATCATATTGGTTTAAACTGAGTAACAACAGCGTTCAGCAGTGTACCGTGACACCCTAGATTATAGATATTCCTTGCAACTAATGAGTCCGCCATTATACCAACTCTTCCAACCTTCATAAACACTTCAAATGGTGGGCGATACTGGGATCGAACCAGTGACCCCTACGATGTCAACGTAGTGCTCTACCGCTGAGCTAACCGCCCTGTCTGAGGTTTATCACCTACTATTTTGCCCTCCTTCAAATTGGTATTTAGAAGTCACAGAACTTTCTAATTTATGTCCTGCTTAGATTGGTACAGTATACTATAATTTCTTGTTATAAATGCAAACGATAGCACTGGTGTAACTCTCGTTCGGGAAACACTAAATCGCCTTTACCCTATGCCCGTAAACTCATACCATCAAGTCGACAATCGACTTAACATCGCGTTAAAGATTGCGAAAAATGCTCGTGGCATATCTTTGCCAGCCTTCCGCGCTAATCACGAAATATCTAACAAAACAGCAGAGACAAACACTTTTGATCCCGTCACAAAGACCGACTTGGCTGTTGAAGCATCCTTTCGCCCTATTATCAATGAAGCTTTTCCAAATGATTCTATTGTCGGCGAAGAGTTTCCAGATGAAACAGGAAACTCGGGCTGGACTTGGTTCTTAGACCCTATAGATGGGACGCGGTCTTTCGTCTCCGGATTACCTACTTGGTCAACACTTATCGGTGTGCAGAATGATGAGAAAGGTCTTTCGCTCGGAGTAATTGATCTTCCTGCTCTCAAAGAGTGCTATTACGGCAAGCTCAGTTCTGCGAACTTTGAAAGTTCAGGGCTAAATAAAGAAATACGTGTGTCAGATTGTCGTTCTCTTGATGAGGCAACAATATCAACAACAGATCCATTTATACTTAGTAGGCTGGAACAAGAGGGCTGGAAAAGTCTTCGACGGTCTGCGCGGATTATACGTTATGGTTTGGACGCTTACGCCTACGCACGATTGGCCGCTGGTAGCATTGATCTGGTCGCCGAATCTGGACTACAACCATGGGATATGTGTGCCTTGGTTCCACTTGTTCGGGGGGCTGGAGGTATTGTTTGCGACTGGGATGGAAGTAGTCCTAAGCTCGGAGGTAGAATAGTTTGTGCAGCGACTCAGTCTTTAATGGATGAAGCTCTAAATTTTCTCTCGAGTTGCTAAAAAAGTAGCAAATCTCCCATCGCATTCTTGCAAACAGTATTGTTGATATATGCCACGTTCCTCTGCTCTTAGTTCATCCCGCAACGCAGCCGTCACGATACCCATGTTGAAAGACTGGGTGCCACATAGACCTGTTCGAAATTGGGATAAACTCGAGGGAGGAAAACGTTTTGAAGTTGTTTCTGACTATGAGCCTGCCGGTGATCAAGTTGATGCTATTCCTAAGCTGGTAGAAGGGATTAAAAGTGGTGACCGCGACCAAGTGATCCTCGGCGCAACAGGTACCGGAAAAACATTTACCATGGCCAAGGTAATTGAAGCGACACAGCGCCCCGCCCTCATACTGGCACCAAATAAAACATTGGCTGCTCAGCTTTACGGCGAGTTCAAGTCGTTCTTTCCCAACAACTCCGTTGAATACTTTGTTTCGTACTACGATTACTATCAACCCGAAGCCTATGTTCCAAACCGTGATCTTTACATTGAAAAAGAGTCGTCAGTAAACGAAGCTATCGATCGTATGCGTCACTCCGCGACTCGGGCGATACTCGAACGTGACGACGTCATTATTGTTGCTAGCGTTTCGTGTATTTACGGCATAGGCGCAGTGGAAACTTACACAGGAATGTCTTTCACATTGGCTTCTGGAACAACTGTTTCGCAAAAAGAAGTCATCACCAAATTAGTGAACTGCCAATATCAACGGAATGACACGGCTTTTGAACGCGGTACATTTCGAGTCCGCGGGGATATCATTGATATATTTCCTGCCCATTACGAAGATCGGGCTTGGAAACTTTCGTTTTTCGGAGATGAACTTGAAGCGATCACTGAGTTTGATCCTCTGACGGGCAAGCGATCTTCCACACTGGAAATTATCAGAGTATACGCTAACAGCCACTATGTCACTCCGAGACCAACTCTGAATCAGGCAATCGACGGTATCGGAAGAGAACTCAAAGAAACGTTAGATGATCTAAATAGTAATAACAAATTATTAGAAGCACAGAGACTAGACCAACGAACAACCTATGATCTAGAGATGATCGCCGCAACCGGTGTTTGCTCTGGTATAGAAAACTACTCTCGTTATCTTACCGGACGTAAGCCTGGCGAACCGCCTCCTACACTTTTTGAATACGTTCCAGAAAACGCAATTCTATTTGTTGACGAAAGCCATCAAACAATTCCCCAACTTGGAGCTATGTTTAAAGGCGACTATTCTCGCAAGCACACTCTCGCAGAGTATGGTTTCCGGCTACCAAGTTGTAAAGATAATAGACCACTAAGGTTTGAGGAATGGTTACAAATGCGACCTCAAACGGTCAACGTATCTGCTACGCCAGGGCCTTGGGAGAAGGAACAAACTAAGGGTAAATTCGTTGAACTTCTTATTCGCCCGACTGGATTAGTCGATCCGCCGGTGGAAATTCGACCCGTGTCTGGAAAGATCACTCAGGTCGATGATGTAACGAACGAAGTTAAAGCAGTTGCGACTAGAGGACACCGGTCTTTAATAACAACCCTAACGAAGAAACTGTCTGAACAATTAACCGAGTATTTACATGAGCAAGGCGTTAAAGTTCGCTATATGCATTCTGACATTGATACCATAGAGCGTATTGAGATAATCCGAGACCTGAGACTTGGAATTTTTGATGTCTTAGTCGGTATCAACCTACTTCGGGAAGGTTTAGATATCCCTGAATGTGGATTCGTTGGGATCTTGGATGCCGATAAAGAGGGATTCCTGCGTTCAGAAACGAGTTTGATTCAAACTATTGGAAGGGCCGCTCGTAACGCCGATGCAAAAGTTGTTCTTTATGCCGATCATGAAACCAACTCTATTCGCCGTGCCATGGCTGAAACAACGCGACGACGGGAGAAACAGGTTGTCCACAACAAGAAATTTAATATCACCCCAACGACGATTAATCGTGCTGTCCCAGATATTCTGGCCAATCTCGGAGAGAATGCGACGCTAGCCAATTCCTCTAAACGTATGCTCGACCGAAGAACCGCTTACAATTCTGTTACCGACACTCGTTCGAAAACCAAAGACCAATCTAAAGTCGGTCACAATATCAATGCTGTAATTGCCGAGCTCGAGAAGGAAATGAGAGCCGCGGCTTCCGACCTCGAGTTTGAGGAAGCCGCGAGATTAAGGGATGAGATTAAATCACTGCGGGAAAGCGAACTGGGCATATAGTTGCATTAATTTGATGCAAACCTATATTCATAGAGATTATTTCAATAAAGTTTGAGAGATGACAGAAAATTTCGATCCCGAACAGATAATAGAGCTTCTTGAGAACAAGTATGAGGAAGCAGTATCCGGCCTTAAATCGGCCCTTCTGGAGTATTGTGAAACAAAAACTCCGCCCGAAGAAATTCGCAAGACCAAGAATAAGTACTGCTATCCGGAACTGGTTATTCGTTACAATCCTGATGGACCACCTCCTCCATTAAGTAGATCTTTCGGGAAACTGTCTGTTGCAGGTAAATACGTTGTTACGATTACCCGCCCGAAACTTTTTCATTACTATCTCTTAAAGCAATTGAAACTTCTAAAAGAAGTATATGCTGACGACCTTGAGGTTGAGGTACGCAAGTCAGCAACGCCTATACCTTTTCCTTATGTTTGGGACGAAACGATAGGAAAATCTATTAGCGCTATCCCTCCAGCAGAACTCGCTCGCTGGTTCCCTACAACTGCTTTGAGCTCAATCAATGACGAAATAGCTGACGGTGATTTCGTAAATCCCAAATATGGTCGACCGCTCGCTTTATTTGAGGCTCCCCGAGTTGATTACTCCCTAGGACGTCTCAAACATTATAGCGGCACCGAACCGGAGTATTTTCAAAGATTCGTGTTGTTCACAAACTATCATCGGTATGTCGACGAATTCTGCGCTTGGGCAAAAGAATCCCTTTCAACTTCTGACAGATACGAAAGTCTAGTAGTTCCAGGGAACTTTCGAGCAGTTGCTGGTGCTGACAACATTCAAGACGTTATTGACTCTGCGACTTGGGCAAAGCATCAAATGCCCGCCTATCATTTGACGGGCAAAGACAAAAAGGGAATCACTCTGGTAAATATAGGTGTCGGGCCTTCTAACGCTAAAACGATAACGGACCACGTCGCTGTATTACGTCCAGAATGCTGGATCATGGTCGGTCACTGCGGCGGACTCAGACAATCCCAATCCCTCGGCGATTATGTTCTGGCCCACGCTTATCTGCGGGCGGAGCATGTTCTTGACGATGTCATGGCTCCAGATATCCCCATTCCTCCAATTGCGGAAATTCAAGTCGCCTTACAAGAAGCAGCAGCGGAAGTAACTGGTGATCGCGGTGAGAAACTCAAAAATCGATTACGAACAGGAACTGTCGCTACCACTGACGATCGGAACTGGGAACTGAGATTTGCCGAGTCTGCTAGGCGTTTCAATCAGTCACGCGCTATTGCTGTAGATATGGAGAGTGCTACCATAGCAGCAAACGGGTTTCGACTAAGAGTTCCTTATGGGGTGTTACTGTGCGTCTCCGATAAGCCTCTTCACGGAGAAATCAAACTCCCCGGTGCTGCTAACCGGTTTTATGAGCGAGCCATAAACGAGCATATTCGCATTGGGATTCAAACGCTTGAGCTTTTGGCCGAGGGAGGGGCCTCTCGTTTACATAGCCGTAAATTACGAGCATTTGACGAACCGCCGTTCAGGTAGGCTGTTGCGCTACTCGTATCCAAAACATAATCTACTAACAAGGTCTGGTCCATGGAGAATCGTGTCAAGAATTTTACCAGCATCCGCAATTTCAGAGATTTTGGCGGCTATTCAACTCATGACGGCGGGATGATTCGTACCGGTAAATTGTATCGTTCGGGTAACTATTCAGAAGCAACACCTGAAGAACTTGAGCAAGTTAAATCACTAAACATTGCGTTCCAAGTAGACTTGCGTCGCCCCGACGAAAGAGAGCGAATGGTTGCAAAATGGTCTGCGCCCTATACTATCACCCATGATGGCGGGCGAGAGAGCGAAGCACCTCATGTGCAGTTTTTGAAACAGGTTGAAGTAGATAAGGACGAAGCAGAAGGTTGGATGATAAACTATTATAAGAAAGCGCCGTTCCGCACTCATCACATTGAACTGTTTCGGTGTTGGTTCGACGGCCTATTGAAACTAGAGGACGATGAAGCCGCCCTTGTGAACTGTACCGCAGGAAAAGATCGCACAGGACTTCTTTGTGCATTCACCAAACACGCTTTAGGCGTTGATGAGGAGACTCTCATAGAAGATTATCTACTTACGAACACTGCCGCTAACGTTAAGGAGCGTCTATCTTCGGCAACTGTTTGGTTCAACAAGCAAATCAAACAGAATTATACCGCCGAAGTGTATTGGCCATTCATCGGTGTACGCGCTATCTTTTTCAAGACCGCGTTAGAGACTATAACCCTGAAAACAGGTTCTTTAAGTGCCTATTTGGAAGATGTCATCGGATTGAAGGACGAGGACATTAAGTCTCTCAGAAAGCACTTCGTCATTTATGATTAATTGACGGGTTCGACATCGTCAAGAATCCAGTTCGGATTCGAATTCGATACATCACGTCTGAATACCCATATTTCACTAGTGCGATGTTCACGCGTTCCTTCAATCAGTTCGGCATCAAAACGAACCGAAATTCGGGCAATTCCATCCTTTATTGACGCTTCTTCTACTTCCATCACTCTAATCTGGCTGAACTCTAAAGGTTTCTCCTTTTCTTTTTCTCGCCGAGTGATCTCCTCGTCCCAAACAGCGTATACTACATCGTCTAGTAATGGCCGAATTGTATCTCGATCGCCTTTGTTAAAGGCTTCGACAAGCATTTCGTAAGCCTCTTTCGCCCCGTTCATAAAGGCATTGCTTGAGAAGTTTTTATCTGCTTGGTAAATTTCCGACAGACCACTAGCCGCAGGACCAGTGAAAATTGGTTCTTCTTCTTCCTCATCTTCTTGTTCTTCCTTCTTTGATAGTCTCTCTTTCACGTCTTTCTTAGCCAGTTTCGATTGATTAGCCGCCTTGGCTGGCGACTTTTTAAAGCCGACATCTTTGCCTAAGACGGAATACAATTTGTACAGAACAAACAGAACAACAGCAGAAAGTGCAAAAATTTCGAAAGTAATCATCAATGCATCCGTTGAATTGCGAGAGGTTGGAACTTACATGTTAGCATGTATTAAGACGCTATATTTGTCACTGGCACGTTGCAAATGCGAATATTTTTCTTTGAGCAAACTATATTTTAGATTGCAAATTACCATATTGGAACACATTTGGGCAATTTCAAGCATTCTTGACAAATTTAGCGTAAGAACTGACCAAAGCCCATTCGGTACTTTAGCAATGACGCCTAACGGTCGGCACGATACAAACTGTCAAACCTTTTTAACCTCTATCGGAGAAATATTTCATGACTGACGCGCCCCCAAAGACGAATGGCAGTGCTGGATCGCCAAAGCCTAATTCCACTGCGCCAATCGTGAGAGGAATCACGCAATTCATTCGCGATTTATCTTTTGAGAATCCGGGGAACCGCCCAACACATAATCAGCCTGAGATGTCGTTAGGAGTAGATGTTGGCGCAAACGCTATTCAGGATAATCCTAACACCTACGAGGTGATCTTGAAAATCAGAGCCTCGGCCAAGACAGACGATACGCCATTGTTTTTGATTGAATTGGAATACGCTGGGATTTTTCACTTGGAGGGTATTCCAGAGGATCAACTAGAGCCTTTACTTTACATTGAGTGTGCTCGAATGATTTTCCCGTTTGCTCGCCAGATAGTCGCAACGATCACACGTGATGGCGGATTTCCGCCTCTTCTTCTTGATCCGGTAGACTTTGTTACTCTATATCGAGAGGGAAAGGCCAAACAGACCGCCGCCGCGGCTTCAACTCCTAAATCATCTCTTCAAATATAGATTTGCGTAATTCCGAAAGAACAATTGCGAAAACGGTCACTAACTATCGTAACATCTTCGAGAAAGCGCGTCTGTTCCATTGAAACGATAGTCTTCTGCTTCGCAAAGAGAATTGTGTGCCTCTGGCAACTGAGATTTTGATTTTTGCCAAAGAATTTTGCTATTACTTTAACGACGTTGGTTGATCGAACGATGAAAGGCATGTAGTTTTTCATACATCGCGTCGGTGTCTTCTTCAGCCATCTCAATCAGAGTCAAGATCTCTACTTTGTCTCGTTCCATAAGAGAGAGGATTTTCGCCTCATTTTCTCGCCCGGAACGAATTTTAGCGTAAGCGACCCGAATGAGTTGCATCGTCAATATCGCGATCGGAAAATATTGACTGGCAGCGGATATATTCTTTGGTAGATTTTTGCCAAAATTAACCTCAAATCCTGTCGCTAAAGTTAATGCTTCTTCAACCTCTGACTTTATGCCGTCCATATCAGCTGAACGACGGACACTTTTCGTTGAATCGATAGGAGTATTGAAGTTCTGTCGCATTTTGTCGACCCTGTTTTCGCCGTGGGCTATACTTATTTAATGGTCAGGCGTTACTATTAGGAGATTAACCATTTCGTTTTGCCGTGCAGTGTTTGCCGTTACCTTTCTTTACAATCTTAGCTCATATAATTCAATACAATTTTTTTAGATACAAATCGATCTATGCTACACGAGGCGAGTATACAGGGTCACGAGGGGCCGTTGATCTTCTAGTCCGTTTGCGAACTGAACATCCTATGCTGAAATAATTTTTTGCTGACAGCGGGTATGTTGGCCCCGTCTAGACCAATTTGGCCAAGTTGAATACTCCCGAGATTGAAGTTGTCCATTAGAATATGGAAACCAAGAGGCTTGTCCTCGCTTCTAAACGATTGGTTGATGAACGGATTCTTGTCTGGAGGTCTAGTTTTCGTAGATTCGCCAAAGAAGATGACGAAAGAAAGGCCAATTCATCTACCGCTTAGCTGTTCCTTGCTACCATTATGGAGTACCAAAAAATACTCAATCGAAATTACCCGAACAACCGAATTCAAAGACTAGAATCTATTCGAATCACCAAGTTACCATGCTATTTTTTCCAATTTTGGCTCCAAAATCTAGTTGTTTGTTCTAGATAACGAGTATTTGGCCTTCTCAGGTTACCCTCCCAACATCTCCTGATGCACCTAAGTTTGTGAGCCTTTTTCGGAAAGACTTAAAATCATCTTTGCAGAAATCCGTATGTTTGGTGGGAAGCAGAGAATTGCTCGGCAATCCATTTTGATTCTCTGGACACCTTAACCCAGGTTGCTTTAACCGGTAAGCCGCGTACAAAGCTGTTATAATTTCCACGTTTTTGGATGTTTACCAAAACTGTTTCAGGCATTGCTACCGCTTAAACTCGCAAAGGATTTAGTTTATTCTCCTTATCAATGCATCTCTTCGTGCAAATCGGGATAACCTCTAGCGTTATATTCTACGTGGAAATCATGCATCTTTTCGAAGTATGACAGAATATCAGTTCCGGCTAAATCTATAAGTTCGCTAATTTCGTCTCGATCTTGGCTTAATCTCTCTACGATAACCTCTTCTAAATCTATGCCCATAATTATTCGTACTCTTGCCATCTTTAGGACAGCTGTGGAAAGCACGGCGATCGGGAAGAAGGGACTGCTGGCAGAATGTGGCTCCGGGAGCAACCAATCGAGACCACAACCATAACCAGTTGCTAAGTACAGATGATTAACTAACTCTTGGTGAACCTCGTCAACTCTTGGGATCTCCAACGTTGGACGTACATATCTAGTGCTCCTGCAAGCATAATCTGCGAAATCGTAATAGTTAGGAATTGGAATATGCTTCTTCTCTATTTTTTCATCGTCAATTTCGTCAATATAGTAATCCTTCCTTTCCTTTTGTTTGTATTTATTTGCCAGTATTTCGAGACTCTTTTGTTCGAAACTTGGTTCAAACCTTCGTGTTCGTGGGAAACGTATTTCACGGGCAAACTCCCGAGAGTTATGCTCATTGTGAAATTTGTGCATTTTGTTATAGTATGATTTGATATCCGTTCCCGCCAAATCGATCAAGCGATGAATGGTTTCAGTATCCTTTTCCAGCTGTAGATCTATCTTCTCCTCGTCCATCCCCATAGAAACCTGTTGATCCGCCAATTTAAAAATTACACTAGAAAGCACAGCGAGTGGAAAATAGTGACTACTAGCCGAATGAGCATTTGGAAGTATCTTGTTTAGTTTAGTTTCGAGGCCTGTCGCGTCTTGCATATGTTTCTCGATATCTCTCAGCCAAGTGTCCGAATCAAGATTCCAACTCGAAGAATATTCACCCTTATACTCCGTACTCTTAGAAGCAAAATCTAGCTTTCGATTAATTATGACATTTGGTTTCTTGACTTTGCTTTCCTTGCTTGCTGGTATTGGTTCGGCGAGACTTTTATAGACTTCGGCAGTTAAGCGAGCATCTATTAGAGCACCATGATGTTTCTCCCTAGACTTCCTCGATATTTCAAAATGGTCACACAGGGCATCTAACGTATTTTTCTTCAATTTCAGCTTCTTCCTAGCCAACGATACCGTATCAATCCAACGTTCTTTCTGAATTTCCCTTTCCCCCGCTCTACGAAGCGCCGCGTTAAGAAAATTTCGATCAAATGAGGCGTTATGGGCAACAATTTTCGCCTCCCCGATAAATTCTATCAGTTTAGCCATTACGGAAGGATGCGCAAACCTTTTCTTCTCTTTTACATCTTGATTGGTAATCCCCGTAATTTCGGATATTCTTCTCGATATGTGAACATTTCCCGGATTTACTATACGACGGAATTCTTTGCCAGTAGGCTCGCGATTCAGTAATTCAACTACACCAATCTCCATAATTCTATCTCTGCCACCGAAATCAAAACCGGTAGTTTCAAGATCAAGGACAACCTCTCGAAGTTTTCTTTTTTTGGGCATATTTAATCCTAGCTCCTATTGCGACATTCGCAAATTTAGCTTCAATAAGGTTTACCATGTTATAAGTACCTAGTCCAGATACAGTTACTTCCTAAATTTTCGAGCAGGAATTTCCGATGATGAATTCGTTCATTTGATGTCTGTAAAGGTAAGGCGGGTGCCAAATAAGCTTGTTCAGGAGCGAAATATCCGATGTTTTTTTCCTCCTTGCTATCAACTGCAACTATCGCTGGCACTAAATACTCGTTCAGTTCTTGATACACCTTAACCAAAAGTTTGCAGTCGATCAATCCTCCCTCTCTCTCTTTACGGGATTCTAACGAGATTTTGAATCGTTCGCAAAGTTTAGGTAGGCTATTTTTACTACTTGGATACAAATTACGGGCAAGTTCTAATGTATCGATCCAACGTTCCTCTGGAATAATCTCTCTCTTTGCTCGTTCCACTTCCGCATTAAGAAAACTTCGGTCAAGAGATACGTTATGGGTAACAATACGAGAATCGCCTATAAAATTAAGCAACTGATCTACAATAGACGGATCACTGAAACGGGGGACATCTTCTAAATTCTCATTGGAGAGGCCTGTCTTCTCAGTAACATACTTAGAAATTGAAACGCCATTCGGGTTCACAAATCTATGAAATTCCTTACCAGGAATCCGATCTATCAACTCTACGGCACCAATTTCAATAATGCAGTCAGGATTCTCTCCTTTGTGTTCGAAACCCGTAGTTTCTATATTGAGCACGACTTCGCGATTGTTGCCATTAGGTTTCATAACAATTCCAGTTCCTATCCAATCTAAATCCACTGATCCAAAGTTAGACTGACGTTATTCCTCTCGGTAGGAACTCCAGATACTCTTGCCTTTAAAGGTTTCTTGAAGAAAATTGTGGTGAGCAATTCGTTCTTGCTCGTTACGGAGAGACTTTACTGGCTGGATCCTGCTATCGGTCGGCCCAGACGATACAACGACGATTTCTTCCTGAGCAGTTTCTAAAGTTAGTTCTTGCGCTAGTCGGTCATTTAAACCTTGATACACTTTTACCAAGATACGGCTATCGATCAAACCACCATGGTGTTGCTTTCGATCTGCCCGTGAAATTTTAAACCGCTCGCAAAGTTTATCAAGGCTATTTCTACCAGCGGGGAATTTTTCTCGAGCGAGCTCCATCGTATCAATCCAACGTTCGTCAGGAATTATGCTCTTATTCGCTCTTTCTAACTCTGCATTGAGAAAACTTCGATCAAAAGAGGCGTTATGGGCAACGATCTTCGCATCTCCTATAAAATCAATTAATTCTTCTACAACCGTAGGATCGTCGAATTTTGGGCAATCTTCTAACTTTTCATTCGTCAGACCAGTAATCTTCGTAATTGTTTCGCCAATTTCTTTCCCTTTCGGATTTACCAACTTGTGAAATTCCCGTTTCGGATACCAGTCAATCAATTCGACTGCCCCAATTTCTATAATGCGGTCTGCCATAGGTCCATCATACTCCAAGCCTGTCGTCTCGACGTCGAGAACAATCTCGCGTCGAACAGTGCCGTTTTTATCTAGCATATCCATTACAGTTTATTCCCTGTTTACTCTTCTCATTAGTTCCAAAATTGCCCTGACATTATCTCGGGCATACTCTAGACCAAATGATGTGTTGATAATAAAATCCGCTTTCTCGCGTTTGATTGCATCAGGAAGCTGCTTGGCGAGGAATCCGTTCAAATCCTCTTCTGTTACACCCTCCCGTTCCATGAATCTAGCCTTCTGAACTTCGGCCGGAGCGCTGACGACTATAACGTAATCGCAATTCTTTTCTCCGTTATTCTCATACAAAAGAGGTATATCTAACACCGCACAAACAGCATCCGAATTTTCGACATGCTCCCGGAACTTAATCTGTTCCAGTCCCACAAGAGGATGAACCGTCTGTTCTAATCTCTTTAGAGCGGTTCGATCATTCATAACGATTTCGCGCAGCTTTGTTCTATCGACTTTTCCGTCAACTATGACTTCGGGAAACATAGCTCCGACGGGTTCCACAGCCGAACCGCCTTTTGCATATATTGCGTGAACAGAAGCATCCGCATCATAGACAGGAACTCCTTCCTCTAAAAACAGTTTCGCCGTAGTCGACTTCCCCATACATATTGAACCTGTTAGCCCCAAATATATCATGCTTGCGACCCTAACTGAGACCGACACAAATCTATCACCGAACTAGTGTCAGGCATAGTGTTAAACCAGATTCTGAAACTAGCAGCCGCTTGCCTAACCAACATGCCCAACCCGTCCCTAACCTGCCAACCTTGATCCTTTGCTTCTTCCAAAGTTCGAGTGGCAATTTTTCCGTACGAAAGGTCGTAGAAATAACCTCCGCAAGAAGCTGGTAACTTCAAGTTCTGATTCCCATAGCCAATGCTTGTCGAATTTATCACTAAACCATTTGGATCTACCGATCTGATTCCATCGCTAAACCCCATAAATCTATGGTTCCCGCCCTGTAATCCCGCCAACAAAGCTTCTGCTTTCTCTATAGTTCGGTTAGCCATCGTAATTTTAGCCCCCGCTTCGTCAAGAACAAAAGCTACTGCCTTAGCAGAACCACCTGCACCCAATATAGTTACTGGAAGGTCTTTCCAATTTTTGGTTACTAGAAACTGTCTCAAATCAAGGCGAAAACCCTCTACATCTGTATTATCGGCATACCAACCCCCTTTTTCTTTTCGCGACAGAGTGTTTGCTGCACCTAGAAACTTTACTAAGTCCGAACATTCGCTATTTTTCGTTGCCACTACCTTGTGCGGCAACGTTACGTTCAAACCCTTTACTCCCATCTGATGCAGTTTCCCAACTCGCTCATCAAAATTATCAGCAGGAATCCTAAACGCCCTATATTCGGCATTTATAGAATGATCTTGCATCCACTTAGTATGAATGAACGGCGACAGCGAATGAGAGATCGGGTCACCTATTACTCCATAAGTATGCTTCATGTCTCTAGAACTCCTCTCACTCGTAAATACTCTAGCAATTGCAACAGTGGCAAACCCAAAATAGAAAAATAATCTCCCTCTATGCTCGAAAACAGCTGCACCCCTAATCCTTCTAATCTATAACATCCGACTGTTTGTAAAATCGAATCGCCTTCAGATTCGACGTACTCTTCTATAAATTTTTTTGATAGGACTCTAACGGTCAGTTTCGGACGGGCTAGGAACCTCCACACAGGGTTCCCATTCTCGCAAACTACGATCGCTGTTTCAAGATAATGAACGCGACCTGATAAGGCCTCAAGATGGTCTTGCGCCTCCAGAATATCTACCGGTTTATCAAACGCTACGCCATCTAGGTTCAGCATCTGGTCGCCGCCAATAACTAATCCAGGATTCATCTGAGAAACTTTAGTCGCTTTGAGTACCGCAAGTGCCATAGCCTGGTCTCGTACTGAAGTACCTTCTCCACGCATCGAAGTCTTAACGTTTTCTTCATCAACATTTGAAGCAATGCTTTTAGCCTGAACTCCAGCGGCACTCAGCAAGGCTCGGCGACTGGAACTTTTCGAAGCCAATATTATTGAATCGATGTTCATCTTGCTTGTTTGCTTAAAGTGTTTAGAATGGAAGCCGCAGTTTCTTCAACTGATCGACGTGATACATCTATGATCGGAACTTTTAAACGTTGAAACAGTCTATTCGCTTCAAACACTTCGTTTCTGACAGTCTCTTCATCAGTGTAGTTGGTCTCAGTCGACTCTTGTATTGTTATTAGTCGTTGCTTTCTGATCTGGATTAACCTTTCGGCACTAATCCTTAAACCGACGACCAAAGTCGTCTTCGCCAACTCATCAAGGTTAGGGGGAGGATAGACACCCGGAACAAGTGGCACATTTCCCACCTTCAATCCCCTATTTGCCAGATATATGCAGGTCGGTGTTTTCGATGTTCGGCTCACTCCCAGCAATATGACATCAGCGCTTGCTAAACCCTCTATGTTCTGTCCGTCATCATGTGTTAACGCGTAGTTTATCGCTTCTATTCGGTCGAAGTATTCGGAATTCAAAGCATGTTGTCCGGCTACCTTGTCAGATGCCGACTGCCCTAAATGTTGGCTCAGCATCATGACCGAAGCGTCCAGTATTGGAAGCATTGGAACGCCTATTTTCCGGCAGAATTTCTCTAATTTTATCCTTATTTCCGAGTCCGCTATAGTAAACCAGACGACACCTGGGTGTGCCTCAATCTCTCTATAGACTCTCTCTAACTGGCGATCTGACCTAACGAGGTAATAGTTGTATTCAATAGCCTGCGCTTTCTCAAATTGGGCCGTCGCCGCTCTTAACATTGCGTTAAGTGTCTCGCCCGTGCTGTCTGACACGAGGTGAACATTAAAGAAAACTCGGATGTTTGTTTCTGGCATGAAGTGTCTACGGGGTGATAAATTCAAATATCACAGAAAATCGCACAGTTATTGTGTATTGTTTGTGAAGTCTAGTTTCCATTCTCATTATTCCACAAATATGTCACAGAACTTTGTTTTCCACCCTCTTGTTGGCAAGTTTTTGAACAATTGTGTAATGTATCATTAAAGTTTCTATGCCCTTAAATCCTATGTAGCACGTCAATCGTTCTCGCAAATTTGGGTGCTGTGAATTGGCTGTGGGAAAAGTTTGAATATAGGATAATGTTCATAGAATTCCCACAATCCTTGCAATCTAATCATAATAATTTGTAATTAGATTCTCTGATTAAATTCCCTAAATCATGATTTTTCCGCTAACAATTTCTTACCTCGACTAATACCAGATCGGCCCATGAAAAGTCTCATACAAATCTACCTGCTCCTACTAGTAATCATATACGGTATGCCCTCGGCGAAGGCGCAACGACAAAATTGCGATGAGCGCTGGAGAAAATGTGAGCTGGAGACCGTCTACTGTCAGAGAGATGTCGAAGACCTTGGCGAACGAACGATCGTCTCAATATCTCGAAAAATAGAAGAATACTATCGTGATCTACCAGCGACATTCAATGCGTGTATTCTGTACGAACGTTGTAAAGAATGGAAAGAAGAGACTTGCTGGCTCTCGAGACAGTTGAAAAAACGCCGGGACGATTTTTAATCGCAGCATTAGTTCTAAGGATTTCGGAGTGACAGAAACTCGCAAATTGCTATTGGATACACTTCACGGAAGAAGTACCGATCGAGTCCCGATTTGGATGATGCGCCAAGCCGGAAGACATCTGCCAGAATACCGCGAACTTCGAGCGCAAGCAGCAAATTTTCTGGAATTTTGTTATTCACCGAGCCTAGCGACCGAAGCGACACTGCAACCTATTCGGCGTTACGGTATGGATGGGGCAATCTTGTTTGCTGATATACTTCTAGTGTTAGATGCACTAGGTCTATCTGTTCGATTTGAAGAAGGTGTAGGGCCAATAATCGGCAGAATTGAAGAAATGAAATCCTTTCGGCCAGCAAACCTTTCTTCTACAGCTAGTCGTTTATCTCCAGTGATCGAAACTGTCGGACGTGTCAAAGATAAGCTAGACTCAGAGACAACTCTCATCGGATTTGCCGGCGCGCCGTGGACAGTCGCTATATATGCGATAGAAGGGCAAGGAAAGACCGATAAGTCTTTAGCGCGTTTGTGGGCGTACAAAAAACCATTTGAACTATCACAACTCTTAGAGATAATCATAGAGGTTACTGTCGAATATCTCGCTGCTCAAGCGGAAGCAGGGGCAGATGTGTTAATGTTGTTCGAAAGTTGGGCATCAGAACTCTCTCCACAGCTCTTTCAAAATTTGGTAATTGAGCCGACACAAAAACTCATTAGTAAGCTCCACTGTAAGGGCATATCGCAACCCATCATTTGTTTTCCTCGAGGAGCTGGCACCATGATTCAACAGTTTGTCGAAGGGGTGAATCCAGACTGTTTAGGCCTAGATACTATGACTTGCCCAGATTTCGTAAATAGGAGTATAAGCAACCAAACTTCCCTTCAAGGGCATCTTGATCCGCTAGCGTTGTTGACCGGAGGAGATAAGATGGTCGCAACCACCGAGATGCTTCTACAAAAGTACAAACATCGCGGACACGTTTTTAACTTAGGACATGGCGTAATTCCGCAGACTCCTATAGAGCACGTCCAAGAAACAGTGCGCCAAGTTCGGGCATTTAGGCGCTCAGAATAAGATGAAAGATATATGGCCTATTTAGTAGTCAAATCCCTTCATATTGTTTTTGTTGTGGCTTGGATGGCCGGGTTACTAATCTATTTTCGATACAAGTTGCACCAGATGGCTAGTATCGAAGGAGAAAGTCTATTTGAGACCATGCGATCAGCGTCTCACAGATTACGACGTGTAATACTAACGCCGTCACTGATTGCAGTCTGGTTATTCGGTCTAATCATGGTAGTGCTGAATCCGCTACTTTTAACGGAATGGTGGATGATCTCGAAGTTAATCTTAGTATTGGCTCTTTCGGGAATTCATGGCTGGATGATCGGTGTCGGTCGATCTGTAGACCTAGGTAAGCCCAAATTGAGTACTGCCAGAATGAAGTTGTTTAATGAAGTTCCGTTCATATTTATGGTTGTAGTCGTGTTTTTGGCCGTTTTAAAGCCATTCTGATTGGTTGAATTTGGAGATCATATAATTTTCTAGACACTTGCAAAAATATCTGTTCGATCCTATCTCTATAAAATTCGAATCCTGTTTCTCAGGCACAGGTGGCGATAAAATATCGTGGTAATTCGTTAGGGAAGAATAATTGTGTGAGACTCGCAGGAAACTACGGGGTATTCTCTAGAGAGCTCGAAACCGTATAGAGATCGTCTAGGCGACTATATAGTCGCTTAGAATTTAGTTGACTTAGTAACAAAACAGGTTTAATACTAAACCTATCCACAAAAAGCTTCCTGCTTTTCGAACGCCAGCGCCCCGGGGGAACACGCGCTAGGTCGTCGTTTCTATTTTGGACTCCTCAAAATGACAGACTCACTGTTTGAAGGTGTCACACGTGTGACATTTCATGAACTTAAATCTAAGACTCCAACCCAACTTTTAGAACTCGCTGAAGGTATGTTGATCGAGAACGCATCGTCTTTGCGTACTCAGGAGCAATTGTTTGCGATCATGAAGGAATATGCGGGTCGTGGCGTTCAGATCACGGGCGAAGGTGTATTGGAGGTACTGTCGGATGGATTTGGCTTCCTTCGCGCTCCAGAGTCAAACTACCTACCAGGAGCCGACGATTTCTATGTAAGTCCACAATTGATCAAAAAAATAGGTTTACGTACAGGGGATACTGTTGAAGGCCCCTTAAAAGAACCAAGCGACGGAGAGCGCTATTTTGCTTTGCAAGGCGTAGACAAGATCAACTTTGAAGTCGCCGATGACGCTAAACACAAAATTCATTTTGATAATTTAATACCGCTTTTTCCCCAAGAACGTCTGGTAATGGAAAGCAAAGACCCCACCAAGAAAGATCAATCGGGACGGGTAATCGATATCGTAGCACCGATTGGAAAAGGTCAACGTGCTTTGATAGTCGCGCCGCCAAGGACAGGAAAAACAGTTATCTTGCAAAATATAGCGGCGGCGATTGAAGAAAATCACCCAGAATGTTTCTTGATCGTTCTTCTAATTGATGAACGTCCAGAGGAGGTGACCGACATGAAAAGGTCAGTGAAAGGCGAAGTCATCTCATCGACGTTTGACGAACCGGCTGTTCGTCACGTTCAAGTGGCAGAAATGGTAATCGAAAAGTCTAAGCGTTTAGCCGAGCACGGTCGAGATGTGGTGATCCTTTTGGACTCTATAACGCGATTGGGTCGCGCCTACAATACGACTGTCCCTTCCTCTGGGAAAGTTCTTACAGGAGGCGTTGATTCTAATGCCCTTCAAAGGCCGAAACGCTTTTTCGGCGCTGCCCGAAATATTGAGAATGGTGGTTCCTTAACCATTGTGGCAACAGCCTTGATTGATACAGGCAGTCGAATGGATGAGGTGATTTTTGAGGAGTTTAAGGGAACGGGAAATTCAGAGATAGTTCTAGATCGTAAGATTTCAGATAAGCGAACTTTCCCTGCTATTGATATTATGAAATCCGGTACTCGGAAGGAAGAACTGATAACGGATGCAGAGTTGCTCAAGAAAATTTATGTACTGAGGCGTATCTTGAACCCAATGGGAACAGCGGATGCTGTTGAATTCTTGTTAGATAAGTTGAAGCAGACAAAAACTAACGAAGAATTCTTCGCCGTTATGAAGAATTAGCTCGACTCTGAAAGTAGGTCATAGAGTGATTAAATATGACCTTACAGCAAACAGTATGCGCTTTAGCGACGGGTTCCCTACCTTCAGCCATAGCTCTAGTAAGAATTTCCGGCGCAGACGTTAAGAGATTAATCGCGTACCTTTGCCCGCAGGAATTGGAAACAAGAAAATCAACTCTCTGTAGGCTGAAAGATCAGCGCGGCGACGTGATTGATGAGGCTTTGGTAACGTTTTTTCCTACGCCAAACTCCTACACAGGCGAGGACATGCTGGAGATTTCAGTCCATGGGGGGCCAGCGGTCGTCGACCATTTACTAGAATCCCTTCTTGCCGAAGAGAACGTTAGATTAGCGGAGCCGGGAGAATTCACGCGGCGGGCATTTGAGGCAGGCAAGTTAGATCTTACCCGCGCAGAGGCCATAGCAGATATCGTAGAAGCCGAAAGTCGTAGTCAGAAAAACCAAGCTTTAAGACAGTTAGAGGGAACCTTGACGGATGTTTATGAGGTTTGGCGGGCTGAACTTCTGAGAGCATTAGCTTTGAACGAGGTATCGATCGACTTTCCAGATGAAGATGATGCTCCGAGCCAGACACACGAACCGGTTAAAGAGATTTTGCAAAGATTGACCGACGAATTGGCAGACGCGCTAGCAGATAATCAGACGGGCGAACGAATACGAGATGGATTTCGAGTCGTAATTTTGGGTCCTCCCAATGCCGGAAAGTCGACACTGCTAAATCGATTGGCAAAGCGAGAGGCGGCCATCGTTAGTGATAGGCCTGGGACCACAAGAGACGTTGTTGAGGTTCGTCTTTCTCTAGCCGGCGTTGTCGTACGTTTATTTGACACCGCTGGCCTTCGTTCTTCAGAAGATTCGATAGAGGTCGAGGGTGTTCGACGAGCGCTTTTGACTGCAGAGGAGGCGGATGTTAGGATTTACGTAATTGATGCGAGTACTCCACGAGTCCCGGAGCAAGAAGTTCGTCAGAGCGATATCGTCGTTGTAAATAAGAGCGATTTACAGGTCGAACAAAGCCCTGTCGTTATTCCATATGATAGTATTCCGCTGTCCGCCAAAACTGGCGATGGAGTAGACAGTCTAGAAAATTGTTTGAGAAAAATTATGATGGAACGCGTTAATGTAAGTGAACCCCCACTAATAACGCGTTATAGGCATAGGGAAGTACTTTCTGAGGGATTAGAATCTCTGAAAGAAGCGTTAGCGTCCTTGGACAACCATGAGGGAAGCGAGTTTACAGGCGAATCTTTGCGAAGAGCGGAAAGATCACTTAGAAAGTTAGTTGGCGCTGTATCGGTGGAAGATGTTTTAGGAGAAGTTTTTTCGCAATTTTGTATTGGCAAATAGTAAAGCTAAAGATTTTGTCGTTAAGATGAGTCGGGTGTTGATGCACTTACGTCTAATCATAAAGATAATCTAAAGGTAATGAGAATGCGTATTCTGCGAAAACTTGGTGCTTTGATAGCGATGGTATTCCTATCGGCATGTTCGATGTTGCCTGACAGCACAACGGTTGACCCGTACCCGTTCGCACCGCAGAGCGCAATAACAGAACTTCGCCCTGATGGCCCCTCCCAGGCTGAGTTAGACACGCCTACCCAAGTAGTCGTACTAGGCACAGGGACTCCGGTTCCAGATGTTTATCGCTCTGGTTCCTCAATAGCGGTGATCCACAAAGGACAAGCCTATTTATTTGATGTCGGTGCGGGCTCTGTTCGACGGGCTATCGAGGCACGCTACAAATACGATATCCTAGCACTCTATCCGCACCTTATTCGGGCTGTTTTCATTACGCATATGCATAGCGATCATGTAATGGATTTGACCGAACTGACGATGACGTATTGGTGGAGACGAAATCCGCAGCTTCTCGCATACGGCCCGAAGGGAATGAGAAATTTCTTCGAGGGAATGGAAAAGATGGTGGCAGCAGATATTGATTTTCGACTGAACGGAGTTCAACCTGTCGATAATCGACGTGGGTTCTTAGCGCAAGTCACGGAAATTTCTGATGGCATAATTTTTGAAGAGAATGGTTTAACAGTGGAAGCATTCACGGTGCCGCACGGAACTATAAAACCCGCATTTGGTTATAAGATTGTCACAGAGGACATGTCGATAGTGATTTCAGGAGATACCGCTAAAAGTGAAATTATACCTCAGAAAGCGAAAGGAGTAGATTTGTTATTTCACGAAGTGATAAGCGATGTTGGTTTTGCTCGTTTATCGCCTTTCTGGCAACGCTACCATACGTCAGCACATACTTTAGCGAGCGATGTCGGTCGGATAGCCCAATTAGCACAACCTAAAAAACTCGTTCTGTATCACGGCCTATACTACGGGGTAGATGAGGAAACAGTCGTAGAGGACGCAAGGAGGTATTTTGACGGAGAGGTTTTACTAGCGGGAGACCTAGACAGGTTCACCGTGGACGATCTTGCTCGAAAAAATTTAGAACAGAGAATAGCCCCGACCCAGAATTTGCAAGCAGAACAATAATCGGAACTGGGATTAGGAGTTTGGTCTTGTTCAGAACAAGTCTCTCTAATGTTTGAAACTCAGAACGAGAAATCCTGCAATGACCAGCGGAATAGCTGATAGTAAAAAAAGAGAGAACATATTCCAACCTAATGTTGCGAGTAGACCAACAACGACAGGCGAAACAATTGCTCCGACTCGTCCAAGTCCTGCAGCCCAACCAATCCCAGTTGTTCTAATCTTTGCTGGATAGACTCTTGCGGCAAGAGCATAGGTCGCCGTGAACGCGCCTTGTAAGGAGAGACCAATCAGGAATATAAACACATTAAGCGCCCCCAATCCCGTCGGTCTCCACAGGTAGAGAGCAACCAACAAGACTGCCGCAGCAAGGAAATAGAACGCTATAGGCTTTGATAACTTTATGTTTGTTGTGAGAAAACCGATGACAAGTATTCCTATTATGGCTCCCAAATTGAGTAATATAAGGGCATTAATCCCTTGAGCGCGAGAGAATCCACTGTCGACGAACAAAGTTGGGATCCACGATAATAGGAAGTAAATTGTAAATAGGCCCATAAAGTAAATTGTCCAAAGAGCCAGTGTACTCATTCGATACTCATGAATGAGCAAGCTTGATAGATTAGCAGGCTTAATTCTGACTGTAGACTCAGGTTTAGGCATTTCGACAAAAGGAGATCGTCTTAGCAGTAACAACACCTTATTTAGCTGCGTCAACGCCCGTCCGGAGTCCTTTTTTTCCGCAAGAAACTCAGGAGATTCAGGGAGTACAAAAAATACAACAATCCCCATCGCTAATGTAGCTAGTCCTCCGTAAACAAACAACATTTCCCAACCTTGACTAGGAACGACCAAGTTAGCAACAGGGCCAACGATCATTGCCCCGAAGGGATATCCCATTATCGCGATCGTAACGGCCAAGTTTCTATACTTCTCAGGTACAAACTCAGATGCGATGGCGGCCCCGCTCGCAAAGATCACTCCTATTCCTAAACCAGAAATGAATCTAAGCACGATAAGTGATAGTAATGCCCAATTTCCTTCTGGAATCAGTATGACAGTCACCATCGAGACCCCGATGACAATTGTGGAGATCAACACTAGTATCCTTCGGCCGAACCGATCAGCGAGAGGAGCTATAAGGGCCGCCCCAATGGCCATACCTATCAATGCGAAACTGAAGATTGGTCCCAGTTCAGTTCGAGAAACGCCCCAATCGTTTATTAAGGATGGAGCGGCGACCGACATAGCGACAACGTCAACCCCGTCAACTAGGTTCAACATAAAGCCAAGAAATACTATTACTAGCATCATCGGAGCGACTGGACCGGAATCTATTCGATCTCTAATGGCCTTGATTCTCATGTATGCCTACTCGGGGTAAATTTTGAGGTGTATGAAAAGAGATAGCTCAGTTATTGCACTGGCTTACAGCAAAGTGCTATTGTTAAAACAATTGTACTCGTTCTTGCTGTCATGAAGAGCGTTTGGGTTTAGAATATAACCTATGATTTCGTTTGCTAAGAAAATTACTAAACAGAACAGATCCTATAGATTTGTGAGAACTAACTATATTGAGAGAATTTCAAAGGGTATTATATGGAAATCAGTTTTGCATTAACGGTTTTACAATTCTTTGGGATTAATTATGTCCGGTCAACACGCAGATTTCATAGATAATTGCGTAGCCGTGGACTTGGAGGTAAACCCTAAGACGGCCAAAATATTTGCGATGGCTGCAGTCAGTAGAAAGCCTGATAAGAGAATTGTAGTCCGGAATAAGAAACCCAACTACTTCTTGAAACAGCTTGAATCTATTCTACAGCCGTCAAACTTTCTAATCGGCCACAACATCCTGAAATTTGATTTGCAACACTTGATAGCCAATCGCCCTCATATGGCGAAGTATTCCAAGCAAACGATAGACACGCTTTGGCTGAATCCCTTAGCCTTCCCGCGAAATCCCTATCATCATTTAGTCAAGCACTACCAAGACGGTAGTTTCATGGCAGGACACAAGCAAGACCCGGAACAGGATGCTTTGCTCGTTTTTGAGGTATTGGGTAATCAACTAGGGGAACTTGAAAAAATAGATCAAAATACACTGTTAGCGTATCACTACTTAACAACTAGAATGGAGAATGCAGAAGGTTTTGATGCCGTATTCTGCCATCTCCGTGATGCTACGGTTCCTAATCTTAAACAGGCGCAAGAATCTGTTCGAAACATTTTGAACGGACAAGCTTGCGTAGAGGTAGCAGACGAGAGAATTTCGAAGTTGGCAAGTCCAGAACAAGGTTGGCCGTTAGCATACACGCTCAGTTGGATATCAGTTTCCGGGGGTAATTCTGTAATGCCACCATGGGTTGTCAAGCAATTTCCAGAGGCAATGCAGATTGTAAGAAGTCTGCGAGCAGCCAAGTGCGATAACATCGCTTGCAAATGGTGCCGAGAACACAACGACTCGAATTTTGCTCTTAAACGATGGTTCGGATTTGATGCCTTCAGGCCTCTTCCTAGAGATGAAAACGGAAACTCTCTGCAAGAAAGGATAGTGGATGAAGCCATGCAAGGCAACAGTTTGCTAGGCATTCTCCCAACGGGAACCGGAAAGTCTATTTGCTATCAAATTCCTGCACTTTCAAATTACGACAAAACAGGTTCGTTGACGGTAGTCATTTCTCCGTTAGTTGCCCTTATGTCTGACCAAGTGGAAGGCATGCGCAGGCAAGGAATAGCGTCGGCGGTTACCGTGAACGGTACCATGTCAATGCCCGAGCGAACGGATGCATTAGATAAAGTCGGCCTCGGCGATGCCTCAATGCTTCTGATCTCACCGGAGCAACTTCGTAGCAACTCAGTTCGCTCAGCGCTTTCACAACGTGAAGTAGATTTATGGGTATTGGATGAGGCTCACTGCGTTTCTAAGTGGGGCCACGATTTTAGACCAGACTACAGATTCGTTGGTCGATTCATAAAAGAATTTTTTGGTGACGTTCGAACTGCGCAAATCATATGCTTAACAGCGACAGCGAAGCCAGAGGTTATTAGGGATATACGAGAACATTTCTACGAGCGCCTGAATACGGACTTGGTTTTAATTGATGGCGGTGCAGTGCGTACGAACCTGAGATTTGAAGTACGGACTACGCAGCCGAAAACGAAGCCAACGGATATTCGAGACGCCATAAACGAAGTACTACCGAAGGAAGGCCGCTCCGGGGCAATAGTTTACTGTTCATCTAGAAAACGCACAGAACAAATCGCAAGTTTTCTGAGTAATGAGGGATATCCAGCGGCACACTTCCATGCTCGATTAACCCCAGATGCGAAACGAGATGTTCAAGAAAAGTTTCGCGACGGAGAATTGAGGGTCATAGTCGCAACGAATGCCTTTGGAATGGGTATCGACAAACCTGATATACGGTTAGTCGTTCATGCCGATATCCCTAGTTCTTTAGAGAACTATCTACAAGAGGCTGGCCGAGCCGGACGAGACGGAGAACTTGCGCAATGTGTTTTGTTCTTCTTCAGTAATGATATTGAAAATCAGTTTTCGTTGGTTGCTCAGTCAAGGTTAAAGCATCAAGAAATAGGTGCAATTCTCAAAGCCATCCGAAGGTTAGAAAGGAAAGCGACCGATGACGGTAAGATTATCGCAACGTCCGGGGAAATCGTAAGAGAAGAACACGAACGAGAGTTTAATCGAGAAAGCAACACCGATGACACTAGAGTGAAAACAGCCGTTTACTGGTTAGAAGAAGCCGAGTTACTTACTAGGGATGAAAACAAGGTCAACATTTTTCCCTCGTCTTTAATGATCACTAACCTAGAAGAGGCAAAAGGTAAGATTAGCCAAGCCAAGAGCAGTATCACCGAAACGAGGCGCAAGGAACTCCTTTCGATTGTATCTCACCTAATGAATTCCCCCGCCGACCAAGGTATTTCGACAGATGACCTGACGAGAGTTTGTGGGCTGTCAGGGAGCAGATTGAACAAAGCCTTATCGGACTTAGAGAATCTTGGATTAGTCAAAAATGATTTAGCGGTTACGATATTTGTGCATAAAGGAGTTCCGGATGGCTCAGAGGAACGTTTAAAAGAGACTGCGGAAATCGAGGTTGATTTGATTACTCAAATGAGGGAACTTGCCCCAGATGCGGAAAGTTCTGGAAGCCTTCCGCTTAAACTGTCAGAGTTTACTCAGGAACTGAGAGATAAAGGACACAAAAAGGTTCGCCCGGATATTTTGGAGAAGTTGATCCAAAGTATCGCGTCAGATGGTCGAGATCAAGATGGAGGAAAAGGGAGTATTTGGAAAAGGAAGGTCAGTAGAAACACAATCATGATTGCGTTACAGCGATCCTGGGATGGGTTAGAGAGAATTGCTAGTTTACGTCGACAGGGTGCAACGATACTTTTGAAGTATTTGATTGGCAAAGTTCCTCAAGGAGAGAATCGGAAGGATATTCAAGTAGAAACGACTCTAGGAGAGTTGTTGGCGGCGTTAAACGGAGATGTTTTGTTTAAGAAAGACGTACAGAACATGTCAAAACTAATGGAGAGGTCTCTTTTATGGATGCATGAGCAAGAAATAGTCATGTTAGGTAAGGGGTTGACCATTTTTCGTCCGGCTATAACGATAAAACTGAGACCTGGAACGAAGAAATTTACCGAGGATAACTTCAAACCACTGAGCGAACACTATAAGGAACAGACAATACAGATTCATATAATGGGGACGTATGCTGAGACGGGGTTGGATGATATAGAGAGCGCCCAGAGACTTGCGGATGATTACTTCGTATTAGATCGCGATCGATTTTTGGATACATGGTTACCGGGAAAGGAACGAGAGATTGTGCTCCAGACGACCGCTTTTTCTCGCAACAAGATTGTTTCAGAGTTAAACAATCGAACTCAGCAAAAAATTGTTGCCGATCACCGAGTCCAAACGAATGTATTAGTTTTAGCGGGCCCGGGATCAGGGAAGACTCGAGTGTTAGTTCACCGAATAGCATATCTAGTGCGGGTTTTGCGCGAAGATCCTGATAGCATTTTGGTTCTTGTTTATAATCGGCATGCGGCTCATGAAATTAAAGCGAGGCTGAGGAATCTAATAGGTGACGACGCGTTTGGAGTATCCGTTCTTACCTGTCATGCGTTCGCAATGAGGGTACTTGGCATTAGCTTCACAAATGTAGTAAGCGAAGAGCGAGACTTCAAGCAAGTCCTTAAAGATGCTGTTGATCTTATAACAGGTAGCGGATTAGATAAAGAAGAGGCAGAGGCACAACGCGATAGTCTGATTCGAGGGTACAGGTGGATGCTCGTTGACGAGTACCAAGATATTGGCCCAGATGAGTATTCCTTGATCGCCGCTATAGCAGGCCGGTCTCTCAAAGATAAAGATCTAAAAGTTAGTTTGTTTGCAGTTGGCGATGATGATCAGAACATATACTCTTTCAAACGGGCATCTGTTAGATATATCCGACAGTTTGAACAAGACTACAAGGCTAGGCCCAAATACCTGATCGAAAATTACCGTTCCACGAGCCATATTATTAGCGCTGCCAATGCTGTTATTGCAGGGTCAAGGGACAGAATGAAAACCGGACATGATATTGTTATAAATCGACAGCGAGAAAACGATCCGGCCGGTGGCTCTTTGGAAAGAAAAGATCCCGTAAGCCACGGAAGAGTTCAAGTCTTAAAGTGTGTAGATGGAACGGTTGCCCGATCGGTAGTTGCCGTCGACGAACTCGAAAGACTATCCAAATTTGAAAAAGACTGGGATTGGGGTAAGTCTGCGATCATCGCACGGAACTGGAATGATTTGGACGTCGTTAGAGCTTATGCAGAGGAGAGAAAGATTCCAGTTTCAATGGCTAACGATAAATCGATAAATTTTTTTAGATTACGCGAAACTCAAATTCTCATTGACGGGATTAAGCAATGTTCCTCAAATGAGATCGGCGCGTCGGATTTGAACAGGCTTATTCGAACCTTGCCGTACAACAAATGGACACAACTAATTGAGCAAGGCATTGAGGAATTTAGCGACGAAATCGGTGAGAAATCTGTACCTGTCCCCGAAGCAATCGAATGGATAGCAGAGTGGTCACGAGAAGCTAAATCGGTGCAACGTGGATTATTGCTTCTTGTCGCGCACCGAGCAAAGGGCTTGGAGTTTGATCATGTCGTAATTTTGGATGGAGATTGGGCAGGGCACTCCGAAATCGAAGATTCCGATGCACCGCGTCGCCTTTACTATGTCGCGATGACTAGAGCGCGTAAGAGCTTAGCGATGATAACCAAGACAAATCATCATCCTTTTCTAGCGGACGAACAGAAAAATGTCGTCTGCAGAGAAATGTCACCGCGAGTGGGAGATTTCCGTACAGAAGAAAAACGGTATTATTCACCCGATTTAGAACTTGTAGATTTATCTTATGCGGGGCGACTCAGAGACTGGAACCCATCGCTCGAAGCGATTAAGAAGGCTTCGGTTGGAGATAAAATTGAATTAGAGTTCAATAACGAGAATAAAAAATGGGAAATCATGGATGTGCAAGGCCGGTTAATAGGACGAATGGCAAAGAGATTTAATCCACCCGAAGGTTTCGAACTCTGTAAAGGTGAAATCGGAGCAATAACGGCGCGGTTCAGAACGGATCAAAAATCAAAAAGGAACGGTGATTATATAGATAGGATAGAAAGAGGTGCATGGGAAGTTGTTCTTCCTGAATTAGTTTACAAGAGAGTATCTCAGTTAGAGCTAATATAGGCAGAGTAATATTATCTCGTGATCGTTTCTATAACTTGATGACTGTTCCGCGTTTTCTTGAAGGAACAGAACTCCCCATCTTCCGGGTTAGATGAACGGAAAGTCTTCAAGGAACCGGGCTCTATATCTCCGTACGTGACACTTAATGTCGGAAGTTCCTTGGCTTCTTCCTGTTCTGTTAATTGAATGAGAACAGTTCCAAAGGTATAAGAACGGAGAAGGCTTGCTGACTTACATCCATTCTTCTTCCGAGTGCGCGTTCTAAGCTCTTGCAAGAATGCGCGGTGTGCTCCTGGGGCTAACTTATTCATTGGTGTTCTCCAATTGATGTTTCGGCAGTCTCATCAGAGAAGGAATGCCAATCCTTCTGACGGGTTCTCCAAGCCCGTTTCGACCTATTTCTTTTCCCCGTTCCGCTTGTAGTAGTCAAGGGTCAGGTCTGTCATTATTTTCCAAGCCAGTTTAGAGAACTTCAGATTATTCAAAGGCAATACATCAGCGCCGACTTTTTTCAGATAGGCTTCTAGCTCTTTCAAAGAATGTTCCGACGCTCCATTCTTTCTCAGTACGTCATAAGTGTACTCTGTATAGATACGGTACGTCTCCGGATGATTCCCGGATGTTCTCTGAACGACTAGCCGTATATAGATAGTCAGTTCCTGAAAGCGTTCCGCGATGGAAAGGATATTTTTTTCGGACATTAGGATGTTCCTTCTGATTGGTGCAAAGGTATAAATAGGCTAACAGTATCTCAGTTAGATTATAGGTTCTTACTGTTCACCGGGTGTCCCGAAATCATTGCGAATCACGAAGCGCCAAATCTCGTTTTTCCGATCTCAAAATGTTGTGAAGAAACTATCGTAAGATAAGTACTACCTAACGTTCATAGTATAACCTTTAGCAAACTTCGTCGGTTTTCGCGGAAGATCCAAGAGTACTTAAACGAATATACTTTGGCTCTTATAGATTGACAGTTTCCAGCTACGAAATGAATTTTTTTCAATCTCCTTACCTCTATTCAAGGTCATTCAAATGAATAATGAGACACAGACGTCTCGATTGAAGCAAACTCGGCTCCATAATTCCAAGATCACGGAGCAAACTATTAATGATGAGCTTGGCCGAATATTGCGGGCAAGTCATCCGAGATGGGGAGATTGCATAGTTACCGAAAAAACAAGATTGCTAATGGAGGGAGCAGGTCAAAGGCCAGACGTGATTGTGCGTCATCCGGGCGGGCAACCCGTGATAATTGAAACAGAGTTGCTACCGGCAAGGTCGGTCGAAAAAGATGCTCGAGGTCGTTTAGGTCGGACTTTCACTCAAGATGGCAACAAGGTCGAGCAATCAGTATCGTTGTGCGTTCCCGCGGAAATCGCTTTAACGAATCAAAGTCAGTTATCTGATGAATTACGAAAAGCTAAATACAAGTATTGTGTTCACTTTGAAGAGAGTAAACATTTTGACTCTCCTCGTTGGCCCGAAACAGGATGGATAGAAGGTGGCCTAGATGACTTGGTTGCCTTTATAGAGCATACCGCGCTTTCCGAGAGTCGTATAGCACATGGAATGCAAATTTTAGAGACCGGAATTAGTCAAGCCGCCCACATATTGCGAGAAGGATGTGCAACTGCCCCATTTACTCTAGAAAAAATTGCTACCAGATTACATCAGAAAGATAGCATGCAAACCTCCCGAATGGCAATGGCGATCATAGTGAATGCCTTGTCTTTTCAGTCAGCAATCACCGGAACTAATGAGGTTCCGAGTGTCAACGAGATGAAAGACAGTGAAGGAGATCTGACGGGTAACGCCGTACTGAAAGTATGGCGACACATATTAAAACACATTAATTACTGGCCTATATTTGAAATTGCATCGGAAATTTTAAAACCTGTTCGTGAACGTTTGGCTATTAGATTACTGAATCGGCTTGCAGATGTCGTAGCGAATCTGGAAAAGGTAGGTGCTACGAGCCAACATGATCTAAGTGGACGGATGTTCCAGAGACTCATAACCGATCGGAAATTTCTAGCGACATATTATACGCTTCCCTCCTCCGCGACTTTATTAGCCGAAATTGCCGTTTCGCGCATGAATCTGGATTGGTCAAGTAAAGAGGCTTTGGAGAGTTTGCGGATCGTTGATCTCGCCTGCGGAACAGGAGCGTTGCTTTATGCGGCGTATAGTAGCATTCTTGCTCGGTACCGCCGGGCAGGAAATGATGATGCAGAAGTACACTCAAAAATGTTAGAGGATGCGATAGTCGGAACGGACATCATGCCTGCGGCAACCCACCTGACGGCATCAATACTATCCAGTGTCCATCCGACAGTACCATTTGAAAAAACTAAAATCATGACTTTACCGTATGGGAAGAACCCGGATTTGACAGGAGAACCGATTGCACTTGGAGCACTGGATTTGGTGCAGGAAGAAGAAGTATTTTCTCTTTTCCGAACCGGACAAGAGCGAATGCGCGGAAAAGCAGACAGTAAAACAGACAGTAAAACAGAACATGTGGAACTCCCTCACAATGCTTTTGATTTAGTAGTTATGAATCCGCCATTTTCGAGAGCAACCGGACATGAAGGTAATACAAAAGGTATCCCGATACCGTCTTTCGCCGGATTCGAAACGACCGAAGACGAACAAAGACAAATGTCGAAAAAACTAAGCGAGATACGAAATCCTCAAATGGCCGGGCATGGCAACGCAGGGTTAGCGTCGCATTTTATAGATGTTGCTCACGCAAAAATAAAAAAAGGTGGGATAGTAGCGTTCGTTCTTCCAGCCACTTTCGCGTCAGGGAAGTCGTGGTCCGCCGCTAGAAAACTCTTTGAAAATTTTTACGAGGATATCGTTGTTGTAAGTATTGCTATTGCTGGTTCAGAAGAACGAGCGTTCTCAGCAGATACGGGTATCGCGGAAGTGCTAGTTATAGCGAGACGGGGTGAGACGAAAACGTCCCAGGGAATTTTAGTTACGTACGTAAATCTAGAACGGCGTCCTAACTCGATTTTGGAAGCCCACCTAGTAGCGCGAACGATTACCGACATACCTGAAGAAGAACAAAGTGGATTATTGAAAATCGGCTCAGAGAAGTTAGTTGGTCGGTTTATTAAAAGTCGTACCGGATTCTCAGGAAGTGCAGGGGTAAGAGAGATTGATTTAGCCTTGACAGCGATAGGTTTGGAGGAAGGTACGCTAAGACTTCCACAAATAGGCGCTGAAATGGATCTCCCCGTCACCAGATTAATGGCACTTGGCGAACGCGGCGTTCTTGCCCGAAACATAAATGGTCCGGAGATCACGAAAGATGGTTCTCAACGAGGGCCTTTTGATGTTGAAAAAATTTTTCCGAATGATATCCCGACCTATCCGATCCTATGGGCTCATGAAGCAAGAAAAGAAACCAAAATGGTTGTATATCCTAACAGACAAGGCATTACGCGCAAGGGACAAGAACCGCGAGCTAATAAAATGTGGAACAAGTTTTCTTCACAGCTATGCTTCAGTCGAGACTTTCAACTTAACTCGCAGCCACTTGTTGCTTGTTTGATCTCTCGAACAAGTCTGGCTAGTCAGGCTTGGTCAGGGTTTGTTTGCGAGAAAAAAGAATTTGAAAAACCAATTATTCTTTGGTCAAACACAACTCTTGGTCTGATATCTTTTTGGTGGCAGGCAACAAGACAACAACAGGGACGAGCAAGACTTACAGTGTCGAAGCTTCCATCGTTAGTTACCCTTGATGTAAGAGAACTTACCCATAAACAACTTTTAAAGGCAAATGAACTGTTCAAGTCATTTTCAGACTTGGATTTACTACCAGCAAACGAAGCTTATAGAGATGAAGTCCGGCATGCACTAGACGAAGCAGTAATTATCGACCTTCTGGGGCTATCCAATAGACTACTAGAATCGCTGAGTCTTATAAGAACGAAATGGTGTATGGAGCCCTCCGTACATGGCGGAAAGAGTACTCGTCCCTCATTGCAACAAAGACTTTCGTGATTTTCTAACAAATCTTTTTACGCCAGTTCAACTAGGTTCTACAAATCAATGAGTCACGTATTTCCCCTCGCGACAACTGCCGAAGAAGCATTAAAGGATTCTTCTCCCAAAGTCCGTACTAAGAGAGAAGCGAACGATCAGAAAAAAGCAGAGTACACTTTACAAGGACTAGTACACGATTGGATAAGACTCCCTCAAGAGGATGATAGTGAACTAAAGAAACTAGCGGAAAAAGGCCGCGATATTGGCTTCGTTCAATCTTACGAGGATGCAGAAACAGCAGAAATTGTTTACGCGGTTACTTACTGGAAGCTTATGTTGGAAGCAATCGAGGTTCCTCCAACAAAGACAGCTCCGACGGAATTGCCTAAACCGGAGAGCAAGAAACCAAGTAACCCTCCAATAACTACCCGGAACCCCAAGAAAACAAAAAAACGTAAGCCTGTTAAACGCGATGGACGACAACTAGAACTTTTCTCTGGCCCCGACCAACAGGGATATGAACGCCGTGATCCTAATAATCCTAAAATAATTTTGGCATTTGAAGAAGGCGATGGCACTAGTTTCGGCCACTAGCCGCGATGTTTATCCAAACTTTTCTAAATAACGAGGAGGAATCTGTTAGTGGTGGGTCGTTTTAAGATTCGAGCAAGTTTCCACAGATAGCAAGCGATCCTTCTCGTAATCACCACCGCTGAGTCAATTCAATTATGCCGCCGGCACTATCCAAAACGCGAGTTTCTAATTCAATTTTTCTTCCTTGAACGCCGCCTCCTATAAAAAACCCATTCGCTACCTCCCTCTTGATTCCAGTATTCCAAGAGAGCGAAGATAGATTGTCGGAGTCTCGTTCAAGGCCGGCAAAAGTCGCAGAAAATTCGTTACCGAAGGCCTTATGTTCAATTCCGATCGTCCATACCTCACTTTTGTCCTTAGTGTTGAAAGGCGGTGGGCCTCGGAGTCGACCTTCATCAGTAGAGGTTAAAGAGAGACCGAAGGAAGTCTGCGCCCCTTCTATGCGCATTCCGCCAGACCAACCATCGATTTTTGTTGCATATTGGGCTAGATGCTCGGGAATCGTGCTGGTCGAGTAACCCATTCCGATTCGGAATCGTAAGCCATTGCCTCTATCTGTGTAAAGATAGTTTATTCCTCCTTCCCAAATGTTAGAAATTTCATCGCCAATTGTTTGAGATATACTTCGATCTAATCCGTCGGCTTCAGTAGAAGGAGTGTACGAAAGGCCAAAGCGGATTCCCACCAATCTTGGAGTAGCATACGTAAGTTTTGCGGAATTGCCGGACCAATCTAATCGACTGCGAATGATCGATAGCCCACTTGGGTCTAATAAAGCGTCTGAATTTCTAGCATGGCTGAAAATACTAACAGGGCCTTCGTAAAGCCTTGCAGCGATGCCGATATCTCGGCCTAGCGAAATTTCACCATACCCACCATCAACGTATAAGAAGGCAGTTTCGATTCTAGCGCGAGGTCCGGCATCTGGATAAGTCTCGTTGGTAAATTTCACATCCGTATGAATACCTGGAATTGCGAGCGTTCCTAAGTCTGCTATTCTTCCCCCACCTGCTACTCTCTTAGGATTGTCCTGACTACCCCGCAACGTAAACTTAGCTCCAATTTCAGAACCGTTATCTAGAATATTTGCCGAATGAGAAGTAACGCCAATCTCAAAAAGTGCCGGATAAGCGCCTTTTTTACTGTCCCAGCCTAGAGCGACAGCAACTGTCGCTTCAGTTTCAATTCTACTAGTAAACTCTTGACCTGCCGCGTAAGACAAAGCGAGTAATACGCTCGCAACAAAGAAAAGGAATCGAGATATGAGCATTGATGTTCAATTTCCGTCTACCGATACTTTGCAGAGTATCAGCCGATCGCGATCCGAAAGAGTAACCTTCCGGTGATCCTGAATAGCCGTTTCCTAATACGGAAGCAAATGTATCGAGTTTCTACCTTAGACTCTCTATAGATTTACGCTCTAAACTACCGACTAAATAGGGCAACAATCAATCAAATGACCTTGTATAATGCGAAGGCACTTTATTTTTATGATTTGCACACATATATAATGCCAGTATTTTGCCATTTTAGCAGGCTATAGATCTAGTGACTTATGCGAGTGCGTATGGCTAAAACTTCTCTGCAGAAGTATCATTTATCTCGTAAAATTGGCATTGGTCTACCAAAGTATCCGGAAAAATTTAGTTATGAAAGTTCGTAATCGCTCTTTTTCAGCCATTGCCTTGGCAGTAGTTTCGCTGGCTGGGTGCATTAATTCAGATGGTTTATTCGGGGAGAATGTTATCCCGCCAGCTGGCTTAGCTCCAGCCGATGCGGCAAATCCTTATCTCTGGAGAGCGTCCCTAGACACTCTTGAGTCGCTTCCGTTGCTTAATGCCGATGCAGTCGGGGGATTAATTACCTATGATTGGTATACGTTTCCAGATGCCCCAGACGAAAGAATAAAGGCAACTGTCTATATTCTAGATACACGGCTACGCGCCGATGGCGTGACCGTTCGTGTGTTCAGGCAAATAAAAGAGAACGGGGAATGGGTAGACGCTCCCGTTCAATCAGAAACGGCAGAGCAGATTGAAGCACGAATTTTGGAACAGGCTAGAGTTCTCAGAGTCTCGAACCTTGAACGATAAATCCCTTGACCTTTTTTGGGAGGGACAGTTGACGACTCGATACGACCCCATCACGTCGGAGAAGAAGTGGCGTGAAGCGTGGGAAAAAGCAGATGTTTTTCGGGCTTTGGCACCTGAGAATGCTGGCGACAAACCGAAGGCATACATTTTGGAAATGTTCCCTTACCCGTCTGGTCGGTTACATATGGGCCACGTTCGGAACTACGCTATGGGTGATGTGGTAGCACGGTATAAGCGAGCAAAGGGATACAATGTACTACATCCTATGGCTTGGGACGCGTTCGGTCTTCCAGCCGAAAACGCCGCTATAGAGAATAAAATTCATCCGAGTACGTGGACACGCAAAAATATTGAGGCCATGACGAGTCAGTTTAAGCAACTTGGATTGTCATTAGATTGGAGCCGGGAGTTCGCGACTTGTGATCCAGAATATTACGGGATTCAGCAAAAATTATTTATCAAACTTTTCGAACGAGGGCTGGTCTATCGGGCTTCCGGTAAGGTGAATTGGGATCCTGTCGAGGGAACGGTACTAGCGAACGAACAGGTCGTAGATGGTAAGGGATGGCGGTCTGACGTTCCAGTTGAGCAACGGGAACTGTTTCAGTGGTTTTTCCGAATTACACACTATGCAGACGATCTTCAGAAAAGTGTATTAGCACTCAAAAAATGGCCGGAAAAAGTCCGCATGATGCAGTCCAATTGGATTGGACGTTCCGAAGGGTTACAGATGCGGTTTGAGTTCGAGGGGAACTCGCCATCGGGATATGAAGATGGAATAGAAATTTTCACAACGAGACCAGACACGTTATTCGGCGCTAGCTTTCTAGCGCTTTCTCCAGACCATCCCCTGATTAAAGCGGCGGCTGAGGGAAACGCCAGTATCGCGAGTTTCCGAAAAGAATGCGCTTTGGTGGGAACGTCAGAAGAAATATTAAATAAAGCAGAGAAGGTAGGTGTGGATACGGGGCTAAGAGTACGTCACCCATTTTTAGAAGGGGCTACATTACCAGTTTGGACTGCAAATTTTGTGCTTATGGGGTATGGAACTGGGGCAATTTTCGGTTGTCCCGCAAGCGATCAAAGGGATCTAGACTTTGCTCGAAAGTATGGTCTCAGCGTCACCCCCGTTGTACTTCCGGACGGTGCGGATGCAGAAACCTACTCCGTTCAGGACATTGCCTATACAGGACAGGGAACGATCTATAATTCAGGATTTCTAAACGGCTTATCTACCGACCAAGCTATCCGCGTTGCTATAGACAAAATTGAGTCCATGCAAAGTGGAACGCGGTGCGTTACATATCGGCTCAGAGACTGGGGAGTGTCTCGGCAACGCTACTGGGGGTGTCCCATACCGATAGTGCATTGTGAAAATTGTGGGGCTGTTCCAGAAAAAGAAGAAAATTTACCCTTACAGCTTCCTGAGGACATCACTATTGGCGGGCAAGGGAATCCATTGGATCAGCACCCGAATTGGAAGCATACGCAATGTCCGAAGTGTGGTCAGAGGGCGGAAAGAGAAACGGACACGCTAGATACGTTTGTAGACTCAGCATGGTATTTCGTGAAATTTGCCGGGGCGAACAAAGAAGAGAGAGATTACTGGTTACCAGTTGATCAGTATGTTGGCGGTGTTGAACATGCTGTCCTTCACCTTCTCTATGCTAGATTTTTTACCCGAGCTCTGAGAGAGATTGGTGAAGTAAGTTTGCCTAGTGGGGAACCGTTTGCCGGTTTATTTACTCAAGGAATGGTAACGCATCAGACGTTTAGGTCTGTTCAAGATGGACGATGGCTTTTTCCTCACGAGGTGAGTGAGAGCGAGGAAGGAAAATGGATAAAGACGACGACAAAAGAAGACGTAAATCTTGGCGGTGTCGAAAAAATGTCGAAGTCGAAGAAAAACACCGTCGATCCTGATGCCATAGTCGCAGAGTATGGCGCGGATACTGCCAAACTTTTTGTATTGTCCGATAGCCCGCCAGAGCGAGATGTAGAATGGTCGAAAGCAGGCGTGGAGGGAGCCGCCCGGTTTCAACAACGGGTCTGGGCTCTATTTCAACAGCTGCCGCGGAAAACTACAGATATCGAGAATGCCGCAAGGGCAATAGAATTGAGACGTGCTAGTCATAAAGCGGTAGCGGCGATTACTAAGGCGATCGAAGAATTTCGATTCAATTCAGGTATTGCGGCTCTGTACGAGTGGGTTAATATTTTGAAAAAATTCGAAAAGACTAGAAACGAGATACCGGGAGTATTAAACGAATCTCTCACTATGTTGGTACGATGTCTCACGCCATTTATGCCCTGTCTCGCTGAAAGTTGCTGGGAGAAACTAGGGGTGCAGGGATTTGTTTCGCAAGCGGAATGGCCTGTTATTGATGAAAGATTATTAGAAGATACGAAAATTATTATGCCAATTCAAGTAAATGGAAAACGCAGAAGCGAGATTACTGTTTCGGTCGAAGTTAGCAAAGACGAAATAGAAGAGATCGTAATGAAGGATGAAAAAATTCGGAAATTCTTAAATAATGCGGAACCGAGAAAGATCATCGTGGTTCCAAATCGTATAGTGAATGTTGTCGTTTGATGAAACAAATCCTCATTTTTTTCATAGCAACTCTTATGCTGGCAAGCTGCGGATTTTATCCCATGTACGCAAAGCATTCTGGATTTGGTGAACGCGGAGTAGTCGAGATTGCTGCAATCCCGGGAAAGCCAGGACATATGTTGCGGCGAGAACTGCTAAGAGACCTTTATGTGGGGTTACCAGATGTTACAGGCGATGCAAAACTGACAATTCAGCTTAACGAGAGACTTGCTTTAGTCGCTTTCCGCGAGGACGGAGCAGCGTCTCGTTCAAGTGTTCGAGCAAACGCAATTTATACGTTTGAGTATTTGGACCGAGAAATAACTGGTAATCTGTCTACGTCTTCCAATTTCAATGTCCCCGATGCTCCTTACGCCGATATTGCCGCGCAGGAGGCCGCTTATGAGCGAGCGATGATGGATCTATCGCGACTCATTATTGACGATCTAAGGTTAAAGTTGACAGCAGAACAATGAAAATAACAGGACGCGACGCTGAATCGTTCGCCAAAAAGCCAAAGGAGGTAGTCTGGGCAGCACTCATATTTGGTGCAGACGACGGTGTGGTCTCTGACACAGCGAAATTGCTTTCTGACAGTTGGTCAGGAGGTAAGCCTCTAGAAATTCAAACTCTTGACGAGAGCGACATCAAAAGTGATCCGCGATTGTTATTTGATGCTTTAGAAGCACAATCGTTACTGGGAGATGTTCGCATTGTCAGAATTCGAACCAAGGGCGAAAGAATTTCTGATCATATTCTCAAAGCAATAGCAGAAGGAGAAAAAAAGCCAGACCAGTTCGGTGGCAGACTTTTAATTTTGGCGGAAACTTTAGCTCCACGTTCAAAGCTAAGGTCAAACATAGAAAAGTCAAAACATTCAGTGGCAATTCAGTGCTATGCCGACACCGTGACTGATGCTCAGGCGATCATCAAACGCGAATTAGAAAAAGATAATGTACAAATTGAAGCAGATGCTCTCGCTTTGTTCTCATCAACACTGCCAGGTCATCGCGCTCTCATGCGAGCCGAAATCGAAAAATTGGCACTTTATGGTCTGGATCAAGAGTTGCCTATAACAGTTCAAGATATAAAGGCGTTAGCAGCAGGAAACGTTGATCATGAGCTTTATGCGCTCGTCGCGCATACGTTGAACGGAGAAACAGTTAAGGCTTTTCGAGAGTATGAGCGACTGGTTTCGTCAGGTGTGAATGCAATATCTGTTCTACGAGCATTCGATCGAGAGATGCAACGCATGTTGTTGACTCACGAGTTAATTGCGACAACCGGCAAGAGAGACCATAGTATAGGAATGCGATTGCGCCCACCTATTTGGCAGTCAGAGTGGCCAGCTTTCTCCAAGCGATTACGGGCGTGGAACGTAAGAAAAATAAGGGCTGCGATACAAAAATTGTATGACATTGAGTTGAATACAAAGAAGGGCGGAACCGTTGCTGAACCAGAGTTGCGTGTTCTGATTCGCTCTCTTTCTTCTGTAAGTGGCAATCGTTAGGACAGGCGAACTTGGTTGCTTGTTAGTTGGCCGCAGACGTACTCAAGTTGTTCGAGTCTCTTGTACTTGATACGAAGCTCTCCGCTTTCCCCGCGGCCGCGATTAATAGTTATTTTGAGTCCAATTTTCTTACTGATCTCGTTTTCGAGCATGACTGTATCGACATCTTTGAAATTAGCTTTAGATCGATCATCAGGAAGCACAGACTTCTTATCGCTTTGCGCCAAGCTTCTTACCAAGTCCTCTACTTGACGTACACTCAGTTCGTTTTGGATAATTTTATCAACCAGTGCATCTGGATCCCTGATGCCAACAAGATTGCGGGCATGGCCGGCGGTAAGTGTACCTGAACGCACGTGGTCTTGTACGGATTCGGGTAATTCGAGTAATCTTACGGAGTTCGCTATATAAGACCTTGATTTACCAATGCTTTTTGCAAGTTTTTCTTGTGTATGTCCGAATCGCTCTTTTAGCGTATTGAAAGCTTCAGCCTCTTCGATCGGATTGAGGTCAGTGCGTTGAACATTCTCAATGATTCCGGCTTCAAGCAATTCTAGTTCATCAAACTCCTTAACAGTCGCTGGTATAGTTTTCAAGCCCGCGAGTTTAGCCGCACGCCAGCGTCGCTCTCCTGCTATTATTTGAAATTTCTTTTCTTTTTTGGGATGTGGGCGCAAGAGAATAGGTTGAAGAACACCTTTAGACTTAATTGAATTCGCAAGATCTTCCAAGCTCCTATCGTCAAAGTTCTTCCTTGGCTGAGACGGATTCCGATAGATTGATCGAACCTCAATCTCGTTTAAAGAGTCAACGAAAGTTTGTTCAAACGATTCGGCTTCAACTTCGCCGATCAGCGAGTCTAAGCCGCGACCGAGGCGCGACTGTTGTTTGCTCGCTTTTTCTTTTATTTTTTCCATATTCGTTTTCCCAGTTTCTTTTCTCGTTCTATGACTTCGGAAGCGAGACGTATATACGCTTCGCTGCCCGGACATCTGTAATCGTAGATCAAAGCAGGTTTTCCGTGTGAAGGTGCCTCAGATAACCGCACATTGCGCGGAATCAGTGTTTTGTAAACCTTGTCAGCCAAAACCGAATGTCCTCTAACCTGCGCCGCCACTTCGGCCGATAGGCGGTTCCTTCTATCGTACATAGTGAGTACAATTCCTTGAATATCGAGCCGAGAGTTTAGGCCCTTTCTTACTGTCGCTAGAGTGTTGAGCATTTGACTCAGACCCTCCATAGCCAGAAATTCACATTGTAAAGGAATAATTAGAGCATCCGCGGCGGTCATAGCGTTGAACGTCAACGACGACAGAGAAGGCGGGCAATCAATCACTATATAATCATACTGTTTAATATTCTTCTTGTTTGAATCTACGAAATATTTTCTCAGCGCATTTCTTAAATGATAAGACCGTTTGGGATCGCTGGCGAGTTCAATTTCTATACCGGACAAACTAGTATCGCTAGGAACTATGTTGAGTTTTGGAACAATAGTTTGTTGAATTGCGTCGCGAATTGGGATGCCCTGAAGAAGTATATCGTAGGAGGTTACGGATCTTTGACCATACTCGATCCCCAAACCAGTAGACGCATTTCCTTGGCCGTCCAGATCAATAATCAGCACACTTTTACCTACCGCAGCAAAAGCTGTCCCTAGATTGATAGCAGTTGTGGTTTTACCCACGCCGCCCTTCTGGTTTACGACGGCGAGTATCCGAGAGTATTTTTCGGTCACGTTTAGCCCCTGAAATTTTGAGAATTACGCCGTTAGACGAATATTCATTTGGTAGCACTTTATAATCCATTTCCCAGCTTGATAGCGCAATTTCGATCTCTGATCTGTAGGTTTGGCCTTTGTGAAATAGTGCTATAGCGCCTTGTTCTAGGGCAGGACAGGCATACTCTAATAATTTTTCTAGTGGCGCGACAGCGCGGGCTGTTACATACTCAGCGGGAATTACGCTAAGTGATTCGATTCGGGATTTAATAATTGAGATAGGTAAGCTTGTTTGTTGTCCGACAGCTTGGAGAAAATTGGATTTTTTGATGTTACTTTCTATTAACGTAACGTGGCCAGCGCCAGTTGCACTTGCAGCTAAAACGATCCCAGGAAATCCCGCGCCTGAACCAATATCAAGAATTCTAGCGGAGTTGGGAATATATTTTCTCAACTGATGGCAATCGAGTACGTGTCGTTCCCAAATTCGTTCCCATTCGTTCGGGCCGATAAGGTTTAACTGGCTACGCCACGAATCGAGTATGGCTAGAAACTCTTGGATCTTCGCAAATGTTTCACGTGTAACGGCAGCGTTGCGACTTAGATCTTTCCATTCAAACTTCGACATAATTTTAGAGTATATTTTTAACGCAATACAAAGTACCAATACAAAGTACTATGAAACAAATTGATTAGCGTGTCTTGGCAAGTTATTTCTTTTCACATGACTAAGTAGCACTGTTAAAGCACTCGGAGTAACGCCCTCTATTCGACTAGCTTGCCCCAAGGTTGTAGGTCGTACTGACTCTAGTTTTTCTTTGACTTCGTTCGAAAGTCCATTGATGCCAGAGTAGTTAACCGAACGTGGAATCTCAAGAGCATCATCTTTCTGTAAGGCGATTACATCTGTCCTTTGTCGTTCAATGTACTTTGCGTACTGGGCTTCAATAGAAAGTTGAGATTTTATCTCCGATGGCAGAGATTTAAGCCCCGGCCAAGCTTTTTCTAATTGGTCAAAGTTTATAGTTGGGTAAGACAAGTATTGCAAAGCAGAACGAATTTGGCCGTCTTGATTTACCTGCCACCCAGCGGTCGCTGCTTGACTAGAGGTCATAGACAGTTTTTCCATAGTCTCCCGTGCATTATTTAACTTAGTTTGTTTCACGTGAAACACTCTTGATCGAGAGCCATCAACTAGCCCCGCCTCAGTACCCTTTGGTGTTAATCTTTGATCAGCGTTATCCGATCGCAACGACAGTCGATATTCGGCACGGGAGGTAAACATACGATACGGTTCTGTTACTCCATGAGTTACCAGATCGTCGATGAGAACGCCAATATAAGCTTCCGACCGATCAAACGATATTGGATTCTTCTTTGCTACAAAACGTGAAGCATTTAATCCGGCCACTAAGCCTTGAGCCGCCGCTTCCTCGTAACCCGTAGTTCCGTTTATTTGCCCCGCAAGGAATAATCCAGGTAGAACTTCAACTTCAAGGTTTGGTCGCAAAGCACGTGGGTCTACGTAGTCGTACTCTATGGCGTAGCCGTGATGCAGAATCTTAGCGTCTTCAAGGCCTTGTATGGTTTTGACGAAAGCATCTTGAACTGAAGTCGGCAATGAAGTAGAAATACCGTTAGGGTATATCGTCGAGTCTTCTAATCCTTCCGGCTCCAGGAATATCTGATGCTTCAGTTTATTAGGAAAACGTTTAATTTTGTCCTCTAAAGAAGGACAATATCTCGGGCCGCGGCCGGCGATCTCACCTGAATACATTGCCGAGAGGTGCAAATTCTTGGATACGATCGCGTAGGTGTCGGCATTAGTCCACGTTATACCACACGAAACTTGAGGCACATCAATCTTGGAATTAAGGAATGAAAATGGAACAGGTTGATCATCGGCTGGTTGCTCTTCCAATTTACTCCACCGAATCGTATTTCCGTCTAACCGGGCAGGTGTGCCTGTTTTTAGCCTTCCCATAGGCAATTTCATGGCATATAGGCGATTTGATAGCCCAATGGAAGGTTTCTCTCCTCTGCGACCAGCAGAAACACGCTGATCGCCAATATGAATAACACCTTTAAGGAATGTTCCCGTTGTCATAACAACAGCTTTCGCATAATAATATTCTCCGGTGCCGGAGAGTACTCCATTAACTGTTCCGTCTGAAACTAGTAAGTCTTCCGCTGAATCCTCAATAACAGTTAGGTTTTCGTGATTGAGAATCTCGTATTGCATGTGCTTTCGATATAAAGCACGGTCGATCTGTGCTCGTGGCCCCCACACAGCGGGGCCTTTCGACTTGTTGAGCATACGGAACTGAATACCTGAAAGATCTGCGACCCGTCCGATTAGTCCGTCCAAAGCGTCAATCTCTCGTACCAGATGCCCCTTTCCCAAGCCACCAATTGCCGGATTGCACGACATTTCGCCTATAGTGGCGACCTTATGAGTAACAAGTGCTGTTCTGGCACCTGTTCGAGCGGAAGCCGACGCGGCCTCGCATCCGGCATGTCCGCCGCCTATAACGATGACATCGAATGATCGAGACAACGACATGAGTTTACAAGCCATTCAAATAAATTAAAAACAAGCTAAACGAATTGACTAAAACCGGTAACTAGGGGCAGATTCAGCCAAGGCAGGCAATTAAAAGAAATAACTGTTTGTTTTTACTAACTAATAACAAAATTTGGTGTAGATGGAGTTTTTATTCTATGTTAACCTCGTTAGACTGTTCCTTCGAAAGCGCATAGAACTAGTAAACTCTAAACGTAGCCCTTAAACTTGTCTTTGAATCTCGTCAATCTACCGCCTCGATCTAACAATTGTTGGTTTCCACCAGTCCATGCTGGATGTGTCGTCGGATCGATATCTAGAACGAGTCGATCGCCTTCTTTTCCCCAAGTTGAACGAGTTTCAAACTCACTACCATCAGTCATGACGACGGTAATGGTGTGATAGTCAGGATGTATATCGGATTTCATCAATTGTACTCCAAAGTATTAAGAATCTGAAACTTTCTATATAGGATATTCACCGGAATTGCAAGTGTCATGTGTTGAAAGCAGCCAAGAACTAGTCTATAGAGACGGAGATCTCCAATTGAGGTGTAATTCACTTGCCCATTGTTCAGAAAGAGTACCAAGGTCATAACTCTCGTTTTTGAAAATTGATTGGTGTTTTGTCACCAAACTGGCATCAATAAAATTAAGGAAAATGAATCTAAAAAAACGTCTTACGTCCAACCCACCGCGTAATGCAATTCGGCAATCTGGTGAAATCAGAGTAAGATGGCTTTCTGGGTGAGCCTCGAACTCTCCATCTTTTTCATAATCGAATCGTATTCTGGATCTAAGAAGTATATTCCTATTATTCTCACGAGATTCCAGAATCTTATTCGAGTAGACTTCAGGTTCAGTTACGACATTGTCAAAGATCGGTGATGGAATATAGCAGTATCTATGAGATACAATATTTCTACTCCTTAAACTATAGCTAATTTGAACTAATCCGCCATCACACAACATTAATCCGTAGTTTTCTGTCTCTAAATCCTCAAAATATTTTTGTAAAGAATTATCATTGCTGTAGTCCTTATCAATTTTGTACTCACCGCAAGAAATTATATCTAAATCTTTAACTCTTACTTTCCGTGGTGACTTATATCGAATGACGAGTCCAGATTCGTATAAAGCGGTTATAAACATATTCAGAGCAGTTATCTTCACTTTTGTTTTTTCCTTATGATGCGACAACTAATAGTTCTTCTTTTAGCTCAACAGGTAATTCGTCAGCAGTTACTTCGTTGTTAAACAGCTTTAGTAAAAATTTTTCATTTTGCTTTCTAGAATTTTTTTCTTCATCAAATTGTGTTCTAATTTTTTCCAACGCACTTTCCGAGGGATATTGAAAGTTTAAATTAAAATTGTTCTTTTTCATAATTTTGAATTCATTTTCTAGTTTCTCCATATACCTTCCAACACCGGTGACGCGAACCCACCCTAGGGATCTCGTTAATGCAGTGTAAAGAATGTTTCGCTTTTTATTTGAGAAATTGTTTGTTAAGCAATACTCTGCACCGTATAAATAAACTATGGGTGCTTCAATCGCTCTAGCACGATATATATCAGATATGGCTATAGAATTTTTTTCGAAAAAATTCTCTAGACTTGATATAACCATTGGCGCATGTAGTCCAAAGTCAAACGCACCTAGCACTTTTGTTAATTCATAATACTCATCCTTGAAATTAAGGGTGTTCGTGATAACTATTACAATATCCTCCGGCTCGACTTCGTCATTTTGTAAGTTTGAAAGTATTTGATCTCGTATCCAATTTCGTTCCTGTTTTTTTGAGTGAAATGTTTTGAAAAGAACCGACTTATCAATTTCTATTGAATTTTCGAAGTATAACGGGACTGAACTTTTTTTTCTTTTTAAAGATACCATCTTTCCACTTTCAACTTGACCGTCTTTACTACAGTAACCCAAATCGTTCCAAGGACTTGGTTGATCAAAAAAATTGACTATTCCTCCCTCGTTGTAGATTCCGAAATCTAATGCGTGAGCTAAGCTGATTATCCATGGAGGGCTTCGGTAGCATACGTTTAAAGTTATATCTTGAGTAGGAGCAACACTAGCGGTTGACCTAATATCCATCAAGTTAGTTGTATTAGGCTTAAACAAAATTTCTGGCGATTTTATATTTTTGTTGTTTAGGCTTTGTATTTCGTCGAAAGCGTAAATTACCCGCTTCGGTGATCGAGTCGAATAGTTGACCATATCGAAAAAGGACTGAGGTAAGTCTTGAGCTTCATCAATTAGAACAACATCATATATACAAGGTAAACTCTTGGTATCGTTATCCGAAATCAGTTGTTCACATACGATACCAAGAGCGTCAGATACACCATACTTAGATTTAGCTTCAGAAAAATTCATAGGTCGTCTTTCTAGCAATGTACAGATTTCAAAATATACTCCTTTGGAGGAAAGATTTCCCCAAGCCTGCATAATCGTTAGTTTTTCCCAGTTTGGATCCTCGTTCTTGTATTCAAACGTAAAACGCCGGACTAAGTTTTTGAATTGTTGGTACAAAGACCAACTATGAAAGGTAACTAGAATTCTCCAATCAGGGTTCGACATGTGAAGAAGAGCAGCTTTTAGCGCTAGGACCATCGTCTTCCCGGTTCCTGCTATTCCACGAATTCTTTGAGGGCCGTCACATAATTCTATTGCAGCTTTTTTTTGAGCGTAATCTAGATTAAAAACTTTCTTTTCAATTTTTTGTAGAATTGAGCCTATAGAACCTTTTGATCCGACATGATTTCTGTTAATTGAGGGGTGTAAAGAACTTGTCTTCTGAATGAATGCGTTCAAGTGTCGGTAAAGTTCCTCGGAGAGGATTTCATCAGGCTTCAGCTGTTGGTGCAAATCTCCGAAAGTGCAGAACAGTGTCCCATCGTCAAACTCCTTTGATGACTCTTGGTGCAAACTAAGAATTTTAAGTTGCAAGGCTAGTCCTCTTCCAGATCGCATTTCTGGACGTGCTAGCATTCTAGTAACCAGAGCGGAATAGATGAACTCTTGATGAGCGATCACATCCTGTTCTACCTCCTGCATTGGATGACTATAATGGCTGAGATCAAAAACAGTTAATCCAAACTTTCTCGAAGAAAATAGTGCGTCAATACGTAGGTGCCGTCCTTCAAAAGGAAACACGGGGTAACCAAAATACAGAGTACCCTCAGAAGAAATTGTTCTCATTTCAGCTACAAGCTGCTGTTCTAACTTGCAGTCTCCCGTTCTACTACGCACGATTTCAAGTTCTTGGGTCATTAGGGAATTACTCCGTTTGTCATAGTGACTAATTCAGAATAAGGCATGTGTTGTAAAAAATCAAATAAAAAGAAGAGTAATTTGTTGCGTGATCGGGAATTTGTATATGATTTCGTTGTGTTTGAAGAATGGTACAGTTAGCCAAGTGTCCTTTACTGATCTCTTCAGTGTTTAGTAGGCAATGACCGAGCATAGGTCAAGCGGGATTTGATTAGGGGCACTAAGTGTTCGTTCGAAGAAAGGATAATTTCCGATTTTTTAGACTCTTTATTCTCTATGTCTATGATCATTCCTCCTGCCTCTTCAATCATTACAATTCCTGCCGCGATATTGCTCAAATCTACATCTCGTCCCCAAAAACCGTCAATTCTTCCAGCGGCAATGTACACTAGATCAAGTGAAACGGAGCCACTTAGCCTCATGTTACCGCAGGCCGGAAGAACACACACCAATTCGTTCCAATGAGTTTTGGACAGAGGTTCGACGGAACCTTTCGGAGTAACTAACGTTGCTAAGGTCGCAACTTTAAGATCTTTGCGCCCCGATACCCATAACTTTTTTCGATCAATCCAAGCACCGCGTCCACGCTCCGCCCAGAACAGTTCGTTACGAATAACATCGTAAACCACTCCCGTCAGGAGCTTTCCTTCTCGTTCTAGGGCGATTGAGACGGCGAAGTGTGGGTGGGCGTGAAGGAAATTTAAAGTGCCACTGAGCGCATCAACAATAAATCTATTGGTTTTGTCTGTTCCATCAATAACTCCTTGTTCTTTCATAACAAAGCCATAGCCAGGTCGCCCCTTGTTAAGCTGACTTTCTATGATTTTTTCAGCGCGCAGAGTCGCCTTGTAAACGAAGTCCTCAGGAATCTTATCCGACACCTGCAGATGTTCGATCTCATAGAAATCTCGTGCCAATGATCGCCCAGCCGCCCGTGCGGCAGTGATCATGACATTTCCGACAGGCGAGGGAACAGACATCGCTAATCAGAACGTTTAAGGTATGTCGAACTTTCCGTCTGAACGACAATTTTCTCGCCAACATTTACGAACGGTGGCACCATGACTCTTAATCCGTTTTCGCAAACAGCAGGTTTAAAGCTTCCTGCAGCGGTTTGTCCTTTGATAACCGGTTCAGTTTCGGAGACGACCAGGGTCACTTGTTCCGGTAATTCAACTCCGATAGGTTTTTCCTCGTGGAACTCTATCTGAACTTCCATGCCGTCCAGAAGAAACTGTCCTTGACCTCCGATAAAGTCGCGAGCAATAGCGATTTGGTCGAAGGATTCTTGATCCATAAAATTGTAGGAATCGTCATCAGCGAAAAGAAACTGGTGCGGTTTTTGTTCTAATCTAACACGTTCTACCGTTGCGGTGGAACGAAATCGTTCATTAAGTTTTGAACCGTTAAGCAAGTTGCGTAACTCAACCTGATTGAAAGCTCCTCCCTTGCCGGGCTTGACGGAGTTGCATTTGACTGCCCGCCAAATACTTCCCTGATGCTCTATTACGACACCGGGTTTAATCTCATTTCCATTAATTTTTACCATGGTTGTGTTCCTTTTCTAGACTGACGCGAAAAGCCTGAATGAGCGTCTAGGGTTACGACTTATATAGTTCGTCAAATAGAATATTAAACTCTTTGATGGCTTGCGCTGGCCCAACAGGATGATTCCAAACGCCCCCGCTTGTAGCAATAAAGTCTGCTCCGGCTTCTACCAACGGTCGAGCATTTGTCGAAGTAATTCCGCCGATTGCTACACAAGGAAGCTCCATAATTTCTTGCCACCACGTTAGAATTTCTATACTCGCAGGGGTAGTATTGGTTTTCGTGTTCGACGAAAAAAAACTTCCAAATGCAACGTAATCGGCTCCTGCTTCGCCTGCTTCCATACCAATGTGGCGCGACTGTTTACATGTAGCACCAACGATCTTTCCCTCGCCTAAAATTCTTCTAGCCTCTTTGACCGAAGGATCCTCTAAACCAACGTGTACGCCGTCTGCTCCTAACTCATCTGCAGTTTCGGGGCAGTCATTGATAATTACGTCGATTTCTCTTTGCTTCAAGGGTTCAAGCAAAGCATTTGCAACGGAGTAAGTGGCTTGTTTATCAAAATCGCCGGACAAAGTCTTCATTCGTATTTGAAGACAAGCAACGTCGTCTGCACTTATGAACTCGAGAAGATTATCGCGAAAAAGAAGTGGATCCTCAATGTGCGGGGGTGTGATCAGGTAGAGTTTAGTTCTTGGGCGACTTGTAAATTCAATATTCATATAGGGCCATTAAAGTTGAGTTAAGCAATCAGAGGAAGTAGTCTTTCAGCACCAGATGAGACTAAGCTATAAAGAGCAATTTTGTCCTTTCGGTGATGGCAGTATGAGGATCAAACCTCGCACTAGAGCATGATCGTAAATTATGCGGTGTCTTTCTTGTTTGAATCGAATTGGACAATTTGGAATTATACGGAAGAGGTTGTTAGAACCCGAAGCAACCGGCGTCACTAAGGGCATCTTTGCTGTTCGGGTTTCGCGGTTCTATTTAAAAAGTTGTTGCTTTCCGAATTTTAGTTAGATTACCAATAATCATTATAGCATACTACAGCACTTGGGCAGATAACCCGCAATTTTTATTGATTCTGCTAGTTCATCATTGATATCTAAGAGGCTAAACGAAAAAGGATGAAATTACGTATTCTCGAAGTGCAGGAAACTGAATGTCCACTCAAACAGGAAAAGTTTAAGTAGTTTAGAATGAAATTATGGGGTTTTGAGAAAATTTTTCGAGGTTTTCTGACGGTACTCCTACGTTCGGTAGCAAATCTCGCCACGATTACGCTGAACTAATGCACGAAGTTTGCTGGCGGCAATTTTTCGTTTAGCCTCTAAGAGCATTTTCCGAACAAGTAACCCATTTTCTTCTACCTGTACGCCTTTACTGTTAATAAAACAACCCGTGAATCGAAACAACTAGAATGAAAAATGCTCTAGTGTCAGAATAAGTTGAACACGGCATTGCTTTGAACAGCTATCAACCGTTTGAGACTGTCGCATAATGTTGAAACCACCCGACTTGTCGTGGTTTTTTTGTCAATTCAGTCGGTAGTTAGTCGGATTTTGGAGAAAAACAAGATGAACTGTTTGGATTTCCGGAGAATTATATCGCTCCTTCGAATTACGCAACAGGCTCAGTGCATAAAGTTAAGAGACGGTGCGACTGTTACGAAAAATCTAGACAAATGAAGGTGTACAAAAGTTACGATTCTATATCCGGCTTGCGTCCCGAAATCCAACTTGCTAGCCGTAAAATAGGCAAAAATCTATGGAGGTATGTGCGACGATTCTATTTCGCAAATGTCTTACAGTCGTTCAAGCAGAGACCGAGGCATTATAAATCTGTTCGATGTTGGAGGATAGCATTTCGCTAAATTCTTCGTCGGTTTGCGAATTAAGAAGACCGCTTGTTAGTGCGCGAGAGAAGCTCGCAATCATTCCGCTGTTTTGGTGTAGTCGATTAGTAGCGTCATTTAAACTGTATCCTCCTGACAAAGCAACGATTCTCATAACAGACGGGTGTCGTACTAAAGAGGCATACAAGTTCGGCTTTTCTGGAAGGGTAAGTTTTAGAATAACTTTAGAAGATTTCGGAAGGGCATCGAGCTGGATAGAGAGATTCGACAGCAAAACTTCTTCAGCTTGCTCTTTGTCTTCAATATCAATCGTTACTTCAGGCTCTACAATTGGTATTAGGCCACGTTCAAGGATATGCCGAGCGAAAGTAAACTGTTGAGATACTATCTCTGAAATTCCCTCAGCGTTGGCTTCGTCAATAACTGACCGCATCTTTGTTCCAAACACTCCGTGCGCCAAAGCTAAATCTAATGTTTCATCTAACTCTGGGATTGGTTTCATTGGGCGAACACCATTACAGGGATTAGCTAACCCATTATCAATTTTTAAGAAGGGTACGATCCTACGTTTTTCGATTAGGTACTTAGCTGTCGGGATACCTTCGATAGCGCCTTCTAGAGTTATTCTGAACAGTATAGCGCCAATAATTTTTTGACCAGAGAATGCAGAAGATGTAATGATTCTGGATCGCATTTTGTGTATGAGCGCGAACATTTCTTCGTCAGATTGCCAATCGTTGATGCCATATCGTTTTAGGGTGCTTGGAGTAGAGCCACCGGATTGGTCAAGAGCGGCGATGAATCCAGGTGCTGAAGAGATTTGCAGAACCAACTCAGAGGGGGTCATATTCATTAACCTTGAAATTTAGAATGGTGATTTTTGTTTCAGTATGTTGAAAGCCTGCCGAGGTTGTCTTCAGAACCTCGTCAACCTAGAATTTGGGTTCTAGTATTAGAACAATTTAAGCAGACAATATACAGAAAACAAATGACATCTGCTTACAAGTAACCCTTGAATCAGGTATTTGGAGCAATTTCGTATCCAGTTGCGTCGTTTATGTGCTTCTGCTCCCCGTAAGAATAGGAGAGATTGGAGGGAAAAGAGACTACTTAATTGGAAAATGCTTTAGTTTGGTTTGAAGGGTTAGCGAAGGATAGAACAAAATTTTGCGCTATGCCGAGATTCTCGCAAGGTGGAAACGGATACGTCGGCAACTAAGCGTTGTCACAAGTCGGATGCCACTTCGTTTTGCTTAGGGTTCGGATGATAGTGCGGCTACGCCGGGAAGGGTTTTACCTTCTAGCCATTTTAAGAAAGCACCGCCAGCAGTGGAGACGTGTGTAAAGTCTCGTGTGACATTAGATGAATTAAGTGCAGCAATAGTATCTCCGCCTCCGGCTACAGCGGTGATCCGTCCTTCTCTCGATAACTTGGCGACGAATTGAGCTAAGGCATCTGTACCTTGGTCAAAGGGAGGCGTTTCAAATGCTCCGATTGGACCGTTCCACACTAATGTTTTTGAACGTCGAAGTCTGCGTTTCCAAGAATCAACAGTGCTAGGACCGACATCCAGAGCCATCTGATTGTCTCCAATCGTATCTATTGAAGTGATGTAATACGGTACTCCGCTTGCGAGCTGTCCGGCGATACATACGTCAGAAGGGAGCAATATTTTGCATTTGTGTTCTTCGGCGTTCTCAATTATGTCGAGAGCAGTTTTAGTGAGGGAGGGTTCAACAAGAGAGATTCCGAGGTCGTTTCCAAGAGCAAGCAAAAAAGTATTTGCCATTCCTCCGCCGATGGCTAGTGTGTTGACTTTGGTTACTAGATTATTTAGCAGTTCGATCTTAGTCGAAACTTTTGAACCACCGACAATAGCAACGACTGGTCGTTCTGGAGAACCTAAAGCCTTTCCAAGAGCGTCAAGCTCAGTGGTCATTGATATTCCGGCGAAAGAAGGCAGGAGTTTGGTTATCGAAACATTAGAAGCCGCGGCGCGATGAGCGACAGAGAACGCATCATTGACGAAAATGTCGCCGATATCTGCTAGCTTTCGTGCAAATTCTATATCGTCGGCCTCTTCACCAGGATGGAAACGGGTGTTCTCGAGAAGAACGATACCGCGCTCTGACAGGTTGTCGATGGCCGATTTCGCGACGGAGCCTACGCAATCCGAGGCAAATTCTGCATCGGCATCAACTAGCTGTGAGAATGCCGTGGTTACTTTTTCTAGGCTAAACTCTTTGTTTGGCCTTCCTTTGGGACGTCCAAAGTGAGAAAGTAGAGCAACCTTACCTCCAGCGTCACGTATTGCATTGACAGTTGGGAGTGAGGCTCTCAGTCGAGAGTCGTCGGAGACTTGTCCATTGGTATAAGGGACATTAAAATCGACGCGAACTAAGACAACTTTGGAAGTTAGATCACCTATTTCGTTTAGGGTTCGGAACGATGCCATGGAAGTTACAGAAATTTAGCCATTTCGAGCGCGGTGTCGGACATTCGTGTAGCAAATCCCCATTCATTATCGTACCAACTTACGACTCGAACCAAGGTTCCATCCATAACATGGGTTTGATCTGTAGCAAAAATCGATGAGGCTGGATTATGATTGAAATCGACTGAAACAAGGGGAGCATTGGTATACGCTAAGATGCCTTTCAAATCTCCGTCGGCTGCTTGGCAAATGGCATTGTTTACCTCCTCAGTCGTAGTTTCACGCGAAGCATCGAAAACAAGGTCAACTAAAGACACGTTAGGTGTTGGTACCCGTACAGCTGCACCATTTAATTTACCGGCGAGTTCTGGAAGAACCAGCCCAACAGCTTTAGCCGCTCCGGTAGAGGTTGGAATCATTGAAGTCGCGGCACCTCGCGCACGGTAGAAATCAGAATGCGGTCTATCTAATGTGGGTTGGTCTCCAGTATATGAGTGAACGGTTGTCATAAATCCGCGCTCAATGCCGATTGTGTCGTGAAGAACTTTAGCAACTGGAGAGAGACAATTGGTGGTGCAGGACGCGTTGGATACTACGAGGTCATCTTTAGTTAGGGTTTCGTGATTAACGCCGAAGACTATGGTTTTGTCAGCGCCTTTCGAAGGGGCTGATACGAGTACGCGTTTAGCGCCTGCCTGAAGGTGAGCGCTTGCCCTTTCACGGTCTGTAAAGATGCCGGTGCATTCAAAGGCGATGTCTACCCCTTCTTCTACGTGGGGTAGATCGCTAGGATTGGAAATGCTAAGTGAACGGATCTTGTGCCTTCCGACTCTAATATGGTCGCCTTCTATCCGAACGTCGTAAGGAAAATTCCCGTGTACGGAGTCATACTTCATTAAGTGGGCGAGCATGTCGGGAGGTGCCATGTCATTGATCGCGACAACATCAATGCTATCACGACTGTGTTCGACTATGGAACGCAAAACTAAGCGTCCAATACGTCCAAATCCATTGATTGCAACTTTCAAAGTCATAGTAAAATTTACCTTCAAGTATTTAAAGAGATTAAGTCAAAGATAGTATAAACTCGTGAATTTACTAGTCAAAGGAGATTGGCCCGGGTATGAACTACATAATCGAGAAAGTTACGAAATTCCCAAAGTAGATTACACGAGCCTATCTGACTAATTGTTATTGTAAGTTTTAGAGAGAATATACATTGGAGAAAATTATACGTTTAGAACATTTGAGAATTGTTACCGTTCGGAGGATCGCTCTTTCCACTCTTGGATTTTGTTTAGGCAAGAATCCAGTTCGTCTCTTACTTCATAAACCCAGAATCTTAGCACGTCGTAACCAAGTTCAAATAGGCGGATGTTGCGCAGTTGATCTCGACGACATAGATCGCCGGTGTAATTTTTATGATAGGTCTCTCCATCGATTTCAATTACTAACTGTCTTTTGTTGTCAATCAATAAAAAGTCAACGACGTACTTTTCGATTGTATATTGAGGTATCAATCGGATACCTGCTTCATAAGCTGCTTCGTAAAAGGTGTGCTCCCAAAATGATACTTTCTCCGGATTAGCCACAGTAGGATATTTCTTTCCAAGGTTGCGTCGCTTTGGTTGTGGCTGTTCTTCAATCTTGTCTGACAGATTTCCAACATACTTCGCAAATCGGGATAGCAAATTCAAATTGCTTGTTTCACATGCCGCTCTGTCGCCTACAACAAGCAGTTTGGCTCGAGCTCTTGTAATTGCAACGTTGAATAAATTCCGATTTTGTAGGAAGCCTAAACTTTTCTCGGGAAAATTTTTCGAAACTACTGGGGAGAAAATCATTACATCTCGTTCGTCTCCTTGAAATTTATGAACTGTTTCAACAAGAAAATCTCGGTTACTTAATTCTAGTGAAAGTTCCTCGTCCTTGGTTACCTCGTTCCGAATCAGATTAGCTTGTGCCCTAAATGGTGTTACAATTCCAATACTACCAGGGAAGTTTTCGACAAGCTTACGCAATTTTCTTACCAATTCTTGGGCTTCCTTATGATTGAGAACACTCCCGTTGGGAGGACGATATACGTTGCCTACAATGTTGTACCAGAGGACACCTCGAGTACTGGAATTTGGCGTTTTGAGAGTAGCATACTTAGTTGCTACTCTCAAACGTGAATCATAGAATTCGTCGTTCGAAAAATTAATTATGTCGGCATGAGATCTGTGATGATCAAGTAGGTTAATAGTTTTCTCGTCAGATACTTGCTTGTTACATAAATCAAATAGCGACTCTTCGGAATAGTTCCAGTCCAAAAATTTATCAACAGCATCCTCCGTTATCCCGAACCGTTTCCAGAGATACTGATTACGATTGTTGGGTACTTGAGTTATGTGCGTTAGTTGCATTGAGTCACCTATAATAACAGCTGACTTTGCTCGATACAATAGTGGCAATGCAGATGCTATGTCACATTGACTTGCCTCGTCGATCACAACCAAGTCAAATATTTTTGGAGTTAACGGAATTCGGCGCCGCACCGACAGAGAGGTTACAGCCCAACAGGGCAATAAATAGAGAATATCGTTTAACATTTCGTTATACTTATTATAAATATCGTAAGAAAATTCTCCTCCGCCTTCGCCGTCGGAAACCAAGTTTAATAGCGATTTATAGTTGGACAATCTCTTTTTTTCTTTAGCTGAGAGGTTTGATGGAAGTAAACGAACCCATAACCTCCATAGTTCTTTTGAGTTTTGAGCAATTTCATTAAGAGTTTCAATCTGTTCAATCGTAATTTCTTCCAATGTTCGGAGTTTTTGTAGTTTCGAAAGTTCTTTCTGATAAGGCACCACAAACTGAGTTATCAATTTAAGTTTTTCATCAATTAAATTGCACGAAGAATACACTTCGTTTACATCGTTTTGATCCCCGTTAATTTCTGGTATTTTGGTATGCATAATCTTATAGAGATTCGAAGCAATTGAGACTGCTTCGGATAATTCCTTGAATCGATTTATTTTGACAAAGCGCCAAAATAGACGTTCGAAGAAACTTGCTTTATCTATGTCCGCTTTCGCGTTTAACTCTTGTAATTTAATCGTAAGATCACTTACGCGTTTTTTATCAACTGTTGTAGCTACTTTGAATAGTTCATTCCCCAGCTCATTTCGAGCGGTTTCTGCAGATTTCTCCAGAGCATCGACTTTATTACGAGCCTTGATTAGTTTTTCCGACTCATCTTCCAAACCGTCATATCGTTGAAGAAGCGATTTGTGTCTTAGTTGAGCGTCGTTATAGTTGTCTTTCTCGTCCGCGGTCGCAGTCGCGTTAAGCATTTCAAGCAGACATTCGGCCAGTCTACGCTGATATTGCGCTCTTCCTAAACGAAGTAAGATTGCTCTAGAGGCAAGTTCATTGACGCGATCTTCTAAGACATCGACTGCTTGATTATTCTTACTCGCGAAGAGTACACGTTTTCCTCTCCAAGCCGCATTGACAATTAAATTTGTCGCAACTTGTGATTTACCAGTACCTGGCGGCCCTGTTACAATTGTTAAAGTTCGGGTGAGTCCAGCTTGAACTGCTTGACGTTGTTCCAAGTTCATAGGAAGGACTTCGAGTAAAGGTTTGTCGGAGATTTCGGATTCGGCGGTTGGAATTTGTCCTTTAACTAGTTTACCTAATACTGAATCTTCATACTGGGTTTCAGGCAGTTTCGCTAGTTCTTGTAACTCTTGCTCTAGCCCCGAAGTATATGGTGATTTTTCGACCATTATAACAACAGCGCGATTGTAAATTCCCGGATGAGCTACTTCGTTTAAAAGAGGTTCAGATTCTCCAAGAATGTCAGGATCAATATCTTCCTTCCACCTCCAGTCGGGCCTGATTCTTTGCAGGCGCATAGCGATCTCGTCTATCTGAACGTACGCCTCCGACTCTGCTAAGCCTAGTTCTCGTTCAAGCTCTCCCGTTTCGCTTGTTATGTCGTCGTCTTCGAGATTTGAACAATTCCTAACAGCAGTCTGATTTATGATAGGAAAGTTGATGTCGACATAATGTAATCGAGTTTCTGAATCTTGTTCAATAGGAAGCAGTATCAGTGGTTCGATCTTCATTATTTTGGCTTTAGCGATTTTATCTTTACCTAAAGAGACGTTGGTTGGATATCCGAAAAAGAGTCCGAAACGTCCCTTCTCCGCACGCTTTCGTGTAAATAACTGTTGGACTGCTTCGTTGTCAAGTAGATGCTCCCGAGAATTAGGAATAGAGGAACTTTCATAGTAGTCGGTTCCAGAGTCAGAAGGTTTAGCAAGTGTTGATATGTCCGGATTGTCGTAGCCTATACAGGCCAGGTAGTACTGACATAGACGCGCTACATCCGTGTTTGCAAATTTTTCAGTTTTTTCTAGTCCTAAGTCTTTCGAAGCGGATTCGTCGTCACATAACGACCATTGGTAGTACCGATTCTGTTTGACTTTACCATGCAAACTATGGTTTAACGCATTCCGTATCAATGACTTCGCCTTATTCAAAGCGAGCGCTAACTCGTCCAATGTTTGATTTGGTTGCTTTCGGAGAGCATCTAGAATTTGGTCATCTAACGAGGACATTAGCAATCTTTCTTTAATGATTAGTCGACTTTAATAGGAAGAGGCGGTAGGACTCGGAGGCACCGCGTTCTGCAAGTGAAGATTGTAAAGTAACAAGAATTACTGGCAAACGCAATTAGACCGTAAGCAAATTATACTCAAGAGGCGTACTGAGCATAGATGATTGCATGATAGTCGCGCTGGCGTAGGTTGAGAGAAAGGGGATGGAATTTCCGTCTGATGCCGTAGCAAATTATTTGGTTTCGGCTCAAAGTTGTGGTAAATATGTGCGTTGGAGTTATCTCAGCAAACGCTTTTAATTTTTCTTGCGCAATCGACATATTGGAAGGCTCTTGACTGAAAATAGCGATCAGGTAAACCTAAGTGCGGAGGACGCGCTGATAGAGGTTGTTGTACATAGTTGGAAGGCTTCGCGCCTATCAACTAGACTTGTTGGGAGACTGGAGGTTGGACTTCAGTCAAGATATCTAAACCAGTTTAGGTTCTTCAATCGAAAAGTGGAAGAGAGCCTAAAAGCAGCAGGTTATACATTTGTGAGACTTGAGGGAGAAACTTACGAAACCGGAATGGCGGTTTCAGTTATAAATATGGACGATTTTGAAGAAAATGATCAACTAGTGATTGATCAAGTTGTGGAACCGTTGATTATGAAGAAGGGGCAAATATGTAGGACTGGAACTGTTATGCTGAGGAGAGTCGCGAAATGACGTATATTGGAATTGACCTTGGAACTACCAACAGTGTCATCTGTTCGTACGATGGCGAGAAGGTACGGTTATACAAAAGTCCGGAACAGCACGATGTAACTCCCTCTGCTCTGTATATAGGGCGAAGAGGGAATAAATATGTGGGAGCAAGAGCTTATACCGACGCAGTAAGAAATCCTGACAATGCGGCTGTTCTTTTTAAACGTGTAATGGGAACCAAGACACCAATTAAGTTACCGGGTGCGAACGTAACAATGACTCCGGAGGAATGTTCGGCAGAGGTTTTACGTACATTGTTCGGTTACCTACCAGAGGAGCTACGACAGAATAAGTATGGTGGAACTGTAGTAACCGTACCAGCGGCCTTCAATCAGGTTCAGAATTCAGCTACCAAATCCGCGGCGGAATTAGCCGGTCTTGGCGAGGTGCAGCTCATTCAAGAGCCAGTAGCAGCAGTGATGAGCGTAATGCAAAACAGAAACAGCGAAGGGACGTTCTTGATTTACGATATTGGAGGTGGAACTTTAGATGTTGCGATAGCAGAGAGTATAGCGGGACGTGTTAGCTTACTGTCACATGGTGGGATAGAGATGTGCGGGGGCAGGGATTTTGATAGAAAGCTATATGACAATATTGTGAAACCTTGGTTGTTCGACAATTTCAATTTACCGGCAAACTTTCAATCTGAACAAAAATACAAACGTTTGTTTAGAATGGCACAGCGGGCAGCGGAACTAGCAAAAATTGAACTCTCGCAACGTGATACTGCAAACGTGGTGATGGATGAAACTCAGCTTTCAATCCAAGATGTTGACGGTGAAGATATATACATAGAAATTGAGATCAATAGAGAAAGATTCAACGCGCTAATCGCGACAAAGTTAGAAGATTCAATTCAATCTACTAGAGACACTTTGGAAAAGGCTGGTTTGCGACCAGACGATGTGGAGAAAATAGTATTCATCGGAGGTCCGGCCCAATACAAGCCTCTTCGTGATATAGTGGCGAATGAGTTAGCGATTTCGCCGTCCACAGAGGTTAATCCTATGACGGCAGTCGCTTACGGGGCGGCTATATTTGCGGAATCCATAGACTGGAGTACAGAGAGTCGAAAACGAAAAAGCACGGTTGGGAAGCTTGAGGTCGGAGGGAATCTAAATATAGAGTTAAGATATAAGAAAAGGACGCCTGAAATTAAGACGAGGTTAGTACTGCGACTTGGAAGTGAAGCTCCAAAGAATCTCGAGTTTCAGGTCGACAACACAGATACGGGATGGTCATCAGGCCGCATCAGACTGGAGGATCAGACTAGTTTAGAACTAACATTGAGTAAGCCAGGAGACAATCATTTCAGATTGTTCGTTTTCGATAAATTGGGTGCTGTTCAATCGATACCGGAGGATAGAATAGTTGTCTCGAGAACAGCAGCTAGTATTGATGCAATTCCTGCTTCGCATTCTATCGGTCTAGAAGTGCTTTCGGACAATAGAGGTAGCCAATCGCAGCTGGTATATCTAGTAAAAGCCGGTGACCAGCTTCCAAAAACTGGCGAAGTAAAATTAAAACCGACAGAGTCATTGAAAGCAGGAGACAACGGTTCAATTAAGTTCAAACTCTATGAGGGTGAAATAAAAGATCGTCCTAAAGAAAATCGCTGGATCGGAAACTTTTTGATTCACGGCACAGATATTGAGGATGGAGTTATACCGGCAGGTGCAGACCTGATTTGTAAGTACACGATGTCGGATTCGGGAAATTTGAGCTTGGAGGTCGAAATACCAGCGGTTGAAGGTTTGTTTGATGCGGGAAAAGATTTTTATTCTCCTCAAGAGGCGATGGTCGATTACCATAATCAAGCCACTTTAATCCGTGAAAAAGCAGAAAAATCGTTAGCGAAAGTAGAGGCAATTGAAGAAAAGGTCTATGATGAAAGATTGGAGAAAGCAAGGGAAAAACTTGAGACAGTAACGACTGCGGTTGAAACCGAAATGGATCCGGAGACAGCTAAGGAAGCTAATGACAGCATTCAAGAAGTTAACAAGATTCTAGAGAAAGTTCGAAAAAATCACGAGTCAGAAATTCGACAAATTGAGCTGGAACAAGTAGTAGGTTCATTTGATCGACTTGCCCGACCGAGAGCAAGTAAGTCGGAAATCTTATCTTTCGATAATTTGGTCAACTCTGCCAAGCGTTATATTAAATCACCCGAGTTCGAAACGTACCTTGAAGAGCTTCGAACTCGAATGATGGCAATATTGGCACGACAAGACGATTTTATAATTGAACATTACAAGAGTATGACGGAAAGTTCGTACATGTATTTCAATCAAGAAGAGTTTAGACGATTAGAACAACTAGGAAATAGAGCTTTGTCTAATGGAAATATAGAGGAACTGAGAAGCGTTATCGCTAAGCTTTATGATATTCGAATCGATTCATTTGGTGACGATGACGATATTATGGATGTGAATATTATACGAGGATAACAAATGTTAAACGATTTTAGACTTCCTATTGGATTCACGTTACCGGGTGGCCAAAAATACAAGAGTGTACTGCATGTAGGAGCTAACTGGCAGATTGTCGAATCTGAGTTTGGCATTCAGGCTCTAGTTGTTGAGAGAGTGTTAACAAGAAAATGGCTTTCTAGCAACTTAATCGGATTGAATACACACGCGGATTTTTCATTTGGTTCAGTTAATTTAAGCTATATATCAGCGGGGGTAGAGAAAAAATTGTTGCTAGTTTCACAGGCGGATTCAACCTTTCACAAATTAGACGCGATCGCTTTTATTTTAGCTCTAAGGGAAACGCGAAAGATAGATCCTAACGTACCTTTACAGGACTCAATATATATTGAAAAACTGTCTCGGTTGTTACCGACGTACAGTATAACGACTGCAGTTTCCGACGAGTTTTTGCTTGGCTATTGGCTAACGGGAGGAGTAAAAGTTTCAATAAAGTCTGTAAGACGATTAAAACAGTTAGTCGGGACAAGATTCACAGATAATGAACTAGAAGAAATTCTTCGGGCAACAGGGTGTGACGAGAACGTAGAAGAACTCAAGAAACAAAACAAAAGTAAAAGTATTACTCAAGTAACAAAAAGCCTAGGCGACGAGAACCGAGACCAAAAAGATGGTAAGGCAACAAAATTTTTCACACAAAAGTTTACCCTGCCAGGACGACCAAATTTAACAAGATTTTTCAATGAACATGTAATCGATGTTATAACAAATAGCGAGAAGTATAAGCAAATGGGGATCAATTTTCCGTCTGCTATAATTTTGCACGGGCCGCCGGGAACTGGAAAAACCTATGCTGTAGAAAGGCTAGCAGAGTTTTTAGGCTGGCCAAGCTACGAGGTAGATTCGACAAGTATCGGTAGCCCATATATTCACGAAACAGGAAGAAAAATTGCGAAAATTTTCGATTCAGCAATAGAGAACGCGCCTTCAGTTTTAATCATTGACGAGATGGAGTCTTTTTTAGCTAATCGAGATATGAGTTCAGGGCATCATCGAGTAGAGGAGCTTGCAGAATTCCTGAGAAGAATACCGGAAGCTGTAAAAAACGACGTGTTGATTGTCTCAATGACTAATCGACTCGATTTGATCGACGACGCAATTTTAAGACGCGGACGTTTTGATCACGTTATTAAGGTTGAGTATGCAAATCAAGAGGAAATAAGAGAACTTCTCGATGTTAGCTTATCGAAGGTACCTGTCGACAAAGAAATCGATACAACAGAACTTGCTTCAGAACTTAGTGGTCGTCCATTGTCAGATGTAGATTACGTTTTGCGGGAGGGTGCTCGGCTTGCAGTTAGATTGGATAAGGAGTGTTTGGATCAGGCAAGTATACTCCAAGCAATAGAAAATTTAAAGACACACTCTAAAGACGATACTGTAGCTAGAAAAATTGGTTTTGTTTGAATAGTAGAGCCAATGGCAATTCTAAAAGACTCTCCGTTCTATATTCTAGGCGCTACGATACACCATAGTCGGCGAGAAGTTGTAAACCTAGCCGAAGATAAAATGCTCGAAGTGGATGAGGACTTGTGCATAAATGTTCGATCGGAACTTACAAATCCGAAACTCCGTTTAAAACATGAGGTTGCGTGGCTTCCTAAAACCAACCCAAGGAGAATTAAAGAACTAATAAGGATAAGTGAGGAAGAACCTCTTTCCATTACAGAGTTTCAATCGATACCGAAGCTATCGCAATTCAATTTGCTGTCGTCGGCGTTACATACGTTAGATTCAAAAACAAAGCGAAAGCAGATCGTCGATTTGATCACATCAATCGGATTTATTTCGACGAGACTGTTTCCTGCCGATATTCTTAGTGTTATTAATGAAGAGCGTGCTGTTTCTGGTTTTCCGCAGATCGAATCTAGTGAAGATATTGAATCAGAACTAACGGAAAGACTACGAGAGTGCGTTAATGGAATAGTCAGTTTCTTAGATCGTTTACCCTCACGCAAGTTGATAAGAGTTATGACAGATGTCGCAGAAATCTCTACAATCGGGGGAATTCGGCCAGCGTGTACGCTGATTGATTCGCTAGTTGATCGGTATGAAATAGAAACAACTGTTCATCTTGAGACAGAAGCGACGAATATCGCCAAACTAATTGACATTATAAAAGATAGTTGTAAACGAGGAAGAAACTCGAAGAAATGTGAACAGAAAATACAGTCGTATATAACAGCACTTGAGAAAGTTACGGTGAATTGGGATATGATTGCGCAACCAATCCAAGTCAGCACCAAGGCTCGCGGAATCGAACACCGACCTAGTCAAGAGATAGCATACACTATTCGGGGACTTTCAGTAGATCTTTTTAACGAATACGGAATGGTAAGTACCACACAACGATTAACGAGGTTATTATCCCAGGTTTTTGCTGAGGTTCCTGATGTAGCAGAGAGGGTGGAAGAGGATGAGGAAGCACTAACTGATATTTTGCAAGATCGAAGGTCTATCTAAAAATTCGATCTGAGGATAGGAAGAACAGTGACTGACACTAACAAAAACACCGAAGCGTTGAATGCAATTGGATTCGCTGGTATGTCACGGTTGTTACAAAGTTTAGATCAGAGTTATACAGGCCTAACAACTAATGAAGTAAGCGCACTACTACGGTTAAATGGGAAAAACTCTCAACTAGGAATTATTTTTGTAATGATTCTAATCGCAGTAGTTGTTTCTGTTATGATGATCGCAACAGACAACAATTCTTCTAACGCAAAAATAGTTGGCATATTAGATAGATTTAACTCGTCTAGGCATCACTCAGGAGTAGAGTATTCTACTGTCACCGATAAGTTTCAACGTTTAACCGATTCTGTGGAACAACACAGAACCGAATACTCGAGCAGTTTTCGAGGAGGGTGGCCAGACATTAATGAAAGTATTTCTTTAAACAACGCCGCAGAGAGGCGAGAACTTAGGACTTACACTTCGCTCAGTTTGAAAATAATTGAAAATGAATCTACCTTCAATAATGGGTTTTTAAGAAATGCGACCGAAGATTCGAGTGTATCTCGAACGTTGCCTCCAAATGAAAGATTAAATATGCTTTCTCCGGAAAAAGAGGAACCTAAACAAATTGAGACACACACATCTTCGAACTTGATTTTGGTTCAATAAATAAATAAAATGAACTTGAGAACAAATTAAGGAAAATTAAAAATGTCTAAAAAAAACAGCAAAGACGAATCTAATGGGGCAATAGGCTTCTCAGGAATTCATGAGCTCTTGCATGAGATAGAGGACCCGTGGGCAACTGAAAGCAACAAGATAGCTGGCGACAAGGAAGCGAACAAACATCAGAATACTAGCAGAACTTCACAAAGCAAAAAGTCCAATTCTACATTGTGGATTTCTCTTTGGTTTATATTGTTATTGATAGTTTTAGTTACGATTGGTTCAGCCGGGACTTATTTTGGAAATGAAAGTATAGGTAATAAATCAAATAGAGAAAGTTCAAATAGGTATAATCCTGAAGTGGAAATATCTTCTTACGATAATAATTTTTCAAAAGAGACCAGAACACTCATAGAAAACAAGACTGAGAACTCGGAGAAAATTAGGTCGTCACGCGAAAAGAAGACTGGTGGTCAGTCGTCTGCGAATTTACCAAGAGAAAGGCAAGTTAGATTGTATTCATTCCCAGATTTGAGCATTCCTCCGATTGAGTCTGGTTATACTTTGACGCAACAGCAAATTCAATATTGCTTTGCGGAAAAAATAAGGATAGAGTCTGCACACGAGCAATATCAACAGCGAAAGAAAGTAGTGGACTGGAGCCTAAAACCCATAGAGGAATTTGAGACATACTCTAGAGACAGGATAAGAGAATTTGGGGGTTTTGAAGCATATAACTCAACTCTTAAACGTTTAACTTTACTTTTAGAGGGGTTACATAGAATGTCTGATCCACTGAGTGAAGATAGAACTTTTAGACAAACGTTAGTATTTTTGCATTTTAAAACCATTTCAGTTCAGTTGAAAGTAGGTGAAATAGAGATAAATTATAGACAATCGTGCAAAATTTTCCAATACTCAGTTTATTGTAAAGAGCTTAGAAAAGAAGTTACCACCATAGTATCGAATTTGAAAAATATTCTTTTGGCAACGTTGGAGAATTATCCTGTAAGGTTTAACGCAATGGTGAATGATTATAATGGTAGGTGCAAATATAAGGCTTATCAAGACGAATATGATGCGGCTCTTTCTGTAACGGAATCTTTACGAGATCGTTATAAAGCAGAAGGATTAAAAATGTTAGAATAGACGATATGATCTTTGCCCGCGAGCGAAGAAGCTGTCATTGGAGGTTAGTTTAAAGAGATTAGGGGTTTTCACGAAATTGTAGTATTCTGTATTGTTATCGATGCGTTTACCAGGTCAATTAGACCTAGATAGTACAAAAAAAGTTTACGAGTAATTTTATAGTTGACTGTTGCCAAGATTAGTAGAACGACTTTTTTGAATTGGATTTATGACTTTTCGGAGAAAAAAATTATGCTTGAATCAATGTCCTCAATCTCATTAGGAAAGAATGGGGTTCCATTTCTTAGTTATGTTTCGGTGCCAACAGCAAAATACGGTGAAATATTGGTAAAGATCAATTCCGCCGGACTCAATCGAGCAGATCTGTTGCAGCGGAGGGGTTTATATCCTCCACCTCCAAATGCTCCGGACATAATGGGTTTGGAGTGTGCCGGAACAGTTGAGTCCGTTGGTGAAGGTGTTACTAGATTCTCAGCAGGCGACCGAGTTTGTGCCTTACTTGCAGGAGGAGGATATGCAGAATACACAACAGTTGATGAAGGTTCTGTTCTTCCAATCCCCGACAACATGAGTTTTGTCGATGCTGCCTGTTTCCCGGAAGCCATCATGACGGTTTGGGCAAACGTATTTCAGCGGTGTAACTTACGGGCGGGTGAAAACTTTCTCATTCACGGCGGTACCAGTGGAATTGGAGTTATGGCAATTCAAATGGCTAGAGTTGCAGGGGCTAAAACAATTTTCGCAACAGCTGGTTCCGATGAGAAATGTCAGAAGTGCTTAGAATTGGGAGCCGATGTCGCTATCAACTATAAGAATGAAAAATTTGTCGACATAGTTTCAAAAAATGGCGGAGTAGATGTCATTCTCGACATGGTTGGCGGCGATTACGTACAGAAGAACTTGGATGTGATTCGCACCGACGGTCGAATATGTAACATTGCTTACCAGAGCGGTTCGAAGGTTAACGTTGATCTGATCAAACTGATGCTAAAACGGGCGACGCTGACAGGAAGCACCCTGCGAGCAAGGTCAAATCAGGAGAAGCGCGTAATTAGAGATGCTGTCGAAAGAGATTTCTGGCCAGCGGTCGTGTCAGGCAAGATAAAGCCTGTACTCGATTCAACGTTCAAACTTTCCGAAGCAGATGCCGCACAAGAGAGGATGTCGAAGGGCGGACATGTCGGTAAAATAGTTTTGGAAGTATAGTGATTACGGATGAATGCATGTGTTCCACACCTGAACTAAGTGCAGAAAGTGGCGCTTGTTCGATATAGTGAGGAATTGCGTCAGACAATGTTTTGTTTGAAAGGCGGGGAATCATAGTGAACGCGAACGTTTGTATTGCAAAATGGAATTTAGCGCCAATATGTGGTATTGCATCGCGACTCTTGAGATGGCAACAAACCAGTTTGCCACGGAGTGATTTTTCACGTTCAATGAAGGAATTTTCATATGGCTGACATTCTTATGCCAAAGGCCACAGCCGTATGGCTAGTAGACAATACTACCCTTACGTTTGCTCAAATTGCAGAATTTTGTAATCTTCATCATCTCGAGGTGAAAGGCATTGCAGACGGCCACGTGGCTCAAAACATGTTTGGGGCAGATCCAATTACTTCCGGGATTCTCACTCGCGAAGAAATCACAAAAGCAGAACAGAATGAAGAACATGTCCTTAAAGCCCTGCAAGCGGAAGTCAAACGCTCTCCTTCGAAACCCGGAAGACGAGGAGCTCGTTATACGCCTGTCGTTCGCCGACAAGAAAAGCCAAACGCTATTGCATGGTTTGTACGTAACCATCCAGAGGTATCGGATGCTCAAATAGGAAAACTAATAGGCACGACGAAAACAACGATTACTAGCGTGAGGAATAAGACTCATTGGAATTCGGCTAATATCCGCCCTAGCGATCCAGTAACCTTGGGCCTGTGTTCGCAGTTGGAGTTGGATGGAGTTATTGAAAAATCGACGGCGAAGCGTCGAGAGATAGAGGCGGAGCGAGCGACGGAGGATGATGGCCCCGGACTAAAACCGACTCAAGATATGTTAACCGAAGGTTCGCCGGCTAAGGATGTTAAACTTTCGTCTCTTGACCAACTTTCCGCAGCGTTCAAGTCCAATTCACAAGCAATGGAAAAAGAAAAAGCTGCCGCAAACTGAAAGGTCAATTTTCTCATGGACCGCCCGCCTCGACTCTTCCCGCTATCCGCATAACTTTCTGAGCGGCTTGTCGGAGCGCTTTAAGGGCATCGACTTCAACATCGTTGGAGGTGGAAGAAGGATTAGGACTTGAAGATTTTTCGTCCAGCAACATTAGAGCAGCGACAAGCAATAATTTGGTTTCGCCGATATCTCCGACGTTGTTGGCTATTTCATGAACCCTCTTGTCTAATTCCACTCCCAGAGATTTTAGTTGAGCTTCATACCCCTCGGGACAACCGACAGAGTAGGTTCGGCCATGCACAGTAACGTTTACATTAGTCATTTGATTCAACAGAGTCCTCTTCGGGTCCAATAAGAGCCTCTAGTTCAGTTATAGCCAAAGCAAGGGCTTCAGATGCTTCGTGAGCAACCCTCGCTAATTCTTTTTCTCGATTCTGAGACTGTTCGAGTTCTTCTGCAAGTTTCGCTCTGTCGTCAGACATCGCTTCCACTTCGCGGTGAATTTGATCAGGATCACCTACACGCACGAAATAGCTGTCTAATGCCCCCTCTAATCGTTGGAGGGCGGTCGTTAGCTGGGCGTTGGCTTCTTCGATTACACTCATAAGGGCAAGATAAAACGTAAGAGGATGGTTCGCCTAGTATAATGACAAAATTCGCAAATCTAGCGACTGGTTAGAATGACCTTTTTGGAGTCGGTCAATGGACACAAACCTACAGTCAATGGCAAATGCTATACGCGCATTGTCGATTGACGCGGTTGAGAAGGCTAAATCAGGCCATGCGGGTCTTCCCCTTGGTATGGCGGATACAGCAACGATCTTATGGGCGGAGTTTCTAAAATACTATCCGCTCGTTCCTAATTGGCCCGATCGCGATCGATTCATTTTGTCGGCTGGCCACGGCTCTATGCTCTTGTATTCTTTAATGCATTTAACTGGCTACGACAGTGTCTCGATAGACGACATAAGAAACTTTCGCCAACTTGGGTCAAAAACCCCCGGACATCCCGAAAACATTGTAACGCCAGGAGTAGAAACAACTACCGGACCACTCGGGCAAGGACTAGCAAATGCCGTAGGTATGGCAATTGCTGAGCAACACCTTAAAGCGCGTTATAGTCACCACGTGGTTGATCATCGAATCTGGGTATTAGTAGGAGACGGTTGTTTGATGGAGGGGATTAGTCAAGAAGTCATCACGCTGGCGGGACATCTCAAACTTTCTAATCTGGTTGTATTATTTGATGACAACGAAGTGACGATCGACGGTAGCACAAACCTCACTGACTCTACAGACCAATGCGCGAGGTTTAAAGCTAGTGGCTGGGCGACTAGACGAGTGAGAGGACACGATGAAGACAGCATTCGTGCGGGATTGAGATTCGCTACAAGAAACCCCGAAAAACCTGTAATGCTGGCGATAAAAACACGCATCGGTTATGGGGCTCCGAAACTAGAAGGAACTGGAAAGGCGCACGGTGGTCCATACGGTAAGGAAGAGGTTGAAGGGATTCGGAAAAATATAGATTGGCCTCATAAGCCATTTGAGATTCCTGAGGACATATTAAGAGACTGGCGAGACGCGGGAATGCGCTGCAAGAAGGAGTATGAAAACTGGAGACTTAAAACAGAACTCTATGACCGACAGGGAGAATTGGAGAATGCACTGGATGGCGATTTGCCCGAGAACCTATCGCGATACTTCGTCGACCTGAAGAAAACATTTATTGAATCGAAGAAGGAAAAGGCGACTAGGGTATGGTCTGGCGAAGTACTGGAAAAAATTACGGAGGTGGTGCCGGAATTGGTTGGCGGCTCAGCGGATTTGACTGGTTCAAACAACACGCGCACTTCGCATACAGAGGTACTTGATTCGGAAAATTATGGCGGGCGCTTTATTCATTATGGGATCAGAGAGCATGGAATGGCGGGGACGATGAACGGTATGGCCTTGCATGGCGGAGTCATTCCATACTCGGGAACCTTCTTTACGTTTTCAGATTATTCGCGAGCGGCAATTCGTTTATCGGCATTAATGGGGTGTCGCGTGATAAATGTGATGACACACGACTCAATAGGTCTTGGTGAAGATGGACCCACGCATCAACCCGTTGAACATCTAGCTTCATTAAGAGCAATGCCTAACATGCATCTCTTTCGTCCATGTGATGGAATAGAGACAGCTGAGTGCTGGGAACTCGCATTACGTAATTCGAACGGGCCTTCGACTTTGGTTTTAACGCGGCAAAGCGTACCAAGCATTCGGAAGGAACATGTGGACGAAAATCTATGCGCCATGGGCGGGTATGTACTCTCTCCTGTGAGGGGAGACGAAAAGGCTGTGATTATAGCGACGGGTTCCGAGGTGCAAATTGCCTTGCAGGCACAATCCGAACTGAAAGAAAGTGAAATACACGTGCGCGTAGTTTCGATGCCATGTTTCGAGTTATTTGAGAAACAGACAGAGGAGTATCGGAATGAAGTATTGGGGAAAGACTTGCCTAAGATAGCAGTAGAGGCGGGTGTCAGATTTGGTTGGGATCGATGGATTGGGAGCGGATCTTTTGTGGGTATGGAATCATTTGGAGCTAGTGCGCCTTACAAGGAATTGTTTGAACACTTCCAGATAAATGCTCGGGCGGTTGTCGATGCTGTGAAGTCACTGGATCAAACTTAATTGAGATTTCAGTTTTGGTTGGGTATGTTCGGATACAGAGCTTATGTCGATGGAGAACACGAGTATGTATTCTGGGGCAACTTAGATTAAATTTGTCTGCTGACATTATTGACGATAGAGTACTAATTTTTCGAATAACACATATTGATAATGTGAGTACAATCGCACGATACGGATTGTGTAGTAAAAACTATTTTTTATATCCACATTATGAGGATATAGGTGGATACCAATTGATAAAAAAGCGTACTTCAGTCAAAGTTCCAAATTATCCCTATGAAACAGCGACATTAGCGGACTTTGTCTCATTCTATTTTACGCCTTGTTCGCCGATGTTACACAACATACTTCGTGGTAAGAACGTTCAACGAAAATTACCTCCAAATGAAATCGTGTTTATGGTGTCCTCGATAGTATCTTTGGCTAAGCAAAATGTAAGATTTTGTTTCTCAGACCGTCATGTGTTGTCTAGTCACCCAGATCCAGTATTCTCCGACGATCTAATGGATTTGGATGATCATTTGGATTGGGACGCAATAACTGCTTGGACGGATGGACGGGGACGAATGAACTCGTATGAGTATGATAAATTGGTGTCTCAGGCTGAAGCATTAGTTTATGAAAAAGTTCCTACGAAAGCGATCTCCAAGTTTGTGGTGTACGACTCTGATTCAGAAAAACGAGTTCGCTACGTCATTGATACCAATGCTAGATGCAAAGAATTCTTAAACATTCCAGTAGAAGTAGATGAAAGGTTCTACAAATGATTGAAACGAGTAATGAAAAGCTGTTAGAGTCGGACGCTCAAGCCTACGTAAATACGGTGAACACTGCCGGTGTAATGGGTAAGGGAATTGCCTTGCTGTTCAAAGAGAAGTTTGACAAAAATTACAGGGAGTATCGCACAGCTTGTAAGAACGACAAAGTTAAGGTTGGTAAAATGCATGTGGTGGATATTTTTGAGGAACAACAAGAGATGTTTCCGAATCCTAATAAGGAAATTAGAAGAGAAAACCCCAAGTGGATCATAAATTTTCCTACTAAAAAGCATTGGCGTGGAAAATCTGATTTGAAGTGGATTGAAGATGGCGTTGAAGACCTAGTACGGGTTATAGACGAAAAGGGAATTGAATCTGTTGCGCTCCCCCAACTTGGTTGCGGTAACGGTGGTTTAGACTGGAAAGAAGTTGAACCAATAATTCAAAAGGCGTTCGCAGACAGTTCCGTCAGAGTAATTGTATATGAATCTCCAAAAGAGCCATTCCTGTAAATTTTTTACTTATCAAACGAGATGGTCCGCCGAATTATCTTAGATTTTACTGGTAGTGCATTCTCATGGTAACCATTGCGTTTAGGCCAACCTGATGACTAATTACAACAAATGGAACATCGTTGTTGTCACTACGATATACCCGCTGAATAGTTAAACCTAGCATATTGGCATCGACACCAAGGGCTTCTGTTGCTGGATTCTCTATAAGAGATGGAGAAATTGTCTGGGTAACTTCTCCAATTTTGACCCCAAACTCTTCTTCTATTTGTGTTGCGACAGCATATTGTTTTATGCCAACATCTTTTCCGATTTTTTTGTACCGTCCGTGAAGAAAAATTTCAACAAACGCAATTTTCTCGACTTCGCCATTGGTAGAATCTGCGACCCGGGTGGAGGTAATATGCAGACATTTGTCGGTAGGACGCCATCCTGAAATTGATGATAGTTTTTCCCCGACGGGCTTAGTCTCTTTCTTGACAGAGGTTAACTTGGTTTCCTCAGCGATTATGAGGAAATTGTTGAGACTATCAAATGAGAAACGTATCGCCGATTGCATCGGCATAGAAGCGACGACCTTAGAACCAATTCCTTGGGCGGTTTCTATCATCTTCCAATCTTGTAGCTTCCTTAAAGCCGCTCTCGCAGTGTAACGGCTAATACCGAAATCCTCTGTTATCTCCGTCTCTGTCGGCATTTTCGATCCAACAGGATAGTCACCGGACTGAATGTCGGAAGCAATGCGTTCGGCAACTTCAATATATCGCGGCGTTCGGCGGCCAGCCGTAATGTTGTTTTTAGCCATTTGTCTCCATGGTGATCTACGAAATCACGCCGTCCTTCTTTAGTTGCTCTAGTTCGGTACAGGTTACACCAACTTCGCGCAGAAGCTCATCTGTATGCTCGCCTAATTTTGGCGCTGAGCTCAGACTTTCAAGCTCTCCATCAAATCGAATTGGGTTCTTTATATACCTTACACCGGCGTGACTACTAGAATTGGTTGTTCTTATTCTTTGCGTTCGTTCAAGGAACGGATTTGCTAATGCCTCTCCAATTTTTAACACCGGAGCGGCCGGAACTTTCGTCTCAAAGATTCCCATCCAAGCCTCGGTTGACTTGGAACTTAGTGCTTTATCAAGGATCTCGGTCAAAACGTCTCTGTTGGCGAGCCTTGAAGGGTAGTCCGCGAACCTAGGATCTGTCGATAGGTCGTTCCTACCAATTTCAATGCAGAGATTGTTCCAAAACTTCTCCTTATTGCACATTATATAAATCCAGCCATCAAGAGTCTTATATAGTTGACACGGTGTCAGAGCAAAATGAGCAGACCGCGGAACGCGCTCTTGCTGAGCATTTGCGTTCAAAGACCACATTGCGAGATAATTGAGATTGTAGAGAGCCACGTCAAACAAACTCACATCAATATCTCGTCCTCTATTAGTTCGTAATGCTCCATTGAGCGCTGACACGAGAGCAAGCGCTGTTGTAACTCCGGTTGTAAAGTCGATCATTGACAAGCCAAACCGAGTCGGAGGAGCATAAGGCTCACCGGTTAAATATAAGTACCCGGCCTCTGCTTGCATCATGTAGTCGTAACCAGGCCAATCTTTTCTTTCATTATCTCGACCATATCCGGTTAAATGGGCGCAAACAATCTTCGGATTGAAGTTCTGGAGGGTCTCATATGTTAACCCTAATTGTTCGGGTACATCTCCGCGCATATTCGAAACTACAGCATCTGCCGACTTAACGAGTTTGCCAAAGATTTCTTTTCCCTTACTCAGCTTCAAATTTAGAACCAGACTTTTTTTGCCAAGGTTCAAACCTTGAAAGAAAAGACTATCGTCTGAGTTCCCGTCTCCCTTAATATAGTGTGGACCGACACCCCGAGCGACATCACCTATGCCATCCGGAGACTCAATCTTTATCACTTCTGCCCCAAGTTCGACGAGGTAGGATGTGCCTATTGGCCCAGCACCGTATTGTTCAACGGCTAGTATGCGAATGTTCTCTAATGGTTTCATCAGATCAAACTTTCCAAATAACTAAATTTATTATAATACATTGTACGGACATCCGGACAAGATAAGATGTCTAATCGGAAAGTTTGTGACGGGGAGCAAAGTTTATAATTTACTCGAAATTGATAGATCTTGGCCCTCTAACTTTAATGTACTCCAATAGCCGAGGGAATACCATAACTCATCTATGGTATCGCAAGATACATAAAAACAGAGAGACCGGATTCGTATTAAATCCCTTGTTCTCGTGCAGACGATCTTTTCTGCCGGAAAAGATCATCACGTTTAGTCACGTTAGTAAAGTAAAACCAGTTTGAGCGTCGCCAGCACAATAGGATATAGTGTAGTTTGAAAGCCCCCTAGGATCAAAACATCTGTCCCAATACAATTCTGCTCATTCGGTATCACTATTCTATCAACGTTTTTCAAGTACATTTTTACGCCGAACTCTCTAACATATAAGGAAAACAACTGAGCGGTTCTAAGGTTGAATTGGGGTTCGGTTTGACCAAATTGCTTCAATTATCTGGTCCAGTTTTCAATACATTAGGTGGAGTCGGAAAAATGGAACTGCTCGTTCAGAAACTTCTCTAAATCGTAGGATAATAATTTTTTTCGAAATCACAGTCCACATACGAGACGTTGGTTCGCCTACCTTCTTATCTGGTAGAGTAATAAACGTGAAACCCATTCTGTTCTAACCATGTCAACCTCGCGCCATACATCTATACAAGTCAAGGATTTCGGACCAATTAGGCGCGGTAGAATCGAGCTACGCCCTCTAACGGTATTCACGGGAGCCAGTCATACCGGTAAATCTTGGCTAGCGATGCTAGTGTACGCATTAGCGCAACAATTTCAGCCACGTAGAAAATTCTACAGCGAAGAATTTGGGAACGAAATGGAGGACGCACCTAACACGGAGAAGTTGATCGACCTCAAGCTTAATGATCTCGTAGCGGATAATTGCGTTGCAGTTTCAGATTCTCTGACACAATTTTTTGAACAGACAAAAGAGAAACGTACAAAAGAGCTAGAAGTCGAAATAGTAAGGACTTTCGGTTTTCAAGATATTCAACAAGCAATTAACTGGAGGTCAAAACACGGCGCAAGCATAGAGGTTACCTCCCCTTTAGACGGAATAAGCGAAACGCTATCTACAATGTCGATAGAAATCGGGAAAAAATACTTTCGATGTCGAGAAGAGCACCCTGAAACTTTGAATATGGACAAATTACCTCCTCAGGATAGAGGTACATTCGACAGGCTCAAGAAGTATGACCGAGAAAATCATGATGACATTGAAAGAAGGTTCCACGAGCGTCGCACTGCTCAGTTTCTGTATCGTGTACTCAACAATAGGTTTTTCCCTTCTGAAGGAACATTATATTTGCCCGCCGGCCGCGTCGGGCTAATGGATAGTTTCAGAACTATTGTTGGAGGCTCAATGCAAGGCGAATTGGATAACGTAACTACCGGTCAATTCGGCTCTCGTCCTTTATCGGGTGTGATCGTAGATTTTCTGAAGAAGCTAACGCTCATCAGCCCAAACAGTGAAACACAACAACAAACCGCTGGCTCTAGACTCGAACACGAACTACTGCTTGGTAGCATCGAAGTAGTCCTCAACCAACTGGGCTTTCCCAAATTTTTCTTCAAACCGACAGATACCGAAAAGTTGTTACCTTTGAACTTATCATCGTCAATGGTTTCTCAGCTGGCACCTATTGTGTTGCTTCTGAGAGAGACATCCGAAAAAAACAACGTAATCATCTTGGAAGAACCAGAGGTTCATCTGCACCCAGTGCAGCAGGTAAGATTCCTCCAGGAAATTTCTAGATGGGCTAGGGGCGGAAACAAAGTTATACTGATAACTCATAGCGAATGGATCACAGAAGCTTTATCAAATCTAGTTTTGGAGAATAAACTTGATACCAAAGATGGTATGGCAGAAGAAGATGTAGGCTTATGGCGGTTTATTGGAGGCCCCAAGGGTAGTGAAATCAACGAATCTGTTTGGAATGGCGGTTCGGGAGGCTATGATGACGGATTTGAGGAGGTCGGCGATCAACTTTTAAACGAATGGACTTGGTACAAAGAAGAACTTTCCTGAGAAAAAAGTCATGGATGCGTCTTGCCAGGTACTAGCTAATAGGTATCTATTCGGGTGATTAATGTTAACGAAGGCAAGATATTGCTAGTGTCATTGACCAAGTTCAGCTCCAGAGATAGCGTTCCCGTCAATATCCCATAGATGTCATACGCCATAGCGGTATAAATCAGATAAATATTCTTAGTTCAATCGAGATCCGTATCAATCTCTGTCTGTTGCTCGTCTTTGGATTAACAAACAAATGGCAACTGACTGAACTTTATGGGACGTTCTGACTCGCTGACTTTATTGAATAGATTGGCGGACTCAAATTATTGAAGGTTGACGTATAAAGGACAGACAAATTGCAAACGGTGCGGGCGGAACTACTCAATGTTCCGTTCGATTGCTATCAAAGTGCGTCCTTTCGTTATAGCACACCGAAAACAAACTGACTTTTTGAGTTTGGTTTTCATCTTTTAGGTTAAGAAAGAGTTTGCTCTTTTAGGGAATTTTCAGTTTAAATTACCACTTGGAAAGATTTACTATAATATGATATACGGACATCCGGACAATAACTGAACTTCGATCTTTTGGTATGTAATTCTTTCGCGTTGACTGCTATTTTGAATTCCGCCTAACTTTCTTTGGTCAATCTGTATTAGCCTTTAAGATTGATTGAAATAGGAGCTTGAAATCAACTTTAGAACCAGCAGAAACGTTTTAAGATAGTCGTGAACGCGACTACAGTCATCTTCGATTTCAATAAGAGCGCCCCTTTGAATTATCCGCGACGAATGTTCTTTATCTCCCTCGGTGCTCTCGGAGTGACAGGAGGGCTTCCGCTAACAGCCTTAGCCAAACGTCCGGGACTAAGACGGCATATTAAGATCAGCTTAGATACGAGTGCGGACCATATCCGCAATAAGTCGATAGAACACTTTTCAGATCTTTTGGAACGGCGGACAAGTAAAGCTTTTAGAGTTTCGCTGTTCCCCTCGGGTCAGATGTCTCGAGACAGAGATACACCTAAGAGTCTTCATTGGGAACTCATAGATATTGCCGTTCCGGCGATTTCAAAACTCTCTCGATATGATCCTTATGCGAACTTGTTCACCTTGCCGTTGTTTTTTGGAGCACCAACAGAAGCTGTCTACGATCTAATAGAGGGAGAGATTGGGCATTGGCTGGAAACCCGCCTAGAAAAGTCTCTGAGACTCAAAGTTTTAGGATCCCCAATTGATTTAGGTCATACGCACGTTTACACGACTTCGAAGAAGGTGACACAAGATGAGGAGTTAAAAGGATTAAAAATACGCATTCCAGGAGGCCGAGGGGCTCTATCTTTGTATAAGTCTTTGGGAGCTAATCCAGTAGTTATTCCATTTGCTGATCTACCGATCGCTCTGTCTCAAGGCAACGTCTCAGCGGTTCAAAGTACTCACGAGACCATAAGAAGTGGAAAACTCTGGGAAGCGGGGCTTCGATATTGTTATGAAGATCACTCGAGTTTTTTGAACTATGTCCCGCTAGTTTCGACAAAGTTTTGGAGCAAAATTTCTGACGAAGAGCGGAACATTCTAACGTCGACTTGGAACGACTCGGTGAAATTTACACGCGAATTGGCGGCATCGCGGCAAATCGAAGCAAGAAACGAATGCGAGAAGAATGGCATACAAATGAGCGAGCGTCTTGGCCCACCCTCAGAAGTACTTATGAAGCAGTTAATAGAATCCTCTCGATATCTTGGCCGAGTTCTAAATTTTGAAAACTCAATACTAGATAAGATTATTGCTCACGTTTCTGAATACAGGTCGCAGTATCCGTCATGACTGGTCTGCAAATTTTAAGACGGTTGGAAGACGGCTTGATATTCGGCCTAGCACTTGGAGGTTTGGTTTGCGCGGCCTATGCCATGTTGTCGCGATACATAGCGCCGCAAATTGCCTTTGATTGGGTTGATGAACTCATGACATATTGCCTTGTCTGGTCTTTCTGGCTGGGCGGAGCAAGAGTACTTGTTGAAGCCGATCATGTTCGATCAGATATGATTTCAATGATCTTGCCTAAGAGATGGGCGATCAGACTCGGTCGATTTACAGCAACTCTGTCAGGAGTATTCTGTACAATAGTTGCCTTCGGCGGCGCGCAAGTGGTTTTGTTGTCTATTTCGTTGAGGGAGACAAGTGAGAGCGGATTAGCAATGCCGTTGTGGCTGTATTCGTTTGGAATGCCGCTTGGACTATCTTTGCTTGCGCTTAGGTTTTTCAGTATCGGATTGGCGCACCGCAGCGTACTGGAGAATCGGAAATCAGCAGGGGGTACTAAAAGAAAAGAAGAGGCGGAGAGAGAAGATGTTTGAACTTCTCCTAATCGCTGTAGCCTTATTGCTGATTATATTTTTCGGGGTTCCGATATTTGTTGCGATAGGGTTAGTAGGTCTAACCTTGTTTTTTCTCGAAGGTCACCAAGTTGGTGCCTTTGCTCAGATTATTAATGACCATCTTAACTCGAACACTTTGACGTCCATTCCATTTTTCATAATCGCGACCGCTTTTATTGAGAATGGGAAAGCAGGCAGGGCATTAATCCGACTTGCAGACGCAATGCTTGGTGCGATTCGCGGGGGTTTGGGACTGGCATGCATTTTCGCGGGGATGGTCTTCTCAGCGATTTCCGGATCGTCGACCGCAACCGCTCTCGCGTTGGGAGCGATTTTGATACCAGCGATGAGCAGGAGGGAGTATCCGAGCAGTTTTGCGCACGGAGTGATTGGCGCATCGGGGACATTGGGGATACTGATACCGCCGAGCGTAGCTTTGATCGTCTATGGGTATGTGGCGAGTACTTCGGTGCCAAGACTTTTTCTAGGCGGTATTTTCCCGGCTTTACTTCAAGCCTCTTTGTTTGCTGCTTGGGTTCTATATTCTGGAACGAGAACAGATTTACCGCAGAAGAAATCGATTTCACAATCGGAATTTCTCGTTGTTTTTAAAGAAGCGCTACCAGCGCTAGCGATGCCGGTTCTCGTTCTCGGCGGTATTTACTCCGGGATAGTGACAGTAACTGAGGCAGCCGCCCTTGCCGCGATTTTGTCTATGGCAGTTGGGTTATTCATTTACCGGGATTGCACGTTAGACGAGGTTCCTAGGATCATTAGAAAGGGGATGGAGACGACTGCGCGGGTCATGATTATTGTTGCGATGTCGTTCGGATTCAGTCATTGGATTATTTCTTCAGAGCTTTCAAAAGAGTTAGTGGAGATTGCTTTATCGAACGACATTAAGCCATGGATGTTTTTGCTTCTAATGAACTTAGTGATGCTCTTAATGGGTGCCTTCTTAGAAGTTATTTCGGTAATACTGATCACGTTACCAATCGTTTATCCGATGCTGGGACCGCTGGGAATCGATCCTGTTCACTACGCAATGATTGTAATAGTGAACATGCAGATAGCGACATTAACACCTCCGGTTGGCCTAACATTGTTTGCGCTATCGAGTACATCCGACGCGCCGTTTTCGGACATAGTAAAAGGCGTAATTCCGTACATAATTTTACTGTTAATCTCGTTGATCGTAATATCGTTAGTTCCCGCTTTGTCGCTAACATTACCGAATCTGGTATTCGGCGGGTGAAGAATTGCGTCTATCTCGGAACGAATGAGAAAATGACTTTCGTTTCGAAAGTTTGTCCGTTCTAAGAAATTTAAACCGTAGCATTGAACGCGGAAGAACATGAAGTTCGAGGATTTAGAGTAGCCCTTCATCCAATTGGTCGTAACCGATCACTTTGCTCGCGCTAATAGATTTTTGGCAGACACATATATCGGCTCATCGACCATCAAACCGTCGACCGAAATAGTCTTGCCTTCAGATTTTTCAAAAGCCTGGATTATGCGCTGAGCTGTCTCGAGTTCTTCCGCGCTTGGTGCGAAGCAGGCATTAATCGGTTCCACTTGGTCTGGGTGTAGAGCAATTCTTCCGCGAAAGCCCATTTTTCTAAGTTTTGTTGTTTCCTCCTTTAGTCCGGTGCTGTCTCGAATATTGAGATAGGCTCCATCTAAAGGTGTAATTCCGGCTAATGCCGCGGCGTGAACGATAAGCGACCGTCCATACAAGAGACTATCCCATCCCGTGTCAGACCCTACATCTTTCGACCAATCTCCCGTTCCAAAGAGAAGGGCCGCCAATCCGCCCGCCGTCGCTATGTCGAATATACGCGCCATTCCAAGAGGTGATTCTATAATTGCAAAGAGTCTTGGATTTTCTCCGACTACTTTTCTAACAATGCTTATGTCATCGACGCTTTCAACTTTCGGAACGATAACACCAGCAATGCTCTGACTTTCAAATAGCGCTAGGTCTTTCGAACCTAGGTCAGTTGAAGGGTGGTTAATGCGGTACAGAACTCTATCGTTATCGCCATGTTGCTCCAAAAAATTTTTGACATTTTCGCGGGCAAGATCTTTATCTGTTAATGAGACACCATCCTCTAAATCCACACAAACCGCATCAGCGGGACGTGCGAGGGCTTTCTCTATGCGATCTGCGCGATCACCGGTTACAAATAGGATACTTCGGGGCATCAAGTGTTACTCCTGATCGCTGAAAGATTTTTTAGAGAACGGCTCACCATCAACCAGACAATTAGATGGCTACTTCTTCTTTTGGAAACAGCCCTCGTTTCACAGTTATAGTTCAAAAGTTCGGTCGAACTGCAGATGAAATTGCGCAACTTTAGTCTGTACACCAAAGCGACTGTGTGTCTATACGGGCCGCAGGATAACAGTTAGGAATACTCGTTTAACAGCGTATTCTATTCGATGGAGCAGCTAACAAAAAAACTATTGTCGATCTTAGAGTCGAAAAATAGTCCGCGGATATTTCTGGCACAGACAGAGCACAAGGAATTTTCGATACTGAAAAAGCGATTTCTTTCGGGATGTTCTAGAAATTTATAGAAACAACCGAAAGGTTTAATGAAAAGATCGTCAACAGAGATGCAAACCGAAATTTGCTGATACAGAGAGTTAAGAGGCTAAACGAGAAAGGATAAAATTACTTATTCTGGAAGAGCGGGGAACTGAGCGTCCACAAGGAGGAAAAGTTGAAGAGGTTCAAAATGAAGTTATCGGGTTTTGAGCAAATTTTTCGAAGTTTTTGGGCAGTACTCCTAATAGTTGACGGCAAACTTCCCCACGATTTCCCCAAATTAATGCACGAAGTTTGGTAGCGGCGATTTTTCGTTTAGCCTCTAAGATCGCCCGGAGTCGATGCCCGTCAAACGTTCCGCCATAAATTATTCAGGGACCGCAGTCGTAAAAGATAAAAGCAAAATCAACCCAACTGAATGAAGTCTACCACTTCCAGATTATAGGGAACATTTTTCGAAGATGGCATAGCCTTGAGTGCGCTCAACGTTAATGAAGCCTTGGAGATTGAAGCAAATCTCCATTAACTCGTTCCAAAATCTTTGCTTGTAAGTTTTGCCAAATAAGGAAAGAAATTGTTGTCTTGCGACAATTTTTTCTTGATAAAAATTCTATTACGTGATATTCAAATGTCCGGATGTCCGTACAACATGCAAACTGCTTGCATTCTGAATGTGTTGATGGGTTACATTTCGGGTTCGTACGGACATCCCGAATAACTTATTTAAGAAATGATGGAGCATAAAATGAGCGTAGCTAAAGCTCTAACGGCGACTTCGGTCGTGGCCTTGTTGTCAAATTCTATTGTCCTTGCTCAGGAAGCAGAGGAACAAGATACCGAGCGTTCTCTGAACAAAGTAATAGTCACGGCGACTAAGCGAGCTGAGAATATTCAGGAAGTTCCAATCGCGATCACAGCATTCAGTTCTGATGCTATCGCGAACGAAAGAGTGGACGATCTTCAGGAGATTGCCTCTCGAACACCGAGTTTTTTGATCGGTCAGAATGGTCCTTCCGCTCCAGAATTGACAATTCGCGGGATTGGATCAACCGACCGTGAAGCAGGGTCGGAACGTTCAGTCGTCGTATTTGTAGACGAGGTTTATATAGGCCGCGCAGGCGCATCGACGTTTGATCTTTATGATCTAGAAAGAATAGAAGTTCTACGCGGACCCCAAGGAAGCGTTTTTGGACGGAATGTTGTCGGTGGCTCTGTAAATCTTGTCACTGCGAATCCAGATTTTGATTTCGATTCAAACTTCCAAGCAACTTTAGGAAGCCTGAGCCTTATTGAGCTCCAAGGCGCGGTCACGGGTACCCTTTCGGAGCAGGTGGCTGGAAGGTTCGCTTTCAGTGCAAAAAAGCGCAACGGCTTTTATAAAAATCGGCAATTTGGAATGAAAACGACGGACAATACGGAGACATTTAGTGCGAGGGGTAAGTTGCTTTATAAACCGGATGAAGATTTTCGGGCCTTATTCACCCTAGACCTAAGTCAAGATACTGTCGATGGGATTTCTAGTGCGATTACGCAAGGAGCGACAAGTGACACCGAGTACAATGGTGAATTTACTACACGATTTGGTACGTTGGATAAAAAACCCCATAGTGATTTGTACGTTACCGATAATAACGAACTCGGTGAATTGGATAGGACAATCTATGGTTTGTCAGGTCGCGCCGATTGGAAACAGCCTTATGGTGATGTTACTTTATTGGGATCTTTCCGAAGTGCTAGCTTTAACATAGTAAGGGATCTAGTCGGAATTCCTATTGCAGCTCCTAATGCGACATTTGTATCAGTCGACTCCAAGACTCGAGGATTCTCGGTAGGATACGGGTTCGAGTCTACGGCTGCCAACGACGAAGATTACACTTCTTTATCAGCCGAACTTCGACTAGCATCTCCAAGTGATAGCGAAAGTTCTAACACTTGGCTTGTTGGCGGGTATTTCTTGAGTGAAAAAACAGATCGCGCCCAAATCCGCGAACGTAATCTAGGAGCAGTTGGTACTAGTCAAACACACATATCAAGACCGTTATTTGACCAGTCAGTAGAGTTAACTAGTTTTGCTGTTTTTGCCAATGGGACGTTCCAGTTTGCTGAGGATCGGGCAGGGTTGACTATTGGAGCACGATATTCCAGTGATGAAAAGTCATTCGACCTAGAAGTGAAAGACACAATCACCACAGCAAAACGAGCCGAAATTACAGCGGCGATATCGACTGCAAACATAACATGGAATCCATCTAGAGCCCTTTTTAAATCGTCGTCAAGTAAGACTTTTAGCAAGTTCACTCCAGAGGTCACTATTGACTATAAATTGGATGATGATGTCTTAGTGTATGGGAAGGTATCTACGGGGTACAAAAGCGGTGGATTTGCGGGTTTGGCACCGACCAAAACAATTTCCGAAACTCCGTTTTCTGAAGAGACTGTATTGAATAAAGAAATCGGTTTAAAGAGCGATTTACTTGATTATCGATTGATGCTTAATGCTAGTTTATTTGAAATGGACTTTGATGAGCTTCAATTAAGAGATCGGGTACTGTTTACGCCAGGTGATGAGACTAGCGCTGTAGTTTTGATAGCAAATGCTGCAAACGCTAAGATTAGAGGGTTAGAGGTCGATTTCATGGCTAAGCCTTCGGAAAATTTAGATGTTTTTGGAGGACTATCTCTTCTAGAATCGGAAATAACTAAAGTAGGAGAAGGGTCTACCATTAAAGTTGGAACAGTATTGCCAAAAGCCCCTAAGACTTCGTTAAGTTTAAGTTTTGATTATAAGATGCCTCAGACCGGATCTGGCGAGTTATCTTTCGGAGCGGGACTTCAACATGTTGGTGAGTTTTACTTTGATGTTAATGAAGACACCGCAGGGAAGGAACCAGCTTACACGTTATTTGATGTGCGAATGTCCTATAAACCTGAGAATGGAGCTTGGTCTCTTAGTTTATGGGGCAAAAACCTTACAGATGAGTATTATCGCACTCAAGTCCAGTCAGTGTTTGGCGACGATGTAGCGATTATCTCAAGGTTGGGTGAGCCACTTACATGGGGGCTTTCTTACACTCTGAAACGTTAGAGGCTAAACGAAAAACCATCGTTCTCGATGCTTTAGCGCCGATTTCCTCTATTTGTTCTACGAATTGCTTCCTACATTTAAGAGTAGTTGATAGAAACCTTCATAAATTAGCCAGATAATCCAAAATTTTCTTCTACACGGTAGGAGTTTTCGCTTAGAACGAATGCTTATTCCCTGTACTTCCTATAAATGTAACTTTCTTATCTTTTTCGTCTGGCCTCTTAGAAAATTGATTAGGAAACATATATGCAGGGTTAGAATGGTGTAAGTACCGCTCATCTATCAACTAAACAAGCCAGCGATGCTGGTTAGTGAGAACTCAGTTATGTTTTCTGCGTATGCGCGGATTGGCGCGAACCGTTACAGGGAAATTTTCGGATTAGATTTTGAACAGTTTGAGGTTGGTCAGAAATTTGTCCATCATCCGGGATTGACAGTCTCGCAACAAGATAATCGGGATGAGAGTTCTACCACGCTAAACTGCGCTCATATTCACTATAACGCAGATTACGCATCGAAGTCGGAGTTTGAGTTGCCGATCTACGTTAGCACTTCTACGCTGCAGATTTTGTTTGGACTGGCTTGGAAAACTTTTGCGAGAAAGGAACGAATCATTGAATGTGAAGATATCTCGATGACCTCGCCAGTGTTTGGAGGTGACACACTTTATGCTGAAAGCGAAATTTTAGAGAAAATGGACGACTCAGAGTCTCTAGGAAAAATTAAGATTGAACTCAGTGGCCGCAACCAAAGAGGGGATACTATCTGCCGCACTATATGCTGGATAACAATTTTTAAGTCGGGATATCATCCTTATTACAAGCAGATCGAAGTGGTGTCGTTAGAGGATAATCCTAAATTTGCTGGTTATAGGCTCGACAACAACGGAAATCTTTTGGAACAGCTAGGTCTGTATTTTGAAGATTTTGAGATAGGTGAAATCTATGAACACGCGCCGCGGAAAGTAATTTCAGTCGAAGAGGCACGCAGTCAGGCCTTACAAAACTTCAACTGGGATCCCCGATACATAGATCAGGATTACGCTGAGAAATACTTTCAAGAAAACGTTTGTCCAGTGCCAGAACTAACGGCGATGGCAATGATCACTGCCGCGACAACGCGCACCTTAGGTCGAGTGGTCGTTAATCTTGGTTGGTATAAATTTAAGGTAGCCCGACATTTTTACCCAAACGAACTGATTACGGTCAGTACGGAAATTGTCGACAAAAGAGATTCTAAGTCGCGCCCAAGTCAGGGAATTTTGACAGTAAAAACGCGATGTTTTGACAGCGAGCAAACAGAAGTCGCTTATTATGATCGTAAACTTCTGGTATATCGGGAAGGAGGCATCCCCTCATAGAAAATTGAACGTGTTGTATCAAGAGTGACAAACATGGATGCAGGAAAAATTACGTTTATAATCTGGTTCTTCTTCTGGATTCGTCGGGGTAGTGGATTCTTTTCCTTAGACAATGCTCATAACCTTATGGGCGGAACTGTTGATTAGAAACTTTTTGATTAGAGGTTGATTTTGCAAAAATGCCATCCGTAAACAAAGTAATACTAATTGGAAACCTCGGTAGAGATCCGGAAATTCGCGATTTTGCGAACGGTAATCAGTTTTGTACACTAAGCGTAGCTACAACGGTCTCGTGGATTGAGGAAAACGGTGACCGTCTTGAGAAAACGGAATGGCATCGGGTAGCGATTTATAACCAATCTCTAATTGATATAGCACGTCAACAATTAGTGAAAGGGAGCAAAGTTTATGTCGAAGGTCAGTTACAGACGAACAAATATACTGATCGAAATGGAATAGTTCGGTATTCGACGCAAGTTGTTATCAGTAAATTTAAAGGCGTTCTTGTGCCGGTGGGAAGAACGAGATCAGTAGAGCGAGCTAAACCCATAAATCAACGAGAACTTCATTCAGATCAAAATAAGGTTACTGAGTCGCGGTCAAAGATTGTATATAATCCCGGTATTACTACGGAATCGTATGTGAAGTATCTAAGAAGGTTAGAAAACGAGCTAGAGCCATTTATGGGTGATTCGCGGTGGTCAGACAATCTGGAAAACCGCATCGACTACGATGTGAATCTTGATGATGTAGACTCGGATTGGTACTTGTGAGGGCATCAATAGCATGACGGTATGACTTTGTGTAAGACGAAAAGAGAGTAGTTGTCGTCTTTTTTCACTAAATTGACTCGGGTTCTGTTTAGTATCCCAATTTAGAGCGAGTATTGCGAGCTACTAGCTAAATTCAGTTCCATCATTCAACAGATTTAGGTACTCCTGATAGATGTACACTCTGTGTCGAGACTTCCCCGTTATTTCTGTCATTATTCCGAGGTTTTCCAGAAGTTTAAGCCCTCTGATAGCGGTAGGCAAAGACATACCTGTGGTTTTACAAATTTTACTGGTGTTCAGTATAGGGTTTTGTTGTGTTAACGTGCAAATTGTCAGGGCAGAAGCGGTAGGACGGTTACTTTGCTCAATCTTTTTTCTATCACGAATGAACAGTTCAACAATTTTCTGAGCAGCTTCAGCTGCTTGCTGGGAAGTCTCTATGACACCTTCTAGAAAGAATTCAATCCAATCTTCCCAGTTTCCAGTTTCTCTTACCGACTGCAATAGATCGTAATACAACTTTTTGTGAGTTTTGAAGTAGAGACTTAGATACAAAATTGGTTCCGGTATTAGACCGCGGACGTGTAGAATAATTGGTATAAGCAATCTTCCCAAACGTCCGTTCCCATCTAAAAAAGGGTGAATGGTTTCGAATTGATGGTGTGCAAGAGCTGCGACTACCAAAGCCGGATATTTTACAGAGTCATCGTGAAGAAATTTTTCAAATTTGTCTAAACAAGGCATCAATTCATTTGGTGGTGGAGGCACAAAACTAGCGTTACCCGGGCGAGTACCGCCTATCCAATTTTGCGTGTATCGAAATTCGCCGGGCGACTTATCGCCCCCTCGAGCATTATTCATTAAACGCTCATGCATTTCCCTTATTAGTCGTAGTGAAAGCGGTAACTCCTCAAGCCTTTCGATGCCATAGTTTAGGGCGCTGACATAGCAAGAGACTTCAGCGACATCATCTATTGGAGCCCCGGGAGCCTCTTTTGATTCATACAATAGCAAATCTGATAAAGAACTCTGGGTTCCTTCAATCTGTGACGATAGTACGGCTTCCTTTCGAACATACATATACAGGAACAATTTTGTATCCGGAATTAACGAACTCTTCCCGCCAAGATGACTCAGAGCGGAGGCCGCCTTCTCAACTAAAGGAGACAGTCGTGTCATGTCCAAAGGAGGGTCGGGAGGCAAACTAGAAGGCACGTAAGCGAAGTATTGTTCCGGCCCGACTAGTGTGCTTGCAACATACCGGCCACATCGGGATTCTTTATTCGTTTGGTTTTCCATAGAGTTGATCCAAAAATCTTATAAAAAACATAGTACCCCGAAATATGCAATCTGGCCTTAGTGCTTGTTTGCACTAGAATCCATATTGGCAGATCGAAGGCTCTGCGGGGGTTGTTCGAACTGCAACGAACATTGAGAAAGAGTGATTACACAACCTCGTATCCAGTCGTCATTCTAAGTTATGTCAAATAGGCAGAAAGTTCGTAAATCAGAAATATGTTTCGGATCCGTAATCGCTATCATATTTGTTTCAAATGGTATGCACATGATAATTGTAAATTATAGATGACTTAGCCAAAAGCTTAGTCAACAGTACTAACACAAAAGCGATATTTTGTTAGTTGCCAAAACTTTAACTAACGCAGGTGAAAGTACAAACTTCTATACTAACACGAAAGCGATATTACTTTAGTTGCTAAAACTTTAACTAACGTACGTGAAAGTACAAACTTCTATACTAACACAAAAGTGATATTTCGTTGGTTGTCAAAAATTTTCCTAGGAAGGCGTTTTTTCGATTAATCAAAGAAACACTGAAAGGATAGTTCATAACCTATCAAAATTCTAACTGACACAGATAGTGGTTCAATCTTTAGTATGAATACACGCTAACAGAGGGGGTAATATAGAAATAGGTCAAGGAGAGTATACTCTGACTTAGGAATGAAAATCCATTTTCATACACGCGCTAAGAGTCAACTGGACTAAGTGAAATTTTACCGAGACCTGAACTCTTGTTGGAGAATTACAGTGTTATTACGCTTAACCTTAGAATCGTATCCAAGCCCTTGGCGCATTCGTAGAGTATCCTACTGCCCTGTAAGCTGCTGTGGGGAGGCAATAGGTTGACTATCCTCTCCTTGGTTTCCCGAAAAGGACGAAGGCGATGCCAGGGTTTCCATAAGGCATCTATAATCATCTAGAGCAGTTCTGTCGCAAGTAAGGATTTTTGTTTCAGCGTCGGTTCTATCCTTTCGAGGAAAATTGGCGCGAACCGTTATAGGGAAATTTTCGGATTAGATTTTGAGCAATTTGAGGTTGGACAGAAATTTGTCCATCAACCGGGATTGACGGTTTCGCAACAATATAATCGGGACAAGAGTGCTACCACGCTGAACTGCGCTCATATTCACTATAACGCAGATTATGCATCAAAGTCGGAGTTTGAGTTACCGATCTACGTTAGCACTTCCACGTTGCAGATATTGTTTGGATTAGCTTGGAAAACTTTAGCGAGAAAGGAACGAATCATTGAATGCGAAGATATCTCAATGACTTCGCCAGTGTTTGGAGGTGACACACTTTATGTCGAAAGTGAAGTTCCAGAAAAGATCGACGACTCAGAGTCTCAGGGGAAAATTAAGATAGAACTCAGTGGCCGTAACCAACGAGGGGAAACTATCTGCGACACCGTCTGCTGGATAACAATTTTCAAGTCGAGATGTCATCCTTATTACAAGCAGATCGAAGTGGTGTCGTTGGAGGACAGCCCAAAATTTGCTGGCTATAAACGCGGCAAAAACGGAGAACTTTTGGAACAGCTAGGTCTGTATTTTGAAGATTTCGAGATAGGCGAAGTTTATGAACACGCGCCGCGGAAACTAATTTCAGCAGAAGAGGCACGTAGTCAGGCCTTGCAGAATTTCAACTGGGATCCCCGATATATAGATCAGGATTACGCTGAGAAATACTTTCAAGAAAACGCTTGTCCGGTTCCCGAACTAGCGGCTATGGCGATGTTCACTGCCGCCACGACACGAACCTTAGGTCGGGTGGTCGTTAATCTCGGTTGGTATAAATCTAAGGTAGCCCGACATTTTTACCCAAACGAGCTCATTACGGTCACTACGGAAATTGTCGACAAAAGAGATTCTAAGTCGCGACCAAGTCAGGAAATTTTAACAGTAAAAACGCGGTGTTTTGACGGCGAGCAAAACGAAGTCGCTTATTATAATCGTAAACTTCTGGTATATCGGGAAGGAGGCATCCCTTCATAGAAAATTGACCTTGTTGTATCAGGAGTGACAAACATGGTTGTAGGAAAAGTTAAATGTATAATGAGACTGTTGCATAATATGGTTATTGGACGAGAATCCGTTGTAATCTGGTAATTCTTACCCCTAAATGAGTCTGTTTCGCATCTTTTTGAACGTGAATCGGGAACTAATAGAGGCTGTTTAGAATGGTCATAGGCATTATGCAACAGTCTCATAATTTGGTTCTTCTCCAAGTTTCGTCGAGGTAGCGGAGTCTTTTCCTTAGACAAGAACCATAACCTTATGGGCGGAACTTTTGATTTGAACAGTTTTGATTAGAGGTTGATTTAGCGAAAATGTCATGCGTAAACAAAGTAATACTAATTGGAAACCTCGGTAGAGATCCGGAAATTCGCGATTTTGCGAACGGTAATCAGTTTTGTACACTAAGCGTAGCTACAACGGTCTCGTGGATTGAGGAAAACGGCGACCGTATTGAGAAAACGGAATGGCATCGGGTAGCGATTTATAACCAATCTCTAATTGATATAGCACGTCAACAATTAGTGAAAGGGAGCAAAGTTTATGTCGAAGGTCAGTTACAGACGAACAAATATACTGATCGAAATGGAATAGTTCGGTATTCGACGCAAGTTGTTCTAGGCAACTATAAAGGTGTTTTGGTTCCAACCAAGGACAGTAAGTTAGAGAATAGAGACGATTACAGTGGGTCTCAAGAGGCTAACGAGGATCCGGCAGTTGTCAATGAAGTATCCCATTAGCGAGACCAAACGCACTCACTAGAAAACGGAAACAAATCTAAGTTACGTTAAGTCTTTTGACGACATTGTCGAAAGTAGCAAGGATGATGAGTTGGAACAGATAGAGTACGAGAGTCAGATGCTTAGTAAGCCACAACGCGAGGATCCAGTTGGCTTTCCGGGCCGATACTGTGAAGGCAACTCTAGCGAGTTAGACGCAAATATAGAATCAGATTTAGGGTCGAGTTTATAGTTCGTGCAGAGAAATGAATGTTATGTGGAACCTAGTAAGTTATTTGTTCCGTACCTTTGCTTAGTATGTCAAGATACGTCTTGTACACAAATCTCCGGTTCCGTTCCCGTCCTGAAGTTTCGTAGACAATTTGAAGTTCCTCCAAACGAGACAAGTTCCTAAGTACAGTGGGTAAAGACTGCCCCGTATGGTTTGTTAGTTCATTTGATGTCAGTATCGGGAACTTTTTCATCACCGAGAAAACATTCAAAAGTGACGGTTTGGCTATCCCGCTTTCTTCAATTAACCTCCGATCGTTTTCAAAAAGCTTAATGATAGAATTGGCTAAGTGGAGTCCATCATCCGCAGATTCCATAACACCTTCTAGGAAAAACTCAATCCAGTCCTCCCATTTGCCAGTGTGACGAACTGAATTCAAATGATCGAAGTACAGATTTAGATGTTTTTTAAAGAACATACTTAGATAAAGAATCGGAATTTCAAGCAACCCGGAGTCGTGGAGCATCAAGACAATTAGCAGTCGCCCGGTTCGTCCGTTTCCATCTAAGAACGGATGGATCGTTTCAAATTGGTGATGGGCAAGTGCAGCTCTTATCAATATTGGAAGACGCACTGTCTCATCGCGAAAAAATTTTTCGAGAAGATCAAGGCATGGCATCAATTGGTCAGGAGGAGGCGGAACGAATCGCGCTTTACTAGGCCTGCTACCCCCAATCCAGTTCTGAGAGGTTCGAAACTCGCCAGGTTGTTTGACGCTACCGCGCGGGTTACTCATCAATTTTTCATGAATTTCTCTAATGAGTCGTAAAGAAAGAGGTAAATCTTTTAGCCGGTTCACGCTATAGTTTGAAGCCTCAATGTAGCACGAAACCTCAGCAACGTCGTCAAGAGTTGAGACTGGAGTTCCGCCGGCTTCATAAAATAGCAAATCTGGAAAAGAACATTGAATACCTTCGATCTGCGAAGACAGCACTGCTTCCTTCCGAACGAACATAGATTTAATCAATTCTGCTTCTGGCGAAAGCGTACATATACTGTTCAAACGGCCAACAGCAAAAGCCGCTTTCTCTATCAAGTGGCTTAGCCGCCCAATGTCTAATGGAGGTTCCGGGGGTAGCGGCGCTGGTATATAGGCTTGGTAGCTTTCTCCGCCTACGAGGGCGCTTTGCACATACCGACCGGTGAGTAAATTGTGAACCATTGTTTCGACTTTCGATAGTTGGTAGGTCGTCACCGGTAGATTGAAATCCGGAAATTCCTAATCTAGATTTACCTAGTGATTGGCGAACTACGTTACCAATTGTAGTATTACGAAACACAAATACTATTATCGAAAGCAAAAATCAAATAAATTAACAAAAAATACCAAAAATTATCAAAATAGTGCATTGGTAACAAAAAAGGAAGAAAATGCTAACAAATTGGTGTTTTCTAGAGGAAAAACCATCGGTTGGAGACGGTATTACCGATTTAGTTCTGACGTTTTTCGAGAATAAAAAAACAGGAGACAAACAAAGACATGCACTTTCGATGTGTGACTTTCTGGCTAATTTGTTAGTTTAGCGTCTTTAGTCTTGTTAGCGCGTCCATGCGCCGGGCGCACTTGTGGAGTATCCAACGGCCTTATACGCGGCATCAATGAGGCTTTGCCCGCGTTCGTTGACGAGTAGTCCACTCCCCATTTTGTTCATAGTGTAACTAAATGCCATTCCGCATTCAGGATCGGCAAATCCGATTGACCCGCCAGCACCAACATGGCCAAATGCTTTCTCTCCGATTATTGATGACATCTGATCTCCTTGCGGATAGGCACGGTTATCCATTGACTTCATAAAGCCCGAGGCGAAACGCGTCGGAACGAGCAGTGTCGCATCTCGAGCGGATGCAGTCGAAACCATACTCATTCTTGCGACATGCTCTTGAGATATTAACGCGCCTTCATTCACAGCTAATGGTGTGTACATTGCGACCTGTCCGCGGGCATTGGAAATTCCGCCGGCACCTCCAATTTGAGCTTTATGCGCCGCTGGATCATTAGGCCCCCATCCACCGAGGTTCAGGAAACTAAGATGTTGTAAAGAGTTTGGGTCTTGCATAACTTTAAGGGTAAATTCCGACAGGTCATCATCGGGAGCAGGAATGTGCGGGATTATCGGCGCGATTGGTTGATCGAAGTCGTCAGGTAAGCCGATCCAAAAATCTGCGTCAGTTTTACTCGCAACTTCATCTTTGAAAAAATCTTTTAAAGATTTCCCGGATACCCTCCTAATCAGTTCCCCTACAGTCCACCCGAAGTTCGTCATATGATATCCGTTACGGGTTCCCGGTTCCCACCAAGCTTCCTCATCCTCCATACGAGAGATCATGTAGTCCCAGTCCAAGAATCCCCCTTCTTTCAAAGGTTCGCGGAGCGCTGGAATTGCGCTTTCGTGGTTAAGCATCATCTGAACAGTAGTTTTTTCTTTTCCCGCTTTAGCGAACCCCGGCCAATAATCAGCGACTAAAGCGCTTGGGACCAGTTCGCCCCGATCGATGAGTATATGGGCGCAGATAGCGGTCGCAGCTTTAGTACAAGAGAACACAATACTCACGGTGTCTTCGGTCCATGGCTGTTCAGACTCGGGATCGGCAATTCCTCCCCAAAGATCGACGACCTTTTCTCCGTTCCAACTTACGCAGACTGAAGCCCCAACTTCGCCTCGTTCCGCGAAATTCCTTGCAAATTCTTCTTTAACTGCATTGAAGCGGTTATCGCAAATGCCTTGAGTAGGGTTTGTCATTATTCAATCCTTAGAAGGTTAACGAGATTAATCCCGATTTATCATCTGTCTTGTGATCGACAGTTTATAAGGAACTAGGGCTATAGCGCAACAGAAAACAAAATTGGCAATACTGAATGCTATTTAAGCGCCGTTGATACTCTATGTCCTAATACCTTAAAGTAGTCGCATTCTTTTCTGAAATTCCAGCGGTTATTTGGAGAATGCGGGTGGACGTTCTGTCAAATGGGAGTATAAAGAAAAACGAATTGGTGTTGTTCGTCTTCTTTTACAGCGCGCAAAGTCGAGTTCCATTCAACCCAAGTCGTCTTCAACTTTAATTTCAACTTGAGTCGTCATGCCGACGACAGAATAAGTAACATCAACGATCGATTATCGGAATCAGAATTCAAAAAGGTGGCCCCGGGGTCATACCTCGAGCGGCAGAGGACATCCCAGGGCCGGCATGGAGTGTTATAATGCGAAACAAAAAAAATTTCAAGTCAAACGGAGTAAATAGAACTTGGGTAGAGATTAGTTCTGAGGTTCTTTCGAATGTCCGATTGCGAGTCTACCTAGATGAATGCAATGGGGATATCGAGAAATCTATTCGCCTCTATATTTGGAATACAGCCGTTAGTGCTTCATTCTATGGCGCACTTCAAATGCTTGAGGTGACCCTCCGTGAAGCATTGGTTAAACGCTTATACAACCAGTACGGCGACAATTGGTATGGAATTGTCCGAAGCACTCTAGATCCTTGGACTCGAAAGAGGATCGAAAAATGCAACAAAGATTTAAACGATGATTTTGAACTCTCAAATTTTTTGCGAGTTTCTAGCACTCTTTCCTTCGGATTCTGGGAATCTTTGGTCAACCCACAAAGCGAAGAAACGTTTGTAGACTCTACTTCGGAGTTTGAGCGACTGACATGGAGACCCGCACTACGAAATGCATTTCCCAACGTAAATACGCTAAATCGTAGAGATATAACTGGACCGATTAGAAGAATGAAGCAGTTTAGAGACCAAATTGCTCATCATATTCCTGTTTTCAAACGCGATTTAAATTCTGACTACCAAACGATTTTGGAAATATTGGGATGGATATCAGTTCATTCTCGCCAATGGGTGGAGGAGCTAAGTCAAGTTCCCGAAGTTATAGCGAAGAGAGATACGGCGATCGACCTAAAGTTTTAGATGCGAATACAACAAAGACGATTGAGTCAAATTATGTTATTGAAATACAGTTTGTCCTTCTGTAGTATGCTAACTCTTGTATTAGAATTGAATAAGACTAGCGCTATTTAGAGTTGGTCGGGTTTACTTCTAGTGACTTTAATTGAAACAAGGAATCTGAGCATGTACGTGAGAGTGAAACATTATTACGCTGACGGGTTTTATCCGCTAGAACGGATCCTAGATTATCCGATTCCCGCCTACCCTGGAGTGTATGTAGTTCAAGGGCGGTCGAATGATATTGACGAATGGAAAGCTGTTGACGTAGGTCAGACAAAGAATCTTCGCGAGAGATTCGAATTGCATCACCCGCGAATGGATTGCTGGCGCAGACAAGGATTAACTAGCCTGTATGTAGCATTCATTAATCAAATCAATTACAAAAGTAGGATACAGATGGAGAACGAACTCCGGGAATATTACAATCCACCCTGCTGGTGGAAGTTAGCGACGGAATCATAATTGGAGTGTTTCGAGGATTGATTTTAGATAGCTAGGGGTGGGGAGGCGATAGGTTGTCTGGTCCGATTGCGTTATCCGGATAGGTTATGCATTTTGAAACTTCAATAATAGGAGTTCGTTCGATGCATCAGCTCATAATTGCGACGGACTGTCCGTCCAAATTCATTTATATAAGGAATCACGAAATGTACGTTGACGTAAAAAACTATCATGCGCGTGGTCTTTATCCATTGGATCGGATACGAGATTGTTCAATCTCCCCATACCCAGGTGTCTACGTGGTTCAAGGACAATGTCATCTAACGGGTGAAATGAAAGTTGTTGACGTCGGGCAGACTAAAAATCTTCGCGAGAGATTTGAGTTGCATCACCCTCGAATGGATTGCTGGAAAAGTCAAGGCGTATCAAACCTTTCAGTTGCGGTTATTTACCAGATAAACTACAAAAGTAGAATCCGAGTGGAGAATGATCTAAGGGAACACTTTAAACCGCCCTGTTGGTGGAATTACAAGAAAAATAATTGTGAAGAAGGGAGTTGAAGGTTCGACTTATTCCGCACCCCCCGGATTGATCTCAACCGTGTAAAAAAGCAAGTTTTGTTCCATTAAGCGAAATCGTTTCCCGATGTATTTGCTAACCCGCAGAAGCAACGACTAACGAAAAACCAAAGCGACACTCGCCCAGTTAATCTAAACTAAGCGTATAGTTCTGCAATCATATGATCTAAAGCGACTATAGAGGGCTATGCTGTCTCCACTTCCGCTCGGTTAAGTTGCTCAGCCATGATTTCGCGCATTTCTATTTTTCTTATTTTGCCAGTAACAGTCATAGGAAATTCTTCGACAAAGGAGATGTGTTTGGGAATCTTGAAATGAGCGATTTGTCCCTGACAGAAAGCCTTGACGTCTTCGACGGTTAGCCCAGGACGTTTGAGTTGTATCCAAGCACACACTTCCTCTCCGTAACGGTCATCTGGTACGCCAAAAACTTGAACATCTAAGATATCGTCATGTTTGTACAGATACTCCTCAATTTCTCGAGGATAAATGTTCTCGCCGCCCCGAATTATCATGTCTTTAACTCGCCCGGTAATATTTACGTAACCGTCATCGTCCATCACACCAAGATCACCAGAATGCATCCAATTTTGATCGTCAATTGCTTCGGCCGTGCGTTCCTCGTCGTTCCAGTAGCCTTGCATCACCGAATAGCCGCGGAATAAAATCTCACCTTGGACACCGCGTTCCACTGTCGCGCCGTCTGAATCAACCACTTTAGATTCTACGAACGGATGTACTTGTCCAACAGTTCCGACACGTTTTTCTAATGAGTCGTCTGGGAGGCTTTGGAAACTGAGAGGGCTAACTTCCGTCATTCCATAACCTATGGTGACGCTAGACATGTTCATCTCAGAAATAACCCGTTTCATGACTTCAACCGGACAAGGTGATCCGGCCATAATGCCGGTTTTGAGGTTGCTCAAATCAAATTTTTTGAACTCAGGATGATCAAGCTCTGCGATAAACATCGTAGGAACCCCATGCAAGGCGGTACATTTTTCCTCTGAAACCGCTCTTAACGTCGAGGTCGGATCAAATGCGTCGTCTGGGAAAACCATTGACGAGCCGTGCATCACGCATGTCAGGACACCGAGAACCATGCCGAAGCAGTGATACAAAGGAACAGGAATACAGAGCTTGCTTGAGGCATCAAATTCCATTCTCAAACCCGTGAAATAAGCGTTATTAACGATGTTATGGTGCGTTAACGTAGCACCCTTGGGAAATCCTGTTGTTCCGCTCGTAAACTGTATGTTTATAGGGTCTTCGGGCTGTAAAGTACTCGCTGTTTCTTTCACTTGCGATAGTCTCTCTGGGGTACATCGGGCAACGACATCCTTAAATCTGAGAAAACCTTCGTGATGTTCGTCAGAGATAACGATTAAAGATTTTAGGTGGGGTAGGCGCTTGCTTTTCAAACTTTCTTCATCTCCTGCACCTAATTCAGGGGCGAGTTCACGGATCATCTCAACATAATTGCTGGTTTTGAATCTTTCGGCAAGTATTAAAGATTTACATTCGACTTTGTTTAGGGCGTATTCAATCTCTGAAACTCGATAGGCTGGATTGATATTCACCAAAACCAATCCGAGCTTTGCTGTCGCTAGTTGTGTGAGTACCCATTCGGCGTTATTCGGCGACCAGATGCCAATGCGATCACCAACATTAAGTCCGAGAGTGCTCATACCAGCAGCGGCTTCGTCAACGGCGGCATTCAGTTCTGCGTAACTTAAACGAATCCCTTGATGACAAGAGACTAAGGCTTCCCTTTTACCGTGTAGTTTAGAAATGCGTTCAAGAGCTTTGCCTATTGTTTCGTAACACAACGGGTGATCGCTTATACCAGACACGTAGCTGAGCATCATTGGATTCCTTCTAAAAAAACGGGTTGTATGGAGGTGGTTTCAAAAAAGTAATAAGTATCTAGCGTAGCATCTCTTCTAATTATACTTTATTATATGCCTCTTAAATAATGGAGGATAAAATGTCGGAAGCATTCCAATTTGTATTTATCACACTGGTTATCGTGTTTTGCGTACTCGGCGCTCTAGTGGCGACTGGATGGTTCGGATATACATTGGTTTTAGGTGTCTTAGCCATTCATCATGAGCATGGGGTGTGGGGATTTATACCATCAGGCATTCTCTGCTTTGGCGCTTTCGCTAGATGTCTACAAACAGCTAGACAGTAATTGGCATGGCTCGTATATCTTTTCCTTCGGAGCTTTACGCTAGAGTTTGAAATCAGAACTCATAGCGAACAGACGCGGTGAAGGTTCTTGGCCTTCCATAATACTGTTCAATCATTCCGAACAATCCGTCAAGCAAAACCCCGGATAGATCAAAAGTTTGAACTAGGTATTCCTCAGCGAGCAAGTTGTTCACTGCAAATCTAATCTCGTGAGTGCCGTTCCTGGGAGACCAACTCACTACTGCATTCGAGAGAGTATATCCATCTTCAACCGCTGCCGGCAGTTGGGTTAGGTTGAAAAAATGTTCAGATCGATAGTTAGCATTGAGCTGGAAAGCTAAGTTTCCGTCCCAATTTTGCACTGGAAATTGGTATCGAACCAGAAAGCCTATATCCCATTCGGGTGTTTGCACTGGTCGCGTTTCTTTTAGTGTAGCCGATATGCTATTGTCGCCAGGTAGGTTAATATCTTCGGTAACTCCTGGAACTTCGGTGACAGTGGAGCTTATGTATCCGACACCAAGGAATAAGTCGAGTCCGTCTGCTGGCGCAGTTTGAAATTCTGCTTCAAATCCATAGTTCTCGGCTTTTGCGTTAAGAGTGAAGGTGTCTAGGCCAAGGAATGAAAATACTTGGTAATCTTTGTAGTCATAATAATATGTCGAAGCGTTAATCCGAGATCGTCCATCGGGGGTATCCCACTTCAAACCTATTTCAAACGAACTTAGAACTTCCGGTTCATACTGAAGAAAGTCTTTAGAAGCCAATTCTGCAGTAGGTAGGGTCGGTGCGTTGAATCCTCCAGCGCGAACACCTTGATTCCAGCTTATGTAACCGAGGAAATTATCGTTCGGTTGATAGTCGAGTTGGATTCGAGCTGAAAAAAGATCATCATTTTGTTCACTTTCAAACGGAGTCACGAGATCATCTAACTTTTCGACATTTGGAGAAAGTCCTGATACGGCAGTAGATGGAAATGTGACGAGTTGGTTTTTGTAGAGGAATGATTTTTCCTCCTGAATGGCTCGTAACCCGGCAGTCAGCTTGAATTGTTCATTTATCTGATAGTCGGCCTGAAAGAAGACAGAAATACTTTGACTATCTTGTTCATAGGGATTTCTTAAACCATTTGCGACATCAATAAGTGAGGGTTCTTCAATCAACTCGAAATACTTGTTGAGAAATCCAGGTGCTATTGTTCCGTTAGAGTCGTTTATTCCAATATCCAAGTAGTAAACGCCGACAAACCAATTGAGTTTTTCTGCACCGCCTGCTAGGCGCAATTCTTGAGAAATTTGTTTGGCATTTGTCGTGAGAAAGAAGTTGAAGAAATTTGTGGGAGACGCATCAGAGTCTTCTATGTAATCTCGCTCGGTCGTTTGCACGTCGCTAATACTTGTGAGTTCCGTTTCACCTAATTGCCATCTGGCCGTAACAGTCGCCCCAGTTGTTTTAAGATAGTTGCGCCCTAGGAAATCGTATGCTCCAGCATACACATCACCATCTAGATCGACATAGTTGTTGAGCAGAGGGTTTGGAGTTTTTGGTTGCGGGGTTCCATTAGCTCGGACAGCGCTTACATATTCAAAAAATCCAGTTCTGATGTCTTGTTCGCCAAAACGTAGATTTATTAAGGCATTGAAAGTTTCAGAGGGTTCCCAGACCACTTGTAAGCGGCTAGCATAATCATTTGAATTATTTAATTTTTCGTTGGGTTTTAAGCGGTTAGTGATGTAGCCGTCTCCTTGCTTGGTCGACATGGAAAGTCGGAATGCCATTTGTTCTGAAACGGGGAGGTTGACGGCTCCTTCTAAAGAGAGAGTGTTGTAACTCCCCAAGGAGACTTTCGAATATCCGCCAAACTCCTCCTGTGGTTTCACAGTAACAAAGTGTACCAATCCGCCCGTGGCGTTTCGTCCGTATAGAGTACCTTGTGGGCCTCGTAGAAGTTCGACTCGTTCGGTATCAAAGAGCATGAATCCGCTACCTGAGGACTGACTGATATAAACTTCGTCGACGTAAAGAGCGACCGGGCTCTCTACATTTGTCGTGAAGTCACTGTTTGCCGCGCCGCGCATAGCGATAGCGTAATTGGATTCACCATTCGGTTGTATTGTTGATACGCCGGGTGCAAGTAAAGTCACCTGTTGAGCGTTCTTAAACCCGAGAGCCTCAATTTGTTCGCCATCAAGTGCGCTTATCGAAATTCCGACATCTTGAATGTTTTCCTCTCGTTTTTGCGCTGTGACGATAACCGTTCCGAGAACGCGTTTTCTTTCAACTGAATCGTCTTCGTTCTCTGGCTGTTGCTCTTGCCCAGCTGCTAGAGGGAAACAAGCAAAAATGGGAAAAGCAAAGGCTAGCAACGTTCTTGCAAGGGTGTCGCGCCGAATTCGAACATTCAAATGGCCGGTGTGCCAATTGAAATTTTCCCTCAAATTTTGATAGTTCATTAGGATTCCTCGGCCGATAGAGCAGAAAAAAAAGTGACTACTCATTCACAGAAATCGTTTGTGAGTTGGCAAAGTGATTTTTAATGTTTGTCATGATCACGGTGCGTGAATGTTCGATGTCGGTTCTTAGTGGCTTACTTCGGAGAGAATGTACTTCGTCTGCTGTGAAGATTTTCCAATCTTTGTTGAGATGGTCAGGATCTAATGAGACTAACATCCAATTGAGCAGTTCAGCTAATCTGTCATCGGAGAGCGGTGAACTCGAAACACCAGGGACGCGAACGATAAATTCGCGACCTCCTTCAACGAGAAGAAATTTTGATACTTCATTCTGTAGTTTTGGTATATCTCGTTTGGCTAAACCTTCACCATTTGGGCCGTGGCATCCTTGGCATTGCAACATCCAGTCGAAACTAGCCTGTGGTGTCAGGTAATCGGAGTAGTCTATCATTCCAGAAGTGGAGTTCGACTCCGCGCTCGCTACACTGCCCAAATTAAGGGCGACTCCGAGCACAAAAATTGCACAACACGTGGAGGCGGACACGGAAATCATTCGGAATCCAATGCAACGCCAGTAATGATCGCGGTCGTGCAATGATAGGCCTCGGTTGTACTTCCCAAACACCAATTGATATCATTGTTGGATTGCGGCCGAACCATTGGTTTGTCATCAAAATTATTAAAGCAATAGCAACGTCCACAAGAGTTTTGTCCGCAACAGTCATTGTATGAAATTATGTAGGAACGGCCATCAGCGGGATTCTGGCATGTGCCGATCCACGTGAGAAGGGACATTTCTGTTCCAGGAGGACATTTAGTGTGCGAACCGCCGCAACATGAGCATAGAAAGCCATCGATCGCGCAGTATCGCCAATAATCACAACTTGTAGGGTCGCCGGGATCCTGCGGATTACTATTGGGCTGAGAGGCCACTCCCTCTTGTCCATTATCGTCGCTCGGACCAGCGCCTCTAGCGACAGGAAGTAGAGGAATTGCCGCGCTTCCAGCAATTAGTATACCGAGCCGAGAAAACAGACCACGCCGAGAAGTATTTTTGGCGAAAAGTCTAGCGACGTTTTCTGTTATGGAATCAAACTTATTGGACATTAATCGTCCTCCATTGGGTTTGTTGACTGCGTTTTTCCGATGAATTCTTGAATTGAAGCCACATCTCGCTCTCTTGCTTCAATAAGGCTTTCTAAATGTTCACGGGTATTTACGAGACCGAAAGATGCAACTGTTCCATCTGAGGAAACGACTACGGCATAAGGAAGTTTGGCGACACCGAATGAAACGCCTAGCGCGTCCGAAATTACGTAGTTGAATTTATCGAGGCGTTCAGTTGCAACAAACTTCCGATGGATATCGAGATCATCTCCGGCACTGGCAAAAACAAGAGACAAGGACGATGCTTCGGCGCGAGAAAGCGAAATGGCGGCGGGGAGCAAGGTTTTACAAACGGGACAATTTGGCGCGATAAACATAACAAACGTGTCTTTCCCGTTTTTTGCTTCACCGCCTAAGGCTAATGTTCCCCCTTTTAATAGGGGATACTCTTTAGCTGGGACGAGATCGCCCTTTTTGAGAACAGAGTTTGTTGCCAATGCTCCTCCTGGAGCAACGCGCTCAAATAAAACTCCGATCTGTCTCAACATAAGGATATTGAAAACGATGAGGATGATCACGATAATCCAAAGCAAAACTTGTGAGGCAAAAATGAGTTCAATCATCTTCGACCTCATTCGATAACATTGCCTGAAGCCTTACGGACGATAGTTCGCTCATAGCAAAGTAGATCAAAGCGGCGCAAATGCTGAAACCGATAGCATTCATATACTCGAATGCATTTGGTGGGATGTCGTAATCGGGCGCTACTGTCGATAGGGCGATGAAAGCCAGTGCTATATTGCGAACGGGCATCCACCATCTAATGGGCAGTACTTTATCACCCCATTCACATCCACATCCGGCATATATGCGACCCGTAAAATAACTCGTCGCGAGTACAATCGCGTAACCGAATAACAGAATCGCGGTAGCGACCCCGACCCAAACTGCTTGCGGTGTCGAAATCCAAGCCAATGCTAGAAAAAATTCCGCGCCAGCAAGAAAGACTGTCAGAGGTTTTTCCAAAAACAGCGGAACGACCCCGTGACCACGGAGCGAGGCAAGAAACGCTCGTCTTGCTACGATCTTATGGGCTCCAGCTTGGGCAAGCAGAATGGCCATGAAAAAAGCTACGGAAAGGTAGAAGAGCGGCGCGATCATTGATTAATCTCAGACGCATGCAATAGGTAGAAAGTATTCGCTAGGAAGCCGCCAATTGAACGGATTTGCTCTTCGGTATTGAGATCATAAACATCAAGGGAAACGTTGACTTCGGTGGCAGAAGCGACGACAAGAATGGGTTCTTTTGTCTTCAGTGCCTCTATGGAAACGGCCCAAGCGTTTAACTTTATTTTTCGTACAACTTTCTTCGCAACCGGATCGAGTTCCCAAACTTCTTCACCGCCTAATTTGTGAAATCCAGGTTGAGCGTCGGCAAGCATGATTACGTAAAGTCGTCCATTTGGATCGGCTGTAATAAGCTGCCAGCCAGATGGCAGATAACCAGACTCTCCGACAAAATTCCATGTATTAATTGGCTTAGGAGGTGAGGAACTAAAGTCTACTGAAATAAGTTGTCCGGTAAATGTCGGCCAATACATGGTATCGGCCACTCTCGCACCAGTCAGAAAGATTGGGTGATTATCAATATCGTGAAATTCTTCGGTTGAATGTTCCGATACGACTCTCCCTAGTGTGTCGAGATCGTATGCGACGGTTGCACCGTCCCCGCAGTTAAGAGCGAAACCTCGTTCGCGGTACGGGTAAATCATGCTACAACCGGGGATAGAAATCTCATTGACGACTCGGCGACGATTTAAGTCAACAACGATTACTCCGCTGGAGGGGGTAAAAGAGTAGATAAATGCGAATGATTCGTCTAGCGATAGTTTCATATTTCCTTTGAGGGGTACATTTAGTCCGCGATTATTATTGGGCAGAATTACTTCGTGTTCCAATTTGAGGGAATTCGCGTCGTAAATGGCGAGCAAGTCCGTTCGATCGCCGCGAACGCCTCGGGAATAGAAAGTCTCGGCGACGTAAAGTTCATTTCGGGAAGAGGAATGCGCGAAAGCGGCAAATTGGCCCGCGCTTATTTGTCCTTTGAAGTTGCGATTCTCGGCAAGGGCATCAAAGACAACGACTCGGCCCGATATAAGTGACAGAAAGTTCAAATCGTGGACGAAGACGAAGCCGTTGTCGATTTTCTCAATTGTTTCATTGAGAAGCAGCTCTTCGGACGCGAGGGGTTGCGGATATAAGTCTGGTCGAGGAACCAACTGTTTAGTAGTGTCCGAATTACTGCCTTCAGACAACGTATCGCCGCCCGAACACGCTATTACTCCGAAGGCAAATGAGCCAACTGCGAGCATAGTGATGATTTTGTTAAGAGCGATTTTCATAACCAATCTTTCCAATTAAGCCTGAAGATTAAAAGATGGGATGTTAGACCTAAAAAATCAAATATATGCTAAAACGAACGAGACAAACGGCAGTGGATTTATAGTTTTGTTGGTTAGTTCTATAGAAATGCCTAGCTGTCAGGCTTAGTACGAACACTTTACGTATAGAATCCTTAGTTCTAGGGTATTCACTTCATTTTTGAGACTTATGCAATTTATCGGATCGGAAAAAATTATGAACAAATTTTTACTTTCAGGCAAGGAGCTTGCCATATGTGTTCTTATTGGAATCGTTGGTGGGATAGGTAGTGGAGTGGTCACAATCTTGACAGGTTTCAGTGTTGGCATGACTGAGTTAGGGACTCTAACCGGGGTTGTCTGTGGCACAACCATTGTTATGCGGCGAAAGAAAACAGCAAACTGAATTGGTATAGAATGAGGCTTCGAATGACGAGCTTTATTATTGCCCTCTTTGGAGTTTGCTTGGTCGGAAAAGTTGCCTTTTGCCGCTACTCGATATGAGAAGCAACATATGGATTTCACTTTCCTCGTTTAAGGTTCAACGGTCGCATTGATCGTAAACAAAGAAAGAAGTCTACGTTCTGCAAAGAAGCCTTGAATGGAGGAAACCTATGGGTACCCAAGTTCACAGTGAGGTTTAGAACTCTTACCATCGTCAGCATGCATGTGAGTCACTTCGAAAATTGTTTGGTGACCTTAACGGGGAAGTTATGCAGGGTGCTTTAACAGTTTAGGCCGCAGTAACTGCCGTATTGATCGAGTGTCGATTCCGAAGAATGAGTTCGAAAATAATTTCTCGCCTATGAATCCGTTTAGACGGCTTGCTTCAATTTCAAATTTTGGACTATCAATTTCGTGAGTTGAGACTGTTGCTTAATGCCGTCAAAAGTAATGAATTACTGCGAATTTGGTTGAACTCGGTACAATCTCAGGCGATATCGTAAGGTTTGTCTACAATTTGAGACTGTTGCGCATTACGCAAACCCGATACGGGCATGCTGAAAATTTTGGATTATTAGTAACTTTTAGTGCCAAAATCCCTCTTTTTGCCGATAAATTCACCAAGATTCAAGGAAAGACAGCGTGACAATTCTATTTCGCAACAGTCTCAATTTTGAATTAAACTGAGGATTAATAGAGGCACCATCGATATTACACAACAGTCTCGTGTTGTTTAATATAGTTGATCGAGCATTGCCCAAAGTAGTTTAACTTTTGAATTTAGGAACGTGATGTCAAGGATTTTAACAAATGGAAGAAATCGATACTCGGGTGCGCATTCTAAAAAGGGTGAAAGAAAAGTCAAAGAAATTTTACTGGCGGCCCAGACGGTTTTAACCGAAGTCGGTTACCAAGGATTCACTATGAGGAAAATTGCCGCGACAGCAAGAATTGCTATCGGCAATTTGCATTACTACTACAAAAATAAAGATGACATTTTGCACGATCTTTTGGATGAGACCATAAAGGTCTACGAGACTACTTTTGATCACATTCTGAATGATGAACAAAAGACTGACGCAGAGAAATTTTCCGACGTTATCACTCACATCGTCCTTGATTTAGGAACACAAAAGACGACAAGATTCTTTCCCGAACTTTGGGCATTAGCAAACCACGACAAATATGCGGCAGAGGGGATGGCCCAACTCTACCAAAGAGCGCGCAAGTACATGCGAGTTCTAATTCAGAGTCTTAATCCGCAGTTAACAGAAGACCAATGCCGACTCGTTAGCTTGTTCGTGTCTGCTTCATTGGAGGGGCAGACGATGTTTGTCGGATACGGAAAGCCTTGGTCAGGGGTGAGAGAACTTTTGGCGGGATTCGCGGCCTCTCAGTTGACGGAGATGGTTATAAATCTAAATCCGGATGACTTTGAAGCGAGGGAATTCAAAGACAGATTGCCCTCAGCTTAGGTAAGAAAAATTAGCTTTAGCAGTTAAAACTGGCGAAACTCGCTTTAAGCGTGGAGGTTTGTTGATCGATCGTGTAACGCACCTGATATTCCTTAGTAGAACTATCTACTAACTGGCAAATACGGAAGTATAAGGTACCTGACGTGTTGGCGGTAAGTTGTGCTGAGAGGATCAAGTATCCGTTGGTAAGAAGAAACAGTCGTACAACGCTGAGACGAAAAGAAAGTTTACAAACGACCGTAAATTCATCGCGGCATCCAACATCCGGAATATGAATTTCTAACCGTAAATTCGGCAAAATGCTATGGAATCAAGGACGATTATAGTTTCTTGCTACTGTCTACAGGCCGGTTTTTTTTCGTAAAAAAAACAAAATAGACATGTCACGTGGGGAGCTTATGAACTGATGTGGTCAAAGATTTAGAGCAGCTAACAGACGAATCGTCCATTTTCTTGTTCTGCTATGCCTATACTGTGGGAAACATTAACCCGGAACCGATATAACCTGGACGAAACGTGTCTGAATGAAATAGTCAGAGATTCAAACTTTAATTGTTTTCTTGGGGTTAGATAAAAGTTCCCTTGAAAGGTCTCGCGATGAAGTCGTCGAATCTTATAATTAGAGGGCAAGATTAGTTAAAGATTCAATATTAGGGTCCGGCAGATCACTTGATCTCGCGCACTAAGTCAATAGCCATACTTCATTTATTCGGTCTGAGGAATTTTTAAATAGTTCCCATTTCTTTTGTATTATGTGCTTGTTGTAGAATCTTGTGTTTAGGAGGGCTACAAATTTCATTTTGACGAGATAGAATCTTGTGAATCTAGGTAAAAATTATGTCCGATAGCCGATCCGGCGCGTTGCCTTCCGCAGCAAGCATCATAGAAACCTCACCGATGCGCTTTCAGCAATGGCTGATAATAGCGATGTGTCTAATCCTATTGGCTCTTGATGGTTATGACGTTATTTCTATCTCATTAGCTGGAGCGGGAATCAAAGAAGAGTGGGGACTATCTCAAGCTGAATTAGGATTCTTACTCCCGCTGGAGTTTATCGGGATGGCTGTTGGTTCAATTTTTATTGGGTCAATGTCAGATAATCTCGGTCGCCGTTTAACACTCATCGTTTGTCTGCTTATATTGACTTTTGGGATGGGATTATCAGGGATCGCAGAGAGCATTGGAGTGCTAGCGATTTCAAGAGTTTTTACCGGGATAGGAATTGGCGGCGTTCTTGCTGGTGCGACCGCGCTCGTATCAGAATACAGCAACGCGAAGAATCGGAGTGTCTGCGTGATTTTGATTGCCGCGGCATACACGGTAGGCGTTTGGGCGGCTAGCAAGTTGGCAGGACCAATCTTAATTGATTATGATTGGCGGGTTATATTCATGTTAGGGGCTGGAATCAGTTTGGTTTTGATTCCATTATTTTGGATTATCGTTCCAGAATCTATCGCGTTTCTTGAACGAAAACAGGGGAAGCTTGCTGAGGCAAAAATTGCGAAAACGTTGGATAGAATCGGTCATCCGAGTAAGTTCGTTATTCAAGACCAGGGTAGGGAAGCAGCGAGTACATCGTTTGCAGAACTGTTTAAAGGAGATACAGCGCGAATTACGACTGTCATGATGATCTGCTACTTCGGGAACATTATGACTTATTACTTCTTTGTTAAGTGGGTACCGCCAGCGTTAGTAGATATCGGGTATACGAAGTCGGAGGGAACTGAAGTATTGGCGATAATTAGTTTAGGCGGATTAATAGGTTCCGTGGCAATGGCATTCCTTCTTCGTTTTTTAGACCTTAGATTGTTGATGGTTATAGCCTTATTAGGAAGTGCAGTGTCTGTCGCGGGATTCTCAATGTCGACCGACTCTGTTGAAATGATGCAGTTTGTCGGTGCATTAGGAGGTTTCTGCATTTTTGCGGCAATTGGTGGGTTTCTTGCATTATTTGCTCAGTCTTTCGCACCGGCGGTTTTGGCCTCTGGAACGGGAGTTGTATTGGGATTTGGTAGAGGAGGCGCGGTTTTAGGGCCTTGGGCGGGAGGAATTCTGTTTAATGCTGGATTCGCCTTGGGTATGGTCGCGCCAATAATGTCATTGGGTTCGGCGATTTCAGGACTTTCGTTGATGCTATTGGGAAAAACTAGGCGGAACTCGGAAGAAAGCAAGGTTAGCTGACTATTGAAAAAGGAGAGAAAGTAGATTTTATACTTGCAAAATTTAGGCTCGTTATTTTGGATTAACGAATCGAGATCGGAGGGCTTTAAAACAAATTATGTTGAGGTATTGCAACGTCCATAGATACTATATATACTGCAGTCTATCCAAAGTTAAGTGGCTCAACTTAGTCAACTAAAAATGCCCTCGAACAATTAAGCTTAATCGCTTATTTGTCAACTTAAACCGTGCAGAACTACGTCGAGCAAAATGCATGTCTAATCCAATCCCTAACTCAGATTCGCTCAATTTTCCCCATTCGCTCGAATATTCTATCTCACCATAAGATAGATAAACAAATCCAAAATGTCCGTCTATGTTACCAAATATTTGTGCCAAATAGGATGCAGGATATCCCGCTATCCCTAACTTGACATCAGAATAAGTGTAACCGTCTAATGTTCCACGGCTCCCTCTAAACCATTTTCTATCGCTAGAACACCTTTCCCAATCAAATTCGTCGGCTTGACAGTTGACGAACTTTCCTCTCCAAGATTTCGCTCTTCCAATTTCAGCACCGACAAAAAAGTCAAATTCTTCCATATCGAAAAGTTCTATATTCGCTTCACCGTACGCACCTAGATCCATTAAACTTGAAGCAATATTGCAATCTTGTGGCCCTAAACCGTTATTTCCAGCGACTTGACAATTCTGGTCTACCCCTTGGAAGTTCTTCTCTCCAGCATGTAATTCTATTGCGCCATAAACACCTGCAGATGCATAACCTAACTCTCCAATATTCTTCCACGAATCCACTTCTTGTCCGATTGGTTCTAATTTATACGTACCCGATTCCGGCCTTTGCCAAGGATCGGGGTACGTTGGTTGCTCTCCGTCATGGTGACAATGATATACGCCCGTAGTACCGTCGGTGTGACAGCCGTCGCTATTGCGAACGCCCACATCCGCAACGGCATTACCTAGAAGAAACAAGCCAGCAAAACTACACAGAAAACTTTTCATGGAGGCCATTATAGCGATTCCACTATTAATTTATTGAATCTTTTGTCGATTATACATTTAACTGCCCAAGGTAAAAAGGATAACTCAAGCGAATGTCTTCCCGCAACTACACATGGCAAAGCACATGTTTTCCTGTAAAATCACTCTTGGTTTTCAATTGATTCTTTAGATTTGAGGCATTCTAGTTTTTGGGAGTGCAGCAGTCATACTCTTGAAATGATCAAACGTAACATTGAGTCCTATAGCGGTCACTGCAATTCTGAATGGTATCACAGAAGCCTAGATTTACTTACTCCACTCGCCTATCTGAAGAAATATTGGTGGTCTCTCCTTGCTTCCGGTAGCTAAGTCAAACCTACTACCTCAAATGTAGGGAAACCTTAATACCTTAATGAAGACTCTCCTGCGGTCTTATTCGGTCAACGCGAACATAACGTCATCCAATGGGTTACTAGCTTTGTTATCTGCGACCTAGTCGACTCACACCGTTACCAATGGCAATAGGGACTTTAATCGCTCACAATCAGGCAATTACATTGCGGGCAGGGGGCGAAACTATGCGACTATGGAATGGAGATACCTATGGACTCTAGAATCCCTTACAATCGTTCGCTAACTCCTGCGACCGTCTGTAAAAATCGGTCAAAAAATTATTGGGAACAGTTAAGTGATTAGAGATTAGTATCTCAGACTATACGTAATGACGAAGCGAAAAACTGCTTGAAGTGCCAGAACATTTGATGGTTCGTTCTTCACTCTTTTCCATACTCCCAAACAAAATCTTGTTGCAAATTTTTTATTATCTGTACATCAACGTTCGAATCTGCGATAGCGTCACAAAGATACCATATGTAGAGAACGCGTACAACTTAGAATTCAGTTCGGTGATCCTTAGAGAGTTAGGATTTGTGGCATATCACACAGAGGGTGTGACGGTGACGAGTGGTAGCAACGCGATTAGCAGGTATGTCAAAGATGGTTGCTATTCCATGGAATCCGATAGACCAGTTACTTCTCCTCCGAATCCCGTATAGTCTTCTCTTTACAACCAAGGAGCCCAGTTCAACTTTCGGCTTTGCAAATTTTACTTGTTAATTAGGTTGTATAAAGTAAACCTTTAGCAATAGTAGCCGAAACTAAAAGTAACACAGAGGTTACGCACACTAAAACACTAGAGCAATTTTCGACTAAATTGTCTCGATTCTGTTGTTAATCTCTTCTGATAGAAGGTTTAATGGTCGTATAAATGGGGCTACTAGTTCGCAAAATAATCTAAGTTCCTCATGAAAGCTATTTGTCGTGGCGACATCAGTAAGCAAAAGGGAAAGGCAATCCGCTAAACTTTTAACCCTATTCACGATTTCTGAGCAGACACTTGTCATTCATTGCGCGGCGATGCAGTTGGTAATGCATTATTCTATAAAAGTAGAAAAAAGCGGGAAATTTCTCCAATGGTCTGCAAACTGTATTAAATTTTGTACTTTCGATCTGCTCGCAATATTAACGCTTTGGTGATTTAGTAGTCTTGAAATCAAAGAAGAGAATACTTACGTATGTTTTCGCCAGTCAGGGAGTAACTCATGGCCAAGAACAAAATTGCATTAATAGGGGCCGGAATGATCGGAGGAACGCTCGCGCACGTATGTGTCCGGGAGGAGCTTGGCGATGTGGTTCTGTTTGATATTGTTGATGGGGTTCCACAAGGCAAAGGATTAGATATATCACAGTCTACGCCAGCCTTTAGATCGTCGACGACGCTAAAGGGAACCGACGAATATGCGGATATTGCAGGCGCAGAAATTTGTATTGTAACTGCAGGTGTTCCCCGGAAACCAGGAATGAGCCGCGATGATCTATTAGAAATAAACTTGAAAGTAATGAAATCGGTGGGTGAGGGTGTCAGAGCTAATGCCCCGAATGCATTCGTCATTTGTATAACAAACCCTTTAGACGCTATGGTTTGGGCGTTACAAAAATTTTCAGGTTTGCCGACAAATAAAGTCGTAGGAATGGCAGGAGTGCTAGATTCGTCTAGGTTCGCATATTTTCTGTCAGAGAAAACAGGGGTGAGTGTCGCCGACATACAAGCGTGGACATTAGGTGGTCATGGCGACACAATGGTGCCAATGGTAAGACACTCTACTGTAGGAGGTCTTCCTCTTCCGCAACTCGTGGAACAGAACTGGCTGACCCAAAATGAGTTAGATGGGATAGTCGACAGGACTAGGAAAGGCGGCGGAGAAATCGTGAGCCTACTGAAGACAGGCTCAGCATTTTATGCACCAGCGGAAAGCGCAATATTGATGGCTAAATCCTACCTAAAGGATCAGAAGAGGGTTTTACCGACAGCGGCATTCTGCCAAGCAGAGTACGGCATCGATGGATTGTATGTTGGAGTGCCAACTTTAATCGGCGCGAATGGAGCAGAAAGGATTATTGAGTTTGATTTCGACGCCAAAGAACGACAGATGTTTAATAACTCGGTTCGTGCAGTCGAAAGTTTGGTAGAGTCTTGCAAGGCTATCGCGCCGGAATTAGACACTTAATTTACCTCTTTCAACTGGCAAACTTTGTTCAAAGTTTTGGCAGAAACCTATGTCTTTGCTAGGTCCGACTTTGGAAACAGAACGCCTTATACTCAGACCTCCCGAGGAACAGGATTTTGAACCGTGGGCGGAAATGAGGTCGTACGCTGAAGCCATGCGTTTTCTCGGCGGAGCAATGTCGCCGGAAGAGGTATGGAGGCTCGCGACAACAATGGTTGGACATTGGGTTTGGCGCGGATACGGAATGTTTTCCATTATTGAAAGGAGTTCTGGTGCATGGATAGGACGGTGTGGACCCTGGAATCCACATGGCTGGCCAGAACCGGAGATCGGATGGGCGTTGAGTCCCGAATTTCAAGGCAAGGGTTATGCTTTCGAGGCTGCTTCAATTTGCCTCGACTATACGGTGGACGAACTTAAATGGGAGAATCTCGTCCACTTTATTGACAAGGAAAATATTCCCTCAATTAGATTGGCTGAGCGATTAGGCGCAAATTGGCAACGAGAAGAAATTCCGCCACCGCCGATCACGGGTATGGTGTGGCAAGTATACGGACAGGCAGCCGAAAGTTGGAAGAATCAACTCTGACGCAGATGCCAAGTTGTGGGAATGCTCTCAGTGTCGATAGCGGTCGAATCTTGCCCGCACAGTCTAGGGTATTGTCAAGGGCTATGGATTTGTCTCCGGGAGCGATCAGAAACATATCCATTTGATAAATATCTTATGCTATCACTGTTTGATACACCCCACTCAGGAATCTAGCGCCAGTATGATGACATACTTTGGAGTTCAGTATTCACCTTGGGAGAGAGTTACCATGTTTTGTCACTACCGGAAAAATGGTTCAATAACTCCATTTAGTAACTCTTAACCGTCTCATATAGAATCCACCCGTTAAAAACCTTTGCGAAGTAGAGTTTCCGCGCAGAAAACCTTTAAGCTCTGGATAGAAGATGTCCCTGTCTGAGTACGCCAGTCTTTTGCCAAGGACTCAAGTGAAATCCACGTTGGATGTTCTTTCAAACGTTATTCTGAGAAAGGATGAGTTTGTCGGATTTTTGGACGCTCTCGTAGATCACTAGAGTATGTAACATCCTATCAATCGGTCAAAATTTCAAAAAAATTAGGTAACTGCGAGCGGAAATAACATTTTATTGTACAGAGTAGAATTTGGAACATTCAGCGCTTCGTAATTGTTGTCCGCTAGCTAGTTGGCCTAGGAACGGACATCTCTAGTTTTTGTTTTCTCGGCAAAGTCACTCACAATGAGCAAACTGAAAGATTATCGGAAACGATCGAACGGCTACGAACGTTCAAACAATGTTTTGAGTTACCAAGTCGACGGAAAAAGAGACATGAATACAAATCAAAGCAGTCGCAACTTCGTAAAGATGTGACATAAAACGTACTTTCACTTGACGAAAATGTGACAATTGTGGTAAAAGGAGAACAATAATTGTCATTTGCGATATTCTTGTAGTCATTGGTAGGATTATGAAGAGTCGCTCACTTTCAAGGAGTTTCTTGTGAACACTCGACCTCTAAAATCTCGTTTGCTTGCGTCAACTGTGATTGCGGGAATGGCTTTTTCCGTATCAAATTTGCTTGTCAATGCCCAAGAACAAGACGAAGAAGTAGAAGAAGCGCGTCAAGCAACAGTCCAAGTTACTGGCTCAAGGATTTATAAAAGAGATTACTACTCTAACAGTCCTATAGAAACAATTTCGAGTGAGACTATAGAAGTAACAGGCACGATAAATGTCGAAGAACTCATCAATATTATGCCGCAAGCGATTCCAGGGTTTGGACGAACGTCCAATAATCCTGGTATTGGAGCAGCGACGATTGATTTGCGTGGATTAGGTTCATCAAGGACTCTCGTTCTAGTTGATGGTCGAAGATTCACTCCATCGGGAGTGGTGACAGTTGATCTGAACAATATTCCTCCGTCAATGATTGAAAGTGTCGAAATAATTACAGGTGGTGCTTCTGCAGTTTATGGAGCAGATGCAGTGTCTGGGGTTGTCAACTTTATTCTCAAAGATGACTTTGAAGGATTGGAGTTTAGGTCGGGTTACGAAGCTACCTTCTCGTATGGAGATGCGGAATACTATGATGTTGGCTTTACGTTTGGAGCGAACCTTGACGATGGACGAGGAAACGTTATTTTTGATGTGGGACACACAGATCGTAAGCCAGTTTTTCAAGGCGATAGAGCGTTTTCACGGGTTGCGCTTGGAGACAGTGGGGGTCAAATTGTAGAGTTTGGATCGTCAGGCGTACCAGCAGGTCATTCGTTCAATACTTTTGATTTCACTGCTCTTGGATCGTCGACATTAACGGGTGTTGGGACAGATAGTGCAGCTTGTAGTCAAGCTGGAACGGTGGTCCGTAACCCTAGCGATTACAATGTCGCAAAGTTTGGAGACCAAGCGTTCTGTGCGGGACAAGCGATTTTTGCGGGTTCCGATGGATTCAGGCCTTGGATAAATGGGGGGCCGGGTAACGACAGGTTTAACTATGCTCCGTTTAACTACTTGATGTTACCACAGGAGCGATTTTATTCGACCGCGAAGGCTAAATACTATGTAAATGATCAGTCAGAGGTGTACGGACAGTTGACTGTAGCTTTTAATCAGGTGCCGTCCGAACTTGCACCGACTCCTGCTTTTACGTCTGTAACAACAAGTGTGGACAATCCGTTACTTTCGCCCTTAGCACGAACGGCTTTTCGTCAGTTAGACGCTGGCGAAGCGAGAAATAAGTATAGATCAGATTGGGATAAGGTCTACAAAGCTGCGTTGAAAACCTTTAAAGATGATGATGCTAATGATGATCATGACATTAATCTTGACCCAAATGTAGCCGCTAATGCTTCGAGAATCAAAGCAGCTGAACTAGCTTTTATTCGAACCTTTGTGGCTGATCCAAATAACGGAGTACCTAATCCAGCCGATGCGCAATACCAAGCAGATGGGTCAGTTAGTACATTTGTAGGTCGAAGAATGGTAGAGAACGGCACCAGACAAAACTACGACGACCAGTTTGTTTTTCAGATAACATCAGGGTTGAAAGGCATGCTAGGAACAAACCTTAGGTATGATGCTTATTTTCAAATTGGAAGATTTCAAAATAACAACGATTTGTCGGGCGATGTTTCATTGGCTCGCTATTTGAAGGGTGTCAACGCAAAGGACGATGGTCATGGTAACGCAGTTTGTGTAGATGCCTCTGGTGGTTGCGTCCCGATTGACATTTGGGGAGCGGGCGATATAAGCGCTGAGGCGGTAAATTACACTACTTTAACGATGAACACTAAAGCAGAAGCAAATCTACGAATTTTTGTTGCGAATGTTGCAGGAGATACCAGCGGTGTTGTAGAGCTTCAAGGTGGACCAATTGGTTGGGCCGCTGGAATTGAGTATAGAGAGCAAAGCTATGATTTTCGACCAGATGATTCTTTGCGTCAAGGCAACGTGCTCGGATTCAATAGTGCTCGACCTTTGAGTGGAGGATTTGACGTGTACGAGTTGTATGCAGAGACGGATATTCCGATTTCTAAAGATCGCCCTTGGGCTCATTTAATTGAACTCAACATAGCGGGACGGTTTTCAGATTATTCCTCGGTGGGTGGTGTTGAGAATTTCAAGTTCGGTGGAACTTGGGCTCCGATCGAAGATTTTCGCATTAGGCTTCTATATAATACAGCAGTTCGAGCACCTAACATTTCCGAATTGTACGCGGAGCAATCGAATGGATTTCCTTCGGCAATCGATCCTTGTAGTTCGACGCAGATCAAAGAGTATAATAAGCCAGACAATGAGTACCATTCGAGAAGAGCTGATATTATCAAGTTTTGTGAACGTCTGGGAGTTCCCAATGTTGGGCCAACTGGGTATGAACAAAGAAATGACCAAATTGAAGGTTTGTTTGGAGGCAATCCAGATTTGAAATCCGAAGAAGCTGGAACTTTGACGTTTGGTTTTGTATGGAGTCCAAAGAACATTGAAGGTCTCGACATGTCAGTCGATTTCTATCAAGTGGAAATAGAAGAATACATTACGGGTTTGGCTGGAGGTGTAGGTGGTATCCTCGCACAGTGCCATCTTCAAAATCTGAGTTACAATCCGAATACGGTTTTTTGTCAGGCAATTAACAGGGGTCCTTTAGGGGAGCCGGTTGTAACTTCAAAGGCAGCTAACGCCGCTTTTCTAAATGTTTCTGGGTTCGATATTAGTGTTGATTACGCGTTTGAACTGGACGCAGTTCCAGGCAGATTTAGCATAGATTATGTTGCTTCATACCTTGATACTTACGAATTCAAATCTTTTGCTGAAAGTCAGTTTTCAAATGCCGTTGGCAGTTTTACCAGAGGTGGAGGAGGAGAACCGCAACCAGAGTATAAACACAATTTTACGGTGAATTACGCGCAAAATGACTTTTCATTGCATATGGATTGGTTTTTTATAACGGGGGTTGACGACACGAATGAGAATGCGGTTATTCCTTCAATAGACGCATACAATTTCTTCACAGCGAGTGCTACTTGGAATGTAAATGAGAATCTTCGTCTTATAGGCGGTATTAAGAATTTGTTTGATATAGATCCGCCAATTCTAGGAAGTAACCAAGAGCAGTCTAATACGCATCCGGCTACATATGATCCATTTGGCAGAGTTTTCTATGTAAGAACGAAATTTTCTTTCTAGGTTACTTTGTTTTAGATATATTTAGAGAACGACGAAAGTTCTTTCGCTGTTTTTTGAGATAGGTTACCAGTAAAATTGACGAAAATAAATTTTTCCAATCGGGTCGCGATTGTGACAGGGGCAGGAAGAGGTCTTGGAAGGGAACACGCCCTAGAACTAGCTCGTCGAGGAGCAAGAGTCGTAGTGAATGATTTTGGGGGATTGGTAGGCGGGACCGGCGATGGTTCAAAGGCCACCCATGAGGTCGTTGAAGAGATCAGAGCAGACGCGGGTTAGCGATAGCAAATAGGGCTTCAGTCTGCGATCCTGTTGGTGTTCAGGAGATGATTAACGAAGCGGTAAAAGAATTCGGTCGAATCGACATCATCGTCGCCAACGCGGGAATACTAAGGGATAAATCTTTCGCTAAAATGACCGATCAGGACATTGACGCAGTGTTAGATGTTCACTTGCGCGGTACATTTTTACCTGTTCGAGCCGCTTGACCAATTATGAAAGAACAAAATTACGGACGAATTGTAGTAACGACATCCTCGACAGGTCTTTACGGGAATTTCGGTCAAGCAAATTACGCGGCGCCAAAGTTAGGCCTTGTTGGTTTGAGGAATACTCTCAAAATTGAAGGTGCCAAAAACAACATTCATGTCAACGCTATTTGTCCAGTGGCATCAACTCGAATGACAGCGGGTTAAATGTCAGAACAAATGAATGAAGCTTTCAAACCAGAGTTCGTCACTCCCGCGGTTATAAACCTTGTTAAAGAAGATGCTGCCAGTGGGGTTATAATTTCCGCGGGAGCAGGTGCGTTTTCTATGGCCCAGATTTTAGAAACAAGGGGTGCTTTCGTTGGAATTGGCGACGACCTCACTGCAGAAGCGGTTGCAGCGAAATGGGACAAAATTACCGATACATCTATTGCTAAACCATTAAGCAATGGGAGTGAACACGGCGTACATATCTTTGAGTGTATTGCAAGGGGGTGATGTCGCTACATTACTACAATAACGTAACTGAGCTGAGAATAATCCATCTCTTTTTTATTAGTCGTTGAATAGTTTTCAGCGCAAAAAAATCATTCCAAATTTCGCGCAAGGCTACTGAGTAACTTTGGTACGTGTCGTTGAAGTTGAATGCATGCAGAAATAAAGTTAAAGGTGTCACTATGTTGGGTAAGAAGGGTTTGGTGACCGTGGTAGGTTGTATCATAAACATGTTCTGACTTTTTTGGCAATTGCGATAGGGAACTTTCCCGCATAGTGAATACTAGTGATGCTCAAAGTACAGACTCGTGTTAGCCGATTTTGGCAGTCGTGTAAGCGGAGCGATACGGAAAATTCACTTTTACAGTCTTCTGACAGTTAGCGATTGTGTCTGAATTTATAGAGCGATAAGTGGGAGCCGGAACGGTTAATTTCGGGATATTTTTAGCGTTCAATCTTACGGAAAAAGTTTTGATAAAACTAGAAACAGCTGCGCTCATTTGCTGGGAACATAATGGATATAGATTTGAAGCAAATACCCGCTACTCGTGCAAACCTTGGGGAAGAGTTTGAATTTTTATTGATCAGTTAGCATTCTATCGGATGAACGTTTCCGCAAATCTTTTACTTTTTGGATAGAAAAATGATACGACAAGGAACGTGTATCTGGTCTTAATCGGAGTGATAATTTTACACGATTATATACCTATGACTACGAAATTCTAACGAAAAGGGCATATGTCGCCAGCGTTGCTTAACGAACCACCGTTTCGCGGATTCGTTGTACGGGAATTATAGAGCTATTTGTAAGAGAGAGAATTTAGAATGTTTCACGCTGTTTCTCCGTTACCACGGGACTGTTTTGCACGATACCGCATTTTGTGTCAATAGGTGTATAGTCGTTTTTTGTTGACACGCGTGCAAGTTTAATGTAATTTCAACAGCTAGGCGCGACTATCTTTGGAGTCAAACTAATGCTGAGAACAACACTAACTGCCTTGTGTGCTTTAACCTTTTCGGTCTCTCCTGCAATTTGTTCGGACGCAGACACAAATGGAGCCGCTGATCAATGGTACTTGACTACTGGGTGGAACCATATAACACTTTCTTCTCCGCTTTACCTGCACACCGGGATCAAAGGAGTAGAGGTTGGCATAGGTTCAGATAGGTATTCCGGGGGGGGGGAATGGTATTTTGGAGATGATTATAGCTTTGTAAGCGATATTGAAAACAACCAACAAGCGCTATTATCTCATTTCAGTTTCGGCAAGAGATACAGTGAACAAATAACTGTGTACGGAAAGCTGGGGACTACATTTATAATTATTGATGGATCTCGCGGTGGAAGTACCATTGACGCGGGAATAGGGGTGGCATACAATATTTCTGAGAATGTTTCTTTGAAATTTGAAACTGTTAAACCACTATATTGGTTAGAGGACATTTATGATTTTGAAACCGATTCTACGACTCTCACGAGCATTAAGCTGAGTTTGGACTTTTAGTGGTCAGTTAGGAAGAAATGTTAGAATTAGCGTTTCAATGAGGTGGTAGCATATTGGATTGGACGAAGGGGAACAATTTGGAAGCAACCTGAACAGTTAGGAGAATGTTGCGGAAATCGGTTGGATCGATTTCACGTTGACCAATTTTCTCTTTTTCTACTAAGTCAGAAACGTCAAAGAACTTTTTTGCTTTTGGGTCAATTTCGGGGGCAACTCTCGTAATGCAGGTGAGTAGCATACAGCGCTCTTGGTCTTTCTTCCTGGCTTAACTTTCGATCTACAGCTCATTTTTCTCATATTTCGTTAACTGATTCAGCTCGTATGAGGTCGGTTCTAGCGATATTTGCGAATGCGTGGCTCCGGTAAATAAGCGAGAACTCTTACTACCGCAACTATGACGAACGTTTCGGCAACTAAGCGATAGATTGGTGTTAGCGCAAAATTGCAAGTCAATTCCTAAATTCTATCAGAGTAATTCCCTACTTGTAGAACACTGTACAGATGGATGTTTCTTAACTAGAACTGAAGTTTTTTCAAGGTAGTGTAATGATAAGTCTGGGAATTGAAATTTGAAAATCGATTCCTAGGGATATGAAAATCCCCAGGAAATGATCGTCAAAATCTGCTACCTTCGATAGGGGATCCTGTTAAACATCTATTTAGGGGAACAGTAATGGACAACGATGATTATAACTTAATGAAGGCTGTTCAGAAGCAATTCTCTCACGAAGGGGAATTCCCTTTTTAGGAGATCATGGAGATGGTCTTTAACGTCGTAAAGCGGATGGAACGGGAGCAGTGCCTCGGTGCAGAACACTGCGAGCGAACCGGCAAAGACCGTCGTGGTTATGCCAACGGTTTCAAGCCGAAGTGTCTAGCGACTTGAGTTGGAATGCAGGATGTACACGTTCCGAAGACGGCCAATCACGGAGACACTCCGTCCTTTCGAGTACGGCAGCGGAGTGTTACTTCTAAAGCGTTTCAACTCGTGATGTTGAAGCCATATTTAAGCATTTCGGCATCGAGACCTTGTCCTCAAACCACGTGTCTAAAGCGAACAAGATGTTAGACGACCAGTTTGAACATGGAGTAACCGAGAACTTTGCGAGTTTCCTTATCTTATCCTTAATGCTCGTTACAAGAAAATGCGCCTTAACAGTGTTATTCAGGATGTCGCCGTCCATTCTGCCATCTTTGTCGATCGCTAGGGCCGGCACACCGTTCTCGGCGTTTCTGTGGCTTACTCAGAAGCAGATATACGCTGGAGAACGTTCCCAGAAAGCTTTGTTGAACGAAAGCAGTGTTGGGTCGAGTGTATTGTTTCTGATGACCACGCTGGCCTAACAATGGCACGTAAGGCCGTCTTTACCGTAGCTAAGTGGCAACGCTGCCAGTTCCATCTATCGCAAAACGCTGTTCGACACGCCTCTTCTAAAGAAAATCAAAAAGTCTATCGCCGCGGAACACAGAACAGGCTAAAACGCTGAGAATCTGTAGCAGGCTCAGGCCGACTTGAAAGAACTTGTCGCTAAGTATTCTAAAATCGCTAAGAAACTCGCTGATTGGCTTGATATCAACGTTGCGGAAAGTCTGACCGTGTTCGCCATTCCGGCAACAGCTTCGAAGAACTATGAGGATCTCTAACCTCATAGAACGCGCCGTCAAACAACAATTAGATGTCAGAACCCGTAAAACAAGGATATTCCCCAACGAGGCTTCCTTGTTAAGGCTCGTAACTGCTATTGTCGTCGAAATCGATGAAAAATGGATCGCTCAGAACCGTATATATATTTCCCGGAGTGAGTAATTTTATGACCAGAAATATAATGATTTTCCAGACTTAATCCTACAGAACCTTGAGTTCTGCAACTCTTTTCAATCTCAAAACTAGCCATTCGATTCTGAAGTAGCCTTTGGGCAGGTGCCATTTTTTCGGTAATGTAATGCCGCGGAAAGCATATCTTCCTCGGGATCACCAAGGTCTACTGAAAGATCGTCAGTGACAAAACAGCCGTGGACTTTCTTGCCATACTTGCTTTTTGTATCAGCTGGTTTGAAACCATACGGGTAATCACCTTCTTTCTTGTTGTTCGCGTATTCCGTGTCAAATAACTCATATCTTATACCGCAGTTGCTTATAAACCTTTCTGATACGTAAGAACTTCCGCATGTCTGCTCTCCAATTTGGATTACCTCCACGTCGATTCCTAAGAGCCCGTTAATGATAAGCTCTCCTACGTGGCAAGTTTCAGCTGAGGTCAAAAGGTAAACTCTATCTAAATTTAGAGACTTCAAATCAAAATCATATGTTTTGTTTGGACGGCAATTCAGCCATAAGTATCCAGAACACTCGCCATCAAACTTATCGGGAGACTGGTTACAGTACTCTTTATCCTTACCTGCTTGCGTAGTGGCCAGACATTTCGAATAAAATGGGGTGCCTGGAGGATAATCGCTCAAACTATCTTTTTCATCGCGATTCCTTTTATACCTAAATTGCTTGCCCTCCGTATTCTCTTTTCCAAGTATGGTATACAACAACATAGGTTCAGTCCGGTCTGTATCACGTATATTTTCTCTTTTTTTGTAGTATCTAATATCTAAAACTACATCTTTCACTTCGTTTTTCTTAAATTTCTTAATGGACTCATACATTTGACGGAAAGAATTGAATTCTTCACCGAGACTTATGTATCCAACCATACCACTGTCGGTTTCAATTAGTTTTGTAAAATCAATACTATCAATCTCTGAACGCCTAGGAGTAAGGGAAACTGTTTTTTCCTTTTTTGTGTCTCGGTCAATAAGTACAAACTTTGTAACATCGCTAAGGCTTTTCGGTTCTAGCAAATAGTCAATTTCTTTTTCAAAGTCTTCTCTATCGGTCGAAATGAAATCAATACCGTTTAGTTTAACCAGTTTATCTCCGCGTTTAACCTTTGGCGATCCGTTAACAAGCTCTTGCCCCGGTGAATTAGGTCCAACATACTTGACTAAATAATCCCGCGGTGGTTTTTCGGAACGTTTGTCCCAAAGTATATCGAAATTATACATTCCCCAAAACGGTTCAATTGGACCGATAATTGTAGACTCGAACAAATCGTGCTTAGGCGATCCATCTGCTAACTTAGCAGACGATCGCAAGTGTTGAAAGTAGCTATCTTTATCAGTCATGTTCTTCAAATGTGCATTATAATTTGCAGATTTCTCAACAAAATCATTAGGATTCAAATCAACGACTTCGTCATGAAAAATGTAGTTTGTACGCATTATTTCACGAATCGAGAAAAGTTCATCTAACATAGTACCGTAGGATGTTTCGTAATCTACAGAATACTTGTCTACGCATACGCATCTATTGAAGTAATTGCGGCCTGAATACATGTTTGCCGGACTGTACAAGTATTCGTCTTTCTTCCAAATGTATGCGGAAGCCGGAAGAGGTTTTTTATTGAGGTTTGCCGGGGTTCTTGACAGTTCTTCTTCAGAAAGAGGCGTACATCCCGCTATGACTTTTCGAGAACTTTTTTTTGGCTTTATAGGATACGAGCGGAGAGATGAAGGGTGTACCTCAGTTCGGCTACCCTTGAATTGCGATTCGGTCTCATCCCCGCAACCTGCTATAAAAATGAACGTAGACCAAAATATGGCCGAGGTTGCTCGAGTCCTGAACGGTTCCGATTGATTTGGCATTACACATCAACTTTCATTACTCAACTCTGTACTGGTGCAAATACACATACAGAAACTTTAGCGAAACACGAAGTTTGGAAAAACACCTGCAAAAAATTGAAGCTTCGGCGACTATATGGCCCTAGAATAAGGCATTTGGCTATCCTGTTTGAGCGCAAATCATCGAAATTCGAACAAGTAAAGAGTTTCATAGCAGTCTCATACTGAACCAAAATTGCCAAAAACGAAGATAATCCATACTGTAAGTTCGTTCTATCCAGATTAGAAAGAAATATTTCATAAACAGTATAACACAAAAACCGACTTTACGTAAAATGATGCGACCGCTCCGCAAAAGGTTAACAAGATAGCTGTTCTCGTTTACCTAATCAGTATGGCCGAACGAAGACATGATTTACATAAACTCCAATCCCCGACACTTGATTGCGGGATTATAAAGTGAGATGGTTTCTCGTGCGTGCTGTATGTATCAGCTCAAAGACATATGGAATCTAGGTCTTTTGGAAAAAGGGAAGATCGCCCTATATGTAGGTAAAGTCTAACCACCTAACAAAGGGTATCTTCCCATGCGACTAATTTACATGAGACCACTAATTTTTCAAGCCACAGCGTCAACGCGGGCGAAGTTAGCGGAAAAGGACATGACTCCAGCAAAGCAGATGGAGCTGGAAAGGGTTTGTAAGGTTAATCTCTGGTTAACCTTGAGGAACGATAAAGACATGGGCGCGAAAGAGGCAGCAGAAGCAGTAGGTGAGCCCGTTGCCAATCTGTATCGCTGGCAGAAAGACCCAACAGTCCGTTCGACTCGCCCGAAGACACTGCGCGAGTCGAAACGAACTCCTGAACTCGTCGAAGCTGTGAGACAACTCCGTCTAGAGCAGAAAACTTGGGGAAAAGAGAAGATTGCCAGAAGATTGCAAGAAGAAGGCTTTGATACCAGCATTTCGACAGTCGGGCGCATCCTTACTGATCTGATTGCAAAAGGCATAGTCCAGGCCTATGATCATTTTATTTCCGGGAGCCGAAAACGTCGAAAGAAAAAGTCTTCCCGTCCGCATGCCATACGATTACCGAAAGGGTTAAAGCCGACGATACCAGGAGAGATTATTCAAGTGGACACAGTTCATGTCGAGCTCCCTGACGGAACAAAAATCTATCATATCAACGCCATATGCCCGGTTACTCGTGTTTGCTATGGTGAGGCCTTCACGAGTGCGAGTGCGAAAAATGCCAGCATCTTCCTAAAAAACATGATCGACTATATGCCCTTCAAAGTTCAGGCGATCCAAACAGACCAAGGCTCTGAGTTTAGAGGGGAGTTCGAAACAACCTGCAAAGACCTAGGCTTGACGTTCTACAATCTTCCTCGGAAATCTCCTAAACTAAACGCTCACGTTGAACGCCTTAACAGAACTTGGCAAGAAGAATTTTATAACTGTTGGGAGTTCAGCAATCATACTCTTGAAATGATCAATCGTAACATAGAGTCCTATACCGATCATTACAACTCTGAACGGTATCACAAAAGCCTTGATTTACTCACTCCATTCGCCTATCTGGAGAAATATTGGCCGTCTCTCCTCGCGTCCAATGACTAAGTCACCCCTACTCCCTCGAACGCAGGGAAACCTTATTGATGACTCTCCCGCGGTATTATCAGTCAACGCGAGCATAACGTCATCCAATGGGTGACTAGCTTTGTTATCTACGACCTATTAGACACAGACCGTTACCAACGGCCATAGGGACTTTAACCGCAAACAATTAGGCAGTTACTTTGAGGCGAGGGGCGAAACTATGCGACTATGGAAGGGAGATACTTATGGACTTTAGAATCCCCTACAATCGTTCGCTAACTCCTGCTAGCGTATGCAAAAATCGGTCAAAAAATTATTGGGAATAGTATAGAAACTACGAAATCACTGAAAGTCTCGTTACTTCCCCGACTACTATTGTGACAAGAACGTACGGAACCCCCGGCTTCCCTTGCGTCTGCTCTTCCTAAGCACAACTAGTCAGAAATACACTGCCCTAAGATTAGGTCCATACAGGATCTTATCTTCGATCAACGAGCCGACACACTAGGGTATTAACAGAACTTTACGTTGAATTACGCACGAAACGACTTTTCATTCGACTAGGATTGGTTTTCTATAGCAGGGGTTGACGACACGAATCAGAACGCTGTTATTTCTTCAATAGACGCATACAAATTCTTCACGGCGAGCGCTGCTTGGAATGTAAATGAAAATCTACGCCTTACAGGTGGTGTTAAGAATTCATTTGATACTGTTTCTCCTATTTTGAGAAGTAACCAAGAGCGGTTTAATACGCATCCGGCTAAATGCGTTCCGTTTGTTAGAGTTTTCTGTGTTAGAATAAAGATTTCTTTTTAAGTTGCGCAATCCAAATCTTTGGAGCGAGCGATGGAAACACTTTGAAGGTTGGGAAAAAGCAGAATTGTCCAGAAAAATAGAATTCGTTGACCGGGTAGCTTTAGTGACGGGAGCAGGGGGAGGGCTCGGGCGGGAACACGCTATCGAACTTGCTCGTCGCGGTGCAAATGTCGTAGTTAACGATTTCGGTGGTTCGTTAGACGGCTCAGGTGTAAGTTCAGATGCCTCGGATCGTGTTGTGGAAGAAATTAAGGCGTTTGGCGGGCAAGCAATCTCAAATCGGGCTTCGGTCAGCGACCCTGTCGGTGTTCAGGAGATGATTGACGGCGCTGTAAAAGAGTTCGGTCATATCGATATCATCGTTGCTAACGCCGGAATACTAAGAGATAAATCTTTTTCAAAAATGACAGATCAGGACATTGACGCTGTATTTGATGTTCATTTGCGCGGTACATTTTTACCTATTCGAACAGCTTGGCCAATTATGAAAGAACAAAATTATGGACGAATTGTTGTAACGACATCCTCGACAGGTCTTTATGGGAATTTCGGGCAAGCAAATTACGCGGCGGCAAAGTTAGGCCTTGTTGGTTTGATGAATACTCTCAAAATTGAAGGTGCCAAAAACAACATTCATGTCAACGCTATTTGTCCAGTTGCATCAACACGAATGACAGCGGGTCTAATGTCAGAACAAATGAATGAGGCTTTCAAACCAGAGTACGTCACTCCCGCGGTTATAAACCTTGTTAAAGAAGATGCCCCCAGTGGGGTTATAATTTCCGCGGGAGCAGGTGCGTTTTCTATGGCTCAGATTGTAGAAACAAGGGGTGCGTTCGTTGGAGTTGGGAGCGACCTTTCGGCCGAAGCGGTTGCGTCCAAGTGGAGCGAGATAACCGACACGAGGGATGCAAAGCCTCTGAAAAACGGAAGTGAACACGGCGCACATATTTATGAGTGTATTTCGCGGAGGTAAGCCGCCCTGCGTGTGACTATATTGACACTGCTTGAATTGGGAGTGGTGCGCCAATGGTTTGGCGGGATCTCTGCGTTTCTCCGGCCAGAAGAGAGACACTTCAAATACTTCTATGGACGAGGAATCACTCCACAAGTCCTAGTAAAGGTATCGCTTAGGGGCGAGTGTCATCTGCCTCAACAGGTCTGATGACAAAGGCATGGTGACAAACTAGTGCTTATTTTGGCAGTACGTTCTAACTCTTCGGAAGAGTTCTATTGGCGATAATTTTGAAGAAAAACGGCGAGGCGAAAATCTAACGCCATAATTGTCTTAACAGTTTATTGCAGTCTAGTAAGTCGCAGGCTCGAACTGCGCGTTTCGGCTTGATCAGCGCAGTTATTACGATCGCTTCCCAAATTTTTTGACATTAGAATAATTTAAGTGTAGTCTGCTCAATTTGTCAAAAAATATTCTGTCGGAGATACAATTATGATGAAAACATTACTAACTGCGTTTTCGGCTTTGACCTTTTCGGTTTTTCCTGCAATCGCTAATCAGTGGTACATGAATACTGGGTGGGCCATTTAGCACTGTCTTCTACGCTTTATCTGCAAAGCGGGACCAAAGGAGTAGAGGTTGGCGTAGGTTCAGATAGGTATTTTAAGGAAGGGAACTGGTACTATGGAGATGATATTAGCTTTATTAGAGCAGTTGCCGATCAAGTTGAACCTACGTTTTTGCACGGATATTTATGAAAATACCACAGATAATTTCTGAAATGGGGTCAACTTGTTAGGTTTTTGCTCTAGCGATATTGAAAACAACCAACAAGCCCTAATTTCTTCTGTCAGTTTCGGTAAAAGATATAGTGAACAAATAACTGTGTATGGAAAGTTGGGGTCTACATTTGTAGCTATTGATGGACATCGTGGTGGAACAACCATAGACGCGGGGATAGGGGTAGCATTCAGTATTTCCGAAAATGTTTCTTTAAAACTTGAAACTGTTAAACCATTATATTGGTTGGAGGACATTTATGATTTTGAAACGGATTCTACGACTCTGACGAACATTAAGTTGAGTTTGGACTTTTAGTGGTCAGCTGTTAAGAAATGTTAGGATAAACGTTTCAACGAGGTCACGGCAAATTGGATCGAAAGAAGTCGAACAATTTGTGAAGCAATCTAAACGTCTAGGAGAATGTCGCAATTTCGTTTGGACCGATTTCGCAAGGACTAATTTTCTCTATTTTCCAAGTCAACAGCGTCAAAGAGTTTTTTTGCTTTTGGGTTGATTTCGAGTGTAACTCTGTTAATGCAGGAGCAGCACAAAGCAACCCTGTTCTTTCGACCGTCCTTAACGTTTGATCTACAGCTCATTTTTCCACCAAATTTGGTTAACTAATCCAACTTGTGCGAGGTTTTTTTGAGCGCTATACGTTCAAGTTCGTAGCTACGCGAAATCCGCGAGAACTATACTATCGGAACTGTGACGAACGAGAACAGATATTCGCAGGAACTGCACGATAGATTGGTGTAGCGCAAAATTGTAAGTCTACTCCCAATTTTCAATCAGCGTAATTCTGTATTTGGTGAACATCTTCCTGATAGAAGTCTCCTAGCAAGAGATGAACCAAATTAATCTTGAGTGGCTGAAATTTCTCGAAACGGTTGCTAAGAATTTTACTGGTGAGGCGACCCGGTACATTATCTCGTTAACTGGTGATGTTCGTGAAATAGCGTTTGCAGAACCTTCTTTAGATACGACAATTCCACAATGCGGAATACTAACCTGAATTAGATGCAACTCATTAGTTTTATGTTGCGAGGCTCGTCTAAATACATCCTTGCGATATCTGATCTCAGCAAATGTTGCGACTTGGTCTCCGGGATGTCCCATTCTATCTTGTAACGAAGGATCATCACCTGTCAGAAACGGGTTCGAAGCGAGTTCCTTAGCTGTTCGGGCCGGGGAACAGTCATCGGGTTGGCGAGATTGGTGGGTACAAGCTTTGTTCGCGATACCGCCGTCGGTATTGACCAAGAAGGTAATCGTATCGGTGTGTCTGTCGAGTTGAAAGACGCTGAACTCCATTGGAGGGAGGTTCTAGATTGCCGAGTTCACCGCGGAATACGGGCTTCGAGTATATCGGCTCCGACGACCACCCTAGACTTGAAGCCGCTCGCCGGAAGGTGTTCACGTGTTCCAATTGGCAACGGTGTCAGCACAAACTGATCCAAGATGCCCTGAAACAAGCGCCGAGCGAAGAGAATAGAAAGTGTCTCGTTGCAGAAATCGGAACAGTTTGCAACGCTGAGACCATAAAACTAGCCTAGGTCGCTTTAGAAAATCTTGTCACCAATTTGTCGCCATGAAAGAAGCAGTTAGAGCATTTTTCGTTCAAGTTGTCTCGATTCGGGGGTTCTTTTACCAATAGCAAAGGCGTACTAGTAGAAGAAAATAGACTAATTGTTCGGAGAATGCTCTAAGCAGGTCAACTTAGTCAACTAAAAATGCCCTCGAACAATTAAGCTTAATCGCTTATTTGTCCACTTAAACCGTGCAGAACTATGTCGAGCAAAATGCATGTCTAATCCAATCCCTAGTTCAGATTCGCTCAATTTTCCCCATTCGCTCAAATATTCTATCTCACCATAAGAAAGATAAACAAATCCAAAATGTCCGTCTATGTTACCAAATATTTGTGCCAAATAGGATGCAGGATATCCCGCTATTCCTAACTTGAGATCAGAATAAGTGTAACCGTCTAATGTTCCACGGCTCCCTCTAAACCATTTTCTATCGCTAGAACACCTCTCCCAATCAAATTCGTCGGCTCGACAGTTGACGAACTTTCCTCTCCAAGACTTCGCTCTTCCAATTTCTGCACCGACAAAAAAGCCAAATTCTTCCATATCGAAAAGTTCTATATTGGCTTCACCGTACGCACCTAGATCCATTAAACTTGATGCAATATTGCAATCCTGCGGCCCTAAACCGCTATTTCCGGCGATTTGACAATTCTGGTCTACCCCTTGGAAGTTCTTCTCTCCAGCATGCAATTCTATTGCGCCAAAAACACCCGCCGATGCATAACCTAACTCACCAATATTCTTCCACGAATCGACTTCTTGTCCGATTGGTTCTAATTTATACGTGCCCGATTCCGGCCTTTGCCAAGGATCGGGGTACGTTGGTAGCTCTCCATCATGATGACAATGATATACGCCCGTAGTACCGTCGGTGTGACAGCCATCACTATTGCGAACGCCCACATCCGCATCGGCATTACCTAGAAGAAATAAGACAGCAAAACTACCTAGAAAACTTTTCAAGGAGGCCATTTTGGCGATTATACACTTAACTGTCCAAAGTAAAAAAGGATATGAATAGGTTCAAGCGAATGTCTTCCCGTAAACTTTGGGTAGACTGTAGGTTGTTACGGTTTTTCTCCAATCTGCAGACAGGAGAAAAACCGTTTATGCCTCGGTGGGGTCTGTACAAATTTTACATATGTAGATAGGACTCTAGAAACATGTTCCTTTGGACAGAAGATTTATATAGTCTCGCCTAAGCCCACTGGCGCAGTAAAGTCTGTATAGATCGTTCTGCCTTGCCATTAGTCTGGGGAGGTTAGGGCTTGGTAAATGGGTACCTCACGCCTAGAGTTTGACAGCACTCTGCAAACATTTTCGACTTATACCCTGATTCATTATCTGTCATGATCCGCTTTATTGTGATGCCTCTAGAGGTGTACTCATGATAGTTTTCCATCAGATGTTTGGTGACTCTTTCTGCTGTTTCGTCCTCGAATATACTTACGGTTGCATAACGAGAGTGATCATCAACGGCTACTTGCATACAATGCGCTCCTGCTGTCTTGTTTGCTGACTTATGTCGGTTTCCATTGTACGGGTTCCTGATCCCCTCCTCATCGAAATTCCGAAGCTTCTTTATGTCAAGTGGCGTAGGTAGAATAGTCCTAGCCAGGGCATCGACAGGTATCGGGGTTGAAACGTATAGACTCACTACAGAATTTTTTGAGAACAAGGACTGTTAACCTCTAACCACGAAGCAAAACGGTGGATTCTTTAACTCACGTTTCCGAGGCAAAAAAAGCTCGACGGCGGGTCTGAGACTCGGAAAAGTCAAAGAATATTTTCCGCCAATACTTGGTGCTCGCTATGGACGAGTACCGCCTGAGCGGATTCGCGCATAGGACGTTGTTGTTTCGACCGCAGTCGCTACCGACCGGGTAAGGTATCGCCTTACTCTCGGGATTTACGGTAATACTCAAGAGGCTGAGATAAACTGGATAGCCTTTCTGCTCGAAACTTACAAGGTGTTGAGTAAATCTTCCTCAATGACCAAGCTAGCCTCAAGGCCGTTCTCCGAGATGTCTTAACAGAAATCAAAACGCAATGGTGTCAGTTCTACCCAACACATAATGCCAGATATCAGGCTCTTGACGATGAAGTAAAAAATATGTTAGGGCAACTTCAAATTAGCAATAATGCAGACGGATTCGAAGAGCCTACGCACTGAATACTCTAAAACAGCACCGATTCTCGTAGATTGGCCCGAAGGAAACATCCCTACGCAATTTCCAGACAAAATCAAATATAAAATGCGAAAGCCTAACTTTTTTTGAACGCGTCACCAATCAAAAGAAAAGCGACTATATACCTATCACCACAAAATGCGCAAAATTGATGCTTACAAAAGAACGCAGTATCGTGCAATACACTCCCCGTGGTAACGGAGAAACAGCGTGAAAAATTCCAAGTTTTCACTCTTACAAATAGCTCGATAATTCCCGTAAAGCGATTCCGCGGAACGGTGGTTCGTTAGACCACGCTTGCGACAAGCGTTGAATGCCCTCATCGTTGGAACTTTGTGGTAATAGGTATATAGTCGCGAAAAGAAAACAAGTCAAACTCGCAAAGTTAGGATGTTTCCAAGAGTGGTTTTGTTACCATGACTCGCCAATACAGTAAAAAACGAATTCGGGAAAAACCGAAAATACGTCTACCAACGAGGCTAATTTCAAGCCAAACTCTATCAACTTCACCAGAAATAAATACCAGTAACAGTCACGAGTGTAGCGAAGATAACGGATAGGACTACGCTAACGTCGTTCACAATGCTGACGTTTTTCAATTTTAAATTGTCGTCAGTAACCGGATTTAGCTCCGCCGCTTGTTCTTTATTTGCATCGGTAGACATGCGCGATCCAATGAAATAGCCAAAGAGAATTAACAGACCACAGAACAGAGCTACGGTTATTTGGAAGCCCAGAGTTCCAAATAAAGGGACATGGTTTTCCACCGTCTGTCCTCTCTCAACTAATGTAAGTCCGAGCGTCACGGAAAAAAAACTAACTATTCCTATTGTAGCATAAGGATTGTAGTTCTTCATTCGAATTACTCCTGATAAATGAGAAAAATATAGTCTTTTACTGCATGAGATTATAGTTGTCAAATTCTACTGGTTCCTTTGGTATCTCCGGCTTAAACCCTTTCGGTAATCGGATGGCATGCGGACGGGAAGACTTGTTCTTTCGTCGTTTTAGGCTCCCGGAAATAAAACGATCATAGGCTTGGACTATGCCTCTTGCAATAAGATCAGTAAGGATGCGCCCGACTGTCGCAATGCTGGTATCAAAGCCTTCTTCTGGCGATCTTCTCCTTTCCCCAAGTTTTCTGTTTAAGACGAAGTTGTGTCACAGCTTCGACGAGTTCAGGAGTTCGTTTCGACTCGCGCAGTGTCTTCGGGCGCGTCGAATGAACTGTTGGGTCTTTCTGCCAGCGATACAGATAGGCAACATGTTCACCTACTGCTTCTGCTGCCTCTTTCGCACCCACGTCTTTACCGTTCCTCAAGGTTAACCAGAGATTAACCTTACGAATCCGGTCTAGCTCCATCTGTTTGGGTGGAGTCATGCCCTTTTCCGCTAACTTCGCCCGCGTTGACGCTGAGGCATGAAAAATTAGTGGTCTCAGGTAAAATAGTCGCATGGGAAGATACCCTTTGTTAGGTGGTTAAACTTTACCTACATATACGGCGATCTTCCCTTTTTTCAAAAAGACCTAGATACCATATGTCTTTGAGTGGATACATAACGAGATAGACAGTAAAACAGCAAGTTATAGTTTTGATGATAAACGCAGGTAGGAAATTTGGAGATCGTGTATAGGAGATTGGGGATTTCGCCTATATTTTTTGAGGGATATGAGGAACTTATAACGTGAACAGACTCAGATACATATTGCAGAGATTTAGGTCTTCACAAAAAGAGGAAGATCGTCCATACTGTAGGTTCGAATACAACCCAAACAGCAGGAGATCTTCCCATGGGCAATTTATCACAAAAATCGAATGTTGCAAAACAGAACGCCCCTCGAATTTACGATACGGCCTCCATTCGTAGCTTATCGATAGAAGAACAAGTCCGATTTCGGAGAGAAAAGGTTGAAACTTGGGATCGGATACGGCAATCGGGCAGAACGGCGGAAGACGCGGCAGAGCAGGTCGGTATTCCCGTCAGGACTTTGTATGCGTGGAAAAGGAAGCCGATACCGGAGTCGACGCGCCCGCACAAAGTGAGAACTCGGGAGAATCAGGAACAATACGATGAACAGAAAAATAAAGTTTATGAATTCCGCAAGAAGTTCAAGTCGTGGGGTGGTAAAAAGCTCCATACCTATATGGAAAGACTCGGATACGAGATCAAACGTTCAAAAGTCTGTCGCATAATTTCGGAGTTGATCCGCGAGAAAAAGATCAAGTCGTATTACAGTGGAACTTTTGCGAAGGCACGAGACAGCAATACAGGAAAAGCTCCCCGAACGTATGCGATTCCTCTTCCGGAATTGCTAATAAGTAGTTGGCTTGGCGAAGTCGTTCAGATAGATACTCTACATTTCCGCGTAGGACCAGACCGTTTCCTTTATATAGTCAATGCCATCTGCATCTATTCAAAACTGGCATTTTCACATGTGTTTGAGGCCCATACAGCGAAGAATTCTGCTTATCTCCTCAAAAAACTGATCCGGCGAGCGCCATTTGAAGTTCAAGCGGTGCAAACAGACCAAGGCACTGAGTTTAGAGCAGCATTTGAACAGGCCTGTCAGGACAAGGGCATAACCTTTTATCTTAACGATCCTCGTTCGCCGACAGAAAACGCTTTTGTCGAACGCTTTAATAAGACCATGAGAGATGACTTCCTGTCCAAAGAAAATTTGCCTTTGGACAATCTCAAAGCCCTGAACAGAAGACTCGACAAATTCATTGAGTTCTTCAATACACAGCGACCTTACGAGACAATCGATAATCTAACTCCCATGGCTTACTTTCAACAATGTTGCAGTTAATAAGTAACTTTAGCGCTTGTCTGAATACTTGACCAAAGTAATGCGATCCCAAGGGCTTCTAAACTCCCTTGGGATCGCTCGTCAAATCCTGCGACCAGCAACAAAAATCGGTCAAAAAATTATTGGGGGCAGGCAAATGACTGGAGAATAATAACGTACCTATGGCAATTACAGAAAAATATTCCCTGATGAGCGTATTAACTGCTATTCAATCCCGCTTATACATCAGCAACTCCCAATCTTTCTTTGCGAAAAAACTCTTCTTTACCTGTCCACAACGTGAGCTACTGTATCGCGAATTCGCTTCCGTATAAGTTGATACTTGTGAAAAAACCTTAGTACGGAACTGAAACCTATAGCCCAAGGCCCGATTTCGCGTCCAAAAAATGGCCTTTAGACAATCTCATAGCACTGAATAGAAGACTCGACACATTCATAGAGTTCTTCAATACAAAACGACCGTAGGAGACAATCGATAACCTTACACCAATGACCTATTTTCAACAATGTTGCAATTAACAAGTACCTTTACCGATCCTCTGAAAACTTGACCACAGAAGGCCGAACCCAAGGGGTTTCAACACTCCCTTGGGTTCGCTCGCCAAATCCTGCGACCATCAACAAAAATCGGTCAAAAAATTATTGGGGGCAGGCAAATGACTAGGGGATAATAACACACCAATGAGAATCGCAGTGAAGAATTGTCCACGATGAGCGTATTCTCTGCTATTCAATCCCGCTGATACATCAGCAACTCGCAATCGTGCTTCACAAAGAAATTCTCCTTAATCTATCGACAACGTTAGCTACTGTACTGCGAAATCGCTTCCGTAAAAGTTGACACTCGTGCTGAAACCTCAGTGCGAAACTGAAAGGGTTAGTCCAAGGCCCGATTTCGCGTCCAGAAAATGGCTCAATAAAGCGAGTAAAGTCCAAATCTTTCAACAAAATCTCTTTTGTCCACAGTTCAACATAAAAACGAGGGTTCCTAACCTCGTTCTTGTCATCCCCGATCGAGAACAAACTATTCTTTTTGTTAATCTGGTTTGCTGTTCCTTGGTCTAGGCTTCCTGTTTCAGAAACCCAAAATCTATTTAAATTTTATCAAAAAATCGTATTCGTCTCTTGTTTTTTGTAACCTTTACAGGTAACATAATCCCCACTACAGTAACTCTCAAATCTCTGCAATATGTCCCGAGGCAGGACAACGGCTGACGAAGGGATGGGAACTTGAGAAAAATTCTATAAAACTTGAAGCTACTAAGCCCATTTACAGGGAACATAATGGATTTCGTGTTGACAGGAATACTACTATGCTTTTGTATGCCAGACCATAAAATTGCGTAGTTTCAGAGGTTAGATTGAACAATTTGGCTGTTATGTTGTATTATGCAGAAAGAATTCTAATTTTGATGAGCTCAACTTGGTAGTTATCTGAAAGTTGCTTCCATACTCTGGTAGGGTTGGGGAAAGTTTCAAATTAGAATTTACTAGTGTGTTATATCAGCCATTGGAGTTAAAAATGGAAGTTTCATCGGAAACAAAAAACAAAGTTGAGATTTCGTTTTTAGCGAATTCGGCAAGGAAAGGGTACGAAGTGTCGATCTGCAAAAGGGTTTCAATAGCTTTGGAGACGAATCCTTTATTCTCCGTTTAATCGTCGAACCTGGTGAGAGTTTTAAAGATAAAGAGACAGAGATATTCCATTTGCTCCGACATGTTAGGGAAATTGGCGGAGCAGATTTTGTTGGCCTAGCACCTGTCCTAGATGTCCACGCAGCTAAGGATTAAAATTTCGAAAGTTCAGAGGGAAATTATCGATAGCGGAATTTATACATATTCATCACAGGGCTGACGATTGCCCCTTGGAGACATCTAACAATAGAGATCGGTGAAGCTTGCTGTGTCGGGTTGTACGGTCTCAGCAAACTAATTATTCTGAACACAGTGTTGGAGAAGAGAAAGGTTGAATTACGGTAGGTCAGGTTCGATCGGAGGCAAATAGCCGGCTCAAAAATGAGTAGGTTTCTGCAGAATTTACGTGCAATTTAGCAGTTTTCATGTACAATAAAGAACGAATCCTAATCTCTCGGTGATCGCAACTTGTTAATTAATCGCCTATGATTAACTGCACATGTACACGAAAACATTGGTTCCTCATCGATCAAAAAATATCGATTTTGAACAAAAATATGGATTAAAATGTTTTCTTAGAGAATGAATTTAAAATTTTGTGAAAAATAGGTAGATTTGACAGAATCATAGGAAATGTAGACGCAGTTTTCCTGTAGTGATGAATATTTTCAGTCACTTTTTTAGTGTTTTTATGTGTGTTATGCAGGTTTTGGAATCTTCGGTGGTGGAATTGGTTTAACTTTAGCTAATTTATTGTCAAGGTAATTGATTATAAGTCTTAAATTCTTTGCACATCCGCACATAGTCGCATGGAACTTACTACCTTCAATACCTTGTAATGGACAAATCCTTAAACGTCCTTCGTTCTTCATATGTCCGATCGTTGCTTCAACTAGAGTTCGACGATTGAGAGTTTTCCGAAGTTTATTGGGAATATCCTGTTTGTTGGTTGACATGTTTACAATAACATCTGTAACTCCATGCCCCTTGTATCCTCTATCTACTGTTGCTTCCATGACTTTGACATTGGTATTCTTAATTGTTCTGTCGATCGCATCACGAAGTGTATGTCCATCATGAGGATTTCCTTCTAACGCTTCCATGTCAACTACCAGTCCTTCCTTGTGTGTCGTCGTTACAGAAACTTTATTACCTAAATGTAAGTTTTGCGGTCCATCTCCCTTCCGAATAAACCTGACATCAGGTTCGTGTATTGAACATGGCTTTTTCTCGTTTTCACATCTCTCAGGGAAACATAATCGTTCTACAGTGTCTATAGTCTTTTGAAGTTTCTCACTAATTTTAAAATCTTGGATTTTCTTTGCCTCGTTTCGTATATCTCTGAGTAACTTGTCAATGATCTCATTCTGAGAGTTTATGATCTTCTCATACTTCTCTTTCTTTTGTTTATCTTTCGGTCTAATACACCGTGCACTATTAAAAAGTTTTCGTCCTTTTCTAGCATACGTTCGTACTATTGTGAGACCATCTTTTCGTGCATTTCGAACTAACGCTTTGTGACCTTTCTCTCTTAACGCAAAATCTTTCGGATAAGCGATATTTTTTCCCATTACTGTTGTATCGACGATAACCTTTTTTAAACTAGCCCTCTTGATCGCGCCCGCTTTCAATGCGATCTCAAGTGTTAATTTGAGTAAATCATTAGCACCATTCTTTGCTACCCGTTGTCGCCATCTTACCAAGGTCGACTGATCAATTGGTTCTTTGGGAGTATATTTTATTTCTCCACTGAAGTACTGAAAAACTGGCATATCTCTCCAGTGGGCTAACAAAGCTTTATCCGAGTAACCGAATAAATCCTGGAGTAACATTAATGACGCAATCAAACGGGGATGAGTCGCAGGCCGTCCGGTACCTGCACTACCGTCCTCTGCCTCAAATAGTTTGTCCCATTTTTCTTCTATACTCGTCCAGTCAATTAAGTCTGAAAGAGCTCGCAAAACATGTGACTTTGGGATCAGTTTGTCCAAAGAAACATCGTAAAATGAGAACTGTCGTTCTTGTCGTTTGGATTTCACGTTTTCTGACCTTTTTTGCAAAATTTTGTTACCCCACGGTAAACTATAATAATTGCGTCGATACAATACCATGCGACAAACTATCGCACCATTGAAAAATATTCGATTTTGTTAAGTTTTGTCAAACCGACTGCTTTAGAAACCAACAGATACTAATAAGTCTGTAAAAACAATAGCGTAATCTGCAAGAGTTATTCATAGGCGATTAATTACGAGAAAGTCGCAATCCGAGCTTAGGTAAAGATGGTCAATGTAGCAAATTTGGGCGTTTGGGTGCGTTGAACAAACCCTTGGAGACAATAATGGAAGTTTCATCGGAAACCAAAAGCAAAGTTAGAGAATTCGTTTTTAGCGAATTCGGCAAGGAAAGGGTAAGAAGTGTCGATCTGCAAAAGGGTTTCAATAGCTTTGGAGACGAATCCTTTATTCTCCGTTTAATCGTCGAACCGGGTGAAAGTTTTAAAGATAAAGAGACAGAGATATTCCATTTGCTCCGACATGTTAGGGAAATTGGGGGGAAGATTTTGTTGGCTTAGCACCTGTACTAGATGTCCATGCAGCTAAGGACTAAACCTATGAAGGCATGGGAAGAAAAATTATCGACGGCGGAATTGCTAGTCTCAACCGAGGGAGGGCGAATACCGCATCAAGAGCATCTAAAAACCGCGATTGGCGATGCCTACTTTGCGGTTTTTCACGGTCTACAAACCATGTGCGCTAACTGCTTTATCGGCGAAGAGAACGATCCGGAAACATCTGACAAGGCTTGGCTTGAAGCGTATCGTTCTCTAAAACATGGGGTCATTTATAGTGCTTGTCTGCATCCAGATCTAGTGTTTTTCCCTGATCATATTCGCTCGCTCGCAGAAAGTATCGCCTATCTGCAAGACGCTCGACAATCAATAGAATATCATCCGCGGACAATTGTTGATCTTGAAAATACTAAGACATGTGTTCGTTTGGCCAAACAGAGCCTTAAAAGCATGAGAGAAGGAAAAAAGAAGGATCGTATCGCCTTCTCTGCTTGGGTGGCCTTCGAAAGAAAAGGAGGCGTAGCAGATGCAAGAAAACGCGCAAGGTCAAAAAACCCCGATGCTCTAGAATTAGATAAAAAATGACATAGTCCTACTCAAAATGGCGAGTTCGTTGATGTTATTGCCAGCTACTTGGGTAAAGGATAGTCAGAGATGTTTGTCTACCTTTCAAGCTTTGGTTTTGTTAAAGTTAGACGCACTCTACTTCATTATTCGGCGTACTGCAAATTTGGGACGCGGCGATCCTGAACGCAGGTTGAATAATAGCACCAAACAATTGTTGCCGAGGGCTTTTGGTCGTTACTATGAAGCATCTGAGCTATAGAATAGCGAAGTGCGAAAGAAAAACCCCGCCAAACTTCATTAGTGCCAGAAGCAGATTTCTTGTGCGAAATTATGGACAAACCGCTACATTTATTTATGCTTGAGCAACTCCTATACAGGTCTCAGGATTAAGTATGCATCAGGATATAGAAACATTAAGACAATTTTACTCGAAGCCGCTAGGTTCGGCAGTAGCGACAATTCTTGCCGAACGTGTCTCTGACCTATGGGCAAGTACAAAAGGTCTGAATGTACTAGGGGTAGTGTACCCATTACCAGTGCTACCCCCGTTCACGAAAGCAAAAAGATGTATTGCGTTGATGCTTGCTACTCAAGGATCTGTACCTTGGTCAGAACCAGGTCGGGGTGTAGCCTCAACTCTTGCCGACGAGGCAAGAACTCCCTTTTGCCGATGGCATGTTTGAGAGAGTTATAGTGCTACGTGGAATTGAAGAGGCAGACTCAATGAAACAAACTATTCGAGAGTTATGGCGCATAATGGCAGCAAATGGACGAATTATTGTGGCAAGTACAAACAGACTCGGTCTCCGGACACGAGCCGAGTCTACACTGTTCGGCCACGGTCGATCGTGGGCGCGCCGTCAGTTGATTTCTTTACTGTCATATCTGTTTCGGATAACCGCTGCGACCAATGTAGTGTTCATGCTACCACTACGATGGCAACTTATAACAGACCCGGCGAATGCTTGGGAGAGAGTAGGGTCAATCCTTTGGTCGAACTTTGTCGGAGTAGTTTTGATTGAGGCGATTAAGAAACAGTATATTGAACCGAGTGTGGCGAAAGGAGCATCAGTACTAGATTTACTTCCAATCAGAAGACCTGCAGTTTCATGAGATAGTCAAACGTCTACTAGATACAGAGTGTTACATTAGGCGTTTATATATTTAACTTCGCGCTTTAGCGAATACGTGGTATAATGCGAACAAGTCAACTCCGACACACTTAACTGTTATCAGAACTCTAGAGCAACCCGCGATTTGCACGAAGGTTGCGCTTAAAGCAATCAATGTGTGACTAGCCAAAGATCGCTGGCTTTATAATCACTTCTTAGAACAGATTAACAAGCACTACGATGACATTAAAGAGACATTAGGCCTGTATGACTGTTTTGGTATTCTAACAGATTTACGCAAAAACGACGAAGTGCTAGCGCGATATAATGTTTCGTCACAACGTTTCGTATTGAAACGCTTATGCAATGCCTTCAAGAGATTCTATAAGAAAGAAGGCGGCAAACCTAGATTTAAGGGATTGAATCGCAAGATTAGATCTGCTAAGAATAGCTAAGTTACATCTGATCTACTCCCTAATCATAAGTTCCTCCGACAATTTCCTTTGCTGTGAGAAAATTTTTTCTCGAATACCACGATGTTCCCTTGCACAAAATCCAAATTAGTGTTAATTGTTACCTGTAAGGAGCTTAGCCGGGAGCAACCTTTATGACAGAAGATGAAAAATGGCAAAAGAACTGGGCTGATCACCAGAAGTTGTTTGAACGCGTTAAGGAAACGGGTTTTTGGACAAAATTTGGTGCCATCGCTACACCAACTACCGTTATAATTATGGGAGTATTAAACCTGATTTTCTGAATAACTTTGGGGTTGGTACATGTAACAAAATAAAAGCGATTATATACCTATTTAGCCATTATCACTTTTCTCTATACCATTCACCTAATGGATACTGTGATCATAGCGTTACATCGGGATTTGTTCCGATGAACAAGCAGGAAATTACGCAGAAGCCTTTATCAACGGTAAGTTGAGCGAAAAATGGCTAAATAGGTATATAGTCGCTAAAATAAAACCTTGGCCATCAGTTTATCTCATGCGTCTTGATCGTCATGATTACGAACATTGTGTGGACGTGTCGATTTAGGTCGAGGCTGCTTCTTCCATCTGTTCAACGTCGAAAATGGAATACCCACTATTGCCGCTGCGGCCTTTACCGTTCGGCTGCCATCGCATAATTTTAACCACAGCGCCACCATACGTTCTCGATGGGCGGCCTGTTCGTCAAGCGTCAAGCAACGAATACCTGCCGTGTCGTAACGCCGCTCCGTTATTTCTTTTTCTTCAACAGTATTTTGTGGTAATATGGACATGGAAGGTCTACTGCTCGTTGGATTTGATTGAATCTAAAGTATGGACAATTTTTTTCCTTTGTAAAGATGTTATTTTGGTTCCATTTGTCCTGAGTGAGAACAGATTAAGTATGCATCAGGATATAGAAACATTACGACAATTTTACTCGAAGCCGATAGGTTCGGCAGTAGCGACAATTCTTGCCGAACGCGTCTCTGACCTATGGGCGAGTACAAAAGGTCTGAACGTACTAGGTGTAGGGTACCCGTTACCAGTGCTACCCCCGTTCACGAAAGCAAAAAGATGTATTGCGTTGATGCCTGCTACCCAAGGAGCTGTACCTTGGTCAGAACCAGGTCGGGGTGTTGCCTCAACGCTTTCCGACGAGGCAAGAACTCCCTTTGCCGACGGTATGTTTGAGAGAGTCATAGTGCTGCATGGAATTGAAGAGGCAGACTCGATGAAACAAACTATTCGAGAGTTATGGCGCATAATGGCTCCAAATGGACGAATTATCGTAGCAAGTGCAAACAGACACGGTCTCTGGACACGGGCAGAGTCTACACCGTTCGGCCACGGTCGATCGTGTACACGCCATCAGTTGTTTTCTTTACTGTCAGATCTGTTTCGGATAACCGCTTCGACCAATGCTGTGTTCATGCCACCACTAAAATGGAAACTTATAACTGATGCGGCGAGTGCTTGGGAGAGAGTAGGGTCAATCCTTTGGCCGAACTTTGGCGGAGCAGTTTTGATTGAGGCAGTTAAGAAACAGTATATTGAACCGAGTGTGGCGAAAGGAGCTTCAGTACTAGATTTACTTCCAATCACAAGGCCTGCAGTTTCAAGAGATAGTCAAACCTCAACTAGATAGAGAGTGTTGCATTACTTTGAAGACTTATCCTCTATGAGGCTAAACTAAAAAAGTAGATAAAGTTACATTTATGGGAAGTATAGGGAATGAAACTCAGTTTTAAGGGCAAAATCTCTTGGCGTAGAACGGAATTTGAGATTTTCTACTCAAATTTTCAAGTTTTCAGGCAGTTACTCATAATTGTGGGTAACAAATCGTAGCAATAGTTGATGGAATCAATGCAAGAGTATCATGAACAATGATTTTTTCGTTTTGCCTCTAACAAATTGTTGACATCAGGCTAGATCGCATAATTAGATTCGTGGTAGAAAAAGATACCATGATTGCGCGATCATATAATGACTATGTATCTGGTGAATGATTCCGAACACTCTATAGAACGATCAAATGCAAGCATTAGGTCACCACAATTATTTTGCGCCAGCGTGTTGCACGGGAACGTTTTTGAGTATGTTCCTGCAGCCTGTTCTCCTATGACTCGCCAGCAGTATGCCGTCCTATTTCCACGAACGAATTCGTCATCCGCATAAGCATGATTAACAAATTGAAACTGTTGCGAAAGACAAAGTCATTATAAGAATGTGGACGATTGTGTATTTGTCTAGACACGGGCAAAAATGTTTGTTCGTTCCTATCTCTATAACATGCCAATCCCGTATTGCATGCACGGGTTGCGATAGAATCCCGTGGTAGTTCGTTGGTGAAGAATAATTGTGAGTGACTCGCAGGAAACTATAGGGTATTATCAAGAGAGTTCGGAACTGTATAAAAGGTCGTCTAGTCAACTATATTATCGCACGAAATGACTAGTAGCAGAAGAATAGTAAATGGGGTAAGAATTAGTATTTTCGCATCTGTTGGACTAGAAAAGGACAGTTGTTATGGACAATATCATACATAAGCTGCTGATGGAGCGCCCTGCCGTTGCTGGTAGCGATTTATTGAAGTTCAAGGACTTGATAGATTTCAAGACGATATCGGAAATGGTGGAATCTAAGTTACGTTTGAAACAATTACAGTCCGGTTTTCCTGTAGAAGGAATGATCAAGGCAACCTTCTTGTCAAACTTTTTCTACATATCGGATAGAGATTTGGAGCGAAAATTACAAAATCAAGCAGATTTTGGAATATTTTGTGGGATGTATCATAACGTAGATTTTCCCGGTCATATGACTTTGTGTAAGTTTCGTAATGACTTGGTCGATATAGGCCTTCTAGAGAACGTGTTTAACGAAATCAACGCACAGTTAGAAGCCGGCTGTTTAGATGTCAAAAATGAAACGATCGTGGTTTTAGATGCAACATTTAATTAAAGTCCTACTTTTGCCCTTGAGGATTCCAACAGATGTCCTCAAATTCTGTTACGATACCAAAGAAGCTAGCGTGTTGCGTTGGGTATGCAACTACTCGCCTACGAAAACATTCTAACTTACATTAGAACTTACCGTGCCTTAGCATACAGACATACAAAGAGTCCTCAAAGGTAACGAGTTGCATTTAGATCGTACTACAAGTTCCAGTATTGAAGATCGGCTTAATCAAATCGAGAGGGTAACCTTATTTGGCCCTCGCCAAATTGGTAAAACAACGCTCGCCAATTCTTATTTTGTACTGTAGGATTAAGTCGGGAAATTCAAATTTTGGGGAAAAGCGTTTTCAGAGGTTATTAAAATCCCCTGAAAACGCTTTTCGCGTTCAAGCGCTCCGCAAAAATCGTCTTAACTCCTATTAGGAGCGTATCAATGAGCATAGAAGATTATAAGCGTCAACGAGATGCGATAGGAGTTACAAGACAATACAAGCAGAGTTTTGGCAGTCAAAGCAATCTATAGTTCTGTTTCTTGAAAAAACTTGCTCATTCAGTTAGAAACTGAAATTGAAAACGAAGGGAATTCTATACTTATTGACACCAAAACGAGAAAAAGAGCACATACACAAAGGGCGGCTTCATGCGATACACTCCTATACCAACGGAGTAACCAGTAGACTATACGAAAATTCTCAGGTTAGCCAACCACTCGAAAATTCCTGTACAACTCATCCGCTACTATGCCTATCGGTATTTGTGACCTTGAAGTTTCATTTTTCGCAACTTGGTTCTGTGCTTTGTGTCGCTTTACGCACTGGCTCTTACATTTGGTTTGCCCTCCCTTAGAATGGTTCATTACCAACGTTTGTTACCCAAGAGCGAACTTACAAATTTTCTTCAATATTGAGAACTCATTTCATTTTTTAAATTTTTTCTTTAAAGGTTTAACGAACTGAGGTATAGAGGAAGTCATCATATATCCTGAAAGGAGAAGTCTCATGGGACTTGAGGCTAGTTGTTCAGTTCGGAGATATTGTGTTTGAGAGAACTAGTTACCCTCTAAAGAAGGGTGATAGGTCGAGAGCTCAGAACCGTATACCTGTGACACGCAATGTGTCAATAAGTATATAATTCCCAATACGAAACTTCTTCTTTCGATACTTGCAAAACATCCTGCAATATAGTATTAACTATAGAATCTGCAGATCGGCGAAAGTGTTCCTATATCCATTGAACCCCAACAGTAAAGGCTTTTTCAAACTCTATGTGCCGAAGCTTAGCAATGTTTAAAACACCACTTCCAATAATCGTCGGGTAGAGCAGGTATTTTGAGGAATAGATTCAAGTCTATGAGAGGAATCGCCCTGATGTCTTTATTGAGAAGTGTTGTTTTGAGTTATGGCATCTTGCTATCTGTCGATTACGCATACGCACATATAGGTGTTCTGGATAGTGATGGTTGCCACATTGATGAATCCATAGGTGAATATCATTGCCATCGTGTGCGCGATTCACCAATTTTACCAGAGCCAAGTCAAGAATCAGATACACTTGATAGAAAACATGATCGTGAAGTACCTGATGCCAATTCGTGGAAGAATATAGGAAGCTTGGGTTATGCATCATTGGGAGTGTTTGGTGAGGTGGGATTAGGTTTTGGAGAGATGAACTTCCACGGAGCAGACCAAACTTGTCTCGTTGAACACAATGGAGGTTTGGCCCCACAAACCTGCAATTTGTCTGCTAGAGTAATGGATTTTGGTGCTTACGGAGAATCAAATATAGGGCTTTTTGACATAGATCTCGACAGTGATATCTACAGTGTTTTCGTTGGTGCAGAAATCGGTACTGCAACTACCTTGGGAGGGAAGTTCTACAATTGTTACGATGGGACATGGGATTGGTTGCTGGATTCGGATTATTATGATCAACCGGAAAGAAATAGGCACTACAAGTGTAGTGAACCATACGGTGGTCGTAGAGTTAGCGCTGGAGCGTTAAATGGATATTCTTATTTTGATATAAAGGTTGGATTTGGGCAAGTGCTTACTATCAGTGAATCACTTTTTCCAGGTATTTCCAATAGAGATTTCGGGTTTATCTATATGCTGGCAGGACAGGTCGAGTTTTCAAGTGACTGGGGAAAATATAGTAAATCTGAGTTTGGGATTGGAACAGATTATCATTTCAGTCAGCACAGCTCAATGCGGATTAAATGGACCAATCGGCGACTAAGCTTTATTCTTCGTCGACATTTTTGACCCACGCAAAATATGTCTGACCTAAAACTGTTGTTCACTCTCCGAGATTTGCGTGACAAAATTATAGTTTTTACTGGTTCGTTGCCTTATGATATTTTAGGGAACTATATACTTTTTGACACAAAAACGAGAAAAAGAAGGCATACAGATAGGGCGTTTTCAGGCGAATCACTCCCATATTTGCGGATTAACCGGGAGATTATACGAAAGTTTCTACGTTAGCAAACCACTCAAAAATTTGTGTGCAACTCATCCACCACGATGCCTATCCGTATTTGTGATCTTGAAGTTTCATTTTTCGCAACTTGAATCTGTGGTTTGATTTGCTTTAAGCACCGGCTCTTTCATTTGGTTTGACCCCTTAGATGTTTCATTACCAACGATTGTCACTCAAGAGCAAACTTACAAATTTTCTTCAATATTGGGAACTCATTTCATTTTTTCAAATTTTTTCTTGCAAGATTTAACAAACCATAGTATAAAGGAAGTTATCTATATCCTGAAAGGAGAAGTCTCATGGAACTTGAGGCTAATGACTCAGTTATCGAGTCTACCACTATCATCACTCGAACGCATACGCGCACCGCCAAACTTAGCAAGGGCGGGCACAAGAAAGTGCGTGATTTCATCGCGATGCAAGCGATTTTGTATAACAGTGCATTAGAAGAGCGAATAGATTGTTACAAAAAAACGGGTCGGTCTATCAGTTTCTATGATCAGTGTAAGTCACTAACAGAAATACGAGCTGATGATGCGGAGTACGGTAAGTACTCAGCACTCGTTATGCGTTCTTGTCTCAATCGTTTGGATAAGGCGTTCAAGAACTGCTTTAAGCGGGTCAAAGAGGGGGCAAGAAAAATCGGTTTTCCGCGATTTAAGCCCCGTAGGCGAATGCGTTCGTTTGACTGTCCGAAAGGGAGTTTTCATCTAAGAGAACGTAAGAAAGGGTGGACTGTCAACATCAAGGGGTTTGATCCGTTCTATGTCAACGATATTCCCCAAGGTGAAATCAAGTTGGTTCGTATAGTCGTAACGGAACGTCGTGTGAATGTTCAGTTTGTGGTCACGACGACAAATGAAGTCAAACCGTCTGATGCTTCAGTGATTGGCATAGATATGGGCGTGAACAATTTAGTGGCTCTGTCGACTGGTGAAATTGTCAAAGGCCGTAAACGGGATCTAAAGCGACAAAAGAGACTTCAGAAGAAATTGAGGGTAGAAGTCAAGAAAGACAAGGGGAAGAAAATTCCGGAACACAGGAAGGGAAAAACGAGGGGAAGTGGATCCTATCTGAAAGCCCGAACTCGTTATGCCAAAGAATGTCAACGGGTTCGCGAAAGTGAGCACGGCTACATCCATAGAGAGACGACGAGGATCGTTCGGTTATCTCCCAATCTAGCAATAGAAGATTTACAAATACAAAACATGACCAAGAACCCTAAGGTTGCACGAAGTATATTAGAACAGAACTGGGGTAAGTTCGCAACTCTGCTTTCCTACAAGGCTGAAAGTGCCGGTGGTAAAGTTACGCGAGTCGATCCCAAAAACACGAGCCGGATGTGTTCTGGATGTGGCAAGATCAAAACAGACTTGTCTCTTTCAGAACGCGTTTACTCGTGTTCTAACTGCGGTATTCAAATCGATCGCGATGTGAATGCCGCCATCAATATCTCTCGCATTGCGAAGTCGGGCGGGAATCTACCTGGAGAGTTCGGAGATATTGTGTTTGAGAGACCTAGTGACCCTCGAAAGAGGGGTGATAGGTCGAGAGCTCAGAACCGTATACCTGTGACACGCAACGTGTCAATAAGTATATAATTCCCATATTTTAACGGAGGTTTTAAAAATACCCTAAACTAACTCCTGCAAGTGGAGCGGTTTCACACCATACGCTTTAGAGGTCGCAGCGTTATCGCGTCCGACTCGAACAGTGCGGTCGTTCTCGGCGAATGGTTCGGGGGGGGGTAATTCATTGAGTATTCCACGTTAACTGCGCTCTCTGAGTTTGAATCCACTTACGCCATAGCTTGATATAATCTAGATTGTACCCAAATTAGGTATGTCCTCGTTTCTAATCGCGTTGTTTGACTCAAATAGTTTGCCGATAAACCAACAATTATTCTTAATATCTGCAGTTACAGCAATTTCCCGTCAAGTTGCGTCGGTTATGAGGCTCTGTTCTCCTAAGAATAAGAGTGATTGGAGGGAAAATGAGATTACTTGATCCGAAAACGCTTTAACGAATCCAGCTTAGTTATCTTTCTAGTAAAGAGACTTAATACTTGCCATGTCAAAACACCATTTCTCTATTGAACATCCTCAGGACGTTCTTCGGTCGGCCCTAGATATGATGGAACGAGGAGAAAGGGTCGGACTAGCTGTTCTAATCAAATCTGTTGGCGGGGCAGTTCGAAGCCCCGGCGCACTTATGGCAATAGATTCTTCGGGCAATTATGCTGGTTACTTGTCGGGTGGTTGTATTGATGCCGATATCGTGTCTCAAACAGTTGAAGCCATAGGCGCGAACCAAACAAAAAACCTTAGATATGGACAAGGATCTCCATTCCCAGACATTCTTCTGCCATGTGGAGGGTCATTGGATATAGCAATTGACCCTAGTCCGAGCAAAATCGCTATCTCAAAAACTCTAGAAACACTGAACACAAGAAGAAGCGCGTCCTTCGCTCTCAACATTCTTGACGGAAAATATACAGTTCGAATCCGACCCAAATTGCAGTTGAGAATTGCTGGTCGGGGCGCAGATGCGATAGCCCTCGCTCGAATAGCAAAATCAGTCGGGATCGAATGTAAATTTCAATCACCAGACGAGATCTGTTGTAGTGACGCTAAAGAGTTAGGCGTAACGACAGTCGAACAACTAGTTACTCCTAGCCAACTTCCTAAATCAAACGATGATTCAGAGACGGCCTTTGTTCTGATGTTTCACGACCGAGAATGGGAAGTTCCTTTAATTTTGGATGCCTTACAAGGCAAAGCATTCTATATTGGAGCAGTTGGGAGCAAGCGTACGCATGAAAAACGATGTTCCGACTTAAAGAGAGCCGGCTGCAGCGATGCCCAATTAAAACGAATCTTCGGTCCGATTGGACTTATTCCGGCTATGAGAGATGCAACAATGCTAGCAATTTCAGCGATGTCCGAAATCGTTTCTGAGTTTCATAAAGACTCGTAAAGGTGACTAGCAATCGAAATACATTGCTCCTCTTGGCAGCTGGTCAGTCTAAGCGATTCAAGTCAGATAAGTTGCTGAGCGAACTATTTGGCGTTCCATTGCTACAACATTCTGCTAAATTGTATCGGCACCGGTATAATGTCCAAAGATACGCAGTAGTCGCCAATAATCAGAACGAACGTATTCATCTGCTAAAAGAAACAAATTGGCAAATTATATTAAATTCTGCAACGGAAAATGGAATGTCACACTCAATTAAACTAGGTATTGAACATGCAAAGAAAGTTAATTCGCCTATTCTGCTGATTGCATTGGCAGATATGCCACTCGTTAGGGAGGATCACTTGGATCAACTTTGCAATTTGATTGACAATGGTGCTAAGGTTGCGATCTCTAAATCTAACTCTAAACTTTCTCCTCCCGTAGCCTTACACAGGGACACTTGGCACCAGCTGCAGCATTTGAGTGGCGATTCCGGAGCAAAACAAATCATAGAAGGAATGGAGGGGGTTAGGACTTTGGAAACAGATAACCAAGTGTTACAAGATGTTGACACGATAGAGGATCTAGAAAGATTACGAGTTCTTTATGACTAGTACGAGTTGCCGCACAATTTCCCGTCCAATGATCGACGGGTTTGGACGCAAGGTAAGCTACTTGCGACTATCGGTTACTGACCGATGTGATTTACGTTGTAACTACTGCATGTCGGAGCGAATGGTCTTTCTACCTAAAAGTGAATTACTGACCTTGGAAGAACTTGAGCAGATAGCTGTTGCATTCATTGATCGCGGCATAAAGAAAATACGTGTGACGGGCGGAGAACCTCTTGTACGCCGAGACGTACGAACATTAATTCAAAGGCTTGGTACGAGGATCGGATACGGCCTTAACGAACTTACTTTAACCACTAACGCGACACGTTTGTCCGAGTTTGCAGCTTATCTAGTAGAGGCGGGAGTTAAACGAATAAATGTCTCACTGGACACTTTAAACCGCGACAAATTTCACAAAATCACCGGCAGAGATAGACTTGATCAGGTCCTGCAGGGTATTGAAACCGCACTCTCATTGGGACTCAGAATCCGGATCAATACTGTTGCGCTAAAAAATCATAACGCTGCAGAAATCCCTCAAATAGTGTCTTGGGCACATCAGCGCGGCATGGATTGTTCTTTAATAGAAATTATGCCCCTCGGCGAAACCGGATACGATCGCTTTGATCAGTTCCTACCTCTTTCAGCCGTACGAGAGGAACTTGAATCACGTTGGACTTTGCTAGAACAGCCACGAACGGATGCCAACGCAGGACCGGCACAATTTTTTCACGTCAATGAAACAGGAGGACGATTAGGATTCATCACGCCGCTCACGAACAATTTTTGTGCAAGCTGTAATCGTATGCGGGTAACATGCACGGGTCGTATATACATGTGCTTAGGGCAATCAAACTTTGTCGACCTTAGAGAGATACTCCGCAGTGGACCCTATGCTATGAGTAAACTTGCCGAAGCTCTCGACAAAGCGCTACGAACAAAACCAGAGAAGCATGACTTTGAAATTAACGAACCAGCAATGGAACCGGCGTTAGCACGGCACATGTCGATGACAGGAGGGTAGATAGTGACAAAATTTCATTTTTTGGGAAGAGTTAGCGACATGACCGGAGTGATGTCGGGGCAAATTCAAATTCCCGAAGACGTGACAGATTCAATCCGGTTAAGACGCTGGATCGGGCAGTTGTACGACAGTTTGGAGGGATTTCAGGACGACTCTATAAGGATTGCAATAGATGGAGAAGTTGCAACCGAACCCTGCCTGATTGGTTCTCCTAATGAAATAGCATTCTTACCACCTGTGGGAGGTGGATAATTGTGTTGCTAACGGAGCAACTTTTCGATAGTGCCGAGTTACTGGCGAATTTTCGGTCAAGCGTAAAAAATGCCGGTGCTATAGTCTCATTTACAGGGCTTGTAAGGGATTATTCAAATAATTCAGAGGTTGACGGCCTCTACTTGCAAGCGTATTCACCGATGACAGAAAACGGCATTACTTCCGCTATCAGCAAAGCGAAGTCTGATTGGCCCTTAATCGGGGTCAAGGTTTTACACAGGATAGGACTAATGAAACCGCGTGACGAAATAGTATTCGTTGCTACGGCTTCCGAACATCGACGTGCAGCGTTTGATAGTGCAGATTTTCTCATGGACTTTTTGAAAACTAGAGCCGTATTTTGGAAGAAAGAATTACGGACTGATGGCGAGTTTTGGATTGAACCTCGAACTGAAGACTATGAGGATTCCTCGCGTTGGGAAATGAGCAAGAATGATTCGATAATCGCCTAAGCGTCGCATCTTATTTCTAGATATTATGAAACTGTTGTGCGAAACACAAAGTTTGGAAAATTATCTACAAAATTTGAATTTTAGGCAAATAGATGGCCCTAGAATAAGGCATTTGGCGATCCAGATTGAGTGCAAATCATCGAATTTCGAGCGCGTAACGAGTTTCGCAACAGTCTCATTATGAGATGTCTTCCCTTGCAGCTTGATACTGCCATAGGCGGATAGGCTTAGCTGGTGAAGGAGGTCTTCTTATTTCCTTCGTTAGAGTGTGTTACAAAATGTCAACGTTTTTTGCGACAACGTTATAAGAATCTGGCGATTATATAGTTGTCTGGGCGACCTATAGACGGTTCCGAGCTCTCTTGAGAATCCCCCTTAATTTTTCGCGAGTCACACACAATTGTTCTTCCCCAACCAACTAACACGGGATTCTATCGCCGCCAGTGCTAGTGAAAAACGATTGGCAGGACATAGTTACACGAAAGTACAGACATTTTTGAAATTGTCTAGATGTATAGTCCCACAAACATGGACGCGGGATTTTTAATAAATCTTTCTGGTTCCTCTTTCCAACATTTGTTGATAAAGTCGAAGATAGTTAAACCTTTGTGAGCCTTTAACCTTTTAGCAAAATTATAGGCATCAATAAAACTCTGGATGTGTTCCTTCAGTTTGTCATGTGTCTCATAGTGATACTTTTTCACAGTAGCTTCTTTGATGGTTCTATTCATTCGTTCCACTTGTCCGTTCGTCCAGGGATGATAGGGAAGTGTCAACTTATGTTCGATATTATTCTCTGAGCAAACAGCGTCAAATGCGTTGCATTTGACATCCTTATTGATTTTATGATCGGGTGATTCGTTTTCTTTCACCGAGACTTTAGGGTTTCTCGAATTAGTGAACTGACTGCCATTGTCAGTCAAGATCGTATGGATAGTGTAAGGCACATTTTCAACCAAGGTCTCGATAAACTGAACTGCGACTTTTCGCGTCGATTTGTCGTGCAGTTCAACGTAGGCATATTTCGATGTGCGGTCGATGGCTACGAACATATAGAGCCGACCTTCTTCGGTGTTGACTTGGGCTATGTCGACATGGAAGTAACCGATCGGATACTCTTTGAACTTCTTCGTCTCGGGAGTTTTATTTTCTTCTTTTGGAAGTGTTGATATCCCGTGATTCTGAAATACACGATGGAGGTTCGATCGTTTTAAATGGGGAATTGAGTCTTGCAGAGAATACAAACAGTCATCCAACGACAACCTCGTTGTCGTCCGGAAATAAACACAGGCGGCTTCCTCTGCTTTACTCAAACTCTTTGGCCGCGGGTCTTGCGGACCCGACCGTCGGTCTTCGACCGACTCACGCTCGCGCCATCTCTTCACCGTGCGGTAATTTAATCCGTAGCACCTCGCTAATGCGCGATTTGAGATCGACGAGGGGGCCTCTTGGATCTCTTTTCTGATCGCATGTGTAGTGACTGCGTTAGTGTGTAATACCTGTCCCATAACTGTTTCCTCCAGATGGAATTGCTGTATAATGGTAGTATATCATTTCGCGCCCAAGAGTGTGGGACTTTACATCTAGACACATATAGAAACTGCTGCGAATTACGCAAAACCGATTTGGGGATGCTGAAAACTTTGGATTATTAGTAAATTTTAGTCCCAAAATCCCGCTTTTTGCCAATAAATCTAACAAAATTCAAGGAAAGTCAGCGTGACAATTCTATTTTGCAAAAGGCTCATATATAATCGCCAAGACTCGCAATCCGGACAGAAGTGCTCGGTTGGGTTCCGAAGGTTAGGGCAGTTTCCGAACAAGTCGGTCTTTTTCTTTTCCTGATTAGCCTAAACGATCGGAAAAAGCACCCTAGAATCGTGACAAGCTGAACGAAAGAGGCTCTTACTGATTCCACATTCGTAGTTCATCTGTATAATCCTCAATCCAATCAAATTTTCATTGCATAGTATGAGTGAAGATAGTTCAACGCTCTAGCCAATTGAGTTGAATCAAATTTCCAACACTAAGGAACACCATATGAGTGGTATTAATCCCAGTCTGACCTTCATTCCAGTGAATATCGCTGTACTAACAGTCAGCGACTCGCGCACACTCGACAAAGACACCTCAGGTAGAATATTAGCTGAACGGATTACCAATGCTGGCCACCATCTTATTGATCATCAAATTTGCGGAGATAAGCGTGAAGACATTCGTCAACACATCCAATCTTGGGCAAATCGAACAGATGTTGATGTAGTTATCAGTACGGGGGGAACTGGATTGACCGGGCGCGATGTAACTCCCGAAGCTTTAGCTCCATTGTTCGACAAAACCATTGAGGGATTCTCTGTAATTTTTCATCAGGTTAGTTTTCAGAGTGTCGGCCTTTCAACTATTCAGTCGAGAGCTACGGCTGGAATTATCAGTGGAACTTTTGTCTTTTGCTTGCCAGGCTCAAATGGGGCTGTGAAAGACGGATGGGATAAGATTATTTCCTACCAATTGGACAGCAGACACAAGCCATGTAATCTGGTCGAGATTATGCCTCGTCTTTTGGAGACATGATGTTATGTCAAAGTTGACACATTTTGGTTCAGATGGTCGTGTCCATATGGTGGACGTTACCAATAAAAATATCTCTGAACGTAAAGCTATTGCAAAGGGAGGGATCAGACTCAATAGAGATGTTCTGGTCAAAATTGTCAGGGAAGGAACGAAGAAAGGGGATCCCAGCTCTATTGCAGAGATCGCCGGAATTATGGCCGCAAAACGCACATCCGAAATTATTCCACTGTGCCATCCGCTCCCTCTTTCCCAATGCAATGTGAAGGTGGATGCAGTCAGCGATGGGTACGAGGTTACTGCAACCGTAAAAACTACTGGAAGAACAGGAGCAGAAATGGAAGCTCTATCAGCAGTATCTGTGGCGTGTTTAACGTTGTACGATATGCTTAAATCACTAGATAAATCTATGGTTATAGGAGATATTCGCTTAGTTGAAAAATCGGGCGGCAAGTCTGGAAATTACAAGGCAGAGGTGTGATGATTTCCGTTGAAGAAGCTTGGAGGTTGATCGAACAAAATCGGTTAGATAGGAGTACAGAAGAAATTTCTCTGGATAATGCGCTAAATCGCATTCTCGCTACTCCTGTAATTTCAAGAATTGATCAACCGCGGGCGGATACATCTGCGATGGACGGTTACGCGGTAAGATTGCTTGATGTAAGTAAGGAGGGAACAACTCTAAAAGTTGTAGATAAAATACCCGCCGGTACTGTGCCATTGAGAGAAGTAAGTGTCGGAGAGGCGGTCAGAGTATTTACGGGTTCGATTATCCCAGACGGAGCCGATCATGTGGTTATTCAAGAGGATGTGGAAGCTCAAGTTTCGACGGTACTCGTTTCAAAGGGATTTTCGCAGTCGCGGCACATTCGACAACGAGGATTAGATTTTTCGAAGGGTACCGAAATCGTCAGCGTAGGTCAAAAACTCGGTCCGATGGAACTTCTAGCGATTGCCTCAGCTAATTATTCGCAGGTAAGTGTCTACTCTAAACCTAAAGTTGCGATTCTGGCTAATGGAGAAGAGTTGCGCTGGCCGGGTGCTGAGTTGAAAGCGGGAGAAATTCCTAATTCTATCGCTGTAGGGTTGAAATCGCTTATGGAGACTTGGGGAGCAGAGGTATGTTACAACGAGATTGCTCAAGACAACCTGGAAAGCATTCAGTCACACATTGAACAGATAGGAACAGAATGTGACATTATTGTTCCTGTTGGAGGGGCTTCGGTAGGCGAATATGATCTTATGAAAACCGCTTTCGCTGACAATTCGTTTGAGAGTGTTTTCAATAAGGTGGCAGTTAAACCCGGTAAACCTGCTTGGTTTTTTAGGAGTAAGGATCAGCGAGTTCTTGGATTGCCGGGCAATCCGGCTTCAGCCATAGTGACCGCCCTTTTGTTTCTCAAACCTTTAATAACAGGGCTACAGCACAGGTTTCTCCAAGCAGAAAGCCTATCGGACATTGCCGCGAATGGCGACCGAGAATGTTTCCTAAGAGCTTTCTCTTCAAATTTAAACGAACGAGGTGATGGAATTTTGAGAGTAACAGCTGATAACGGTCAAGATAGCTCGTTAGTTACGCCATTGGTCAAAGGCAACTGTCTAATTCGGCGCAAGCCGAATATGCCTGCCATTAAGGTCAACGCCATCGTGGACATACTTCCGAACGAGTAATCGACTAAGAACGCGAAATTCTAATTAGATGAATCGACGGGTTAAAGTTTAACTCTTGCAAGAAAAACTTGAAGGCATTCTCATCGTCATTGGCACCAAGTATGCTACCTGAAACCAAGTTGGAATCTTTGCTGCATTTGGTTGCCGGCATAAGATACTGAGGTAAAGCCTTATAAAATATTCCTCGAATGATCGAAATCTCTTGACATTTTCAGAGAAGTGTATACCTTATTGACTAAACAGTTGGTGTCGTATTACCGATTAGCCGAATGTACATCGTATTAGTGTCTGGTGTTTAAGAATATGGAGATCAGAGTTATCATGTCGAAAGTGATACTAAAGCTACGGGGTTATCAAGTTGGCCCAAGATTGTTCAGGTTGCGTCCTTTTGGACACTTGTTCATTGAGTATGGAGGGGTCGGGGAAGAGCCGTGGATTTTTCGAGGAGGGCCAATATTTGAGATGGTCAGATACAAGGTAAATGTTGAAAACACTTTGGAATCCGATAGTCGTGATGGTTCAAGTAGGATTAGTCGAAAAAATCCTGCCACATTAAAGCATTGTCATTTGGCTATTAAGTATACCTTTAGTCAGTTTATACAAGAGATGGAGGATCTTAGTAGGGATATAAACCGAACTCAAATAAACTACGGTTTAATTTTCGACAATTCTAACTCAGTCGCCCATTTCGCGTGGACTTGCATAACTAAGCGAGAGCTGAGGCTTTCAGAAAATGATAACCAGTATATCTTTGCGGGCAGTGCGTCAAAAAAGATTCAAAAATGTATACGACAGAAAGATCGGTTTCTAAAGGTGTCTAATGTGGTATAGGTTGTCTTTTTTTGTAGATTTATGTTCAATATCGGAGAATGAATATGGCTCAAGGCATCAGAAAAATTTCGTTTCCAAAGGGTTACGAAAAAAGCATTCGTAACAGGCTTGGACTGGGACGACGGCAACTGATTAGTATTGAAGGTGTACTCGAACTAGCAAAAGTACATAAGTATAATTTCTACCATTGGAATGGTGAACATTGGGCATTTAAATCGTCGGGATACTACAGTATATACACCGGTGATGGCAAGAGCGGATGGTACACTCAGAATTTTGATCTAGGGGTGGATTGCAACGGTATGGTTAGTCATATTGTTGAAAGTAGGGGCTATCCTCCGGATTTTGGCATAAGTGATATGGTAAAAAATCTATTTAAATTTGGAACTAAAGATAAGGCTCTAGATTTTGTAGTTGAAGTGAATCCCAAAAAAACAGTTGAATTCCCTAAAGGTAAGGAGAAGAAAATTCGACAAATTTTGGGATTAGCAGATAGCAACAGTTTTCAATGGAATGAGATTCAGACTTTGGCAAAGTTTCATGGATACGCAACGGAGAACGGTAAAGAAGATGTTAAACAAACATATAGAATCAGCCCAGTTTTTCCCGAGAAACCCGCCATCAAGCCACCTTTGGATCTTGCTGTGGACAGTGATGAGGTGGTACGAAGTATTGTGCCGATCATTTAGGCGGCGAACTGCAAGTCGAGAGTCCAAAAAATCCTCAGTATGGTCGTGGAAGTAGTAGTACATGGCCTTCAGTTAATAGAAAATGCTTAGCTCGATACCGACTCATGGGTTCCTCGCAATAGAAGAAAAATAGCAGATGAGAGATCGAGCTTGCGGGCTTTAATCTGATGTTGACGAGCAAAGACTGAACTGGCTCACATCGCTGTCATAGCCAGAAATCTCAAGACTGATGTGTATTCTGAAAGAGGTCCTCGAAGACCTTTGTACGATTAGAGCATTTTTTGTTCAAGTTGTCTCGATTCAAAAGTTATTTTACCCACAGCAAAGGCGTACTGGAAGAAGAAAAATGGACTACATGTTCGGAGAATGCTCTAGACGAATAAAGTTAAACTATAAAAAAATTTGCGGAATAGTTCGAATTCTGTTGACAATTATCGAGAAAAGGCTATTCTAATCTAGCAGTAACAGGTGTCGCAATTCCGACTAGATTAATGTGCATCGATTTAGATTCACGCCCAAAAAAAATACGGAGACGCAGAATAGTTATGACAAGAATTATAGTCAGATTATGGGGTTATCAAGTTGGCCCGAGGATATTCAAGTTACGTCCTTTTGGACACTTGTTCGTAGAATATGTGGCCTTAGGGAGTAAAGAAGAGTCTTGGATATTTCGAGGCGGACCAGAGATAATCAAACGGACTGATTGTCTTGAAAGCTGTCAATTCTGCGAAATCACAGAGTTTGGATGGATCAAGTACAATAGGGTTAAAAATGCTAATTATGTTAGATCAGTCTGAAATCGTTACTAAATGCTTTGCTTCGTTCAGCTCTTTAAGATTGGAGCTGGATGGTTTGGCGGGGCAGGTGAATAGGATGAGAATCGTCTACAAGTTATTGTTTGATAACTCCAATTCGGTTGCCAATCTAGTTTGGAATTTTTTGACAGATAGAGACCCCAAGTTATTGAACAACCCATCACGCTTTTATTTCTCAGGTAGAAAGTCTGAGAGCTTACAGAGAAAAGTTGCTACCAAGGTTCGATCAGAAGCGTTCTCGCATAGAATTAGTTGAGCATCGCACTCATAAGTTTCGCCACTATTGATAGGCAAGAATATGGTTAATCAAGTGAAAAACATCCGATTTCCCAGTGGTTACGAAGGAAGCATTCGTAATAGACTTGGATTAGGGAAAGTCAATCAAATTAGTCTGGACAAGTTACTTGAACTAGCTAAGGTACATAACTACGTTTGGAGACAAATTGAAATAGATCACTGGTTATTCAGCTCAAACCCGTACTATACTGTAAATACAGGAGGATCTAAGAGCGGTAGGTACACTCAAGATTTTGATCTTGGAGTGGATGATAAAGGTATGGTAACGAATATCGTTGAAAATAGATCGTATCCGCCAGATTTCGGCATATGTGAAATGCTATCAAATCTATTCAAAGTTGGAACGAAATTAAAAAACAAAAATTCGCTTGCGGAGGTTGTACCCCGCAAGCCGATCACGTTTCCTTGCGGCAAAGAGAAACAAATAAGGTACATTTTAGGACTGGCAGATAGTGACAGTTTTCGAAGAAGTGACATTCTCAGATTGGCAAAATTTCATGGATATGAAACCGATTCCGGCACTGTATTCGCTAAGCGTAACTTTAGAATTAATCCAATTGCTCATAAGAGTGACGAATTCTATCCGAGTCTGGATCTCGTGGTTGACAATGATGAAGTTGTTAGAAGTATCGTGGCTATTAGCTAGGTGTTTAGTTCCGCAAACATATGTCAGGGGTTGAATTTGAATCGGTCTGGTTCATCATGCTAGTATTTGTAGCTTAATCATACCGTTCGCGCTCGATAGTTCCCCATAATAAAATTTTGTTAGGAGAAATTAGTAAGTTCAAAGACGAGACCGAGGTCAATGTAACCTAATATAGATGACTCAGAGAAAAAGTACAGATTCACCTATAAAAATTACTGATAACAATGGGTTGTAGTTTGAACGTAATCTAAGATATGACGATCTGCCTCGGCACAGTATGGTTAGGGAAATTGAGTCGACAAATGAACTCCATAAGCAAGGCGAACATCCCTCGTTAGTCCATGTTCATAAAGATAAAAAGGTATCTCAACAAAGTTAAGACATTTACATCGTCAAAGAGAATTGCGTGAGACGTATAACCCACCTTATGCTTAGATCGCTACTCACGATACTGGAACTTGTTTGTTCTGAGTAACAATCTACTCGAGCAATTTTGTTAGACCCGTTCAAGGTGAAAGATAGCGTCCTGGGCGAAGAAATTTACCCTTCGAGTATTATGTTGCGCGAATTTACCGATGCTTGCTCCGTTCTGAGGAGCGATTCCAACAGGTCGCAAACCTTTTCCAAAACAAAGTTCTAACATGTCTGAAACGGTCGAAGGGTGAAGCACTTCAGCGTCATACCATTGCTTAGTTCGAGGAGTTGGCATGCGACCTCCAGCGAGCAAATGTAGCCGTTTTCGCCAATGCCCATAGTTCTTAAATGAAATAATAACCTCCGGAGCCACGCGAGATAGCTCATCTAAGACTACTGCTGGTCGTCTCATCTCCTGTATAGTCTTCGATAGTATGGCAACGTCAAATTGATCGTTAGAAAAAATATCTAAGTCTTTCTCTGCATCACCCTGAACGACAGAAAGTCCTTTAGAAATGCATTTTTCGACACCTTCTGACTGCAATTCTAAACCTCGAGCGTCAATGTTTTTTTCTTTCATCAATAAGGAAAGAAGTGACCCATCGCCACAACCGACATCAAGAACTTTTGAACCTTTTGGGATCAAATTAGCTATTGCTAGATGGTCTACACGTACCTGAGTCATACTCTGGCTAACTCAGCTGAAGCCGAAACAAATCCCGCTAGAGCACTTTCGAACTGCGGTTCCTCAACGAGAAATGCATCGTGTCCGCGATCGGTTTCAATTTCAATATGACTAACTTCGGCACCTGCCGCGGTTAAGGCCTTAGTAATCTCTCTGCTTTCCTGCGGAGGATAATGCCAATCTGACGTGAATGAAAACAAACAAAACCTAGCCAACACGGTCTCGAACAAGCGAGCAAGTTGACCGCCGCTTCCCGACACAAGGTCAAAATGATCCATCGCCCTTGTCATGTAAAGATAGGAATTCGCGTCAAATCGATCGACAAAACTAGTACCTTGATGGTGCATGTAACTCTCGACCTGAAAATCAACATCGAATCTCTGCCGATCGCCTCCCTTCGCCTTAGGTTCTCGATCAAATCTCTTTTTTAAAGCGGCCTCCGACATATAGGTAATCATTGCAGCCATTCGCGCTACGGCTAATCCATCGGCGGGTTTTGTTTCTTTTGCAATATAGTGACCGTTCTTCCAATCGCGATCGGCCATAATTGCTTGCCGGCCGACTTGGTAAAATGCGATATTTTGAGCACTGTGCCTAGCTGTGGTGGCAATCGGAATCGCCGAATGAACCCGATCAGGAGCTTGAATCGCCCACTCTAGAACTTGCATACCTCCCATAGAGCCACCAATAACGCAAAACAGTTTTTCAATTCCAAGTGCTTCCGTGAAGGCTATCTGAGCCCGGACCATATCGGCGATCGTTATGAGTGGAAAATCTGTCGCCCAAACTTTACCTGTAGGATCAATTGAAGCCGGACCCGTAGAACCCATACACCCGCCTAATGCATTCGTTGCTATTATCTGAAATTTGTCTGTATCCAACGGAAGCTTCGGACCAATTATTCTCGGCCACCAAGCAGGTCGCCCTGTAATTGGGCTTGGGCCGCCTGCATATTGGTCTCCCGTTAGGGCGTGACAAACCAGTATAATGTTTGATTTATTGCGATTGGCTTTTCCATAGGTCTCATATGCAATCTCTACGCCCTCCAATGACCGACCGCAATCCAACTCTAGGGGCGAAGGAAGACGCAAAATTCTGTGAGAATTGGAGTCGGGTGACTGGGGCGCTGGCATTAGAAATAGGCGAGAAATTTTACAGCGGAAGTTCGCTAAAGTAATCAAAGTGACCGCTTTGGCGACTAAAATAGTCGAATAAGTGAAAAACATACATTTTCTTGTTATGTCTTTGCATTAGATGTTAGAAGTAGGAAGTATTTGTAAAACGACAAGACTTCAATTTTAGCATGTTTGCAAAACGTCATTCTAAGTACGTTGATTGTTTTGCCTGTTATAATAACGAAGAGTCATGAGTTTCCCTCCCTAGGATCGCTGTTGCTTCAACTAGGTAACCGAAAAATAGGATGAATCGCATATGTCGATCAATGATTGTCAAAACCTAATGGAGTTTAGAGTCTTGGCGAAGAAAAGGCTTCCTTCGCCTCTTTTTCATTATATAGACGGTGCTGCAGACGACGAGTGGACAATACGCAACAATACCGACGCTTTTTCCAAATATGAACTAAGGCCATTCTACCTTAAAGACGTGTCGGATATTGATACGACGACAACGGTGCTTGGAAGCACTCTGTCTATGCCGTTGTTCTTGTCTCCAACGGGAATGAACCGCTTATTTCATCATAAGAAAGAACTTGCGGTAGCGCGCTCTGCCGAAAAGGCGGGAACAATGTATTCTCTGTCAACGATCGGTACGACTAGTATTGAGGATATATCTAATGCAATTGCTAGTCCGAAGATGTTTCAAGTCTATATTCTCAAAGATCGCGAGTTAACCAAGGAATTTGTACAGCGTTGCAAGACAGCCAAATTCAAAGCGATTTGCCTTACCGTGGATACACCTTTGGCTGGAAATCGCGAACGGGATGCACGAACAGGAATGCAGATGCCTCCAAGGTTAACGTTCTCCAGTTTGTTTAGCTTTGCTACACATCTGCATTGGACGTTCAATTATCTATTAAATTCAAATTTCGACTTAGCGAATGTTGCTCATCGTGTTGACGCTCTTGGCGGAGGCGCGATGGGTCTAATAGAATATATAAATAGCCAGTTCGATAGAACCGTCACGTGGGATGACGCGGCGTGGCTAGCTAATCAGTGGGATGGCCCCTTTTGTATCAAAGGACTACAGACGGCAGAAGATGCAAAACGCGCGAAAGAAATTGGTGCGTCGGCGATTATGATTTCAAACCATGGTGGCCGGCAATTGGACACTGTGCCGGCTCCAGTGGACTGCATTCAGCCGATTCGTGAGGCTGTTGGTAATGAAATGGAAATTATTGTTGATGGCGGAATAAGAAGAGGTACGCACATACTGAAGGCTTTGGCTCTCGGTGCCAATGCGTGTTCGTTCGGCAGACCTTACTTGTTCGCGCTTGCCGCTAGCGGTGAACGGGGGGTTGATAGGGCTCTGCAAATTATTCGCTCAGAGATCGAACGAGATATGGCACTTCTAGGATGTAAGTCCGTGGAGGACATCTCAAGTTCCAACGTTCAACGAAGGCTTTGAGAAGGACACAAATCTGTTTGAGACGTTAGGTCTTCAGACTCGCACGAACAGTATCTGCGTACTCACTGTTTAGCTCTTTCTTATGAACGGCATACGTCCGTGCTGAGAATTTCGCTAACTTTTGCGCAAGCGAAAGGGATTCGGAGAGAACGACTTCCAGAGCAACAACTTGGTCTAAGAATCCAAATGTTAGGGCTTTTTCCGGGCTGTGTAGTCCAGCGCCTAAAATCACTTCATGAATATGCTGGTGTGGAATTCGTTGTTTTGCGAGCTCTGTTGCGAACACAGGAAGTGCTAACCCGAGCTGAGTTTCATTCAACCCGATCTTAAAATTACCGGTAGCACCAATTCGAAAATCGCATCCAAGCAATATGACCGCACCCAATGCTATCGCATGCCCCGTACAGGCAGCGATGACGGGTTTTCGAATGTCAAGCAATTGCACCACAATTTCGCCGCCGAGTTCAACTAGTTTCTCGGTAGCCTTTTCGTCTTTTCCAATAATTTTGACATTATAACCAGCGGAAAACACGTTATCCACACCTGAGATAACTATTGCATCGCCTTCGCGATTAGCCCGTTCCACATTCTTTATGAAAAGTTCAGCGAACTCGATATCGAAAGAATTTTTGGCGGCATCATTGTTCATCTTTACGATGCTAATGCCATCTTGTAATTCGAAATCAATCATTTTGATTTACTCCATAGTTAAACGACAGCCGCTAAGCGGGCAGCTTGGTCAATTGCACGTTTTGCATCGAGCTCAACGGCCTTATCTGCACCCCCAACTAGGGTCACGGGTTTTTCGTTTCTAATGTTCATTTCGTTGTAGACATCGCGCAGTGGCTCTTGACCGGCGCAAATAATAATTGTGTCCACCTCAAGAATTTGTGGCTCTCCCGCTATTGTGCAGTGTAGCCCATCATCATCAATATAACTATACTCAACCCCACCTTCCATACGGACTCCTTTGCGACGCAGGGAAATTCGATGCGTCCAACCTGTGGTTTGACCGAGTCCCCTCCCGACTCTCGATGTTTTTCGTTGTAACAGCCATACTTCTCGAGGAGACGGTTCAACAGAGGGCTCTATACCTGTTACGCCGCCCCGAGGATGGTTCTCAAAATCGATGCCCCACTCTTTAGCAAACTTGTCAATACTCAAAGCGGCAGACATCCCTGTATGCGAGATTAGTTCAGCGACATCGAATCCGATTCCTCCTGCTCCGATTATGGCTACTCGCTTGCCAATCGGTTTTGTACCTAGAATAGCATCTATATATCCTATAACTTTGGGGTGATCTATGCCTTCCAACTGTGGTTTTCTCGGGTAGATTCCTGTAGCAAAGACAAGTTCATCAAAATCTTTGCTACTAAGAGTTTCGGAATCCGCATAACAATTTAGATGCACTTTCACGCCTATTATTTCAAGTTGTCGTTTGAAATATCTGATGGTTTCGTGAAATTCTTCTTTTCCTGGTATGCGTTTGGCGAGATTGAACTGACCGCCAATTTCTTGGCTTTTCTCAAAGAGTTCAACCTTATGTCCTCGTTCGGCAGCCACAGAGGCGTAAGCCAATCCCGCAGGGCCGGCCCCAATGACTGCAAGATGTTTTGGATTTTCAGTGGGAGTATAGTTTAGGAGAGTTTCGTGGCAAGCCCGAGGATTCACTAGGCAACTTACAGCTAAGTTTCCTGCGAAGGAGTGATCAAGGCAAGCTTGATTACATGCGATACAGGTATTGATTTCGCTTTCGCGGCCCGATCTAGCTTTGTTCACCAACTCTGAGTCGGCCAGCATTGGTCTTGCCATCGAGATTAGATCAGCGTCTTCGCGGGATAGCACCTCTTCGGCGACATCTGGCATATTGATGCGGTTGCTAGTGATCAGCGGAATGTTGAGATGTTTTTTGAGACGGCCTGTAACACTGGTGAAAGCAGCTCGCGGAACCATCGTTGCTATAGTTGGAACAGCAGATTCATGCCAAGTAAAATGTGTCGATACTATAGATATGCCAGCTCTTTCCAACTCTTTAGCGAGTTGAACAATCTCGTCCCATGACATTCCTTCTTGCAACATGTCCATAGCGGCAATACGAAAAATGACAATAAAATCGTCGCTTACCGCCTTACGCACGGCTTTTACCACCTCTAGAGGAAACCTCATTCTGTTTTCATAGGAGCCTCCCCACTTGTCTTTGCGAAGATTTGTTTTTCGCACCAAGAAAGTTGAGATAAGGTAACCAGCCGAGCCAATGATTTCCACACCGTTATAGCCCGCTGCTTCCGCACATGCTGCACAGTTTGCAAAATCCGCGATCTGTTTTTGGATTCCGGCTTCATCGAGTTCGTTTGGCACGAATCTCGCGATTGGAGACTGCACAGCAGAAGGAGCAACGCATCCCGGATGGAATGCGAGTGGGCCAGAATGTAGAATTTGAAGGCAAAACACCACGTTAGGATCTGCATCGTGAACAGCTCTCGTGATTACTCTATGGCGATCAACCTCTTCCGAATTAGATAGTTTTGAACCAAGTCCTGCTTCTTCATTCGGCGATATTCCACCCGTGATTATCATTCCAACACCGCCTCTCGCCCGTTCGGCATAGAATTCCGCCAGTCGAATATGGCCGTCTTCTAACTCTTCGAGTCCTGTATGCATTGACCCCATAATAACGCGATTTGGGATCAAGGTTTTACCGACATAAAGCGGAGCAAAGAGTTTCGGATATCTAGGATGATGTTGGGTTAGCACTAAGTCCTCCGTAATTTTCCAAGAGATTTTGATTATAGTCTAAAGGCAGTCAAATTAGGTTTGCCAATCATAAATTTTTCTACTGAAATTTTAGGAACATCCGTAAGGTCGTTAGCGTACAAATTTGAATTACTGTCTGCTAGGAGAGATTCTATAGATAAGCCTGAGCTATATCTAACCGTCGGATTAAGCAGGAAGCGACTTTTTATTGAAATACTCCAGTGTTCCTTTGTTCAAAATTTGATCGCAGTCTATAAGATTGGACGCTTCTATATCGCTCTGTGAGGCCACGGTTGCGTAATGTGCGCCAAAATCTTCATAACAAGCTTCCAATAGTTGGTCGAAGCTATGAATGACGAAGTATGTTTGCTGAAAGTCGTCAATAATGTACTTCGTTCTCATAATGCGCTCCACATCGAACAGAATTCGGTTGGGAGACCTGTCATTGAGAGAAAACTCTGTCTCTAGTGACGAGGAGATGATTCCTGCTCCAAATATTCGCAGTTCGTCCTCTTCAATGATCAAGCCAAACTCTACTGTGTACCAATAAAGACGTGCCAAATTATGAAGTTGCCCAAGACTCATCGCTCGCTTTCCACCTTCTCCGTATGCTTGCATGAAACTCGCAAACTGAGGGTTCGCTAACATAGGAACATGCCCGTATATATCGTGAAAAATGTCTGGTTCTTGGAGGTAGTCGAACTCGTTTTCTGGTCGGATGAATGCTCCAGCGGGGAATCGTTTGTTGGCTAAGTGATTGAAGAAAACCTCGTCGGGAACCAAGCCAGCTACCGGTACAACCCTCCACCCTGTCAGGGCTTCAAGCCTGTCACTGAGCCGCTCCATATTCGGAATTCCGGCTTGCGATAGCCGAAGTTTGCCAACTGCTTCAATAATGGGTTGGCATGCCGACTGGTCTATCAGTTTAGCCATTCTTGCAAACAGACGATCCCATCGGTTATGTTCTTCTGTCGAGTAAGTTTCCCATTTTTGATCTATTGTGAAGTCGTCGTTCATCGGAGCATCGGCGTAACGGTTCTTCGCCGACGAACTTACGTTAGAAGAGGATGTTTGGCATTTCATATCCGGTATGCTCTTGTGGTCTGGATAGAATACGAGGTTACTTTCACGTAGTATATACAATATGAATGATTGGAACATAGCCTAATTATTGACAATTTATTTAGTTAGATATATACACCTAATTATCGTTTGATTCTTGATTCATTTGAGCATGGAATCGTTAGGTTTAGTATGTCAGGAGAAGGAAATGGGACAGGAAAACACCAAAACAATCGATGCCGAACTGTATGAAATGTTACTGAGTACTACTGTCAACTTATCTTGGATGGTTGCTAAGTTGATGAGTTCCGGTGCGCTGAAATATGTGACCAGTGAGGATAAAGAAGTTATTGAATCCGCAATTAAACAATTTCAAGAATTTCGTAACTTAGCGGGATCCAACCTAGGTGTTTACACGCGTAAGAACGAAAAGATCAACCTTCTGGTGAAAGACTGAAAGATAATTCTATATTCAATAATCGTATAGCGAACTAGAATTATGATTCAAAGTCGGTTTATCGGAATCACGTTGCACGGGTTTTGTTCATGGTAGGATTTGTACAAATAGCTTCTCAACCACTATATCATTATCAGTTCTATAGGTAAATCGCCATCCAAAACTTGATGTCCCGTTTAGGCTACTGGCCATAACTGACACAACATTTCCGAACCTGGACAACTACCCTTTAAAAACAGTCACTAAAATTCTCCCTATCGAGGCATTATACTGTTATGATGTGAGTACTTCCGGTCGCAACACTTAAAGTTGGGGGCATCACCTAAAGTAGAAATCAAAGCAATACAGTGACCTCTCGCCTATCCTCTTCATATCAATTGCTCCTTGAATTGAAATTGAGGAGAGCTTCAGGCAACCAATTCCAAGTTTTTTTCGGCGATATTATGGAAGAAAAGCATGGAAACGATTTTGTGAGAGTCAAGCCATACGGAAAGCTGGGAGACAAAGGATGTGATGGATACTTAGAATCAAAAGGAAGTGTATTTGCATGTTACGGTGCTCAAAATGGAGTGGCGGGTTCTGTCTCGTATTTAATCAACAAAATGACAGAAGATTTCGGTAAAGCACGGTCAAACCTAGGCGACATAATGAGAAGTTGGCATATGGTTCATAATATAATAGAGGGTTTACCAGTAGAGGCCATTCAGAAAATTAATGGGTTAAACAAAGAGAATACAGACATAGAATTGTCCCTTCTGGGGCCACCTAACATTGCGGATATTGTGGCTACTTTTTCAGAAAGGGGACTAGAGAAGTTCTTGGGACCTGTTGCGCGCAACAAAGACTTTCAAAATCTTCAAATGTCGGAAGTCAAGGAACTCGTTGACGCTATTGTTTCTGTTACGACAGCTCCGCCGATGACAGACCAAATTGAACAGGTTTCGTCCCAAAAGATTCAAAGGAACCATATTCCTGCACATTGGGCAGCTTTGCTTCAAGGTGGAAGAAAGAACATCTTATTCAAGATTATTTTCAGAAACACCAGATACCGACTCGGGGCGAAACACTTGCGACGATTTTTCGAGGCCGATATGCTGAACTAGTAGCCGAGAAACTGCTGCCTGGCGCTATATTGGATTGGTTGTATATTAAAATTGTTGGCCCAGAAGAAGTTGATCCAGCGCGTCAAGTAGCAGCTCATACACTTCTGGCGTATCTTTTTGAACGATGCTATATATTCGAGAATGTGGTTGACGGAGGTTTACAATGATCTTGCCTGCGAAACACCTCTCGACTGAACGATCTTTAGTCGGGATCGGGGCAGAAATTTTGCAAGTACTCTCCTCAGCAAAAACAGTTTCTGAAACTTGGACCGTTGTCAGGGAAAACCGATTAGAAACTGGATATCCAGTTACTTTTGACTGGTTTGTGCTGGCTTTAAGTTGGCTGTATGCAATTTCTGCTGTGGAACTATTTGAGGGGCTTCTTCAAAGGAGGCAGCGATGATATTGTCTGTCGGAAGTTCACTATCGAGTTTCAAGTCCCTTTCGTTCAACCCCGGGCTAAACATTCTATTGGCTGACACCAAAGATAAAGGAGTTCGCGGTAAGACACGAAACAGTGCGGGTAAAACTAGCTTGGTGATAATAATAGATTTCTTGCTCGGAGCAAACTGCGACAAGCAATCTTTGTTTCGTTCCGAGGCTCTAATTAATGAGTGTTTTCGAGGGAAGTTTAGATTTGGCGATCAGATATTGGAAGTAGAACGTACAGGTAGTGATTCGACAAAAGTCTTCGTGTTAACGGGAAGCGAATTTTTTGGGGCTTACTTGAAAAAAGATCCTTCTTCGTCCCGAAGATACGTGTCAAATTCGGACTGGAAGCGGTTGTTGGGACAAGAGTTTTTTGGGATTCCAGTCAATCAAGAAGACACAGAGCATCACGAAAAATATTCGCCAACATATCGTGCGATGGTAAAGTACTTTATGCGGCTAAATGTTGATGGCGGTTTTCAGCACCCCAACAAAAGTTCCGGTAATCAGCAAAATTATTCTTGGCAGGCTTGCCTTAGTTATTTGTTCGGGCTGGAATGGCGCGTCGCAAGATGTTTTCAAGAGGTTCGCGATAAAGAGAAAGCCCTTGGCACTCTGCAGCGGGCGGCGGCTGGTGAGGTTATTGGCGAAGTCGTTGGAACAGTTGCATCCCTTCGTCCAGAAATGGCGATAGCGGAACGTCGCGCAGAAAAGAAACGTGAAGAGATAGCTAACTTTCAGGTCTTGGAGTCGTACAATTGCTTAACAGAAAAAGCCGCAGGATTGCAACGCTTAATGCAAGAATCGTCCAGAAACTTAGTTTCATTGAAGGAAACTTTAAAGTTCCTTGAAGAAGCCATTGAATCTGAGAAACCCGTGAGTCAAATGGATGTTCGTACAATGTACGAAGCAAGTGGGATTGAATTACCAGAATTAGCTCTCCGTCGCTTTGCAGAAGTCGAAAAGTTCCAAGAGTCAATCATCAAAAACCGTCGGCTCCATCTGCAAACGGAGATCGATCAAACTGAGCGTGAAGTAGCTAAGGTACAAGTTCAACTTTCATCGTTAGGACAATCCCGCAAACGCATACTCTCGTCATTAGAAGGAAAAGGCGCGTTTGAAGATTTGGTGGAGATGCAAAGGGAACTAGCGCGTTTAGAAGCAGAGTACGCTAAGATTAAGGAGCGTTTTGCCGCGGCTGAATCTTTGGAAAGCGACAAAGCCGAACTCAAAGTCGACCGAATAGAGTTACAGCGACGATTACAGGCGGATCACAATACACACGTTAAAAAGATTAATCTTGTAATTCTGCGTATTGCCGAGTTGATATCAGCATTGTACGAGAATAGGAACGGACGTTTTGAGGTTAGCGCAACTGAAAATGGACCAGAGTTTGACATTAAGATTGCGGGAGATCGGGGTACGGGGATCAGAAATATGGAAATCTTCTGTATGGACGTGGCTTTGATCGAATCCGTCTCAAACTTCAGCAGAGGAACGGGCTTTTTGATTCATGACAGTCATTTATTCGATGGAGTAGATGCCCGACAAATAGCGACTGCCATTAGTATAGGAAAGGAAATGGCGGGAAATCAACATCAGTATATCGTTACGCTAAACTCGGACGTATTTGAAAGTCTTACGTTCCCGGAGGAACTAGAGATTGAGAAATCTGTTCTCAGCACTAGGCTTTCTGATGATAGTGAAACGAGTGGACTATTTGGAAAACGATTTGATTGACATAATTTGGTTTGGCTCTAGAGCAAAAACCGACCAAGTAGACACTTACAGAATGTCGGGGAATTTCACAGGATAAGTAGAGAATTGTTAGACTCGTTTCACTTTCGGTATAGGAGATCAGTATGCCTGCACCACTTCTATGGAAGATTATTATGAAAGTCAAAAAAAACAAAGAGAGTGTCTACTTGAAAGACTTTTGCTCTAGCCGCTGGAAGGTTTACTAATCGCTTCGAAATTTATCGGCTAGAGGGCTTGCAGGTCTAGCTGGTTGAAATTTACAGTGTTCCTTCACAAAACTTCCTGCGCACCTGTTTGCTGGACTATACAGCTACTGACAGTTTAGGACGGTCTTTCCTACACTGAAAGACCAAATTTCCCTAATTAGTGAACCAACTAATCAACTTGCAGATGCTCCTTGATTCTGATAAATGAATGATTATTTCACGTGAATAGGGTATGTTATTATCCCCACTTACGCCTCGCTAGCGCAAAAGGTAACACCATGGATGTACGTGATCAGAATTGGTTGGAACTAAAAGACATACGCGGTCTGAAATATGACGAACTGGACTGGATCCCAATCTTTGGTTTCAAGTTTGGGGCCGAACACTCGGAGTTCCCAGAAATTGGCCACTTTGAAGAGTTTCAGGAATTTCGAGGAGCTATAATCTTCAAGAATTTCAAAAGAAAGGCTGAAGAAATAACAAATTGGGAAAAATGGAGCGATGACGATTTTTCTCCCTACTATTCGGACGAATTCCGTTTTCAAGAGTCTCATCAATTCAATGATGCCGAAGAGAATCGGATTGGATTTCGGTTAGCCGTAAGTCAAGTGTTATCGAATAACGAGTCAGCGCAAGTGCATTTGTATCAAGATTTTGCTCTCGCATATGAACTGAAATTTGATGGGGAGACTTGGTTCCGACCAAATAGCGGAAACGAACAGGTAGTGAAATACATCTTCGACAACAAAAACGAGGTTCAACGGGTGGAAGTTAAGGCCAGTTATCTTAAAGAGTATCTTAAATTAAGAGGAGCTCTTTTCAGATTGTATCATTATACTGGAAGGAGATTTGTTCAAAAAAATTTGCCGAAGTATGATTGGAACGAAGAGAAAACCATCTCAAAACTTCCGAATGACCGATGTAGTGCATATATCGAACACATCGACTTGCATGGGGAGCGACTACCAAAAGTTTCAGTCTTCCCCTGTTCTCAAGGTAATCCGAAGAACGATGCTTTAGATTTGCCGACGATAGGTAATGTAAGCAAAGAAGCGATCTCAACACTTGAAGCATCGTCGTGTAATCGTTATTTTGCCTACAGCAGAATGTGGCGAGGAGAATGGATTAATGCTTCAGATACTGTAAATCAGATTAGAGTCCTTGGAATCTAAAATGTGCCGTAGTTTAGGGAGTTGTACTAGTTTCAAAGAGAAATAAATTCTGCCGAACTCTGAATAAGCGAGAAGATACAGGATTGTTCCCCAGTAAAGTAGAAGCCAGAATACTTGCCATTTTGTGTCAAAGCTGTCGACGAAGACTAACAATTGAAGGCATATCATTAGATTTCTTACAGATCGCTCAAGTTTTTGTCTATTATCCCCGATATGCAAGCGTCTCAAAACAGGTATTTTCAACCTGAGATAATGAATCACTTTCTATCAAAACGAGAAAACTGGATACGTTGGATCGGGAGAGATACGGGGTCACTTTGGTTCTTGGCCAATTCCTCAGTCAATTCTGAAATTAAATTCCGGTTAACTTCCTCCGGTCAAATATCAGTTCAGGATTCTGCTCTCGTTAGACTGAATCGAAGAGACCTATATGCTTGGCAAGCACAGGAACGTGATCTCTACGAAACAGCCGAACAGACATCAAACAAAACTAAGGTAGAATATAATCATCTCAACGCTATTGCTCCTGAGCGATTACTCATTGATACTATTCAAAAAGCAAACCAAACCTTTATAGAAGAATATCATATGCCATTGTTCCAGCAACAAAACCTGATTAATAACATACAGCGCAAGATCCACCGGTTTCGTTCTGTTGAAGAAGATGGCCTTCTCTCCTTAGCAAGTGAGATTAATAAGTATGTACTAGAGAGGATAGATACTTCAAGTCTCCGACGCAACCTGAACAGCAACATACAGAGTAGGAAAACGTTGAAGCTGCTAGAAGGCTTTTTTCATCAAAAACTCGAATATGAGAATGCCTCAGAAATAGTGGCTCCTCTTTTTGGGGTGAACGACCTCCGAAACATCCATTCACATTACACACCTGACGACCAAAGAGAGGAGAAATACTTCGAAGTAATAGGAATAAATCGAAGTGCTCCAATCGTTCATCAAGGAGCGGAGATGATTGATAAAGTCGCAACGGCATTCTCTATGCTTTTTGCAAGTTAAACATCCACCAACCACAATTACCGTTTACAGATTCAAGCGCCTTGCTTTCAAATTGAGACTGACGCATAATGGGACAATCTAACCAACTGTCTTAACGAATTTGTTAAACCACCAGACCTTACAGACACATCACGGATAAGGATAGTCGAAGAACACTTTTCAAGTTTGGTTTGCAACGTCAGCGACTTCCTTGGTGGAGAAACAACTACCGAACAAAGGCATAGAGGCTATAACAAAACACAAACAGACTTACATCGTCTTGCAGTACTGAGAATCAATCTGTAAGGCAACGGGGAAGACCGATCTAAATCACTACTCAATTTTAGTAATCGTGACACTTAAACACTGCAGATTTGATAATAGGAATTGACCATAATTTTATTTGGTGAAAACACACCATGGTTGGGACAATGGATTAGCTCAAGTTTAAGAGTGGGATCGTGGAAACAGCACAAAACCTTTCGTGTTTAGCTCAGTCTGAAATTCACCACCAGTACTTTCTGGGCTTGCAATTGATGGTTGCAAGTTGTGAACCACGTGGCGCGGTTTATAAGTGGATGTTCAAGTTGTTTCGCAAACAGCACGAGGAGAAGTTCTTATCAAGTTTCGAAAAGTTAGGCCTAACTCAACTTCCTCATGCTGTCGCATGCGCCAAGTACCACGTGCTGTCAAACTCCATAGGCGGAGTTGGAGTCGAGTATGCTGAGGAATCCGACACTAAAGCCTGGGTGAGATTCAGATATCCTCGTTGGATGTACGCTGGACCCGCTATCTGTGGCATTCCGATAGAAGCTAGTAGAGGATTCTTATATGGTTGGTACGCTCAAAACGGAGTTTCATTGAAAAATCCACGTTTGAGGTTTGTTTGTGTGTCAGAGGACATGACTGGTCAATTCGGATTATGTGGATACTTTGAGGAATGCACGTACGACTTGGATGATTCCGGAAGACTAAAATTCTCGCCAAGTGAACGCCCACCTTCATTTAGTAAAGAAGCACAACTTCAACCTCCCAGTGCTGGTTGGAGCGCAGAGCGTTTAGCAAAAGCCAATCGAAACTATGCCGTAGAATATATCCGCAATGGAATACCAACTCTGGTTGAGGTTTTGGGACGGGAAAGAGCAGTGGAACTTGCTAAAAGGGCCGCACTTCTTATCGGTTTACAGCACTATCAGGTAGCGGCAAGATCTATAGAAGGCATTGATGGAGGAGTAGAGGACGCAGCCGCTTTTCTGGCGAAAATTCTTTCAGGAATGGGAGATGATTGTTCGGTTGCAATAGAAGGTGAAGAAGCAGTTGTAACGCAAGATGGCCTTCGAATAATCAGGGGGTTAGAGAACGAAGAGAAAAATGATGTGCTGGAATGTTGGATTGAGATTTGGCGAGGAATGATCAAATCTCATCGCCGTTTTATGGAAATGGACTGGAAGAATGAGGATGAACGCTTGATTTGGACAATCAAGGAGATTTAACCAATTTCAACTTAGGTTACCGTAGAAATACCTGTAAGCACCAGCTCCCGAGGCAACGCTAGCAATGGGTTACTTAATGTTTTTTCTTATCAGGAAACAGTTTGGCTCCAATAGAGTTTAGTGTTGCATTTACAAAATTCGTTTCTGAGCCTGAATCGAAAAAGTCGTTTGCTAGTGACACATACTCATCAATAATGATGGGGTGATCCAAATCAGGAAACACAATAAATTCGGCACTCCCGGCGCGGAGAATCGCTCGAGAAGTTGCATCGAGTCGGCTAAGTTTCCATCCTTTTGCGAGGCAACCTCTAATCACATCGTCAATGGTTGACTGATGGGAGACAACACCATCGATTATGATCTTGAATGTTTCAAGGTCAGTCTCGTCCACAGGGTTTTCATCTGGACCGATGCCTAAGCGATTTTCTTGAAAGGATCGGATCGCAGTTTTTGCGCTTATCCCTGTTTGCTCCATTTCGTATAGAGCCTGAACTGCTGCTAATCTGGTCCCCGCTCTCCTAATTTGCTTAAGCTTATATTGATCCGTCTTTCCGTTCATCGCACGAACTTCTTGCGTAACTCAATCATCTTTAAACACGCATTCGCGGCATCTGCCCCTTTATTCTTTTGTTTTCGGTCGGCACGAACCCAAGCCTGTTCCCGGTTTTCGCAAGTTAGAATACCTAACCCAATGGCTTGCCGTCGATGAACGATAAGTTCCATCAACCCTCGCGCACTTTCGGTGCAAATGTGATCGTAATGGCTAGTCTCGCCTCTCAGAACACATCCGAGCGCGATCGCTCCATCGAATTTACCGCTATCTGCAGCCATTGCAATTACTCCGGGCAATTCAAATGCGCCGGGGACAACAATTGTTTCGTGGGTTGACTTTTCTTTCGTCAGAATCTCTAAGGCACCTGCCTCTAATTCTAACGCGATGTCTTCATAGTATCGTGACGTAGCAACTAAAACCCGTGCGGTCATTATTCTTCTCCTAAATTGGAATTCCCGAAAGTTCTCCATCCTTCTATGGACAGACCGTATCCGTCTAATCCGGCCACTCTAGTCGGGCTTGTATTAGACAAATAAGTCATTTTTCTTACCCCTAGTTCACGCAAGATTTGCGCTCCGACACCATATTCTCTTAACGGGGTACTAGAATCGGCTTGAGTCTCGGGTTGAGCGCCAAATCGTTCTGCAATTATGTTTGGGCGCATCGTGTTAACGATTACGACTACTCCCGGTTCAGAATCTTCTGCGATAATTTTCATCGCTTTTTCGACTAGATTGTGTCGAGGTCCCCTCTCGCCGAGTATATCTGTCAGAACGTCAGCCCTATGAACTCGAACCAAAGGAACCGAGTCGGGTTCAATTGTGCCGTGAACGATCGCAATATGTTCCGTGTTATCCAATGTATTTTGAAACACTACGGTGCGGAATCCGTTTCCGTAATAACTATCCAGCGGTGCTTCTATTCTGCGTTCAAGAAACCGATCGTTCTTTCGTCTCCACGCAATTAGTTCGGCAATGGTGCCAATCTTCAAATTATGAAATTGCGCGAAAGACACAAGTTCGGGTAAGCGGGCCATACTTCCATCGTCGTTCATGATCTCGCAAATTACTCCGGCGGGATAGTGACCTGCCATCCGAGATATATCGACAGCCGCTTCTGTGTGTCCGGCGCGCACGAGAACGCCGCCTTTCCGAGCAACTAACGGAAATACGTGTCCGGGAGATACGATATCGTTTGCCCCTTTAGTTGGGTCAATGGCCACTTGCACGGTATGGCTACGATCTTTTGCCGAAATACCAGTCGTAACTCCTTCATTCGCCTCGATTGAAACAGTAAAGGCAGTTTTCATCGACTCACGATTTTCGCGAGCCATCATATTGAGATTAAGTGTATTTGCTCGTTCATCAGTTATTGCCAAACAAATGAGTCCTCGACCGTACTTAGCCATAAAATTTATGACTTCTGGAGTGACAAAATTCGCCGGAATTACCAAGTCCCCTTCGTTTTCGCGGTCTTCCGCATCCACCAAAATGAACATACGTCCATTTCGTGCTTCCTCAATAATCTCGTCGATCGTGGATACGGCTGCGTGATAATCAGACATAAAGAAGTAAATCCAGACAGGTATACTAACGGAAATCGACGGCGCGAGCTACATAACGTGCGAGCATGTCTATCTCAATATTAACCATGGAGTTCAAGGTAAGTTGTTCTAGGGTGGTATGAGTCCATGTATGCGGAATAATAGCAATTTCAAATTCATCATTGTCGTCAACGTAAGCGACCGTTAAAGAAACACCATCTATAGCAATTGAACCTTTTCTAACAATAAACTTATTCAAATCTTTAGGCGGACGAATTGATACTCGCTTACTACCTTTTTCGTCTTCGATTCGAGTGATCTCTCCAACCCCATCCACGTGGCCAAACACGAAATGTCCGCCTAGTTCCTCTCCGACTTTAAGCGATCGCTCTAGGTTTATGCGCGTGCCGACTGTCCAATTTTTTAGTACTGTCGTGTTTAAGGTTTCCTGCACAGCTTCAACAGCGTAAATACTTCCGGAGTTGCTCTCATTTACTTGTTTTTCTACAACTGTCATACACACACCAGAGTGCATAATTGATGCACCAATTCCGATGCTTTCTACCGAGTAAGCACATTCGATCTCAAATTTCGTAACTCCGGAATATTTTTCAACTCGTCTAATCAAGCCGACATCGGTGACAATTCCTGTGAACATCTTTATTCTCCGTTTTAGCTCTGGTGATATGTTTCTAGAGAGTCGTCGCCAAATGACCGTCTATCAACTAATTTCCAGCGAGAGGCGTTTCCGACTGTGTCTAGACCGAGCGCGGAGATCGCTGGAAGTCCATCGCCACCCAATATAATGGGAGCACGGAACCATTGGATAATGTCAACATGCTGTTCCCCTAAGAAGGATGCAGCAAGAATTCCACCTCCCTCGATTAAAAGATTCGCGATACCTTCTGACTTGGCCCGCGTTAGAAATTTTTTTGGACTAACTTTTCCTCTGCCGTCAGAACAATTCCATACATCAACTCCTGCATCGCGCAAACCATTATCGATATCTGTAGCCGATGCTACCACAACTCTCCCTAATCCAACAGACAATGCTAAGCGTCCTTTAGGCGAGAGCCTACATTGGCTGTCCGCGATAATTCGGATGGGCTGTCGATCGGGGAGTGGAATTGTCCGCGCTGTTAAGAGAGGATCGTCTGCCAAAGCTGTTCCGATTCCGACTAATATTGCATCACTCTTTGCTCTGAGTTCGTGCGCGTACGCTCTACTGTCGGAATTAGTAATCCAACGGCTCGTACCGTCGGCTAATGCGATCCTAGCGTCTAGCGAAGTCGCTACTTTCAAAGTGACAGTGATGGACATTAGATTAGGGATCGTCGTCTTCTAAATCCGAAACTTCTATGAACTTGGCAAAATCTTTAGGATCTCGGAAGTCTCTGTAAACACTAGCATACCGAACATAACCGACCGGGTCGATATCTTTAAGAGATGTCATAACCATCTCTCCAATCGCCGAACTTTCTACTTCACTTGTATGATTACTCTCTAGCCTTCTAACCATGCCCGACACTAACTGTTCGATATGTTCATCATCGACCGGTCTTCGACGAAGGGCTATGCGAATTGAACGCAATAACTTGTCGCGATCAAAAGGAACACGATTACCGTTACGCTTTAGTACGGAAATCTCGCGTAGCTGAACCCTTTCAAAGGTGGTAAACCGGCCTCCGCAAACTTCGCATTGTCGCCTGCGTCTGACAGCAGACCCTTCCTCTGCGGGCCGAGAATCTTTTACTGCCGTATTTTCAGTATTACAAAATGGGCAGCGCATGAGTGCAATCCCTAAAAGTTATAGATTGGATATTCTTCTGTGAGGTCAAGAACTTCCTGTCTAACTCTATCTTCGGCAGCGGCGCTAAAGCCCTTTGATACGGCATCAACTATTTCACCTATCCATTCGCCGATTTTTAGAAATTCGTCGCTCTGGAACCCGCGTGTCGTTCCCGCAGGTGATCCGACGCGAATACCGCTCGTAACCGTCGGTTTTTCAGGATCGAAGGGCACTCCGTTTTTGTTGCACGTGATAAAAGATCGGCCTAATGCGTCCTCGGCTTCGTTCCCTTTTACATTTTTGGGTCTCAAGTCTATAAGCCCTAAATGAGTCTCGGTACCATTGGATACAACATCAAGTCCACTCGCCATAGCGGCGCTACAGAGGGCTTGGGCGTTTACTATAACTTGTTCCGAATACACTTTAAAACTCTCGTCTAAGGCTTCTCCGAAAGCAACTGCCTTGGCTGCAATAACGTGCATTAATGGCCCGCCCTGAATTCCTGGAAAGACCGCTGAGTTCACTTTCTTAGAAATATCTGGATCATTGGTGAGTACTAATCCGCCCCGAGGCCCTCGAAGAGTTTTGTGTGTTGTGCTAGTCGCGACATGGCAGTAGTCCAAGGGATTTGGATGCATACCCCCAGCCACCAACCCAGCGAAATGAGCCATATCAACTAAAAACCAAGCTTCTATTTCATCGGCAATTTCGCGAAATTTCTTAAAATCTATCTGCCGCGGATAAGCGGAACCTCCTGCAATGATCATTTTAGGTTTGTGTTCTTTCGCTAATTTGGCGACTTGCTCAAAATCTATCAAATCGTCTTCGCGTCGAACACCATATTGAATAGAGTTGAACCACTTTCCGGATTGATTAGGGGCCGCACCGTGGGTGAGATGTCCACCCGCGGCAAGGCTCATTCCTAAAATAGTGTCTCCAGGTTTGAGTAAGGCTTGAAAAACAGCTTGGTTGGCTTGGCTTCCGGAGTGCGGTTGGACATTGGCAAACCGACAACTGAAAAGTTTTTTCGCTCTTTCGCGGGCAATTTTTTCGACTTGGTCGACGTGTTCGCAACCACCATAGTATCGTCTACCAGGATATCCTTCGGCATACTTGTTAGTTAGACACGACCCTTGTGCCTCAAGCACTGCCCTTGAGGCAATGTTTTCTGAGGCAATCAGTTCTATATGTTGGGACTGTCTCGTCCCCTCGGATTCAATGGCCGCGAAGATTTCGTCGTCAGCGATCAGCCCACGGTTAAGATGGTGATTGGTATAACCAAAACTGACGATGACTTCCTTGCCGTTGATGGGCGATAGATTGATTTTGTCCATTTGTTTGTAAATTCCAATGAGAATTGGTACTAGAGAGGCAATGATTTCCGCGCATTAAATTATAAGGTATGACCGCTGGAGATGTCAGAACGAGTGCGCAACTCTTTTGGCAAAACTTGTAGAGGGTAGTTGTCAGTCATAAAGTCTCGTCAACGCGCTAAAGTTACTAGTCAGAGAGGTAAAAGAAACGGATTTTTGCCTCTAGAGACTAATCATAAACTCCCTAACGCTAGACTATACACCGGGCAAGACTTGCGTTGTCGCAACGAATAAAAATGCTGTGAATTTAGTTGGAAATTTTTTCTCGATAAAGCAAAAAGTATAAGTTTAAACAGATAATTACTGTCCTTCCCTATACCAGACTAACATAAACAGCATTGTTAGTATCAGAACAACTAGGACTGCAGGTAATAAGGAGTGTGTTTTCGAAGAAATGACCGAGTACGCTTTGCGCTCGCGCAATTGAATTTCATTAGAATTGCGCGAAAGCCGATTTACCTTCTTGATTTTCGGGAGTCGCTGTTTGGACTGTGAAACTCTAAACGTGTTGCCCTTGGTAAACGTACTGACAGGTTCAATGAGTTCCGTTATTGACCTTAGATCCTTGTATTCTTTTGGATTCGTGAAACCGCTCAATACCATTCCTTCGAGATTACCCGCCCGAGCGCGGTAAAGTCCGATCCCTGAAGAGGTAATCGATGCTTTAAAAATACCATTGTCCAGTTTTTGCCAATCTGGACTCAATTGTACTCCACTCGGAGTCTCAATTTCTAGTTGAGGGGGATTTTCGGCAATGGTGTGCAACTGGATTGTAACCGTGTTTCCATCTGCTACAAGTTCGAGTTTACGCTCTTCGAGTTCAGGTTCTTTCATCAGCCAATGAACGAGTCGTCTGATCATCTCAGAGAACGGGCCCCCTCCGTCATAACCTCTATACCAGAGCCAGACGTGATCACTCATGAGTTGTCCAATTCGTCCTTTTTCGACACGGTTGACCACAAGAAGCGGATAATCATTCGGTCCTGACAAAAGCACATCTCCGGCCTTTGCTTCACCTCCTATAAACCGTATCCATTTACCCCATTTTTTATTCGTGAAACTGTTGGTAACTGCGTGTTTTGCTCCAATTTCGGTTAGTTGAGGAATGGATTCTTGTATTAGAACTTGGCCATTGGGCGAGACTGGTAGAACACTGGCAAGTGCTGAAGCCGCGACACTATTGAGACCTACGTAGTTTTCTCCCGCAATTACCAGAAGAGCTCCCCCTCCTTCCACATAATTTGCAACGTTCGTCAGATATTGCATCGTTACGAGAGCATTTGTTTGGAACTGATCAAAAATGACAAGATCAAAATCGTTTAAGTTCTCCTCAAAAAGTTGTTGGGTTGGGAAGGGGATCAGTGCGAGTTCAGAGTTTGGAGTGAAGTCCTGCTTGTTTTGTGTTTTTAGAATGGTGAAATGTACCAAATCAACAGAGGGGTCCGATTTGAGTAGGTCGCGCCAGACCCGGCCAGCGGCGTTCGGAAATCCTGTAACAAGTAAAACTTTCAGTCGATCTCTAATTCCCGACATAGTGTGAGCAACCTGATTATTGGCAAGGGTAAGCTCATTTGAACCTGCAGGAACCTCCATCAAAACGATGTTATCCCCTCTCACGACAGTTTGTATAGAAACGGATGTTTCGATGTTTGTTGGTACCGATACAACTTCTGGAATGCCGCCGTTAACGGTGACGTTAACATTAACAAAATTAACGCTTGGGTCTTCGACTTTGATAATAAAATCTGCGGTTTCACCGACTATGCCAAAATCAGCGACTTCAATAATTTCAATCCGGCGATCATACGGGGTGTCGGTACCAACAACAGCAACATATATTGGCCCAAATTCATTGGCGCGCTCGTTGTCTGTTGGAATGTCATGTATTTGACCGTCGGTAACCAGAATTGTTCCCGCAATTCTGTCGCGCGAGACATCGCTAAGGGCGGTTTCTAATGAACCAAACAGGTAAGTCCCATTCGAGTTCGGATTGGTCTTGTTCGTGCGCAACTCAAAATTAGGATTGTCATCTATAACTTTTTGGTAATGTTCAAAAACCTCTCTTGCTTTAGTTTCTCGGTCAGCAAACAACATACTCTCGGACTGGTCAAGAATTATTGCTACGACTGAAGGTAGTGGCTCTCCCTGCTCTCGGACTATGGCGGGATTTAAGATGGCTAGAATTAATAATGCTAGAAGCCCGAAACGAGAGAATTTGGATCGTCCATTTAAACCGGCGTATATGCCCCACGCGATAAGGCCTACGAAAGTTAACCCAATCAAGAAAGTCCACGACACAAATGGGTCAAATATAATTTTGACCTCTTCAATCATTCTTCCGTGTCCTCTGGTTGATTGCGAAGATCCTTTGATTGCCCGAGGCGTTGAAGGATAGTCGGAATATGGACTTGATCTTCTTTATAACGTCCTGTCAGAACGTACATAACCAAGTTGACACCAAACCTTCTAGCCATTTCCCGTTGGGGTTCACCTCCGTCGACTGACTCCAAAGGCCTATTGTATTGGTCAACAGCCCAAGCCCCAGCCCAGTCGCCGTCACCTATAAAAATGCCCGATACCGAGTCGCCTTCGGCTGCTCCTTCTGCAGCCCTTGTATCAATCCAAATCTTACTTGCCCCATATCGGCCGACAAAAGAAGATAGAAGATAATACGATTTTGTTAATACATGCGTTTTGGGAATTGTGGAAAGAGGAGGGATATTCAGAGCTTCGACAATTTTTTGCCAATCGTTTGCCTTTGGCGCATTCGGATTTCTCCCGGTTCGAGTGTCGATTATAAGAGCCCCACCTGAAGCAATGTACTGATTTAGTTTTGCAACTGCTTTTTTCGAAAAAGGTGTCGGGTCGTCTGGAACAGCGTAATAAATCAAAGGATACAATTCTAACGAGTCGGTTTCGGGGTTTAGACGGTGAGGATATTCAGGTTCAATAGAACTTCGTCGGTAAAGGACTCTTGAAAGGCCTAATAATCCCGCTTCCGTTATACGGTCGATAGAAGGAAGCCCGGTGCCAATGTAAGCTAACCGAAACTTCAGTGTAGCTTGTATTTCTTTAGAAAGTTCTTCTTGTGCGTAAACATAATTATTCGAGTGCATAACTGCTAAGCAAGAAATAGCGACAGAAAATGCTAATCTTCGGCTTTTAATTTTCCCTGCAATGAATAGTGCTAATAGAATATCCAATAGAATAAGAAAGAAAGCTGTCGTTAAAAGAAAAGGAGTGAGGTCAACTGATGTATCGCTATCGGTTAAAACTACAGCGTTGTCGGGCCAACTCTTAATGGCACTCGACGAAAAACCTGTACCAGCATTTAATGCATAAATTTTTGCGCCGCCCGAGTAGAATCCGGGTGGATGCGACCGAGAAGGCTGTTTGAGATTTATTTGGGAAGAGGATACCGGAGCGGCACTGGGATCTGGCGGTCTGAGTCGTCCAAACCCGTCTAGAACTTGTTGTGGAACTAGAAAATCGGAACTTATCTCGGAACTTAGCGATTGATTTTGGCTCAATGAAACTGATTGACTGAGCATTTCGCTGAAAGTGTTCGAATACGGCAGATCAGACCAATCGGGAGTAGCGGGAACGTGAAAAAGTATTATTTTTCCAGAACCTAGCTGGGATGCCGTAACAAGTGGAGAGCCGTCTTCAAGCCTTGCCCATGTCTTATCGGCTACTTCGGGGCCGGGTTGAGCCAGTATTTGCTTTTTAACTAATACGTTCTTGGGTTGTTCAAAACCATGAAATGGCGATGTCGTTGGAAATTCGGCTATAGATTGCGGTGTGGCCCAAGATAGTGCGCCGCCCAATGAACGAGACGTTCTTCGTAATGCAATCGGGGTGAGATCGTCGTCTGGGTCGCTTGAGTTTGCAAAATGAGAACCGGCAAATCTAATTAATGTTCCACCGTCCTTGATCCAATTTTTTAGAATACCAAAGTCTTGAGACTGAATCTGAGCCGCGTCGGCCAATACAATCACGTCTTGCGGAAATTCTTCAATCAGGTCTTGGACGGTTCCATCAGTTATTAGAGAGGTACTTTCTAAAGCCTTGCGTATGTAATAAAGTTCCGACAGTAGGGGTTGCTTTTCGGTATATGTTGAAATCAGTCCGACTCTTCTTACGACAGAATTTGAATCTAGGAGCCAAACTAATCCTGCAGAGTCTAAGCGTGAAACAGTAAATTTGTTGATCGTATTTAGTATTTCTGGGGCAAGGCGAAACTCTACGACGGTTTGAATATCATCTTTGGAAAATTCCACGGTCTGACTGACAACAGCAATTCCGTTCGCGGTTTGGCCCGAAACAATTGTCGAAAACGTATCATTCTCGGCAGTTACACGATCTATCGTGACTCGCACTCCTTGAGCGTTTACCTCAACATCTGATATCGCGACTACTCCCTGTTGCATGATAGGAAATATTGTCAGAGATCCGAGTTCCATCAGATAGTCTTGGAAAGGCGTAATGATATCGTGAAGTAATCCATCGCTAATCCAATAAATTTTCTCGGCAGAAATACGTGCAGATTCCAGTCGGTTTACGGCATTGACGCGATCAGGAATCCACCCGACGGGTTCAAAATTACTGAGTATTTGAATAGCTTCTTGCGGTAAAAGTCGTTCGACCGGATTAAGGGCATCTGATCGATTTGTTGTTGAATGCAGGTAAACGGAAGTGTCCGTTGGGAGTTTTCGAAGCTGAGACAGTGCCGTTTGTATAAACCTATCCCATTGCGGTGCGCTTGGCCAGCCATCATCTATCACGATAAGAACAGAGTCATTTGACGATGTATCACTCCTTTCGAGAGGAGAAAAAGATGGCTGTGAAAGACCTAAGATTGCAACTGTAACGATTAAGGCTCGAAACAATATTATCCACCACGGTGTTCGATCAGGAGTTTCTTCGGTTGACTGAATGTTCTCTAGAAGGGCTGTGGAGGGTAAGATCTGACGCTTGAAAGGGGCTGGCAGGGCGCGGAGTATCCACCATAATGCTGGCAGTACCAACAATCCTAGAAGCGCTAAAGGCATTCCGAAATAGAAAAAACCGATATTCAAAATTTTCGTCCCCGGGTATCCAAGACCTGCAAGAGGTTAGCGACTGCCGTAACAATTTTGGTATCGGTAGTGTGTTCAAAGAGTCGCCAACCAATTGTGGTCGCTAGTTCGCGGAGTTGGAAGCGGTGGTTTGCAAACTTATCTAGGTAATTTTTGCGAACTTCTTCGGCGCGACCAATAATGTGTTTGCGACTGGAATCAGGGGTTTGAAATTGAGTACGCCCTCTAAAAGGAAAATATTCCTCGGCAGGATCTGAGATTGCTAGTAACACGCCGTTCAAGGTTTTCTCGCCGTAGCTACGGAGTCGATTATGCCAATCCTCAATTGAGTTATAGAAATCGCTTATCACAACAATAAAAGCAGGATTTTTTGGCGGCGGAGGGAAATATTCCTTGTTTGAGATACAGAGTTCTCTCGCCAGTCGATCAACTGCCCGCGTTCCAAATGAGGGTCGACGCTGACTGCCCAGAACTCCGACTCTTTCGCCATTAGAAACAAACATTGCGCCAAGTGTGGTGGCCATAATTTTGGCGTTATCCGCTTTGGTTCGGTATTTTTCTGAGCTACTCCATTCAAATCCAGCAGATGAATCACACCAGAACAGAATCGTTTGTGCTGTTTCCAGTTCCGAATCACGGACGAATGTTGAGTCGCTACTCGCTGATCGTCTCCAATCAATACGTGTGATCGGTTCGCCCGGCGTATACCGACGATACTGCCAAAATTTTTCTCCAAGGCCGGGTTTTCGCCGTGCAACTGTTCCGGCGTGTTTAGCATCTGATCTGCCAGACTCGAATCGAAAGTCTGGCAACATTCGTACCAAAGACTCTGCTTCGGTTCTAAGGCTATCTGCTTCAATCATTGCGAAACCAGTCTTTAGACTGCCTCTTCGACTAGCATCTGTATGAGTTCGTCCACACTAGGCGCTTCCCCGATTGGGGCATATCTCATTGCCATTCTATGCGAAAGACAAGGTTGAGCGAGAGCCTCTATATCAGAACGCGACGGAGCCATTCGGCCATTAATTAGCGCTCTTGCTCGCGTAGCTAGCATAAGGGCTTGTCCGGCGCGAGGACTTGGGCCCCATTCAACATGTTTCCGGACAGTTTCGTTACCAGATTGTTCTGGACGCGAGTTCCTCGTAAGTTTGAGAATAGCTTCAAGTACTTTTTCTCCCACGGGCATTTTTCGGACAAGTGCCTGGATATTCATTAACTTTTTCGCATCAATTTCATTATTGATCTCTATTTCCTTGTCGCCAGTCGTTTCTACAAGAATTCGCCTTTCGGTTTCTTCGTTTGGGTAAGGAACGTCGATCTTTAGCAAGAAGCGATCAAGTTGAGCCTCGGGGAGGGGATACGTGCCTTCATGTTCTATAGGATTCTGTGTTGCTAGAACGTGAAAAGGTTTAGGTAAATCGTGCCGTGTACCCGCGATCGTAACGTGATTTTCTTGCATCGCCTGTAATAATGCAGACTGTGTTCGCGGACTTGCTCGATTGATTTCGTCAGCCATCAACAGTTGAGTGAATACAGGCCCTTTAATGAATCGAAAGGATCGTTTACCGTCTGTCGACTCGTCTAACACTTCTGAGCCGAGAATATCTGAAGGCATTAAGTCGGGCGTGAATTGTATTCGCGATACATCTTGTCCTAATGCTTCGCCCATCGTTTCGACGAGGCGAGTTTTCGCGAGACCCGGAGCACCGACTAATAAAGCATGACCACCTGCCAAAATCGAACACAAGACGTGTTCAACAACGCGATTTTGTCCGAACACCTTATTCGCGATTTGCGCTTTGACATCTGCTAAAATTTCAACGGCTTGTTCAGCGTCTTTCACAATCATTGATAAGTGTCCTTGAGGTATATACGTGGGAAAAAATTTAAGTTCGGAAGACCATTTGAAGAGTCGCCAGTGTGCAAAAATTCTCAATAAACCTATTCTATAGGCGGTGAACGTGTTTATATTGTGATTGGTCACCTAATGCACTGTTAGGTTGTGCAAAAATTTCCAATACAGTGGCCATATACATAGGACATATAATGGCGCAGCAAGAGATTCCAAGTTCATCAATACGGGAAGGGACGGGTTCAGGTGGTCTGACAGATATCCTGAAACTTGTTTCTCCTAAAGATGCTAATCCAAAGACGCTGCCTCCTGTACATCTTTGGAATCCAGAACACTGCGGTGACATTCAAATGGAAATACGCAAGGATGGAAGTTGGTGGCATGAAGGTGTCAGAATTAGCCGGGAAAGATTGGTGAAATTATTTTCTACGATTCTACGAAAAGACGATGACGGAATATACCTTGTGACACCGCACGAAAAGGTCATTGTACATGTTGAGGATGCGCCTTTTATAGCTGTAAGAGTTGACCGGTTGGGAGAGATAGGTTCATCTCAATCAATAGTTTTCACCACAAATGTTGGTGATGTTACTGTCGCGTGTGAAGATACGCCAATGAGAGTTGAAACTGATCGAGAGACGAGCGAACCCGCACCATATATTACCGTTCGTGCAGGACTGGAGGCAAAAATGACTCGCCCGGTTTTCTATGAGCTAACGGATCTCGCAATTCCAAATCCAGGGGACGGTGGAGAAACACTGGGAGTTTGGAGCAGAAATACGTTTTTTGTTATTGGTGCAGCCTAATGAATTGGCGAGGCATTGAAGATTTCATTGACAGAGCTAGACAACGCCTAGATCCAATTGATGGCAGTCGCAGACTAGAGGAGATTGGAGATCATGATTGGATTCAGGCTGAAGACGTGGAGAAAATTAGACCAGCGGCGGTTTTGATTGGAATTATTGATAGACCTTCTCAAACCTCGGTATTATTGACTGAGCGACCAAAATCAATGTCAACTCACGCCGGCCAGGTTGCTTTTCCAGGAGGAAAAGTCGAGCCAAGTGATGAAAATACGAGTTCAGCGGCATTAAGGGAGGCCAGTGAAGAGGTTGGGGTAGTGCCTTCTAGTGTTAAATTAATTGCACGTTTAAGTGACTATGTTACGGGTACGAAGTTCCGGATTACACCGATTTTGGGAACTCTTCCAAGCGATTTCGTAGCAAAGCCTGACGAAAAAGAAGTGGCATCAGTTTTTGAAGTACCGTTAGAGTTTCTTATGAACCCAAGTAATCACCTTAAAAAGCAAGCTATGTATAAAGGAAAGAAGCGGAATTATTATGAAATGCCGTATAAGCAGTATAGAATATGGGGAGTGACGGCGGGGATCATTCGGTCGCTATACGAAACGTTATACGAATGATCATGGAATTGCCCGTGTTTTAGAGTATAGACTCCTGACAATAAGGTGGAAAGGACATTGAAATGGCTTATCGCATAGCAATACAAATATTTTTTCTTATGCTTCCGTTCCTTGTATACGGAGCTTACCGTTACTTGTTAGCTGATGCTAAGAATGAAGGTCGAAAGGTGTGGCCGATAAACACACTTTTTATAACTGGAGCAGTCATTTCTGCTATTGTTTGGGTCGTTTCGGTGTTGACAGAGGATCGACGGCGTGACGTTTGTCGACAACCGGCTCGGATGGAGAATGGAGTGTTGATTTCTAGCTCGACTCTGGCATGTGAGAAGGACATTACGCAAGTTGGAATTCCCGATAGTTCTGTCAAACCTCGTCCAGCCAAAGGGATAAGTGCTAATAGACCTGATTCAAGTGATCGTATCCGTGCGATTGAGGTTGAACCCGTTGGGGAAGACGAACTGTCAAAAAATGAGGTTGGAGATGAAAACGGAGGAAATTGAAATACCATGGTGCCAAGAGGATGGCCCAAAGAAGGTACTCGGAATTCTCAACAGTTACGAAATTGATTCTTCGCGATTCGTTGGAGGGTGTGTTCGCAATTACATAATGGGCGAAAACAGAAGTTTAGACTTAGACATAGCAACGAAATTTGAGCCTCAAAAGGTCACCGAAATTTTGGAACGGGCTGGGTTGCAAGTGGTACAGTCTGGGACTTCCCACGGGACGGTTACAGTTATTTGTGACAAGGAATCTTTCGAAATAACGACACTGAGAAGAGATGTCGTAACAGATGGCCGTCACGCGATAGTAAAATTTACCGATGATTGGATAGAAGATGCGAAGCGACGGGATTTCACGTTCAATGCGCTTTATTATGACGGAGTTCATACGGTTTACGATCCTACTGCAAAGGGATTAGACGATGCCAGAGCTAGAAAGGTAATTTTTATAGGTGAAGCGAGTGAAAGGCTTCGGGAAGACTATTTGAGAATTTTGAGATTTTTCCGGTTAAACGCTCAATTTGAGCTGGAATGCTATGAAGACGGATTGCGGGCTTGCCAAGAGAATCGAGACGGTTTGCGAATGGTTTCAAAAGAGCGAATTTGGAAGGAGTTTCGCGCATTACTTAGGCGCTCATCAAGCCCCTATTGTACGTTATTGAAAATGTATGACACGGGGGTTCTAGAATTAATTTTACCCCAGGTCGACAAAAGAAAGTTACAGTCTAGGCCCATAGCATTGCTTGAATGTCCAACTCATAAGAAACCGGATGAGTTGCAGAAGCTAATGGCGATGTTGGAGCGATTAGAAGTAACTGCCGAAGAGACGGCTGTTTCACTTCGTCTTTCTAACGCTTTTCGCAAGAGGCTTATCGAATGGGCGAGGAGTGAAGTAGATATCGAAAAAAACAGATCAATTAAGGGCTGGCAGAAGTTAGTTACACGAATAACCAAGGAGGGATTCTATGATCGCGTATTTGGTTCAGCGACGGAAAGGGACATTGGAAAATGGAACAATCTTATAGATGCTATATTGAACTGGACAGTGCCAAGTTTACCTGTCAACGGCAGAGATATGGCAGATGTTGGGTTTGTCGAAAGAGAAATTGGCAAGATCTTAGGAGAACTAAAGGAAATCTGGATAGAAAGCGACTTTAATTGTTCATCCGAACAGTTAATTGATATAGCGAGACAGCGTTACCAGTCTATGGCCACTTCACAAGAGGGGGCATCGAACTAAGTATGCTATCGACGTTCCCACCGGTTTTAAGTCCGAACGTCGTGCCTCGGTCGTAGAGCAGATTGAACTCAACGTACCGTCCTCTTCGTGTTAATTGTTCCTCTCTTTCTTGCTCGCTCCAAGCGTCGTTCATTCTTCGCGTCGCAATTTTTGGATAGATGTCGGCCAAAGTAGTACCGACCGCTTTTGTAAAGGCGAAATCCTCCTCCCAGTCGCCGCTATTTAATTGGTCGATGAAGATTCCTCCTATTCTTCTTGGTTCGTTTCTGTGAGCAAGATAGAAATACTCGTCGCAATTTTTTTAAATTTTGCATAACTTGCTACAGTATGAGCGTTACAGGTATTTTCGAATGCTCTATGAAAATCATTGGAGTCAGGATATGAACTAGAGCGTTGGTACTCTAACTACGGGGTTAAATCTGCCCCACCACCAAACCAACTTCTAGACGTAACGATCATTCTCGTATTGAGGTGAACAGCAGGAACGTGTGGGTTCTTGGGATGGGCAATTAAGGATACACCACTTGCCCAGAATTTACCGTCATTTTGATCTGCCCCGGGTATCTGAGCGCGAGAGGCTTCTGAAAAACTTCCATAGACTGTAGATACATGTACTCCGACCTTTTCAAAGAATCGCCCTCGAAGAATAGCCATAACGCCTCCGCCCAGATCTTTTTCTCCATCTCCTCGCCTCCACGCAGTTTTTGCAAACTTTGCTTCCGATGATCCGTATAGGTATGAAGGTGCCGAATGTTCGAGTCGCTCAAAACGACTGACTAAATCGTCTTGAAGATGTTCAAATCATTCTTGCACATAAGTTTTTTTCATAAATAATCCAATTCAAAAAAATTATGAAACAGACCAAAAATCTAAATATTCCCTAGGTTTGCATACAATTTTATTCTAATAGAGTTTTCAATAATCTAGAACCGATTCTACTTTTAAGCTTTGTAATAGAATCAAAAATATTAAAGAGTGTCTCTTTAGACTATACATTTAGGCCGTGCTAGGTGTGTTTCATCCTATATATATTGCCAACGTTATGATAGTGTTTTTTTCAGCGTTCACAAACATAATATTACAGATTGTGATCAGACAATAACCATTTAATAAAAACGTTAAGATTAAATATAACTTTTCTTCTTCATTGAAAATTTGTCCCTAGCTTGATTACATTTCAAAACTCACTAAGCAATATTTGAGCCGACTTTTGAAGATCACAATCAACTTTCGCAACTCTCTCTAAGTGTGCTTTATGTTCCTCTATATTTACAAATTTTTCCAGTGCATCCTTTTGAATTCTCCATTGTAACGTTTTCTTTCCAATACAGATCGCTCTAAAGGCATTAGTAAAATGTATTAGATTGTGATCATCTTGGGTGTGCTGATTGACCCAGGTCAAAACCTTATTTTTGTCTTCACTTAATTCATGCCAGCAAATGAAAACAAACTTAGGATCCGAACTTTCATATATTTTACTCAATGATGATGTGATACGGTTTAATGCGGATTCTTGAATTTGAGCAAGTTCCATGTCGCTAAGTACAATTTTTTCTGTCAAGCGTCCCTGATTAATTTTACCATGTTGCATCATAGTAACTCGAACAAAAAACATAAGCCAGGAAAAAGCAGAACCATCCTCAATACCTTTTAGAATAGTTTTGATTCGTAAGTTTTTCTCGATTGGGTAAACTATATCCTGAGCTATCGCACAACACATCATAGTAATACTGAACTCAAGTGGTTCAGGAGGCCCCATTGCAAGCGAAAGCTGATCGGCGGTTGTTGAGAAAATATCAAAAATTGCAGACCGGTCAGAGTCAGTTAAATACTGTTGCCTAGCGTAAGACCAAAGTCTCTCTAGAACTTGCTTACAGTTTACGTCGCTTTTACCTTCATCATTCTGCACAAGATCAATCAGTATTTTAGATGCCTTGGTGGGTTCGATCTCTGCTAGCTCTAAAAAATTGTGCAGTTTTTCGGATATTTTCCAAGAGACTGGATTTTGTTCAAAATAACACTGTTGAAACAATGGACTGCTCAAACTCTTTTCACGATTAGCAGTTTTTGCTTCATCTGGGGAAAGACTTGTAAAGAAACCATATTCTTTAAATATTGATTTCCAAGCTTCTGTCTCTGTGATCATTAATCTTCACTCCAGTCGATATTCGGTACAATAATTTTCACGATACCTTCTAAATTGGCAAAATCTTGGGAGAACTAAAGGAAATTTGCAATGAAAGCGACTTCAATTGTTCATCCAAACAGTTAACTGATATAGCGAAACAGCGTTACCTGTCTATGGCCACTTCACAAGAGGGGGCATCGAACTAAGTATGCTATCGACGTTCCCACCCGTTTTAAGTCCGAAGGTCGTGCCTCGGTCATGGAGCAGGTTAAACTCTACATACCTTCCTCTTCGTACTAATTGTTCTTCTCTATCTTTTTCACTCCATACGTCGCTCATTCTTCGCTTTGCAATTTCTGGATAGACGTCAGCCAAAGTCGTTCCGACCGCTTTTGTAAAGGCGAAATCCTCTTCCCAGTTGCCGCTATTTAGTTGGTCGAAGAAGATTCCACCGATTCCTCTTGGTTCGTTTCTGTGAGCAAGATAGAAATAGTCGTCGCAATTTTTCTTAAATTGCGAATAGTTGGCTACAGCATGGGCATCGCACGTATTTTTAAAAACTTTATGAAATTCTATAGCGTCTTGGAAAGAATTAGAGCGTTGGTAGTTTAACAGAGGGGTTAGATCTGCCCCACCACCAAACCAACTTTTAGACGTAACAATCATTCTCGTATTGAGGTGAACTGCAGGAACGTGTGGGTTCTTTGGATGGGCAATTAAAGATACCCCGCTTGCCCAAAATTTACCCTCATTTTGATCTGCCCCGGGTATTTGAGCGCGAAAAGCTTCCGAAAAACTCCCATAGACTGTTGATATGTGAATGCCAACTTTCTCAAATAAACGCCCTCGCAGAATGGCCATAACGCCTCCACCGAGATCGTCATTTCGGTCTCCCCTTCGCCACGGTGTTCTTACAAATTTGGAATCTGACGGTCCGTATAAGTTTAGTGGTGCCGAACTATCCAGTTTCTCAAAACGATCGATTAAATCGTTTTGGAGATACTCAAACCATTTTTGTGCCTTGTTTTTTTTCATAGATTGACAACAACTATTTTTAAACAAATAGACGAAAAGACTGAGTCTAGATAATCGCTAAAATAAACCAAAGTAGACGTACAACGAGTAAGTGTTTCTGTACCAGTAAGATGTTTCAATGAATAAATTGTTTTCCGTTACAAAACAAACTCTGAAAAGCGTTATCAAATTTACTAGTGTATAGAGGCATGCAATCGTTGAAGTACCGTCCTAGCTTGTTCCTTTGCGTCTACATTTTTTGAAGGTACTTCTTCCAATCTGGTAATCACTTTCTCCAAGTTAATCACTTTTTCCAAGAATTTTGTTTGAATGAACTGCGTTTGTCCTCTCTCCGAAGTCCGAATAGAAATAAAAGCATTCAGAAATTCAATTAAACCATATATAGTTTCAATCTGTTTCTCTACCCAATTACTTAACCTGTTTCGTTCATTAGGGTTTCCTAAATCGTACCACAGGTAAAGAATATGCCTTGGGTTAGAGGAAACCAGAATCTTATCTGAATCAATACTAATTCTTTCTAACGATTTTTCGCGCATGTTATTAATCTCAAAATCACGTAACCATTTTGAACCAGTCTGATCTCCGATATTAATTACGCCATGATCAATCATCATACTTCGAACAAAATACATTATCCAAGAGAACGCACGGCCATTCTCTATTACATCGAGAATAACACTTAATCTTTCCGACGATTCTGTCACACTGAGTAGTTTTGCCGATATTACCTCAATTCGCATGAAGGTGTCAAATTCAAGTGGAAGTCTTGGTCCCCTCTGCTTTGACAGATCATCCGCTACTTCGGACAAAATGCGAAATATGGAAAACCGAGTGGTTTTAATTTCCAACTTGTTTTTGATTTCGACCTCCAAACGATCTAAGAAATCATCACAACATATCTTTGAGTTTTGATCTGTACTAAGGCTAAGGTCTTTCATCCACAATACTGCGTCTTCTTGGTTTTCCTCTACTAGACGAATAAATTCGTGAAGCTTAGTCTCAATTTCTAATGATGTCGGATTAAGGTCGTAATAGTACTTCCAATGCATCGGACTGGTAATCCTACCGTCGCGAATTGAAGCTTCTATCTCTTCAGCTGAACGCGTCGTAAACAATTCTAACCTTCTGCCACCTTTATTAGTGTATATCAGATTTGTACTCATTGGGAAAAGCTCCAATTAATGTTTGGAATCAATTGCTGTAATGTTCCCTCCAAGTTGGATACTTCGATACAGTCGGCATCGCAGGCGCTTAGTAATCGTTTGAGGTATATATTTTTAGTTGCCTCTTCAATTACAGGAAAAGACTCGGATAATGTTGTTTCTGAATATCGATATATCCACTCGTACACATTTGGAAATTTCAATTGTATCGCACATCTAAGTAAAAGGTCACTGAGTTCAATTACTGATGGTTCGACCCCTTGAATTCCTAACGCAAATGAGTTTATTAGACGGTTAACATCGCGTGGTGTTTTTAAAATACTTAGATTAGAGATTTCTTTTAACGCGAAAGACATGCGCTTTGCTCTTGTTTCGTCGTCCAACACTTCGGTCAAACTAGCCTTTATTATATTGTTTAAATTTTCTTGCAGATATGACCTTAAAAATTTTTGTTCAATTTGTGGTACACTAACAACTAATTGAAAAATTTTATCAGTAAACGATGGATTCTTAGCAGATGGACGGTTCTGTAACAAATTTACAATTTGGTCGGCATCAAACGATAACACATAAGTAATGTTCGGTAATAAAGCAGTAGATCGCACCAATCGAAATATTGCTATAATTTCTTCCGGTTCTAACCGGTCTAAGTCGTCGATGACAACAATAATCCTTTGCTTTTGTTTTTCTAGTGCGACAGATGCAGAATTGCGAAGTTCGTCTAAGTTTGTAACATCAGGTTTTAGACGAATAACCTTTACGGAGGATTTTAAGAGATCCCAGATGTCTGATATGATTGGAATACCAACACTATTTGTCACTCTCTCCACGAAATCTGATCTTTTGTCGCTTTCGCTGATTGCTTTCGCGTATTTACGAAAATTTCTATAATCCCAATACTGATTCTTCGCCTTGGCGAAATAATTTATAATCCAACATTCACCACGAGTCTCACTCACAAGTTTTGAGCAAATAAAGAGCAAAAAGTCCGCCAATAATGCGGTTCTGTTACCGATAAGCCAGGGGGAGTACCAGAAGATTACGGGCTTGGACGAATCGTGTTTGTGACTAGATTGTTCGGTTAGTTCTTTCTCCAGAAGATGCAGCAACGAGGTTTTTCCAGAACCCCATGAACCTGATACGCCTATAACAAAGCTTTCTGATCCTCTGTAAGACAGTAAGTGCGAGGCAACTTTTTTAGCAAAAGCGGCGAATGAAAACAAATCTTCACTTTTGTCCCGGATTGGGATATCCGGAAAAATTAAGGATTCAGGTCTTTCCTTCATCGGGTTAACTCTATCTTGCATTAGAATAGTCGCAAATTAGTCTTCGCTCTAAAAATACTTCCACAACTACAACTGAACTTCGTACAATTCAATAGATAATCTTAGGTAGTCCGCCTTAGCCAACATATTATTGTTCCGTCTGCACTAACGCGTCGAAAGGGCAGAACTATAGATGATCTGAACCGTTAGTCGTGCTACATGCTTAGTATAGTGATTAGAGAACATTTTTACAACGTTTCGGACTGAATAAAGTTTAAGGTGGTGCGATTAGTTATTGCAGAAACTTGTATCGGATAACCGTTGAGCGAATTTGGATAAATAGTAACAAGTAACGAACTTTGATGGACTTCGATGTTAGAAACTAAGACGTTGAGACGCTGTGCTCGTCTTATTGGATTGGATCATTCCTTAACCAACCTACGATCGAAAATCTACCTTCACCAGCAAAACTCGAAATAGGGCTGACACTGTGAACTTTTCTTCCATCGAACAGCGTTAGCATATTGAATCGCGGTATGAACGCCTCTGTTACGTCGGTAGTCTGCTTGTCAATGAACATTAACAGGCCGCCCCAATCGGTATGCCAGTTTTTCGAAAACCCGAGAGTATACGCGGCGCGTCGTTCGTTGTTTGAACCGTCGTCCACGTGCCGTGTTAGGAAGGAACCTGGTCCAAAGAGCGTAGCTTGAGCATCCACTTTAGTGATACCATCCTCACCAATAATACGGGATCCAAAGTCAATAAATTCTGGAGAGTTCAAAAACTTCGTAATTTCGTGAATAGGATGTCCGGGGTCTCGTCCTTCTAGTAGTGCGCCTATCATGTGATATCCGCTGTAACAGTAACCGTGACTGCGACTTGCAAGCTCCATCACACGATCCATACGTTGCTTTATACCTTGAGTTCCCATGGCATCAATTTGTTCTTTGGAAAGCTCTACAACGCCATCTTCCGGGGTCTGGTATATCAACCTCCAACGAATTTGTGTTCGGAGAATATGGGATATAGCTTCGGCATGCTCAGGTTCAAAGATGTCTTGAACTTGTACAATCTTGCTCTTCGCGTAGATTCTCCCGAATTCGTCGGGATCGAGCGAGGGGTTGATGCGAAGGGGTGGCAACAGTTGCATAATTTCTTTTGTTAGGTTGCAAGAACATTGACTATTATGTCAAGTTTTTGCATCGGCTACATGTTAGCATCGGAATGCGGTATAATTGACAGATTAGGTTTGAATCTCGGAATAACGTAAATTGTACCACTATAATGCTCCCAGTGGTAGCCTATCTTTCACTGAACTAACCAAAAATTTGGAATATAAAAATCTATGCGTCTCATACTGAATTTTCGAATACGTATTATATCCTCTTCCATTTGGATTGCGGGAGTTCTAGCGTTATCTGTTGGTGTCTTTGCTGGGGCCGAAACTCCCGATTCATATAGCCTAGAGCATCTCAATTTCTTGAAAACTGAGAGAGCGTTGACCGAAAAAGAGCATGCGTCTTCAGTTTCTAAACAGAAGAACGCCAAAGTCGAAGTTGACTCTATAGACAACCGATTAAGGCGGACTATCGACTCTCAAAACCGCCTCAAGAGGAGAATCATGAAAAAGGACACGGATCTTTTAGATTTAGCGGTCCGCGTATCCGAAACTCAAAATGTTAGGTCAGTTATAAAGAGAGGAATAGAAGACTTGCTGACCGCCAGAGTCATTGCTGAGAGAAACGAACCCGTACCCTTGCTCGCTTCATCGGCTGAGATGAATACCGCTATAAGAAAGACATTATTAGTGTCGGATGTCGTTCCTAGTTTAGCGTCAAGACTAGGATCATTGAGGGCAGTTGAAGCGGAACTAAAGAAGCAAACGGAGGAATTTCAATCACAACGTAGAGCTTTGAAAAAGGATGAGGATAAGCTTAGAAAGCGGGAATCAGAAGTTAAAATTTTGTTAAAGCGCCGGCAGGCGAATTATTCGAGTGCAGTTGAAGAGGCGCAAGCCTTAGCCTCGCGATTAGGGCAGTTGACCGCGGACATTCAGACACTTGAGCAACTACTTATAGCCCTAGAAAAGTCGATTCCGATTAATCCGATTATAAAGCCCGGTCTTAGACAAAGAGAGTCAACCATCACTGCAATGTACCATGCGAACACTTTGCTTAGACCCGAATTGAAGTTAAAGCCACTGGGAGATGCAGAAGAGAAACGCTTAGTATTGCCCGTGATAGGTAAAATAACGGATCGATTTAACTCCGCAACCTCTGCCGATGCCATTTCAGAAGGTCTTGGTATTGAAACGGAGCAACAGCAACCAGTGGTATCACCAGCCGATGGTAAGATAACGTTTGCCGGAGATTTTGGAATCTATGGGCAGACGGTGATACTGCAGACTATTGATGGATATCACATAGTACTCTATGGTTTTGGCAAGATATTCGGTGCCGTTAGCCAGAAAGTTTTAACTGGAGAGCTAATCGGGCAAACATCTAATCGCACCGATCCGCCTCCGAAACTAGTGATTGAGCTTCGCAAAGACGAGGAGCTATTAGATCCAGAGAATTGGATGGAATAGCGAATCGTCATAAGAAAGAGACTGTTGCGAAACACGATAGTTGTCAAAGAGAACCCAGATTTGTACTAGTAGAGCATTTTCAGAACAAGTAGTCCTTTTTCTTCTTCTTTGACTGCAGAGGTCTCTGGACAGCGGCTTTGATTTTTCTTCGGAGGCCTTCGCTGTGGGAAAAATGTCTCCACTTTTCACACTAATCTGAGTCATCAAGTCCGATGTTTCTGTATGCGAAACATAGTTGTATCTAAACGAAGCGAGACATCCGCAGGTGAAGCGCCCGATTTACGGGCTTTCATTGATGTAAGCTTTGAATAGGTCTTTCACTTGCTTTGAAGAAAGTTTCGTCTTTCTCATAATGGTCTACTCCAATTGATGTTTCGGCAGTCTCATCAGAGAAGGAATGCCAATCCTTCTGACGGGTTCTCCAAGCCCGTTTCGACCTATTTCTTTTTCCCGTTCCGCTTGTAGTAGTCAAGGGTCAGGTCTTTCAAGACATACGCCATTTTCATTGTGTCTTTCAGAAGATTGTCAGGTCTCACTCCTGTCGCGACTAATGTCAAATGACGCTCTAAGTCTTTCAGTTTCTTTTCCGACGCTCCATTCTGTTTCAGAACTCTATAAGAGCGCTCTATACATAGCTTGAACTCCTTCGGCTTTCGACCGGAAGTGCGCAATACTACCGTTTCACAGAACAGTTTCAGTTCTTCGAAGCGTCCTTCAAGGGAAAGGTTATTTTCATCGGACATAGGGATGTTCCTTCTGATTGGTGCAAAGGTATAAATAGGCTAACTTATTCATTGGTGTTCTCCAATTGATGTTTCGGCAGTCTCATCAGAGAAGGAATGCCAATCCTTCTGACGGGTTCTCCAAGCCCGTTTCGACTAGTCTTCCTTCTCGTCAGTAAGAAGTATGGTCTTCTCGTCAGTTTGTAGTATGACCTTTCGCCCCTGCTTCTTGGCTACTGAACATCCCCAGTCAAATATTTGAAGCCCTATTTCCGAAGTAAGTTCATTCGTTTTCTCTGTGTCTTCTTCAATGATTCCTGTGAAAGTCTTTTTCAAATGACTTTCCAAATTATCAAGAGTTTCAGGGTTTACTCCTTTTTCTTCCATTTCTGAACGCATTAACGGATATACTTCGGAGACATAATCATATTTCAGTCCCTTGTACTTCAGAAACAGTACATTGATATAGTTATCAATGCCTTGGGATAATTCCCGCGAAGAAATGACGAGATATTTTTCGGTGTTAGCCATTAGGATGTTCCTTCTGATTGGTGCAAAGATATAAATAGGCTAACTCTTTGCGTATGTCAGAGGAGCGACACCTAACTTGTTCAGTCGGAGCCGATTGATCATCTGATTATTAGGGTTTGCTCAATTAGTATAGCCTTGGAGACTTCAGTCCTGTAACAAGGCGAATGTATAGTTGTTTAGACGACCTCTATACGGTTCCGAGCTCTCTTGAGAATACTCCGTCGTTTCCCGCGAGTCAAACACGATTACTCTTCCGCAACGAACTGCCAGAGTATTTTATCGCCGCCCGTGCCTGCGAAACAGGATTGGCATATTACAGATACGGGAACGAACAGGCATTTTTGCACGTGTCTAGACAAGTTCATAATCGCCTGCAACAACATGTAAGGGGAGCAAAAAATAGCTGCTGCTACAAATTTTGCCACAATTGCGTGTATACTGGGATTTGAAAAAGTCACTAATGGAGAAAACTAGGTGCAAACGCGAGTTCTTGGCCCCGTTGCTGTGGTCATAATTGGCATCATACTAGGCGTGTCTTCTTTTGCATGGACACAATCAGACAGTTCTCGGAACTCTTCCGACAGTTTTCGTAATCTTGCTCTGTTTGAGGAAGTTTTAGCTAAGGCCAAAGCCTCCTATGTTGAAGAAATTGACGAAACAGAAGTTGTTGAGGCGGCAATTGATGGAATGTTATCGTCTCTTGATCCTCATTCTAGATACATGTCTGAGGAAGAGTTTGACTCTATGCGAGTGCAAACTGCAGGGCAGTATGGCGGACTAGGGATAGAGATAACCGGAGAAAGAGGTTTTATCAAAGTTATTTCTCCAATGGATGGAACTCCTGCTGATAAAGCAGGTATTGAAACTGGAGATTTGATCACGGCAGTTGATGGGGAATCGATATTTGGATTAACGGTCAACGACGCGGTTAAACTCATGCGTGGGCGACCTGGCGATGACATTACGATTACAATTTATCGAGATGGGTTAGACCCGTATGATGTCACTCTTACGCGGGAGATAATCAAGTTAAAATCCGTTTCGTACCGGATTATAGAGGACGATATTGTCTATTTCCGAATTTCAGGGTTTACCGAGCCTACGACTCGGTTGTTAAAAGCAGCAATCGCAGATTCGCGATCGGAGATTGGTTCAAATCCTGAAGGAGTTATACTTGACCTGCGTAATAACGGAGGAGGTTTGTTGGGGCAGGCTATATCTGTAACCGATTTGTTCTTAGCGGGTGGGGAAGTGGTTTCCACTCGAGGACGTAAGGCCAACGATATTCACCGATTTGGTTCCCATAATCAAGAGGCCTTACGTGGTGTTCCAGTAGTTGTACTAATAAACAATGGTTCAGCCTCAGCCTCAGAGATTGTCGCGGGAGCATTGCAGGATCATGGGCGGGCCGTAATTTTGGGCATGACGAGTTTCGGTAAGGGGTCTGTGCAGTCGGTCGTCCCGCTAGGAGCGGGAAAAGGAGCCTTACGATTAACCACTGGTCGATATTACACACCTTCGGGTAAATCGATACAAGCGACGGGAATAGTTCCCGATATAGAGGTATCTGCTCGTCGGCTAAGCGAGGAGGATATAGAAAGAATGAAAGGGTATTCTGAAGAGAATCTTAGCAACTCTCTTGATAATGAATCCGGTGTGAAACGTCGTGGTCCTCAAATGCCAGACTACCAGCCGCCTGAAGATTATGATGGGGAGGATTTCCAGCTTGACCGAGCAATAGATGTGTTGCGGAATAGGTTGGAAGCAAAATCTGAGACCCGGGCGGGTTAGATTCTGAAGTGAGGTTCGGTTTAAGTCGGTAAAATTGGGTTCAGAAGAGTTTCAAGTGTAAAATTTCTTTTCTACAGAGCATGCCAGACTTATCACAGTATCGTCCCAACGTTGGGCTAGCGTTATTTTCGAACCAGGGGCGAGTATTTGTGGGGCGGCGTTTAGGATCGTCTGGGTCATTTCAATGGCAAATGCCCCAAGGGGGAGTTGACGAAGGAGAAAGTATTCTTGAGGCGGCTTTGCGAGAGCTCTATGAAGAAGTTGGTCTTAGTCTAAAACACGTTCGGCTACTAGAGATCATGGAAGATTGGCAACCCTACGAGTTTCCTTCGGACGTGAAGGAGCGGTTAGGCGGACCGTATATCGGGCAAAAGCAAAAGTGGTGTGCTTTTCAGTTTTTGGGGACAGATGGCGACATTGAATTGGATTTACACGAACCGGAATTTGATGCTTGGAGATGGGTGGAGCTGAATGAAACCCCTAGGATGGTCGTTCCATTCAAGCAAGGCGTTTATGGTGAGATGGTTAGGAGGTTTGCGAAGTGGACGACTCTGAATCGGGTATAGGTCGAGTCAGGTGTCAGTTTCCAGAATGATCGGATTGCTGTATAGCACTATGGAATCAGATTGCGGGATTGTACGACAGGTAAATAAAGGCTTTAATGGTCTTTCCGAATAGCTTTCCAAGGATTCTCGTTTGGGGTCAAAATTTTCCTTATTGCGATCAATGTAGATGATCAATTTCCTTACTTTGTCGTATCAGTACTATTGCTAATTCTGGCGATTATATAGTTGTCTAGACACTCGCAAAAATGTCTGTTCGATCCTATATCTGTAATATGCCAATCCTGTTTCGCAGGCACGTGCCTCGATAAAAGCCGTGGTAGTTTGTTGGGGAAGAATAATTGAGTGTTACTCACCGGAAACCACGAAGTGTTCTCAAGAGAGTTTGGAATTGTATGGCCGTCGTCTAGACAACTATATAATCGCCTTAGTTCTAATCGCTCATTTGCTTCGACTCCAAGAACTTGGGCTGGCACAATAGACTACGTAACTGTTAAAGAAATGGACATTTGAATTATGTCTTCGAGACTGTCTCCTTCCAGTTTCTTTTCATGATTGCGTCGACTTACTATAATACCAAGTTCTTCCGATCTGCTTCGACTTCGGGTACACTGCATCGTGTATCACCGAGCAGGAATCGCCTAATAGTTTGTCGCTTCTAGCATTCAACTCGGCGGGATTATACAAACCGCGAGCAGGGGGATAGGTTTTGGACGATCTCGGTTGTCCTCCAAATGCTACTTCATCAGCACCCGTAAAACAGTCATTAGGTACAAACTGTTTCTAGTTGTCTGTAAAACTAGAAACTTTTGCGAAATACCGGATATGGGGAAAGTTAAACAGCAAGTTTGAAGTTTCGGCGACTAGTTGCTCCTAGAACAAGGCGATCGGCAATCCCGTTTGACAGAACGACTGAGAAATTCTGGGGAGTAACGCGATTCGCAACAGTCTCAATTAGCATTGCTAAAATTGCTAACGGTAGAAATACGGAGAATCGTAAGACTTGCATTCTTAAACCTCCTGAGTTAATTCCTGATCGTGGGAATGGTTTTGATTGGAGAGATAAACCGCCCCAATCGCCAAACAGGTAATAGTGACTAGTACGCCGATAAACCACATCAAGTCGTTGAATCGTTTATCGATACCATCGAATCGTTTATCGATACCATCATTCGACGTTTTTACCATATCCTTAACAGAGTCAACTTTAGCATCAGTTGCTTTAGAATTAGCATCAGTTACTTTAGAATTAGCCTCAATTGCTTTAGAATTAGCCTCAATCGACGTTTTTACCATATTCTTAATAGATTCAATATGAGCATTAGTTGCTTTAGAATTATCATCAATTGCTTTAGAATTAGCCTCAACTGCTTTAGAATTAGCCTCAATCGACGTTTTTACCATATTCCTAATAGATTCAACTTTAGTATCAGATGCTTTAGCATTAGCCTCAATTGCTTTAGAATTAGCCTCAATCGACGTTTTTACCATATTCTTAATAGATTCAACTTTAGCATCAGTTGCTTTAGAATTAGCCTCAATTGCTTTAGAATTGGCCTCAATTGCTTTAGAATTAGCCTCAATCGACGTTTTTACCATATCCTTAATCGATTCAACATGAGCATTAGTTGCCGTAGTATGAGCGTCGTGCAACTTAGTCTGTTCGGCGAATTTACCGTCTAGGTATTCTTTAAGGTCAAATTCTATTTTAGGTTTGTCAGTCATCAAACTTCTCCTAGAAAAATTGGAATTGCTTATGAGTATATACGTATATCTCGTATTTAGCAATATTTAGCGCGGTTTCAACGCAAATGAAAACTTTGTAACCTATTGTAGATTGCGAGTTTGATACCAGCGTGAGAGCCTTAAACTGTTGTGAAATGATCTTTTGCTTGGCAAATTTAGAAGTGGTGTAAAATCGGATTCTTACAACTTACGGGAAGAAAGGTCAATCGTTATGGACATGATCATGCATACGTGTTCAGTTTCGCAACAGTTTCAGTTTTGGCAGAGACCCCATGGGATGTTAACATATTCCCCAAAATTTTTAAGGGTTGTGGTATAAAAAACTGAAACCGTTGCGAAATACCGGATATGGGGAAAGTTCAACAGCAAGCTTGAAGTTTCGGCGACTGGTTGCCCATAGTATAAGGCAATCGGCAATCCCGTTTGACAGAACGATTGATATATTCGGGGGAGTGACGCGTTTCGCGACAGTCTCAAACTGTCGTTAATGATAATGCACAAGTACGACTAAAGAGAAGTCGTCAACTCTTATAGTTGGCTAGTTGTATAGTATCGGAAACACTAATCTCATTTTCTTTATACAGAAAAGGGCGATTTTACGCCAAGCCCGAAAAATATTCTTTTAAGGGATTCCTAATGAGCAATGTAAATATTAGAAGAGCAATTGACTACATTAAGTCCGGAACCAACGTCTACTCACCGCTCATAGAGATCGTCGTAAATGCCATACAGGCTATTGAATCTCGGGGAAATGACGATGGTCGTGTGGATATTTTCGTAATGAGATCGTCTCAAGACGAATTGGACGATAGTCCGTCGGATGTAGAGAGTTTTCTTGTCACAGATAACGGTATCGGATTCAACGAGGTAAACCGCCAAGCGTTTGACACTCTTTACACCGACAACAAAATCTCGCAAGGGGGAAAGGATTTGGACGCTTTACCTGTTTGAAATACTTTAATGACTTGCACATTGAGAGCATTTTTGAAAGTGACGAAGGATTGCGCAAACGGTCGTTTACAATGGGTAAGCAAACAGATTTCATAGAAAACGAGAAGGTTGAAGTATATCCAGAAGGTGAAATCGGAACGCGAGTCACGCTTCAAACCATAAAAAGTCGACGTTTCCCCGATAAACAGGTTACGGCTATTGCGCAGACGTTGGTCGAACGGCTACTACCATACTTCATAGACAAGAGCTATGTTTGTCCTATTGTCACAATTGCTGAGGAGGATGGTAGCCAGCGAATCAATCTGAACGATTTCTTAAACAATAAGCTTTCGGAACTAGTTCAGGAAATCCCTCTAAAGAAAGGCACACTTGTCCTTGGAGAAGAAGGTGCTTCCAAAACCTTTCTTGCTCGCGTTTTCAAGATATTTTCCCCGCGAACAACTCAAAGTAAAGTCAGTCTGGTAGCAAATGGTCGCGAAGTCACCGAGACTGGGATTCATAATTTTGTTCCTGAATTTGATGGTGAGCCCTTTGAGGAAAGTGATGCTTCCAATCCGAAGTCAAATAGGAACTATGTCATCAAAGCATATGTTTTTGGAGATTATTTGGATGAGTGTGTCTCGCTAGAAAGAGGCAGGTTTGAATTTCCAGATTCAAATGACCTGATAGACACAGTTTCAAAGACAAGCATTGAACGAGAGGTCGCCCTCGTTGCGAGGGACGCTCTTGGGTCAATTATAACTGAGAGACAAGAGAAAAAGAGAGATCATGTTCAAGAGTATGTTGCTTCGAATGCGCCTTGGCATAGTACTATCGTCGACGAAGTCGACTTGACTTTGATGCCGTTAAAACCCTCGCCAGAACAGATAGAGGAGTTCTTCCAAAAAGAAAAATTCAACCAAGAGGTTGCGATCAGAAAACAAGTGAATGAAATTTTGAGTCAATCGGATGGGAACGGCATTCAAAAAGGGTTACCTGACATCATAAAGCAAATATCGAAGACAAGCCGGAACGACCTTATCCATTACATTGCGCTTCGTAAACATGTGCTTTCTCTGTTTTCCAAGAGCATAGAACTCGGGGAAGATAAGAAATTCTCTAGTGAAGGTAAGGTTCACAACATTATCTTTCCGCTTCGATCGGACAGTAAGTCCCTACCCTTTAAAGATCACAATCTATGGATTATAGATGAACGGCTTAACTTCACAGAGTACGTAAGCTCAGATAAACCTCTTGAAGGTGGTGTTCCTGATCGCCCTGATCTTATAGCGTTCGATAATCCAGTTCTATTTAGGGGCGACAATTCGCCTAGCAATCCGGTATCAATATTTGAGTTTAAGAAGCCAGGTCGGGAGGATTTCACAAATCCTTCTTCTAGATGTGGGTAGACTGTAGGTTGTTACAGTTTTTCTCCAGTTTGCAGACTTGAGTAAAACCGTTTATGCCTCGGTGTGGTCTATGCCGGTTATCGGTACAGTCCAACAGTCTCGTCATATGCTTTATTGGATATCGTGATGAAGGCCGATCTAAGTTCACGAATGCCGAAAGATAAATTCGCTAGCATCTCTTATTCAGTTGTGCCTTCTGCCTAGTTTTCTCTACCGCCTCTATATTCGTCACCATGCTTCCGTCCTTTCCTCAAAATTTCTGTGACTTCAAAACGGTAACCCTATGTCATCCAAAACAATCTCTCAATCGTTTTGATTCAGGTTTTGCGCGATAAGACGAACATTCTCGGCCTGTATTAGAAGTCCAAATTTTCCAGTAACGTACACTTCCATAATGAAGTTTAGCCCACCGCGATTGTAAAGTTCTTCGATACCTATTTTGTTTCTGCGAGTCTCGTACAGCTTCAACATTGCCATCGGATGCATGAAAGAATGAAACTCGCGTTCCCAGTCACTATGAGGCCAAACGAAAAAGGATAAATTTACGTATTCTGGAGGTGCTAGGTACTGATTGTCCTATCAAGCAGGAAAAGTTTCGGTGGTTTAAAATGAAATTTTCGGGTTTTGAGCAAATTTTTCGAAGTTTTCGGGCAGTACTACTATAGTTGGCGGCAAATCCCACTACCATTTCGCTAAACTAATGCACAAAGTTTGCTAGCGGCGATTTTTCCTTTAGCCTCTCAGCGTTGAGCGACAGATTTTATACTGCTTCTTCTGTTTACCCATAACAGTTCTCAATAGGTGATGTGTCGGAATGAGATGCACTATGCCACCAAGTTTCAATTATTCAATGATGTCATCGCTCACTTTGGACATTTGAATAAGCTTGATCTGAATCAACTAACCCAAAACTTTCGAACTTGATAAGAAAACTCTCTGATTTGCCAACATTTTTTACTTGTATCGTAAGTATCTCAAATTGCTTTACCTTCACCTCCGCAGACCGAAGTAGTACTCCTTCATCGCTATGGACAGTCGAAATTATCGAACCATAACCTACTTCAAAACCTTATTAATCGCCTATGATTAACTGCACATGTACACGAAAACATTGGTTCCTCATCGATCAAAAAATATCGATTTTGAACAAAAATATGGATTAAAATGTTTTCTTAGAGAATGAATTTAAAATTTTGTGAAAAATAGGTAGATTTGACAGAATCATAGGAAATGTAGACGCAGTTTTCCTGTAGTGATGAATATTTTCAGTCACTTTTTTAGTGTTTTTATGTGTGTTATGCAGGTTTTGGAATCTTCGGTGGTGGAATTGGTTTAACTTTAGCTAATTTATTGTCAAGGTAATTGATTATAAGTCTTAAATTCTTTGCACATCCGCACATAGTCGCATGGAACTTACTACCTTCAATACCTTGTAATGGACAAATCCTTAAACGTCCTTCGTTCTTCATATGTCCGATCGTTGCTTCAACTAGAGTTCGACGATTGAGAGTTTTCCGAAGTTTATTGGGAATATCCTGTTTGTTGGTTGACATGTTTACAATAACATCTGTAACTCCATGCCCCTTGTATCCTCTATCTACTGTTGCTTCCATGACTTTGACATTGGTATTCTTAATTGTTCTGTCGATCGCATCACGAAGTGTATGTCCATCATGAGGATTTCCTTCTAACGCTTCCATGTCAACTACCAGTCCTTCCTTGTGTGTCGTCGTTACAGAAACTTTATTACCTAAATGTAAGTTTTGCGGTCCATCTCCCTTCCGAATAAACCTGACATCAGGTTCGTGTATTGAACATGGCTTTTTCTCGTTTTCACATCTCTCAGGGAAACATAATCGTTCTACAGTGTCTATAGTCTTTTGAAGTTTCTCACTAATTTTAAAATCTTGGATTTTCTTTGCCTCGTTTCGTATATCTCTGAGTAACTTGTCAATGATCTCATTCTGAGAGTTTATGATCTTCTCATACTTCTCTTTCTTTTGTTTATCTTTCGGTCTAATACACCGTGCACTATTAAAAAGTTTTCGTCCTTTTCTAGCATACGTTCGTACTATTGTGAGACCATCTTTTCGTGCATTTCGAACTAACGCTTTGTGACCTTTCTCTCTTAACGCAAAATCTTTCGGATAAGCGATATTTTTTCCCATTACTGTTGTATCGACGATAACCTTTTTTAAACTAGCCCTCTTGATCGCGCCCGCTTTCAATGCGATCTCAAGTGTTAATTTGAGTAAATCATTAGCACCATTCTTTGCTACCCGTTGTCGCCATCTTACCAAGGTCGACTGATCAATTGGTTCTTTGGGAGTATATTTTATTTCTCCACTGAAGTACTGAAAAACTGGCATATCTCTCCAGTGGGCTAACAAAGCTTTATCCGAGTAACCGAATAAATCCTGGAGTAACATTAATGACGCAATCAAACGGGGATGAGTCGCAGGCCGTCCGGTACCTGCACTACCGTCCTCTGCCTCAAATAGTTTGTCCCATTTTTCTTCTATACTCGTCCAGTCAATTAAGTCTGAAAGAGCTCGCAAAACATGTGACTTTGGGATCAGTTTGTCCAAAGAAACATCGTAAAATGAGAACTGTCGTTCTTGTCGTTTGGATTTCACGTTTTCTGACCTTTTTTGCAAAATTTTGTTACCCCACGGTAAACTATAATAATTGCGTCGATACAATACCATGCGACAAACTATCGCACCATTGAAAAATATTCGATTTTGTTAAGTTTTGTCAAACCGACTGCTTTAGAAACCAACAGATACTAATAAGTCTGTAAAAACAATAGAGTAATCTGCAAGAGTTATTCATAGGCGATTTATTAAATTCGTTTTACTAGCTTCCCCTATCCCACTTTTCAATCAGATTCTTGTAGCCTGGCAATGAATTGCAATCTCGTGCTCTTTCAATGCCAATCAGCCCTACTACAAAATCTACTTGGTCCAGCGATATGCTCATTCGGGCATTTTTCATAGAGAAATGTATGGCATCTTGCACTGTCGATTCGTCAAAGTATGACAGTACAGTAGGATGCAGTAAAACGTCCAACGGATCTTGCTACTGTTCTGTCATTCAGCTCTATTTTAGCAAGGGTTCTTCCTTGCTTTTCATCAATTACTGGTATAAAACCTCTTCGTGCGGATACCGCTATCGTTGTCGCCTCACCATCACCTAAACCACGTTGTGTTTTTGTTAATTGTCGGAAATATTTCGTTTCTTCAAAGGAAAGATTGACAACTTCCAGTATTTTTTCATCGAGTAATTCTTGCATAAATGCTTGGGACTTAACATAAAGTGAACCTTCTTCCCCTCCTCCTACTTCAATTGCTACCTCATTAGTTATTACAAAGTGATTATCAATTAATTGTAAAATTTGCTTGCCGATTCGGCAAAACTCTAAATTGATTATGACACTAGTATCAAGTGCAACTGTGGAATTTGCTTCAGCGGACAGAGAACTTGAGAATGTCATCAGAATTTCCCTCCTCTGATAGATTCTCGTAAAATATTTTTCTCAATGGAACGCGATGTATACCCAACAATTCTGACAACTGCCCTTCTGATAAAAGTCCTTGTTCCCACGCACGAGTAGCCATCAAACCAAGTTTGTTCGATAAGGGTTGCTTCGCCTCTAATTTGGCTTGATCGTGTTTTTCTTCGAAGTCGCCGAGTACATCTTTCTCATGTTGTTTGGTTAGACCGCCATTTTCCTGAAACCAATCCCAAGTTCCTTTTCTTACCAAATCCAGTTCTTCCAATCGGCGAACACAGAATTCCCGAGATACCCCAAACTGCCGAGCAATCAAAATTATATGCTTCCTCGTAATTTTAGTAGATCCTGCAGTAACTTCGCGAAAAACTGAAGTTATACTGTCTTTGGGAGAGAGAAAGGTCTGAGCAAAAAAATCTGCGTATCGCTCTTCACGCGACGAAAATTTCTCGCTGTTTTCGAACGTTTCGGAAGAATATCTAGTTCCAATGAAGTGACCGAGTTCGTGTGCAGCTGAATAAACCCGCCTACGGTAAGAATGTTTCGAGTTTAGTAAGATACAGGCTCCTACTGATTCGTCATAAACAAATAAACCAGAGATCGACGATGCCAAGTTTCTCTGGAACAGTCTAACTCCCATCTTAAACTCTATTAGGTAAAATATGTCAGCTATTGGCCCAGACCCAATATCAAGCTTTTTCCTCAGATCCATCGCGTGTTGATCCGCAAGAGACTTTACGTCACCAACATTGATTGCTCGTTCCTCTGGATGCTGAGTAGAACGTTGTATGCCCAAAATGTTTTCCAGCTCAACCTCAGCGCGTACCAAAATGTTGAGAAGTTTTGCTGCTTCGGCTATACCTTTTGACTGAGTTTCTTTCAGACGGCGAAATCTTGGTATCAAATTGACGTGGACAGCCTCTCGGCGCATCAATGCATTCAAGCTAAGTCCATTGAATCTGGCCAGCATCTGAAGTTTGTCGACTCGAACTTTCCGTTCTCCTTTTTCTATAGAAACGATCGTCGGGTGCGACATACCGATGACTGCTGCTGCTTCTGCTGGTAGTTTATTCGCGTTTTCGCGAGCTACCCGAAGACGACGGCCTATCTCGTGGGCGGAAAGTTCTTTCATATCGGTCATTTTAACTTACTCAAGCCAAGTGGCAAGAAAACTCTCTACTGTTCAGGTGCAGACACATATTGCAGAGATTTAGGTCTTCACAAAAAGAGGAAGATCGTCCATACCGTAGGTTCGTAAACAACCCAAACAGCAGGAGATCTTCCAATAGGCAGTGTAACACAAAAATAGAATGTAGCAAAACAGAATGCTCCTCGAATTTACGATACGGCTTCAATTCTTAGTCTATCGATAGAAGAATAAATTCGATTTCGGAGGGAAAAAAGTAGAAACTTAGGATCGGATACGGCAATCGGGCAGAACGGCTGAATAAGCGGCCGAACAGGTCGGTATGCCGGTAAGGACATTGTATGAGTGGAAAAGGATGCCAATACCGGAATCGACGCTCCCCCATAGAGAGAGGACTCGGGAGAATCGGAAACAATACGATGACCAAAAAAAGAAGTTTATGAGTTCCGCAAGAAGTTCAAGTCGTGGGGTGGTAAAGAGCTCCATTCCTATATGGAAAGACTCGGATACAAGATCAATCATTCAAAAGTCTGTCGCATGATTTTGGAGTTGATCCGCGAGAAAAAGATCAAGTCGTTATAAACTTCTAAATGCTCTTGAATCTCCAACTGACTGCACGCTCCTAGAGTATCACACCAAACAACTGCATCATTAAGCAACTCAACATTTGATTGATGACGTGCAGAGGGTCTGGAACTGTATTGCTTAGAACGAGATCGCGTTGAATAATGGTAAGTTGCCGTTCCTGAACTATTCCGAGGTGGTATTAAATCGTCGTGTATAGTTTTTCCATTTTGATACCACACTCTGCTTGACGTATATCCGTTCCGTTAAATATGCTCCTGATGCTTGTTGTACTCTGTTAAATCAAGTTCCTCTATTTTCATATTGTCTGGATTATACAGTCCACGCGCAGATCCTTTTGTTTTAGGACGATCTCTATCGTCTTCGTCAACTATCACGTCAGGTTTGTTATAGTCGTCATATGTCAGCAGTCCTGCAACTGCTACGGGTAACAAGGTTATAGTTAGAACAATAAACGGATCTCGCATTTTAATCTCCGTTGCCCGCGATTTTGCAATTGAGTGCAATAAAATTAGCCCGTGAGAATTTTGATAACGAACGCGACACCAATTCCAACGATAGTTAGCATGGTAGTTCCGATCACTCCATACATTACAAACTTTATGGCTTTAGAAAGCGCATTAACATCATCTTCCAATGTTGTTTCGATTTTACCAACAGATACTTTGATATCGGAAACATCAGACTGAATCCCAGAAGTGATATCCTTCTCTACATTGATATCATCCTCCATGCGCTTGTGATCTTTCTCGTTCTCTCTACGGAGAGCGTCGAATTCTCGCTCGCTTATAGTGTTGGACATAGCAGTACCTTTTCAAATTGATACCTAGATTATATATAAGTCAAGTAGCACTCAATTGCAATAAAAAATCGCAGGCATTACTAGACTCCATTCAATGCGTTTAATCCACATAATAGAAACTCCAAGGGTTAGTTAGCCCAACCAAGGGCTTTCAAAATGGCTGGAACAATATAAAGAGCAATAAACAATACTACTCCTAAGATTACACCCCCCCCTGCCGGATTATGCAACCAAAAGTGTGGAAAATCATTTTATCGCTGGTCATAAAATTACTTACTTTTGAAAATATATTTACGGTTCTGAGCAATCCATTTTTCATCGATCTCGACGACAACAGCAGTTACGTGTCTTGATCAAGGAAGCCTCGTTGGGGAATATTCGTATTCTACCGGTTCTGCGTTTTATTTGTTGATTGACGGCGCGTTCAATGAGGTCAGAGGTCCACATATTTCTTCTAGGCTGTTACGGAATGGTGAGCACGGTGAGATTTTCTGGAACGTTGATATCGATCCAGCCAGCGAGTTTCGGAGCTATTTTAGAATACTTAGCGACAAGTTCCTTAAAGGTCGCATGAGCCTGCTGTAGATTTTCAGCGTTGTAGACTGTTCTGAGTTCCGCGCCGATAGACTTTTTGATTTTCTCAGAACGGACGTGACGAACCGCGTTTTGCGAGAGATGGGATTGGTAGCGTTGCCACTATAGCATTTTTCGAACAAGTCGCCCATTTTCTTCTTCCAGTACGCCTTTGCAGTTGGTAAAAGAACCCCTAAATCGAGACGCCTTTAACGAAAAATGCTCTAAGGGGGCTGGTAAAGATGGCCTCACGTGCCATTTTAAGGCCAGCGTGGTCATCAGATACAATATACTTGACCCCACAAAGTTTTCGTTCAATAAGGCTTTCTAAGAATGGTTCCCTGTGGATATCTTCTTCGGGAAGGCGAGAGATGCCGCGGCGCTGAAACGTACAGTGGAGATTCGATCGCTTGAGATGAGGTATTGATTCTTACCGAGCAAATAAACAGTCGTCTAATGGCAATAGAGTGAAAACTCAAAATACAAAACAAGCGAGTACTTAGACTTCCCTCAAACTCGTTGACCGAGAAGTCTTCGGCCCTGATGAAACATCCGCAATGCAGTCTCTTTATCGCCACTTACGGATCGTATCTACGTGCATGTTCAATCGCAATGTTCAATCGCTATGATAAATCGTAATCTGTCACCTCTTCCGGAGCCGACTGTATCCCTTTTCTGATCGCATCGGTAGTTACTGCGTTGGGGTGTAATACCTGTCCCATAACCTGTTTCCTAAAGATAGAATTGCTGTATAGAGCGCTTTCACATCAAGCTGTCCGCTTTTTCCTTTTTCAATTTAGCAAGATATTCTCGACGAACTTTTTTCATTTGGTTTATGCAACATCGAAAGTAAGCCTTACATTCTTCAGAAGATATACTGTCAAAAATTTTTGTAATCTCGTCAATTAAATCCGGCACCGTCCGTTTTTCAGCGGCTCGTAATAGCGCTTTGAGTTTTGCAAAAGCTTTCTCGATTGGATTGAAATCTGGACTGTATGGCGGTAGAAATAGTATTCTTACCCCGATTTTTTCAAGAGCCTCCCGAACACGTTTCGTTTTATGCACGGACAAGTTATCCATTACCAGTACGTCTCCGGGCTTCAGTTTCTTCGAGAGATCATCAACAATCCATTTCACGAACAGGTCAGTGTTCATTGCTCCTTTGAAAGTCCAACTTGATAATATTTTCTCGTCCGTTATAGCCGCGACGCACGTTAAGTTTAATCGATGACCGTGTGGAAATGCCATATCGAGTCTCTCGCCTCGCTTACTGCGACCATGTGACCGTGTCATTTTGGTCGAAACCCCTGTTTCATCTATATAGATGCGACGAAGTGATTCGCTACACTTCCTGATGAAATTCCCTCTTTGTTGGTCTATCGCAGGACTTCTTTGTTCCGCAGCGTGTCCTGTTTTTTTCTTCCGTGTGTAGTTATGTCGGTAAAAGAATTGCCATAACGTAGAGATTCCGAACCTCGCTTTCTCACCAAATGTGAGGATCAGAATTGTCGCTATCTCCTTCAATGTTCTGTCCCTCTTTTCTTCCAAGATCGCTATAATGGCGTTGTAGTAGCTTTCTATCTTATGTGAACGACGGTCTCCGCCCATCGCTTTGGGAGCAACACTTTTTGTTTCCTTGTACTGTTTGACATATCGTTGGAGGCTTTTTTCTGATACTCCGTATCGCTTTGCTACGACGCGTCGCGGAACACCGGATAAAACTTCCTTAACCATTTGCAAACGAAGCTCCTCGTTAATTGGGGCAGCCATGCTCATCTCCTAAAGAGTTAATGAACGAATTCTAACCCTTTTCTCTTAGTGCATTGCTTTTTTCTAATTTCCCGATCAGCGAAAACTGGACAGCTTGATGTAAAATTGCTCTAATGGCAGTATATCGTCCTGATTACCTGTCTGCGGAACTATACACTTGTGGAAGCCTACGTTACTGGAAAATATGGATTTCTTGTACAGGCCGAGAATGTTCGTCTTATCGCGCAAAACCAGAATCAAAACGATTGCAAGTTTGTGGTTGAGGGTAAGAGATTAAGTTTTGAAATTACCAAAATTTTGGAGATAGGACGGAAGCGCGGAGACAAGTATAGAGGGGGGGAGAGAAGGCGCAACTGAACAAGAGATGCTCGATAATTTGTCGTCTGGGTTTTGTGGTTTTAGAACAGCCATCATAAGTAATCCGAAAAAGGATACGATAGGTCAGTTGTACTGGTGGTCGTATACTTCAATATAAGCAACTGGGGTGATGACGACCGCCTTGTCGAAGGAACAACAAGAGTTTTGGAAACGGTAGAATATGAATTTCCGATAATTGATGTACTACACGACCAAAGTTTATTACGCTTTACCAAGTGCAATCAGGGGGTGGTGAACTGGGTTACCATAAGGCGTTGACAAGGTTTAAGCTTGAAGTTACCTTATCTGTCAGGCATCAACTAAAGGTCCTCAATACAAATCGAAATTAACTTGGTTCAACTGATTTGTTCTAGATTCTTGTTACCAACTTTCTCATCTGCGACCTTTTTACTCTGTCGAAATCAAAGAAAGTTCTTGACTAATAACACAAGAATGCCTTAATATAACTATTGAGTTCTTTGCCTATCGGCGTAGAATCAATCGAGGCTTCGGGCGCTGAGCCAGCGTAGCAAATCAGCGCTCGCTTTTTTCCTTAGATGCGATGTCGTATGCCTCTCCTGTCCATTTAGGGGATTTTTGGATCAAGTGCGCGCTTTGATCGGCCACATAACATGTTATGAAATTTGCTTTGAGCTTGCTATCTCTTCCGTCTCTTAAAGCAACAACAATAACAAAATCTTGTAAACCAACAGTGACCCGTCTGGTCGGAATGTATACTCCCTTCCGTCGAACCCAACCTTGCAAACAGGGCAAACTGGGGTTTGCCAATGCGGTCGCAATCCAGTCCATTCGTTCTGCTTGAACCCAAGAGAATGAATCTTTCGAACCGCGTTTGTCGGAACTTTCGAAAAATGCGTGGTCGAACGTACTAGCTTTGAAGTAGACACGTATGCCGTCATAGGTTCTTATGCTCCCGCGACAAAGTATCTCTACATAATATGATTATGCAACCAAAAGTCTGGAGATTCACTTTTACTGGCTATAAAATTACTTGTTCCAGTCAGCATCATGGGTAGAGACTCCCAAGTGTGGGTCGTGACAGCGTTGTAGTGTAATTGCTGTCCTATAACTGTTTCCTAAAGATGGAATTGCTGCATAGTGGTAGTATATCATCCTGATCACCTGTTTGCGGGACTATACAGCTAGACAAATAAATAATCGACAGTTTGTGCAAAATACTACGGATGAAGTATAATGCGTCTAATCTATTCTCCTCGCGTTGCTAACGGTCTAATGTGATGTAAAGAAGGTGGAGAATTCGATTTTCCTCTCGTGAATAAGGACTATGGAATGCCAAGTTTAGCAAACAAAGTAGCCGTAATCACAGGCGCGGCCAGTGGTATTGGATTGGCCGGAGTCGAAACTTTTGTCGAAAAAGGCGCGAAAGTGGTGGCTGCTGATCTTCAAACCGAAAAAGGCAAAGCTTTAGAAGCAAGATTCGGGAACGATCGCGTTACGTATGTGAATTGTGATGTCACGGAGTTAGACTCTCTTAAAGCACTTATTGGAAGTGCTGTTGAGACTTACGGAAGTCTAGACATTCTTTGGAATAACGCAGGACATGGTGGATTGCCGGGAGGAATTGAAGAGTATGATCCAAAAGGGTGGCAAGATACAATGAACCTTCTTCTTAATGCTGTGTTTGCTGGGACGCATTATGCTATTCCTCATATGAAGGAAAAAGGCGGTGCAATTATCAATACGTCGTCGGTTAGCGCTGTGTGTGCCGGGTACGCGCCAATCACATATTCTGTCGCCAAGCGAGGTGTTGCACACTTTTCTAAACTAGCAGCAGCGGAGCTAGCGAAGTACAAAATTCGAGTGAATGCGATCCTACCGGGTTTTATCGCCACGTCAATTTTTGGGGCCTCGATAGGAATGGATCGCCAGCAAGCTGATCAAATGGCTGAGATGTTATCTCAAAATGGTGCCGGTATACAACCTATTGGACGGGCTGGGCAACCTCAGGACATTGCTCAGATGGCCAGCTTTTTGGCCTCCGATGAGGCTAGTTTTATAACCGGAGGTGAATTCTTGGTTGATGGCGGTATAACGACTGGCCCACGTCATTCTTGGAGCGAGGATCAGTCCGATAATCCGATCCTAAAAGCTTTAGGAATTTCGCCAGAAGAGGCAGAAAGGCTTGCAGCAGCAGTTAGATCAAGTCCATCGCAGTGAGGGAGCGCGCAATACAGATGTTTAAGAAAATGCTCAAGTCTATAAAGATATTCGAACATGTGAAGGAATGACAAGCCGAGGAGAAAATATTTGTTATAGACAGAGAAGCCAAAGCTATCAAAAGACGTGAATTGGTTCACTAATTATGGAAACCTGGTCCCAGTCCGTTCAAAGGTACTTTAGGATTAAGTCTGGAAATTCAAATTGGGGAAAACGCTTCTCGCCGTCAAGCCTCAATAAAAATCGCCTAAACCCTTACTAGGAGACTAACAGTGGCAGGAGACCATTATAACTGTTTGAAAGAGATTGTGGAAACAATATCTCGCGAGAAAGTCAAACACTTCAAGTGTTTTGTCCACGTAACGGAGGTAAAGTAGAGCCTCCTATACGAACATAGCCGAATACAACCCAGAGGTTAACTGAATGGTTCGTAGTCGATAGTTCGTGAATCTCGATTTCCTATAACGATACCTCCTCTGTTGGCCTTAACCTGACGGAATACCTCATACCCTCGCAGAATCGCCTGTTCCCATTGGTATAACGGACATTGTTCAACCTCGAAACCTGTTGCGAACTCCTTTACAGTCTTTAGCATATCAAAGGTTAGCTTATCATGACCGTCGAAAAAATTGCTTTCCTTGGCAATTGAGAATATCCACGCAGCTAAACCCTCTTCGACCACTCTTGCCCGTCCTCCGTCTTGCGTTTCGTCAAATTTGTGATCACTTTTTCGCTTGTGTTTTATCAGAGACCGCATAACTGGAGACCAGTGAAGAATTGCAGCATAAGAGAAGCGAAACACATCGTGATACTGATACCCGTCTGAAATTGCTATGCTGTCAGTCAATGTATCGCCAATTTTCTCTCCATTCCAGCATAAGAAGATTTTCCCTTTGTTGTTTGGTCGTATCTCAATTTCAAACTCATAAGGTGTGCGAAGACTGTAGGTTGTAGTGCGTTACCTCTTTCTAAAAAGAACTCTGTCAAACGCGGCGGAAGAAGCGAATAGGCATCAAATTATCTATTCGTACTTGAACTAGCACCCTTGTTCTGGCGAGAAGAGTCAAGAAAATTTTCGGAAGTTAGATCTTGAAAAAATCTTTGAGGAAACCATGTCGTGAATCAAGGCACAGTTTTCAAGATTAAACATACAAACTTAAACGCTCGCACCCACGAGTTACGGTTCGGTCCTTCATCTACTTTCTTATTTAGAGGCACGTTATGCGACAATACAGTGACGATTTACCCCCGGATCTTGTTTTCGATGTTCCTCTTGACGTGGTGTTGGAGGAGATATTCGCTGTAAATCAAGACATTCAAAAGTTCTGGAGAAAATGCGATGGTTGGGCGCCGGCTAAAGCGGCAGAATTACTTGGAACTGTTCGATTAGATTGGCATACGGAGCTGTCCCGATGCTTATATTTATGGGCTACTGATGATCCTTCAACAAAAACTGATGGATTTCTGATACTAGCGTGGACAAATTTAGGGAGCTTGATTGAAGGGTCTCTAAAACTTCTGCTTTCGATGTATCTGAAGGCCTATATTTCCGATCTCAAAGCGGCTAAAGATTCCGGAACTTTAACAAAAAGAGGGACTCCTAAATCCCCGGATGTCCTGAGTTTTCAACAGCTTAAAATTTTCTGTAAGAAAAATGAGATTATTGAAGGTCATGATTTAGAGTTAGTAGATTTGGTGCAGAAGCGTCGTAACGCTATTCACGCTTATAAAGATACAGACATCGGAACTTGGGAAGAGTTTGAGAATGCGGTTCGCGGATATTACGTTTTGTTGGATAACATTGATACTAGACTTCCTTATCCATGATTTCGGCCGTTCCTATTCATTGATTCTCTTTCCTGACGAGGCGAATACGAGGGATGAACACTTAACTTAGACTGACAATAATCTTGTTATATTTTATTAAGTCGCTAGTGATTGATGGTTTATCAGAGTTTCATATTAGGCGGATGCTTGAGAATTGCGGAATATGAAGTAAAACGAATCATTTGGATGGTTTACATTGTATAACTTTCACAGAATCAATAGCTCCTCTTTATAAAACTTACCTTTATGGCAGCTAATCACGATAGTTTCATAAACGGTTGCGTCGCTATCGACATTGAGGTCGATCCTTCTAAATCAAAGATGTTCGATCTGGCAGTGATTCGAGGAAAGCCCCCGAATCACGTAAATTTTAGAACGAGAGATGTCGATGAATTTTTGCGAAGACTAGAACAGATGATAGAGCCAACAGATTTTCTAGTTGGTCACAATATTATACAATACGACTTAGAACACTTAATTGCAGAACGACCTAGTGCCACAAAATATTTAAGGCGAGCTATAGATACCCTATGGCTCAGTCCACTAGCCTACCCCGAAGACAAGTCTCATCGCCTAAAAAAGCCCTACCTTGACGGACGATTGAAAGGTGGACGTAAACAAAATCCAGTGGAAGATGCCAAACTAGCTCTACTAAAATTAGAGAACGAGTTAGAGGCGTTTTGCGGCTCGAGTCCTGAACAGCTTGAGGCTTACCACTTCCTAGCGACGTGCTCCCAAAACTCGGAGGGATTCGATGGGCTATTCACCTACTTGCGCAACGCCAAAACTCCGGGGATAGAAAATGCAAGAGAAGCAGCATGGAAAATCCTTCGTGAACGAGCTTGCATACTTCACTGTGAAGAGCTGATAGCAGAGATAGAAAACCCAACTAACTCATGGCCATTGGCTTACGTTCTGAGCCGCGTTCCTTATACTGAAGGTGAAAGTATTTTGCCGCCTTGGGTAGCTAAATCTTTTCAAAAAAGCAAAAAAATGATGCGTGACATTCGGGCAACGAGATGTGAATTTCCTAGCTGTGGGTGGTGCTCAAATTACCTCGAACCCAGAGTTGCACTAAAACAGTGGTTCGGACATGACAGCTATAAAGCCGAACCCAAAGACGTTGCAGGGAACTCGCTTCAAGGACGAATTGTAAACGAAGTGGTGAATGGCAAAAGCCTTTTAGGAATTCTACCAACAGGTACCGGTAAGTCTATATGCTTTCAAATTCCCGCTCTTTTGAAGTATCGTGCTACTGGAGCCTTAACCGTCGTTATTTCACCTCTTGTAGCACTGATGACGGATCAGATCGAAGGATTGAAAGAGAAGGGCATAGATTCAGCAGTCACGGTCAGCGGTGGGCCGTCGCCTTTGGATAGGTCGTTGGTGTTGGATAGAATTCGTATTGGCGAAGCCTCAATGCTCTATATCTCACCCGAGCAGCTTAGAAGTAGTTCTATTCAGTCAGTGTTAAAGTACAGAGAAATAGATTTATGGGTTTTCGACGAAGCTCATTGTATATCTAAATGGGGACATGACTTTCGTCCAGATTACCGCTATGTCAGCCGGTTCATAAAAGATTCGTCGCGTGATGATTTTTCCGGACAGATCTTATGCCTTACAGCAACGGCAAAGCCGGACGTTAGACTCGACATACAGAATCACTTTCGTGATCGGTTAGGGATAGAAATATTCGAATTTAACGGGGGAATGGTTCGCACAAATCTGCAGTTCAAAGTGCAGAAGACAATGGAAAAAACTAAGCCAACACAAATAAGAGAATTGATAAATAAAGAGATTTCGACGGACGAGAATTCGGGAGCAATAGTCTATTGCGCAACTATCAACGAAACCGAAACTATTGCCGGTTACTTATCGAGTACGGGGTTGGCCGCAGCCTTCTTTCATTCTAAAGTCCCACGTGAGAACAAGAACGAAGTTCAAACTGGTTTTCGCGAAGGTGAGGTAAGTGTAGTGGTTGCTACTAATGCATTTGGTATGGGGATAGATAAACCGAATGTGCGATTAGTAGTCCATGCTACCATCCCAGGGTCGTTAGAAAATTATCTTCAAGAGGCTGGCCGAGCTGGACGCGACGGAGAATCGGCAAACTGTGTTCTATTGTATGACAAAAATGACATAGAGACCCAGTTTAATCTAGTTGCACGATCTAGGTTGAGTCAAAGGGAGATAGGAGCAATATTGAAGTCAATTCGCCGGCTCGAGAAAAAGCAAAAAACTGTCGACGGAAAGGTTGTTGCTACTCCAGAAGAAATTGTTCGAGAGGAAATTGATAAGGAATTCGCTCGAGATAGCGCAACAGACGATACAAGGGTAAAAACGGCTGTTTCGTGGTTGGAGGAAGCCAAGCTGCTAACTCGAGACGAGAATCGAGTCGATGTTTACCCTGAGTCCTTAAAGATAGAGACCATTACTGAAGCAGAATCTAAGTTCGAGGAAGAGAAGTACAGCGTCACCAAGAGTTGGCAAAAAACTCTGTTAACGATCACTGGTCATCTTCTGGAGTCGAATGACAAAGAGGGAACATCGACAGACGAACTCATGAGAGTGAGTGGTCTGTCTAGAGGGCGCTTGAATCAGGCGCTTTGCGACTTAGAAATGGTGGGCATACTAAAGAATGACTTACCAGTGACAATATTGGTATCAAAGGGAGTTAGTAACCAATCGGACGAAAGGATGAAAGAAATCAAGGAATTAGAGATTGGAATGATCGGATTAATGAGAGAGAAAGCGCCAGATGCCGATTGTTTTACCTGGCAATACCTCCAGCTTCAAGAATTTTCTCAAGGTCTGCGAGACAAGGGCCACAAAAATGTGCGTCCTGATAAAATAAAAAGGTTGGTGCAAAGTTTAGCTTGGGATGGATATGATGACGAAGGAAAAAAAGGAAGTATCAGGAAAAAGTTCCTTGATAGAAACACCATATTTATAAAACTCCAGCGGAGTTGGGATTTACTACAGAGAACGGCGAAGTTACGCCAAGAAGGCGCAGAGGTTCTGTTATCTTCCTTGTTAAGGAAGGTAGAGAGAGGAAAAAGAGGAAAGGATATAGAGATTGAAGTAACGTTGGGAGATTTGCTTGATCATCTGAAATTATTGTATCAAGACAGGGTTAATAGTCTGGTGAAATTCATGGAGAGGTCTTTGCTGTGGATGCACGAACAACAGATTCTTACGATCACGCGAGGATTGACCATTTTTCGACCGGCAATAACGATTAAAGTAAGGCCAGGGAAGGATTTGAATTTTACCGAAGAACATTTTAGGCCATTAGCCGAGTACTACAAAGAGCAGACCTTACAAATTCATATAATGTCAAGATATGCAGAATGCGGGTTGGAACCGACAGAGTTAGCAGGCAAATTGGCGCAAGACTACTTTGTGTTCGATCGAAACAAATTTGTCGATACTTGGTTACCTGGTAAAAAGAGTGATTGGTCAATTCAAACAACCCCGGATTCATACGATCAAATCGTCAAAGAACTAAAAAACCCTACTCAACAGGAGATAGTAACGGATGACCGGGTTCAGACCAATGTACTGGTTTTAGCTGGACCGGGTTCGGGGAAAACCCGAGTGCTAGTTCATCGAATAGCTTATCTCGTTAGGGTTAAGGGTGAAGACCCGAATAGCATTTTAGTGTTGGTATATAATCGTCATGCAGCCACAGAGATCAAAAAGCGTTTACGAGAATTGATCCTAGATGATGCGGTAGGTGTTACTGTTCAAACGTTTCATGCGCTCGCAATGAAATTGCTTGGTTTAAGTTTTGAGAAATTGGCGACGGAGAAGCCAGACTTTAGTAAAGTGATCGCAGAAGCAGTCAACCTTATTGAAGGAAGTGGTCTAGATAAAGACGAAGCCGAAGCTCGGCGTGACACATTGATTCCCGGTTACCGATGGATGTTCGTGGATGAGTATCAAGATATAGATTTGGAAAAGTACGAGTTGATATCCGCTATAGCAGGACGTTCCCTAAACGACAAAGAACTGAAACTGAGTCTGTTCGTGGTCGGCGATGACGATCAGAATATCTACGCATATAACGGTGCAAACGTTAAACACATACGACAGTTTGAACAAGATTATAAGACCAAACCCAGATATCTACTAGAGAACTACCGTTCAACGGCAAACATAATTAATGCATCAAATGCTGTTATTTCCTTGGCGCATGATAGGTTGAAGAGTGGACATGACATAGTTATAAACCAAGATCGAGACAAAGATCCGCATGGCGGCGAGTTAGAGTTTGAAGACTCAGTTGCCCGTGGAAGAGTTCAAGTGATCCAATGCCAATTGGGTCGGATGGAACAATCTGTAGTCGCAGTAAAAGAGCTTATTCGCCTTTCCAAGTTTGAAAAGGATTGGAGCTGGAGCAAGGTAGCAATTATTGCGCGAAGAAAGGAAGATTTAGAGTATGCTCGTGCTTACGCTGAACATCATAATATCCCTGTTACTTTGGCAACAGACAAACCTCTGAACATTTGGCGGTTACGAGAAACACAAGCCTTTTTGACCGAGATTCAGCGTTCTCAAAAGACAGAATTCGCCGTATCTGATCTTCTTAATTGTCTCAACAAAGTAGAGAATTCACTGGGGAGGAACAAGTGGATTGATTTGTTGAGACAAGGAACTGAAATACTTAGAGATGAGATAGGAAGTAAAACCATGACTTTGGAGGAAACAAAAGGGTGGTTGGCCGAATGGTCAGAAGAGGCGAGAGAAGCTCAACAGGGATTGTTGTTTCTCGTTGCTCACAGAGCAAAGGGTCTGGAATTTGATCATGTTGTAATTCTTGATGGAAAATGGACAGGAAAATTATCCGGTAAAGAGGATAAGGATTCGCCGCGGCGACTTTATTATGTTGCTATGACAAGGGCTTGTCGCAGTTTAACAATGATCACAAGGTACAGACATCCATTCTTAACGAACTTGCCGAAAAACGTAATTAAAAAGAAGATTATACCGGATAAAGTTGACTATATTAGCTTGCAGAGGAAATATCAGGGCCCCAAATTGAATTTGGTCAATATAGGCTATGCAGGAACACTTGACAAAAGAGATAAATCTGTAACCGCGATAAGAGAGGCAAAGGTGGGGGATAGAGTGAGGATAGTCCAGAAAGCGATTAACGTTTGGGAGGTTATGGATAAACGAGGAAGGATACTAGGTATAATGGCGAAGAAAAACTTCAAAATTCCGGTCGGATTTGAGATAGAAAAAGCTGAAATCGGTGCGATTTGGACTCGGTTTAAGTCGGAAGAAAAATACCAATCCGGTAAAATAAGGGATTCTTGGGAGGTCGTTCTCCCAGAGATTGTATACAAACGCCGAATCGTCTCGACCTATAGGTAATCCGCGCCCGGTGTTCTCAGGATTCTCTAGGAACCCAGTCGACTGCTTTTGTGGTGAGACACTAGAGCAGTTGCCGATCAAGTTGAACCTATGTTTTTGCACGGATATTTATGAAAATACCATAGATAATTTCTGAAATGGGGTCAACTTGTTAGGTTTTTGCTCTAATCGATTGGCCAGGAAATGCTCCAAAAATCAACTTCCGAATCTGTGGTAGGTTTGCGACGCTTCGATTTGCATTAAATCCGCCCATTCAAGAGCGTTCGGGCAATAAAAAGGTAAATTTATTTGAGATTTGAGTTTGGAACTTGCCTCCTAGTCTTCCTTTCACTTCTAGTTACTCAATTGCCGTGCAAGATACTCTTTTTCTTTGGTTTCATAGCATTCTGCCATTTTTCGCATAAGATTAGAGGAAAATTCGGATTCTTCAGCCCATTCTTCGGCCTTTGCTTTGTACAAATTTGATAAAGAGGAGCTGTTTTTTCCGCTTACACTATACGTTTTGGTTGTTTCCCCTTTACCATTATTGTCAAATCCAACTTTCCAACCATCCGTTAGATCTTCACTTTGGAACTTTTCGAATAATCTTCTGGTTAACTCGTCTGGAAACATTTCACCTAGATCACTCGTTCTTTTCCCAAGTATCACGCCAATGTGGCAAAACGTGATCTCCATTCTATCGTGTCTTTCTGCTAGATATACGACCTTTTCTGCCCAAGCAATAGCTTCGTCAGTATCAAGCGGTATCATCGATTGTTCCGCGCTAAACACGTAGTTGATAGGAGTAAGTATAGCATAGCATTGCTTGCAAACTTTGGTCTGACTACCAAACTTATCCCAAAATCGAAACTTTTTTCGATCTTGCACTCTGTCTTTGCGACATGTACAACCTGCGACTAGACTGAAGAAGAAGTTTGGATCCTCCCGGGAGAACTTTATCACAGTTGGAATACTATATGAGGTGCCTCCCAAAAGCAATACGTCAGCATAGAGAAACTCAATATCGGCAATTTCTTTATTGCTTACTTCGGACTTCGATAGTTTTACCATACAATTGTACAGGGTGTTTTGGAATCTATCAGACTGCCGAAAGGGTGTTCCTATAGATTCGGAACAACTTCTCAAGTACGATGCTATTGTACTTCCTTTAACCTTAGATATGTTCTTGCCTAGTACTGTTACTGTATCTTCGTAACGTTTGCTGTTGAAAAGTTTCTCGAGGCAATGTTCAATGTTATCTTCTACAAAGTTAACATCAACGTTCTTCCAATAGAAGGTTTCGTATTGTTGGTTCTCCGTTTTGGTTTGCAGAACTTGGAGAACTTTATTGTTTACAGGTAGATTCTTAAGTAGCATTTCGATCTTTGCGTCGGATTTCATTTGTTCTAACTTATCAAGTACGGTTGGCAGAATTTCGTTTATACTGTCGACCATTGCGAGTATGTCTGATAGCGCGAATTGCAGAATCATTGAGTAGGCGTTTTTCTCGCGAAACTCGCCTAGTTTGTTAATGATGGCGAGAACTACACCTACGATTTCGTTCTTGGTTAGTTCCAGCTTCATTAGCGCGGTACTTGGAACTTGGCCCGTTCTACAATGTTCCAGAAGATCGATAAATCCCTCTTCTCCATGTTTGGACCAAATTTCTCGCATAGCCTCTAATTGGAGCTTCTCAGTATCGTTTCGCATTGCCTCAAAGTCGGGCCTCCCGTTGTTTTTTTTAAAATCGTCGTACGGTCTTTCGACGTTTCCGTGTTTAAACAGCCAAGCATTTTTCTCAATTACGCTTTGCGTTTTGATCAACTTTCTAAGCTTTTTTAGGTCTACGTAGGAACTGTTTGAAGTATTATAGGTGTTTGTTGTTTGGGAAATTTCTTTGCGGTTTAGTTCAAGCCTTCTGACTTGATCATAGATTTCGACACGTTCAAATGAACTGGCAGAATGAAGCCAACCACTTATAATGGAAAGTAGAGCAGTTTCGTATCTCTTTGGGAACCATTTGACTATTTGGATCAGCTCTTTCTTCTCAGTAAAATTGGTATAAGGGTGTTCTAATAGAATCTCGTAACAAGTTTTCAGGAAAAGTCGTTCACCTTTACATTTTGATGAGGAGTGGGAGGTACTTGCCCAATCTCGATAGTCTGGTTTTGTATTCTCATGCTGAAAATATGCTTTTCTGTTAGCCTCTCTTACAGATAGACTGAATCCGATATCGGGAACTTCGGAATATAACCTGCGTAAAATTTCGACTCTTTTCTTCTCGTTTGCTGAAGTACAGGGACGAAACTGCCTCATAATCCGTCCAAGACTTTGTTCCGGTGAGATCGAGTTCGCTTCTAAATAACTAGAAGTGTGTTCGGCATCTGATTCTGGTTGAGCAATCATTGAAAATTTAGCGAATAACATGCAAGCACGTTCAACAAAATTCTTATCCCAAGCAACTATTTCTAGGCATTTTATAATTCGTTCTAGCAATCCTAATAGAAAGTATCGTTCGTCAGAATTAGGTTTAGAACTATACAAATAGGATTGAACCGATTCGACTTCGTTCTCTACCTTAAAAAGAAATTCAGCAGGAGAAGCCTCGGCGATTTGAGGTAAGTATTCCGTCAACTCAAACAAGTCTTGGACAGATGAGTTTGATAAAAGATCATTCATAAGTTTATCTATAGTTTGACTCACTGTCGGTCTTACATAGCTGTCGATATGCACTTCTCCGTGTACGGATAGAAGAGTGATCGTATCCATTAGACCTCGTCTGAGATTATTTGATGGTCTATGACTACTAGGTTCAAACCTCAATTGAGCGGAGTTATCCATCTCACTCGAAATTGCTTCAGAAGATGAAAAAGTATGCCAACAGAGCGTGAAGAAAAGGTCTAGGATATCGTCGTCAAAGTAGCGACAAACGAATGATAGACATTCCAGCGGAGCCCGAATACCGATTATTTTTCCATTTTGGTATACTGGTGAATCTTCCTCTCGTATCAAACCTCGCCAGAATCTTAGAAGGTGCTTTCCGCTACAGTCACAACACTCCGCGCTTAGTTCGTTAAGAACCCAAAGATCATATTCATTTTGAATATCAAGTTGTCCAGTCAAAAAAATTGGCACTAGTTTGTTAATGTTTTCGCCGAGACGTTCGCACCATTTTGGTTTCTTTAGGTCTGGGGTACCTGCGAGGTGTCTTCGGATCAAGAAGGGAGATTTTTTAGTAGCATGTGAAATTCGGTCAGCTGTAGGATCACTTATCCCCATATCGTCCATCGCCGTGTGGAACTTGTCAAAACTAGTTTTGTCGATTCGAAAGTGAGGTTCAAAGTCTTGAGAGATGTCACTGTCGAATCCGATTATGACTTTTCTGTCTTGAAACGCCGCCAAGCAGTTTTCTGTTGCTTGTCTTGTGACGGAGATTGGAACAACGGCTGGATCGGTAAGTGCTAATCTTCCAGCGTCTGCCTTGTCATCAACTATTACACATCGGTCTAGGAGAGCGATAAGTTCTGAAATCTCTGTGAGTGTGAGACGACTGCCAACATTATCTGTATAGGTCGTTTCTTTATTCTTGTCTGGTATTAGCGAATCAGCTAAGACTCTGGCCGCGCCAAAGAATGCCTTTACTTCTTCTCTAGAAGTTCCTTGGACGTTAAACGTATGATCAGACGGGCTTTTCGACCAAAGTAAAAGTGACTTCGCTACCTTCTCAATGGAGTTTCCGTATAGAATTGGGGAGAGGACGGGGGAACAAACTAAAGACCAATGCTTCCAGGCTTGCCCTAACGTTGTTAGACCTAAAGTGTCAACGCCGCGTAATTCGGCAAACCAGAGCTGAATAAGTGGGTGACCTTCTAACCATTGTTCCAACGAACTTGCGTCGTAACAACGAACTTCTTTAAACTCTTTTTCATCATTCTTTAGGTTGACCCAACTTTTGCAACTTGGCCAGTTCATAGGGGTCACAAACACGAAGGTCTGCTTCGATCTTCCTTCTCGGGAGTCCTTAGATTTGTCCTTCGTTCGGGAAGTAAAGTCAGATTCTGCTTTTTTGTTGGCGTTTTTACTGGTTCCGAACTCCCAGATAGTACGACCTTCAGGAACAAATTTGGTTCCTTCTCTTGCGTGTGTGAACCCATCGTTCCCATGACGCTGGGAATTGTTACCCCCCGGGAAGTCGAATTCGATCAAGTGTTTGTTTTCCTGCCTCACCAATTTTCTTATAAGAATCGGTAGGATCTCTTGCCCTACTTTTTCGGCTCCAAAGTAATTCTCAATGTCGTTGGCGGAAATACGATAAAAGTTTTTGGTGAAAGAGTGATTCGTTGGGTCGTACTGCACTTTAGCTTCCTTCCGTTGAATTTGTAGTAACTTCTCTGCTTCGACTCCGAACTCGTGCTGAAGCTTGTAGGCCATAGACTCGCTTAGTCTTACTTTGCCATTCAGCAAGCGAGAGATAGATTGACGTTGAACGCCGAGACGATCAGCCACGGTTTGTTGTGTCATTCCTCGAGGAATAACATTGTGGCGGATATGGTTTGAAATTTTTGACATTCGAGAAGAGTCCAATTGAAATTTGTCGCATGACATGATACATGTACCATAGAATTGACGATTTGTGTTGTTCTAAATACGCCACGGAACATTCCTCCTGAATCTGACTATTGGAATCAATAAGAGAATATACAAACCTTGGGAAGTGTCGATTTATCGCCGATTTTTTTGGACATCCTGTTTGGAGATCAATCATGTCTAGATTACATTTAGATTGGAACGATGCGTTTTCGCTTCACTGCGATGACGGAAAGGCCTTCGGGGTCTATGTGATTTGGAATGTTTCTATGCTTGGGGCATCCGTTGTGTATGTTGGAAGCGGTAGAATTGCAGAGCGACTGTTGTACCATGGTACTAACTAGGCGTATGTAAGCCCGGACAGTATCAACCCGTATTCGAGCCGATTTGACGCAACTTACGCAATTGTTAGTCCCAAGTATTCTGAGGGAGTCGAAAAATTCTTAGCGGAAACTCTTACTCCTCAATTTGGTAAGAGGCATCCTAATGTAGCTGAGATAGAAGTAAATTTGCCGAGTGAACCTCCATGGAATACATTGCTTCTAGGAGGAGTTCCTTCCTTGGTGCCATAGAAATATGGATTCGGGTTAAAGGGTTCCTTTTTCCTGATACTTCAACATAATCTTAACAATCTAGTACAAGAGAAATACTTATGGAAACAGTAGAAGACGAAGCTCGGAAACTTCCGTTCTCTCAAAGGAACGGATACAGACCGGTTCCGCCGCAGCTAAGGCTCGAAGAAGTTTCCGATCAGCAACGGAGGTTGGTTGATTATCATATAACAGAGGAAATTACTCGAAATACGAACCATCGCTCAGAATTTTCAGAGGAGTGGGAGCGGGTTGCGAAGGAACTGCATGTCAGATTTTTTGAATGGCAGTTTGGAGATTTTCGGAATTATCCCGTGCGATTCAACGAGAAACTGAGTAATTTTATTTTGAGGAATAATAAATTCTTCGGCATATTTGATCTCATTGAATTTTTGTGTAATCAAGATAATTGCAGTGACCAACTAAAAAGAGAATTATCAAGATCCTTCGTCGAATCGCGTTCAGCTTATCGCATGGTCGACCTAAAAACAATCGTTGCAGTAGGTAATGAAGAATTGGCGAATACTTATCTGGGAGCTCTAGACCAAACAAGCATTCACGAGGCTAAAGGGGGACGAGTTCATCTTATCAATGCGGGAAAACTAATAAAGGATGGGAATTATAGTGACAGTGTTCGTGAGAGCATTGAAGCTGTTGAAGCAGTGGCTAAGAAACTTGTACCCAAGTCATCAACTCTTGGGGATGCCCTAAAAACACTGAGTAAGCGACATTCATGGAATGCTCAACTCAGAGTTGCAATTCAGAAACTGTATGCTTATACCAATGCTGAAAAGGGTATCCGACACTCATTAGTTTCTGAGGAGAAAGCGAATGTTGATGAGGCTGACGCGTTGTTCATGCTAGGGGTTTGTGCTTCTCTTGTAACTTTTCTGCTGTTACGTGAGGTTCAGTTGAAATCTTGAATTTTGGCTAAACTAATGCCCGAGGTGTATAGAAGCCCGTTACCAATCCAAATACTTCGGATAATACCGCGCAATGGACGAGTTTCGTAGGATACGCAAGTATACTGAATAATCCTAGAATAGCTTTTAACTTTTCAGACAGTAAAATCCGTCCAAAAGCAGATGTAAGTTACCGTCTCGGGGCAATTCTGATAGTTTGGTTAGAGGATCACAAGCCTAATCTCCTAAAATAAACGCTCTGGAGGTTGTTTATGCCCACAATTAAACCAATTAGAACCGATGAGGATTACGAGCACGTTGTGAGCCGCGTTGCTTGTTTGATGAAGATGGATGAGGAAAAGATGCCCCAGAATCTTTCGGATGAACTCAAAATTTTGATAACGATATTAGATTCTTACGAGCCATCCCATTTTCCTAAATTTAAGCCAGACCCGATAAAGGTGATTGAGTACCACGTGAACGATCGCGACATTACATTGGAGGCCCTTGAACCTTGCATAGGTAGTGCCAAAAAATTTGCACCGATCCTAGCGGGCAAACAACCATTGACACTGTATCGGCTCGAAGACATATGGAATCTAGGTCTTTTTGAAAAAAGGGAAGATTGCCCTATATGTTTAGTCCCGCAAACAGGTTGTCAGGATGATATACTTCCATTATACAGCAATTCTATCTTTAGGAAACAGTTATGGGACAGATATTACACCCCAACGCAGTCACTACCCATGCGATTAGAAAAGAGATCCAAGAAGCGCCCTCATCGGTCTCAGATCGCGCATTATCAAGGCGCTACGGATTAGGCTTGCCAACAGTTCAGAAATGGCGTAGGCGGGGTTCTGTTGAAGATCGCCGTTCTGGCCCTCAAGAGCCTCGGCCAAAGAGTTTGAGTAAAGCAGAGGAAGCCGCCTGTGTTTATTTCCGGACGACAACACAGTTGTCGTTGGATGACTGTTTGTATTCTCTGCAAGAATCAATTCCCCATTTAAAGCGATCGAATCTCCATCGTGTATTTCAGAATCACGGGATATCAACACTTCCAAAAGAAGAAAACAAAACTCGCGAGACGAAGAAGTTCAAAGAGTATCCGATCGGTTACTTCCACGTCGACATAGCCCAAGTCAACACCGAAGAAGGTCGGCTCTATATGTTCGTAGCCATCGACCGCACATCGAAATACGCCTACGTTGAACTGCACGACAAATCGACGCGAAAAGTCGCAGTTCAGTTTATCGAAACGTTGGTTGAAAAAGTGCCTTACACTATCCATACGATCTTGACTGACAATGGCAGTCAGTTCACTAATTCGAGAAACCCTAAGGTCTCGGTGCAAGAAAACGAATCACCCGATCATAAAATCAATAAGGATGTCAAATGCAACGCATTTGACGCTGTTTGCTCAGAGAATAATATCAAACATAAGTTGACACTTCCCTATCATCCCTGGACGAACGGACAAGTGGAACGAATGAATAGAACCATTAAAGAAGCTACTGTAAAAAAGTATCACTATGAGACACATGACAAACTGAAAGAACACATCCAGTGCTTTATCGATGCCTATAATTTTGCTAAAAGGTTAAAGGCTCACAAAGGTTTAACTATCTTCGACTTTATTAACAAATGTTGGAAAGAGGAACCAGAAAGATTCATCAAAAATCCTGACAACCTGTTTGCGGGACTAAACACCTATATGTAGGTAAACATTAACCACCTAACAAAGGGTATCTTCCCATGCGACTAATTTACATGAGACCACTAATTTTTCAAGCCTCAGCGTCAACGCGGGCGAAGTTAGCGGAAAAGGGCATGACTCCAGCCAAGCAGATGGAGCTGGAACGGATTCGTAAGGTTAATCTCTGGTTAACCTTGAGGAACGATAAAGACATGGGCGCGAAAGAGGCAGCAGAAGTAGTAGGGGAGCCTGTTGCCAATCTGTATCGCTGGCAGAAAGACCCAACAGTTCATTCGACGCGCCCGAAGACACTGCGCGAGTCGAAACGAACTCCTGAACTCGTCGAAGCTGTGACACAACTCCGTCTAGAGCAGAAAACTTGGGGAAAGGAGAAGATCGCCAGAAGATTGCAAGAAGAAGGCTTTGATACCAGCATTGCGACAGTCGGGCGCATCCTTACTGATCTGATCGCAAAAGGCATAGTCGAAGCCTATGATCATTTTATTTCCGGGAGCCGAAAACGACGAAAGAAAAAGTCTTCCCGTCCGCATGCCATCCGATTACCGAAAGGGTTAAAGCCGACGATACCAGGAGAGATTATTCAAGTGGACACAGTTCATGTCGATCTCCCTGACGGAACAAAAATCTATCATATCAACGCCATATGCCCGGTTACTCAATATTGGAGTCAGTCATAAATGGGACTTGGAAATAGTTTGGGGGAGCAGATTGAGCTAGGTGTGGTTAGTGACAGTGTTGTAGTGTAATTGCTGTCCCATGACTGTTTCCTAAAGATGGAATTGCTGCATAATGGTAGTATATCATTATGATCATATGTTTGTGGGACTATACACTTCTGCGACCTTTTTACTCTGTCGAAAACAAAGAAAGTTCTTGACTATTCACATAACAATGCCTTAATATAACTCTTGAGTTCTTTGCCTATCGGCGTAGAATCTATCGAGGCTTCGGGCGCTGAGCCGGCGTAGCAGATCAGCGCTCGCTTTTTTCTTTAGATGCGGTGTCGTATGCCTCTCTTGTTTATTTAGGGGATTTTCGGATCAAGTGCGCGCTTTGATCGGCCACTTAACATGTTATGAAACTTGCTTTGAGCTTGCTATCTCTTCCGTCTCTTAACGCAACTACAATAACAAAATCTTGTAAACCAACAGTGACCCGTCTGGACGGATCATGCACTCCCTTTCGTCGAACCCAACCTTGCAAACAGGGCAAACTGGGGTATGCCAATGCGTTCGCAATCCAGTCCATGCGTTCTGCTCGAACCCGTGAGAATGAATCTTTCGAACCGGGTTTGTCGGAACTTTCGAAAAATGCGCGATCGAACGTACTAGGGTTGAAATAGACACGGATGCCGTCATAGGTTCTTATGCACCCGCAACAAAGTATCTTTACATAATATGATTATGCAACCAAAAGTCTGGAGATTCATTTTTACTGGCTATAAAATTACTTGTTCCAGTCAGCATCATGGGTAGAGACCCCCAAGTGTGGGGCGTGACTGCGTTGTAGTGTAATTGGTGTCCTATAACTGTTTCCTAAAGATGGAATTGCTGCATAGTGGTAGTATATCATCCTGATAACCTGTTTGCGGGACTATGCATATACCTAGATCGTGAGCTAACTTAGTGCTAGATGTTCCCTTGATATTAATCGCCGTCAGGAAGATTGCGATAGCCCATTCACGATAACCAATCTTGGAATCGTGCGTTAACGAGCCTGTCTTAAAACTGAAATTCTTGCGACAATCCTTCCATCGAAACGCTCGCTTGCTGGCCTTCCGACGCTCAATTACTCGCTTGCTATTGCAATGAGTGCATTCCACGCCGTTCTTCCAGCGCTGTTAGATAAACCACTTCTCCGCGATTTCGTTGTCCGGGAATTTACGGGCGATTTGTATTACCGAAAGATTTTTTGGCGGTCACGTTGCAACTCCATTTTCGTAAAAGATTTCACCACGTCACCGACACTTTAACAACAGCTAATTTCTATCATTATGTGTCAACAAGTAAGTAATTCCCTATGGAAAAGGTAGGCTGGGATTTGCTGATCAGAAACGATCCTAGTTTCAGAGGAGATATAAGACAGGGAGTTGATGTACTTATTGCATCCCACCGTAGCCACAAATCAGGTTGCTCTCAAGAATTGATGAAGATTATAGGAGGTGGGCCAAGAATATCTATTCTCTCAAACGGATCAGAATCCGAAAATACCGACGTTGAAAGCAGGAATTCCGTTCAGTCGGAAGGTTGGCCCGTTCAGAAACCTAACGTACAACATCTTGCTTACCTGTTTGCGGGACTATACAGGTATATCTCAGAAGCCGGCTTGGTTTATGGCTATGTTTATTCGTGAGGCTTACCAAGATGATCCTAGATTGCTCGAGATAGCTGCAGAAGTTGATGAAGCCTACTTTGGCGGAGTTGAAAAGCATAAACACGAAGACAAGAAGCTGAATAAAGGCCGCGGAGCAGTTGGCAAGATGGCGGTTGTAGGTATCAAGGAACGTGAAACAGGCCGTTTAGTTGCGAAACCCGTCTCTGATACGACCAAAGATACACTGCAAGGCTTCATTCAAGATAATGTCAAAGAACGTACTCACGTCTATACAGACGAGTTCAAGTCCTACAACGGACTAGAAGATAACGGCTACGAACGCAGCACGGTAAAGCATTCGGCAGGAGAATGGGTGAAAAAGCAAGCGCACACGAACGGCTTTGAATCGTTCTGGGCGTTATTCCGAAGATATCATCATGGTACACACCACTGGTTGTCGGCTAAGCACCTAGCCACTTACGTCAATGAGTTTGCTTCCCGCTCTAATCTGAGGGGGGGGGGAACACAATAAACTTCCTGGGTCATATAGTTCGTGAGATGTCGGGGAAGCGGTTGTCGTGGAAAGAGTTGGTAGCACGAGGGCCTGTTCCCGCAGGGTAAGATTAGTATAGGTTGGTAAAACCTCAACAAAGCGGTGGCGAACACAACGGGCCAGTTGGTGAAGGTAATCGGCATGTACACGAGATAAAAATCTAGAAAACAACCTACTTGTTGACATTAACGGAGCGTAACTCCTTAATGCAAGTGGGTAATCGTTGAACAAAGTATTTTGTAATACTCAAGGGAACTCCGATTTTGTTGCAGCAGAATCAGCTGATTAATTTGACACTAATCACTTACTAGCAACTGAGCACATTGACAAAATCGCATCGTAGAACCGAATTCGTTTGCGACGAAGCTCTGAATTGGCTGTTCTATTGGATGCCATGTCCGTTCACGGAAGACTCTTTCATTCCGAATTCGCCATAGACTCTTATATCTTTGTCCCAAATCAAGTATCCATCTCGTGGGTGCTAGCCCTATTTGTCAACAAGTAAGCAATTCCCAAAGTTTTACGGTATCCTAGGACTAGTCGGATCTCTGTCTGCTTGAAACAGTTGCGAGATACATAGTCGGCCAATTATTGCTTAGAAATACATATGCACGATGTGGAAAGTTGATTTTCATGGCTTACTACCGCTATAAAATTGAAATTTTTGTATGTTTCTGTTTTTTCATAGAGCGTTAGCAAATCAAGTTGACTCTATTGCTTGCTTCCGTTTGTCAATACAAAGAAGCCTTTGCCTTTAGTATTTCGTTCAGGACAAATCGTCTCTCATAAAGCCAACGGTAATCTAAATGATTATCAAATAGAGCTGCAAATGCTCCAGTGTTCTGCAGCAGCCTCTGTTTGTGTACTACCGCGCAACAATTCGCTGGAAAACTGTTAAACAATCGAAATTAAACTTTGCTTTAACACATTTTCTAAATCGGAGTAGTAGTCTCGACCATCACGTTTGGAAATGATTTGAAAATCGTCCTTTGAGACCATGTCCCCAAAAAACATAAAGCATTCAAAGGGATCGCACTTATTCGAAGTCCATCTAATACCTTGTGCTTTTGGAAATTGCTTGTGCACTTGTCTTGCCCAGAGAGCCGTTTGATGATAAAGTTTAGGAGTCGTGTTAATCAGGTTGTTACGACTTAACCCCCATTTCATGAGAGTTGAATTTCTAAGCAAGACGAGATGCAAATCCCGATTAGGTGTTAGCACAGAGTGCGTCAGTGTAAGTACATCAATGTAAAACACTTTCTTGTTACGACTTCTAACGTCAATATCATGACAAACCGTCTCGAATACAGCAGTTTCAAAAGCTGAGGACGCGTATAGCGTCGGAATTTGATCCAGCGAACCAGGTGGTGAATCATTTAATGGAGAAAACCTGCCAGTCCCGAAACCCGGGTTAAATTCTTTCCCGCAGCGTTTACTTTCGTGGATTCGATGTAGTGTGAAACCCTTTGGAATTTCCACCATAGTCGGATTACTTAGTGAGTTATCTGGACTCAAGATCGTCATGTCTAATGGTACTTTCGTCGTTCCGAATACTGTTTAGCCGCGTCAATTACGGCTGTTTCGTTACTTAGAGAGTTTTGAGGCGATTTTCCGCCAAGCCAGACGTTTCGTTGGTCGAACCAAAACGCTATCTCCCAGTCAGACATTTCTTCTGGAAGCCTTAGCAATATCTCTCGTATAGCGCGAATTCTCTCGCCGTCAACAAATTGAAAAGCTGGGAATAGAGCACTTCCTAGAAACTGAATTGAGAAAACCTTTCTGCTTTCTGTCCCCTCAGCGTACTTTTTGATGTTACATCTAACCTTGTCGGAGCAATTGGAGGCTTTGTCGCCGTCGAGATGGATGCTTGGGTTGTATCGGAATAGTTTATGAGTTTTGATGTATTCTAGCCGGTTTTTTACATTGTTCTCTATAATTCGTTGATTAAACGCAGGATCATCATCAAACATTATGCCTTTGTCGTTGAACCTTCGGCGGAGTTCAGACTGGATTTCCGAACGAAATTTTCTGTGATCATTTTCAGCGAGATCACCCTTTAACACAAAGAGGTTTCTCTCCGGAATTGAAACCTGAAGCATATTAAACTCCTTAGTTAAAGAACTAGGACGGTCGTAAATGCAAACTTCCTCTTCGCCTGAAGAATGCGGTTTCAGGGGAGAATACAAGATTATATGCCAACCTAGTCATACTAGAGAAATTGCAGATATACTTTTTCTACTACATGAATCGAAGATTTGCAAGAAAACAATGCTCTAAGCTGTCTACCAAGGTATATAGAACATAGGATCTTTTCAATGAGCTGGCAATCAACCAATGTTAAGACATCCGCGTGTGCTAGGAGTTTGGCATCCAAACACTATATCAGCCTCTAAATTTTGTGTCACAATAGTCAGGGAAGATATCTTACTGTTGATGTTAATTCCAGCCTACAGTATGGACGATCTTCCTCTTTTTGTGAAGAACCTATTTTGGTTCCATATGTCCAGAGTCAGGTCTGCTCCTTGATTATGCGCATTTTTAGACCGAAGATGGGGCTTTTTGGATCTCTTTTCTTATCGCGTGGGTAGTGACTGCGTTGGCGTGTAATACCTGTCCCATAACTGTTTCCTATAGATGTAATTGCTGTATAATGGTAGTGTATCATCCCGCGTCCCTGTTTGTAGTACTGAATATCTGTCGTAGTGCAGATCACACGAGATTCAGTTATCTTCTAAACGAGATTTTCCTGTTAGATAATGAGTCTTACTTCGATAGATTTTCAGATCACTGTCGTTTTTGGCATTGGTAACCGAAGCAAACCGGTTCGTTTTGTCACCAATTACCTCGTTTGAACTGGTTTGTAGCGCTTTCTGTCGTTGTTCTATGGGATCGGTGTTTTGCTGGACAGTTTTGCGATGATTCTTCGTAATGTCGCCAAAAGAGGAACCATTATCACGGATCGGATCATTTAGATATTGATCTTTACGGTTATTCAAATCGGAGATTTTTGACGTATTGAAGCTAGCGATCTGTTCGATGTCTTCCTGACTTTTGACTATGGTTGTTGGAATATTAGAAGGTTTTTGCCAGTTGTCCAAGGTCGGTTGTTCTAACAGTTGGTTTGCTTGTTCGTAAATAAAGTTTTGTGCTTGGTGTTCTACCCACAATCGATCGGCTTTATCTCCAGATGTCCATCTTCGGCTAGCTTCGGTATAACCAATCGCACCTCCCTGATCATTTTCTTGGTTGGACATGTAATCCAAAAACGCATTATCCCAGTTTGCCACAAACTGACTTCCACTATGTTCAACTCGGGATGAAATATCTCGTGCAGCGTTTGCTCGAGCGTGGTATTTTTCAATGTCCTCGCTAGCGTTTTGGGCTTCAGAATAGTTTGCCATAAATGATTCTTTCCATTCAGTTTCGCTACCAGCAGAATTTGTTTTGGAATTCCTCACGAGTGTTCCAATAAAATTGCTATTCCCCTCATTGCTCGAATCACTGATTACGGCATCGCGAGCCGCTTCTATGATTTCGGACTCTCTGGTTTCATTGCCAGCGGAACCGCGAATCCCAATTTCTGCCCTCCCTACACCAGCTAAAGGCAGTCCGAGTTCTTTCCTAGCCGTTAATCCTGCATAGGCCTCAACAGCTAATTTTCGATCATGAGAATCTGTAAAACGTTCCGCAAATCGGTTTGCCGACGTAACTATTCGGTTGACACTCTCGGAGGCTTCAGTTGATGAGTGTATTCCTGTGAGCTCCTGAACTCCACGACCTTGACTGACTTCCCAAGTTAAATCTGCAACATTCTGGGAAATTGCGGAATAAGCCATACTTGACCTGTTTGCGGCAGCCTCGCGTTCTTCCAGAGACCGACTGGCCTCTGATTGAAGGCTGGCTGATAATCCACTTTGATAATCGATATGCATAGCACCGCGAGACACGGCTCCAGTGCCATCGTATACGCGTTGCCCGGCAGTGGTTGATTTAGTTCTTCCACCTTCCATTGTATTCCAAGAGCCTTCTCCGACATCTAAGAATCCACTCGTCACTTGCCGATTTCCCTCCAAGGATGAAAAACGGTGAGTGTTAAATCCCGTGTTACCCAGCGAAATGTTTCCGGTAGCCATTTCTCGGGCTGTGGACTGAGCAGCAGACTGCGCAGGGTGGAGAAAACTCTGACTTAGACTTGCAAACGCTGTCGCACCTTGGCCAAGTTTTGCTGCCATGAATGGAATCATCAAAGTCAGATATCCCGCGATCATCGAAATATCAGCGTGAACTGCTTCAATGCTTCTTTGAGTCACCAATGTTATCGCTTCGTCGGATGCTGGCGTGTAACTCGCTCCAAGACTTCTCAGCTCGGCAGCCCCGAGCATTATTCTATGGAGTATCACATATAATGGACCCCACGCCATAAGTGTAACCATACCAATCGCGTAACCTTTCAGCATCCGTAATCCTGTTTCTGGTAATAGAAATAACGGGAAGAGGATTGGAAAAAGCCCGTAGAATAGTGCCTCTGCAACCGTTCTAAATAACGGCACAAACCATTCTGCGAGTCGAGCCCCTTTTTTGATTGCATGTCCCATCTCGGTATCTAGCATAGCTTGCCCATAAGCATCTAACATTGCCTCAGCACCGAGTTCGGCTCCGTGATCTCGAACTGTTTTATTGATAAGGTTTCCGAGAGTAACTTGCCGAATCGATTCCGCGGCGGTTTGAGAGGTTCCAAGGAAAAAATCATGGGACTCTGCTAACGAATCAATCACCAAAGCTTGTGCGGCTGCTTCCGTTAAGTTTGGAGAAATTTGCTTACCGTAAATTGTTGCAATTCGGTTTACTTCTGCTGCCCATTGCGGGTTAAGGTCTGTAACTGCTTGAGAACAAGACCGGACTTGGGTCGTATTGTTCTGATTAATCCATTCAAAGTGTCGGGCGGGATTGGGAGCGTTTGTTATCGTTATAAAGTTCCAAAGATCATCGGTTTCTCTCAACTGAGACACTGAGTATCTATTTTCGAGTAGATCGTAGAACACGCAGGTAGAAACAAACCCTGATAGATTAGACGAGAATGTTGCATCTGTTATTTGAAATCCCATAGCATCTTTAAAAATGCGTGAGCCAAAAATGAATCCATTTTCGTGGTATTCGAGATCCGTAGGCACACCGAAAGTTGTCTCTGTTAGATGAGTAAACTGATCGCCAACTGTGGAAGTCATATTGGCGATAAAGGCTAGACCGATTGGAACATTTGCAATTGAAGCATCAGGAAGTGCGTCGTCAAATCTGTCAATAATTTGGACATTGGTTTTTGGAACCATTAGAACGAGATAAACGATCAATGAAAAGACAAACCATTGAACGGTCTTCATAAAGTCAAAGGAGAATGCAGTTATAAAGATTGCCAAAAGTAATCCTAGCGTAAATGCTAGTCGCAATGCTGAAAGATAGGCATTGCCACCAACAAGTGCGGCAACGGCATTAAATATATCTCTTAGCAGCTCCCCGCCACCATATGTGATAACTTCCATCAGCCGAATACCTAGAGTGTCCGATTAGTAAGTTACGCTTCGGGAAAACTGGTATGCATCCGCTAAGTCTTTTGATAGGCGACCAGCGAGCATGCGTTCGATCATTTGAGTTCGCGAAATGATCTGCTCTATTACTTCGACACGGCTATTGGATTCTGCTTGATAAGCTGTTAGAAGCTCGCGTTGACTGTTAATTTGCGCTCGCCAACTGGAAACACTGTCGCGAATACCAGATGTTGCTGAGCTACTAATCATCGAAAGAGTCTCTGCATAGTCTTCGAACAAGGCGTATAGCAAATCAATAGCGATTATTTCGGCGAAGGATTGGATGGTCTGATCAGCAAATACGCCCTCGTAAGCCGAATGAACATTTATCATTTTGTAGACGGGAAGCGAGGTGAGGTTAAGGAATTCTTGTTGCACGGTAGTTAGTTCAGTGCGTTGCCTCACATTTGTCATGATGGCAGCTAACATTGCCTGCACTCGTGCTCTCAATCCGTCATTACTGGTAATTGTAAAGGTTCCTCCGGTTGTTGGATTTAGGCAACGGTCTTCAGTGTCTTTATCGCATTTATAGATTTTTATTGTTCCGCCATCTAAGAATGCAGAGATGACTCCTGCATCTAACATTTTGGCAGGTAGAAACTGGTTTGTTTGTTTTGCGTCGTCATTCTTACCGGTGCGTAGAATTTCTGTTCCTGAGAGCGTCATCAGAAATTGCATAAATTCTCGATCTTTTGAAATGATAGGATGGCGTTTAAGGGCATCCCAAGCGATATTGATATTTTGAGGAAGAGCCGCTTTTTCTTCCTTGTTTGCACCGGAGAGTATTGTCGTTCTTTTTCCTTCTGAACCACATCCATGTCTGGCAGCGACCCAATCGGAATACAGGCCCCGTCTTGCTGCTGATGTTGCGCAGATTATTTGACTGGCGCGGTCTGATTGAGGCCAAGCGGATGCAACGGCGGCTTGTCCGACTTCGCATGAGTTCATTGTGAATTGATTGATTTTTTGAGCGACGGATTGCAGTTCTCCTATTTTTTCGGAAATAACGGGGCTGATGGTCTCAAGAGCGACTTGGAAAGCGAACGACGAAGCGTTGTTTGCAACCGATTTCATGAACGAGATGAGCTGAGAAGAATTTACATAGGAGAAGCCTCCGGAATAAATATCGATTCCCCCGCATCCCGCTCGAAAGGAGGGAAGTTGAACGGAGACGGGCCGGAGATTTTCTTGAGGAACGCGAAGGTAGACGTTGCCTAAAGTGTAGTAACCTGCTTGCTGACCTCTAAATGCTGACGGGCCTGTAATATTTGCAGCGATTCCAAGTTCATCCCAGAAGTTATCCATACTTTCAGAGACTTGCGCATGCGATATTGGAGTGAGTAGGACTGTCAGTGCTACCCATAGAGATAAAAGTGCTGTTACTGTTTTTCTTAGAAATCTAGAGGAAATTCGCTTGAAGAAAACTTTAAGATTATTGTGGAGACGCATTATTCTCAGAAAAGTTAAAAGGAACATTTCTTGAAGGAAATTTCTCCGAAATAGGTTGAGTCGAGCTTGTCTGTTTATTTGACTTGTTGGAGCCTCGAAGTTATTGGTAATAGAATTATTATCTATTTCTAGAGAATTAGATTTATAGCGGGTATTTTTTTCGGGTATGGTGTACCTTCCCAAGTTTAAGAAAATACAATAATCTTGAGAGTCCACAGAACTTTTTATCTGAGGGTGATTCAAAGAATGAGTCATTAGTAATCTGCTCCCGGATTAATGTTTGTTAGAACGTAAATGCGTTCGATAAGTTCTGCTTCGGAGACAATACCGAAGCTTACGGGGGTAAGAGATTTTGTAACGGAGTCAAACAAGAGTACGGCTGGAACTCGTAAGTCCTTTAGGCCGAGTTTGGTTATCTGACCTTGGTCAACATCTGCATCCGGAAAATATGAGTTCGCTCCTCCATCCGTTGAAATCACTTTGATGTCTACGTTAAACGTCGTGGAGAAGTTAAGGAGAATTGGTGAGAATAGCCGACAGGCTGAACACGTCGCGGCATACAGGTATATTAGTCCGTATCGTTCGTGAAGAGTTTCTAGTACGTCTTCTTGCTCGATCTTTCGTTGATCAATCCAGTTTCTCTTGCTTGTCTGGCCAACAGGACGGATGAGTGTGTAATCAATATCCGGATTTGCCCAAATCACTCGTCTCCAAATATCAGAAAACAAACTTGCTCGATCTAACTGCTCTCTTTGAAAGGTGATATAGGATTTTACGCTCGCTTCGGTTGGACGGAGAACGGCTTCGGCGCGAAGCTCTTGGAGTTGGGAGCGAATCGAATCTACTTCCTCTTTTGCTGATACAGCGTCTCTCGGCTGAGTTGAAGGTGATTTTGGAGATAAGTGTGTAGATGTTTTATTAGAAGGGGATTTTGATTTAGTGTCTTCGCAATAAAAATGCCAGCCGAGTTTTCGTTCTTTGCAATAAAATGTCTGATGGGATAATTCTCCATGAGTTGGGAAACCGATTAGAGCAGAAAAGCATAGCACGGTTAGCATGCGAATGAATACCGGTCTGAAATGCTCGCAATGAATTTGCAGGATTAGTTTTATTTTCTGTGGAAAAATTAAGTACAGGAATGTAGAATATATCTCAAGCGGTGCGTGGATTGTCGACTCATGCCTATTGTTGTATGGACTATTTTCTGACAGTGCCTTTTTATTCGGCAAACTATGAGGTTTGACAGCCGATTTATTCCCCGCGATCGTGGAGCGGGATTCGCAATGAATAGTATGCGAACGGTGTTTAGAAATTTCAGTCATTACAATTTGAATTCAAAATTTATGAAAGTTGTCGAAATTTTTATTTGGTTGGTTCGATAAATCATCTTGAGTTAAAAATTTATAATTCTGGAGAAATTAATATTCAGTGTAGAAGAAAAACTTTGAAGAAAATTTGTGTAACGTTTTGGAATGTGAAATAAAGTTTGTCATTGCCCGGCGTGATTATTCTTTGGGACAGTTTGGAGGACATTTATAAGTTCGTAACAATCGATCTCTAATCGCTTCAATTACTTGAGTGGAGTTTGGGCCAGAGAAATCGGATATCACTTCAGCATAAAAATCCGTAAGATCGAGTTTTGAAAGATCAAGTTTTTGGAAATTTGCAATCGTGTAACCAGAACAATTCGGAAACTTGGCATTTCCCCAACCCATTCCAATTTGCGCTCGACCTTGTAGATGAACAGTTTTAGCGAGAGTACTATTGAAACAACAAAATGTTTTTCTTTTCTTCAGGCATATTCCGAAGAGTGTTTTTTTAGTGCAGTACGTTCCGATTTGATGACATAGCCCATTTTGGCGTTTTCTTGCTACAGAATGATCTTTATGTGAACAGTTCGCTCCAAGTTTCACCAATAGGCCGTCATTGGAGCAACAGTTTTGTAATCCAGCGATTGCTTTATCGCATTTCGCGTGGGTTCCCGGAAAAACTTGTAAGTTCGAAGTGTCGAAATCCTTCTCAACTTCGCCAATAAGGTTTAGCGATGAAATAGCCTCAGAAAATTCTTTACCTTGAGGTCGTTTGGTTTTGACGCAATCTCCGTCTATGCAATATATGTCTTCCTCGCAGTATCCACCGATGCTTGACGGAGCGGAGGTATTTCGGCATACGTAATTGTGTTCCCAGTTCTGACAGTTTCCTGTACTTAGATCTTTTGAGAGACAGATAGAGGTTTTTTTCTGGCAATTGTCAGGAACTTGGCAATCATTCGATGACTCTCCTTTTTCCGCACAGGAGTACGTTCGGGTTTTGCCCCAACAGTTTCTGTGTATCCATTCTGATCCAATAAGTTTTCTTCCTGTCTTTGTAGTGCAGACTTCTGAACTCAACGAGCATCCTCGATTCCTCTCAATAGATCGGCAGGCGGAGGCGTTCCAATAGAATCTTAAAGGGCTCGTTCTAACTTCAACAGGGTTCAAACCAGTCACTTCGTAACGACATGTGGACTCAAAGATTTTATCTTCGCAAGTTTGCCCGCATATTCCTCCGATGGAGTTGCATTGTCCGCTAGTTATTTGCTTAAGTTTCGAGCAACTCGAATTCAGTGAGAGCAGCGAGCAATTAGGATCAGGTTCATAAGTACAGTCGGCTTGATTCCATCTTGTGCGACATTGATAAATGTATTCTGTAGATTGAGATGCCTTTAGGGGGATCTCACAGGATTGAGTATACTGCGAGAGCGTTGCGCCTTCATCGCACGAGTATTCCCAAGTTGAAGGAGAAGGGCCTTGAGAATTTAGAGATTTGCAGTTTCCAGAACTCCCACTAAATCCTTTTGCGAAACCGTGCGGATTATCTTGGACACGGGTTCCCAGAGTTACCCATTGCTCTAATTCTTTGCGTGTAACTTTAGGTCGTTTGGCGATCGAACGGGATATAGATTTTGAGGCAGAATTTGAATTTTTCTTGATTTGAGTTTGAGATTTTAACGCTATCTCATTATCATAGAATTGTGATTGGGAGGGGGAACTTGATTGAAAGCCGGGAACAGTTAAAGATGTTACGGACTGCGTTGCACCAGATTGTATGGTTTTTCGCATCGCGCTTTCGAGCGCTGAGGCTTCTTCGCGTAGTTTACTTCGTTCGTTTTCTTCTGCGAATCCTATCGCGATTGGGACGTTCGTCCAAGTGACAAAGCTGACAACTAGTAGAGTTTTTCCAATTTGCACAAGAACGATTCGCTTTGCCAGGTTCTTGATAATCAAACTAAGACCTAGTAGGAAAAGTATCAAAGCGATTACGCCATCTGTTAAATGTTGAATACTATCGAAGTATGGGGCAACTAGCTCATTCATTAGTACTCTCCCTCGAGACGGGTCGTTGCAACCTTCGCATGTTCCGCTGCAGGAGTTCCAGATTTTGATAGAAGTTCTAGAGCAGATCGAAGTGAAATATTGCCTGCTACACGGTCGTGCTCTGGCATGACAACGCTACATTTGAGAGTGTCGCAATCGGCTAGGGAACCTTGAAAAGCTACGAAAGTTGGAACTTGTTCTATTTGAAATATCTTGAAAGCTCTCGGATCAATTAAAAGGCCATTAAGTACATCTTGGTTGTCCGTATTCTTGCGACTGTTCGAGATTATTGTAGCTGCGTGACGGGCGGTTTCGGTAAGTGAGCCATTTTTGAAGCCTCGCAAATAGACCGGAACTCTAGCTAGTCGAGCCTCTCGAATGATTGTTTGAAGGGATTGCTTGGGCATCGAAAAGCTAACAAATATCGCTATATTTGGTGTTGAGCTGTCAATCGAACGAGTTCTTGGTTTTAGAATAGCCTCAGGCGTAACATCTAGATTTCTCTTTGACATTAACTCGGAGATTGAGTCTAGGATATTTACAGTCTCAGTTCGGCTAGGCCTTGGAGAAAAATGCCCCTGTTCAATGAGGTGAGGATCCTGAAGTTGTTTGCTCGCTTCTTGAATGTTCTTTTGTAAGATATTTGCCAATGAGTTTGCCTGCTCATTCCAGCTCTTTGAGTTTGACAAGACTTGAGTTGCAAAGGCGTTAGCTTGATTGAAAATTTCCTCGTTAGCAACGAGTTCTTCGAGATTTAGCTGAGTCTCAGTTGCCTGAATGTGGCTGGTGCTGGAACTATTAGGAATTTCAGAGTTAGGATGTTGGGGAGATACTAGATGAAGCTCACGATCTCTTTCAAGGCCGTTCGCTACTATCGAGTCAGAAGTATTCCCCTGCAGATTTTTCTCCTCTAGGGCAGAAACACTTCCGGCAATCACAAAAAGGAATGTGAATAAAAAAGTAATTGAAATCTTCTTCATGATCAAAACACGCAACAGTTTTCTTTCTTCCATAGAAGAAATCCAAAGTCCTCGCCGATAACCGGAATGGTTTTGCCGGACTCGTAGAATACGTTAGACGCTCCGATCGTCGGACAGGCCCACCGCCCGGAAACATTCGGAACTGGGTTGACGAGCTGAAGTCTGTGTTCTGACTTCTTCATTATGGGAGTAAATTTATTTGAGCAAACATTCGCCGAACCGGAATGTTGTTTTGCCAGTCCCTGCCTATGCAATTTGAAGATGAATCTTTCTGCGGCGAGCGAAGCCCCTTGAACATGCCCGTACTCAGCGGCAATGTTTCCGTTCAACGGATACATGCTTCCATGGCAACCTGCACACCAGAAAAGCGGATCAATAGGAAGTTTAATGTTTGAGGCCACGCAATCAGCAGCACAAGCGGCTTGTGCTGGAACATTGGCAAAAACTACCGCTTCTGGATTGAGAAGAAAGGTGAGTTCATCATTATTCCAAAGTGGATCGAGTTCGGTGAGATAGAGAACGTCAAACTCTCCGGTCTGCATGCATCCAAAATCAGTTAACAGTTCAAGCCAGTAGATTAGAGGATATTGGTAATAGTGAACATGCCATGAGCCTGTGTCATCGTCATTATCTGAGGAACCCGATTTTTTTACTCCGCTTTTCAAACCAAGGTTAATCTTCATTCCTCCGAGGTTCGGAAAGCAATAGGGTTTCTTTGTTACGTCGATTAATCTCAGAGGTTCCCAGAATCCGACGCTAAGGCCTATTCTTATAAATGGAGGAATTCTTATCGGACACGAGCAAATTGGAGATGAAGGATTTTTTGTATCAGGTCTTTCGGACGGCCAAACGGATATCGAGCCGATTGAGATGGGGAATAGGCAAGACCAGCATATATCCGTTACCGGATTTACAAACTTTCCACCACAATTTGCCTCTTGCGACGAGGCAAACTGTGGTGCTGTGATAAATGTAAAAGCGATTAGGAAAACGAATTGTCTCACAGCTCAACCTCCTCAATTCTAAGGAGATTACCGTCTCGAGAAACTCTTGCTGGCACTTGCTGAATATCAAACTTCGTTGTTAGAACCCCTTTCTGGTCGAAGTATATTTGTTGTTCCCATTGCTTCGATAATTTAAGAACAGGCCCATTGATCAGGATTAAAGATATCCGGGTATTATGGCTTAAAGAGTTCAGTTGTTTCTTTGCCCAATTTAATTGCTTCCTGTCGGTTCCATCGACAAACAGTAAGAGTTGGTTCATTGGGATGTAGTCGAGGGGATTAAAATGATCGCCTTTTCTGGCTAGAATTTGTCCGTCCGCAGTAACGATATCTTGACGTAAGGTGATCGTCGGGTCGTAAGAATACACCCGAGGGGTGACAGTCCGTGTAACTCCGGCGACGGGTAGAGGATGTTCAATAGAAGCACGTACTCTTTTTGCAAAGAGTTCATTGATTTCGCCAAGCCGACCAGAGTTTTCGTAATCTTCAAGTTTGTTCGCAATCTGCATAAACAGGTCAGGCTCTTGAATAGGCCAAGTCTTACCAACTGTGCCTAGATCTTCAGCAGAACTAAATTCCGACATGCTAAAACAGAGGATAAGCAACGCCGCGAACCGCTTCGAACGGAACATAGCCAATCTCCCTGTATCGTGAATCGAAACTGTCTCTATGAGGAGCAAGTACGAATAGGTGACCTTTTGGAACGAGGCCGCATGGCCCTAAATGCAATTTTCTGCCGTTAATGCTCTCCTCTTTTGCTATTGCAACGATTTTATTGTCGATTAATCTTTCTCGATCATTGCACTCTACAAAATCATTAGTCTCGGCGACAACTTGCTTGATAAATGAAATGCCAGAATAGAATTCATTTTCTGGAGGCCAGAAATCGATGTAGTCGCCTAAAGTTGGCTCGTGATTTCGAATCACTATGAATACTTTGTAAGGAAGAGACTTGGTTTCATTTATCGAAATATACCAAGGCCACGGAATGAGCCGTGCAAATTGCACGAGAATAAGAAATGAGGTTATAACCACCACAACGAGAGTCCATTTGTTGCGAACGAATCTTAAAACAGTATTTATTTGGAGTAATGGAAGTCTCATCGTGAAACCTCCGGAGACAAATCGATCAAGTTTTCGTTTGTTGTCATCGTGTGTGGATTGCTGATTTCACTTAGCTCTTCGGAAGTAGATTTATCCTCACTCAGTATTTTTCTAACCCCTATGCGAACATCGTCTGTAAAATCAGGAACCCCCGATCCGATAACAGCCTCAGAAATCAGTACAATCACGTCACCTTGCGCTGTAAGCTCTTGCACAACAGTATCAATTGCGTTCAAATAAAATTGGGTTCTTTGTTGCAGTATCATCGAATTTTCGTCCGATCTCGAGAGAGATTGCAAGTGTTCTTCAAGTAATGTTTTTACGGATACGGATACAAACACCGGAGGGTCGGGTTGCCTCGCGTCAACCAGCAATCCAAATAAACTCAAGAGTATTGCAAGTACGGCCAGTATTGCGAGAGCCTTTCTGCGAAGAGACCGAAGACCCTCATAACTCATCCAGTTTTTTTCTAAACTTGAACGAGATGGCTTCTTTTGTTCTGAAGAATTCTTTTTATCAACTGGCATCGGAAACCCCTCCGGCATTTTGTCCTAGGTTCATGATCGTTTCGATAGATTCTTCAATGGAGACTCCTTTCGACCGAAGCATTTCTATTTGCTTGAAGATATTCGCGTCGGACGAATAAAGAGTCTTTGAAAAGGGATCTAGGATTAGTCTTCCTACGTGATTGCCGTACGGCCCCATAAGGTAAAGTTCAGAGTACTCACCAAAGGAAATAGACAGAGATCTAATCATTTCAGCATCATGTTCGTTTAGTTTTAGACGTTCGTTCTTCACTATTTGCGAGACCGACTCAGGTTTTAGGCGTAGTGAGATGACATGATCTGAGTTTTCGAAGGCGGCTTTGGAACCTTCTGAATTGTAGTAATCATCTAAGCCTTGTGTTGCGGTTATTAGAGCCCCTCCATATTTTCTGCATCGCCTTGCAAAACCTGAGATAAATTCGCCGGTTGAGCCCGAACCTAGAAGAGACCAAGCTTCATCGATCACTAACGCCATGCGTTCGCTTCGGTCGCGAACCATTCTCTGATTTATCAGGAATACTAGAGCAAGTAATACGACACTTTTAAGTTCTGCTCTATTTTGTAAACCACTCAACTCGAAAACAGTTAGATCATCCTTAATATCTAAAGCGCCGAGAGGTTTAAAATAAGCTCCGTATGTCCCCAAACTAGAGAATTTGCTAAGAGAGACTCCGAGTCTTATTCCGTCGTCCCCTTGTTCATTCAGAATTTTGGTAACATGGTCGATGCTAGCCTCTCTTCCGTATTCGTTCCAAACTTTATTGACTGTAATATCTATAATTCCGCGTTCACATTGATTGAGCGGTTCGTTTGAACGTGCCATCTGGCCCAACATCATACAAATCAAATTGAGATTTTCGCTTTTGTAATCAGCTAAATTCTCCATCGGATAGTCTTCAACCATAGAAAATGGGTTGAGACTGAACTTGCTATCTGCTGAGAAATCAACATGCGTTCCTGCCAAAGCTTCGCAGGTATGTTTGAAACTTTCTCCATCGTCTATGATAGCGATAGCTGTTCCGCTACCGAGCAGTCCAGCAACGAGTTCTTGCATTAACACTGATTTACCGGATCCCGAAGATCCGATTATCGCTACGTTATGATTACCTTCACTTTGATTGGAGTACGGAGACCAGAAGAAGGGTGTGCCACGTCGCCCTAAAAGTAAGAGGTCAGGTTGGTCGACACCAAGGTATTCGCCTTGCAAGGGAGCAATTTGAATGGTTGTATCCGTTACCATGTGCCGTAATCGGCGAAGTTTATTCAAATCCTCGCCTAATCCATCGGCTGTCGATAAAGGTAGGCAAGCCGCTAATGTTTGAGCGCAGACAAACTTATCTTGATTTAACTCCCAACCAAGGCTTCGGTAGATAGAGCGTATTGCACGTTCTGCCACTTCTCCGTCATTTTCTTTAGCAACTGTAACAATAAAGTAGCTCGCTTTGACAAGCCGTTGACCATCTCTAATCCGTTCACGAACCCATTTCCAATCATCTGCTTTTTGATTGAGTTCGGGTAAGAATCTCGAAAGATTGGTGCCAGATTGTTGTTCTGCTCTACCAAATTTCGCGTTAGCGAGTTCTTCTCCTTTTTCCTTTGCAGAGAAAGAAATTGAGAGGCATTTGAGAACAGGGCAGGGAAGTCGTAGCTGGTCACTCATCAGGTGACCTATTGCATCTGCCATTCTGGATTGCTGGAAGCGATCTGGAAAGCGAAAAGCTGAGAACGTTCTCAAATCAAATCGCTCTGTTCGGCTGTCGACACATTCATCATCGGAATGTTTACAGGAATCTTCATTGGGAAGTTTTGTTTCGATTAGAATACGAGACGATTCAATTTCAGCGTTAGTATCATAGCGCACGATTTGGCGATTGATCAGTTGGGATTCATCATAGTTAAAAGGAGTTTTGTAAAAACTGGTTGATGGATTAAGGACTTCGTCTAAGAATCTTATCAAGTGTTGAGGTGCTATGTTTCGAGTAGTAATCGAAAGATTTTTGAAAGCTTGAACAAAATCCGTTTTCAGAGTTTTTAGGATTTTACGAGACTTTGCTGTTGCTTCGCCCGATAAACCTAAACTGATGAATACGCGAAATTGCCGAGCGAATAAAGGCGAATGGGCAGAAAGACTAGCCCAAGTACTTGTCCGAAAATGATTGACACGATACTCCACCATTCGTTTTAAGACCGGTAAGGAATTTCTACGGGCCGATCCCCAGCGATTTATGATCGGACTGATATGAGGACTGCTCCAGTTTATGATTTGGACGTAGGCACTGTCTGGAACGGTATCGGCAAGTAACTCGGAGAGTACTGAGACAACTGTTTCATCGGCTCCAAGTAGAGGAACAGTTTCCAAAATCCAGCCAACGGAATTTCCGTTGATGTATAGGTCATCTTCTTCGTCATATATGCGGTAGGGGCAAATTTCTGACAAACGATCGAGTCGTGTTTCAGATAGAACTTTATCGATCAGAGAGGTGTCGCCAATGATCGTTGACCCTAGGCGATTCAGGAAGTCCAATGGTCTAGTCATTGTCGCTCCTTTTCACTATCCATTGACTGGATTCGACCACGATATAGATTGTTCGCTCTGCGTGATAGTTTCCGTTGGAGTCTATTACGGGGGCAAAGACTATTTTGGCTAATTTCTCCGGTGATCGAGAAACTGAATTTAGGCGTTGCAGTGATCTAACGGGTCGGCTGGATGGGAAGGAGCGGACTTCTTTAAATTCTGTCGAGCTTGAAAAATGGTTTCGCGTTGAATTTTGCACGGACTCACGTAAATCTTTTCTTGGAAAGTCAAAGTGTTGCTCATTGATGACTACATTTTGCCTGGCTTTATCACCGTCATCGGTGATAGTTCGAGCTTTCCTTGACGGGTAGTGTTTCCGTTTTTTGTCATCTGATTTTGTTTTTGAATAATCGAGAAGATTCTCTTCAAATTCCGCTTGCTTGGCTTTATCAACGTCATCGGTGATAGTTCGAGTATTTTCTGACGTAGGTTGGTTCGGTTTTTTGTCATCTGATTTTGTTTTTGAGTGATCGAGAAGATTCTCTTCAAATTCCGCTTGCTTGGCTTTGTCAACGTGATCGGAGATAGTTCGAGTATTTTCTGACGTAGGTTGGTTCGGTTTTTTGCTATCTGATATTGTTTTTGAATGATCGACAAACTTCTCTTCAAATTCGGCAGGGGTTCTTGTTTTTGTTCCATTTATATTTGGTACTGGATTGTTTATTGATTTCGATTCCATGACATGGCCGTGGTTTATTTCCTCATTTTCAGAGGTGTCATTATCTTCAGTACCGAGAAAGGGAGGAACAGAATTGAGATTGGCCTCAGATGTCCCATAAACCTTTTGATCTAATAGATCGCTTTCAGAGTTCTCTGAATTCAAGTCAATATCATTTGACCGGAGTTGAGTTTCATAGATTTCAGAGTGTAGAGACGGAACATTTTCGATTACGGAATGTTTATTCCAATTTGAACCATCAATAGTATCTTCTGCCAGTACATTCCCATTGTCTATTTCAATGTATTGACGCGGCAAATTTACATTTTCTTCGGTATAGACATCTGAGTCGTCATAAGAAACAGAAGTGGTATCTCCATATTCGTCGTGACTTGGTATCGCAAGAATACTATCTTCGACTGACGGATCAGAGCTTTCTACTAGATCCGCTAGCGGAACAGGATTAACGTCAAAATCTTCTGATTGAACCAGTCCTTCATCAATGGAGTCAATATCTTCACATACTCCATCTACACGAGAACATGACCAGCTACCAGCAACATTCTCGTACGTAACCGCACAAGACGACAAGGCAATACAGCCAGTTAGCAGTATAAATCGAGCAAACATAATTTGAATAAAGAAAACAAGCTCTGAATCAACGCGTAGCTTACTGAGCAGATAGCTCCGTCACCCATTTGCGAAGAGATTGGATAGACTCAAATCCAACGAGTATTTCTCCGTCGGGACGAATGAAAGTCGGTGTACCTTGTAGGCCTATTTGGGTTGCAATTCTGTTGGCACTTTCTGTAATGTCTCGATTGCAGTCCGGACTTTGGAATTGTCTTTTTGAGTAGTAAGTCTCAAGAGCTTGTTCTGGTGCTTCAGAACAAGCAATCCTATTAGAGATTTCCTTAGTTGCCCCAGAACCGATTAGAAATTCGTAGACCTTAACGTCAGACATACGATTGACTTGGGAAGAAAAATTCCGGCAGTAACCGCAATTGATATCCGAGATAACAGCCACCTCATATTTTCCGTTTTTGTTCCGAGTGATTGCGTCGTGCAATGGAAGGGAAGCCCAAGAGATTGGCTTCTCGTTAGAAATCTGACTATCGGCTTTAGATTCATTTGAGATTTTAAGTTTTTTGATTGCTAGTTCCGTCAGATCGCGGTTAGTCTCTAAATCAAACACTCTTCCGATAAATGCATGTGTTGCATTGGGATTGACATAGAAAACTGAACTTCCAGAGATGACTTGGCATAACGTCCCGAAGTCATCGCAGGAAATAGAACTTATTTCGCTATTGGAGAAACGTTTCTCAATTTTCTCGCGTGGAGTTGGAACGAGGTCAAATCTAGTTTCTGCATAAGCAACCAAACTCATGCTCAGGGTTAACAGAGTTGACAGAGTACATGCTCGCAACAATCCTTGATACAAGATCTTGTTTTTGATAAGTTTCATTTTGGTTCTCCTAAGTGAAAGCCCGAAAGAAAGACGATATTGACCTCTATGCCAGTAGGCATTTCAATTACGGGCTGATATTGTTCGGCCCGTTCAATGAGATATTCTGAGACAGTGTCAGCGGCAGTTGCGAGACCTTCGCCTAATCCTCCTGTCGCAATCTCTCCACTAGTCAGACGTTCTTGTGGAACAAAAGCATTTGCTCCATCTTGAGAAGAGGAACCAAATATACGATTTGTGTTTCTTGCGATTCCTCGTCCAAAACCTCCGAGTATTCCAGAGAAAAGGGCTTTTGAAAGTACATCGCCTTCTCTGCTAACTACCCGGCCACGAACGCCGACTTTTCCGAGCTGAGCGATATAGCCTTTCACCGGAGACTCGAATATCTGATCCCCTGAGTTACAAGTAATTTTCTGGAGTTGGACATAGACACGTTCCGAAGAGAGTTCTGCATGAGCGGAACCATTTACGAGGCAGCCGACTAAATCTATCTCTGATATTTGTTTATCGTCGACAACACTCTTCGCAGGACTTGTAATTCTTAATAGTATAGGTTTTGGATCAGCCGATAACCTTATTCCTGTTGACATATCAACGCCTACCAGAACTGTCGCAGTCGTGTAGGCATTTGCCGGTACATAGGTGTCTTTATCATTCAAGGTGTACGGAATTTCTTCTTGGGAATTGGTAAGTTCAAACGAAATCGTTTTGATACTCGGAGGAGATATTTGATCGAGAGGGGAAATCGTGTTATCACGATTTGAAGGCTGGTTCAGATTTTGGTTTTGACGAATAAATGGATCATCCACTGAATCATCGTTTGCGTATGAATTGTTTCGCAACTCGTCATTCTGAATTACGTCATTAATTGCGTTAGTTTCGGAATTCGCTAGGAGAGTTGCCATGTCAGCAATCATGGTTGCCGCTTCGTTTCGTGTCGTCTCGAGATCTGCTTTTAGGGAAGCAATTTCAATATCTTTGCGTGTTACGTTCTCAGATAATTGTTGGTTATGTGCTTCTAGTTTTGAAACTGCATCTTCGACGGCTTGAAGTCGTGAACCCGTACTTGATAGAAAGTCTTCAGTTATCCCAGTTGGGTTAATAACATCTGTCATGGCTTGACGGCGGCGTAGATCGTCTGCACGAGTTTCGTTTGTTTGAGGAGAGGTTGAAAAGACGTAAAGAGCGGCTATACCGACGAGGAATATCGCTACTACTATTAGGCCAAGTCGCTGTTGGCCGAGTCTCTTATGGTTAAGGTCATTCATAGCAACAAGTCTCCGTTGCTATGCCCGACTATAAGGACTCGTGAGGTTTCCGATGATCCAAGTTTACGTTTTCCGAGGATAGAAACTGCTAGAACTCTCGAAGTTAAGAACATTTTCTCGTTAATGGTTACGTTACTTGGTGCGGGATTTCGAATAATGAGTAACTGTCCGGTAAGCTGGTCTCCAATGTAGAGGGATTTCGTAAGAAATCTGAGCGAACCTAAATCTCGCATATCAGTATAAGGCTTCTTGACCTTGTAACCTTCCAAAACACTTTCGTTATGCATAGCACGAATTAAACTGATGACAGTTTCTTCTAATTTTTGGTTTGTTCGTCGTAGTTTGATATTGCGTTGGGGTAATTGAGGATTTCTGATGATTATTTGAGATGCATTTTCCTGCGTAACTATCAACTCAGCTTGATACGTGTATCCTCGCTTGGTCGTAAGGAAGAAGTTTATTAAGGAATGGTGGCCGGTTTTAAGAATTTGATCAGAAAGTTTGAGGTATAGATCACCCGTTGAAGGTTCTTTGATGAAAGAGACCTCGGCGTGTTGTCCGCCCTCACTGATATGAACTCCTACGACTTCATCCTCAATCAACTGTAAACGGGTGATCCCAGTTGCTGATATTTCTCCGTGGATCGTTCCATCGCTAGTTACTTCGATAATTTGCTGAGCAACTATAGAACTGTCTAACAGTCTTGAGAAAAATAGGGCCAACAAAATAAATCGCATCAGTTTGCTCCCGAATTTACAGACGTTGTATGGAAGTCTTTAGATTGCGTTTCTTTTTCATCAAGTTGATAGAAACTCATTAGTTGAAGCCTCAGGGCGTTGTAGTGCCAGTTGGCTCCATAAGTGGCTTCTTCATTGGAAATCAGATCGGAACCGAGGAAAGTGTGAAGTTCCCCTTTGATCTCGGAGTACAGTTTTTTAGGATCGACGTAAATTTCAGAAGGGTAGAAAACAGTCGAAGTTTTTGTTGCGATGTACTTTCTTTGGGTATCCAGCAGAGCGACTTCAATATCACCGTGTGCTGAAGGGTGAGTCATGCGTAGGATGTTTTTTCGAAAATAATCTAAACTCTGTGGATGACGATTGAGAAACAGAGAAGCAACATCTCTTGTGACCTGTTCTAGGTAATGGGCTGACGGAGTTTGATATTGAATCTCTGTGTCGGACGAGAGAGTAGGGGTCAAAATCACATGTGTATCACGGCTCAAAAGTACGCCGGACTGCAGAGTAATTCCGATGACTAGGATCAGGTTAACAGCTATCAACACGTTTCGTTGACGGGCAATTGACCTGAGACGAGCGTATGTGTTCTTTACATCCATTGATCAACCTGCCAATCTTCTTTTGTGTGAAGGCAGGGTGCTTTTCAGTTTAAAGAAACCTTGCGGTGCAACCCAAAATAAAGCGTGACGAAGTTTGTTGAGGCTCTCGCCTTTCTTAAATCTCTTCAAAAGCCAAACGCCAAAAAATCCTAGCACTATGCCTTCGACAAATCTAGAAAAGGCTATTCCGATCAAGAATGATCCGATAAGCACAACAAACTCGTCAATCGTCCAGAAGGCGAGTTTCTCTGGATCGTCTAATGTAGATGGAATGCGGTATCGATCTGCTTTAGCCATTAATATTACTCTTGTCAGAGGAATAAAATCCAAACTTTTCCTAGTTTTGAATATCGCCTATCAATCCAAAACGAAGTTCAGGAAGAACAACTCAGGAAAAGCTTGGATTTAGATAAGGGCGGTGACTGATGCCTGAACGATCGGTCCGCCAATTCCCGCGGCCAAACCGACGGCAACAGGAACGCCAACGTTTCCGACAGACCATCCGTCGGTGGCCATGCGAATCACTCCGTAACCGAGGGCGACTAATGCCGCCAGTTTTCCGGCGGAGCCATTGATGTATCCAGAAAGCGTTGTAACAGCGGTATTGAACGTGTTGTCAGTTCCTGCGAAAGCTGGGTGGGCTAGAACGAGCTGCAATAAGAATAGCGCGATTACTATTCCCAAAATACCGTGGATAATTCCGAGTATGACGCGAGGTTGAAATAGGGGCATAGGACTCTCCAAAAAGTTGAACTCGGCGCAAACACCGAATCACTAAAATGACCTGGAATGGTCAAAACACAATCGGATAAATTGAAAAAAATTGTTGTTTCTTGGAATAGAAAACAGGAGGTGAGTTTAATACGGGAACTTTATTGAGAAACTTCTGCTAGGCCTGTATAAAGGGAGTTGCAAAATAGAGAATAGAACATTAGAAATAGAGCATTCGGACAAAAAAATAAGAACATTTTAATGTTCTAATGATTGAAATCTGCATTCTTCGTAAAATCGGGGATTTCTTTTTGAAACGAGGTCAGGTTTAGAGAAATGTTAGGCAGAATTTATGCGCCGAAATATCCCGAAAGTCCGAAATTTTGCGCCAAACAATGATTTAAGAGTGGTCGTAGGAGCGGCGGAACGAACCCTTATCCCGCGCTAACTCATTTTGAACGAAGTATTGAACGTTGGTCTGATAGATGATGGGTAAACGATCGCGCAACCTTGTTCGTTGAGGTGAAATCCTTGCAAAAATGGGAAATGGCTAAATTGTGAGATGTTTCCGAAAACGTCGACGGAAAGTTGGGAAACGTACTGACTAGATCGTTCGAAATTGTGTTTTCGTAACAAACTGTCCAAAACTAAAATTAGGGGAGGAGAACTAAAGTTTTACCGGAGTGCGCAGTGGGAAACTGTGGAGACAGACTGCTAAAGTTTCAAATTGTGTTTTGCCGGTGTTGGTAATCAACTGTCGTAAGTTAGGTATCGAATACTTCATTAATGTCAGGGAAGTCCCGTGCGAGAGAATTCAGCAACGGGTTTTTCTTATGAATTGATATTTTCTCTAATAGCGTTCCATCTCTAGTAGTCAAAGCACCGCCAGAATAGAATACGATCCGTTCGGTAGCACAGCTGGACAGTTAACGGTGCATAAAAGTATACGTGATCCCCTTGAGACTTGACGATAAACCGTCTTTCAAGAGTTTGAAGAGTTCACCTGTCGGGTGAGAAAGAGTGTGAGGATCTCAGAATCTTGGTATTGAAGAATCTTTGATGAAGAAATCTTCTCTTTGGTTAGCATAGTAGTTTAGATTGCAGGTTGGAAAAGGTCTCTTCAAGACTTTTTTATCTAACAGATTCGCTCGAAAACTTATGCTGGGCTACCAATACTGAACAGGTATTCCGTGCAAGGAGCTTCGAAACTTCAGCATAACAGACTGCCGGTCTTTCATCATGATTACGATTAAAGTCTTTTTTCAGAACCAACGACACTTGTCAGCAAAGCTTGCCCAGCGATCTGCATTTGGTTCTAAAAGCGGAGTATCAACTGCTCCTATAGTTGGAAACGCCCCTCTGTCCAACGTGTGGCACTTATAGGTTTCCGATCTGTTTCGTCTAGAAAATCTAGTTTGCGCGTTTTTTATTGTCTAGATCTCAATCGGAACAAATACGTAGCATGTGCTTGTTTAACGAGACGAAAGCCCCTTGCTCTTTGGCAAGTTTGTTGTCAGCGAGTGTCACATCGGGCTTGAGTGAAGTTTTGCCATGATACTTCTTCGCATCTGGCTTATTCTTGTGTTTGTTCTTTTGTGGGGTCGATAAAGCAATTCTTCCAAAATTATAGGTGAAACGTGAAGACTTACGGTGTTACCAATCTTTTTCTCACGTTACCTTAAAGTGTCGGCGCATTCGTCTGCTCGAATTTGTTGCGAACTCACGCAACTTGCGATGCGTCTGATCCTTTGTCTTAGTCAATGTCTAACTTTGGTAACCCGCGAACAATCTTCATCGTTTCTAGTGATACAGTAATAACTCGTTGAAATAGTTTCAATGGATAGGCAGGATCCTGCATAACCTCTTGCGCGTAGTCGTTGGCATCGTTGAAAATTCCGCTCTTTAACTTCGGTTTAACGCATTGGGTATCCATAATCCACTTTAGAGCGGGCTTACCGTAAATGATGTAATCGTAAGCCGCTAAAGGAATTGATTCCATAGTTATATTGCGATTGTAAATAACAACTGATTTATCAAGACCATTACGAATCTTTCTAAACTTCATTTTCTCGACACGGTAATAATCTAAGTTATCAGAATCTGAGAACATCTCTAATCTTTTTCCATTAGAAAGCACAGGATAGGGTTCTGCTTCATCGTAGTTTACGTGAAAACTTGCGAGTTTCCTCCCGGCATTAGAAAACAACAAAAAGTCGTCAAATCGTTTGACGATCGCAATACGCGGTAACTCTTTACGCAGATTGTTTGCGAAACGAGTTCGGTATTCTGGGGAATGCAAAAGACCATAGATGTAGTAGAATAGATCTTCTTTACTAAACTGCTTACCCTGGTAGAAATCTGTAAATCTCTTATAACCCTCATCCGAAATACCATCCTTAACCAAAAATTGCGAATTTTTGTTCTTTAGTAGTAAATTGTCATTTCTATCTGAATTCGATGTATACCAGTTTAACGGTAAGCATTGGGCTTTCTCAACAGCGTCCAAGTTTAGCATTTTATCTGACATCAAAACAGAAAAACCTGACCGTGACCCCAAACCCGATACGGCAATAACCAAATTGTTATGTAATTTTGTCGGAAATAGGTTAGTATTCTTCCCGTATGCTTCGATAATTTCAGGGTTATCAACTAATACAGTCTTCGTAAATGGGCGATAAAGAATTGTTCGCAAAGAACTTTTTTCTGTACTTAGACTACGTCCATTTCTATACCATTTTTTTAACCTTAACGACCACTTGACACTTCTGCCGGCCTTCATAGCCTCGTCTAAGGAATGACCAGCGGTGATGTATTGATTATAATTTTCAATTAAACTTTCAGAAATTAACCTAGCTTTATTTGGAGAATAGTTAATAACCCAATCGTCTCTATTCGTCGAAACACCAAGCGAGTATCCGTTAAAAAGTTCTAGTTCTTTAGGTTTTGATTTGCTTATTATACTTATAAACTTTTCAAATTGATTGTCTCTTTGATTTATCCATTCGTAATTGTTATTGGGTACAATAAGTTCCCATTCGTCGTTCTTCTTCATTTGGTTTACCGAGTGTAGTTCTTTGACAATTTTTAATTTTTCGCTTCGCCTCAAATTTTTACCGATATCCTTAAAGTATATTTTCGCTTGAGTTTTGGAATCACGATTTTTCACAAGAATTGTTATTGCGATTCCAGTCATACTACCTGAACCGAAAAAGTTATCGCCCTCTTCTTTAACCCAAGACAGCATATCCTTTCGAACATCGCCTCTAAGGTATAAAATGTAGACTTTATCAAATTCCTCAGCGATACTTTTTCTCATTCCATCTGCAAAACTCCGATCAATCCAAGCAGCACCAGAAATAAACGCTACAACACCTTCGTTTCCTATTCGATCTGTTGCCCATCGAATTGCACGAATATAGCTATCGTGAAGGTTCCTTTTTAATTTCGTTGTTGAAAAATTTCCATACGTTTGAGATATTCTGTTACTTAGATTAGGGTAGTTGGTATTCTCTTTTCGATCACCAGCATCCTTTTGACCTACGGAGTAAGGTGGATTACCAAAAACGACGGTAATTTCCTTTTCTCTCTGAGCAATCCGTTTCTCGGAGTTATCAGGTAGCAGGTCAGCGACCATATCACGTTCTTGCTCATAAAGTTGAAATGTGTCGGTTAGAACCATTCCACCGAAAGGAGTATATTGATTGTCATCAACTAAATCATGATAGACCGCTTCAATGTTGATACAAGATATATAGTCGGCAAGTAAAAGTATTTCGTTTGCATGGATTTCATTTTTGTATTTGTATGGTAAGTCTTGTTTCGATATGATGCCAGATTGGAGTAAGCGAGTGACAAATGTGCCGGTACCAGCGAAAGGATCAAGAATATGAACCCCCTTGCTACCTAACGATTTCCCAAATTCATTATTCAAAACATCCTCAACTGAATGTATAATATAGTCGACAGCCTCAGTGGGTGTATATACGATTCCTAGTTTTTCTGTTAAATGAGGAAAAGCTTTTTTGAAGAATCGTTCGTAGAGCTCTAGAATTAATTTTTGACGACCTCTAGCGGTTTCTATACCTTCTGCGCGTATTGCGACGCTTTTGTAGAATCGTCTTAGCTTACTTGACTCTTGTTCCGAGTCGATATTGCTAATGTACAACCTTTCTAGAACGTTTTGTAACGCCTTGGAAATAGGGTTTTCTTCTGTAAATTGATTACCTTGAAACAGAGCATCAAACACTGGCTTAGTAATCAGATGTTGAGTAAGCATCTCAACAACGTCTTCGCGTTTTATTTCAGGGTTTAGGTCATCTTTGATTTCCTCGTGAAATTGGTTGAATACCTTCCATGTAGGAGAAGATTTATCTCTTAATAGTCCATTTATTCTTGTTTCATGTTGCTTGGCAATGTCTGCTATATCGTGTGCCCAATTTTCCCAGTAATCTCGTGTACCACATTTGTCGACTATCTTCGCTTTGATGGCTTTCGAAATTTCTGTCAACGTGAATGAAAGTTGTTCACTTTCGGGATATCTTTTGTTCTCGTCGTCACCAATCTGGGAACCTAGATTCCTTGACTTGCGTCGAATATTGTCGACTTTAGCTTTAGTTGGATCGAGTTTTTTGTCTGGTTCGAGGCCAACAATTTCTATTTTGTTAGATACATCCTCTCCAAGACCAATTTTGTTAACCGTACTATCAAGACGCTCATCGTGAGCTCGAAGAGCATTAAGCACCTGCCAAATTACTGAAAACTTCTTGTTATCATTTAATGTTCGTTCCGGACTAACTCCAGGTGCGACTGTTACTGGCAGTATGACGAACCCAAGTTCTTTACCTTCTGCTTTCCGCATAACTCGACCAACAGATTGCACCACTTCAATTTGGCTTTTTCGTGGATGTAGGAATAGTACTGCATCGAGTGCTGGAACATCAACTCCCTCTGCTAAGCAACGGGCATTACTTAGAATTCGACAAACGTCGCCGTGGGTCTCGTCTTTGAGCCAATTAAGGCGTTTATTTCGCTGATCGGCATTGAATGTTCCGTCGACGTGATCAAGTTCCACAGTTAAGTCAGTCTTAAACTCTTCGTCGATTTCATCGCTATTTCTGTACTCATTGACAACATTCATGAACTGTTCAGTGAAAGTTTCTGAAAGTTTTATGCTTCGGCAAAATGCCAATGCTCGACGCATTGGCTGAAGCCGCGCTTTTTCGTTCTTGTTGTCTTTAAATCCGATTTTTGCGAGCGCTTTGTAGCACCCAACCATCTTTGTAGCGTCGTCTAGTTTTAGTTCAGTTTTACTACCCCCCCCCTCAAAACTTTTCTGAACTCTTTCGCTGACAAGGTTTTCGTCAACGATTAGAACGATTACTTTGTAATCTGTTAGAAGATTATTCTCGACAGCCCAACCAAAATTTCTGTGAAAGAGAACCTCTCCGTATACTTCTTCGTCATCCATCGACGCTAGCGTAACAACCTCACCTTCAACCTTCTTTTTTGCATTCTCTGTATATATTCGCTGTGTTGCAGTCATGTACAAACGTTTCGCACCGTCCACATTCTCGTTACTGTGAATTCGAACGAAGCTGGACTCGTCCTCACCAACCAAGGTAACTCCGGTAGTTCTATGTGCTTCGTCACATACAATTAGGTCAAACTGTCCGAGTCCGAATACTTTCTGTGCCTTAGAAATCACTTCTATCGAATGATAGGTCGAAAACACAACTGTCATCTTGTTCTTGTCGGCGCGCTCAATCTGTTCAGCAAGTTTACGAGGATCGGTAGTGGCGGGGAACGCTAAATCATGCCGACTCATCTCTATAATGTCATCTGAACCTCTACGCCGCCCTACTTTTGTGTCAGAACATGCAGAAAATGCTGTGAACTCGTGCTCCGCGTCGTTCTTCCACTCTCTAACAGTTTGAGACATTAGAGCGAGAGATGGAACCATGTACAATACAAGTTTTCCCTTTCCGGCGATATCCTCAGCGATACGAAGGCTTGTGAATGTTTTTCCTGTGCCGCAAGCCATAATGAGTCGCCCACGGTCAGATTTTGATAAACCTTCCTTTACGGCCCTCAACGCCTGAATCTGGTGATCTCTCAACTCCTTCTTTGCTTGAAATTCCAAGCGCTCTTCACGAACGAATGTCAACCAGTCGATTTGGCTATTCTCGAGTTCGCCGACTTGAATTCGGTTCCAATCCCGGTCCAGGTTATCGAAAACAGTTTGAGCGTTTTTTCCAAGTTCTAGGCTTGAGGTGTCGACAAGAATCAATCGAGTAAAATCTGCCCTAAAGGCTGCTGAGACAAAAGAGTCTATGTCTTCCTTTTTGATAGCATTATCTTCGGCGTAAAATTTGCACTGTATGGCAGTATATCCATCTCCATCTGAGTTTTTTGCGACTAAATCTATACCAGTATCTTGTCGCGAGTAGCCCCGTTCTTCAGCCCAATCCGAGTATTTCCAAACTTTGGAATAGTGCTGTTTCTGGATATTATCGTTCTCGAAATATTTCTTCACGAGCCGTTCGAAGAACGTTCCCATCTCCGTCTGCGAAGACGCATTACGACGAAACGTTTCAAGAACTTTTCTCAAGTTAGAAGCCATGAGTTTTCCAGTTTTGTGATCGTTGCCTTCTAATTCAGCATCTATAGCCTAGTATCAAACCCGGATTTTCCAATCAACGATTATCAGGGGTAAGGAATTGGTCAGTATACCTGAGAATTGTATGAATTTCTACACTTGGACATCAAGAAAGTGCGAGATGTCTCAAGTTCTATTACGAAGTGAGACTGTTGCGAAACTCGTAACGCGCTCGAATTTCGATGATTTGCACTCAATCTGGATTGCCAAACGCCTTATTCTAGGGCCAAGTAGTCGCCTAAAATTAAAATTTCTGTAGATTTTTTCCAAACTTTGTGTTTCGCAACAGTTTCGAAGTATGAATCGATGATGCGACGAATTGAAAGTCATTGAAACGAAAATTGCCAGCTCCTTACAGGAAATTGATTTGACGTTTGAATCATTCGTTCCGACAGATGTTATAACCTGAGACTGTTGCATAATACGGTAACTGAGACAATATCAGCTATAATAAGGAGATTCTCTGCCGAAGCGAGGGCGATTTCGTTTGTTTTTGTGTGCAGTTGGGGAGCAAATTGAGGATTTCTATACTGTGCGTCGGCATTACGCAACAGTCTCAACCTATGAGTCCAACCGTTCCGAGAAGTGAACAGTCACTAACTCCCTATCAAATAACTGTTGTGTACGCTGTCATTCCACTGACCAGTTTTCCCATTTAAGTCAGGGGAGTTTTGATCTATATCCAAGGTTTAGGCGTTCTTGTGGTGATTTTTTATGATTCGTAAACTTCCCGGGTGATCAGTAGTTCATGTTAACAAGAGCATAGATAAATATTGAAGCAGGTCCCACGACTACGAACATAACGCCTAACACGATTACGATGACCCATAAGATTGCTAAGAAAAACGATTTGACTCCTTTTCCTATACCGCGACCAATATGGCCATGCTTAATCTTTCGCTTCACTTGGCTCTCACCGACTGTAGGCTCTTCTGTCTCGCAATCTTCCCTGAGATAGTAGTCGAGCAGTCCACCGATCGCTAGTATCGGAATTGCGGCGATACACACGCCGAGAAGTGCGAAAAGGATTACGCCAATTATATCAATTGCCATTTTCTTTATCCGTGTTACAAGTTAATACAATTTCGCCTTCATTTTGCGAGGACACGTCTCTATTTAGAGCAGTTTCCGAGCAAGCAGTCCATTTTCTTTTTCCTTCAAGCCTAAACTATGGGCACATACACTCTCGAAATCGAGACAACTTAAACGAAAAGTACTCTAACCTTTACAAATAGCCAAATCTTTGTCGTTGAGATTTCGTAATCGGTCTCACCAGTGTGGTGATAAATTGAGACTGTTGCGAAACTCGTTGTTCGTTCGAATTTCGATGATTTGCACTCAAACTGGATGACCAAACGCCTTATTTTAGGGCCATCTAGTTGCCAAAACTTCAAATTGTTGTAGGTTTTTTCCCAAACGTTGTGTTTCGCAACAATCTCAAATTGGTATTATCAACTGTTAGAAAGACTATTAACTCTCCGGGCTAATCTCCTCCTCATCTTGCCAATCCCTTTCATAAGTTTCCCTCTCTCGGGATGACGAGTTAACGTTCTCAGTATCCTCCTCCTGCTTTACGGGCAATTTTCGTTTAACCAACATCTTGATGCCATCTCTCGGAACAAAGTTAGGCTCTCGATCGTTGCGTATGACAAGTGGAATCTTTACCTTCGTAATCGGAAAACCCTCAGGAAACTTCAAGAATCCTTCTAAAGATGGAAGATTCATTATCTCTTCAGGCATTACCTGATGCTGAGTTCTCTCTTGTCTTGTCACAACGACGCCGTCGCGAACCGAGTCCGCGCCGAATGAAACGTTCTCGTTCGGTTTGTAGGTTTCCTCCCGTCCCAGAAAATCTGCATACAATCTTGCAGTCTCAGCATCTGAAGCGGATAAAACCAATTTCGTCCTAGCGACTGAGGACAAAGTTTGAGCTCCGTCACGCCCATAAATTTCTCTAAGCTGTGACTGTGCTTGCAACCCAAGCAAGAATGCCGCTCCAAACTGCCGACCGCGAGACATCCCGCTGACGATCGAGGGCATTGCATTTAGTGCGGCCACCTCATCAATAATGAACCAAATTCGCCGATCCGGTTTCTTTGGTGCAGACATCAATGCCCTGACGGCAGTGTCAAACCATACCGTTAACAATGGACGGATCGATTCGTGAATGTCAGCACGTGAAGATAAATACAAAATAGAATCTTCCACATCTGAATTGATCCACTGCGTAATCGAAAAAGCCCTTCCTTCGTCAACAAGCATTCTCAACCCATCAAGATAAGTGTTTACCGTCATCCTGATACTATTTGTCATACGTGGCGTTTCCGTCGACACGATCGCCGAAACTGGCGTTCCGAGAAAAAATTTCTCTAGGTCGCTGAGACTTGAAGTTGTGAGAATATCCACAAGCTCTTTTTTGGTCGCTTTACCATCGCCAGTCAGCAGTTGTCCTGCAGTTGATACGAGTAAGCGAGCAGAATCTACCCAAATTGGATCGTTAGAACGACTATTGGGAATTAGAGCATGGGCGAAGAAATCAAAATCCGTCTTGGAACTAGCATCTGAGAAGATAGACCAGCGAGGTGAACGAGCGTCTAAAGGATTTAGAATGATGTCGCGATCAGGGCGATAGAATGGCCCAACATAACTTCCGGTAATATCAAAAACGATGGCACGATCGCCGTTAGACCGAATTTGTTCAACGAGAGCGGAGATCGCTTGAGTTTTGCCGGATCCTATTGTCCCAGATATTACTGTATGCTGGACTTCTGAGCCCGAAGGGTAGGGGATTGAGACAAGTTTATAGGGCTTTGATCTTTGTGAAAACTTCCTTTTCATGCGCCTGTTATGCAGTGTTATCTCTGTCTTCAGTGCAACATCGCTTGATAGTGTTGCGCCACGTTTATGTTTGGTTTGTGTCAATAGACCACCTCGCTTAATAAACAGCACGATCAAACAACCAACTCCAGACAAGCAAACCAAGAAGCCGACGACTAGCCAGAATACCAATACTTTTCTAAACTCTCGTTCACGTGATTTAATCACCGGGTCTGACAAAATTGTGTTGACCGGCATAGGTTGGGTACTGTCGCCTGGTAGTCCAACATTTAGAATATGTTCATCGCTTATCCCAATTAGGTCATACGCGCCTGCCCAGTAGTATTTCAATGCGTAGTTACGTTGGAGTTCGTTTGTATTAGAAGACACGCCAAGGTAAACGATTACAGCCATTAAAAACAAAGTCACGATAGTCAATATCTTGATGAGTTGACCGAACATATGGACAGTATGCAAAATGACTTGTCCTCCTCTCAAAAACATTCGCAAAGGGCTGTTAAAAGTCTTATCAGTAGTATTCATTGGGAATCTTTCAAAGGAACGTGGCGAAGAACTTAGAAACAACCGTCAGTGAAGAAGTTTGAATCTAGGAAAAATCGAGTAAGAGCATTTTTGGGTCAAGTTGCCTTAAAGCTGGCGTTCGTTCTCCGACACTGAAGGCTTTCCGAGATAAGAAAAAGGAATGCTTGTTCGTTCTCCGACTTTGACAGCTTTCTGTGAGAAGAAAAGGAAGGCTAGTTCGGAAAATGCTCTAAGACAGAGAGAGAGTCGACGAAAGAGCGAACACCGCCGGCTGATATCATTCGACGTAGACGTGAAAATGGTCAGTGGGAGTGACAGAAGTTCAAGCGAAGTGCTTTCTCCGATCGACTTCTCACCACAGTAATAGAGGCTTTTCAAGTCTGTCTCAATAATGAATAGACTAGGTTCTAGAACGAATTTCGAGAAAACTTGGTAGAGAAGCTGAAATACTAATCGACTCCGGTAAAAACGGACTAGGAGAGGATCATTTTTTGGGATTGGTTTACTTCGAACGGAAGGATGTCCGCCATGTAGCACAACAAACTTCATCAGTTTCGAATCTATGCAGGGACATAGAATCCGAAGTACGCTAGTCTCAGTTATCGTCGTTAGAAATAGCAGATCAATTTGTTGGATTCCGCCTTCAGCGTTGCTATAAGTGGCGATTGTGAATTTGTCTAACCCCTTGCAATAATGTCTATTCGTTCCTCTATAGTAGACATGGCAATCATGGTTTTGCCTGCTCGAGAGGCGAGATAACCCTTGGAAGTTCGTTGAGGAAGAATAATTGAGTGTGCCTTGATGAAACGTCAATGTGTTCTTAATATAGCGTGGAACTGCATCGATGTTGTCCTTACAACTGTATAGACGGCCAATAACGACTAGTGCAGAAAAAACAATTTGCTTCGTTTCAAGGATATTGTTCGTGAATGAAGCGATCGTCAAAACAGAAGTAACTTGTGTTGTTCTGATAAGGGGAAGTAGGCAAGGCTCGCTTTTTCGAGACTTGCCTAGTTTTCTATCTCCAAGTAATCTTGGCACACCCATCCTCGAAATTCGGATACGCAACCAAACATTCGGAACGGGAGCCGAACTCTTTTCAGTAATTCCGATGCGTAAACAAACAAGGTCAATTCGAAGGTTCAACCGATCAAAGCCGGCGACCACACTACGACGAAAAGAAGTATGGTGTGTCAGTTGTTGCAGTAATCTATGAGTAGTTGCAAATTGTCGGTTCAGACCAATGTCTGACTGAGGCAAAATCATACGGCGGGCTCCTTGGTGAAAAGGAGAACAACGTTCTGTATCGATAGGCGAAAGCAATCATGCTAGCATAAGCAGATAAAGTCAAGGGGGTTGAGATTTTTAGAAGAGTTGATTTGACGTTCAGTTATCTCTCAGTCTGATAAAGGTTATGTCGATTATTTGGATGTCTAGATGTGGCTAGACTTTAGGCTGTTACGGTTATTCGCTAGTCTACAAACTGTGGAAAAGCCATTTCTATCTCTTTGTAGTCTATGCAATTCGACGCGACTATAGCTTTCACCACAAAATTCTAACGAAGAGTGCATTCAACGCTATGTCGCTAGTTTTGTTTAACTAAACGCCGTTCCACGGAGGTAGTGTAATGATAAGTCTGGAAATTGAAATTTGGGAACGAAGCGTTTTCAAGGGATTTCAAAATTCGTTGAAAACGCTTTTTTGCGATCAACCGATCCCCAAAATTCGTCTCAATCCCCATTAGGAGTCTATCAATGAACATAGAGGACTATAAACGTCAAAGAGATGCTATAGAAGTGCTGTCTCAAGGAAATTTCTTTCCGTTCAAGGAACTGTTGGATCTGTTGTTTGTAATGGTCGTTCGTCTTGATCGCGAAACATGTCTCGGAGGGAGTTATGGTCATCGGGCTGGCGAGAAGGGGGTATAGGAATGGTTATAAACCTGATGTTCTACCTAACGCATTAGGCTCGTTGAACTTGCTGGCTTCCAAGATATCTGGTTCAATCGACACACCGCCATATCCGGACACAATGAACCGCGGTCAGAACAGTAGCGTAGCCTTGCTGATTGCACCCTTGGAATAAATCTTCGCAAGCGTTTCCACTTGTGACACTCGCAAATTCTTCAAACACTTTGGTATACCACTCAGGTATCAAAAGAGTACAACGGACTTTATGAGACTACTGAAACTTAGAAATTGCCAATCTTGTGGAGTGCCTTTGCCGACACTTGACGTGTTGCTGGCGATGAAAAGGAAATTATAGCGGAGGCTACCTGATCCTGTCATTCAGCATAGAAGTATGCTCAGTCCGACGGGAAGATATCTCGCCGCAACGAACTATAATCTACCGGCCGGACACACTCCAGCACTTTCTCACAAGAAGTTTTAACAGTCAATTGAAGTGGCTAGCTGTGGGTAGACTGTAGGTTGTTACGCTTTTTCTCCAGTCTGCAAACTGGAGAAAAAGCGTTTAATGCCTCGATGGGGTCTGTGCCAATTATACATATGTAGATAGGGCTTTAGAGGCTATACGAAAAATCGCTACCAGCAAACTTCGTGCATTAATTTAGCAAAATTGAGGGGAAATTTGCCGCCAACTATTAGGAGTACTGCCAGAAAACCTCGAAACATTTGCTCAAAACCCGTTAATTTCAATTTAAACCACCTAAACCTTTCCTGCTTGATAGGACATTCAGTTCCCAACACTTCCAGAGTAAATGATTTTATCCTTTTTTCGTTTAGTCTCTTAGAAACATGTTCATTTGGACGGAAGATTTATATATTCTCGCATAAGCCCTCTCGCGCAGCAACGTACGTATAAATCGTTCTGCTTTGCCATTTGTCTGGGGAGTGTAGGGCTTGGTAAATAAGTGCTTCACGCCTAGAGTATGAAAGGTCTCTGCAAACATTTTCGACTTATACCCTGAACCATTATCTGTCAAAATTCGTTTTATTGTGATGCCTCTAGAGGCGTACGCTTGATAGGTTTCTATCAGATGTTTAGTGACGATGTCTGCTGTTTCGTCCTCAAATATACTTACCGTTGGGCAACGAGAGTGATCATCAACGGCAACGTGCATACACCGCGTCCCTGCTCTGAAATTTAATCCGAGACACCAAAATGATGGTGGTGAGTTCAAGATTGTCTTGTAGCGCGATGAAAGCGAGAATAGTCACTAAACACTAGCTATTGGCCTTTGATTTAGACTGTAAATGCAAGAAAACCGCCAAACCCCCAAATAGCGTATTGTTTGCACTGGTTCAAAAAAAGGTCAAATTAATCCCGCGATCTGCTCTGAACTTTGAATGACCTCTAGTTTTCTCAGAACGACCTAGCACTAAAGTAAGGAATCGGAAAAATTTTTCCTCAAGTTTAGTGGTTTACTGAACAGTCCTCTTCGGTAAGTGGTCATTTTCCATCCTCCCCCTAATGCTGAGATATGTCCGAGTTCCAGTTTGATGGATCCGTGCAGGTCAGTTCTAACTATCTTTTCATCCGTCAGAGCTCCTTCGCAGTAACTTTCGTAATGTTCGAGTGCATTTTTGTCTGGATGGCCAAAGCCATTTCTACCGACGGAGATCACACACATATCAGGTTTGATAGCTTCTAGGTGTTGGGTATATTTATCGGAACCAAACGCCGAACTTATTGGACCTTCAAAGAACGTTTTGGAGCCGTGATGTCCCGCCATCAGAATATCTGATTTGAGTTCGTTCGCTGTGTAATCTTTTAGAATAGCATTACACCAAGTTTCCCCGTCGCCATCGCCAGTTAGCATGGCACTCCCATTTGTTAAACCAAGTCCCACCGACACGTCTTCGACTTTCAAGACAATTCCTTGCGAGTTGGCATCCTTGGGCAGTCGCTCGTCTTGAGCAGAAAGATAACTGATCTTCGTTGTGCCAAAACAATTTGACGTATTCCTCTGTATAACTTTTGAACCAACTTGACGACGAAGCCTCATATAGGTTGTATACTCCGATGAGTCTTTTGTTGTACCCGGAAAGCCACTATCCCATATTGAACAAATAGGATATGCGGCATGAACTTTTTCGATCCCTCGAATGTGGTCGGCATCGCGATGAGAGCATATGAATGCTCTAATGGAAGAATTGTCGGGGATGTAATCTGAAAGATAGTTTAACACCCTTAGTTCGTTGTCGTTTGTTACATTGCAATCGAACAGGAAGTTTCCCCCTGAACTCGCTTGAATCAAGACCATGTTGCCTTGGCCAACATCAATAAAATGCACGAATGTAGACATAGCAGTCTCCTCTAAATGAATATAATCGCCGTGAACACTTTACTTGGGGGAAAGTTTTTATAACCAAGCCACGGCAGTGTCGAAATAATGAATAGCTACAAATTAGCCGTACAAGCGTTACAACCTCATAATCAATCTTTGACGGACTTAGTTGAATGTTCTTGTAGGTAGTCCTGTAACTTGTCAATTGTTACCGATTCTTGATCGGTTCCAATCTCCCATTCTCTGGTACCAACCAACTGTGGCACGCTAAAAACTAGTAGTCCTCTAATTTTGAAATTGCTGTCTAGCTTATAATTGTGTGCTAAACTATCCTTATGATCGCGTAAATAATCCACCCGATCCAAATGCCTTTGCAACTGATCTGGTTTTGTTTTGTTCGTTTCCTTGATTCGTCCCGTATAACTTTTCAACCTATCCGCAACTTCACCAACGGTACGACAAAACTTCAAGTTCTTGGCCTCCACCACCCACACAAAAGAATTTTTGCGATCTATAGCCAACACGTCGACTGGCCCTAATCGTTTGGTTTTCTTAGAAGACTGTATTCCCAATGCTTCGGTCATCTTAACTTCGCAGTGAACTTCAAAACCAACTTGTTCTATCTCATTAGCTACTTCCAAATTAAACAACTTACCTTTCTCTTCGCTAATCTTGTTGTTATAAGTCTGCATTTCGGCGCTCTTGAAAAAGTTTTTGCCTTTCAACCGACCCTCGGTTGCTTCAGTTAAAATATGGTAAAGTGTACTAAAAATCATCAGCGGAGAAATCAGATACTCTGAATCTTCCCCATCATTCAGTACGATTATGGGCCTTGAGATCAGCGACTGTCCTCGACTAAACCTAGAGAAAAGCAAATCTCTGGGGTACACTCCCACTCTAAGGCAATTAAAGGTCAACCGTGGTTCAATAGTCAACCTTTGAATCATAGAATTGATTTCACTTTCAGTAAACTCCTTGCCTTTTAACATTAATGATTGTAACGCTGACTTTCTAATTCTAAAATGAGATACCTTGTTTTTAACTGCTATATCTGCTACGCCATATAAAAACGAACTTATCTTACTAATTGACATTCCGTATTCGCAAACGAAAGGTTCTTCTAATCGCTTATCAACTTTAGAAAATGATTTAGAGCGTTTCCGATCCTTCTCTCGTCTTGAAATATCCAAGAGTTCGTCGATTGGTTTCATAATTTGATCGGTTATAATTGAAAAAGAATCTTGATTCAACTTGTTGTCTACGTTTAAGGCACCATCAAAGCCAAAAAGCACCTGCGTATCTTCAGGCGGATACCTTTCTACGTCTATATCTACCTGCACCTTGAATATTTCCAATGCTAGCGCCATTAACTCTTCAAACTCCATATACTCAAGTTTTTGACTACCTAGTTTACCTGCATCATGTATAGAAATTTCTATGATTATGGTCGTAGCCCTCATAACTGATGAAGCACGACTATAAGCAAGGTTATAGTCTTCTCTCGTTATATTTTTTCCTAGAACATTTTTTCTTGGATCGGACGAATTGTACCAGCGACGTTCCTCAATAATGGCATTGTGGTGTTGCTGTAGACAGATGTCTAATAGATTCTCCCTGTCCAACTGGCGAATTCTTGAAGTTAGCTCGTTCAAGCAATGGTCGCTGTAGTCACGTAGCAACCGACTGTTCTCGAATTTGGTACAATCTTCTTTGTCGTAAATACGCTTCTTGCTGTTCGCTCTAGTCAGGTATTTAGCACTTGGTTTAATTGGAATACACTGATCGTGTATTCCTTTTGATATCATATAATCAATGTAATCTTCTGAATCCTTAATCAGACCAAATTCAAAACCACCAGTCTTAACCTTTTCAACTATACTTGTCATCGCCGAGTGTTCAGGCTCTTTCAGCGGATCAAGTTGCATTAGGCAATCCATAAAATCCTTTACAATTTGGGAAGACCAACCGACTCGCCCGTGTCCATGTTTTGAATACCAGTCGGTACGCACTGCAACTTCTATAGTGCGTGTTCTTATGTCAGTCCGAAGCTGAAAGATTTTTTCTGGCTCGGTGGAATGTAGCGTCTTAGTCGATACCTCGTTTGAAAACTTTAATTTGACAAGCACTGGGTCAACGCTGTCTGAGCCTACGCTGCCTAGATGCTCTGATCTTCCCAAATAAGTGAGTATGCCGTGTAAGGTATCCCATACAAAGTACTCAAACTCGGATAAGGCATCTACGGGTTTACCCGATTCTAACCAAAAGGTAGTGTATTCAGAGCAGACTCCTATTAGGCCGCGGTCGTGATCTACAGCTGTAAACAGTGACTTGTCGAAGGTTTTGATGGGTGTGTTAGTGAAGCATTCTGTTCGAACTCTCTCCTGGTTCGGCAGCAATCGAGTACGAAGATTTCGATCATTAACGCAACGATCTCTAGTCATTTTTTCTAGTTCGTAACCAATGTATATAAAATTCGGCCTAGAATTTTGATCGTTCTCACTTCCTGAGACTTGATTTGAGTTTTGGACGAGGTAAGTGATTAAGTTGATGAAAGTACCTTGGTTCAGAAGTTCAAGTCCATCGGAAGTCAAGTCTGTAAGAATTTTGCCGTACCTCCAAAGGTCGTTAGCCGTTAGGTTAAAGACTCGAGAACAAATTACTATGTCTTCGGGGTGCAACGAAAATACAGTGTAGTCGTTGGTTGGCGTATATTTATCGCACATTCCGAGTCTAATTTGATTTGAACTCGTAACTATAACGGTCTGAGTGTGATGAAAGTTCGTTTCTGCGGCAAGTTCTTTGACAAATTCGCCGATCTTAGAATGCAGTGCCCCGACGAGTTGATCAATGTTGTCCCGATACTGTTCGTAGTCTAGATGTCTCGCGTCCTCAATCGGTTCAATGATATGGTAGGTTAGAAGGTATCGTCCAGTTCCTATAAGCCTATGTGAACGCTCCACACGACAATTGTAAACATGTTCTGTCGTCTTATTTTCGAGCTCTTTGAAGCTATGTCTCTTCATTTCTGTTTGTTCAATTTTTGCTAGCGCAGCTTGAAATTCTTCTGATTTTTCTTCAGTTCTGACAGCGGATAGAATGAAATTCTTAATTGATAGTGCTAAACAGTGCGGAGCGGCAACGATTATGTCATTCTCTGTTTCAATTAGAGGAGTGTAATCTAGTATGTTGTTTCTCTTGTTTTGTGATGATACCGATGAACCAAGGGAGTCATCAAAGATAAATGGCGCTAGACAGGATAAAGAAATGCCATTGTTACTCAAACTCTTTTTTGAGATGCTCGCATTGTTAAACAACCTAGTATCTAAGGTTTCCTTATTTCTCAAAGGCGAGTCGTACTCTACGGTGAAGTCCTGTTGCTCATTAAATAGGGCGATAAACCGAATGAGGGTGTTAACTTGGTCTATGTAAGTATTGAACTGAGACAAGCTAAGTGACAGGAGGGCATCGTAGGCGTATTGGGATGTTCTAACTGCTGGGCAGAGACTTCCGTTTAGTAGCAATACGTCGTCAAATCTCCCCAAAAAGGTTTCAGCAAAGGGGTACATTGGATTGTTCTCCAACTTTTGGATACTTTTTCTGTGAATGTATTTGTTCAGAATATTACCAAGGTGTTCAAGTCTAGGGGTTGTTGATCCTACACAGTTGAGCATCGCTAATCGAATCAAAATATCCAATCGCATGATGTGCTTGTGATTAGCTTGCGTCATAGTATAGGCAGCGAGTCTGCTGACCGTTATATTCCTGTCGAAACGCCGCAAGTATCCGACTAAGGGAGGGATAATGTTCGAGACTATCTCCGGAGATTCGAGGATGTCAAAAGTATTGAACATATCGATAGTATTGGAATTCCCATGAAAACTCATGTTCGAGGGTTTAGGGGTGTTTGGCATCTGATTGACCTTTCAGTACTATTGGAGGTAAACACATCGAAGTAGATACGCAAAGTTATCCTGATCTCGTTGCACTGTTCGGTCCTAGACCAAGAACGGCCTATAGCAAACATCAGTCGGCATAGACATCAAGTGAGAATCTTCTTAGTGTGTACACTCAAAATGCAAGATAAATAAGTTTTCAGTCCGGGGAACATGTGGTAATGTTACATTGCCTCTCGAAATAAAGTGTATCCTGTGTTTCCCGCTACGTTCGCTGAATCGCCCAATTATTAACAGGTCACTCCTCTAACTCAATGAAAAAACTTGCAGGGAACTTGGTTCGATACTTGTTATAGGCTATGCGGCCATATAGTGCAGTGCCAAAACCTGTTAAGGCGCTTACCCCGGCTAACCATAAACTGTGTCCGTTGGCAATTAGCGGGCCGGCTGAAGCCAAGTTTCCACCAGCGAGCGGAATACTTAATTTCACGATGTCTTCCAAAATTTGTTTCCATTCGGCCTTTGTCTTGGCAATCTCGTCATCTAAATTTTCAGCTAGCGTAATAGCTCGTGTGTCAGAAAAATGATCGGTGCCACGTTCTAATCTCCAAGCTTCATTCATTACTCGTCTTACTCCTCCTAACCGATTTTCTTTCCTTAACCTTAGAGCTACATCCAAGTTCACATTATTTAAGAATGAGAACGGGGCGTTCTGAACTGCTTTAGAGAACGGACTCCAATTCGTGGTTTCAGTATTAAACTTACTCCTCTCTTGTTGTAATTTATGCCACCTAAATCCGAGATCTGTGAAGATATATGCTTTAGCCATTGATGCAGTTAAGTGAGCATTCTCGATTGTTCCTCCGGATGACCATATCGTGTATTGACCATTTGTTAGGTTATCGAGTGTATCCAGAAAATTTGGATCATCTTCTCTTAAACGGTAGACTTCCTCTAGGTTTTTCTGTACTTCTTCAGGGGTAATTTCTGGAAATCGTTCTTTCAGAACCTTGATTATATGATTGTCCGGAAGTTGTAATAAAGTTCTAATTTTACCACCGCTATTCTTATGGCGTAGTTTAGCTTCCTCCAAAGATTTTGCGAGCTCGATGTTAGATTCTGGATCCAGATTTTCTTGCATAGCGCGTGAAATAGTTTCGTGTCCAAATTTTCGATCAAGCTGAGCAGGCGTATGAATAAAGTCAACGATTCCTGCTTCAACCCACGGTAGCAAGCAAAGGAACCTATTGATGTTCTTCAATGTTTGGAACATGTGGTGTTCTGGGTGATTCAGCGGATTGTACTTTGGTGAGATAACGTGTGGATTTAAGAATGGGTCTTGCAATAAGATTTTGTCGGCATATAGGCTATGGCGAACAACTGCCTTCTCTAGGTAATCTAATTCGTAATCACCAATGAACAGCCCGGCAACTCGTTTCTTGCCTCGAGAATATACGTACTCTAAGTTTGTGGTTGGCGGCCAAATTTTTGTGATTGATTCGTACAACTCTCTAACAAATTTTGGAGTAATGGCCTTCTTAATCGATTTTATGTCAATTGCTTTTTCAGTGTCATGTTGAAGTAACTCAAACAAAGCCTCTCTGAATTTTAGATTCCGCCCACGAGCCGAGAGAAACGCAGTTTCATCACGTCTTTCGGTGAGGATTTCAGACCAATCGATTTTTCCAGAGCAACAAAATTTATACTTTTGATTGGAACCACATGGACAAGGCTTATTTGGAGACACCTTGACTTTCTTCGTTCGAACTGACATCTAAAAGTCCTTTTCACAAAAATTGGTGCTAGTTGTTTCATTATCTACCACAGATTCCCTCCGTCAGATTTGGATGATACGTCTCAATTAGTACTTCAGTAAGCTGTTCACCCCTTTTGCTTAGCAAGTCAATGTCTGTCGGATTCATTGGATCGAAGTTAACAGGGTAATCACGAATATCTTGTCTACAAACGAAATCTTTTGGAGTGAACGGCAATTTATCATCGTCTTGTCCAAGATAAGGTAGCAAGAACCCAGAAATTTGACCTACTTCGTTTAGTCTGTGTAACATGCTGTAGGTCTGAGCGTGAGTCCGTCGGTGGATTGCTTCAAATGTTGCGAGCATCCGTGAGGGCCACCTATTAGGTAATCGTTTTCCTTCTGGGAGACCTGCGCTAGCCTCGCTACAAATTATGAAGTCTATCTCGTCAGTATGTGACGTATGCGTAGTCGATCTCCCCGGTAGAATAGGCGTTACGCCCAAATTATCGTAAACTCCACCATCGGTGAGAATCACTCGACGTTTGCTAACTTTGTTGTCCTTGCTAAACATAAACACTTCATCAAATGCAGGCAACATCGGTGGGTATGCGGCGGATGATGCGACGGCTTTGGATACGAGTATCTGTTGGTCTAAAACCTCACCGTATCTCCAACAACTGGTCTTATCCGAGCCAAATCGGAAAGCCGTCTCTGTTCTGAGTTCTGTAGCGTTAATAATCACTTTTAGATTTTCTCGTTTCACTTCATGTATCTTGCTATCGCCAAGTACAGACCGACGAAGATATCGCTCAAAAGCCGTTGATCGGCTCGCGAATCTTAGGGGAGGGGTTTTCACAACGGATAAAATTTTAACGAGTGGAGTTTCTAGAATTTTGATAAACTTCAAAGGAATCAACGGCAGAAACAGAACCCTGCAACATAACGCAGCTATCCATAGAAGAATTGCAAATACTATTCGAATGGCTTCAATAGACACAAGAGTGTGTCGGACAATGCCCCAGAGGAAACCTTTTTGAAGATGCTTTCGTACCCTAGACTCAAATTCTTCAAACGACTCATCATTGTAGGCGTACAGAGCGGCAATCACGCTACCGCCAGAAACTGATGACAGCACTCTTATTTGCCTGAGAATACCGAGATTGTGCAAGGCTCGCATACAACCTAAGTGAAATGCGATAGCGCGTGATCCGCCTCCGGATAGAGCAAGACCAATAGAGAGTTCACTGTTAAGTTTGGTGGGATTATTTTTCTGTGAAGACACCTAGGTTTCCTTGTGAATCGACCTCAAATATAATGTTGCCGTCATTCCGTGTCGTAACGCTACTCCGATGTTCAGTGCGCTCAGAATTAAGATTATGAATTGGCCACCCGTCGGAAAGTGCCGAATACCTGCTTTCTACATCGGATTTTCCAGATTCCTCTCCCTTGGATAGGACAGATAGTATTGGACCACCGCCCATAAGGTTCATCAATTCTTGAGAGTAACCTGATTTGTGGCCATGGTGGGCTGCAACGAGTACATCAACTCCCTGTCCTATATCTCCGCTGAAACTAGGATCGTTTCTGATCAGCCATTCCCAGCCTACCTTTTCCATATCCCCTCCGAACAAAAACTTCCGTCCTGAGTACTGTATTAGGCAAATAATACTAGAGTTGTTTTTAAATTTGTCTCTAGGAAAAAGGTTTTCGTTGTTGAGTTCCTGTGGAGGGATTTTGTAGCATTGAAAACTGAACCGCCATTCTGGCCGATTCGTAACATGATCGTTATAAACATCACAGAATTTAGACTTATATTCCTTGAAATTCTTATCTTCGCTCGCCAATAACTCTTGGGGAAAATCTTTAAGATGGCATCTCAGTAGTAACCTTGGCGTTAGCTCGGCATGAATTCTGGCCGCGTTCTTAATATGGTCTAAGTCTGGGTGTGAGATTACAAGTTGAGTTATTTGGTTACTTTCCATATTCCGAAGCCAACCGGAATCTCGGTAGAGATTAATCCAAACCACAGGATTAACTTTTTCTGAATGACAGCCACAGTCAATCATCAAACTGTTGCCGTCTTCGTCGACGATTAAAGAGCAACTTCCGTTGCCCACATCAAAAATCACAAGTTTTAGCATATTCTTCTCCGCTCATATAGTACGTAGAGTTATTCGTTACCGATTTTGAGGAATGCTGGCGAATTGCAAAAGTTCTGTCAGGGTAAATTCACTACTATTATTGGATCGGTCGTCCAACATCTGCTTTCTCGCGGTTTGAGTTTATCGTGTAAGTAACGCTCAAATCCGTTTCTGTGCGCTATCGAAACAGGTGCCCAAGCGACCCAAAGATTCCCCCCTGACCTTGAACCCGCTGATGCGTATTTCGTAATAGATATGTCTCTCAGGTGCGCCGAGAGTCTATCGGCGATGTCACCTTGACCAACGTACACGTAGTATTGATCCCCTATCGTGGTTCTGATTACGTAGACACCGCTAGTCTTGACCGTTCCCAAATTCAAATCTTTGAGACTATGCCAATTATCGCCAAGTAAGTTTTTCTGCCAGTCTAGTTGGACTGAATGAACTTGGCGGGGAGGAGGTGAGAAAGATTTAAATGCCATTTTTGGCTCCAAATTATCGCGGCGGAATTGCCGCTATCTTTACTTAGTGTACTCCGATTATCAAAAAAGTCAACTTCAAAAACTCTAAAAATGTGTTTGAAACAGACAAAAAATGTGTTTAATTGTTGCATGTTAAGTGTTTAATGTTGACAGAAAAAGTAAAACAGGTCAAAAGGAAAAAATGAGTATCCAAAAATTTAATCTCTCCATCGGAAGACGCGTTCGCAAGTTAAGGCGCGAAAACGACATGACTCAGGATGATCTGTCGAAATCGTCCGGAATATCTAGGTCCGCGATTGCTAGTATTGAAACGGGTCGACAGGCGATGACAGCTTATCAAGTTTTTTTGTTGGGGAAGGCACTTAAACTGAAGAATATGAGTATAATGTTTGAGTTGCCCGATATAGAGAATAGCGAATCTGAGATTGAGATAAATATTGTTGAGCGTACTGAATTGAATGAAGCTCAGCAAAAACAGGTCGAGTCCATTTTTGCGAAATCCTAACGGCTCTAGGAGGCCATATGTCTAAGGCGAACTCTAGGCGCATTGTTCCAAGTGAACGAAAAGCTACTGAATTGCTGAACGTCCTCGGTATCTGTAGATGGCCAGTCGATGTTGAAGTGATTGCGAGAGCGAAAGGGATAAAGCTGAGTTACGAGGCTCTTGACAATGAGTTATCGGGAATGTGTTTCTATAAAAATGGGATTCCTGTCATTTGTGTGAATGCTTGGCACGCTAATACAAGGCAACGATTTACCATCGCACATGAACTCGGACATATTAGCTTGCACGGAGAGGTTCTCAAAAAAGGTGCCCTAGTAGACAAAACGATTACAATTCTACGCCGTGACACAAACTCGGCGCAGGGAATGTATCGAATAGAAGTTGAAGCGAATCAGTTTGCGGCAAGTTTGTTAATGCCAAAAGATTTCATCGAACAATATTTGACTGAGGCAAGTCTTGATTATGGGGTTACCCAAGATGAAAGTGCTATTGAGGATATGGCTAAAGCGTTTCAGGTAAGTACGATGGCGATGGCAATTCGAATTGGCAATCTCTTAGGCTGATTCAAGATGTAAAATGGTTTCCAAACGGCGTAGGTTTTTATGGTGCTAGCAACTTCAAAATTTTTAGTTTGAGCAGTTCTTTCGTCTGACGAGGTAGGTGTATGGGTCGGCCAATCAAACGACATCGTAAATATTTAGGACAGGGGAGAACCATTTTCACGTCTCATAATGCTGTTGAACGAGAGAAGTGAAGATCGGCTATACCTTCGGATAGATATCTAAAGACAGTATCTGATTACAGAAAGATCAGCCGTAACCAGCCAACGCAGAATCAAGTCTGGGGACTAATGTGGCCTTTTGACTGTGAAATGCGCGAAAAGTAATCGATCAAGATTAAGAAGTTCATTAGTCTGCTTTCAGAAGCATAGAATGACTAGGCTAAGTGTTCAGTGCCGCGAACCCTTGTCGCAACAGCCTCAATGGTAAATTTCATTTGCTAGTAAGACACAAGTCCTAAGTCTTGGTTTCAACTCAGAGAGTTAATCGAACCAGTAACCATAGTCTAGCAGTAACTTAAATGAATGTCTTCCTCCCAACATCCTCCTTAAAATTATCCTTATTGTCAATTTTAATTCGTAGCGTGTTGCGTTATAGGCAACAGTATGGTAATTGATGTGCTTACACAGCAATTACAGGAGCAGAAAATGCGCCATCCAAGCATCTTTATACGCGAACACGTTATCCCTGAAGGACTTACCGTGATTCAAGCCGCGGAAATTCTCGGCGTAGGTCGACCCGCATTATCTACCTTTCTGAATGGTAAGGCGGCGTTATCACTCGACATGGCGCTGCGGCTTGAAAAATCTTTCGGCGCAAATGCGCAGGAGTTACTAAACATGCAAATAGAGTACGAAAAACATCGAGCGGCAAATAGTAGCCGAGAGCGCCCACCGAAGTCCTATGTTCCGCCATTCTTGCAACCTAAAGCAAAAGACATAGAAAAATGGGCAACTTCGGGAATCAAAGCCCGGTTCCGACTCGCTGTTTTCCTAAGAACATTAATTCTTTCTACGGGAAACGGAGTGACATTTTCGAATTTTCCCGGTGACGATGAGGCAGAACGTAGAGGATGGGATGGTAAACTCCATGCAACGGAATCGACTCCATGGATTCCTAAAGGTTCTTCTTGCTGGGAGTTTAGTACAGAGAGTGCTCCTCTTAGTAAAGCTAAAAAAGATTACGAATCGCGTACGAAGAGTGTTGACTATGAAGAACGTCAAAAAACAACATTTGTGTTTGTGACGCCAATTGGTTGGACAGGTCAGAATAGGGAGAAGTGGCTCAAGGAATGCCTGTCCTCAAAACATTGGAAGGATGTTCGTGTATACGATTCGAATGACCTGGTTCAATGGCTAGAACAGTCTATCCCAGGACAAACTTGGTTTGCTAATGAAACAGATAGCGAGAGTTTAGGTACTAGAACTTTAGAAGCGTATTGGGATGAATGGACTGCGAACTGGCCTGAGGATCGAATACCAAACCTGTTTCAGTCACCAGTAGATGAGTATAAAAAGGAGATCAGCGAAAAACTATACTCTAAAACCAAACGTCCGATCTCAATTTCTGCAGATTCTTCGTTAGAGGCACTGGCGTTTCTTCACTGTCTGTTTAAGAGCGGAAGTGAACTGCCTTCCGGCAGCTATGACAATGTTGTAGTTTTTACGGAAAAAGGAACGTTAAAAAAAGTTGCTACAAAATATTCCAAATTCATCGCTGTTATCATTGATCCTGAGATTGAAAAAGAGCTTGCTTCCTTTCGTAATAGCATACCGGCAATCGTAATGCATCCGAAAACCGCTGGAGGAGTCAAGCCAGACGTAGAGCTAAGGCCATTAAGATTCAATTCGTTCGAGAAGGCCTTTTCAGAAGTCGGCTATAACTCCAGTGAAATTGAGCGACTTTCGAGAGAGTCAGGTCGCTCTTTGACTATTCTTCGTCGCAGAATCTCCAAACTTCCAAACGTTAGAACGCCCGAGTGGGCGAAGAACTTGGAAACAGCTTCAGATATAATCCCATTTTTTTTCGCAGGAGCCTGGAGGACGAACAACGAGGCAGACCGGCTAGTGATGAAGATTCTGGCTAATGTTAAGGATTATGAGCAAGTAGAAGGGATATTTATAAAACTACGATACATCAATGAATCTCCTGTCAGGATTACAGAAACTGCTAAAGGCTTAATCTCAAAGATGGACGTTCTGCATGCGGTTGCTCCATATATTACGGAATCGGAATTAACACGCTTTTTTACTCTAGCTCGACTTATCCTAAGCGGAAGCGACAACCGTAATCAATCCAACGAACAAGATGTAGAGGTAGAGAAGCTTTCAGAGCGAGTACATGAGATTTCAAAGGAGCTTCGAGGGAATATTTTAGATACATTGGTTCTAATGGCGGTCTACCGCGAATCTATTTTTTTGGTGGACATAAAACCAAAACTAGAGGCCAAACAGAATAGGCTTGTCAAAGACTTGCTGAGCGACTTAACCGTTTTCAAACGGAATTCCTGCTCTGATGACCTTAGATACTATGCAGAGGCATGTCCCAAATTGTTTATAGAGTCTATCGAACGAGACATTGCAAGTGATTATTCTGTTTGCCGAAATGAATCTATTCTGGATTCGTCTGACTTTTTTGACAATCCGTTCATGACTGGTTTGATGGCAGCGTTAGAATTACTGGCTTGGTCAACTGAGCAACTACCGTATGTAGTTGATATACTTGCTAAGCTTTCGTCGACTGAAAACAAACAGGGCGTAAATGAGATAACGTTTAGTTCGCTGAATAAAATTCTTGACAACATACTTCCACAAACATCTGCTTCCGTTACGGAGAGAAGGATAATACTCGGACGAGTTATATCTCAAAATCGCGAAGTTGGGTGGAGGCTCTGCATGTCTGTTCTCGATCCATATCCCCGAGGCGTTAAGGATAATTTGAAACCTATGTATCTAGATTTAGGGCAAGGACACGATCGAAGGGTATCAAAGAGCGAAGCGTGTAGCGTCATAGATTATTGTGTCGAAAGTATAGAGGAAGTATTTGTACTCGATAAGGACATGATCAACGAATTGTTATCCATTGTTCAGCTACACACTGGTCCAACTCACTCTAAGGTATGGGAAGTGATTAAGCAATGGTGTAAGAATGCGGGTCAATCTGATAGAGCTTGGGTCAAATCTAAAATACCTGAGATAGCTTTTACGAGAGCAGCACTGAAAAATGCTACTAATCTTGGACTTGACGAATCGCACTTTAGCCAAGCCAAAGAACTTTATGAAGAGCTTAAAGTTACCGATACAGTGCTTGAACATCGATGGTTGTTCGAAAAGATGTGGATCGAAAGAACGACAGCGGATGAAAGTACCTATTCCTACGACCAGGACCACGAGGAAAACGTTAAACAGAGACGCATTCTTGCGATTAACAAAATCTACCAAGAGCAAGGTATCAACGGTATTACGGAGCTTCTCTTCTCTGAAAGGTCGGCATGGATTGTTGGCAGAGTGATAGCCGGATCAGAAATTTCAAAGACTGAAATCGTTAGTTTAGTTAAGAATCTCGTCCAAGAGGATCATAGATCAGAAGGTAACTCGCTAAACGGCGATTTGTTGAAAGCATTAATTAGTTCAATAACCTGCGATCGAATTTTTTTGTATTCTCTGTTAGAAAATCTTCCACAAAGTAAGCATCTTGAAATCTTACTGATAAGTCCATTTGATGAGGATACGTGGGTCAAAGTTCGTGAGTTACCTCAAACGGACCAGTCTAAATATTGGAAGAGCGTCGATCCACTATCACCAAAGCTATCGGTAGACCAGTTAGGAACCGCTGTTACAAATCTTCTTAAAGCCAACCGTCCTCATGTCGCATTAGGTATCAGTGAGGATGATATTGAAAATATCTCGTCTGAGCTGTTGTTTCAGATTCTCAATGACATCTACCAAATAGACCAAGGAAGCTGCGATAATTCGAAAGTTGATGATTGGCTGATTCAGCGTATCATAAAACTGTTAAGTCTGAGGAAAGATATGAGTGAGCATCTACTAGCATCATTAGAGTTGAAGTTCATTGAATTTTTAGACAACGAAGCAAGAAAACCTTTACATACTGAAATTTTGATAGAATCTGAACCAACCTATTTTGCGCAACTCATCGCCTATGCTTATGAACGAGTCAATGGCAATGTTGATTTCAAAACGGAAAGCGAGTCGAATATACGAAGGAGAGCAGTCAAGGCTCGTAAGATGTTAGATAGGCTAAAGCGAATCCCGGGTCGCGACGAGAATGGCACTATCAACGGCGAAAGGATGCTTCGCTGGATCAAAGAAGTTCGAAGACTCTGTCAGGCAAGATCTTTAGAGAATTTCTGCGACCGTACGATAGGTCGCATGTTTGCGAAGGCAATCCAATCCGATATTTCGAATTGGCCAACCGAACCAATTCTTGGAGTTCTAGAAGAAGTTTTAACCGAAGATATGTCTAAAGGCTTGGTCAGTTCCCTGTATTTGTATAGTTACAACAAGCCGGCATCGACATATGGCGGTGAACATGATCGAAAGGAGGCGCGATGGCATAGCGAAAAAGCTGGTTTTCTAAGAATTACACACCAAAAAGTTGCGATAATTCATGATCGCGTTGCCAAATATTTGGATGAAACAGCCGGCGATGAAGCCGAAAAAGCGGAGTTGGATGGAAGACTGAGGGCTTAGGAGCGAAATTCTGAAGTTCCTATTTGGTTGCAGAGATGACAGCTGTATTTGTAGCTTGTTCCATTGAAAGAGGCTATGAGGCAGACGACTGAATGTAGGTATGGAATAAAGACGTTAGCCTTTGGAGCCTATGTTGCGATGCTTATTTCAGCGAAACTTAGTTATGAGAATATTGAAATGAAATTAGAGACGGAAATGTTAGGCACCAGAATGCTATTGGTTTCAGGTTTGCGACTCTTGCGCGAGACTACGCACCAAGAAAATCGACTGACGTTAAGAAAAGTTAGAAAAATTATGTGCATTCAATCAAGGTTTTGCGATCATTATCGGTTGGGACAGACTATAAATCGGGCGTTTGTCGCTAAACCTAAGAGAAAAAATTTAGGGGAATCTCTGTGACTGATTTACCTTTATTAGATTCCAATTCGTTTGTGGCAGGAGACATGTCTCCGTTTGTTGTGCATTTCACCAAGGATGCTGGCTTGCACTCGGCTTATGAGGTATGTAAAATTATCTTAGATCAACAAGTCGTCAAAGCGAAGAACGCCTTCGGTACGGGAAAAGAGTATGCACCTTGTCCAAAGTCTGTATGCTTTAGTGAAGCTAAACTGAAAGAACTTAAACGAATAAGCATGAAACGTAGCAAATTCGGGTACGGATATGGATTAGGATTTCACAAAGAGTTTATTGTTGCACAAGGCGGTGGCCCAATTCTGTACGCGTACAAAGATACGCCTCATTCTAAGGTTTTTAGAGAGTTGGTAGAAGCAGCAAAAAGTAATATCGATGATCCTATATGGAAGCTGGCACCATTTGTAGATCGGCCGGGTTGGTATCAACGTATCAACGGAGACCTAAAATATTTTTTTGAATGGGAAAGGGAATGGCGGCACGTCGGAGACCTGATTTTTCAAGAAACAGACCTATCTTTTGTTATCTTACCGGAAAACGAGCATGCGAACCTTCGATTATATTTGTCAGAAGTTTCGAGATGTGCAAATTTACCACGGTACCATTCTGTTCCATTCGTTTGCCTTGAATGGGAAGAGTCGAAAATTCAGGCGTCTCTGAAAGCTTATAAGGTGAATAGCTGGTACTGTTCGGTTTGATTCTTAGCCGTCATTTTTACTCAATGTCTGCAACGAACCGGTTACTTATGAGAAGAGTTTTTGAGGAATCGGGAGTTTGCTAGGTGTGGCAGGGGGCGATCAGGTGTTTCCTTTGATATAACAGTAGTGAATGACGCGAGAAGAGTTAGGTGAGCAGTTAAGGAAGTTTGCTGAGTATAAGATTCGCCAATGACTATTGAATGTAGATTTATCAGCATAGCGAAAATTGAATTTTGAAATAAGAATGCCATATTATGTGATCATTCTGTGGAGACAAAAAGTGAAACGATTATCAGTTGATTCGTCGAGTATTCGATCTGTCGGGTATAACTCGTCGTCAAAAACGTTAGAGGTTGAGTTTCTCAGCGGGTCAATCTACCGATATTATAGCTGTCCAGAGAGAGTCTACCAATCGTTGATGAGGTCATCTTCCTTGGGTAGGTATTTGAACGAACATGTCAAACCAATATACCTGTGTTCTAAAGTTAGCTGATATGGGAGCATCTTTCTCTTTTAGGCGACCTTACGTTTCCGATGGAACGAAACGCGCTTTTTGCGCCAGATGATCGGCTGAACTCTCTCTTAAAACATGTCCAACAGAATAAATATCGTACGCACGAGATCAGCGGGTCACGAAGTTAGGTGGATACGTCGTAATGATAGCTCGGTGGTTGAACTTCAGCTAATCCGTATGTAAAATAATGTTTCCTTGCGGCTCTCCATCCACGCATGAAACTAGGTAAACGTAAATCAATGAGCTCGTTTTTTCCATTGTTGTCGAAAGTTTTCCATGCCTCTTGATCCATCCACGTTCCGTCAATCAGCTCCTTGATCGTTGGTCTCAATCCTTCCCATTGTTCCCAATTTTTCAAGACAACACTACGTTTTTGATGAAAAATGCGGGCTCAAGTTCAACAAGCTTAGTTTTCTAGTGCGTTGTTAAAAATGGTTCATCTACATTATGTTTCAAGTATACATCGTGCATCGTCATTGTTGGACTAGCAAGTTTTGTTTGGACTAGGTCTTACAAATTCAATCTACAACACATGTTTGCAGGATAGTACACGCAAACTTGGTTATAATCTTCTGCTCTCCTAAATCTACGTTACAAGGATGCCTTAACGGAAGATGGTAGACTTTGACGATCAGTTCCGGGGAGATTCGAAATCCCCATGAATCTATTTCCAAACCTCGGCTTCCAGACTAATCGTTACAGTACTTTCGCATGTCCACTACTGACCCAATAACTGACAAAGAGCCTACAGAACAGGCTACCTTCAGCAGAAGGAGCAGAGGTGGGGCATATGGAATCCGTGGATTCCACTACCAGCATGTATACGGAATGTTGCTGGCCGTAAAAAGTTACTTTGAGTTATTTGAACTTGAAAAGATAGTTCCCGAAGGTAGCGACGACTACGAAGTTCATACGTCTCAAGGTATGATTCTGATAGATACAAAGACTAGCGACGAACAGGGTAACCCCCGGACAGTAAAAAAGGATGCCGAGTCTCTTAAAGAAATTTGGAATAAGGCTACAAGAGATAGGATATCGGTGAACGAGTTCCAGTTGGTTCTGAATCGAGGTCACAAGAGTTACAATCTTTTGAATAGTAGAAAGGCCGTAAATCTAACTGATCATAAAAACTTTCGTGACATTTTGGATGATGAAACTAAGTTTGACCAGTCATACATTATCGTCGAAGAAGATCCGTTTTCGCATGCAGTTAGATTAGTCTCCAAAAAACTGAATGTACTCAGCGCGATTGCCAATATTGTTTGCTCGCAAGTAACACATCGGATAATAGATGCCGCCATCTCTAACCGTCATCGTTCGCCAACACACGAAGCAAGTTTAAGTAAAGAAGAAATTAGAAAGGTGATCACAAACATCTTGCATGTATGCCAAAACGACAAAGTTGAAAAACTACTCAGGACTGGGCAACTCAGGGAATGTGACTATACTCCAGCCCCTGTTAATGCCAAGCTCTTTCTCAACGTGGATGTAAGACTAGGACATGTTACATCGGGCCAAGTTATCCAACAGGATCTTGTCGTCGAAAGCCTACAAGATCAGCTAGAGTCGAGCAGAAGTTGTTTCATTGTCGGGCCATCTGGACTCGGCAAATCTGCACTAATGTGGCAGGTTGTAGCCTCCACACGCCACAAGGTTTGTTGGTACGAGGTTTCTACAAAATCTGAGTTTGATGCTTCAGCATTAACTAAGTTTCTCCGAGCCGCTAGCCATAATCAGCAAATCGGCTTTGTTATAGATGATGTCGGATCTGGAAAATCCGGCGTTCTAGACCAGCTAATTCTTAACACACAGGGTAACGAAAACGTCTGGATTCTAGGTTCAATTCGAGTAGAGGATCTGAGACTTTCGACCAACGTTAAAATGGTATCAACATTCCATTATCGTCCTGACATTAATCTAGCCGCAGCTATTTTTAAGAAACTAAATGAAAATGGACTAGCGAAGAACTCAAACTGGCGCGACGCTTGGAAGAGTTCCGATCCCCTGTTAATGGAATATATGTACTTGTTAACAAATGAAACTTCTCTTCGCGAAGTTGTTTTCGACCAAATACAGTCTAGGCTAGTTGGCGATGAAACTACCAGACGCAGGAGAGAGGACGAACTAGACGTATTGAGAACGGTTTTGCCTGTCGTATCGTTGGGTGGTCGAGTCGACTTTGCGACTCTGCGAGCAATGTTTCGTAACGAAAGTTCAAACTCGAAATTTGGTAGATTCCCTGCCATAGACCATAGAACCGAGATACAGAGCACTTCCGATTATAGGTTAGCGCGAGCATTGGCCGTACTAACAGACGAGTTAGTCTCTCGGGATAGAGACAACGATGAAGTTTTTGGACTGCACGACATACGAACCAAGGCCTCCATTGAAGCGTTGATAACTCTAGGATGTTTGAGTAGAAAGGATCTTGCAGAGACAGCGATAAAGTATGCGAACATCAACACAATTGAACATGTATCATTCCGAGTTATCTCTGAAGGACTCATGACGAAAGATGAAATCGTGCAAACACCTAGTAGATTACAGATACGTAATGAGGACGTAATCGACTACTGGACAAAAATCGGAATTGGCATATACCGTGGTCTATTGCAAGAAGTGGTCAACGGCTGGTATAACAAAAAGTTTCTTAAATCTGACTTCCCACCGAGCTTGGCAACTGCAGTAGTTTTCTCTCCTCCGTTCAGTCAAGAGATCAGGAACCAAGAGAGCGAAGCCGACGTCCTTCCTCAGGATATAAAAGACTCTGCGCAAATTTTAAGTTATCTGTTATTTGAGAAAATAGACTCAATCCTGCTTCCACATCTGATTATTACGGGAATTTTAAACAGTTTCAGATTGCATGGTTCAAAACTCCACCCGAAACAAATAAATGAGGCCTTATCCGTCTTGGTAGGGATAAAACTTGACGAAAAATATCTCAAACAGTTGAAAAAATTGAAATTCAACTTTAGATCGTTCTGCATCTACGATGTCGCAGTCATTCTAGACACCGCTTTAGCAATTTCTCCAGAAGTTCAAGAAGCTTGGATCGAGTCTTATGAAAGATCATCAGTGGCAAGACCGCTGGTTTCACGACTTTCGGATGAGACGCTTTTCGCGTTGCCGATAATTGTTACCGAAGGTGATAATGGTTCGATGGTACAGGGTAATTTTGCTGATTGTATCTTATTGGCCAGTACACAACAAATCGAAAGTACCGATTCCGAAGTTGAGGAAAGTGACAAAGGTCGAAATCGCCACATTGGAAAGCTAACCGTCACATCCATAGATGGTCAAGATGTAAGTAACATCGCTATACATCGAAAAAACGCTAGAGATATTGATCTTACCGAAGTGATGAAAGTACACTGGGATCGGATAAAATCTTTAATACCGAATGTGAAACACTTCACCTCAAACCTTATTGATATTAATGGAAACGCTTCTCAGTATCAGGAATCGTTTGAAATAGAAAATGATTCATCAACACTCGCTATGAAAAAGCATAGTGAAATAGTTGTAAGAGCCATTGAAAGAAATTACCACGCGAACGATTGGATGTCGTTTCTAGAACAAGAGGAAAAACTACTGAACAGGTTATTCGAGTTGTGCTTGGAACATCTTGACAGAATGACCCTCGGGATTAACTCCTACGACGATAAAATGAAGGAATTCCTTGAGCTAACTGAACGTGCTGAATCATTATTTCCTCCCGTGTCCAGATCAGACTCGAATGATGACCCTTTTAATTATTCGCCTCCCTTGAAAAGTGTAGTTAAAATGATCGGGTATCCGCTATTTCGGCGATTGTACTTTCTACCGGCGACTTTTGAAGAGATTATGTCAGACTTGGCCACTTCACTTAGAGATTTACAAAGAGTTCGCGGGGAACCATGGGAGCTTAGCTCATTTAAGCCAGCGCAGCTACTCGATAGCATTGAAGAGTTTCTCAAGATAATAAGGAAAGTCGCACTGGAAGCCAATCGTACCGGATCGAACCCTCTAAAGCAACTTATTGAAATTTCCGGCGATTCACAAGATCGAGCATTTTCAATACTGACCCGGAAAGCTGTTAAAGATTTTAATTCCTATCTAGATGACCGACAACAAAATATCGAAAAAGCTTTGAATAGGTTGGTTCCACATGCCAAAGTAATAAGATCAGAATATGAACCAAACATCGAATTCCATACGAGGCATGTTATTCAACTTCCCATCACTGAATTTTCTGAATGGACGAAGTGGTTCACAAATGCTAGTTCGATCGTAAAGAAGTTATCTGAAATTTTTGATCCTAAGGAAGATTTCAGTATCATTCCAGTTATAAATGACAAATACGGAGTTGCCTACCGATGGGAACGTCAGTTAGAAATTATGCGATTGAAGCGTATTGAAAAAACTGGAGAGATTTTTCTAGAACGTAATCGATTTCTGCTTCCGAACAAAATCCCTTTCGAAAATAACGATTACGCACCGGCTGTTCCCAACCTAACTGTTTACGAAGATTTCATAAGACTTTGCAGTGTGAATAGCTTTATCTTTGGTAAGTCCCACGGATCACACTATCGAAGCAAAGAGTTTGACATCCGCAATTTCGCGGTAGCTAAACTAAGAAATAGTTATTCTGAGTTTCTACCTTTCGTAAAAAGCACAAACAACGAGGCTCTATTCAATCTTTGCAGGTCAATAGAGCATGAACTCAGCGGACGCAACATTATGAACAGATTTCTTGATGGAATTGATCATGTTCAGTTAGTTGCTGGATTCGCCGAGGTAATCTGGAAAAATTCAAGTACATGACCCAAATTAGAGGCGTAGCTTTCTATCTTATGTGAACGACGATCTCCGCCCATTACTTTGGGAGCAACACTTTTTGATTCCTTGCACTGTTTGACATATCGTTGGAGGCTTTTTTCTTATACTCCATATCGCTTTGCTACGTCCCGTCGAGGAACACCGGATAAAACTTCCTTAACTATTTGCTAACGAAGTTCTTCTTTAATTGGGGTAGCTTTGCTCATTTCCTAAAGAGTAAACGAACAAACTCTAACTCTTTTCTCTTAGCGCATTGCTTTTTTTCTAATTTCCCATTCGGTAAAAACATGACAACTTGATACTAAATTGCTATAATCCTTGATGCTCGTTTCGAGAAAATGCCCCTTAACGGCGTTTTTCAGGATTTCGCAGTCCTTTATGCTATCGGCATTAATCGGCAGGGCCGACGCTCCGTTTTCGGCTTGTCAGTGGCTTAATCAGAGGCAGAGACCCACTTGGGGAGAGTCTATAAATTTCCTTCGACAACTGCAGTCATAAATTTTTTCTTTACTTTAACTAACTTTGAACTTTTTATATTATAATTACAGAATTTAGACACTTTCGTTTTACGTGACGACTTCCTATTTGTTCGGTAGGCAAGAAAATCAACGTTTTGTGAATTTCGACTTTCAACACTGTATGAGTAAATGTTATTTTTGAGATTTCCAACAAAATTGTTATCAGTAGTCAACTCCCAATACCCTTTAAAATTAAGTTTTTCTAAATCTCGTCTCATTTCAAGAGCTGTGTTGTAGCGGTCAGAAGAGTTTACTTGAACTGCTTTTTTTACGATACGTCTAAGGGAGTTCGGTATAAAAAGTTTCCAATCATTGTCGTTAATAATTTTTCCAGAGATCACCAGCTCCTTATATTCGTTCGGCTTATATTTGTTAAAAAGTTCACTTATAAGATTCACACCATTTATTAGTCTAAACAATGTAAGACCTACTTGATAAATATCAGTTTTAGTATTAACTAAACCTAAGTTGTATGATTCCGGCGACATATGAGGGTGATAATTGTACCTAGACTGAATATACTCATTTTCCGTTACTCTGGCTGAAATACCATAATCAGATAACAGACATTCCTCGTTGTCTCCAATCATAATGTTGTTAGGTTTGATATCATTGTGCAGTACGCCTTCCTGATGCAGATAATCTAACCCACGTAGTATTTCGATAATTGATTTAATCGCTGAATTCAGTTTTACATATTTCAAACAATTGACGTTTTTCGTAATACATCCATTTTTCTGGTAGTCCATTGCAAGTAAAACAACTTCCGAGTCATTGAAAATTACAACGTCGGCGTAATGGACGCGAACTAAATTTTCGTGATTCATTCGATTTCCAACGACAGCTTCTTTTAGCTTGTCTGTAATTGACGAATTGGAGGGATTTAGAATCTTTAGAGCAATGTCTTTTTTTACTGAATGATCTGTTGCCAACCAAACTTGTGAGAATTCTCCTCTTCCTATGAGTTTTTGAAGAGAGTACTTATAAATCTGTTGACCGGGTTCAAAATTGATTTTATCCATAGTTAGTTCCAACGTAGTACGCCACTGCTATCGCATCGGCTATTTGGTCATTCCAAAGTTTGTCAGACTTTCCCGCTATATTTTGTGCGAAGTCTAATACTTCGGATCTCGTTAACTGAATTTGCTTATATAGAAAATGTTCTATTGGTATGTTGTGCATTCGACATGCCAACATCACGATAGAGTCGGCGTACGAGGTATAGCGTGTGCTCTTTGATTCCTTTTTCAAATACTCATTGCACTTTAAAGCACACATTCGGATGCCACAGTTATGGTCAAGCACACGTATAACTTCTTTGTATAGCCAATCTAGTTTCTCAGGTATAGCGACAATGTTCTTTGGATAAGAAAGAGCATGTTCTCCACTAGCATTTCGGAAGGATATTTCGTTACCGTCGATGGCTAGAATTGCGTATCGAAGTTGAGAAGGGGAGTTTCGAAACCCTATAATGTTCATTTGTTTCTCCAATATTGTAACATTAAGTTTAAAGAAAAGGCGTTGAACTACTTTGGTTATTCGACAGTTTCCATTTTCTCTATCTAGTGTCCTGCCTCGGGACATATTGCAGAGATTTGAGAGTTACTGTAGTGGGGATTATGCTACCTGTAAAGGTTACAAAAAACAAGAGATAAAAACGATTTTTTGATAAAATTTAAATAGATTTTGGGTTTCTGAAACAGGAAGCCTAGACCAAGGAACAGCAAACCAGATTAACAAAAAGAATAGTTTGTTCTCGATCGGGGATGACAAGAATGAGGTTAGGAACCCTCGTTTTTATGTTGAACTGTGGACAAAAGAGATTTTGTTGAAAGATTTGGACTTTACTCGCTCTATTGAGCCATTTTCTGGACGCGAAATCGGGCCTTGGACTAACCCTTTCAGTTTCGCACTGAGGTTTCAGCACGAGTGTCAACTTTTACGGAAGCGATTTCGCAGTACAGTAGCTAACGTTGTCGATAGATTAAGGAGAATTTCTTTGTGAAGCACGATTGCGAGTTGCTGATGTATCAGCGGGATTGAATAGCAGAGAATACGCTCATCGTGGACAATTCTTCACTGCGATTCTCATTGGTGTGTCATTATCCCCTAGTCATTTGCCTGCCCCCAATAATTTTTTGACCGATTTTTGTTGATGGTCGCAGGATTTGGCGAGCGAACCCAAGGGAGTGTTGAAACCCCTTGGGTTCGCCCTTCTGTGGTCAAGTTTTCAGAGGATCGGTAAAGGTACTTGTTAATTGCAACATTGTTGAAAATAGGTCATTGGTGTAAGGTTATCGATTGTCTCCTACGGTCGTTTTGTATTGAAGAACTCTATGAATGTGTCGAGTCTTCTATTCAGTGCTATGAGATTGTCTAAAGGCCATTTTTTGGACGCGAAATCGGGCCTTGGGCTATAGGTTTCAGTTCCGTACTAAGGTTTTTTCACAAGTATCAACTTATACGGAAGCGAATTCGCGATACAGTAGCTAACGTTGTGGACAGGTAAAGAAGAGTTTTTTCGCAAAGAAAGATTGGGAGTTGCTGATGTATCAGCGGGATTGAATAGCAGAGAATACGCTCATCGTTGACTATCCTTTTCTGCGATTCTCATTGGTGTGTTATTATTCCCTAGTCATTTGCCTGCCCCCAATAATTTTTTGACCGATTTTTGTTGCTGGTCGCAGGATTTGACGAGCGATCCCAAGGGAGTTTAGAAGCCCTTGGGATCGCATTACTTTGGTCAAGTATTCAGACAAGCGCTAAAGTTACTTATTAACTGCAACATTGTTGAAAGTAAGCCATGGGAGTTAGATTATCGATTGTCTCGTAAGGTCGCTGTGTATTGAAGAACTCAATGAATTTGTCGAGTCTTCTGTTCAGGGCTTTGAGATTGTCCAAAGGCAAATTTTCTTTGGACAGGAAGTCATCTCTCATGGTCTTATTAAAGCGTTCGACAAAAGCGTTTTCTGTCGGCGAACGAGGATCGTTAAGATAAAAGGTTATGCCCTTGTCCTGACAGGCCTGTTCAAATGCTGCTCTAAACTCAGTGCCTTGGTCTGTTTGCACCGCTTGAACTTCAAATGGCGCTCGCCGGATCAGTTTTTTGAGGAGATAAGCAGAGTTCTTCGCTGTATGGGCCTCAAACACATGTGAAAATGCCAGTTTTGAATAGATGCAGATGGCATTGACTATATAAAGGAAACGGTCTGGTCCTACGCGGAAATGTAGAGTATCTATCTGAACGACTTCGCCAGGCCAACTACTTATTAGCAATTCCGGAAGAGGAATCGCATACGTTCGGGGAGCTTTTCCTGTATTGCTGTCTCGTGCCTTCGCAAAAGTTCCACTGTAATACGACTTGATCTTTTTCTCGCGGATCAACTCCGAAATTATGCGACAGACTTTTGAACGTTTGATCTCGTATCCGAGTCTTTCCATATAGGTATGGAGCTTTTTACCACCCCACGACTTGAACTTCTTGCGGAATTCATAAACTTTATTTTTCTGTTCATCGTATTGTTCCTGATTCTCCCGAGTTCTCACTTTGTGCGGGCGCGTCGACTCCGGTATCGGCTTCCTTTTCCACTCATACAAAGTCCTGACGGGAATACCGACCTGCTCTGCCGCGTCTTCCGCCGTTCTGCCCGATTGCCGTATCCGATCCCAAGTTTCAACCTTTTCTCTCCGAAATCGGACTTGTTCTTCTATCGATAAGCTACGAATGGAGGCCGTATCGTAAATTCGAGGGGCGTTCTGTTTTGCAACATTCGATTTTTGTGATAAATTGCCCATGGGAAGATCTCCTGCTGTTTGGGTTGTTGTTGAACCTACAGTATGGACGATCTTCCTCTTTTTGTGAAGACCTAAATCTCTGCAATATGTATCTGAGTCTGTTCACTAGCTTGGCGATCATTCGTAGCTTATCATGGCAGAATCCTGCAGTCAGTACAAGATACTGTATGAGTTTACAGTGGGTCGAGAGTTCAAACGTGAAGACAAAACCGAACGTTTCAAATTAAGGCGCTCCCGATTGTGATAAACGAATGAGAGAATCGTGTCCACTAGTGAAAAATAGTGTACTCGTGAATGAAATCAAGAGAGTTAGGTTAAAATTCGAAAAATTTTTTGCAATTGTGAACCGACGATAAAGTGTTTTCGGTGGTATAGAGCAGTTCCGTCTCAATTTGAGGTTAAACGAGAAATCATAGGTCTTGATACTTTTGCGCTGATTCCGTCAACAATTGCTACGATGTATTACACATAATTAGGAGTAACTGCCTGAAAACCTCAAAATTTGCGTAGAAAATCTCAAAATCCGTTCTACACCACGAGATTTTGTTCTGAAAACTGAGGTTCATTCCCCATACTTACCATAAATGTAACTTTCTCAACCTTTTTCGTTTAGCCTCACAGGGATTGATCACACGCTGTAGTTTTGTGTTCTCAGAAATTTGCAGGAGAGCAAAATTCATATCGGTAGAAAATCGTACAACATCGTCTAAATATGGTATCGCTGGTAAAACGGGAAAGAATCCTTACCTGTTCCATAACTGCTCCAGCAGCGGCGTGAATGACGAGAAAATTGCACCGAGTAGCTTCCCGAATTTGGTCTATGGAGTAACATACGCAACTTTACTGATGGGTACTGTAGGATCAAGTCTGGAAATTCAAATTTTGGGGTAAAAAAAGCGTTTTCAGGGGATTTAAAATCCCCTGAAAACGCTTCTCGCAATCTAGCAACCCCGAAAAATCATCTTAATCCCTATTTGGAGCCTATCAATGAGTCTAGAAGGTTATAGGCATCAACGAGATGCAATGGAAGTGCCGTTTCAATGAAATATCTCTCCGTTCAGGGAGTTGTTAGATACGGTCGTTCGTCTCGATCGCGAAGCAAGTCTTGGAGTTAGTTATGGTCATCGTGTTGGCGAGATCGGCGGTTATACGAATGGTTACAAACCTGAAGATCTTCCTAAAGCAAAAGGTTTTTTGAACTTACGGGCTACCAAGATATCGGGGGCATTCGACACACCGCTATATTCGGACACAATGAACCGCGGTCAGCGGAGTAGTGAGGCCTTGCTGAATGTTGCTGCAGAATCCTATATTGAGGGTGTTTACAGTTGTGAAATTAGCAAAATATTATAGACCGTTCGGTATCGAGTCGATGCCATCCACTCAGGTGTCGAATACCAACAAAAAGTTGGACGAAGGGTTTGAACCATAGAGAAACACAGACCTTGGCGATTTCCCCTATCTGATTCTTTATGCTTGTTACGAGAAACTGCGCGTGACAGGCATTGTTCGCGATGTTGCCGTTCTTATCGCCGTCGGTATTGACCGAGAAGGTCATCGCCGTCTTCTCGGTGTATCTGTCGATTTGAAAGACGCAGAACACCATTGGAGGGAGTTTCTAGATCGTCTAGTTTACCGCGGAATACGGGGTGTCGAGTCTATCGTCTCCGATGACCATTCTTAATTTAAAGCCTCTCGCCGGGCCGTGTTCACGTGTTCCAAATGGCAACGGTGCCAGCAGAACCTAACCCGAGATTCCCTGAAACAAGGGCCGAACGAAGAGATTCGAAAGTGTCTCGCTATAGAACTCGGAACAGTTTACAACGCTGAGACCATAAAACTAGCCGAGGTCGCTCTGGAGAATCTTGTCACAAAGTATTCTTCCGAAAACCCTACACTTGCTAAATGGCTCAAAACAAATGGATCTGACGCTTCGACGGTCTACTCCCTGACAACACATCATCGGATAAAAATGAGGATTTCAAAACCGATTAAACACGTCCTCAATCAACAAATAAAACAGCGAACTCGTTTGATTAGGATATTCCCCAATGCAAGCGCCCTGTTAAGACTTGTCATCATTGTGATCGTTGAAATTGACGACGATTGGATCGGAAGAAACCGTAGACTATGTGGGGTCGTATATATAATCTCCGATGATCACGTCGGACTCAACGCCGCTGACAAGGCCTTATTCGCTGATGCTAAATGGCAACGCTGCTAGTTTCACCTGACTCAGAGTGCCAAGAAACAATCTCCAAAAAAAAGAAAGAGAAGACGAAGGCAGATAGGGAGTATCCGATTGGATACTTCTATATCGACATAGCTAAGGTCAACACAGAAGAAGGCCGTCTTTACATTTTCATGGTGGTTGACCGAACGACCAAGTATACGTACGTTGAACTGCATAGCAAGCAAACACGCGAAATCGCAACGCAGTCCCTAGAGAACTCGATCGTCAAGGTGCAATACAAAATACAAACCGTCTGATAATGGGAGGCAGTTCACAAATCCAAATAAATCAGATACGACTGCTGAAAAGACTCACATAAAATCCGTTTCAAGTGATCCAGTCATAGGCAATGCCTTTGACCGGGTCTGCTCAGTCAATAGTATCGAACACCGGTTAACACTCGCCTATCATCCTTGGACTAACGGCTAGGTGGAGAGAATGAACAGAACAATTAAAGAAGCCACTGCAAAAAAAAATTATTACAAACCTCACTAAGAGTTAAAAGAGCATCTCTGCAGTTTTGTTGACGTGTACAGCTGTGTCAAAAGACTAAAAGCCTTGAAAAGGATCAACAGTTTATGATTATTTCGTTCAATGCGGGGAACGAGAACCAGAACGCTTTACCAATGAACCGTCCCACAGGTTTCTAGGACTGAACACGCTCTAAGTCCCCAATTCACGTGTCGAAGCCACATCGCATATACTTGTTCCTTGAGTCCATTGTACCTCTTTCTGATCCCACTTATTTCAAGGTTATACGTTCGCGTCAGTTTCTATCTAAAGTGTTTCACTCTATTTTTCTCGTAGCTTCTTTCTGTCTCGTACGCACAGCCTTTAGCCATTCTTCGAGTGTTTTCAATTCGTTCAAGAGTACTTCGTGGGTAACTTCACTCGGATTAACTGTCTCCGGTGATGTGTGCAACGAATGAGAGAGGCGCTTATGAGCTCCGATAACCGTGGTCAAATCTTCATCATTTAGTATGGCAATCTTATAAAGCGAAGACGGTTTTATACTGATTTCAAAACGAGAAATAACCGGTCTGATCATATCTGCGATACCTTGTTCCCAGCCGTTGCGAAGCTTTCCGATAAATCCTTGAGCAAAAATGGACCGACGTGTCTCAGGCCATTTGTCAAAATGATCACGAACCGACTTTAGTTCAGAACGCAAGTTTTCGGTCACACTAGTCGCAGAATTTGTAGCAAAAGGGAGGTCACTATCAATATGTCCGGGTTCTGCCCCAATACGTTTTACGAATTGATAATGGATAGAATTCTTTTTATTATTGGCCTCATTACGAAGATCAAACAAAAAGGATAGATCATGTGTGAAAATAATCACTTGACGATGGTTTGATTCTTGGACCAGCCGTTGCGCGACCTTTCGACGATACTTGTGATCAACGGACGACATCGGATCATCGAAAACGATACCAGAATAATCTCGGGAGGTGACCAGTTCAGCTAGGAAGGCTGCAAGCGCCACACATCGATGTTCGCCTTCGCTTAGAATTTCACCAATCGGCACATCAGGTTTATCAGCAAACACCAATTTAAAGAATGATTGAGCGTCGCGATCTCTATCCTTACGCAGTTCAACTGGCATTGTGCTGATTCCTAGTTTTTCAACTTCCCGTGCGAATCTCTCTCGCAAAGCATTTGTGACGAGTTTTTCAGATAGTTCTTTGTTCTTAGCCGTTATAGAACGCTTAATTGCACTGCCGCAGTTCTTTTCGGAATTCTTGAGATTTTCAATCTTGATCTTCCGATTAATTTCCAGTCGAATATCTTCCGACAATTCTCTCAAAGCGATTCGGGCTTTTAGTTGCGCGTGTTCTGAAATGAGTGCTAAACGCGCTTTGCTGTCCTTTTCGCCGGAAAGGGCGGCAGCGCGGTTTATCAAATCCGCTATTAGTGTGGTAGCGTCTTTCAATGGAGCTGGTAAAGGCACTCCGGGTTCACAACTACCCCTTAACATTGCTCTAGCCCGCCAATTAGCGATCAAGGCTGATTCTTTCAGCTTAATCGCAAGACTCGAATTACCACACTCCGTTTTAACTAAGTCATGCAGTCCACGAATGTCGACAAGCGACATTTTGGCCGATTCGATTAACTGTAATTTATCACTCACATTGTTTGTTGCAATCTCAGCCGCCTTCCTAGCCGAGCCTTTTACGTAGGACTCGAAATCGTTCATGCGTTTTCGTGAATTCGGGCTTATCGGTTGCTGGCAAAGTACGCACAGTTCGTCGTCGACTTTGTTCGGAAAAATTCTATTAGGATAGGCCTCGTTGTCGGAATAAGTCCGAGCAGCTTCCCAAAGTTTACGCCAAATCTCACTTCCAACACCTGTCAAGGTATCTTCGCTAAAAAGAGTATCAGTGGCAACGCGCTCAGCATTTGCCATCGAGTCAGCATCTTCACGAAGACTTACGAGTTCCAGAAAGTCTTCTGGATTTGTCACTTCAATAAGTTTCGTTAGCTTGCTTATTGCTAGTTCCAAGCGTTGGGCTCTTACCGTTAACATTTTCGCTACTGTAGCCGGCTCACTAGAGAGATCCGAATCTAAGGTCGCATAACGGGAACACTCATCTTCACTCAATGTTATAAGTTTATCAAGTTGTTCTGGTTTAGATCTGGAATCGAGTCCATGGATAAAGGCACCGGCTTCAGTTTCTTTACTTATAGATGGTGTTTTAAGGGCTACAGGTGTTTGTTGTGAAAGAACAGAAATGCTATTGGAGAACCTATCTTTCAGTAAGTCGCAGACCTTTCCGAGTCGATTTAATAGTTCCATTGGAAAAGGCACATAAGCAACATCGTTGGATTGGCGAACATGTGTGTTAGCGCTTCTGGAGTCAAAAATGCTCACTGCTCTAAGGTCGTCAGAATCATTTACTTCAGGCGACCAGTTGAAACTTCTCGCGCTACTGCTGACTTCGTAGTCAATTATGGCAGACTGAGAATTACATTCTGAGTCAGTTATGTTAGGTAAAATTTTATTCTTTCCATCCCTCGACCTACATGTATTCTTTAAAATTCTAACGTAGCCTGACTTTCCTGATCCGTTCTCACCATAAACAATAGTTAACCCTTCAGAAGCAAAAGTAATACTTTGATCTTTCGCGAGAGCGTTGATGCCAACTGGATCACGCAATGATCTTAAAGATACGGGATTACTAGGTAACCTTTGACTGGTAACATCAGACTTATCGACTGGGGTTACGAGTTCGCTGACACCTAGACAAATTTGTTCTAATTTGTTGATTTCTGAGTCATCTAGGGATGCGCTTTTCAAAAGCCGGTGCAACGCGTCACGCAACCAAGGTGGGCGTGTGTCTGACCATGCTAGTATGTCTTTTAGGGCATCGCTCTCGGTATATGGCATTGCAGTGTTTTCTGTTGGTTTAGACATGAAAAGTTACAGAGCTGTATCGGCTCAAAGACATATGGAATCTAGGTCTTTTTGAAAAAAGGGAAGATCGGCCTAAATGTAGGTAAAGTCTAACCACCTAACAAAGGGTATCTTCCCATGCAACTAATTTACATGAGACAACTAATTTTTCAAGCCTCAGCGTCAACGCGGGCGAAGTTAGCCGAAAAGGACATGACTCCAGCAAAGCAGATGGAGCTAGAAAGGGTTTGTAAGGTTAATCTCTGTTTAGCGTTGCGAAACGATAAGGACATGGCGCGAAAGAGGCAGCAGTCTTAGAGGCTAAACGAAAAAGGTAAAGAAAGTTACATTTATGGGAATTATACGGAATGAACATCAGTTTTAAGGGCAAGATCTCGTGGTGTAGAACGGAATTTGAGATTTTTAACCCAAATTTTGAAGTTTTCAGGCAGTTACTCCTAATTTTGGATAACAAATCTTAGCAATAGTTGATGAAATCAATGTATGAGTATCGAGATCTATGATTCTTCGTTTAGCCTCTTAGTAGGTGAGCCTGTTGCCAATCTGTATCGCTGGGAGAAAGACCCAACAGTTCATTCTACCCGCCCGAAGAAACTGCGCGAGTCGAAACGAACTCCTGAACTCGTCGAAGCTGTTAGACAACTCCGTCTTGAGCAGAAAACTTGGGGAAAGGAGAAGATCGCCAGAAGATTGCAAGAAGATGGCTCTGATACCAGAATTTCGACAGTCGGGTACATCCTTACTGATCTGATTGCGGGAGGCATAGCCCAAGCCTATGATCATTTTATTTCCGGGAGCCGAAAACGTCGAAAGAACAAGTCTTCCCGTCCGCATGCCATCCGATTATCGAAAGGGTTTAAGCCTACGATACCAAGAGAGACTATTCAAGTGGACTCAGTTCATGTCGAGCTCCCTGACGGAACAAAAGTCTGTCATATCAACGCCATATGCCCGGTTACTCGTGTTTGCTATGGTGAGGCCTTCACGAGTGCGAGCGCAGAAAATGCCAGCATCTTCCTCAAAAACATGATCGACTATATGCCCTTCAAAGTTCAGGCGATTCAAACAGACCAAGGCTCTGAGTTCAGAGGGGAGTTCGAAACAACCTGCTAAGACTTAGGCTTGACGTTCTAAAATCTTCCTCGGAAATCTCCTAAACTAACCGCTCACGTTGAACGCCTTAATAGAACTAGGCAAGAAGACTTTTATAACTGTTGGGAGTTCAGCAATCATACTTTTGAAAAGCGACTATATACCTATTTGGCCATTTTTCGCTCGACTTACAGTTGATAAAGGCTTCTGCGTGATTTCCTGCTTGTTCATCGGAACAAATCTTGATGTATCGCTATGATCACAGTATCCATTAGGTGAATGGTATAGAGAAAAGTGATAATAGCTAAATAGGTATATAATCGCTTTTTGAAATGATCAATCGTAACATTGAGTCCTATACCGATCAATACAACTCTGAACGGTATCACAAAAGCCTAGATTTACTCACTCCATTCGCCTATCTGAAGAAATATTGGCCGTCTCTCCTCGCGGCCGGTGACTAAATCACCCCCCACTCCCTTGAACGTAGGGAAACCTTAATGATGACTCTCCTGCGGTATTATCAGTCAACGCGAGCATAACGTCGTCGAATGAGTGACTTTCTTTGTTATCTACGATCTAGTAGACACAGACCGTTGCCCAATGGCCATAGGGACTTTAACCGCACACGATTAGGCAATTACTTTGCCGTGAGGGGCGAAACTATTCGACTGCGGAAGGGAGATACCTAAGGACTCTAGAATCCCTTACAATCGTTTGCTAACTCCTGCTACCGTCTGTAAAAATCGGTCAAAAAATATTAGGAATAGTACAGAAACTACGAAATCACTGAAAGTCTCGTTACTTCCCGGACCACTATTGTGACAAGAACGTAAGGAACCCCCGGATTCCGTTGCGGTCGCACTTCTTACGCAAAACTAGTTAGAAACACAATGGCCTAAGACTAGGTCCATACAGGATCTTATTTTCGATCAACGACCTGTGTCATCACTTGTAGCGGAAGATATATGACAACCGATAAAGCGATCCCAAGGGGCTTTAGAAGCCCTTGGGATCTATCGTCAAATCCTGCTACCGTCTGTAAAAGTCGGGCAAAAAATTATTGGGAACAGTACCGTGACTAGAGAATAATACCAGACTTTACGTAATAACGAAGCAACAATCTGCTTAAAGTATGAACATATTTGAGGGGGCGTTCCTCGCTCTTTTCCATCCTCCGAATAACATTCTTGTTGCAAAATTATTGTAATCCGTATATCAACGCTAAAATCTACGATAGGTTCACAAAGATTCCATATGTGTAGATCGTATACAACCTTTCAAGGCCGAGTCCTATAAGAGCATAGGGCGAATATGTTGTTCAAAATGTTTGATAATGACATTGTGATCATCAACTTTTGGCCAAAAAGTTAAGTTCTCTTCAAACCCTTTGAACCAGTAACTTATCTCTTGTCTGTAATCCTTGTCTCGTGCAATTCCCTCAGAGAAAATCCACCAAAACGGTGTGATTTTAGTCGACTGGTTAGAAGCTTCTCTGATTGCTCTTAATATTGAGGGCATCATGTATTTACATGCTCTTTCATGGGCGTTTCCATCAGCTTTCTGTCGCTTTATCTCGCCAAAAACGCCTTTTCCGCTTGACAAATTAATAATCTCAAATTCGGGAATAATTCCATGAGGTCTCCCGGAGGTGCGGGTTCCGTAAATTCCGCTCAATTTTCTCGGCTGAAAATTAAACTCAAATCCCTCATCCTCCAAATACATAGACATAATAACTTTGAATGTCTCTGGTGCGCTACGTCTACGCGCTCCCGCTTCTCCTTGCCATTTCGAACGTTCTGATAATGATTTACTGTTTGCCACGATTAAACCTCATTACCCCAGGCTTTCCATCCGTGAGTCTTTTCTCTCGCGAATAGCTCTATTTTCTTTTGAGTAGGGAACATCTGGTAAATCCTATCCCGAACTTCCTCTGGTTTTTTGGAATGAGATTCTCTTTGAGTCTCCACGTACTGACGAACATTTCTTGCTCCCCTTGGAGATGGTATTTTTCCGTGCTTAAACAAAAGGCAGACTTCGCACTGAGACAGCGAATAAGAGCCTGGGTTGGTTCTCATCTTATTCCAGACAAACGCGATCGTTGCCCAAGCGAATCCCCAAGATTTTCCAAGTTCTATAGCTTGATCAAGGTGAGGGCTACTTGACCACATGAACAATAAAGCGTTATCCGCTGTAATACTAGGAATGTCGAGCCGTTTAAGGTCTTTCAAAGTAACTGTCTGATAATGGCGCAATGCACCTCCTGTATCCGAACCGCCCGCACCGTTATGCTGAAGCTGTCCTTTATAATCCCAGGGAGGGTCGGCGTAAAATATCTCAAACTCACCGTTAGGTAAGGGGGAGAACATATCGCCGGTGTCAGAGCGTCTCCAAGTGCTTGTCTCACAATTTAAGTTTAAAAGGGAGTCTTGCGGAGATCTATTTTCTAAAGAAAGTTGAACTTCTAGTTCTCTATTTAGTGTGGTCAAAGACATACTGCTTCCTAGCTAAAATGAATTGTGTTATGCATTGTTGCATCCAATACCATGATACGACTAGAATGTCAAAAATTGAATTGGTTCAAGTATTTGTGGAATCAATATCGCGATTCTGCAGGTTCTGAAGTTGTTACACGTTTGGAGGGAAGAAAGCAAGATTTCGAGAGCATTTTTTAGAAAGACTCTCTTCCACTTCAAAAAATTCTGCGAGATGTTATCGTTCGGGTTTATTTGATTCTGAAAAACGATTCCAAGGGATTTTAAAATCCCCTGGAATCGTTTTTTTGAAGGCAATTTTCGATCATTGTCTTACCCTATTCATAGGAGGCGTTACCAATCAGTATCTGCTCACTGGCCGTACGGAGCATTCCAAGTTTAGGTTATCGACCCTGGGGTTTAAGGTGCAGTTGTTCAGGTGCAGACACATGTGGAACCAAAACTGCCCAAAACTGTGGTCGTGTCTACGAACACATAACTTCCCATAATTGATAATGGGAAAAGCGAAAATGTATGTCATTTGGTCAGTATAAAATTACGCCCGGCAACAATTCTTTTGAAAACGCTTCTCGCAATCGAGCAACCTCCAAAAATCGTCTTAATCCCCGTTAGGAACCTATCAATGAGCCTAGATGATTATAGGCGTCAACAAAATGCGATGGATTTGCCGTTTCAAAGAAATCTCTCTCCATTCAGGGAATCGTTAGAGCAGTTGTTAGATACGGTCGTTCGTAGGGATCGCGAGGGATGTCTCGGAGTGAGTTATGGTCATTGTGTTGGCGAGATAGGGGCTTAGAGGAATGGTTACAAACCTGAAGGTCTACCTAAAGCATCAGACTCGTTGAACTTGTTGGCTTCCAAGATTTCGGGTTGAGTCGACACCCCCATATACCCGGACACAATGAACCGCGGTCAGCGGAGTAGTGAGGCTTGACTGAGTTTTTCTGCAGAACTCTAAATTCATAGTGTCTGCACTCGAGACTTCAAAATTATTCTGGTTCATATAGGTGTTAGGAGTATGTCTTCTGCGCGGGCATTTTTCAATCAGTAATAACCCTGACGATCAGCTCAAAGCTTGGAGATACCTTAAAATAACTCCGAGTCTCAAAGTTACGTTAAAGAAAAATTTAAGAATGGGTGGGTTCTCCGTCTACCGGTCTACCTTACTCCAACGTCATTAGCTGTACATATTCATCAGCGTATTCTTTAAGATAGTCTTCGGAAATCCAAGCGTATTTGTCACTTCCTCTTTCGATTCCCCTATAATTTCTAACCTTTAGATAAACTTTCTTGTTTACGAAACCGTATCCTACAACTAGAATTACAAGCAACGCAATAGTCGGACTTGATGGATGTTCAGTTCCGCAAACATGTATCTGTGTCATACTTGAATCTTTCGGATTCATTATGTCAGCATTTGTTGATAAAGTCAAAGACGATCATACCATTAAGAGTCTCTAACCTTCTGAAAATTTTCCATGCTTCAATTGGGCGCTGTAAATGATACTTCAAAATTTCGAATCTTCTTGCTCTGTCAATCTTGGCATGAAATGAAAACTGCGCTGTTGCTCAGTTACTATTCGGTCGGTTCCCTTTACACGATCAATTGAACGACGAGGATTTCCCTTGTCAGTCAACACTTTCACTTCAGAACTATCCATAACTGCCGTATCTAAATCTTTCGAATGAGCGGGTGTTTGATTGAAGATACTTCGTCTGAATTCATCGACAGACACCACATGGCCAAACTCGGCAACTGCCCTTGGAACGTCCGTCAACAGCTGATCTAAGGCGTCCTTCCTGTCAGTCTCGCGAAACAAATACTCCGAGTTACTATAGCTCGGGTCATATTGAAGCATTTGCAGTCCTGATCTACCAACGTGCCCCTGCACCCCCGGAACATCGTGAAGCAAGTCATTGTATACCTGTCTTGCCTTGTAAACATTAGAAAAGTGCAATAACCAATACCTCCACCCTTCGGGATTATTAATCGAGAAAGGACTTACGAACGAAGCACATCTTTCAAATACCTCAAAAACAAGACATTCAATCAATCTTTTTTTTCCGGTTTTGCTATAAACTGATCTAGTTCACCAATTTTGGATACATCCACTTCAAAATTTTCGAGGATACGTTTGCGTGACCGCGTAGCCTTTGCAGGAAAGAAATTTAAAAAAGACTGAATCGAAAAAGTTAGAATAACTTCGCTCGAATGATATCTGGCAAAAATGTCCCTAACCATAGCAGGTTTAACGAGCGAGGTTCCGCATTGGTCAAGATTGAAAAACACATTCCTTGTTATGCAACGTGCTTCGAGTTTTTGAGAAATTTTGTGATACTCAGCACGGAAGTCGAAAGATAGTAGATCGTAATCGACAGTCAAATATTTGGATTCACGACAATTCGCGATATACGGCTGAATCTTAGATCTGAGCGATTCGATAGCAGAGGGATCTTTGTCATTGAATATACAATAGCATTTGATAAAAATTTCCTTTAGATTTTTTATCTTGCGCGTTAGGTTTATTTCATCCGCTAGATTCTTTAGTGTTTTAAGGAAAATAATTGGCGACCCATCGTGATCTTCCTCATATTTTCCTCCGCCGCAGAATCCGTCAATTATTGTTAGGACAAACTCTTTCTGATGAGGATGCTGACACCTAACTTTAAGGTATTCAGCAAAGTAATTTTCTAGTACAATGTGCTTTCCTTTGGAATGATCTCCTATGATTGCTCCGTTTTCCCAATTATAATCTTTTCGCGCCATTAAATGCTCCCTCTAATGAAATTTAGGCTAATACTTACCTTACAACTACACAGTTAGATTACTGTTCTAAGTAATCCCGAAGTTATCGCCATGTTTGGCCTAAGTTTACTAAACTTAATCCACCCCAAGGAACTTCACAGAACCTCTTTCAACTATACTCACCACTCACTGCAGATTCTTCGAAAAGGATATAGCCGTATCTTAGCACAGAGTCACTCGACTCGTCATCATGCAGTAAAAATTAGGAAAGTATATACCTATTGACAGAAATCAAGTAGAAACTTCGCGCCATTCCGTTTGCGCGGCATGCAGAGCATCTTAGAGCCGTCAGTTTCAGTATTACATCCGTCGCTCCAACGATCAATTTGGTCGTCTTCTAATTCATAGTAGCCGTATTTCTTATCGCAACTTGGACTTTTACTAATGATCTTTGGAATTTTTCGTCTTTCATCTCTGCGGGAAGCGACCGAACAGACAGGAGATACTGGTCGCTGGAGAATGCTTACTCTTAGGTAGCCACGGCTCCTTTGAATTGTTGTCCGGAAATTTTCGAGTGATTTGCACTAGGATAAGTTTAGTGGTGTTCAGGCTTATACGCCGTTGCTATGGGTGTCTGAACTATGAATCCGAGTTTCTTGCGAGTACTAATTTCTGCACATTTTGTCAGTAGGTGTATAATTCCCTTAAAATTAGTCTCCTTACATTCCGGGTTCCATTTCCCTATCGGTATATCGTTACACCACCCATTTCGGAAACTCCGAATCCAAAAAACGAATGATTCGTGAATTTCAACGACTCAATCACGGATAGACAACGAGTTTTCCTGTCCTATCACGTGACAGTCTCATTATACGAATCTCACCAAACACCATCTTGAGGGCAACCATGCCTAATCAAAATTTCTTCAGCAAACCGTCGGATCAATCACGCGTTAAAGTAGACTTGGTCGAAAAGTACTTTTCTGCTTGGTCTAAGATTATGCTAAGTCGACCTGTACCGACTGATATTGCGTTCGTAGACTTGTACTCTGGCCCCGGATACTACGAGGATGGAACTAAGTCTGTTCCGCTTATAATTATAGAGAAAGCAATCGAGAACGCTAAATTGCGGTCAAGTCTTATCACATTGTTCAATGATAAAGACAAAAAAAGTGCAGACAAGCTAAGTCAGAGGCTAGGAGAAATTCGCGATATTACTAAACTGAAACATCGACCGAGAGTAATGAACCTCCCTGTAGGCGAAGAATTTATCAGTGAATTCAACCGAATCAATTTACCTCCGTCTTTAGCGTATTTGGATCCTTGGGGCTACAAAGGAATTTCATTGAATTTGATAAATTCGATCCTCCGCCATCACGGATGTGAGTGCATTATCTTCTTTAATCTTAACCGAATCAATTCGGCGATCAGTAATCTGATGGTTAAAGAGCTGATGAGCGAACTTTTTGGGGAAGATCGGTCAACTCGGTTACGCACAAGAGTTGACGGATTAAATCCTGTGCAACGAGAGCTTGTTATAATCAAAGAATTCTCTGAAGCCCTCAAGGAAAAGCATGGTAAGTTCGTTCTGCCATTCAAATTTGAATATGACAAAAGAAACAGAACAAGCCATTATATAATTTTCGTATCCAAAAACAAACGAGGACACAAGATCATGAAAGAAATTATGGCCAAAGAAGGGTATGTTGATGAGGATGGAGTTCCAACACTAGCGTACTATAAACCTTACAGCAGAACGTCTGCTACATTTGAAGTTGTTCGACCGTATACTCAACTTGGAGACCTACTTTGTACAAAGTTCGCAGGTCGAACATTGACGATGATTGATGTATTCTGGGAACACAATGTGGGGGAACCGTTTTTAGTAACGCACTATAAGCAAAAGTTGGTTGAACTTGAGAAGGAAAATAGAATCAAAGCAGATCCGCCCGCAATAATGCGACAAAAACGAAACGGGAAACCGACAATGGCCGATAAGGTAAAAATTACATTTCCTGCGAGTTAAACAAATGGTCAGTAAGTCTTCGATTGAATGGACTGAAACAACTTGGAACCCTGTGGCTGGATGTACCGTGGTCTCCCCTGGGTGTACTAATTGTTATGCCATGCGTATGGCAGCGCGACTGTCACTAATGGGACAGAAGAAGTATGTCGGCTTAACAAGACAAACAGGCGGTCGTGCTAAATGGAACGGTAGAATCAACTGTGATTATAAGACACTTGAGTATCCTAGAAACTGGAAGATCGGTCGAACTATCTTCGTCAACAGCATGTCCGATTTGTTCCACGAAAATGTTCCCATAGATTTCATCCAAGATGTGTTCGATGTAATGAATGATACTCCTCAGCATACCTACCAAATTCTTACGAAAAGAGCAGATCGCCTCGAAGAACTAGCTAGAAGGTTCACATGGTCGCCAAACATTTGGATGGGAGTTAGTGTTGAAAACCAAGACTACTATTCGCGAATTGCCAGTCTACGAAGAGTACCCTCTCAAGTACGTTTTCTGAGCCTTGAACCACTGCTCGGGCCATTAGTTCAAATCAACCTAAGCGGAATAGGATGGGTAATCGTAGGAGGTGAGAGCGGACCAAATGCAAGACCATTGAGTCCAGACTGGGTTAGGAAGATAAGAGATCAATGTGTCACACAAAATGTAGCTTTTCACTTCAAGCAGTGGGGTGGCCCCAACAAAAAGAAAACAGGACGAATCCTTGATGGAAAAACTTGGGACGAACTACCAGTTTGACTCGATCAACTTATGGATAAATGTTACAAAGCAGTTCCGAGACAGATTAGTAGCCGCAAGAACATTTCACAGTGCGAAACAACGCCAAGAATACAGGACATAAGAACACTGCCCCAGATTAGATTAACTGTATAGTCCCGCAAACATGGACGCGGGATTTTTAATAAATCTTTCTGGTTCCTCTTTCCAACATTTGTTGATAAAGTCGAAGATAGTTAAACCTTTGTGAGCCTTTAACCTTTTAGCAAAATTATAGGCATCAATAAAACTCTGGATGTGTTCCTTCAGTTTGTCATGTGTCTCATAGTGATACTTTTTCACAGTAGCTTCTTTGATGGTTCTATTCATTCGTTCCACTTGTCCGTTCGTCCAGGGATGATAGGGAAGTGTCAACTTATGTTCGATATTATTCTCTGAGCAAACAGCGTCAAATGCGTTGCATTTGACATCCCTATTGATTTTATGATCGGGTGATTCGTTTTCTTTCACCGAGACTTTAGGGTTTCTCGAATTAGTGAACTGACTGCCATTGTCAGTCAAGATCGTATGGATAGTGTAAGGCACTTTTTCAACCAAGGTTTCGATAAACTGAACGGCGACTTTTCGCGTCGATTTGTCGTGCAGTTCAACGTAGGCATATTTCGATGTGCGGTCGATGGCTACGAACATATAGAGCCGACCTTCTTCGGTGTTGACTTGGGCTATGTCGACATGGAAGTAACCGATCGGATACTCTTTGAACTTCTTCGTCTCGGGAGTTTTATTTTCTTCTTTTGGAAGTGTTGATATCCCGTGATTCTGAAATACACGATGGAGGTTCGATCGCTTTAAATGGGGAATTGAATCTTGCAGAGAATACAAACAGTCATCCAACGACAACCTCGTTGTCGTCCGGAAATAAACACAGGCGGCTTCCTCTGCTTTACTCAAACTCTTTGGCCGCGGGTCTTGCGGACCCGACCGTCGGTCTTCGACCGACTCACGCTCGCGCCATCTCTTCACCGTGCGGTAATTTAATCCGTAGCACCTCGCTAATGCGCGATTTGAGATCGACGAGGGGGCCTCTTGGATCTCTTTTCTGATCGCATGTGTAGTGACAGCGTTAGTGTGTAATACCTGTCCCATAACTGTTTCCTCCAGATGGAATTGCTGTATAATGGTAGTATATCATTTCGCGCCCAAGAGTGTGGGACTTTACAATTAACAAACAACGAACTTAGGTGGATAAGACCTACGAACACGAGCACTAGTTTCAGTCTTAACAGGCTTCTTCGAGGGATAACTACGACGCTTCCCAGAACGATCCCTACCCGGTCGATCAATCGGTTTACGTTTCGTGTTAGCAACATCAACGTTAACCTCACCCTCTCGCTTAGAAACAACTGCCTTTAACTCAGCAATCAACTTCTTAGCATCCTGCTCCATTCTAACTACCGCTATACGATTAGTTAAAGTATGAACGTCATCGAGGAACTCAGTATTATCTAGATCAGATGAAGACATTTTCTTCAAACACTTCTCTGCTAGATAATGAACCTTGTAAAGGTCAGCACGCTTATAAAGACAGCACTCTTTAACAAGTTTAACGATCTTGTTAAATCGCTTTTCAAATTTTGCCATTGGTTTTCTCCATTCTGGCGTTAATAAAAGGTGGCAGTTTTTATTCATCAGATTCTGCCAAACTGATACCTCCAATCTTGTGAGCAGTTTTCTTCTTGCTCAGGAAGGTTCTAGTGTCCGAAGACTTGTTAACGGAGAGAACTATTTCTAGCGCCAACCGCAACATTCAACAGTATCCGACCAACCAATCTCCATTATATCCGTGTCCCCGGGCTTGTCAAAATCGCAATCAACATGCAATCAAGCCGCAACGGCGGGCCTCTCAGCGATCGGCGTTTCTAGCAGGCACATGCAATGAAGAGACCTCCCTCAATAATCTCCTAAGTTTTTCTATATAAGAATTATGTACCAGAGGTGGGAAGACTGTAATGCTCTAAAACCCCTCAAACGAAATATCAAAGTTCATCAAACAACAGTTCAACCCAAAACGTGATTATGTGTACAGTCCCGCAAACAGGAGTGCATCACAATGAGTGACGATGAAGATCTTAAAGACTGCTGTTGGGCTGTAGTGTGGATTCCAGCGTATATTATATTCTGGGGTGCAGTATTTTTTTGGGTATTTTTGATGTTAATCGAGCATGCATTATGACTTCTGCAGTCTCAGGTTCTATAATATTGCATTATGCGAACCGGTATTCGGTGCTTGTTTCGGGGCATCTTGGATTAGGTTGTGCTGGCAACTATGCCATTTGGGACCCGTGATTACCTCCCGGCAAGGGGCTTTAAGCCCCGGGCGGTCGTCGGAGACGATATTCTCGACTCCCCGTATTCCACGGTGAACTAGGCAATCTAGGAACTCCCTCCAATGTAGTTCAAAGTCTTTCAACTCGACAGATATACCGAAAATACGGCGATTACCTTATCGGTCAATACCAAAAGCGCTAAGAACTGCAACATCGCGAACAATGCCTGTAACGGGCAGTTTCTCGTGTCCGGCATCAAGAAACATATAGGGGAACTCGCCAAGGTTCAAACCTTCGTCCAACTTTTTGTTGGTGTTTGATACCTGAGTTGATGAGATTGACTCGATGCCGTACAGTTTAAATATATTGCTAATTTCGCGACTGGAAACACCCTCGATATAGCATTCTGCCGCAGCGTTTAGTAAGGCTTCACTACTCCTTTGACTGCTGTCCATTGTGTTCGGGTATAGCGGTGTGTCGATCGAACTAGAAGTCTTGGAAGACAGCAAGTTCAACGAACCTGATGCGTTAGGTAGACCGTCAGTTTTGTAACCATTCCGATAACCCCCATTCTCGCCAACCCGATGACCATAACTACCGCCCAGACACGCTTCGCGATCCAGACGAACGACCATGTCAAACAACTGCTCCAACAGCTCCTTGAACGGAGAGAGATTTTCTTGAGATGGGAATTTCATCGCATCTCGTTGACGCTTATAATCTTCTATGTTCATTGATATCCCCCTAATGGGGATTAGAACGAATTTTGGGGATAACTTGATCGCGAGAAGCGTTTTCAGGGGATTTTAGAATCCCCTGAAAACACTTTTTCCCCAAATATGAAATTCCTAATCCTATAGTACCCTGCCCTGCCAAAGCGCACAGTAAGGCAAGATTGTTTCAGGTGTTAAGTCATTCTAGAAAACTAGCTACGATTTTGTTGGTTCTAGAACAAACTAAGTTGAGGATCAGGAGGCTTATCACTTTTTGGGGGCCTAATTGTTGCGAGAATCTCTTCTCGCTGAAGCTGATCTAGACAAGGAAGCAGGATTGGAACTCCACTGCTTAATTTACTGACAATATCATGCTTATAAATTGGTGAAATCGCACCAACTTTTTCCAGTGGATCAAAGTAAGTCAAGTGAAAAAGAAACAAATGCCCGTTAGAATCTTTATCTCGAAAGTCTAGGAAAACTGGTTTAGTCGCGTTGCACCATCGTTCAAACAGTTTGCCCCGTCCCCACCATTCAAATACCCAAACATTCTCGAAAAACTTCTCCTTCATGCCTAAGCGAAAATTGATTTCGTCCTGCAAATTTCTTAGACCGTCGACAACCCACACCATTTCAACGTAAAATTGTTCCCTGGATCGCATTTCATCTGATGTTAGAAGTGAATGTTGGAATTCTACCACGATGCTATGGGCAGTCTTTATATCTGCAACGTGTTTTTCACCATTAACCCGGTCATAACAGATAACTTCTTGCCAATTTTCAGGAAACTGATTTTTCCAATCTCTGTGCCAGTCTGATTCATTTTCCCACCAGTGATCACAATTCCTCAGAGCTTTGTGCGCCCAATGATGTCGCATAAATTGCCCACACTTCGCTATAGTTTCGCCATTACACACCTGGCAAAGACCTCTTCCACCAGCAAAGGCAGTTTTTCTTTCTCTGTTGACTACAGCGTACTTCACAAAATTATTATCCTATCAATGAATTTGTTGATTCAAAAGATCTCCTTAGTTTTCAAAAAATTATATCAGTTTGGTTAAAAAAAGCGAATATATACCGATTACCACAAAATGCGCCAAATTGACGCTTACATAAATACGCTGTATCGTGCGATACACTCCCCGCAGTAACGGGGAAACAGCTTGGAACATTCCAAATTTTCACTCTTACAAATAGTGTACGCGCTCACGGCATATGGAATCTTTGTGAACCTATCGTTGATTTGAGCGTTGATATACGGATAATAATAATTTTGCAACAAGATTGTTATAGGGCGAATGGAAAAGAGTTAGGAACGCCCCCTCAAATATGTTCTTACTTTAAGCAGATTGTTGCCTATTTATTGCGTAAAGTCAGGTATTATTCTCTAGTCACTGTACTGTTCCCAATAATTTTTTGATCGATTTTGTTGGAGGAATCAGGATTTGAAGATAGATCCCAAGGGATTCTAACGTCCCTTGGGGTTTCTTTATCGGTAGTCATATACCTTCGCCTACAGGTGATGAAACAGGTCGATGATCGAAGATAAGATCCTATATGGACCTAGTCTTTGGCCAGTGTGTTTCTAACTAGTTATGCGTAAGAAGAGTAGCCGCAAGGGAAAGGGAATCCGGGGGTTCCTTACGTTCTTGTCACATTAGTGGTCGGGGAAGTAACGAGACTTTCAGTGATGTCGTAGTTTCTGTACTATTCCCAATAATTTTTTTGACCGATTTTTACAGACGGTAGCAGGAGTTAGCGAGCGATTGTAAAGGATCTTAGAGTCTTTAGGGGTCTCCAATCCGTAGTCGCATAGTTTCGCGCCTGCCCTTATAGTAATTGCCTGATCGTGCGCTGTTAAAGTCCCTATGGCCATTGGTAACGGTCTGGGTCGAATAGGTCGTAGATAACAAAGCTAGTCAGACATTGGATGACGTTATGCTCGCGTTGACCGATAATACCGCAGGTAAGTCTTCATTAAGTTTTCCCTACTTTTGAGGGATAAGGTGTGACTAAGTTACCGGAAGTAAGGAGAGACTGCCAATGTTTCTTCAAATAGGCGAGTGGAGTGAGTAAATTTAGGCTTTTGTGATACCGTTTAGAGTTGTAGTGATCGGTATAGGATTCAATGTTCCGTTTGATCATTTCGAGATTATGATTGCTGAAGTCCCAACAGTTATAGAAATCTTCTTACCAAGTTCTATTAAGGCGTTCAACTTGAGCATTTAGTATAGGAGATTTCTGAGGAAGATTTTAGAACGTCAAGCCTAAGTCTTTGCAGGTTGTTTCGAACTCCACTCTAAATTCAGAGCCTTGGTCTGTTTGGATCGCCTGAACTTTGAAGGGCATATAGTCGATCATGTTTTTGAGAAAGATGCTGGCATTTTTTGCGCTCGCACTCGTAAAGGCCTTACCATAGCAGACACGAGAAACCGGGCATATGGCTATGATATGATAGAGTTTTGTTCCGTCAGGGAGCTCGACATGAACTGTGTCCACTTGAACAGTCTCTCTTGGTATCGTCGGCTTTAACCCTTTCGGTAATCGGATGGCATGCGGACGGGAAGACTTATTGTTTCGACGTTTTCGGCTCCCGAAAATAAAATGATCATTGGCCTAGACTATGCCTCTTGCAATCAGATCAGTAAGTATGCGTCCGACTGTCGAAATGCTGGTATCAAAGCCTTCTTCTTGTAATCTTCTGGCGATCTTCTCCTTTCCCCAAGTTTTCTGCTCAAGACGGAGTTGTGTCACAGCATCGACGAGTTCAGGAGTTCGTTTCGACTCGCGCAGTGTCTTCGGGCGAGTTGAGCGGACTGTTGGATCTTTCTGCCAGCGATACAGATTGGCAACAGGCTCACCTACTAAGACTACAGCCTCTATCGCGCCCATGTCTTTATCGTTCCTCAATGTTAACCTGAGATTAACCTTACGAATCCGTTCCAGCTCCATCGGCTTTGCTGGAGTCATGCCCTTTTCGGCTAATTTCGCCCTCGTTGACGCTGAGGCTTGAAAAATTAGTGGTCCCACGTAAATCGAAACTGTTGCGAAACCAGAGAGTTTGGGAAAAGTGCAACAGAAATTTCGAAGTTACTGCGGCTAGACTGACCTAGAATCTGGCGTTAGGCAATCCAACTAGACAGAAATTCATAGAAATTCGAGCGAGTTACATGTTTCGCAACAGTCTCAAATTAGTTGCATGGGAAGATACGCTTTGTTAGGTGGTTAAACTTTACCTAAATATAGGGCGATCTTCCCTTTTTTCAAAAAGACCTAGATTCCATATGTCTTTGAGCCGATACAAGGAAGTCAGGCTAATTGAAAATCGCAAATATCTCACTTGGGATGACAACATAGAAAACGATGAGTTGCTCGAATTTTTAGACTTTATGTTGCATAATCTTTCATTATTCTTGATTCTATGCACAATCTAGGTTTCAAATCAATCTTCAAGCTCTATATACAAAAGAGGCGTTCAAAAGCAAATTTTCCTTCGATTTTGGGTGTTATTCGCAATTAAAACTGGAGAACTCGTTCTAATGTGGTCTGATAACGAAACCTCCCGAGATTTTCTCAATTTTGAAACTTTGGCTGCTACTGTCGCGGATATCATCGACAAGACAAGTGGGGAACCCGTTTCTATAGGTGTTTCCGGAAGTTGGGGAGTCGGGAAATCTTCATTAATCAACATGATTAGAAAAAAGTGCGAGAATACGGACAAGAAAGTTATATTCGTTGAATTCAATGCTTGGCTGTATCAAGGGTATGATGATGCCAAAGCGTCTCTCTTAGAAGTCGTTGCAAACGAACTTTCAAAACACGTTAAAGAAAACCAATCTGCCTCTCGTAATGTTAATGACATTCTCTCGAGAATCAATTGGTTACGAGCCCTGCAGTTAACTGGTGGTATAGTTGCGACTGTTGCGACGGGTTCACCGCTAATCGGTATCATTGCCAAGTTTCTGGGTGCAGGAAATGTCTTCTCACAACAAGAGAATGTAGGCGAAAATATTGGAGAAGTGAGGAAATCTTTGGATGAAACAGTTAGATCAGGTGAAGAATTGATTAAATCTGCGAAGATAAGCTCACCTCCGAAAGAGATTGAAGCTATTCGCTCAGGTTTTGAGAAGTCTTTGGAGGAGATGAATGCGACCTTGGTTGTCTTGATAGACGACCTAGACCGTTGCCTTCCGGAAACAGCAATTTCAACGCTAGAAGCAATTCGGTTGCTACTTTTTCTAAAAAACACCGCATTCGTTATAGCAGCAGACACTACAATCATTAGACATGCGGTCAGTAAACACTTTGAGGGTATGGATGAAAAACTCGCCGCAAACTACTTTGACAAAATGATACAAATTCCTGTCACAGTTCCGAAGCTCAGCATTCAAGACATCAAGGCTTACATGAGCCTATTATATATAGACGAGAGTATCCTTTGTTTTGACAAAAAAGAGGAAATACGTAACTCGATTTGTGCTAGCCTAAAGCAAACATGGGAAGACCGCAAGTTTAATGCGAGCGCTATTTGTGACGAGATGAGAAAACTTGGGATTGAAGTACCTGCTCACTTACGCGAGAAACTCCAGATTGTCGATAGACTAGCACCTATGATGACCTTAAACACCCCGATCGAGGCTAATCCAAGGCTAATAAAGCGTTTTATGAACGCGATTGCGTTCAGAAAAACTACCGGAGACGCACTCGGTATGGATTTAGACGAAAAGATCCTCGCGAAATTTTTGCTCTTGGAGCGCTGCGGCCCGGCAAAAGTCTTTGAGGCTATAAAGAGTTCGGTTTCAGAAGATAAAGAGGGGCATTCAAAGATAGTTAGGGAAAAAGAACTCAGTTTCGAGACAGGCAAACAACCTAAAAATCAAGAAATCTATTCAGATGAGTTCTTCCAACAGTGGATAGATTCGGAACCTCGTTTAGGATCAACCGACCTACGTCCATACCTTTACATAAGCCGAGAACATGCGCCTCTTCTGTTATCTGGGGAAAGAATTTCCTCTTATGCACAGGAGCTACTTGAGGCAATTATTGATGAGCCGGGTCAAGCTAACACTGTACAACAACAATTGAATTCGCTAACATCGAGCGATTTACGATTAATGCTTCAAAAACTACTAGATATAGCTCGTAAAGAAAAACGTTGGGGAACTCCGCCAATATTAACTGCGTGTATTTCGGTATGTCGAGCAGACAACAGTCTCGGTGAACAGTTAGCAACATTTTTAGGGAGTAGAACTCCAAAATCGATCACGGCTGGTATAGTACAAAGGATCAAAAACGAACCATGGGCAAGTCTCACATTTGAGACTTGGTTGTCGAAGGAAATCGGTAAACCGGTCAGGGCTGCGATTGAGAAGGAAAAGAATAATGGGAACATCAACGTCCAGTAAGGGACCTAAATCGAAGGTGCCATTAACTCCCCCTAAGGATGATACGGCAGTTGAATCATCGACACAAAGTAACGAATGGCCGGAAGTCCCACACTTTGATCAGGATGCAAAAGATTTTGAAATCCGCCCCGAATCTCCGATAGATAATGTTCCGTTGGCATCAGCTCGTCGGTTTTTGACTACGCGAAAGCGCCTTGGAGAATTTGGCGAAACTGGCAATGCACAAAAAATGAAAAACGGCATCGCTAGCTATGTAGCGAAAGGATACAAAAATCCGCAAATTGCTGCTCAAAGAATGAAGAAAACCGCTGTTTTGGCAGCAAAACTATTTGGATTGTTAGTTGGTGAACATTTAGATGATTCAAAAATTGGTCTGAAAGTTAGTGACCTCGAAGGTAAAAGTGCGGAAAAATGCATAGAAGCCATTGTTGAAGCTGTATCGCCTCTCGATGGTACACTTGATTCAGAAGCAGCACAAGATTCAATCAACAAAGTACTGTCGGAACTTGTTGATCAGAATCCAGATGTGGATTTATCTAATTTGGGGATAGATTCGTGCGTAACTGTTGTTGAGAAATTCGTATCAAACTCCGTTTTTAGCCGAATACGTTTAGATATAGGTCAACATGTTCTGGATCGAGCCTCCTCGCCTGCGGAGGGATTGTCTAGATTAGGAGAGATTGAAGAGTATGTCGAGGAATCGATCCAACAGGCTTTCTCATCAGCTACTTCGTTGACCTCAACAACCAGCCTTGAAAAAGTGAGTTCGATCGTCAGTGAAGTAATTGAAGACACCTTCGAAATTTTTCAGTCTTATACTGAATGACTTCTGTTAACGCATAATGTATGTACAGTTTAGGACTGTGGTAGAACATTGAATTTGTCGAAATACCGAAGTCATTTCTTGCGAATTTGAAAGTTTTACTTGCAAAATGTGGCTGTTTCCCTCTAGTTATTGTTGTTTCTTTGATTAGAATCTTCAGTGATCTACAATTTTAGTAGTATCTCTTTAGTTTATGACTGTCTTTTCCGCGGGATTATAAGTGCGACAACGCTATAGTCAGATGTAAGTTTAATGATCAGTCAAGACAAATAGGATGAATTTGATTTCGTCCAAGTGTATATGCTATGAAAATACAGTGCGCTCCAAAACACTTTCCATTTGATAAACGGAATGCTGACCTGAATGTCGTATTGTATGCGAAGGCCTCTTCTGACGAATATGGTTGCATTGGAAACAGTATCGTTGAGACCATTAGAGCTAAGCATTTAAATCCGCTTCCTCACGCATGGGACTTTCTCTCAATTGCCCTCTCTATTTATGCAGCTGACCGTGCAGGACATAGATCTCTTAGTTATGACGGGTGGACTAGGCATTTTTCATTATTGATAGCCGTAAATGATCCTGTGTTTTGGACATCGGTGAAAGGCGAATTGGAAGAAGCTTTGCGCTTTCTTACTACCGATGTTTGGAGGTTAGAGTTTACTGAATACAAATTTTATCCACATGATACAGATGAATTCACAGGACTCAGACAAAACAGCGTTGCTTTGTTTTCGGGTGGGCTTGACAGTTTGGTCGGAGCAATCGATCTAAAAAGCGAAAATATAATTCCGGCATTGGTGAGCCAAGTATCACGCGGTGATAAAAGTAAACAGCGGGATTTCCCAACTGCGATCGATCCTAGGTTATCGTCAATTCTATTCAATCATTCAGTTAGATTGCCCAATCATGAACGCCCAGCTTCTCAACGGTCACGTTCGATCGTATTCCTAAGCTACGCAATACTGATTGCAACAACCTATTCACGGCAAAATTCTCAGTCTCGAAAAAAAATCTATGTGTCCGAGAATGGTTATATCTCGATAAATCCTCCTTTGACTGGAACTAGAATAGGGAGTCTGAGTACCCGGACAACCCATCCGGCCTTTCTCACTATTATTCAGTCAATCTCTGACCAAGCATCATTTAAAATTGACTTTGAAAATAGATACTCTCTAAAGACTAAAGGCGAAATGCTTAAAGAATGCAAAGATCAAGAAATTTTGAAAGAGTTGGCGCACCAGACCACGAGCTGTGGTCGATACGCATCATACCATTATAAACACTGCGGAAGATGTCTTCCCTGCCTTATCCGTAGGGCAGCGTTTCTAGAGTGGGGGTACAAGGATGACACCTATTATAAGTTTAAGGATCTTAGCAAATCTGACAAGGATAGTATAGGGTTTGAAGATGTCCGATCCGCTTTTATGGCATGCTTAGTAGAAGAAGAACGCGGAACAAAATTTTTCGTCGGACGTTCTCTACGTTCAATACAATTTAGTCGGCGTGAAGACTATATTGACATGATAAAACGAGGTGTTCAGGAAGTTCGAAAATTGCTAAATCACTATGGAGTAAGCTGATGGATACTCATTGTCATTTGGATCAGTATCCTAATCCAAGTACGATTATAGACGAAATCGTTGAACGCGAACTTTTGGTTTTGTCAGTTACTATGTCACCATCATCACTTCCAACCACGAGGAGACTCGCCGAGAATGCTTCTTCTATCTATACTGGAATAGGCTTTCATCCTCATATTGTCGCAGACCGGTATCACGAACTCGACCTAATCTCAGAATACATCTTCAGCGCAGATTTTGTGGGTGAAATTGGTCTGGATGGATGTCCAAGTTTGAAAGATACTTGGTCATTACAGCGGAAGGTTTTCGATAGGATGATCTCCGAGGCAGAACGACATTGTTGCAGGGTTCTATCAATTCACAGCAGACACGCTTCGAAAGAGGTAATCGACGTTTTGAGACCTTACAAAGGTGTCTTTCTGCCAATTTTGCATTGGTTCTCGGGGACGCATGCAGAATTGCACGAGGCTATTGAACTAGGCTGTTGGTTTAGCATTGGACCTGCAATGGTCAAGAGTCGTAAAGGGTTAAATCTTATAAATCGAATACCTTTAAATCGCATTCTACTTGAAACCGATGGACCATTTACAAGTAACAATGGACGTATTTATGTGCCATGGGATGCCGAAGAGGTTTGCCCGATAAAAATTGCCGAAGTATGTTCTAAACCGCTGGCAGAAATAAATGACCAATTGGTCAAAAATGTGAGGTTTCTGTTAAACGCTATTGACCAAGGCTAACACGTATTATGGTGTAGTGACGTTATCATTAGAATGGGAATTATATAGAGAACTAGCCAAGAACATAGAACACTTGGATACAGGGCATAATTCATAATTTCAACGCTCCGCGGAAGACATTATTTGGCGCCATCTATTTACTCAGTACTTGACTGTGCGAGGATACCCAGAGGTATCAAATTCAACGTTCATTATTCTATCACAGTTGTCATACACTCGAATGTACAGGTGATTGGATGATCTTAATAACTCACCAAAATCTCGAGTGTTCTCTAGTTCGATCCAGTCGGCAGAATCTTTCTTTCCCCTTAATCGCACAAGTTCATTATAGTCTGCTTTAGCATATATATTATCGACTTCACAGAACGATTCTGTCTTGGGTAAAAGGGTAAATTCTAAATATCCAAGTGTCTCCCACCATAAAGCGCACAGCTGCCCAGTTTGTTCTAATGGGGGATCACGATCATAAACACACGACCAGTGGATATTTCCGTTGATTGGGTCTTCGTATGCTTTATAGTCCCACTCGTTGGCGAATGTAATATCACACGCCAACACGTTTACACCTATAGATATTAGCAACCGTTTCATGATAATCTCCTACGTTAGTTACTAGTGATAGTAAATGTTGCCTGTGAACTTGTACATCCAGTCTTTACAGTCAGACTCGTGTTTTTTGCCCTTCTTTCCGTTGCAAGAGCGGCACAGCAACTGAATGTTATCTTCGACATCGGGGCCATCAAGCGCCTTAGGTAGAACATGATCCAATTCGAATTCTGGATACTGCTTATTTTGACCACACCCTGTACACTTACCTTTTTGCTCCCCAAACAACCTCATTTTAGTTTTATAGCGTTCACTAGCAGTAAGACAGGTTTCTATTCTAGGAGAGAATAAAACAGGTTGTTTAGTTTTCTGTTTAGTTTGTTGGTAAGGATATTTCAATAGCATGTCGCCTTGCTCTCCTGGCCATCTACCCGATTGAATCAACCAAAGTCTTAATCTTAGTAAGATTACGGACATGAATGAGCTGTCACATATCATCCATTTTCTGTTGTTTAGGTATGCGGAATGCGCAGATGTCGCACATCCAGCGAATGGATCGAAGAACCGATCATCTTCATTAGAGCAGGTTTTAATAATTCTATCTATAAGCATTAAAGGCTTCTGCGTGGGGTAACCTATTCTCTCTTTCTCTGTTCTTAGCGCTGGAATTTGCCAAACGTTGAATGGAAGGCGGCCCTTAGGATTTAACTTTGCTTCGTAACCTTTGCCATGATGGTATTTGACCTTCGTTTTGTGTCTGTTGAGTGTTTTCTGACTATAGGGTTCTCGTACATCGTCGGCATTGAAAGTGTAATTGGCAGACTTGCTATAAAAATAGATTGTGTCAGATTTTCTAGGAAAGTACTTGGTAGCGTTACTGTTGCTCGGATAAAACCATACAATCTCGTTCCTGTGATTGTGTTCTCCGAAAACAGTATCTAGCAAAATCCTAATGTACGAATTGGCATCTTGATCACAGTGCAAGAAAATACTGCCACTTCTTGCTAGGATTCTATGCATCTCTATTATTCTCACGCCCATGAAAACCATATATGCTTTCGTTCGCAAATTAGGCACAGCTTGGATGACGTTATACATGTTTCTGTTTGCTTCTCGTAAATACCGTAACTGTTCTTCTTTCTCCTTGTCAAACTCCCAAATCTCATCAAACTGAATAATTACCTTGACATCATTCGTCGTTTGATTAAAACTAACCTCCATATCATATAAGTACGCTTCGGCTTTCTTAGCAAAATCAATATCGTAATCTTGACTTTCGACATTATAGCATTCGTCCAAATACTCCAATAACCAATCGAGAATTTTTGTTTTCATCTCTCCTTTTTGATTTCTCAGCTTCTTGAACGGCGGGTCAAGGTAGATAAGATCAACCGACTCGGAGTTCATTCCACACATAACCTTCAAGTTGTCTGTGTGCCAAATGGTTCCCGTTTCGAAATCGAGATTCGTTTGTTGGTCTTGTTCAGACCCATTTTTGAGTAAAATATCGTTTGGAGGAGATATCTCCGTATTTGTTTTGGTTGTCTGCCCCCCCCCAATTTATATATGTTTCAGCATTCTCCGTCATAAAAGTTACTCCCAAATTATGTTCAACTCTAGCAAGAACTACCTAGGTGAATTTGGCGATTGAGATGCAGAAAGCATCTCCTCAATCCGTTGCTTCGTAGTTCCTATGTGGTCAAGATTGCTGTCAATCCCAATACTATGCCTTCGTGATTTGTAGGCGGCTACGCAACTCGTTCCATTGTCTAAGAATGGATCGAGTACAACTTGTCCCTCTTTAGAAAACAGTCTAATTAAATGTTCGCATATCCGTAACGGAATAGACAGTAAGATTTGATCGGGGTTCGCCTTCGTCTCCTTTTCTACGGTCATTACGTTAGACGGCGCGGTTCCCTTCAATGTCTGCTTGGTATCAACTAATCCGACTTCATGCTTTATCCAGTTGTTGACAAATGTGCCTTCTCTCGGCTTCTGAGCGCAAACGATCGATTCAAATTCGGCTCTTAGTCGTGTTGCTTTACGCCCGCCAATCGACTTCAGTATCTCTTTTCTTTCTACTTGTTCTAGGCTTCGTAGAACTTTGTCAAAGTTCTCACTGACGATAGCATTGGATTCTGTTCGGCGTGTAAATCGCCAAGCGTAATGGTCATACAGCTCGAAACCAGCTTTTTCTAGCGGTAGCATAGCCCGATGGACTAACCGCGGCGTGATGAAGATAAGGACGAACCCACCCGGTTTTATGATTCGGTATAGTTGTTCTAAGATTAGCGCAAGAGTTTCGCTCTGTTCTTTTTCCTTGTCTAGACAATCCGTTCCACGAGAGTCTACTTGATCTTGAAAATGTGGTGGCGAACTTAGTACCATATGAATGGAGTAATCGGTTAAGTCAGACAAGATTTCCAAACAATCACCCGGTATAAGTTTAACCCTCGTCGCTGGTTTCAAAACAGCGTGTGTAAATCGTCCGAGCTCCGGATCGTTGATTTTCGGAAGATTCATCAACGACGGTCTCTCCAATAAGGTCAACATAACTTAGACGCTTACCAAGCATCCCGACTACCAGATTAGTCATCATGACTAAAGTATCAAGCGGTTGTTTCCGACAGCGCGAACTATGTCTACTAGCAAACTCATTAAGGTATCTTTGAGTATGTTTCGGACTGAAGTGATGATAAGTTCCAATATAACCCTTTTTTTATTGTACTCCAAAACGACTCAATTGTGTTGGTGTGATTCTGTCCTTCTACGAACTGCTTGATACTATGATTTACCGTAGCATGATCGTAGGATTCTTTCAGTTTAGAGTAAGCCGGTGCTTCATCCGTGTTGACGGTTGTTCCTTCAGCAACGTTCTCAATTACAAACTGTTGAAGTGTAGACTGATCTGTTTTCGTAACGACTTTAGCAACAACTTTTTTGGTGTTGCGTTCAACGACTGCGACAACTGCTGTCTTACCAACAGCGTCGCGACCTTCGAGCTTCTCTCGTTTAGAATTGCTCATATTCTTACGTTTACCGCCTAGGTAAGTTTCGTCAATTTCAACTGTATCCGCGAAAACTTCAAACTTAACAGGGAAGGCTTCTCGAATTCTGTGTAGCATATACCACGCAGTTGTTTGCGTTATGTCTAAAGTGCGATGATAAGTGCAGGCTAGACGTGCCTTTGATATCTGTACATACAATGAATACCGCCATAGCCCACTTTTGCAACGGAAGCCGAGTACAAGCCATAACAGTATTCGTTCTGGCGGAGAAGTGTTTCCTGCACGTTTTACATCGGTAAGGTTGTGGATTCTGATTAGGTCGTTCATTAACTTTCTCACTACCGCAATGAGGACATTCTACCCCGCTAGGCCAGATTATGGATTCAAACCATAGACGTGCCTGTTCTTCATTGGGGAACAGATCCATTAACTCAAAGAGCGAAATACCTTTTCTTGATGATTTGCCGGGTGTAGCAGGCACAGTCCAAACTCCTATAGTCAGGATACCAATACCATACCTATTGCAATTTGTCAATCAATCTTGGCTAGTTCTCTATATAATTCCCCTAGTTTTAGGGATTATATATTTATTTACCCAAAATTCTAGCTCGAACCTTTTTGGCGATTGCAACCATCGCATAGCATCTGTAAGTTCCCAAAGTTTGAAGAACAAGGCGGCATACGAGAGAAATGTCAGCAAGATTGGCCTTTTGATGAAATGGAAGGCGATCACATAACGTCTTGGAGTTTAGGCGGTGCAACTATTCTCACTAATCTACAGATGTTGTGTAAGGGCTGTAATCGTCGCAAGGGCGCGAAGAAACCTCCAGAATCGCTCGTTCGTCAGTTTTAGGGTAAATAAAATGTATAATCCGTCTAGTTTTATTACCGGAGGGGAATTCTTGATTGATGGCGGTATAACGACTGGCCCACGGCATTCTTGGAGTGAGGATCAGTCCGACTAATCCGATCCTAAAGGGTTTAGGAATTTCGCCAGAAGAGGCAGAAAGGCTTGTAGCAGCAGTTAGGTCAAGCCCGTCGCAGTGAAGAAACGCGCAATATAGAAAATGTTCGAGTTTATAATAATTTCGAACTTGTGAAGGGATGACAAGACATCTGAGAGACGATTTGTTATAGACAGAGAAGCCACAACTATCAAATGACTTACAAACCTGATAGTCATTCGAATTTTGAAAAATGTTTCTAAAGGAAGTTGCGCTGAAGGGAAGCGTTTAGAGGTGACACGAAAAAACATATTCTTCAAAATTGAAGTTTGAGGATGTTGGATAATTTGCATTCGGCGAAGAAATTCGACATGAGTCAAGACTAACCGGCAGTATATTCTTCGAACACCGGACTAATGGCGGACAGGGTTGTTAAGAAAATTGGGAGGAATAATTCAATGTTGGCATTAGGTATGTAATTGTCTAGACTGCGATAGAGTTCGGTCAAAAATTCGAAAAGCGTTCGTTCGCATGAATCATTTTCGACACAAAATCGGAGAATTCCACAGGTCGCAAGTTTTGATTAAGCGACTTGTTTGGGGTTTTATGCGCGGTCCAACAAACGGATATTTTGCACCCGAAACACAAAGAATTAGTTGAGATTTATTGAATTTAAGGGTATAAGTGCAACAGTATTTAGTCGGATGGCCCTGCTAAAGGAATGAACTTTAGTGGGATAATAAAAAATTAGTTCTTGGCAATTGCCATTTGAGGTGTTACTATACCGACGGGTGTGTAATGCCCGTTTGGTGACATGAATTTAAGGATGTAATAGTGTCTAAAGAGTTCTCTGCTGACAAGCACCTAGAGAGTGTTGAATCGGACAGACTAAGGCGTTCGGAGTGGATGTCTCACTCATTGCTACGGGGTGGTCGACTGGCCAAAGCCTCCGTTGGCGTACTTACGTATGCGCCAGCGTTATTGACGTTGGCGACGTTGGTTGGGGCAGTTGCAACATTTTCTGATGGTGCCAGCGAAGCCAACGCTCAACATCAATGCTTATTTATGCCTTGCAATTTACCCGGACCAACCCCTCCGGTTCCGCCTGGTCCTCCAGGATCTCCACCACCGCCTTCTCCGCCGCCTCCTGGTCCTCTACCTCCTCAACCTCCTGCACCTGCGCCTCCACCTCCAGTAAGTCCGTGTACGGAATCGTCATCATCAACAGGAACTTTTAACTGCATTGGGACAATTTCTACAGTTCAGTCTCTTACCGCATCGACATCGACCAACTTGATCGTCAATTTGGATGACTCCGCAACTGTGTCAATAAGTTCTATTGGTGCTGTAGCAGGTTTTTCGTTAACTGGAAGTGGGTCTAACGGCGTTAAGTTTGTACAGGAAGCCAGTGGTAACGCTCTTTCATTCGCGGGCGGAACAGGGGCCAATGCTTCTGGAGTAGTCGGAACGGCGAGTGGTTACGTCTCAATAACCGTTACGGGAGATATAACTTTAACGGGAAGTAGTGCTGATGCTGCTGCAGTTGCCGCAAAGTCTAGTACTTCTGGTAACGTTACAGTTAACGTTCAGGGAATAACATCATCTGGTTACGGAGTTTACGCTTTCGCAACTAGCGGTACCACAACGGTAGTGGCTACAGGTACCATTAATGCCGGCGGTAAAGGAATTTACGTTTATACAAAGTCCGGAAATGTTGCGGTCACTGCCTCTACAATTTCGAGCGATTCAGATGGCATCTACGTTTTCTCTAAAGCAGGCACGATAACGATCGCCACCACCGGGGATGTTAGTTCAGAAGACTCGCGTTCTGTATATATAAAGAACGAAGGGGCCGGGGCGGTTAGTTTAGATCTCTCAGGTGACTTGTCCGCAAGTGGGTCTGCGGCCTTTATTAAGTTTGATAATTCGTCTTCTACAGTTAAGTCCGTAACGATTGAAGGTTCCTCGTCAAACAGCATAACGAGTTCGTCAGATGCTATTGCCGTCACGAACAGTGGGGGCGGGGGAGTTACTGTTTCGATCAGTGGTAGTCCCGATCTAAAGCCTGGAAATAACAAACATGGAATCTTTGTCTCAAGCAATAGTGGCAGTCTATTTGTAAACACAAAAAGTACGTCAACCATCGAAAACTCGACCGGGGACGATGCCATTCATGTCGTTAATGGGACTGGGGGGACGACACTAAAAGTTGAAACAGTAGCGGTCACAGGTAAAAAGGCGGGCATAAATGCTACGCAATCTGGGACGGGTATCCTGACAGTTACTTCGACTGGTAAAGTTGACGGTGACTCCGGAAGTGGGCTTGACCTTGAGACTACGGGTAATGGGGCGGTCAACGTAACAGTTGGAGAAGTTGAAGGCGGGGTTTATGGCGTTTCATTTAGTTCAACCGGGAACGGCGCAGTTACGATTAAAACTGGAGTAGTAAATGCTCCGCGAGCCGGAATAGTAGCAAGGACTTCTGGCGGGAATGCGACAGTTACGATTTCTGCGTCTGGAGCTGTTTCTGCTTCGATTGTTGGCGAAAGTCGTACACAATTGCGGGAAGCTGTTTTTGTGAGCGCGGCGAAAGCCGTAACTATTAACACGAAAGCCATCACATCTAATGGTGGGGCTGCCTTAGAAGTTAGAAATTCTGATGGAAATACGACTGTCGTAGTTTCTGGAGAGGTTTTTTCACACAAAAATGGAATTGACATAAAGAACACCGGACCTGGTAATATTTCGTTGACTACAACGGGGAGAATTAGATCGGGTTTTGATTCCGGTAGCTCGACTATTTACTCTAGCGGAGATGCTATACTTCTTATTAACTCAGGCGGTGGTTCGATTTCAGTGAGTACTGGCAATACTGTTCACGGATCGGGCAACTATGGAACCGCTGCGATCTATGCTAAGAATGACAGCTCTTCTGACTCGTCGATCACGATAACTGCTAATAACATTGAAGCTTCTGGAGATGGGATCGTTGCAGATAATAAAGGGTCTGGCAATACGATAATCAAAACGGCAGGGACTATACTTGGAAAATCAGGTTATGGTATTTGGGCAATAAGCCGCAACACTAGCAATATTGAAATTTCGGCCGCTAACACGGTAACCGGACAAAGCGGTCATGCGATTTATGCAGATAATCAAAATTCGGGTACGATTTTAATTACTGCGGCCAATACTGTTGCTGTTACTGGAAACAATTCAGCGGGATGGAGCGGAATTTTTGTTAAGAATGCCGCGAGTGGATCCACGGTAACTTTAGAGACTAATGCCGTAACGGGTGCGGCACACGGTATCATTATACAAAATTCGGGATCAGGAACTCAGACAGTTACTAATACTGGAGCGGTTCTAGGAAAAGCCGGCCACGGCATATACGTAGATTCCTCCAATAGTGCGGCAGCTATCTTTGTAAATGTTCGCGGCACAGCGACGGGTTCCGGGACGATGGGCGATGGTGTCAGAGTCAAAAGAACGAGTGGTGGGGCTGCGACGATCAACGCTTCAGCGACGATAAAAGGAAATGCTAATCACGGTGTTCATGTTTCAAATACTTCTGCTAACAATTTGACGGTATCCGTCGTCGCAAATGCTTCGGGCCATATTCAAGGAGTAGGTGCTGGAAGCCATGGTATCTACGCAACCAATGCTGGCGCTGGTAACCTGACTGTTACGGTTAATTCGCAGGCGACCAATAATCGAGCCGGTTCCACAGGACATGGTATTTTCGCAAAGAACTCTGGTGGTGGATCGGTTTCGGTTGATACGAGAACACGATCATTCGTTTTGGCCGCTGGTGGTGATGCAATCAATGTGAGCAATACGGGTACGGCGACTTCGGTTACAGTTTCTACAAATGTTGTTACCGGTAAAACTCGCGGAATTTATGTATTGAATGCAGGCACGTCGGGTATTTCGATCAGTGCGACTGGAACGATAACCGGACAGGGTGGTGCGGGAATCCACGCTAAGAGTACTGGTCAAGGTAACATAGCAGTTACGACAGCTGCGGTTACTAGTAGTGCCGGTCACGGGATTCATGCAGAGAATACCAGCACTGGAACGATTAATGTTACAGCAACGGGAACGGTTACTGGATCGGGGACAAACGGACACGGAGTATATGTTAACAGTGCTACTGGGGGAACGGGGATAACAGTCAATACTGCGGCAGTGACAAGTGAAGGAAATGGGATTCGTATAAAGAATTTGAGTTCTGGCGATTTGGCAATTGTTGCAACAGGTAATATTCGAGCGGGTGGACCTGTTTACATATACAGCAAAGGCGGTGGTGGAATAAACGTTCAGCTCAATGGTGCTTATGCGACAGCAGATTCACATGGGATAGAAATCAACAACACAGCGACTACTGGAACCTCCGGTGTTTCTCTTTCTTCCTCGACTGCCGTCACCGGGTCGGGAACGGGTAAACATGGTGCTTATGTCAAGAATGCGAATGCGAGTGCAGATATAACAGTGACGCTGAATGCTGTTACCGGTCCAACTCATGGGATTTTTGTTGAGAACTCGACTCATACGGGCAGTATATCGATACAGAATAGCGGAGCCGTAATAGGCAATTCAGGTCATGGTATATATGTCAAAACGGGTGGAACAGGATCAACCACTATAACCGCTGCCGCTAATGTAACGGGTTCTGGGACAAATCGGCGAGGGATCCATGTAGCGAGATCGGGTGGCGGTGCGACCTTGATTAAAGTGTCCGATGGTATAACGGTAACGGGCAATGCTAGTCACGGAATATCATTCGTAGGCACAGCTGGAAATGCTACATTTGGCATTGTTGCTTCGGGAACAACAAATGCGGGTAATATAAAGGGAACTGGTGCAGGTAGTCATGCGATTTATGCCCTTGATTCTGGGGCCGGAAACTTAAGTGTTTCAATCAGTGCTTACGGTACCAATACCGCCGGTGCAGGCGGACACGGTGTTGCAGCTAAGAATACTGGTGGTGGGCAATCGCTATTAGAAGTTAATGGTAACTTTACTATCAGCACAGGAAGTTTCGCTGTTCACCTGAATCAAACGTCTGGTACTACCGCGACTGTTTCAACGAAATCCACAATTTCAGGGGCAGGCGGGGGAATTTACCTCGCAAACGCAGGAACAGGATTAACGAAGATAAGCGCCGCCGGTGCTGTGACGGGTGGTAAAGGGGTTCATGTAAAAAGTACTGGTGCTGGAAATATTGACATTGACACCAAGGCCGTTACCGGTAGTGCAGGACACGGTATTCATATAGAGAATACTACCGGCGGAACGATTAATTTAGATCCCGATGGGGATGTCGAAGGTAAGGGTTCTAGCAATCATGGGATTGTAATTGATAACGACGCTTCTGCTGGTGTTCTGACTTTGAATTTGAAGAAAGTCACTGGAGCAGCACGGGGATTGTATGTTGATCATGACAGCAGTGCGAACGTTAATATAAATTTAAGTGGTGCGGTAGAAGGTAAGGCAGGTCATGGAGTTCACGTAGAGGCCTCCAACTCTGGTTCAACCATTACTATTAGTGCAAAGGACAGCGTAGAAGGAAAAGGTGGCACTAACCACGGTATAAACGTGGCTCGATCGGGAGGAGGGTCAGTTACAATTGATATTGATGATGACGTTACCGGAGCCGGAGATGGAGTGAATGTTTCCAATACGACAGCGAATAACCTCACTGTTTCGATTGATGTAGCATCGGGCAAAACTTTGAAAGGTAGCGATAACGCGATAGTAGCGAATGATAGTGGAACGGGAAATCTGAGTCTTACGGTAAGTTCTCAGGGTACTATTTCTGCAGGAACAGCTAACGATGAGGCTGGAATTACAGCGACAAACTCCGGGGGAGGCTCGTTGACTTTGAATACTGACGACGGGGCGTTTACCGTTGTTGGGAATAGAGCGATTTACGTCAAAAACGAGTCGACTACAACTACAATTTCGACAGCCGCCGTAACAGGTGCCAAAGCAGGTGTAGTGGTCAAACAGACGGGCGATGGGGTATTGACAATTGGGGCGACCGGGACAATTACCGGGCAGAGCGGGACTGGACTGGATGTGTACGTTACTGGTGATGGGGCTACTAACATAAACGTTAGTGGTCTCTCTGGAACGACATATGGTTTCCTGGGAGAAATTAGAGGAGATGGCGCGTTTACTATGACAGCCGCATCAGTGACCGGAGAGAATGACGGTATTTCAATTGATGGAACTCAGGGCAATGCCTCCATAACGGTCAACGCGACGGGAACGGTAACAGCAGGACAGAATAGTTACTATGGAGGTATTTATGTTAGTTCAAACAAAGCAATATCCGTAACAGCAGTTGCGGTTACTAGCAAGAGAAAAGGGATTTACATAGTATCTGCGGGCGGAAATATAGAAATCACGTCTGCAGGCGACGTTACTGGAGAAGCTGGAGAGGGGATCTACGCCAATAATAAAGGGGTGGGAGGGATTTCGATAACCGCTTCAGGTGTTACAGGTAGCGGTTATCACGGAATTTATGCTACGAACTCTGGCGCTGGGGCGATTTCCATTAGTGCTAGTGATAGTGTTTCAGGTTCAGGTTCTAATCAACACGGTATCCTTGCTAAAAATACCGTAGCCGCAGGTTCCTCAATCACGATCACGTCTAATGCTGTAACAGGATCAGCATCAGCGATTAGAGCAGAAAACCCTGGTGCTGGTAATATTGAAATAAATGCGACAGGTACACTTACCAGTAAAGCAGGAGATGGGATATTCGCAAAAAGCACAAATAATGGAAATATAACGGTCACCTCCAATGCTGTAACGGCATCAGCAGGACACGGAATCTACGTTGATAATACCTCGACCGGTGCAATAATAATAAATGCAACCGGAACCGTTGAAGGTTCAGGGGCCGGTAAACACGGAATTTTTGCCAAGAACGCGGCAGCAGGAACCTCCGTAACCGTTACCGCTAGTGCAGTTACAGGATCAGCACACGGAATTCGTGTCAATAATCTCGGCACTGGAAATACCTCTATAACGGCCAATGGAACGGTGACAGGGAAGGGTGCTGAAGGAATCTTCGTTCAAAATACGACCAACGCCAATGTTTCAGTCACAACACAAGCTGTTGCAGGAGGAAGTGGTACTGGGAACAGCGATGTCGGTCACGGTATCTATGTTACGAAAACAAATACAGGGACTGTCAGCATAAATGCTCGCGGAACTGTCACGGGTAGCGGAACGGGCAAACACGGAATTTTCGCTAAACTTACAGACACAAGCGGAACGTCTCTAACGATCACTGCAAACTCAGTTACAGGCCCAGCAAGTGGTATTCGAGCGGAATCTTCCGGTTCGGGAACGTTGACAGTTTCCGCTAGTGGCACAGTTACGGGTAAAGGCGCGGATGCAATCTTTGTCGACAATAACGAGACTGGTAACGTGCAAGTGTCTGCCGCGACCGCAATTTCTGAGAGTGGGCACGGTATTGCCGTCGTCAACGACAAAACGGGTTCCGTTACGATCAATTCATCTGTTAGCGTGACGGGTTCGGGAACAGGCAAACACGGAATAAGTGTTCTGAACGCTATAACTACTGGGGCTTCTGCCGTTACACTTGGTGTTACTGCTGTTACTGGCTCTGCCGGAAATGGTATTTATATCAAGCAAACAAATAGTGGTGCCGTCGAAGTTACTAATACCGGGGCTGTTGCAGGAAACGCTGGCTACGGAATTCATGTGAGTGCTTCAAACTCGCAGTCTGTTATTACAGTAAGTGCTAGAGGAGCGGTGACAGGTTCGGGAACAGGCAAAGACGGAGTTCGAATCCAAAGAACTGGGGGCGGTACTGTTAATTTCAGTTTATCCGGGACGATCACGGGCTCGGCAGCTCACGGACTGCACATATCAAACATCACAGATGGAACCTTAACGGTATCTGTAACAGGTAACTCTGCTGGGGATATTAAAGGCCTTGGAGCGACTAGTCACGCAATCTATGTCGTCGACTCAGGAACAGGTGGTATATCTCTTACTGTCAGTTCCGCCGGTGATGATCATAGAGCCGGTACAAATGGCCACGGAATAATGGTCAAAAATACGGGTGGCGGTGCAATCTCCGTTGATTCAAGAGGAGCGAATTTTGTACTTGCCGCTGGTAAAGACGGTATCCACGTCAATAATGGGACAGCGACTTCTGCTACAACTCCGACTACGACAATCTCGGCGCTTGGTGTCACAGGGAAACAACGCGGGATTTATGCTGTCAACAACAATAACGCAGACCTGAAGATCACCGCAACTGGCACAGTTTTAGGGGAAGGCGGAGACGGTATTCAGTTCAAAAGTCTCGGTAATGGGAAAGCAGTTATTGAAACTGCCGCTGTCACGAGTAGTGCGGGTCATGGAATCTACGGTAGTGTTGCGACCGGGACTAACGCGTCTGCTTGGATCACAGCCTCAGGTACGGTCACAGGTTCGGGGGCTGGAAAGCACGGCATTTACCTAAACAGTAGTGCTGCTTCAAATAATGTGAAAGTCGAGACTAACGCGGTAACAGGCTCAGCCGATGGTATTCGCGTTAAAGCCAAAGGTAGCGAAGGGACATCAATCAAAAATACCGGAGCTGTACTCGGTAACGCTGGCCACGGTATTCACGCTGACCTCGGAAATACAACAGTAACAATAACGGCCGATGGAACGGTAACGGGTTCTGGAGCGGCGACGAGCGACGGTATCCATGTCGTAACAGAGAGCAATGTCAAAGTTACGCTCGATATCAATGAATCCGTCACGGGTTCGGGTGATGCTGTTCAGGTTTCGAAATCTGTAGCGGGCGGTCTTATCGTTGAGGTGGATGTCGCGTCTGGTAAAACTGTTAAAGGCTCCGGTGCGCATGCTTTCAATATTTCCGATACCGGTGCTGGTAATCTCGATGTCAAAGTAACCAGTCAGGGAACGATTTCAGCAGGGTCTCCAACCGGTGCTAACAATTTTGGCCACGGAATACTCGCTCAGAATACAGGTGGAGGATCGGTTAAAGTTGACACGAAAGCCGGTACTTTCACAGTTAATGGCGGAAACGGCAACGCTATTCACGTCGTAAATGGAACGGGTGGAACAACCGCTCTTACTGTTGAAGCGGCGGCTGTGACAGGGCAAGGCGGCGGTATTCATGCTGCGCAAGGCGGCACCGGTGATATTTCAATAACCGCAACCGGTGCGATTGATGGAAAAGGCGGAGACGGTATCAACGCGAAAACGACAGGTGCTGGAAACATTACAATCACCGTTGCAGGTGTGTCTGGTGGTTCAAGTACGGGTGCAAGCAATATTGGCCACGGTATATTTGCTGAGACAGGTACCGGAACAATAAGTATTAGTGCAAGTGCTGCCGTATCCGGTTCTGGTGCAGCGAAATCAGGTATCTATGCAAAAAATACTTCCAATGGTACGACCATAACAATTACCTCTAATGCAGTGACTGGCGGTCAGCACGGTATGCACATCGTTCAAGCAGGTAATGGGGCCTTAACAATTACGAATACCGGCGCTGTGCTTGGAAGTGCAGGGATGGGAATTAAATTGGGATCGTCGAACTCAGCTGTGGTCGAGACAGTTAATGTGCAAGGAGCAGTAACAGGTACAGGAAATGGCAATGCTGGGATTGAATCCTTTCGAGCTACTGGAGGAACATTAACTCTGAATCTATCTGCAACGGTAAAAGGAACGAATCATCACGGTGTAAAGTTTGAAGATACCGCTGGGGGAACGGCTAATAACCATACCTTGAATGTTACGGCTAATTCTTCGGGGAATATTCATGGCCTAGATGGCGATGCAATTCATGTGTTTAATAGAGGTTCAGGAAACTTGGTAATTACTGTTAGTTCGGCAGCAACTGACAATAGAGCAAAGAATGATTTCATTTTCGGTGTGGCGACTGGTGATGGTGGGGTAACTATAAATACAACTGCACAAGATTTAACCCTAGCAGCTGGCCGAGATGGTGTTTACGGAAAGACTCAAGGCAAAGGAAGCCTTACGATCAGTACAAAAGCAGTTACGGGAGTGCGCAGGGCAATTAACGCGGAAACGCGAGGCTCTGGACTTCTCAAAATTGCAGCGACTGGCCAGTTGAGGGGCAGTGCGAACGTTATTAACGCATTGAGTAGGGGTAGTGGAAATATCGATATTGATCTCACGACTTTATCGGCGGCGAACGGGACAGGTGTTTTTGTTAGAAATAACACTACCGGAACAATTAACGTAAAAGCAACCGGTACGGTCAGTGCTGGAGATGTGGGTATATTTCTATATATACCCACTTCAGCTAACGGAGCAGCGTCCGACCTGACCGTAGAAGCAAATGCGCTAACGACTGCCGGTGATGGGGTTCGTATTTCCGACGAAGGGGGTACAGGTAATGTTTCGGTTAACGTAACTGGAGCAGTAGCGGTAAGCGGTAACGGTAAAAACGGAGTTACAGTAATCAAAAACAGAACCGGAAATGTTACTGTTTCGACGACAAGCACTGTGACAACGCAATCTGGAAGAGGAATTTACATAAATAAGTCTGGAGCCGGGAACATTTCGGCTCTTCCGACCGCTACGGTGACGAGTTCAGGTTCGACCGGGGTTGGAATTGATATAGATCATTCAGGGACATCTGCTACTGCGACGATTACCGTTTCGACAAATGCAGTCAATGCGTCCGGTGCACGAGGCATATTTATTAATAGTGCAGTTGGTGGTGCTATTAACGTAACAAATACCGGAGCCGTAACCGGTGGGAATGGTCACGGCATTCAAATCCATACGACAAACTCTACATCGGTTGTCACAGTCTCAGCCAAAGCCGCAGTTGAAGGAAAAGGTGCTTCTAATGACGGAATGCATTTGTCTCGAACTGGCGGTGGGAGTACCATTGTTGATATCGATGAGAATGTTACGGGGTCTGGCGATGGGGTTAATATAATCAATGATGGCTCGAGAAATTTCTCAGCTTCTGTAGATATTGCGGCTGGAAAAACACTGAAAGGTTCCGGAGCACACGCAATTCATGTCGAAGAAAAATCTGCTGGCAATGTTAATCTCACTGTAACCAACCTGGGAACTATTGAGGCAGGATCACCTACAGGAGCTAATAATTTTGGTCATGGAATATACGTTGTCAATACGGGAGGGGGTTCAGTAGATGTCGATACGACAGCTAGCAGTTTCATAATGAACGCTGGTAATGGTGATGGTATCAATGTTAAAAACAGCGGTAACACAGCAACGTCCTTAACGATCGAAACCGTAGCGGTAACAGGTAAGAACAGAGGAATCTTTGCTCGTCAAGAAGGCTCAGGTGCTGTCGTCATCAATACCTCAGGAGCAATAATCGGGCAAGGGGGAGATGGTATTGGTATTAATCAAACAACTGCATCGGCGACCGGGGCTGTCACTCTGACAAATACGGGAACGGTCACTGGAGACACCGGACACGGTATATATATAGATAACAGCACGTCAGCCGGGCTGCATACGATTAATGTTCAAGGGCAAGTTGAAGGAAAAGGTACCAGCAAAGCCGGTATAAGAGCAGACCGCTCAACAGGTGGAACTATCACTCTAAATCTTTCGGCGACAGTTAAAGGTAAACAAGATGGACTTGATTTGTCCAACACGACTGGCGGTTCAAACGACTTAACCATTAATGTTATTGCAGACGCTTCTGGACATATGCAAGGTGTTGACCGAGACGCATTGAGGGTTTATGCAAAAGGGTCGAATAATCTTACGGTGACGGTTAGTTCGGCCGCGACAAACAATAGAGCTGGTACAGCAGGGGACGGCATTCGAGTTGAAAAGCGAAGTGGAACAGCCACAATCGATACCGAAGACGAAGATTTTACGCTTTCAGCTGGTCGAGACGGAATTTATGCCCTACTCAACAATCAAGGGACAACTCTTACGATTAAGACAAAAGGCGTAACCGCTCCAGGAAGAGCGATTAATGCTACGAGCTCTGGTTCTGGTTTACTTAAAATTACCGCGAGCGGTACTCTTTCAGGATCCGGAGAAACACTTAAAGTGTCGAGTACAGGGTCTGGTAATATCGATGTAGATGTGGCAGCTGTGTCGGCAAGTTCAGGTACAGGTATATTTGTCTCTAACAATAATACAGGAACCGTCGATATTAAGACGACAGGAACCATAACGGCTGGAGATGTTGGTATTCTTGTGCGTCAGTCGAGCGCAAGCGGAACGACAATAGATGTTGATGCGGTTGCGATCACATCAAGCGGGAGTGCAATCAGAGTCGAAGATTCCGGTGCTGGTGCGGTGACTATTTCGGCGAGTGGTGCTCTGGCAGTGTCTGGAGCCAATAAAGACGGAGTTGTTGTTGTAAAATCAAACAGCGGTACCGTCACGATTTCGACATCCAGTACCGTTACCACAGCAAATGGACATGGGATATTCGTTGACAACAGTAACACAGCAAACTTAGATATTAAACCTTCAGGTGCAGTAACGTCTTCAGGTTCAAACAAGCACGGAATCTTCATTGAAAATAAATCAACGACCGGCGCTTCGACAATCAAGGTTACTCCAAATGCCGTCACGGGTTCGGCTGGAAAAGGTGTTTACATTAAGAATTCTGGTGGAGGTGCAGTAAATATCAATAATTCCGGAGCTATTACGGGTAAGGCTGGTCACGGTGTTCATGTGAGTGCCACAAACTCAGCTTCTGTAATTACAGTCAGTGCAAATAGTACGATAAGCGGCGAACGCGGTGACAGTGACGGTATTCACATCGCTCGTACCAACGGTGGTAATGTAACTTTTGATATAAATGAAAATGTGACTGGAAACGATGACGGAGTTTCGGCATCAAATGCGACTGCTAATAACTTATCGGTTTCAATTGACGTAGCGACAGGAAAAACTTTGCGATCTGCTGGCAATGGTGCTGCTATAGAAGTTAGTGATGCCGGAACAGGTAATCTTACGGTGACTGTGAGTGCCGCTGGAACAATTTCGGCTGGAACCGGATTCACTGCGGCCGGGTTAAGTGCTAACAACAGCGGTGGAGGGTCTTTGAAAGTCGATACTAAAGCCGGAGCATTCACTGTCGTAGGAGGTGATAATGCGAATGCTATACATGTTGTTTCTCAAGCTGGGTCAACAACTACCACTATTGAAACTGCAGCAGTTACGGGAAAATCGCGAGCAATTCACTTGGAGCATGAAGGAACAGGTCTTGCGTCAATAACGTCTACGGGAACGATATCCGGAGGAAGGGACGGAATCTATGCATATATTGATGGAGATGCCAGTTTAACGATCAACACAAGAGACATTATAGCGGCGGAGTACGCGATTTTTCTCCAAAGTACTGGAACGGGTAACATAACTATCTCGACCGCTTCGGCGACCTCGGCTGGTAACGGATTTTATGTTAAAGCGACCGATGGAGGTGATATTTTAATAACTGCTACGGGGACAGTGACGGGTAATGGAAGTGGTACCTCCTACGGTGTGATTGATGTTGAAGCGCAAGACGGTATTACTATAACGGCAGTAGCGGTCGTTGCGAAAGATAAAGCCTTTGTTCTAAAGAATAGTAGCGGAAACATAGATGTTACAACAACCGGAGACGTGTCAGCTGAAGGTAGCAATGCTTTCTATGCTAAGAATACTGGAACAGGGAATATTTCAATAACGACATCGGCTGTTTCCGCTGGAACAGGTACTGGAGCTACTGATGTCGGTCACGGAATACTCGTTGAAAATGGCACTGGAACGATTACTGTAAGTACCGGCGGAGCTGTCGAGGGTGGTGGTGCAGGAAAGCACGGTATTTTTGTTAAAGGAACTCATGCAAGTGGCGGTGCTATTGAAGTCAGAACAACGAGTACAGTGACAGGATCGGGCCATGGTATTCGCGTCGAGAGTGTCGCAAGCGCAACTCAGATGACGATTTCGACGGCAAGTACTGTTACCGGAAAAACCGCAGACGGTATCTATGCTAAGAGTACGGCATCGGGAGCTATCTTAGTGTCAGCGGCTGGCTCGGTAATCTCAGAATCGGGTCATGGTATTCACGCTGTAAATACTAAATCAGGTGCGTTGACCGTTAGCTCAAACGGTTCAACTACCGGTAAAGGCACAAACAAACATGGTATTTATGTCAGTAACTCAGCGGATGGCACTACGACGGAAGTGAAGGCGAAGTCAGTGTCAGGGTCGGCACACGGTGTATTTGTTAAGAGCTCTGCCAGCGGTACACTTAATCTCTCAAACTCGGGAGCTGTTGTTGGGAACTCTGGTCACGGGCTTCACGCGAGCGCAACTTCTGCCTCCTCAAATGTTACCGTAACCGTTAAAGGTACAGCAACGGGTTCAGGATCCACTGCAGCAGATGGTGTGAACGTCACGAGAAGCGGTGGCGGTAGCGTGACGCTAGATATTGATGAGTCCGTAACGGGTTCGGGTGACGGGATAGATGTTTCCAACTCTGGCGGTGGAAGTGATCTGACTGTGTCATTGGATGTCGCGTCCGGAAAAACAGTTAAAGGTATCGGTGGTCACGCAATCCATATTAGTGATGTGGGGTCTAAGAATGTATCTGTAACGGCAACGTCGCAAGGTACGCTTTCCGGCGGAGTGGCGGGGCACGGTTTGTACGTCAGAAATTCAGGTGGTGGGAGTGTATCTGTTGATACTCGAACTCGTGCATTCTCTAATTCCGGTGGGTTGGATGCCATTCATGTTGTTAATGCTAATGGAACAACCTTAACTATTTCTACGAACGCGGTTTCAGGTAATACCAGAGGCATTTATGCAACAAACGCGGGTTCGAACCAGTTGACGTTAACCGCGACGGGAACTGTTTCAAGTAAAAGCGGGGATGCCATTGCAGTCAAGACTACCGGTAACGGGAACTTAAGGGTAACAACTGCCGGAGTTACTGCAAGTGGAGGCCATGGAATCTATGCTTATGCCAAAGCTACGAATACTTACACCTTTGTTATAAATTCTAGCGGGGCAGTTTCTGGGTCGGGTGCAGGAAAGCATGGAATTTACGTTAAAAGCTTAGCGACAGAGAATAGCGTTTCCGTAACTACGGCAGCAGTAACTGGATCCGCCAGTGGTATTAAAGTAAATGCAACGGGGAGTTATGGAACACAGGTTCAAAACTCCGGAGCGGTTCTAGGAAAAGCAGGTCATGGAATTCACGTCAGTGATCCGGCCTCCAACTCTAATCAACGTATTACAGTTTCTGCAAATAGCACGGTAACGGGTTCTGGCGGCGTTAATAATGACGGAATTCGAGTCGACACAGTGACCGGCGGTAAAGTAACTTTGGACATAAATGAGTCTGTCACAGGTTCTGGCGACGGCGTTCAAGTGTCGAATTCCGGTACCCAGGAGTTGGAGTTTAAATTCGACTTAGCTGTTGGAAAAGTATTAACAGGGAAGAATAGCCATGGTGTTCATGCTGAAGACCTTGGCACCTCAAATCTAAAGGTAATCGCGGAGTCTCAAGGAACGATTTCTGCTGCTACTGGAGGTCACGGACTTTACGCAAGGAATGCTGGAGGGGGGACAGTTAGCGTAGATACGAGAGCGAGAGCGTGGTCTAATTCTTCTGGAGCAGATGCCATTCACGTAATCAATGATGGTTCGGGAACTACATTGACAGTATCGACAGCTGCAGTGACCGGGAAAGGTCGCGGTGTTTATGCCCATAACCAAGGTGACGGTAATACTACTATCACAACTCAGTCGGTAACAGGCCAAAGCGATCACGCAATTCATATTAAAGATACCGGAAGTGGATCTATTTCTGTTACGGCTACTGGTGCTGTTTCTGCAACGGGAGCGTCAGGCGCAGGTATCTTTCTAGAAACTTTCTCTTCCGCCTCAGATGTGTCTACGACAGTCGGTGCAGTTACCGGACAAACATACGGAATTAGAGTATTTAATAAGGGATCAGGATCGGTAACTGTTACCTCAACAGGAACTGTTACGAGTTCTACCTCTGGGAGTGGACTCGTTGGGATATATGCCTATACAAAAGGCACAGATATAACACTGACAACCAGAGCAGTAACTGGCGATGAGAATGCCATTTTCGCATTGAACAAAGGCTCGGGTGACATAACCATTACGACTTCTGGAGCCGTTTCAGCAAAAGCAACTTCAAATAGTTTTGCTTTAAGAGCGCAAGCCGATGGCGCGGGAGATATAACGCTTAATATTAGCGGAGCCGTCTCAGCATCCGGAACTGGAGTGGCGATTGAAACCTTAACAAATGGTGGGTCTTCAACAGTTACTATAGAAGGCGGAAATGTTTCAACTCAAAGTGGTATCGCAATCCGTAACGACGAAGGTCAATCCAAATTTACGATCAAAACAGGTACTCAGATTAAGGGTCGAGTACAGCTAGGTGGTGGCGTGGACGTGTTTACCATGTCGGGAGGAACGGTCGGTGCTGGATCAATACTAGACGGCGGTTCCGATTCGTCCAACTCAGTCGATGAGTTGAATTTTGAATCAGGAACCCACACGATCCTCGCGACTAACCTAACAAATTGGGAAAAGATATCTGTAAAAGAAGGTAGCACACTCAAATTCTTAAATACCCAGACGCTTACAGTTGGTGAGTTAGCGTTAACCGGTATGCTAACAATGAATGATGATGGGGCGAATGATGCTTTCACAATAAGTGGGAATCTAGCCGGCACTGGAAAAAGCGCAATCAATATAGATGTCGACTTCTCTCGAGGAACGAGTGATACTATAACTGTTACTGGTAATGTAACAGGTTCAACCGAGCTACAAATATCTAGTGTGTCTAGTCAAGGTGCAAGTCGGGTTCCTCGTATTACAGTTGCTACCGTCAGTGGAACAGCTTCCGCAAATGGTTTCGTGCTAGATGGTGGAAGAGTCGGTCCAGGTTCCTTCTTCTATTCTCTAGAATTTAATTCCACGACAAAAGTCTTTGAGTTAGTACGCGGTGATCCGATTATTCCAGGATGTAGCGAAAGTAGTATCCTGCCTGGAACCTACGAATGTTTTGGTGATGTGACGGATACTGTAAACGTTTCTAAGACCGGAACCACGAATGTCGTCGTAGACTTAGACGGCTTGGCCACGGTCACGATAAACTCAACGAGTACTCCGTTCTATTTAAGAAGTCAAGCAGGTGTCGAGTTCAAACAAGATTCTGGTACTGGGGAAATCAAATCCGAAGGAAATGCACCGGGTGTCGTAGATGCACAAACGACTGGTAACGGACCCGCTAAAGTTACCGTGAGTGGCCCGATTACTCATGCGGGTTCAGGAACAACGATTCAAGCTATATCTACTGGAACCGGAAATGTTGATGTTTCCGTTAATTCGATCAGTGCATCTTCGTCAGCGGCAGCAATTAAGGCAACAGGACGAGCGCAGCGAGTTACTGTTGCGGCTTCTGGAACAATTTCTGCTGGACGTGGCGGAATTTATGCGAAGAATACAGGTGTCGGTTATACGTCTGTTTCAGCGGGAGGAAATATAACGACAACAAGCGGTAACGCAATCTATGCCTATACCAGTGGCACTAATCTAACTGTTACGGCTTCAGGTGCGAGAGGCGGCGATCATGGCGTTAAAGCCGTCAACAAAGGCGGTGGCTCCGTGACTGTCTCAACTTCGGGTGTCGTTACAGGTTCTGGCACAGGAGATACCGGAATTTACGCTTATGCCAGTGGAACGTCTTTGACCGTAAGTGCAGGAGCTTCGGTCACGGGTGATACCGGTATAGTGGTTAAAAATAAAGGGACAGGCGTAACTAATGTTACAACCGGGGGAAGCGTCACAGGTAGTGCTGGTGCGGGAATAGAATTAACAAGTAGTGGCCGCGGTAACGTTACAGTAAATGTTGCACGGTCTAGAAGCGTAACTGGTAGTGCTGGTCATGGTATCCATGTCAATAAGACGGTTGGAATTGGTACGATCTCTTTGAATCTTTCTGGAAACGTCGTCGGGAAAGGAGTCGAAAATAACGGTGTACACGTTACAACAGCGGGCGGTGGCCAAATAAGTATTAAAATATCTGGGGAGGTTACGGGTAGCGGAAATGGCATCTTCACAAGAAACACGTCAAGTGGAGATTTCACGGTGTCAATTGAAGCCAGTCAGCCTAGTTCTCAAGGGCAAGCAGTTGCTCAGGCCGGTCCGGGAACAATCACTGGAAATGGAGGTCACGGAATCGACATTTCCGATACCGGAGACGGAAATCTTAATATTACGATGTCGACAGATTCGACAGAAATTGTTGCTACAGATGGACATGGCCTACGTGTCGCCAATGGAGGGGGAGGCTCGGTTTCCTTCACAGCGACCGATGACATTAAAGTCACTGGAGCGACTGCAGGCGATGGTCTTCATATTACCAATGATGCATCTGGACGCGAGTTAAGAGTAACTATTGTTGGGATTGAGGGTCAGGATCGCGGTATCTTTGCTGATAACCGAGGAACGACTGGTCTGATTGTTACGACGACCGGAGATGTAACGGGGCTAGGAGGTCACGGTATTGAAGTTCAAAATACGACTGGTGGTTCCGCATCTGTTACATCGTCTGGGACAGTCACTGCCGTGGGAACGAATAACCATGGCATAGATATTTTCACGGACTTCAATACAGATAGTCTCAATGTGACGGCAGAGAATATCACAGCAAGCGGGCATGGTATATATGCTGTAAATGCTGGTGATGGAAGCTCAACAATAACCACCTCAGGAACAGTTCAAAGTAAAGGAACTGGCAAGGCTGGCATTTATGCTAAAAATGATGGTGGTGGTGCGATTGCGATCATCGCGTCTGGTATCGTCAGAGGTGGAGAAGGTGGTGATGGCATTTATGCTCAGACACGAGGGGGTTCCGTTGAGATTACCCTGAATAGTGGAGCCATTCTTGAAGCGGCTAGTGGTCAAGCAATCAAGAATGACGAGGGTCAGAGTACGATCACAGTTAATACCGGAGCACAGATTCGAAATTCAGTTTCGCTGAGTGGCGGTGTTGACGTATTAACTTTGAATGGTGGAAGAATCAGAACGGCAGCTGTTTTGGACGGTGGTACCGATGCTGGAACCGATACCTCTGAAGACGTATTGAACTTTGCAGCCGGAACTTTCATCGTAAATGCGAATAACTTGCAGAATTGGGAAAGCATGACCATTGGTGACGGAGCGACGTTATCAATATACGGAACCCAAACTTTACGAACGAACAACCTAACTGTTAACGGAACACTTTCAACGTCTGATGAGTCAGCAGGTGATACTCTAACTATAAGCAATAATTTTATCGGTGGCGGTATTGTCAAGATTGATGTGAACTTTGCTACAGGTGCTGCCGATACTTTTGTGGTTAGTGGGGATGTCACCAATACAACCAATATCAGCGTAGTAGATGTATCAGGGGCGCTTACGAACCGAAGCGAAAATATCAGGATCGCAACTGTAACAGGAACAGTTTCCGCGAATTCTTTCCAACTAGTTGGCGGGAAGGATACCAAATACTCGTCTGGAGGAAAGGCTTACGAACTAAGGTTTGATGCCACTGGGAAAACGTTTACTCTAGTGCAAACGGGGTCCACGGGTACACCACCTACGGGAACACCTCCACCTACGGGAACGCCTCCTCCTACGGGAACACCTCCACCTACGGGAACACCTCCTCCTACGGGAACACCTCCACCTACGGGAACACCTCCACCTACGGGAACACCTCCACCTACGGGAACGCCTCCGCCTACGGGAACGCCTCCGCCTACGGGAACGCCTCCTCCTACAGGAACACCTCCTCCGGGTCCGGGGCCAACTCCACCTACTACACCTCCGCCTACGGTACCGCCGACTGGACCATCTGATGCCGCGATTACATTTGCTGGAAGTGTCTTGGCCACTGTACCCGGAGTACTTGCTGACGGATTTACTAATGTACCAACCCTTGCTCAACGACGAGGTGGACGGAGCGAATGGGCACTGGGTGGCGACTCGAAAACGAGTTTCTGGACTAGCACCAACGGAAACAATATCAATTATGGTAATGTCGGGAACGGTAACGTTGAGTATCAGAGTGGAACTCATAGTTTCCAAGCCGGTCTAGACTTCTTAATGTCTGAAGATGAAAATGGTGTATGGTCGATTGGCTTTACCGCGCAATCCAATTCGATTGATGTAGAGGTCAGAGGAGCGGATGACACGGGTAAAGTATCTGCAGCTGGACTAGGTATAGGTGCTACAGCAACTTTCTACGGAAATGACGGATCCTATTTCGACTTCCAAGCTCAGATCAATACTTTGGAAGTTGATCTATCGACTAGACGTCAAGGTAAATTGGAATCGGGAGTAGAATCCAGAGCTATGGTGGCTAGTTTTGAAGCCGGTCAGAGATACCTGCTTGGAGAACACTTGTGGATCGTTCCGCAAGCGCAGTTAACTTGGGGACAAGTTCAAGGCGACACCTTTAGAGGTTCCAATGGTATTGACATGGAATACGGTGACGAAGGAAGCCTGAAAGCGCGATTTGGTCTAGCGACCGAATATCGTGGCGAGGGATTCTCGAGTTATGCTGTAGGTAACATCTATTACAACAGTCTTGATACTTGGAGTGTTAACTACCACAATCGAAACTTTGAAGATAAAGTCGGCGCTTACTTCACAGAACTCGGGGTTGGAAGTTCTATCGCACTTGGTTCTAGTGCTGCTCTATTCCTTCAAGGTTCATATCGTGTGTCATTGGAAGGCAAAACTGATGACAACACAGCGGCTAATGTTGCAGCAGGTATACGTTGGAACTGGTAACGTCGCCAACCTTTTTCTAGTCTTATAGGAGATCAACTCTTTGAGTTGATCTCCTTTGTTTTAACGGGATATGTCGACTCAAGCACTAATTGAAAACAAGTATAATGGTTAGGATTGTACAAGAACACTAGAGGTAGTTTGAAACGCGTTAAACAGGTACTATCAAAGATGTGATGTTTCAGATTGTGAATCCCTTAATTTTTTCGATCTTTTCTTGTCCAAATAGATATTACGAAGTTAGATAAATGTTTCCAAGAACAAAATTGTAACGGTCTGAGAATTTACGTATTGGTTTAAATCTTATTGATTTTCATTCTTAATTGGATTCGAAAGCCGAATTTGTTATAGAAACTTGTGGAGAATAATGTAACTTCTAAATTGTTCGCATGAACAAAGCGAGACACCATTATGGCTAATTCTGACGATACCGCTCAGCAACAAGGCGGAATTCTTGGTTTCGTTGAAAGGACAGGAAACAAACTTCCTGATCCGGTTTTCATATTCTTCTACCTGATAATCGGACTGATCGTATTGTCGGTCGTTTTTGCATTTTTCGGATTTTCAGCACTACATCCCGCGCAGTTCGATGCATCAGGTAATCCAATAGTTGTGACAACCTCAAGTCTCCTTTCCGCAGACAATTTGCAAAAGCTTTGGACTGAGATGCCAAAAACATTCACGCACTTTCATCCGCTTGGGTATGTGCTAGTCATTATGTTAGGAGCAGGGGTAGCTGAGCGTAGTGGGATGTTTACGTCTGCTATGAGACTTGTTGTAGGAAGCTCGCCAAAATCCCTTCTTACACCGGTGGTAGCCCTCGTTGCGATGTTAGGAAATCATGCGGTTGATGCGGGATACGTAGTTTTAATCCCGCTGGCAGGAATAGTCTACGCGTCTGCTGGACGACACCCACTTGCAGGTATAGCGACTGCATTTGCTGGCGTTTCAGGAGGTTTTTCGGCAAACATTACACCTGGGCAGTTGGATGCCTTGCTGTTTGGAATCACGCAACAAGCGGTAGATGCTAGCCAGATGGATCCAGACTATGTGGTGAATATTGCAGGTAATTGGTATTTCATAGCGGCGATGTTTGTTATCTATTTGCCGCTTATATGGTACGTTACGGATCGGATCATTGAACCTAGATTAGGAAAATGGGGCGGTAATGTTGAAGATTCCGGGAAGAACGAAGATGAAAAACATACAGTTGACGAAAACGAACGAAAAGGTTTACGCCGAGCCCTATATGCCCTAATTGGCGTTATAGTTCTTTGGACCATATTCACCGTGGGGCCTGGGACTCCGCTTATCGACGAGCAGGCTTGTGATGATGGTTCTATTCAGCTGGGTACTTGCTCGATTCACCAAACGTTGAAACCTTTTTATAATTCATTCGTTGCAGCATTTTTCCTCTTGTTTCTAGCGACGGGCTGGGCTTACGGATCAGCAACAGGGTCTATATCAAGTCATCGAGATCTCGTAGATATGATGACAGAGTCGATGAAAGATATGGGGTATTATTTGGTGCTTGCTTTTTCGGCCGCACATTTGGTCGCAATGTTTAACTGGTCAAACTTAGCAATTATCTTATCTGTCCACGGCGCAAATGGGATTAAGGCAACTGGCCTGCCGCTATTCGCAGTGATAGGAATGATCGTTGTGTTTTCTGGCATATTGAATCTATTTATAGGTTCGGCTAGCGCTAAATGGGCTCTTTTGGCACCGATACTGGTACCTATGCTTATGCAGCTAAATCTCAGTCCTGAGGCGGCGACGGCTGCATATCGAGTGGGAGACTCTGCAACAAATATTATCACGCCACTAATGGTTTATTTTCCGTTGATTCTTGTGTTCGCTCGGCGCTGGCAAAAGGACTTTGGATTGGGTAGTCTGACGGCGATTATGCTACCATACTCTGTGGCGTTGCTCGCGTCAGGAATAATTCTTACTATGTTTTGGATTGGTTTTAATATCGATTTGGGTGGAGGCGCATCGGTGACGTATGAATTGGTAACTCAGTCTCGATGATTAGGTATCATTATTGAAAAATGGCGGTTAAAAATGATCGGTATTGTCGTCGTTAGCCACGGTAAACTATCAGAGGAGCTTTGTGTCGCCGCGAAACACGTCGTAGGCGAACAAGAGAGGTTTATGTCGGTTTGTATAGAGCCTGACGCAGATATAGACGAGAGACACGAAACAATTCGTGCCACAGTTTCCAAGTGCGATGGAGGAAAGGGAGTCATCATATTGACCGACATGTTTGGTGGTACGCCGTCGAATCTGGCGTTAAAGGTCATGAAGTCCGGTAAAGTTGAGGTTGTTGCCGGAGCAAATCTGCCAATGCTAATTAAGGTGATCGAAATAAGAGGCAAGGTATCACTTGATGCAGCTGCGAAGCAAGCTGTCGAAGCGGGTCGGAAGTACATTTCGCTGGCATCTGAAATTCTTAAACGCTAGGCTAGAATTGGCTATGACATTCGTTCGTAGTGTTGCAACGATCATCAATAGTAAAGGCTTACACGCTAGAGCTTCAGCGAAACTTAGCCGCCTCGTTACGGAGTTTAAGTCGAAAGTGACGATATACAGGGGAGATGTTTCCGCGTCAGGTAGCTCGATAATGGACTTATTACAACTCGTCGCACACAAAGGCAGCGAGGTCACGATAGAAGCAGACGGGGAGGATGCAGAAGAAGTGGTGAGAGCAATTCATGTGTTGATTGATGATGGCTTTGGAGAAACTGACGATTAGGGTTTCAGGTAAGCCCGAACAAACTAGCATCTGCCAAGTCTTGCTAGAGTCATACAAGAAAATTTCAGGAAACAGAACTTTAGAAACGTCGTCCCGGTTTCGGTTTTTCAGGCTTGTCTTTTTCAGGTTTGATATCTTCCTCATCTATTTGAACTAAAGATTCAAAAAGGATTGTTCCCTTCTCATTCTGGTACTGCTTGGCTAGCATCAAAATAACGCCAGCAAATTCTTCGTAGCTGATTGACCCGTTCAGATTGGGATCGAAACGCACAGGATTCGCAAGTGTATCGTCTCGAACCTTTAGTGTACTTGCCCATTCTTTCTGTTCGAATATAGAGAGGTAACCGCTAAGATTTTTGTCCGCAAGGTCGAATGCTTCGTTGATTCCTGTTCTTAGCTCTGATTGACTAATAAGTTCGTTGTTATCTTTATCGAAGCTAAGGATTAAAGCCCCTCCGGGAACAAATTTTAGGCTGTCAGAGGATCGAAACCGACCAAAAAACCTTCGTTGCATTCGGTCAGGGAGGCGAACGAGGGAATCGTCAACGGTTTCTACAGTCTCGATTGATGGCTCTTGGGCACCGGCCATCACGGAAAGACAGGTCGATAGTAGAAGAGTCGTAATGAAAAGATACGGCATACATGAATCTTTGTTTGAGAAGTTGATTTAGAAGCATTTTATATAGAATGATCGGTATTGCAACGCGTATTATCTTAAATTTTGTGGCAATTATAGGACTAGTCTGCTTACTCAGTTCGTTTTTCAGTTAGATTATAGAGAAGACTATAAGGTCAAGTCTACCCACAACTAGATAACAGACGTTTGCCTATATGGCCGTGTTTTATGTTCTCCCCACAAGTTTCTAGGAGTTACTGATGGCGAGTACCTGACCGATAACAATCGATTTCCCGGGATTGGCGAATCACGGGAAATCGAACCCTCCCAGAATCCGCTTCTTAGACATAACCAGACTCTTCCCAAAGCGCTTTTCAAAAAATTAAGCGACGGACGAAACTTTATACTAACCAGATGACGTCCATTTTCGTTATTTTTGTTGAAAAAATTATCGATTGGATGTAGCAACCTTTAGAATAACAGAAAGTCAAATTCGTTTTGATACCGTTGCCAAACACACATTGTCGAAACAAATCAATGGAAAATTGATGTTACGGGGAATGTTGGGCCATAGAATGCGCCAATTGACGCTATAGTTTGACCGAGAATCTAAGAAATACGTTTCGTAACTGTGCCTTTCCATACTTACGGAACATGAATAGAGGGTAGGAACTTTCATATTTCGTTCTAGATTATAGTACGCCGTGGACAAGTTCTACTTTGATAAGGTGACCACAATGACTGATTTGGATACTATTCCTGCTCCGGAAATTGCTCGGCGACTTCGTGTTGCTAGGGAAAATGCAAACAAAAGTCAGGAAGAAGCTGCCGATGTAATAGGTTTGTCTCAATCGGACATGTTTGCAATTGAAAATGGGGAGCGGTCGGTTCAGATAAGGGACGTTCAAAAGTTAGCACGGTTTTATGGACTGTCGTTGAATGCGTTGATGCGTCATGAAGCAATACACGTAAACTTAATCCCTAAGTTTCGCAGACTGAAAAACTCTCACTCAGCGGATGTCATTGAGGCAGCTAAAGAACTTAATGTTCTTGTAAGTGCTGAGGTCGAGCTTGAAAATATTCTAGGACTTTCTCGAATTAGCGAATATCCTGCGGAACGCAATATCAGTGCGGGCAATTTGGAAGAGTTGGGGGAACAACATGCTAGAGAACTGCGTAAGCGTCTCGGAATAGGGGCAGGACCCGCTACAAATATATTTTCCCTAATCGAACTTCAACTCGGGATAAGGCTCTACCAGCGAAAATTGGATATGGGAATTTCTGGCCTGTTCGTTTATGATGACCGTGTAGGTGCTTGCATACTGTTAAATGCAGATCATTCGCTTGAATCTCGTGTCTATTCAGCCGCCCACGAAGTAGGGCATTTTATCGGGACTCGTCACTCGCCTGAATCGTATAATCAGAGCGAAGAATATTCATCTCGTGACGAACAATACGCAGACGCATTTGCCCAATCGTTTTTGGCTCCGCGAGATACATTCAGTGAAGCATTTTTCAGAATCATCGCTGGAAGCGATCGGATTTCCGGAGGTGCGTCGTCTTGTTATCTCATCAATTTGGCGTTTCAAGAGAATTCTGTGTAAGACGAATGGAAAAAATTGGATTAGCGAATAAAGGAACCTGGGATTGGTTTGAAGCTAACGGGGGCATATCCAATAAACACGTTAAGGAGGTTTTAGGTAGTCATATCAACGAGCCGGATCCGTATAGGATAGATTCTAATCGACCAGTCCCGTATCGGATCGGCTTGATGGCTTACCAAGTACGAGAGTGTGAACTCCTTTCGGAGGGACAGTTGTCAGAACTCCTTCGCATGAATCGAGTAGATCTGAGGCACTTCTTGAACATTTTGACTTTAGAGGAAGGGGCGAGCAATGAGATTTTCAAGCTTCCTGGTAGATATTGAAGTAGATTTGATAGTGGATATTAGTTTTCTTATTCATCCGCAAACCTACTCTATCGGTGGTTTCAAAATGCCAGGTAATTATAATTTACCAACTGATCGGTTAATCTCGTTCCGTTTTGAAGTAATTGCACGGAAATTATGGGAGCGAGTACTTCAAGAAATGGGCCAACTGTCAGGACTACCAATTGTGAACTAAGTAGCCCCTTGGGCGACTTCATGTTCACTTTGATGCATTAAGAGGTAGTCGTAATGATATTCTCAAGTTTGTTGGAATACGTTGAAACGCCTTTAATATTGGATACTAGTGTACTAATAAATCTGTAGTCTTGCTTGAGAAGTCAGTTTACTTTGAGATCGATAAACAATGGAGTTTTTGCAACAAGTGACGTGTTTAACGAGATAGACGACGAAAGCAGTTGCCACGAACTCACCAAAATATTTGTAAATGAAATGAGAGAATCGAAACTAGTTCATAAAGTATCATTGACAGTAAAAGAACAGGAGATCTCCGACAGGCTCTCACTCCGGAGGGGCATTAACCTAGGTATCGGTGAAGCATCAACTATTGCAGTGGCACTTTCAAGGGGGTATACCGCTGTGATTGATGAAAAAAGAGGTAGAAGAATCGGAAGCAACGAGTTGGAGGGTAAAATGATAGGACGAACTTTTGATATGCTTGTGCATCCCCAAGTGCAATCTCGAATCAATGCGGAGGAATTACGGAGCATAGTTCTTTGTGCGTTGCAATTTGGGGGAATGTCAATAGAAAAGAATGATGCTAAAAAGTTGTCGATTTTATAGGTGTTGAGAATGCAAAGAAGTGTACAAGCTTGCCGGGCTATCAAAAATTGATGGACAGTTGGGCAGAAAAGTTCTGATCGTCCTGCAAGTTTCCCTATGCTATGGTCGCGCTGTACGAGTGTTTATAGATTGAATCTAAATCTTTCTCAAAAACTTCGGATCTTTCAACTTGATAAACCATGTTCTGCTCTATTTCGTTTGATCATTTTTTCTGTACGTCGCCGACCTTCAGCATTTGAAATAAACTTTCCCTTACATCTCTCATCCAGCAATGCTTTCAGAGCGTCAATATCGGTCAGTTGAGTTTCTTTTTCTTCCCGTATAAGCTCCATTCCTCTGCGTACGATTGCACTAAGATTAGGGAACTGGCCATCCTTGATTAGTTGGAAGACAAATTTTTCGTCACGCTCTGTTAATTGAATTGAGTAAGAATCAGACACGGTACGAATCTTTCAAATTGTGATGATCCCGATTGGAGGTATTTCAGATCATACCATACTTAAAGTAAACGATGGACATATACTACGGTCTGTTAATTTCGACCCGGGGCTCTTCATCTAAAAATTTTTACAAACAAAGAGCTGTCTTAACTGTACAGTCCTGCAAACAGGTGCGAAGGATGATATACTACCATTATACAGCGATAACATCTTTAGGAAACAGTTATCGGACAGGTAGTACACAACAACGCCACCACGATCTCACGCATTCGGAAAAGATATCCAAGAGGCTTCCAAAAATCTAATTTTTATTCTTATGTTGCTACGTTTTTCGCAAGTCAATATATCGTTTCTAAACGAAGAGTTAGAATCACCTAGTCTAACTTCTAAAGTATCAAATACTTCACTAGAGACTCTATTTCCAAAGAACATTATGGCATCATCGGGGTCACATTGATTTGATGTCCAGATAAGACCTTCAACCATAGGAAACTGACGATTAACTGCTTCTACCCACTTTGCTGTTATCGGATACTGATCTGGTGTTGAATTAATAAGATCGCTTCTACTGACTCTCCACTTTTTAAATCAGAATGTCTAAGCGAAGCCAGTCGAATATCTTTATTTACGTTAAGAATTGTGTGAATTAATAATGCGAATTTATCGGTATCAAGGGCCGTATCCACTATATGTGGTTGGATGTCATGAAATATAGTTTCGCATATTGCTGCTTCTAAGGTACTGGAGGCGTACAGCCCAGCAATTATATCTCCGTCATTACTCCAAATTGGGCTGAAGCGAGATAGTACTCGATCGGTGGGATCGAAACTGTTTCCAAGAAAATTTCTATCATGAACTTGATGAATTATCGTATTTTTTCTGAGAACAAAACTATTAGGAACAGGTAAATGGACTGGCGCAGGGTTTAACATACCAACTCGTTTTATCTGCAGTGTGCAAGAGCTTTTTGCCGCGCTGCAACCATAATTTGATCGACTCGATTCAAGCTGTCTTTCGGTCTTGCACCTCCTAACCAGCCATTGCCTGATTCAAACCAAAAAGCGATTTGCCAAGAATTCATGTACTCTGGAAGTTCTTTTAATATACGTGATATTAGAGGTACAGGTCTATGAGACTTAAACTGAAAAGCAGGATAGAGCAACTTTTCGAAGCAATTAACCGAGAAAATCATCTTATTCTTTTCCCATTCAGCAAGTAATGAGCCGGAAAGTTGAGTAGAATTTCTGGTGTTGCTAATCGAGACGAACTCGGTTGACGACAAATATGCGAGTCGATCTTTAGCGTTGTCGTAGAGCAAGTCGAGTTCAAGTTCTTGGTAATGGGGTATTTCAATGAGTACTGATAGAATCCTTTCAATCAACCTTTGTCTAAGCAATTTGCTTTCACGGTCAAAGAATGGTCTATTTTCAACTGACTCTTTAGACGACCCTATGGAATCCCTATTCTCGTTATTGTTTTCAAGCACTTGTGTCAGATGATCCAAAGTTACTGACGGAACATCTAAGTTGACAAATGTTGAAGCTTCGGGGTTCCTCGGATCAGACGTAGAGTTCCCGAGGGGAAGGTTTTGAGACATTGTCGTGCGTCCTTGCAAGGCTAATGAGGGTATAATGCCATGATAGTTACTATTCGCGACTATATACCTATTACCACAAAATTCCAACGAAGAGGGCATTCAACGCTTGTTGCAAGCGTTGTTTAACGAACCACTTTTCCGCGGAGGCGCTGTACGGGAATTATCGAGCCATTCGTAAGAGTGAAAACTTATAATGTTTCACGCTGTTTCTCTGTTACCACGGGAGTGTACTGAACGATACCGCGTTTATTGTATGCGTCAACTCTGCGCATTTTGTGGTAATAGGTATATAGTCGCTTTACTATTTGGCAAGTGCTTGTACATAGTCAACACATACGGAAACTTTGCGCACTTCAGGGAACTCTGGTTTGCTCGCAAGATCAGTGGTGGCAGTTTTGTAGTATTCCAATCCCATAACTGTTGCTGCCAGATAGAGCAGGTAGTGTATCATGCGACACACCTGTTTTTGGGACTATACACTTAGTAAGTAATCAATAACAACTGAGTGTATAGCAAATCAGATCAAGACCGGCTGAGTTTAACTGAGCAGTTTGGATACTCTTGGTTGAAAGTTAGATTGATTAGCAATCTAAATTGGTGTACGCTCTTAGTTTGCGTTTGTTATCCTCCAAAATTCGAAAGTTCGCCCAATGTCTAAGAAAGTGGAATTCTTTTTCGATTTCGTCAGTCCGACCTGCTATGTTGCTCAGTTTTTTTTGCCGCCAGTGATTGAACGGACTGGAGCGGAGTTAGTGTTACGACCAATGTTTCAAGGCGGTGTTATGCATGCAACGGGCAATAGACCTCCTGGAACGGTCGTGCCGAAGGGGAAATGGATGTCCGCTGATCTGCGGCGTATAACGAAGAAGAATAATATTCCATTCTACTCAAACCCTCATTTCCCAATGAACACAAGAGGTTTAACGAGGGCAACGTTGGGGTTAGAGGAACAGCCAGATATTCGAGACTCATTCGTAAAAGCGGCCTTTACAGCGTGTTGGGGGCAAGAAAACACAGTTGATCCTGCGTCGTCAGAGGGCTTAACAGAGATTTGTAAGGCAGTAGGCCTTGAACTTGATTATGTTCAAGGTTTAGCGAACGATGAAGTAAATAAAGACAAATTGCGAGCGAATACAGATGAAGCTATCGAGCGCGGCGCCTTCGGAGCTCCGTCATTCTTTGTTGGAGAGGAACTCTTTTTTGGACACGATCGGATCTATCAAATTGAAGATGAGCTGAATGGTCTGAATTGACTTAATATCTCAGGTCGTTAGTTCTATCAGAGGCCCATCTTTATAGGCGATTTTTACTTGTGACGCAGGAGCTTTGTTTGACGAGAATAGTTGATTGAAAAGAGCTAGAGGTGCCTGTAGGTGTTCGGTCCGGCCAACACAGATAGGGGATCAAATACGAAAAACCCCGCGAAACTTGGTCACTACGCTTAACCTATTTGCGATCCGAGACCTCTAATGTCGGTCAATGTCATCCTGCTCAGGACAACAAGAGGCTTTTTTCTAGGACACCAGTCATGTTCGTGCCATTCTCGTAAACCGTGGAGTAAAATAGAAAGTTTCGTCTCAGGCAGAGTCCAGAGTTTTTCCCAATAGCAGTTTCGGCAACCCTTTTTGTGTTGCACTCGCATACCGAGCAAAATACTGCCTGAGAATTTTGCTACGATTTGTTATTGAAAGAGCGACTCCTCGAAACATCTTTGTTGATATTTGTCGGTTTGTGAACATCCAATCAATGATGTCCAAGGATAAAGCTGTAACATTCGAATCGACCCTCCGCCAATTCTGATAACGTTCTAGAACTGTTAGTGATCCGAAATCCATGCCAAGTCGACGAGCATCGACTAGTACCTCAATTAACGCGGCAACGTCCTTAAAGCCGAGATTTAGACCTTGTCCAGCAAGAGGATTCACTGTGCGAGCTGCTTCTCCGACTAACGCAACTCGTTCACTTACTAAGCGTTCAGCTAGTCGCATCCGCAGTGGGTAAGTCAGAATGTCAGCGCAGACGTTCATATGACCAGCAAAGTTACTGAATCTACCATTTAGTTCTGCTTCGAAATCGGTTTTCTGGAGACGTGCAAGCGCTTCACCAGTTTCTGTTCGTACATACCACGCGATATTTGCACTGTTTCTTTGCAATGGTAAGGTAGCAAAAGGGCCTTCGCGAGTAAATATCTGCCTTGCCACGCCCCTATGATCGTGGTCAAGAAGAACATTTGTTGTAACTACCGATTTTCCGTACTCATGTCCTTCAAAATTTATACTACTTGCCTCACGAACTTTGGAGTTTGACCCATCACACGCAACAACAAGTCTAGTTCGTATAGACGTCTGGTTGGAAAGTGTAACATGAACGTGATTTCTATCTATGGTCATTGATTCAAACTTGGCAGGACGGATTAACGAAATGCGGTGATTTGATCGTAAGGAATCGTCCAATGCTTTCTGCAACAGTTTGGCCGCGACCATGTACCCTAATGGATCATCACTAGCTCCTAAGTCAGAACTTGAAATTTCTACCTTAGGCTTACCAAACAGATGCCGCCCTCCCTCGACAGCCTCTAGACCATTCAAGGTTTGGCATTGCGTTTCGATTTTGTCCGAAATACCGATTGAGTTGAGAAGTCTCCAACTTCCCAAAACGATCGCCAGATTTCGTATATCAACTTGGTGGAGTGTAACAGTTTCTCGAGCATCTATCAGTACGGTATCGAATCCATAGGAGCCGGATAGTAGAGCCACGGCAGAACCGACTGGCCCGGCTCCGACAACTAGTATGTCGCAGGGTTTGGAGGTTGTAGAGGGCATATGCATTTAGGGGGGTAGTTTATGTTACAGAAATTTCCAAGTCACTAATAGTACATCAAAACGCTACGACTCTTAAATGAGTTATACTTTTGCGTTCACTAGGTCTCGTTAGACGACTGCTTGTATGCTCTAGAGGAGTCTATTCCCCATTTGAAAAGAACGAATCTCTGCAGAGTATTTGCACACAACGAAATATCTGCTCTTCCAAAAGAAGAAAAAGAAGTTCGTAAGACTAAGTCGTTCAAAGACTATCCGATCGGCTATTTCCATGTCGATATTGTCCAAGTCAACACTGAAGAAGGTCGCCTGTATATTTATGTAGCCGTAGCCCGGACATCAAAGTTCGCTTACGTTGAATTACACTACAAGGCCGCACGCGAGATCGCCGTCCAGTTTATGGAAAACTTAATTAAGAAAGTTCCTTTCACAATCCATACAGTGCTAACTGATAATGGTAGCCAGTTCGCTAATCCGAGAAATCCCAAACTCTATACCGAGACCATCAGTTCAAATGATCAAAAGGCAAATAAGTCCATCAAATGCAACGCATTTGATGCCATTCGTGAGAAACACAACATTGAGCATAGACTAACACTTCCCTATCATCCTTGGACTAACGGACAAGTCGAACGAATGAATATAACTATTAAAGAAGCTACTGTGAAAAAGTACTATTACAAAAGTCATGATCGACTCAAAGAGCATTTGCAGACCTTTATTGATGCTTACAACTTTGCTAAAAGGTTAAAGACTCTTAACGGTTTGACCGTCTTGAATAGGCTCTAGTAATCGTGGAATCAATATCGCGATTCTGCAGGTTCTGAAGTTGTTACACGTTAGGGGGAAGAAAGCAAGATTTCTAGGGCATTTTTTTGTACGACTCTCTTCGACTTCAAAAAATTCAGCCAGATTGAATCGTTTGGGTTTATTCGATTCGGAAAAACGATTCCAAGGGATTTTAAAATCCCCTAGAATGGTTTTTTAAGGCAATTTTCGATCATTGTCTTACGCTATCCATAAGACACGTTACCAATCAGTATCTGTTCACTGATCGTACGGAGCCTTTTAAGTTTAGTTTGTCGACCCTGAGGTTTAAGGTACTGTAGGCTTAAGTCTGAAAATTGGAAATTTGGGAACGAAGAGTTTTCAGGGGATTTTAAAATCCCCTGAAAACGCTTTTCGCGATCAACCGATCCCCAAAATTCATCTCAATCCCCATTAGAAGTCTATCAATGAACATAGAAGACTATAAACGTCAACGAGATGCTATGGAAGAGCTGTCTCAAGGAAATCTCTCTCCGTTCAAGGAACTTTTGGAGCAGTTTTTTGTAATGGTCGTTCGTTTGGATCGCGAAACATGTCTCGGAGGGAGTTATGGTCATGGGGTTGGCGAGAATGGGGGGGGGTATAGGAGTGGTTATAAACCTGATGGTCTACCTAACGCATTAGGCTCGTTGAACTTGCTGGTTTCCAAGATATCTGGTTCAATCGACAAATCGCCATATCCGGACACAATGAACCGCGGTCAGAACAGTAGCGTAGCCTTGCTGATTGCACCCTTGGAATAAATCCTCGCAGGCGTTTCCACTTGCGACACTCGCAAATTCTTCAAACACTTTGGCATACCACTCAGGTATCAAAAGAGTACAACAGACCTTATGAGACTACTGAAACTTAGAATTTGTTGATCTTGGGGAGTGCCTTTGCCGAAACTTGATTTGTTGCTGGCGATGAAAAGGAACTTATAGCGGAGGTTACTTGATCTATCATTCAGCATAGAAGTATGCTCAGTCCGACGGGAAGATTTGTCGCCGCAACGAACTATCAACTACCGACAGGACACACTCCAGCACTTTCTGACAAGGGGTTTTTGACAATCAAGGGAAGTGTCTAGCCTATACTACATAGCGTTTTCAGATAGTCTAACGGGGTCTTCATATTGAGACTTTGATGATAGCGTTCCGAATTATACTCATACGCATAAGTATCTACGAGGCGATTTATTTGCTCTATAGGGTGTTTTTCGAAGTCCCATATCTGATAGAAATCCTCCCGCCAAGTGCGATTAACCCGCTCGACGTGAGCATTCAACTTCGGAGATTTTGGCGGTAAATAGTAGAGCTTCACCCCGAGGGTTTCAGCCGCCGTTTCAAACTCCCCTCTGAACTCAGAACCTTGGTCTGTTTGGATCGCATGGATCTTGAATGGCGACGTGGAGAGAATCTTTTTTGGAAATATACTGGCGCTTTTCGCGCCATGATCCTCGAAAGCCATACCCCAGCAGAACCTTGAAATCGGACAAATCGCATTGATATGATAGATTTTCCGACCGTCTGGAATCTCTACATGGACCGTGTCTATTTCTATTTTTCGCCGATATCTAGAGCCCTATATCCTTTAGGTAAACGTATCGCATAATGACGCGTACACTTCTGCTTTCTGCGAGTCTTCTTACCCGAGATTAAGTGATCATACGCTTGGACTATAGCTCGCTTAATGAAGTCTGAAATAATACGACCGACCGTTGATACGCTGACATCGAAACCTTCGTCCAACAGTCTTTTTCGGATTTTTAACTTGCCCCAAGTCGGGTGATCCTCTCGAACTTCTTTGACCGCTGTTACCAAATCAGGAGACCACTTGCTTTACCGGCCTGATTTTGGATCTCTTTTGTAGACGCGAGGATCCTTTTCCCAGCGATACAGGTTGGCCAATGGTTCACCGACTAAACGCGCTGAGGCAACTACCGTTAACCCTTCGTTTTCTATGCCGTCTCGCCAACGACTGACTTTATCAAGCCGCTCTTTCTCTATCGCTTCGATCTTGAGCGCCGCTTCCGTCAATAATATTGATAGAACTATTCTCGATACTTGATTAAATATCTTTAATTCATTACACTGTTGCATGGGAAGATCCTCTTCTATAGGTGTTAAACAGCTACCTACAATATAGGGCGATCTTCCCTTCTCTGAAAGACCTAGTTTCCATAATTTGTGGACCAACTCACGTCTTTGACTTTATCAACAAATGCTGGCATAATGAACCCGAACGCTTCAAGCATGACCCCCGAAACATGTTTGCGGAACTGAAAATATAGTGTGTCAGTTTATATATCCAGAAGGAACACTTTTCCTTAGACGAATAATTGGTTTAGAATGACTGACAACTACAAAATCAAACAGGAGACTATGATGAAGTCTAGTAAGGCTGAGAGACCTATGACTAAGGAAGAGCGATACCGTCAAGCGCTCGAGAACATTGCACTGATCTGCAGTGGGGAAACTTGGGTAGGCTACCCCAGCAATCCAACGACTGACGACGACGGGCGTTTGACAATGGATGCTAAGGAAGTTATCCAAGATCAGGTTACACATGCGCTCAAGCAGGTAGAAAACGAGTGAGAGACGCAGAAAAAATACACGATAACGCAATCGAACTGGTGGAGGAAATGGATGCTTACCATGATTTTGCTAAAGGAGAGTTCGATTCGTGGGGTAACCCAACAGTTTATCCTGATCATGTCGAAGCTGAGGACGCTCGCAAGCGAGCGCTTACTCTGGCAAGGGCAGTTGTTAGAGATTTAGTTGCTAATAGTCTAGGTAAACAAAATGAATCTTGATAATGAACAGCTAAGATCAACTACGGAGTTGTCGTCCACAAGAAACGCCAACAGAGTGGTTGACTACACTAACCTCAAAAAACGTGTTGACGATCTTGTATCCATTATCGCTTGGAGGAATGAAGGCGTTGATAGGGTGGTAGATGCTGTTGAAGAACTACAGCAGGAAGCATTACCAGATTTGTATAAGCATGTTGACGACCTAATCGAAAAACTTAAAAAGGGCTAACTAATGAGTGACGAAAAAGCAAAGTTAGCCTCAGAGAATGCCGAACTTGAAAGACAGATCAACGAATCGAATGACGATTGGAAGATCATCAGCGAAGAAATACGAAAGTTACCTGACGAGGTTATAAGAAGTTACAAACCACTGTTGAAGATTTTGATCGTGTCAAATAACAATTTACCGAAGGACTAACCAATGAACGAATAAGAAATCAGGAGAAAATCTATAATGAGCCTAATCTCATATTTACACGGAGAAGTCTGCGATGTCGCAAGTCAGGACACATTTTAAGTTTTACGAGCAAGTTTCGACAAAGATTGAGAAACCGTCTCTGTAATATGAACAAGGACCTGCGGTGGATGGAATCCAAGTTTTATCTCTCTCAATTTTTCGATTTCGATTGGATGATATGTGAATACGTTCGTTAGTTGGATTGCGATTGCAACATCGGAATCTTGAAAATACTTGTTGTAAGACTTACGATCAATGCAAACGTTCGACTTCCAAGACTCCCAAATTGCTGTAGGAGTTTCCCTGAAAATCTCAGCAACAATAGCTGAACCAACTATAGCTGCTTTCGGCCTTGTAGCATATATCCATAGTCTTGTTCCAATTTGAAGTTTTGGGATTCGTCGTCTCAGTTCTATGGTCTTCTCTCCCCGAAGTATCGCTTGAGCGTACTTCGGTTGGATGGAGATAATGGCTTCATTGATTCTACCCATTTGGCCATCCCGAATCGACAATCTTGTTTACAAGTTGTCCCTTAATTGACCGCGCAGTGACTAAATTTGCGCCATCAGCTGCTCCGATTTTTCTAAGAAATTGGAGTGGGACCGGGTTTGGCGATCGAAAAATATTGTCGAATGAAGTTACTAGAACATCTTTGTCCTTGAATTCTTCAATGCTATTGAATACAGTACGTTCTAGTACTTCTGGTGACACGTCTGTTTTGCGTTGAATCACAGAATCGACGATTCGAGCAATGGCAATGATCGCGCCTTCTCCCCTTTCTTTAGTTGATTTACCTTTGGATTCGTAGAACAAAATTGGTGTGTTTGGTTTCATTATAGTTGACTTTCTAGCATCTCCGACATAAGACCGTCTAGAAAGAAATTCAACATTCTTGTCGACAAACAACGATTCCTGACCACTGACTCCTAATAAAATTCGAGAGTAACCGGATCTTATCGGAACGATGACACCATTTATATCATTCCATAATATTATCGTTGGTTCTAAGAGTTCTTCCAGTTCAGTTCGAGATACCTTAAATTTATCTCTGTTTTGGTTTTCAATTTCGATGATACTTTGTTTTGTAGGGATTTGCTCCGTTAAAATAATGCCCGTCCGGCGGTGTATCTCGGGAACTAAGATATCCCAGTTTTTAGCAGATATTGGCCGTCCTACAGCAATTTTTTCATAGCGACTTTTATTTGATGTTCGAAAAAAACCTTTAGATTTTATCAACTCCAATACAGTCGGTTGTCCAGCAGAAAGTTCAAACTCTACCGCTGAAACCGCGTTGAGACTTGCCTCGCGAAGTGTAATATCAATCAAGTGCTCAGCATATAGTCGAACACTCGAAGAAATCTCTTCACAATGAACAAAAAGTTTACACACCCGATCGGGTGTTCGAGGCGAAATTAGTACAGCAATTCCCGCGACTTTATCTTGGATTCGAATACAACGTTGCCAATAGTCAAACGAATTGTTTGTTTGAGGCGCAAATTCATCGGTTATTACTCGCGAAATTTCATTTCTGGCCATATACTCTTTAATGTCTTCTGGCTTACCATCCGCAACGATGAAGTTTTGTCCGACCTTCGTATTTGATCTCGTGACTTCTTTTACCCGCGGCAATAATCTATGCAAATCGTCTAACGAAACGACATCGATTCCAAATTGCTGGATAAGTTCGCTACGCTTTCGAATCAAAGCGGAATCGCGAGTAACGAATGCTTTGGAATGTACGAGCGCAGAGTGAGCGAGATGTGACGCATCACTCCATGCTCGCTTAGAATCAGCCTTCTTTGCCCTCCGATCGCCGAATACGATTTTGTGTATTTGTGCTGTGACTGACTTCAATTCGTTTGACGGAACTTCAGGCAATTTGGGTAGTTGGCGCGCAAGTTTAAGGATTGGGTCTTCGTTAAAGTTTTCGCTCGCTCTTTCCAGTTCCTGAATGAACTCTCTCGCGACTGCAATTCGGATCTCATGTCGCAACGCTGTCGAAAATAACTCGCTTGCTTTCGTGGTGTGTTCACGATTCTTGGTTAAATCAAGAAATATATTCAGATCTAGAGTGTAGATTGGATTGGCAGGTGAGCTTCGTTTGCGAAATCCTAAAATTGGTCCGCGTGAATTTGGATTGTTGAAAAGAGTTGGAGAATCCAAGTCGCGTATATGAACGTTGATCTTTCTTTGTCTAGATTGTCCTCCCGCAGTTATACGAGACGGATAGAACTGATTTTTTTGATAGAATTTTTTCGCGTATGATAGGTCGTTTGCTATATCGGCTCGTAGTGAAATAAAACCTATTTTCTCTAAATCTGAAACGAGTGTTCTTATTAGGGTGGATCCGACTTCACTATTTCGGTACGATTTCACTGTTGCAATTTGTTGAATTCTAGCGTTAGGAAACACTCCGCTATGTAGAATGTATCCCGCTAGCTTTGATTTGTGGTTCGTTTCGTCGACAAGCGCAAGAATCTGATTCCTATATACCGCGTCCTCGTATGCTTTTGCAGGGAGAAATCCTAGAGCATTAGTTTCGCTATCTGCCAGTCTTTGTATGTCCGGTAGGAATTTCCTTAGCTCATTGGTTGTTGATACAACCTGAAAATTATTCGCGTTAGTCAAGGAAGGTTCCTGGGTTTTTAATGGAGTAAGCAAAGAATGATGAAGGCTAAATACCGTATTGATTTATAGAACATAGATCCACTATATCATGTTTAACTGAACTTCGCATATGTCGAGTAGCAGGATTTCGCTCAGATTTATTCTTTGCGTTCCATGCTAAGCTGGAATTGGCTAAATTGCTCTATAGCGGTATCAAATCAAGTTGATTCTCTCTCATTTTCTTTCGGATCAAAGTTGAAGAAGTCTTCGTCTTCGATCGTTCCATAAAACCAATAGCATAAATTTCGCTCAACTTGAGCTTCGAAAGCTCCAATTAGAAGACATACAGTGGCTGTATAGTTTTTCGTTCGTGTAACATATCTAATCTATGGCGTTAGAATCGGAACCGATAGTTTCGTCGAATTCGTAACAAAACATCAACATACTTGAACAAAATTTAGTAATTTGTAAACTATATTCTGTCAGTCAAAACTCATACTGTTTCTCCAAATGATTGGCAGAGAACCCGGAATAATCAACTCAACAAAAATCAGTCTATGAACATCAACGAAAGCGAAGCGAAACCCGAAAATAACGTTAATCCCCTGTTTCAAATGTTCACGGGAGTTTTGGCGTTTACAGTCGGTGTATTTGTGTGCGGCAGCTTAGCCACTTACTCGTCAAACGACCCAAGCCTGAACGTGGCTTCAAATTCCGTTTTGATGAATATTTTCGGCCCTACCGGTGCATACTTTTCCGATATTTTGACCCAGCTTCTAGGTTGGGCCGGATGGATCGTTGGAATTGGTTTGCTGGTCGGCGGGATAAAAAGAACTCTGTTCATAGGGTATCCAGACGCAGGTAAGTGGTGGTTAGGAGTTCTGCTGATACCTATTTCTGCAGCCTGTTTTTCTGTGTTGCCACAACCCTCAACGGATGCTACAGCCATAAATATAGGCGGAATGCTCGGAATAGTGTTCCATGCTGTTTTTGCCATGCCTCTCAGAGCCTTTGAAATCACAAACGCAGATGCTATCGCTGGAGCAATCTTAGGAGTGGCAGCATTTTGGATTGCCCTATTTCTTTCAGGGCTAAAATTTCGTGATGTTGTAACGACTTACAAGATTTCGGTAAAATTCTCTAAACTTTTATATCGCGCCACAAAGTCTGTACTTGTTGCAGTGTATCAAGGTCTTAAAGTTCTCGGGAAACTGCTTCCGCGCAAGCAGGAACCAAAAGAACTTTTTGCGCAAGTCTCGAATTACCAACAGGATGAACCGACTATTCAACCCGAATCAGAAGTATCCCAAGATAATCTAGATCAGATAGAAGATACTCGCCCCGACTCAAGTGTTATCAAACCTAGCAAAAAAGATGTGAAACCGGAGTCTAGAACTGGTAATGTTCAGCCGAAACGGCTCTACCAAGGATTTAAATTGCCTCCGATCAACTTGCTAGATGATGCTCCAGAACGCCAGAATATTATTAATAAAGAGGAACTGCTAGATCGTGCGCAACGCTTATCAGAAGTGTTGGAAGAGTTTGGTGTGCAGGGTACTATCAAGGAAGTTCGCCCGGGTCCCGTCGTTACATTGTTTGAGTTAGAGCCGGCTGCAGGAGTAAAATCAGCGCGGGTTATAGCATTGGCTGATGATGTAGCGAGATCTATGTCTGCGACAGCGGCAAGAATCGCAGTTGTTTCGGGAAAAAACGCTATTGGAATAGAACTTCCGAATGAAGATCGTGAGACAGTTTACTTCCGAACATTATTGGGCAAAGATGCTTATCGACGGTCTCAAGCGAGCCTACCCATGGCTTTGGGGGAGGACATAGGAGGTACGCCGATTATCGTAGATTTAGCGAAAATGCCACATCTGTTGATCGCCGGCACAACAGGTTCGGGTAAATCCGTTGGTGTGAACGCCATGATTCTTTCACTCCTGTACAAGCTAACGCCCGAAGAATGCCGTTTCATAATGATTGATCCAAAGATGCTAGAACTTAGTGTTTATGAAGGAATTCCTCATCTGCTAGCACCCGTTGTGACAGATCCTAAAAAAGCCGTTAATGCGCTGAAATGGACAGTACGAGAGATGGAAAAGAGATACGAGTTGATGTCGAAAGCCGGTGTGCGCAACTTGCAAGGATTTAATGAGAAAGCAGGCAAGCTACGCCAGGCAGGAGAAAAAATGACGCGGCAAATTAGAGGCAGCGCAGGCGGCTCTGAACAAGAAGATACACTTCCGACCGACCATATTCCGAATATCGTAGTTGTGATTGATGAGATGGCCGATTTAATGATTGTCGCTGGAAAAGAAATTGAAGGGTGTATTCAAAGACTCGCGCAGATGGCAAGAGCGGCGGGAATTCACCTTATTACTGCTACACAGAGGCCGTCTGTTGATGTCATAACCGGCACAATAAAAGCGAACTTCCCGACACGTATATCCTATATGGTTACTACTAAAATCGATTCGAGAACCATCATCGGCGAGCAGGGAGCGGAACAATTACTGGGAATGGGCGATTTGCTTTACCTAGCGCCCGGAGGACGGCCTAAACGCATGCACGGCCCATTTGTGTCGGATGGCGAAGTCGAAGAAGTTGCTAACTTTCTGAGGTCGCAGGGAGAGGCCGAGTATCAGTTGGAAGTTTTAGAAGAGGTTGAAGATGAAAGTCCTGTAATGGATGCTATCTTCGGAGGGTCTTCGGATGACGACGAAGATGACCTTTATGCGCAGGCAAAACTAATCGTTGTGAGAGATGGTCGAGCATCAACCTCCTATATTCAGCGAAGATTAAAAATCGGTTATAACAAAGCAGCGTCTTTGATCGAACGACTAGAAGCAAACAACGTAGTTTCGGGGCCAAATCATGCTGGCAAACGCGAAATTTTGCTCAAAAGAGACGACGTTTAGATTCCAAACAAACTTTTATTAATGATTTACCTGTCAATAAGTTCAACTCATGCGTACACCAACTAAGGCTGTGATCTGGGATTTTGGCGGAGTGATCACCTCCTCTCCATTTGAGGCGTTTCGAAAATACGAAGAAATGCATGGATTGCCAAAGGACTTCATCCGATCGGTAAACGCTAATAATCCTGACAGTAATGCTTGGGCCAAATTTGAACGCTCCGAAATAAACGCGATCGACTTTGATGCACTATTTCGCGCAGAGTCCGCCAATCTAGGATATGAGGTAGCCGGACATGACATACTTGGCCTATTGTCAGGACGGATTAGAACGGCAGTCGTTGATGCTCTAAAAGTTTGTAAAACTCAAGCAAAAGTTGGATGTATCACAAACAATATCCGAACCGGAAAAGGTCAGGGAATGTCGACCTCTCGAGAGCATTCTGAGCAAGTTTCCGAAGTTTTTGCTCTATTTGACCACGTCATCGAGAGTTCCAAAATTGGAATACGAAAACCTGATCCCGCTATTTATAGTATGATGTGCCTAGCCCTTGAGGTGAATCCTTCAAATTGCGTATACCTTGATGACTTGGGAATTAACCTCAAACCAGCCCGAGCCTTAGGAATGACTACAATTAAGGTTCTAAACGAAAAACAATTACTAGATGACCTTCAAGAAGTTACCGGCTACAAATGGGATTAGCCGATAGTAGAAAAACTTTTTTGAGCTCTAGTATTCAAGCAGGAGAATCTCCGTGAGTGAAATAAACAAAATTGTCGACGACCTTAATAGTTGGTCAGAGGTATCTGGCGACCGAGAAGCCGTGGGTAAGTGCTTTAAGTTTGGAGATTTTAAAACAGCTTGGGCATTTATGTCGGCGTGTGCTTTGAAAGCCGAACAAATGGATCATCACCCAGAATGGTCAAATGTCTATGCTAAAGTTGACGTGGTTCTGACGACTCATGATGCGGGTGGTGTAACCGCTAAAGATCGAGAATTAGCTGAGTATATGGATCAAGTTGCTAACGCTCTTACCAGAGAATAGATTGCACTTTCGTTTAGTTTTTGTGAACGCACGGTATCGGTATAAAGTCGCGCAAAGTTTTGTCTAAGTTTGGAACTATTGACTCGATATTTATCGAGTTAAACGGCGCGCCGCCGAACAGTGTAGATCAGCGCATACACAGCGAGAACGATCATAGCAACCGCTGATGCGATAAGCGGCAAGTTGGAATTAACCATATATAAGCCACTTCCTAATAAAGGCCCGATAATAAAGCCTGCCGGCGGAGTAGCAGACAGAAGCGCGGCGGCGGAACCTTGCTCTGACCTCTCAACAGATAAACTACCCAAAGCATTTGCTGAAGGCACGGCAAGCGCTGATCCAATTCCAGTGAGTAGAAAGAAACCGCACATCACGAAAAAGTTATAAAAAACGTCTGCGCCAACATACCCAATGGCTACAAGTGCTAATCCGAGCGGTAGGATTCTACGAGGATTAGGGTTAAACCGAGCAACGTATCCAAATTGAACGGCGATCATTCCAATCGCCAGTGCGGCAAACGCTGTACCCGACCATTGAACCGCTTGATCGGGTCGTAACTCGTATCGATCCGATATGAACCATCCTAACGTTTGTTGAACTAAACCTACGACAGCAAAGTATCCAAGTAGAAATATAAGATGTGGCATCAGTCTTTCGTCAAATATGCTCAACTTCGGACGTTCAGAAGTTTCTTTTTGTGTTGCCTTAGATTCGGGAAGAGTGAAAGCAATTATCAAACCACATAGAGCACTGAATGCTATCTGTCCCCATAGTGGAGCAAGCTCGTGAATCGGGGCAAGAGCGGCAGCGCCAGCAGGTCCGATAATCGATCCGATACTGATGGCAGCAGAAATCTGACCTAAGCCTGCTGTTCGGGTTGCGCTCGTCGTTGCATCCGTAATGGCCGCCATTGAAGCCGGTTGCAAGCCAGACGACAAAAGCCCAAAAAATGCTCGCAAAAAAGTCAAAAGAAAGAACACTGACAGTCCAGTCAATGCACCCGATAAAGCGGCAGATAGGCCAAAGAGGAATGCCAAGTTCGTGACCGACATCGCAAATAGCGCAAATATCATTATGCGTTTGCGCCCGAAACGGTCAGCTAACCGAGCCCAGAATGGAATTGAAAGCGTGTAGAGTAGTGTTGAAAGTGTTAGAATTCCGGCAACTTGTAGTTCGGTAAGGCCGGCTTCTCTTGCGAGTGGTGCGACAACAACAAAGTTTATGGTCATTCCAGAACCCATTGCTATGCTTGATAAAGCAACCGTTGCCTGCTGAAATTTAGTCAGCGGGTGCAATGGTTTTTCTGTTTGGGTATCGTTCACACTTAAATCCACACTCTCGCTAAAATTTTTGGGTGGCTAATAAGATAAAATAGAATCATAATGCATGGTAATTGCAACAAGATGAAATTTGAATCGCAATTAGCTATCCGCTCGCAGATTGGCGGAGTCAAAATAGCATCAATGCGGAAAATTTCTCGGCCCGTATAAAGTCAAGAAGCGGGATTCTCGTTAGAAAGACTCAATGGTTAGATTTGCAATTTATCTTGAAAAAAGTCCCTGGTGGAGCCAGGCGGAATCGAACCGCCGACCTCGTCATTGCGAACGACGTGCTCTCCCAACTGAGCTATGGCCCCACAAAATAGTGTGTTATCAAATTAAAACTTGAATTTCAAGAAAATCTTGATTTTTATACCTGCGAAACCATATAGAAATAAGCGTAACTCTAATAGAACAACCTACAATGCGTGAACTTGTTGAACAGCTACATATCTACTTCGTGAATCCGTCTTTGCAATTAATCTTCTGGTTGGTGATCGCTTACGTCATCATGAGCTGGTTAGTCGCGTTCGGAGTTGTTTCGCAATACAATCGACATTCGGCGCTTCTAAAGGCCTATGAAACCCTGCATAGGTTAGTCGAACCACTGGCAAGTCCTATTAGGCGCGTAATTCCGAATCTAGGTCAGTTAGATTTATCCGTGATATTTCTTTTGATGGCAATAGCATTCGTTCGAGATTATGCGGTTCCCAAACTAATTACTTTTATTCCAGCATGACAAGAGCGGAAATCATAGACGGGAAGACCATAGCCAAAGAGACTCGTCGGAAAGTGGCAGAAGCGGTCAATGATCTCCCCGCTAGTCCGCAACTAGCGGTTATTTTAATAGGAGATGATCCCGCTAGCCACGTGTATGTCCGAAACAAAAGAAGAGCGTGTGAAGCCGTTGGCATCAAATCAACAGAATGTAAGTTACCGAGTGATACGAAACTAGAAACAGTACTATCGGAAATTGCAAGATTGAACGCTGATCAAGAAACTGACGGGATTTTGTTGCAGTTACCCTTGCCAGATGGCTTAGAAACGACAGAAGCGATCAATAAGATTGATCCAAGTAAGGATGTCGACGGTTTAACTGAAGTAAACGCCGGCAAACTAGTATCGGGTGAGTTTAGTTTGAGACCTTGCACACCAACTGGATGTGTAATACTGGCAAAATCTGCACTAGGTCGTAAACTCGAGGGACTTCACGTCGTTATTGTTGGACGGTCTATTCTGGTTGGGAAGCCTGTTGCGCACTTGTTTCTGGAAGAAAATTGCACTGTGTCTATTGGGCACTCGCGTACCAAGAATTTACCTGAGCTTTGCAAGTTAGCGGATATACTAGTTGTGGCGGTTGGTAGACCTGAGATGATCAAAAGCGATTGGCTGAAACCCGGAGTGTGCGTTATTGATGTTGGAATCAACCGAGTTGATGCACCGGAAAAAGGCGAAGGAAAAACTAGGTTGGTAGGAGATGTGGATTTTAATTCCTGCTCGTCTAAAGCAGCGTATATTACTCCCGTTCCAGGAGGAGTAGGGCCGATGACTATTGCCTGCCTGTTGCGAAATACTGTTCTCGCTGCATGCGCGAGACGATCTTGGCCAATACCTGAGTTATAGTTATGAGTCTGTCTCGCAGATTGATAAGCCGACTCATTTTGTAATTATGGAGACTAATAATGCCACAGTATATTGATCTTTCAATTCCGATTGAGAATGACGTGGCCTCTGATCCTGTGCCGTATGGCCCCAAGATAACATACTACAAACACAAAGACACTTTTAGTCAGATGTCGCCATTCTTTCCTGGCTTAAGTCAGGATCAACTGCCTGATGGCGAGGTTTGGGCGGTTGAAACTCTGGAACTTTCGACGCATAACGGAACACACATGGATGCGCCGTGGCACTATCATTCTACTCAAGATGCAGCGTTAGAGGGAGGGTCTCGGCCTGCAATGACAATTGATCAGTTGCCACTTGAATGGTGTTTGAAACCGGGCATTAAGTTAGATTTTCGAAATAAGCCAGATGGGTATGTTGTGACCGCGCAGGATGTCGACGATGAGTTAGCGCGCATAGACCATAATCTAACAGAATTTGAAATTGTACTGGTTAATACAAGGGCAGGTTCACGTTACGGTGAAGAGGATTACATTCATGCAGGATGTGGAATGGGACGCGGAGCCACTCTTAGATTGGCAGAACAAGGCGTTAAGATCGTTGGAACAGACGCTTGGTCTTGGGACGCACCGTTCTCACATACCGCTAAGCGATGGGCTAAGGATGGTGACCCTTCAATTATCTGGGAAGGACACAAAGCCGGGAAGGATATTGGGTATTTTCAAATTGAGAAACTTCACAATTTGGAGAGTCTTCCGTCTAAAGGATTTACAGTGTCTTGCTTTCCTGTAAAAATTAAGAATGCATCAGCGGGCTGGATCAGGGCTGTAGGGATACTAGATAGTTAACAGCTAACAATCGACTTACTATTTTCAACATTGGAGCAAATCATGGTCGCGCAACTTACAAAGTTCTTTTTGGTCTTAACTTTGATAGGCCTAATGCCGTTGGCAGATCTAAAGTCCGCCGAATCGCAAGAGAAAATTGATTTAGGCAGGGATTACAGCACTCTGATAGTTGCGGGTGGGTGTTTCTGGTGTGTGGAAGCAGATTTTGATAAGGTGAAAGGAGTCGTACAGACCGAGTCGGGTTACGCGGGTGGTTTTGTCGCAAATCCGACCTATAAACAAGTAACAAAGGGCGGAACTGGCCACTACGAAGTGGTTCGCATCAAGTATGACCCAAAGATCGTTAGCTTCAAGGAACTCGTTCACTATTTTTTCAGAACGATTGACCCGACAGATCCTAACGGACAATTTTGCGACAAAGGTGCAAGTTATAGATCTGCTGTTTTTGTCTACAACGATAAGCAAACTTCGATCGTTCGCGACGAGATTGAGGCAATCGACAAAAGCAGGGTTCTAGATAGGAAAGTAGTGTCAATGATTATCTCTGGTTCAGAGTTTTATCCTGCGGAACGCTACCATCAGAACTATTACAAAAAGAATCCACTGAGGTACCGATACTACCGGTCTAGCTGTGGTCGAGACAAAAGAGTCAAGAAGCTTTGGGGAAAGACCGCCAAAGATTGGCATAAGCCTGTCGGATAGACGCTAATCCTCAGGTTCAGGTTTGTTGAATCGTAATTCCCAGTCCTCATTCCGTTCTAACGGTGCGAACTCACTGGCATAGAATAGATTCAAAACACGTTTCTTGTCGCCACCTAGACTGACGTTGATAAAACCGATCGGTTTGGACTGCTCAAAATCAGCCAGAATTCGGGATTGCATATCGGGAAACTTACTTGCGATTAGAACACGATCATCATTCTTGTCGTTCAAAACTTCATATTCCGCGAAACTTTTTGCAACTGCAAATCTGCGCCAAGAGAAAAGAGGAGGATGTCTCACCTCTCTTAGATAATAATCAAGCCCGTGCCAGTATTCTCTTTCGTCGACCATTATCGCGGTAGCATTGAAAGATTTAGCCGAGTCAAGAACCAAACTTGCTGTTTCGTCCCAGCCTCGCACACGCTTAAAAGAATTCGCTAAACCTAAGCTTTCTGACCACGAGATCGGCCCAACCGAAACGGCCATTAACCCTATAGCTACGAACAAGTGAACCCCAAATCCCGTCCACAAAATTCCTGACAGTCGATAGGAGAACTTCAAACCGAGCGCAAGAATTCCAAAACCTAACAGAATGCCAACTATAATTTTTACCAGGGATGGGATGCCCGGTGCGAACAGAATTGCGAGAACCAGCGCAATCGAAGCTAATCTCCAGATCAGCGGTGATGGATTGGCTCGAAGTACCCATGCCGCGATGAGAACGCTCGCGGCGGGGTAAGCGGTTGCTGCCCAGTTAGCGTTCGCACGGCTTATCACAGCCTGTACAAAGACGATAGTGAGTACAGGAATAACAAAACACAACAGCCAATGGTCTTCGCTAAAACTTGCTCTGCCAATTGAACGAACTGTAAACAGAATGCCTGCAATGAGAATCAAAAAACTAATCGGGCCAAAAACGCCCATCTGATCAACCAAGAACCTTAGAATGTTCTCGTAATTAAGCAGTGTTCCCCCCAAATTAGCGTTATCGACAGTGTGTCCAACGGTTTGAAACTGATTGGTTACATTCCAAAAAATATGCGGTGCTACAATTACTAAACTCAAACCAATGACTAGCAATCCGTTTGTTCGGAGCAATGCTGAACGCGACGGTTTATCAAAAATTGCTACCAACAGTGTTCCAATGACGAAGTAAATCATGGCGTATTTTGCCAACATTCCGAGACCAATGCATAGGCCTAATCCAACTGAACTCAACCAAGGTCTATGTTCAGACCGAAGTTTCCACAGAAAAAATAGCCCACCACAAAAGAAAGGGAGCAATACGCCGTCTGTTGAAATGATAGCGGAAGACACAATTACGCCGGGCATGAGCAGATACCCGACTGCTGCTAGCGATCCCACTCGTTCGTCATAAATCGACTTCCCGAGTCCAAATAACGCTAATGCGGACACTGTGTGCAGTATCGGGACGGAAATTCGGATCGCCCATTCGCTATTTCCGAACAAACTTGTGGTCAGGTAAATTACCCAAGCGATCAGAGGGGGTTTAGAGTAGTAGCCGAATGCTGGTTCTTGCGACCATCGCCAGTATTGGGCCTCATCGGGCCCAATGTCTAATGGTGAGACGAGTATTGTTACTAGTCTCACCAGCAATATGGCTGCTGAGAATGCTAGAAACAAAATTGTGTAAGGGGATTGACCGCCAAAATTCGAGATTTTCATTTGTGTTAGCCTGTTTGAAAAAAACGGGAATTTCCTGTAAAATAGTCATAAAAATTAAATACAATTTTGGTAGAGAGGAATATGCCGCTGTAAACGTGTGCAATTCATTCAGTTTTATCTACCAGAATTGAGAAATTTGTGTAGATTCAAGCACTGAATATCTAGATTGGACTAACCAATCTTGAGAGTCCCCAACATCACCATCAAAATATAGGTAGTTTGGTAATGATCTTTCCTAGCAGAACGGCCATAGGCGTAGCGTTAGCAGTTGGCGCAGTCGCTCTCGTACAAAATGTCGAAGCACAGGTTACCACGGCCTCGGTCAGGGGAACCTTGACTAACGAAGAGGGGATGTCAGTTTCTGGGGCATCTGTGCGAGTCGTCCATTTACCCTCTGGAACAGTCTCGAACGTGACTACTGGAACGACGGGAGCATTTTCGGCGCGAAACCTGCGTGTTGGTGGACCCTATGTCCTTGAGATTACAGGTAGCGATATTGCCCCTCTTCGAGTTGAAGACGTTTATTTAAGTTTGGACGACAAGGTCAATCTGAACCTAACCGCTAGCGGGACAAGAACTCTTGAGACCGTAGTCGTGAGCGCAGTGAGGCTGGATAGTAAATCTTTGGATAGTGGTTTAGGCTTTAAGATGGACATTGAGGCATTAGATGATGTAGCGAGCATTGATCGAGACATAACGGATGCTGCTCTTAGTGATCCTCTCGCCGCAGTAAATGTTCAGTCAGGCGGCTCTAAGGAGTTGTCGATTGCAGGTGCCAACAACAGATATAATTCGTTAACAATTGATGGCGTTGCTCTAAATGATAGATTTGGATTAAATGCTAATGGCTACCCGACCCAACGATCGCCGATTTCTTACGATGCGATAGAGTCTCTTTCCGTTGAATCTGCGCCATATGATACCGAGTTTAACGGATTTACAGGCGGTACGATCAATGTCGTAACAAAATCCGGCACCAATGAATTGGAAGGGTCAGCGTTTTATTTTCAAACGAATGATGGTTTCGCCGGATCAGAGATTCGCGGAGAGACGCGAGACCGCGACTTCTTTCAGAACACTTATGGATTCACCGTTGGCGGACCGATTTTCGAAGATAGGTTGTTTTTCTTTGCTTCATACGAGTTGTTTGAGGAAGACGCGGCTCTTAGGGATGGACCACAAGGTTCAGGTGCGATTAACCAACTCCCTGTGACGGCAGCAGAAATCGATCAAATTAGAACAGTTATGAGGGATGTCTACAATTTTGACCCCTTAGGATTTTCGGGTGTTCCTCCGGTACAAGACGAGAAAATCCTTACATCTCTTGACTGGAACATAGACGACAGTCATCGGGTTAAACTGTCGTTTATTAAAACGGATGGATCTCAGATTCGAGAACAGGATGGAAATAGCTCAGTAGAGCAACGCAGTGTACCTGTGTTGGGAATGCCATCCGCATGGTACGAACGATCGGAGACCGTGACAAGTTACATAGGTCATTTGTACTCGGATTGGACACCAAATTTGTCTACAGAACTAAAACTTGCATTCACGGATCAAAAAACAGGACAAGATAGTTTGGGCGGGGCAGAGTTTCCGTTGTTCACGATTGGCCTTAGGAATGCAGACGACACGGCTTATAAGGCGCAGGTTTCGTTAGGACCGGATAGATTCCGACACGGAAATAAGCTGTCTCAGGATTTTTCTCAAATTAAGGCGAAACTTGAATATGTGCATGAGAATCACGTTCTGAAGGTAGGTTTTGAACGCGAAAAAGTTAACGTCAACAATTTGTTCGCACCGGGTTCGGAAGGAATGTATTTCTTTCCGTCTATTGATGCGTTGCGAAATAAAACAGCAAGTAGTTTGAGATATGATAACGCGATAACCAATAATGAAAATGACCTTCGAGCCGAATGGGGATATGACTATAATTCGTTTTTTGTTCAAGATACTTGGGACGTAACTCCGGAACTATCGCTATTGTACGGATTTCGTTATGATTTCTATGGTGTCGGTGGTCAGATACGGGCAAATGAAAAATTTAGACAGCGTTTTGGTTATAGCAACACGACAGATATTGGAGGTTCTAGTGTATTTCTGCCGAGAATCGCGTTTAACTGGACGTATAGCGATAATTTGACAATACGTGGTGGAATAGGGCGTTTTTCCGGTGGTTCTCCGAATGTATGGGTTTCCAATACTTACTCAAATGATGGCATAACAAACGGAAGCGAAAGGCGGAGCGGGACAATTGCTGTGCCGTCAACTCCTGATCCGCAAACAGGGCAGTATATACCGAAAGAAGTCTTAGACGACATGTTAACTAATACCCCTGACGGGCCTGTAGCGGCACTTAATCCGGATTTTAAAATACCAGCAACGCTAAAATTGAACCTAGGCGTAGCGTGGGAGTCTGATTTATACTGGGCAAAAGATTGGGTTTTTACGGGTGATATTCTTTGGAATCAGCTCAGTAGCGCTCCGTACTGGTACGATGCAACATGTAAGCAGGCTGGCAGCTCACCAGATGGTAGACCCATTTATGAATGTGGCGCAGGCGGAGTTCCGGAGGCTACAGTTCTTTCGTCAACTGATAAAGGGCAATCGACGATTTTTGCTCTGTCGGCTGCTAAAGCGTGGGATTTAGGAGTCAGTCTGTTCGCAAGTTACACTTATTCAGATGTTAATGATATTGGCATGGGAACCTCTTCAACGGCGACTTCTAACTATTCAGATACTCCTCGTTATTCCCTTCAGGTGCCACATATTGGAACATCAAACTTTGAGGTTAAGCATCAGTTGAAAGTTTCGGCTACGTACAAAAAGGAATTTTATAAAGATTACGAAACGAAGATATCTTTATTTGGCGTACGACGATCCGGCCAAGGTTATAGCTATACGTTTAACACGGATGGTCGAAATGACGTATTTGGTATTCGAGAAAGTCGTGCCGATGATGCTGGAGCACTGTTCTATGTCCCGACTGGTCCGACTGATCCAAGATTTTCACCTAATTCATTTGGTGGAGAGAAGGCTAGGATTGATGCGTTTTTCGACTATATTAACAATTCGGAGCTAGCACAGTACAAAGGAAAAATAACTAAACGAAACGGTGATAGGTCTAGGTGGATGACCCTAGTTGATTTACGAGTAACTCAGGAGTATCGGGGGATACGCGAGGATGAAAAGTCCATCTTCTTTCTTGATATATTGAATTTAGGAAACTTCCTTAACTCCGACTGGGGGGTCATTGAGAGAGTAAGATACGAATATGAGCAACAAGTCGCAAGCGCGACAATAGTGAACGGGCAATACGTCTACGATGACCTAGATACGAGTTTGAATAAAGAATTGTTATTGGGATCTCTCTGGCAGGCTCAGATAGGGGTTAAGTACGTTTTTTAATGAATGGCATTTGTGAATAATCTAAGACTTCGTATACAACCTCAATGGGCAAAACAAGAAGCGGTATTAGTCGGATGGCCGCGCTTACAAGAAGAGTGGGGACAAGCATATAATAGCGCGAAGGGAGAAATCGCTGAATTCGTTGCCACTCTTTCAAAATACTCACCCGTCATTGTAGTCGTAGGTGATCGAAACTCACATGAGGAGGTGAAGTCAGAACTCGGAGTTTGTGCAGACACATTAGAAATTCCACTGGGGGACATTTGGTTGAGAGACACTGCACCCTTGATTGGAAAAAACCAAGATGACCAATGGGTCGGGATGCTACCAAACTTTAACTTTTGGGGAGGAAAATTTGAGATGGAAGGGGATACTGAGACGGCCAAAGCATTTTGCCAGCAGTTCAATCTCAAATCTATGTCAACTTTCTACGATATTAAAGGAGATATACGAATTACAGATTCACATAAGCATTCAAATGCTGATTGGTCTCCGCTGGTTTTTGAGTGCGGCGCTATTGAACAGAATGGGAAAGATCACGCAATAATCGTAAAATCAAGCCTTCTAAATTCTAACCGGAATCCTAATTTGGAACACAAATCGATAGAACTTTGGCTTGAAGGTGTATTTGGAATAGGTAAAATGTTGTGGTTCGAGAACGGATTACGAAACGATCATACTGACGGACACGTTGACAATCTAGTGCGATTTGTTTCCATTGACCATGTTGTCTGTCAAAAGTGTTCTGGGAGCGATGATCCGAACCGTGAATTGTTCAAGGTGGTTGAAGAAAAATTGAAAGAAAGAGGGTTAAAAGTAACCACAATTCCATCTCCGGGCCTCGTGCTTGATGATCGGGGAACCCCTCTCCCTGCCAGTCACCTTAACTTTCTAATTTCTAATGGCAGTGTGATCGTGCCAACGTTTGAGGAAAGGTATTCAAGCCAAGCGATAAATTCTTTGAACCAACTTTTCCCCTCTCATGATGTGTTTGGTTTATCTGCCAATAATATAATTCAAGGTGGCGGGGCATTTCATTGCATGACACGTGATATCCCCTACGGAGTGACGAAGTGAATAGGAATCTTACGGTTGCGGTGTTACAAGCAAAGTTTGGTTCGACCGAGGAAACCAACGTTGAAAATATTTCGAATATGATTGTAGAGTCCGCCGGCTTGGGCGCAGATGTTGCGGTTCCACCTGAGTTATTCAGCGGACACTACTTTTGTAAGACGCAAGATGAAAGATTCTTTGAGCTTGCCAAACCTTGGAAAAATCATCCTGCAGTTGAAGCGATGCAGAGAATAGCACGTGACTTTGATATTGTTATACCCACGTCTATATTTGAACGCGATGGCCCCCATACTTATAATTCTGTGGTTATGATTGACGCGGGCGGCGAAACACTTGGCGTATATAGGAAGAGCCATATTCCAGATGGCCCAGGATACCAAGAAAAATTCTACTTTCGTCCAGGGAACACGGGTTTCAAAGTTTGGGATACCCGAAAGGGTAAGATTGGAGTTGGTATTTGTTGGGATCAGTGGTTTCCTGAAGTAGCGCGTTCATTGGTTCTAAATGGAGCTGAACTTCTTGTTTATCCCACCGCTATAGGGTCGGAACCGCAAGACAGTCAGCTTGATACGTCTTCAAGGTGGCAACTCGTTATGCGCGGGCAAGCGATTGCTAATGTCGTTCCAATTGCAGCAGCCAATAGAGTTGGTGTAGAAGATGGCCAAACATTCTACGGTAATAGTTTTATATCTAATCCGGCCGGAGAGATAGTTGCAGAGTTAAACAGAAATGAGATCGGCATCAAGATTGCGGAGTTCGATTTGGATGAAATCGCACGGGAACGGAGCGCCTGGGGATTTTTTCGAGATCGACGCCCCGAACTTTATCAAACTACAAGTGATGTCAGTAAAAGGTAACGAGAACAAGAAATCTTCAAATCTATATTGAGAATAGCGATTCAACTATGTATTACGGTTTGAGTTATCTGCTTTAATTGTCTAAACAGAGGAACTATTACCTTCTTAACTAGTTCAACGAAGGAAGTTTTAGCCGATCTTGAAGTTCTCAAAAGAATCTGGTGAATGTACGTTTAGTCTAGACACTCGTTAGCGAGTAACTATTTTGGCGAATTATTGATAAGCAAATAAAATGCCCCAAAACCATCATCTTTCGGAAGCAGTCGATTCTGTCGAACTGCACAATGGTTCTCCTCTAAATTCGGAGGAATCTGTATATCCCGCATTTTTAGGAGAAGTGAACAAAATTAACTATAAAAGTAAAACTGTCTCTTTGTCCGATCCGACAACCAAGTGCTTGGTTAGCGTCCGATATAAAGACGAACAAGAACGCGTACTGACAGAGTCAGCAAGCAAACTTGTTGAAGTTCACGGCGATATACACAGGGACAGTTCGGGCACAATACTAAAAGTCGAGAATCTAACTGAGTTTGTGCCAGTTGATCTAACAGATATGAAAATACAGGATATGCTTCCTCCGTTTTTAGAGCAGAGAAACGCTATCGATTCCAAGGTAACCATCGAACTGAGCGATAACAAGTCAGTATACTTTGGAACTTTTGAAGAATTGGAAATATATGCTGGAGGGCATACTAGAGCGAGCATTGAGAGTGAAATTCGATCGGAACTCACTGTGCTGTGGAAGGATCTTGTTAGGGAGCGATATACTAATTTATCGCCTTACGCTCAGTCTTTGAAGGAAAAACTCAGCGTTTTATTCAAGGAAAAACCTGACGGAGCATAGAAAAAGTAGAGTGATACTTCAAAATCTAAAGAGAATTGGGCTTGTCGAGGAGTCCGAATAGGATCACTTTGTTCCAAGATTGAGCGTTTTGCGAGAATATTTGGGAAACTTAACTCAGATTAGTCATGGTTCAAAGTAACTTCAATCTAGCTAAGAGCTTATTTTGAGTTCGGCAAATTAGTACAAAGGTACCTCAAAGGAACCTCGATGGACTCGTTGCCGGCTCTATCTTGGACTCACAATACCTAGAATTGTTAGACGATAAAGATCGGCCTAAAGGGACTATGATCTGACATTAGAAAGATAGAGACGATCTTGTTCTTCGCCGTAATGCTTCTTCCAATCGAGTAGTACATTTTCAAATTTGCCAAAACCGTTAAATCGAGAAGCCATGGTTTCACCATAAGCCCCTATCTTATGAAACTCAATATAGTCACCCTCTCGAGTATTAGAAGGTAGTCCTAGACTGGATGGAAAACAGTCTGAAGCATCACAAGATGGGCCAAATATTGTGTAAGGAATCGCAGTATCAAACCTTTTTATGCGACCTGAAGCAGAATAAACAGTGATCGGATACGACCAGTTCTCGTGAACGGAATCGTACAGAGCGCCGTAGCCTCCGTCGTTCAGAAACACGTCGGTCCCCCGAACTAAATTGACTCGCGTCAGCAACGAGGAGGAATCCGCTGCAATAAAACGTCCGGGTTCCGCCCAAAGCTCGGCATTACGAAGTACCTTCATTTTTGCGAAAGCGCTATGAATTACGTTGGTATAGGCTGGTAGCGGGGGAGGGTTAAGGTTTTGGTAGGTTTGTGGAAAACCACCTCCAACGTCGACAATGTCTACAGTAACACCTGCTTCCACAATTGCATTCGAAACCTCTTGCATAGCGAATCTATATCGCTCTGGATTCATACATTGACTGCCAACATGAAATGAAACCCCGAGTTTGCTCGCGAAACCTCGAGTCTCTCTTATCAATTTCGGCATGTCAGATCGAGATACTCCAAACTTTCTCGCTAATGGGAGTAATGAATCTTTCCCGTCCGATTGGCATCGCACAATCAGTTGCAAATCGTCCGCCCCTTCAGTGTACTGAACGATCTTGTGTAACTCCTCTTTGCAATCAAGTGCAAAGATGCGACAGTCAAATTCAAAGTAGGCGCGAGAAATAGCGCGTGGCGATTTTACAGGATGTAGAAAGGCTATCTGAGCGTCAGGATCAATACTAGAAATTAACTCCATCTCAGATTCAGACGCGACATCAAAATTTCGTATACCGGCATCAAAGATGGCATTTAACAGCCAGCGATTGGGGTTAGCCTTAACAGCGTAAAATACGCGACCCTGAAAACGACGCAAAAAGTGTCGCGCCGCTTCAAACGCCCTACTTGGACGTGCGAAAACTACAGGATCGTATAACGGCCCCTGAGACAACAAAGATTTTAGAGAGGAAAATTGTTGCAATGCACCAACCTCCAAGTTAGTTCAACCCGGTCGGCGTTAGTGCGAGCTCCGCTAGGGAGTTGATGTCCGCCTTTTTTCTGAGATTGCTCCTATAGTCAATTTCTTCGAAATATGCAAAGATTTTTTGACCCAAAAAAAGGAGATATCCTAGAATCACGTAACAATCGCACATACTAACTATAGAATCGCGAAGCAAGTTAAGAATGTATAATGTTACGTGTCGTTAAAAAAAAGAATTGCCGCAAATTAGTCTTGTTAAGGGAAAATTTCCTCAAAAATGTCGTAAATTAGCTCCCTTGTTTGCCGCAATTCGGCGATAAGTTATAAATACATCGGTTCCTAACTTAACTATACTAAGTTAGGAGATTGAAGAATTACAACCACAATACATAGGATCTAGAACCATGAGTACGCTAGCGATTGTAGACGATGACGAAAACATCGTCGAATCTCTGAGAATGTTTTTCGAGAAAGAGGGATACCAAGTCCGCACCTATCATGACGGTGAAACCGCGCTAAAAGCATTGACGGAAATTCCTCCTGACATTGCGATTCTTGATGTGAAAATGCCGCGAATGGATGGGATGGAGTTACTACGACGTTTGCGCCAAACCTCAGACCTCCCGACTATTTTTCTTACGTCTAAAGACGAAGAAATTGATGAAGTCATTGGTTTCAATATCGGTGCCGACGATTTTGTGCGCAAACCTTGCTCGAATCGATTGCTGGCGGAACGTGTGAAAGCAGTCCTGCGCAGAGCGGGGCGAACCTCCGATACTTCGGAAAAAGATGATAAAAAAATTCTTATGAGAGGACGGCTGACCCTCGATCCAAATCGGCACAACTGTCTCTGGGATGGAAAACCTGTCCATCTAACCGTGACTGAATTTCTGATGCTCCATTCTTTGGCGGAACGACCAGGGTACGTCAAATCTCGCAATCAGCTTATGGATACGGCCTACGAAGATGACATCTATGTGGATGAGAGAACCATTGATAGCCATATCAAAAGACTGAGAAAAAAATTTCGCGCTGTTGATGAAACTTTCGATGCTGTTGAAACTCTCTATGGCGTGGGATATCGGTATAACACGACAGTTTAACACCTCTCCCATCATAATGTTCTCGTCTTAGAGTTTGACGAAATCCCCAACATGTCGTGATGTTGTGGTAAATACATATATGTTTGCGTTAGAATGGCGCTGTTAGTTTGTTCGGATCGCGAATAAACATTATGGCAGGTAAGGAGTCATTGTTTTTTGGAGACTGCGGATGGCATTTGACGATCCTGAGAATACCTTAATTATGGAGACGAGTAGAGGGCAGGTGGTGATCGTTGCTAACCCCAAAATTGCTCCAAACCACGTTGATCGAATAAAAACTCTAATCCGCGAGAAATTTTACGACGGTATCGTTTTTCATCGCGTAATTGAAGGGTTTATGGCGCAGACTGGCTGTCCAAATGGCTCCGGTTCTGGAGGTTCGGGAAAACCTAAGCTGAAACAAGAGTTCAATTCAGTACCCCACGAGAGAGGAACCTGTTCAATGGCGCGGACGCAAGACCCGAACTCCGCAGACTCGCAATTCTTCATTTGCTTCAAAGCCACACCGCATCTCAATCGACTTTACACTGTCTGGGGAAACGTCATACAAGGAATGGAAGTAGTAGATTCATTAAAACGCGGCGAACCAGTTAGACAACCAGACTCGATTGTCACATTTCGAGTAGCGGCTGATATTTAGATACAGCGCTGAGTAGAATTGAACTGGACTATCGTTATGCCTCAGGTCGATCCTTCAACACAGTCTTTATGGAAGTTACCTAAGTTCATATTAGGATCGCGAATTGCCCGCCTTATTTTGCTGTCCAATCTTGCCGGGCTCATAGTTTTGATTATCGGGGCCGGTATTCTCAATGAAATGCGTGCCGGTTTTGTTGCGATAAGAAGCCAAGAACTCTCCGACCAAGCACAGATTTTCTCTAACCTACTAGACGAAAACGCAACCGTTGGCCGGCCGCGCCCGGCATTGATTCAAGACAAAACAGAAAGCGTATTGCGGTCTATGAACCTCCCTAGGCATGTTCACGCGATTGTCCGAACAACCGAAGGTAAAATTGTCGCCGATAGTTACTATTTATCTTTGAACGTCGACGTGAGTACATTACCCCCAATACAAGATCCCAATTTTTTACAACAAGCAGCAATAACACTAGTGGGTTGGTCTTCCGCGATTTTTTCAGTGTTGATGCCCGATCGATCAGGAGCAGAACTCCAGCAAGAATTTAATGACGAATTTTCTACGGCTGTGGCAGGAGATTTGTCTGTGAATCAGAGAATTTCCGACAGAGGAAACCGAGTCATCTCCATTTCTGTCCCAATTCAGCACGTGTCAGCTGTTGTAGGAGTACTTACGATCGAGGCTGGAGACATTAATGAGATTATAAGAACAGAACGAGCGGCCCTTTTACCATTCATAGGAGTTGCCGTCTCAGTTGCGCTTTTTATGTCGTTGCTACTAACATTTGCAATTGCTAGGCCGTTGCGTATTCTTGCTGAGGCCGCCGACAGAATAAAAGCAGGTAATGCGGAAAAAATAGAGCTTCCGTCTTTGTCGAAACGAAAAGATGAAATTGGCGGTCTGGCGAAAAGTGTTGAAGCCATGACCAAAGCCCTGTTTGAGCGGATTGTCGCCAACGAAAGTTTTGCAGCGGATGTCGCCCATGAGCTAAAGAATCCATTGCATTCAATTAATTCAGCTATCCAAACTTTAGAACTCGTCCAAAACGATCCAAAGGCAGTTGAGAAACTGCATAAAGTAATTGCGAAGGATGTGATCCGTATAGATCGATTGATAACGGACATCTCTTATGCTTCTCGGCTTGAGGCAGAGGTAACGCGCATCCAAACAGGGGTAATTGATCTAACAAAGTTTGTATTTGACATTGTCCATACTTACGAAGACGAAAAGGATGCAAAAGTGCGATTTAACGATCATACTTTTGGGCAGGGCGTAAGTGTTATCGGACGAGAGGGATCTCTGGGGCAGGTTATTAGAAATCTGATAGACAACGCCCGTTCATTTTCCCCGCCAGAAGGAGAGGTTTTCGTAACTGTGGAAAAGGTAACTAGCGAATCGGGGCTAGTGGCGCGCGTTACAGTAGAAGATGATGGCCCTGGAATACCGCCAGACAAACTAGAAAAGATTTTTGAAAGATTTTACACTGACAGACCAGCAGGAGCAGCGTACGGTAATAATTCAGGATTGGGACTATCTATTGTTCGCCAAATTATCACCGCTCATCGCGGCGAGGTTAGAGCTACTAACCGGACTGAAACGACGGGAGCTTGTTTTACAGTCGATTTACCCCTTCATCAAATATCAGAGGCTTAACCGGGCATAATGGGCCGGGCTTCGTTGTACTTTCCGTGCAGAACTATCCGATCGTACATCACTAGAGCTGCCGCAACGCTAACATTGACACAAAACCGCGTTGGAATTTTAACCACAAAGTCACATTTTTGAATCATCTGTTGTGATAGATCGCCGCGTTCACGGCCCAAGACGTATGCGGCAGATTTCGGATGAGAGAATCTAGGTAATTCAATCGCGTCCTCGGTGAGTTCTACTCCCACAAGTTTGCAATTCGCTGGCAGAACAACGTCATCCGTCGAATCCCACTGGTAATAAGGAACGGACTCGAACGTTCTTGAAGTGTCTGCTTTGTAAGCTTGCTTTATCCGATTAGCGGCGTTGACGGTGAAAACGAAACTTGCGCCAAAGGCATTAGCGGTTCGCATGATTGCGCCGAGATTCATAGGTTTCGAGATACCTTCAACCCCAATTGCAAAATATCCGCGCATTAAGCTACCTGTTGAAGATTAGGGAGTTTATACATTTGTCGAGACACTTGCAAAAAATGTTTGTTCGTTCCTGTATATGACCTGCCAATCCTGTTTCAACAGGCACGGCTGTAGATAAAATCCCGAATTAGCTCGTTGGACACGAATAATCAAGTGTGACTCGCAGGAAACTACGATGTGTTCACAAGAGAACTCGGAACCGAACAGATGTTGTCTAAACGACTATATAGTTGCCTGTATCGGCTCGAAGACATATGGAATCTAGGTCTTTTTGAAAAAAGGGAAGATCGCCCTATATGTAGGTAAACATTAACCACCTAATAAAGGGTATCTTCCCATGCGACTAATTTACATGAGACCACTAATTTTTCAAGCCTCAGCGTCAACGCGGGCGAAGTTAGCGGAAAAGGGCATGACTCCAGCCAAGCAGATGGAGCTGGAACGGATTCGTAAGGTTAATCTCTGGTTGACATTGAGGAACGATAAAGACATGGGCGCGAAAGAGGCAGCAGAAGTAGTAGGGGAGCCTGTTGCCAATCTGTATCGCTGGCAGAAAGACCCAACAGTTCATTCGACGCGCCCGAAGACACTGCGCGAGTCGAAACGAACTCCTGAACTTATCGAAGCTGTGAGACAACTCCGTCTAGAGCAGAAAACTTGGGGAAAGGAGAAGATCGCAAGAAGATTGCAAGAAGAAGGCTTTGATACCAGCATTGCGACAGTCGGGCGCATCCTTACTGATCTGATTGCAAAAGGCATAGTCCAAGCCTATGATCATTTTATTTCCGGTAGCCGAAAACGTCGAAAGAAAAAGTCTTCCCGTCCGCATGCCATCCGATTACCGAAAGGGTTAAAGCCGACGATACCAGGAGAGATTATTCAAGTGGACACAGTTCATGTCGAGCTCCCTGACGGAACAAAAATCTATCATATCAACGCCATATGCCCGGTTACTCGTGTTTGCTATGGTGAGGCCTTCACGAGTGCGAGCGCAAAAAATGCCAGCCTCTTCCTCAAAAACATGATCGACTATATGCCCTTCACAGTTCAGGCGATCCAAACAGACCAAGGCTCTGAGTTTAGAGGGGAGTTCGAAACAACCTGCAAAGACTTAGGCTTGACGTTCTACAATCTTCCTCGGAAATCTCCTAAACTAAACGCTCACGTTGAACGCCTTAACAGAACTTGGCAAGAAGATTTTTATAACTGTTGGGAGTTCAGCAATCATACTCTCGAAATGATCAATCGTAACATTGAGTCCTATACCGATCACTATAACTCTGAACGGTATCACAAAAGCCTAGATTTACTCACTCCATTCGCCTATCTGGAGAAATATTGGCCGTCTCTCCTCGCGTCCGGTGACTAAGTCACCCCCTCTCCCTCGAATGTAGGGAAACCTTAATAACGACTCTCCTGTGGTATTATCAGTCAACGCGAGCATAACGTCATCCAATGGGGCACTAGGTTTGTTATCTGCGACCTAGTCGACACAGACCGTTGCCAATGGCCATAGGGACTTTAACCGAACACGATTAGGCAATTACTTTGCGGCGAGGGGCGGAACTATGCGACTATGGAAGGGAGATACCTAAGAACTCTCGAATCCCTTATAATCGCTCGCTAACTCCTGCTACCGCCTGCAAAAATCGGTCAAAAAATTATTGGGAATAGGACAGAAACTACGACATCATTGAAAGTCTCGTTACCTCCCCGACCACTGTTGTGACAAGAACGTAAGGAACCCCCGGCTTCCCTTGCGGTCGCACTTCTTACGCAAAACTAGTCAGAAACACACTAGCTTATGACTAGTTTGTCCACGATGACACTGCCTGTTTCATCACCTGTAGGGGAAGTTATCCGACCACAGATATGGCGATCCCAGGAGAGGTTAGAAGCCCTTACAATCGCGCACTAACTCCTGCTACCGTCTGTAAAAATCGGTCAAAAAATTATTGGGAATAGGACAGAAACTACAACATCACTGAAAGTCTCGTTACTTCCCCGACCACTGTTGTGAAAAGAACGTAAGGAACCCCCGGCTTCCCTTGCGGCTAATCTTCTTACCCATAACTAGTTAGAAACACACTGGCCAAAGACTAGTTTGTCCTCGATGACACTGCCTGTTTCATCACCTGTAGTGGAAGTTATCCGACCACCGATATGGCGATCCTAGGAGAGGTTAGAAGCCCTTACAATTGCGCACTAACTCCTGCTACCGTCTGTAAAAATCGGTCAAAAAATTATTGGGAATAGGACAGAAACTACAACATTACTGAAAGTCTCGTTACTTCCCCGACCACTGTTGTGAAAAGAACGTAAGGAACCCCCGGCTTCCCTTGCGGCTAATCTTCTTACCCATAACTAGTTAGAAACACACTGGCCAAAGACTAGGTCCATACAGGAGCTTATCTTCGATCATCGACCTGTTTCATACCCTGTAGGCGAAGGTATATGACTACCGATAAACAGATCCCAAGGGACGTTAGAAGCCCTTGGGATCGATCGTCAAATCCTGATTCCTCAAACAAAAATCGGTCAAAAAATTATTGGGAACAGTACAGTGACTAGAGAATAATACCAGACTTTACGTAATAACTAAGCAACAATCTGCTTAAAGTATGATCATATTTGAGGGGGCGTTCCCAAAACTTTTCCATTCCCCCTATAACAATCTTGTTGCAAAATTATCATTTTCCGTATATCAACGCTCAAATCTACGATAGGTTCACAAAAATTCCACATGTGTTGAGCGTATACATTGCCAAGATTAGAAAACACTGCAATGATAAAGCACAGAATCAATCCGGCGACCGAAATTTTCGATACCACTCGAGCAAACACAATCCATCGTAATAATTTGGACTGTTGGTGAATCAAATATTCTTCTATTTCGTTTGAAGAAATTCCGCGAACAGCATTTTGAACGGCTTGGTCAAATTCTTCTTTCTTGCCATCCCGCCACTTGTCGGCGAGCAGAATACGCAGGGTCATCGGGATAATAATTCTAACTTGCAATGCAAGAGCATAGGCAAAAAACAGTACTGCGATGCTACTCCAGAACATCGCAGTACCGAAAAAAGTTTGATCCAAGTTAAGCATAGAAAATAGAGCAACTGGCTAGGTTCAAAATTGCCAATCTTCCCCCATGAAATTCGAAAGCAACGAAACGACGCTTTCGGATTAGACGCAGGCGACGTTCAAAATAGTGTATTATTGCGAAATGCTATGGAGTCTTTTTGACTGCAATTGTCGAATACTAGACATTAAAATAGTTTCGACACTTAATATCATTTGCACGGAGTAAGTTGGAATGAGGGCAGTTCTCTCAAACGAAGTCGGAGGACCCGACTCTCTAGTGATTGAAAATATTGATTCGTCGGAGCCGGGAAAAGGACAAGTCCTCCTTGAAGTAAAGGCTATAGGGGTCAATTTTCCCGACGTACTAATTATTCAAGACCTATACCAATTCAAACCCGCTCGCCCGTTTTCTCCGGGCGGTGAGGTATCGGGGGTTGTTAAATCCATCGGTGAAGGCGTTTCAAATCTTAAACCCGGCGATCGTGTAATTGGATCTTGCGGTTGGGGTGGCATGCGAGAGGAACTGGTCTTGGAAGCAAGTCGTTGTTTGCCAATACCTGACGCAATGCCTTTTGATGAGGCCGCCGCATTCATCATGACTTATGGAACGTCGTACTATGCCCTCCAAGGGAGAGGAAACGTAAAATCAGGTGAAAGTTTGTTGGTGCTAGGTGCAGCAGGCGGTGTTGGTTTAGCAGCGGTGGAGTTGGGCAACGCAATGGGAATGAAAGTGATCGCGGCTTGCTCTAGTCAAGAGAAAGTAGATGTTTGCTTATCTAAAGGGGCTGACGAAGGCTTGGTGTACCCAAAAGGTTCACTTGACCGAGCCCAACAAAAAGAACTGTCGAACAAAATCAAAGCCTTGGGCGGCGGAGGTGTTGACGTAATTTATGATGCTGTTGGCGGAGACTATGCTGAGCCAGCAGTCAGAGCAATGAATTGGGACGGTCGTTTTCTCGTCATTGGGTTTCCCGCAGGTATCCCTAAAATCCCGCTTAACTTAACTTTGCTAAAATCGTGCAATATCGTCGGCGTGTTTTGGGGGGCTTTCGTCGCTCAGTTTCCCCAAGAGAATGCCCAGAACGTTAAGAATCTGTTTGGACTATATTCAGAAGGAAAAATAAAGCCTCACGTGTCTAAAACGTTCCCCTTAGAAGAAGCCTCTCAGGCTATTAAAGAATTAGCAGAACGTAGGGCAGTTGGTAAAGTCATTATTTCTACCGAATAAGTCAATTCAAACGAGTCGTGCATCCTCCATTTGAAACAATCAAAGAGTTCGAGAACGAACAAATACAGCACGGCTTTTTTGGAAAGCGTGGTGGCGTATCGACGGGCGATTATCAGAGCCTGAATTTAGGTACAGGATCAAGTGATCTACCTGAGCGCGTAATAGAGAATCGTAAACGGGTAACGGCCACGTTTAACGCATCCTATATGTATTCATGCCATCAAGTTCACGGGTGTGACGCGGTCATAGTCAGATCGGATACTCCAGACCGAGCAATTGCCGATATCATGGTAACCCAAGAAAAAGGAATAGCGTTATGTGTTTTAACCGCTGATTGTGTTCCAGTGCTAATGACGGATCTAGATGCTGGCATCGTTGCAGCTGCTCATGCGGGCTGGCGAGGTGCAGTCGGAGGAGTCGTTGAAGCGGCTTTAGACAAGATAGAGGAAATTGGTGGAAACAGGCGTAACGTTCATGTCGCTATTGGACCGTGCATATTGAAAGAAAGTTACGAGGTTGGAGAAGATTTTCGTGATGAAGTCTTGGCGAGTACTGAATGGGCAGAGACTCTTTTTGAAAGAAAAGGCACTCGGAAATGGCACTTCAATCTGCCGGAATACGTGGAGCGGCGTCTTCAAAGGGCCTCTTGCAGCAATGTGATTTCCTTACGCCATGACACCGTTGCGATGGAACACATGTACTTCTCCAACCGGCGGCAAAACAAACTGGGAAATCTTGATTACGGGCGGAATGGTTCGGTTATCATGTTGCGCGGTTAGAGCGTTCCGTTGCCTGACCTTTTGCGTAAAGAACAAAACCTTATCGGCATTCTATCTAAAGAGGAAGACCAATGAAATTGATTGCGTGTAACGCTAATCGCCCCCTAGCAGAAGCTATTTCCGACTATCTTGATGCTCCTATCAGCGATAGTGAGATAAAGCGGTTTGCCGATAAAGAAATTTTTGTGCGAATAAACGAAAATGTTCGCGGAGAAGACGTTTTTGTCATTCAGTCGACCTCTTACCCGGCGAATGACCATTTGATGGAACTACTGGTTTGCATTGATGCACTTACACGGGCATCGGCCAGACGAATTACAACTGTTATTCCATACTTTGGATATGCTCGACAAGATCGAAAGACGGATGGTCGAACCCCTATTTCAGCTAAATTAGTCGCAAACCTTATTTCGACGGCGGGAGCAGATCGGGTTTTGACAATAGATTTACATGCGGGCCAAATTCAAGGATTCTTTGATATTCCGACCGACAATTTGATTGCTGCGCCAGTTATTGAAAGAGATATAAGAGAACGTTTTCGCACCAAAGATTTAACCGTTGTATCTCCTGATGTCGGAGGAGTGGTTCGCGCCCGTTCGCTCGCGGATCGCATAGAAGCTGGATTAGCTATAGTTGATAAAAGACGATCCAAACCTGGAGAAAGCGAGGTGATGAATATTATTGGTGATGTAACAGGAAGAAGATGCGTGATGGTCGACGATATTTGCGATTCTGGAGGAACATTAATCAACGCCGCTATGGCTTTGCGCGAAGCAGGTGCGCAAGAAGTGTCGGCCTATGTAACACACGGAGTACTCTCGAATAATGCGGTTAAACGAATTGAAGAGTCGACACTCGATCAATTAGTGATTTGCGACACGATTGCACCGCGACCTGAGGATGTCCGATCTCAGGCGTTACGAGTACTTCCCATTGCCCCACTACTTGGCGAAGCCATGCGCCGAATATCAAATGAGGAAAGCGTGTCTAAACTTTTCGACTAAGTCACGTTCGGCTTGAAGGTCAAAGCGACACCATTATTGCAATACCTTAAACCAGTGGGTCTCGGGCCATCTTCAAATACATGTCCTTGGTGTCCGAGACAACGGGCGCAATGATATTCAGTTCTGCGCATGAAAAATTTGTAATCCGGCTTAGTGTTTACAGAACCCTTGATCACGTCATAAAAACTTGGCCAGCCAGTTCTGCTATCATATTTGGTTTTTGAATCGAAAAGCGCTAGATCACAGCCTGCACAATGGAAAATACCAGTTCGCTTTTCATCGTTTAATGGCGAAGTGAATGGACGTTCGGTTCCTTCCTCCCTTAACACTTGGAACGCTTGTCGAGAAAGACGCTCGCGCCATTCCGATTTCGAAATTTGCCGCCAAGTGGAGTCTGTGTACACATCTCGAACTTGGGTTTGAGATGAAGCAAATAAAGGGATACTGGCACAAAGTGACAATAGGACCGCTCTGCGCGTAGGCATTTTGGATAGTGACATAGTGACTTAACCCTTAAAGCTAATTTCGAAAATCAGATTACTCAATTTCACCAAATTGTAACCTACAATTATGACTAGCATTAGACGAACTTATTTTGTTTTGGATTCAAATTGGCATAGCATAGAGATGGCGCACTCTTGACATTTAGGCTTCCTCGCAATGCACGTATATCGACCATGTAAGATTAACCAATGATGAGCACCTTTTAAGTACGCTTTAGGTGTTACTTCCTCTAGTTTCTGTTCTACGTCTTCGGGAGTTTTCCCCGGTGCTAGACCTGTCCGATTTGACACTCGAAATATGTGCGTATCAACAGCGATGGTCGGTTGGTCAAATACTTCGTTGAGTACAACATTTGCGGTTTTCCGCCCTACACCTGGCAAGGAAACAAGTTCCTCCCTTGAATCGGGAACTTTGCCATTGAATTTCGCAATCAACATCTCAGATAAGAGGGCGACGTTCTTGGCTTTATTCCGCCATAGACCAATTGTTTTGATGTGTTCCGCGATACCATTCTCGCCGAGACGGCTCATTTTTTCCGGAGTGTCAGCGATTTGAAAAAGTTTTTTGGTTGCCTTGTTGACTCCAATGTCCGTTGCTTGCGCTGATAAGACGACAGCAACCAAAAGAGTGAAAGGATTTAGAAACTCCAGCTCAGTACGAGGATCGGGGCGGTTAGCTGCTAGAATCTCAAACAGCTTTCCTGCTTGAGGAGCAGTGAAGGAGTGTGAGGTTGAAATTTTCGTATGAGAATTCTTGGTCATAATTCTACGGTTAAACTACGCCTCAGAAGCAATATTTTTGACACCAACATAGATACTTGGAACCGATAAAAAATTGATAAAATTTTCGCAATCTGCAAAAACAGTTATATAATTGAGCAAAGCATTATTCTAGCACAATGAGGATTGGCATTATGGCTGATACGGTTCATACAAACCTGCACCAGATTACTCGCCCTAAACAGTCTGAGCGAGAGCCGCTGCGTGAGAATTATTTGAATTTCGACGAAGAGGTTCCACCGGCATCTGCGGTCAGTTTGGATTCAATCGATTTTTTAGACGGTGAAATATGGAGGCAATACAAATTTTGGGATCGTTTTGAACGGCTTCGTAAAGAAGATCCAATTCATTGGACAGAAGATAGTTTGGCCGGGCCATACTGGTCAGCTACCAAGTACGAAGACATAATGGCGATTGATATTGATCACAAGAGATTCTCGTCTTCTTGGGAGCACGGAGGGATCGTTCTTGGCGACGGCGTTGAGGATTTCGAACTTCCCATGTTCATAGCCATGGATGAACCTCGGCATTCAGAACAGAGAAAAACCGCTCAACCCGCAGTCGCTCCAAACATGCTGAAGCATTACGAGCCTATCATCAGAAAGCGAACTCAGGATCTATTGGATAGCCTCCCAGTGGGAGAACCTTTTGACTGGGTAGATAGAGTTTCAATAGAACTCACGACGATGATGCTCGCGACTCTATTTGATTACCCATTCGAACGTCGCAGACAGTTAACGCATTGGTCAGACATGGTCACCAATTTGAATAATCCAGATATCTGCCCCGGAGGGGAAGAGCAATGGAAGCGCGAATTGTTAGAGTGTCTGGCAGCTTTTCAAGCTATTTATGAACAGCGAAAGAAAGAAGATATTGGCCCGAACTTTATGAGTTTGCTGGCGCATGGCGAAAAAACCGGAAATCTGGCACCAATGGAGCTTCTAGGCAACGTCATTCTCTTAATTGTCGGTGGTAACGACACGACTCGAAACTCTATGTCGGGGAGTGTCTACGGTCTTAATCACTTCCCGGAAGAGTATGAGAAACTTAAAGCGAATCCGTCATTGATTCCGAACATGGTATCCGAAGTCATTCGTTGGCAGACACCTTTGGCATACATGCGCCGAACCGCTCTTGAGGATGTGGAGATGCGCGGTAAGACAATCAAAAAAGGTGACCAGATAGCAATGTGGTATGTATCTGGAAATCGTGATGAAGATTTTTGGCGGGAAGATCCTAATCGCTTGATTATAGATCGCAAACAAGCCCGGAATCACTTGTCGTTTGGCTTTGGAATCCACCGCTGTGTTGGGAACAGAATTGCTGAATTGCAACTGCAGGTTCTGTGGGAAGAAATCATGAATAGGTTCGAGCATATCGAATTGCTTGACGAACCGAATCGCACGATTGGGGCTTTTGTAAAAGGTTACACTTGGATGCCAGTTATCTGCCATCCACACTAGGTTTTATTGTTGTTTTGACCTTCAAAGTTGAAGGAGAGCAAAAGCAAAAGTGAATCAACTTATTCTTCAGAGTATTGATCGGCAAGCGCAGCGATCATTCGATTTATAGCGTGAATTCAATTGACGCGAAAGCCACTAAACCGGTAAGTATAAACTCTGTAATACTCATTAGTGGGTCTCACCCGTAAGTTGAATTTTAGTGTGTTCAAGTGAATTGCTTGTTGGTCTTCATTTTTACAATAAGCGAGCAAAACAGCTATATTAATGCCGATACTATCTTTCTAGATTGGGAGAAACGTCGATATGGCCGATACCGTTCATACAAATCTGCACCAAATAACCCGACCCGTTCAATCGTCTCATGAACCGCGTCGCGACTACTATCTGAATTTCGACGATGAAGTTCCTCCAGCATCGGAGATTAGCCTCGATGCCATTGACTTTATGGATGGTGAAATCTGGCGTCAATACAAGTTCTGGGATCGCTTTGAGCGGCTTCGAAAGGAAGATCCCCTACATTGGACAGAAGAAAGTATGGCGGGTCCATATTGGTCGGCAACAAAATACGAAGATATTCTGGCGATCGATATTGACCATAAACGGTTTTCATCTTCTTGGGAATACGGCGGGATCGTTTTAGGGCGGGGAATAAAGGATTTTGACCTACCAAGTTTCATAACAATGGATGAACCTCAACATACTGAACAAAGGAAAACTGCTCAGCCTGCAGTTGCTCCTAATATGTTGAAACATTTCGAGCCAATTATCCGTAGACGTACCAGAGATTTATTAGATAGTCTTCCCGTCGGTGAACCCTTCGATTGGGTTGATCATGTTTCTATTGAGCTGACGACAATGATGCTTGCCACATTATTCGACTACCCTTTTGATGATCGCAGGCAACTCACTCACTGGTCGGATATTGTGACCAACATGAACAATCCAGATATATGTCCGGGCGGAAAAGAGCAGTGGAAACGTGAGATGCTAGAATGTTTAGAAACCTTTCAGTCAATATTTGAGGAACGCAAGAAAAAAGACCCTAGCCCAGACTTTATGAGTTTGCTTGCCCACGGAGAGAAAACTAAAGATCTTTCACCGATGGAGCTATTAGGAACCTTAACTCTGTTGATCGTTGGAGGAAATGATACGACTCGAAACTCCATGTCCGGTAGCGTATATAGTTTGAATCACTTTCCCGAGGAATATGAGAAGCTCAAAGCGAACCCGTCTCTCATTCCGAATATGGTTTCGGAGGTTATCCGTTGGCAAACACCTTTGGCATACATGCGCCGAACAGCGCTAGAAGATGTCGAAATGCGCGGGAAGACGATTAGAAAAGGAGATCAAATCGCGATGTGGTATGTCTCAGGCAATAGAGATGAAGATTTTTGGCATGAGGATCCAAACAGACTGATCATAGACCGAAAGCAAGCTCGAAACCACCTTTCTTTCGGCTTTGGAATTCACCGATGTGTTGGAAATAGGATTGCAGAATTACAGTTGCGCGTACTTTGGGAGGAAATCCTTCAGAAATTTGAGCATATTGAGCTGTTAGACGAACCCAACCGCACTACGAATTCATTTGTGAAGGGATACACTTGGATGCCCGTCATCTGTCATCCAAAATAATTCTCTGGAATTATCGTGTACTGCGCCCGTAGATTAAGAAAGAGCAAAAAAAATTCATTTGTAGGTTCTAATCTGAGTCAGAACCACTTTGATGCTGGCGATGGCGAAGGCAATTGAGGCTACAGCGTTCCAGCCTGCAAAGGATAAACCGGCAAATCTCCACGGAGCGTCGGAACAACTTACGACGTTGTTGGTGTTCGAAAAGTCAATTTCTTCGTTAAGGATAGCGCCAATATCAGCACCCGCGGAACATTCCGCAGGACCGAGCCACCATTTCCATTCGACACCAGCATGATAAGAAGCAGCAACGAAACTACCAGCGAACAGTATCGCCAATACTCCGTTCAAGATCGTTCTGGTAAGGTTGTCGTTTTTAGTTCCGAGCAATAGGCTTGCAACTATTCCGAATATGGCGATTGCCAGATAAATTTGACGCTGTTGATAGCAAAGTGGACAGGGAGGCAGGTCGGCTAAATGTTCCACGAGGAGCATTGCAACGAGACCCGCGATTGCGTATCCAGCTAACCAAGTTGGCCAATATATTTTTTTAAAAAATTGCATACTACGAAAACATTATGCGTCGCTACCTCGAGCGGTAAATGGGAGGTAAGGGAGATAGTGCTAAGGATGACTCTCTAGAGGGTAGTGGCAAATTTCTCTTCGAATCTTCTGTCATAGCGGTAGTTGGTCTAAAAGGGGGCGAACTGCATCTAAGCTAAAAACAAAAGTAAAAATCGCAGTGAATACCAAAAGCAGAACCCAAACCCATCCCACTAGAAGACCACCCAGAATCATTAATCCGTCTTTTCCAATCATCCCGCAAGAAATAACAGCAATTGCATAACCCGGGACTGTGTTTGTTGCGGGAATTGGTAGCATGATTGAAAACGAGAATACGCATAAACAAAGTCCAACAACTCGCCTAAGACCTCGACCGATAATACTCTCTATTCTTGGTCTAGTTATTTTTTCGACCCATCCTAACCACCTGTATCCTGCTTTTGCAATGCGTTTAAGATTCTCTTTGTCAATTCTTCGCTTGCCGAGCGATTCTGGAATCCAAGGCTCATTTGTTCCGAGAACCATCTGCCAGCTCAGCAGTAATAAGGGCAAAGAAACAATTTGAGGAATAATGTACAGGAACGGAATGCAACAGGGAATCGCGAGGAAGAATATGAATGTTCCAAATGCCCTGTCGCCAAGTTGTGACATGATGTGCTGAAGTGTGTATCCATCTCTTCCTGCTTTAGAAGCAAGACCGTCAAGTACGCGGAAAATTGAAGGCGTTTCGTTAGACATAACTCGTTTATTTTTAGACTAAATTTGTGTTAAGAATTAGAAAGCGTTTTGTTTCTATCAATTACAGCGGCATAGGCTTGTTCAAAAAGATCAGGACAAGCGTTAGGCGCAAGCAAGATTTCTAATGCTGCTTCCGTAATGCCTCCTTTCGACGTTACCGCTTGGCGCATTTCCTCAGGTGAATTCGATGAGTGATGCATTAAGGCCCCCGCTCCTTCAACTGTTGATCTCGCTAAACGAGCCGAGAGTTCATGGTCGATACCATGAGCAATGCCAGCCTTCGTCATACACTCTGTCAACATAAAAACATAAGCAGGGCCACAACCCGAGATTGCAGTTGCAATGTCCAAAGTTTCTTCATCATCAAGGGGTTCTACAAGCCCCAAGACTTGCATAAGTTTTTTTGCTGTTTCCATTTCGGAATTCGATGTTGCCTGACTCTTGGTAAGTAAAACAGTTCCTTTACCAATCGAACAGGGGGTATTTGGCATCGCTCGGACGATCTTTAGTGTACCTGTCTCTTTAATAATGCGTTCAATTTTAATGCCTGCCATTATCGAAATCACTAACGTACTGGCGGAGATCATGGACGATAGTTCAGAAGTTATAGAAGAAAAAATCTGCGGTTTAACGGCGATTACGAGTATATCTGCAATAGAAATCTTATCATTCAGTTTGATAAAACCGTTTTTTTCGAGGTTTTTTATATCCTCCGTTGGGTTTGGTGTGACCACGCTAAATGAAAGAGGGAGGTCAGCTTTAACCCAATTCCTGAGCAACGCGGACCCCATTTGCCCCGCGCCAATAAGAGTAACAGAGGTGGACATAGTCTAGGTCGTCGGTTTCTTGCTACGAGAGTTTTTCGAAGACCTTGGGTTGTTTTTGGAAGTTTCGAGTTCTGAAACACGTTGTTCCAACTCTTCTATTTTTGCTAAACATGTTTGTGCTAATGTTTTGAGTGCTTCGACTTCGTCTCGTCTTGCAAAGTCCATATCGGTAATAGTTGATTCCAATTTAGACCGTATTGCGGTATCAACTTCCTCCCCTGCTGTACGAACGATTCCCATCGTTCCCGTGACTAGTTCAGCAAGGTCGTCGACTATTGGATTTGTTGAGGTCATGAAATGTATCCTTGAAAGGGCAGGCAATAATGATTCTAGCAAATTCCCTCATTTCTTACCATATACTTTAGAATTTCAATCAGAGAAAATTCATGCAAGAATTCGCTGTCTACAGTTTGAGCTTTCCCGAGTTTAGCCCGGCGTTGGTGGAAATTTTTGGATTTCCAATTCGTTGGTATGCTTTGGCATACATAGCCGGTATTGTATGTGCTTGGACATTTGCGACTTGGCTTATAAAACAACCGCAATTATTTCGAGACAAAAGCCCAATAACGAAGGCTCAGCTGGATGACTTAGTAGTCTACATAGTCTTGGGAATCATTCTAGGTGGACGCATTGGATATATCTTCTTTTACCAGTTGCCGTTCCAGTTTGATCGTGTCGCAAGCGATCCGTTGATGTTAGTGCGCTTGTGGGAAGGCGGTATGTCGTTCCACGGAGGTTTTCTTGGAGTCGTATTAGCGGTATTGCTTTTCGCTCGTATTCAGAAAATTAAACTGTTAGACCTAGCTGACCTCGTGGCTATAAACGTGCCGTTTGGAATCTTTTTTGGTCGGTGTGCAAATTTTGTGAACGCGGAATTGTATGGCCGCCATACGTCTCTTCCGATTGGAATGATTTTTCCAGAGGGGTGTCCGCAAGATGAATTCGGACGGTGTATTCCGAGTACCCCACACGCCTATGACTGGGAGACGGGAATTTGGCATTATGCGGGTTCTGAATTACCAAGGCATGCTAGTCAGCTATACGAGGCAGCCTTGGAGGGATTAGTTCCTGCGATTGTTCTTCTGGTCTTGGCTCTGAAATTTAAGGGTCTTTGGCGCACGGGCATGACAGCTGGACTATTTATATTGATGTACGGGTTAGCGCGTATGTTTGTTGAACAGTTTCGGGAGCCGGATTCGCATATAAACTTTCTAGCAGGCGAATGGCTCACGATGGGCATGATGTTATCTGCTCCCATGTGTTTGTTCGGAATCTTTTTGATTTGGGCAAGTTTCAGGAAAAATCAACAGTGAAAGAGCCTATTCAAGTTAACTCTATTGAAAACAAGTTGAAATCTATCATTCAACTTAACGGCCCTATATCTGTGTCAAAGTTTATGACGGTGTGTCTGCATGATCCGGAAAACGGATACTATGCTACTCATCCGAAGATAGGGAAGGATTTTTGTACTGCACCCGAGATTAGTCAGGTTTTCGGAGAGCTAATTGGGCTTTGGCTCGTTCAAGAGTGGCATTCGATGAAGTGTCCTAACCCATTTTTACTTGTTGAGTTAGGCCCTGGACGCGGAACACTAATGAGTGATGCTTTGCGTGCCACACGTAAATATAAAGACTATATAGGTGCCGCTCAGATTTACCTTGTAGAAACGAGTCCAGTGTTGCGACAGCTTCAATTTGCTACGTTATCGGAGTATTCGCCTCATTTCTTGGAAAGTTTGGATGATTTGCCTTCCGGCCCTGTGCTATGTATTGGAAACGAGTTTCTTGACTGTTTGCCGGCACGACAATTTGTTTACAAAAATGGCGTTTGTCACGAACGATTGGTTGGCTTGGATCACGCGGGAGCATTTGTATTTGGAATTTCAGCAGACGAATCGGGTGTTCAGTACGACTGTTTCGACGGAATCTTTGAGGTTCAAGAAGGCTTACAAACTGTAATAGATAACTTTTCGGAACGGGAAGAAGAATTTAGGTTGCTTTTTTTCGATTATGGGAAAATTCATCAGGTACCTGGTGATACGTTACGGGCATATTCGGTAGGACTTCAGACTGATCCGTTCACTAATTTAGGAAGGAGTGATCTTACTGTAGATGTTGATTTTGGAAGGCTCGTTAGGCTAGCGCGGAATTCAGCGATCGATGTTTTTGGGCCAATCACCCAGCAACAGTTCTTGCGGGGTCTTGGAATCAAGACTCGTCTTGATCGTTTGATTAAGAATAATCCAAACGCGGCAATAACCCTCGAAGATGGCGTGAGACGGTTGATTGATCCTATGGAGATGGGAGAAAAATTTAAAGTGGTTTGTTTATCGTCGGATGCCCAATATACTCCGTTAGGATTCTAATTAGACATTTACTCGTAGAGTTTTTGAGTTTTGTCGGCAGTGAACGGCGGAATTACGACCCACAACATAGTTTGTGGGCAGTGGAGTGCCCACAAAAAGTTTTGTCGGCAGTGAACGGCGGAATTTCGGTCCACAACATAGTTTGTGGGCAGTGAAGTGCCCACAAAAAGTTTTGTCGGCAGTGAACGGCGGAATTTCGGTCCACAACATAGTTTGTGGGCAGTGGAGTGCCCACAAAAAGTTTTGTCGGCAGTGAACGGCGGAATTTCGGTCCACAACATAGTTTGTGGGCAGTGGAGTGCCCACAAAAAGTTTTGTCGGCAGTGAACGGCGGAATTTCGGTCCACAACATAGTTTGTGGGCAGTGGAGTGCCCACAAAAAGTTTTGTCGGCAGTGAACGGCGGAATTTCGGTCCACAACATAGTTTGTGGGCAGTGGAGTGTCCACAAAAAGTTTTGTCGGCAGTGAACGGCGGAATTTCGGTCCACAACATAGTTTGTGGGCAGTGGAACAAGCAATTATGATTCCACAGGGTGGTTAAAAGAGTATTGCCAGTAAACTCGTTCTATGCTCGTCAATAAATATGAAGTGACTTTGCTTCGTGAGCATTTTATCAGAAAATATCGCGGCCATCTGCGATACTAAGTAATTCTACGAATCCATAGATCGCCGGAGAACGCCCTATGTCTTGATAGAGTGTTTTTAGAATTGAGTCGTCTCCCTCTCTAAGTTTTCTTAGAAGAAGTTTAGCTGCTCCTGTTGGGATCCCTGTGTCACGCATAAAGTCTCGGGCAGAGAAAATTGGACGAGAAAAAATAAAATTAATTGCTTGGATTGCGTATTTGGAATTAGTGGCAACAGGAACTTCATTGTTCAATTTCTCGTTAAGATTAATAATTGCTTTCACCTTGTATCTGTTTTCACGTGCCTGTTCAATAATACCTTTGAGAAAGAATATACACCATTCGGTCCAAGCACCTTCACTAGAAACAGCTCCGAGTCGATCTAAATACTCATCTCGTCGTTTTTCCAAATAACCACTAATGTAGAAACTCGGACTACATAGAACTTCGCGAGAATAAAGAAACAAAGGAATAAGCATTCTTCCAAGGCGACCGTTGCCGTCCTGAAAGCAATGTAGAGCTTCAAATTCAAAATGCAACAAAGCCAATTGTATCAAAGGGTCAGGCTCTGTCGTTGAATTCATATACGAAATCCAATTCTCTAATCCAGATTGCAGATGTTCTTGTGGGATAGGTACAAAACTTGCATCTTCTATTTTGCTTCCTGGTCTTCCAATCCAATTTTGACTTTCCCGGAATTCACCTGGCTTGTTGTATTGACCACGCACTCCTTCGAGTAGAAGAGCATGGGTTTCCCTAAGTAAATGCAGAGATAGCGGACGACCCTCAAGCATGGATTTAGATGCGAACAAAAGCGCTTTTCTATAGTTTATTACTTCTGCGGCATCGTTTCTTTTCGGTTGCCCAATGTCTTTCTTTGCTCCGGCCTCAAACTCTAACACTTCGCTCATTGTTACATTTGTTCCTTCAATCTTTGAAGACAGCACTGCTTCCTGAGTAGCTAGTGGAGAGAAAAGAATCTCGGGATTTTTCACCACGGATATAAGAGCATTGTAGTGAGCAAGTTCAGCTCTACTTTCTCCTACTAATGGTAAAAGCTTGCCTAAATCTATTTTATCGTTGGAGGGCGGAAATTTTCCAATTTGATAGTAAACTGTTTTGGTCATGTCGGTTTTCTGAGATTACGGTGGTTGAATGGTTTTGTCATTATACCAATGATGCCACATTCGTTAATTAGGCGAAATTTAGATTAAATGACACTTATATGCTAAAAAGAGAGATAATGCCAACACTAAGCGAAAATTTTTCCACTTGAACTAACGCTTTCGAGACAAATCAATGCCAGTCAGCCCCATTAACCAGGACAGCCACGTTTGCCTCGTAGATGCCTCCGCGTACATATTTAGAGCATACTATGCAATACGATCTCCGTCTCGAGAGTCTCTGTCTCGAAAGTCCGACGGAACTCCGATTGGGGCAGTCTGGGGGTTCTGTAATATGCTTTTCAAACTCTTGGAGGATCTAAAAGCAAGCAATCCCCCAACTCACTTTGCCTGCATCTTCGACAAATCATCAAAAACTTTCAGAAATGACCTTTACTCGGACTACAAAGCTAATAGGTCAGATCCACCTGAAGACCTTGTTCCACAGTTTCCATTAGTCCGTCGAGCCGCTGAAGCATTCGCCACCCATGCCATTGAGATAGAAGGTTATGAGGCGGATGATATTATTGCGACATACTCAAAAATAGCAGAGCGAAGCGGGGCCAAAGTTACCATTATCGGTTCCGACAAAGACCTCATGCAACTTGTTTCGGACAAAGTTCTGATGCTTGACACCATGAAAGATCGAATAATCGGGATCGATCAAGTAATTGAAAAGTTTGGCGTTGAACCCAATAAAGTAATCGAGATACAGGCTCTTGCAGGAGATAGCACCGATAACATACCGGGCGCTCCAGGAATAGGGATAAAGACAGCCGCCGAGCTGATCACAACCTATGGCGATGTAGAGCAACTACTAGAGCGAGCAAACGAAATCAAGCAAAACAAACGACGCGAAACTTTGTTAGACAAAGAGGTTGTTGAAAAAGTCAAAGTATCGAAACAATTGGTTACACTAAAGACTGATACTCCTGTAGATACCCCTCTCGAAGAACTCGCGTTTGCCGAACCGGACCCGGCAGTTCTGATCGCTTTTCTTGAAGAAATGGAATTCAAGACAATCACACGAAGAGTACGAGAAGCAATTTCGCACGAAGGTTTTGAGGCAGAAGATCAAATTGATACCAAGATTGATCGAAGTGCCTATAAAACCATAACGAAGCCAGAAGAACTTCAAGAATGGATCGACGTAGCCCGTTCTCTTAATGTTGTCGCTATTGATACAGAAACGGACAGTTTGAACGCCACTTCAGCAAATCTAGTTGGATTCTCTTTGTGCGTCAGGCCAAACGAAGCATGTTATGTTCCACTTACCCATGTCTCATCGAACAGAGACGATGTTTTTGGCACAGATAAACTCGAACAAATCGATAAAGATCAAGCGCTGACGTTACTAAGATCGTTGATGGAAGACCGTAGCGTCTTAAAGATCGGGCATAACATTAAGTACGACTGTGTTGTCCTTGCGAGCGAAAATATCTTTCCGTCACCGACAGATGATACCATGTTGCTTTCCTTTGCTTTGAATGCGGGTAAGCTAAAACATGGTTTGGATGTGCTTTCGGAAAAATACTTTGAACACAAACCTATCGCCTATAAGGAAGTTTGCGGAACGGGAAAGTCTGAAATTAGCTTTGACAAAGTTGAATTGGAAAAAGCGACTGAGTACGCAGCGGAAGATGCTGATCTTACCTTTCGGTTATGGAAGCTGTTGAAACCTAAACTCGCCGAAGAGCAGACAGCGACTCTATACGAGACGATTGAACGACCACTGGTTACCGTCATTCAAGCAATGGAATGCGAAGGAATCAAAGTATCGAAAGAATCTCTACGTGAACTGTCTTTAGATTTTTACAAACGAATGGAGGTGTTGGAACAAAAAGCGTACGCCGAGGCGGGGACACATTTTAATCTTGCTAGTCCACAGCAAGTTGCAGACATCCTTTTTGGTAAAATGAACATAGAGGGTGGAACTAAAACTAAATCAGGCAAATGGTCAACCAAAGCGGACATACTGGAGGAACTAGCTTCAAATGGACATAAACTTCCACAAACTATTCTAGACTGGAGAAGCCTCTCCAAGCTTCGTTCAACTTATACCGAAGCTCTTCTAGAAGCAATAAATAGCAAAACAGGACGAGTACATACAAGTTTTACGATGGTAGGGGCTCAGACAGGCAGGCTAGCGTCGACGGATCCGAATCTACAAAACATCCCAATCAGAACGACTGACGGGAGGAAGATTCGAGAAGCGTTTATAGCCGAACCCGGAAACTTGCTAATCGCCGCTGACTATTCGCAAATAGAATTAAGGTTATTGGCACACATCGCCGGTATCGACTCGTTGCGAAATGCCTTTAAAGAGGGATTGGATATTCACGCCATGACTGCAAGTGAAATGTTCGGAGTTCCTATCGAGGGCATGGATCCGATGATTCGTAGGCAAGCCAAAGCGATAAACTTTGGAATAATTTACGGAATTTCAGGGTTTGGCTTAGCAAATCAGTTAGGTATAGCAAGATCGGAAGCACGAGATTACATCAGCGCGTACTTTGAAAAATTTCCAGGAATAAAATCGTATATGGATGAAATGACAACTTTTGCCCAGAGCAAGGGATTCGTGCGAACGATTTTTGGTAGGAAACTACATTTGCGCGACATAAATGCTAACAATCATGCTGTCCGAGCGTTTGCAGAGCGGCAAGCCATAAATGCTCCTATTCAGGGCGCAGCCGCAGATATCATTAAACGCGCAATGATACAATTACCTGAAGCCCTGCGGAATGAAAATTTAAAAACAGCGATGCTTCTCCAAGTTCATGACGAGCTCGTATTTGAAGCACCAGAACAAGAGAGTGAGAAAGCGATGGAGGTAATAAAAACAGTCATGGAGAGAGCTCCCGAACCGTGTCACAAACTATCAATACCACTCGTTGTAGACATTAAGTCCGCAAAAACTTGGGGACAAGCCCACTAATTGTTCACCTCATTACAAATAGTGTGGTGAACTCAGTGACTAAGCGTTACGTCGAACTCATTTAATTTGGACTCCTATGACGAATAAAGCAGAAAATTTGGGCTATGAAGGTATAACTTCTGTGGAGGCCGTCACGGAAGGCCTTGGTGAGGTTGGATACATTTCAACTCCGGAGATTTCGACAGCCATCTACGTTGCCCACCATTTAAGAAAACCGGTTCTGATTGAAGGCCCTGCGGGAGTTGGCAAAACAGACTTGGCGGTATCTATCTCAAACTTCCTGTCTTTACCTCTAGTTAGATTGCAATGTTATGAAGGATTAGACGAGGCTAAAGCACTCTATGAGTGGAAATACGGTAAGCAGATACTCTACACCCAGCTGTTGAAAGAAAAATTAAATGAAATTGTATCTGGTACGGGAACCTTAGAGTCGGGTCTAGGCAAACTAGCGAGTTTGGATGACCTGTTTTTTTCCGAACAATTTCTTGAACCTCGCCCTTTATTGACTGCTATGCGTCAAGAGCAGGGTTCTGTTTTGTTGATTGATGAAGTTGATAAGTCTGACGAAGCATTTGAAGCTTACTTGCTTGAGATTCTATCGGACTATCAAGTGACTGTACCCGAAATCGGCACAATAACAGCGAAAGTACCACCACTTGTTGTTTTGACTTCCAATAATATTCGAGATTTAGGAGATGCTCTAAAGCGCCGATGCCTCCATCTTCATATTGATTTTCCCGAAGCTAGCCGGGAACAAGCGATCGTTAGAGCGAGAGTTCCAAATGTATCCGAACTTTTACTTTCGCAATTAGTATTGTTTGTACAAAGTCTTCGCGAAAAGAATATTCGAAAAAAACCGTCTATTGCAGAAACAGTCGATTGGGCGAGAACATTGATCTTAATGCACTCGACAGAGCTTGACCCTAAATTGGTACGAACCACTCTCAACGTCTTACTTAAACATGAAAGTGATATTGAGTCGGTCGAAAAGGACATCCATTCAATGGTTATGCAAAGTGTGAATCAAAACGCTGACGGTCGTTTAAGTTCGGGCTATCCGGATCTGGAGTAATTCATAAAATGGCCGAACGGATTCTCACCGATTTTATCCGGGCTCTAAGGTCTGCCGACGTTAGAGTTTCGACAAGTGAAACCATAGACGCGACTAGAGCGGTCGCAGTTATCGGTTATGACGATAGAACCCGCATAGCCGACACCTTAAGGTGTGTGTTAGCCAAGAACGTTGAGGAGAAAAATACTTTTGACCGACTGTTCAATCTGTATTTTTGTCGAGACAGACGAAGTAACGAAGAACAGACTAGTAACGAAAGCCAAGATGACCAAGGTATGGCATCGCTAAATATTATGGAATTACTAGATAATCCGTCTGACACAAACTTTTCGCTAGCCTTGGAGAAAGCTGGGGAAGAGGTCGGCATAGAGAACATAAGATTCTCTACGCAAGTACCTTATTTTGCGCGTCAAATGCTGAAAGCACTGGGTGTCGACGATTTAGAATCCAAAATGATGGATGCCTTTTCAAATAAATCACCGGAAGGAGAGCATGAAGCGCAAAGATTAATAGAGGGTAGGCAAAAAGTTCAAAGTAAAGCGACTGAGTACGTAAAACGAGCGTTTGAAACTTTTGGAGCAGGGGCGACTGAGAGATTTCGAAATGAAATATTGTCGGAGAAAAGATTGTCTCAGATGGATTCGCATGATCTAGCTCGAATGAGAAGATTAGTTGATCGAATCGCGAAGAAGTTGATTGCGAAGCATTCACGTCGGCTTAAACGGACACGAAGAGGAGTTTTGGATGTTCGCAAAACATTGCGTTCTAATGCGGGATATGGAGGAACTCCTTTTGATCTTCGATGGAAAACGAAGAAGAAGGACAAACCGAGAATTGTTGCTATCTGTGATGTGTCTGGTTCTGTTGCTAGGGTGGTCAGGTTCTTCCTTATGTTGATTTACAGCCTTAAAGAAGCAGCTCCAGATGTCGAGACATTCGCATTCTCAGGTCGACTTGAGGATGTCGGTGACACATTAAAGTCTGAAGAGTTTACTCCTGCAATGGATCAGATCGTAAATTCAATCGGCATCAGCTCGACGGATTACGGGCAATCCCTTTCTGATCTCAAAACCGATTACTGGAACAAAATTGATCGAAGGTCAACAGTCATTGTTCTCGGAGATGGTCGTTCGAATTATGGTGACCCGCGAAGTGATCTGATAGCCGAAGCCAAAGAGAGGTCAAAACGACTAATTTGGCTGTGTCCGGAACCAGAAAGTTTATGGGGAACAGGCGATAGTGCTATACCGCAGTATTTGCCGCACCTTAATAAAATTGTACACGTCGCAACAGTAAACGATTTAGAGCGTGTAATTGATGAAGTACTGGCATCGTACTCGTAGGATGCCTAACGCGGACAAGAATGAATCTCTCAACGACTAGAAACTTATGGTTTTTTGTGTCAGATTACCGAAAATGCTCAGTTTGAATTCGCGAAGAGAAGGATTAAAAATTTATCTATGTCAGATACGAACAAAATTTCTATTCCCTCCCTGATGAGTACAATTTTGGCAATTGTCATTTGGGTTGCCCTGATCCTAGGAGTCATTGTGACAATTATGATCGGCGTGGGGTTGTTTGCTTTCTTGAACGGAGGGCAAATAACAATTCCAGGTGGCGCAATTTATTCAGAAAGTGTGTCGCAGGGCAGGCTAGTCGCTGCCTTACTCGGTCTCGTAATTATGCTTCCCTTTCTCGTCTATATTTGTGTGTCGTTACGACAAATTTTGAACACTCTTGCAGAAGGAGATCCATTTTTACCTGAGAATGCACCGAGACTTACGCGTATTGCAGTTTCAGTAGCAGTTATGGAACTTACGCGAAATTTGGTTGGGTTTTTTGTTACCTTTATCAACTTAGTAGGAACAGAAGAACCATTTCAGTTTTCGATCAATGTATCTGCTTGGGTAGCTGTTGCTGTCTTAGTGGTTTTGTCACAAGTATTCCGCGAAGGCGCTCGGCTCCGCGAAGAAGAGAAGATGACAATTTAGGCGATTATATAGTTGTCTAGAGACTTGCAACAATGTCTGTTCAATCTTATATCTGTAAGATGCCAATCCTGTTTCGCAGGCGCGGGCGGCGATAAAATCCCGTGGAAGTTCGTTGGGGAAGAATAATTGAGCGTGACTCGCAGGACACTACGGGGTGTTCTCAAGAAAGCTCGGAACTGTATGACCTTCGTCTAGACAACTATATAATCGCTACAATTTAGAGTGTTGCCACAGTGGCTATTCGCATCAATCTAGAAGTGGTCATGTCGAAATCTGGTATGTCGCTTACGACCTTGTCTCAGCGAGTAGGGTTGACGCTTGCAAACCTCTCAATTCTAAAAACTGGTAAGGCGCGAGCGATCAGATTTTCGACCTTAGAGGCGCTCTGTCGAGAATTGAAATGTCAGCCCGCCGATCTTTTGGAATACGTCGACGATGAAGACACAGAAGGGGAAATTTCTGAATAATCCGTCAACAGCTGGAAGATTACTAATTCTGAGTTTTCTCTTGCACCCAAATTCCAATTCGTTCTATTGCGTTCCGAGCGTCTTGTAATCGATGATGATAATACTGAAACACATGGAACATATTGGGCCATACCTCCAACGAAACTTCGACGTTGGCACCGCCAGCGCGCTCAGCCAGAGTCGTTGCGTCTGACAATAGAATTTCTTCGGAACCCACTTGAATCAGAATTGGAGGAAGTTTACTCAGATCAGCCTCAATTGGAGAGGCAAGTGGATGACGTTCATCCGCTGTTCCAAGGTATTGTCTGCTACAATTCTTTAGAATTTCTTGATGAACGACAGGATCAGCGATCGCTTTATTGTTATAGCTCCAACCGTCGCTTACAAGGTTTGTCCACGGGGAAATTACCATTAGTCCTGCAGGGATCGGGAGATTCTCTTCCTTTATTCGCAAGGCCGTAGCAACCGTTAGGCCACCTCCGGCGCTATCCCCGGATATTATTATATCCTTGCTGTCAGTTCCGGCATCCAATAGTCCTTTATACGAGGACAGTCCGTCTTCTACTGCCGCTGGAAAAGGATTCTCAGGACCGAGTCGATAATCCATAGACCAAACAACAGATTGAGAGGAGGCCGCGATATGTGAGGTCATAGAACGATGGCTCGTCGGTGAACCAACCACATAACCACCCCCATGAAAATACAAAATGTTTGATGAAGATGAGGCCGAGGGATTAAATTTGAGCCCGCTAACACCGCCAAGGTTAATCGGCTCCTCGGTTACTCCGAGAGCCAACTTCATTTTTGCACCAGCTTCATCGTGATTAGCCCGAGTCGCGGACAAAGACCCGGGTGCTTCTGCAGCTTTAAGTCGCGCCGCAAGTTCGTCTTTAAGAAGATTGAGTTCATCATTCATAACAGTTTCCTTATGGTTTGGGTGTCGCAGTTACAATTGCAGTTTGCTGGATCGAGAAAAGTTCAGTACATCCCTTCTCCGCCAAGATCATTAATTTGTTGTACTGATCTTTAGAAATAGGGCAATCTTCTCCGGTCGCTTGAATTTCAATGTACCCCCCGTCGCTACTCATCACCACATTCATATCCGCACTGCCTCCAAAGTCTTCCGCATAGTCCAAGTCTAAGACTGGAGAGTCTTTCCATAATCCCACCGAGATCGCGGCAGCTTTCGCCTTCAACGGAGAACTATTGATAATGCCTTCGCTATGTAAGTAATCACAAGCCAGCGCCAACGCAACAAAACCACCAGTAATTGAAGCTGTTCTGGTGCCACCATCAGCTTGTATTACATCGCAATCGATTATGATCTGATTTTCTCCTAGGACATTCAAATTTGTAATTGATCGCAGTGATCTGCCAATGAGACGTTGAATTTCAGATGTTCGACCAGATTGTTTTCCCGTAGCAGCTTCTCTTCGTGTCCTCACTTGGGTTGACCGCGGTAACATGCCGTACTCGGCGGTAATCCAACCCGATTTTTTTCCGCGCATCCAAGCCGGAACGCGATCTTCCCAGGTTGCTGTGCAAAGCACGTGGGTGTTCCCAAACTTAGCCAGACATGATCCTTCGGCGTAAGGACTGACGTGAGTAACCAATGTTACCTCACGAAGCGCATCATGATCTCTTTTGGATGGACGGACGACACTCACTAAAAAATCTCCAATAGGATCGAAAGTTAAGTTTCTACAGGGACGGTACTTTCACCTGTTTTTCGAGAAGCAATATTCTTAGCGGTTATAGCTTGCTTGTCTCTCGTGACGTTGTATGACCATATCGACCACGCAGCAATCAGATAGGCGACAGCCGGAACGCCAACAAAAACGAGAACTAAACCCAAAATCGCATCCGGTGAATTGCCACCTTCGGCGTTAAAACCCACTACAAGGCCGAGAAGCAGATAGGGTACCCCGATTGCTAAACCTCCTCCAGCTTTATACGCTGCAGCCATCACAGCGTAGAATGTCCCTCCGCGATGATGTCCGGAACGTTCTTCTTCGATTTCAATTAGGTCTGCGATCATCGAACGAGAGAGGACATAAGGGGCTCCAAATCCGAAGCCCGAAATAAACACAGCAGCAAACAAACTGTATATGTTATCAATCCATAACCAAGCGGGAAGATAAATCAAAAATGCGAATGAGTTGTAAATACATAGTTTTCTAAGCGCAATGTGTTTCTCTGTTTTGCGTGACAACCATGTCCAAAACGGCATTGCAACAATACCGGCAATGAAGTAAGTGACTAGCCCTAACATCCCTATAAGCCGGCTGACTTCAAAAGCATGTGATGCAACGAACAAATAGGTAGCTGCTGTAGCTGCTATAGCGGTACCAATACAAACGTCGAATATCGCTATGCGCCACAATTGCTTATTCGAAAAGCTCGCTTTGAGGTCAGTAAGATTCAATGTAACGCGAGGTTCTTTGGCGGTAGGAGGGTGATCTGGAACAAAGCAGATTGCAATTCCTATGGTAACGGGTAACGAAATGACTAGAGACCACCCCATTATTCGCAAATGCTGGGCATCATCGCGAATATTAAAGAAAAATATTAAGATAATTGGGAGCGTCAGCAACAAGATGAGAGCAACAACGGAAAATATTTCTCGATAAAGAAACAAACGCGAGCGTTCGTCGTAGTGAGAGGAGAGAACCGATACCCAAGCTTTATGCGGCACCATAAGTAAAGTTGAACCGACATAGAAAACCATCAACCAACCAGCAAGGTAAAATGGATGAACGGTTCTAACTTCTGGCATATATAGAAAGAATGTTGGAACAGTTAAAATGAGTGTACTAAGAATTAGCCAGTGTTTGTATCGTCCTTTTTTGGTAGGAAACCTGTCGACTAGAAAGCCCATAATAGGATCTGTGAACAAATCCCAAAATCGAAGCAACATGAAGACTGTTCCAGTGACTGCTAGTCCTAATCCCATATGTTCTGCGTAGAAAGGCGACAGGAAGACGGCAATGGGTAGGCCAGTTGCTGCTAAGGGAATGCCGATAGCGCCGTATGCTGTGGATTGAACTGTATCCAATGATTTCTGTGGGGCATCGGTCATTACTAAATTTTTGCCTCTTAACATCGCAATCTGCAATTCTTTACATTATAACACTTGAAGCTAGCAACTTTTAAACATAACTACGAGTTTATGATTAAGAATACCACGAAATCACTCATGCAAAAGCTAGACGAGCGTACGCGGACGATTTTTCGGAAAGTTGTAGAGACTTATATTAAAACTGGTGAACCTGTTGGTTCTCATACTTTGTCGAAATCAGGCATCCGTCTTTCGTCGGCATCGATACGTAACGTTCTTGCTGAGCTCGCAGACATAGGCTTACTGGAAGCCCCGCATACTTCGGCAGGTCGCCGGCCGAGCTATGCTGGTTTGCGTCTTTTTGTCGATGGATTCTTACAGCTTGGTGAACCTTCAAGAGAAGATCGAAATCTTGTTGAAGGGAGATTGCAGTCAGTCGACAAGGATTTTTCTGGAGTTCTGAACGAAGCCTCAATTTTTCTCAGTGGGTTGGCTGGTGGAGCAAGTTTAGTTTCTTCCCCCACGCGAGATGAAGTCGTAAAACATGTTGAGTTTGTTCCTCTCGGGGCTAACGAGGCTTTAGCAGTCCTTGTAACCGAGGATGGAGATGTTGAGAATAGAATTATCCGACTTCCTGAAGGTCTTCCTCAAACCTCAGTTATAGAAGCCGGAAACTTTCTATCTCGAAGGTTGGTCGGTCGAACGATACTGCAAGTAAGGGAGTCGATTCTTCAAGAACTCGAACAACACAAGGCAGATTTAAATGAGGTCGCAAGCGCGTTAATAGCGAAAGGTTTGGCGGAATGGTCATCCGTTCATGATGAAGACGATCGAGTTCTGATCGTACATGGGCGGGCAAATCTGTTGAACGACAAGGACGTAAATGCTGATTTAGACCGGGTGAGAGAACTATTCGAAGTGATGGATAGGCGGCAATCCCTAATCGAGATACTCGATTCAACGAGCGATGGAGAGGGAGTGCGAATGTTTATCGGGTCAGAAAATAAATTATTTCCGCTTTCGGGTTCAAGTGTAATAATTTCTCCCTATATGAATGCTGACAGGCGAGTGATTGGAGCGTTAGGTGTGATAGCACCGACGCGATTGAATTATGCTCGCATTATTCCAATGATCGATTACACAGCACGTGTAGTTGGACAACTATTTGACTCAAACGACAAGAAAGGAACTTAGGGTGAATCCTGAAGTTGAAACTAACGAATTTGTTGATGAAAATCTCGACGCAACTGGATCCGACTCGTCGCTGAATGACGGAATCAGAGAAGAAGCGACTAATGTTGTCGAGGGTAGTGTCGGAGATGTTGAAGGGGCAACTTCTGAGGAGAAAGCAAAGACTCCTGAGGAACAAATTGTCTCACTACAAGCAGAAGTTGCGGAATGGAAAGACCGAGCTCTGCGTCGTCAAGCAGAAGCCGAGAACGTAAAGAAATCAGCGTTTAAGGAGAAAATGGAGGTTCGTAAGTATGCTATGCGAGGGTTTGTGGAGGATATGCTGCGCGTTGCTGATACCTTTAAACTAGCTCTTAGTACTTCTAATGAAGAAACCGCAGCTATTTCGGAATCCCATAGAAACTTGTTGAGCGGTATTGATATGACATTCAAAGAGTTGCTCCAAGTATTTGAACGTCATGGAGTTGTCGAAATTAAAGCAGAGCCTGGCCTTGCATTTGATCCTAGTCTGCATGAAGCGATTGGACGGGTAGCTTCTGATCAACCCGCCGATACAATTGCACAGGTAGCTCGCTCAGGTTGGAAGATGGGGGACTATGTTCTACGCGGCGCAATGGTGGCTGTTAGTACTGGGCCAGAGCAAGAAGATTCCGCAATTACTGGAGGAGAAGTTGACGAGTCGGCAAAGGCAACTAATGAACATTCGGCTGTTGAATCTGAGGAAAACTCTTCGAATCAATAAATCTTCGTCGGAGATAATCGCATGGTTAAAAAACAAAAAATATTACTCTACCCCTTGCGAATAATAATTGTCTTCCCATATCACTAGCCAAGGCAAATTTACATTGACGTATTGGAATACGAAAATTTCGCCTTATCTATTCACCTACAATTGGAAGCGAGCGTTTTGGAATACGCATTCTATATCCAAATTACCTAAACAGGAGTTTTAACAATGAGTAAAATTATTGGAATTGACTTAGGCACCACCAACTCATGTGTTGCAGTAATGGATGGTAGCGACGCTAAAGTTATCGAGAATTCTGAGGGTGGTCGAACCACTCCATCGGTTGTTGCATTTGCCAACAATGGCGAAAGGTTAATTGGTATGACTGCACGAAGACAGGCAGTCACAAATCCAGATTATACATATTATGCGATCAAAAGATTGATTGGCCGGACATTTGATGATCCAACGGCACAGAAAGATAAACAACTATCTCCATTTGGAATTGTAAAAGGTTCAAATGGGGATGCGTGGGTAAAAGGACGAGATAAAGATTATTCGCCTCAACAAATATCTGCTTTTATTCTTACAAAAATGAAAGAGACTGCGGAAGCACATTTAGGCGAGGAAGTTACGGAAGCTGTAATTACCGTTCCGGCTTACTTTAATGATGCTCAGCGTCAGGCAACGAAGGACGCTGGAGAGATTGCAGGTTTAACTGTTAAAAGAATAATTAATGAGCCTACGGCAGCGGCTCTCGCATACGGATTAGATAAGCAAGACAACAAAGTCATAGCTGTGTACGATCTAGGTGGTGGCACATTCGATGTTTCTATTTTAGAAATTGGTGACGGAGTATTCGAAGTTCTTTCAACTAATGGCGATACATTTTTGGGCGGAGAGGATTTTGATTTAAGAATAGTCGATTACTTTGCCGAGGAATTTAAGAAAGATCAAGGTATTGATTTAAAGGCTGACAAACTAGCTTTGCAACGCCTTAAAGAGGAAGCAGAGAAAGCCAAGAAAGAATTATCAACGGCTTCTCAATATGAGGTCAATTTGCCGTTTATTACGGCTGATGCAAGCGGTCCTAAACACTTGAGTATGAAGTTGACACGTGCAAGGTTTGAAAGCATGGTAGAGGACTTAATTAGACGTACTATTGAACCTTGCAAAGCCGCACTAAAAGATGCCAACAAAAACCCTAGTGAAATTGACGATGTTATTCTGGTCGGTGGAATGACTCGTATGCCTAAGGTTCAAACTGAAGTGCAGAATTATTTTGGAAAGGAACCTCATAAAGGTGTTAATCCAGATGAAGTCGTCGCAATTGGGGCGGCAATTCAAGGCGGTGTATTGCAAGGTGATGTTAAAGATGTTGTTCTTCTGGATGTTACGCCCTTATCATTGGGAATAGAAACTCTAGGCGGAGTATTTACAAGACTGATAGAGAAAAACACTACGATCCCGACAAATAAATCTCAGGTATTTTCCACTGCCGAAGACAATCAGCCAAGTGTTACAATTAGCGTTGTCCAGGGCGAACGTGAGATGGCTTCGGATAACAAATCTTTAGGTCAATTTAATCTCGAAGGTATTGCTCCTGCTCCTCGTGGATTACCGCAAATAGAAGTTACTTTTGATATCGACGCGAACGGTATACTTTCTGTTTCAGCGAAGGACAAAAACACCGGTAAAGAGCAGAAAATTACCATTCAAGCAGACGGTGGTTTATCTAAGGACGATATAGAGAAAATGCGGGCCGAAGCAGAGGAAAACGCAGAAGCAGATAAAGCAAAAAGAGAACTAGTAGAAGCCAAGAACACAGCGGAGAGTTCAGTTCATTCTATCGAAAAACAGATAGAAGAACACAAAGACAAAGTCGACGACGAACTTAAAGGTAATATAGAAGCAGCTATAAAAGAATTGAAAGAAGTTGCAGAAGGCGATGACGCAAAGGCTATTAATGAGAAGCAACAGGCACTAATGACTGTAGCGATGAAACTCGGTGAAATTATATATAAAGCTGAGCAAGAAGCAAACGCCGAGGCCGAAGCGGAAAAAGATGCATCGAAAGGAGACGAAGGAGATGTCGTAGATGCTGAGTACGAGGAGGAAAAACCGGACGAAGAATCCTCGGACAATACAGAGTCCAGTACCGAAGATAAGAAATGATAGTTTTGCGCTTAGATTGCTAGATAACTTGAATGCAATAAAACAAGAACTTTGGAAAATCATATGTTCAAGCCAGTGAGAAGTTTGGCGAGTTCATGATATCGTGTGAACTTCTTCAAGTGTAGAAAATGATATTTGGCATTATCACTGCAAAAGCAGTCAAGAAAAATTTCGACGATCCAGTCAAAGGAAGTTGGTCAAGACAAGATCTACAACTTTATCCTAGAACAGCCACCCAAAATTCCTCCGGGATGTAACCATAGATCGTTGCAAATACTAAAATTAAAAAGTGGATAACTATTGCGCTAAAACAATAAAAAGTAAAATAAATAAGTGTTAGAAACCAATCCTTTGTTCGAAACAATCCCTTACCCAAAAAGAAAAACAAAAAACCGGGAAATATCGCCACCAAAATCCAACTCCCCATTCTCGCCCACGTTCCTAAACGTACTAAAAGTACATGTTTTTGAGCCCAATCGTCATCAAAATCAAAATTAAATTTCAGGTCTTTGTCCTTATCTCGCATCGCATACCAAATGAAAAATATAGCGGGCGGAAAAATACAAACTAAAACTAACAGACCAAACATTATCCACGTTCCGCAACTAAAAGGAAAATACCAGTCGTTTATCCAGTCGTGGTTATCCAAATCATTATTCTGTGTCATTGTTTTCTCCTAGTTTGAAAAATTAGTGTTTTTTATATGGTAAGTTTTGACTATATTGCAATAGGTTCGCCCACAAAAAAAACTGCGACAACGTTGTCGCAGTTTCTAGGAAGTTATGATAGAGCAAAGGCCTATCTAGTTGACACTCACAGAATGTGAAGGAATTCCACAGAGAAATTAGAGAATTGTTAGACTTGTTTCATTTTCTGTATAGGAGATGACCATGCCTGCAGCGTTGATTTCAGATATTCGCGAACGCGTAATCAAGAAGCGCAAAGCGAACAAAGAATTCCCAGAGATTTCTGAGGAGTTGGATATATCGATTTCCAGTGCCAAACGAATATGGAAGTTAGCAAAAGAAACAGGAAGTATAGTCCCAAAAGCCAATGGGGGGGGGGGAGATCGGCGTTCTTAGAAGAAAAGCCGGATGCGACTATTGACGAGATCCTAAAAAAGCTGATAACCAAATGTGGTAAAAAAGCAAAGTTTAGTAGGTCAGCATTGAAACGCTTTTTCAAGCGACACGGTTACACCCGTAAGAAGAAAACCTGTCTTGCAGCAGAACAATCTCGTCCGGATGTAGAGAAGGAGCAAGCGGATTTCATTGACAAATTCACCGAATCAGGGCGCGTATTATTGATTAGACGTGAATTTCGACCAACATGACGAGGCTGTATAGTCGTTGTCCGACTGGGGAGAGGCTTAAAATGTCTCTCCCTCACAGTCATCGGTTTAGCTTAACCGGTATCGCGGCAAACTCTGACAAAGAAATTGTAGCGAGTTGGACCTTAAAAGGAGCTAAGAACACGAAGAAATTTGTCTATTGGATTACCTATGGTCTCGCCAAACGACTGAAATCCGGAGATTTATTGATAATGGATAACTTATCCGTACACAAAACAAAAGCTGTGCAAGCGGCTATTGAAAAAACAGGAGCTAAATTATTATTCCTACCCCCTTATAGTCCAGACTTCAATCCAATCGAAAAAGCTTTTGCCAAACTAAAGGCATTACTTCGAAAGGCTGAAAAAGGAACAATTTCAACTTTGAAACGGCAATTAAGGCGTATCTTAGATCAAATCCCACCTGAAGAATGCAAAGCCAAATTTTTTTCAACATTGTTATAAGTAAATGGTCAAGTGTCAAAAAGAATATTATGAAATGTTAAGAAAACCAGACAGATTCATCAAAAACCCTGCTCACTTGTTTACGCGACTATTCAGTTAATGGCACCTACAGTATAGGACGATGTTCCCTTTTCTGAAAGACCAAGTTTCCATAATTTGTGGATCAATGCAGAATGTCAAACTATCTGTCACTCATTACAAAAACTTATAAAACCCTGCCGTTCCTAATCAATGACTGCATTCCTGCCCCAAAATAAAGTCAAATTGATAGTTTCTAGCTGTTTTCACCGCAAAATCTAAACAATTTTACTAAGAAAGTATGAAATCGTCCGATCTGAGTTGAAATTTTTAGATTTGTCTTGAAAATTCGAATTTTTCCCTGATTTTTTCGAAATTCCTTGGAAATCCTCTTAATTTTGGGTAGTCGTGCATAACTAGGGTGTTCAAGGTTTATTACGATACGTGCGGTTGTACATGTTAAACCGATCGCCATAAGAAAACGTTCTTTATATTCGGCGTTAACGACGAACAGAGAGTAAGCCTGTCTAATTTCTTCGGCTAGATCGTCACTGTTTTTATCTGAATTTTGATCGGTCATAAACTTTTCCGAAGAAACAAAACTTCGTTTACATGGAATAGAAATTTACGTTTTGATTTCTTACAGTTTCGTTGTTTCGCCAAAGACATCTCCGCCATGGCGTTCGGCTTGACCTCTTGGATCTGGGTGAATTAAAACATCAGCCGCCGGAAATTCTTCTAGAATCGCTCGTTCTGCAGCAACCATTCTTTGATGAGCTTCAACTAAAGAAATGTCCGGAGGAAGATCCGCGTGAAATTGAATGTGAACATAGGGCCCAGATGCTCGCGTTCGTAAGGCATGAACATCTAACAAGGTTCCGTCCTGAGTAGCAAGCTCCTTTATTCTAGATCGGGCTTCTGTCGAGAGTTCTTCATCAAGTAACTGGGCTAAACCTTTGTTTGCTACCTGAAGCGCAGTCCAAATAAGCCAAGCCGCTATACATACACCAATTACCGGATCGGCATAGGGAATGCGAAAAACACCTGTCGCGATGACTCCTCCAATTACAGCGAGATTAGCTCCCAAGTCAGCCAGATAATGAGCGCGATCACCATCCGTAGCAACAGAATTAGTTTTTCTTATAGCCAAACTTTGAGTCCACACCAATCCGATTGTCAACAGTATTGACACGACCATCACACCTATAGCTATTCCGGACTGAGTTACCTCGCGAGGTTGTTGAATGTGCTGGAAAGCTTCAATTGCAACAAGGGTTGCCGCTACGGCAACAAACATCGCTTGTATAATTCCAGCAAATCCTTCTGCTTTACCGTGACCGTGTCGATGCTCTTCGTCTGGAGGTACTGAGGCGTATACGACTGCAGCTAGAGTAAACAAAGACGCTAGAACATCCAACGCACTGTCAGCAAGGGACGATAATATGGAAACTGAGTCAGACTGAATCCACGCCCAAGACTTGAGTGCAACGAGAGTCAAAGCTACACTGACTGAGAGTAAAGCCGTTCGTTTTGTAATTCGGGTAGCTACAGAAACCGGCAGAGTACCAGGAAGTAAGTGATGGTCGTGAGGCATTCAAATCCTATTCCGTTTTATCTACAAATGTTCGTATAGCATCAACAGAAAGAGCAAATTTCGAAAATGCCCAACTCTGTCCCCAAGTTAGTTCTCCAAGATCCGATGCCAATGAAGTATAACGCAACTTATTTTTGTTTATCCAAGAGTCGACATCCAACTTGGCCAACAAGACATTTCTCGTTGCTCGGGCATGCATTAATTCTAGCTCAAAAACCTTTCTTCTAGCTGCAATTCGATCCCAATAGGAAATGTCGGGCAATGCCTGCACAGCCTCGTATTTCAGCCTATCAATTTGCAAGTGGGTTCCAATTGAAAAGTATGCTTTAGCCGAATTTCGGATATCAAAGCCATCTTCCAAGGACATCTTAGCCATATTCAATCCCTCAGAGAATTGACGAATCGATGCAACCTCCCAAGCTAAAGATTTTGGAACTTGGTGGGTTCTTAAGGATTTGAAACGATCCGAAATCTGAACGTGGAGAAAATTACTAAATTCATCACTCATAATTGTTCTGTATTCACCCATTACATTTGCATATTTATTGACAATCTCAGCTATTGAGGACTGATTCTTATGGTATGCGAGCCAAGTAGCAGCCTTAAAAAGTGCAACAGAACAGTCAATAATCATTGATGATTGAATGTCACTAGAGACTCGATTGTCCAACTTTTCTATTTGTACTAACAAGTCATCCAACGCAATGAGTTTTCTAGCCATTTCGATACATCGAACGATTTCGGGATCGCTGGCACCGGTATTGTCTCTTAATCTAATTAGGAGCGCTGGACCAGCAATGTCAATGGTTCGGTTGGCTACAACCGTAGAAATGATTTCTCGTTTTAGTCGATGAGACGACATGGCCCCAGAATACTGACGAATTTCTTTCGGAAAGTAATTGGCTTGCGTTTCTTCAAAATACGGATCGTCTGGAAGGTCAGAGGCTACAAGATCGTCGAACAGTACGATCTTGGTATAGGCCATCAAAACCGCTATCTCCGGTCGCGTCAGCCAAATTTTGTTTTGAGACCGTTCTCGCATAATCTCAGATCTAGGCAAAAGCTCGACATCTCGATTCAGGATGTTGCTTTCTTCTAAGCGAACCATAAGCTTCTCAAAGCCTTCATGGTCAATATCTGCTATTTTTTCTGCGACACTTAATGCGCCAGTTTGATCGTAATTGTGTCTTAGGACATGTCGCGCAACATCGTCAGTCATTTTCGCGAGGAGTTCATCTCTGTTCTCCCTTTCTAGATCACCTCTGCGTATAGCGACAGATGCTAGAATCTTTACGTTCACTTCGTGGTCGGAACTATCGACACCAGCCGAATTGTCAATAGCATCCGTATTAACTTTCCCTCCGTTTAACGCATACGCTATCCTCGCTTTCTGAGTCATGCCGAGATTGGCTCCCTCACCTACAACCTTGGCACCTAACTCAGTAGCGTCTATGCGAACTAAATCATTTGCTCGATCACCAACATCTTCATTCCGTTCGTCTTTGGCTTTGACAAATGTTCCTATTCCTCCGAACCAAGCGAGTTCTACATCAGCTTTCAACAACATCTTAATTATAGTATCAGGAGTAGCCTCCGATTCAGTTGAACCCGTGAGGAGTTTGAGTTCATTGCTTAACGTGATTGATTTAGCCGTTCTCAAATACACCCCCCCGCCTTTTGAAATCAGAGACTTATCGTAATCTGCCCAACTTGAACGAGGAAGTTCAAAAAGACGTTTTCGTTCTTTCCAAGCTTTGGTCAAATCTTCCGGTTTCGGATCAATGAAAATATGCAGATGGTTGAAAGCGGCAATCAATTTAATTTGTTTCGATAAGAGCATCCCATTGCCGAATACATCTCCCGACATATCGCCAATGCCGAGGACTGAAAACGGTTCTTTCTGAATATCTTTTCCTGTCTCTCTAAAATGTCGCTTAACAGCCTCCCAGGCTCCTCTCGCCGTGATCGCCATTTTTTTGTGATCGTATCCCGACGAACCTCCAGAGGCAAAGGCATCGCCAAGCCAAAAGTTTTCGTTTTCGCTGACGGCATTGGCTATATCAGAAAAGGTGGCAGTTCCCTTGTCTGCGGCGACAACTAAGTAAGGATCGTCGTTATCCCATACAACTATATCTTTAGGATGTTGAACCTGATCTTCTACCAAGTTATCAGTAAGTTCTAACAGACTACTGACAAATTGCTTGTAGGCTTCGATTCCGGCTATTTGAACCTCTTCGCGAGTGCCCGAAACAGGAAGATTCTTTGGATAAAATCCGCCTTTTGACCCGACAGGCACAATTACGGAATTTTTGACTTGCTGAGCTTTGACTAATCCTAAGACTTCTGTTCTGTAGTCATTGCGCCGATCTGACCATCGCAATCCTCCCCGAGCTACGGGGCCGAAACGAAGGTGACACCCCTCAACCGACGGACTGAATACGAATATTTCGCGGAGAGGTTTGGGAGATGGTAGATGTTCAAGTTCCCGTGAATGGATTTTGAAAGAAATCGTCTCTGAGTTCGTGCTGTAGTAGTTCGTTCTCTGTATCGCGCAAACTAATGCAACAGTTCTTCTGATAATGCGATCGTCTTCAAGCGATTTTACTGAACGCAACCCGATTTCAATAGTCTTCAAGATTTCTTGTTGGTTTGTTTGACGAGTCTCTAACGAAAGAGTCTTTTCCGGATCAAACCTACAAGCAAAAAGTTTCAAAAGCGCAAGCGTAAGTTCCGTATATGCTATGAAAGCACTTGCTTGAGTTGCGTGATTGGGATCCATACCGCTTTGGAACCGAAATGCACACAGAGCCCTAATAAGAGCGACCTCACGAGAAGTTGCACCGGCACTCAGTACGAGATGGTTGAATCTGTCATTATCAGATTTTTCGCACCAAATATCCACGAACGCATCTTGAAACTGAGTTCTAACACCGTCAAGATCAATCGCTTCTCCTGATCTCGTGCGCATCGACAGATAATGAAGCCAATAAGTATCCGGAGCATCGGCTACTGGTTTATTTGTTGGTCTAACGGGGTAACCGACTTCATATTCTGTAAACAGGCCCATGTTTTCGAATATTGGAATGCAATCTGAAAGCGGAATGGAGCCATTTCGATTGTAGATTTTTGCTCGTATCGTATTGGCTGTATCACCTTCTTTTCGGTACGCTCTGACTGAAATAGGATTGCTCGCAGAAAGTATGGCTATTTCGTCAACGTCAATGATCGCCTCATCAGCGGAAAATGCCTCTCGATAGGCAGCAGTAAAAGCGTGACGGAACATCAATAATTGTTCGATTGATGCTCGGTCTTGATCTGCATTAGAAATAGCCTCACGATATTGGTCAGTCCATGTTTCAACAATTTTAGCGATTTCAGGTTCTAGAGAGCTCGGGTTTGGATCGGGACTGTCGGAACTTATGGAAACTTGAAAATGAACACGCACCAAAGATCCGGACTCAAAACTTGGTTCAAACGAAACGATCCTTCCTGCATAGTTATGTTCCAAGAGTTTACCGATGCGTATTCTGACATCTGAGTCGTAGGCTTCTCTATTCACATAAACCAGAGCAATTATGAAACGATTGAAGCGATCTTTGCGGACAAATAGACGTGTTCTCGGACGGCCAACCAGTTGAAGTGTTCCAAGCAGCATCGGGGTCAATGTTTTATGATCGGTTTGAAAAAGCTCATCTCGCGGCCATTTCTCAAGCAAATTACTGATTGTATTAGCACTGTGTCCTCCGCGAATTACTCCAGAGGCTTCAATGATTTTTGTTATGCGTCGCCGGACAATTGGAATAGACCGTGCTGTTTCATCGTAGGCGGTTGCAGTAAACAAGCCAAGCAGGCGTGTTTCGCCAAAAACGTTTCCTTTGTCGTCATAGTGTTTTATACCTACATAATCCGCGAATACTCTTCGATGAACACGGCTAACTAACGTAGATTTGGCAATAATCAGAGGTTCGGGTTCTTGTAGGAAAGTGCGAATTTCTGGTGTTATGACACTCGGTTCAGAACCTCGCGTTAATACGGTTACAGTTTCATCTCTCAATAATCCTAAGCTGGAATTCTCAACGATATCTGGTTCCTCGCCGAGAAGTTCGTTGTTCTCATCAGTTTGAAATATGTATTTCCGCGCACCAAGGAAAACAAAATGTTCCTGCAATAGCCAATCTAGAAACGCGATGGCTTCGTCTCGTTCATTTGGATCGAGTCGCTGATTTCTTAGAAGTCCTTCAATCTCTGATGCCATTACGTCTTTTAACGCGGAGTAATCGCTGACCGCCGATCGCACGTCGCGCAGAGTGGTGTTTACGTCTTCAACCAAATGTCTAGATTCTGTGGATTTTATCAAAGGCAGCTGAATATGAATTGCTGAGTAGCGCCTATTCTCTACTTCGACAATTGGATGAAAAAGAGCCTTGACAGTAAGTCCGTGCGCGGAGCATTCATTTAGAATGCTGTTCACTAAGAACGGCATATCGGGCCCGGCAATTTCTAGTGCTATGCTCGCTTGTTCAGAGAGTCCGCGTACCCTTACGGCGTGAACGCTGCCGAGGTTCTGAATTGTCCATTCAGACAATTGTTGAGCGATTTCGTCGAGCTGGCCATTCTTAAAAGAGGGGTCGTAGCCGGACGCAGCATTCTGATCTAGCTGAGATCGAATGCTTTCGCTTAGACTATAGTTATCAGATAACGACATAATGATTTTTGTTTGTGCAATAGAGGCAAATTTTTTGTGAATTTATAGCCTTTTGGTCTATACAAAAGGGATAGTTGAATTTACAATACACTATTGATGTTTTTCCAACGATTAATTGCCACTTTTTGGCATTGACAACGAGTTTCTTGAGGGAGATTACCAATGCAAGAATATCTACAATTTTACATTAACGGTGAGTGGGTTGATCCAGTCGAACCCCAGACACTAGATGTAGAAAATCCAGCGACCGAAGAGGCGTTTGCGCGTATTTCAGTTGGAACCGCAGCGGATGTTGAAAAAGCGGTGAATGCCGCTAAACAGGCTTTTCCTTCGTATTCGCAAACGAGCGTTGAGTATAGAGCGGAACTGTTGGACAAAATCACGGCAGGGATTAATGCGCGAAAAGCAGATCTTGCAGAGGCAGTTTCGTCCGAAATGGGAGCTCCAGGTTGGCTCGCAAATGCTGCCCAAGTGCCAGCAGGTATGGGACATTTCGCAAAAATGTCGGCCATTCTTAAAGGGTATAAGTTCGAAGAAAAGCACGACGGGCATACTCTTCGCAAAGAGCCAATTGGGGTATGTGGATTTATTACACCTTGGAATTGGCCGTTAAACCAGATTGCATGTAAAGTTGCTCCTGCTCTCGCTGCTGGTTGCACCATGGTTTTGAAACCATCGGAGATCGCGCCGCTTGATGCCATGATTTTTGCCGAAATTTTGCACGAAGCAGGCGTACCAGCGGGCGTTTTTAATCTTGTAAATGGAGACGGACCTACTGTGGGCGCGGCTTTATCAGCTCACCCCGATATCGACATGATGAGTTTTACCGGTTCTACTCGAGCAGGCGTTCTGGTTGCACAAGCGGCAGCTCCGACTGTAAAGCGTGTGGCGCAGGAACTTGGCGGCAAATCTCCAAATGTTGTCTTACCGGATGCTGATCTTGAAAAAGCGGTAACAAAAAGTGTTCAAAGCATGATGTTGAATTCTGGTCAGTCGTGTAATGCCCCCAGTCGGATGCTTGTCCAACGCGAACAACAGGACAAAGTCGCATCAATAGCAAAAACCGCTGCCGAGTCCGTGCAAGTTTCTTCTGGAATGGATGCTCCTCCAATGTCGATCGGACCTATTTCGAATGGTCGTCAATACGAGAAAGTTCAGGATCTGATACAGAAAGGAATTGAAGAAGGCGCGACATTAGTGACCGGTGGAACAGGTCGACCTGACGGTATGAACAAAGGTTACTTTGCTCGTCCTACTGTTTTTTCCGATGTAACGAATGATATGACGATTGCTCAGGAAGAGATTTTCGGTCCGGTTCTTTGCATACTCCCCTATGAGGATTTAGATGAGGCAATAGAGATTGCCAATGACACGGATTACGGACTAGCAGGGTACGTTCAAGGTCCAGTGGAACAAGCTACTGAGGTCGCGAAACGTATCCGAGCAGGCCAAGTTACAATCAACAGTGCTCCGATGGATGTGGGTGCGCCGTTTGGCGGATACAAACAGTCTGGTAATGGCCGTGAGTGGGGCGAACATGGATTCGAGGAGTTCCTCGAAGTTAAAGCCGTACTCGGTGCCTAGACTGATTGAATAAAATTTGCGAAAAAAATAAGCCTCCTTGGAATGAACCAAGGAGGCTTTCTTTACTTATGAACTGATTGAGTAAGATCGGAACAGCTTTAGGTTATAGAACCTTTTCGACTCAGATTAGCGCGGTGCCATTCGGATTGCGCCATCGAGTCGAACATCCTCGCCATTGAAATATGCGTTTCTGCACATTTCGACTGCAAGTGAAGCATATTCCTCTGGGCTACCAAGTCGGGCGGGGTGTGGAACTTGGGCACCTAAGGCTTGTTTTACATTGTCTGGCGCACCCTGCAACAAGGGAGTATCAAATATACCGGGAAGAATGGTATTCACTCGAATTAGTTCTCGAGACAAGTCGCGAGCGATTGGAAGGGTCATACCGACAACACCGCCTTTAGAAGCGGAGTAGGAGGCTTGTCCGATTTGACCATCTTCGGCAGCGACTGAGGCGGTATTAACGATTGACCCTCTTTCGCCGTCGACGGGATCTAGTGTTAGCATCCCTGCAGCTGATTTAGCAATGCATCGAAATGTGCCGACTAGATTGATTTGAATAATTAGATCAAATAAGTTTAAAGGAAAATGTTTGATCTCACCGGTGTTCTTATCGCGGCTAGCAGTTTTGATGGCGTTTCCAGTGCCTGCGCAATTTACAAGAATTCGCTCTTGACCAATCTCGGCTCTAGATTTCTCGAATCCGGCATCAACGCTCTCACAAGAAGTTACGTTCACTTCGCAGAACACACCTCCAAGTTCACTAGCAAGGGCTTCGCCTTTCTCTTTATTGAGGTCGAACAAAGCGACTTTGACACCGTATTCGTTGACAAGTTTCTTAGCGGTTGCCGCGCCAAGTCCAGAGGCACCGCCGGTTATAACAGCAGTAACATTTGAGTTTAGTTGCATGATTGTCGAGTCCTTATACAGAAAAGATAAACTAAGCATTGATATACACTTCATTTTGAAAATATCCAAATTCCTTGCGCAGAAAAATTTGTTGTCGAGAATAGATTTTTCGACGTTGCGAGTAGGATTTCTAGCGGATATCAATATCGCTGTGTTCAAGCAGACGTATCGTTCTAAGGACTGATGGATCAAAAGAACGGGCTTCAATGTAAGTTTGAACTTGCTTCCTCCAACCAACAGATCATTCTGCACGAATCCCGTTTTTCAACGACCAAAGTCCCAATTTTCAACGGTCAAAGTCCCATTTTTCAACGACCAAAGTCCCGTTTTTCGACAGGCAAAGTCCCATTTTTCAACAACAAAAGTCGCGTTTTTCGACAGGCAAAGTCCCATTTTTCAGCAACCATAGTCCCGTTTTTCGACAAGAAAAGTCCCATTTTTCAGCAATCAAAGTCCCGTTTTTCGGAAAAAATATACCGTGTTTACAAATGTTTTATATAGAAGTGCAGAGAATTAATGGTTGGATTAGAGGTTTACACTGTAGACTGGAGCGCTTTCCTTGTTGTACATAAACGGTTAACTTTAACTTTTCACAGAGCAATTGCACTAATTAGGATATACGTGTATAGAAAAATAATTTGGTGAGAATGGAACTTTTCACATTGAATGACCCTAAAATTGTTCTCAAGAAACTATCAGCTAACCGAGCGCCTATCCGTGTTGGGAAATTCAAGCATAGAAAAATCGTTATGAACGAATTTGACCAGCTAATTCCTCGGCACGCTGAAGAGCGTGTTAGAACTGCTTTGGGTGATACGCGTATCGTTGCACTAGTAGGACCAAGACAGTCCGGAAAATCGACATTGGCGCAAAAAATTGCCGACGAGAAAGGGATGCAATACGTGTCTCTTGACAACCAAGACGCACTGTTGACTGCAAGAGACGATCCGAGAGGTTTTTTCCAGAATTTAGATCGTGCAGTAATTGACGAGATACAACGCGCACCAAATTTGATTCTTGCGTTAAAACTTAGTGTTGATACTGATACTCGCCCGGGTCGATTTCTAATAACAGGATCAGTTGACTTGTTTAAATCAATGTTAACTCCAGACTCTTTAGCCGGAAGAATGGAGACGATAGAGCTACTACCTCTGAGTCAAGCAGAAATAGAACAAAAAGAGCCAGTAAATTTTTTAGACAAAGCCTTTGAGTGCGACTTTCCGGGATATTTGCAGGTTGGCTTTTCGGAAAATTTGGTTGAGCGAGTAATCACCGGAGGCTATCCAGAGGTATACAATAAACCAAACCGTCGTCGCAGGCAAAACTGGTTAACGTCATATGTGTCAGGACTGGCGGACAAAGATGTCTCTGACATCGGAGAGATTAACAAGGTTGTCAGTTTCCAGCACTTTATTGACCGTGTAGCGGCTAATTCAGGCCAAGTCGTGAAACTTGAGAAGATCGGAGGAGATATAGGTGTTGACAAGAAAACCGTCGAACGATGGCTCATGCTTTTGGAACAAATGTTTTTGATCCGGCGTATTCGCCCATGGTTCCGAAACAACTTAAAAAGACTTATGAAAAAGCCAAAGCTCCATTTCTTGGATAGCGGAGTATTAGCTACAATTCTAAATGTTTCTGAGAAAAAAATACTAGCAAATAGGGGGCAAATTGGAAATTTACTTGAAGGCTTTGTGTACTCCGAGCTTTATAAACACGTAGAACAACACGACGACAGAATATCAATATTCCATTATAGAGACTTAGACCAGAGAGAAGTTGACTTTATAATAGAACGAGATAATAAAATTGTTGCGATTGAGGTCAAAGCAAAAGTTACGATGAAGTCAGAAGATTTTAGTGCAATGAAACGTTTAAAGGAAAACATCGGATCAATATTTGCGTGTGGAATAGTGCTAAATACCGGCGACCGTATTCAAAGAATGGGGGAGAAACTTTACGCAATGCCAGTAAGTCAGCTATGGTCTTAGATTAGGATGTAACCACTGTAACGTGGAAATCGGTCGATGAGAATTAAGGATATTCTTGAATCGAAAGAGGCCTGCGTCCGTCAACAGTACAATCTGGTATCCCATAACAGGTAAAAAGGTCTAGCAACTCTCGAATTTGCTAGTTCCATCAACTGTAGAAATTTTCTTGGAAGCTTGGTTTCCGACTCTTGTTCTGGGATTTATGCATCATTTCCCCTAAAATTCTACTTTGTCTTTGCATAGGCTCGCAAAATATCGACTTCGCGACGTTCTCCGGCGTACCATCAATGCCTTCAATGATCTTGTCCACTGACGATCAACTCTTTAGTACGATAAGAGTTTGAAAGCCATCTCGCGAACATTATGTCCGATAAAGTTCATCGTGTCGTCGCCACACAGACTGGTAACGGTCGCGAGTAGGGCGAACACATGGATTCGAGGAGTTCTTCGAAGTAAAAGCCGTACTCGGTGCCTAGGCTGATTTAATCAAATTCGCAAAAAAGGAAGCCTCCTTGGAATGAACCAAGGAGGTTTCTTTACTGAGGAACCGATTGATTAAGATCGGAACAGTTTTAGGTTATAGAACCTTTTCGACTCAGATTATCGCGGTGCCATTCGGATTGCGCCATCGAGTCGGTCATCCTCGCCATAGAAATAGGCGTTTCTGCACATTTCGACTGCAAGTGAAGCATATTCCTCTAGGCTACCAAGTCGGGCGGGGTGTGAAACTTGGGCACCTAAGGCTTGCTGTACATTATCTGGCGTACCCTTCAACAAGGGAGTATCAAAGATACTAGGAAGAATAGTATTGACTCGAATTAGTTCTCGAGACAAGTCACGAGCGATCGGAAGTGTCATACCGACAACACCGCCTTTAGAAGCGGAGTAGGAGGCTTGTCGGATCTGACCATCTTCGGCAGTGACCGAGGCAGTACTAACGATTGACCCTCTTTCGCCGTCTACGGGATATAGTGTCAGCATTCCTGCAGATGATTTAGCAATGGATCGAAATGTGCCGACTAGATTGATTTGAATAATTAGATCAAATAAGTTTAAGGGAACATGTTTGATCGCTCCGGTATTCTTATCGCGGCTAGCAGTTTTTATGGCGATTCCAGTGCCTGCGTAATTTCGAGAATTCGCTCTTGACCAATCTCGTCTCTAGATTTCTCGAATCCGGCATCAACGCTCTCACAAGAGGTCACGTTCACCTCGCAGAACACACCTCCGAGTTCACTAGCAAGAGCTTCGCCTTTTTCTTTAGTTGCGGTAGAATAAAGCCACTTTGAAACCGTATACGTTGACATCTTTCTTAGCGGTTGCTGCGCCAAGACTAGGGGTACCGCCGGTAATATCAGCCGTAACATTCGAGTTAAGTTGCAATGATTGTCGAGTCCTTAGACAGAAAAGATAAACCAAGCATTGATACACACCTCATTTCGAAAGTATCCGATTCCTCGCGCAGAAAAATTTGTTGTCAAGAATAGATTCATCGACTTTGTAAGTGAGAATTTTAGCAGATATCAAGCATATCGGGGTGTCTATGCAAACGTATCGTTCTTCGGACTGATGGATCACAAGAGCGGGCTTCAATGCTAGTTTGAACGTGCTTTTTCTAACCAACAGATCATTCTGCACAAGTCCTCTTTTTTCAAAGTCCAAAGTCCCAGTTTTCAGCGGCCATATTCCCGTTTTTCGACCGCCAAATTCCCGTTTTTCGGTGGCCAAAGTCCCGTTTTTCAATAACAAGAATCCCAAAATGTTGTCAAAAAAAACCATAAAAATAGTATAAAAGGTCAAAATGACGTAATAACGAAAAATTTTTTAGCACTAACAAGGTGTTCATTAGCAAGACTTTTTTTGTTCTATATTGGAGATCGTTTTTGTTATTGAAATGTTGCATTAGATTAAGTTATAATGTATAAAACCAAAGTTTCATTATTGCTCTAGCATTTTGTTTGTACAACCATACGTATAGGAAACAAGTTATGACTAATTCCGAATATCTGATTAGTCGCCACGCAGAAACTCGCGTGAGGGAGGCACTCAAAGATACAAGAATTGTAGCACTTGTTGGACCAAGGCAATCCGGAAAATCGACACTAGCAAGCAAATTTGCATCAGAAAATGGAATGCTGTATTTGTCACTTGATGATGAAGCGACGCTGATGAATGCCAAAGAAGATCCTCGGGGGTTCTTCAAAGATATTGATCGAGCCGTAATCGACGAGATTCAGCGTCAGCCAAGTTTAATACTTGCATTAAAGCGTAGCGTCGATACCGATACACGCCCTGGGCGCTTTATAATTACCGGGTCGGTAGATCTGTTTAGAACTATGATCACTCCTGACTCTCTTGCCGGGCGAATAGAGATTATAGAGTTACTACCGTTTAGCCAAGCGGAAGTCGATCAAAGGACATCAGCCGACTTTTTGGAGCATGCATTTGACTGCAACTTTCCTGGCTATAAAGAGGTTGGCTTCACAACAAATCTAGTAGAGCGCATAATCACAGGAGGCTATCCTGAGGCAATTAGGAGGCCCGATTTTCGTCGTCGAAGAAAGTGGATGAAATCATAGGGAATTATATACTTATTGACACCAAAACGAGAAAAAGAGCACATACACAGAGGGCGGCTTCATGCGATACACTCCCATACCAAAGGAGTAACCAGTAGACTATACGAAAATTCTCAGGTTAGCCAACCACTCAAAAATTCCTGTACAACTCATCCGCTACTATGCCTATCGGTGTTTGTGACCTTGAAGTTTCATTTTTCGCAACTTGGTTCTGTGCTTTGTGTCGCTTTACGCACTGGCTCTTACATTTGGTTTGCCCTCCCTTAGAATGGTTCATTACCAACGTTTGTTACCCAAGAGCGAACTTACAAATTTTCTTCAATATTGAGAACTCATTTCATTTTTTAAATTTTTTCTTTAAAGGTTTAACGAACTGAGGTATAGAGGAAGTCATCATATATCCTGAAAGGAGAAGTCTCATGGGACTTGAGGCTAGTTGTTCAGTTCGGAGATATTGTGTTTGAGAGAACTAGTTACCCTCTAAAGAAGGGTGATAGGTCGAGAGCTCAGAACCGTATACCTGTGACACGCAATGTGTCAATAAGTATATAATTCCCAATACGAAACTTCTTCTTTCGATACTTGCAAAACATCCTGCAATATAGTATTAACTATAGAATCTGCAGATCGGCGAAAGTGTTCCTATATCCATTGAACCCCAACAGTAAAGGCTTTTTCAAACTCTATGTGCCGAAGCTTAGCAATGTTTAAAACACCACTTCCAATAATCGTCGGGTAGAGCAGGTATTTTGAGGAATAGATTCAAGTCTATGAGAGGAATCGCCCTGATGTCTTTATTGAGAAGTGTTGTTTTGAGTTATGGCATCTTGCTATCTGTCGATTACGCATACGCACATATAGGTGTTCTGGATAGTGATGGTTGCCACATTGATGAATCCATAGGTGAATATCATTGCCATCGTGTGCGCGATTCACCAATTTTACCAGAGCCAAGTCAAGAATCAGATACACTTGATAGAAAACATGATCGTGAAGTACCTGATGCCAATTCGTGGAAGAATATAGGAAGCTTGGTTTATGCATCATTGGGAGTGTTTGGTGAGGTGGGATTAGGTTTTGGAGAGATGAACTTCCACGGAGCAGACCAAACTTGTCTTGTCGAAAACGATGGAGGATTGGCCCCACAAACCTGCAATTTGTCTGCTAGAGTAATGGATTTTGGTGCATACGGAGAATCGAATATAGGGCTTTTTGACATAGATATCGACAGTGATATCTACAGCGTTTTCATTGGTACAGAAATCGGTACTGCAACTACCTTGGGAGGGAAGTTCTACAATTGTTACGATGGGACATGGGATTGGTTGCTGGATTCGGATTATTATGATCAACCGGAAAGAAATAGGCACTACAAGTGTAGTGAACCATACGGTGGTCGTAGAGTTAGCGCTGGAGCTTTAAATGGATATTCTTATTTTGATATAAAGGTTGGATTTGGGCAAGTGCTTACTATCAGTGAATCACTTTTTCCCAGCATCTCCAATAGAGATTTCGGGTTTATCTATATGCTGGCAGGACAGGTCGAGTTTTCAAGTGACTGGGGAAAATATAGTAAATCTGAGTTTGGGATTGGAACAGATTATCATTTCAGTCAGCACAGCTCAATGCGGATTAAATGGACCAATAGGCGACTAAGCTTTATTCTTCGTCGACATTTTTGACCCACACAAAATATGTCTGACCTAAAACTGTTGTTCACTCTCCGAGATTTGCGTGACAAAATTATAGTTTTTACTGGTTCGTTGCCTTATGATATTTTAGGGAACTATATACTTTTTGACACAAAAACGAGAAAAAGAAGGCATACAGATAGGGCGTTTTCAGGCGATTCACTCCCATATTTGCGGAGTAACCGGGAGATTATACGAAAGTTTCTACGTTAGCCAACCACTCAAAAATTTGTGTGCAACTCATCCACCACGATGCCTATCCGTATTTGTGATCTTGAAGTTTCATTTTTCGCAACTTGAATCTGTGCTTTGATTTGCTTTACGCACTAACTCATTCAATTGGATTGACACCCCTTAGAATGTTACATTACCAACGTTTGTCACTCAAGAGCAAACTCACAAATTTTCTTCAATATTGGGAACTCATTTCATTTTTTCAAATTTTTTCTTGAAAGATTTAACGAACCGTAGTATAAAGGAAGTCATCATATATCCTGAAAGGAGAAGTCTCATGGAACTTGAGGCTAATGACTCAGTTATCGAGTCTACGACTGTCATCACTCGAACACATACGCGCACCGCCAAACTTAGCAAGGGCGGACACAAAAAAGTGCGTGATTTCATTGCGATGCAAGCGATTTTGTATAACAGTGCATTAGAAGAGCGAATAGACTGTTACAAAAAAACGGGTCGGTCTATCAGTTTCTATGATCAGTGTAAGTCACTAACGGAAATACGAGCTGATGATGCGGAGTTCTGTAAGTACTCAGCACTCGTTATGCGTTCTTGTCTCAATCGTTTGGATAAAGCGTTCAAGAACTATTTTAAGCGGGTCAAAGAGGGTGCAAGCAAAGTCGGTTTTCCGCGATTTAAGCCCCGTAGGCGAATGCGTTCGTTTGACTGTCCGAAAGGGAGTTTTCATCTAAGAGAACGTAAGAAAGGGTGGACTGTCAACATCAAGGGGTTTGATCCGTTCTATGTCAACGATATTCCCCAAGGTGAAATAAAGTTGGTTCGTATAGTCGTAACGGCACGTCGTGTGAATGTTCAGTTTGTGGTCACGACGACAAATGAAGTCAAACCGTCTGATGCTTCAGTGATTGGCATAGATATGGGCGTGAACAATTTAGTGGCTCTGTCGACTGGTGAAATTGTCAAAGGCCGTAAACGGGATCTAAAGCGACAAAAGAGACTTCAGAAGAAATTGAGGGTAGAAGTCAAGAAAGACAAGGGGAAGAAAATTCCGGAACACAGGAAGGGAAAAACGAGGGGAAGTGAATCCTATCTGAAAGCCCGAACTCGTTATGCCAAAGAATGTCAACGGGTTCGCGAAAGTGAGCACGGCTACATCCATAGAGAGACGACGAGGATCGTTCGGTTATCTCCCAATCTAGCAATAGAAGATTTACAAATACAAAACATGACCAAGAACCCTAAGGTTGCACGAAGTATATTAGAACAAAACTGGGGTAAGTTCGCAACTCTGCTTTCCTACAAGGCTGAAAGTGCCGGTGGTAAAGTTACGCGAGTCGATCCCAAAAACACGAGCCGGATGTGTTCTGGATGTGGCAAGATCAAAACAGACTTGTCTCTTTCAGAACGCGTTTACTCGTGTTCTAACTGCGGTATTCAAATCGATCGCGATGTGAATGCCGCCATCAATATCTCTCGCATTGCGAAGTCGGGCGGGAATCTACCTGGAGAGTTCGGAGATATTGTGTTTGAGAGACCTAGTGACCTTCGAAAGAGGGGTGATAGGTCGAGAGCTCAGAACCGTATACCTGTGACACCCAATGTGTCAATAAGTATATAATTCCCAAATCATACATAAATGGATTGGCAAGTCGAGATGTTTCAGAAATATCTGAGATCAACAAGTTGATCGATTTTCGAAAGCTTATTGATTATCTTGCTACTAGTGCAGGACAAATAGTTAAGCTGGATAGTTTTGCGAGAGATAATGAAGTTGATAAAAAAACCGTTGATCGTTGGTTGACCCTTCTAGAGTATATGTTTATAGTTCGACGAGTCCGCCCTTGGTACAGAAACAATCTCAAAAGGTTGATAAAAAAACCGAAACTCCATTTATATGATAGCGGGGTGTTAGCCACAATTCTAAAAGTTTCCGAAGCCAAGATAAGATCGGATCGCGGGGTGTTCGGTCAGATCCTTGAGGGATTTGTATTCTCTGAACTCTACAAACTCATCGAACAAAATGATGAGGGAATTTCAATATTTCATTATCGAGACTTACAGCAATATGAAATTGACTTTATGTTAGAATTGGATGGTAGAATAGTCGCAATTGAAGTCAAAGCAAACATTGGTATCAAATCGGAAGACTTCAAGGCAATGAAACGGTTAAAGGAAGCGATAGGGTCATCCTTTGCGTGTGGAATAGTGCTAAATACCGGCGACCGTATTCAAAGAATGGGGGAGAAACTTTACGCAATGCCAGTAAGTCAGCTATGGTCTTAGATTAGGATGTAACCACTGTAACGTGGAAATCGGTCGATGAGAATTCAGGATATTCTTGAATCGAAAGAGGCCTGCGTCCGTCAACAGTACAAACTGGTATTCCGTAACGGGTAATAGGTCTAGCAAATCTCGATTTACGCACTCCGTCAATTGGTGAACTTCTTCCGGAAACTTGGTCTCCTATACTTGTTTTAATGCACTCTTCCAAACCTTACTTAACTGGAGTTCAAATGTCTTGGAACAATAATCCGTAATAACCAGCATAAAATTCCGTATCTACAGTCTGTATAATCGGTAATTACAGTCATATAAATCTGTATTTGCGAAATAGTCGAGTGGCATTGAATAAGTATTATGTTTCTTACGCTAAGACTGTCATAAGATAGAGGTTGAGAGTATCAGAATCCGTATTTACAGAAATGGTAATCCGAATTAACATTCGAAAAATTCCGAAATTGATGATATAGTGTCGACACATTCATTTTTCTTGTCCGTCCAACGAACATTATGGCGAACGAAAAATGTCGAAAAGAGAGTATTCTATTTGCATCAGGGAATGTCCAAAATGTTAAGATTCGAAGGTATCGTCAAGCGGCACAGTGAATCAAGGGTCAGAACGGCGCTGAAAGATACGCGAATTGTTGGATTAATTGGGCCGAGGCAGTCAGGAAAATCGACTTTAGCTGAGAGAATGGTATTCGACAGTGATATGCCAGTTCTGTCTCTTGATAGGAATCATCTGCTTAATCTGGCAAGGGACGATCCTGATGGGTTCCTTAGATCAATTGATCGTGCCGTAGTAGATGAAATACAACGTGCGCCGGAACTCATTCTTGCTTTAAAACACAGTGTCGATAAAGACCCTAGGCCCGGTAGATTTATAATTACCGGTTCGGTTGATCTATTCCGTAGCACGATAACACCAGACTCGTTGGCTGGGCGCATAGAGTTCATAGAGCTACTGCCACTAAGCCAAGCGGAAATTGAGCGTTCAGCCCCATCAAAATTTTTGAATAAAGCGTTTACCAGCGATTTTCCAAAGTTGAAGCATGTAGGTTACTCGTCCGATTTGATAGAGCGAGTGGTTGGAGGAGGCTATCCAGAACCCCTCAAACGGGCTAACTCTGACAGGCAACGAGAATGGTTAATGTCATACTCGAAATCGCTTGTGACGAGACACTTACCGGAGGTCGCGAGAGTAAACAAACTAGAAAATCTCTCCAAACTACTAGAGCGTCTTGCCTTATATGCTGGACAGGTAACCAACTTAAGACGAATTGCAACTGATTTGAGTGTTGACGAAAAAACTGTTGACCAGTGGTTGACCTTGCTTGAGCAAATGTTTGTCGTTCGCCGTGTCAAGGCTTGGTACAGGAACAGGCTAAAAAGATTAAATAAAACTCCCAAACTACACTTTTTTGACTCAGGTCTTCTAGCAGCGCTACTAGGTAAGAGTAGTGAAAGTATTAAAGCCGATCGGGCTTTGTTTGGCCAACTACTTGAAAATTTCGTCTTTTCAGAACTGTATAAGTCGACGCAACTAGCCAGCGAAGAAATATCAATTTACCACTACCGGGAACAATCAGTTTATGAAATCGATTTCGTGCTAGAGAAGGCTGGGAAGGTTGTAGCTATTGAGGTTAAAGCTTCAACTGGTATAAAATCGGATGCATTTAGAACACTAAGACGATTGAAGGATGAGCTAGGAGAATCTTTCGTTTGTGGGATTATTTTGCACGACGGTGATCAGATACAGTCTCTATCAGATAATATGTATGCCATGCCGATAAGCCAACTCTGGTCTCAGTAAGCAACTTTGCAAACGTTCATCTCACCTAACGAAGAATCTCTTAATCAAATTCATGACACCTTTTAGCCAAGTCTGCGTAGTTTCTTTATCGCTATTAGGTTCCAAATCTTCCTCGTCGTCACTTTCGAATAGATCAATCTCCGGATGCAAACTTTGTGTGCCTAGCCAAACCTTCTGTGAAATTGCGGTGGCTGTTTCAAGTTGTCTTGCCGTTTTCTCATCTATTTTCACTTGGTTGGATAGAATTTTGTCAATGGTTTCAGCGGAAACATTACATTGACTTGCAAAACCTGATGGAGACAAAGAGTGCATGTCGATGTATTCGTTAAGGATGCTAAGCGGCGACACGTTGTCTTGAAAAGCTAGGGGATAGTGAGTTGAAAATTTTGTTTTTGATGCTTTCCAAGATTTATCATGCGTATCTTCAACTCCCATAATCATTACCGATGTAACTAAGGTTTCATCAATTCCTCCATCCCTCTTTCTCGGAGGGTTATGGTGTCCTGCTTTGATCAACAGCCGAAAGGGGTGAGCGACATCAATCGAATACTGTTTTTCTGTTCCTTGCTGCAGTAAATGTCTTCGTGTTGGCTTATCGTGCGAGATTTCAGACAAAGACCGCGCTATTCGAAAGCACGTTAGCCATCGACAAATTAGATCGGCCGATTTCGTGCCGTATTTACGATCGAGGGACTCATGAGATTGGAATATTCGCTGTAGTTTATGACTTCGAAAGTAAATGTCCATTTTAAAACCCCAATTGTTTCGAGTAATGATATCCCCTCCAATGCGATTGAGTTCAAAAAGTAACAATGCTTGAGACAATCGAACCATGCGCAAAAAGTGTATATCATTCCCTTTGAGCGAGTCAAAAGGGCTTGTTTGAAAGGGTAAGTTTTGGGAACTATATACTTTTTGACACAAAAACGAGAAAAAGAGAGCATACAGATAGGGCGCTTTCAGGCTAATCACGCCCATATTTGCGGAGTAACCGGGAGATTATACGAAAGTTTCTACGTTAGCCAACCACTCAAAAATTTGTGTACAACTCATCCGCCACGACGCCTATCCGTATTTGTGATCTTGAAGTTTAATCTTTCGCAACTTGAATCTGTGCTTTGATTTGCTTTACGCACTAGCTCTTTCATTTGGATTGACACTCCTTAGAATGGTTCATTACCAGCGTTTGTCACTCAAGAGCAAACTCACAAATTTTCTTCAATACTGGGAACTCATTTCATTTTTCAAATTTTTTCTTGAAAGATTTAACGAACCGTAGTGTAAAGGAAGTTATCTATATCCTGAAAGGAGAAGTCTCATGGGACTTGAGGCTAATGACTCAGTTATCGAGTCTACTGCAATCATCACTCGAACGCATACGCGCACCGCCAAACTTAGCAAGGGCGGACACAAGAAAGTGCGTGATTTCATCGCAATGCAAGCGATTTTGTATAACAGTGCATTAGAAGAGCGAATAGATTGTTACAAAAAAACGGGTAGGTCTATCAGTTTCTATGATCAGTTTAAGTCACTAACGGAAATACGATCTGATGATGCGGAGTACGGTAAGTACTCAGCTCACGTAATGCGTTCTTGTCTCAATCGTTTGGATAAGGCGTTCAAGAACTACTTTAAGCGGGACAAAGAGGGGGCAAGCAAAGTCGGTTTTCCGCGATTTATGCCCCGTAGGCGAATGCCTTCGTTTGACTGTCCGAAAGGGAGTTTTCAACTCAGGGAACGTAAGAAAGGGTGGACTGTCAACATCAAGGGGTTTGATCCGTTCTATGTCAACGATATTCCCCAAGGTGAAATAAAGTTGGTTCTTATAGTCGTAACGGAACGTCGCGTGAATATTCAGTTTGTGGTCACGACGACAAATGAAGTTAAACCGTCTGATGCTCAGGTGATTGGTATAGATATGGGCGTGAACAATTTAGTAGCTCTGTCGACCGGTGAAATTGTCAAAGGCCGTAAACGGGATCTCAAGCGACAAAAGAGACTTCAGAAGAAATTGAGGGTAGAAGTCAAGAAAGACAAGGGGAAGAAAATTCCGGAACACAGGAAGGGAAAAACAAGGGGAAGTGAATCCTATCTGAAAGCCCGAACTCGTTATGCCAAAGAATGTCAACGGGTTCGCGAAAGTGAGCACGGCTATATCCATAGAGAGACGACGAGGATCGTTCGGTTATCTCCCAATCTCGCAATAGAAGATTTACAAATACAAAACATGACCAAAAACCCTAAGGTTGCACGAAGTATATTAGAACAAAACTGGGGTAAGTTCGCAACTCTGCTTTCCTACAAGGCTGAAAGTGCCGGTGGAAAAGTTACGCGAGTCGATCCCAAAAACACGAGCCGGATGTGTTCTGGATGTGGCAAGATCAAAACAGACTTGTCTCTTTCAGAACGCGTTTACTCGTGTTCTAACTGCGGTATTCAAATCGATCGCGATGTGAATGCCGCCATCAATATCTCTCGCATTGCGAAGTCGGGCGGGAATCTACCTGGAGAGTTCGGAGATATTGTGTTGGAGAGACCTAGTGACCCTCGTAAGAAGGGTGATAGGTCGAGAGCTCAGAGCCGTATACCTGTGACACGCAATGTGTCAATAAGTATATAATTCCCAAAGAAATATTCGGAACGCTTGAATGTCCTCAAAATACTACATTGTAGCATGGGAGGCCTCCCTGCTATAGGACACTCTTCCCTTTTCTGAAGGCTATTGATTCTATAGTCAATGGATCAATACAAAAATTTGACATTTTTGGAATAGTCCTATATACCGTCTATAGCCTAGGGACGGGTGAGTGCGAGATCGCACAACACGGCTGCGTGCCAACTTCGTTTGGTTCTTTCCAAGAGGCAAGATGTAAAACGTTTCCCGATAAAAAGGACGTTTAAAACAGGCCCTGCGGGGCCTGTTTTTTTTTGGCTATCTCCGTCTTTTTACAGTAACCTTTCGTCCGCGCTTTATTTTTCTATTTTCAGATAGCAACTTGACTAACGTCGCAAATTTTATGGCGGGGGCGGATTTGATTGGCTGTTTCTTGAGATAAGCTGACAGAACATTAAGAACAATGGAGACACCTTTTCGACGCTGAGTAGATCTTGCGACAAAGAAAACATGATAAGGAAATGGAGTTAAGTCTTGAACAAAAAAGTAGTTTTCTCGATTCGAATGGTAAACGTAACATTGATTGAGCGTTTCAATCAAATCCGGTAGCAATTTAGAGTGTTTATAGCGTTCAATACAGAAAGAACGAGATTCACCTTTATGATGGAACAGAAGATCAGGAGCTGTTTTGGATGTTGAAGCTTCCGAGAAAACATGGCAGGAATAATTCACCTCGATGCAATAGGTTTTCGATTTAAGGGTCAAGCCGAACTTGTGAGGTTGCAGATGATCTAGGTGGTAAGTCTGACCTTGGGTTTTGATCGTTGGGAAATGCGTCATTTGTCTAGCTCTTCGGGTTCAATAACTTTCTATCTTCCATTTTGTGAGTTGTGTAGCGGTAGTGGTAGTCCTGCACATTTGAAACTGATTACATAAGGAGATAAAGATTGACTATACAGATAGTGGGGCATCCTGAAACAGTTTTTTTAGTATTGACTGGCGTGAAATTCTCTATTTGGCGCGAACTCTCATGTTAGACGAGATCCCTTACCAAATCTCCATGCTGTTCTCGTAAGTAAGTCTAAAGTTTAAGTAACCACGTTGTAGCGTAATACCGGTCCCATAACTGCTTCCCCAAATGTAATTGCTTTATAATGGTAGTTTATCATCCCGTGTATTTGTTCGCTGGACTGAACAAACTTACAATCCCATGCTCTTATAAGCTACAAGTTTCTTCCTACTCTCAGGTATAAAAGAGCGATCATCACAAGGTATGATCACACAAAAAGAGTAAATCATTCCCTCTAAGCGAGCCAAAGGTGCCTGTCTGAAACGGTTAAGTGTCTATCTGATCGCAATTGGATTGATAATGGCCTGAACCGTACCTTCCAAGCGGGGAATACCTAGCGTGAAAAAGAACTCGCCATCTCCGTCAGCAGCTAATTCGTCGGTCACCATATTCTCCAAAATGTACACGCCGTTTTTTGCCAACAAAATTAGATGAACATCAAAGAACCGGTTTGGATCTTCAAAAGGAATAACCTCCAACGCCCAAGTATCCGCTCCAATAGCGACGACCCCAATATCGGCGAGATACTGCGCGCCTTCAACCCCAACACCGGGTACCGTGGGTGCGAGATCGGTCTCGTCTTTTGTCGAAGCTAATTTTCCGGTATGGAATATAACAACATCTCCTTTTTCAATGGTAACTCCTGCCAGTTTGGCCGCTTCGTCAATTTCCTTTTGATTGAAGGCAGTTCCGTCGGGAACCGGGTTGCCAAACAATTTAGTCATATCTAGCAGTATTCCTCGAGTTGCAATAGGAGGAATCGCATGCGTAGAAAATTGTTTAAGGCCTTCCGTTGCGACGAAATCGGATACGTGAACGCCGTTATAGTAGTAGTGATCTATGCCCATGTGTCCAAGTCCATCAATTTGACTGCCAATCCCGAGAAACGTCCGGACTAAATCATCATTTCCTGTCGCTTTGTTAGCCCCGAGAGGTGTTCCTGAACCGTCAGATAGTTGCAAGATGGTGAGATCGTATTTTCGGGGCCCGTATGCTGGTGTGTCTTTATTTATTGACATCCCTAGCGCGAAGGTTTTGCCTCTTTTAATAATTGATGCTGCTTTTGCAGTTTTCTCTGGAGACAGATTGTTTACTGCGCCAAGCCGATCATCCTCGCCGTATTTTGAGGACATCCAGTCGTTCATTGATGTCTTCGAGGAATGGTCGGCTGCAAATGAGCTGCAACCAGCTAAGACACAAGACAGGGCCAAAATAAAGCGTTTCATAGTATTCTCCGAAAACTTAGTCGCAATTATATAATCCAAGATAGACCAGAATTAAAATGGATCACGTATTAATATCACATCTTCGCGTTCAGGTGAGGTAGAAACGAGAGCCGCCGGGCAACCTACGAGTTCTTCTAATCGACGTACATACTTAACAGCTTCTGCGGGTAATTCGCTCCAACTTCTCGCTCCTTTGGTCGATGCAGACCACCCTGGCACCGATTCGTAGATCGGTATAACCTCACTTTGAGCCGAAGCAGTCACTGGAAGATAATCAATAATCTTGTCCTTCAATTTGTATCCTGTGCAAATTTTGATTTCTTCAAATCCATCTAACACGTCCAACTTGGTTAATGCCAGTCCGTCAACACCAGAAACTGAACAGGCTTGTTTAACAAGTACAGCGTCAAACCAGCCGCAACGTCTTTTCCTGCCCGTTGTCGTTCCAAACTCCTTACCAATTCGCCCTAATCGTTCTCCTGTCTCATCGTTAAGTTCTGTTGGAAAAGGCCCCTCGCCAACGCGAGTTGTGTACGCTTTAGCCAATCCTAGCACGTAAGAAATTGCTTTCGGCCCTAACCCAGACCCCGCCGCCGCTTGTCCAGAGACAACACTTGACGAAGTAACAAAAGGGTAGGTGCCATGATCAATGTCTAGCATCGCACCTTGTGCTCCCTCAAATAAGATTCGCTTGTGGTCTCGGAAAGCCTGAGCAAGAATTTTCCAGACCGGCTTAGCGAATGTCAGGAGAGCGGGAGCAATTTTTTCTAGGGAAGCCTTGAGGCTGTCAGCGTCCGGAACCTCTAAGCCAAGTCCAGTTCGCAACGGTGTGTGATGAGCTTTCAATCGATCTAATTTCATGTCCAAAGTTTTCTCGTCTGCCAAATCGGCAACTCGGACTGCCCTCCTGCCAACCTTGTCTTCGTACGCCGGCCCGATTCCGCGTCGGGTCGTGCCAATACTCGCAGTTCCTAGCGCGCTTTCGCGAGCTCCATCAAGGTCTTGATGCCAAGGAAGAATTAGGCAAGCATTATCCGCGAGTACCAAATTGTCTGCTGTAAGGTTTACGCCAGCCTTTGCCATATTCTCGATTTCTAAAACAAACTGCCAAGGATCAACGACGACTCCATTTCCGATAACAGAAAGTTTGCCCTTCCGAACTACACCAGATGGCAGCAAGTTAAGTTTATAGGTTTTCTCTCCAACGACTAATGTATGGCCTGCATTATGCCCGCCTTGGAACCTGACGACGACATCGGCTCTATATGACAACCAATCAACGACCTTCCCTTTTCCTTCATCACCCCATTGAGCTCCTACAACGACAACTCCTGACATACGGTCTAAACCTTAAAAAATTGGCTGATGAAGATTCAGGTATTAGGCGGCCTAGCATTATCGCTGGCATTTAGAGCAATAAAAAGTCGACCGCCCCGATTGAACAATTCGTTTGATTGGCAAAGTGCAGTTATCGCACGGATTTCCTTCCTTATCATATACCTGAAACTTATGCTGAAAGTATCCGAGAGTTCCATCTGCGTGAGAAAAATTTCTCAATGTGCTTCCTCCCGAGTCGATTGCTGCCTGAATAGTGGTATTGATTGCCTCAAACAGTAACGGAATGCGTCGTTTGCTAACGGAATTTGCTAGCCGAAGAGGAGAAATCCTGGACAAGAATAGTGCTTCGCATACATAAATGTTTCCCAATCCAGCAACAACTTTTTGATCGAGTAGAGCAGATTTAATCGGTGTCTTTTTGTTGGCAAGGTTGGTTGCGAGCGTTTTGACGGAAAACGCGTCACTTAAAGGTTCAGGCCCTAAATCCTTTAGGCGAGAATAATTTTCCAGATCGTTACTTGCCCATAAGTCGACAAACCCAAATCTGCGAGGATCGTTATAAACAATTGAAGTCCCATTTGTCATTTTGAACACCATGTGGTCATGCTTTGAGAGGCCGAGATTGCCAAATCTATTAGGGGGTTCTATGCGAAAACTACCGGTCATTCCGAGATGTATTATGATGGCTTTTCCGGTATTGAGAGTCGCGATAATGTATTTCGCACGACGACTCAATTTCAAAATTATAGAGTCCTTTACTTTATCGGTGAATCTTTCCGGAAACGGAAATCGCAGATTTGGACGGAACAGTCTTACAGACCCGATCGTTTGGCCTTGTAACGCCGGAACTAGGCCACGACGAACTGTTTCGACTTCAGGTAACTCGGGCATCACAATCTTTATATGAGTTATTAAACCCAGAAGTTAATCCTCAATGCGCACACGAACATCTTCGGCTTGTAACCGTTGACATAATCACGAGGGTCTTTGCCGGTTCCCTTGTAGTGTTTTGCACCGAGGAACTGCTCCCGTTCCATTCGCATAACGAGGATTCAGACCATCTCCTTGATCTCATTAAAGGGAAACTCACCTTTGCGAGAGAATTGCTCCAGAAAAGCCTTCATTAGGTTATAATGTTCTTTGTCCATTTCTGTTCTCCTAAATAGATGTTTAAAACGCCCCCCCCTATTGAGGGTAACAGATTTTGACGATCGATTCCTGCGGATTTTAAAATTCTTAGGAATCGATTTCCAAACTTCAATTTCCAGACTTATCATTACACTACCTTCCTCCCCGGGATATAAGGAAGTAATCAACGTGATCAAGAAAAAGGAGCAGCTCACAAAACATGGTCAATGATAAGAATCTTCCGATTTCTCATACTTCTGTACGATTTGGAGACGATCTTGTAACGCCAGAGGAAAAGTCTAGGCGAGTGCGAGGGGTTTTCAGTTCAGTCGCTAATCGTTATGATTTGATGAATGATCTAATGTCTTTGGGAGTTCACCGACTGTGGAAAAGAGAAATTATCGCTAAACTAAACCCTCAGCCAGGAGAATTGTTGCTAGATGTCGCTGGCGGCACGGGGGATATAGCCAAAAGATTTGTGACTCGAGCAGCCCGTAAGCAAGGTAAGGCCAGAACAGAATCAATTGCTAAAGCAATCGTATGTGACTTTAGTCACGAGATGTTACTAGAAGGTCGTCCAAACACGTCTAGCAGTCTCAACTCCGAGAATATTGATAATGTTTGTGGTGATGCGCAGTTGCTTCCCTTCGCGGCGAACAGTTTTGACGCACTCTCGATCGCTTTCGGTATTCGAAACGTTGCAAATCGCAAATTAGCTTTGGCAGAGTTCTTCCGAGTACTCAAACCAGCCGGAAGGGTTGCTATACTTGAGTTTGGGTCAATGACTGCTTCTTTACCTCAGAAGGTTTATGATGCATATAGTTTGAACCTCATACCTTGGCTCGGAAACCTAATCACCAATGATCGGGAAAGCTACGAGTATCTTGTAAAATCCATACGCAGTTTTCCCTCTAGAGAGGAATTCAAAGCAGAATTTGAAGATGCTGGCTTCAAGCATGTCTCGATGACAAATTTCTCTGGAGGAATTGTGACACTTTACATGGGATGGGCAGTATAAGATGTTCACGGTGCTTTCGGACATGTGGCGGTTATTGCGGGCTGGAGCGGTTCTTGTTCGGCACGACGTTATTCTACCTGCAACTTTTCGTTCGAAACTGCCCTTACCCGCTCGTATAGCGGGACACGTTATGAGGATTCTCGGCGGTGGGGTGTCGGGCCGCCCGGGAAAACGCTTAGCAACTGCTCTGACTAAGTTGGGTCCAGTATATGTGAAACTGGGGCAGTTCTTAGCAACCCGGCCCGATGTTTTCGGAGTTGAGGCAACGCAAGATCTTTCAAAACTCAAAGATGACATGGCTCCGTTTCCGATGGCTAAAGCCAAGGAAGTTTTAGAAAAAGAATTCGAAGACGATTACGAGAAGTTATTTGGCGTTGGTCTGAGCGATTCCGTTGCCGCAGCTTCGCTAGCCCAAGTTCATAAATTGGAGCTTGAGGAAGGAACAAGAGCAGTTAAAGTTTTGAGACCGGGAGTTGAAGGAAAGATTGCCCGAACACTGCGAGCGATGACCCGAGCGGCAAACAATATAGAAAAAGTATCGTCGGAAAGTCGTCGATTGCGACCAGTCGCATTCACTGAGACCATCACAGCAAGTATGAACAGAGAACTAGATTTACGATTTGAAGCAGGAGGTGTTGATGCGTTACGTTCTCTACCGAACATAAACGAATTCTTTGAAATTCCAGCGGTAGACTGGAACAGGACTTCACGGCGAGTGTTAACTATGGATTGGATTGAAGGAATTCCATTAACTTCGCCCGATGCCTTGAGGGACGAAAACATTGATCGTGTCAAACTAGCTAACAAAGTGACTCAGGGGTTCCTAGCTCAAGCAGTTGGGCATGGCGTTTTTCACGCCGATATGCATGAGGGTAATCTGTTGGTAACAAAGGAAGGGAAACTAGGCCTGATTGATTTTGGGATAGTTGGACGGATTGGTTTGAGTGAGACCAAGTTTCTAGCTGAAACACTGTGGGGTTTTATTAATCGCGACTATGATCGGATAGCGCGGGTTCACTTTGAGTCCGGGTACGTTCCTAAACAGCAGTCAGAGGGGGATTTTGCTCAAGCACTGCGTTCGGTCGGAGAACCCGTTTATGGGAAAGCGGCGAACGAAGTTTCTATGGGGAGGATAATAATTCAGCTGTTTGACTATACGCACCAGTTTGGGATGCGACTTCGCCCGGAACTTATACTTCTTCAAAAAACGATGGTTCAAGTGGAGGGAGTAGCTCGGCTGATCGACCCTAACCATGATATTTGGGCCGCTGCAGAGCCAATAGTTTCGAAGTGGATTAAGAAAAACCTTGGTCCAGAAGGAATAGCAAAACAAGGTGCAGAAAGTGTTCGAGAAATTGCCTATAGAGTACATAAAGTTCCTGTAATTATGGATTCATTGGAGAAATTTTTGGAAGATTCGACTAGCGATCAACGCGAACCTGTAAAAGGAAATACGCCTTGGTGGGGCTGGTTTGGCTTTATTGTCTTGATGTCAACATTAGTCTTTCTGACTATAGTGACTTTGGCTGCATTGCGATAAACCATTAGCTACTATTTTGCTTAAACGTCTCCCAATTAAATTTCTTGAAGTGTTATAGAGTTTTCTCATTATGTCTAGGAAGTCAGTTCTTCTCATAGTTGGAGGCGGAATCGCGGCTTATAAGAGCCTTGGACTTATACGCGAACTAGCTAAAAGAAACATTTCCTCTCGGTGTATTCTAACGCGGGCAGGGCAAGAATTCGTGACACCGATGTCATTAGCTGCTCTTACGGGAGAAAAATGTTACACAGATATTTTTGATCATGACGATGAAGCAACAATGGGTCATATTCAACTGTCTCGCTCTGCAGATTTATTGGTTGTGTGTCCGGCGACAGCAGATTTATTGAGTCGGGCGGCAGTAGGATTAGCAAGTGACCTAGCGAGTACGGCAATGTTAGCGTCTGATAAGCCAATTCTTTTCGTTCCCTCCATGAACGTCCGAATGTGGGAGAATCCTGCAACTCAACGGAATGTCGAACAGCTTAGACGGGACGGCAAGCAGGTAATGCAACCCGAAGAAGGTGAAATGGCTTGCGGTGAATTCGGATTAGGAAGACTACCCAACCTTGATAGTATTTGTGATGAGATTGAACGTTTACTTGGTATATCTTCGAGAGGAAAATTAGTTGGGAAACACGCGATCGTTACGGCAGGGCCAACTATTGAACCTTTAGATCCTGTTCGTTTCTTGTCTAATCGGTCATCGGGTAGACAAGGTTATGCTATAGCATCTGCTTTATCTAATCTCGGGGCAAAAGTGACTTTAGTATCTGGCCCAGTCGCGTTGCCTGTTCCCTCCGGAGTCGAATGTGTGCGCGTTGAAACAGCTATTCAAATGAATGAAGCCGTTAAGAACAGCTTGCCGGCGGATGTATTCATCGGAGTTGCCGCTGTCGCAGACTGGAGGCCTTCTGAATGTGCAGATAGAAAATTAAAGCAAAAAGGCAATTCGAAAGTGGAGTTTTCTGTATCAATGAAAGAAAATCCAGATATTCTTCGATTGGTTGCAAATTTGCAAAATGACCGTCCCAAACTGGTTATTGGATTTGCCGCAGAAACCAATGACGTTGTGGATCTGGCGAAAGAAAAGCTGAACAAGAAGGGGTGCGATTGGATTCTAGCTAATGATGTTACAGGCGACGTTATGGGAGGTTTGGACAACGAAGTCATACTTGTTAGCAGCGAGGGAACCCAGATCTGGCCCCGTGCCAGCAAAGACACAGTTGCTTTAAATTTGGCAAATCATATTGAAGAATACTTTCAAACTACTAGAGATATTTCATGAGCGATGAACAAACAAGACCTGTTCGAGTGGAAGTAAAAGCACTTGAAAACTTTGAGGGACTTCAACTTCCAAAAAGAGAAACAGAAGGTTCTGCTGGGATCGACATTTGTGCTGCTGTTTCGGAGGGAGAACCTGTAACTATGAAACCTGGTGAACGGGCAATGATCCCAACCGGCTTGGCAATCGCTTTGCCTAGAGACTTTGAGATGCAGGTTCGTCCTCGTTCCGGGTTGGCTTGGAAGTATGGAATCACGTGTTTGAATTCACCCGCAACCATAGATAGCGATTATCGTGGCGAGTTGAGGGTTATCTTGATTAATCACGGTCAGAAGGACTTTGTTATTTCACGTGGTGACAGAATTGCCCAAATTCTGGTCGCTCCCGTTTATGCTATTGAATGGAATGAGGTAGAGATTTTACCTGAAACGAGTCGGGGAAGCGGAGGATTTGGTTCAACGGGAAGCTGACTGCGAACCAAATTATATCAACGCTCCATCTTGGCGTTTAAGCTGCCCTATGCTGTACCATCCCTCGCTTTCTTCAACAATTTCTATTTGTCTTTCTAACTTCGTAGCGTTCCGGTCAAAACGCAAGTCACGGTCATATGGTACTCGACTTATCTCCAACCCTTCTATGTTGCTTGCTCTAGAAAAAGCTACATATGTCTGTCCGTGGGCGAACATTCCTTTTCCGAAATCCACGTAAACCCGATCTAAGGTCAGTCCTTGGGATTTATGAATTGTAATGGCGTAGGCGAGTTTTAACGGAAACTGAGTGAATGTTCCAATCGTTTTCAGGATTACTTTGTTGTCCTTTTTATTTAACTCAAAGATTGAATTTTCCCATGTGACTCTTTCGACGAATAGCTTTTTAGAGTTCAGATCGTTCATTACAATTACATAGTCTTCTTCAAAGTCAATAATCTCACCAGTAGTTCCGTTCACCCAACGTCCGTCAGGATCATTCCGAGTTAACATTACTTTAGCACCTATTTTAAGGTTAAGTTCCTCATCTAAGGGATGTAAAGTTTTTCCGAATTCACCTTTAATGTCCGCAACAAATTTCTCTAAATCAGCTGGTAATTCATCTAGCCTTTGTTTGTTTATACTGTTAACTCTATCGTTGGTAGGGGAAAGAACTGTGTGTGTTTTAGACGCTACGTAAGAAGTTCGATCTGAAACTAATTCCGACAAAGCATTCCTGACCGAACTCGTTATACGGTTTTTTCGAATTGATTTCAGAATGTCCCGAAATGAACCTGGTGGTTGCCGGAATATATGATTCAATGATATTACATTGAACTGACCGTTTCTGAATGCTGCAGAATCAAAAAAATAAAACCCACCGTAAAGTTCTTGTAAGACTTCTTGCTCACTTTTCATTGTGCGATCGAGTTTTATTTCTTTTTTCCAACCCACTATCGGTGGAAGTTGGTACAAATCACCGACGACAATTAGTTGGACTCCTCCAAAAGGTAATTTGTTGTTTCTTATACTTTTTAGAGACCTGTCAATCGCATTGAAAAGATCGGATCGGACCGTGGAGATTTCGTCTATAATCATTATATCCAAATTATTAATAACATTCACATAAGGTGTTTCAGTATTAGCATAGTTTGGCTCAAGATATCCAATCGGGAATTTGAAAAATGAGTGTATCGTTTGTCCTCGACAATTAATCGCTGCAATACCAGTAGACGCAAGAGTGACTATATTCTTATCTTCGTTTTCAGAGCAAAATGTTCTTATGAGCGTAGTTTTACCTGTTCCGGCTTGTCCTGTTACAAAATAGTTTTTTTGTTCTCTTCCTTCTTTAAGAAGCCTATCCAATACTTCAGAGTATCCGGAATCTTTTAGTCCTGATTCATTAAATTCTTTATGTAAGTTAGTCATGAAATTCTCCTGTTTTTCCTTTTTAGCAATAGAAAGTGTTGACCGAAAATTTGGATATTATATATCTTAAACAAAACTACGCTGACGCCAACTTCTGAGAGTCTGACCCAATCTCGCCGTATCGAAATTTACCGATACTGTACTGATTCTTCTCTTTCTCAATGTACTCCAAATTACTAAGTGACGGGATTGCTTCCTTGTCTAGCCTTAGATCTTTGTTTGTAGGAAGTCGACTAATCTGTAAACCTTCAAGAGTCCTCGCTCTTGAAAATGCCACATAGGCTTGGCCGTGAGCAAACATTCCCCGTCCAAACTCTATAAACACTTTATCAAGGGTTAGTCCTTGAGATTTATGAATAGTCACGGCGTAAGCTAAGCGGATCGGAAATTGCTTGCACTTGAGTTTAACATATTTTTTTGTTCTACCCGTGATCCAGCTGTGCTTATAACCGTACTCCGTCCAAGTAACGCGTTTAACTTCTACAATTTCATTTGTTGACTCTTTTCTGACAAGTATAGACGATTGCCTAAGGCTCTCAATAGTTCCCCGCGTTCCATTAATCCATCGCTTTTGCGGATCATTTTGCAGAAAAACCACCTTCGCACCGACTTTTAACTCCAGAACCTTATCTGCGACTAATGTACCTTGGTGATGTTCGCTATAAAGACGGTTGCGAACTTTAGGCGACCCCAGCAGAAGTAGGATGTTATTGAAAAAACCAAGATCATATCGAGCAGTCAGTCTAACGCTATCAGAATCGAGTTTCTCAAATTGCACTTTGTTTATCTTATCAGCAATATCGTTTGTAGGTGTCAGTACCGTGCAATCCTCAGCGATCTCTTCAAACTTCTGCTTGGTTACCATACCAGTAAGAGTGTCCTTGATAGTCGGATCGTTTTTCATTGTGGTTTCTATATCACCGCGTCGAATACCATCAAGCAGAGTAAGGAATTTGGGCTCTTTCTGACGAAAGACGTGTTGAAGCGAAACGAAATAAAAGTTGCCCTGCTGAAAGGCATCAGTGTCAAAAAAGTACGTTCCTTTGAAGTTTATTCCCAAAGTACCTGCATCATTTACAAGTCTTATTGATTTTTTCGATTTAACGTCTCGCTTGTCTACCGAAGTAATTAGACGTTCGGTCTCTTCTGTGTTCTGTTTTGTGTTTTGTCTTGGGGTGTGCTGAGTACCCGTAACGACCGGGGCTATTTGCCGTAGGTCGCCAACAAGTATCATTTGGACTCCCCCAAAGGGAAGGTTATTCTGCCTTACACCTTTTAGTCTCTTATCGATCGCATCAAATACATCCGAGCGCACCATTGAAATCTCATCAATGATCAGGACATCCAGTGTGCGAATTAGTTTTTGCTTGTTGCCATTTAGTTGCGCAAATTTACTCTTGTGATACTTTTGTCTGAATAGGCTAGGGCGAAACTTAAAAAATGAGTGGATAGTCTGGCCTCCACTATTCACGGCAGTCAATGCTGTCGGTGCCAGAACGACTACATTTTTGTCGATGCTCTGGTCTAAGAACCTCTTGATTAAGGTGGTTTTACCACAACCAGCCCGACCCGTTAAAAAGAAGTTGTGCTTGAGTTTAGTTCCATCGATCAGCCATTCTAGTGGCCTAGCATAGACATCATTGTCTTTCGAATCTAAGGGAACGATGGAAATTGCCACTTTAGTACACACACAAGTTTCATTGACTGGAAGCGTGGATTTACCTGTTACCCGATTTGAGATGGCGGTCCGAGGAGGATTCGAACCCCCGACCCCTTGATTCGTAGTCAAGCACTCTATCCAGCTGAGCTATCGGACCGCATATATCTATCATTTTAGGAAGTAATTTTAAAAGTGCAAGTGCTAACGCTCAATTATATTACCGTGCGACTACGAGCTAGCCTCCCAGACACCTCGTGCGATTGCACGACATAAAGTTGATGCTGCCAGTTCACCGACCCTAGCAACCGAAATAGGTTCTGGAGAAGGAAGTGAAACTTTGCCAGTCGAAATAACGAAAACCGTATCTCCGTCAAATGGAGCAAAGACTGGTCTAATAGAACGTGCAAACCCTGCGAGAGCCATCTGAGCGACTCGTTTAGCTTGGTCTTTCGTCAAAATTACATCAGTTGCCACACATGCAATAGTCGTATTCTCACGAGTTCTAGGATTTGTTTTGGCCGAACCCCAATCTTCAGCGTCTAAACAATAGTCTGCGGGAGGTCGCGCTCCTCCAAATTCATTGTCAACCTCATACGGCCATGCCCAGAAACAGTCGGTGTTAGGCATATACACTGTCCCAAAAGAGTTTACCGCGGCAATTGCTCCAATTGTTATGCCGTCATTAGTCAAAACGCTAGCGGAACCAAGACCACCAATGTGAGTTCCGGCGCGAGCACCAAATCCTGCTCCCGTGGAACCTAAAACAACTTTATCGCTGACTTGGCTTACAGCTTTTTGACCAAGTTCAAAGTATGGAGGTCGTTTTCCCCACTTTTTGTCTCCTCCATTTGCTAAGTCGTATAGGATTGCAGCAGGAACTATAGGCGTTTTTGGCGCTTCAGGATTCCGATTTAGAGCGAATCCTCTCCCACTCGCGCCCAATGCCGCGACAACACCGTCGGCTGAACCGAGACCGTATGCGCTTCCTCCAGAGAGAACTACGGCATCAATCTTATCCACCATCATTCCATTGCCAAGTAGATCAGTTTCGCGTGTACCCGGTCCGCCCCCTGCAATGCAAACGTTTGCTATCGCTTGTTCAGAAGCCAGTATCACTGTAACGCCAGTGCGCACAGATTCGTTCTGGGCATTTCCGACACTAATTCCACTTACGTCAGTTATTAGATTGAGTGATCCAGTGACTGCCATGGTTTTTCCCTATAGACATAATCAAAGGAGTTATACTCTATACTTGAAGAAAATTTTAAGAGAGGCTGTTTCCTATGTTTCATAAAATTTTATTGGCCGCCATTCTAGTGGCCTTGATGGGATGTAATTACTCTTCTGAAACGCGGGGTAAGTCCAAACAAGAATGGTCAAAAGGAGCGATGGTATCAGCTGCCGATCCGAGAGCAGTTGAAGCAGGCTTGAAAGTACTGGAGGCGGGTGGCCACGCAGTTGATGCGGCTATTGCTGTCCATACCGTACTTGGACTGGTCGAACCTCAAAGTTCTGGAATTGGGGGCGGAGCATTCATGCTCGTTTATGATGTTTCTAGTGGCAAGCTAATTGTATATGACGGAAGAGAGAAAGCACCTTCATCTGCTAAGCCAAATAGGTTTATGGAGGCGGGAAAGAAACTAAAATTTATAGATGCGTGGCAGTCTGGTTTGTCAGCCGGTGTGCCGGGACAAGTTGCGCTCTACGAGAAAGCGCATACGAATCATGGAAAAGTGGAATGGAGTTCACTTTTTGAAGACGCAATTTCTCATGCTGAAGAAGGTTGGAAGGTTAGTCCGAGATTTGCGGGTGTTTTAGCCAATGATCGGATGCGTAAGTTTACGCGAATAGATGATCATCCTGTAACGTCGGCATACTTTTTCCCGGGTGGTCGTCCACTTTCAGCGGGAACAATCGTTAAGAATCCGGAGTACGCTCACACTCTAAGCATGATAGCGGAACAAGGTTCAAAAGCCTTTTATGAGGGCGAGTTGGCGGAAAAAATCGTGGCGACGGCTAACGAATCTCCACGTCCAAGTGGTATGACTTTGGATGATTTGAAGAATTATCAGGTTGTAGTTCGATCTCCCGTGTGCGGTATTCATGGAGATGGCATCAAAATATGCTCGCCTCCTCCACCTAGTTCTGGAGGAATTGCTCAGAATATGATTTTCGGATTGTATGAACGTCTTAACGGAGAGGAAGAGCTTAAAGAGTCCTCAATACAGAAGTTTGTAGATGCACAGCGACTGACATACGCGGATAGGGATCATTATGTCTCGGATGCAGATTTTATTTATGTTCCGACCGAAGAGTTAATAAACCCGAAGTATCTTGATGAGCGAGTGAAAGACGTATTCGCACCCGATGAGAAGGCTGGCCCAGGGGATCCTGGAAAAGTTGTAAATGGGAAATCCGTGATTGATATGTGGGGACGAGATTCTACTGACGATAGAGCAGGCACAACTCATATTTCGGTAATTGACAAGTATGGAAACGCTGTTGCCATGACTGCTACTATCGAGTCTCCTTTTGGTAATGCTCGAATGGTTGGTGGATTTCTTTTGAATAACGAACTTACGGATTTTGCGTTCAATCCAAAGAAGAATGGAAAGCCAGTCGCGAACGCTCCTGCAGGAAATAAACGCCCGCGTTCCTCAATGTCGCCGACTATAGTTTTTGATAAGAATGGTGAACTGCTTATGGTTACCGGGTCACCAGGAGGCAACTCAATCATCGCTTATGTTGCCAAAACGTTGGTGGGAGTTTTGAAGTGGGGACTATCGGCACAGGAGGCGGCAAATCTTCCAAATATTATTGCGAGGGGCGATGTGGTCAATGTGGAAGTCGATAGGGGCATGGGAGAGCGAATTGCCAAATCGCTAGTAGATTCTGGATATTCCGTTAGAGAACGGCGCGGCGAAGCGTCAGGCATACATTTGATCGTTGTTCGAAGGGATGAACTAGATGGCGGAGCAGACCCCAGAAGGGAGGGCGTGGCTTTGACGTTAGAAGAATACAGAAAACAAAAGAGAGCTTCATACCGTTGAGAGCAAACTGATCCTAAAGTTGACTACTCAGATAAGTCCCATTTCGTGCAGGAATCTGGATGGTTTTTTTGGAAAACCATTGTAACTTTGAGGGTACGAAAAGGTTAGAGATTTCTTCGCACGAGTCATTCCAGCAACACACAGGCGAAGTTCTTCATCCATGAATCGTCGATCAGCCTCTTTATATAGGCTGTGCTGGGCAGGTAAAATCCCGTCAACCATTCCAACCATCCAAACGTGATCAAATTCTAGTGCATTTACGTTATGAAATGTAAGAAGTCGTACTTCCATTGAATCAGTAGGAGATACTTCTGAGTGACTTTTCATCATCTGAAGATACTCAGGTAAATCAGTTGTACTTTCTGCTTCTCCCAATATACTTTTGTACAGACGTTGCCAAGACTCCCAGTCGTCATTTGTATCGTAGAAGTGGCCAGCACATGTCTTAGAATACTCAGTAAGGATTTTGACTGCCTTTTCTACTATAGATTTCCAAGAAGATCTAGAATTTACCAGTTCTTTTGCCAGAATAGCAAGTTTTATAGCTTGAGGATTATCTACTCTCAACATCATATTTGACCAATGTTCTAAATAATTAGTCCTAGTTGATAGTGGTTCCGCGATTATCGTTTCCGGATTCAAATTGGTACCAACAACAAGATTTCCAAAAATTGTCAACTTTTTTAGTATCATTTTACTGCAAGGTCGGTGCGCGAGTTCAAGACAGTTTTTCAACCAGTTAAAATGGGGTGATGCAAAGTTACTATGATGCCCTGCTACTGTAGACTTTACATGTCTTGCCCTCAACTGTTCCTGTACACGTTCAAGTGTGTCTTTAGTTCTGCCTAGCACCGCTAAGCTATCTTTCGTTCTATGTCGAATTTCCTGAAATACATCAGCTACCATGTTAGCCTCTTTGTTTTCATCTACGAACAAATGACATCGGATATGTTCAAACTTATTCGCAACAGACGAAAAAAATTCGCTATCTGTCGTAGAGTTGGTTACATTCTTATTTATCAATGAATTAGCAGCTTGGAGCACACCCAAAGAACATTTCTTGTTATCGACAAAATGAATTACTCTTGGAGTGAACTCTGTGCAAAAATTGTTGACTCGCATGAAGTCTGGATGGGCCCACTGAAAAGTATCTTGATTATCATTTGCGATAGCGAATATATTTCTAAATCCATCAGATGCCAAAGTTTTTACAAATTCGCACTGTAAAGCAGTAAAATTTTGAAAATCATCAATTATCCAAAATTTGTAGACATTTGTCAAATGTTCTATAAGAATTGGTAGTTCTTTCAACAACCGACAGGCATTTTTAACCAAACTGTTATAATCTTGAATTTGCGAATCTTGTAATGATTGCTCATAAGCCTTGTAAACTTTCGTTATCACTTTTCCGTGTTTGGTGTTCACGAAAAAGTTCTCTAACTCATCGGAATCCACCAAGCAACTACGAAGGCAATCTATCGTAGACAATAAGCCCATTAAATCTTGCCGATCGAAAGTTAAGCCAGTTGGATATTTAGGCAAAGCATCTCTAAGCACCTCGCATCGATCAGTAATGTCGTTATAAACTGAGATACTTGGATCTAGCCCAATATGCGAACCGTGTTGCCTTACAATTTTTTCGCAAAAACTCGGAACTGTACCTATGAAGATTCTCCAATCTTCGTATGAACAGAAAGTGTCGACTCGTTTCTTGTACTTCTCAGCAGATCGATCAGTATTCGTCAAACCGAGAATTCTAAACTTCTTTTTTTGATTATCTAGAAATGTTTGAGCGAATCGCAAAGGAAAGAGGTCAGAGTTTTTATTCGTTGACTCAGACAAGACAAACGCGGCTTCGTCTTTGATTTCAACTGCCGTACGTTCTGTTGCGCTAAGTTTCTCTATGGTATTATGAAAAAACTCGTTCGGTTGATGCTTATGGGGGTTTTTCACAGAATAGGTCATTTAGGAACTTTCATTAGGAAGTATAAAACTTTGTAGTACGCGACAATAGAATCCTAGCGTGTTGACTTGGATTCGTCCGAACCTGTCAATTCGTATCAGAATTGTAACGCACAAGATACGATCAGTAAAACTTCTTTCATGATTTAGGAATCCCTTATGTCGTCGTTTGCTAGAAGTCCCATTTCATTCAGAAATCGTGATCGAACCTTACTGTATCCCTGATAGCTCCTCGCATAAGATAAATTTAGCGTTCTTTTTGTTCTAGTCACTCCGACGAAACAAGCCCGTCTTTCGGCCTCCAATAAATTTGGATCAGCGTCTTCTTTTAGACTCTGATACGAAGGTAGAATTTCTTCAGCCATCCCGACTATCCATACGTGATCGAACTCTAACCCTTTGGCTGTATGAATTGTAAAAAGCCGAAGCACTGCGGGATCGAACGGAGGTTCCTTGGATCGAATATTCATTTCCTGAATAAACTCTTTTAACTCTATTTCACTAGAATTCGAAGAAATTAAGCCATCATAGATGCACTTCCAGGCTTCCATATCTTCTCTAAAATCGTTTGGTAATTGACCATATGAATTTTGGGAATCTAACATTCGTTCAATTGCCACTTCGACAATCTCACTCCAAGAATGTTCAAATTGTTTTAATTGAAAAGCGATATCAACAAGTTGGTCAGAGTACTCAGTGTTGGCTTTGCCTATCAAATCCATCCATACCTGCAGAAACGAATTTCTATCATTGTTCTCTTGCGAAATTAAATTCTCAGGATCGTACTCGGTACCGGTAAGTGAATTACCGGAAAGTACCAAATTCTTGAATGAACTAAGACTGTCGGGTTGACTGACTAGTTCTAAACAACTTAGAAGCCATTTAAAATGAGGCGTGAGAAATTCGTCTCTGCGTTTTACAATAGAAGCCTTTATGTTACGCTTACGAAAACCGGACAACGTAGGTCTTAATGCTTTATTGGTTTTTCCGATCACAGCTAGTTGAGAATTGTCTTTGCTGAGATGGTTCAAAATTTCTTCTACTACACCTTGGGCTTCGTCAAATTCATCGAAGAAAGACCGGACTTTTATAGGTGCAATCGAATCATGAGTGTAGGGTTTTAAAGTTGCCTTTTTTGAAAATCTATTTTTATTGTTTCGAATCATTCTATTGGCGACATCAACAATTTGTTTTGGACATCTTCTGTTTATATCAATTTCCTTGATAGTAGCGTTAAAATCTGATTTAAAATTCTTTAATTGGTTGTGACTTGCACCTGCCCATTCAAAAATAATTTGGTCTTCGTCAGCTACCACAAAAATGTTGTCGAAGTCTCTGCCTGCTAATAGTTTCAAGAAATGATATTGCGTTTTTGTTGTATCTTGAAATTCATCAATAAACCAGTACCTGTAAAGTTTTCTATATTCTGAGAAAATATGCGGTTCTTGGGAAACTAATCGGGTTGCATTGATGATTAATCCATTAAAATCTAACGCATTAAGCTGATGGAGAGCCTTTTCATAGGCCTTATATACCTTTGGAAATCTATCATCATCACAATGATCTCTAAGGCTACCTTCGAAGTTTTTACCTTCTACAAGGTTTCTACGAAAACTATTAATATTTCTAAGATATCGACGACTAGTCATTTTTTTTAGATCGTCATATATACCTACACTCTCCATTGCGTCATTAACTATATCGGAAAGTTCCGTGTCGCGACTTTTTATTGTGAAATCAGGTCTAATGCCAATTTTTTCACCGTAACTTTTAAGTAGTTTTGAACAAAATTTGTGAATAGTTCCGATAAAATAACGGTTGAACTCGTTAGGCACAAAACCGTTGACACGGCTCTTCATTTCGTCTGCTGCTTTATTTGTGTAAGTTAGAGCTAATATCCTAGTTTTCTCATTGCTTTCATTAAGTATTTTCGCAATTCGTGTTGTCAGCACTTGTGTTTTCCCAGTTCCAGGACCCGCATAAAGAATCAACGAACCATTTCGCCAATTTACCGCCTCTCGTTGATTTTCATCCAGAGTTTCTAATGCTTTCGTAAATGCTTTTGTCATTTTTCATTCTTCTAGTTATAAACTTACAAAAAAGTTTATAATTGATAATTTTACCACGCAGGATTTAAAGGATTACCTAAATTACTCATTGCTTTTTTGATATATCTCTCATCACTTGTGGCAAGGACAATATCCTATCCATTGCGACTGCGTCGTCATAGCTTGTGTCTGCAACAAACAGTAATTTTGGTGTGAATTTCAGAGTAACTTCTTGGGCTAGCCTGGCTTGCAGTAGTGCCGCGATACGATTTAGAGCACTTGCAGCCTCGGTACTGCGTTCTAGGTTAGTCTCCCCTAACGGACAACAGTAAACTTTAGCTTGCTTCAAGTCTGGAGAACAACGAACTTCTCCTATAGTTACAGAAATTTTCTCTAAGACCGGATCACGAACCTCCTCACGAGTTATAATTTCCGCCAAAGTTCGCCGGATTAACTCACCAGCTCGGAGTTGTCTTTGACTTGGCCCCGTTGCTCTGTATGTTCTCTTGGACATTAGTCAAGTTTTCTCTCAATCTCTTCTACCTCAAAGCATTCGATGCGATCCCCCTTACGAATATCTTCGTAGCTTTCAAATGCCATACCACATTCAGTTCCACTAGTTACATCGGGAACTTCATCTTTGAAGCGTTTTAGTGTTTTTAATGATCCCTCGTGAATCACAACATCATCTCTGAGTAACCGGACACCACAACCCCGTTTAACCGTCCCCTCTGTGATGAGACATCCAGCAACTTTTCCAACTTTTGAAATTGAGAAAACTTCCAATATATCAGCATATCCAATAAATCTCTCGCGTTTTTCTGGCGCAAGCATCCCTGACAAGGTATCCTTGATGTCGTTGATGAGATCGTAGATTATTGAATAGTAACGTATTTCAACGCCCTCGCGTTCTGCCAAATATCGGGCTTGCTTGTTCGCACGGACATTGAATGCAAGTATCGGTGCGTTTGAGGACTGGGCAAGTGACACATCACTAGCTGAGATGCCTCCTACAGCTCCGTGAACAACATTGGCAACAACTTCATCTGTAGAAATACTGTCGAGACTTTGTTTGATCGCTTCTACTGAACCCTGCATGTCTGCTTTCACAACTAGAGGTAACCCTTCAGCTTTTGCTACAGTTTCCTCCTGCTTGAACTTTTGAAGCATTTGTTCCAAAGATACTCGAGCCGCTACACCCGCTTGACCAGAAACATTTCGTTTTTGACGTTGACGGTATTCAGTAATTTCTCTAGCCCGGGCTTCTGTTTCGACAACGTTAAAGACTTCTCCAGGATCCGGCGCACCATTCAAACCTAGTATCTCAGCAGGTTGAGAAGGAAGCGCCTGAGTAATTTGTTGATCTCTTTCGTCTACAAGAGCCCGAACCTTGCCCCAGTTTGACCCAGCGACTACAATATCACCGCGTTGCAATGTTCCTCGCTTAACTAAGACAGTTGCAATGGGTCCTCGGCCTTTATCAAGAGTGCTTTCAATTACGACTCCATCTGCATGCCTATCTGGATTTGCATTTAACTCAAGAAGTTCAGCTTGAAGAGTAATCGCTTCCATCAATCCTTCTAACCCAGTTTTCTTGAGTGCCGAAACCGGAACAGCTTGCACATCGCCGCCTAACTCTTCCACTTGTACATCATATTGAAGTAGGTCGGTCTGAACTTTTGAAGGATCGGCGCCTTCTAAATCTATTTTATTCACGGCAATGATCATCGGAACATTAGCTGCTTTGGCGTGATTAATTGCTTCAACTGTTTGAGGCATAGCACCATCATCGGCTGCAACTACCAATACTACGACATCAGTGATATTTGCTCCTCTTGCTCGCATTGCAGAGAATGCAGCATGTCCGGGTGTATCAATAAAAGTAATTTTATCGCCGGATTTCATTGAAACTTGATAAGCCCCAATGTGTTGTGTTATGCCACCTGCTTCCCCAGCAGCAACATCTGATTGTCGTAATGCATCAAGAAGAGACGTTTTTCCGTGATCGACATGTCCCATAACCGTTACAACCGGAGGTCGCGATTTTAAGTCTGTAGGATCATCTTCTATTCCAGATAATCCGATTTCGACATCACTTTCTGAAACGCGTTTAACGGTGTGTCCAAATTCAGCAGCGATTAACTCAGCAGTATCTGCATCGACAATATCAATGCCGCGCATGATTTCGCCTTGCTGCATCATAAATTTGACAATGTCGGTAACCCGTTCGTTCATCCGACCAGCAAGATCTTGCAACGTAATTGTTTCTGGTAACGTAACCTCGGTCGCAATTTTTTCTCGTTTTTCGGTCGCGCTGGCCATTCGCCGTTCGCGTTCTCTCTCCCTAGCGCGTCTCACCGATGCAAGCGATCTTTGTCTATCCTCGTCATCCCCTAAAGCATCTGCAACTCGCAATTTGCCTTGTCGGCGCTTACTTTTACTTTTTGGTTTCGAAGCAGATTCTGACGAACGATCAGTTTTGTCGCGGGATTTAGATTTCTTACTTCGACTACTTGCAGAGTCTGTTCGCTTATCAGAATCATCGGAGTCGTCGCTCTTTTTAGCGGCTTTCTGTTTCGAAGGTGTTGATTTCTTTTTCTCTTTGTCTTTTTTATCGTCTTCGTCTGTACCTTCTTCGTCAGCTTTACGTTTGGTTTCGGCTTCTTCTCGCTCTTTTTCCTCGCGAGCTTTTCGCTCTTGTTCGTCTTTTAACCTTTCACGGGCATCTGCCGCTGCTTTTTCGGCACTCGCACGTTTTTCTTCTTCTACCTGCCGCTGCTTAACAGCTTTAATCTGTTCGAGTAATTCGTTTTTTGTAATTCCGCGTTTGGCGGCTTCTTCTTCAAGTTTATCTATTTTTTTCTCTTCCACTTGCGCGGTCGTAGCAATAGGCTTTGCAATTGTCTTATCGCCGGGACGAACAATCCGACGTGATCGTTTCTTTTCTACGACCACAGACTTTGATCGACCGTGACTAAAGCTTTGCTGTACCGTATCCTTCTTTGCTCCCATTTTGGAAGAAAGAGGCTTACGGGTAAGTTTGCCCGGGGTTGGTTTAGTGGGTTCACTCATAATTGTTTCTACAATTCACTTCCTATTTACCGAGACTGATCCGGTAATATGTTAGTTACTCCCCTTTTCTGACGAATACCCGCCTTTGCGTTTGGAGTATTCAGAATTAGAACTCAAATCAATCGTCCGGCCAGTGAGCTGAGACGCTAATCGAACATTCTGACCGCGTTTTCCTATTGCTAAGGGAATCTGATCTTCGGCAACAAAAACTTCGAATTTCTCATTTTCTTCGTCGAATACTACCTCGGTTACTTTTGCTGGTCTTAAAGCATATTCTACGAATGTTGCCGGATCGTCGCTCCACGGAACAATTTCAATTTTCTCATTGCAAAATTCTCTAGAGACTGCTGAAGCGCGCACACCTCGTTTTCCAACACAAGACCCAACCGCGTCAATTGAATCATCATGTGACACCACCGCAATTTTTGCTCGACTTCCAGGGTCTCGGACACAAGCCTTTATTTCAATTACATTGTTTGCGACTTCCGGAACGTACTGAGCGAAGAGTTTCACCATGAACTCTGGGGCTATTCTAGAAAGAAAAATCTGAGGGCCCTTTTGTTCGCGGCTTACGTTGTACAGATAAGCGAGAACACTGTCTCCAGGTTGCAGATTTTCGAGGCTTAAACTGTTTTTTCTCCAGATATAGCCTTCTGCATTTCCTAAATCGACAATAATGTTACCTTGTCTAATTTTTTTAACTTTTCCGGATATGATTTCTCCGACACGCTCTTTGTATTCTTCGTACTGACGGTCTCTTTCTGTTTCTAACGCCGTCTCCGTTGAACCTTGACCGGACGCGTAATTCTCGTGTTTTCTTCGTTCAGAGGCTAATTTTTCTTCTTCCACTTGTTTTTGTTTCACAGCTTTAATTTGCTCGAGTAATTCGTTTTTCGTAATTCCGCGTTTAGCCGCCTCATCTTCAAGTTTATCAACTTTCACCGGGTTCTCGGAACTAGGTATAGGTCTGCCAATTTTCTGATCGCTGGGGCGGACTATCCGACGGTCAATCTCCTTTTCTGCAGATACAGACTTTGATCGGCTTCGATTTAAGTTGTGCTGCACTAAATCCTTCTTCTCCTGTTTGGAGGAAAGAGGCTTACGGGAAAGTTTGCCTGTAGTGGTTAAAATAGAATTACTCATGACAGTTACAACAATTCACTTATTGATTACCGAGAACGGTTCAGTAATCTGTTAGTTTCTCTCCTTTTCGTCGGTCCAAACACGCTCTGGTGCCTCGCGAAATCCGACTAGTTTACGATAAGAGACAGCCCATCTTTCTGCTAAAGTACCTTGATCGAGCAAGGCATGAACGACCGTAGGTTGACCGATAGCCTCTCCGATTTCTTTAGCGCAAAGAGCACCCGCTATTTGAATTTCGTTGCAGATAGCTTTTACAAGTCGGAGCAGTTTTTGACGGCCATCACTAGAACCGTCACTGGCTTCTAAAATCCATCCTGAAGTTCTCGTTCGCAAACGAGTTTGAACTTTTTCGAACCCGGTCACAATGGATCCTGATTTACGGGCAATACCCAACAAACCTTGGCATTGCCTAAGTAATAAGTCTTCAACTCTATTGGAGAGATTTTCCGGTTTTTGCAGATCTTTTTTGAGCCCGCGGTTAAAAGCATTTGTAGCACATGCTCGATCTAACGTTTCTCTGTTGGAAAGCACCCAAACACCGCGTCCGGGTAGTTTCTCAGAAACATCAGGTACTATGTTGCCATGCGGGTCAGCAACAAAACGTACCATCTCTGTTTTCGGCAGGCGTTCCCGCGTGACGATACATCGACGGATAGGAACATCCGTCGAACAGCCTATGTCGAGCTTCAGCCTGACCGGCGCGGAGTCATTCTTGCGATGCGGCTTCATGGCCGCCCTCCGCGTCTACATTAGCAAGTTCAACCTGGCTAATTGTTGCTTCATTTTCTGATCCGAGTTCACCCAAAGCCATCAATGCTTGCTCTTCTGCCGACAGTTCGCCCGAAATTTCATCACCGCCGAAAAGCTGTTTTTCAAGATCAGCCACTGCATCTTCGCCGACCCAGCCTGCCTTAACCCGCGCTTTCATAATGAACATTTGAGCATCGTGTTTCCGCATCTCACCTTTTTTGAGTATTCCTTCTCGGTAAATCGGCTTATTATCTTCGTCCTTGTCTCGCCAACCTGTTATGTCGTCAGGGACAAGTCCCGCAACATCTTCGACAGTTCGGATGTAATTCTTGCCGAAGCGCACCGCTATTGCTGTGGTCATGTTTTCTAATTGCATGACCTCATCTTCGACACCGAGCTCAATGCGTTCTGCGTCCTGTTCTTCATGTAATCGAGTCAAGTAATCTACTGCGCGACTTTGAAGTTCAGGGATGTCTTCCTCATTGATTCCGTCTATTTCAATAAAATCTGCGGGATCGACGTAGGCTATTTCTTCAATCGTTTCGAATCCTTCAGAAGCAAGCAGTTGCGCGAACGTTTCGTCAGTATCAAGTGACTGCATAAACAGTTCGGTTCGCTCTTTTAGTTCTCGTTGATAGCGATCAGAGTATTCTGACTGAGTAATCAAATCAATTTGCCAGCCAGTGAGTTGTGTCGCCAATCGTACGTTTTGACCTCGCCGTCCTATGGCCAACGGAAATTGGTCGTCAGCGACAACGACCTCCACTCGCATATCATCTTCGTCAAATATGACTTTGGTAACTTCAGCCGGTTGCAGAGCATTCACAATGAATTCAGCGTGGTCAGTACTCCAAGGAATTATATCGATTTTCTCACCGAATAGTTCTCCGACAACCGCTTGGACACGAGCCCCGCGCATTCCTACACAGGCACCGACCGGATCAATTGAAGTATCGTGGGATATGACCCCAATTTTAGCGCGACTCCCGGGATCCCGGGCACACGCCTTAATTTCAATTATGTTGTCGTAAACTTCTGGAACTTCCTGTGAGAAAAGTTTAACCATGTAGTCGGGAGTCGCTCTCGATAGGAATATTTGCGGGCCTTTTACTTCTCGGCTAACCTTATACAAATACGCTTGAATTCGGTCGCCAGGTTGGAAATTCTCTCTTGGTATTCCATCATTTCTTCGGATGTGTCCGTCTGCACGGCCCAAATCAACTATTACGTTGCCGTATTCAATGCTTTTTACGATTCCATTTATTATCTCTCCGACCCGTCCCTTAAACTCCTCGTATTGCCGCTCGCGTTCAGCTTCATTCACCATTTGTCGTAGCACTTGCCTAAACTTGTACGCGCCGTCGTATTCAGGTTCAAAAGGAGGGAGATCTTCCTTAATCTCATCGCCAACTTTTAACGTTTTATCGTATCCTTTAGCATCCGTCAGACGAATAACTCTCGCTTCCTCTTCAATTTCTTCATCATCCTCAACGACAGTTTGAACGCGCCAAAGATCTTGTTGCCCGGTCGCCGGATCGATCTTTGCTCGAATATCGTTGGAGTGACCGTATTTTTCCTTCGCAACCTTTTCGATTGCTTGTTGCACAGCGTCGAGAACGATTTCTCGGTCTATCGATCGCTCTTCAGCAAGTTGTTTGGCGATCTGAAGGAATTCTTGCTTATTTGCTGCTACACCAATTGCGGTCATTAGAGTCCCCCAATTGGGTTGAAGCTGAGAGACTCAGCTTCTTTGCGAATGCTAGCCATGTTTTTTGCTCCCGTCGTATCTTTTTCTTGGGGTTGGTGGGTGCTCTGAGTCTGGTCGATCAGAGCATCTGTTAAGATTAAAGATGCCTTTGTCATTTCTTGAACTTTGGCAACAAGTTCTGTTTCGTCATCCAGTTCAAAATGAACGCCGTCATCAAATACACCGGATATAATTCCTCGATACCGTTTTTGACCATTTATGGGTATGGCAAGTTCAACTTTCGCCAAATGCCCCTTCCAATTGTTAAAGTCACCTTCTCTCGTCAGAGGTCTATCAATGCCTGGGGTCGATATTTCCAAGGCATAGGCGCCGTTGATACAGTTGGCATTATCTAACACAGGACCTAGACGTCGAGAAAAGTTTGCACAGTCCTCAACGTCTATATTTTCGCCGTTGTCTTGTTCGATCATGATTTGCAAGTTAGAACGTTTAGAAAGATTCAATCTTACGCGGACAACTGACAGCCCTAATTGCTTGGCAACTGGACGTGCCAAGGCAAGGACAGCTTTTTCCTGTTCAGATTGGGTTATCAAAGGTGTTTGATCCGGGAATGGATTGTCTTGATTGACAGTCAAAAATAAAGCGGCAACTCCTCTCGGAATCGCCGCCGAAATTTCTCGACTTGGGGACTTAATACCACTAGTTGAGTGTTTTGTCCAAAACTTTTTTGTTTGGGCGCATCAATTTTGAATCAAATCGAAGACTAAGACACAAACTAAACTGCCTACAAGATAGCCGGCAGAAATCGCCCATTCTTTAATTAACGGTGTTCAAAAATAGTAAGATTTTGTTGTTTTGTCAGACTGATTTTACGAGATTTTCGGCTAGAAGTCGTCGAAGTCTGGTAGATCGTCGTATTCCTCTTCGGGATCTTTTGGTTTGTCGTAAATATCAGTGTTACGAGCTGCTAACCAAGCTCGTCTTGCCGCAACATAAGGGTCGGGTTGCTTACGGATTTGGTCTACAACTTCAAGATATTCCTCGCGGGTAACAGTTGTATTCAGTGAAACTCTTGTAGTGGCAAAAATCGTTTTCTTTGAGGTCGTCTCATATCTGACCCAGTTTGCCGGGTCTACAAGATCATCGAGGAAAGCGCCGAAGGTATCTCTAGTGCAGCTTGGTCCAACGACAGGCCACATAATATAAACGCCACATCCGACACCCCACATCGCTAGTGTTTGTCCGAAATCTTCCTCGTGATATGGTAACCCAAGAACATAGGCGACATCAACAATCCCTAGAAGTCCGACAGTTGTATTTATACTAAACCTAAACACACTCTTTGCCGCCCGGGCAGGGCGAAGCTGAACAACATCGTTGACAAAGATCACGGGAGTGTACAGATTGTTCAATACGTTCGTAAGACCTTCGCGAACGGGTTTCGGTGTGGAATTGCGATAGGTTCTCGCCATAGGTTCAAGAATCGCTTTATCAACACGTTCGTTGAATGCAAATACTTTTCGATTCCACTTCTCATGCGGATCGTATATATCACCGGGTTCAACCGCCCCCTCGGGAACAGTTGCACACCCTGCGAGAAGTGTAAGAGCTACGATAAAGACACAGAGTGTCCGCATTAATAATCCTTTGAAACTGTTCATGCCCTTGTACCGCAAAATCTGTGAAATCCATGAAAATTTTTGGCAAATTTGCTTGAAACCCCTAAAGTGTTCTTGACAAAGCATATAACTATATGCTTATATGTCATTATGAACGCAAATTTCAACATACGAGTCGAACAATTGCGAGCCTTGGGCGAACCCACAAGGTTGCGCATGATCTCCGTTTTAAGGCAGAGTGATCTGTCTGTCGGGGAACTTGTAGAGATATTGTGTCAGAGCCAACCAAGTATATCGCAACACCTTAAAACTCTTACACAGTGCGGTTTAGTTGAACGACTTCCGGAAGGAGCATTCGTATTCTATCGTGCAGCAACGAGCAATCCAGGGATTGCTAGTTTGCTTAATTCAATTTTTTCCATCTGTACTGTTGAGCAAAATGAACTTGCGCGAGATCAGTCTCGCCTTGAGTATGTAAGGACAGCAAGAGCGAAGTCAGTCGATCCGTATTTTCAACAATTGACAGATGACTGGAATCAAACGGGCGAGCTCAATTATTTTGATTCTGAACTCGAATCAGTTTTGCTGGAGGCCGCAGGATCGAGACCTCTATCTAATGTCATTGATATAGGAACGGGAATTGGTCAGATGCTCACTTTGTTCTCAAAGCGAGCAACCCATATCGAGGGTGTTGATTGTAATCACGAAATGTTGATGGTCGCGAGAGTAAATCTTACTCGCGATCAGATTGACAATGCGAAGGTTCGGCAAGGAGATGCGACAGCATTGCCCTTCTCCGACGATTGTGCTGATTTGGTTATTGTCCACCAAGTCCTACACTACGTAACGATGCCGGAGAAAGTGATTGCCGAGGCGAGCCGTGTGCTACGGCCCAATGGAAGATTACTAATAGTTGATTTTTCACCTCACAATTTAGAATTTTTGCGCGACCACCATTCTCATAGACATCTTGGCTTGCCCCAATCTCTACTATCGCAGTGGTCACGACAGTTCAGTTTGCGACCTGTTCTACATCGCGAGCTTGCCCCAACGTCGGATACAGTTCAGAAGCCAAAAATTCAGGTGTTTGCAGCCGAGAAGGTTGAAACTCAAGTGCAGAGTAAAGTCGCATGAATAAAGTGGATGTTTCGTTCGAATTTTTTCCGCCGAATTCCGAGCAATCGGAGTCACGGCTTTGGGACTGTCTTACTCTGTTGAAGCCTGCAAATCCAAGATTTGTGTCTGTAACTTACGGTGCGGGGGGTACGACACGCGAAAGGACACTGAGGACAGTGAGTCGCATCGTTAAGGAGACTAAGTTAGCGCCTGCAGCCCATGTCACTTGCGTAGGGGCTTCGAAAACTGAAGTTAAATCCGTAATCGAACAATATTGGCAAGCCGGTGTCGGACATATTGTTGCGCTTAGAGGGGATTCGCCAGCAGGTATAGAGAGAGAATTTGAACCCCACCCAGCCGGATATCAAAATTCGATAGAACTAATTGAAGGGATTCGAGCGCACCGGCCAGATTTAGGAAAGTGTTTTGAAATCTCTGTCTCAGCTTATCCCGAACCCCATCCCGAAAGTAAAGGGTGGGCATCAGACATGGAGATTCTAAAAGCTAAGCAAGATGCCGGAGCCGATCGAGCGATTACTCAGTTTTTCTACGATCCTGACGATTACTTTAGGTTATTAGACAAAGCCCAAGACAAGGGGGTTTGTATGCCCATTGTTCCGGGAATAATGTTACAGTCAAATATAGATGCTCTAAAGAGAATGGCATCAATGGTCGGAGCAAAAATTCCGACCTGGGTGGTCAATTCTTATGAGGGATTGGAAAACGACACATCTGCACGAGTACAGGCTGCCGCACAAATAGCAGCCAAAGTGGCGTTGGAACTACGCGACAAGGGCGTCAAAGAATTTCATTTCTATACCTTGAATAGGGCGCAAACTGCCTTGGCAACGTGCAATAAACTTGGACTCATAGCGTGAATTAAGGAGAACCAATAATGGAACAATTACGCAGAATAAAAGCCTTCGAATCTATAGCGCGTCAGCGAGTTTTAATTTTAGATGGAGCAATGGGGACTCAAATTCAAAATTTCAATTTTGAGGAAGATGATTTTCGCGGGTTGGAGTTTGAGAAGTCTGATAAATTATTAAAAGGATGCAATGATTTACTTAATCTCACGCAACCCGAGGTTATTCATAGAATTCACAAAAACTATATTGAAGCTGGGGCTGATTTTATTGAGACTAATACTTTCTCCGCCACCTCGGTGGCCCTGGAGGATTATGACTTACAAGACGTTGCTGGCATAATAAGTGAAGCCGGCGCAAGGATTGCTCGTGAAGCAGCGGACGAAATTGAAAAAGGTTCTGATCGAAAAATAGGTGTACTGGGTGCTCTAGGTCCAACGAATAAAACACTGTCAATATCTCCGAAAGTTAGTGATCCCGGATATCGAGACATAAGTTTCGATGAAATGCGTAAAGCGTATTTCGTTCAAGCGAAAGCCATGCAACCTTTTTTGGATTTCTTTTTGATTGAGACGGTTTTTGATACGCTCAATGCAAAAGCCGCAATTAAGGCGATCTTTGATTTAAGAGAGGAAACAGGAATCTATCTTCCTGTGATTATATCTGGCACGATTACAGATGCTTCTGGTCGAACGCTATCCGGCCAAACTCCAGAGGCGTTCTGGTATTCAGTTAGACATGTGCGTCCGTGGGCCATTGGATTAAACTGCGCTCTCGGGGCAAACTTAATGAGACAACATATTGAAACACTTTCTCGTATCGTTGATACAAGAGTTATTGCGTATCCAAACGCTGGTTTGCCTGATGAGTTTGGAGAATATGTTGAAACGCCAATGGAGACTGCAAAACATTTGTCCGAATGGGCAAATGACGGTCTGGTGAATATTGTCGGAGGTTGTTGTGGAACGACCCCGGAGCATATAAGAGCCATTAGGGAACAAACAGCGACCAAATCGGCGCGAGTAATTTCAGCGAAGAATTCTGGCCTTAAATTATCTGGGTTAGAACCATTAAACTTAGCGGCTTGATGTTTCGAGTAATTAGAGTACTTACATAGAGAACATAAATGACAGGCGATGTTTCAAGCCGTTTTATAAACATCGGCGAGCGGACGAATGTTACTGGTTCAGCGCGGTTTAGAAGGCTGATCACGAACGGAAATTTCGACGAGGCCGTTGAGGTCGCAAGAGATCAGGTTCGTAATGGAGCGCAGATCTTAGATGTGAATATGGACGACGGCATGCTAGATGGTGTCGTTGCAATGCGGACGTTCCTCAATTTGATTGCAGCTGAACCTGATATTGCTCGCATCCCGATAATGATTGACTCGTCTAAATGGGAGGTCATTGAAGCAGGACTTCAATGTGTGCAAGGAAAACCGATAGTTAATTCGATTAGTCTTAAAGAAGGTGAGGGGATATTTCTAGAACAAGCAAAATTAGCGTCTTCTTATGGTGCAGCCGTTGTAGTAATGGCGTTTGACGAGGAAGGCCAGGCAGAATCTGCTACACGCCGTGTGGAAATTTCCCAAAGGGCCTACAAATTACTTACTAAGAAACTCAATTTTTCTGCTGAGGAGATTATTTTTGATCCAAATATATTTGCTGTTGCGACGGGAATGGCTGAACACGACAATTATGGTGTTGAATTTATGGAGGCAACTCGGAAAATAAAAATTGTTTGTCCGGGGTCGTATATAAGTGGAGGCCTTTCTAATGTAAGTTTTTCGTTTCGGGGAAATGAAACCGTCCGGCGAGCGATGCATTCAGTTTTTCTGTATCATGCAATTCGTGCCGGTTTAGATATGGCGATAGTGAATGCGGGACAGCTAGATATATATGACCAAATTGACAAAGAGCTTCGCGAATGCGTTGAAGATGTAATTCTAAATCGTCGTTCTGATGGCACATCGAGATTGCTTGAGCTAGCCTCGAAAGTTAAGTCGACCTCAACCAAAGAGTCGAAAAAGGATTTATCGTGGCGAAAAGAGTCCGTTGAAAAAAGGCTAGAGTACGCATTGCTCCACGGAATCGCCGATAATATCGAAGAGGATGCGGAAGAAGCGCGCCTAAAAGTTGACCGTCCGCTAGACGTTATTGAAGGCCCCTTGCTAGATGGAATGAATGTAGTAGGAGATCTATTTGGTGAAGGAAAGATGTTCCTGCCTCAAGTTGTTAAGTCAGCGAGAGTAATGAAAGCCGCTGTCAATTACCTAGAACCCTATATTGAAGCAGAGAAAGCAGGAGATGAAAAAGGTTTTTCGTCAAAAGGAAAAATTCTTCTCGCTACCGTCAAAGGGGATGTTCACGATATTGGAAAAAATATTGTCGGTGTCGTGCTGGCTTGCAATGGGTATGAAATAATTGATTTAGGAGTAATGGTTCCTGCTGACCAAATTCTTGATACGGCGCTAGAACATAATTGTAACGTAATTGGATTAAGTGGATTGATAACACCTAGCCTCGATGAAATGATTTACGTGGCTCGCGAAATGCAAAAAAGAAATATGGACACGCCTTTACTGATTGGGGGAGCGACAACGTCTCCAGCTCATACAGCTGTTAAGATCGAACCTGCTTATTCAAATGCTCCCGTTCTACATGTCTCTGACGCTTCCAGATCGGTAGGCGTCGTTAGTGCAATGCTAGACGACGTGCAAAAAAAGAAAGTCTGGGAAGAGAGCAAGCTCAAGTTTCATAGAATGCGAGAATCAAGATCAGGAGGATCTGTAGTTAAGAGATTGCCAATAGAAGTTGCCCGTGAGCGGGCGGATCCAGTAAAGACACCGGATGCAGTTCGACCTAAATCATTGGGGATTCATCAACTTGAACACATTGAACTCACGGAAGTTGCAAAATTTATTGACTGGACTCCGTACTTCGCGAGCTGGGATATAGCGGGTCGTTACCCAGCAATTCTGAATGATGATGTTGTAGGGGAAGCAGCCCGAACATTGTGGCAAGATACCCAAGAGATGCTTGAACAAATATTAAACGAATCTTGGTTCTCTCTCCAAGCCGTAACCGGGTTCTGGGAGGCCCACCGAGACGGCGATGACATAGTGGTTGGAAATACCCACAAGTTGTTTACGCTTCGCCAGCAGATCGATAAATCGAACGGCAAGCCAAATGTCGCTCTAGCGGACTTTATAGCGCCTGAACGAGACAATATTGGTGCTTTCTGCGTGACTGCTGGTCATAAGCCTGATGAGATTGCCGAGACGTTCAAGGCAGACGGTGACGACTATCGAGCAATAATGGTTAAAGCACTAGGCGATCGTTTTGCGGAGGCTTTGGCAGAGTATACACACCACCGAGTTCGTACAAAGCTTTGGGGATACGCCCCGCTTGAAAACCTTACCAATGATGATCTCATACGCGAAAAGTATGCCGGAATTAGGCCAGCGCCCGGTTACCCTTGTCAACCCGATCATACCGAGAAAAAGACCATCTTTGAGCTGCTTGAAGTCGAACAGCGAATCAGTGTATCATTAACGTCAAATTATGCTATGTTTCCTGCTTCTAGCGTGTCGGGCCTTTACTTCGCTCACGGACGATCGCACTATTTTTCGGTCGGCAAGATAGAGAGAGACCAAGTAGAGGATTATGCGTCACGAAAGGGCTGGACTAAGGAAGTAGCCGAAAAATGGTTAGCGCCTATACTGAACTATGAATCAGGGCAATGACTCAGCCAGACATATGCTATATCAGGAATCTCAAAATTTTTTAGCCTTGCATGGTTGACATATTAAGAATGCATCCCAAATAGATAAATCTAGGAGAATCGCATGCCAGTTGAACAAATAGAATCGTCGCGGTTCAATCTATTCGCGGCACTTTTTGGGATGATAAAAAGTATCTTCCAAAAAATTATAACGGTAATCTTGGCCGCCGTGCTAGTTGTAACTGCAGGCGTAGTGGCTTTCGGAGCCGCGGCTATTGGGTTGATGATGGGGATTGTCGCCATTCTGTTGCGTTTGAGCAATCGTAGGCGAACAAACCCTGTCCGCAAAACAGAGGATTCTGATACTCTGACGTTAGACGCACGACCTACTCGCAGTGGATGGACAGTTGAATAAACCCGAGGGTTTGTACTCTTTATAGCCTCATTTGACTGTCATTTGTTGCGTAAAGATTGTTTCAGTTTGTCAGTGTTTCCAATCTTTATTTGAGGAAAAATAAAATGGGGGATTTCGAAGAAGAAGGAGAAGAAACTACTCTGGAAACGTTAGCAGTTTCGCTTTTTAAATTTGCTATTTTTGGATCGATTACGTTCGTTCTCGGTTGGTATTGCGTGACAGTAATAAGCGGTTCAGCAACACTTCTACAATGGATAGGATTCGTTTTTTGTATTCCGATGTTATTATATACTTTTATTAAATCTGGGTTCGCAATTACATTGGCTGGAATAGATATAATCGTTTACTTTTTGAGATTCGTCGAATTTATTATACGCAAGCGCGGCTAATCTCGTTAAAGAGTAAAGCAACAATAATAACCCGTGTTGTTCAGAAATTTAACTGGTAGCTCTCTGTAAACGGTCATTGATTGCTGAACCAAGTCCTTCGTACGGAATCGGAACGACAGCAATTGAGTCAAAGGTCTCATCTAAATTTCGAAGCATTGCGAACAAATTGGATGCTGCTTCAGTTAAATTGCCTGTAGGTGAAAGGTTCAGCGTAGCATTCTTTGTTTCTCCAAACCCGAGAAGAGCTTCATTGGGTTTAGAATTAAGTACGTTTAATCTCAGTGTAGCACTTGGTGCATAATGTTTGAGTAATTGTCCTGGGGAAGAAGGGACTCTTACCTCGAAGTTGGCAAGTTCTATGTTACCAAGATGACTTTCTATTTCCTCATACGGAATAGCCCCCAATCTCAACAATCTAGCTTTTTCTTGTGTGCAATCAACAACTGTAGATTCAATACCCTTTGAACAGGGGCCATCATCGATTATTAATTCGATTCTATCGCCTAAATCTTTAAGAACATGATCAGCACAAGTGGGACTAAGTCTTCCAGAAATATTTGCAGACGGTGCAACGATTGGTCTTCCAAATTCTCGTAATAAGCTTAAAGTAAATTGATTCTCGGGTACTCGAATTGCTATCGTATTCAATCCAGCCCTAGCTAATTCACAAACAGTTCCATTTGGTTTAAAAGGAACCACGATAGTCAGCGATCCAGGCCAAAAGTTTTCAGCCAGCGAGAGTGCAGTTGTATTAAAATCGCCTTGTAAAATTGCGGCGTTTAGGTCGCTCACATGAGAAATAAGCGGGTTGAAAGAGGGTCGCCCTTTCACGTCATAGATTTTTGCTACGGCGTAACTATCTGTTGCGTCACCTCCAAGTCCGTATACAGTTTCTGTCGGTATTCCGACGAGGCCTCCTTTTTGAAGTATCTTAGCTGCTTGATAGCGACTAAATTCTGAAACTTTAGCAGTTACTTCTGACATGATAAAGGGATGTATTTTTTCGATTCACTCTTTTTGAGTCGCTAACACTTTTACATCTACGATTATCTGATCGCTAACCCATTCATTATCGGGGTCGCTGACTTGACCAAGATCTAAAGACTCTCGGCTGAGGATTGCTTGACCTTCCATTTGTGTTTTTTCGACAATCTGCGACAGTTCAAAGTCAAAAGGAACAGTGACTTGACGGTCTTTGATTGTTAGTGTTGCTTGAGAGAAAAAATGGCCTGCGAAGTCTGAAAATTCGTCTACAGTGACCATGATTGTCGGGTAATTTGCCGAGTCGAACCATTCGGAGGAAGTAAGAGCCTCATCGTACAGACGTGAACCCGTTTTTACGGATGCACTTTGAAGGTTAACGGTAACGTGGGATTGATCGGGTTCAAACATATGAAAATTTATATTCGCTGACCAGTTTTCGAAGATTCCTGAAAAGTTGTTACCGTCGTGAACTCCTGAAAACCGTATCTCTGAATTGTCATAGTCTATGACATAGTTACCGGTATTGGGCAAAGCAGGTTCTTGTAATGCATCACCAGTGCGGGTCAAGTGATTTGAGCAGAGCGTGATTGAAACAAAAATAAAAAAAGGTAAGACAATCGCGATTGCTACGTTCCGAAGGGAAATTGGGAATTTTCGAGCGATCAACATTCTGTGGAGGACACCTTCTTCGCCTGAGAATTGGTGCTTCACTGCTCCGGCTACGTGTAAGATTAATAAGGCTACAGTTGCCCAGACTAAAGCGGAATGAGCCGATTCTGCAATGGTATTAATAGAATCGACGTTAGAATTGTTGATTAGGGGGAGATGAGGCCAGCTAATGATGCCATACAATACAGTTGGCACTTGAAAATCAGTAGCTGTAGAGACATAAACCCAACCAGACAATGGGATAACGAATAGAAGTACATAAAAGCCCGCGTGTACAAAGGACGCTAAAAACTTTTCTACCCGAGAAAGATCACTTGGCAAAGGAGGAGGTGGGTTCATCAATCTCCAAACAATTCGAGCAATTGTCAGAAACAAGACAGTTATGCCTAAGGATTTATGAAGTTGATAGAGGGATTCCTGTCCGGGTGCGCCGTCGGGAAGTTGGCTCATGTACCAGCCGATAGCGGCAATTAACACTAGTGATGCTACGGTAATCCAGTGTAACAGTATCGCAAACAGCGCATATCGCTGAGATTCTTTGTGTTGGAGTTTCGGATTATTCATCCTGTACGAACTCGCCAGTGAATTCCACGGTTACTTCATCTCCAATATAAGGAACAAATGCTCCCATCCCAAATTCTGATCGTTTGAATACTGTTACAGCATTGAAACCTAAGACATCTCGTTCGCCTAGCCATTGAAAGTTTGTTGCCCCATTAAATGTGACATCGAGAGTTACTGGAGCCGTCACTCCTATAAGTGTTAGGTCTCCGGTGACTTTACCTGTACTGTTGCCGTTATGGACAGCTGAGGTCGAGACAAAGGAAATTTTCGGGAATTTATCGGAGTTTAACCATCGTTCGTTTCGAATAACGTCTTCGTCCCAAGTTTCAAAACTTGAGTTGGGGTGCCCTACTTTATAGTCTCCAGGGTAGTTTGTGACAACGCTAGTCGGATCAATACTTACTGTAATTGTTGAAGCTTCCGGTTTCTTAGCGTTGAACTCTAAAGTCGCGTCGAATTTGGAGAAGTTCATTCGATAGTTAGACAGGCCATTCGCATGTGTAACTTTGAACGTTAGGAATGCGTGATTCTTGTCAAGCAAGTACGTTGCAGAAGCAACGTCTTTTAAAACCTCTGCAAGCCCAACATCAGGGGCCATTTTATGCTCTACGACAGGTTTTTGCCCGTCCGACATTTCCCCACAAGCTACAATTAGCGAGACTAAAGCGACTGCTATTGATGTATGTTTTATCATGGTCATTACTCTCCTATTGGACTTGAACAAGTTCACCGCTAAACTCGATTCCCACTTCATCGCTAATGAACGGGATCAAAACGGTCATCCCGAAATCAGACCGTTTGATAGTTCCTCTTGCATTGAAACCAATGAGGGTTCTGTCTCCGAATCTGCGTGATTTGCCTGAACCATTGAATTCTACGTCCAACTGCATAGATTTTTTGCTCCCAAGGAAATGTAAGTCTCCCGTTACAACTCCAGTACGCTCTCCTGTTCGTTTTACCGAAGTGGACTTAAAGCGAATTTCTTTGTATTCGCGAGCATTGAAATACTTAGAATCGTACAACAATTCGTTCTCCCAATCGACTTTCTTGGTGGGATCAGGCAAGTTGGTGTTAAGTGCAGTTAGGTTTATGATAGCGTGAACTTCCGATAGTTCCGGAGATTGAGCGTTAAAATCCAAATTAACGTCGACATCGGTAAAATTGACTATGTAGTCTGATAGTCCGGCATGCTTGACAGAGAAAATTAGATAAGCGTGAGTTTTTTCAAGTGTATAAGAGTCTGTTGGAACTCCTTGCACGGGTTGAGCTACAGAGGAATGCCAAGAAAAGGCAAACAGAGCTATTACGGAAAGAAGAAGACGCATTGGCTTAACCTTCAGATTTTGACTTAGAGCAACATAAAATAGTGTCAAAACTCATCTATAGCTATAATATAGCAAAAAGTTTTGAATCAGGGAGATTTTAATGTCTTACGAAGCACCTGTACAGGATATAAAGTTTGTGCTCAACGAAATCGCAGGACTTAAAGAGTTCGCGAGTTCTGAGGCATTTGATGATTTTGATCTTGAGCTGGTTGAGCCAATTCTTGACGAAGCCGGTAAGTTAGCGAGTACTGTGCTTTCACCGATTAATCAGCCCGGTGATCAAGAAGGAGCTAGTTGGAATGTATCGGGTGTAAGCGCTCCAAAGGGATTCAAGGAGGCTTACAGTTCTTTCTTAGAAGGTGGCTGGATGGGTTTAGCCGCACCGGTGGAGTATGGTGGCCAGGGATTACCTCGGGCTCTTGCGCTGGCAGTTATGGAAATGTTCCACGGCGCAAATATGGCTTTTGCCTTATGTCCGATGCTGACTTTTGGAGCAATAGAGGCTTTAATTGCTCACGGGACTTCAGAACAAAAGGACTTATATCTTCCGAAGCTTGTGTCTGGAGAGTGGACGGGGACAATGAATCTCACCGAACCTGAAGCGGGCTCCGATGTAGGAGCATTAAAAACAAAGGCGAAACCTAATGCAGATGGTAGTTATGCCATATCTGGACAAAAAATTTACATCACTTGGGGGGAGCATGATCTAACAGAAAACATTATTCATTTAGTCTTGGCGCGGTTACCCGACGCACCTGAGGGATCACGCGGCGTTTCGTTATTCCTATGTCCGAAGAAGTTGGTGAACACGGATGGCAATTTGGGGGATGCAAACAGCGTAAGGTGTATTTCCATTGAGTCGAAACTCGGCATACATGGCTCACCGACATGTACAATGGAGTATGATGAAGCGACGGCATGGTTGATAGGAGAACCAAACAAAGGCATGTCAGCCATGTTTACCATGATGAACTCGGCGAGATTGAATGTTGGAATGGAAGGGGTTGCTGTTGGTGAAGCAGCTTTACAAATGGCTTCAAAGCATGCTTTTGAACGAAAGCAAGGCAGGGCAGCTGGAGTGAAGGGTACTGTTCCAATAATTTATCACTCAGACGTAAGAAGAATGCTTACCTCAATGCGGGCGAAAGTGACGGCTGCGCGGGCGATTTGTTATGCGTGTGGAATAGCGGCCGATAAAGCAATTATGGGTTCAACATTAGAAGAACGCGAAAAGGCGAAACTACGAGAAGAGTTCTTAACTCCTATTGCAAAGGCTTGGTCAACTGACATAGGAGTGGAGGTCGCAAATACTGGTGTTCAAGTTCATGGAGGTCTCGGGTTTATGGATGGTACATTGGCTTCGCAGCTTTACCGTGATGCCCGAATTGCACCTATTTACGAGGGAACAAATGGAATTCAGGCGATTGATTTAGCGAAACGTAAACTTTCGATGATGGGAGGGGCTGCCGTACGTGATATGATTAATGACATAATGGAGACTGCTCACTCGGCTCGTTCAACTAATGAGTCTAGTTTTGTTGAGATTGCTGAGCGATTGGAGGAGGCTTTGAAGGGTTTCGAGGTGGCGACGGATTGGATGAGAGATAAAATGGAGAATGACTTAGAGCTTGGACTGTCAAGCGCGACAGCGTATTTGGAGATTGCTGGAGATATTGTTGGAGGCCACTACTTGACGCTCGGTGCATTGGAAGATCGAAAAAATGGGCGAGACAAGAGTATCGTAATAGCAAAATTCTTTGCAGAAACTGCTTTAGCTGAGATAAATGGTCGGATTTCCGGGATAACTCGCAACAGAGATGCAATCGAATCAGAAGCTCAGGTTCTGTATGGGTTGACAGTTTGAGAAAGTAAACTTCGTGGATACAGAGATTTTATGATTGATGTTTATGCCAAATATGAGTATCATACGTAGTAAATGACTTTGGTTTGTAAGATAGGTATGTCTTAGTTTGGGTCTTCAAATCAGATAAATTTAGTTTAATGTTCCCCATTTTACAGGATTATGAATTATGAACATTGTAGATGCTACGGTAAGTTTCTTTCAGCGATGGAATGACTTTCGAAGTAGAAGTTCAAGATCGGAGTATTGGTGGCCCATTCTCTCTATTGGAATTCCATTGCGCTTACTCGAGTATTTTATGAGTGTTTATGTGTATAGTCCCGCAAACATGGACGCGGGATTTTTAATAAATCTTTCTGGTTCCTCTTTCCAACATTTGTTGATAAAGTCGAAGATAGTTAAACCTTTGTGAGCCTTTAACCTTTTAGCAAAATTATAGGCATCAATAAAACTCTGGATGTGTTCCTTCAGTTTGTCATGTGTCTCATAGTGATACTTTTTCACAGTAGCTTCTTTGATGGTTCTATTCATTCGTTCCACTTGTCCGTTCGTCCAGGGATGATAGGGAAGTGTCAACTTATGTTCGATATTATTCTCTGAGCAAACAGCGTCAAATGCGTTGCATTTGACATCCTTATTGATTTTATGATCGGGTGATTCGTTTTCTTTCACCGAGACTTTAGGGTTTCTCGAATTAGTGAACTGACTGCCATTGTCAGTCAAGATCGTATGGATAGTGTAAGGCACTTTTTCAACCAAGGTTTCGATAAACTGAACTGCGACTTTTCGCGTCGATTTGTCGTGCAGTTCAACGTAGGCATATTTCGATGTGCGGTCGATGGCTACGAACATATAGAGCCGACCTTCTTCGGTGTTGACTTGGGCTATGTCGACATGGAAGTAACCGATCGGATACTCTTTGAACTTCTTCGTCTCGGGAGTTTTATTTTCTTCTTTTGGAAGTGTTGATATCCCGTGATTCTGAAATACACGATGGAGGTTCGATCGCTTTAAATGGGGAATTGAGTCTTGCAGAGAATACAAACAGTCATCCAACGACAACCTCGTTGTCGTCCGGAAATAAACACATGCGGCTTCCTCTGCTTTACTCAAACTCTTTGGCCGCGGGTCTTGTGGACCCGACCGTCGGTCTTCGACCGACTCTCGCTCGCGCCATCTCTTAACCGTGCGGTAATTTAATCCGTAGCACCTCGCTAATGCGCGATTTGAGATCGACGAGGGGGCCTCTTGGATCTCTTTTCTGATCGCATGTGTAGTGACTGCGTTAGTGTGTAATACCTGTCCCATAACTGTTTCCTCCAGATGGAATTGCTGTATAATGGTAGTATATCATTTCGCGCCCAAGAGTGTGGGACTTTACATTTATGTACCAAATGAACTCGGCACACTGATACTGTTACCGTTTTCTTTATTCTATGCCATTGCAAGTATTTCTCTGTCAATCCGACGCCTACATGATATGGACGCAACGGGATGGTGGGTTTTACTACCATTTACGATCATTGGAATATTTATATTATTTGTCTGGTTCTTCTTTAGAGGAACCGTTGGAGATAACAGATTCGGTGGTGACCCACTGCAACCGGAGAATGACCTAGGAAAAACCTCTAGAATTATAGATTAACTCGAGTAGGAATGTTACGATACTTTATTAGGTTATCGTTTTACAATAGAAAAAGTGTTCTTATCATATTTGAGCTTAGTTATAGAGTGATCGAGAATTGCTTCTACAACTTCATCTATAACCTCTAAAGGCACCAGAAACCATTCCTCGGGATGAAAACTTTTTCCATTTACTGTAATTGTAAGATCTAGTTGCGCACTCCTTAGAAACTTGTGGATCTTTTGTTCGAGTTTAGTTGTGTTAATTCCCTCAAATTCATAAACTTTAACTAATTCAACGTCAGCCATCAAGTACGTTGTTTGCTTTTTTGCGTCGGCAGTTCGCGTATTTACGTCTCCTTTAGTGACACCAATTTTGTGGATGAGTTCTCGGTTATTCGCAATTTTTTCAATATCCGAGTTACTTCTGAGCACATAGATTTTTCCTGTATTTTGCGCGATCTCTTGTTGATCATTAGTCAAGAGCGGGCTAGTTATAGGTTCGGTCACTCGTCTTGCGTTTTTGTCTCTGTTCAATGCTCTTTGTAGTGATCGCATAAGAACGTTATTTTCGGTTCCATTGTCGTATATTACTCTGAGCCGTGCGTCACGATCTCCGTAGTCTTGAACAAACTCTTCTCCTTTATCTGCAACGTATGCCATTTGCCCATTCAAAATAAAAAAACGACCGATTTCGATTTCTGATCTTAGCTGAAACTTTCTTGTCTTACGAATTTTGTTCGATATTTCTAGTCGAACCACATCGAAAACTTGTTTAAACTTTTCAAAGTCGACGCATTGAATTCTATTTGCGATCATATCGGCAGCCTTACGTTCAGCCGTTGATCGCACGTTTCTGAGACGAGTAATATCGTTTTCCTGAGTAAGTTCAATTCCAAGTTCTTCCAATATAGATGCAGAGTCTACATTCGAAACATCGCCTTTAGTCCGCAGTGGGAGAATCAAGTTTTGGGAATCGAAAGGTTCTAGTAGTTCACAAGCCTCAGGGATGCTTTTTATTCGTTCAAGGCGAATTGCGTATATCGGTTCAAACAGGTTATCTGTCGCGTCTTTGCTAGGTAAGCGATTGTTCTCCTCCACGAATCTTTGGATGTCTTCGAACCCGGCAATCACTCTTTGTTGCCATGGTGAGTACTTTGCTTTCGATGTATCGGTGACTACGACACCTAAGTCGTCTAGAATTTCTTTTGCAGTTTGTTTAGTCATTTTGCTCTTCCTTTACCTTACGTTTAAGATATTCTATAGCTTCAGCCATTCTTCTCTCAAATAGATCTGAGGCGGTAATCTGAGGTAAGCGGCCATTTTGAACGAGGAACTGTTTTGCTCGGATTGCCAGAGCTTTTGCTTCTTCTTCGTCCATCTTGACCCGCTTTGCCGATATTACTGCTGTAACCTGCCTGAGAACATCTTCATTCATGGTTTTTGCCATAATTTGGTAAGCGTTACCAAATGGATTTATGCTGTCGATCAGGTCAATATCAAGGTCACGAACATCAATTGCAATTTTTCGAATGTTATCGATAAAAGAAGTGTTAGATTTCGATTTGTCAGAGTCAGTTTTGTCTGTTGTGTTACGGGTTTTAGCCAGCTGATTAAAATTGAAAGTTGCTACAGCACGTTGTCGAATTGCTTCAATATCTACGGAAGACAAGTGAGGATACTTCTTTCGTATTGCTTTCCCGATTAAAATTTGCGTTATCTCTTGATTTGGAATGTTGTCATCAAATATCCCTCTCTCGATTACATCCTTGTCTTGTACAATTGTAACGAAAATCTCATTCAGGTCTCTTTCAATTATTCTTGTGGCTTCGTCGGACTCCGGTTTTATTAGACCATTAACTTCAACTTGAACTTCACGAGTTTCTTTGTTGACTCCGACATTTGGTTTATCTTTCTGATAGCCCGCTTCACCGTAGTCAAAATCTTCTCTGGCACCGCTACCAACCGGAACAAAACTTAATTTTGGAACTAGCACTTGTTCCATCAGCAAACTAGCCGCTATTGCTTTTAGGGTGTCGTTGACAGCTTCAATGACTTTTTCTTCTGATGCGTCAGGTTCCGCTATTAAGTTTGTAAATTTTACTCGCACTTTGCCGGGAGCGTCTCTAGTTGCTCTTCCGATGATCTGGATTATTTCGGTAAGACTCGACCGGTATCCTATCGTCAATGCATGCTCACACCAGAGCCAGTCAAACCCCTCTTTTGCCATTCCAAGTGCAATTATAATATCGACGTGTTCGCGGACATTCTTGTACTTTGGGTTACGAAGTGATGTTAACACTTTAGTATGGCGATCCGGCCCATCATCAACTAGATCGGCGACTCTTAGAAACTTGCCATTGGGACGCTTGACTATATCGAAACCGGTATCTCTATCCTTTTGAATCCATTCTCCCAGAGTATGAATGATTTCACTGACCTCTATGGATTTACCTCTTCGGGTGCTTTCTCGAGAATTAACATTTGGAATGTGAACGATCGTCTTTAGGTCAGGATCTAATGCTTGTTCTATGCTGTCAAGATATGATCCGGAGTAAAACTTGTAGCCAATATCGAGAGCCTTGAGATAATCGTATCCGTTTAACTGTTCATAGTACGTATAGGTGACGGTCGTGAATTTTGCTTCGTCTTCGGGTAGAAGTACTGGAACAGCATCTCCTCTGAAGTAAGAGCCAGTCATTGCGACGATGTGAATTTTGTCGCGCTGAATGAAATCTTTAAACTGCCTCCCGAGTACATTGTCATTGTCGGTTGATAGGTGATGAAACTCATCGATAGCGATCAACCTATCGTCAAATGCTTCAATGCCAAATTTCTCTATAGCGAATCGAAAAGTTGCATGTGTGCATACCAATGCAGTTTCTTGGGAATCAAGGAACTTCTTTACTGTTTCGACTTTAGATTTGGCTACCTGCTCGTTGTCGATAGAAGGCACACTGCACAAATCCCACTGAGGTTCAACGACCCAATCAGACCAGAATCCCCATTTCGAAAGAGGTTCATTAAAAAAACTTGCTCCTATGGAACGCTCCGGAACTACTATGATTGCCTGTTTCACGTTTTGTTTATGAACTTTATCCAAGGCGATGAACATCAATGCACGGCTTTTACCGGATGCGGGGGGAGATTTGATTAACAGATATTGTTCTGTTCGCTTTTTGTATGCTCTCGCCTGCATTGTTCGCATACCAAGTTCATTGACCTTCTTGGAAAGTCCCGTTTGCTCGTAGGTTACAGCAATTGATGGCGTATTTTTGATATGCGTCATTTTAGTCTTTCAAATGATTCTTCTAAAGGGTTTGTTCTTTGCCGGTCATTTCGGAATACAGTTCAAACAACTTTTCGAGCCGTTCGGTATCGTTCTTGAACGGAATTGGTGAATAAATGCGTTCTATCTTGTCGTCATTAGCTTGGTGCGCTTGTCGAACGAGTGGAAATTCCTTGTCAAGCCTTTTGGGATCGTACATTTCGGCAATTGTAGCTGGAAAATACTGTTCCCGTGCGTGGAGAATTGCAATGGCAGAATTTGAAAGAGTGAGCATGGTATCTTTTATTAGAGGAGGAAAAGGAAAAGTATTCCATCCAAGTGTTTTTGAATACCTAAAACCGGTTCCGAGTTTTCCACAAACTGTTTCGATCCAAATTAAATGAATCCGAGAAGCAATTACCGCAAGGCACCATATTGGAGCGTCGTAAATTCCAAATGCAGCATTTGATATAGTTGTACGATCGTTAATTAATCCGACTGGCAGATAAGCTCTGTGTTCGGACGAGACACTTGGAATTACGATGGAGTGGGATTTTCCGTAATGCATTTCTCGAAACTGGTGAGATTTTACAGATAAATTGATTGTGCTTTTGTCGACACTGCTTTTACGAAATAGATTAACTTCATGAATTCTGTCTGATATTTCTCTGGACATTAATGCTAAGTTGAGATTGTGATCCTCTACCCATACACAATATCGTTGAGTCCCACGAATAAATTCAGCTGAACCAACAATGCGACGAAAAAGTTTAGATTTATTTTCCTTACTAACATTTATTGATCGATATTCGGAATCACTCAACAAAAAATGGCCTCCGTCGACCGGCATATTTCCAAATGACATTGAAGGAAATATGGAAACAGGATTTGATCTGCCTTGAATGGCAGATAAAGGAGTAGATGTTAAATAGGGGTTAATTGTATCAACTCGACGAACAGTTGTGACACAATGCCGATCTATGCTGTATATTCTTGGTTTTTTTGTAACCTTAGTTAGTGCAATTACTATAACAACCACACCTGCGTTTCTCGAGGCTAGATTTGACCATTTAAACGAAGTGTGGGCAAATTCTATTTTTACTCCTAGAGAAAAGAGTACAGGCCATAATATAGGAACTATTCTTCCTTGACAGAGGGAATTTGTACTGACGAATGCAAATGAAGCGTTGACGTTCTGAAGGTACTCTGCTGCTTTTATAAACCAGCCAGCTACGTAGTCGAGTTGGCGAGTTGAAATGCTGTGCGCTCTAAAAGCTATTTCTAGATCGCGTTTTTGTGTCTTGGTTTGTGTTTGACTTCCTTTGTAGGGCGGGTTACCACAGATAAAGGTTTGAATATTGTCTTCGTTAGAAATGGGGCAGACTTCAGCCCAGTCGAAGTGTAGAGCATTTCCGGAGTGAATATTACGATTGTCGCTGAGTGGTAAAACGGCATCCGCAGCTAACTGTTGACCTAAGTACAGAACGTCACATTGATACTCCGCGATCAGCAATGACAATCTAGCAATTTCGCAGGCGAACTCTTTTATTTCAATACCAAAAAAGTTGTTTGTTGAAATTACACTCCTAGTATTCTCACGTCTGCGAGCATTTTCGCCTAATATTTTTATTCGCTGTTCGACTATGTCATTTTCGATTTCTCGCAATTGTTTGTACGCTACTACAAGGAAATTACCGGATCCACAAGCCGGGTCAAAAACTCTAATACTTTCAAGTTGTCTACGAAGGTTTAGTAGCTTCTGAGGGCTGTCCCAAGAGTCTTTTAACTTCTCGCGAAGATCATCCAAGAACAGAGGGTTTAATACTTTAAGAATATTTGGGATGCTCGTATAATGAAGTCCAAGCTGTCCTCTCTCCTCAGAATCAGCAATGGCTTGGGTCATTGATCCGAAAATGTCAGGATTAATAGACTTCCAGTCTAACTTTCCGGCATGTAGCAGATAGCTACGTGCAATTCTAGAGAATGTGGGAACACGAGTGATGTCAGTGAATAGTCCTCCATTGACAAATCTAAACCGACTAACCCAAGACGCAGTAAGTGGGCCAGTCCTTTCCTCGATTGGCGTGGCCATTGCTTCAAAAAGAGTTTTAATTACTTCGTGTGCATTATCGGCTGAACTTTGTTCTTCAACCGTTATAGTGAATAGGTCGTCTCCATAAAATATTCCCGTGTCCTCAGCAAAGAAACAGAATATTAGTTGTGCCATAAACCTGTTCATGTTCAGGTCAGGATTACTGCCATCCCAATCGGGATTGGTTCTTAGTAATTCTACATACAAGCGATTGAGACGAGCAGTCGCCTTGATGTCAATGGGATTATCTTTTAATGCTTGAACAGTTGTAATACCTGCTAACGGTAGAAAGAAACCGAACTGGTCGTCAAGTTTGTTCCATTCGCAGGAAAGCACGTCCCCCGTTACGATCTCCTCCGCTTCTAATACCTCTCCGTCGGTCGCTAGAAGGAATTTTGCTCTAAATTTCTTAGTTTTCGGCGAATCTCGAAGGAACGAAAGAGTTTCCGCTACTCTTCCCGTTTCGCAGGTGCCAATGTGGATGTTTTGCGGTAAGACAACGCTATAAGAGCGTTGTGGCTTACCGTCTACCCCCCCCCCGAAAATTATCTCAGAGTGATATGACTTGTTTTTTCGGACACGATCTATCGTAGTTTTCTTGTTGCCGAACGCTTTGAAAAAAGAATATGCGAACTCCTGCCGATCAAAAGTTTGATCGGCAAGTTCTGAAACCGCCTCTTCAATCTCAACAGGGTTCATAATAAGCAAACTTATTTGTGAGTTGTTCCTCCCTTCCGATTCTGGAGGGGAATGCAATAGTATACTGTATATGGCAATTCAAAACAGAAAAACTTTTGCGCTATATGTTTTAAAGCGTTTTTTGGTATGTGTTGGTGCATACCTATGCATACCAATGAATATTTGCCGGTGATAGCGTCTTGCGATAGACGTATAGGAAAACTCCCATGACACGTGCTTTACTCATATTCGTAACCATACTGATTCTGACACCAAACGCATTTGCTTGGGGAAGTATTGGACATCGCGTCACTGGCGAAATAGCGAATAACTATCTTTCAAGCAAGGCTAAGCAGGAGATTCGCACCCTACTAGGTAACGAAAGTCTTGCAGAGGCGACGACTTGGGCGGACTATATGCGTAGTAGTCCTGATCCTTTCTGGCGATATCAAGCCTCACCTTGGCATTACGTAACTGTTCCAGCAGACCAAACGTACCGAACAGCTGACAAACCAGACGAGGGTGATGCAGTTACCGCTTTGACTCAGTTTACGAACACATTGAAGGATCGGAATGCTTCAATGTCCGATAAAAAACTTGCTCTAAGATTTGCCATCCATATAATTGGAGACCTGCATCAACCTTTTCACGCGGGCAACGGAAAGGACCGTGGAGGAAATGATGTTCGCGTTAAGTGGTTTAGTAAGTCCACAAACATGCATGCTTTGTGGGATACAGGTCTCATCGACCACGAAAAGCTTTCATACACCGAATGGACAGCCTGGCTAGTAGCTCGAATTTCCAGAGAACAAGTAAGGTCCTGGTCAACGACTGATCCCCATGTGTGGATCGCGGAAAGCGTGGCAATTAGAGACACGATTTATCCAAACATTTCAAAAAACCTGTCGTGGGGCTATGCCTATAAGCACCGAGACACAATCCGGCAAAGATTGTCTCAGGCAGGTGTTAGAATCGCGGCTTACTTGAACGAGGTATACAAGGATTGAAAGAGCCATACGATTCTGTGTGCTTGACTTACTTTCTATGATTATTTCGTTTGTCTTGCTTGCATTGCCTTGTGCCATCGGCATGACCAGCATTGTATCCGCGGCTGTAATCCTTATTGTCCCAGTATCCGTAAACTAAAGTCTTTCGCAACTGGCACGTAGTGTTGTAACCACTGGCATAACCGTCTCCATACCCCTGATCATAAGACCTTTCGGCATCCTTTTCCGAGGAACAGGCGAAAGTTACGCAAGAAAGTGCGAGGACGAACAAGATTCTCATGAATTGAACTCCAAAAATTAACTAAGTCTTCCTGTCTAGAACGACCGAAATGGGTGTCTTTGTCGGGCCGGTTCGACAAATTTGCTACAACCTCTAAAAAATATCAAAAAAACTTTACTATCTAGAGCGCCTTATTTTAGGGAGCTTCAGACAAATTCCACAAGTTGTGTCAAAAAAATTTCAAAAAAATTACGTTTAGGGACTTGACGAAGATTTAAGGCCTTCTTATCTGGCAAAACGTGATTAGCAGTCAACTTGCTAGAGTGCTAAAATGTGCTTTGCGAGTTCGACTGATTTTAGTTCAACTTTGTAACAAACTATGAGGTAATGCAATGGGACTTCGTCCACTCCATGACCGCGTACTCGTACGTCGGATCAAAGAATCAGAGAAAACTGCTGGCGGGATTATCATTCCGGACACAGCAAAAGAAAAACCGCAAGAAGGTGAAGTTGTCGCCGTGGGATCAGGTGTCCTCGGTGATGATGGAAACCGTGTCGCTCTGGATGTCAAAGCCGGAGACCACATCTTGTTTGGTAAATGGTCAGGTTCAGAAGTGACTCTCGATGGAGAAGAACTTTTGATCATGAAGGAAAGCGACATACTCGGAATTGTTGAGTAAGTCGTCTTAGTTTTGTTTCACTTTTTTCTACCATTAGGAAGGATTAATCAGACATGGCAGCTAAAGAAGTAAAGTTCAGTTCAGAAGCGCGTGAGAAACTCCTACAAGGAGTGGAGACGTTAGCGAATGCTGTAAAGGTCACGTTAGGCCCGAAAGGTCGTAATGTGGTTATCGAGAAGTCTTTTGGTGCGCCGCGCACGACAAAAGACGGTGTCACGGTTGCAAAAGAAATCGAGCTTGATGACAAGTTTGAGAATATGGGCGCTCAGATGCTTCGTGAAGTTGCATCAAAAGCGAACGATGTCGCCGGCGATGGAACGACTACGGCAAGTGTTCTAGCCCACGCGATTGTCCGCGAGGGAATGAAGCGTGTTGCAGCGGGTATGAACCCAATGGATTTGAAGCGCGGGATTGACAAGGCAACAGTTGCTGTTGTTGACAATCTGGCTAACCAATCCAAGAAGGTCAAAACCAATGAAGAGATTGCTCAAGTTGGAACGATCTCGGCCAATGGCGAAAAAGAAGTCGGCGACATGATCGCTGAAGCCATGGCGAAAGTTGGTAATGAAGGCGTTATTACAGTCGAAGAAGCCAAGTCTTTAGAGACTGAACTTGATGTCGTGGAGGGCATGCAGTTTGACCGAGGGTATCTCTCACCCTACTTCGTCACCAATGCTGACAAGATGATTGCTGAACTCGAAAATCCATTGATTTTGTTACACGAGTCCAAACTCTCGAGTCTGCAACCTATGCTTCCTATTCTAGAAGCGGTGGTTCAAGCTCAGAAATCACTTCTTGTAATTGCCGAAGACGTTGATGGAGAAGCCTTGGCAACTCTTGTCGTCAACAAATTGCGAGGTGGATTGAAGATCGCCGCGGTAAAAGCGCCGGGCTTTGGTGATCGCCGAAAAGCGATGCTTCAGGACATTGCCGTGTTGACAGGTGGTCAAGTTATCTCAGAGGACTTGGGCATCAAACTAGAGAATGTCTCTATGGACATGCTAGGTAGCGCCAAACGTGTGAGCATAAATAAAGACGACACGACGATCGTTGATGGTATTGGTGAGAAAGCCTATATCGAGGCCCGCGTTGCTCAGATTCGTCAACAGATTGAAGACACGTCTTCTGATTATGACCGAGAGAAGCTTCAGGAGCGTCTTGCTAAACTCGCTGGCGGTGTTGCTGTTATTCGAGTTGGCGGAGCAACGGAGATTGAGGTCAAAGAGAAGAAAGACCGAGTTGACGATGCTCTCAATGCGACGCGAGCGGCAGTCGAAGAAGGCATTATTGCTGGTGGAGGGGCATCTCTATTAAGTGCTGCCGACGGTATCAAAGTTGACGGCCTCAACGATGATGAGCAAGCCGGTATCGACATTGTTCGGAAAGCCCTTGAGACTCCTTTGCGACAGATTGCTGAGAACTCCGGCGTTGAAGGTTCGGTTGTTGTCAATACGATCCGTCAAAAAGCTGAAGAGACGTATGGTTACAACGCTCAGACCAATGAGTATGGTGACTTGGTCAAAATGGGAGTTGTTGATCCGGCCAAAGTTGTGCGCTCTGCCTTGCAGAATGCCTCTTCTGTCGCAGGTCTCTTAATCACGACTGAAGCCAGTGTTGCTGAACTTCCTAAGAAAGAAAGCGCACCTGCAATGCCAGGTGGTGGCATGCCTGATATGGGCGGCTTCTAAACCTGAGCGTTGCGCTCAAACATTAAACACCTTTGAGTGTTGGAGGATAGGGCGACCCCTAGCGGGTTGCCCTTTCTTTTTGCTTGTTAAAAGACAAAAGACGAGCAACAGGTATTAGTGATTCGTTGAGGCATCAACCCATACTCGCAATAGCCTCAAATGACCGAAGACTCATTTAGTTCAACAGTTTCTCAATGGCTTACCGAAAACTCACTCCTGGGGTTTTAGTTGCCGCGACTCACAATGACGGTAAGTTGCGCGAATTTCGGGATCTGTTTGAACCGGAAGGAATGATTATTCGTTCCGCTAAAGAATTAAATCTCGACGAACCCGTCGAAGACGGTAACTCTTTTCGAGAGAACGTTTTGATTAAAGCAGAAGCGGCTTGTGAGTCGACAGGTGAACGTGTATTAGCAGACGATAGTGGGATGGAGGCAGAAGCAATTGGCGGTATGCCTGGCATTTACACGGCCGACTGGGCGGGTGAACCGCGTGATTTTTATAGAGCAATGGCGAAAGTTGAAGAACTTTTACAAGAATCTGGTAACAACAACCGATCAGCGCGATTTGTTTCTACGCTTGCTATAGTTTGGCCAGACGGTCAGAACGCGATATTTGAAGGTTCAGTTAACGGCAGTCTAGTTTGGCCGCCGCGCGGAGAAAAGGGATTTGGATTTGACCCGGTATTTGTACCCAACGGATACAATCTAACTTTTGGTGAGATGGAACCCGCTAAAAAACATGCCATTGATCACAGAGCGGACGCGTTTGCAAAATTAAAATTGGCTTTGCTTTCGTGATTATTCCGTACGGTCCTAGTTTCGGCTTCGGTCTTTATATACACTGGCCATACTGTTCAAAGATTTGTCCATATTGCGATTTCAATGTGTACGCGGCGAAATCTTCTCAAGACACGTCTGCTTTGGTAGATTCCATCGTTGCAGATATTAGGCAACACCGCGAATTTCTCTCTGATCATCCGCCGCTAAATACAGTGTACTTCGGCGGTGGAACGCCGTCTCTTATTTCATCAAGCGATATAGGTAAAATTTTGCGATCGGCAGGCGACTCTTTTGGAATCGAAAAGAACGCAGAGATTACACTTGAAGCAAATCCCAACGATGTCAATCGGAGCGATATTGCTAGTTGGTCATCCCTCGGAGTTAACCGGTTATCTGTCGGACTGCAAAGCCTTGATGATCGTACCCTTCAATTTCTCGGACGAGACCACACAGCATTGGCAGGAGTAAAAGCGATAGAAAAAGCTAAATCGCTTTTCAAAAAGGTATCGGTCGATTTAATCTACGCTTTGCCCGATCAATCGCTTAGATCTTGGGAGAAAGAGCTTACCCAAGCTCTGCATCTCGGAACCGATCATCTGTCTTTGTATGAATTGACATTTGAGAGAAGAACGGCTTTCGGAAAAAGATTAGAACGGGGAGAGTTAACTCAGCCGAACGAAGATTTACGAGCTGATTTTTTCCAGCTTACAAATGAAATAACTCATAACGCGGGAATGTCGTCATACGAAATCTCCAATTATGCGAAAAACGAATCCGTACGCTCCAAACATAATATGGTTTACTGGAGAGGTGGAGACTGGATTGGAGTCGGGCCGGGCGCACACGGTCGGATTACAAGTGGATCAAGTAGATACGCTACAGAGAATGAACGAAAGCCTGCGAACTATGTTGACTCAGTCAAATCACGAGCTCGACAACTTGTTAATCTCGAAACGCTCGATTCGAAAGACATTTCAAATGAACTCCTAATTTTGGGACTGAGACTTAAAGAGGGTATTGAAATAGACAGATTGCAGAGGGCAGGTCATACGTTAGATCAAGATACTGTTAGATATCTAATTGAAGAGGGGTTGGTAAAAGTCAAACGCGATCGAATACATTTGACAAACAAAGGTTACTTGCTCGCAGATGCGATCGGATCAAGCTTGGCAAGATAAAGACCTCTTACAATGATCAGTAAATTTGGCAGAAACGAGAAATGCGAATCGAAATTCGCTTGTGCCGAGGTTCTAGCTGCACTGTGAACTAAAGAGATGATGCGAAGTCGAATACGCTGTGAGAATTTTTTCACCAGGCCAATTTAGAGGTATCTCTCCCACTTTTCTACTTTTTGCGAAATAATCCGAACAGAAAATGCAATACGATCTTTAGTAGAGGTTTCTGCCAAGCAAGCCATTGCATCCTCAGCCATCGCGATTGTCTCTAGGGCTTGGTTCAAGTCTATATGGTAAATGTACTCGTTGGCGCATAACAATCGCACTTCCATTAAATCAAGAAATACGGAAGCAAATTTTACAATTGAGCTGGGAAACTCATCAGAATTTACGCTCTGGCAAGCATTTCGCAATGCACCGTCATTTACTGACATATAGACTTTGTGCCAAGCGGGATATTTGGGATCGTCTTCAGAAACGTCGCCGATCAGTTCTGATGTACACATTTCGCAGACGCAATGATGAACGGCAAAATATGCAGATTGTGGCACAGTACGAAGTGCAGCTTCCCTAGGCATTCTGTTACCTGCAGTCGAAGCTAATGTACGTGCGGTTTCTAAAAAGCCTTCGGAAGTTTTCATAGCCGTTCGTCCTAACGAAAATTTTAGTTGAGATATCAGAGGTGCAACAAAATACGATAATCGATCGTTTATCTCGAAGCCTAGGTTGAAATAAGTGAGTTTTTTGAAACTACGAGTCTCGATTCATCGAAGTCGGGTACCCAAACACTACAATGTCTACTCACTTCTCAAAATGCAACTGGAAGGTGATTTGCGATTTTTCATCCATACAGAAAATCTGTTTTAGGTTCTGTCTGGTCGCATTAGAAAGGTCATGAACGACAACAAAATTGCTGGTATACCCAGAACCGCCGCATAAAGAAAGAAGTTTTGATAGCCATAGGATTCGACGAAGATTCCAGATGTCCCCGCCAATAGTTTAGGCCCTAAAGTATATGCCGAGCTGAAAATTGCGTATTGAGTTCCGGCGAAGGACTTGGTAACCAAACTAGAAAGGAAGGCAACGAAAATGGTACCCGCATACCCTCCGGCCAAATTGTCTGCGGTAACGGCAACGAACAAAGGAAACAAACTGTCGGAGGACTGATTTACGAGCCAAGCAAAAGTGAGATTTCCAAGTACCGAAACTACTGCTCCAATGATTAATGAAGCCCGTAATCCTATTTTCAAAGCCGAAATTCCAGCAAGTGCAACGCCAATAATTACAATCCAAGGGCCGTATGTGCCGCTAACTAGGCCTATATTCGCGGCTGTATAACCAATATCTGTATATGCTGGCTTTGCCATAACACCCATTACGATATCGCTGAGCCGATAACTCGAAACGAATCCAAGAATAAGTACCGCGACCCAGCCATGTTTCCAAAAGAAATCGACAAATGGAGACCAAGTCGGATGCGTCATAACTGCAGCTGATTTTGGTAATCCTCGAATGATCGGAACGGCTATTGCACAGAGTACAAGAGGCGTAGCTGCAAGTCCAAGAACAACCCAGTCAATTGATTTTCGGTCAAATTCGATCCCAAGAGAGCCGACGATTGTACGTATGCTGATACCAAAGGCGGAAGCAACAAGAGCTATCGCAACAAATACTGTGGCGGCGAAACCCACACCAAGCAATATTCTGGCGCTAGAGTGTTTTTCTTTAAATGTTTCGTCGCTCAAGGCTTGGTAAACGAAATAGGCGAATATCAGCCCGCAAATCCAAACAGATACAGTGCTAAAAACTGAGAAGACATAAGTCAATGAAAATACGTTGATACTCTCGGGAATACCCGAAAATAGGTCTATCTTTCCCGGTAACACGAAAGTGAGTAGGAGCACTCCACCTGCAATTGCGGCTTGAACTCCATACTTTCGATCCCAGATCGCAAATACAATTGCACCTAGGAGCATTACCCCTGCCATAGTCCAGTACGCAATCTGAAAACTTGTAACTCCTGCAACAACAAGTGCCGCGCCGCCAGCGACTACAAGACCAATTCTATAACCGTACTGGTAGGCTCCTGCTAACGTTGCTTGCTCGTCGTCATTCGAGGCGGCTTCAATTCTCCAAGCATCTATCCCAACATCTTGAGAGGCACTTGTAAACGCTATGAGAAACGAGAACAAAGCTGTAACGGCCAAGTTACCAGCAGGATTGCTAAATCCCATTCCGAGAAGGGCCAAAACTAATCCGATTTGAGCAACTATGATCCACGCTCGCCGCCGCCCAAAAATTTTCGTGAACCCTGGAGGGTCAAAATTATCTATGACTGGAGCCCATAGAAATTTCAATGAGTAGGCCAAACCAAACCAAGAGAAGAATCCAATAATGGCTTTTTCAATCTTCGATTCCGTTAGCCAAACTGACAGCGTACTGAAGTAAAGCAGTAAAGGCATACCAGCCGTAAAGCCCAAAATTAGCATCATCACCAACTTAGGTTTTCGCAGGGCTTCCAAAAGCTCCGTGAAACTTCGATTGGTAAAAATAGTCTGTTCTGTTCTAGGCATACAAAAATCTACTCAGTGTAGGGGGGAATCTTTACGCTATCTAAACCTGTGACGCTTTTTGATGGTGTTCAGTCAGTTTACGTTCAACTGCGTCCCAAAACAAACTTGCAGCGTCAATACCCGAAAACTGTTTAAGTTCCTGAACACCAGTCGGAGACGTGTTGTTGACCTCAGTTAGTTTGTTCCCGATTACATCAATTCCGACAAGAGTTTGTCCAAACCGCTTTAATGTTGGTCCGATTTTCTCACATATAGATAGGTCATTTTCCGTTAGCTCCGCAGGTTGAGCCCGTCCCCCAACGTGTAAATTTGAACGGGTCTCTCCCTTCTGGGGTACGCGGTTAATCGCACCCACAGGGTCGCCATCAATTAAGATGATCCTTTTATCGCCCTCTATAACTTCAGGCAGAAAAGCTTGAGCTATAAACGGTTCGTTGCTTTGAGCCAGAAAAGTTTCCAATAGAGGTTTAAAGTTGGAGTCGCCCTCGGATATTTTGAAAATTCCAGCGCCGCCATTTCCGTAGAGCGGCTTTAGTATGATGTCTTGATACTGTCGGCGGAAGCTTATAAACGCCTCTGTGTCACGTGAAATCAATGTCGGCGGGATTATTTCTGGAAAATGCAACGGAAAAAGTTTTTCCGGTCCGTTTCTGACAAAAGTAGGATCATTAACGACGAGAGTATCTTTTGAAACGCATTCTAGTAGATGACAAGCAGTGATATAACCCATGTCGAATGGCGGGTCTTGGCGCATGACAACAACGTCAATATCGGTTGCGAGGTTGATTGTCTCTACTGGCTGAAAAACTCCGGGGGTTTCTTTTACTCTTTGTACATGACTCAGTCTGGCTATTGCAGTGATCTTTCCACTCAAACAGCTAAGGTTTTTTGGCTCGTAAGTCCAAATTTTCATTCCTCTCTCTTGAGCGATCTCGGCCAAAGCAAAAGTAGTATCAGCTTCTATATCAACTGACTCAAGGGGGTCCATTTGAAAAGCTATTCGCAATGGCATCAACATTCTCCCTATTGGAAACTCGTACGTTTATGAGACGTAACAGTTCTTAGTGATAAGATCATAGAGACAATTACGAATTTGCGAGCCTGGTGGATCACTGTTTTGGCTTTGGGCGGCTAACTCTAACATAAGATATTACCTGTTTTACTCCGCTAACTTTACTTACGATCTCTGTAGCTTTGAGAAGTTCGTCGTTGGTGCGAGCAACTCCAAGTAAATAGACTACACCTTTGTGTATCTCGATGTTGTAGTTTGAACTTTTAACCCCGCCAGTTCCAAACAGGGCTAATCTCACCCGTGAAGATAAATAATAGTCCGATAAATCAGGCAACCCACCGTCTGGTCGAGAAATGATAATTTCGTTCGCAACCTCATTAACAGCCGTCGGCTTCCAAGCAATTTGCTCCGCAGCCATTCGATCAGCGACACTTGCTACGTTACCTGTTAATAGAACTAACCCATTTTCCACGGACACATCGACACCTTTGAAGCGTTTCTCCTTATCTTTTCTGAGATTGCGACGAATAGCTGAATCAACAGCTGCATCGTCTAGAGCTCTTCCCAAGGGCTTGTTTTGGGAAAACACAAGTTTCACACCGGCAGCACGTCCAACAGAAACTGCGGAACATCCCGATATGGCTAATGATGCAAGAATAATAAAGGTTACAAAGCGTTTTAACACGATGACTTCCTTAGACCTATATTTGGACTTTTACCACAAAAGATTAAACATCCCCGAGGAATCACTGACGGGAGCAATTTGGTTGTGAGTGTAAACGCTCGAATTATAGTTTCAATCAAATTTAGATTTCGCCCTTTATCAATAATGCTCTTTGATAACAATCACGTTTGGTTACACCAAGTTTAGATGATACGTCTGCTACGGCGTTCCTGAGGGACTGTTCTCTCATGGCTGTTTTTAATGCTTGGTCAATTGTCTCTGTTTCAACCTTTTGTTCTAGCGGTGGTCCGACCATTATAACGATTTCACCTTTTGGAACTTGTCGATTAGAGTACTGCTCTAGGATTTCCTCAATAGTACCTCGTTGAACCTGCTCGAAAAGTTTTGTGAGTTCCCGAGCGATCGCAATCTTTCGACTGAAACCGAATTCTAAACCCATATCCTTTAAGGTGGCTAGAAGCCTTGAACCACGTTCAAAAAAAATAAGCGTTGAGCGGACATCTCTCAAGACTTTCAGGGCTTTCTGTTTTGCTCCGCTCTTAGGAGGTAGAAATCCCGCGAACAGAAACCGGTCAGTAGGTAAGCCAGAAACGACTAATCCGGCCAAAGGAGCGGAAGCACCTGGAATCGGAACTACGTTGATACTTGCTTCTATTGACTCGACAACCAACTTCCATCCCGGATCCGAGATGAGCGGTGTTCCGGCATCGCTGACCAAAGCGATAGACATACCTGCCTTTAGTTTTTCGATAATTTCAGGTCTTCGTTCTGCCGCATTATGATCATTGTATGATGATTGGTTAACCTTTAGACCGTAACAGTTAAGCAGTTTCTGTGTTTGTCGTGTATCTTCTGAACAGACCTCGTCTACACTCGCAAGAGTGTCTAAAGCTCGTAAAGTAATGTCTCGAAGGTTGCCGATCGGAGTTGATACAATATATAGTCCATTGGGCAGGTCTTTTTTTGCCCAAACCTGATAATTTGAGTTTAGAATCGAATTTCCGTTGGAGGAATTCGGCTCAGGAGTAGTAGCGGACTTTAATGATGTCATTGCAGTTACCAAAGCAAATTCTCGACTGTACACTGATCTTTGCGCTAGCGATCTTGCTTCTGATTTCGGCCTGCGAAACAACAGGAGGCTTAGGTGGGTCACGCGGCGGTGCAAGTTCAAAGGGCAGGATAGTCAATTCTACTCTATCAACGGTAAAACTAAATGCCGCGGGAGCTGTACAAGGGGCGGAAGATGTCCCCATTCACATGGCTAGTCGCGATGTCATCAGAATAGGAGTTTTGTTACCATTTAGTCATACTGAGCGCAATGTACGCGATGAGGTCGAAGGAATAATGTCAGCGATCGAAATGGGAATGTTCGACCACGCCGATGGTCGATACTTGATTTTACCATTTGATACGGCAGGGACAACGAGTGGGGTTGAGCAAGCTGCCCAGTCGGCGATTGCGGCTGGTGTGCAGATCATATTGGGTCCGCTGTTTGCTCAGGAAGTTAATATTGTCAGCAACATGGCGCAACAAGTTGATGTTCCTGTGTTGGCATTTTCTAACGATAGGTATGTTGCGGGGAATGGTGTTTTTCTGAGTTCAGTCGGGTTAGAAGAAGAAGTAAGAGAGTTGATAGATTTTGCTCGAACTCGCGGTATTGAAAGTTATGCTTTTCTTGGACCCGAAACCAGTTATGGTCGACGAGTTGCCAGTGCGTTAAAGGAAGAAGTGGAACGAAGAGACGGGCGGGTGATCGCGGCAAACTTCTATGTTCAAGAAGATTCGGATTCTACATTGAGAGCGGCCCGCGTAGTAGCTAAAGCGATGCAAAGAGAAGTTGAAAGAGTGCCAAGACGAGTCGCGGTATTGGTTCCGGAAAGCGGCGTTCAATTAAGGTCAGTTGCGCCATTATTGCCTTATTCAGGTTTGGATACGCGGTACGCGGTATTCTTGGGGACTTCGCAATGGGATGATCCCTCAGTTTGGCGAGAGCCGACGCTTATCAATGGGTACTTTGTCGCCCCGCCAAGAGAAAATTATCGGAATTTTGTTGCCGCTTATGAACGAATTTTTGGTCAGGAGCCTCCAGATTTAGCAGCTTTAGGGTACGACGTTGCGACTGTGACTGCTAAGATAGCCTCGGCTGTGGAAGGATTTAATGCGGAAGTTTTGAGTTCGGAAGACGGATTTGTGGGAGTTAACGGTCTCTTTAGGTTTAGAATAGACGGAACAGCGGAACGTAGTTTGTCGATTTTGCGTATAACGCAGAGGTCAAACGCTGTTGAGGTGCGGGCAGGGTCACGAAATTTTGGATATGCCGAGCAAGCCAACGTAAGTGAAGAAACTGTGTCCACAATAAACTTTTGGTATCCTGACCGAGGCGGTGACGAGTGTGAAGAAAATTGCGATGTTATTCCATTGGAAGAAATCTCTCGTTTTGTTTCAGCATCGCAAGGAAACTGAGAGAACTTCCCTTCAAATTTAGAAAGGATTCCTGAATGACTTGGAAAATTGATCCCGACCAAACAAAACAGTCACGAGCTGACAAACTGAAACTCAAACAAAGAGAGCTTCGAGATGAAAAGGATTTTTCAGTCGAAGTAGAGGTGAAGACCCACCGGGCATTGAGTTGGATTCGAGCTTCTGAGGCAACGGATGACATTGATTCAAAGTTTCTTTACCTGTGGATCGCTTTCAATGCGTTGTATGTGGAGGATCACGTAAGCGTAGACAAAAACCTGCTCGAACGAGACCGATTCTATAAATTCTTTAAGAAACTAATTTCCTGTGACAAGGGGAACAAAATTAGAGACACGATATGGAAGAACTTTTCAAACTTTTTTAGAACTTTGATAAAAAACCATTACATTTACAGACCGTTTTGGAATCATATTCACAAGGGTTCTAAGTCGGATAACTGGAGAAAGAAATTTATTGAAGATAATAATAAATTCTTCGATAGTTTCGAACGTTCCGAAACCGTCAGCGTGTTAGCGGACGTGTTTGATAGACTCTATGTCCTGCGTAATCAAATATTTCACGGAGGTTCAACTTGGAGAAGTGAGGTAAACCGAGATCAAGTCAAGGGTTGTGTAGATGTTTTGTATCTGTTAGTGCCAATGATGGTCGATATCATCATTCATAATCCTCAGCGAAATTGGGGAACTCTATGTTACCCAAACTTGGAGAATGCCGACTAGGGAAACTATGAATAGAATTAATTTGGCAGGTTTAACTAATGACGCGCATTAATCACAACTATTTGAAGGAAAAGCAGAGCGCGATTAACAGTGGCAGCATTAAATTACCGTTCAATTTGGATGTTAAGGTACGAAGAGCGTTGAGTTGGATGAAACAGGCCGAGGATATAGAAGACTCAAACTCCGATAACCGCTTTCTATTTTACTGGATTGGGTTCAATGCTCTCTATTCATCAAAAATTGAAGACAGCGGGACGCACACTAATGAACACTTTGTATATCGACGATACTTTGAAAAATTACTGAAGGCTGACAAGAAGAAAAGAATCTACAATATGGTATGGGGACAAATGAAGCCGCAGTTTCGTCAACTGATAACAAATAAGTACTTGTTTGGCTACTTTTGGAAATTTCATAACGACGAGCTTGAAGCCAAAAGCTGGGATCAAATTTTCCAATCCATGAATAAGCAATTTGAGAAAAAACTCAAACATGACCAAGTACCAGAAGCTTTAGCCGATGTTTTTTCTCGTTTGTATGTGCTTCGAAATCAAATCATTCACGGAGGATCAACCTGGGGAGGTGACCGGAACAGAAATCAAGTGAAAATTTGTTCGAAAGTCATAAGTGTAATGGTTCCGCTAATGGTCGATATAATGTTAGATAGCCCACACGTTGATTGGGGAGACTTGCATTATCCTGTCTTAGATAAAGCTGACAACCGGCTCGGCGACAGAGATTCTGGAACCAATTTGGTTTCAAAAGATATGGATGAAGAGGATAAACCGGAAGATAATGAAAAACGAGACGAAGGTTCAATTGCTCCATCAACAGAACTCGTAGAAACAGGAACAACAGAACCATACTCGCAGAAAGAGAGCGCAAAGGAAATAAGAAGTGGATTAATCGCGACTCTCAAAGGACTGTTGGGACGGGTGTTCGGACGGAAATGATTATGTTGTACTTCTCACCTGTCGCCACAAGCTTTATGCTTTTAAACTTGAATCGAATTAGGAAATCTACCGGCACAATAATGTGCGCGATACTGCTTCTGTCTGCGGTGAGTTGTCAGAGCGACTCAATGGCAGACTTAGATGATGCAAAATGCGAGGAATCTGGAGGTAAGGTGGTTTACGGTATTATCGGCGAGGTTTGCGCAATGCCGACTAACGATGCTGGTATGGCTTGCAATGATATCAGCGAATGTGATGGATTATGTATGAGTGATGGAAAATGCTCGGAGTGGGATAACAATTTCGGCTGTACTGAAGTACTGGTCGAAGGGAAGAGCGTTACGATTTGTATTGACTGAAAATTTGTTACAATTGTTTAGACACCAGCTGCTTGGAAGTGTATGGCAAAACAGTTCAATTTATAAATAGTTTCTTCACTTTTCTAATCGACAAAAATAGACGTGGCCGCGAATTTTTTCCTTGATTAGCAAGTACCTCGAAGCCAAACTTTTCGTAAAACCCAAGTACTTCGTCGTTTAAAGCGTCGACGACAACGGCATATGCGGGGATCTGATTGTTCGCCTCGTAAGCGTACTTTATTGCACTAAGGAGACTTGCACTTCCTAAACCTTTTTTCTGAAAGTTAAAGTCAACAGCCAATTGGGCAATAAGAATCACTGGAACAGGGTATCGCGGCAATTTCTTTGCTAACGCGGAAGGCAGGTCACTGTGATCTACCGTAGTATTGGCGAGAGTAAAGTAAGCGCAAATCTTACTTAGTTCACACTTGTGAGTGAGAACAAGCGTTTTACTGATTCCAAGCTTCCTGTTTGCCGCCGCACGTTTTTGCAAGAATTCGTTTAGTTCGTGTGTTTCACAGTCAAATGCCGAACGGTCATGAATTGATTTATCCAGCTCAACTACATTATACGGAAAAGTCACAGTACCCCTATCTCTCGCGCTTTATCTCGAGCCTCGATTAATTTCTGGTTAGGCCCTTCATCAGATTCACACGCCTCAATGAATTTCATGAAATCATCGTGGTCGAGTACAATAGGTTCGTGCCGGTCAACAGTCTCTTTGGAGTCAGCCTCTACTAAACTAACTACGTATTCCGACACGTCACTCATTCCCTTGAGGAATGCAGCTTTAGTAGCGTTATTAATGACGGTGTCATCGAATTGTATTTTTAAACTTTGTGTAGCCATTGTGTTTTTCTCCTAAAAAGCGATGTGTTCACCGAGAATTTATTCCTCCATACTAACTGTATAATATATTCTTTTGCCGCGATTTGCAATAGAACATGCGGCGTAACATGCAAATAAAAATACAGGCTCTCAATTTTCGGGGATGTTGAATGACTTCTTTAACGACATAAGTGGACTTAAAAAATTTCCAAGTTAACGGAGGAGTTATTTCTGTCAGTTTCGATAAGCGGATTGGTTGAATTCTCCGTGCCACATTGTCGATATGGTACCTCTGGTCGGACTCGAACCGACACTCTGTCGCCAGAAACGGATTTTGAATCCGCCGCGTCTACCAATTCCGCCACAGAGGCATACCTGTTGGCCCAATTTGGGAGCATAAGTCACAAATTTCAACCCAATTCTGTAATTTTTTTATCTGATAAACCTAATCAGGCATCAGGCGGTACCCTACTCCGCGTACAGTTAGAATATGAATTGGCCTAGCTGGATCAGGCTCTATTTTCTTTCTCAGCCGAGTAACCTGAACATCAATCGATCGATCCAACGCAGCATCAGGGTTCGGAGCCAAGTCCTCCCGTGATACCGCTTCGCCAACTTTTGAGGCTAAGGTCAGCAACAGTTGCGTCTCAGACTCGGTTAATCGAATGGTCTGCTTATCGCTTTTAAGAACTGACCTTTCAGGATAGAAAATCAATCCCGACAATGAAATCTCCTTCAAGGGTTCGACTTTCGTTGTACGGCGCAAAATCGCGTTGAGGCGAAGCGCCAGTTCTTCCGGTTCAAAAGGTTTCGGAAGATAGTCGTCAGCGCCAATTTTTAATCCTTCGATTCTGTCTTCGGCTAACCCCTTCGCAGTTAATAGTAACACCGGTAACTGACTTGTTGTACGAATGTACGCTAATAGCGAGAAACCGTCTTCGCCGGGCATCATGACATCTAAGATGGCGACATCAAAAATAAACATGTCCAGAAGTTTGCGGGCAGATTCGGCTTCAGGAGCTTCGGTCACGCTATACCCCTGTGATGATAAATACCGCGTCAAAAGTTCACGAATCCGGTTATCGTCGTCAACCAGCAAAACATGACCGCTGTTCATCTTTGAAACGCCTCCAAAGCGGTCATCGTCCCCGCTACTTTGTCCGGGCCAACCTTGCGCCAAGCCCTTCTTATCGCGTCGCGCATACTTTTTGCTGCCGGCGCAATAATGGCTTCTCCCGCAGAGGAAAGGCTAAGTAAGCGCTCTCTGCCGTCTTTGTCACTGGAAGTCTTGGAAATCAATCCACCTCCTTCAAGTTTCGCGATAAGACGAGCAAAAGTTGGCACAGTAATTCCAAGTACTTCGCGAGCCTTGGAAACACCGATTTTCGGCGTTGATCGTAGGAGTAACAATAGGGCAAACGAATTCCGGTCTAGACCGCTCTTCGTTTGTGCTAAAATGGAGCTCTCTGAAAGGACAAAGCTCGTATTCAGCAAAAGGTTTAATGCACGGTCGAGTTCCTCGTCACGCAAAAACAGGCGCGGGTCTGCAATTCGTGCGTTTGATGCCAAGCTATTGTCTTGAATAATCATATCTATAGAATAGTATAGTAACGAATTTTAAACCGGGGGACAGAGAAGGAAAAATTCAAATATGGGTTTAATACCATTTGATGACCGAGACGGTCTAATCTGGATGGATGGTGAGTTCATCAACTGGCGAGATGCCAATGTACATATCCTAACACATGGGTTGCATTACGCATCGTCTGTGTTTGAAGGCGAACGAGCTTATGGCGGCAAGATCTTCCGTTCGTTAGAACATTCGGAACGTTTGCATAAGTCCGCGGAGATACTGGGATTTGATATTCCGTTTTCGGTCGAACAGGTAGAACGCGCTAAAGAGGAAACTTTAGCCCGCTCTGGGCTAGAAAATGCTTATATCAGACCTGTCGCCTGGCGCGGTTCAGAAATGATGGGCGTATCAGCGCAACATAATACGATCCATCTGGCCATAGCCGTTTGGAACTGGGGAGATTACTTTGAGGATAAGATGAAAGGGATACGCTTAACACACGCCAAGTGGAAGCGGCCTAGTCCTGAAACAGCTCCTTCGGACGCGAAAGCAGCTGGCCTATATATGATTTGCACCCTTTCTAAACATGATGCGGAGAAAGATGGTTATGCCGATGCTCTTATGCTGGATTGGCGCGGTAGAATTGCGGAAGCTACGGGAGCAAACATTTTCTTTGTAAAGGACGGTGTACTGCACACCCCAACTCCCGACTGCTTCTTAGATGGTATTACTCGGAGAACGGCAATTGCGTTGGCAAAAGCTAGACAAATTCAAGTCATCGAACGCATAATTTTGCCTGAAGAATTAAATACGTTTTCGGAATGTTTTATTACGGGGACAGCTGCAGAGATAACGCCAGTGGCGGAAATTGGTAAGCAAGTTTACAAACCTGGTAGTATAACTGAAAGTCTTGTGAACGATTATGACGAGGTCATAAATGGCCGGAAGGAACTCCCGAGATTCTGACGTAGGTCACACTAGGGTATAGGAGATAACAATAGTCATCTCAGCGTAAAAGTATCCCCTTACTTGCTGATGTTTCTAGAGAGTTAGATTTTCTTATTCGATTGAGATGACTTTCAATTGAGTTTCTACGGAATCCGTCTTCAAATAAAGCTCTAAAGACAATCCCACGTTTACGAAGCATTTTTCCGGCTTGTCAACCAATAAAGCCCGACACCAATCATTATCAATAGGAATCCCAATAAACTCTGTATGGGTTCAAACATTATCACATACCAAAGTATCCAGGCCGTCAGAGCTAGATAGATGATCGGAGGAATCGGAAATAATGAAACTCGATAGGGTCTAGTACTGTCGGGAAATCGCCAACGCGCCACGAAAAGGCCAAGTACCGTGACGAAACTTACGATAGACATTGTAAATCCAGCAAAGATTAAGACGGTCTCAAACTGACCTGTCAATACGAATATGCACGCCAAGCCAGTCTGAAACAATATAGCTCTCCTAGGAATTCCGTCCGAGTTTGTAACTGCAAAGGCGGAAAACTGCTTAATATCGACCCCGATAACTTGAAGGACTCTTGGTCCGGCGACCGTCATTGCGCTTACGGTTGAAATCAAAAGTATTGCCAAAATTAGTCCAGCAAGTTTGGCTCCCGTGTCACCGAAAACAGATTTGGCGGCAATGAACCCTACTTCTAGCTCGCCGCGCAAGGCGTCCATAGGTGCGACAAACAGAAAAGTTGCATTCAGAGCGACATAAAGGACCGTTACAATAATTGTGCCTGACGCAAGAACGATTGGCAACTTTGTTTGGGGGTCTTTAATCTCGCCCAAGAAGTACGTTCCACCATTCCAGCCCGTATACGCGTAAATCACGTAAATTAGAGAAACAGCGAAGGCGGCAGAAATTATCTCTGTACCATCGCCGGATTGAGGCAAGAAACTGATAGGTTGTGGCGACTGGATAGCGAACAAGCCGGCGCAACAAAAGGCTACAATGACAAGCACCTTAAAAATCGTGAATAAAACTTGTGTACTTCCGCTTGTCGACCGAGACCCTGCATGAATAATCCCCAACGATAGGATTAAACCAAGAGCAAGAATCTTGTCTAACCATTCCGGTGCATCCTCACCTAATGTCGCCCTAAAGTATGCTCCGAATGTCATGGCAGCTAGGGCCACCGGAGCAGAGAAGCCAATGGTAATTGAGACCCAACCCCCGGCAAAGCCGATAGACGGATGATAAATTTTTGAGAGGAAAGAATATTCGCCGCCCGATCGCGGGAATGTCGAGCCTAGTTCGGCATACGAGAGTGCCCCGCATAAAGCAATGATCCCCCCAACGACCCATAGCATAATCAAAGGGAACGGCGCGGATGTATGTTGCAACTGAAATCCGAGACTGGTGAACACCCCGGTTCCGATCATGTTGGCGACAATCACGCAAAGCGCGGCAAATCCGCTGAAATGAAGTTTGCTACTCATAAATCATCCAGTTTCTTTTCCATACGAATCAAGGGAATTTCTGCACCATTACTTGCCGTTGATGAAAAATACTCAATCGGTAGGTAACCCCGCGCTCTGTATAGCGGTTCCCCCGATAATGTGGCAGCCAACTCAACTTTTGAGAATTTCTCTGTCTTTGCTGCTTCCTCAGATTCCGTCAAAATTATACTTCCAATTCCACGGCGTGTGTAGTCCGGGTGCGTGTACATGGCTCGAACTCTAGCAGACTCGCTACTGGCATCCAGTAATCGGGGTTCTCGCCCATCTGTATGATCTCCGCCAAAAAGGGTTGCTCTACGGCTCCATCCACCGCACCCAACGATTTTTTTGTCAAGTTCCACGACGAAGTAGGTTTTATCTTTCACAAGCTGCGTATCGAGTCCCATAATATCAAATGAACCAACAACACCCTTAGGAGGAAGGTAGGGTTTGAGAAGAATAGTGATGGACATGGTCATCAAGTCCATCATTGCAGATAAATCATCCTGAGTGGCGAGTCGAATGTTCATTGAGTTTTGGGTTGCAATTTACAGTATAGAAATTCTCTATCTCGATCCGTTCCTACTTGAAAGTAAAACTCACCGACGTGAGAAAAGCCGTTTCGTTTATAAAACCTCTGGGCCCCGAAATTTTCCGAATACACGCTAAGGTAGATTGCCTCGGCGTTTTGAATATTTGGCAAACCTAGAACAATATCAAGCAGTTTCTGACCGATCCCTTTTCCGTGATGAAGCGATGAAATGTAAAGTCGTTTCAGCTCCTTCGAATTTTGAGGAGGGTTGACTGCTGGTAGGGTCAGAGCAGAGGCGAGGGTGTACCCAATTATGTCCCCCTCGGGCATTTGCGCGACCCAAAGATCATTAGACGGTTCGGAATGAACGTTTCGGTAAAATTTTTCTGAATGATTATCTGACAAAAAACTAGCGAGGTTCTCCGGTTTATACAGATGTCCAAATTTTTCAGAGAATGTCGTCCGACTCAAAGCAGTGAGAGAGTCGATATCTGACAATTCAAATGGTCGATACACGAGTTTACTCATAGGTCTAAAGCCTAGTCTAACTGAACAAATGAAAACGGCTATTTTATTGCCAATATTTGAGAAGGTTAAGAGATTTCTTGCAGAAATTTCTTTTTACAAATTCGGCATTATAGTGTATAAATAGCGCTCAAAACCACTTGAGAAAATCCTCAAGTCTAGGGAGTCTTCCAAATGAAAAAAACTTGGATTGCAGGTGTTGCTGCGGCGCAAGTCGTAGCACATGCTTCTACTATTGCAATTGCAACCGCTCAGTTCGATGAGGTGGTTGAAGAAGAGCGTATTGAGGATGTAATCATTGTTACAGGAACGAGACGAGAATCTCGTTCTGCTATAGATAGTCCTGCTCCAATCGATGTTATATCGTCGGATGAACTAACCAACCAGGCTGATAATGATATTCAGAATATTCTTCGTACGTCTATCCCCTCGTACAATGTTAACACTCAACCTATTTCAGATGCCGCGACCTTAGTTAGGCCAGCAAATTTGCGAGGATTATCGCCTGACAACACGCTTATTCTGCTCAATAATAAACGTCTTCATCGTGCTGCCGTTATCACGTTTCTTGGAGGCGGCATTGCGGACGGTTCGCAGGGGCCAGATGTTTCTACAATTCCTGCTATTGCACTAAAACAAGTAGAAGTGTTGCGCGATGGAGCCTCTTCGCAGTATGGTTCAGACGCTATTGCAGGAGTGATTAACTTCATTCTTCGGGATGATACAGAAGGTGGTCAGTTAGAAGTTAAGCACGGACAGACGTATCACGGTGATGGCGAGAATGTACAGTTTGCTGCAAATCTTGGATTACGAGTTGGTCAAGATGGCTTTATGAACCTTTCGGCAGAGTACCAAGATACCGCAGCGACCTCTCGTTCGACTCAGCGTACAGATGCAAAGAATCTGATTGCCGCAGGAAATAAAGATGTCGCTAATCCAGCTCAGATATGGGGACAACCAGAAGTTCGCGGTGATTTCAAGATGGTTCTTAATGCTGGGGTAGCTTTAGGCGGTGGTCACGAACTTTATGGGTTTGGAAATTTTGCCGAACGAGAAACGGAAGGTGGATTCTTTTTTCGAAATCCGACTAATCGAGGGGGTGTTTTCGCTGGGCCAAAGTTAAAAATTCATAAATCAACTTTCGAAAATAGCGGAACTATAAGAGAGTATGTCCCCAATTCCGATGACGTAGAAGCAGAATTCTTTGAGGTAAGTACAATTCGTGTTGGTGATATGGGGCATGTGGAAAGGGCAAAAAAGATAGAAGAAAATCGTGTAGCAGAGAGAGCACGTCGCGCAAATCTAGGACCCGATGACCCGGCCCCGACGCAAACGGTGGAACAACAGTTTCCATTTAGTAAAGTTTGCCCAGCGGGAATTCCTCTGGTAGCCGCTCGAGATCAAACTGCAAAACTCCTTCCTCATGCTGCAACCTTAGCAGAGGTTCAATCAGACCCTAACTGTTGGTCTTTCGTTGAGATGTTCCCAGGAGGATTTACTCCCTCGTTCGGAGGAGCATTGGAAGACCTGTCTATGTCATTCGGGTTACGCGGAGAATTTGATGTAGGAACAGGTCTGTCTTATGATTTCAGCTATGGTTTTGGTGAGAATACTGCGAACTTTTTTATTAAAAACACAGTAAACGCATCTCTCGGCTCGCGTACACCTAATGTGTTCAGACCAGGTGGATATGTTCAGACAGAAAATATGTTGAATGTTGATTTTAGCTATGGAGTGCCCATTGAAGGTTTTGCCTCCGATCTCAACATAGGTTTTGGATATGAGAACAGGAAAGAGGAGTTCGAAATTATTCAAGGCGATGCTGCCTCTTGGGCTAGGGGACCTCTTACTACGCCGTCGGCGATATTTCCGGTTGGCCAAGGATTCTCTTCTTCCTCCAACGGTTTTGGTGGTTTTACGGCTAAATCTGCAGGCAAAAGCGAGCAAACGAACGATTCTTATTATGTCGATATGGAAACCGATTTCGTTGAGAATTTTACTGTTCAGGCAGCCGTCAGACAGGAAAGTTACACCAACTATGGGAAGACCACCAATTATAAGATTGGTGGACTTTGGCGAGCAAGTGATAACGTTCGAATACGAAGCACATTCTCGACGGGTTTTCACGCACCGACGACTGGGCAAGCTAATGTCGTAAACGTTACGACTCAGTTCACGGCCGGTGTTCTTGCGGATTCAGGGACATTTCCATTAAATTCTGCTGCGGGCCAATTGGTTGCCGATTACTTGGTGCGTCCCCGGACGGATTCAGAAGGCAGACCTATAGCACCACCTCCCCGACCGACATTGAATCCTGAGGAATCGCAAAATTTTACGATTGGAGCAGGATTTGAATTTGAAGGCTTTACCTTTTCTGTAGATGTTTTTCACATTATTTTGGATGATCGTATTGCCCGTTCGTCTGATCAAGCTTTTGAACCGGCATTAAGGTGGTTAGCGGCAAGTAGACAGGTTAGCCATCTCTTGAATAAAGACATGCGTACAACCGAGATTCTTAATGTGCTTAATGATCAAGGGATTGTATCAATTGAAGATTTTGCGGGTTCTGAAGATTTAACTGCTTTTGCGTTCTTTGAGAATGCCTTTGACACCACTACTCAAGGAGTCGATTTTGTTTTGAATGGCCCTCTTGATTTTGGTGGTACCGGATATACTACCTTGGCAGTAGCAATGAACTATACACGCAACAAAGTCGAGCGACATAGCAATACGATTGTGCCGCACCGGGTCCGACAGCTAGAAGAAAATCTTCCTAGATGGCGTGGTAACATGACAATCAATCATCGTGATGATACATGGCGTGGACTGCTTAGAATAAACTATTTTGGTAGCTTTTACGAGGCGCACCTTGACTCTGCTGGATATCCTATAGAAGCGGGTAGCGAAATAACCTTTGATGGAGAGTATGCCTTTATTGTAAGAGAGGGAACGGAGCTTGTGTTTGGAGGTCGCAATATTTTCGACAGTTACCCCGATGATAATCCGTGGGCTACGATCGCGGGTTCAAGATATCCTGCAACCGCACCTAATGGATATAGTGGTGGCCAATGGTACATTAAGGCTCGATACGCTTGGTAACTCTTCTGACAGTTAGTAATACGAGAGTTTAGATGACGGCTTGAAATTATCTTGCCGTCCGAAAAGGATTTCTGCAAAAAACAACTGTTTGACGGAATAATTAGGGTTTGTTGGTGCGATGGAACTGACATTAGCAGACTTACCTGAAGTTCGAGGTAGACTTTCCTTTAAACAGCCATTAGCGCCCTACACTTGGTTTAGAGTGGGTGGTATAGCGGACGCACTCTATTTGCCAGTCGATAAAGAGGATCTACAAACGTTTCTGCGAAATCTAGATGCTGATATTCCAGTATCTGTACTCGGTGCTTGTTCAAACGTCATTATTCGGGATGGAGGAGTTGAAGGCGTTGTAATTCGGTTGATAGGTGGTTATTGGGGTGAACTTAGATTAGAAGGTGACCGAGAAGTGACGGCACGTTCAGGCACATTAGACGCTAGAATTGCTACTTTCTCGGCAAAACAAGGAATAGAAGGGCTAGAATTTTTTTCTGGAATTCCTGGCACGATTGGAGCGGCTGTACACACGAACGCAGGTTGTTATGGGCGCGAATTTAGCGATGTCGTGACTGAAATTCTTGCCATTAGCCGACTCGGAGAATCAGTTTCTTTTGCTCCAAATACACGCTCGACCAGTAATTGCAAAGTTCAGCTGAAGTACAGAGCATCGGATTTTCCTAATGATATGATTGTCGTGGAGGTCAAGTTACGTGGGAACGGAGTAAATCATCCGTTGTCGATAGAAAAATCAATCAAAGCATTGAAGGAGCAAAGGGGAGCATCACAACCAATACGAGAAAAAACCGGAGGTTCTACTTTCGCTAATCTGGAATCGGGACAATCGGCTTGGCAACTGATTGAACAAGCGGGATGCAGGGGAATGCGAGTAGGAGGAGCAAAGGTGTCAGAAAAACACTGTAATTTTATTACTAATATTGGGGAGGCAACAGCCAAGGATATTGAAGAACTTGGAGTTCAGGTTCAGCAGAAAGTATTAGAACAAACGGGGGTTTTGCTTCGTTGGGAGGTCAGGCGAATTGGAAGAGATTCGGCAGAGCTACACATTGAACGTCAGAATTCTGGAACTTTAGATTAAGCTTGTGTGAGAAAATTTGAGGATTCACTGACATTCGAAGACGTTTGAGGAACTTGAGTGGTATTTTTCCAATCTTTCTGGGATACAGGTATCAAAAATGTGCTCCTTGATCATAAGCGATGACTGTTTCTCTAAGTAAGACAACATACTTGTCTAGTTTATTTCGCTTATAAGCCAGTCTTAATCTTTCGATTGGGCTTGGTGTTTTGCTACCATAGTAAATTTTTGAGTTAAGAAAAACCAGTGCTTCCTCTTTATTGTTGTTAAATAAGCCTTTCAAAGCTTCTGCTACTAACTCGGCTTCTTCCGAAAGGTTGTCGGAAAAATTGCGATTCTTGAGGCCTTCAATATAAGGACGCACATGAACATCAAAATACTGTTTGTAGTTTTCCTCTCCCCAATCCTTGGAAACGTCTCCGAATCCTCCTCTAAATCGAACCACATCAATACCGTACTTTTCCGCTATCTCTTTTACGCCGTCCCCCTGCAATAAGTCGAGATGTCCCGTGAGCTTGAAGTCTTGCTCCTCAGAATCGTGCGAAACCGGTGTATCAAAGGTGAGATTCATTGTGTTCTTTCCGATAAGCGAAACGTTATCGCGCCGAAAAAATTGTTGCCTAGTAGACCAAACGTAGAAGACCCCATCAAAGAAATCCCATAGTAACTTAAATCGATTTCGTTCTGATTTTAAGAGACATTTTCAAACGATTATAACTGTTGTCTGTATCCCATAGAATGCTCCATTCTAGAAATTTTTACAAGATACTAGGTTTTCGTTATTGACTTTTTGGAAGTGCGACGAAATGTTTGGAGATAGAGGCTTTATGGGGACTAGAAACAGCACGTTTCACGTCTATAGAGTTTGCTACCTTGTCTACGTCGTTTATTAGGAGTTGCGAAGCACAGAAGTTGTCCGGGAAAGCTTACAGTTATTGAAATTTACTCGAGATATGAAGATTTTCCGAGCTAACCTCCACTATCAATTCAATAACGATGTGATTTCGTAACAGTCTCAATGTTGAGAAAAAAATTAGGGTGCATTGGAATACGTATAATCCTTTAGATGTTCTACCACTTCGGGAATTGGTCGTCTAGGTCGGCCATCGGTATGAATTTGTACCGCGGTTATTTCAGCACTTGCTATTTCTGTATTACCCCGAAAGCAGGTCTGGTTGAAAATTATCTTCGCTCCTCTCACACCCATATACCTCGTTCGCACGTGCAAGAGATCGTCAACTTGAGCAGCATTCTTGTAAGTTACATTTACGTTGATAATAGTAAACGCGGCAGGATCAGGACGTGCTAGAAGCATTTGGTGGGACACCCCAGCGTCTCTTAGGTGGTCGGAACGACCGCGCTCGAAAAACTTCAAATAGTTGGCGTGATATACCATCCCTGTGAAGTCAGTATCTTCATAGTATACTCTGACATCAAGCCAGTGCTGGCGGTCGTCGTCAAAGTTCTCTGCGTCAAGTTTGGCCGGCTTCATGAACAGTTCTCCCTAAGAAAAAGTTACCGTTTCGCTTATAGTACTCTATAATGCCCTGTTGAATGCAACGTACACTTTCACTTAATGTAACTATTTGTCCCAGTTTGTGTAGTTTCAGAGAAGTAGCAGATTATGGCACCATCAAAAAAGAGTCGCGTCTTAGGTATTGATCCAGGGTTACGTTGCACGGGCTGGGGAGTTGTAGAAGTTGAAGGTTCAACTTTGAGGCATATTGCTCATGGCTCAATCGCTCCGGATACAAAAGCGGTCTTAGCTAATCGCCTCGCTACGATTCATCGAGGTGTCGTTGCATTGGTAAAAAAATATACTCCGGATATAGTCGGAGTTGAAGAAACCTTCGTAAATGTCGCAGGCGTACAAAGTGCTTTGAAACTCGGCCAAGCTCGAGGCGCGGCCATGGCTGCGGTGGCCGTATATGGCACACCGATTGCTGAATTTGCTCCGCGGCGGATCAAACAGGCCGTTGTCGGAAAAGGCGCGGCGACAAAAACTCAGGTTATGTATATGATAAGAAGTCTGCTTCCAACCGCTGGGGCTGTAACGACGGATGAGGCAGATGCACTGGCATGTGCAATATGCACAGCTCACCATAAACCTTATGAAGAATACGAGATTTTCCAACAATGATCATTGGTTGGCTCAAAGGCCGCGTCTTGTCTTTCGATCAAACTACCTTGTTAATTGAGGTAGGTGATGTCGGATATGTCGTCATAGCGGGAAATAGGTTGCTTTCCAAAGTGCAGGCGGGAGAAGAGATTGAACTCCATGTCGAGACTCAGGTGACGGAAAATGCAATTAGAATGTATGGGTTTCAAACTGATTTAGAACGCGCTTGGTTTTGTCACATACAAGATGTCCAAGGCATAGCAGGTAAAGCCGCTTTAGCGATTTTGGATGTCATTAGCCCAGCCGAACTACGAGACGCAATTTCGCTCGGGGATGGTAATCCGCTAACACGTGCTCAGGGTGTCGGAAAAAAACTCGCTGAAAGAATCGTGAGAGAACTTGCTAGTAAACCTGCTCCTTTAGGACGGGTTGGATCAGCAGAAAGTTTGGACACTTCAGAAGAAGCGAAGACTCAAAACATAAAGATGGGAAGTCGCGACGAAGCGATTTCTGCCTTAGTTAATTTGGGGTATACCCGGATTGAAGCAGGAAAGGCCGTTGCATCGGCTGCGAAGGATGTTGAATCCGAGAACGTTGAAGACTTGATCCGAACAGCACTGCAGGAGTTGGGTTCGTGAGTCGTGAAGGTTCACCTGCTGGCCCAAAGCATCAGGTTGTTGACGATAAGAATTGGGCACTGCGACCTAAGAAGTTCGCTGAGTTTATCGGTCAACAGAAAGTAAAAGACCATTTAGGTGTCTTTGTAGATGCCGCTACGAAAAGGAAAGAACCATTAGATCATGTGCTGCTTTTTGGGCCTCCCGGATTAGGAAAAACGACGCTCGCTCAGATTATTGCAAATGAAATGGGCGTTAGATTCCGAGCTACGTCTGGGCCAGTAATTTCTAAGGCGGGTGACCTAGCGGCAATCTTATCAAACTTAGACGAAAGGGAAGTACTGTTTATTGATGAGATTCATCGTTTATCGCCTCAAATTGAAGAGATTCTTTATCCAGCAATAGAAGATTTTGCGCTTGACCTTATCGTCGGAGAAGGTCCTGCGGCTCGTTCAATACGAATTAAAATTCGTCCTTTTACATTGGTTGGAGCGACCACTCGTGCAGGGTTACTGGCAAACCCTCTTAGAGATCGATTTGGAATTCCAACTCGATTAGACTTTTACGACCCGACGAGTTTAAGTATTATCATTATGGCCGCTGCACATAAGATAGACGCAAATATTCATTCAGAAGGGGCAATGGAAATTGCAAAACGGGCTAGAGGTACGCCGCGTATTGCTATCCGATTACTTCGTCGGGTCAGAGACTTCGCTGACATAGACGGAACAATCATTGATAAAGTCGCCGCTGATAAAGCATTAGCAAAGCTCGATATAAGTGAAGATGGACTTGATTCGCTCGACAAGAGTTATTTGAATGCATTAGTAAACACTTACAGCGGTGGACCCGTTGGTCTTGACACTCTTGCGGCGGTGATTTCCGAATCTCGCGATACCGTTGAAGACGTAATTGAGCCATATCTGATGCAACGCGGTATGATAACCAGAACACCGAAGGGGAGGGTAGCGACAAACATCGCATATGAGCGTATCGGATTGAGTCCGCATCGTAAGATTAATGTGTCACAGCTGGACTTAGGAGTCGATGAGTAACAATCAACTTACTGGAGGATGTTTCTGCAAGGCAGTGCGATATTCCGTAGATGGGTTAGCAAGTCCCGTTGTGTTTTGTCACTGCGAAACATGTCGTAGAGTTCACTCTTCGCCTTTTATAGCGTCTGCTCTTACTCCGTGGGAAGGGTTTAAGTGGGAGAAAGGGGCGGATATAGTTAGTTACATTGAATCTTCGCCAGGTAAGCGAAGGCATTTTTGTCCGAAATGTGGATCCCATTTGGTTGCATTATATCCAGAGTCGAAGCGAGCTGTATTGCGAGTTGCCTCGCTAGATCAATCGCCACCTGTCAAACCAGTTGCGCATATTTGGCAGTCTGATAAAGCAGAGTGGTTTGACATAGGGGAATGTGCAGGACTTGCACGACTTCCTGAGGGCTCACCTGCTAAAGGTTAAATCGGGCAACCCCAATAGTGTTTTAGATTCAATGATTATGTTACTCGTTCAACCATCATTTGCTTAATTTCATAGATAGCTTTAGCGGGATTAAGTCCTTATGGACAAACTTGGGCGCAGTTCATAATCGTATGACATCGGTAAAACTTGAACCGATCTTCGAGATCGTCAAATCTTTCTTTAAATACGGTTATACATAGGCATGTTGTGCAAAGAATTTTGTCAGATAAGGCACGAGGTCTTTTATTACGGGTAAGTGAAATTAGGGTGCAATCGAAACCTTTGACGAAGGAACTTCTTCCCATACCTTGGTGCAAGCAATGGTGTTGTTGCCTCCAATATTCATAGTGTAGGAGCCCCCCTTCTCTATGAGGCTAAACGAAAAAGGATAAAATTACGTATTCTGGAAGTGCTAGGTACTGAATGTCCTGTCAAGCAGGAAAAGTTTCGGTGGTTTGAAATGAAATTTTCGGGTTTTGAGCAAATTTTTCGAAGTTTTCGGGCAATACTACTATAGTTGGCGGCAAATCCCACTACGATTTCGCTAAACTAATGCACAAAGTTTGCTAGCGGCGATTTTTCGTTTAGCCTCTATATGAGCGACGGAACGAAAGAGTGGGATCAAGAATGCAAGGGTTTGTCTAAACTGTTGATTGCTTCTATAGGATACGGGATAGATTTTTAAAATTAGCAAATTGAAATTGACAGAATCTGGACTACATGTCATAATACCATATCATGATTTTAATTTATGTATAGGATCTGTGACAATGAGATCGAAGTCTCAAATGTGCAAACTAGCGGCTTACTTTAGCAAACACGATTTAGCTCGTGCATCCGAACTAGTTGATGATGGCATAGACCGGAAGACAATTCAAAGAGCAGTAAAGCAAGGACTGATTTTGAGATCTGGATACGGTCTGTATCAAGCGGTCAACGCGTCTATAGATTTCAACGTCAATTTCGCCGAAGTCTCATTGCGCGTTCCGAAAGCGGTGGTGTGTGGACACTCTGCTCTGTATTATCACGAACTAACGAGTCAAGTTCCACTAGAAATCACATTTGCAGTTGAAAGAGGGGCTTGGAAACCCAAGATTGAATATCCCCGAACTGCGGTTACGCAGTTCAAGGAGCCATACTATTCGAAAGGAATAGAGTTACATGAGATCAGTGGAGTAAAAACAAAAATATATTCTCTAGATAAAACTATTTGCGATGTATTCAGAAATCGATTTCTGGTTGATCGTTCAATCGCTATGGAGTCGTTGATTACGGCAATTAGATTCGGAAAAATTACTCCGGGAGAAATGTACGAGTCAGCTAGAGAATACAAAGTCGATAGAGTTATCAAGCCTTACTTGGAGGTTCTTGTATCAAATGGATAGAAAACGAAATAAAATCGCAAAACAAGTTAAATCTCAAATCAACGACGTTGCAAATAGATTACAACGAAATTTTAATTCTATTTTGATAGAATTTGGGCTGGAGCGTTTATTATATCGCTTGTCAAACTCGCGGTTCAGTCAAAGATTTGTATTGAAAGGTGGCATGCTTATGTCGCTTTGGTCCTCAGATTTGGGGAGGATATCACATGACATAGATCTATTGGCTTTTACCGAGAATGACGGAGAGGATCTAAAAAGAATATTTTCTGAGATAGTTTCGATTGATTTGTCGGACGGGTTGCACTTTGATGCCGATGGAATAACCTACTCAAACATAATGCTGAATGAAGAGTATCATGGCATTAGGCTAAAAATCCCACTGATACTTGAGAAAACAGAAGTAAAGGTCTCTGTTGATATCGGGTTCGGAGATGCGCTTCCACACCCCGGGTTTGAAATTGATTATCCCTCTATACTAAGCTTTGAGTCTGCCCGTGTTAGAGCGTACTCACGAGAGACAGTAATTGCTGAAAAATTTCATACAGTGATAAAGTTTGGGAATGTTAACACGCGTATGAAGGATTTCTACGATCTGTGGGTGCTATTAAATGACCCGGATACTCGACGGAATGAGTTAAGGATTGCGGTCAATTCTGTATTTGAGACTCGGGGTACAATAGTTCCGACTAATCCTCCTTTTGGCCTAACGCAAGAATTTGCAACAATGCCTGACAAAGTTCATTCGTGGACAAACTACACGAAACGTACCAAACTTAGCAGTAAACCTTTGACCGAAGTCGTGACGGATATTTGGTTAGAACTTAAAACAGTATTGTCCGAGTGAGTTCAGGAGCGTAGATATTTTAATTAGTTGTTCTGCTCTGCAAACAAATCGTAAGCGGTTGGCTCACGTTTTTAGAATTGGTATAACTATCCATGGATATTGTTCAGGAGCAGACACATATGGAACCAAAATTGCCAATTCTTTCGTATCTTTAAAACTATGGCTTTGAGTTTGTCATAACGTTTTTGATCTTCGCGGGAACGAACGTTATGCGGACGTATCGACTTCGGTATCGGCTCCTTCTTCTGGCGGTCCAATGTGCTGTAAGAGATACGGACAGCCTTAGCCGTTGCCTTTACCGTTAGACTCCCTCAGCTAAGCTTTTACCAAGTCTCTACCATTATACGACGATATAACGTTTGTTCCTCAAGCGATAAACTACTGATACCAGATCAATCCTAGGGCCTTTCTTCGACTTCTATATCAGACGCTAAATTTTGTTTACAATAGACATGAAAGATCTCCTACTGTTGACGTTAAATTCAACCTACAGTATGGAAGATCTTCCCCTTTTATTGAATAACCTATTTTGGTTCCATCTGTCCCGAGTCAGGGCAGTTTGATAAAGCTGATTGGTTTGACTTAACAGAATGTGCGGGTTTGGCCAAGCTTCCAGAAGGCACACCTGCGAAAGATTGAATAGATCAATCTGCCCCGTAAGGTCGCGATAGATGCATTAGTTAGGTGAGGCGTTCAACCATCAATTGCTTAATTTCGGAGATAGCTTTAGCCGGGTTAAGTCCTTTTGGACAAACTTGGGCGCAGTTCATAATCGTATGACATCGGTAAAGCTTGAACGGATCTTCAAGATCGTCGAGTCTTTCGTCGGTTGCTTCATCTCTACTATCAATCAACCATCGATAGGATTGGAGAAGTGCTGCTGGACCCAGATACTTTTTATCGTTCCACCAATAAGAAGGGCAAGACGTTGAGCAAGAAGCACACAGGATGCACTCATAAAGACCATTAAGTTCGTTCCTTTGGTCTTCCGACTGCTCGCGTTCTTTTTCTGGGTTAGGGGTTTCAATCTTTAAGTACGGTTGTACATAGGCGTGTTGTGCAAAGAAATTTGTCAGGTCAGGAACGAGGTCTTTGATTACGGGTAAATGAGGCAAGGGCGCAATCGTTACCGTTGACGAAGGAACTTCTTCCCAGCCTTTGGTGCAAGCTATGGTGTTGTTACCTCCAATATTCATGGAGCAGGAGCCGCAAACTCCTTCTCTGCAGGAGCGACGGAACGAAAGAGTGGGATCAATATTGTTCTTAATGTATAGGAGGACATCCAAAACCATCGGGCCACATTTGTCGACATTGACCTCATAGTTATCCCACCGCGGGTTCTTACCGTCTTCAGGGTCATACCTGTAGACTTTGAACTGCTTAGTCCGTTCGGACTGGGAAGTTGCTGGCCAAATTTTGCCAACGGTAATTTTTGAATTTTTGGGTAAACGAAGCTGAACCATCGCATTAAACCTCTAAACGAAAGCGGGGATGACCATTTTTTTACATTATACCAGATTGCGAGAGAGTCAAACAGAGAGGCGGGTTACGTAAGGCATGTCAAGTCGTCGGTCAGAATTGGTCTTTCCGTAAGAAAATTTTTTAAGTGCGGGTTTTAAATTTAGGAGGAGGGAATCAAAAACCAAATTTTTTGACGAATTATTGTCATGTTTCCTGTACATGTGCTTGATACATGTAAAGGATTTATGACAGAAATCGACGCATCTGCGATGCTGATCGAAATTAGAGTCCTGTCGCAATCAAAATCTTGTCGGACGAGTATCCGAGCCGAAATTTCATAGAATTATCGAGGAAGCAAGTAAAGGAATGCTCCTAGAGTATTTTTCGTTCAAGTTGTCATGATTCTTGGGTTCTTTCACCAACAGCAAAGGCGTACTGGGATAAGAAAATGGACTACTTGTTCGGAAAATGTTCTAACGGTTTCAAAAGAATCGATTGATGAGGATAGGGAATGGAGGCTCTATCTGCCCATTTCGTGCATTTGACCGATTGGTTTCCTTGACCAAATTAGATATGGTAAGATAGATTTCTATTGAATTAATGTCATAGTTCCTCTATATACCGATATATCTTCTATAGGATTTATGACCATGACTAAGATTAGAACGGGTACCCAGCTACAATTGCTGAAGGCGTACTTAAGAAAGCACGATTTTGCTCGTGCTTCTGAGCTTGTAGGGGAGGGCATCGACGGAAAAACTATTGAGCGGGCGGTTCGGAATGGAGATATAGAAAAAGCTGGATATGGCATTTATCGTGGAGCGGATGCTACGATGAAAACTAACATGAACTTTGCTTGGGTAACTAAGCGATCGCCGAGAGCGGTAATTTGTGGTCATTCAGCGCTATTCTTCTATGAACTCACGGATCAAATTCCGAGAAGTATAACTTTTGCTTTAAGAAAGGGGGATTGGAAAAATAAAATTACCTATCCCCCAACTGAAATTTCAACTTTCAGTGAACCTTATTACTCTAAAGGAATTGAAATACATGAGATTTGTGGTGTTGAGGTAAAGATCTACTCATTAGCAAAATCAATATGTGACGCTTTTCGAGTTAACAATTTGGTAAGTCGCTCAGTTGCCATTGAGGCGCTAATTACTGCTATTAGGTTTAGCAAGTTGACACCAGCAGAACTTGCCGAATCTGCCGATGAGTTTGGAATTCTCGAAGTAATTGAACCTTACTTGGAGGTTTTGATCTCCAATGGCTAATGAGAAAAAAGACATTCGAACATCAGTTGAATCAAGTATTAATAAAATTGCAACCAAGTTGAATCGAGATTATGAAAAAGTATTGATTGAGTTCGGACATGAAAGAATTCTATTTCGTCTATCCAAGTCACGATTTCAAAGGCAATTTGTTTTGAAAGGTGGTTTGCTTGTTTCTCTTTGGTCGGGAGATCCTTACCGTCTATCAAAGGATATGGATTTCCTAGCGTTTGCCGATAACACAGACGAAAAGATGATTGAAACTTTTTCTGAGATTTTGGCCATTAATGCGTACGACGGTTTGGAATTTGATTTGAGTAGTATTGTCACAACAGATATAATGTTGAATGAACAGTATACTGGAAAGCGAGTAAGAGCGTTTGTAAAACTTAATGACACAAAGGTGCTTATTTCGATTGACATCGGGTTCGGAGACGCTTTGCCTTTCCCTGATTTCGAGATCGAATATCCCTCAATGTTAGGATTTGCGCCTGCAAGAGTTAGGGCGTACTCGCGTGAAACAGTCATTGCTGAAAAATTTCACGCAATTGTGAAATTCGGGAGAATTAACACACGAATGAAAGACTACTATGATTTGTGGATATTATTGAACAAGAGCGATCTAGATATAGCGAACCTAAAAGTTTCAATAGAATCAACTTTTGAACGAAGAGGTACAGAGTTGCCAGTTGCCCGGCCCCTAGGACTATCAAAGAGATTTGCAACTCGAGCACACAAAGTCAAGTTATGGTCTGAATTTTCTAAAAACACTATACTTGCTAACAAAGCCCTTACAGAGATAGTCACAGAAATCTGGGAAAAATATTATCATTTAACAATGAGTTAAGTTTTAATTGATAAAAATTTGACATAGAATCGTTCTGGCCTTCGGAGTACAATAATACTTGTCCTCGGTCACAGTGAAAACGTGTGCTGGACGACAGCTAATCTGTTTTTGTCCTTCGTCAGCAGTTTAAGCCAAGTGTTGGTTCATCCACGTCTCATCGTCATGTTCAGTGAAACCCTCTAGACCAAGCGCACCGAGACTCTCTTGTTGATCAACTGAAATTTTTCGGGGTACGCACTCAGCCGCGTGATGATTATGTGATCAATCTCGCGAAAATTCGGTAGATTGCTCTGTAGTAGTTCCCTTTGGAGAAAACAAATATGGGATAGAACTTGGCGACTGTGGTTGCGTTTATGTCTAATCACTATATTTTTCTCTTTCACGCAATCCTAAACTGGAGTCGCCTAAGAGAAACTACATTACTGCGCATACGTTGAGATTATAGCGTACATTTTTGCTTCTCTCTAACTCGTCACATGTCCTTTGTGTTGTTGTTCAACCTCTGGATTTGCGAATCCGTCAGCGATATTGCTCGCTTCCTTACTATCTTTTTCTTCGTAGAATGGGCCGAGCGGGGTTCCCTCAAGGTCTTCATAATCGTCTCTTAGTTTCAATAAATCGTATGTATTGTGGTCAGGGAGCTCCACAAGCACTTTGAATTTTCCTCCCGTCGATTCTACTACCTTTCTGAATGTAGAAAGAAGCAAATCAGTCTGTTTCTCGATTTTTCGAACTTCCGTTCGCTCCAAAGCCGCTTCAGTTTCAAGGGATTCTCGTACACAATCCTTGATCTTGCGGAATTTCAGTACTGTACCAAATTCCGCTATGTCCTTCTCGGCAAGAGATAAAATTTCAGTTTTCTGATCGTCAGGAAAACCGTCAATCCACTCGTCTAAGGAGATTCCTTCTTTTTCAGCCACTAGACAATCTTCAATAAGTAATTTTGTCGAAACTGATCTGGCCGTTCACAAGTTTACAATACAGATGCTGTTCTCAGTGAGGGCTTAGAGGTGTTATGTTGAAATCAACTTGAGTCAATATTCTACACAAAAGTAGACGGTCTAAGAGATGACGAACTCAGTACACTCTGGCTTTCGGAGCAATATAGTCGATTTCGTCGGTCATAGTGAAATCGTGGACTGGGCGATAATCGATCTTAACTTTACCCGCACCATCTACCCATGCCAATGTGTGCTTCATCCATTGTTCGTCATCTCGTTCGGTAAAATCTTCCCGAGCGTGCGCACCGCGACTCTCTTGTCGGTTAACCGCTGAGTTCACAGTCGAAGCAGCTTGGCAAATCAAATTATCAAATTCCAATGCCTCAACCAAATCGGTATTCCAAATCATCCCGCGATCTTTGACGTCCAACTCAGGTAGGTGAGAATACACCTCTGCAATCTGATCAACGCCTTCCTGCAGTATCTCACCAGATCGAAATACCGCGCAGTTGCTTTGCATCGTTTTTTGCATCGTCAGTCTCAATTCTGCTACTGACTTGTTTCCTTTCGCATTTCGATGCCTATCAAAACGCTCTATGTTTGTTTCAGTTAGCGCATCTGTTATTTCTGGTTGCGAAGCGCCAGCCTCCAATGTTTCTCCACACCGCAACCCTGAAGCCCGGCCAAAGACTAACAAGTCAATTAGAGAGTTTGAACCTAGCCGATTAGCCCCATGTACGGAAACACATGCAGCCTCGCCGACTGCCATCAACCCTTCAACAATCGCATCAGGGTCATCACCTCGTTTTGTTAAAACTTCCCCATGATAGTTTGTTGGAATACCGCCCATATTGTAATGAACGGTCGGTAATACTGGGATTGGTTGCTTAGTGACATCGACCCCCGAGAATATTTTAGCCGTTTCCGAAATACCTGGCAGTCTTTCGGCCAACGTATCTTGGGGTAAATGATCAAGATGGAGGAAAATGTGATCTTTTTCCTCTCCTACTCCGCGTCCGTCACGAATCTCCATTGTCATCGCACGCGAAACAACGTCTCTGGATGCGAGGTCTTTTGCCGACGGAGCGTAACGCTCCATAAACCGCTCACCTTCGCTATTGGTGAGGTAGCCGCCTTCGCCTCTTGCTCCCTCAGTTATCAAACATCCAGCGCCGTAGATACCTGTTGGATGAAACTGTACAAATTCCATATCTTGTAACGGTAAGCCTGCCCTAAGCACCATCGCATTACCGTCTCCAGTGCAGGTATGTGCCGAAGTACAAGAAAAATATGCCCGGCCGTATCCGCCAGTTGCCAATATAGTTTTTTGCGCTCTAAATCGATGCAGTTTGCCGTCATCCAGCTTCCATGCGGTGACACCGCGGCACACTCCGTCAGCATCCATTATCAAATCCAATGCAAAATATTCGATGAAAAATTCTGTATCGTTTTTCAGGGCTTGTCCGTATAGCGTATGTAACATTGCGTGGCCGGTTCGATCTGCGGCGGCACATGTTCGTTGCACAGGCCCTTCGCCATAATTCTTCGTCATTCCTCCGAAGGCACGTTGGTAGATTTTGCCATCGGTAGTTCGACTAAAAGGCATCCCCCAATGCTCTAGTTCGTACACGGCAGCTGGTGCATTACGACAGAGGTATTCGATTGAATCTTGATCGCCTAACCAATCCGACCCTTTAACAGTATCAAACATGTGCCACCGCCAGTTGTCTTCAGACATATTTCCCAAAGAAGCAGCAACGCCTCCCTGCGCCGCTACTGTATGCGAGCGGGTCGGAAAAACTTTGGTGATACACGCTGTTTTTAACCCTGCCTGAGCGGCCCCGAGGGCGGCTCGCAGGCCTGACCCCCCTGCACCTACGACAACTACGTCATAAGTATGGTCTATAAATTCGTAGGCACCCATCTAAAAATAACTCTTGCCAATCGGCAATTACGAAGAGATCCAAATCTTTACGATTGATAATGTCGCCACAACAAAAACCGTTAGAACGACAAATGTGTTGATGATTAACAGCGCGTGTCTAGTCCCACTCTTTTGAATGTAATCTTCAATTACAACATTGAGGCCTAGTCTCATGTGATAGCAAGCCGCTGCAAGAGTAAGAATCAACAAAGTTGCGTTGTGAATTTGGCCTACCCAATTAAGTGCTCCTTTGTAGTCCACTCCAATTAAGCTAACGAGTGAGTACAAAAGCCAAGGAAGTAGAAAAATTAAAGCGACTGCAGAAACACGTTGCCTGATATGATGACCAGTTCCAGATTTGGCTGAACCGAGTCCACGAACAGTTTTCGCGGGAGTCTGGTAATCTCTGCTATTCACTACTCTATCCTCCAATCCATCTAACCACGGTCCAAAGAACTATCGAAGCCAATATAGCAAACACGAAATTAAAAATCGAAACTAAACTTGCGACTTTAGGCGTGAAACCAATGCCCGGTCCGTCCCACAAAAGATGCCGGATGCCGTTAGCAAAATGAAACCACGCTGCAACAGAAAACAAGAAAAGCAGAGATTGTCCGGCCAGTGTATCAATCAGACCACTCACACAGTCAAATATTTCTTGACCCAGAACAAGAGCCAATATCCACACGGAGAGCCCCAATACTCCCAAATAAAGTATAACTCCGGTGAACCTGTGCGTTATAGAAGCGACCATAGTGGCGTGGAATCGCCACAACTGTAAGTGCGGAGACATAGGTCTCGGATCATTCCAGTTATTGTCAGCCATTGGTTAGACCTAGGAGTTTCTATGTTTAAGTTAAAACATAACGACTATACACTAATTGAACTTACTTTTCTTGTGCATTTTTGTACTCTGTTGATAATGAATGAGCAACTACGAGGCTCAGAATGAATATGAGTTCTGACAGGGAGAATTTTTGTTGCAAAAATTCCATAATCATTGTATCAAACTTTAATATATGCGCTGAGTATATTGAGGCTGAACGTTGGCTATTAATCTTGTATGGAATTAAACAATGAAAACCACGGTTACGATCGACGATGATTTGCTGGCAAGGGCGAAAGAGTTCTCTGGAGTAACGGAAAACCCAGAGCTAATTCAGCGGGCTATAGAGTATGTAATCGCGTACGAAACGGCAGTTCTGTGTGCAGAAGAAAAGAGCGATTTCAGTGAAGTGAGGCGCACTGTTCGGCGGCTTTACGATAAAGTGGAAGACAAATAGTTCGCAGTTGGCAAAGAACTGTAGCATTTAACTATTGGCGTATAGGAGATAGTACTGTGAGAATGTCTGTTACCCTTGACGAAGAAATGTTGGCAAAAGCAAAAAAACTTACAAAAATCGACAATACTCAGCAACTGATTCTTCACGCTGTTAAATCTATGACTTCCTATGAAGCAGTAAAGTACTTGATGACTTTGGGAGGTACGGAACCAGACCTACGAGCGGTACCACGTCGACGATTGGAGGTAGAGTGATTAATGTCTTCCTATAAACAATTGGTTGATACATCGGTATGGATTGCTTTGTTTGAAAGAGGTAGTCGCAAGAAGACCGGAGACAACTTTTGTTTTTATAAATCTTTTGACAGGACGCTGTCCCTTCTTCTACAAAATTCTCAGAATCAGACAAATGTTGTTGCTAGAACGTAGTGATGCTGGTAGCAAACTCTTACCCACAGAAGGTCAATATTGATCGCTCTTGTAATAAACTCGTACAAGGCTCACAAATACTTGATATGCATAGAAAACCCGCACAATTGATTGACAATCTTGCAACTAAATTAGATAATAAAACTTGTGCATCCCAAATTTTAGGAGGATCAGTCCATGGAAAGTCAAGATGATAGAAAAAAACCTCACTTTATGGAACTCAACATCTTCGAACTCGGATTGCTAGCGAGTCGAAATATTGATGATGTCATAGACGATCAGATACGCCGAGGTATAACTCCTCCGGTAGATCCGCCTATCGATATAGAGAAACGGAAAAAGTTGAAATCATCCATTGAATAAAGAGTTTGAGCCTTCCTTTACCCTGCTGGCTGGCCCGAATGGGGCAGGTAAAAGTACTTTCTATCGTACTTTGACTGAATTGGGCTTTTGTGCTGGGAAGTTTATAAATCCCGACGAAATAGCTGTTCGCTTCTTTAAGGAAGGAAAAATTAGAGAACAGCAGGTAGACTTTCGTTCTGGACGAGAAGCTCTCAGACAGGTTTCAGAGTATATAACAAGTCAGGTAGATTTTTCGCGTGAGTCAACATTGTCTGGACATGAGATACTTAGGAGTATAGAACGTGCGAAGGAGGCAGGTTTCGAGACAAACTTAATATTTATAGGACTTAATAGCGTCGAACTGTCGATTCATAGAGTTGCAACGCGAGTTGCATCGGGCGGACACAATGTTCCAATGGATTCTGTTAGAAGACGATACGAAAAGTCTATCAGAAATGCCGCGAAGGCTTGTCGATTAGTTGATAATGTAATTTTTTTTGATAACTCATCAGATAAAGGGTACTATCCGTTGGCGAAGGTTATATCTGGACGAATAATATGGCTTAGCTGCGAGCGTCGCGACTGGCTGAACAAGGTACTCAAAGAATGGACTCCGATAGTTAAAGAAGACAAATAGACTTTGGAAAAAAAGCAATGCGACCAAACAAACCGTATTCTAGTTGCGCACGATACATGTGATCTATAAATTCTTGATTAGGACATTCACAATGAACTGGGTTAGTTTTCCAGTAGTTTCGCTTACGATACTGATATCTGCTTGTATCACATCAAGCGCTCCGCGTATTGTCATTGATGATCCAGAACCGAAGTCTGAAACCTATCTGATTCCAGCTAGTGAAGTTGAGGCTGCGTATGAGAAACTAACTTTCTCAGCATACCCTGCCTTAGAGGCCCGTAACAAGGATATCCCCGCTCGTTCATGGCCAACGATAACCCCTGAGGCAATCAGTTCCCGTGCGAGGGAAGCACAACGTATTCAAGAGATGATCAGTGACTCTGACCTTAAAGGTGACGGCCAAGCTATCCTGACAAGATTACTTAACAGTTTTATTCACGCCGACGCTTTTGATACCTCCCGTATTCCGTTCACGGGAGACTCCGGCTTTCATACAAGTCCAATTCATGCCGCAATGCAAGTTCGCATAAAGAACGCCGAAGAAGCATGGGCTTGGATCGAACGCCTAAATGATTTGCCGCGATATTTTTCGGAACACACTATCAATATGAAACGCGGAATTAGGACAGGTTGGGCGGCGTATTCCGATCCATTAGCGACAGTGACGCAGCAAGTTCAAGAACAAGCCCAAAAAGAAATTGCCGATAGCATTTTGTATTCGCCGTTCACGAGTCTCCCTGACTCAATTTCTGACGAAGAATCAATGGATTTAAAGGCTGCGGGAAGTCGAGCAGTGTTTCGCGCTATTCAAGCATACAGGGACATGCATACATTCTTGTTAGAGGAGTACGCACCAAACGCACGGTCAAGACCGGGAATTGCATCACTTCCGCGGGGACGCGAGGCGTACGCTATTGCTGTTGAACATCACACTGCGGGCGCAGGCTATTCAGTCGAGGAAATTCATCAGTTAGGTTTGCAAGAAGTCGCTAGAATTCGCTCCGATATGAACGCCATTATCCGCGAAACAGGATTTGATGGTTCGTTTGCTGATTTTGTAAGTTTTCTAAGAACGGATCCTCAGTTTTATGCCGAGTCTGCCCAAGAACTTATTCAAATTGCATCTGCTATTTCCAAACGACTTGACGCGATCTTACCACGGTACTTTAATGTACTCCCGAGACTTCCTTATGGAGTCGAAGCCGTGCCGATGTCGATAGCGCCAGGTTATACGACTGGAAGATATTTGTTAGGTGATGCAAAGTTAGGGAGAGCCGGGACGTATTGGGTGAACACTTACGCGCTAGATCAGCGGCCACTTTACCAACTTCCCGCTTTGTCTGCACATGAAGCGGTCCCAGGTCATCACTTGCAAATTGCTTTAGCGCAAGAAATGGAGAATAGACCTCAGTATCGAACAAACTATTACGCTACTGCGTTTGGCGAAGGATGGGGGTTGTACGCGGAACGAATAGCGGGTGAGGCAGGAATCTACACGACTCCGTATGAACGTTTTGGCGCTTTGTCGTATGAGATGTGGCGTGCCTGTCGGCTCGTAGCAGATACGGGTCTTCATCATTATGATTGGAGCCGTGACAGAGCGGAGCAATGTTTTAAAGAAAATACTGCACTCGCTCCGCATAATATTAAAACGGAAGTAACGCGATACATCGGTTGGCCGGGTCAAGCGACAGCCTATAAGATTGGAGAACTTAAAATCCGTGAATTAAGAAACCGGGCTGAGACAGCTTTTGGGGATGACTTTGACATTCGAGAGTTTCATGACGTTTTACTAGGGGCTGGTTCGTTACCAATGGATCGATTAGAAATACGTATTGATGACTGGATTTCTAAAGAAGAGTAGAGAAAGGGTCTTTGCATTGATAGCAGGTTCGTCCCATCTCCGGGCCTAGACTATGATACTGACGATACTTTGCGTAGGAGAAGCTCCTATTGAGATAAGGAGAGATTTCCCTTCCTATACCACTATGTTTCAGTCACTTCTTTCTCAGTCGGATGCCGACTTGGAATTCAAGTCGATATCTATTGTGGATGGAGACGAATTGCCAGATCCGGCGACACTAGAAGCGACACTGATCACCGGTTCTCCCGCGAGTGTGTATGAGTCTGAGCAGTGGATTTCTGAATTACGTGACTTTGTTCGATGGAGTGCGGCAGAGTCTGTTCCCCAAATCGGGGTGTGTTTCGGTCATCAGATTATTGCCCAAGCCTTAGGCGGTCACGTGGCTAAATCAGATAAAGGATGGGGTGTAGGTCGCCATGAATACAACTTACTGAATCAAGCCCATTGGTTTTCCGATGATAGACCAAACAAGATAGCGTTAGCTGTCAGCCACCAAGACCAAGTTATAGCGCCACCCGTAGGTGCTGTTTCGGTAATGTCTTCAGATTTTACGCCTTATGCAGGGCTATGGTACCAAAATGCTCCTATTATTAGTGTCCAAGGACATCCCGAGTTCACAAAAGAATTTGCGACGGCATTGTATACTGCTCGAGCTGATCGCATAGAAGGGGTTTCAAAAGCGATCGAATCGCTTGAATTACCGTTAGACAATACCCCTATTGCTGACTGGATGATTAGATTTCTAAATTCCTCGAGTAAGGCCTAAGATATCCTACCATTAACCTCAATTTCTTACCTAAACTAATTTATATGTTGCCAAAACCACTTGCTGAAATTCCAACTGGTACAGTTGAATTTGAAACTCTTCCCCTCGTTAAGCCAACGGGGTTTCGCGAATACGATGCCCGCTGGTGGTTTAATGGTATCGGTGCAACCAAACCACCTGAACTCAATCTAGAGGGCGTAAAGGCCGTCGGTTTGGGAATGGCGACAGTTTTTCATGAACTAGTCATGAAACCTAGAGTTGTTACCGGACATGATTTTCGTTTTATCTCTTCAAATGTAAAGAACGCATTGATTCTGGGTCTCATGCAGGGCGGGTGCGAGGTTATTGATATAGGCTTAGCGCTTAGTCCAATGGTCTATTGGGCGCAGTTCGAGCTGGATGTTCCGTGTTGCGCTATGGTTACAGCCTCGCATAATGAAAACGGTTGGACTGGAGTGAAAATGGGGGCAAACCCTCCATTGACGTTTGGATTCGAGGAAATGAATCGGTTGAAAGAGGTTGTATTGAATGCGTATTTTAAACTGCGGTCGGGTGGTTCCCTTGAAACTATTCATGGGCTAAAAGAAAAGTACATTGCGAGTGTCGCGAAAGGTGTAAAATTGAATCGCTCGTTCAAAGTCGTTGCCGCGTGTGGAAATGGAACAGCAGGAGTCTTTGCTCCGCAGGCGTTAAGGGCAATGGGAGCAGAAGTTATTGAACTTGACTGTGACTTAGATTGGTCATTTCCGAAATACAATCCCAACCCTGAAGACTCTGTAATGCTCAAGGCAATAGCTGAAGCTGTTATCGCCAATGGTGCTGACATCGGAATGGGGTTTGACGGGGACGGAGATAGATGTGGGATCGTTGATGAGAAAGGTGAGGAGATTTTTGCCGATAAGATTGGATTGATGCTTGCGAGAGATTTATCCAATCAATACAAAGGCGCTCGATTTGTCGTAGACGTGAAATCAACAGGGCTATTTGAAACAGATCCGATTCTTCGCGAGAATGGTGCGACGGTGGATTATTACAAGACAGGACATTCTTACATCAAGCGTCGAACAACGGACTTGGATGCTCTTGCCGGGTTTGAAAAATCGGGGCATTTTTTCTTTAGACCTCCTATCGGGTTAGGATACGACGATGGATTGATAGCGGCGAAAGCGGTACTGGAGATGATGGATCGCAACTCTGAAAAACCATTGTCGGTTCTGAAAAGCGAACTAGGGACTGCCTTCACCTCACTTACGATGTCTCCGCATTGCGCGGATGAGATTAAATATGGCATCGTTGAAAAGATCGTGAAACAATACAAATCGGAACTGAAAAATAAAATCTTGGGACGGGAGGTAGTTCAAGTGAATACGGTCAACGGCGCTCGCGTAACGCTTGAAGATGGATCGTGGATACTTGTTCGAGCGTCGTCAAATAAACCGGAACTCGTGGTGGTAGTTGAATCCATGCAATCGAACCAAGATATGATTGATTTATTCCGTAAGGAAGTTAAACCACGGCTTGCGAAGTGGGAGGAAATCGGAGCCTATAATCAAGAAATTTAATAGATTAGTAGCGTTTTCGCGATAGATAAAATGAGGTTATGCTATTGAAAATTGGTTTCGACCTCACAAATTGTGCTTGTTCCCGCTCTAACAAAAAGGGTTTAGAAAATGCGCGTTGCGATGATTGGAACGGGTTATGTGGGACTGGTATCGGGAGCTTGTTTCGCTGACTTCGGTCACATAGTTACATGTGTGGACAAGGATGCCGCAAAAATTGAGCATCTTGCCAAAGGTGAAATCCCAATTTTTGAACCTGGATTAAAGAAACTTGTTCAGAAAAACGTAGCCGACGGAAGATTATATTTTTCGGTGGAAGCCAATTCCGCTGTGAAAGACGCTGATGCGGTATTTATTGCCGTTGGAACGCCGTCACGCCGCGGTGATGGTCATGCTGATTTGTCGTATGTATATGCAGCTGTAAAAGAAATTGCACAGCTCATTGATGGTTTCACCGTTATCGTAACGAAGTCGACGGTTCCGGTCGGAACAGGTGATCAAGTAGAAGCAATTTTAAGAGAACAAAGACCTGACGGCGACTTTGCAGTGGTGTCGAATCCGGAGTTTTTGCGAGAGGGAGCAGCGATCAAGGACTTCAAAATACCTGATCGAATTGTGGTGGGGACAGACGATGAGCGGGCTCAAGAGGTCATGAGAGAAATTTACAGACCTTTGTTTATCAACGAAACTCCAATTTTGTTTACCGATCGGCGGACATCAGAACTCATAAAGTATGCGGCCAACACTTTTTTGGCGACAAAAATTACATTCATTAATGAAATTGCTGATTTGTGTGAGGTTGTTGGAGCGAACGTTCAGGAAGTTGCGCGCGGTATTGGGTTGGACAATAGAATAGGAAGCAAGTTTCTGCATGCAGGTCCTGGTTATGGAGGATCGTGTTTTCCTAAAGACACACTTGCGTTAAGTAAAACGGCTCGAGATCACGGTATGCCAGTACGGATCGTCGATACCGTGGTTCAGGTGAATGAAGAGCGTAAGAAGACGATGTCAAATAAAATCATCGCGGCTTTGGGCGGTAACATCGGCGGTAAAACCATTGCCTTGCTTGGGCTAGCTTTTAAGCAAAATACAGATGACATGAGAGATGCTCCAAGCCTAGAGATTGTGCCAGCACTGCAGCTGGCGGGGGCGACGATCCGGGCATTTGATCCGGAATCAATGAACGAAGCGAGAAAATTTTTTGACGACGTTGTTTATTGTGACGGGCCTTATCACGCTGTTGAAGGGGCAGATGCATTGGTATTGGTGACGGAGTGGGATCAATTTCGAGCGCTTGATATGGACAGAGTTAAAGATTCTCTTAGGGGAAATGTAGTCGTTGATTTACGAAATCTATACGACTTAGCGAGTATGAGACAAAAAGGATTTGCTTATACGTCGATCGGTCGCGTTTAGTTTCAGTCTATAGATTGTGTTTCTTGAGAAGTTCAAAATTAAGCACGTGGATGGGCTTTCTCGTGAATCTTCTTTAGATGTTCTGAGGTGACCGAAGTATAGATTTGCGTTGTAGAAAGGCTTTTGTGTCCCAAAAGTGTTTGAAGAGACCGCAGGTCAGCTCCGTTCTCAAGTAAGTGCGTAGCGAATGCGTGTCTCAGAGCGTGAGGCGTAGCAGTATCAGGAAGTCCCAAGAATCCACGCAATTTTTGAACTTGAAGTTGGATAATTCTTGGACTCAGGGGGCCTCCCCGAGCTCCTCTAAACAGTGCATGAGTTTGAGAAACACCGAACGGGCATAATTTTGCATATGTATCAATCGCTTCACGAACGACAGGAATAAGAGGAACGATTCGTACTTTTCCACCTTTGCCCGTTACTCTGAGCAATTTTGGCGCTGGAACGTGAGTTCCGTTTAGGCTCAAAGCCTCAGATATCCTTAAACCGCCCCCATAGAGGAGTGATAACACTGCTACGTCCCGTACCCCAATCCATGTTTCCTCTTGAACGTTTTCTGCTTCAGATAAAATTTCTTTCGCCGCAACTTTAGATACTGGTCGCGGAAGTTTGTTTTTTCGAGTTCGTCCCTGTACGTAACCGATGTCAGCGTTCTCTACTGAATGAGCTCGGGCGAGCCAGCGATAAAACATTTTGATGGAGGATAATCCGCGGGCAACTGAGCTATCTGATTTTCCTTGTTTCCTGCGAGAAGCTAGAAACGCCCGAATATCCATAGCTTTAAGTTTTGAAAAGTCATTAAGTTTTGGTGATTCGCCTAAATGTTCAATCAGAAAATCGTGGAAGATTCCGAGGTCACGTCCATAGGCGAGAACAGTGTTCTGAGCCATTCGGCGCTCTGACGTGAGGTAAGTAAGGAAGGCGTTTATCAGTTCCATGTGTTTATTCTAGCACGACCATTAGACTGGTTTAAGATTGCGATGTAATAGTGAAGTCGAACGTATTGGCAAGTTAAAGTTTAGAGAAATCGTTTAAGGCAGTCTTTCTGGAATTGTCTATACTCGTGCGATCAACAGTCGGAGATGATCAAATTCTAACAGTCGGTAATTTGGACTAGGATTATGAGTCCAAGTATAATTTGTCCTACAAGCATTAACACCAAGGAGAACACAGCGCCAAATGCCCTATAATCTAACATCGAAAAATCAGAAAAAGTAGTAATTCCAAAACGAGCTCCTATATTGATAAAAAGAGGTACAATATACGATTTCTATCCGGTTCGTCAGCCTAAGACCGTATTATAAATCGTCTCAAAAATATCGGTATATTGCTTGAGAGAGGTTCGCTCTCAAGTTGGCTTGACTTTGTCATTGGAGGCACAGCGATGAACACGCTTGTTGACAATTTTGCTGCTCACCCTGGAGTTTTTATTCTGGAGGAAATTGAGGCCAGAGGTTGGTCTCTGAGAAACCTTGCTTTCGTTCTTGGTAGACCTGAAAAGTTCTTAAATCAAATACTGTCAGGAAAAGCGAGCATCACACCTGAACTGGCTAGGAAGCTCTCGAAAGTATTCGGTGTTTCAGTGGATTTGTTCCTCAACCTTCAGAACAGCTACGATTTATCTACTTCGAAGATATTAGAAGCAAATGCTAAAAGAATAGCAAGGCTTCAGAGTCCTTACCCCGTTAGTGAGATGATTAGCAGAGGTTGGTTGAGAATTTCGGAACACGATTCGCTGGAATTAGAATTGGCTCATTTTCTAGAGGTTTCGAATGTAAATCAACTTTCGCAAATTTCTGCATGTCATGGAGCAAAGAGTGCACAGTTTTCGGACACTTGTACTTCGCAGCTTGCTTGGCTATGTAGGGTTCGCCAATTAGCAAGGACGATAGCGGCGCCAAAGTTCTCGAAGCAAAGTCTGCGCAATACGTTACCTTTATTGCGAGACGTTATGGAGGAAACTGAACAAGTTCAGTTTGTTCCGGAACTACTTGAGAAGTGTGGTGTTCGACTGGTTATCGTCGAAAGATTGAAAGGATTAAAATTTTGCGGTGTAACGTCTTGGTTGTCAAAGACCGAACCTGTCATCGGCCTGACAACTCGTTTCGATCGAATAGATAATTTCTGGTTCGTATTAAGACATACAATAGAGCACGTATTACGTGGACACGGATACAAAAAGCCATGCTTTGATGGGGATCGTGAGCTCGATGTTGACGGAAACGTTGAGGAGGAAGACCGAATTGCAAACCAAGCGAGCCTCGATTTCAGTATTCCGAGCGATGAGTTCAACGTGTTTATTTCTAAATATGAATCTAGAATAACTCGTTCAGAAATTTTAGCGTTCGCGAAAGAAAAGCGAGTTCATCCCGGCATAGTCGCTGGGCGCGTTCAAAACTACCTGAATCGTCAGGATGTATTTAACGATCTAAAAAGTAAATATAGGCAAAAACTTGTACAGAATTATGTCTACGACGGATGGGGAGTGATACCACCAGTTTGAATTTCGTGATTACGCGACAGGTTTATTCTTTGGGTGAAATAGTGTAGTCGACTATTCCTCCAAAGATAGTTGTTGGAACCTTTACGTTTTCGAGTTCGGTTTGGGATATGGTTATTGGATTTTGAACATAAGGTTGGGATCAGCTTGTGCCTTTCCTTCAAGCGTTCCTACAACATATTCCTCACTGAACGTATAAGATTTTGAAGATCACTTTAAACGGGTTGGAAATATTTTTCAGGCATAATATTTAGGTATAAGAATAACCGTAGAGCAAAAGTCGAGCCGAAGATACTTGGTTTGCCATCCGGTGTCTCATAGAGACGGTGATTCCTAGAATGGAGGATAAGAATGCTAGTTCATTTTTCTGTTGAGAACTTCCGTGGTTTTCGTGAACGACAAAATTTTTCAATGGTGAGTCACATACTGCCAAGGAAGAATAGTTACTTCGAACGTTCGGTAGATACCGGATTTTCGGTCGCACCGCAATTGAACTATCAAGCCTGTTTATTTGGTGCCAATGGAGCAGGAAAATCAGCATTTGTTGATGCTGTAAGGTTTATGACCAGTTTCGTTGCAAATTCTGTTCAAAGCACACGGAGGAATGGGATAGCGAGTGAACAGTTCATTTATAGCGAAGAATGGAGGAACAAACCCTCTAAATTCGAGATTGCGTTTATTATTGATGACACTCTTTACCATTATGGGTTTGCGATTTCACGGGAAAGAATAGAAGAGGAGTGGTTGACAGCTCGTCCAAGGTCAACAGGGCGATTACGGCAACTGTTCGACCGGTTCTACGATGACAATTCAAATCAATATGAATGGGACGTTAATTCAACTTACGTGAAAGGGGAACGTGGATATTGGCGTTCCCAAACGCGACCTGACGCTTTGTTTTTGACAACAGCAGTACAGTTTGACGGTGGCATTCTCAAGGAGGCCTATGAGTGGCTAGTTGGAAGATGCAAATTTATCGATGGAGTGGAGGAATATAACAAGAAACTTACTTCGGGCTTACTGGTCAACCATGAAAAAAAGTCTAAAATTATCAGTCTATTGAGTCATCTTGGTATAGATCTCTTGGATATCAGTGTGGAGGAAACTGATCCTATAAAAGAGCCAGAATTTTTGAGTTTGCCTAAAACCGTTCAAGATGTGGTTCTTGAGAATCTCCAAGAAACGAAAAATTTTCAAGTAGAATTTGTTCGGTCAAGTAATGATAAGAAGCCGGTAAGTTTAAGACTCGAGAGAGAATCGCGAGGCACACAGGTAATATTTGGATTGGTGGGTCCGTTTCTGGATGTTTTAGAGAATGGATACTCGGTTTTTGCCGATAACTTAGGAGCTGATTTGCACCCTTTGGCCTTGCGAAAACTAGTATCAATGTTCACTGATCAAGAAATCAACCAGAACAATGCTCAAATAATTTTTACAACCCATGATGTCACGGTAACGCAAGACAGAGTTATTGAGGACGAAGACATTTGGCTTTTACAGAGGAAGGCCGATTTAGCGACATCCCTTTACCCGCTAACTGATTTTAAGAATTATGAAATGGGATCGTTTGACAAGAAATATTTGCAGGGTCTCTTTGGCGCTGTCCCTATAATTTTTTAGGAAGGTTGAGCTTTGAAAGGGAAAATCACCTCTAAAACCTCACGACAATACTAGAGTCAAATGACTAGAAAGTACAAGATTGTAAGGGGAAGCGTTCAAAACTGCCGAAGTCTTTGGAATGTCGTAAACCTTTTAAACAGCAAATCTGCCAAAATTTATACAAAACTCCGTCTAGGGTCGAAGGGAAGTGACCGCCAGTTTGAATTTCTAGATTCCGAAATTAGTTTATTCATCGATTGAAAAAGGGTAGACGACATTTCCTCCAATTACTGTTTTGAGAACCTTTACGTTTCCGAGTTCGGTTTGGGCAATGGTTCTTGGATCTTCTGACAAAACTATAAAATCAGCGCGTTTGTTTACTTCAAGCGTTCCTACAACATCTTCCTCACCGAATGCATAAGCGTTTGCCGCAGTAAAGGCTGTCAAAGCCTCCTCAACGGATATTTTCTGTTCAGGAATCCACCCCTCTGGATTTGCGCCGTCTAAAGTTCGTCTCGTGACCGCGGCGTAAACTCCTTTCATTGGGGCGAGGGGTGCGACAGGCCAATCAGAACCAAAGGTCAAAATTCCGCCGGCGTCTAAAATCGAACGAAAAGCATAACTCGTGGAAAGTCGGCGTGGCCCTATCCGTTTTTCCGCCCAGCGCCCGTCATCAATAGCGTGGTAAGGATGCATTGAGGCAATAATCCCAGCGTCGGCTAGATTTTGAATGGCACCAGCCGTCGGATGCTGAAAGTGTTCAATTCGATACCTGCGGTCACGAATTTCGTCGCGAGCGATTTCTTTCATTGTTTCAATGACAGTATCTATTCCCCTATCTCCGATAGCATGAATAGACAATTCTAACCCAGCCTGATCAGCCTCCGACATAAGTGAACTTAGCTGCGAGGGCGAGTTTAACGGTAAACCTGTATTGTCCGGCTCGTCATCAAAAGGTTTATGCATCCAAGCCGTTCTTGCACCAAGCGATCCGTCGATAAATCCCTTGATCCCACCCCAAACTAGTTGATCATCGCCTCTGCCATTTTTATCGATACGTGTCGCCGCCTGTTCCCATGAGTCGATCGGTGTTGAAACATGCACGCGAATTTTCATCAACCCTCGTTTTTTCGCCATCTGGAAAACATCAAATAAGTTTGTTTCCCTAGGATACCCCGCAATCGCATGCACTTTGGTTAATCCCAAACTAAGGGCATGTTGTTGGGCTAGAGAAAACCTTTCCATCAGTTCGTCATCAGAAGGAGGCGGAATAACGGCTAGAACTAAGTTCAGGGCATTCCCCTTGAGTATTCCATTGGGTTCACCGTTGTCATCCCGCATGATCAAACCACCGTCCGGATCACGAGTAGCCTTGTTTATCCCTGCAATTCTTAGGGCCACAGAATTTGCCAATGCCATGTGCCCGTCAATTCGGCTGATGAAGACGGGATGATCCGTGGTGACGTTATCAATCCAATCTTTATGCGGCAACTCGCCGCCCCAAAGAGTTTGATCCCAATTTCCGTTTAGAATCCAGCGTCCTGATGGTTGTGTACCAGCGTAGTTCGCAACTTTCTTTTTGAACTGAGCGGGTGTTGGCACACTGCGGAGATCAAGGCTTGCTAAACCAGCTCCTCCCTCCAAAAAGTGAACGTGATTATCCATAAACCCGGGCATAGTGAACTTACCGTCTAGGTTTATGACTTCTTTTCCAACTATGTGTGATGGTAACTCTTCCCCTACGAAGACGATGTTTCCACTATCGATTGCTAGAACTTTCGCAACCGGTGTGTTTGCTTTTCCTGTCCAGATGACACCATTTAGGTATACGCTATCAACTTCATCGTTGCGCAAAGTTTGGCACGTAGCAAGGAGAAATACACTAAGGATGAAGAGAACAAAGCGCATAATTAGTCGCTGACCAGAATGAGAATAGGTGACAGAAGAATAAATTCTCTTTTGTGGCACACATGAGAATAAACACGCCAATTCGGAACAAATGTATCAAACTTTGTGGCCGTTTTAGTGCATTTTCATTGTATACTTAATAATTTAGATTTATTGGTTCGTAACTTAACAGAAAATGCCATGAATGCTGTCTATTTGGACTTCGAAAAACAGGTTGCAGAGTTCAATGCAAGAATTGCTGAACTCGAGAATATGGATCAGAGTCCTGACGGACCATCCATAAAGGAGGAGATTCAAAAGTTACGTCAGAAATCTGAGCGCCAACTGGTCGAACTGTACCAAAACCTTACACCTTGGCGAAAAACCCAAGTTGCTCGTCATGCTAGCAGACCCCATTTTACAGACTATCTTGATAGCCTCATCAAAGATTACCAGCCACTTGCTGGCGATCGAACCTTTGGTAACGACCAAGCTATATTAGGCGGTCTTGGAACAATTTTCGATCAATCTGTAGTTGTTATTGGACAAGAGAAAGGTCGAACAACTCAGAATCGCGTTAAGCATAATTTTGGAATGGCGCGTCCCGAGGGATATAGAAAAGCCATTCGATTAATGGATATGGCAGACAAGTTCAAACTGCCCGTGGTTAGTTTTGTCGACACGCCCGGTGCTTATCCTGGTAAAACTAGCGAAGAACGCGGGCAGGCTGAAGCGATAGCTCGCTCTACAGAACGTTGCTTGACACTTCAAGTTCCGATGGTTTCGTTGATCATTGGCGAAGGCGGCTCCGGCGGTGCGATTGCAATCGCAGCTGCTAACCGTGTTTTAATGCTGGAACATTCGATTTATTCTGTCATTTCGCCAGAAGGATGTGCCTCAATTCTTTACCGGGACTCTGCTAAGGCAAAAGATGCAGCTGAGGCTATGAAAATTACTGCTGGCGACCTTTTGCGACTGAAAGTGGTCGATAAGATAGTCAAGGAGCCTGTTGGGGGAGCGCATCGAGACCAGCAATTGGCGATTGCCACAGCGGGAAAAGCGATAGCCGACGCGTTGAAGGAGCTAGAGTCCTTATCGCCGCAAGAACTGATCTTGCAACGACGTGAACGGTTTTATGCGATTGGGCGAGAAGGACTTTAATTGTATTTTCGGGCCCAAAGCCTGATATCGTCCACGAACTCTTTAGGACACTCCATTGCAGCAAAATGGCCGCCTTTGTTCATCTCGGCCCAGTGGACTATGTTGTAAGCGCGGTCGCACCAACTTCTAGGCGGAGCAGTGTAAAGACTTTCGCCGGGGTAGTTCGCAAATGCTGTAGGCGTTTCGCATCTTTTTCCTTCAGGTAGGTTTATTCCGCCCTCCCTAAACAGGGCGTTGTAATACCATACGGATGTCGCGAACGCATCGTTAACCAAGTAAATCATTACGTTGGTAAGTAGTTGGTCCATAGTATAAGTGCCGAGCATAGGTTTATCGCGTAAGTCACTCCACTGATTAAATTTTTCAAGAATCCAAGCTGCCTGCCCTAACGGAGAGTCCATAAGAGCCAAAGCGAGAGTTTGGGGTTTGGTCGCTTGCTGCATGAAATAGCTACCTTCGGCCTGCATTGCCGCGGCAGTTGTTTCTAACCACTGTTTCTCTTCGTCGTTTTGAGGTGTGGCCGGCGTAGGTCTAAAGCCGATCATGTTGAGGTGAATGCCAGCACAACCTCCGCCCTTGTCGGTTCCATGGTTATATCCGAGCCAAGAGGTTACCAAAGCTCCCCAATCTCCGCCTTGCGCTAAGTAACTTTCATATCTTAAACATTCTTGCATCAATGTGTTCCACATTCTGGCTGTGGCTTTCTGTCCTATAGGAGATCGGGGTTTCCCGGACCAACCGTATCCGGGTAACGACGGAATAACGAGATCAAAGGCATCACTGGGATCACCGCCGTGCCGGGTCGGGAAAGCCAGTGGTCCGACAACATTCCAAAACTCGAAAACAGAGCCTGGCCAGCCGTGAGTTAGTAAAAGAGGTCGCCGACCGTCTGCTTCTCCGACAATGTGAAGAAAATGAATTTCTATTCCATCAATTTCGACTTTGTAATGTGGTCTAGAGTTTAGAATTTTTTCTTTGTCGCGCCAGTTATACTCGTTTACCCAGTAGTTCTGAATCTCCTTTAGAACTGGAGTAGACATACCGTAAGCCCATCCGCCTAGAGCTTGCTCGTCGATTGGTTCTGGAAACCATTGATACGCCTTTACTCGTTCGTGTATCCAGTCGAGCTTCTCGGGCGATGTGTTAATCACAAAAGGTTGTGGAACATTCATAATTTTCTCCATCAAGTTTGCATAATTGCTGTAGTTTGCCTATTATTATATTTCCTATTGTAGCAAACAATAAATTTATAAGGATACATTCTTTGGAAACACAATAGGATGCGTTCATCAAGAAGGATTACTTCCATGCCTGTTATTAATTTTTTGACAACCTGCATATTTGACCACGGAGCGATCAAGCAACTCCAAGGCACTTTAGATCAGAAAGGCGTTAAGCGTCCTTTTATTGTGACCGATCCGGGCATTGTGGCGGCAGGATTGCTTGATAAGGTCAAAGACGTATTAAAGTCTGAACCGGCAGGAATATTTTCCGAAACTGTACCTAATCCCTTAGAATCTCAAACTAAGCAAGTAACGGCACTTTACAAAGAAAGCGGAGCAGATGGCATTATCGCTTTAGGCGGTGGTTCATCAATGGATCATGCGAAGGGAATTGGTATTTTGGCATCTCATGGCGGAAAACTCGAAGAGTATGCCGCGATTATGGGAGGAATGGAAAAGATCGGAAAGCTGCCACCGTTGATAGCTATTCCGACGACTGCTGGGACAGGGTCAGAAGTTTCGGTAGGCGCAATAATTACTATGGAGAATGGCCGGAAAGAAACGTTCGCATCTTTGAACTTGGTTCCTGCTGCAGCAATATGTGATCCTGAACTAACTTTGGGGCTTCCGAAAAATTTGACAGCGGCGACGGGTATGGATGCAGTGACCCATTGCATCGAGGCTGTATTGACTCCTAACGTTAATCCACCTGCCGAAGGAATAGGTTACGACGGGGCGCGCCGTGCTTTAGGAGGAGATTGGTTACGCCGGGCTGTTAAAGATGGCTCAGATAAAGAAGCGAGATGGAACATGATGATGGCATCTTATGAAGGAGCGCTAGCATTCACTAAGGGGTTAGGCGGTGTTCACGCGCTCAGTCACGCGGCTGGTCGAATGCACGAGAAACGTCTTCATCATGGAACTTTGAATGCGGTATTTCTCCCTCATATTTTGCGAGAACATGCTCCGGTAGTTGAGGAAAAGTTTGCTCGCATTAGAGAGACTATTGGATTGAAGCCGGGTGGTGACCTTGCTGAGTATATTGAGGAATTGAATTCGGAAATTGGAATACCTGCAAATTTATCAGAGATGGGAGTAGAGGAGTCGGACGGACCTGGAATTGTTGAATATGCTTTGAAAGATTTATCTCATTTAGGTAATCCAAAGATGCTTACGGCTGATGATTACGGGAGAGTGTTCAAGACGGCTCTTGGGTAACATCGTTTGATGTCTGCCGAATACAATTTATTGCACTTTGAGTTTTTCTAGAATTGAAGTTGATAGAGTGTGAACAGAAAAAAGTTATTGGAGATAATACAGTTTCGGTGTATAAGGAACGAAATGAAATTTCGCCATCGTATAGTGGCATGGATTGCGGGCGTAGCTCAGGGGTAGAGCATAACCTTGCCAAGGTTAGGGTCGTGAGTTCGAATCTCATCGCCCGCTCCATTAGTATCTTCATTTAATTCCAATAAGCTTAATGCTCTAAGTTTTCAGTCTTTCGAAAGTATAACCAAAAGCCTCTGTGAGGATCTTAGCCTTGCATGTCGAATACAAGAGTAAAAGTTACTGGCACAACGCCCGTAATTGAAGGCAAGTTGGCTATCTCCCGCAGTGATTCAAGCCCAACATCTAAATTAAAATCTGAAACGTAGACGATTACCGGTTCGGTCGAAGCGACTTCTACTCGCGCTTCTGCAATCCGCGTTACGAATACATTCGCGTAAACAGCAGATTCTTTCCCGTGCAGGGATAAGATTCCTTCGATCTCCGCTTGCCGTCGTTGCCCTAGAGGCAAATCAGAAAAGTTACCAATATCTACAGAGGCTCTGATCGTTGCTTTGGGAAATTTCCGGGTCTCAAAGAACAAGTCTTTCATGCGCTTGTTACGAATGTCGATTCGAGTTTCTACATCATTGAGGTGTATTGTAACTTTGGCCTCTCCATTTGCTGTAATCTGACCCGAGAGTTTAGAAAAGTAATGCGTTTCGATGAACTCATCTGCCTTAATAGAAGCGAAGGCGATACGTGAAGAAGAAGAGTCTAATTGCCAAGATTTTCCTTGAACCTCAAGGTTATTAATTTTTTCTGACGTTGTTAAGTTAGTGGAGCTGTAACCATCTTGCGCTCTGGGTTTACAACCTACAGCTAACAGCGCGGCAATAAATATCGCTGTTGCCAGGCGATGCCATTTCATAATTCTCTCCAATACAATCTGACCAAAAACTGAATCAGGATTTTGAGTTTCTGATCGAAACATTATACTGTTTCGGAGTAGGAATGTAGATTAAGTCTCCAAATTGTTTAGACAAAAAGTGGGAACATGAAAAGTCAATCGAAAAAGCGATGTCGTCTTTAAGGATACTTGTCACGTATACGCTTTGCGAACGGAAAGGCAGACGCGATAACGTAACTATCGGCCGTTTCCGCAAACCGGAAACATTTCGAACTTTCTGTAGGAACACAAGGAATCTCCATTTCACATCCAGATTGAGTAAGTTATTCCTTGCTAATTTACAGATAGACTGTAAATTAGCAAGCATGATAAATCGAATGATGCTAACTTTTTTGCAAGACCTTCTTGGCCAACGAGAGGCGGTGGTGCTTCTTGGACCTCGGCAGGTTGGTAAAACCACATTGGCTCTAGAGTTGGCGAAATCAATTTCTTCAGTCTATCTTGATCTTGAATCATACAGTGATTTAGCAAAGTTTGTCGATACGGAGTTCTTTTTTACCGAGAATCAAGACAAACTGATCATATTGGACGAGGTACAACGAAAACCAGAGCTGTTTGCGGTTATTCGTGGTCAAATCGACAAGAATCGGCGTAACGGTCGAAAGTACGGGCAGTTTCTCTTACTCGGCTCTGCTTCGGAGAAACTGTTTAAACAAACATCCGAATCATTGGCGGGGAGGGTGACCTACCAAGAACTATCTCCTTTCTCGCTTAATGAAGTTGGAACGGAAAACTCGAGCGGTCTTTGGCTAAGGGGAGGGTTTCCAGACTCGTTTCTGGTTAATTCTGCCAGCTATGGGTGGAGGCAAGATCTTATTCGGACTTATTTGGAGCGCGATATACCAGCCTTGGGAATTCGAACTCCAGCAGAGACCCTTCGCAGATTTTGGACGATGTTGGCGCACAATCACTCCCAAATGTTTAATGCTTCGCAACTAGCTGGGAGTTTGGGGGTCAAAGGTCAAACAGTTAACCATTATCTTGATGTTTTTGTCGATTTGATGCTGGTTCGTCGCCTTCAAGCATGGCATAGCAATATCGGAAAACGCTTAGTCAAATCACCAAAAGTTTATGTGAGGGATTGTGGAATCCTGCATGCGCTCTTGGGAATAAATACATTGGATTCACTGCTAGGTCATCCCATTGCAGGTGCAAGCTGGGAAGGGTTTGTTATAGAAAACCTGATAGCGACGGCACCTCCAAATACATTGAGTTATTTCTATAGAACACGAGCGGGAGCGGAAATCGATCTAATTTTAGAATTAGATCAAAAACTTTGGGCCATTGAAATTAAACGCAGTACTGCTCCGACGGTGTCCAAAGGTTTTTACATTGCCAGTGACGATCTCAAGCCTGACCGAAAGTGGATTATATATCCAGGTCAAGACATCTATAGTCTGAAAGGAGATATAGTGGTTTCACCACTCTCAAATGTCGTTCAAGAGCTGAAATCTTTGTGGTGAATTTGGTAGCAATCAATTGAGTTATTGCTACTGCATCAACAATACGAGAGACGAATCGGCATATAGAAGCGGGGAAGTTATTGGATCAAACACTGCGTTCTGCGAGCTGTCGTGAAAATATAAGAAATAGCCGATGAAAACTCCGTTTTCAACCGTTGGGGCTAACGTCATATTCGAAGAATCCTGTATAATCCGAACGTTTGAAGGGGCCTGCAGAGTTCCTATTCGACTTTCTGCGGAGAGGCCGATCTATGAGATTTTGTACGTAGTTCAGTCATTACATATTGTATTTTCTGATCTTCCGTTACACTTGGTTGACAAAACATTCTAGGAGTTTTCCCAATGGAACTAACCCAATTTGAGGCTCATTTTATACAGAAATGGTTTAGTGTCACGTTCAAACATCATAACAATTGCGAAGACATTGTAGAAACCATATTGTATCAGGAGTGGGAAAACTTAGATTTAAGTAGTTGTCTTTGGCTGAGCCGAAACATCGAAACTTCTACAGGATATTGCCAATGTAAGCGAGATGATGGCGAAGATTTCGAATGGGGTGCGAGGTTTGATGTTTTAGTTAGACTCAACAATCTCCTTCAAAACGAAATTTTCGCTAGGCTACAGACTCAAATCAAGAAGAAATACCGCATTGAGTTCAACTTTCTTGACTTGGACGAGAATGGCAACGATTTGTCGAATCGAGTTGTCACCGACTCTCTTCCCAGGGAGTTTCTAAATTGAGAGATAAACAAGGTTGACCTGAATCAGACAATCTCGCCTGCAAGGCGGGAGACGACACTGCCTAGAAGGTCAAATTCGTAAAAGAATATGCACGAAATTTCAAATTTGTTCTATCTATAGAATGAGTCTGTATTAAACCAGAAGCCCCCGTATACATCTTCAGAAACAATTCCTAGATGAGTTCTATATCTCCGAACAGATTAGTTGTTAGAAAAAAATTATGCTCCGATCCGATTCCCTGCCTCCATTTTGGCATCCGACACAAGTATCCAACAACTCTAATATTTTTCAGTTAGAGGCTTCAATTAGAACCTGCGTAGGCGTAGCCCCGAATCAGCATTTAATGGGCGGAGTTGCCATGGCAACTGCTGTCGAAGTCGCTCAGATCGTAACGAAGAGACCATTAATATGGGCGACAATGCAGTATGTTTCATACTGCCGGCTTGGAGATACAATCGAATTTGAAGTTACAGTTCTAAACAGTGGTCGTAACATTGATCATGTGGGCGTTGACTGCACTGTTGATGGGAAAACCATTCAACTCATGAATGCCGCTCTTGGCGAGAGAACAGGTTTTGAAACACGGCAGTTCATTGAGAAGCCAGTGGTAGATTTGCCAAAAGATCTTTCGGAAAAGTATGAGGAAGGAGAATTCGATCCTGCTAGTTTGCCAGCGCAATTCAAAAGAAAGATAGCTTATGAGAGCGAAGAGATGGGGAAAGAAATTATGTGGATTAGGCCAAAATCAAATTATCCGATCGATGCGGCACTTTTAGCATTAACTTCTGATTTCATACTAGGTGCACATGCTGAGACTAAAGGAGGTGCGAGTCTTGATAACACGTTTAGATTGTTTTCCGTTCAGCCGACTGAATGGATTCTTAGTTGCACTCATATGTTAGGTTTTGCCAAAGGTGCGGCCCACGGGCACCAAATTCAATATGCAGAGGATGGAACACTGCTTTCGATCTCGAGTCAATCTGGATTGATTCCTCGTCGAGTAAGAGAATGACCAAGACCTAAATCTGCTATTCAGAAACTCCATTTGGACTGGTAATGAGTTTAAGTCTTATTTAGGCGGTTCGTTATCGTTTCGATTTTCTTTGCGTTGCTTTTTCAACTCCAAGAAGATGGTCCACAACCCAGTTCATCAAGCTGTTTGAATAATTTCTTTAGTGCAGTTCGCTCGGACCAAGAGAAGTTCACGTTACCAATTCTCGCCTTTCTGAGAGCATTGTGAGCGTTTGGTGTCAGTAATCCGTCACGTTTTGCGTCAATTATCGCTTGAGGTATTTGATCAATGAATTTCACCACTAGTGTATCGAGCTCAATGTCTTCGTCTAGTTTCTTTACTGATCTAGCATCTTTATCTTTTTGTTTAACCTCATCCAAGTTTATAGAGTAAAACTCGCAATCTTCATCTCCACCAAAATCTAAGCTACCGATGTTGTTCCAACACGCCTGATATTTTGAGTATTCACTAATATTTGATGTCGAAGGTGGAGGATTCTTTATCACATTAGCGATTCTCGGTGCGAGTCTAGCGAGTTCGTTTTGTAACTCGTCAGGGACGGATTGTCGTTTCCAAACTAGTTCAAGATCGATTGCTGAGGAACGTCTTTTTTCGAGATAATGAACTAGAAAAGCAATCGTATAAGTAACTATATTAGCCTTGTATCCTCTATCGGCCTTATACCAGTCAGACGTGCCAACGTGTTTGTCGAGCCAACGGAAAATTATAGCCTTGGCGATATTGTGTCGGAAGAAGTCATCGTTAAACTGTAATTTGTCTTTTTCCCACTGTTGACTGACTGTTTTAGCATATTGAAGAAAGCATTTTTGCGCTCCGAAGCTAACTACATGCGGTTGGCAAGCAAACGTTAAGTGATACTTCGCTAGATCTGTCTTTTGAATAACGTGAGATCGAGGAAATTTTGCTTCAAATGTTTTACGCTCAGAAGGTGTTCTAAGCATACATTCATTTCTGTATTGACCCCTAGCGCGTTCATAAAACCAACACTTAGCGGACAACGCCCCTTCTTCGGTGGGCGTTGAGATTCGCCTTGATACTTTTTGCATTTCGACATGAAACGGGTGGTTGGAAAAGAAGTCCGCTTCAGTCACTCTATTTTGTGTGTTGGCATAACGGGAGATAAGCGGAACAACTGTGTCTATTTTTTCTGGATTTACAACAGATAGTTTCATCTGAACGCTAATTTTCGAAAGATCTGCTTGATTTTGGTCTCTAGCGTACAGTAGAGAGGCTGTTGTTTGCCCGCCATTAACAATCTGAAAATCTCGGATTGTTGCAATGCCATCAGCTCCAGTTGCCCCCTTTTCAATTTCTACGCTGCTTGCAGTTACTGTAATTCCGTTGTTGTAAGCAAAGAACATTTCTGGACTTTCATTCGCTGTTGTGATGATACCTTTATTCGCTTTTGTCCTTGCTTGTAAAAATGTTCTTACGTTTTGTTCCATGAGTCTTGCACCATAGAGGCCGTAGATGCGAGAAAGTAGAGATCCTGGCATAACAACTAGGTAGGATTCATAGTTATTCTTATCAAAGTGTGCTGTCAAACACGGGAGAACGTCTCCGAATAGGTCAACGATGTCGAGTTCAATCGGTTCTATGCGGTCTCTAGAATTCTGAATATCGACAAATCTTTGGAAGTCAATGATGTTGAATGTCATTTCGGCATCAATGAGCTTCTCAGCTTCTAATGTTTTCTTCCTAGTCGCTAGACGGGCGTTAGAGAACATCATGCACCTAATACGCTTGATAGCACGCGCATTTCTATGGATGCAGTTAGCTAACTCAAACTCTGAACTCGTCTCCTCTAAGTCGCGAAGAAATTCGTCTTTAATGGCGAGATTACAGAATCGCCTAGCTCGATTGAATACTGCGTTAATTCTATCGGCATTTAGGGCTTGAAGATCATCGTCATGATGAAAGTCACATACTGCTATATGTAACTCGCCATTATCGTTGTCGAAAAGGTAACCATCTAGTTGGTATGGCCGATGTCCTTCCCGTTTAACGGAACAGTAGTTTAAGTCAGCGCAATCTCCGTTTTCCGCAGCGAGTTCGGCATACATCTTAAAAAATGATTCATGCTGCGGATCACCGCTAACTTCGGCCTTTCTGATCAACTCATCCCAGAAAGCTAGGTATTCCTCATCGAGGTTACTTCTGACCATTAATAGCTCCATTGACCCATTCGGAATCGCGTTCGAATTTTTCAATCGCGCCCAGCGATATTCTGTATCGTAGCTTTGAAACGCCGGCCGGAATAGAAGCCGGGACGAACCTCGGGAAGTCATCTTGTACTTCGAAAAAACGCGTTCGCGCTGGTCGCCAATAACTTTCGTCGTATTCCTCTCTGGTTTTGTACCCTAAGTTCAATAGAGCAACTTCAAAGTTTTCCGTTGCTCTAATTGTTGTTGAGCTACACTCCGTTCGTAAATCATCCACTATTTGGTTGAGCGTTAACGCATGTGAATCACTCGATTCGCTGGCAACCAATGTTTTGTGATTGACGATAATTTGTCCTGACGAGTTATCGAGTTGCGCCTCGGAGTTAACTTGTAAGTATTGATCTGCTGAACTCAGTTGTGTTTTAACTTCAAACAAAATATTTCCGTAGGCGAAGTCTTGTTCTTCATCATGTGGACCGCGCCAAGCTTGAATAGATTGCTCTACTCCGATTGCAGGCGTTAAAACATCTCTAATGAACAGTAATTCCCCGATCAGACCGATCATCGCTTGCCTTGTTAGCAAATTCTCACGACTCTTGCGGAGCATAGCCTGCCATCGTTCTAAACGAATGATAAGTCGATTTGCTGCGAGATCAGAACTACCCGTGTATAGATCAGCTGTGGCTTGCAAAAGGTCGCGTGTAAGCGCTCGAAACAATGAAACCATCTCATTATCGGAGAGTTCCAATGTCAGTCGCTGGTGTTCTGGAGAATCGCGTTCAAGTCGAATGTCAATTCCTGCTAAAGTCGGTAACTTTTTTTCCCAGTTATTCCCAATTCCTTTGAGAATAAACAAGTATCGTCCGTCAGGTGAACGACCTCGAAAAAAATCTATCGAGTGATCGGGGTCAGCGCGTCTCTCGATCTGAGACAGAGAACCGACGGGTTGTCTCAAATTATCCCATGGATCAATGTTTTCATCCATTTTCAAACTCCTCATCATCATTGAATTCTAGTTCAAGCTGGTTTCTTTTAAATACCGTATTCACTTCGTATGTCTTAGGCTGTGATGGCACAGAAGTAGTCGGCATTAAAAAACTAAGTGAAACGATAGTATTTTTAGATAGTACAAAGTCTTTTAATTCTTTACCAAGTTCTTGAGCATCAAAAAAATGAACTAATAACAATGGATTTTGACGTTTTGAACAGTAGAATCTTTCTGATCTTTTATTAATTTTTTGTTCTTGTTCTTTGACAGAATCTCGCTGAGATTTTGAAAGGAGAAGTTGCGGGTCAGATAAGGGGTCAATTAATCTAGTTCCTCTCCCACTTCCGGAGAGAGAAAACGCTGAGGTTCCATAAATTTCTCGTACTTCACCAGTATTACGAGTTCGTATTGGAAGGACATCATGCTTTGTAGCTATATCAACGTTCCGAAAAGTAACTTGGTCCACTTTATTATCTTTTCCGCGTCGTAATGGTACTACCACGTCCCACTTCTGAAGTTCTAAATTCATTCTATGTAAACAATAATCAATAAACAGAGAACTTCTACCGTCAACAAATCCTAGCGACGGATGTGATGGGTGAAACCGAAACGATTGCACGAACTCTATTAATTCATTTCCGTTTACCGACAACCATACAAGATGTTGCTCGGCATCTTTCCTCTGAATATCGTCTTCAAAATTAGATGGTCGTGCAGGAGAACCTAACATTTGTAGGTAGTTAATTGCCTTCTCCATATTTTTGCTATTGGTTTCAACATTATTTATAAGAGTGTTTCCCTCGATAATTCGACCGCCGAAATCTTGTGCAAGTTGTACTCTTGTTGCCGATCTCATTTTGTTTGCTGCTGTTATTCGAATTCCTATTTCACTGTGTCGAACTTTCAGTCCAAAATCTTTAGGGGTTGCATTACTTGCCGCCATTGTTTTGACTTCTTCACGTAATTCCTCGATCGCCTCTGTTACGTACTCATAGTATTGTACTGAAGACTCAGTGATATACAACCTACATAAATCCTCATAATCCCTACGGTACCCAAACCAACGTGCCATTTGCATTAACGTGTCAGAAGCACCAGCATTTCTTACCATGTATGTTACACATAATCCTTCCAAGGTTAGTCCGCGCGAAAGCGCTAACCCTCCAATAACGATAACGTGTAATCCATTTTTCGAATTCCCACTGTAATCAAGAGGTTGGTTGTTCAACATGTTAACAGAACGAACTTTTACACTTCGTGAAGCCTCTGTTAATACAGTCAGAATCTTTTCGAAATCTATGCCGAGAGCATGGTATTCCTTCTGAAATATTTCTTCTAACTGCTTAATCATTAAATCTGTAATCGCCTCTTGCCCTAATCCGGCATTTACTCGTATTGCATCATCCAACTCTGTTTGAAACTTGTACACTAAACCAAGAATCTGCTCTTGAACATCGTTAAACCGACTAACATTAATCATCATAGAGCAATGTTTATGTCCGTCTCCGCGTAAAATACGGATTGCACGAATTAGAACGAAGTTCATAATGGCCGTCTTGAGCGACTTCGGCAGTTCTTCAACAATTATTGATCTAACGTGGTCGGTTGGAATAATGTCGGGATAATCTTGAATTTGCCTCACCATCGCTGTTCTCAGGTTTCCGCCGTCTGAGAACATTCTGTCCGCACCTACGTAGTTTGATGGAGGATCGAGTGCTTTTATGAAGTGACAAGGGAATAAATCATGACCTATCATTTCATCTTCATTATCCGGGTCTATGAAAATGTTCGCAAAAGGAGTAGCCGTATATCCAACATACGTAGATCGGCTAAATTTTGTTAAAATTCTCCGAATAGTTTCGTTTATCGCTGTGCTTCGGGTGGGATCACTATGAGTATTGATAGACGCATTATCAGCTTCATCGTCAATAAGAAGTAAAGGGTAATCTATGGTCTGACTACTAGACTGGTTAGATATCCAATCCAGTAAATTCTCTAGTATGTTCTTATTCTTTTTCGTTACGAAGATTATAGGGTCTCTTAGATTTGCAAGCGAGACACCTAAACTGTGAACAGCTTTTTTGCTAAAATCTTCGTTGCGCGTAGTTCCGAATGCCGGGTGAAGACGTTCCTTACCTCGTCTTTCATCACAAAAACTCATTACGGGCATGAGGTCGGTGTGTACAGCGTTCAGGACTGACTTCTTTCCAATGAAAGTTTCATCAATACGTTCTTGTGTTTGATCTCGGAGAGTATTACTGAGGCCGGCAAGTAATATAATTATCTTGTATCCCACGTCAGCAGCTTTACTGATCAGTGAGACGTAATTTGTGGTTTTGCCAGATTGAACGTGTCCAATGACCATGCCACGCCTTTTCCATTCATCTGGATCTTGAGGGTTGCCACAATAGTCAAGAATTTCATCAGTCACATTGTCTAATTGTGACACAACGTTTGGCGGTAGTATATCGTCGTGCAAATAGTAGTTTCGGAGTCGATTCCAGAAAGTGAATTTTACGTCTTTGCGAACTTGCTCAAGCCAAGGCTTAAAATCTGCTACTACAGTTGCTCCTTGTTCCTGACGGACTGAAAACTGATATTCCAAATGTCTACGAATCTGTTCTAAATCGTCCTCGGGTAAACCAAAAGGGTCATCGGATAGAATTCCATTGATTGCGTCAGGGGGAATAGAGTCCTGTCGCATCAAGTCTTCTGCATACTCTTCGCGGATCTTGCGAATGAAATAGTCTCGTTCTGCTTTTCTAATCATAGCTGCCAGCCTTTTTTGTCGAGGTATTCTTCTACGACAGACCAATGTTTGTTGAAGGGCTCTGTTCGTTTAAGAATCTCAATAGTTCCCGCCAGATTGCCCTGTCCTTCAGCGGCCATGAGATTAGGTATCGTATGCTCTAACAGACGATTAATCTCTTTTCGGGAGAAAGCCCCTTGGTAGATTTGATCGCGCTCGGAAGCGGCGTCGTTACTAAATTCAGACACGGGGAAGTTTTGCTCAATTAGTTGGAGAGCCGTACGAATATCGGTTGCTTCATCCGAGGCCAGTATTCTCTGTAACAAGGGATGTCTTTTGTTAATTGTGTATTTGATCTCGTTGTTTTTAGCGTACCGCGACCAAACCGAGATAGACCTACGATCATTAACGTTTCCACCTTTGCCATGGTAAACTCGTGACGATTTGGTTTTAAGCTTATCGACAATCTGCCGCAATCGTTTTTTTAAGGCACTTGGTAGTTGTGCATCACTTTTATCGACCGTTATCTTCCAAAGATCATCCATAGAATTGGGGATGTCTATACTTATACGAGCGAGTTGAGAAAGGTCTCCGTGTCTAGCTAATCCAAACCAAGTGCCATGAATTATCAATCTGTCGTTACGGTAGACGTAAAATCCCTGATTTCGGACGATTCCTTCGGTTCCTTGTAGCCTATCAAATTCCTGTTCGCTTAGTTTAGAGAAGTGAGGCAACACATAAGGTTGAACTACTAGGCGTTTCTTAGAAATCGTTATCGTCTCTTTTTCACGGATTTGACACGCTGGATGTTCAGAATAGAACGGATCAAATGGTTCTAACTCAGTTCCATTGACGGAGATATTGAGTTTGCGATATTTTTTAGATTTCCCTTCAATTAGGCGATGAAAGACTAGTGCCAGCTTATCAGCCGCTATGCGAATGGTCTCGTTAAAGCTAACGTTAGTTAAAGAACTTTCCTCGGACAACCGATCGCATTTTCGCCAAATAATCTCCGTGCCATGTCCTTTGTCGAATGCTGAACTCAGCAATCGATCGGCTTGGGGGCGGGAGAAGACTCCCATTGTCCAATCATCAATATTATCTAAATCCCAGACCGCTCCACTCGAACGGTAGCCTCGAGTGGACAGAACTATGAGTTCTCTGCACTGCGAGAAGGAAGCCGACTTCAGCCCCCACCCAAATCGTCCTAGGTCATTCGCCGCTCTCTCGGATGTTGGATTTGTCGAAGCTGGACGCATGGCAACTTGGAGTTCATTCTGGCTCATTCCGTGACCATCATCACGGATAATTACTTCTGGCTCTCCCTCGTTGAACCGACATGTTATCCACACGTTTTCTGCATTCGCTTTGACGCTGTTATCTATCAAATCGGCAAGCGCTCCGGCAAGATCATAATTGCCAAAACTTCTAGCCGACATCATTAATGAAGCAGCATTCGGAGGGTTATTGATGATTTCCAACTAGAATCTCGAGTGTAAGTTATGAAAACAGTGAACTGTTGGTTTGAACTTTACGAATTGCGCTCAGAACTGTGGTGATGAGAAAGAATGTGTGATTGAGTGCATTCGTTTCCAACACTTTCATCAAATTCGATAGCTGCGGAATGAGAATCTTCAACGCTAACTCTCATATCATTCTTTCGACTTGTCGTTTGGGCCTTGTATTCCTTGGAACAAAGAATGTGATTCTCCATTTCGCGCGCAATAGCTTGTACTACGGGAACTACAACAGCGTTGCCAAACTGCCTGTAAGCCTGAGTGTCAGACACTGGAATTTTGAAGTCGGAACCATCGGGGGTATCAAACCCCATAAGTCTAGAGCATTCTCGAGGTGTTAACCTGCGAGGCCTTTTGTGTTTTTGCTCTATGAGTATTTCAGAGCCATCCTTGTGATATCGAGCGGACAATGTCCTGCTGATATCGTTTCGACCGAAGACGGAATATCCGAATCCGTTGCCAGCACTCTGATGTTTTCGCTTGTACTCTCTTAGATACTTCCAGAGATGTTCAGTGAGAGTATATTTAGGAGATGGGTTTGGCTCTAGAATATCCCCGAGCGTTATTTTGTGGGGGGGGGTAGTCCACTTCCAAGTAACTGGTCGGAGGAGTTTGTCATAGAAAATCCGTCGTGATGCAGGAATCCAGCGATAAAAATTCGTTGCCGTTTTTGAGGCACACAATAATGCGAATCGACCACGTTATACTGTACTTTATAACCGAGATCAAGCTTTAGTACGTTGAGAATCGTCTTAAAGGTTCTACCGTTATCGTGGCTAACAAGGTTTTTAACATTCTCTAACAAGAATGCAGCAGGTCGGTGATGTTTGAGAATTCTAGCTATATTGTGGAAAGCGGTTCCTTCTGTTTGGCATAAGAATCCGTGTGGTCGACCCAACGAATTTCGTTTAGAGACTCCCGCCAATGAAAAAGGCTGGCAAGGAAAGCCTGCTGTTAGAAGGTCGTGGTTTGGTATTAGCTCTGGCTTCTCAGCAAAAGGGTTTATATCACCTACGAGATCATAGGTCTGACTCGAGGGTGTGCCAAAGTTTGCAATGTATGTTTTTTGAGCATGAACATCCCATTCGGAAGCAAAATTACAGCAACCCCCGACGGATTCGAAAGCTTTGCGAAACCCTCCGATTCCTGCATAGAGGTCAATGAATGTAAAACTGTTGCTCTTTTGACTATGTCGAATTTCAAAGGCTCCTAGCTGTTTCGGCGATTCTTAGGAAGTTGTTCGTCAATTTATGAGATATTCTTCACTAAGTGGTTGATATACAAGGCGATTATGTATTTGTCTAGACATTTGCAAAATTGTCTTTTCGTTCCGATGTCTATAACTTGCCAATCCTGTTACGTTGGCACGGGCGGCGATAAAATCTCGTGGTAGTTGCTTGGGGAGGAATAATAGTGTGTGACTTGCAGGAAACTTCTGGGTATTCTAAATAGAGTTCGGAACCGTATAGAGGTGGTCTAGACAACTATATATTCGCTATATACTGTCCCATAAGTACGACCAAGTTTATGGTCATTTTGTTAAAAATGTTATGAGTGGCCGAAAGTTACTGAAAATCTTTAGCGTTGTATGCCCTGGTCTTATCCTCTCTTTAAGAATTGCTACTGCCCGTCAATATGCATCTCTAACTCGTTTTGTGATAAGGATTCTGCCTTATTCGGGCACTTACGGGTTGGTCATATTGTTCAGCAACAATTTTAATGTTAAAGTCTTTAGGGCGACGATGCCAATCCAATTTGCTTGAATAATTTTAGTTTGACGCTCGCAGTGTTTTTCGAGTACGTCAAATATCTCGAATGATTCGACTACCCACACAGTTCTGTTTCTACGACTCCCGCCCAGTAAAAAGAATTCTGAGAATGGTTTGATAATCTGATTTGAGTCCTCGCTGTAAAAAGCCTCATGAAGAGCGATGCGACCTCTTTAACGTCGCAATCCGATCAGTTGGAGTTAGAATGTACTTTCAGTAGCTGCGCCAACGAAAAAGACGATCGTCGTTTGTCGTTGCAATATCGAAATGCTGTTAAATCGCACCAATGATTGAACCCCATCATTGTCAACAATAGTTGAATCTTTAGTTAGAATTTGCTTGACAGAATTGATATTTGACATTAATCAGACTCATGTAGGCTCCGGGGACGCCCTCTGCTCAAAGTACGCGTCCGGAGCCGCCTAACGAAAGGTTGAAGGATAGTTTTGGCGACAATGTTCGACACCTTTTTAGGCTTCTTCCTGCTAAATATTAGCTTGCTAGAGCCGAAGAAGTTTAAAAAAAGCATGCTGGTGAGCTAAAAATGTCGATATAACTTAAAGGTCTATTCAGAGGTCTTAAAGATTCTGCCAAAACTTTCTGGTAAAAGTTTACAGCGTTGATGTGCTTCTAGTGGACCGGGCTTACTGTTTAGAATGTGTTCGCGATCCCGTTCGTAGCCTAAACGTTAAAAGCAAAATCGGGTTGATCCACTTGTAAATAGAACTTTGAATGCTTCGAATAGGACATTTTTCGCTACGGAATTATTCGGAAAGGGTCGCAAGTTGCATACTCGCAGTTTTCTTCTGATTCACTTGCAGTTCAACTCATTTTAGAAGGTTTTGTGAGACAATTAGATTGTCGGACCGGCCAAATTAGACTTAGTAGATCGCGCAGATTTCGAGGGTGTAGAACATTGCTTTAGTACTATTTGACTTCAATCAAAAACATCGTCATTGGAAAAGTTTTTCTTGACATAGTAGTTTCGGGACATAAAATCTCGTTATGTAGGCCTCGGGGTCGCCCGCTTAATCCCACCTTGATTACTCAACTGTGATCTTATATTTACTATTTTACAATTCAACTAACCAATCGTATGCCTTTCTAATCGTAATGTTGCATGTTCTTTTGGATACATCCTCAAGATTGCGGGAGTGAACACGTAACGATTCCATCATATTGTGACGTAACATCTATTTTGGCAAGAAGATTCCTAGAGACCCAAAACATTTTGTATAGACATTGTTCTAAGTCGAGAATATACTTGGGAAGTCAAACGCGCATCTATCAACGCACCATGTTTGTCGCGAGTTGCCAATGAGATACCGAAACGATTGCATAAGTGGTCGAGCGAATACTGCCTCAATTCTAGTTTAGATCTTGCTAGTTCTAAACTGCAAATCCATTGTTCTTCTGGAATCATAGGTCGGTATGCCTGATAAAGTTCGAAATTGACAAAATCTCGATCAAATTCAGCATTGTGCGCAACTATCTTTGAATCTCCGATGAACGCGAGCAAGTCGTCGACAATCCGTGAGAATTTTGGTTTTCCGACTAAATCTTGATCCCTGAGGCCGGTTAGTTTGGTGATTTTGGGGGATAAACTAATCTTCCCCGGATTTATAACGTGATGAAAATATTCTTCTGTCGGTTTATAGTTTACTACTTCTACCACCCCAATCTCTATGATTCGATTTTCCATACTCGGCTTTAACCCTGACGTTTCGACATCAAGAACAACTTCGCGAACAGTTTCTAGTGACATGATTGTTCTTCCAATACTCACCTGCGGTGTGAAGGTTACCTTTCCGAGAATAATGTAACAGCGGAATTCTAAACCAATCTGCGCAAGATAGCATTAGTGTCAAATGTTGTTATCTCTCAATCTAGTACTCAATCATTATATCTGAAAACCAAATCAGTAAAAAACAGTGAAACAGAATGAGACTGTTCTGATAGTTCGTCATGGGGGTGTCCTATAGAATCATACCAAATTGACTATTCATTAGCCGAAGTTTGCTACTACAGTTCGATGAAACCTCTAGAATCCTGCGTTGGATTTTGTTGTTGCGCAACTACTTCAGGATAACATTAGAATCGGTGAGTTGGTTTAAATTTATGAAAATGACAAGACTAATGGGGATTTGAAGCCATAAATGGAATCAACGGATGTCAAGGCACTGTTTGAAGTTGGAAATGGGTAAATGAAAAGTGCCGAAGACACGCCAGCATTGAAGGTAATTCAATAGCACTCGGAATGTGATCTGGCGGACACATTTCCTCTTTTTGTGTCAAGCGATGTCTCCCGAGATGCTTAGAGAAAACGTTTAGGATTTGATGTTAAATGCAAAGATACTCGTACAGGAGCAGAATTGTCGCTAAATTGCCGGTTCAATGTTCAGTCTGATTTCCTTCAGTATCGCATAGAGCTAGCCTCTTCGTTGAATACTCTAATAGCTCGAAGAGGTTCCGACAGACTGGATAAGTTGACTAGTGGGGTATTATGGAACGTGTGGACGACACAATATCGCTTGGTTAGCCGAGCAATGCGAGTGTGCAGTCGCACGATCGAATCTGAACTTTTCAACTCCGTTAGTTGTATGATTGTAGTATGGCAAATCGAATCCTGAACATTCTCAAACCAAAACGAGGGTAACGGCATGGCGATAATGTGGCCAAGAAAAATACCTGTCGAAGTCCGGAAGAATCCGCGTCGACAGGCAGAAGTTCGGGTGTTCAGGCAACTTGAAAAAGTTTTGGACGACAATTTTCACGTTTTTTATTCGACTCCGTGGCTACACACAGACGAGAAAGGGAACGAAAAAGATGGTGAGTGTGATTTCCTAGTTGCACACCCTGAACTTGGCATACTAGCAATTGAGGTTAAAGGCGGAAAACAGATATCGTATGATCCAACTAACCTCCGCTGGACGTTGACTGGTCACGATAATCAGATTCATACTATCAAAGATCCTGTTCAGCAGGCAATCGACTCAAAATACGAGATTTTGAATCGACTCAATGGTTCTAGAGGTTGGAACAAGCGGCCAATTTACGCCTCCCACGGAGTCATCTTACCAAACATTGGCAAAATTCCTTATAACCTTGGACCAAACCGACCGGCAAAAGTCTTTTGCTGTTCTAAAGAGTTTCGAGAAGATCTTCGAGGATGGATCGGCAAACGATTTAACGAAGGAAACAAGAATAAGAAGGGTGTTGAACCTTTAGGAGCGGATGGTATTAACGCTCTGAAAAATCTTTTGGTTCGCCGGTTTTCTCTAAGTTTTAACATAGGCTCTGCGATAGCTCGAGCTAATGATGAGTTTGATGTTTTGGAACCATCCCAGTACGACGTACTAAAATATATTCCCCAAGTTCAACGCGCTTTAATACAAGGCGGTGCCGGAACGGGGAAGACAGTATTAGCAATAGAATTATCGATTCGACTTGCTAAAGAAGGAAAGAAAGTCCTTCTGACGTGTTATAGCAGACCTTTGGCGGATGCAATTTGGCTAAAGCTACGAAATTTTTCTAACATTACTGTAAGAAATTTCCACGCCTTATGCGGTAAAATCGTTCATAATGATGGTGAAAGAGATTACTCTCATATCGATTCACGCGAGCTATACGATCAGATTCTTCCCAACGAGCTATACAAAATTATGGAGGCCAATCCATCACTGAAGTGGGATGCAGTGATTGTTGATGAAGGACAAGACATTAGAGACGATTGGTGGGTTTCCATCGATTCTTGTTTGAAAGAAGAAGGAAAATTGCGCGTGTTTATGGATAGCAACCAAAAAATTTATAGCGGATCCAGACGAGGTGGTACTGATATGGACGCGGTACCGATACCCTTAACTACAAATCTCCGAAACACAAAACCTATTCATGAAGCAGCTTTAGTTCATTATTCGGGAACGAAGATAGAAAGCGGAGGGCCAGATGGCATGGCGGTCGATTGGATTCTAGCAAATGACAGAAATTCAAAAATCAAAAGCGCGATAAAAAAACTAAAAAAACTAGTATCTACGGAGGAGGTTACCGCAGATGAAATTGCAGTTTTAGTCAACGGTAACGAGGCCAAGGAGAAAATTCTAACGCAATTGGAGGTTCGCGATGTTCCGCTTCTATCTGACAACGTTAACTTGGGATTCAACAATGTTGCGGTCGAAACGGTTAGAAGGTTCAAAGGACTTGAGCGACCCGCTGTGATTTTGATTGTTGATGGAAGAGATATGCAACAACAAGAACTTGCCTATGTTGCGTTTTCCCGAGCGAGAGCGTATCTCTGCGTAGTGTGTACAGAGAGGGAACAGAGTTGGTTGCAGGGCAGAGGGGATTATCGTGACAGTCGTCGTAATACACTATGAAAGTAAAATCCCGCAGTTCGGTTCCACTTATTGAAGATGTTGTTTCATTACTAGGAGTAGTACCATAGGACGATTGTTTATTTGCTTTTGCATTTTGACCATTTTGTAAATTCTGGGTATTTCTTCAATCGTTCTTTTGATGGTACCCCGTCATAGTTATCAAAAACTGAATCGCCAGTTAGAATTTTCTAGACAGAATTATACTTTGACATTATTCATGCTCCTGTAGGCCCCGGGGTCGCCATCTGCTCAAAGTTAGCGTCCGGGGCCGCCATTCAGTTTCAATGTTGGATTTCGGCTGCGATATTCATTGGTCAGGGCAAACACCCCTAGCAGTCCTAGTCAGTAAACTTCTAAAACCGATCTCTATAGAGATGACAAACGTGACAACTTAGGTGTAAGGATAAGAGCCGTCAGGATTCTCAGACGGTAATGGAATTTGGTCCCTGTCAAACATCTCAACAATTGACTCCTTCACAAAATCAGAAGTCTTTTCTGTCTTGACGCTGTTGGCAATGGAATGTTGCAGGTCATCAGTATCAGTAGACGTGTCGCCCATCGGCCATAGCGCCGCGCTTGCCAGTCGACGCTTACGATTCATAAGGCTGTGCAAGTGACAATCAAATGAGTCCTTCTTATAAAGAGGGTGGACAGCCATCGGTATATGTATGGTTACATCTTTGGTTTGACCGATTCGATGGACGCGATCGTTGCATTGCTCCTCTACAGCCGGGTTCCACCAACGCGATAAATGGATGACATGAGTCGCAGCAGTAAGGGTAAGCCCTGTACCTGCAGCACGAGGAGAGAGTACCAAGACTTGAAATGAACCTGGCAGGCTGAGTTGACCACTTTGAAATTCGTCGACGATCTGTTGTCGGCGCGGGATAGGTGTTTGACCATTTATTAGGTGTACAGCGGCTAGTTTGAAACTGTTCTTAACCAACTCCATGAATCGGTGCTGCATTCTTACGTGTTCGATAAAAACAAGTGATTTCTCACCCCGGTTCTGAATCGATCTAAGAATATCCAACGTGGCTTGAAGCCGAGCAGACATATTTACAAATTCACGATCGTTTGACTGCAAACTGAGGTCGGGGTGAACAGACACTGAACGAATATGCTGTAACCTTTTTAGCGCATTTACGTGTGATTTATTCGTAAACATATACTTAGCATCTTCGTAGATGTCTGCTTGTATACTTGGCATTGGTCGCGGATGAATGTATCGAATCTTTGCCGGTAAATCCTTTGCCACCTCTTCTTTCAAGCGCCGTAACGCTATAGGTGGTTGTTTAGACTGTTCTGTAAACAGTTTCTGATGAAGTTCACGCATGTTTGAACTTGATGGGATTTTGTATTTAGATTTGAAGTCGTCTAATGCTCCTAAAAAACCAGGTGTCAGTTGTTCCATTATTGCCCAGAGGTCAATTGTTGAATTTTCAATCGGAGTTCCTGTAAGCCCGATCTTAAAATCTGCGTTTACGGCTAAACCTGCTTTTGCCCGAAGGCTATATAGATTTTTTAGAGCCTGTATTTCGTCAAAGACGGCAGTAGAAAATTTGATTTTCGCTAAGGAAAGTTGATAGTTAGTTAGGGTCGTGTAAGTTGTTAGAACCCAATATTCATGTCCACGGCCTTCCTCAATCGCAGTCGTGAGTTCGCTCATGTCAAGCATCTCCTCTCCTGCGTGTATCTCAACCCCGCTGTGTCCACGTACTCTTTTTGATCCGAGTTCACTTCCGTAAAGCCGAATAACGTTGCCGAGTCGCGGTGCATTTAGGTGGGTTTCAACTTCGGATTCCCAGGTCTTGAGCAGTGTGGTCGGAGCAACGACTAGCACAGGTCCAGGCTTTCCTTGTTGGTCGTTTTTCTCCGAAATTTCTTTTTTCCACGCAAGAAATGAAATAGCCTGCAACGTTTTTCCAAGACCTTGTTCGTCGGCATTGAGAACTCCGGGAAGTCCAGCAGTCCAAGCGTCAATCATCCAATTCAGACCAGCCGTTTGATGGTCTTTGAGTTCCGTTCTAATAACTTCTGGAATAGATCTCTGTTCGGGTTCTGAGCGCTTGTTAATGCAGAAAAACCAACGAAGTTCTTCAAGGTTTTGTTTCGTGTCAAGAATCAATGCGTCGACAGCCGCTTTATTCCCTTTCTTCGGATCGCCGCTTTTCCCAATTTGAAGCTCGTTGAGTCTAACTTTGAGAGCCCGACGACTCCTTTGGTCGGCAGTAATCTTTTGCCCTTCAAAGGTAACATTTGGCGTGTTAGAATCGATTGCTTTATCGACTTGCCTTATGAGAGTCTTTACTGATTTTTCCGGTAGGTTCCTGATAAACTCTAGTTCAGATTCACTGAAAATCTCCGGTAACCAAGTCGTCGCAAATTCTTCAAGAGGTAAGTCGGGCGGTTGGTAACGAGTTAATCCGATAACGCGTTCGGAATATTCGGCTGTTTCTACAAGAATGGGTTCGGCAACTCCCTCTAAGACCTCCTCTTCTTGTTCAGCAGTGAGACCAATCAATCGGCCTTGCTTCCGTAAATGCTTTGTGATGGCTTCCGTAATATGCGGTCGAGGATTATTTATAAAATCTTTCCGGGCTTCTCGATCCGCTTTTTGCATTTTAGCCATAACGTCAAGAACCGGAACTGCGTCAGGCGAAACTACTAAGTAATGTTGTTGTTGTCCCAATCTAAATGCAGGCAGAGCGCCTCGCTCCTCGACTCGAGACTGAAAATTCTGTAACTCGTTGCCATGTAATTCGGAATTCGTCTCAGAAACTTGCGAACCTGATCGCGTAACTTCATCAACGACCTCGCCAGAGAAAGGAATAATATTGAACCTGTCCGCTACCGTTGGACTAATTGAAAATCTATCTGAAATCGTCACACGCAAATCCTTCAAGAATTCTGTCATGACAATCCGGGAGCCTTCATCGTCTGGCCGTAGAAGGCTTTTTTGTGTAAGCGATTGCCTAAACCGCGCCAAAGCTACCCAATGCTCGGCTAATTCCGCTTCGGATCTAAACCTGTCAGCAACCTCCAGAGCATCATAAATGGGCAATGGAATTCTGCGATAGCCATCAAAGCCTACACCGGTCGTCCACAAGACGGCACCAGTTCTCGTCGTCGCTTCCTTTCTGCCGGCTCTAATCCACTCATGAGAAAGTTTGAAATTTTCAGAACCAATCATACCAGCGACATTTGTTCTAAGTGTCAGTTCAACAAGGGGTGGTAGACCGAGAGCGTTGGCTGTTTCTGAGGAAAGGCTACTAAATGTTTGATGCCGCATTCTTATAAAGTTAGGTTCTACTTCGAGTTCTTGTCCTAACTGTTCCGCCTCCGCCCTCAAATCGGCTAAAATCAAACCAAGTTTATTGACAGGTTCTTTGTCCTTTCCACCAAAGAGAGTCTTAACTCTATCCAATAAAGACTGATGAGAGGTGAATCGAATAGTGACGAATTTTTCGTCAAACTCAAACTTGCTATCTAAAAGCACCGTTGGTCTCCTGGCTATGCCAATAAGTCAATTGAAGTGTAGAACATTGTATTCGGCGGTTTCAATGTTGTTCACTCTTACAATAAAAAAAGTTAATTAATTCGAGATCGATCCGAACGTTCTTTCGTCAAGACAATTTAATCACCTCATAGGATTCTCAAATTTATTTGAACGATCTTAGTCTATGCATTAAGCTCATTCTACCGCCTACTAAAGAATGTCGTTAAGTGCCGGAAGCGCATTATAAATGTGTCGGTATTATAAATGGCATCCCTCACTTGTTTCTCCCAGTTGAAAATACTGTTGTGAGGGATTGCTATCGGCGCGGTCCTTACAAATTTTTCGCAATTGTAGGTTTCTTGAAACAGCTCGGGAACTCGTGGATGATCTTTAGGATAAATTCGGGTTTTGTAACTGTGACACCCTTCAACGACGATCTTGTCATGAATTTCCATTATTAGAAGAGATGTGTTTCTTCCTGCAGTTTGTTCCCCGTATCTCAACTGAGTACTCTCTTGTTCTTGTGGTTCAAAGTGTTCGGGGGCAATTCTTTTTGCTTCCTTAGAGAAGGCAGCCCACGAATTGTCAATGTTACCTTCATCAAAGAGGTTATGCCAAAACGTGCGTCTGTTGACCCACATATGACTTGACTGGGCAGCATCGATTACACCCGTAAAGAAAAGTAAGTCAATCTTGTTGAACCATTCCTTTATCTTATCAAGAAAAGGTTTGCCAACGCCCTTCCAAACAATATTGTTGCGATAACGGGGATCCTCGTATAAATCTAACAGTGTATCGACAAGGTACTTTTTGATCTCTTGAGAAGGGTTCTGATGTAGCCAAGGACTAACAAGGGCTTCAATTGCCGGAATGGCCATTTTAACTCTAATGGCTTGTTCTCGTGGCTGCGATGGCTTAATCCATTCGACGAACCACTGAATTTTTTCGAGTGTTGTAAGTTCTCTTGAAACTAGTTTAGAAAATTCGGCATGCATTTCGTGCATAAACCCGAAGCCATGTGGGTCTTTTACTCCTGCCTGCACGAGCGCTCCAAAAGGATGAGCCATTTTCTTAACTCTCACCGCGAGTCGTGCAGGGCCTAACACGGGATCAAGGAGTTCTGGCGCATTTGAGAGTAAGAGCTGTTCAGTATCTCGAAATTTACTCTTCTCGAAAGACCACTTGATAGACTGCGCAAACTTCTTACTCCTTTCAGAATCTGTTACAAAACTGTCAAAATAGATTGCGAGCATCTCCGACAGGAATGACTCTGATCTTGAAAGAGCGGTTTGTTCATAGATGAAATGTTGTGCTTCCGATAGGTCTAGTTCGTTGTGTAAATCGGTATCAAAAACCGCCAGAGCGGCTCTTCTCATAAACGAGACTCGAGTTTCATCCCATGATCTCTGTTTTCGCCACGCCTCAACTTTCTCTCTAAGCTTCAGTGCGAGGTCTCTTTTTTCTTCGGACGAGAGTACCTCTACATCAGGCCATCGAACATCAATCCTCTTTGTTGCTTTTTGAATAGATTCAGTTGAAGGGAGAGGAATGGGAGTGAACTTTTCTGAATGATTTATCATTTCGGAGATTTTCATCGTTACTCCTCAGTAAATTCGGTGTTCAGATTGTCTAGTTGACTGTTAATCGCTTCAACATCCGCATGATTGGTGGGTTGGTACATCAGAATGCGGATATCTATTCTGCGATCTGTAACATTGATTTCGTTGGTATTGGTTGGGTCTACCGGCCTCATTTCGCCGTAGCCGGAGACCGACATCACAGATTCGCCGCGCTGATTCTTATACTCTAGAATTCTAGGCGCACGGTCAAGGATCGCGTAGAATGTTTCAGTCGCACGGTTGGTGGACAATCTCAAATTAAAATTGTCGTCTCCAATTCGATCCGTGTGGCCTTCAATTTGAACGGCTTCTACTAATGTGTTCTCGCTATTACACTGAGCGTCTCGTAGAACATTATCTCCGACCGTGTAGCAGTTAAGAATTTCATCAAGTATCTCACCAATTCTTTCTACATATCGGCGTTTATTGGGCAGGAAAACCGCTTTGCCTATCTCAAATAATGCTTCTCTAAGATGAAGGGCATCTTCTTTTTCGCTTATTTCGACATCTAGTTCCGGAAACTCATTCAACAAGCGATTACGTATCTCTATGAGAATGTTTTTCCGTTGATCTCTTGTGTTTTCAAGATACACTTCTAGCCTAGTTCTCAGCTGCGCGACGAGGTTTTCGTTATCTTCCTGAGTGGACTGTAGTTCAGTCCTCATCTCGTCATACTCTTTTCTTAGTTCCTCATATTCTGTAATGGGTATAGTGACGTTAGCGTTGTTCATGAGTTGTGTTGCGAAGAACGCGAGCAGGATCATGACAATCAGCAAAAAGCTGATTGTTAAGTCGGACATTGTGACAAAGACAGATTCTTCTTCGTCAGTTTGGGAAGCTTTACGCCAGAAATTCCTCATTCTCGGCGCTCATCTATCTTTTCAGGCATAAACTTCTCGGCTTGGTCAACTACTTCGCGCAGTTTGTCGATCGCTGGTGCCATTTCTTGATTGATCCTTCCGACGTGGCCGTGCAAGGCATCAACAGCGTTGCCAACTTGGTCTTTGAACTCTTTGAACGCGGCACCAAGTTTTTGATCGATTTCTGTTATACGCTCTTCTTGTTCATTCATTTTCTCCATAACGATACGGAGGTTACCAAGAGTAACGTCAATTGCCATTTGCTCACCGCTTAGGATTTCAACGGCCTGTTCAAAGGCCTTCGCTGAAGTTTGAGCAATCTCTGTGGCACTGCGAATGACGATTTCAGATGCGTTAGATGTACTCTCTGAAAGGTTGGTAACGGCATTCTCAACTTGGGTGAGTGTTTCTTGAAGGGGTTCTGTTGCGGCTTGGAGCGTTTTGGAGATTTCTGAAGTTTTCTCTGCCACATCAGTTGAGGCTTCTCCGACTTTCTGTATTCCAGCGACAGCCGTTGAAATCTGAGTTGAACCGTCTTGCAAGCTGATGTTCATACGATCTAGGTGCTGGATCATCGCGTCAATTGGGGCAATCAGTTCATCTCGAAGCTTATCTTTGAAACTGTTGACTGTCGATAGCATTTCTTCGCCGCCTGCATTTACGGCGTGAACCATATTTTTGCTGGCTTCGTTTACGGCAGCGGCGATTCCCTCGGCGACTTCTTTCATTCTATCTCTAACGGCACCTGCGCCGGCTTCTGCCGCCTTATCAATTTCTGTTCTAAATGCTGAAGCTGAGTTTCTCATATCTTCCGCGGCAGCTTTCAACGCGTCCGAACCTTCTGCTGTATTTGTCCTGATTCCTTCGAGAGATTGATTCATTACTGCCAACAAGCGTTCCACCGAATCTTCTGTTTCTTGCTTCATTCGCTCGGAACTTTGATCTAACTTGTTCGAAATTCCTACAAACTGGTCTCCAGCAGACTTGATCTGGTTGCTGGCATCGGCTAGCGATTTCTCCAAATTATGCGAAAGTTGAGAGGAGAGTTTCTGAGCCATATCGTTCATTCCATCCAAACCAATTTGACTGAAATGTTCCAGAAGTGGTTCCAACTCTTTCTTGATAGAATTTGCCACAGCGGCGGGTAAGTCTTCGCGGAGTGGTCGTCCCAGTTCTTCGACCAGTGACGTTCCGATTCTCTGGAAACTATCCTCATATCCTCTTGCTGTTTTGAGTTGCTCTATTGCTACGGACTCAAGGCTGACGAAACTTAACTTTCCTTCTAAGACGACACAAAGACGGTGCATTGCCAGTTCAAGTTTTCCCATTCGAGTACGAAGGACGATGGTGAAAAATATGGAAGCAAATAGCCCGGTCAGCGACATAATGAACTTGGCGGTTGCGAGATCGAGAAGTGTTTTTAGGGCATCGTTTGAATTGTTTACGGTGTCGCCTTGAGAATTGGGAAGCAATCCGACAGTAGCATCTAGGGCGGATATCAAACCTAGGAAAGTGAAGAGCAGACCAACGGTCACAAACAATCCGGGTAGGAATCTGTAAAATCCGGCACCGAAATTTAGATCATCAGTGTTAAAAAAAATCGAAGGTCGAACACTGTTTCGGAATACGGGTGGGTCTTCAATGTCGTCAAGAACGAGCGTTTCTCTGAACTCATCCCAGGTAAAAGCGATACGTTCAAACTCTTTACCTCGCAGTCCTCCTTTTTTTACGTCTTGGAATCGGGCGTGAATGCGAAGATAATCTTCTTCTGTCATTCCTTTTTCGGGAGGTGCCGTCTTTCTAGTGGGGCGCATACTGAGTCGAACACTTTGCGATACGGACTCAGCTAATCCAAAGGGTGTTGCAATCAGAATACGAAACCGATTCCAAGTCATCCCGTCATTAAGAATCTCGTTCCAGTTTCGGATATGCGCTTTACCGTGAACGGATTCATTCGAACCATCACTCCCTTTTCCAATTCGCGCTATTTCATTGCACAACCAGTTAAGAGCAAGGACTTTGCTGAAGTACTCTTTGAGAAAGAAGAGGACAAATACCGCTAGGAAACCGAGAATGACTAATGAGATGGTACCGGGAAGCCAATCTTGGCTTAGTAGCCGAGCGAAATAGAGAATCAGATCTCGCATAGCGCAACCAAGATTGGAGCATTCGTTCACATTCACATCACTTCTCCGTTAGTGGAAATAGCCTTTGATTGCAGAGTCAGAGGGTTGGCATAAGGACAAAGATATAGGGAGTAATCTTCAATTGACCATATTAGTTGGCTGAGAAGTTATTTATAAGGCAAAGCGCGGCGTTTTTGTATAAAAATTACGGAGTAGACCTAGAAGTATGCTGTTTGAGTAATGTAGTACAGTTTCTTTGAAGTTAGAATTGATAGAGTTAGACGGACTGTTATCTAAGGTATGCTTGGCGTTCGATTCTGACGAAATGAGTCTCTTTACGTACGCAGTTTCATCATGTGGAGTTTAATTATGGCAAAACATGGAGCAAAATGTAACAGAGACCGAGTTGGCATAAGTTTTTGCGAGTTCCGGCGTTTGATTCTCGTGATCTTGTCATAGAAAAATCGAATCGTCGACTTGCGAGGCTTTCGGTTTTGTTAAGAAAGAGCTACAACCTTTAGTTTCAGGTTTGCCGAACTTGAATCCGTAACTTAGTTCGGACTTAGATGAGCTTGTGAGATTGGTTTGATGGCATCTATCGATATCGAGTTTTCTTCTCGGTCATTAGTTTTTGAGAGGCCAATTGAGATTAACCGATTTTTTCGAATTGTTGGTCGGTTGGCTGTATAGAGAGTATTAGGAAGAAAAGTCCAGCTAGGGATAACTAGGTGACCGACGAGGAACGCGGAAGAATCACATTGGTGGGCGCTGATTCAGTGTAAAAGGAGTTTGCGACAATTTTTGCTTAACTCCATCGAATCACAGTCATTGAGACGTTGGGAGGACTTATACTTTTTAAGGTTGTTTCAAATCATATTCTACAATGTCTATGTTCATGCTATAACGATAGGTGTTATTAGATTCGTGGTAGCGGAGCGGCAATAGCGTTTATATTCTGCTAACCTTAGGCGTTGGGGACAATGTTTGTCGTCTTCTACTGAGCTCTGCAGATGACTAGGCAGATCGATCTTTAGTTCTCCAGCGGATTAGATTTCTAAGTGTCGCTGAGTTCCATTTACGGTATGTCTTGAATTAGTGTCTATTTGCCGACCCCGGAGGAAAAATTATGCTTGAAGAAGATTCACCGATCATCAGATCGGAGCCTTCAATCGAACAATTGTCAGTCGACGAGCTCAAGGAGCGAATCGCAAAACTGAATGAGGAAATTCGGCTGTGTGAGGCTGAACTGCAGCGTAAGCAGTCCCACCTAGAGTCTGCCCAAGGGTTGTTTGGAGATTGACATTTAAGAAGGTTGCCATAGAACTTGAGTGGAGGTAACGCGCAGGTAGGCGGTAGGTGTCAAGAACGGAGGGGAGTAAGATGGATCAATAGCGGGTTCCTATTTGACAGGATAATTTTTGGATACGTTCAACAGAGCATATTTTTCGGTGCCATGAGTTGATTGGGAGCATCAATCTTCAAAAACCAACGGCAATTTCCCCTTCGACCGTTTCCAATGATACAGAACACCAAACGAAAGACACATTTGATGAAGGTATATGATTGTAGCGATCGCGATATCAGAACTGCAGTACTAAAGCGTATGCGTGACAGGTATGCTGAGGACGGAGATACTCTTGTCGTTGAAGAGTTAGGGCTAGCTCATGGGAAAAGTCGGATTGACATCGCAGTTATCGGTAAAGACATCTATGGATTAGAGATTAAAAGTGATCGTGATACTTTGGCGAGACTGCCAAGTCAAATGAGAATTTACGGTAGTTCATTGCAACGGCTTTCAATAGTCTGTTCTGAGAAGTATCTTGTCCAGGTAGAATCAATGGTTCCAGATTGGGTTGGCTTGCATCTAGTCGAGGGTGCGTCGAGAGAAGAAATTACGATAACTACGCTAAGACGGGCAAATTTGAATCCTAAAATTGAACCTGTGATGATTGCTCATCTCCTTTGGAAACAGGAAGCTGTAAAACTACTATTGCGTAAGAAACCGGGCAAGTCGCTTACTCGAAAACGCAGAATTGATCTTTATCGCCTTTTGACACAACATTACTCTTGTACGGAGCTCGTTCGCGAAATTGGTCTTTTCATGAAAGACCGCGATGAATGGAGAGATAGGCTAATCTAACCGCAATCATATTTCACTTTGTTTTGTTTGGTAGGACTATTCCACACCGATCCGATCGAATCTCATGAAAAATTTCTAAGAAAACGTAATCCTTTACTGACTTTTTGAATTCGCCAACAATTGTTTGAAATCAAAGGGATACTGTGTAAAGTTAAACTTTGGATCCCGTACTTCAAATGGATTCTCAACATACAATGGATCCTCGATTAAGTTGTCTTCAATTTTGACGAGTGCCAGTCGATAGGACTTTGGTTTGTTTAGACAAGTGATAATTTCGTTACGCGAAGCGTAAATATGTTCCATTTCATTGCTATAGCCTTTCACCTTGATAAAGCGGTACGATTTGTTAGAAGCATCGAATGAAAGTATATCGTAGCCGCAATGATCGTTTGAAACATCTTTAGGTTCAAATCCAAACGAATATTCTTTTTCCATGACAAATCTCAGTGCTGTTTCTTTTAAACTTAATTCAGTATCAGGATCAACTCGGATGTCTGAATCGGTGTCCGCCGGCTTTCTTCGTAGTATCAATCCTTTTGGGACAACTACGAAGGCTCCTTTAACTAGAGGAGTCGCAGTAGATATCGCTCTTTCTTTATCAAGAATCTTCATCCTGTTGGAGAGTCGTTCTTTCAAAGCTTCCGCACGGCGTCTAGCATTTTGGGAGGGTAAGCGAGTTTCCCGGCCCTCTTTTTCCTGTTGTAATAGCCGTTCTGCTTGAGTTTGCCAATGTTCGATTTCTCTCGTCAGTCTCGCTTTAACTTCTAATTCTACTTTCTCGATCTCTTCTAGTCTTTGAACCCTTACTTCTTTAAGGTGTGGAATTACGATCTCTCTAATTGCATAATCCCGTACTTTTTTTACTATATTCATAGATAACCATTCTTCACCTAATTCACTTTCGACTAAGTCTATTTCATCAGGCCTAACCGGTCGTAGATCAAGATGTGGTGAACTCCCAGAAACAGCAATTTCTCCATTTTTATCAATTTTAACAAAATCTATATTTTTGGAAATTGTTTGTGGGTGACCTGAGGTAGTCGTCCTTTCATCTTGAATCGAATGTTCCAATAGGAAAACAGTTCTTAACTCCTGTCCGTAATCTTGGTCGTCTACCATTACAGCGCCGCCATTCAAGAGCCTTCCGAATTGCTTACTGATTATATCCAAAACCGTTTCTAGGAGAGGATGTCCTGGTACGATAAATTCAGCATCAGGCTTTTGATTTATGTACTGCTTCTCGAAACATATTCGCTCATATTTTTTGGGAATGAAATTACTTGCTTTACTATTTTTTGCATGTTCCTGAATGGCATTTGGAACGTGTTCAATTTCGTATCTGCCTGTTTCTTGAGAGGTTATAATTCCTCCAAGTTGTTTAAATGCATTGATGAAAAAACTTTTAATGTGGTGGGGTTGCAGTTGTTGCGCCTCAGCGAGTTCCATTTCTAACCTTACTGTTTCGACTTGATCATTGTTGACGAAATCTTTTGACAATTTGCGTTTGTCCAATAATTCTAGAATATGGTCGTCATCTACGGCATCATCGACCCTCTGCATTAGTCTCTTTCTGACTTCCGGCTTAGCTCCGTACTGAATAGCCTCCAGCAACAATTGTTTCAGAGATGTGCCCTCAAATAATTCACCTAACACATCAAAGACATGTCCTTTGAGTGAACTTCTTACGTTTTCCAGTTTTTCAAGCAGTCGGCCATATACGTCTCCTTCGCGGGTATCGGCTGCAACCAAATTCCACAGATAGCAAACTTCGGTTTGCCCGATTCTATGGATACGACCAAAGCGTTGTTCAATCTTATTTGGATTCCATGGCAGATCGTAGTTAACCATCAGATACGCTCGCTGGAGGTTTACGCCTTCACCTGCCGCATCGTTTGCAACAAGAATTTTTAGAGTTTTATCTTGCATGAATCTACTGATAACTTTGTGACGGTCATCTCGATCTACTCCACCATGGATTACAGCAACAGCCTCTTCACTGCCAATGTGTTCAGCTATTTTTTGCCTCAAGTATGTAAGGGTGTCGCGGGCTTCAGTAAAAATAATAAGCTTTCGTTGGGTTCCATCACTTTCTATCATTACCTCGTCGCTAAGTATTTCTTGCAGTTTTTGCCATTTTGTATCGTTTCCATATTCCAAGACATTAAAGGCTTGTTCTACAAGATTTCCTAAAGTCTCAACCTCTTGTTCAAGTTGTCCAATTGTCTCAGCAGTCGTTGCCATTTCAGAAGCAAGTTCTTGGTTTGATTGGATGTCTTCATCTCCAAAATCGTCCTCATCGTCTAGTTCGTCTACATTATCGCCAATCTCTCTGAATTCCGCCGATTCATAGAAATCATACCTTGCCTGTTGACGAGTAGAGGTAAATTTGGCCTCATTGAGTTGTTTTTCCAATCTTTCGTGGCGGCGTTTCAGTGATTTATAGATCGCATAAGGCGATGAAGCGAGTCTTCTTTGCAGGAGTTGTAGAGCAAATCCAACCACATACTTGTGTCGGTTGTCGCGGTTCACAAAACGTTCGACTCGTTCCATTTCCTCTTGTACGTAGGTAGTTACGTCATTGTATAAATCCATTTCCGACTGTGAAAGTTTGTATTGAACCGTCCGAGCTATACGTTCTGGAAACAAAGGTGTGCCATCGAAACGCAATAGTTCTTCTTTCGTAAGTCGTCTCATTATGTCGCTTAAGTCGGACAGTTTAGCTTCTTGCCTGAACCTACCTGCAAACCTGTCACCATCAATGAGTGCCATGAACAGTTGGAAGTCTGCCTCACGTCCATTGTGCGGGGTGGCGGTCATCAACAGGAAATGTCGGGTTAGTTTCTCGAGTTCCTCGCCTAATCTGTATCGTTTTGTATAGTTTACCTCATGGCCATACAAACTAGCAGACATTTTGTGAGCTTCATCGACAATGATGAGATCCCAATCTCCCGAATTCTTTAGTTTCGTAAACAGTTTTTCGTTTCGCGCAAGCATGTCTAACCGTGCAATAAGGTGTTTCTGTTTCTCGAAAGGGTTATTGCTTCGCTTACTTCTTCCTGTATCAGAAGTGATAATGTCAAATTCCAGATTGAATTTGCTGGAAAGTTCGTCTTGCCATTGTTCCACAAGAATTCCGGGCGCGACAATAAGACATCTATCTAGGTCTCCGCGTGCAATTAGTTCCTTTATCAATAGTCCAGACATAATTGTCTTACCGGCTCCAGGATCATCTGCAAGCAAGAATCTTAAAGGATGTTTGGGTAACATCTTTTCGTAAACGGCGGTAATCTGGTGTGGAAACGGCTCTATTCTACTCGTGTTAATGGCCAAATAAGGATCAAAATGATGCGCAAGTTTGATCCTGTTCGCTTCTATCGCTAGTCGCAGTAGGGCCGCATCCGCATCAAAGGTCATTGAGTAGTCCTCAACGAGCCTGAGTTTTACCTCGGAATCTCGACCTAGAAGTTGTTCTTTTAAAGTGCCATCTATGGTTTTGAAGTAAACAGTAACGACTGCTGAAATATCGTTCTCATCAATTTCAGATGGTACGACCTGAACGATCTCGACTGGCCCATCAGGTGACAGTCCTTCTATATCTACGCCGGGTTTCAAGTTTTCTAGTTTGAACCGATTATTCTTTGACATAGTTCCCTCTATGAGTTGAAAACGATGTTTTCAAGTATCGTAGCACAAGTACTACGGTGGATGCCGAATTATTGAGAATAATTGCACTGCGTAATGCTTAGATTCAGTACTAGCACACTACAGAGAATAACCTTAGAATAACATATTTCAAAGTTTCAGTCTCGTACAGAATTTTGGTACTAGGAACCAGACAGATTCATCAAAAATCCTGATCACCTGTTTGAGGGACGACACACGTAGTCCAGAAAGGATGTTCAAGCTCCTGCGCTGCTTAAAATTAATGTGGGCATATCATTGCATAGAATTTCACTATTTTACGATTGTAGGAGAAACCTGTTATGTCGCCGGAGAAGTACTGTAATGCCGTAAGAATTATATTTGTTAGAGCGTTTGCAGCTCAAATTGATGCAAATTGATGATTCCGCTTAACAAATGAACAAATTATCTTGACGGAACTGCCGAAGGCGGAAACTTCATCTATTAAGAATCGGAAGAAATTGAGACAATCAACTTGATTTGCTAACGCTCTAACCTAGATCGACTATATACAACACCATACTTTAAGTCTATACTGAAAAATTTTAGTTGAAAATTAAGAATTTTATTGGATAATGGATGGTAACGATTGTTGCCGATTAGGGTCTATGATTGTGTCTCTAGAATTTTAGGTTTCTGTCGAAGAAAAAACCTAAGTAAAGGACTTCGACAGTTGATAATGTAACGATTCCGATGAAAATTGACAAAGATTGGGATGACTATCAGTGGAATGTGATTTCTGCCTGCTCCAATGATCGTATCATTGTTGAAGCTGGGCCAGGGACAGGTAAAACAGCAGTCGCTTGCAGGCGATTGGCTTACTTGATTGAGGAGGAAGGAATTGAACCAACCAACACTTGGATGATTAGCTTCACTCGTGCTGCAGTGAAAGAGATACTTGATCGCCTGACTACTTATGTTGGCGAAGAATCATATGGAATTAGAGTCGCAACAATCGATTCCCATGCTTGGGCAATTCATTCGGGGCATGATGAACGGGCAACGCTAACGGGAACGTACGAGGAAAATATCGAACGGGTAATCGAACTGATCGAAACAGACGAAGATGTCGCGGAAGAACTATTGAAGTTAGAACACGTTGTGATCGATGAAGCTCAAGATATAGTTGGTGTCAGGGCAGAGTTTATTGATACACTCGTTCAACGCCTGTGTCCGAGCTGCGGTGTGACCATATTTCTAGATGAAGCTCAAGCAATCTACAATTTTTCCGACGAGAACGTCAACAGACTTAAAAATATAACTGTTCAACCAGTCCATGAAAGAACTGCGGCTCTGAGAAAGAAAGATTTTCGCTCGGCCAAACTTAAAACTGTTCATCGAACTTCCGTGGAAGATCTAAAATCAATATTCTCCGATTTACGGGGAGAGATTATTGATCCCAAAAATCGCCGATCTGGAATTCATGAAGCTATTGCGCAAAGGATTAGAGAACTTGCAAGCGAAAACGTAGCAGACGAAATTGAGATAAAGATCGATGACTATCCTAAGAACACACTGTTACTTTATAGAACTAGGATTGAAGTACTTCGCGCATCTCAGTTTAGCAAGAAACCGCATAAGGTAAGAATGTCAGAATATGGTGCTACTCTTCCGTCTTGGCTAGCTCAGTGTTTTTGGGACTACACAGAAAACTTCCTTTCAAAAGATAGCTTTAACGAGTTATGGATGGAACGGGTTCCTAAAAAAGCACGGTACGTTATCCGTGCGAAACGGCGGTGGGACATACTAGTTCGCATTGCCGGGCGTAGAGACGGAACTGTACACATGGAATGGCTAAGGAAACGTCTTAGCCAAGCTCGGCCTCCTGTCGAGCTGGCATCGTCGGATTTTGGGCTGAACGGACCGATTGCTGGAACAATTCATGCCAGCAAAGGAAGAGAGAGCGAAAGTTCTGTGCTACTTCTGCCGGATAGTGGTAAATTTCAAGATGTTGAAGATGAGGTTGAAGAAACGCGTGTACTCTTTGTTGGAGCGACGCGGGCAAAATCATCGTTGATAGTTCGCAGTGCGGGTATCCCTTTCTGGACCTCAACTCTTAAATCAGGGAGAGTGTTTCGCACTGCTAAAACTGGTTCCGTCCAAATTGAAATTGGTCGAGCCGGAGATATACTTCCGAAAGGTTTAGTAGGTCGAAAAGAACAGAGCCTAGCTGAAACAACAAAAGCGCAACAATTTTTGTCAAATCGAGCCAACCGTGTGACCTCGTTCAAACTAGAATCCGATCCGAATTTTGATTGGAACTACAGAATAAAGACAGAGGAGCGGAACCAGTGTATAGGCGTTTTGTCCAAAGAGGTTAAAAATGATGCTTGGGAGATTCTAGACGTTAAAAAACAGTCTGAGGAAAGATATCCTCCCAAAACTGTTAAACGAATAAAAAGTCTAGGGAGTAGGACTGTCGTATTGGCTGAAAACGACATTCAATTGGCTTCACTTCATGAGCCATGGTCTAAATCCGGTTTTATGTTTGCGCCAAGAATCGTATCGTTTCCGTCTTTTTTCTATTATTGGAGGCGTATGAAATGAAAGATAAATCGTCAGACAGAGATATTGTAGTTACGAGGTTGGCAGAGGATCTAATCGGGCCTCGCTCTGAAAATGAAAAGTTGGAGAGCCGGCCAACGGACGTTTACCTCACTGGTATTCTATGGCCGACACAAGTTGAAATGAATGAAGACGATGACGATAGTCTCGTTATAGCAAGTACGGGAGAGGAAAATGATTCTTCTAGTGAAGAGATCAAAACACGATCGCTCAAAAAGCCGTCTTTGGCTGGATTATCGTTTAGCGTATTCTCGAAAACGACTCCTCGCATTCGTGTTGTAAGTCGTTTTGCTACATACAAAATAGTTCGCGATGAGAAAAAGACTGACCAGACTAATTCCAAGACTTCTGAGGCAACTTCGACTTCAAAAAACGAGCAGATAGCGCAAAAATTTTGGACTCGAAACTCTTTCGAGATTATTAGTGATCTGGATATCAGATCAGATCAAGAGAGTCCCATTAAACTATCACTTGAAGGAAGCGATTCACCAAATGTAAAACTCAACCTTCGATATGTTGAGACTGCCGACGCGCTGCTTGTGACAGTAACTCTAATAAATTCACAACTTCCAAGCGATAACCGTAACGAGATTGAAGAGTCGACATTATTTCAAACATCAATACGTATTGAACCGCTTGACGGAACCGTTTTAGTCCCTAAGCCATCACGGAGTGCAACTTATAGAGGGCAATCAGTTCTGCGAAAGGAACAAGAGGTAGCGGATGAAGATAGCGGGAGGTTGCTTTACCGAAACGTGTCAGAATTTGCTGTAGGTCACGTTTGTTCGGCAGAACATGAACTTGATGAGGAGCTTAGCGAAGGCAGACCGACCGCAAAATATGTTCAGACGACATGGATTCCGTCAGCGATCGTAGAGGGAATGGATCCGAATGGACACCCTTATTTTGGCGGAATCGCCAAGGCAAACGAAAATTTTAATCCTTACTCCGCTTACGACTTAGCCAACGCCGATTCTAAGACGCTTTCGGATGGCTTATTGGCATTTTGTTCAGCTTACGAATCGTGGCTAACTGATCAAGAGAAGCGAGTCGATCAGCCTAGTGACGTTAGGCCTGACCTAGTTCACGTTGCGCGGGAACATCTAGTTAGATGCAGAACCGCTTTAGAACGGATGCTAGGGACTGTTGACGAGTTAAAAACCAACGACAAGCTTCGCCGATCGTTCCAACTAGCTAATCTCGCAATGTACTTGCAGTTCTCGTGGAGTAAATCGAACAGCATAGGGGAATCACTACATTGGCGACCATTTCAGTTAGGGTTTTTGTTGCTGAGCGCTCCATCGACATTAGATCGCGATCACAAGGATCGAGAGTATATGGATTTGCTCTGGTTTCCTACAGGAGGAGGAAAAACGGAAGCGTATTTAGCATTGATTGCTTGTGTGGCTGTCTATCGCCGCCTGTCGGACGACCCAAATGATCACGCTGGAGTTTCCGCGCTAAAACGGTATACTTTGAGACTTCTTACTACGCAGCAATTCGCTCGATCCGCCTCAATGATTTTAGCACTAGAGGCAATTCGATTGGGGCGTGTTACGGTTCCAGATGGCTTGCAACTGAAAGGCAATGAACCTTTCTCAATTGGACTCTGGGTGGGAGCTGCCGCTACACCAAATTCGCGCGAGGATGCCCACACGGCTCTGCAATCGGGGTCACAAGATCCGAGCTCGCCAAAACAACTTGTTCGTTGTCCATGTTGTTCCGAGGAATTAAGTTGGTCCTCTTCGGATTTGAAGTCGCCTATTAAAGTAGAGTGCACAAACAGCAGTTGTACCGTGAGGGGAATTTTACCGATATACACAGTTGACGAAGATGTCTATGAACGCCGTCCTACGCTTTTGATTGGAACGATAGACAAGTTTGCTCAGATTGTTAGGAAAAAAGACACTAACGAATTATTTTCAATTATTGATGGTTCCCCACCAGATTTAATTATCCAAGATGAACTTCACTTAATATCCGGACCCTTAGGAAGTATAGCCGGAGCCTACGAAACCGCGTTTGACTTAATGTTTCAGTCCAAGGGATACAAACCCAAAGTTATTGGTTCAACTGCTACAATCCGAAAGGCTCCGGAACAAGTGTTGGCACTTTTTAATCGCACGGCATTTCAGTTCCCACCGCCCGCCATTGATCACGATAATTTTGGATTTGCGGTACGAGATGAAAGACCAGGGGCGGTAGGGAGAAGGCATATTGGTATATCCAGTGCTGGCCGTTCAACCAAATTTGTGCTTCAAGCAGTTTCCGGTTCTCTTTTACAGACCGCATTGGGTGCTTTTGATACAGATGTTCGGCGAGACGCTTATTGGACACTCGTCGCTTACTTTGGATCACTTCGGGAACTTGGCGGAGCACTTGTTCTATTGCAGGATGTAGTCACTGGAACGATAAAGTACTATGCGGAAGCTAGGAACGAAAAAGCTAGAGTATCCCGAAATGTTGAAGAGCTGACTTCCCGTCGGACTCAAACTGACATTCGAAAGATGCTTGATATATTGGGTTATAGATATGGCGAAGCAGGTGCAGTAGATTCTGTCCTCGCTACAAATATGATCAGCGTTGGGCTAGATATTTCTCGATTAGGTTTAATGTTGGTCAACGGTCAACCGAAATCCATTTCGGAATATATACAAGCAACCAGTAGAGTCGGACGTGCAAATGTTGGCGGCTTAGTGGTGTCCGTGCTTAATAATGCTAAAGCTAGAGATCGTTCGCATTTTGAAACTTACTTTAACTGGCATCAGACGTTGTATCGGGATGTCGAGGTGACTAGTGTTACACCTTTTGCGGCAAGAGCAAGAGATAAGGTGCTTCACGCTGCTCTAGTAGCGAGTGTTCGACATCTAATACCGGAAATGCTTAGTTCTCCGGTTGCGATCAAAGAAAATAAAGACCGAGTAGAATCAATAATTGAGTCTTTTGTACAACGTGCGGAAAAAATCGACGGAGAAGAACTTGATGTTCGCGATGAACTGAAGAAACTATTAAAAGAATGGATTGAAAATTCCCCGTCAGATTACTGGAACGATTTCAAGTCCGAAAAATCTCTTTTACAGAGTGCAGAGAATGTCGCCGTTCAACGTTTGATTGGAAGAGTGTCTAGTAAAGCTTGGCCGACCCTCAATTCTATGCGTTTAGTGGAGACTGAAACTCCATTCAAGATGAAAGAATATTTGCGAGTAACTGATAATGTCAATCAGCAATGACCTTAGCGAACTTCGGCGAAGTTCACTTGTTTCAACCTTTGGACCGGGATCTGTGATCGATTTCAGAGTCGAAAAGGGAGCAGTTTCCGGTATTGCTGCAGGATTGGAGGCGTGGGATCATTATTTCAAACCAGGAGGATTATCCGGTTATCAGATAACACGAGAAACTAGATTGGAAAAGAAATTAAAAGTTGACGGGTTTAGACTTCCACCGGTAGTGTTAAAAAGAAATGAAAAACTAGAACCTGATAAGCGTCGTCTGATCGCAGTGAGATTCCCGAAATGGTTGCAGTGTCCAATTTGTGAATATATTAAGCCTGAGCGTAAATGGGATAATAAATTTGGGAAAGCGTATAGAACCTGTGCAAAATGTTCGGCAAAATTGCCGGGCGACGAAAAGAGTTTTGTTGTGCCGGTTAGATTTGTAATGGCATGTAAGTCTGGACACGTTGACGAATTTCCATGGGATTTGTGGGTTAAACATAAAAAGGATTGTTCCGTCGGAGATTTTGAAAACATTGATAAACATCCTGGACTTAGACTTCGACAAGAAAAACCAGGATTAGAGGGCCTCATACTAAGTTGCCCAAAATGTAAAGCCAAACGTTCTATGGACGGAGTTTTTGCAACTAGGGGATCTAAATGTCGGGGGTTGAGACCTTGGCTTCCGGATGGAAAAGAGGAATGTAAGAAAGAACCGTACGTTGTGCAACGGGGGGCATCAAATTTATATTTTCCGGTGATTGAATCAGCATTAAGTATCCCCCCATGGTCTGACAGTTTACAGGATGAACTTGGCTATCATTGGAATTCATTCATAAATCTAAAAGATCGTTCGCAATTGGAACGTCATGTTGAATTTATGGCCTTAGGAGATTTGAAACACGTAATAAAGGTGATGGGATTAACTCCCGCGGAACTGGCTAAAGAAATTCGTATGCGATTAGAATCATTCGATCAGGTGGAAACTGACGATTTACGACCGCAAGAGTATAATCAATTTGTTAAGGATTACAAAAAGAATCGCAAACTAAGAGACGAATTTGAAACACGGAGAGAAAATGTTCCCGATGAAATTTCTCCTTGGGTTTCGCGAGTTGTTAGAGCTGTACGTTTGAGGGAGGTCAGAGCAATACGGGGTTTTACTCGGATAGATCCTCCGAGTAGTCCAACATCTGACGAAGTAGCACCCCTTTCAAAGGTTTCGCTGGGGTGGCTCCCCGCTATTGAAGTCCGTGGAGAAGGAATATTCATAGAACTACATCCAGATAGGGTAGTAGAATGGGAAGAGAGACGAGATGTAATAGAAAGAGTAAAAATTTGTGACGAACGGTATCGCGAAGATCATAAGATAGACAACGTAGATATCGAAGGTTCAGACTGGATGGTTTCCCCGCGGTACATGCTATGTCATACGCTTGCTCATGTTCTTATGCGACAACTCACGTTAGAGTGCGGCTATTCTGCTGCTGAGCTCAATGAACGGGTTTATGCAGGTGTTGGCGAGTACAAAATGGCAGGAGTTTTGATTTACACAGCGACAACGGATTCAGATGGTACATTAGGTGGACTTGAACGGCAGGGAAAGACGGAACGTATAAGAGAAATAATGTACAATGCAATTAAATCTGTGGAATGGTGTTCGTCTGATCCCTTGTGTATAACTGATGCTATGAATGCTATAAACAGTTACTCACGTTCGGTTTGCCACGCTTGCTGTCTAGCCCCAGAAACGGCCTGCGAGACTTTCAATCGCTTCTTAGATCGAGGGTTACTCATAGGGGATGGAAGTGGGTCTGGATTAGGTTTCTTCGAGAATATGAATAGTGTGCCATTCAAAACGAGACGGGCGTAGGCTAAGCCGATTCAGAACAAGTAGTCCAATATCTTTTCTTGTTAGAGCAAAAGTCTTTCAAGTAGACACTCTCTTTGTTTTCTTTAATATTCATAATATTCTTCCCTACAAGCGGTGCAGGCATGGTGATCTCCTACACAGATAGCGAAACGAGTCTAACAATTCTCTACTTGTTCTGTAAATTCTCCGACATTTTGCGAGTGTCTACTTGATCGGCCTTTGCTCTAAGCCCATGCTGTTGTAAGAAACACTCGTAAGCCAGACAACTTGAACGAAAAATGGACCTTAGAGTGACACACTTCTATGAGTATTTAATGACAGGCAAACGTGGCTAGACAATTTAGATAGTGATACTATCAAAGATTGTTTAATCTAGGCATCATTGCGAACAAGAACGTTGGAGCAGTTGTTATTTCGATTATGGTTTAGGTGTATACGATACAAATGCTTATATCAATCTTACAGGTAATCTTCAAAAAGCGTGTGCAGTTTTCCGTGTCCGATAATATCCTTTGACCACGGATTCTGTTCTGTCTCATTTGGAAGCAAAGTTGAACTTTTCCCGTGGTTATTCAAATATCTTTGAGTGTGATTTAAAACCATTTCCTTCGAGTTAGAGAATCGTGAAGTCCATATATCCCATAGGTCAGGGTGAACCAGATTTTCAAGCACAAATCTATCTGCTTGGTAATCAGGTTTATTGGAGGTACATTTAATAGTATCGCCAATTTGGAATGGTCTTTCAAATGTAATTTGGTCAATAAAAGTATGCTGACTTTCTTCGTACATGTTCCAATAAATGTGTCCGAGTTCGCGAAAAAGCATATACCAGAAGTAGTCTAATCGATCGTGTTTTAGAGTTAATGCAATCGTAGGAACAGTATGGTTTGTGAGTAGGGTAGCTCCATCAATTTGAGTGTTGGATAGATTCTTTTCAACTAATAGCAAGATCCCTTGTTCTCGTAGAAGCTCTTTCGCATAAGCCGGGCCATTAGGGTCGATTGAGATATTTGCTAGATTCTTAAGCCATCGGTCATTCATTTCAAACTCGGGAATCGAAGAGTTATGCGTTTCGGAGCTAGCTTTATGCAAGATTCGTGCCCGCCAAGTATAAAGGGCTGGCTCGTGCATAGACTGATCCAAGTCATTTCTAATTCTGTACGGAGCCACATAGGATTCGCCTACTGTTCCAGTCAACCAAGTTTTAAAATTTTCTTGTTTGTACTCCGTTCCATGCCCTTCAATCCAACCTAACTTATACACCTCGTCTATCGGAAAATCTTCCCATCGATATAGGTCAGAATACTCTTTTACTGTAGAATTTTCTGAAGCGACTCCGTTTGAAAAATTTGTTGTAGCACACCTCGAGGTGTCGATGCTCAGAGTTTCAGAAACCCTCATCAAAGTTTCAAAACTAACAAGTTCATACTGGGTTTCTTCAAAACACGTTATTATTGACGGTTCTAACCCTGAAAGCAGCGCCAATTTCCACTGTGACCAGCCTCGTGAGAGTCGAGTTTGAATGAGAATCTTTGGTAATTCGGAGAGAACAAAAGATCTCGGTAGCTCGAAATTACCTGATCGTAGACTTTTATATTCATCGATGTCTTTCTGCATATTGTTAGAGAACCCCTTGAAGCCGGCCAACGCAAACATTTTTACTCTATCGGCGCTAACGTCTTCTCTGGTTTCAACATTCTTGATTGAGGCGTTCAGAGAATTCAATCTATTCTGGCACACCTGTAGTTGTTCGTCGTTTAGAATCATTTTTGTTTCTCCTTTCTGAAGTTTTCATTGGATTTTACCCGAACGACTAGTCGGGCTTTATTGTAACAAGCGAAGTGCGATTAGTGCAATGGAAATATAAACTCTACAACAAATGACGCTTGAATTCACTCATTTATGATTTTCTTTCCCTAAATTCATGAAAATGTTGATGCAATGAGCCTTGACCTAGCAGGGTTCCAAGAATCTTAAAGTCATTACTTGCTCTCCGAATCCGTCCAGCGAGTATACTCGGGTGGATATTCAGCCGTCTTGCGTCTGTCATTACATTTTCTATGGTAGGAACTAGTCTTGAACTACAGCGATCCCATTCTTCTGGAGCGATAAACTTACTCAGCGCGAAACAATCAGCCTCGTTCTCTAGTTCATCTAACTCGTGATTTTCGAAAACGTCTTTGCCATTGCTCCTACCGAGAATCTTTTGGTCAATGAAGTTAGAATGGTGCCGGGAGAATAAGTGAAGATAAACGTGCGCGAGCTCGTGAAAGAGCGTAAACCAGAAATAGTCCAATCGGTTATTTCTAAGTGTTAATGCAACTATCGGATGTCCGTCATGGGACAGCAAGGCGGCACCATCAAGACAGGTTTTTGGTAAGTGGCGTTCAACGACAAAAATAATACCTTGTTCACGGAGAAGCTCTCTTACTTTAAATGGACCATCGGTTTCAACAGATAAAGCGACTAGGTTTTTAAGCCATCTTTCGTCGCCTGTGTACTTTGGAATGACAGTATTTCTGATTTCCTTCTGAGCCAGATTCAAGATTCTTGCTTGCCAAGTCAAGATTGACGGAACGTCAGGGTTTAACTTAATCCCCTGTCCTTTACGAAGGAGACCGGATGTAGCAATGCCTCTAGCTGAATCAGACATCCATTCTTTAAAGGCATCGTTATGATTGGATTCATATTGATCGGAAATCCACCCGCGTTTGAAAGCTTCCCTTGTAGGAAAATTGTTCCAACCAATATCATCGAATCTGCAAAGCTGTGTAATCTCCGGAGAATGTGTTTTCCTCGTTGGTTGGGGCATAAAGCAAGCGGTAGTATCAATATCAAGCGCTTTCGCGACTTCCAATTTCTTTGACAAACTTGAGCCTAGGTGTTTAGTCCCGCAAACAAGTGCCATGGAACATGTTTGAATCGGTCAGGTTCATTCGGCTAACATTTGTCAATTGCTCAGTCCAGCAATCGTGGGTAAGGAACAATTTTCGAATCGGCTGGATCCTCACTGGCAGTCATGAAAGAATTAAGTCTATGGGTTCTCACGTTTCCATGCCGGTCGGAAAAGTTCTTCGAGCATTCGCAATAGTTGGTATCTCCCCGTTACGCTAAGAGAAAGTTGCTAACTTCGCATTAATCGAAATCGTAACCCATCTCGAGGATTTTGTTGACTTGCTCGGCGCTAATTTGTTTTGCCGAAACCAAATTGGAATCATCGGCTGCACCGATACCTTTTAACTGATCCAACGGTATCGGGTTATGTAGCCTAAAAAAATTGTCAAAAGATGTAACTACAACGTTTCGAGTTCTTAGAGTATTTTCCTTACTTACCTCTAATCTTCCGTCCAACTCACGGATTGTTTCAAAATTTGGATACACTAATGCACTAATAATTTGAGCAACGGCGAGAATTGCACCGGCCCCCTTGTTCCCGCCTTTCGATTCGTAGAAAAAGATTGGTGAACCTGGTTTCATCTTCGAAGCATTGCTAGCGCGACTCACGTATGTACGCCGCGAAAAGTATTTTGCATTCAGGTCAAAATTTATTGAGAGAGGCGGGGTCTCCTCTAATAGTTCTTTCGAGAAGAGTGGTTTTATCGGTACCACTACACCGTCTCGGTCATTCCAAGCGATAACTGTTGGACAGAACAATTTTTCGAATTCAAACTGAGATAAATAAGCTGAATGGCCACTTTGGGTTTGTATTTTGAACCTCTCAAGTCTTTTAGGCATTAGACTTGGTAGAATCAAGCCCGTTCTATCAAGGATTTCGCGAACTAACTCTGGCCATTGTTGTTCAGTAATCGGTCGACCGATCGCGACCTTCCTGTTATGAGATTCACCGATTGACGTATTGAAGCCTTTGGAACGTGACAAAGCCGAGAGTGTTGGTTGCTTTGCGGGGATTTCGATTTCAATGTTAGAGACGCAATTGCGACTTGCTTCTTTCAATGATAGATTGAGTAAGTGCTCCGCGAAAAGACCCTTGTGAAAATTATTTTCGTCACAATACATCGTTAGTTTACTTGTACTATCGGTCTTCCTGGCAGTCAATAGAATGGCAACTCCACATATCTTGCCATTGACACGAAAGCATCGCCTCCAACAGTCTATCTCATTGATAGATTCTATGGAGAACTCCTGAATGATCGACTCTTGTACGTTGTTAAGGGTAAAGTACTCCGATACTTCATATTGAGACGGAATGGATATCGTAAATCTTTCAACCTGCTGAGCTGTCCGCGTTCTTCTTTCATCTCGCTCTGTTACCAACTGTAATAGGTCGTCAATAGAGATAACATCTATACCAAACTCATTGATAAGAAGTTCTCTATGTCCAAGAATCTCATTATTGCTTGTGACGAACGCTAAGGCACGATTTAGGATTGCGTTTGCAATTTGTTTGCTACAACTTGTTGATCGTTGCGCGTTAGCGTTTGATGGACTGTGTTCAACAAATAGACGATTGTGGATCCTATCACGTAATGAGTTTAAATCTTCTGGATATGCCTCAGTTAGTCGGGGCAGGTCTTGAGCCATTTGGAAGATGTTTTGATCATGAGATTCGAGATTGGATTTCTGTAGATTCAGCACATACTCTTGGCCTATAGCAAGTCGAATGATGTTGTTCGATGTTGCCGAGAATAGTTTGTTCGCTTCTAAAGTAAGATTGTTTAGTGATGCTAAGTCAAAGTAAACGCTCGAATCCAAGGCATATATGGGATGATCGACGGAGGAACTTGTTTGGATTCTGAGTTGAGCGAGGCGGAGTGACATATCCGTATTCAGAATTTTCGACTGTAAATCGCGCGTGTAAGGAATGCTTGTGCGTCCTGCATGGGGTACTTTACTATCATTGGATTTCAGCGGGTAAAATTTGTTCTCTTCGTAGAAATTCGATGGTAGAGACTCGTCTTCAGCAAGGTTGGCCTGAAGTGTCATGAAGCCTAACTTTTGCAGGTAAGAACTGATGTCTTTGACAAGAGTAGCACTAACCTCGTTTCGACTGAACGATTTACTGATCGCAATCTGCAAGATATTAGCGTTTGGGTAGATACCGTTCCACCAAATATAGCCTGCAAGAACAGGTTTAGGGGAGTCCTCATCGACGAGAGCGACCAGGTTGTTCTTTAGAATAGCAGTTCGGATTGCGTTAGAATGTAAGATTTTCGGATCGGATGCTGAACTACCAGCTAGTTTCTTAATTTCTGGTAGCAGTTCCAGCAGGATTCCAACATCAAAGATGGTTGTCAGTTTTGCCATATGAAGCTCATCTACTTTCGTGATTTTCGAGGAGGAGGTTAGTCGATTTGGTGTAAGAAGTTTGATAGCTAAGTGGTACAATTGGCGTGTTCGCTCGAATTATCTGTATTTCTTGGGTAAAACTTTCATTAGACAAGCAGTATTTGTCGTTAATTTGCCTAGGGGGTCACGAGAGACAATTGCTTGAGTCCAAGAACAGCAATAATCTGTGAAAATCGCATATCCTAGCAATCGTATCAACCAAATATCGGTAGTGGTATCACCACTATCAGCGAACAATGAGGGCAAACTTTACTTGTTTCGTTTAGTGAAACACTCTTTATGTTCCCGAGGACAAGATTAACAAAACCAACCCTCGAGTTTTATAGTATTGCCAAAAGGCAACCTTATACCAGCTATGGCCTGTTGGCAGGCTGCTCTTTCCTATTGGCTGGCAAGCGAATCTAGAACAAACTTAATCAACTACTAGGATTGGAATTTCCGATGGGGGGGGGGGTATTGCCCAAACTTCGCCACTATTGCCAAATAGTGCTTACTTTTCATAAACTGATCTTTGTTACGCGGCAACATGCGGTTTTCCATATATCTTTCAATAGGGATCCCCCATCTGCTGTCAGGAGTCCAGTTGATTGCATCGCTTAAATGTACGTTATCGCAACCGATATCTTCCGAAGCCTTGATCACGCTGGGGTACCAGATTCCTTGAAGGGTAAAGGACTTTTCATTAGGCATTTGAATCTCCTATTTGAAAGAATATTGACTTGGACACTCTACACTGAATCAGTGATTATGCAAGAGTAACTTTATACGAATAGATGCCAAATAAGGAAGTTCGCGAATTTTATGGCCAAGTGATGTTCAAGTTCAAACTAAAAGACACCATTAGAACAATGCCCGCCCATAGCCAATGCCAAAATTTGAGTTCGCTCCGAAAACGAATCAACGCAGCAACAATTGAAACTTTGTAATCCGGCGGATCGGTTGCAATCGCAGGATTTTCTAGAACATTCTCTTGAACGTCCGATGGTGGCCCTTTAGTCATTCAACTTCACCTCTCTGTTTCTTGTAACGTTCTTGAATATTTGTGACATTTGAGCGCCAACTAGCAATAAGGTCTTCTAAGTCTTTTCCATGAGAAATTTTCAGGAAGTTACTTGCCTCCAATCCCTGTAATAGTCGGCTTAAAATTATAGACGTTTGCATGCTTATGTTCAGCGTCTCGCCTAACAGTTGTCGCATTTCGTTTTCTTCATCCTCTGACATTAGATTTCTCCTTACGTTAATGGATACTGTTCAACCGGTGACACGCTACGACCACAGTTGTTCTAAATGTGAATTCTCGTATCCAATTTGAAAAGCATACGATTTGTCACAGCAACCTATAATAGCGTGAAAAACAAAATTTTCAAAAGCAATTGCCGGTTCGACATGTGCAGAAGAAACTTCTGCGTTTTGTTGTACGAAGGCACCGACAGTTAAGGGGTGTGGTTAAGGAGTGTAGATGTTCAGTCTCCAAAAAATGTGGTGCGGTTCATTGGTAAAACGTTCTGGTTCTAGTTCTAGCATTTGTATAGTCGCGCAAACAAGTGAGCAGGATGGTATACTACCATTATCAGTAAGTATGGTATGTATTTTGTATTGCACTTTGGCAATCAAGTTCTCTAGGAACCGTGTTGCGATTTCACGTGTTCACTTTCTATGCAGTTCGACATGAGCCTTTAGTTTAGGAGATTTCCGAAGAAAAATGTAGAGCGTCAAGTCTAAGTCATTGCAGGTTGTCTCGAACTCCCCTCTAAACTCAAAGCCTTGGTCTGTTTGGATCGACTAAATTTTGAAGGGCATATAGTCGAGCAAGTTTAGAAGGAGGATGCTGGCATTTTTTGCGCCCGCACTAGTGAAGGCATCGCCATAGCAGACACGAGAAACTGGGCATATGGCAATGATATGATAGATTTTTGTTCCGTCAGGGAGATCAACATGAACTGTTTCCACTTGAATACTCTCTCCTAGTATCGTCGGCTTAAACCCTTTTGGTAATCGGATTGCTTGCGGATGGGAAGCCTTGTTCTTTCGACGTTGTCGCCTTCCGGAAGTAACATGATCATAGGCTTGGACTGCGCCTCTTGCAATCAGATCATAATGGATACGTCCGACGGTCGAAATGCTGGCATCAAAGCTTTCTTGTGTCAACCTTCTGGCGATCTTCTTCTTTCCCCAAGTTTTCTGTTCAAGGCGTAGTTGTGTCATGGCTTCCACGAGTTCAGTACTTCGTTTGGACTTGCGCAGTGTCTTTGGGCGAGTTGAACGAATTGTCTGGTCTTTCTGCCGGCGACTCAGATTGGCCACTGGCTCACTCGTTGCCGACGCTGCCTCCTTCGCACTCGTCTCTTTATCGTGCCTAAATGTTAACCAGAGATTAACCCTACAAATCCTTTCCAGTTCCATCTGCTTTGCAACGGTTACGCCCGCTTCTAGGCCAAATTTGCCTGAGTTGACGTTGTAGCTTGAAATATTTGTGGTCTCATGGAAATTAGTTGCACGGGAAGATCCCCTTCGTTAGGGGTTGCTATTGACGTACATATAGGGTGTTCTTCCCTTTTTTTTCAAAAGGATCTAGATTCTAAATATCTTTGAGCTGATACAGCTATTCTGAATCGTATCGCGTTTTGAACTTTCGGTACTTTGAGTTCGATAAAAATTTTGTTGTAAAAATATGATATTGTTGGTAAATAGTTAATGAAGCCATTTAGGCTTCAAATTCGATTCACTGGCAAGCAGGGGAATGAAGATGTCCGATGACAATCACGATGATGCTGTACATTTGCTAACTCGTGCGGTGTACAATTTAACTCAGCTACTAACCGACTTGGGAGATGAACGCGGTGGCCCGATCAGTTTCACAGAAACCCAAAAACTCGCCTTTGAAGAATTCGACAAATTCCGCAGACAAGTCTGTCTCAACAATGGACTCCCCGTCGAATCCTCCAGAGCATACCTCTTTAAAGCCGACGATGAACGAGGGATCGGACGACAATAAACTCGACGATTCCGGACAGTTTGGTTCATAAGCTACTGCCGGAACCGTGGTACTTTATTCAGCACTTAGGGTTTTTTCTCGGCGTAGGGTTTTTGTTGTTCATTGTATTTGGATTTTCAAGTATTTTGCAGTTGTTTTCATAACTTGGTTGTATCGTCCCGCAAACAGGTATTGTTCGTTTATGAACCCGTTTATCCAATTGTCTTCCCACAATTAAAGGAAGACAGCAATCTGTGTGCAATTGTGTAAAATGCGGAGTATATCCACATTCTGCTAGCGGCGTTGTGATCAAGCGTTCCAATATTACTTTTTTCTTTCGTAGAAATAAAGCAGTCGGATCGATAGATCTTGCCCAGCTACGCGCATCTTTCACACCTCCCGTTCCATCAAACATTATCCACGCCGCGAAAGCTGTTCTGTCCTTTCCTTTGGCGTTCTCAATCGTTGTGATGCAACCATTCGCTAGCATGACAAGTCTTTTTACTTGTCTATGATTCACCACAGTTCTCGAATCATAATTTGCAGAAAATCTAGCCTGCTGTAATGAATAGATTCCCCTAGCCAAAGCCCTAAACTCAGGACGAAAATGTTGGTTGTCGTCATCTTGGCACGATCTCCGAATCACATTGTGACGAAGCGCGCGGTAAACCTCTTGCCACGTTTTATTCAGTCTTTCTTCATCGGTTTCGTCGCCGATGAAATCGTCAGCACACATTCTTTGCAAACATTGCAGTAGAGACTGAAATGACGTATGAATCGCGATTCTTAGCATTACTTGGGCAGAAAGATTCTCGGACTGTACCGAATTAATATAACCCGCGGCAGCTGACATATCTTCTGCATAATTTATACGAGTTCCTTGCCTTACTTTATGTCAAGCCTCAGCAACCCATTTCCATACTCCTCTGAGCAAACTGCACCAGTTTCGAAGAGAAAGTTAAACAATCTCCGATCGCCAACATCCTTCGCAGTAGTCGTGGAATCAAAAAATGGAGTGATTCTTACACAAATTTCGCCCCCCCTGGTCTGGGGGTCGGTAGACTGTAGGTTGTTAAGTTTGACACCCCGGTAATAAGGCCGAAGCTCTCTATGTTGCCGTATGTACTGTGCACCATCTCATGAAGTGTCGGACTATTGATGCTCGTTCTGATTTTTAGTTTGGCTTAGAAAACTTTAACTGGAGTAGATCGAGATGTCAGGAGAATCAAAAAAATGTCCGAAGATTCGTACAACGGTTTGTTTCTAGTCGACTGACAGATTAAACGAATAACATGCCAAAAACCAATTGACTTTTCTAGATTACGCCATACTAGGTGAGGGTAAACTTGCTAGGTTTAACTGCTACTGGTTATTGTGTTAGTTTGTCTGGGGGATTGGGATTCACGTGTTAGTTTAAAGAGAAATAACAATGACAATCGTAAATTTTGACGGGGGGGGGTGTTCCGAACTTTTCTTCGGAAACCATCTGGACTGGCGATAATTTGCTAGTTATGCAGGGGATGAACTCCGGTTGCATAGACTTAATCTATCTAGATCCACCGTTTAATTCTAATCGGGAGTATGAAGCTCCGCTTGGAAGTAAAGCTGCTGGGGCGGCTTTCAGGGATATGTGGACACCATCCGATTTGGACGAAAAAGAACATTTAGCCTTAATGTCTAAGTCATTGGCTACATACAAGGTAATTGAAGCGGTAAAGCAGACACACGGTAAAAGTATGATGAGTTATCTTATTTTTATGGCTAATCGATTGCTTGAAATGCACCGAGTGCTAAAGGATACTGGCACAATCTACTTGCATTGCGATACTACAGCTGGACACTATCTTAAAATACTGATGGACTCAATTTTTAAACCTGTAAATTTTAGGAATGAGATTGTTTGGCATTATGGGAAGATGTCAAATTCATCCAAAAATTTTCCAGCTAATCACGATACAATATTACGTTACTCAAAGTCTGACGTTTATGTTTTCAACCCGATCAAAGGTGATGAGTCTGAATACAAGACAAGATTTTCGAGGTTTCTGACAGGAAACAAGGTGTTGTTTAGCAGCGTTAAACACTTAACCGACAGGCTTATCTCATTGAGGGTTCGGAAGGTTGCGAAGGAACTCGGGCGTGACCTAGAAGATACTGACACGTTGTTTGATTTTGACAAGGAGTTCAAAATCCAGTCTGATGTCATCTATGTTCCAATCATTAAAGGAAATTCCAGGGAAAGAACTGGCTATCCCACTCAGAAGCCACTAGCGCTATTGGAGAAGATCATCAGTGCTAGTAGTAACGAAGGCGAATTAGTGTTTGATCCATTCTGTGGTTGTGCTACAACTCTGGTTGCGGCAAGTAGGCTTAGGAGGAAATGGGTTGGTTGTGATCTATCGCAACTAACTATTAAACTTGTAAACGAGCGGATTAGAGAGGAGGAACCTCTGTTTAAGGTCAATAATCCAGAGAAGTTTCCATCCAGAAGGGACGTTTGATAGGCCGTAACTGACTTTCAAGCCCAGCAGTCGATCTCTGACCGAGTGATGAATAGTCGCCGATCTGAAGTTTGAGAGTTTGGCCAAATTGTACTGGCGATCATTGCTTGTTCTTCTGCGGTATCTCAAGATAGCCGGACTATACACCTAGGACAAAGGCTTCTTCTATTTGGAAACGTAAGAATTTCAGAAAATCAACTTGATTTGCCACTGCTCTAGTTGGGTCTCGGCGCTTGATTTAGCGTGGAGTTCTAGACAACGAAAAAGAGAATTAGAAGGAAGTTTTCAATTTGGTTGGTATGAACCTTTCTCGATCGTAATGTTAAGCTAGACATGCTCTTTGAGTTTCAAGTAACTTGCTACACTCCTCCTTTGTTCGGAAAAGTAAATTTCTACCGGTTAGTTGAATTCCGCTGATTAGAGCTTAAATGGATTATAAGACTAAGAAGTTTGAAGTCCCTTCAGTCTATCGAAAGTGAGAGTAAGGGTTCATTCGAAAAAATAGCGAGTGACAGTTGATGCTTCAAGCAACTTACCGAATCGGAATTTGAATTTTACATGGGAGCTAGCGATTATTAGAGCGAGATTAGCGAACGATAGTTGTTTTGCGAAGATTTTGACTAGGAGTAACACAGTGGATCAGGACATGACATTTAAAGATTGGCTCAATGAAAGTCCAAACAACGAGCCGGATAAAGAATGGATGTTGGCTTATATAGAGAAAATGCATGACAATGTTGACAAAGCTTTTGTTTGTGACGATGTGTTAGATTGGAAGAGATATTTGGGATGGGTTAGCAGTCCGTTTGGGGAAATTCAAATTGAGATTCGGCCGATGATTTTGAGTTTAAGATTACTTTTAGAAAGTTTGAATGCTCTGAAAACTGATCGTCAAAAGTATCTCAAGTTGTTTGGGCCGCGTTTTGGTAGAGACTATGATGCAGCGTACGATAGAATTTTTCAGCTAAGAGTTGGAGCGGGTAAAACAGCATTGGATCAGTATGCGAGGTTTCTGCGTGGAACTGACAGTAGTCTTGCTAGGCAAGCTGATTATTTCCGCAATTATTATGAGAATAAGATAATCAAAGCAAAGAAAAACCGCGTGAGTCCGTTGATTCTCTCGTGCTACGTTGCAGGAACTGATCATCTAGTTTGTAATCCTCTAAGCATCAGATCTGCTTTGGGTACTAATGAAATGTGGAGGACTCACGGAATCGTCGATGTTAAGTGGGTTAGTCCTTTCTTAGAGGTGACATTTGGATTGTCTGCCGGACAAAAAACGAAATATAGAGCGCTTACAATTACAAACTAAAACTGTTGTAAATCTTCGAGAACGTAAGCAAAGCGATAGGTGTTACAAAGTCTTGGTGTCCAATACTGGTAATAGAGGTTAAACGAAAAAAGACGAAAAAGTTACATTCATAGCAAGTGCGGAGAATACGCATTCGTTCTAAGCGCAAAACGCTATGGTTCATAACGGAATTTTAGATTATCAGGCTAATTTTGGAAGTTTTCTGCCAACTATTCCTAATTGGACGAAGCGAATCGTAGCACAAACAGAGGGAATCAGCGCTAAAGTATCGAGAACGATGATTTTTCACTTAGCCTCTTAGAATACTTTAGCGAGCAAACTAAATCGTCCACTATTCTTGGTTCTTATAACAGTCCAGGAAAAGCATTGGCCTATTTTGTCTTGGCAGCGCACAGATTTTTCTATTTTAGCTGATCAATCAGCTTGTCTAGTTTGTCGTGATACTTCTCAAGTCGTTGTTGATATTTACCGAGTTTATCCCCGTACTTTTCAATTAGGTGTAAATTTACAGTTTTCTTCAAATACGGAAACTTGGCGGGTGGAGGTATTGGGTACCTTAGTTTTCTGCCGTACTCGGCGAGAGTATCGTACATTTCGTTCAGTTTCTCGTGTACTCTAACTGCTTTGTTGTAGGTTTCTCTCAGCTTCTCGCAGATTTTGCATCCGCATTCGAAATTTGGGTTAGGACAACCTAAATCTAATACTACACGCGATCTTTTTCTATGAATGAACAGAATAGTCATACAAACCAGTGCCAGCAGGAGTATAACCCCGAATACGACCATTACCGGAGGCTTAATCCAAAACAAAACGTGGTTAAGTATTGCTGACATGTTTCTCTTCCGTAATTTGAGATGAATAGATTCGCTAGCTGCCAATCAGTCTTTTTTGCGTTCTCGACACGAGATACGCACCTTTTACAAGGAAGTGTATCGAAAATTCAGGTCTAAAATCACTCGCTGAATGCATGAATGGCCCCACATTATAACACATGTTGACCATGAACAATATGAAAAAACGATCGAAACAGACTGATAAAGTCAATTTCAGTCTTACTATACGAGGAGACTCTAGGAATAACCAGAAGATTTACAGACACTTGTCCTGTTCAGTCCAACGAGTCGATAATCAGTTTTCTAGAAAGACGGTTGCTCGTTAACACAGGTTTGCTCTGACTAGCAAGCATAATTTTGACTCTAAACCTAACCAAATGCAGATACCAAGTTCCGTTAGAAGTGGTGAGTCTGTCTTTCTTCCCTTCATGTTCGGAAATTTCTGCACAGTTGCATATAACCTGATTCTAAGAGGCTAAACGAAAAAGGATGAAATTACGTATTCTCGAAATGCTGGAAACTGAATGTCCACTCAAACAGGCAAAGTTTAAGTAGTTTAGAATGAAATTATGGGGTTTTGAGAAAATTTTTCGAGGTTTTCTGACTGTACTCCTGCGTTCAGTAGCAAATCTCGCCACGATTTCGTTGAACTAATGCATGAAGTTTGCTAGCGGCGATTTTTCGTTTAGCCTCTAAGGAGGGTCCCAGAAGGAAACGTTGCAGTATCTGAGGTGAGAATCGTTAAAGACATGTCTTCCGAGAAGAATCGGTCAAATTTTTTCGAATTGAAACGATTCCGGCCTCAAGTACAGACACTAACGAAGCAGAGTTGCAAAGCGAAGAAGGAATAGTCGTTTGCAATAACTTTGTTATATGATTGCCCTTGGAATGTATATTTGCAACGTCGTTAGGAATTGATCCAACACCACTGAGGCCTTTTGACAACGGATATTTTTGAGTCTATACAGTAAGTGTGGTAATGAGTTTCTAATCTCTTTTGTCCAAAGTTTGGGAGAATGGCAGTGAATCCGAAGATGACATTCCAAGACTGGCTCAATGAGAGTCCGAATAACGAGCCGGATAAGGGTTGGCACTTGCAGTATATCCAGAAGCTACGCGATAATATTGAACTTGCTTACGATTACTTTAATGTACCGGATTGGAAGGGCTACCTTGGTTGGGTAGACTCTCCTTACGAGAAGATCGAGATCGACAAGATCTATATGGTCAGAAGCCTACGCGCACTTTCGAGAAACCTTGATGATCTCAAGCGGGATCATGACAAGTATTCGACAATTTTTGGCAAGGGTTTCGGCAAGCAGTATGATACAACTTATAAGAAAACCATGGAGCGCCGGGTTGGCGATTGTAAGACTGCGCTAGACCAATACGCTAGGTTTCTCCGGGGTGTGGACAGCAAACTGGCCCGTCATGCTGACTACGTTCGTCATCACTATGAACCCAAGATTATTGCGGCAAAGGAATCTGGAGTAAATCCTCTGATCCTAGAAAACGAAGCGGTGGCTATTCATAATCTGATCACTGATCCGCAAAGTATGACGGCTGCTCTAAACATTCAGGAGATGTGGAGGTTGCACGGGATAGATAGCGTGGAAATGGTAGGAGGAAAGTTTGAAGTCTGGTTCGAAAAGTCCAGTGCTTAGCACCGTGAAGTATACTATCGCGGATAGTTTGCCGATATACGGAATTGCTACGGAAGTTTAACGGACAAAGAAGGTATACCTCGGGGCTTTAGTGCCTCAGAAGAAAGGTGTCGTCAATAAATGGTCGAGTAGTACCCCTTGTAAAGTCGCAATATTTGGTCAGATTCTGTGTGCGTTCAGAGTTTCAAATAGGTTTCATGACCTTTACTTCCACAAATAATCGTAGTAAGATTGGCGCAATGTTTGAAGATAGCATACGATGACTGAGTTGCCAATCGACAATACGTACTTATTGCCATTCATGGGAGAAACGGTATAGATGCTTACTACAGAAGATAAGGTAGGAGAATCTGATATAGATGCCCAAACTTTCGAAGAGGTCGCAGAACTTCAGTCTAACCTATTGCTATCAACCTACAAACTTGCAAAAGGAGGTCTCTCTCCTTATGAAGTGGGAGTGATTATCGCTTCCCGTTACTACTCAGAAAAAGTAATACTATCTTTGGGGGTAACAGGTGATAATCTTCAAAATTACAAATCGTCTATTCGAGAATACGCTCTAGGACAGATGGAGGTCGACCAACTAAATCGAGTAAGCGAGGAATTTTTTCACTCGCTACTCCACAATCGCTATATCCTACACGCCAATGAAGGAAAACAAGTAGCGTTTGCCCGGTCGCCTAACTCAGTCGACGAGACTTCGCCAAAAGCAGACGACATCAACAACGAATTCTTAGATCCCGGTGAATTGACAAATTTTATTGAGTCGACCTTTATTGGTTGCGATTTCCAGTACGTGAGTAATGGAGAACGAGTTTCTTTGATCTTGGTACCCAAATCAGTGAACGCAACATCTAATAATGTTGATAACTTCAATGGAGGGATCGTTAAGCTACTCGATGCAAGCATGTTTGTAGAGCAGTCATCGATTGGTTGCGATTTTCAATACACTAATGGGGGAAAAGGAATTACTTTGATTCAGTCGCCCAGCCGGTGCATTGTAATTTTGCTAACTACCGACAACCTCCTTGTCGATAACGTCAAGCCCGATGAAGTAATTCAGTTTATTGAGTATAACTCGTTAGGTTGGATGTTGCACCATCAAGTTCTCATATTTTTTTATACAACGTTGCCATTAATGCGAGATACTTTTCAAATCAATGAACAGAACTTGGAGAACCTACAGTTGGATTTGAGAGACTCAGCTAAGAGACTTATGTATCGCGGAGCCTCTAGTGTAAATATAGAGGATTTTGAAGAATCCGTTTCTGCGATGGCGCCAAAGGCATTTGTGATTGCAGGTCGCACAAGAGTTAAGAGGAAAAGGGTTCCCTCCAAAGTTGTATTGGATTTCAACCTCCTAATGGACAACCTTCTGGAAGAGAACACCTTAAAGCTACGCCAACAAATGAGAGGTTGGTACTCGAATCAGCGCATGGTAGACGAAATTGGCATACGAAGATTCGAACAACTGTTAATCGGAGCATATGAAATAGAGTTAAGAGAAACATTTACCAAATACAGCAACGGTCGAATGAATTGGCATGGCTTCAAAAATGAATATGATAAACAGAATCTTACTGAAAAAACGGAAATTTCAAAAAGAGGTCGTGAGAGTGAGTGGAGATCAGTGATCTCGCGTTTCGTTAGCCGCCTTGAAGAATCATTTTTCTCAATGTTTCGTCTGTAAATCTCGCCCTAGAAGGAGGGGGGAAGAGCGTAGTAAGCGAATAAGTTAGGAGACTCTTGCGATTGCTATTCATCATTATTTTCGGTTTAGATGGACAAATTCAAATCAGTTTATTCTTAATAGCTTTCCATTCAGCCATTGTTTTGTTACCTTTAGAACTATTGCACCTCAAACACAGCATATGTAGGTTTTTTAGTTCGTCTGTACCACCTTTGCTTTTAGGATGCTTGTGATCAATAGACAAACCTCCATAAGGGAAATGCAGCTCGCATCCAGCACAAATTCCTTCTTGCATTCCGTAAAGTAGATGGCCCTGTTTCTTATAGTTTTCGATGTGCGTCATGTCTGTTCGGATCGGAAGGTTATCAGGGTTTATTGCACGAAATAGTGGTTGCATTTCGTTCACTCGGTCGTTTACTAGGTTGACTGCTTTGGGGCTTATGTCACAACCGATCCATTTGCGTGTCAATCTTTGGGCAGCGACTAGCGTCGTGGCGCAACCACAAAATGGATCGAAAACGATATCGTCCTCGTTAGAACTTGCTTTTATGATACGCTCCAATAGTGCGATCGGTTTCTGTGTTGGGTAACCCGTATTTTCTTTAAACTGGCTACGAATCGGTACAATTCCTGTCCACCAAGATTCTGGTACTTTGCCTCGTTTTAGGTAAACTGAGGTATCGGCATTCTCTTTTCCATGTCCCTTGTAGTTTCCAGCTTTATACCTTGCAACGGATTTACTAGAGTGGGGAACCCGAATATCGTCACAGTTAAACGTCCAGTTGTCGGATTTGGAATAGAAATATATCTTATCGTGCTTTCTAGGAAACTGTTTTCGGACGTTACCACCTCCACTGTAGCACCAAATTATCTCGTTTCTGAAATTTGCACGGCCAAACACTGAGTCCATCAAAAGTTTTAAATATGCCCCGGCGGTGGGATCACAGTGCAAGTATATGCTGCCTCGTTCGTTGAGTAATCGTTTCATTTCAAGCAGTCTAACAGACATGAACACTAGATACGCTTGCATGCTACGCCCCGCTGTCGCCTTTGCTGCTTCTATAACCTTATAAGTTGACGGTGCTGTGTCTGCTAGTAACCCGTGTTCTTCATGTTTGACATCATCAAGTGTCCACATATCCTTGAAAGCGGCACCTGCTGCCTTGCTACCAACAGGGGCTTCATAATTTCGGTTCGAATTGAATGGTGGGTCAAGGTATATCAAATCAATACACCCGGAGTTAATACCTCTCATGACATCTAGATTGTCACCAGTCCAGATTGTTCCTGTTGCAAAATTGGGCCGGGATGAATACCCCCCCCCATTTTACAAGCGTTTCAGAAGATTCCTTCATTTAAAATTCCTCAGTTCTGAGCGGGATTAGTTGTACAGTCCCGCAAAGAGATGCGAAGGATGATATACTACCATTAGAGCAAAAGTGTTTCAAGTAGACACTCTTTCTGTTTTTTAACCTTTCGTAAAATTCTTCCCGACAAGCGGTGCAGGCTTGGTGATCTCCTATACAGAAAATCAAACGAGTCTAACAATTCTCTATTTATTCTGTGAAATTCCTCGACATTCTCCGAGTGTCTACTAGATCGGCCTTTGCCCTGTGAGCTTGCATTTGATCTTCGGGCATGAGCCTCAGAAACAGTGTGAATCTTTAGCTAAATAATTTTGATATCGGACATATTTAGAATGAAGCGGAATTTGTATTGTCAGTACCCATTGGACTAGAAAAGCACCACTGCTGGAAGTTCGACCGAATCTGGCATTTTGCAACATTCGGCGTTGATGCCCGTCAGCCCACACCACCAGTATTTGTTTTTGCCTTGGACAGTTTGGATTTCAAATTGATATTAATGCGTCCACAATCGCAACGCAATTGCTCTGGCGTTCCGGAGCGAGGATAAAGGTAAGGTAATCCACCACACCGATCGTTATTGCAGCGTATGTGTTCTAATAGTAAGCGAGCAGTCTTGGCTAGATCGCGGAGTTCATCCGTTTTAGAATCGTCCCAATTTGCGGAATGCTCGAAGATGCCAGCTTTCTGCCAAGCCCTTTTGAATCTAGTCGACAGCGCTCTTGCTTCTTTTAGTTTTGCTTGAATTATGGCTTCGGTGTCTATCCGTCCCCAAGTGGCGGCGACCGAAATACCTGATCCGAGAATTTCTGCCCAAGTCTCCAGTGTTGAAAACAGAATGTCACCGACTTGGTAATCGATATCACGCTTATATTCTGTTCTTACTCTCAAATTTTCAGCAAGAATACTTGAAACTTGTGTAAGGTAGTACTGAACTAACTTGAACGCCTGCAGAACTTCATTGGACAAGAGCGCTTCTTCAACCTCACTCCATACGTTCTGCTCGCTAATGATGCTTGGACCTTTAGCGATAGTCCAATCAACAAAACTTTGTAAGTTTCTGACTAATCCCTCCGATTTCATTTGGATACCCCAAACACGGTCATGGGTTGTTATGATGAACTGGGTGTTAGGGAATTTACTTTTGAGAAGTCTAGAAATAGCCCGGCGATGCGAAGAGTCTGTATACATTAGAACATCGTCAAGCATAGCGATGGTGAAATTTTCTCCGTGGGTGTTCTTCATCAACGCTAGATAGAGGCAAAGTCCTAAGCAATCTTGGTGTCCTTCGCTATGGTAAGCACTCGCGGGGAAATTCCCACGCCCATAGAAATCTACGTTGAACCATAACTTAGCAGGTTCCAACCCTAGTTCGCTGGAAAACTTTTCCTCATCATCGTTGATGATCTTATAAAAATCGGTCAGATCCTTGGCAACGTTCCGATAGATATTTTGAAGCACTGAGTTTGAAGCTTCGCAAAAGTGATCATATACCGCCTGAGCTACATGGTTTCGCGAGACCAACTTCTTTCGTTGGTCATCTGCTATTAGAAGATGTTTATAGCGAACCTGAAGTTCCTTCAGAAAGGCAAATGCTTCGTTTCTCGCCGAATCGTCGGAAAGCACAGAAATTTGTTGCTTTAAATCAACTAGTCGTGTTCCAATACTACTGCTTCTGTTCCACCTTGCCTTTTTCATGACCGAAATTGCTTGATCAATTTTCGAGTAGTTACTCTCAAATTCCAACAATGTGGATTGATCGACATTAAGTGACCTAGCATACTCTTCTAGTTCCAGTTTAGCTTGAGTTTGATCAAGTTTTTTGGCGTATCCCATAGCTTTGCGAATTAGCAACTCTAAACCATTCAGTTCTCGCGTAATGTCGGTCACTGAACTCCTTACGTTCGTATGAAGCTTTAAAATTGTCTCAGCGGTCTTGAGCTTTGAATCTAGGTGAAGGCGAAGTTTTTCGTCATGCCATTCTTTATCGCATAGAGGGCAAGCGTCGTCGGTAATCAAGGCTCGACCGGTAGAGATAAAATCAGTAAACTTTGTGGACAGCCATGTCGATTCGTTGCTGGTTAGATCAGTCAACATTGATCGAATGTCTACAACTTGATCATTAAATTTCGGCGAATCGACCTCTTCAACGGCGCGTATAGCCGCCTCAATATCAGCAATAGCGATTGATTTTGAAATATTTGGTGTCTTACTATCGTTCATACTTTCTGTTGAGTTTTCTAGAAAGTTTGTACTCGGTTCAAGTTTGCGAATTGGTTCAAGTCCCAGAATTGAGCGCTGGCCGTTGGCCAAGTTAAGAACCTCTTTCCTATCAAGTTTAGCGACTGATAGAGTAGTTTTCAGCTCATTTTCTGCACGTTGCTGACTTCGAACAGCATCATCTAATTCTTTTTTGCACAAACGGGAATAACCCGATAAAGATTTCCTAAGTTTATCCATTGTTTGTAGACGAAGAAGGCTTTGAACATCAACTGAACGTTGGCCCGGTTGGGCAACCACTAGTTTAGCAAGGTCTCGTCTCGATACTGCAATATCTGAGAGACCTTTAAGTTTCTCGACAACTTTCAAGATGGAATCGTCATTTGGGACGACATTCACTACATCAGGTTTTGCAATGGTTCTCGTAACAGTGGCGGTCTTGCCCAGCGATGGTATGTCCACCTCAACTGTTACTTCAGCTTTCTGAGGAGAGTTTCTGCTGTCAATGTGAGGGCCATGGTCTCTAACTTTTATGTTTCCTTGTCCTGGCGCTGAAAATCTGGTTATGTCTCCTGTCAAACAAAACTCTATAGCGTCGACAATACTACTCTTACCTGATCCATTTGGCCCGAATATTCCAAAATTCTCACAGTTTAGTTCTAATGTGAGATATCGGATTCCGCGAAACTCTTCGATATGAACTGATTTGATGCGAATCATGGTTTAGTAGGGTCAGTTGACTTTATAGCTCGGTCAATAGCTATCGGGGTAGGAACAACTCCTGTCCGTAGAAGCTTATCTAGGCGAATAGCAGCTTGATTTTCAATGGCTTTATCATCTTTCAATGATGCAAGGAAACGATCTAGCACTTCAGAGACGATAGGCGATTCTGTCCTCCTTCTACCTGATTTGTTCATCGAGAAATCCTTAACTTAATACAATGCAAATTGGAAAAATTGAACTATATACGATTCTCGCCCGTCTTTGAAAGTTTAGCGTAAAATTTTTTGATTTACTGCTCCCGTTTAGTCAGTATACTAAACTAGAAAAGTCTCCCTAAAATCTCTACACATGTCCTCAAGATGGCATAGAATTTAGCCTAGAGAAATATTTGTAGAGCAGTAGAGTTTCTAGTTGTGATCGGACAGTTGTATTAGTCCAAGTAATCAGTTTACTCGTCAGAAAGACATGTTAGCCACTTCCCACGAAACAGGGGATTATCACTAGCATAAGATCTTGTAAATTTGAGAAAAATTGGGGGGGGGTCAATTTATAACATGGTTGCTGAACTAGAGATCGTCGAGGTATCTCCGATAGTAAATGTGAAGGCCAACATTAGAGACAGTTTCAAAATTCATCACTAACCGAATTTCTCAAGACTGTATTGGTCTGGTTTGGCCGAAATTGCTAGAGAATAAAAACCCCCTGCAATAACTCCCAGTCTTTGGCGTATAAACTAAAGCGTTAGTAAATTAAGTTGTCACTATTGATTGATACCGTCTGTGGATGGAAGAAGTCTAAATCCTCGGTATTTTCCTCAGTATTTTCCTCAGGAAAAATCGGCCTTCATAAAACTGACGGTAGCATAGATTTTTATCAACTAGAGCTACAAACGCTCTAGTGAACCGAGCCTGTTGTGAAGTACAATAGTTGTCCTTGACACCAACGATCTGAAACTGTTGCGAAACACGGGATATGGGGAAAGTTCAACAGAAAGCTCGAAGTGTCGACGACTAGTTGCCCTTAGAATAAGGCAATCGGCAATGCTATTTGACAGAACGACTGAGAAATTCGGGCGAGTAACGCGTTTCGCAACAGTCTCAATCTATACCCATTTGCTGATAAAAAGTTGATTCTTGGGCTAAATACTGCTTCAAATTTATGATTTTTGTTAGTCTCTAGTTTATTTTGGGGTTTCGCAACAGCTTTGAACTAGTTCAAATCAGTGGAAAGATTTACCAAAGGAGTGTATAAGGGCTAATCATTAATGAAGAATGGAGAGTTATTCGTAATGGCAATACTATATCCGAGAAACCTGCGTTCTTTCGTCCGACGAAACCCTATGCTTAAAGCAGAGGTTCAGGTATATGACAAGCTCGCCGAGGTTCTAGATGACAAATTTTATGTTTTTCACTCCGTCAGATGGATTTACGTCGATGACCAAGGCCGAGAGACTGACGGAGAGTGTGATTTTCTAGTTGCCCATCCTGTACACGGGATACTAATTCTTGAGGTAAAAGGCGGAGTACAGATATCAAATGATAAGAAGACCGATGTTTGGTTGAGCAAAGACCATAACGGGAAGACTCATCCTATTAAAAATCCCATAAGGCAGGCTATAAGCGCGAAGCATCAAATTAAGAAGCTTCTAGACAAGTCTAGGGATTGGCCGAAGCGAAACATACAAATTGCTCATGGCTTGATTTTTCCCGGGGTAGCCGCGCCAACCGAGTCTCTTGGTCTTGAAGCACCATTGGAATTGATTTGTTGTGAAGACCAACTAAGGGCAGGTTTTCGCAGATGGATCGCAGAACGACTGAGGGAGGGAAAGAAAGAACTAACAACAAAACCACTAGGAGATGACGGAATTGAGTCGCTCAAGAAGATAATAGGGGATTCAATTACGCTGAATTCTAATGTGCGGATAGCAATAGAAGAGGCTAGAATCGAATACAAGGGACTAGAACAAAACCAGTACGAGATTCTAGGCAATATTAGCCGAGTTCAGCGGGTATTAATTGAGGGTGGCGCAGGAACGGGTAAAACTGTAATTGCAATAGAAGAGGCGCGTCGTTTAGTCGATAGTGGGTTCAAAACGTTATTCACGTGTTACAACAAGCCGCTTGCTTTAGACGTTGGCCGGAAAATAATCAGCCACAAGAATCTTACTATTGCAAACTTTCATTCTCTTTGTGCCTCCGAAGCTCGCAGTCTGCGAAAAAATATCCCACCTCACCAAGACGATGACCATTTGTACGACCATCTACTGCCGGAAGCATTGTTTGAGATAATGACTGAAAATCCGAGTCGCCGTTTTGACGCGATAATCGTTGATGAGGGGCAAGATTTTCAAGATCATTGGTGGGCTGCAGTTCAGGCATCACTGCAAGTAGGGGGCAAGTTGAGAGTCTTTGCCGATAACAACCAGAATGTTTACGGAATTAAACACAACTTAATTGATGATATAAAGGCCATGCCAATTGATCTCATTACTAATTTTCGAAATACGAAGAGTATTCATAAGGTAGCGTCGATTCACTATAAGGGCGTAGAAACCAAGGCAAGCGGCCCAGACGGTATTGAAGTATCTTGGATTACGGCTCAGAACACTCAGGTAAAGATTGATAAGTGCATTCGGCAGCTTCTACGACTACTAGAGAACGACAAAGTTGGCCAAGGAGATATAGCCGTACTTTTCAATCGACAGAGCGCAAGAGGGGAGTTTTTGCGACAGTTAGGGGAACTAAATATCAAAATTGATGTTACAGAAGCGGAGAATCTGGCAGGAAAATCTGTAGTTGTCGATACGGTACGACGTTTCAAAGGACTTGAGCGTATGGCAATAATTTTGGTCGTGGATGGTAGCGAGACCCTGTCGCGCGAATTGGCCTATGTGGCTTTCTCGCGAGCAAGAGCGTACCTTTGCGTGATCAGTTCAAAGAATGAACAAAAGTGGTTTAAGGGTGAAATTACGAAGTAGGCTAACAATCATAGGTTGGCATGGAGTCAACAGTCAATCTCAACTAGAGGCACATCTTTAGGAGGATACTCTCCATTTTCTCCATTACGGCCTTGTAGTGCATTCCGTTCCAAAATCGATCTTTGGTTCTACCTTCTTCACGGTTTTTCATGAATTTTTCAAAAGGAATCCCCTGCGTTGCGCCGTTTAATGAATCACAAAGAGCAGTTGTATCACATCCTAGGGCAATAGCGGCGGCAGTGCGGCTCTCGTACCAAATTCCTTGAATCCTTAGTGAACGTTCGTTGCTCATAAGATTATTATGAAAAGATATAGCACACAGCTGGTTACCAGCCCCAATTCGCACTTAGTACATAATACCGTGATAATACTAAAACTTTTTAGAGACAGTGAGATTCATTGTCGTTCCATAAAGTTCATGCTGACTAGGGAATGGTACGGGATGCATGTTTGCGGACTTCTCCGTGGCAAAAGGTTCGTCAGTAAGATTGAAAATTTCAAAATTGACCGAGAATCCTTCCATTGGGCCTTCATCCCACGAGTAACCGACTTGCAGATCAAAAACAGTTTCCTCCAAGGCACTTGATTTGATTGGGTTTGACGTGAAATCCAATACTTCTGAAAGAAATTCAGACCGATAACGAGAATTCAACCTTGCTCTCCAGCCGTGATTTTCATAATACACATCCCAAGACCAGACTGTTTTGGAATAACCGGGAATATCAATTGAACTGCCACTAGGATGGTCAACGCTTGCATCGGCATACGTATAACTAAAATTGAAACCCAATCCTTCATATTGTTCGGGGAGATATTCATCCAGTCCCATTCTTACAGTTGCTTCAAACCCAGTAATAGTTCCGTCTGTCGCATTATCCTGCCCACTCCACCTTGTTTGGTTAAGAGCGACAGTCGAATTTGTGGTCAAGAATGTCTCACCACCTCCGTAGTTTATCAGTTCAGTCGCGTTCACTATCCTAGTGCGATCAGTGATCCAACTATCAATCGCTTTGTGGAACAGAGCAAAAGACACTGCCGTTATGTCATCAAAATATCGCTCAAATGCGACATCAAACGAGAACGATTCGTAAGGTTCGAGCTCCGGATTTCCGCCACTCAAAGTAAAACAAGTTTTACCCGTCGAAGGATCAAAAACTGGTACAGCGGGATTCCCTTCGCGAATCAAACTATCTGGAATTTTATCGTCATTACTATCGGTACAAACCGTGTTGTCAAAGTTGAGTGTCCGATAAACAGCCAACTGGTCGAGTCTGGCGCGTGTTATGGATTTTGCTAAAGCCACTCTTAATACAGAGTCATCGGTGACTTCGAAATTTAAGTTAACGCTCGGAAGGAAATGCGAGTAATCGGCATCAAATGCGCGCGATTCAGTCTTAGCGAGAATGTTTGATTCAGCAGTAGAAGACTGTTTTGAGTTAACAATCTGCAAACCGACGTTCCCGCGAACGGGTATGTCATTATAAACATAATCAATATTTCCCATAGCATATAGCGTTATGACTTTTTCAGAGACATTCCATTTGCTTTGAGAGTTAGTACTGGGAGTACTTTTATAGATGCCTGAACTGACCAGAGAGGCAGTATTATAAGCGATGACATTCAAACCCAGATTTCCTGAATCGGTACTCCCCTGAATCAGATTGCCTGGAATTGCAATGCGTCCGTCAACCCAACCAGAACCCGCAGTGATTCTAGTTTCGATTTTATCGTAGGATTTTTCACGATCCGAATACAGTAGTCCCCCAGTTACCCCGCTGAAGTACTGGTTTTGCAAATCGTACCTCGCTTCCATTCTCAATGAAGTAAGGTCGTCCTCGACTTTAGGCTCATTTATATAACCCATCTGTCCGCCCCAACCGTGTGGGTTTGTCAAAAACACTTGTGTTCGACTAGTGTAATCTTTAGTGGTTTTAATCGAGTACTCTCCACTACTAGGTGTGGAAATAGCGAATCTGTCCTCAGCCGCAGCTATCGCCGCATCACGTGAACAGTCACCTGAAGGTGGCGGTGGCGGAGGCGGTGTTCCCGGAGGTGATCCTGGAGGTGGGTCTGGATGACAAGTAGTGTTATTGCTAAGTGTTCCTCGATTCCCACGATTGTGTATTAGCCCGGCATAAGACTCGTAATCAATGTCCGACCGACTCATAGAGGAAAAACTCAGATCCCCTACCAAAGTTAGTGTATCCGAATAATCGTACTCAGCATTAACGCCAAATGCTTGAATTTTCGCGTTAGCACCTTCCTCGTCGGTTCGAAGCATCGGAAAACCTGTAAAGGTTGTTTCGCTTGCGAAACCGCCACTTCGTCCCTTCGTTTCTACGAAGGTCGCCCCACCCCAAGAGGCCAAAGGAGTTTCAACTCCGCGAAAAATACCTTTGTCCTCAGTATCGGTGAAAAATCCATCAACCACTACCCTCACTTGTTCATTAGGCTCAAACTGCAACGTTCCAGCGAGCGATGTTCGTTCAAAATCTCTGCTTACAACTCCCGATCGAGGGTTATCAGAAGGATAGGTGACCATTGCAGGTGTAGCATCATCCGCAGTACGGGTGACTTGCCCGTTTCCGGTCTTTAGTTCCCTAGACAAGTATGCAGTTGGATTAGATTGCAACGTAAGAGCTACCGCCCAGCCGACAGTACCATCATCGGATTTATCAATAACAGACCCAAACAAACGATACCCTGTATTGTCGAAATCTGGATTCGAAACGTCACTATTACCATTAACGAACTTACCTGAAACATTCAGTTTACGTTCGTCGTATTCCAGTGGACGAACAGTTCGAAGGTCGACAGCACCCGCAATCCCCGTCGCATTCAAACGAGCATCAGGAGTCTTGTAGACGATACCTTGGGAAATAAGCTCTGAAGGGAATTGATCAAACTCAATCCCGCGATTGTTACTAGCAGAAACAATCTCCCGGCCATTAAGAAGCGCAAGCGAGAAGTCAGGACCCAGTCCACGAATTGACACTGTCTGCGAACGACCGCGAACACGTTGAGCAGTCACACCAGGTAAACGCGCAAGCGCATCGGCAATCGACAAATCCGGTAGTTTACCAATGTCCTCAGCAGAAATAGCTTCAATAACAGAGTCTGAATAACGTTTGGCTGCCAAAGAGTCTGCAATAGACCCTCGAATTCCTGTAGCTGTTACGACCCCAAGAACAATTTCTTCGTCTTCGGCGACGGCATCCTCTTCCTCCTCTTGCTCTTGAGCTTTAGCGGATAACGGTACCATCGCGAGAGCAATCGCTGCCGCGCTGACAAGCAAACGAGAACGCAAACTGCTTTTTCTGTTAGCCATAATATTTCTCCTGCCGAAATTTTTTAATGGCAATGGGTGTGCTGATAAGTGGGTAGTCCAATTACAATAAGAATTGGAAAATTGCAACAAAAATTGTTCTTACTGAAGAAACTTACTACCCAATCGGGTGAAATTTACAACGACATAACCACACTTAACCGAGTTTTGCCTATACCAATTTTAATCTGGACGAAACACTATCGCGCAGTATGGAGGTAGAACATCTAATGAGGCCCCGGTGGTGTCCCATGTAGAAAACAGTATTTTGCTTGTGTCACAATAGTTCGTTACCAACTTAGTTTTATTAGAGAGATTAAAATAACAGCAAACCCGATCCCGAATCTCGCCTCCGATATAACGTTCAAACCCTATGACCTCGTCAGGCAAATTTACAAACGATAGATTCCCTTGTGTAAGAGCAGGTGAGCTTTTTCGAATTTTCAAGAATCTCTGAACAAAACGCAATGTTGAAGAGTCGTCGTCAACCTGTTGATCAACTGCTAGTCCAAAATGGTTTTTGCCAATCGGAAGCCACGGTTCTCCATTCGTAAATCCGGCGTTCGGAGCATTTTTTTGCCATGGCATGGGTGTTCTTGCTCCATCCCTCCCAAGAGTTTCAGGCCAGTTCGCTATTGCTTCAGGGTCTTGTAGTTTGTCGAATGGAATCTCAACTTGTTCGAGACCTAACTCCTCTCCTTGGTAGATTATCGGATTTCCCTTTAAGCATAGTAATAATGTGCAAACCATCTTGGTGAACGCTTTCGGATCAGAACCATCGTGCCAACGACTTACATATCGCGGTGCATCGTGGTTAGAAAACGCCCAACTCGGCCAGCCTTTTTCACGTTCGCGCCAACTTTTAATAGCCGCTTCAACAGTCTCGACCGTAAGAGAGTCAGCGTAAAGAAAATCGAAACTGTATGCCGAGTGAAGTCTTTTATCGCCCGCTGTAAATGCCTTCATTTCCTCCAATGAAGAGGGGCCTCCAATTTCAGCTACAACAAACTTCTCTTTACCCTTATCGCGATACCCATCTAGTATCTTCCGAACGCGTTCTAGGAAAGCGGGAATATCACGATGAGACTGGTTATAGATATGGTGCTGTAAATCGAAAGGTCTCGAAATGACTCGATCCTCTCTTGGCCAAGCCGGATTATCTTTAAACTCGGGATCATGCATGGCGAAGTTAACGGCATCGAAGCGAAAACCATCAACGCCTTTATCTAACCAGAATCTGATAACATCAAGCATGGCATCTTGCACTGCCAGATTGTGCATATTGAGTTGAGGCTGACTCGATAGAAAGTTGTGCATGTAGTACTGCCCGCGCCGAGCATCCCAAGTCCAAGCAGGACCACCGAATACGGACTGCCAGTTGTTTGGTGGGGAACCGTCCGGTTTAGGATCGTGCCAAACATACCAATCTGCCTTATTCCCATGTTTTGATGAACGGCTTTCAGTAAACCATTCATGAAGGTCTGACGTATGGGCTACAACCTGATCAATTATGACTTTCAATCGGAGATCGCGGGCTTTCTCAATAAGGCATTCAAAGTCATTAAGTGTTCCGAAGATAGGGTCTACATCTTTGAAATCGGAAACATCGTATCCGAAATCGTTCATCGGAGATCTAAAAAAAGGTGAAATCCATATACCATCGACTCCAAGGTTGGCGACATAATCAAGGCGCTCTATTATTCCGGGCAGGTCACCGATTCCATCTCCATTCGAATCATTGAACGACCGCGGGTAGATTTGGTAGAGGACAGCACCCTTCCACCACGGAGAGTTGCTTGGACAAGAAATGGGGGAGATGGAATTAGTATTAGAATTTGACATGGCAAAGCATTCCTTTTGATTATTCATTTCCTAAGATCAACGAGGTGTTCGACAGCTAGTCGAGTTCACTTAGTTCTTATTGCAATGTCCGCAAGGAAGACAGTTAGTTTTAAACTGTTGCGAAACACAAAGTTTGGAACAATATCTACAAAAATTTGAATTTTAGGCGAATAGACGGCCCTAGAATAAGGCATTTGGCGATCCAGATTGAGTGCAAATTGTCGAAATTCGAGCGCGTAACGAGTTTCGCAACAGTCTCAGTTTGTTCTTCGGAAAGATTTATGTCAAACATTTTCATGAGACTGGGGCTACTAACACAGAGTTCTGTAAATAGGTGGATTGTAATTATCGGAGTAAACCCATTTTTTAGCGACTATATACCTATTTAGCCATTTTTCGCTCAACTTACCGTTGATAGAGGCTTCTGCGGGATTTCCTGTTTGTTCACCGGAACGAATCCCGATGCAACGCCATGGTCACTGTACCCATTAGGTGAATGGTATTGAAAATAGTGACAATGGCTAAATAGCTATATAATCGCTCATTTTTTCGTAAGCGGTTAAAATTAAGCAACAAGTCTGGGGTCGTATGTGAGTGTCGTGATTTTCGGAACGCCAACCTTCGGACATACTAGTTTGGATTGGTGTTCTTGAGATAGTTCAGAGAAAGGCGAATGAAACATTGCGAATCTTTAGGGAAACGTGAGGTTAGCTGTATGGTCCCGCAAACAATGTTTAAAAAAATCCGAGTTTCTGCTGTCATTTAGTACATAAGTTCGATTTTCTATCTTAAAAATCGGACGAAACTTAATGGACGATCCTTTGAAAATCGCTATTCGTGACTGCGGTTAGTACCGATGATCCCTCATCAATGTACCAAGTTTATTTTAACTCTGCCGACAAACCTTGCAGTTTCGGCTAAGATTGGATTGAGCATTGCAAAGTTCGCTTGATTCTTGGCTAGAGACAGTATCACGCGACATTTTCGTTCTTTTAAATCTCAACACTTCTATCCCAAAATTAGAGATGCCTTCCTGCTACTTAGTAGTGATTTCAAGTAGGTTAGCAAATCGGCCAAGTGCCTTGATTATGCTGACAGCGTAATACTCACTTAGGCCAAATTTCGACCGTTCCTTTTCATACTTGCGAACAGTGTTTATCGAAATATTAGCCCGGCTAGCTAGATCAGTTTGTCGTAAATCTGCGCGAACCCTAACTTCGCGAAGGTTTTTGATGAAATACGACTTGTTTCGAAAATCTTGGCCAAATCGTTCAATCATGTATGCCTCAGCCCCAAAATCAGGACTTTTTGGCCGCGGAAAGCGCGTCTGAAGGGATTCTGGGAGTTTCATCCCAAATGACAACCCCATGGCGTCGAATACCTCTTGCAGTTCTTTTAAGCATTTTCGACCAAAGTATGGAATATGCAACAGTTCCCATTCATTCAATTGAATTAACTCGCCAACAAAAACTAGTTCGCAAAGTTTTAGGCTATTGAGGGTACGAATGCGGAGGTCAATGTCGGCAATCTTAGTCGACAAGATGGTTTCGAGCCGAGCCGAATCGATCTCGGTCAAAACGGACTGTCCAATTTCTGCCTTTTTATAATCTTGAGAGAACTGAATCTCGATCGGATCTATCTTCGCGCCGAGTAAGTTGGTTCTATCTAGTTTCGTGTCTTCAAAACATGCTTCCCCCAAATCCAAATCTGATAGATCCTGACCGGACAAATCAACTCCCGACAAATCAATGTCGGAGATTTCACCCGCCTCTGCAACGAGTCCTGAAGCTGCGATGAGGTCTTTGAACTCATAAGACTCGCTTTGCATTACACCGAAAATGCCCGAAACTAGGTCGCCAGTATTGGAATGTGTTTTACGCATATGCTCTACAGACTTCGATGGAACCCGCCGAGTTTTCTAAACCCAAATCAACCAGGTGCCGCTTAATAAGTTGCTTTACGAATTTTAGTTTGACATCTTCACCGCGCTCTAAAAATCCCGCGTTGATAGGCCTTGACAACTCTTCCCCATGTTCATCAAAGATTCTAACATCAGAGATATTAAGATCTTTAAGTTGAACCCTGACAGACGCGCACAATTCTATATAAACGCCAGAACCTTTTTTCCAACTAGCGATTAGTGCGGACAAGCGTTGATCTTGATCATTCGCCAAAAAAATTTCGCCTGATATATGTTCCTTATGTTTGCCTTCTCCATCATCCACATTGGGCTTAATCTCCCAATGGGCCTTTGTGTTGTCGAATGTGCCTATTACCGATGACGTAGTTCTTTGCAGGGTAATCTTACGCTTAGTCATTTGAGAGTTCGATTTATTCCCCCCTAACTTTAGTTCAGCTTTCTGTTTCGCTTTATTGGAAGCTTCAACACCTATCCTAGCTCCAAGCTCTGATCCCCTATCCGACATATGTTTGGTCGTAATTTCTGTTTCTTGTAGCGTGTGTCCAGGAACCATGTGTGCAATCTTTTCGATCGAAAACCCCTCTACGCCATTTGGATCTATCCTGACAGAGAGTTCTGCTCTCTTAATTGACAAGGAGAAAGTTGCACTCTCAGCTACCCTGCCATTGCTATCGGTATTTTTTCCTGATACGGATTGAGCCATCTTAAAGTTTAAACTGCAATCTAGGGATAGACGATTATCCTTGCCCTCCTCAGGAATCCAGTTTGCTCTTAATGCTGCAACCTTAAAAAGTGGGTTGAACGGATTGTTTTCGTGGGGATCACGGTTGCGCATGGGACGAATTTCTCGGACATATAGGGCTTTGAGCTTGAGAATGCAGCTAAGTTTGGGTGCAAGTCTTTGCACCTATCCGATACATCAGGACTCAATATTCACATTTATCAGGTTCAATTGTAAGTAAACTGTAAAAGTACTTTTTGCAAGAGAAATTTTATAGATTAACGCGATCTGGTAATCTTATGTTACTTGTATGGTTGCCGAAGTTTTTGTCTTTATGGAGGAAACGGGACAATAACAACAGTTGAGAAGGTGTCGGAAAAACTTGCGAAGGTGAACTGAATTTTGCAGGTAAGGAACATGAGATTCGATTTGGTAAGTCTAATCCAACACCATAGCAGTGGGATTCTTGGATCTAGCTCGCGTTCGCGCGTCAGCGACACCTCCTTTGCGTTCAAACACGATCCAAGATGCGAACGCTAGTTTGTCCTTTTTTCGAGCGTTCTTAACTGAATTGATGCAATTGCTTGCAATATCAATGAATCCTTTTGCCTCTTCTATGTCGACTACTGATGCAAGACTGTAATCAGCTGAGTAACGTGCTTTTTGCAAATTTAAAACTCCGTCGCCAATGTTATGGAATTCGGGAGGAAACAATCTAAGATCCGGATGAGCGCAGGCTCTTCTTAGAGTTTCGTGTTGAAGCGCACGGTAAACCTCGTGCCAGGCTTTTTCTGGTCTATCTTCCTCAGAGTCATCTCCAATAAAGCTATCAGCACACATGTTCTGCAGGCAGTGCAATAAAGCTTGATACGACGTGTGTACAGCCGTTTTAAGCATAGCTTGGCTTGGTGTGCGGCCTAAACCCGGTGAACAAAGCAACTGAGCGGTTTCAATTAAATCTTCTGCAAAATTCATGTTAGTCCTCGATATCTTTTGAACTCTAGAAATGCGGGAATATATTGGTGCTCTTTAGAGCAAATTTCGTTGATCTGGCGGAGTAAATCAAGTAACTTTCCGCCATAATCTTCGCTAGACATATTGGGTTCAACGAACAGTCGAACTGCAATACAGTCTTCACCATCTTCGTCATGAGTAAACCTCATTGCCACATCGTGAACCTTGCCATTGCTAAAATGCGCGAACGTGGCCTCCTTGACGGAATCGAGAAGTTCTTTAGAAATTTCCATTGTTTTTTCCTTAAAAAGACTTAACAAACCTAATTTGGTAACCTAGAGTTCAAATTCAATCAAGGTATAATGTGTCAAAATCATAACGTTGGTACCTCGAGCGCTTGAAGCTATGATTCTAATTATACTTTCAACGGTACATTTAGCCTATCCGAACAAAAATTGCAATAAGTGAACGAGAAATCTCTTCCAATACTCGATATTCTACACAAACATTAACTGGCTGGCCGATTGGCACATGATAAAACACTGTGTCGACAACTTTGTTCCGATCTGCGCTGGAGAGGCTATAAATTTTGATCCATAAACCCAAAACAGATACCAGTATAGTGAGACTGGTACATAATACGGTAAGTGAGACAATATCAGCTATAGTATGGAGATTCTCAACCGAGGCGAGGGCAATTTCGTTTGTTTTGGAGTGCAAATTGAGGATTTCTAGACTGTGCGTCGGCATTATGCAACAGTCTCATAGTTAGCACTGCATACCTAGACACATTTAGCATTCTAAATGAACATGGACTCTACTTCTTGAAGTTGACCAAATCTTTTTGCTGAAGCTACCGAAATAAAATAGCTGTCCAAAAACCCCAAATTTTTTGCTAATTTTAGGGGAACTATATACAAGTTGAAACTGTTGCGAAACACAAAGTTTGGACAAACATCAACAGAAATTTAAAGTTTCGGCGGTACTGTAAGATTAAGTCTGGAAATTCAAATTTTGGGGAAAAAAGCGTTTTCAGGGGATTTTAAAATCCCCTGAAAACGCTTCTCGCAATCCAGCAACCCCCAAAAATCTTCTTAATCCCTATCAGGAGCCTATCAATGAGCATAGAAGATTATAAGCGTCAACGAGAGGCGATGGAAGTTCCGTCTCATGGAAATCTCTTTCCGGTAAGGGAGCTTTTGGAGCAGTTGTTAGATACAGTCGTTCGTCTGGATCGCGAAGCATCTCTCGGAGGGGGGTATGGTCATCGGGTTGGCGAGATCGGTGGTCATAGGAATGGTTACAAACCTGAAGGTCTACCTAACACATCAGGCTCGTTGAACTTGCTGGCTTCCAAAGTATCGGGTTCTGTTGACACACCGCTATACCCGGAAACAATGAACCGCGGTCAGCGGAGTAGTGAGGCCTTAGTGAATGTTGCTGCAGAATGCTATCTCGAGGGTGTATATAGTCGTGAGATTAGCAAAAGATTTAAACTGTTCGGCATCGAGACGATGTCCTCCACTCAGGTATCGAATACCAACAAAAAGTTGGACGAAGGGTTTGAACCCTGGAGAAACAGAGACCTAGGCGATTTCCCTTATCTGATTCTTGATGCTCGTTACGAGAAACTTCGCGTACTTGCTTCAATTGGAGGGCTAATATAGCAACCGTAGTTAGTCGATTTAGGTTTTGCCGCCTTCACTTCACCGATTAATAAGGTCTCCTTTCATTGCCTGACTGTCGTCTGGAAGAATGCAATAGCCAATCGGGAATACCAATGTCGGAACCTTCCATAACTGTTCACATCTTGGCTTTGAAATCTCCACGGCTAACCTTACAACAGAATTTTTGTTTGCTTGATATAAGAGCTTCAGCAAATTTGCTCCTGTAATGATTGCATTCAGCGCTGATTTCCTCGGAGACCGGTCAAATCTTATATATATTTTCAAATACTGGAGTGAAAAGCTGATTTGTAGGGCTGAGCACCTCTAAAAGTTTGAAATTTTTGTGAGTTTCTACTTTGTCTTGATGTTTTGCAACACTTTACCTATTCGATCAGAGGCTCTGGTTATTGATCCGTGACCGAAAGTTGCTCGAAAAGTACGGGGTTCTGCCATATTCATCGTTTCAACGCCAATTCATTCCATTTCTGCCCAGCTTGAACTGCGACATACGATGAAATCAAGGGCGGGAACGGAAACAGAGTAACTTCCAGTAGACGTTACACGAGGTTTACACGTACCATTTAGTGTTTCGAATCTCTTGGAACGAGCATCAACCTCGATATGAATTTCACGATCTTCGTCTCGTGTGTTGAAGACCACTAAAATCTCACCTTGCTGATTAGGTTCAATTCGTGACACCGCTAGCAGACCTCCCTCATGCTCGGCCAATCTGACGATAGTATCACCCCGCCGTATCGCAATATAGTTACGACGCAACTGAATTAAATCTGCAAACGCTTGGTAGAGGGGATGACTTTGATCGAAATTGCTGTCTGCAGTTGTCATATCTGTGCCAATTAGGTCATTGTCGTTATAATCCGGAACCAAGCTTGGAAACATTGTCTCACGCGCTTTCTTATCATTGCCATCGCTCACAAATCCTTGTTCTGCTCCATAATAGATAACCGGAACACCCCGAGATAAAATCATAAGTGCATGCGCAAGTCGAACTCTTTTGAAAATTTCATCATCCGACATTTCTGGATGTTCAATCCTCAAGAAACCCGCAAACCGTCCATCATCATGATTGCCAATAAACGTTGGTAATATTTTTGGCGCACCGTCGACATATACTGAGTCTGCACGGTAAATATCTGCAAACCGTTTAGCAGGTTCACCGTTTACTATCACATCGCGTACAGCGTATCGGAAAGCAAAGTCTAGGACTGAAGGAAACTTTGCCTCTTTTGTATAGGACGCAAGATACGCAGGATCGCCATTAGCGACCTCTCCGAAGATATGGAAGTGAGGAATTCCTTCGGATTTTGCGTGTTTGAGAATAGCGGGGACAAACTTTTGCCAAAACTCGTCGTTAACATGCCTTGCTGTGTCGATTCTAAAGCCGTCAATACGATATTTCGTAATCCAGTCTTTATAGATGTCTATAAATCCCTTTACGACTTTCGGATGTTCAGTCATCAGATCATCGAGACCGCCAAAATCCCCATATAGTGAATTTTCGCCGACGAATGTTGTATGTCCGCGGTTGTGATAAAGAGTCAAGTCATTTAGCCATTCTGGCTTCTTAATACCTTGCTCAACTTCAGGAACGAATGGTGTGTAGGCAAAATTGGGGTTAGTTAGCTTTACGAAATTCTCCTCGGTCTGGAATTCTGGGGCATCGCCCATAAATCCATCGTTTATGGGTCTTCCATCGGGGCCACCGACGGTCGTCCAAGGGTATTCACCTTTATATCTGTATGGACAACTGTATTTATCCTTCCAAGTTTTCATGTCCGGATCGTCACATTCTCTGTATAGAATAACATCCGCGGTATGGTTTGTAATGATATCTAGGTAAACCTTCATCCCTAAAGAGTGTGCGGTATCGACAAATATCTTCATGTCGTCATTGGTTCCGAGGTGAGCATCAACGCTAGTGAAATCCGTAATCCAGTAACCGTGATAGCCCGATGACATCCATCCGTCACCGCCCTGGACAGCTTTGTTCTGAAAAACTGGCCCAAGCCAAATTGCCGTTACTCCTAAGTCTCTTATGTAGTCCAGTCTACTCGTTAAGCCTTTAAGATCACCTCCGAGGTAGAATCCGCGATCGTCAGGTTTAAACCCATGTTCCCGCCAATTTCCTTCAATGCCTCCCTTATCATTGGAAGTATCGCCATTTTCAAAGCGATCTGGAATAACGAAGTATACGATCTCATCAATCGCTGGACGATTGACTGTCGCGTAAAGCTCCTCGGCAGGTTTATCCACCATCACGTTGTTTAACGGAAGACTAAGGTAAGTGCATCCGGCAATCACGCTGAATGCGAAAACTGACAAGATTAGGAATTTGATCTTTAAGAACATGGGTAGACCTCTTGGGGATACAGATTTTCAATTCTAAACCAGAATTTCTAAGTTTTCCATTTTTCTAACCGTCTAGGGTTAATCAAACCTTTGCCAAGTCTGTCGATCGCTCCCTTTGCCGATGAGTCCTAAGTAAGATTTCAAATTTGGCGACAAACGATGTCTGTTCGTAGCGATCGCCGTTTATTGCCTGAACATTTACCGGCACTAGAGCAGTTGCCGATCAAGTTGAACCTATGTTTTTGCACGGATATTTATGAAAATTCCACAGATAATTTCTGAAATGGGTGTCAACTTGTTAGGTTTTTGCTCTAAGTCGCAAAATTATTGTAGTTTTTGGTTTACTTGATTAAGATTCTTTAAATATCTGACAAAATCTGCAGAGTTATGGTAATTTTCATTATTAGGCAAGGAGAACGCGCATGTTAATCGAATTTTCAGTCGAAAATTTCCGTACGTTTCGTGACAACCAGAGATTTACCATGGCGACCAGTAAAGCGTCGGCCAATAAATCGTCCATGCTTGAATCGTCGGATAATGTTGTTCAGACAGGTTTCTCAGCAGCACCTTATGTCCTAAAGCAGGCTTGTGTTTTTGGAGCAAATGGTTCAGGTAAGTCAACGCTGGTTGAAGCCATGCGGTTCATGTCCATATTCGTCGATGAATGCCTTCTGAATACAAACAAAAAGGAGATAGAAATTGCCCCTTTTGGAATCGAAGAACCTGAAAGCAGAAAGCCAACTAGTTTTGAGGTAGTTTTCATTCATAGAAATACGTTGTATAATTATGGTTTCGCGATATCAAGAGAACGAGTTGAAGAGGAATGGTTAGTCGCTCGTTCCCACGCCACTCAAAGAGTGCGACAATAATTTTATCGTGAATATGACGGAAAGAGCGACTGTTATCTTTGGGAAGTTAATGCTTCGCTTATGCAAGGAGAGAAAGGTCACTGGCGGACAATCACACGCCCTACAGCTCTCTTTCTGAGTACTGCTCTGCAATTTGAGAAGAGCGGACTAGAGGGTGTTTTCGAATGGATTGTGTCACATATTCGCTTTGCTTTTATGTCGCAAAAAATGTCACCGAACATCACGGCACGGTATTTCGAGCGCGACGGATGGAAACAGAAAATTTTGAAGTTTTTCAAATCTGTAGGAATTCATTTGAGCGACATTGATATTACCGAGACTTACTTTCCTAGAAATGCAGAATATAAGCCATTCTATACTACACCACTTGAACAAAGCAGAGTAGAACGACCGGATGAGAAATTCTATCTTATAGACTTTATTCGAAAACGGGCTGACGAGAAGGAGCTCACATTACGCCTTGAGTCGGAATCCTTGGGAACTCGGTTGATGTTTGGATTGGCTGGACCGATTTTGGACTCCCTAGACGAAGGTTATACTCTTGTAATTGACGAGTTAAACTCTAACTTTCATCCGTTAGCGTTTAAGGAAATCATATCGATGTTCAGTAATCCACAGCTGAATCCAAAGAATGCCCAGCTCATATTCACGTCCCACGATGTTACCGTTTCGGAATTTCCAGAAATTGGCAGAGATCAGATTTGGTTAATTGAAAAGAAGCCGGATTTAACCTCGAATTTGTATCCGTTGTCCAGCTTTAAGCAAAGGCGGAACAAGTTGTTTAAGGACGATTACCTAGCCGGTCGGTATGGCGGAATACCACTCATCATTTAAGCAATCTAATTGTAATCCGGAGCCGCCAGATTAAGTCGCTTCTTCAACCGTACTACAAAAGACAGTCTGTAGAATATGCGTCCAGATCACCTTTTGAACTGCGAATCTTTTCTGGATCCGATGTGTCAGAGCCATCAAATATTGGCACGAATTCGCAGGTCAACCAATTTCTCTTCCTTCGCTACCCAAAGAATCTAACGCTAAATATTCTCCGAGTCAGAACGATGCTGTCTAAAATAAAGCTCTTTGTCTTCAAACAGAATAATTGTAGTCACGTGGTTTGGCTCAACAACTAGAATAGGATCACATTTATCATCATTGTCAGGTACTACTCTAGATGGACGGATTTCTACTAGTTTCGGAGGTTTAATGAAAAATCTCCAAATAGAAGCCTTTCTCCTTTTGGGATCCTCCATTTTTTGCCATTCATATAAAGAATTCTTTTCGGTATCGCTCACTGTAAGCTCCATAAGATATTGAACCGAATTCTCGAGCAAAGAATCAAGTCAAGGTGAGATGGAATAGCATTCCTCGTCACTCCAAACTCTTGTATCTATAAGAATAGTCTTTTCAGGGAATTCCGCTAGTTTCGGACTTAACCGTCTTGTGCAGTCCAGTAATCCGATACAATAATTCCGTGTTGCAGTACCACTCGGGGAAAACACAGGTGGGCCGGGCATCTGTTCATCATGAGACGAAATAGCCACAATGAGCCTTCAAAAATTAGGGCTCTAGTTCGGAAATAATCTTTTCTAGACGAGAGAAGTGCTTTTTGCTTTCGCGATCGTGTTCCTTGTGTTTGACAGTCACAAGTTGCTTGAGTTCGTCGTGATCCTTCGCTCGTTCTTTAGCTTCAGCTAGGACGAGGTCTTGCAACAGGATAAGTTGTGATTCGGTTGAAAGAGGCATTTGGCTTAATCCTAAAAAGTTCGAAAATCTGACCGAAGTCGTACTGGATGCGGTCCGTGAATCTGTATATTCCACAAATGCGAACAAACTTGTCACATGTGAATCTTCAGAGCATCTGCTCGATAGTAAGGATAATAGTGTCAAAATTAAACAGATTCTTCCCAGTTTTCGTAGAAACCACCTTACTATATGTTGATTTGTCGCGCATTTGCAACATCAAAACATTCGTAAACCACAATTCTGCCGTTTACATTCAGTAGCCGCAGAAGCGGTCAAATATTGAGATAGAAAATGGTTCTGTGCAAAACCGAGACTCTCGTGCAAAAGCAAATAAGTGGTAACAGTAAAGTACACGAATTGGTACGGCTTTTTCCGCGAATCTGTGTTCGGCGGAAAACGCTTTTCACTGACATTCAAAATGGTCGATGAAACTTATCCACAAATTAAACATCCATCGCAAGTTGGTCAATATTCGTCCCAAATTTAGTGAATAAGTCTGTTCGAAGATCTTCGTAGTTTTTGTTCAATCCAAATCGCTTTTTCGCTTTCATAAACCGTTGAGCAATCAACTGAGCGAAAACGCCTTGTCCGCGACTGCGTTCAAACCACCTAGAATCGTAATCTTTACCGCCGCGCATTTCGCGTAATGTGTTGATGACCTTGGCTGCTCTGTCTGGGAAATGGGTTGCAAGCCATTCATGAAAAATTTCTTTTAGCTCGTGGGGAAGTCTCAAAAGTACGTATCGGGCCGTCTCAGCGCCATGTTGTGCGACGGCTTCAAGTATAGCCTCTAGTTCAGAGTCATTTAGCCCCGGAATGACCGGCGCATACATTGCGACGACGGGAATTTGTGCTGACGACAAGGCCTTGATCGTTTCAAGCCGCTTTTTTGGTGTGCTTGCACGTGGTTCCATCACCCTTGCCAGCGTGTTGTCCAAAGTCGTAACTGATACTCCGACTCTTATTAGATTTCGTTCTGCCATTGAGGCGATGATGTCCGTATCGCGCTGGATGAGGGCCGACTTGGTTATTATGATAACGGGGTGACCATACTCCGATAGAACCTCAAGAATCTGGCGGGTTAAACGTTCTGAACGTTCGATGGGCTGATAGCAATCAGTATTTACGCCGACAGCTATAGTTTTCGGTTTGTAACTTGGCTTTTCAAGTTCGGAACGGAGTAAATCTGGCGCGTTGGGTTTGTGAAATAGCCGGCTTTCAAAATCTAATCCTGCTGATAACCCAAGAAATGTATGAGAAGGTCGGGCATAACAGTAGACGCATCCGTGCTCGCATCCGCGATACATGTTAATTGATTTATCGAAATTAATGTCGGGGGATTGGTTTCGAGTTATGATTGTTTTCGCGTCTTCTTTTGTAAGAGTTGTCCGAAGTTTTTCTGGTTCCTCTTCAGTGGAGTTCCAACCGTCGTCAAAAGCTTCGCGAGTTTCACTTTCGAACCGGCCTGTCTGATTACTCGTAGCACCTCGACCACGACGCAAGTGACTCGGGTTAAGGAGGGCGGTCTGTTTTGAGGTTATTCGACCTTCTGGTGGTAGATTATTCGCGTTCATCATTTTGGCAGAGTTTGACATCTATGAATTTTACTTGAACAGAGCTTTGATAGACTCGGAGCTAGTTTCTTTTGAGTCGCAGTTTATAGCAAACTGAGGCCGTTGCGCTTTGCCAGTTTTTATGTTCGAATCCCTAGAATAATGCAAGTGTACGGGTAGCATCTAGGTTTATACCACCAAACGTCTATTCAATCTCTCAGACTTGACTGGATTCTCCTCTAGAAACTAGCATTTCTCGAAAGTAGTATCTTACTGCAGCTTGAAACTGTTGGGAAACACAGAGTAAGGGGAAAGTTAAACAGGAAATTCGAAGTTCCGGCGGCTAGTTGGCTCTAGAGTAAAGAAATAGGCGATCCTGTTTGACAGAGAATCTGACAATTTCGACCGAGTTAAGCGTTTCGCAACAGTCTCAGCTTGGTCAGGTTAGATTTTGGCTAGAGCATTTTCCGAGTAAGTGGTCAATGTCCTTAACTTGTTAAGCCGATACTATCGGAAAAGTCCCCCTGAATCGAGGCAAGATGTATGTAAATTGCTTTAGTTGCAACATACCCGTTCGGTCGTCCGCCTATGCCGGGAATCTATGCGAACTCGAAATAGAGATAGCCGCTTGAATGGTCTACGACCAACTTCGTCTTTAAATGTTTGATTTTCTAGCATAGCATGAGTGCGATTCCTTGCGATAAGCCCCATTTCTAAAGAAACTAGATCAGTTTAGCTGTTGAATGGACAATCGCCGAGATTGCAACCAGTCGTCTGATGTCAGTACTGAAAGACCTATCTGCAGATGAGCAGGGCAGAACAACGATCGAATCAGTACTTTGAAACTGCATCGCGGAATACGAAATTTCCTTACCTGATTATTGAACTGAAACCGTTTCATCGTTCACAGGATAACAGTGAATTGGAAAAATCTGTGGAAAACTAGAACGTTCAGTGAACTAATCTGAGTATTCGATTTTGGTCAACATTTTTCAAAATCTATGGAGGATAGGGCTTCACTGGCGTTATGCATGACTCTTGCTGCATTGCGTTCAAGAGAGCGCTCTATTTGAATTTTGCCACGGGAAACGTGCGAAGGAACTTTGGTTTGGTCAGATTGCCGAACGCACTCATATAATAGGGGGGGGGGAACAAGAAAGGCATTGTTAGAAGAAATGTGCCGCGTTAAATTTCGCCTGACGGCCAATAGAGTTAGAAATGATGTAGACTAGTTCTGAATTTTGTTTAGCAACATAAAATTTTGGAGAATGTGTTTGATGTTGCAGACTATGAGCACCATGCCAGAGGGCCAGTATTGGAATCAGTCCTGTCTGTTCGAAGATCCTTTTCTAGCTAAAATAGCTGGTTCAGCGGCCATGGGAAGGTTGAAAGATATCGGATTCTTGGGGGCGATTGACTACTTGCAGTTCTGTGAAAGAGAATGCAAAAGTCGACACTCCTATAATCGGTATGAACATTCGATAGGTGTTGCTAACCTAGCTCTGCTGTATGCTAAAATTCGGGGGTTGCCAGAAAACGAGTCTAGGGTACTTGCTGCGGCAGGTCTTCTTCATGATATCGGCCACGGCCCCCTGTCTCACTCTCTTGAACCAATTTTCGAACAGCACTACGGGATTACTCATCACGCTTGCGGTAAAGAGATATTGTTTGGACGGTCGGTATACGGATCAGAAATTATCGATACTATGACCGAGTTTGGGATCGATATTGAAGAAGTAGTTGCAATGATAGAAGGATACCACAATGGTAGCCATGCATTTCTTTATGCGAGTCCGATTAACGTTGATACGATTGATGGCATCTGTAGAACAAAGAAATTTGTAGACATCGATGAAGATAGTGCGAACATAGACCCACGTAGTTTTGTTATCTCTCTGGCTGAAAGTCATGGGCGATCGACTGGTCAAACAGACAAATTCTGGTCGATTAAGAACGAAGTATATAACCAAATTCTTCATTCCCATATTGGGCTTTTGTTTGATGGTCTTGCTCAGGCCTATATGCAGAGTAAGATTAGCGATTTTTGTGTCGAAGATTTTTTGACGACAGAACGGGATCTTGAACACTCCCATCCATTACTATTCGAGCTTCTCAATGTCGCTAACAGGTCGATTCGTGAAGCTTACGATTATGTGAAAAGATGTATACCTGAGTTGCTAGGCTACACACTTAGAGCGATGAAAAGGGAGTTTCAAATAGTTGTTGGTGTTCAAGTAAGAAATTCAAGTGAGTTGAAGCTACGCTACACCCAAACAAAGACATTTCGCGATGTGACGGTAGAAGAACTGATGAATCATGATATCAGTTGAAGAGACTTTGATATGACTTTAAATTCACAAACTTCAGAGATCATGTCTAAAGCCTGGCAAACATCCGAATCAGGCATAACGGAAATGCGAAAGATCGCCCAAGATATGTTCGTTGATGAGACCTCTTTCGTCATTGGGGTCAATGGCAGCTATGCCCGACGAGAAGTTACAAGTGGATCAGATGTCGATGTGTTTTTTCTTTACGAATCTGACGATATTGCTCGAATAAAGGCTAAACAGGAACAGTATATTGACATACTTAGCTCCACAGGATATAAGTCGCCAGCAAAAGGGGGAGTATTCGAGCAACCATTATCTATTGATGAGATTAGCGATAAAATTGGTGGGTCGGATGACGACAATGAGCATATAACGAGGCGCATGCTTCTCTTGTTAGAGGGAGAATGGATATTCGGTTCCGAAAAATTTGAAAGTACTCGCGAGCGACTGCTTCAGCAATATGTTTCGGATAATATTAGGGATGATCAAATATGCCTATTTCTTTTAAACGACATAATTCGATATTGGAGAACAATTTGTGTTGACTATGAACACAAAATCAATAAGGAAAACAAGGCGAAAGCGATAAGACTATTGAAATTGAGATTTTCGAGGATGTTACTTTTTGTCGCTGGTGTTCTCGCTGTCAGCGAAACATTCAATCTCACATACGAAAACAAAATAAAGAAACTAATTGAGCTACTAGCGATACCACCCTATGAAAGAGTTCAGAAGGTTGTTAGTTCAAAAGCAGATAAAGCACTAAGTTTATACACTAAATTTGTGCAAGCCTTGGATACAAAGGCAATTAGAGCCAAGCTATCTCAGGATTTTGAGGTTGTTGAAGAATGTAGTGAATACACGCAGCTAATCGATACAGCTAGAGGATTTCGAGATGCGTTGCTAGAGATCTTGCGAATTCACTGTGTAGAGCCGAATCCGACGCTTCAACGCCTGATGCTATGAACGCGTTTTAGGTAGTTTGATTTTCTTACGTTTCTCACGTCCAATAGTAACTGGTAGGGTTAAGAAAAGAGCCAGCTTACGTTCTACAGATGGTATTTCTTCTGAACATGATCAGTGTTGCGTTGTTGATCTATAGGATTTGCTTAGTTTAGTGGAAGTTGCGTCAATCTAGATGAGCAACGGAAGTTACCTAGTCTAAGAAAACGCCGGTTCGCGCAGACGCACACCAGGCTCGCCAATCTTCTCCATCGTCGATGTCAATCAATCTCTCCAAATAGTAAATGGATGTCGTTTTGGGGAAATTCGCAATTACATCGGCCATAGCGTGTTCAGTTGACCACCGCACATTCTCGAACCAATCGTCGCGGGGCAGAGAGTTTCTATTAATACCCATCAACCAAAAACCGCCGTCATTTGAAGGTCCTAAGACAAGATTATGCTGATTCAAAGCTTTGAACGCCATCGCTATATGTTGAGGACTAATGTCTGCAGTGTCTGTTCCGATGAACACAATCTTTCCTAGTGGAGAACGATCAAAAGCCCTTTTCAATCGTTCTCCTAAATTACCTAGACCTTGTGGCCTAACCACCAAATTATAATAGAATTTCACTCGGGGGCATTCCCGGTCTGGCGAGATTAACAGATTGGTATTCCATCTTCGATCTTGTACACTCCTTATAGTTTTGGCAAATAACCAATTTGCAATTCGCCGAGCGTATGCATCACCGATTGATTTTGCAAGACGGGTTTTTGACGTTCCGACCCTTGGAACCTTTGCAAAGACATTTACAGTGCATTTCATCGGTAATACTTTGCCAGTTTCTCTGGACTTGCCCCCAATTGATAACGAGATATGAGCCATATGTTGCGAGCAATCCTCTTCCACCATCCTTCTTGCAGGTACTTTTCAGCCGAGGTAATCGCTTTCGAATTAAGAACTTTTAGCCTTTTCTTTCCAATTGCTTTTGCTATGACAACGTCCTCCATTAGAGGTAGTTCGGTATAACCTCCAATCTCATCAAAGAGTTGCCGGGAAATCAGAAGTCCTTGGTCGCCATATGGTAGCCCAAACAATCGTGTTCGCAAATTTGCACAAAACGCTAAGAATTTGGATTGCCAAGCTTCGGACTGATAGGATAAAGAAAATGTAGCTGCTCGCTCCGGACACTCTTTAATATGAGAGAGAACTTCTTCTTCCCAATTTTGGGAAAGAGCCGTGTCGGCGTGCAGAAATAGTAGCCAATGTCCTGTCGCCTTGTTTCCGCCTGCTTTCAGTTGCTTACTGCGGTTCGGCGTACACTTCACAATAATTCCTCCCGCCGCATCAGCAATTTCAACAGTTCTGTCAGTAGAGTTTCCATCGACAATTATAAGTTCCCGAATGAGTGCTGATTCAAGGCCGGGGAATAAGCTTGCAATGCAAGTTGGCAGGTGCTTTTCGGCATTAAGGGTAGGCACAACGATAGAAAGTGGAGCTGGCATGGGGCAAACATATAGTGTTTAGCGATTATATAGTTCTCTAGAAGACGGTTATACAGTTCCAAGCTCTCTTGAGATCACACCGTAGTTTCCTGAGATTCACACTCAATTATTCTTCCCCAACGAACTACCACGGGATTTTATCGCCGCCCGTGCCTGCGAAACAGGATTGGCATATTAGAGACATAGGATCGAACAAATATTTTTCAAGTGTCCAGACAACTATGTAATCGCCTAGTGTTTCAATTGTGATAGACCTTCTGCATAATACAGAAATCGCTCAGCTGGCCTTTGTTTTTGTCCAAACAGCAAGAACGAGTGGTGGTATCCGGTAGCAAATTTCGATAGAAATTCCTAATTTTGCAATAATTCTTCGCATAATTCATAGGGTGCGTATTTGGATAGCAGTCTATGCCTGTCTGTACAGGAATTATTTGGATGTTACCGATGGAGATGGGTGATCAAATTAAGCATTCCCAATAACAGTTAGGCATATCTCCTTGCTTGGAAAGGCTGATTTTGCATAAGGAAATATCCCACTAGACCAATTACCGACCGAGTTTCCTAAAGTCTGTAGTTCTTCTCTCTTCAATACGGGTTTGTTCTAAGAAGAAATAAGACTGTTAGTTCAAGGATTGCTCAATGACTATACACGTTAATCCTTTACTATCTTCCGTACTCGAGCGTTTGCAGATCAAGTGGATGTAAATTGAGGCTCCAGCTTAACAAGTGAACAAATTATCTTGACGGAACTACCGAAGGCGGAAACTTCATATATTTAGAAGAGGAAGAAATTGAGACAATCAACTTAATTTGCTAACTATCTAATGCGCGTTTACCTAAGATTAGGGTTGCGATTGAGGTGAACCAAGGAATTCTTCAGCTTTAAGAAGGTCGTACCAAGCCTTTGACTTATCTTGAGGGCGACGCAAAAGATAAGCAGGGTGAAAAGTAGGAAGTACCTTAAACGGATTAGCGTCGTTTAGGTTTAAATCGTAAACTTGTCCGCGAAGACGAGAGATAGACGTGCCAGATTGCAGTATCGCACCTGATGCAATGGCTCCAACGCACAAAATAAGTTTCGGTTTGGCGAGGATGATAAAGCGTTCAACGAATGGACGGCATAGAGCGAGTTCTTCAGGTCTAGGGTTACGATTTCCAGGAGGTCGCCAATAGTTAACGTTCGTAATCAATGTGTTTCTCGTTCGAAATCTATTGATTGAAGCCAGCATGTTGTCGAGAAGTTTTCCGGCTGGACCGACGAAAGGCAGTCCTTTTAAGTCTTCTTGAGACCCTGGCCCTTCACCGATCACAAGCAGATCGGCACCAACTATCCCGTCGTAGACTACCGTATTCGTGGCACTTTCTTTCAGTTTACAGTCGTCAAAGGTCTCGATCGCAGTTTTCAAATCTTGCAGGGAATGACTTTTCGCGGCTTGCCGTTGAGCCTCTTCTATTCCCCTCTGTTCTTCTTTTTCTTTGGCGGATTTAACCGGAACATTGGCTGGCCGTACGGCTACTTTTTTTGTTTGAACAGGGGTTTGCTGTTTAAATTGACTGATAGGATCCACTTGGACACCCATCGCAGCCCACCAGTTGCGGATAGATGCAAGTGCTATATTTTCCGTCAGTTGGGTCATTGCAAAGAAATTGTACTCTTTCTAGATATGTTTGAACCGAGTGGTTCTGGAAATTTTGGATATTGCCGGCATGGTATCGTGAAATTACGTTTTTGCGACGATCAAATCTTAAAGTGATATAAGAGACTATCCGAAAAAGCTCCTCAAATTTGTGTGAATCGGAACATTAACAGGGCGTTTACCGCACCGGAAGAATAAGATTTCGTCGTTTAGAACGAAAATTTAGAATTTTGAACTAATTTTAGAAAATTTGACACATGTCTCCGATGTTTTGACTTGATTTTTGCCTTGTACAGTCCCGCAAACAAGCGAGAAGGATGGTATACTACCATTATACAGCAATTCCGTCTGGAGGGAAAAGAGGCAGTTGAAGCGTCTCTGCTTCCTATTTTCACACAAAAATCGCAACACCTGTTTGCGGGACTAAACAGGTAGTCCTGTCGTGTTGTGAATAGGCAAAGGTTTCTCGAATGTTAACTCGACAAAATTAAAACGACGACTTTCCCATAGAATATCCTTCTAGAACCCCCAAAGAGGGAGGCATTACGAGGGATATTCAAGCCTCGTTTTTGTAAAATTTGCTTCATAATCTTGGAACTGATATCCGGGCTCGCGCAAATATTTTGTTAAATTGTAAGATGAAGCACTAGAGCAAAAACCGACCAAGTAGACACTTACAGAATGTCGGGGAATTTCACAGGATAAGTAGAGAATTGTTAGACTCGTTTCACTTTCGGTATAGGAGATCAGTATGCCTGCACCACTTCTATGGAAGATTATTATGAAAGTCAAAAAAAACAAAGAGAGTGTCTACTTGAAAGACTTTTGCACTAATACAGCGAAAAATGTTTCGGTAAGTTGCGAAAAGCTTAAGTATAACGGCTCCGTACTGCCAGTAATAATTTTCCAAATCTCCGCACCTTTTACAGAATGCCCCCATTTATCGGAAATTGTGTATAGTTCTTTTTGATTCAGCATACCGAAAACTTATTACTCACCTAGCAATTTTGGATTTGCCGATTGATTTTTGGAGCAAATTACAATGACGGAAGACTCACCTGAACGTGAATCAATGGCGTACGATCTCGTGATCGTCGGAGGTGGTCCTGCGGGGCTGGCAGCTGCGATCAAGTTCAAGCAGCTGGCCATGCAAGCGAACAAAGACTTGTCAGTCGTTGTAATCGAAAAGGGCGGTGAAATAGGCGCTCACATCTTGTCCGGTGTGGTAATTGATCCGATCGGACTCCAAAGTTTACTACCTGAATGGCAAGACAGTTGCCCCGTGAAGACAAAAGTCAAGACAGACAAATACAAGTTTCTTTCGTCAAAAGGTTCCTTTGACATTTCGTGGCTTCCGATGCCCGGATTCATGAAAAATCACGGTAACTATGTTGGGTCTCTCGCCAACGTATGTCGTTGGTTGGGGCAAAAGGCCGAAGAACTTGGTGTAGAAATTTACCCTGGTTATGCAGCCTCAGATGTCGTTTATTCTGATGACGGAGCCGTCAAAGGCGTTGTCGCAGGCGTTATGGGAATTGGACGTGATGGGAATCCCAAAAATGGACACGAACCGGGGATGGAACTTCACGGAAAGTATGTTTTTTTTGCTGAGGGAGCTCGTGGGTCGCTCTCAAAGCAATTAATCGAGAAGTTTGACTTGACAAAGAACAGCGATGTCCAAAAGTATGGCCTTGGACTCAAAGAAGTCTGGTCGGTTCCGGAGAAGAATTTCAAGGAAGGATTCGTCCAGCATACACTTGGTTGGCCGCTAGACGATAAAACAGGAGGTGGGTCATTCTTGTATCATTTCAAAGACGGCAAAGAGTGCTACGTATCTTTAGGATTTGTCGTTCATCTCAACTATAAGAATCCATACATTTCCCCGTTCCAAGAGTTTCAGCGTTGGAAACATCATAAAGCAGTTTTACCGCATATCGATGGCGGGAAAAGAACAGCTTATGGAGCCCGTGCAATTGTGGAAGGGGGTTTTCAGTCGGTTCCGAAACTAATTTTCCCTGGGGGAGCTTTAATTGGTTGCGCGGCCGGATTTGTTAATGTTCCTCGTATCAAAGGCAGCCACAACGCAATTCTGTCCGGCATCATGGCGGCGCAAGCCGCATTTGAAGCGGTCTCGGAGGATCGAAGCGGCGATCTGCTTGAGGTCTATGAGAAAACTTACGAATCGTCTTCAGTCTTTAAGGAACTCAAAGCGGTTCGAAATGTTAAACCTCTCCTTTCAAAACTCGGTACGTTTTGGGGAACGATGATTTCGGGTGTCGAAATGTGGGTTACGAAAATTTTTGGAGGGTTTTCATTCTTTGGAACTCTAAAACACGGTATTTCCGATGCCGAAAGCATCGGAAAAGTCGCAGATTATAAACCGATAGACTACCCGAAACCGGATGGAGTGATATCGTTCGACAAACTCACTAATGTTTCGTTTACCAACACCAATCACGAGGAAGACCAGCCGGTACACCTCAAAGTTCTTGACGAGAGTTTGCAAAAATCGTCTGAGTTGGAAGTCTTTGGAGGGCCGTGTGAAAGATATTGCCCAGCCGGAGTTTACGAATGGGTAGAGGAAGGGGATACAAAACGTCTTCAGATAAATGCGCAGAACTGTATTCATTGCAAGACGTGTGACATCAAAGACCCCAATCAAAACATCAACTGGACTGTTCCTGAGGGCGGTGGCGGACCTAATTACACAAATACCTGACGATCGTGAGAAATGTGACCAGAATCATAATCCGAGCGAGAGTCAGTTAAGTCATGGCTATCTTGAAGAATTTTGGTGCTAAATTTTTGGAAAGTACTCTTTGACTTTTCAGATTCTTGTAGTCCAACAGACAGGATGTTTGCAAGGCTATAAACGTTGAAATAGTTGTTGGCACGTCAGTTGAGTCGGTTGATATATATTAGAAATTGGCCTTTATATGGTGTCTCATAGTCCCAGAATCTTTGTTCAGTCAACCAATAGGTGGCTCGTTAGTGTCCACTTCCGCAAATTTTTTAACTTTGTGTAATCGTCTTGGTGTCTTCATCTGATGGTAGATTGAAAACTGCCGAACTCCTCGCGCCTGCCCCTTGGCACGGTATATTAAACGAGTTTGGTGTTACAACCATTTCAGTGTAACCGTGTTTAACGCAATGAAGATCATAGCCCCTGCAAAAGTAAATTTGTTTCTGCACGTCGGGGATAGACAAGCTAACGGTCTTCACCTAATCGACTCGATAATGGTCTTCGCCGACCAAAATGTGGCTGATCGAATACACTTGATGCCAGCATCAGAATTTAAGCTAGAAATCGCCGGGGAATTTGCGTCAGACCTCACTTTGCCAGAGGACAATCTGATAACAAAAGCGATCAAGCTGTTGCAGAATATTACAAGTGCTCCCCTCAACTATCACGTCAAACTTATCAAGAATATCCCAGTCGCAGCAGGTTTAGGGGGAGGTTCCGCCGACGCAGGAGCTGTTCTTCGCGTACTTGGATCACAGTTGAAGTTACCCTTCGAAACGCTGATCAAAATTGCGATCTCGTTAGGCTCTGATGTACCGGCATGTTTGCTGAGTAAGCCCTGTTTGGTGAGCGGTCAAGGAGAGAAAGTTCGTCTCTTGCAGAAGTATCAAAGCCATTTTGCCGTTTTGGTAAATTGTGGTAAATCTTGTTCTACAGCGCAAGTATTTAGACGGTATGATCAGATTTGTAATTCTAGCTCCGTCAAAAAGATAAAAATTTCCGAAAGTTTAGGAGACTTTGCCTCCCTTGTAGAGTGGCTCGTCAACAATACGTCAAACGACCTTGAGGCGATTGCGCGAGACATTGTTCCAGAAATTAGTGAAATTCTCGAGACACTGAAGAGTGTTTCTGGTATAAGGTTAGCCCGAGTGTCTGGTTCTGGTTCAACATGTTTCGGCCTTTGCGAAAGTAAAGAATCCGCGGAAATAGCCGCTTCAAAAATTGCAAATTATCGTCCACATTGGTGGGTAGAATCCGTGCGTTTAGGAATGGGTCAACTTGTTGAGTTGAAATCGCGAAATTCTAATGATTTCGTACGATTATTCACTCTCTGAATTACTGAATTTTCAAAATCAAATGAGGTAAAATTTGTCTAATTTTTTTGCAATTTTGCGGATGCTGGTATATTAAGGATAAAAAGGCACTTAATCTACAACTCACCAATCTAGTTAAGGCTAACTCGGGAGCGAGATAACATGGCGCAATTTGGGGCTGGACAGAATCCAAAAATCTTTGAACGAGGCGGTCGCTTGCGGCGGTCTGCGGTAGGCGTTGCAACGTTTGCACCGGCCCTTGCAGCGAAGTTACTCGTCGCCTCGGTTGGCCTTGGTGCTATTGTAGCAGATAGTGCACAGGCAAATTGTGATGCTAGTGGTACAGTCTATAGTTGTAGCGGAGCAGTGAGTTCCGGACAAAGCTTTACCGTAGGTAGTACTTCGGATCTTGAAGTTAATCTCTCATCAAATTTAACAGCAGACGTGACTAGTGGGGTCGCTTTCTACTTGCAACATAATGGAAACGGATCAATATCGCTTACGCAAGCAGCCAATGGCGGAAACATTACTGGTGGGGATAATGCCGTTGGAGCTGTCTCAAATAGTTCGAACGCTGGTGGCATAAGTATCAGCCTGACTGGCGATGCCGTGGCAACGACAGGAATTGGGATATATGTAAAACTTGCCGGACAGAATGCTACGGGGGGCATAAGCATCACTACTCAGGCCGTAACGGGCAGAGTGGGCGCAGGAATTGTTGCCTACTCATATGCTTCCGGACAGGGCGTAACAATAGTCGCAAATGGTGCGGTTGAAGGTAAAGCTGATGATGGAATTATCGTTAAATCAGAACGCGGTGGGGATGTAACAATAACAGCAGGTAACGTAACAGGATCAGGGGACTCTGGTATTGACATCACACGTAAAGGTAGCGGTAAAATCAGTCTGACTTCGACTGGGACAATTGAAGCAAAAGGATCTTTTTCTGACGGGATTGAAATTCGAAATTACAATAGTTCCGGCGATGTCATCACCGTTAATAACATTAGCGCTGGGCTTGCTGGTGCTTATTTAAAGTTTTCAAGTGGCGCAGATGTTCGGTTCACCGCCACAGGCACGATATCTGCAGGCAGTAGTACAAACAATGGCGAAGGAATTAAGTTTAAGCGGCTATCTGGAGGAACAGGATCGACATCCATTACGGTGAATGCGATAAATGCAGTTGGAGACGGAATTTATTTTGATGAGTCAAATGCGAGTTTGACACAAGGAGGGAATGTGTCAATTACAGCGTCTGGCCACATTCAAGGTAGCAAACTTGAACGATCTGATGGTATTTTCGTTCAAAAGGGTGGAAAGGGGGACGTTATTATCAGAACAGTCCAAGTCACTGGAGGCAGGGACGGAATAGAGGTTCATAAATACGATTCCGGTTCAATCGATATATCGGTTAGTGGCAACATTTTAGGTAAATGTGGTGCCGCGACAGTTAGTGCAGATTGCATCGATTGGGAAGACACAGGAATTTTTGCCTACACGGATCGAGACGCGGGAAATATATCAATTTCCGCGACAGCCTCTGCCAATGTTACAGGAAGTTACGGAATATGGGCCAACCACAAGGGATCCGGTACAGTTACAATATCGACTGCAGGTGACGTGGAGGGCAATGGAAATCACGGAATTTATGTAGATAACACCGGAGGTGATGATGTTGATGATCGACCTGTAGTCAGTATCACAGTTAAAAATGTCGAAAGTTCCGGAGAAGGCGTAAAAGTATATTCTGACTCTAAAGGTGAAGGCGGTGTTGCTATAAATGTTAGCGAATCGGGATATGTATACGGTGATGATCACGCAATTTATGTTGAGAGTGTCGATAATGGAGACATTTCGATTGCGGTCGGGGCAAGTGCAGAAGTCGTATCTGATGATAACGTTGGCATTGGAATTTCGAATTACGGCAAGGGCGATATTTCCATAACGGCAAGTGCGGGATCGAAGATTAACTCTTTCTTTAGTACCACTTCAGGTGGAGTTACGAGGGTGACGGGGAATGATGCAATATGGGTGTACAACGGTGAAGATGGTGGGAACGTCACTGTCAATCTTTCTGCTGATATTAAAGCTGTTGGCGACGGTATTAACGTTTACGGCAAATCGAACGGATCGATTACGGTTACATTGAATGGATCGATTTCGGAAACAGGGTCCGGTGCGAACGGAATATTTGTCAACGCCGAAGGATCGGGAAGCGTGGCTGTTACAGTCTCTGGAAACGTGTCTGGTGGAGGAAAACTTCCGGCCGTACCCAATTTAAATCTTTCCGACCGTTACGGATACGCTATTAATTTGAATAGTGTTAATTCTGGAAATAGAAAAAGTGGTTCCGGTTCCGTTACTCTAACTATTAACGGAGGTACGATTTCGGCGGCAACAGAAGGTGGTGCCATTAAGAACGGTGACGGAAGCTCGTCAATGTTTATAAACAGCGGTGCCACCATCAACGGAAAAGTGAAACTAGGAGGCGGTGTTGATGCCGTTCAGATAAACGGTGGAACTTTGACATCGGGTACGGTTTTTGATGGCGGTGAGGATTCCGGAACAGATTCTTCGATCGACATCATCACTTTTTCGGGAGGTCAAAACTCTGTTAAAGGCTCCAACCTGCTTAACTGGGAGCGTATATCGTTATCTAACAGTGCAGCTCTTAAATTCAGTGGAACGGATACTTTGAGTGTTGGTGAACTCATCGTGGCAACAGGAACTGAACTTTCAATGTCAGACGGTACCGTCGGGGATTCATTAACAATCACAGGGAATGTCAGTGGGGACGGTATAATAAAAGTTGATGTCAATGTTTTCGCGGGGACTGCTGATACAATAACGATCAATGGAGATCTTACCGGTACCAAGACACTAAGGGTTAACGCAGTAACACCGCAGAATCCGACCGGTAGCGCGGCAGACTCGATTCTGATTGCGACGGTTACTGGCCAAGTATCGGCGAGTGCTTTGAGATTTATTCGAACGAGTTTAAGTGGACGAACGTACGGTTTGGTCTACCAAAGTGCGACAAAAACTTTTGTCTTGACTGGCCAAGATACGGTCACAGTATGTGTAGAATCCACCACAGTTAAAGGTGAGTTCACTTGTACGGGCAATATCGCTGTTGATTCAAATCTTGTTGCGACCGGTACGGGTGCTTTAGATGTCACATTAGTCTCTTCTGCGACTGCAGATATCAGTGCGTATGTTTTATTCGCAATGAGTACTCAGACTGGAGGGATTACTTTCACGCAAGAATCAGGAGGAAGAACTCTTAATGGTACAGGAAGCGCCTACGGAATTATAAGTGCAAGAACTACTGGTAATAGTCCTATTTCGATAACGTTGACGGGCAATGCGACGTTAGCAGGCTCTGGTACAGTTATTCTTGCAGATTCTACCGGGACTGGAAATATCTCAATAGTAGCCGCTGGTATTACTGCTGCGCACGGATCTGCTACCGGGATAGATGCTAAGGGAGCAGGGACAAGCATTGCAGTGACAGTTGCTGATGTCAACGGTGGTAAAGCGGGTGTTGTAGTAGCAAACTCAAATTCAGCCGGTTCAGTATCAATTTCTGCTAATGGAACAGTTACTAGTCTTGGAACAGGTATCCAAGCAACAACAAGTGGCACAAGTATCTCGATTGTCTCCTCGGGGGCGGTCACGGGAAGCGGGACTGGCATTAGAGCCATTAACAATGGGACCGGGTCGAATGCGTCAATAGCAGTAACAGCTCGCTCATTAGTATCAGCGACAACTAAAGATGGCATCTATGCCATGAATAAGGGCAGTGGAAGTTTAACAATTACTGCTGGAGCTGTGTCAGGTAGTAGCTCAGCGATCACGGCGAAAGGGGATGGAACGTCTAGCGTCTCCGTCAATGTGAGCGGAATCGTTACGAGTAGTGGAACCGGTATACATGCCGAGAGTAAAGGGGGTTCCGTTACCGTAAGTACCTCACTTGCAGTTGCAACGAATGTTTCTGGAATTGTGGCGATTAATTCAGCGACCGGAGCCGGTGGAGTTTCTGTAATCGCCGCTAATTCAGTAACCGCTAACACGGGTCGTGGAATTCATACTTCAAACTCAGGTGACGGCGGAATAACAATCAGAGCCACGACGGTGACCGGGAGTGGCTATGGTATTTTCGCCGAGAGTACAGGAACAGGAAACATATCAATTAATGTAGCGAGTTCAATAACGAGCGCAGGAACCGGTATATACGCAGAAGGAAAGGGGAATTCCCTATCTGTTATAGCCTCAGGGAACATAACGGGCGCGACGGGCGGAGTAAATGTAACTAACGGTGGTTCAGCGGCTTCAATTCGCGTTAATGCTTCCGGTTCTATAAATGGAGGTGCTAATAACGCTTTGGTCGTAAATAATAATGGGACGGGGGCGACGCAGTTGAATATTGGAGCAGCGACGGGATCCGAAGCCATCGAGGTTATAAACCTTAAAGGTGGAACGGTATCGCTTGCCACAACCGGAGCTATTGTCGGAAATGGAGCAACAGGTAACGGGATAAAAATTACAACCGACTCCGAAGCGGGAGACATAACAGTTAGTATTGCAGCGTCGTCTAGCGTTAGAGGCCAAGTTGATGGCATCTATTTACGACAACAAGGTATGGGCGCAGTAAATCTGACTTCTACTGGGGCAATCACCGGATCAACAAGTGACGGTATACGAGTCAGAACTGTAGGATCGTCGGCGGTTATAGCTGCAAGCAATATTACAGCTGCTGAAATGGGAATTTATTTTACGGAAGCTGTTCGTGCTGCCGATCGCGCAGGAACATCGACAAATGTCCAGATTTCTGTAATGTCCGGAAGTACGATTACGGCCGGTGGGGCAGGTGTTAAGGCGCGAGCAGGTGCTGGCGATATTTCAATGACTATTTCGGGAGATATAACCGCAAATGATGAAGCGGCCTATCTCCTTAGTGACGGTTCTGGAGACGTGACAGTGAGTTTAGCGGTTAGCGCGTCCGTGTCCGGAACCAAAGGCATTTTCGTTAAGAAAATTCCGGCGGAAGGCGAGATTGTTAATGTAGGTTCGGTTACACTCAACATAAACGGAACAGTCACAGGTAGCACCAAGGGCGTTCATGTGGATGCAGATACGCCACAATTAATATCGTTTGCAGGCGCAGGTGCGATCACGGGTAGCACAGAAGAAGGAGTTCTTGTTGAAATTGATGGAGCCGGCGGTGTTACGATGGGAATTGGTAGTGCCACAGGATTTAAAGAAGGTGTTTTAATTGATAACAATGGTGGAGGCGCAATTTCAATTACTTCAACTGGGAAAATTACGACAACCGGAACGGGTTACTCAGCTGTTTCTTTAACCACTAGCGGAACAATGGTTAATGTTACTGTAAATGAAGTAGAGGGAACTCTATACGGTATCTACGCTAAGAACGAAGGAGCTTCGGCCACAAGCATCACTGTCAACGGGGAACTCAAGACGACAGGAACTGGCGCTAAAGCGGGGATTTATGCGTTTGGTGGTCAGGATGTAAAGGGCCTAACAGTTGCGATCCATAGCAGTGGAAGCGTTGCTGGTAATGAACATGGTATTTATCTAAAAAATACGGGTACAGGAGCTAACATAACTATCGTAACAGCAGGAGCCGTGACGAGTACAGGAACCGCTATACTGGCGAAGAATGAGGCAGCCAATAAAGATATTATGATGACGATTTCGGGTAATGTTACAGCAGGTGATGGCGAAATTGCGATTGATACGGATACTAGTGGAGGAACGACTACAATAGTCATCAACGGTGGGACGATTTCAGCTCCGAATGGACACGCCATTAGAAACAATGGCGGAGTTTCGTCAGTGACTGTAAATTCGGGTGCGACGATAGCTTCTAACGTGAATTTAGGTGGGGGTGTAGATACATTGATCCTAGGTGGAGGAACATTCAGTACGGGTATAACAGTTGACGGAGGCTCAGACGGTGCAACAGATAGTTCTGTTGACGTGCTACAGTTTGGTTCTGGATCGAACTCGCTGTCGATCGTCACTGCTTCAACGACACCGTTTTCTAACTTTGAGCAACTCGTTATAGCGAGCGGAGCTACTGCGACTAGCGACGGCGCAGCTACATTAAGCGGATACAACGTGGTTCTTCAGGGTACACTATCGATGCAAGATAGTACCGCTAACGATACACTCACTATAAGTGGGAATCTTACAGGAGGCGGAACGCTCAATGTTGATGTCAACTTTGATGATTCAGTTGCTGACGTACTAACGGTTACTGGTAGTGTTTCAGGCACAACCCGAATTAATGTAAACAGAATCATTTCTGGATCATTAATTACCAACGAAGATATCGCTGTCGTTAGAGTTTCAGGTAGTGCTAGCGCGGATTCGTTCGCTCTGGCGGGAGGAACGATTAGTGTTGACGGCATCGACATCGGATTGACCTATAGAAGCAACGTTTTCTATCTTGACCTCAGTAATGCGGGCTTGTTTAATCTAAAAACTTTGGCGGCTGCATTCCCTGTTTCTGTTCTAGAGGGGTTTGCAAGAGCACCGACGTTAGCACAGCGTCGTGGTGACTCCATGGAGAAAGATCGCAATTTCCGACGAGGTTTCTGGTTCACGCCAGATTCAGGCTCAAGAGATTTTGGAACACTTGCGAAAAGAAATTCTTATGAAACGTCCATTACGGGTTATCAGGCTGGTTACGATATTCCGGGTGTTCAGAATGAACAAGGGGGCTGGTTGTATAGTGTTACGACCCAATGGAGGCAGTTTGACACCGACGTAAACACGATTGACGGAACGGGCGGAATAGCGTCCGAAGGCTATGGAGTAGGTGCGACGGCGACTTGGTATGGCAAAAATGGTTCCTACATGGATCTTCAAGGCCAGTACAACAGGGTCGGTGCCGACTTTAAGGGAGGAAGACAAGGTACAATTCGAGAGGACGTAAAATTCAATACTTGGTTTGCTAGTTTTGAATTCGGTCAGAGATACGAAATCTACGAGAATGTATCGCTTGTTCCGCAAGGTCAATTCACTTGGGGACAATTTCACGGTGATAGCGTTGTTGGTAAGTCTTCGCCCGTTACGTTAAGATTTGACGACGAACGCAGTATTATTGCTCGTCTGGGATTAGGACTAGAGTATACGGAAGATGAGTTTCACGCATATGTAATTGGTGACGTAATTCACGATACGCTTGATGAGTGGAAAACATCCGTCAACGGCGCAGAAACAACGGATCAGTTGGGTTCTTTGTCATCGGAGATTGGTGGAGGTTTCTCGTACACTGTCAGTGATGAAGCAGACATATTTATGAGGGCAACATATAGATTCTCATACGATAGCGATGATCGCGAACACTCTTCGACTTACGTTTCTGCAGGAATACGTTGGACTTGGTAGAATCATTTCTTTTTGCATTCGAGGATTTGTTGTTTACCATTTACTGCTTCGACAATTCGTATAGGTCACTATTTGGTAATTCTGAGATTCTTGTATCTGTTAATGCCTAGACTCTCTCTAGCGCACTTCTTGTTGCATTCGAAGCTTAGAATAGAAGCGTGGAATCACTGCGGGACTTTACACTTACTGACACTTTAGGTGTCGCGGGTATACGGGGCTGAGTTTTCGTCATATTACCTTTCTTTCTACAGTCACAAAATCTCTCAAAAAAATCTCTCAGAACCCTTTAGGAAGAGTTCCGTGCAACCACTCAATGTGAGAGATTTTGATGGTGTCATTCACATCACGTTCGATTTGAATGACAGAGTTAGAACGTCAGTTAACACGCTCTGAAAGAGCAAGTCATTTTTTTGATCTTGCCACATCCAGCATACATCCGACTTCGTGTTTTGGGTTTCACTCGCGTGACTTTATCATTAGAAATTTCAGTCTCGAAAGAAAGCTGGTTTGTCAAATTGGCCTAGTTCTGTCCTAGTATACTTCGTGCAATCTTTTGATTTATAGTCAAGTTTTGGGAACTAAATACAATTAGACTCATTTCAGAACCCAGTGGTTTCCATGGCCGTATTTCTAAGGTCTTCGTACATCTGCAGTGCCTATAAACTACAGGATTCCAATAGGGTTAGAGGTACAAGTTAGACCGTCATTCGATAAGTGTTTTTTTTGTTGTCTATATCTCCTGTTAGGCTTGCGACTATTCACGCAATTCTGCGAAATGTGTCAAATTGTACATAGTTCCGGATTATTATAACTTTGATCCTCACCAATTGTAAGGACTGTCAATTTTAGCCGCCTTGATTGTAATTCTTATGAGCTGTTCTATCAAAGATACCTTAGAACGGTTAGATTCCTACAAGTTTATCGAGAACTAAAGATTATTCGAATTGGCCTCAATGTACTCCTTTCACAACAATCTGAAATCTTGCACTCAGTCAAAAATTTGTTGACCTTCTGCGACATATTTTGAACGCAACGAATTAACTGTCGTTAAAGCTTTATCGCGGTCGTCTTCGTAATAGCTATAATTTACACATCTGCCGTTATAATCAGCAACCTTTACGTTAAACTTATCGAGATTTTTTTAAGCTCTTCTAATGGCATTAATCCCCTCAAAGCCGAATCCTCCCTCAAAATGTATGTGTCTCGAGCCGCCTCTAACCTAATTTCTTCTGCTAGGCAGTATCTTATTTGGGCTCGTGTTAGGATATGTCCACCTCCCATCGGCGGAAGATTCGAATCGGGGTCGGAATATGTTCTGTCTGACGTTCGAAATGGGTTTCTTATACGCACCTTTCCTCTGGCATAAACGATTCCTCCGCTTTCTATTAATTCAGGGTGATACCACGTCCCATATTTGTCAGATGTTGGAGATCGACTTCTCTCCTGCTTCAGAAGATAACGATCATTATTGGTAAAGTTCAACTCTTGGTTTCTCTGGATTTGCATATTGTTCGCAGCTATCAAGGTGACCGTTAAACAAACCCCTAAAATTTTCCTAACAAAGGAACATTTAGCCATCTCATTTCTCCGTGAATTAACGTGTGATTTGTAAGAGTGAGAGTTTTGTGTGTTTCACGCGGTTTCTCTGCTACTACGGGAGTGTATAGCAGGAAATCGTCAATTCAGATAGTGCCTATTTGCGCGAATATGGGGCATATAGAATATAATCCCTCAAGTTTTGTGTTTGTGAAGCATCTATTGCTAGATAGGGAGATAACCAAACGATCCTAGTTACCCCTCAATGGAGTTAGCATACTCTCTTTCACAAACGCTCGCACATGATTGCTGGAATATAAAGCCGGCGAGTTGGGAAATGTTGTGTTCTGCGGGGGCAGTGACTTAGATTGGGCTATATACTCTGCCGTGAGAACCAATAAAGATATAATAACTATGAAGTCATCTCTATATAATCGCCCAAATTCGATTATTTGTTAATTCGCCTGCGAAGAGCACGACCAGGTTTGAATCGCAAAATTTTACGCTCCGGCATATGTAATTTTTTGCCGGAAATGGGATGTGTCCCGATTTTTTTTGCGTAGATTTTAGTGAAGAAAGTCCCAAATCCTCTCAGTTCGACGAACCTTCCTTCAACCAAAGCGTCGGTTATAGTACCGAAAATCACATTAATCACAGTTTCAGCATCCTCTTTCCTTAAATCATATTCTTCGGATATGATTGTTATGAGTTCTGAACGTAACATTTGGATTACCTTTTGCTGGGGAGAATAAGAAAGTTAGCAAGAAACTATTAGGAAATATGCCTGTAACTTAACTGTTAACAAGTTCAATCCATTTAGACAGTTTACCTGTAAGTTTCGTTTCGGACTCTATACGCTGAATGCCTTCTTCGTCTAGTGCGACTAAGTCTTCAACAGAATTAATTCCGGCAGATTTCAATTTCTTTTCGGCTGCGGGGCCAAGTCCCGTGATAGACGTTAACGGCTTAGCACCGGGCTCCGAATCATCAGTATCAGGACTCGCGTCAGAAGATTTGTCTTTAGACTGAGACGCTGCTAATGCTTCGCCGAGGATGTCACCTAATACGGCACCACTATCAGCGGATCCATATTGTTCTACTGCTGCTTTTTCTTCAGCAATTTCTAATTCTTTAATTGAAAGACTGATATTCTGCTTGGCCTTATCAATTCTTGTGATTTTGGCATCAACTTTATCGCCTGGTGCAAATCTTTCAGGACGCTGTTCCCCTCTGGCTCTTGACAGGTCACTACGTCTTATAAACGTCGACATTTGTGGATCACCAAAGGTAACGCCGATTCCGTTAGCAGTGACCTCAGTAACGACACAGGTAACGACAGAACCCTTACGAAGTGCTTTTGATTCCTTGCTGTCGACAGTATCTTTATCTACTTGCTTAACGCCTAATGAAACTCGTTCTTTTTCAACATCAATATCTAAGACTTTGACCTTAACTGATTCACCTTTATTGTACTTTTCAATGGCTTTTTCTCCGGGTTCATCCCAAGATAAATGTTGAATATGTACCATTCCATCAATGTCTTTACCTATACCGACAAATAACCCGAATTCAGTGATTCCTCTAATCTCACCCTCGATAATGGTTCCAATCGGATTCTCATCGCAGAAGATTTGCCACGGATTTTCCTTAGCTTGTTTCATGCCAAGTGAAATACGGCGTTTTTCAGAGTCCACATCTAGGACAACCACTTCAACTTTCTGTTCCGGGCTTACTATCTTACTGGGATGAACGTTTTTCTTTGTCCAACTCATTTCTGATACATGGATTAGCCCTTCAATACCATCTTCAACTTCAACGAACGCTCCGTACTCGGTAATATTAGTTATGCTTCCAGATTGTCTACTTCCAACGATATAACGCTTTTCCACCCCGGCCCAAGGGTCCTCGCCTAGCTGTTTCATCCCAAGAGAAATTCTGTGTGACTCAGGGTTGATTTTAATTATTTGTACTTTAACGGCATCGCCGACACTAACAACCTGAGTAGGGTGGTTGACTCGTTTCCAACTCATGTCTGTTACATGTAAGAGTCCGTCTATTCCACCGAGGTCAACAAATGCTCCGTAATCCGTAATATTCTTCACGACTCCGTCACGAATATCTCCTTCAGCCATCTCTCCAACCAGTTCTGCCCTTTGCTCTGCGCGGCTTTCTTCGAGAATAGCTCTACGAGAAACGACAATATTACCCCTGACGCGATCCATTTTTAGAATGACAAACGGCTGTGGTTCATCCATTAACGGAGCAATGTCTCTGATCGGTCGAATATCGACTTGGGAGCCGGGAAGAAAAGCACTTATTTCACCGACAGTAACCGTAAAACCACCTTTTACACGCCCCATTATTGTGCCTCTAATTTGTTCTTTATCATTGAATTTTGCTTCTAAATCTTGCCAATTTTCTTCTCTACGGGCTTTCTCTCGAGACAGAACTGCTTCCCCAAGAGCATTCTCTATTCTTTCCAGATACACATCAACAATATCGCCTTTACTAGGTTTTTTTTCGTCAATCGCGAATTCTCGAGACGGAACGCGGCCTTCTGTTTTCAGGCCGAAATCTAGTATGTAGTAATCATTTTCTATTGATTGAACGGTAGCCGGAACAACTCGGCCTTCAACAAGATGCTCCGTGTTTGATGTACTCTCAAACATTGCGGAGAAATCTTCAGTAGTGGGATTCATGGTTATCTCTTCTTTGACCTCGATTGCCTCGGTTGTTTCTGTAGACATTGGTTATCCTTTGTGGGATGCGAAAATTGGACATTATAACCCAAATAGGAGTTATAGTCCTTTATAACAAGATTTGAATGATTTTGGCGAAAAGGCTACCTTATTGATAAGTGTGTTCTTAATTGAACACGTAAGAATTATATCAACGTCTTGTATCAATAATTTTGTCGATATACTCTCGCGCCGTTTGCACGGCTTCTTCTATAGTCTTTTTACTCGTATCAATCAAGTATGAATCTCGCGCACGGATCATCGGAGCGATGCCTCTTGACCTGTCGCGGGCATCTCTTTCTTTAAGGTCAGCTAACGTAGCAGAAAGCGTAACCTTGCGCCCTAATGCCTCAAATTCCCGCCATCGCCGCGCCGCCCGCACGTCCATATCGGCCTGAATCCATAATTTAATTTCGGCATTCGGACAAACAACCGTGCCAATATCTCGTCCGTCGAGAACTGCTCCATTCGGTTGATTAGCGAAATTTCTTTGAAATTCGAGTAACGCCGCTCTGACATTTGGGATCGCTGCTACTTTAGAAGCCGCATTGCCGACTTCACTAGAGCGCAGATCACTATCCTTAAACATTTCGAGTTTAACCGATGTAGCGAGAGTCGCTAATCGACTGACATCGCTGAAACTAATGTTCTGATTGATGGCTTCAAGGCCGACGGCCCGATACAACGCCCCGGTATCCAAATGCGGTATGCCGTAATGTTCGGCAAGTTTTTTCCCGATCACCCCCTTGCCAGACGCAAGAGTACCGTCGATTGCAATAATCATTGCCCGCCGGCCTCTATGCAAGCACCGAGTTTGTTCATGTCGGCAAGGAATGAGGGATAGCTGGTAGCGATCATTGAAACGTCGTCTAGGGAAACTGGATTCTGAGTTGCTGTGCCCAAAACAAGTGCGCTCATACCAATTCTGTGGTCATTGCAGGTCTTAACTAACCCGCCGCCTTTCGGCGAACCATCGCAGCCCATAATTGTAAATCCGTCTTTTCTTTCTTCTATTTCAACCCCGTTGACTCTAAGCATTGCAACTATTGAAGAAATGCGATCGCTTTCCTTAACTCTTAGTTCTTCGGCGCTAGTGACTATAGTTTCCCCTTTAGCAAAGGAAGCCAGAACGGATAGGATCGGGAATTCATCGATCGTTGAGGAGACTAACTCTCGTGGAATCTCAACTCCCTGGAGATTACTCGATTCGATCAACAAAGTTCCTACTTTTTCACCAGACACAACCTCTTCAGAAAGTATCCTAATAATTCCGCCCATTTGTTCTACAACCTCCAGAAAGCCTCGGCGCGTCGGGTTGAGCATAACATTTGATATTTCAATTTTTCGTGATGATCCTAATAGTCCGCAGGCCACAAGAAATGCTGCAGAAGACGGATCTCCGGGAATGTTGGTGTCTGTAGCGGTCAGAGTTTGCTGCCCTTGAATGCGGATGCAAGCGTGTCCGTTCGTATCTATAGATGTTTGAGATACTCCTCCGAAGGTTGTCAGCATGCGTTCGGTGTGATCTCGAGACAGCTGGGGTTCTTTTACGATTGTTTCGCCATCGGCGTTCAGACCAGCTAAGAGTATTGCTGATTTAACTTGCGCTGACGCAATCACGGATCGGTGGCTGATTGCCGATAAGTTTTTGCTTCCGCGAATACTAAGTGGTAATCGTCCATTACCCTTGTATTTGAAAGACGCTCCCATTTTCGAGAGAGGTTCAATAATACGGTTCATAGGTCGTGAACGAAGACTAATGTCGCCTGTTGCCTCAGCAACGATTGGAAAACCTGCGATCGCTCCTAAAGTTAGGCGACACCCCGTTCCAGAGTTACCAAAATTTAGAGTTTCTTTCGAATCTCGAAGTCCGCCCTTTCCATCGACAATCCAGTCGCCATTATTCAGTTTTTGAATCTGAGTTCCGAGCTTCCTCATTGCATCGACTGTGTGCAACACATCCTCACCTTCCAAAATCCCAGAAAGCTTTGATTCTCCTCGCGCTAAAGCGGCAAATATAATTGCTCTATGAGAACAAGACTTATCGCTAGGAGCTATTATTTCTCCTTGCATTCGATTGACCGGGTAAGATGTCCAAGTCACAGGATTTCCGTTCAATTTGGCGGATAGTTAGAAGGCAGATTATAGATAGAATTTGCTAATTGTGTTATTCTTAGTTTATTGTATTATGCGGACTGTTTCGATGCGAGGTTCGCCTTGCCGAGAAGGGGAAGTTACAATAGGCTCACGAAGGATGGATCGCCAGCGAATTCATGATCAAATTTTGTTAAATTAAATTCCGTCTGAGCCTAGAAAAATTCCAACAGAGCAATATCTCTGCAATATAATCTTTTATGTTTGAGATTAAACACTACCAAATTTTACGTGGCAAATGTCACAAGGTTAAGTCAACACACCAATGGAGAACTACGTGGCCAAAGATGAGTCAGTCGATCAGGAAATTTGTCCGAAATGCGAACAAGAACTGTGTCAATGTTCTCTAGGTGAGAAGCGTGTCTGCCCGGCATGCGAGACCAGATTTTACGACCTTAACACTCGATCAAAAAAGCCAAAGTGTCCTCAGTGCGGTGAGGTATACACTCCCGATGATGTTGCCAACACAACGTTGAAAACAAAATCTGAACTTGAAGCAGAAGGGGGTGTTTCTGACGATGTTGTGACCGATGATTATGTTTCTGATGACGTTGACGATAACGTCAAAGACGATAATGACCTTGATGACGAAGCCGAAGAAGAAGATGGGGATGTCGACGTGATTCCTGCGACAGATGAGGTAGAACTGAAAATTGAAGATGACGATGAGGAGGATGGCGGTGCTAAGCCACGAAAAAAATATTCTGATGTCAGTATAGGAGATGAGCTTGATACGGATATAATGGATGCGGACGACGATGATGAGGAGGATATAGAGTTAGATGGTAACGGAACGGTGCCGAAATAGTCAACGCAAACAGGGGCCATAGCTCAGTTGGGAGAGCGCTTGAATGGCATTCAAGAGGTCGGCGGTTCGATCCCGCCTGGCTCCACCACATAAAATTACTCTAGTTCAACAGAAACTAGGTTTGACGATGCCATTCTTTTGAACATTGATAGTCAGGTTTATTAATTCGTCTCTTCATTCAAAGAGCCGCAAAGAATGTCCATAAGTTCTTGTTCCGACTGCGCTTTCAGTAAATGCTCGCGGACGATTTTCTGTCGAAAGGCCCGGCTAACTTGCGCTAATGCTCTTAAATGATCAGTATGCGAGGACTCCGGCGCGAGGATCATAAAAATTAGATTGCAGGGGCAGTTGTCGACCGCGTCAAAATCAACTCCCTCGCCGCTTAATCTGAGAAATGCCCCGACCGGAAACGTTATTTGTTCTAACCGAGCGTGCGGGATAGCTACACCATCGCCGACACCCGTCGATCCACTTCGTTCTCGCTCTAGAACCTTTTTCTGTATCTCTCGGGCATCACAAATGATATCGGTCGACTCACGCAAGCGATCAGAGAGTGCGACCGCTAACTCGGCAATCGCTTGCTTACGGCTGGAAATGTCGGGCAATGACATAACCACCCCATTTTTAAGCAGGCTGGATAAATTTACGCTCATCTCTTTGGTGTCCTTTAAGTCGACACCTCTGATGGATCTACCCAACCAATGTGACCATCTGCTCTTCGATAAACCATGTTGTGACGTTTGTTTGCTGCATTGCGAAACATTAGGGCGGGTACGTCGCTTAACTCTAACTGCATAACGGCTTCCGAGACGGCCATTGTGTGAACTGCCGTTGAGGTTTCAGCGATTGTTAGAACCGAATTTTTCTCTGACGTATTATCTTCTTGAGGTTCCTCTTCACTTTCATCCACTGAGCTCAATACATGATCGACTGCAGGTTCCGAAGGAAAGGGTGACCTGTCGGGGCGATGGTGATCTTTTAGCCTGCGTCGGTATCTTCGGATTCGTTTTTCAATTCTGTCTAAAGCGATTTCTAAAGCGGCATATGGATCAGTTGCCTGTCCTTTCGCTTGAAGTAATATTCCCGAAGGTAAGTGTACATTGCAATCGACTTCAAGCAAATGTCCCTGTTTAGAGACGGTTACGCGAGCCTGTCCAGTACGCTCACAATATTTTGAGACAACCGCTTCAAGATCATCGGCGATTTTCTGCTTGAGTGCCGATCCAAGATCCATTTGTTTGCCGGCTATATTGATTTGCACTAAAGGCTCCTGTTAAAAATTGTAGAGGTAAAGAGCGTTCCGAATTGTCGGGATTCGAGGTTTAACCGATGGCCAATTGGCGCAGTTTGGTTTTTAGTAATTCCCTCTCAATTATAATGAGAAAAACACAATATACCGAACGCGGGAATAGTCAAACAAGAAATTTCGATTATGCGACCAAAAGTCTGGAAATTCATTTTTTGCTTGTTATAAATTAGTCATTCTAGGAAATATGTTTACGGTTTTGGCTTGTCCATTTTTCGTTGATTTCGGCGACAACAGCAGTTACGAGTCATAACAAGGAAGCCTCGTTGGGGAATATCCATATTTTAGGGGTTCTTCGTTTTATTTGTTGATTGACGGCGCGTTCAATGAGGTTAGGGGTTCTCATATTTCTTCGATGCAGTTGCGGAATGGCGAACACAGTGAGACTTTCCGGAACGTTGATCTCGAGCCACTCAGCGAGTTTCGGAGCGATTTTAGAATACTTAACGATAAGTTCTTTTAAGGCCTCCTGAGCCTGCTGTAGATTATTAGCGTTGTAGACTGTTCTGAGTTCCGCGCCGATAGACTTTTTGATTTTTCAGAATGGGCGTGTCGAACAGCGTTTTGCGAGAGATGGAACTGGCAGCGTTGCGACTTAGCCTCGGTAAACACGGCCTTACGTGCCATTTTAAGGCCAGCGTGGTCATCAGTAACAATATACTCGACCCCACACAGTTTTCGTTCAACAAGGCTTTCTAGGAATGTTCTCCAATGTATATCTGCTTCTGAGTAAGACACAGAAACGCCGAGAACGGAGCGCCGGCCTTGCCGATCAATGCCGATGGCAGAAAGGACGGCGATATCCTGAATAACGCCGTTAAGGCTCATTTTCTCGTCACGAGCATCAAGGATAAGATAAGGTAACTCACCCTGTTCTTCGGTTTCTCCAAGCCTCAAACTGCTCGTCTAACATCTTGTTGGCTTTCGACACTTGGTTTGAGGACAAGGTCTCGGTGCCGAATTACGTAAAGGTGGTTTCAACATTACGAGTAGAAACGCCTTGGAAGTAGTACTCCGTTGCCGCACTCAGCATAGCTTGACTACTGCGCTGACCACGCGCCAACGTGCGCGGATAGAACGGAGTATCTCTATGATTGGCCGTTTTCGGAACTTGCACATCCAGCATTCCAACTTGAGTCGCTAGACGTTTCGGCTTGTAACCGTTGGCATAACCACGACGGTTCTCGCCGGTTTGCTCGTAGTGTTCTGCACCGAGGAACTGCTCCCGTTCCATTCGCATGACGACGTTAAAGACCATCTCCAAGATCTCCTTAAAGGGAAACTCCCTTTCGCGATAGAATTGCTTCATAAAAGCCTTCATTAGGTTATAATCATCGTTGTCCATTTCTGTTCTTCTGAATAGATGTTTAACTGAACCCCTATTGAGGGTAGCAGATTTTGACGATCAATTCTTGGGGATTTTAGAATCCCCCGGAATCGAATTCCAAATTTCAATTTCCAGACCGATCATTACACTATCCTTAATCTTACAGTACCTTTCTTAACGATACTATCACAGTTGTTATCACGCTCACTACTGATTTAGCATTTCAGTATCCTACAGTCGTTAATGGCGAGGCGATCGTTGAGCATGATCCTGAAAGTGTCAAAGATATGGTACATGCTGTTCTAGTTGTGGGTTATGGAGAAATCAAAAACAGGAAATACTTCAAGGTGTTGAATTCATGGAGAAAGAATTGGGGAAGTAATGGTTTCGCTTGGCTCAGTGAAAAGTTTTTAGAAGTTAATGCCGATGAAATGCTTAGATTGCAGTTAGAAAGATAGATTCATTTGATTTTGTTGAGGTTTGTTTAAACAGCCTAGAACTCGCAATATCCGAGTTGATTTTGAGACGGGCTAGTACTTACTTTGTGAATTATAGTGGGGTTAACTGTTCTTTTCAGCAAACAGATGCGAGGAATCTTGATTGATTCGGAGGTGGAGCATTCTATAAGGCCTCACTACTCCGTTGAACGCGATCCAATTTGTTCGCGTATAGCGGTGTGTCGACAGAACCCGATATCGTTGAAGCAACCAATTTGAAAGCGCCTGATGTGTTAGGATCACCGTCAGGTTACTATTCCTGAAACCCAATCTCGCCAACCCGATGCCCCCAACCCCCTTAGAGCAATGCTTCGCTTTCCAGACGAACGACCATATCAAACAACTGCTCCGACAGTTCCTTAAACGAAGTGAGATTTCCTTGAGACTGCAAATCCATCGCGTCTTATTGACGTTTATAATCTTCTACGCTCATTGATAGGCTCCTAAGAGGGATTAAGACGTTTTTTCCCCAAATTTGAATTTCCGACTTAGTCCTACAGTACCAACGAAAAATCATCGTTCTTGATACTCTTGCATTGATTCTCTCAACAATTGCGACGATTTGGCACCAACAATTAGGAGTAACTGCCAGACAAGTTAAAAATTTGGCTTGCAAATCTAAAATTTCGTTCTGAACGAAGAGATTTTGCCCTCAGAATGATGGTTCATTCCCTGTACAGCGTATAAACGTACCTGTCTAAATCTTTTTCGTTTAGCCTCTCAGAGTCCTCTTATTAGGTTACATTACAGTCAGCGAATTGCCGATTCTCTATTCATCCTTTACGAGAATGAACAACCATCAATTTTGCTTCACCATTAATAATCTTCGGCGATCATTCGATGAAGGTATCCCAAGAGTTTCTCGGTACTTTGTTACGGTTCGCCGCGATATTGAGGTTCCCGCTTGCTTCAACCTAATTGCGATTTGATTATCGGAAAGAATCGTTCTCGGCGACTCGGCACTAATTAGAAGCTTTATCTGTTCTTTCACTGCTTGTGAAGATTTGTCCTCACTGGTTGAAGTCGAAACAGTTGCGCGAGAAAAAAAGAAGTTGAATGGAAGGGTTCCTCTTGGGGTCGCGATAAATTTGTCAGCGATGGCTCTGCTGATCGTAGACTCGTGTAACGCTAGTTTTTTGGCAACTTGTCGCGCCGTTAAAGCTTTAAACTCTGTCAATCCATTACGTAGATAAGGTGTCTGATGATAGACAATTTCGATGGCGACCCGAAGAATCGTAATTGCGCGGCGATTAATGGCTTCGATCAGCCAGTTCGCCCTTGAAGTATGGGTCTCAATGTATTGGTCTAAGTTTGCATCCGATTGTCTTGGTTTGATTTGAGAAACATAGTCTTGGTCGATAAACACGTTGGGAAACGCCTCTGGGTTTAGGTCTACCGAGTAAGTTTTGTCTTGATTCGCCCCGACTATTACGTCAGGTGTTACATTTGTTGCATTGATCCAGGTATTGGGGTCGAATGGTCTAGATGATAGCTGTTTTAAAATTTTGACTGCGTCTTGAACGTCCTCTCGTTCTAATCCCGTTTCCGATTTAATGCTTTCCCAGTCTTTGGAAGCAACACGTTCCAAATTATCGATAACAAGCTCCATTCGTTTACCAAATTGTTTCATTTCTACGAGCTGAAGCTTGTAACATTCCTGTAAATCTCTAGCCATTACACCTGTGGGTTCAAAATTTTGGCAACAAGAGAGAACACGTTCAACTTTCTCCGTCGAAACATTACAAATGCTAGCGATCTTTTCAAGTTCTATGCGAAGGTAACCCACTTCGTCGGTGTTCTCAATTAGTTGAAATGCAATTGCTCGTTCCTCAGAGTTGAAATTTTCTAGCAGGACTTGTTTAACAAGCGTCTCGTGAAGAGATTGAGGATGATCGGCGATGAGGTCTAATCGCTCGACTATACCGTTTTCGCTTTTAGCTCCAGAAAATTCCGGTATATCACCTCCTTGCCAATCTTCATTATTGTTGTCAATTAGTTCCAATCCTGAGACGATGTTTTGATAGATATCGGAATCCGAGTCGTCTCTGTCTTCTGGGGATTCTTGGGAAGAAGATACAGTGTCAAACTCTCCCTCAGTTAGTAAGGGATTCTCGGCTAATTCGGTTTTAACAAAATTGGCTAATTCGAGGCTTGACATGCCTAAGAGCCGTATAGCCTCTTGAACTTTCGCTTGAACAACTGTGCCTTGTGTACGGCGAATAATGGCGCGTTGTTGCGGTTTCATCTTTTAATGCCGCGCCGAAAAACCTTCTCCCAAATAAACCCGGCGCACCTCTGGATTTTCAACAATTTCGTCTGGCTTACCCTCAAAAAGCACCTTTCCTTCACTAATAATATAGGCGCGATCGACGATATTAAGCGTTTCGCGAACTTGATGGTCTGTAATGAGTACACCGAGCCCTCGATCTTTAAGATAATGAACGAGTTCGGAAATTTCTGAAACAGCCACTGGATCGATGCCTGTAAAAGGTTCATCTAGCAAGATAAATGAGGGTCTTGAACCAAGCGCTCGGGCTATTTCAACGCGGCGGCGTTCGCCTCCCGACAGCGAAAGAGCTGTTTGTTTTGCTAAGTGTTCAATATGTAGTTCGCTCAGTAGCACTCTGACTTGTTCGGCTTGCGCGGTTGTATCTTTTTCGACAAGTTCAACGACGGCAAGAACGTTTTCTTCAACATTCATACCGCGGAATATCGAGGCTTCTTGCGGTAAGTAACCGAGTCCCAATCGAGCACGTTGATACATTGGGAATCGCGTAACATCTTCGCCATCAATATAAATTTTACCGCCATCAACTCGGATTAATCCGGTAATCATATAGAAACAAGTCGTCTTACCTGCGCCATTCGGGCCAAGCAGACCAACAATTTCTCCACGTTTAAGCGAGAGCGACACATCCTTGATCACCTGACGTCGTCCTAACGACTTCTCCAGTGACTGAACACTGAGTCCCTCAGAAAATTCTTCATCGTCCATTTTAAAAACATTCCAAAAATTAGGGTGTATCAGAATTGTCAGGTTGTGAACTGGAATTTGGAGTAATCAACATTCTAACTCTGTCTTCGCACCCGTTAAGCCAAGACTGGCCGTCGCCGATCCTAATCTCAAGCTCGCACCCGGTTGCGATATCGTCGCCGTATGCTATCACAACGTCACCTTTAAGTGTGATGATGTCTGTCTCCGTGAGATACACCCCCGAATTGGCGCGCACCTTAATATCAGGAGTTACATAGTATACTTCTCCATCGGCGCGAATAGACACTAGATTTTCAAAATTGCTACCAATTCCGTTAGAAATCTTAGATTTACCTGTCCCACTATATTTGAATACGACTGAACTAGCACCTAATCTGGAATCGTCTTGAACAATATCTACGTCGCCGCTCAGCACTACTTCACGAAGTTTCTCTTTTAGAACGGTGGATTGCGCTTGAACCTGCAATTCGCCGCCCTCCCGAGAAAGTTGGGCATAAGCGTACGGCACCATACTAGCTACCGAGATGATCAAGAAGCATATGAACAGTTTAATCATCAGACGGGGTCACCTAGTTATCACTAGCCGCTTCTGAGTTTTCGTCATCGTTAATTTTTTTATCAGAAACGGGTTTAAGAGTGATTGATACGTTTCCTTTGAACGCGACCTCATCTCCCCCTTTTAGCACTTCATAGGTATCCGATCTTATGTTTCCGAGAGGCCCAGACCCTTCCAGAATCTTAAATCCTTCCACCCGACCGTCTTCAATTAAGATTCGTGCGTCAGATGTCATCAGTATGTAGCCGGAAGTATCATTCCCGATTTCTACACCGTCAAACAACTCGATGACTTGTGTTTCGCGATTATAGTTTCCCGAGGCTGCTTTGACCGACGAGCCGGAGTTATCTGTTAGCTTGGGGTTTTTGAGGTTGACCAGGTCAGAGTCGGATCGAGTCGCTTGATCGGCAATCAAGACAAAAACGTCGCCGGAACTAGAACGCCCCGTAATACGAGGATTTTTCATAGTAATGACATCGTTTGAGCGATATGCCGCGGGCGAGGAGGCGGACGCATAAACAGTTGATTGGACAAGTTCATAAGCCAGCGCTCCGATAGAGGCGAGAGCTCCCAATACCAATGTAAACCGTATGACGTACACAAGCCAAGAATGTTGCTGGGCCTGTTTAAGCGTGAGTTGACGAAGCGGTGCCCACAATTCAACGGACGTAGGTGTTTCGTCATATTGTGTAGATACTTCCGACATGTCGTTACCTTAAAGTGGAACGCCTTAAATGTTCCTGAAATGAATTTTCGTCAATTCTACCAAACAATGTGCCAGTGTTGTGGCAATTTTCGGAAACTAACTGTGAGCAAATATATCTTTATCGTTCCAGCCTTCTAAATCCAGTTTCGCACGTATCGGCAAGAACTCAAAACATGCTTGCGCTAATTCAAGACGATTCTCGCGGATTAACATTTCCTCGAGTTGATTTTTCGCTTTATGCAAATACAAGACGTCATCAGCCGCGTATTCAATTTGTTCATTGGTTAGAGTTTCCGCTCCCCAATCAGAACTTTGTGCAGTTTTAGGAAGTTCGGTTCCCGTAACCTCACTTACTATGTATTTTAAACTATGTTTATCGGTATATGTCCTCGCCAGTTTTGACGCAATTTTTGTGCACCAAAGTGGTTTAGTGTCCACATTCAACCAGTGCTTGATTGTAGCGATGTCAAAACGTGCGAAGTGAAATATTTTCAAAACCGTAGGATCCGTCAGTAGCGATTTCAGGTTCGGGCAGTTATAGTTACGTTCTAATTGTACGACATGCGCCTCACCGTTACCTGATGACAATTGAACTACGCAAAGAGCATCGCGTTGATAGCTTAACCCCATTGTTTCTGTGTCAACGGCAACGGATTCAGCAAAATTGATATCGGTTGGTAAATCGCCTTTGTGAAGAAAAATTTTTGGATTAGTCATTGATTTTTGGACTTTGGTTTGGAGATTATAGGCTTGCAACTTGTTTGTATAAGAGTGATACAGTGTTAGAGGGCAGTATCAATCGCTTTGATCAATATACCAAAGAACTCCATTGAAATGCTTAGATCAGATTGAAAAGCTAGTCAGTTCTTATAGAGACAGATATAGGAGCATGGTCAGAAGGTTTCCACCCTCCGCGCCATTTTAGATGGATTCGGAAGCTACTAACGTCAATTTTTTTTAGCGCGGCAGGATTTGCCCAGATGTGGTCTAATCTTCGCCCACGATTTGATGCGGCCCAATCTTTAGCGCGATAGCTCCACCAAGTGTAAAGTTTCTGGTCATCGGGATAAGCCATTCTGGCAATATCTGTAAAATTTCCTTGCGAAATAGCTTTTCGTAATCCCTCAGTTTCGACCGGAGTATGAGATACAATCTTGAGTAACTGTTTGTGAGACCACACATCATTCTCGTGTGGTGCTACATTCAAGTCTCCAACGAGTACCAGTGGCTTCCTCCTGTTGGATTTATAGGCATTGCCCAGCTTTTCGATAAAATCTAGTTTGTGAGCAAACTTTTCATTGAGTTCAGGATCAGGTGCATCTCCGCCGGCTGGTAGATAGATATTATGTATTTCGATACCGGAGATGGTTGCAGCAATTGTTCTAGATTGATTTTCACGACAAAGTATGGGGGCACTGATATCTTGTATAGGGTGTTTAGAGGCGATTGCCACGCCGTAATGGCCTCCACGTTGGCCGTTTACATGTAACTGATCGAATCCAACAGACTCAAATGCTTGACTCGGAAATTCTTCGTTTCGACATTTTATTTCCTGAAGGCAAATTACGTCAGGATTTTCCTGTTGGATGAAAGCGGTGACATTGTCCGCTCTGAGCCGAATGGAGTTTATATTCCAAGAAACAATACGTAGAGAAGACATCATATTGAATGGACTTTGTAGGGAAATAGAAATTAGTCAGTATTCTAGATGAACGATCGGTCAGACCTAGCGTCGACGGTCTCGACCTCTGTCGAAATCGTCTAGTCGAAACAGTCTTGGACTAAGTTTGACGTTTGTTTCTACGTCGTGGAGATAGACTTCTGTGGTTGTGCCGATAGAGTCTACAATTCTCCAACCAACAAGCTCGTAATTGGGGGTACTGAACAATAGACTTAGATGACCTTCCGTTTCTTCGGATTTGTCGGTCAATGTAATCGCAACTAGATGTTCGTTTTGGTCAACACCAATTATATTTGCCTTAGCCTCAAAATCGGGTTTCTCTTGTAACAGGAAGCGCAGAATTGAGTTACTCAAAGGGAAGCGGTCAACAGTTTCGAGTTCACGGTCTGCTACCGCGATCGTCGTACCGTCTGCCACGATTAACAAAGGCGACGGAGCATCGTAATCGAATCTCATCCGTCGCGGGCGACGAATAGCAAATGTGCCAGTACTTTTCGGTTGGTCTTCAGCGAACTGAGTGAAACGTCCTTTGGCAGTTTTCACACTAGCAAATGCACTTGTTATTTCGGCAACTAACGTATCGATTGATTGTTCTGTCTCAATTCGGAGCGGAGAGAGTGTTCCGTCATTATACTTAGAGATGCCCCCGTCATTTGAGGTTGTAATAGTTTGAGGTATAGCGACAAGGGAATGGATTGCTAAAATCGCGAAGCAGGCATATATTCCTACCTTAACTACTAAATTCTGCATGAGTTATTGTCCATTTGTAGAAATTACACTTAGTGTACTTCAAACACTACCGAGTATTAGATTTGAAGTAGCTTTTTAATAGGTGCCTTCCAAACACAATTTATTGTTAAAGAAAGGTCTTTAGAGCGCGATTTCGCGCAGGATGATTAAGTTTACGAAGGGCTTTTGCTTCAATCTGTCTGATCCGTTCACGTGTTACGGTAAATTCTTTACCGACTTCTTCGAGAGTATGTTCTTCCATACTGGGCCCAATACCAAAACGCAACCGTAGAATTTTCTCCTCCCGAGGTGTCAATCCCGAAAGTACACTCGTCATAGCGCTACTCAGTTTTCTTTGAATTATGGCTTCATCTGGGTAAGCAGCTTGGTCGTCTTGCCATAAATCTTCGAAGCTCAAATGTTCTGTCCGGACATTCTCCTCATCCTCCATCAAACGTTCTTGATACAAATACAAATCGTTTAATGAAATCTGATAGCGAGCGAATTTTAACATCTTTCTGATTTTATCAACAGGTTGGTTGAGTGCTTTTGCTAATTCTATATGCGTAGGTTCACGACCTTCGTCGCGTAGATACTGCTTTTGCGTTTTCTCTAATTTGTCGATTCTCTCAATCATATGCACTGGTATTCGGATCATGCGAGCCTGATTGTCGATTGAGCGAGTAATTGATTGCCTGATCCACCAAGTTGCATAAATTGAGAAATTTGTTCCTCGGCGAAAATCGAACCTATCAATAGCTGTCACTAGTCCGATATTGCCTTCTTGGACTAGGTCGAGAAGTGGTAATCCGTTGTTCAAGTACCTTTTGGCAATCGAAACCACCGAGTGCTGATATGCTTCAATCATGTCGTCCATTGCCATCCTAGCCTGTCGGTCACCGTTTCTCATGATTCGGTAATATTCTTGGAATTCGTTTAGCGGTAAGCATAGTCTTCTACAGAATTTCTCGAGACTTAACTGAAATTCGTCGATTTTGTTGCCCTCAGACTCAACAAAGTTTCTCCACGTGATGGACAAATCTTTAATGTTTTCTTTCCAAAAAGAGTTAAACTCGTTTCCCGAAATTTGTTCGTCAAATTGTTTTCGCCCTATTCCATGTCTTTCCGCACTTCGTATAATACCACGCTCCATTTTCAATAAAGCTTTGTTTGCTGCGTGAAGTTGCTCAACAAGTTGATTAATCCGTTGGGGATTTATGAACATGGTCTTCAAAATACGCAAAATAGATTTATTGATGTTCTTTACTTCAATACTGTCGTCAGGACTAACTCCCTTACCAGAAACATACTGATCAACAATTCTAGAATGAACCTTTTGCAGTTGATCGTTTTTATCTACAATACTGTCAAGTTTTTGTATTACGCCCGGTTTTAGATCATTTTCCATTGCTATAATAGACGGGGACACTCCACTTGAATCGTCATCAGATTCGTAGTTATCATTTTTTACTTCGTCGTGGTTGACCGAGATGTTTTTCAATGGTTCGGAAGGTACATGGTCGTGAAAAAGCGTTGCGCGTATATCGACAAGTTCCCGTAACGGTATCTCGTTGTTGATAAGCTGATCCCGCCAACCCCTAAATGCCTCAAAGGTTAAAGGAAACTTATATAATCCGTGACAAACTGCATTACGACCGGCTTCTATTCTTTTTGCGATAGAACCTTTACCTTCTCTAGAAAGAATTTCAACTTCTCGGATCTCACGGAGATACAAGTGAACAGGATCGTCAATTCGTTCACTTGGACGAGTTTTCATTTTAGTTACTAAGGCATTACTAGAGGAAGATTATTGTTCAAGAAAGGTCTTCAGAGCGCGATTTCGCGAAGGATGTTTAAGTTTACGCAGGGCTTTAGCTTCTATCTGTCTAATCCGTTCCCGTGTAACAGCAAATTCTTTGCCAACTTCTTCTAGCGTATGTTCCGCCATTTTAGGCCCAATACCAAAACGCATTCTTAGAACACGTTCTTCACGCGGTGTGAGCGCTGACAGCACACTTGTCATAGTGCTACTTAATCCGCTTTGCATTGTTGCCTCATCGGGGCGGATAGCTTTTTCATCTTCCAACAAATCTCCTAAACTAGAATCTTCATCTTCGCCTATAGGTTTCTCCAAGGATACTGGATCACGAGCGATCTTTAAGACTTTTTTGATTTTATCAACCGGAAGGTTGAGGGCTTTTCCTAACTCTGCAGGTGTGGGTTCCCGACCTTCGTCATGTAAATACTGCTTTTGTGTTTTCATTATTTTGTTAATCGTCTCAATCATATGTACAGGAATTCGAATGGTTCGTGCCTGGTCGGCGATAGAACGAGTGATTGCTTGTCTGATCCACCAAGTCGCATAAGTTGAGAACTTATATCCCCGACGATACTCGAACTTATCAACAGCTTTCATTAGTCCGATATTGCCTTCTTGGACTAGGTCGAGAAGCTGTAAGCCACGATTCAGGTACTTTTTAGCGATCGAGATGACGAGTCGAAGGTTGGCTTCAATCATCTCTTTTTTGGCAATCTTGGCTTCTCTTTCACCTTTTCTTACAATAAGGTGTATCTCTTGAAATTCGCGTAATGGCAAATTGATGTCTTTACAGAAGTTTTCGAGTTCTATTTGAAACCTGTCTATTTTCTCTCCGTCTGTTTCTACGAACTTTCTCCACTTGGCAGATATTAATTTAACCTTCTCTTTCCACAGAGGATCAAACTCGTTGCCTTTCATTTGTTCGTCAAATTGTTTTCGTCCTATTCCATGCCTTTCCGCACTTCGTATAATCCCACGCTCTGTTTTCAACAGAGCTTTGTTAGCAGCGTGAAGTTGTTCTACAAGTTGATTAATCCGTTGCGGATTTATGTGCATGGGCTTCAAAATACGCAATATAGATCTAATAATGTTCTTTGCTTCAAGCTCGAGACTTTTATCATCCTTGTTTTCATTCCCAGATACATACTGATCTACAATTTTTGCATAAACCTCTTGAAGCCGGTCGTTTTTATCTGCGATTCTGTCAAGTTTTTTCATCACTCCCGCTCGTAACTCTTTTTCCATTGCTATAATGGATGGGGTAACGCCGCTAGAGTCTTCGTCAGAATCGTCATTTTCATCTTCTGTTTCTTCCTTGCTAACAGTAATTTTTTTCCGACGCTTTGAAGATTTGTTTTCGTCGACATATGTCGAGTCCAAATCGACTAATTCTCGTAACGGCATCTCGTTATTGTTAAGCTGGTCCCGCCATACCTTAAATGCTTCAAAGGTCAGAGGAGATTTATACAATCCGTGAACAACTTCATTACGGCCGGCTTCGATTCTTTTTGCGATTGCAATCTCACCTTCTCTCGAGAGAAGTTCTACCTCTCCCATTTCACGAAGATACATCCGAACAGGATCATCAATTCTTTCGCCGGGGCGGGTTTCTGGTTTAGTTACTAAGGCATTACTTGATGTTTTTGCTACTAATCTTAGACCTTCTTCTTGTGTTTCAACAACTAAAACACCTAATTCGGTAAGGACCGTTCGATATCCTAAAAGTTTGGCTTTAGAGGTTCGCTTTGGTGCGGCTTTTTTAACTTCGTCAATTGTAACGAATTTTTTTGCTACCCATTCCTCGAGTAAAATTTTTCGAAGAGACTTTGGCAGTTGATCTGAAGTTAAATTGACTAGATTTTCTTTAATTTTTTCAATCTTGTAAGCTTTTTCAGACTCATACAACTTAATTCCGATTTCCGTCAACGTGTTTTGAATGTTATTTATTTTCGCTTTAAGCGATTTGGTGTGACAAATCCGTTTTAGTTCGTCAATAGTTACGAAATCTTGGTCTCGCCATCGTTCGAGTTCATTGCGAATCGGCTTTGGTAGTTTAGCGGCTTTCTCTTCAAGTATCTTGGTTTTTTTGTCATCTGTCGGAATATCAACGATATTAACACCTAATTTAGTGAGTTGACTGCAAAGGTCATAAAGTTTTGCCTTAGAATGTTTTTTAGGTGCTGTTTTCTTAAATTCGTCCCATGATACGGAGTCTCTAGTTTTCCATTCCTCAAATACTTTACCAATATCTCTGGGGAGTTTTACTTTTGTGGAAGAAGTACCTTTCGCTGATTTACGGGAGACTTTACCTTGTTTAGGTACAATTACTTTAATACCTAACCTATTGAGTTCCTCCTGATACGCTTTGAATTTGGCCTTTGTAGTCTTGTTCGGTGCGGTTTCCTTTAGTTCTTCTAATGTTATTGATCCCTTCGCGAACCATTCTTCTAATTTTTTGTTGACTGATGGTGCTAAAATTTTTGAAGGTTCGATTTTCGGTTTTGGAGCAGGTTTGACTGTTTCACGGTCGGTTTGAAGAATCTCGATTCGCAACTCAGTCAAGCGGTCTTGAATGTTTACGAAATCGGCGTGAGTAGTTTGTACAGGAGCTAGTTTTGTGAGTTCATCTAGAGTGACGAAACCCATAGATTTCCAGTCATTAACGACATCGTCGTACTCTTTAGGTAGTGGAAGCGTCTTTTTCTTTACTTGTTTTTTTTTGGCTTGAATTGCTTTAGCTAGTTCTTCATCAGAGTCGACTACGTCGATCCCCATTTCAACTAATCGATCTTTGATCCCTAACAATCGAGCCTTTGATTTCTTTTTTGGAGCAACCTCTTTTAGTTGATCAAGTGTAATAGCTCCAATACGCATCCAGTCATCGACAACTTTGGCAACTGCAATAGGTAGTTTAGCGGGTTCGCTACTCACCGGGGATTGTTCTAGTGTTTTTAGCGCACCGGCAACATCTGCTTCCGATTCGACGATTACAATTCCTAGTTGTTTAAGTTTATCTTGAATTTCGATAAGTCTCGCTTTTGATTTTTTCTTTGGGGCTACTTCTTTTAACTCAGCAAGAGTGATTACCTTTTTCTTCAGCCATTCGTCTAAGATTTTTTTGACAGCAATAGGCAGTTTTATACTACTAACATCCAGAACTGTATCAGTGGGTGCTACGTCGACGACATTTATTCCTAATGATTCAAGTTTGGCTGTAATATCTTCAAATCGAGGCCTTGAAGTTTTCTTTGGAGCGGTTTTTACTAAATCCGATTTTGTTACATACCCCTGAGACTTCCAACTCTTCATCTCATTTACAATTGCGCCTGGTAATTTTATCGTACCTTCTAATTCAGGTTTATCTGGAAATTTTGCAACGGGGACGTGATCTTCTTTGACTTCAATCCCAAGCGCGATTATTTGATCGCGAATTTTCCCAAATTTAGCAATTGTAGTTTTCTTCGGACATGTATCTCGCAGTTCCTCTTTAGTGACGTATCCTCGTCTTTTCCATCGTCTCAACGATTGGTTAACTGCCTTTGGCAGAACGACCTCACTTTCGAGTACGGTTTTTTTTTCTGTTTTCGCAATAGGTTTCGTTGTTTCCTTAGGTTCGATTACCTTAATACCTAATTCAATTATTCGTTCTTTAACTTCAGCGAAACGCGCTCTTGTGGTTCTATTTGGGCAGGTGCTTCTTAGTTCTTCTTGGGTGATAGACCCCTTTTTCTTCCATTTCTCTAATGCTTCATCTACCGCAATTGGTAGCTTAACGGTACTTTCTGGGCCTGACTTCTCAGCGAGATCAGGTTCAACTACCTCGATGCCCAAACGAATAATTTCCGCTTTAACTTCCGCAAACCTTGCAATTGTAGTTTTCTTCGGACAAGTTTTTCTCAACTCGTCCCTCGTTATTGAACCTCGTCTTTTCCATTTTTGTAGTGCTGCCTCAACTGCTATAGGTAACTTCACAGCACTTTGGCTAACAGGCTTCGCAACGGGTTTAACATCGGGTTTCGGAGTCGTCTCTGGTTCAACAACGTCAATACCCAAACGAATAATTTCTGCTTTAACTTCAGCAAACCTTGCGAGGGTGGTCTTCTTCGGACATGTCTTTCTCAGCTCGTCTCTCGTTATTGAACCCCGTCGTTTCCAATCGTCTAGCGCAGCGTCTACCGCTATAGGTAATTTTACAGCGCTCTTAGTATCCGGTTTTGCAACAGGTTTTACAACAGGTTTTGCCTTGGAGTCGGGTGTTGTCTCGGGTTCGACAACCTCAATACCGAGCTCAATTATTCTTGCCTTAACCTCATCAAAACGCGCTCGTGTAGTTTTCTTAGGACAAGTTTTTCTCAACTCGTCTCTTGTTATGGACCCTTTTCTTTTCCATTTTCCTAATGCCGCATCAACTGCTATAGGCAACTTTACAGTACTTTGGCTAACGGGCTTTGCAACAGGTTTTATATTTGATGTCGGAGTTGCCTCGGATTCAACAACCTCGATACCCAAACGGATAATTTCCGCCTTAACTTCTGCAAACCTTGCGTGAGTGGTTTTCTTCGGGCAAGTGTTTCGCAACTCCTCCCGCGTTATTGAGCCTCGAGCTTTCCAATCGTCTAATGCCGCCTCCACTGCTATGGGTAATTTAACAGGACTTTGTGTAGACGGCGTTGCAACTTGTTTGGTGTCAGCCTTAGGAGTGTCTTCGGGTTCTATGACATTGACACCGAGCTGAATTACTCTTGCCTTGACTTCTTCAAACCGTGCCCGAGTAGTTTTCTTCGGGCATGTTTTTCTCAATTCCTCTCGCGTTATGGATTTCCGTCGTTTCCATTTTTTCAACGCAGCTTCTACTGCAATTGGTAGTTTTACACTGCTTTCGACTATAACGGGTTTCGTTGGAATAGTAGATTGTACGGCTTTACCGGTCTCCTCATCGATGATGTTGAGACCTAACGCAATTAGCTGATCTTGAAGAGCGATAAACTTGGATTTGGCTTTCTTTTTTGGTGCTTTTTCTCTCAACTCTCCGACCGTGATAGTTTTCTTGGCGAGCCAATCATCAAGAACGGCGCTAATTGCTCGAGGAAATTTTGGTCTTTCAATGTCTGAAGACAGATTGCTTGGTTCTGTATCAGTCGTTTGTTTTGCCTTGTCGACCTTTACTTTTTCCAGTTTCTCGTTCGTATCAACCACCACGGTTTTTTCGTCAGTAGTCTTGGTTTGGGTTCCTTCGACTGATGCCGCTGTTGTTTTTGACGAAGTGTTTTGGTCTCTAGTCTTAGCCCTAGAATCTTTTCGTTTAGCGCGACTGTCACCCGAGGCGCTAGAAGTTTCTTCAATCTTTACTTTGTCAACTGTATCTTTCGTATCAACAACTATGCGATTCTCGTCGTGCGACCTAATCTGTGTGCCTTCCACCAAAGCAGCCGTTGTGTTTTCCCGGGATGCCTTTTCCTTTTTAATTGTTTTGGTTGGGGAACCGCTAGTTTCTTGAACTGTTTCTGTCGCTGGAGATATAGGAGGTTGCGTTACTTGATTGGTTCGCTTTACTTTGCCTACAGTCTTGATTCCAAATCTTGAAAGGCGACTCTTTAAATTCTTCGCTTCTTTTGAGGCATCGACCGTGCGCAAATTTGTGCGGAGGTAGTCTATTCGTTCTTGAAGTTCTTGTTTGCTAACGAGACCAGTTGACTCCCATTCAGAGGGAATTTTCCGCCACAAGTCTCTTGCAACTCGTTCAGATTCAAGTGTACGCAGATGTGTTTCTATCGCGACCGAAACGGCGATCCTGCGTTGTTCGTCAGGATTATTGTCTGCTGTAATTTTTACCACAGTGTTCTCTCCCACATAATGCCTTTCGGCAGTTGTTTTCAAATTTATAGTGATGAAGCAGCTTCGCTAGCTTCTAACAATTTGGCTTTGGTTGTCATTCGTTCTAATGCCCGCTGGCGTTGATATTTCCAGTTTTGACTAAACTCTTGAGCATCTCCATTCGCCGAAAAAATAGGCGGATCCATATTATCGTTCGATGCCAAGCGTTCCATAGCGCACAACCACTCCCTCGCATCAGCACCTTCGGACGCAAGACGCGGAGAAATATGAAATTCAGCCACCAAATTGGCAGCGCGAGATTTTCCAGAATCTATTAGATAGTTACGAACAGCCTCACGTTCAATATCTTCGCCACTATCAGATAAATCTAATATCGCGTCTCGTATACAATTTACGTCGGGATCTGAGAAATTTGCCGCAGCGACCTCTTCCCGTCCAAGTTCTAACAGGTCTGGATTATTGATTGCGTGGAGCAGATTACCCAAGCCGACAACTGAGTACGTTGGTTTTATAGCTGACCCATCCGATACTGCACCTTGATTTTGACGCCGGCCCTTGCTCCGCCGCATTTCAAATCCCAACTCATTCGCACGTCTATACAGTGTCTGTCGATACGCCTTACGAACTTCATTATTCTTAATGGATTGAACGACTGAATTCAGTCGATCGGAAAGACCGGCTTGGCGTTCAGGTGTATCTAACGCCCCAGCGGTACGTTCTCGAAACCACAAAAGATCAATCAATGGAGTCGCCCTATCTATCCGTTCGAGCATTTCGTTTCGGCCATGGCGACGGATTATATCATCTGGGTCAAGCCCATCTGGCAACATTACAAAAAACAACTGGTGTTTATGGTCTATTTCTGGAAGTGCTCTATCAATAGTACGATAGGCTGCCGACTGACCGGCGGTATCACCGTCAAAGCAGAGTACTGCCTCTGGTGAGGCATGCCAGACCATTGATAATTGCTTTGGTGTAACTGCCGTACCGAGTGGAGCAACAACGTTACCGATCCCGGCCTCGCATAACGCAATGACATCCATATATCCTTCGCATACGATTAATCCACGGGCATGACTAGCCGATAATGCAGTTCGCGCTGCCTTATATCTGTAGAGGATATCTGATTTGTGGAACAAGGGGCCATCGGGTGAATTCAGATATTTTGGCTTTTCATCTGCCTCTAATGCACGGGCTCCGAATGCTATGACTTTGCCAGACGTATTCTCAATAGGAAACATTATCCTGTTGCGAAACACGTCGTAGGTCGATTTCTTATTGTCTTCTGTCTTCTCCTTCACAAGCCCTGCTTCCACTAGTTCTTCGGTCGTAAAGTTCAAAGATTTGAGGTAGTCAAGGGTGTGCCTCCAACCGTCAGGCGCATATCCGAGTCTGTATTTTTTCCAACTGTTCGGACTAAGTCCTCGCCCTTTGAGATATTCGCGAGCCTCACCGCCTTCTGCAGAGGTCAGTTTTTGTTCGAAAAATTTGCAAGCGGTCTCACATGCAGAGAGGAGACGAACTTGACGATCATATGCTTCTTTGTCTTTAGGCGTTGGCTTGGGTATTTCTATACCTGCGATTTCTGCAATGCGTTTGATGGCATCAATGAAATCAACGCGTTCGGTTTCTTGAACAAATTTTATGACATCCCCGCCTTTGCCGGAGGAGAAACATTTGTAGAAGCCTTTGTCGTCGTAGACGTAAAAGCTTGGTGTTTTTTCGTTCTGGAAGGGTGACAGTCCAACTAACCCTTGACCTTGTTTCTTAAGCTTTACGCGCCGAGAGACTATGTCGGATAGCCTTACGCGAGCTTTCAGGTCGTCCACGAATCCGTCGGGAATTAATCGGTCAGACATGGGGTGAAAATTTGGAGAGTTGGAAAGAGTTTGAACTCATTGAAGTCCAATATAGTGTCGATACGCGAAATTATTAGGGGAATGGAAATTTATGAGTCTAAAATTCTGTGTATAGATAAGGTGTTGTTGCTTGAAACTAACCTCACTGGTGGTATTGACAACGCAAACCGCTACCTGAGAGCGCATTGAAGTATGCATTCTAGCTGACTAAGTCGTAGACTATACGATCGCGGTCTTATATCACCAATTAATGTCTTATACCGTATTTTAGTATTAGTCTTCAAATTTCAACAAGGAAATCGCACCTATGGATGCACAGGTACCCTATCAGCAGACAATATCACGAACAGGTGCTATTGCCTTTGCCGACGGTACTGTTTGGCTAGGAGTTGGAACCGGTGCAGAAGGTGTTGCGATAGGAGAGATGTGCTTTAATACCGCAATGACCGGGTATCAGGAGATCCTTACTGATCCGTCTTATGCTAGCCAAATTGTTGTTTTTACGTTTCCTCATATTGGAATTGTCGGTACAAATTATGACGATGTGGAAACCAGTAGTTCAGAGGCTAGAAAAGCGGTACGAGGAGCCGTTTTTCGGGAACCAATACCGGAAAATTCAAACTATCGGGCTAAACATAATTTTTGTGACTGGTTAGCAGAAAGGGAGATTGTAGCTGTTTGCGGAGTTGATACGAGATCGGTTACTCGGAGACTCCGAAGTGAAGGAATGGCTCGCGTGGCTATTGCTAACGATCCCACCGGAGTTTTTGATACCGATGAACTTGTACGTTTGGCTTCACGATTTGAAGGATTAGAGGGAGCAGATTTAGCGAAAGACGTATCAACTCTCAGTCCGTACACGAATTCCACAAAATTATGGTCTCAAAGCCGAGTCTCAGACAGTATTGAAGACGCTCAGTTCCATGTAGTCGTTGTCGATTTTGGCATTAAACGCAATATTTTGAGAAATTTGGCCGAAGTTGGAGCTAAAGCGACAATTGTATCCAGTGATACTAGTTTTGAGTCTATTGTTAAGCTTAATCCTGATGGAGTTGTATTGTCGAATGGACCCGGCGATCCGGCTGCCACTTCGAAACGAATATTAGGAATGGTGACTAAACTTGTGGAAAGTGGGTTACCAATTTTAGGAATATGCCTAGGACATCAACTGCTTGCGTTATCTGTTGGCGCTCAAACCAAAAAAATGGTTCAGGGTCATCATGGCGCAAATCATCCGGTTTTGAATCTCAAATCTGGTAAAGTAGAAATTGTATCAATGAATCACGGTTTTACGGTAGATGTATCGACTCTTCCTAATGGAGTTGTCGAGAGTCATAGATCGTTATTTGATGGTACAAACTCCGGTTTGCGATTTGAGGGAAGACCGATAATCAGCGTACAGCATCATCCTGAGGCTAGCCCTGGTCCGCAAGATAGCTATTATGTATTCTCTCAGTTCGCCGAGTTAATGAACAAAACAAAGAAAAAGTGAACAAAATGAGCAATGAACCTCAAAAACCAATACCGAAACTGGAAATACGTATAATTCCAGTTACGCCATTTCAACAAAACACCTCGATGATCTGGTCGACTGAGACGGGTGATGGCGTGTTTATTGATCCAGGAGGTGAAGTTGATAGATTGATGGCGACGGCGAAGCAATTCAACGTGAAAATTGTTGCTGTATGGTTGACACATGGTCATCTCGATCATGCTGGCGCAGCAACAGCAGTGAAGGAAATAGTCAACTGTCCGATTATCGGACCACACGTTGATGATCAATGGTTACTTGACGATATAGAGGCGCAAGGAGCCAAGTATGGATTACCAGGTGGCAAAAATGTGCGTCCGGACAAGTATCTACAAGATGGGGATGAACTGGAGTTAGCCGGCGTACGTTTTGGTGTCGCACATTGTCCAGGGCATACACCCGGACACGTTGTGATTTACCAACGAGAAGGACGGATTGCTTTTGTGGGGGATGTGTTGTTTCGAGGATCGATTGGCCGGACAGATTTCCCTCGTGGTAATCACGGGCAGTTGATCGAATCTATAAGCTCCAAATTATGGCCTTTAGGAAATGACATGCGGTTTGTACCTGGCCATGGGCCAATGTCAACATTTGGTCAAGAACGCGCTGACAATCCATTTGTGTCCGACTCAGTACTTGCAGCAACGTAACGATCTTAGATCGCCCGAATTATACAAACTTAAATTGAAGTTGATGCCGTTCGCAAACACAAAGCGGCAAGTAGGAAAATAGAATGCCGAAGCGCACAGATATAGAATCTGTTTTAGTCATAGGGGCAGGCCCAATTATTATTGGTCAGGCTTGCGAATTCGACTATTCTGGCGTTCAAGCGATCAAGGCGTTGAAGTCTGAAGGATGCAGGGTAATTTTGGTAAATTCCAATCCAGCAACCATAATGACGGATCCAGAACTTGCCGACGCAACATACGTTGAACCAATCACACCGGAATATGTTGAAAAAATTATTCTCGCTGAAAAACCAGATGCGCTTCTGCCCACTATGGGAGGTCAGACTGCACTAAATTGCGCTCTTTCACTTCAACAGTCGGGCGTACTTGTTGCAAACAATGTCGAACTTATAGGTGCTAATGCGAACGCAATAGAAAAAGCGGAAGACCGACTACTCTTTCGTGAGGCGATGGAACGAATTGGACTTGAAAGTCCGAGATCGGAAATTGTTACTGCTCCTAAGTTATCTGATGGAACGCAAGACTGGAGAGCGGGTCTCCAAATAGCGATGGATGCCCTTCAGACTATAGGCTTGCCTGCGATTGTTAGGCCAGCTTTTACGTTGGGCGGTACAGGTGGCGGAGTAGCATATAATGTTGAAGAATACGAAGAGATATGTCGAAGAGGTCTGATTGCTTCTCCAGTTGGTCAGATATTGATTGATGAAAGTCTGTTGGGTTGGAAAGAATATGAAATGGAGGTCGTGCGAGATCGAAAAGATAACGCGATAATCATATGTTCTATTGAAAACATTGACCCAATGGGAGTTCACACTGGAGACTCAATTACTGTTGCGCCCGCGCTGACTCTTACCGATCGCGAATTTCAAATTATGCGTAATGCGTCCATTGCTGTCTTGCGTGAAATTGGAGTTGAGACAGGAGGTTCAAACGTTCAGTTTGCAGTGAATCCTGAGAACGGTCGTTTGGTCGTAATTGAAATGAATCCGCGTGTGTCGCGATCTTCTGCACTGGCATCTAAGGCAACGGGATTTCCGATCGCGAAAGTGGCGGCTAAACTTGCTTTGGGATACACGTTAGACGAGTTAGATAATGATATTACCGGAGTAACTCCCGCTTCGTTTGAGCCTACAATAGATTATGTCGTTACAAAAATTCCGCGATTCGCATTTGAGAAATATCGTGGCTCAAATCCATTGCTATCGACGTCAATGAAGTCTGTTGGCGAGACAATGGCGATTGGAAGAAACTTTCAAGAAAGTATTCAAAAAGCTCTTTGTTCGCTTGAAATTGGTCTCAGTGGATTTAATGAAGTTAGTATAAATACGGATGCAGAAATACATTCCCAAATTTCTAAAGCAACACCTAGCAGGTTGCTAGCGATTGCTCAGGCATTTCGTAGAGGGTTTAGTGTTGAAGATGTTAGCCGTGCAACTTCATTTGATCTGTTTTTCTTGAGACAGATTCAAGAACTGATGGAAATAGAGCTGTCTATAAAAACTAATGGATTACCCAATAACAAAGACGATTTCGTTACGATAAAATCTAAAGGTTTTACCGATGCTCGCCTAGCAAGCTTAACCGGAAAATCCGAGACTGAGGTTAGAAAAGAACGACATGGATTAGGTGTTCGTCCAGTTTACAAAAGGGTGGATACGTGTGCTGCGGAGTTTGTAGCTAAGACCCCTTATCTTTATTCGACTTACGAGCATGCACAGTTTGGCTTAGAACACGCAGAGTGTGAGTCAAATCCATCAAATCGTCGGAAAGCTATGATTGTAGGGGGTGGTCCAAACAGAATAGGTCAGGGAATCGAATTTGATTATTGTTGTTGTCACGCAGCGTTCGCTCTCAAAGAAGTGGGAATCGAATCTATAATGGTTAACTGTAATCCGGAAACAGTTTCGACTGATTACGACACTTCTGACAGATTATATTTTGAACCATTGACGAATGAACACGTAATTGAAATCGCTAAGAAGGAACAGGAAACTGGTGAATTCGTTGGAGTGATCGTTCAATTTGGAGGTCAAACTCCGCTAGGCTTAGTAAAAGGATTGCGTGAAAATAATATACCCATTCTTGGGACCTCGCCGGATTCCATAGATTTAGCAGAGGATAGAGAACAATTTCAAAGTCTCCTTAACGATATAGGGTTAAAGCAGGCTCCAGGAAAGGTCGCTAGGTCGACTGAAGAGGCTTTGGAAGCTGCGAACAAAATTGGTTTTCCAGTTATGCTCAGACCTTCTTTTGTGTTGGGAGGACGGGCAATGGAAATAATCAGAGACGAAGTAGATTTGAAAAGATACGTAAAGGAAGCTGTTTCAGTGTCCGGTGACGAGCCGCTATTAGTAGACCGTTATTTAGCGGATGCCATTGAAGTAGATGTTGATGCAATTTGTGATGGAACTGAGGTTTATATTGCTGGGGTAATGGAGCATATTGAAGAGGCGGGAGTACATTCCGGCGATTCGGCGTGCACACTCCCCCCATATACTCTAGACTCAAAAACTGTTGCAAAACTAGAAGAGCAAACCAAAACTCTCGCATTATCTCTGAATGTTAAAGGACTAATTAACATTCAGTTCGCCGTTCAGAACGAAGAAATATTTGTATTGGAAGCAAATCCTCGAGCTAGCCGTACGGTTCCTTTTGTCGCCAAGGTGACGGCAACTCCTGTTGCAAATATTGCAGCAAAAATTATGACCGGAGCTAGTTTAAGGGAGTTTAATCTTGGTCATTCAAAACCGAGGCGAGTAGCGGTAAAAGAAGCCGTTTTTCCATTTTCGCGATTTCCAGGGGTTGACCCGTCTCTAGGGCCAGAAATGCGATCGACAGGTGAGGTTATGGGATGGGATGACAATTTCGGTGCAGCGTTCCTGAAATCTCAAATATCTGCCGGAATTACGCTACCCAATTTGGGAACAGCATTTGTGTCAGTGAAGGATAGCGATAAGGTTGATGCAGTGGATGCTGCCAAAGAACTATTACAATCAGGTTTTAAGATTACCGCGACTGCTGGAACTGCAAATTTCTTACGAGTTCATGGTATAGAAGTTGAAACAATAAAGAAAGTCCTCGAGGGGCAACCGCATATTGTGGACGCAATTAAAAATGGCGAAATTCAAATTATATTCAATACGACAGAAGGAGCGCAATCATTAGCAGACTCAGCATCTATTCGTGAAACTGCGTTGTCTCACTCTGTACCCTGTTTCACGACGATGTCGGCTTGTTTGGCAGTTATGCAAGCCCTTAGATGTTTGCGTCGAGGACCGTTAGGCGTTCAACCCCTGCAAAGTGAGTAAACTCAAAGGTGATCTTTCCATTTTGTCGAGAAATTCAAAGTCCTTGCAAACTCGAATGGATTGCAGCATTTTACACCTAGAGCAAAGGCCGATCTAGTAGACACTCGCAGAATGTCGGGGAATTTCACAGAATAAATAGAGAATTGTTAGACACGTTTCATTTTCTGTATAGGAGATCACTAAGCCTGCAGCGCTTGTCGGGAAGAATATTATGAAAGTTAAAAAAACAGAGAGAGTGTCTACTTGAAAGACTTTTGCTCTAAGTCTTCGCAAACACTCGGTATAGGCCTATTTTCACGAACTTTCCTATTCTTTCTTTCTGACGTTACGACCGTTCGATTTTTACTGTCGACCAATCCATAAGCAACAAGATGAGTATCTGCTCCAATATTCGTAATTTCTGTGTCGTTTATATCAAGAGAATATCCCTCGGAAATAATCTTATGAAAAAGTGCTTGATTTAGAGGTTCATTTAAAACAATTTCTTTTCTGTTTTTTTTCACCCACTCGGATAAATCGTCGTGGCCAAACGTGATCTCTTGATAGACGGAGTCCGGTATTTTTACCGCGCCAAATCTACATTGGAAAAGTATCCATTCCCAGTACTCGGGTACTCGACAGATTTCGTAGTAACTATTGGACGCGGTGATTAATACGCTTGAATCAAGTCAGTACATTCTCTTCGTATCTGTTTTCTTGTAACATTTTATACACGTTACATGGACGCACTCCTAATAACAGTCCAGCACTGTGTAATGAAATCTGTCGTTCCTCGAGCATACGGTCGGTAAATTCAATTAATGGCGTTCCAGTTCGATGAGCCTTTATTTTGAAATAAGAAGATCCACCTGTAGACTTTTCTCTATTCGCTTTGCTTTTGCTCACTGAACTGGCGACAATATTAGATATTGAAGAAAATTGTTCTTGCGTAATAACTCTTTCTTTCAGTAACCTAAATGCAATCATTGTGATGCTTACATTACACTTGGAAGCGTAGTTAGAAATTTCTGAAATTTGTTCCTCGGGCGTTTTGTAGTTTTCCCATTTTATTTGGTCAAACTCTGAGTTTGGTAATAGAATTTCGCTAGCGACTTCATCGCACAATTTTTCAACTTTGTGATCTACACTGGTGTTGCACAATCCCGTAGACCCAATCCAAATGTGTGTCAATTCATGAAGTAACGTAAAACTCCAAGCACTGGAGGTGTCATTGCAGTTTATTGCAATAAACGGAACTTGATTGTCAGCTATAGAAAATCCTCGAAATACTTTCGGGTTAATCGTAGTGTTATGGCTTCCTAGGTTGTCGACTAAAACTACAAATACCCCTAGTTTCTCAGTTAGTCCTCTCAGATAACTGAACGCGTCTTGTGGGCGATTTGGCTTACGAAAGTCTTCTAGAAAAAAATTTGATTTTTCACGAATAGAATTTGCTATCGTTAACATAGAATCGGCCTTCGAGGCAGATCCGACAAAAGTTAGGTGTTTACATTCATTATTTTCGATAATTGTAGCTTTGACAATGTTCTGTCGTACAGCGATGTTTCTCACAACTGCATCCGCTAAACCTTGCTCGACCTTAGATGTGTCAGCCTCAAATGTTCTATAATCTACACCAAGATCCTTGCCTTTAGGGATGTTATTTAGGTAAAATACAGCCTCAGGACGATGATACTGTTTTGCCATATTACGGATCAATGTGTTGGAGGGACTAGAAATACCAGTTTCAATTTCTACCAGTCGTTCTAGAGCAGATTTTCCGTAAGTATCGCCAAGAGGTAGTTTTTTGACAGCTTCTTTCCGCGTATAACCGGCGGTTTCCCTTGCCCAAACAAAAATCTTAGGGTTGAAGGTATTTACATTGATCATTGGCTTTTTGTTCTTGATGAAAGACACAACAGGTTTGTTTGATTTTCAAAATTTACAAACATTATTAATATAAAAGTCGCAGTCAAAACCGAAGTGTTCAAGCTTTATTCATAGAGCAAAATTAAAGAAAATCTTTCCATTTAGTTGAAAAGTTCAATTTTCTGCCAAATACGAAGGGATCGCAATACCGAACTCCTAAGTCTGTGCAGACACTTGGTATCGAACGGTTTTGACGGTTTTTTTTGCTTTTCTTCTCCAAAGTGACTATAGTTCTATACTCTAACTGACTCAGTGCATACCCAATTAAGTACGCGTCTGCCCCAATTGCAGAGTGATCTTTACTTTTAAGATCTGGAGCGTATCCTTCACTGTATACTTTTTCAAGTAAGGTATAATCGACGTGTTCGTCCAAGATAAGCTTATCTTTATTCAAAGAACCCCAAGCCGAAAGTTTGTCGTTACCGATTTCTATCTCCTTTAAAATTTCAAGCGGAACTTTCACAGTCCCGTTTTCACTTTGATACAAGACCCATTCCCAAAATTCATCGACTCGTCCAAATTCGTAATACAATTTATGTGCAGTTATAAGTACATTCGCATCGATTAAAAACACATTTCTTCCTTTCCTAAATTAAGCCTAAAAAATTATGTACTTCAGTTGCCGGAACTCCAGTTAAGTAACTAGCTTTGGTAGGCATTATTTCTCCATTATCTACCATTCGTTTAACAAACTCAAAATATAAATTCCCTAATTGGAACTTTTTTATTGAATAAAAATTGGCACCATTAGACTTTTTGTGATTTGTAGAAGTTTTGTTGTTTGTTTTCCCAAATGCTTCGTTCAAGCGCTTGTATCGGTCTTCGTTAATGCGCCTTCCTTCAAACAAACTACGAGTAAGTACGAGTTCATCGACATGATAGTTTATAGCAATTTCGGATATACTAGAGATTACGTTATCTAAGCTACCATCTGTCTTAATTTTAAGACTGTCTATATCAGTTTGAGATACCAAGAGTTCTTGTGCAATTTTGTCGCATAGAGATTCGATTTCGTCGTCATAATTTCTGTTGCAAACACGTGTTTTACCGATCCAAATGTGGGCCAGTTCATGAAGTAATGTACTGATCCAAGCGATTGCTGAATCGTTAGCATTTATTACAATAAAAGGTACACAATCGTCTGCAAGAGAAAATCCTTGAAAGACGTTCGAAGGAAGAGAGGTGTGTTTCGTTCCCATATTGTCGTAAAGTAATACAAACACCCCACAACTTTCTATCAGTTCTCGCAGATATGAAAAACCACTATTGGGATTTTTCGTTTTTCGAAAAACCTGGGGGTCAAAATTTATAGTACGACTTATAGCGGCGGCGATTTTCTTGTAATCTTCTTTAATCGACACAGAGTCTACAAAGGGTAAGTGAGTTAATTCGTCTAAATCTTCGAATACGGCCTTTATATAGGATTGGCGTGTTCGGAAATCACCAACAGTGGCGTCCAAGACAGCTTTTTCTATTCGTGAAACTGTTTGAGGAAGTGATCTATAGTCCACCCCATTATTGGGTTCGGTAGGTATTTTCCCATTGTTTAGAACAATCTCTGAACAACGGTAACACTCGGCCATTCCTTTTATAACAGTTCTGTTGGGATTGGATAAACCGGATTCTATTTCCCTAAGTCTTTCAATGGGAGATTTACCGAATGCTTCGATAATTGGAAGCGTTTTGGTCGCTTCCGCTAAAGTATAACCGGCCCTCTCCCTAGCCCAAGCATAAACTGACGGGGCAGTTTCGTGTTTTATGGTCATTGGCTTTCATTCCTTGCAGACCGCACCACAAATTGCATTAAACGAAAGATCGTTTCAATAATCATTTGAACATACTCGGGACTCATAACGCCTAACTAATCTTTCAGAGATGAAAATCTAGCCGCTTTCTTATGAAAACTGATAGAAGCAGTTCCAGTTATGTCCTCGGAGTATAGTCAAAATGAGCATTGGTTACTTGAAATATGGCGGTTCATAGTTATTATACCACACAAGGCTAAAGCGTTTCACACGCAACTACGGGGTTTGTTGAACCCAAGCCTTCTCTCATCAAACTTATCATCAAATATTAGATCAGACGGGTCACGCACCATGCAACAAGTACCTATGACTGCCGAAGGCCACAAAGCTCTTACCGCGGAGCTGAAACACCTAAAATCTGTGGAACGCCCAGCCATCATCAGTGCTATCAGCGAAGCTAGAGAACACGGTGATCTTTCGGAGAACGCCGAATACCATGCGGCTAAAGAAAAACAAGGATTTATCGAGTCTCGTTTAGCACATTTAGAAGATCAGCTCGCTAGGGCGCAAGTTGTCGATACCGCTACAATTAAAAGTGATCGAATTGTATTTGGCGCAACGGTTACTTTTGTTGACGTGGATGACGAAAATGAGGTCACATATCGTATTGTTGGAGAAGAAGAAGCCGATATAGGAAGTGGAAAAATTTCAATTTCCGCTCCGATCGCTAGGGCGATGATTGGCAAGAGCGAAGGTGACGAAATCGAGGTGGAAGCTCCCTCTGGTAAGAAATTTTATGAAATAGCCAAAGTGGAGTACCTCTGAGGTCATGTCAGAAAGAGAGTCTTCAGAATCTGCAGTTTGGGCTGTATCAGATGGTCGAGCGGGGAACGTATCACAAGCGAATGCGCTTAGCTTAGCGATAACCGAGTCTAGTCGCTGGGCAAAATTTGAAGATGTTTTCGCAAAATCTGGTGATGTTAAAACCATAACTTTGTCACCACGCCGACCTTGGTCGCTGTTACCCGCGAAAAATTGGCCTTTGCTGGAACAAGCGTTACCGAACGAACAACGTCAATACCTAAAATCGCCTTGGCCATTGATCTGGATTGCAGCGGGACGTCGAAGTGCACCCTTTACGGCAGAAGTGCGTCGCAGATCTAAAGGAAAAGTCTTCTGTGTTCAGATTCTTAACCCTCGAACCGATTTAGCTGACTACGATGGCGTAGTAGTTCCGAGTCACGATCGATTGGAGGGCGAAAACGTAATCACCACATTTGGCGCACCGACATATTATTCTCAAAAAGCTAAAGAAAAAGCGAGAAGGGATTTTCAGAATCCTTACGGAAAGAAAGAACGTTCGGCAGTGATCTTGTTGGGAGGCAAATCAAAAAGTTTCAATTTTCCCGATGAAGTAGGAAGAAACTTAGTTGAAAATTTTAGAGACCTTAACCGACAAGGGTGGAAACTTCGGATTCTCACGTCGCGGCGAACTCCCAAATCTATCTCAAAAATGATGCGACAATTATCGCACGAAATCGATTGCCAGTTTTGGTCTAACGAAGATATCGACGGCCCAAATCCCTATCTTGCTTGGTCTCTGTTTTCAAAAGTTGCTTTAGTTACCGAAGACAGTGTGAATATGGTCAGCGAACAAGCTAACCTTGGCTTACCAATCTATATTCTACGATTGTCGGGAGAATCGAATAAAATGAACAGGTTTCGAGAGGATATGATTAATCGGTCTATTGCAAGGAATTTTGAAGGTAGGATAGAGCATTGGGCGTATGAGCCACTGCGAGAAGCGGAACGCGTTGCGGATATTCTAGTTCAGAGAATTCAAGAACGGTTCGGATAGAATTTGCTATGTTCTAATGAACGACCTTTAAACAAGAATCTAATGGGTTTAGTCAGGCTACTGCAGAGATTATGTTAAGGATTTCGGAATGGTAGATAAAGTAGAGTCGGATGTATTGATTATTGGATCAGGCCCCGCCGGCTGGACTGCGGCAGTATACGCGACCAGAGCAATGCGAGAAACTGTCGTCGTCACTGGGATACAACCTGGTGGACAGCTAACGATCACTACAGATGTAGAAAATTACCCCGGTTTTGCTGAAATTCAGGGTCCAGAACTAATGGAGAGAATGCGCGAACACGCCGAGAAGTTTGGCGCAAAAGTACACGAAGATCACATCGGTTCAGTCGATTTTCACTCGACTCCCTTTGAAGCCAAAGGAGAGTCGGGAACAGTTTACCAAGCGAAAGCTGTAATTCTCGCGACGGGAGCTCAGGCAAAGTGGCTTGGACTGCCGTCTGAGGAAAAATTCAAAGGCTATGGAGTGTCGGCTTGTGCAACTTGTGACGGATTTTTCTATCGCGACAAGGAGGTTATCGTTATCGGTGGAGGCAACACTGCTGTCGAAGAAGCTCTCTTCTTAACGAACTTTGCTTCAAAAGTGACGTTAGTTCATCGCCGCAATAGTTTGCGCGCAGAAAAAATTCTTCAAGATCGGTTGTTTAAGCATCCAAAGGTCGAAGTGATTTGGAATACAGTGTTACGTGAGGTTTTGGGCGACGATAACCCTTTGGGAGTGACTGGCGCAGTCTTAAAGAATATAGAAACCGGCGAACTATCCGATATTGAGACGCATGGAATATTTATTGCTATCGGCCACGCTCCCTCCACGTCTCTTTTCGCGGACAAGCTAGAAATGGATCCAAATGGATATCTTGTTACTGCACCGGACTCGACCGCGACAAGCGTGGACGGCGTTTTCGCTGCAGGAGATGTAACTGATGATGTCTATAGACAAGCGGTTACAGCGGCCGGTATGGGGTGTATGGCAGCTCTCCAGTCCGACCGATGGTTAGATCACAAAACCTCTTAGGTTCTAAGCGCAGATCAAGAACTAGTGTTATGGCTGTTGTTAAGTGTCCTCCTGAAGAATCTCTAAAGAACGCTTTGGCTGTCACAACGAAGGCTATTTCAGCGGACCGAGAAACACAGGTAACGTATTCTCTTAATGAACCCAACTTGTCGGGAAAAAATGTAGAACTAGCATCGCCTCCTAAAAATCTCCCAGACGACTATCTAACAAAGAATCGTGGACTAGCGGATGCCTTCGCACTAAAGCTTGCTCATCACGACGACAAGACTCATAAACATTTACTACCCAAAGACTCTCTTGAGCGTGAAATGTTTGAAATCGCCGAGACGGTTCGAGTTGAATCGATCGGTTCAAATGCGATGGTTGGAGTTGCAGAAAACCTTAAATCTTTGATAGTTAATCGGTGTAAAAAACATAAACTAGAAGTGAGTGTCGCGGAAGACGAGCCTCCACCTGCATTGGTTGTCGGATTGTTAATTCAGGAGCATCTAACGGGTGAGCCGCTCCCAATCGAAGGTCGACGAATTACTGATGTTTGGCGGAACCGCATTTCAAAAAAATCCACGAGAACTTTAACGGCACTCTTAGATCAGATCGAAGATCAGAGAGCCTACGGCGAGACCGTAAAAAACCTAATCAGCGAAATTCTGACAGGGAGTTTTTCAATAGACGAAAGAGATGAAGAGATTGAAGAAGATGACTCGTCGGAGTCATCAAGCAACTCCGAAAGTGAGGGAGAAGAAGAATCCGAAGGAGAAATGCAAGTAGCGGACACTCAAGATTTCGACGATGCAATTACAGAGGACGAAAATGTTGAGGTCGAAGCGGATATTGACTTTATTGAAGCAGAAGACGATCAGGAGGAACCAGACGCTGGCAAAGCCCCTATCCGGCCGGGTAACACGGCGCGCAATGAACCAAATTTTCAGTACAAAGTATATTCCAAAGCGAACGACGAACTAGTTCATGCCACTGATTTGTGTGAACCTGAGGAACTCGTACGATTACGAAAGTACATTGATCATCAACTTAATTCACTTCACGGGGTTGTGTCGCGCCTCGCAAATAGGCTTCAAAGATTGTTACTAGCGCAACAAAATCGATGGTGGTCATTTGACTTGGAAGAGGGAGTTCTTGATACATCGCGTCTGACGCGAGTGATTACCGATCCAACCGTTCCATTGTCGTTTAAGCAGGAAGAGGATTCTGATTTTCAAGACACAGTTGTAACAATGTTGATCGATAATTCTGGATCCATGCGCGGGAGACCGATTATGATTGCCGCGCTTTGCGCGGATATTTTAGCGCGGACATTAGAACGGTGCAGAGTTAAAGTCGAGATACTGGGATTTACGACTAAGGCATGGAAAGGGGGCCAGACTCGCCAAGATTGGACAAATGACGGTAAGCCTAGCGGGCCAGGAAGACTTAATGACCTGCGACACATAATCTATAAATCTGCAGATGCACCTTGGAGGCGGTCAAGGAAAAATCTCGGATTGATGATGAAGGAAGGGCTGTTGAAAGAGAATATAGATGGCGAAGCGCTAATGTGGGCGCATGAAAGGTTACTTGCGCGACACGAACAGCGAAGAATTTTGATGGTTATCTCAGATGGGGCACCAGTTGATGACAGCACTTTGAGCGTTAACGTGCCAAATTACTTGGAACAACACCTTGGTCGGGTAATCAAGTACATCGAAAAAGAAAGCCGCATCGAATTGTTGGCGATCGGTATTGGACATGACGTTACGCGGCATTATGAACGTGCAGTTACTATTTTAGACGCTGAACAACTAGGGGGAGCAATGGTGGAACAGTTAGCACATTTATTCAGTCCAGACACGTCGCCACCACCGGAAAAATTTAAGACTTTTGCGCCAAAAAGTTCAAGCGCGGTCAAAGAAACAAGTAGGGGAGGCCCTAGCTACGGTTTGCATCGACTAAAGCTTCCTCAAGCGATGAACAGGTCTACTTTGCAAGCGCGATGAACGTATCGGATCATTTAACTATTTTACTGTTTAAGATGAAAGAGTTTCTCAGGCTTGGTATGAGCGCTGAGCAAGATGCCAATGTCGTATTGTTAGAACAATTTGACGACGAAGAGTCGTACTTCAACTACATTAATGAATAAGAATTGAGCAAAGTGCAACGTATCAGGAAGTCGAAATGGATACTACATCGCAAAAAATTCAGCTTCGAGCAAAAATGAAAGTCTTACGGAAGACTTTAAAGGCTGAGAATCCAGATGCAACAAATTTGGTAGCCGAAAATTTACCTGATTGCCTGCAAAGTTTGCCGGTAAAATTTGTTTCAAGCTACGTTCCGATCGGATCCGAAGTGGATCCTACTTTGCTTGCTCAAAAGCTAACTCTTGAAGGCAGAGAACTGTGTTTACCTCGACTTTCCTCTGGTGTTGAAGAACTTAGATTTTTCGCTTGGAATTTCGGTGATCCATTAGAATCAGGCCCTTTTTCGCTTATTCAACCTGTGGGAATGTCCGAGCGCGTTTTTCCGAACTTGCTTCTCGTCCCCTTGCTGGCATTTGATCGAAAGGGATCACGGTTAGGGTATGGAAAGGGGTACTATGATAGAGCGATAGAATCGCTAAGAAATCAACGTAAAATCACCCTTTGTGGGGTAGGTTTTTCTGGTCAGGAAGTTTCAACTGTTCCCAAGGAGCGACATGACCAAAAGCTTGATTGGGTGATAACTGAAAACGAAGCTATTCGAATTGAGTAAAAGAAAATTCTTACTTTAACTTGGACTTAAAGGAGCTTTTTCAAACAGGAAGTGATTGATTTGTCAGTATCGACATGGGTAAAAAACGTCTTTAACTTCCAGTTTTCATCCATGAGATACACGATTGTTGAATGATCCATTGTGTACTCCAACATACTGTCGGTCGTGTCAACTTTATTGAAGTACGCAGAAAACCCCCCGGCTACGGTCCGAAGTTGCTCCTCAGTTCCCGTTAAGCCCACAATATCCTCGGGAAATACAGACGACGATAGATAATCGGCAAGAACGTTCGGAGAATCGCGTTCAGTATCGACAGAGATAAAGACTGTCTTTGGAGGTTCAATATCTTCTGGTAACTTGCGCAATGCCCTACCAATCGTTACCAAAGTAGAGGGGCATACGTCGGGGCAGTACGTGAACCCAAAGAAAACTAAACTAGGTTTTCCTACAAAGTCTTTCTCTGTTACCACATTGTTATTATGGTCAGTCAACTCAATTGGACCACCGATAGTGTCATACGCACGAGTCGTACACCCTGCAGTGTCGCCCCCAGCCGACAGTAAAGGAGACTCATTACACGATGCCAACAATGTTGACACAATTGCCAGTAACATTGCTCTAATCATAATTTTTACCAAGGTTTGAATCGCGCTTAATTACAATCGCGAATTGTGACTCATAACAGGCTCATATGTCAATTAACATGGAACACACTGACGCTCGCCAAGACAAAAAATTGTTTTCTGTGGCCGACAGCGAATTACAAAGTATTGCCCTTGCTAGAGGACGATCACGTCTGCGTAGTTATATCACCATACGTTGGATCGCGATTGCCGGCCAAAGTTTAACAGTTCTTGTGGTTAGGTTTATCTTTGGGTTTGAACTCCCACTCGCAATTTGCGGTGCCTTAATAGCACTTTCACTTATTGTAAATATTAGCCTGATATACGCGTTGCGTCGACATAGACAGATTGGCGAAGGACTATCGAATATTCAACTGTTCTTTGACGTAATTCAATTAGCCTCGCTGATTGCCGTTACCGGCGGACTTTCTAACCCATTTTTGATGTTACTTATAGCACCAGTAACTGTTGCTTCGGTAAGTCTACGCCGCGGTTACGCCATTTCGCTGTCAGTGACAGCGTTTATACTTGCTTTCGGGATGTTGTTCTTCTCTATGCCTCTACCGTATGAGTCTACGACAATCAAAATGCCAATTATTTTTGAATACGGCCACTTGATTGCATTGGGGGTAGGGTTGAGCTTTTTTAGTGTTTCAGCGGCAAGAGTTTCTTCTGATGAGTCCAAATTAGTCAGGGCCCTTGACGCTACGCAAGTCGTTTTAGCGAGAGAACAGAGACTATCGGAGTTAGGTGCTTTGTCAGCGATGACTGCACATCAATTGGGAACGCCCCTCGCAACAATTCATTTGGCGGCAAAAGAAATTTCCCGAGGCATTTTGAGTGAGGAAGAAACCAAGGAAGATATTCAAATTATCGCTGAGCAGGCAGAACGCTGCCGCGAAATTTTACACAATTTAAGTCAGTCACGAGATACCCATGATGAGATTCACGCCAAAATGACTCTTCTGGCGATTTTGGAAGAGGCTTCGAGTCCGCATAAGGGACTAGGCGTGGAGATCGATATATCCGTAGATTCTTCTTTAACGGACCAATCATCAAGTCCTGAAATTGCCCGGCGACCGGAGGTGTTACACGCTCTTGGAGCATTTATCGAAAACGCTGTGAGTTTTGCGGAGTCTTCGGTGCAAGTATCTGCAAGGTGGAACGAAAACTCCGTAGCGTTCAAAATAATCGATGATGGGCCAGGGTTTGCTTTTGAGATTCTCGGGAAACTTGGAGAACCTTATGTTTCGCAGCGAAGTGATGCTCAGAAAGGTGGGAGTGATCTGGGATTAGGATTCTTTATTGCCAAAACTTTAATTGAAAGAACCGGAGGAACTGTATCAACCGATAACTTAGCCGCTCCGCGTCACGGGGCGGTCATCGAGGCAACTTGGCCAAGAGCAAATTTAGAATCATTTGTGTAATTAACTTTAATTTTAAAATTTAGTTCTTAAATAGGATTTATCCTTAATATCTTAGTCCAAAAAACATTTTGGACATTCGGAGTTCATAATGAGTTCGGTAGTAAGACATGAAGCGTTAGAAGGCCAAGAAGATCGCAACTGTATGATTCTTGATGATGACGGGCCATTTTTGCAGAGACTAGCGCGAGCGATGTGTTTAAGGGGGTTTATAGTGTCGGCGGTGTCAAATGTGCGTGATGGTCGAGACATCGCAGCACTCAACCCACCTGCTTTTGCTGTAGTCGATTTACGTCTAGAAGACGGGTCAGGTCTTGAAGTTGTTGAAGCTTTGCATAAACATCGACCGGAAGCTCGCGTGGTGGTTTTGACTGGCTATGGAGCGATCGCTACGGCTGTTGCTGCGCTCAAAGTTGGCGCGGTCGATTTTCTAATCAAACCGACTGATGTGGAAGATATTATCAGGGCACTTTTTGCACCTGCGAACGAGATGCCAGAACCCTCCGATGATCCAATGTCAGCGGATCGGATCCGATGGGAACATATTCAACGGGTTTATGAACTTTGTGATCAAAACATCTCAGAAACGGCAAGGCGTCTCAATATGCATCGTCGCACTCTTCAACGCATATTGACGAAACGCGCCCCTCAGTAAACCGCCAGAACTTAAATTTTGAATCCGAGATTTTTCTTGAAATCTCGGTACTCAAACTCGGCTATCGTTTCGATATGGCCGTTTTCGTGTCGCACGGCAAGATTAGCGGACGGTGTACCGTTAAAGTTGTTTGTTTTGACGATACTGTAGTGCATCTGATCTGCGAAGATGATTTCACTTCCCGGTTCTAACCGACGTTCGAAACTATAGTCACCAAAAACATCACCAGCCATGCAAGTTCTACCTGCAAGTCTGTAGGTATGTGCTGAGTCACCAGCCTTTGAAGCACCGATAATGTCAGGTGTGTAAGGAGTTTCGATAACATCAGGCATATGAGTGGTAGCGGAAGCATTGATAATCGCTGTGTCAATTTCATTTGAGTGAATAGCGATGACTTGACTATGCAACTCGCCGGCGTTGACCACTAACCCGGCCCCGGGTTCTATAGTTACATCAACATCAAACTCTCTTTTGAAGGCATTTATTGCATTGATAAGTTTGGCTAAATCATAACCAGGCTTGTTTAAGAAATGTCCGCCCCCAAAATTAACCGTATCAATTCGTCGGACGTACTGTCCAAAGTCGTTTGCAATGTGGTCTATCAAACCTACGGATCCGTCGTGCATGGACTCACAAAGTGCGTGAACATGTAATGTATCAACAAGAGACCAATCGACTTCGTTTAGCCGGCTTTTGATCTCTCCAAACCTCGACCCGGGAACACACGGATCGTACAAACTTCCTCCAATAGAGACTCTAGAGTATTGGGGATTTACTCTGAGTCCGATGTTACATCCCGCATTACGACAGGTGTTGGCATAACTGTGAAGTTGTTGAGCGGAGTTAAAATATATGTGGCTCGCGATACGAGATAAGTTGGCGACCTCGCTTTCGGTGTAGGCAGGGGAATAAACGTGAACTTCCCTCCCAAACTCTTCTATTCCGAGCCGAGCCTCATATTCACCGGAAGCGGTTGTCCCGTCCAAATATTCACGCATTAAGTCAAATGCTATCGGCATAGCAAAGGCCTTAGTTGCGAGAAGTACTTTGCAACCAGATTCCGATTTGAGAAATTTGACGTTCTCAAGATTAGATTTTAGCTTTCCTAAATCTAAAACAAAGACAGGTTGCGACGGTATATCGGGAACTTCCTTCAATTTTAATCTCCTTTTACGAAAATTTCGTCTTCGTTCAGAGTAACATCTTTTAATGTCCACGGTAGACCGCGACGACTTAGATCCTCTAGGAAAGGTTGCGAAGGTAGCTGCTCGACATTGAAAACACCTGGTATTTTCCAATGACCTGAGAACAGCATCGCAGCTCCTGAGACGGGTGGTACCCCTGTAGTGAAGGAAACAGCTTGAGCGCCAACCTGTTTAAAGGTTTTCTCGTGATCCGAAACATTGTAGATCATGACGTTTTTTTGTTTGTCAGACTTGTCGATTCCTCTTACGATTACCCCGATTGAGGTCTTACCATAATACCCTTTTGCTAATGTTGAGGGCTGTGGGAGCAAACTACCAAGAAACTCTATTGGTATAATCTTAGCGCCTTTATGGTCTATGGGCTCAAGCGACGTAAGTCCAATATTCTGAAATACCTCAAGATGCTTAATGTAACTCTCGCTGAACGTCATCCAAAATCGAATCTGTTTCAGTCCACTTATGTTTTGAACAAGACTCTCTTCTTCTTCGTGATAGATCAGATAGGATTTACGAGGTCCAACTTCAGGATAATCAATCGTTGCGTTGACGGATAATGGCGGAATTTCTATCCAGTTTCCGTCGCGCCAGTAACGTCCCTTCTGAGTAACCTCACGCAAGTTAACTTCGGGGTTGAAGTTTGTTGCAAAGGCTTGCCCGTGGTCACCGGCATTGCAATCTACGATATCAATAAAATGAATCTCGTTGAAAAGGTACTTGTGGGCATAGGCGCAGTAGGCGTTCGTTACTCCTGGATCAAACCCACATCCAAGGATCGCTGTTAGTCCGGCATTTTTGAAACGATCTTGGTATGCCCATTGCCAATGATATTCAAATTTAGCGACCTCTCTAGGTTCGTAGTTCGCAGTGTCAAGATAGTTTGCTCCGGCGTTTAAACATGCGTCCATTATCGGTAAATCTTGATAGGGAAGGGCCATGTTTATTACGAGATCCGGATTTGTTTGGTTGATCAGAGTCGTCGTTGCTTCAACGTCATCTGCATCAATCTGACTTACCTCAATCGTGGTTTTGCACGACTGGGCAATCGCTTCGCATTTAGAAAGGGTTCTTGAAGCGAGGTGAATGTAATCGAAAGTTTCGCGGTCTGAAGCGCATTTTTGCGCAACGACAGAACCGGCAGCTCCTGCTCCAATAATAAGAACTCTATTCATAGAAAGTATCCTTTCTTCTGTGTTCGAAAATACATCCTTAACGTGTCGATCTGAGGTAAAGGTATCCGAAAACTTGGCTGTTTTAGTCTTGATTTATGACCTGATGCTCAGAGGCTAGGTATTCTATACTGCTCATTTCCTGCAACCGACTTGTCGTTCTTTGAAATTCAAACGCCCCATCACCCGTTGTGTAAATTTTATGAGGTTGCTCGTCAGCTGTCGCAACAAGTTTGACCTTCGATTCATATAGTGTATCAATTAGAGTCACAAATCTAGCGGCTTCGTTTCTTTTGGCTTCAGTCAGAACCGGAATCCCGTCGATCAGTATTGTATGGTATTGAGCGGCAATTTCAAGATAGTCAGCTGCGCCTAGGGGATTAGCGCAAAGTTCATTAAACGTGAATCGCGCCACGCCAGCGGCGGCATTCTTAATCTCTAATTTTCTGCCCTTGACAACGATTGTTGATGGTTTAGGCACTGCACCGACGGTAAGGCGTTGCCAAGTTTCATCAATACTTGACCTAGATTGTTCATTGACAGGTGTTAGCCAAACAGGAGCCTGTGACAGACGATCCAGTCTGTAATCTTTGATTGCATCCAAGTGAAGGACTTCGCAGTTATCTCGCAACATACTGATAAATGGTGTGAACAGTTCTCTGTTTATTCCATTTGAATACAGGTCTTCAGGAACTCGGTTGGAGGTGGCAACGACGGTAAGTCCTTCATCGAAGAGGAAAGCAAACAAACGAGATAGAATCATAGCGTCCGCAATTTGAGTGACTTGAAACTCGTCAAAGCACAGCAGGTTCGTTTTCGCGGCAATACGTCGAGCCGCCGATTCAATCGGATCGTCAAGAGAGGTTCTAGGACGAAATTTAGATTTTTTTCGTTCGCGTTGGGTTAGTCTTCTCCAAGTTTTTATATGATGATGAGTCTCCTCCATGAAAGCGTGAAAATGTACTCGACGCTTAGAATCGATGGGAACGAGTTCAAAAAATAAGTCCATCAACATTGACTTTCCTCTGCCCACTCCTCCCCATATATATAATCCTTTTGGGGTTTCAGATTTTCGGAACCAATGTTTGGGTTGATTCAAAAGACTTTCCGCTAGGTTATCCAACGTCAGACATGCCCGTCGCTGAGTTGAGTCAGCGATGAGAACTCCGGCTTCAACGCGGTTGTCGTATTCTCGTAGGATTGTTCTCACGAACGTTTTTTTACCTTCAGGAATGAGGAAGCATAGCGTCTTCTCTAGCAAACAAATTGCATTTTGCTTGTATATTAAAAATTTGGTAATTTGGTAACTAAGGCAGTCTGGACTTTTAAGACTATGCAACAGGTTCGAGGAATGGGCAAAGGGACAGAAGATAATTCTGTCTTCATACCAGCTGATCAAGACCCAAACTTACATATCATAGATACTTTGATACGTGAGAGATGCCCGAGTCTAGAGAGGCATTGGACTTGGCCTATAACGAAACCTGTGCTGTACTCTATGCTGGGATATAAGATGGCTGTGAAAGTGGCTAACCAGATGCAAGGAATGAATGGTGCAGAAAGTTTTGACTTGTTATGCGAGATACTGGAACTAGACCTAGAGTTCAATGGGGCAGAAAGACTTCCAAAAACCGGCATGGTGATAGTTGCTTCAAATCATCCGACTGGATTAGCTGACGGTGCTGCGGTTTGGGCGGCAATGAGATCAGTCCGAAAAGACGTGATGTTCTATGCCAACGCCGATGCTATCCGCATCAACCACGGATTTGACGATGTTATCATTCCAGTTGAATGGGTTCTGGAGAAGCGATCAACGGAGAAAACCAAAGAAACCCTGAGACGAACGAAGATTGCTATCGAGAAAGCAACATGTTTGATCATCTTTCCTTCTGGGAAACTAGCAAAGATGGTGAAAGGCGTTTTAACGGAACAAGAATGGATGCCAACCGTTGTCAGCTTAGCAAAAAAGAATAAAATCCCAATTCTTCCATTACATGTTGGGGCAAAGAACTCGAAACTGTTCTATACTCTTTCACACATTCACGGTGAGCTGAGGAACATTACACTGTTCAATGAACTTCTAAACAAAAGGAAAACCAAATTCGTTATTCAGGCCGGAAATCTGATTCACCCTGATCAACTTGCTGGTGATACGAGAGAAGTGAACGAAAAATTGCAAAAATTTGTGTCGTGTAAAATTGTTGAGAATCCGAATGCAGAATTTAAGGCTTAAAAAACCCAGTCTAATGCCCATTGAATAGCATCAGATCATATCTAGGTCAGTCTGTTCGTCTAAGTAACAAAAGGTATTTAACAGTCTCATATGCTCGATAGTATTGCAAGGCGTATCGAGTAGACGACGGCTCGCAAAAACTAAGGCATAAATCTTTGCCCGAGACACGGCGACATTTATCCGGTTAAGTGAAAAGAGGAAGTCCAGTCCGCGCGGTATTTCATTTCCACTCGATGATGTCATTGATATAAGGCAAATAGGAGCTTCTTGTCCCTGAAATTTATCGATCGTTCCAACTCTAACTTTCTTGTGCAATGCACTAATCAAGGCGTTCACTTGAGCGTTGTAGGGAGCGACTACCATTATGTCTTCATAGTCTATGACTTTTGTTACTCCGTTACGATCTGTGAAATTTGATCCAATCAGAAACTCGATTTTGTGTTTTATCGCATCGATCTCTTCAGGGGAATGTTGAGATCTGTGTTCATGAGATACATCAACAAAATGCGCCCCAAAAAGAGACTTACCATTCCGATCAGTCAGAGATTGTTGAGAGGCTGCTTCGTCGCTTTTTAGTTGCCCTTCATAAACCATTTCAGAAATAAAGTTGCAAACGCTTTCGTGCATTCGCCGAGTTGTTTTCAGGAAAACTCCTTGAGAAGGGGGAACAACTCGGCTGTCTTTCATAATATACTCCAAACAAGAATCGCCGCTTTCTCCTGGATGACTTGCCTTGAGTGGCTGAGGAAGCTCTAAGGGATCGCCAACAAGAACGATATTTTCTGCACAAGAACTGATCGCCATTAGGTTTGCCGCTGATACCTGTCCAGCTTCATCAACGAACATGTAATCAAAAACTTGAGAAAAATAGGATCCTTGCACGAAGCGAGAAAACAACCAAGCCGTTCCTCCGACGACATCAGCATCAGAGAAATCGTCATTTGCTGACGTCTGATAATAGTTATCAGGTAGTTTTTCTGTCTCTAATTCTCTTGTCTTTTGTGCGATCAGTATTTCCATATCATCGTCAATCGCATACTCAGAAACCATTTTCAGTAGGTTGGTAATAGCTTTATGCGAGTTTGACGTAACTGCAACTCTTTTTCCTTCCTTTACTAAACGGCATATTGCTCTCGCACAGGTGTATGTTTTTCCGGTTCCAGGAGGTCCTTGAACGATTAAAGTAGAATTTGATAGGTTAGAAATTGCATCGATAGTTTGTTCAACCAAGCTGGCTTTGCCTGTCAGTATTCGTTTGCGGTGATCTCTGAACAAAGGAACACTTTTGGTTACAAATTGCTCGACCGCTAAAATATTCGAATCACCATAGTTCACCATAGCTATAACTTTTTCGAGAGCGCTCGAAATAGAGCGAGTGTCGTACGGTTTAGGAGGAAGTAAATCTAGTCTTGGTGGTGTCCCAGTTTTCAGATTAATATTGAGAGTGATTTCGCACTTTTCTATATCTAATTTGACAATTACAACTTCCTTTATAGTGTTGAGTATAGACACACATGGACGGTCAAGGTCTTTTAACTTAGTTTCCTGTTCGGGATAGCGATAGTGAGCTATATTAACTAAATTTTTACTCGAGACTCTCATCCTTTCGTTTTTTCTTTGTTTTGCTGATACGCTTTTTTGTCTATCGTACTCATCATCTATTTTTGGCGTATCTTCAATTAATTCTAAACCTGCTAGACATTCTGTATCAGAAATCAAATCCTCAAAACTTTTTCCGCGTTTATCAAAAATACTCCACCACGTGGGTTTTTCTTCTCTCTTATGAAAATCCCGAACATCAATTAGCATTTGCTTTGGAGCATCACTTTGTTTTGGATCGACAAGCCAATCTTCTTTTTCAAAACCTTGTTCTGCATAAGTATCCTGTTCATAGATATACGTACTCTTCTTAGGATACTTATCTTTAAACTTAATATTCGTTCCCCTTGGCCAGACGTGATCTTCTGGTAGTACTTTCCTGATCATCCAATTATGCAATTCGTAAAGTGATATGCAGTCTTTTGTATTGTATTCTTTGATTTCTTCCAAAATAGAATCATCTTCCATGTCAAGCCATTGCTCATAGGCGACTATGCTGTCAAAACCAGAAGAAACTTCTTCATCACGCTTGTCCATATAGAACACCTCTATATCCTTTAGCGAATAACCTGGTTCAGAAGAAAATAATCCACCTTGAACGACTTTATAGAGATCAATGAATCGTCCATTTCTTAACAAAACGTCTAGTAAATTCTCTCGAGTCCGACTTCGAGCAGTTGATCTCCGAAGAGATGTTAATTCGTATGGAGCATAGTGGTAAATGTGAGCGTTTGGGTATTGTTCGAGTCTCTCGATAAAAAAATCGATAACTTCCTCAATCGCTTCTCTTTCTTTACTTAAATCGTGATTCCAAACATTTTTATACTTAACGAGTTCGTCATCATAAAAACAAATGCCGTGCAGATAATCTAGTCCACCTTTCTCTAAAAAGGGATCCCCTTCGATGTCGTAATAAATATCTCCTTTACTTGGTTTCGGTAATAAATCAAACCCATGTCCTAACTTTGGTTTTTTCAATTTAAAAGTAGGAGGCGCTCCTTGCCGTCTTTGAACTTGGAGTTTTGCTTGTTCGACTAGGTTTTCCTGCGTGTTTTCAGCAAGACGAGGTATCTTATTACTTAATTTGGACAGTGCGGTCATCGTGGTGACCCCCGCAGCTTCAAGTTTATCTCTCTGGCTTGTACGGATATTTGCGACCAACACTAGGCTGTCTGTTGCTTCCCAAGTAGAATTGCATACGTCGCGCCAACGACACAGCTCACAAAAGGGATTGGGTTGTGGTCGTGTTTCAGGTCGATTCTCTATAAACTCTTCCAATCTCCGGCGCGAGAATTGTGTGTAAGAAGCGTATTCACTTAAATTGAATGAAAACTTAGTATTGTCGCCGAGTTCTATGTGTGCTTGTTTCGGGGATTGACCTTGTATTTCTCTAACAAAATCGGAATAAAGTGAAACTTGCAGTACATGTTCCGGTTTCGGCTTTCTACTTAACTTGGTGTCGGATACCTCATAAGACCAATTGCCTAGTTTGGATTTTTGATCAACCTTATAAAGAAAATCTGCAAACCCGGCCCATTTTCCTGAACTTAGTGAGGCTTGAATGATGACATCGCGTTCATCTTCCATTGCTTCAATTGTTTCTGCACGTCCTTGGTCAGGGGAATCCGTACCAATTTTTACAACGTCCAATCCCTGGTCTATCAGAGACTGCATATGGCGTTCTTCACGCTGAACTCCGTGTTTGTGAAGTAATTTGATTCCTTCATTATCCTTGGCAGGCTGAATGTCTCCTTTCTCAAGAAAGCGGACGTCTAAGCTCGTCAAATGACGACATTTTTTGAAATTCATCAAGTCTGTAGCAGACAGAATCAGAAGCGAGTCAGCAAGTTTCATTAGGTGAAAATGTACAAGTTTCCATTCAATTCAGAATAGGCATGGTTAACGTCGGCGCAGGGTCTTGCCAAATTTCATTTTTGTGATTCGTCGTCCAGCTGTAATAACTGAACCGTCTTCCGCTACAACGACGTAGCAGTTAAGTTTCTTTTCGACTGCTCGGTAGAATTCTTGCCCCATCTCCCATCGCAACCGATTACGAGCCTTTTTGGTCATTCGGTAGATCGCCGCTCCTTTGTTGTATCCCATCTCGCCGTACTCTATGATCAGTTCCACTATTCGGAGTGGAATCGAACGCTGTTGACATCGGGATCGTGCATGAATTGTATACATATTGATAGTTAGACCTTGGTTTTGAGCTAAAGTCAACAATTTTCGCTCGTATCGCGTCGGATGATCGAACACTTGGTAAGGTAATTCGCATTGGTTAAATGAGGACAATGGAGCTAACGAGCAGGATTTTTGATGACGATTCGACGATTTTCAGGTAGTATTCAGAATACTCACTGTTTGGCTTCTGCATTCCATTATCGTTAGTCTCGCGATTTCTGACGAGGACTAACTTGGCAGAAGCGAATCAGAAGATTTTACCTCTAAACTTGCTTATTGATTCGGCAGTCAGATGCAACAATTTTCTCCTTTCAATTTGGGTACCGTTCATTTTGTAGGTATCGGCGGCATAGGAATGTCGGGCATAGCTGAGATTATGCTAGAGATGGGATACAAGGTGCAAGGTTCCGATATACGTAACAGTGCAAACGTCGAACGGCTAAGAAGCGCTGGAATACCTATAAACATTGGGCATGTTGCAGAGAATGTAGACAACGTAGCTGCCGTCGTAATCTCATCTGCAGTTACTTCCGAGAATGTTGAAGTACAAGCGGCGCGGTCTAAAGGGATACCAGTGGTGAGTCGCGCCAACATGCTCGGGGAGGTTGTCCGTCTCAAATGGTCGGTCGCAGTGGCGGGAACTCACGGTAAGACGACTACCACTAGTTTGGTTGCCGCCCTTTTAGATTCCGCGGGATTAGATCCAACTGTCATCAATGGCGGAATCGTTAACGCGTATGATTCCAATGCGAAGTCAGGTAAGGGAGATTGGATTGTTATAGAAGCTGACGAAAGCGATGGTACGATCGCTAAACTTTCCCCGACTGTCTCGATCGTTACAAATATAGACCCCGAACATATGGAGTTTTATCGGTCAGAAGAAAAACTCCATAATGCGTTTGATACTTTTGTTGAGAATATCCCGTTTTATGGATTTGCAGTATTATGTACAGATCACCCGGAAGTAAAAGCATTAGCGGAAAGAATAACCGACAGAAAAAAAATTAGTTACGGATTTAATGAAGACGCTGAGGTAAGAGCACTTAATATAAACTTTGAACAAAACGTTAGTAAATTCAGTGTAGAAATTAAAAAAAGAGATTCAGAACATATTATATTAATATATGACCTTGAATTACCAATGGCGGGCGAACACAATGTTCAAAACGCGCTTGCTGCAATTGCGGTTGCAGATGAACTCGGAGCTAAAGAAAATGATATACGGGCTGGGTTAAGGAATTTTGCCGGAGTAAAACGACGCTTTACGCAAGTCGGAGAATGGGAAATCGCACAGAATCAACGTACGGTACGAATCATCGACGACTATGGTCATCATCCGGTAGAGATTTCCGCAGTGCTAAAAGCAGCGCGTTCAATTGTAAATGATGGTCAAATTATAGCGGTAGTGCAACCCCACAGATTTTCACGGCTAAAGCACCTATTTGATGAATTTTCGACGTGCTTTAATGATGCAAATGACGTAATTGTTATGCCGGTATATAAAGCCGGTGAAAGCCCCATTGATGGAGTAAATCACGAAGAGTTAGCCACGCGTATGAAGTTACACGGTCACTCTTCCGTGCAGACATTAAATTCGTTTGATCCCCTCGCGAGAACGATAGCTAAAATAGCTCAACCAGGAGGAATTGTTATTTGTTTAGGGGCAGGAGATATCACTGTCCATGCGAATGAACTTGCAAAAAGATTAAGAGTTCTATCCTTATAAAATAATCTTAACGACGTGCGACTACTACTCTGTCATGTCCAGATAAATCTTTCTTCACAGATATTTGAGTATAACTATAATACTCAAGTATTCTCGGCACAGTAAAACCTTGATCGTATCCGATCTCTAGGACTAACCAAGAACCAGGTTTCATCTTTGTTTTTCCAATTTTCGAAATTTCCTCAAAGCACTTTAATCCATCTGTTCCTCCGTCGAGTGCTATTCTTGGATCTGCGTCTCTGACATCTTTTGGCAATTTTTCAATTTCGTCGCTCGCGATATAAGGAGGATTACAGACTATAAGAGCGCAATCTTCCCACCCATTCCAGTCGTTCCAGTCTATCGAAAGAAAAGTTGTTCTAGAATTTAAATTGTTAAGAATCAAATTTTCGATCGCCAAAGCTATAGCGTCCTTTGATATATCTATTCCAATGCCGCTTAACTGAGTTCTTCGTGATAGTAGAGCTAGTAGTATGCATCCTGACCCTGTTCCTAAATCTGCTACACATTGACGGCTATTTTCATCTATTAGTTCAAGGCAAGCATCGACGATTAACTCAGTATCTTGTCTCGGAACTAATGCCCGTCGATCGCACTTGAGGTCAAGACCGTAAAAGCAGGTATTTCCTAGAATGTGTTGTAGCGGTTCTCCGTTGACGCGACGATCTATCATCTGCTTTAGATTTGGTGCAAGAAAGTTGGCGAAGTGAACCGAATCTTCCTTATCGGGTGAACTATCACCATAATATTCTTCGTAAAGAAGTTTCGCCTCAAAAGCAGGAGAGTCAATTGGGCCCGTCCGAAGCGACGTTTCGATCGCTTTAAGTATCAGATGACTCATACATTGCCTTCATCTAAGGCTGCTAAACGCCGGGTTTCGTCTTCGGTTCGTAGTGCTTCTATAACTTCACTTAGCTTGTCACCTTCAATAATTCGATCAAGTGAGTAAAGCGTTAGTCCAATTCTATGGTCGGTTACTCGGTTTTCAGGGAAGTTGTAGGTTCGAATTTTTTGCGAGCGATCCCCGGATCCTACCTGAGATGTGCGGGATTCTGCCCGAGCCTTATCTCTCTCTGCCCGTTCTTTCTCGTAGAGTCGAACTTTTAATACCTCCAAGGCTTTTTCGCGGTTTACGTGTTGTGACTTCTCCGAGCTGGATGCAGTAATACCTGTTGGAATGTGGGTCATTCGAATCGCGGATTCTGTTTTATTTACGTGTTGCCCTCCAGCTCCTGATGATCGCATTCTTTCGATTCGCAGATCAGATTCCCGAATCTCTATTTCTATATGTTCAGGAACGGGCAATACCGCGACCGTGGCGGCGGAGGTGTGCACTCGTCCTTGGGCTTCGGTAACGGGAACTCGTTGAACCCGATGTACCCCGCTTTCCCATTTCATTAGGGCAAACACTCCGTTTCCCGATACTTTTGCAACCACCTCCTTATATCCTCCTGCTTCGCCGCTAGACTCTGTATTGATGTCAAACGACCATCCTTCATTGGCTGCGAATCTCTTATACATTCGGTACAGGTCGCCAGCAAAAATAGCCGCTTCATTACCTCCCGTCCCCGCTCTTATTTCTATAAATATATCTGCGTCGTCATCGGTATCTTTTGGAAGCAATAAGCGTTGCATTTCGCTTTCAAGTTCAGGTAGCTTATTGTTAAGAACTGCTAGTTCCTCTTTGGCCAGTTGCGCGAGCTCAGCATCAGAGGCAGTTGATTCACTTTCCGCCTCAGCTATAGCGTCCATCACATTAACAAGGTTAAGCGCCCGCTCCGTGATGGGCTTAAGCTCAGTATGCTCTTTAGATAGAGCAATGATCTCATTGCTGTCGCTACAAACAGCAATACGCGCTTCGACTTCTTCGAAGCGGTCGATAACTTGCGTAAGGCGCTGACGTGAAAGGCGAGACATAAGATTATCTCGCCATTTCAGTGGTGAGCTAAGCGATTACGCGGATTACCTCGTTAACAGCCAAAACGACTAAAGCAAGGGACGCCAAAGCAAAAACACTAAATCGCACAAGGACTTTTGGAGAAAGAACCTGAACAAATGAATGCGCTATTCTAAGAACGGCATAACCCCAGCTTAGGTAGGTAACAAGCGGGCTAGCGCCATCCGTTAATGCAATGTAAAACATTAAAGCATAGAACAGCGTAGGTTGCTCATGCAGATGATTGTAATTGTCGGCGACAGCACGTACATCAGAGGACATTTTGTCGTGATAGGTGCCAGGATGACGGGCATCATCTACATTCATCCCGGATTTTTGCATCGCGGGTATCCGCGTTGCGTACATCCAGAAAAACATAACCACTGTCCAAGTGATTAAAACCAATACAGGCAGCAGGAGCTGCAGTTGATCGTTATCCATAGTTGTCTCCATAGGATAAGTAGGTATGACATTATGCCGCAAAATTGTCTAACTGCAAACAAAAAAACGAAAAAAATCAAAGGTAATCTTGAATTTATAGTCCAAATAAGGGACTCGTGTAAGCCGGTAATCCCTCTAGATACTAAACTTTCGGCGTTAGAAGAGCAACAACGAGCAGGTTCAAACCAAACCTGTGTGGGATGCCAGTACAGACGACTCACCTCTAAGTCGACAGTTGCCTTTTTAGCCGTAATTCGTCTGCGCGAGACTCAACAAGCCTTACAATTTCTTCGATCATGTCAGCGTTACTGACTTTATGATCGGGTTTTCCGGCGACATATACCATTCCGGCATCCGCTCCACCACCGGTGAAACCGATTTCGGTCAACGAAGCTTCACCCGGTCCATTCACGACGCAACCAATTATCGATAAAGAGATAGGTTCACGGATGTGAGCAAGCCGTTCTTCTAGCTTTGCGACAGTTCCGATAACATCGAATCCTTGCCTAGCACAAGACGGGCAAGCGACAATGTTCACTCCATTGGTTCGTAGCCCCAAACTTCTAAGAATTTCAAAACCTGCCTTTACCTCTTCCACGGGGTCAGCAGATAGCGACACTCTTATCGTGTCACCAATTCCAGCCCAAAGTAGGCTTCCAATACCAATTGCTGATTTAACTGTTCCTGTTCGAAGTCCGCCAGCTTCCGTTATTCCGAGATGAAGCGGAGCATCAGTCGCTTCGGCAAGTTGCTGGTATGCCGCTACCGATAGAAACATGTCCGATGCTTTAACAGAGATCTTGTATTCTCTGAAATCTAGGTCATCTAGAATTCGTGCGTGATTGAGTGCACTTTCAACCATGGCTTCAGGACACGGTTCTCCATATTTTTCGAGTAAGTTTCTCTCTAATGACCCGCCATTAACTCCGATTCTCATCGAACATCCGTTGTTCCGCGCCGCCGAAACCACCTCTTTGACCCGATCTAGAGAACCTATGTTACCGGGGTTAATTCTAAGGCAAGCAGCACCCGCTTCGGCAGCCTCAATGCCTCGTTGATAATGGAAATGTATATCCGCGACGATAGGAACAGGACTCTCATTGCATATTTCCTTCATTGCCCGTGTAGAATCTTTTGTCGGACAGGAAACGCGAACTATATCGGCACCAACCTCGGCACACTGAATAATCTGTTCGATTGTTGCGGATGCGTCTTCAGTCGGTGTGTTCGTCATTGTTTGAACAGTGATCGGAGCATCTCCTCCAACTTCAACGGCTCCAACGCAGATTTTTCGCGATTTTCGGCGAACAACTTCGCGCCATGGTCTTATAGAAGATGTGTTCATAGAGACGTGCCGATTTTAGTTGAACAGTACCAAACCAGATGCGACAGCCCAGTATAAAAATCCTTGATCGTACAGTTAAACATTAGCGAAATCATTCTGATAGTTTTAAGAGCTGAAATAGTTTAAGCGCGAATGGTCAAGATTAAAAACTTTACACACTACAAGATTAAACTGTTTATAATTTTCGAAATGTTTCAAATCTGCAAAAATAGAATAACATTTTACAAAATAACAAACGCCAACAAAACTGGTACAGTGGTGGTTTAAATTTTAGTGAAATCCTCAGAGTAGGGGCGTTGGATTAGAGTTAGTCACTTCAATCGGAAACGATTTTGGCATATTCAAGCATGCTTTTAATTTCTTGTCGCAATGGGATCCCACTCCCTTCTAATTTCGGCAAGAAAGATTCTCGAAATTTTGCCATATTAGTAGTTCGAAGTAACTTTTTAACAGGACCGACACCGCTCGCTGGCATTGACAGATGATGAAATCCCAATGCTACCAAACATGCGGCTGCTAAAGGTTGCCCGGTATGTTCACCGCAAACAGAAGTTTCAATGTCATACTCAGCACTCTTTTGTGAAACTAGGCGTAAGAAGCGCATCGCTGGGCGGCTGATTAAATCAAAACGCCTAGAAACTCTGTCGTCCATACGATCCGCTGCGAAAAAGAATTGCATTAAATCGTTTGTCCCAACTGAAATAAAGGAAACGCTGTTGGCGATTTCATCCAATGCAAAGGCCAAAGAAGGTGTTTCTAGCATTACGCCTATTTTTATTTCGGTTGGGACAGCGAGGCCTTGTTTTTTATTTTTCTCTAGCTCTTTTAACAGTAATTCTCGTGCATCAAAAAACTCCCAAGATGCTGCGACCATAGGAAACATTACATATAAGGGGTTGTTAGCGGAGGCTCTAATAAGTGCCCGTAACTGTCTTTGAAAGAATCCTTTTTTCTCTAGGGCAAACCGAATTGATCTCCACCCAAGGGCAGGATTTTCTTCACGTTGCCTGTTCAAGTTCGGGAGAATTTTGTCGCCACCCAAATCTACCGTGCGAAATATAATTTTACGCCCGCCGCCATTATCAATGACGCGGCTATAATACTTAATCTGGTCATCGAGTTTTGGAAGTGTCTCAGAAACTAGAAACTGGAACTCAGTTCTATATAAGCCAACGCCGGATGCCCCCGTGGTTTCAAGGTGATCTAGATCAAGTGGTAAGCCTGCGTTGATGAACAGTTCAACTTTCTCACCATTCCCGGTACAAGACGGTAAATCACGTAACGCTTGAAATTCTGCTTGTCGTTCGGATCGAAGTGTTTGCTTCGTTTTAAAACTTGCTAGAACGTGATCTTCTGGTCTTACATGAACCACACCGCTTTCAGCGTCAATTATCACCGTGTCGCCCGATTCAACCGCTGTTATGAGACCGTCCATTCCGCCTATAGCGGCAATTCCCAATGCCCTAGCGACTATTGCTGCATGGGAAGAGGTGGCAGTTTCTTCAATCGCAATGGCTTTCAGTCCAGCATTGCTATACTCAAGCAGTTCTGCAGGGCCTAAACGTCTCGCTACCAGAATACTTCCAGACTGATCTGTTATTTCTGTGTCCTCACCTAGAACTCTTAATAGACGGTTGTCTAAATCTTCAAGGTCGTGTAACCGATCTTTTAGGTAAGGATCTCGGGCAGTTTCCATTCTTGCACGGTGTTCGCGGCGAACCCTGTCTACGCTGGCTTCTGCTGTTAGGCCACCTCTTATGCCCTCATGTAGTTTATCGGCCCAACTCGCATCATTTGCCAAGAGTTTATAAACTTCCATGACATCTCTCGGATCGTCCCCGAGAGCACTGATTTCACTTGAAACGAGATAATCGACTGACCTTCGTAAAGTCACAAGAGCTTCGTCCAACCGTTTGGCTTCTATTTCCGGATCGTCGGCAAATAATTTTGTTGGCGAAAAAACTGGATCGTGTAATCGCGCTTTCCCTATACCAATCCCTTCACTCAGAATCCGCCCATTGAAGGCTTGGCCTCTTGTATTCCGAACTGATAGTATTTCTGATTGTTCGCTTTCTAATACCGGTTGGTTCGCAATTACCTCAGCCAAAACCATTGCGATAGTTTCGAGTGCTTCTATTTCTTCTAATCCATATATTCGTTCAGTTCGATTTTGAAGAGTTAGAACTCCAATGACTCGTCCACTTCGGAGTATAGGCACACCTAGAAAAGCGTGAAAGGGATCTTCACCCGTTTCAGGTCGATAGGAGAAGTTTGGGTGTAGAGGGGCATCCTTAATGTTGAGCGGTTGAGCGGATCGAGCGATTTGTCCGACCAAACCTTCGTCAAACCGTAATTTAGTGTTGGAAACAGCGGATGGATTAAGTCCTTGTGTGGCAGCCAGTAAAAGGTGATTGTCGTCGGTTCTTAAATAAATTGAGCATACTTCAGCCACCATGTTGCCAGCAACAAGTTGGACGATTTTATTTAAGCGATCTTCGGATTCGCCTTCTCCGGCCATCATTTGCCGAAGACGGTTTAAGAGTAACCGTGGCGTAGAAGTGGCCGGTTGCATTATGACTCTCTATAAATCTGATATCTAGTCTGCATCTAAATCAAAGGCAGTATGAAGAGCTCTGACTGCGAGTTCTGTGTAGGCTGCCTCTATCAGAACAGAAATTTTTACTTCGGAAGTTGATATCACGCCAATATTGATGTTTTTTTCGTGAAGTGCAGAAAACATTGTTTCCGCAACTCCGGTATGGCTTTTCATACCGACTCCGACAATTGAAACTTTTGCGATGTCCGTATCAATTTCTAATTTTTCGAACCCAATCTGTTTTTGGGCTTGTTCCAAAGTTTGTTTAGCGAGGCGGCTTTGAGAGTTCGGACATGTAAACACCATATTGGTAACTAAAGGCCCTCTCGCACTTGCTTGAACGATCATATCTACGTTAACGTCGGCAGACGCTAACAAAGAAAATATTCGGGCAGATACTCCGGGTTTGTCTTGGACTCCGAAGAGCGTAATCTTCGCCTCATCACGTGAATAAACCACGCCGACGACAACTTGCTTTTCCACAATTTCATCCTCACTACAAACAATTGTTCCTGTTTCACCGTTGCTTTCGGCATTGAAACTTGAGAGCACACGTATCTGAACGCCATGGTTCATTGCCAGTTCAACCGAACGGGTTTGCAAGACTTTAGCACCAAGCGATGCCATCTCAAGCATTTCCTCATAGGAAATTCTGCTAATCCGAGTTGCTTTAGCAACTATTCGTGGATCAGTCGTGTAAACTCCGTCAACGTCAGTATAAATGTCACAGGTCTTCGCTCCAAGTGCTGCGGCTACTGCTACAGCACTAGTATCCGATCCTCCTCGACCTAAAGTTGAAATACGGTTATCTGGGGTAACCCCCTGAAAACCAGCGACAATCGCAATTTCACCAGAGTTGACTGAGTTTGGAAACTGCTCTCCTTCAAAACCAGTTATTCGAGCGGGAGACTGGGATGTCGTCTTCATGGCGAGTTGCCAGCCTAACCAAGACCGTGCTTTTATTCCTCGTCGACGCAACGATAGTGCTAACAGTCCGCTTGAGACTTGCTCACCAGAGGATACGATTACGTCATATTCACTTCGAAACTTATGTGTAGTAAAGTCGTCTCCAACTACACTATGAACGAGTTCAACGAGACTGTCTGTTTGTCCAGCCATAGCGGAAACAACTACGGCAAGATTTTCGCCGGCACGGTGACGTGCGGCGACTATGTCAGCAACGTTTTCTATTCGATTAAGGTCACCGACTGAGGTACCACCAAATTTTAGTACGCTAGAAGCCATCACAGAGCCGTAATTGTTTTTGTTTCAAACTGTTAAAAACTGGAGTATTCGTAATGTCAACGAAGTTTCCTTTACTCTAACTGAAAGCCTTTTACCATGGACGGTGAATTACACACTCAAAAAATTGAAGATGCTACGACGAGCATTGATCATGATGAACTGGCAAAATTTGCCGCGATGGCCGAAGAATGGTGGGATCCGAAGGGCAAGTTCCGACCGTTACACAAGTTCAATCCAGTGAGGCTAGGCTTTATTCGCGAGAGTATTGAGACGCACTTTCTGATTGAGAAAGGGTTGGTTCAACCTTTCAAAGGAATGCAATTCTTAGATATTGGGTGTGGGGGTGGATTAGTGTCTGAACCTTTAGCGAGACTAGGGGCAAAAGTCACAGCGATCGATGCAGAGGAGGTGAATGTCCAGATCGCAAAATCGCACTTGGAGGGATCTGATTTAGAAATTGATTATCAGGTTTCGACGGTTGAGGAAATGCTAGCAACTGAGGCTAAGAAGTTTGATGTCGTGGTGTGTTTGGAGGTAGTTGAACACGTGAACGACCCCCATAGATTTTTGAAGAATGCTGGTTCTCTTGTCGCAGACAATGGAATGATTATAATTGCTACAATCAATCGAACAACTAAGGCTTATTTACTTGCGATTCTTGGAGCAGAGTATGTTCTGAGATGGTTACCTAGAGGAACCCATCAGTATGAAAAACTAGTAACTCCTTCAGAGATCCGGTCGGCCTTTGAGGAAATAGGATTGCAAGTTGACTCGCCGACTGGCCTCACCTTCAACCCGCTTTTCGATTCTTGGCGTATATCAACTGACACGCAAGTCAACTATATGCAGATTGCTAGGAACAGAGCAGATTCAAAATAAACTGAGAATAATTATTCTGGTGTTTCGTCACTAACCTTTTGGCTAGCGACCAGTCCTGTGGCGAATCCAATTACATGAAATATCTCATTCTGTTCCATCACTCCACTTATGAGGTTTGCACCTGGACCAGATGCGAATATTGCGACATCTTCCCCTGCGTGTGTTTCTGAACCCATCGGAATGTAAGCAGGTTGGCGAAAGTTCGGTGACTCTGTATCGACATCTGATAAATCCGTGCGTTGGCAAGCGTCTACAGTACAATTACTCCCTGGCCCGTTAGCGTAACCTAACGCTGTATACGGCTTACCATCAAGACCTTTAGCAGGTGTTCCCCCCGGATAAACTACTTTACCGAGGATCGGATTATTTCTGCGAGGGTAGCCGGCAATTGTAAGAGTGTGCGAGTGATCAGCGGTAACAATAATCAAAGTATCCTCGCGTGAGGTCAACCTTAGTGCAACAGCGATTGCTTGATCGAAGGCATCGGTGTCTTCGAGAGCTCTAACGGCATTACCAGCATGATGACCATGATCTATCCGTCCTCCTTCAACCAAAAGGAAGAATCCTTTGTCATTTTGAGATAGAAGGGAGATTGCCGCTGTCGTCATATCAGCAATAGAAGGTTCTTGAATTTTTTGGGTAACTCGGTCAAGCTCGTAGTTTAGGTGAGAGTCGTTAAACAACCCCAACACTTTGATATCGTTAGAAAAATCTAAGCTGTTGAAATCTTCTAAACTATTAACAAAATAATGATTATTGGACCCGGATGCCCATTCCTCAGTTAGGTCGCGTCCATCAGTTCTTCGTCCGCCTTCGCCCTCAGGTAGAAAATGCCTTAGACCACCGCCTAACGCTATTTCAAAGCCGTCACCTGGTGTCCAGTCTACAAATTGGGCGGCTATATCCACGCATTGTCCCTTAACTTGTGAGTCATCTTCCCAGTCACGGTGCGGACTCTCCGCATAAGTTGCCGCGGGTGTCGCATGAGTCAGTCGGGCAGTTGATACTATTCCGGTCGATAATCCGAAATGTTCAGCAATCTCAAAGAGCGTGTCTGTTCCGGCTTCGTCAGCGCTATCACAATTACCGAAGGCGGCATCGGATGTGAGACCCAATACTCTCGATCTAGTTTTCATCCCCGACATCATTGCTGTCGCTGTGGAAGCGCTGTCAGAAACTTGGCTGTCGTGGCTGTAAGTTTTGGAGAGCGCTGACCATGGGAGTGTCTCCATGTTAAGTTTATAACTTTCTCCATCAAATCCTCTTTTCTGACCCGCATAAATTCGCGCTGCCGTTATGGTGGAGATTCCCATTCCATCACCGACAAACAGAATCACATTCTTGGCTTTATCGTAGTTTCGCGAATCAGCGCGTTTTTTAACCTCTAAGTTCGCTTGCTGATAATAGGCATCGTTAAACTGTCGCGTTAGGATAGCGTCTTCGGAATTAGGTATAATTTCATCAATGCAAGACGTGATTAGAGTAGCGAGTAGCAGGGACGAATATGCTTTATAGAATTTCATTGACGACCTCGTAAGATAAAGTAAATTTTCTGTTTAAAAAATCACGGAATAGAATTTTCGCTGACATCCAAAATTTTGACTGCCTTCCAACCATACTGTTCTTTCTTCTTGTGGAATGTATAAACTGCCAGAACTCGAACAATCTGCTCTTCGTATCCAGTTTGAATTAGGTGAGGCGGAACAAAAGTATTGTTGATAAAGCCGAAACTGTTATTGATTATTTTTAAGGTTCCTTTCTGAACCTCAACATCCTTCATCTCCACGGGAGGGATTGCTTCTGCGGATACAACTAAATTGTCGGATTTCGCAATTGTTAATCGAATATACTCTCCTAACTCAGGGAGTTTATCTCGTTCAAATATTCCTAATCGAACCGCGATACTAAGATCTCTGTTTAGGAAAACTTGAAACCCCTTTGCAGATCTATGCAAGCTCTCAACTACCGCTACTTTAGTCGTTGTTTCACCAATTAGGTAGTTCAATGCCTTTACGGATTGTTTTTCTAGTATAGGTTTAAGCGAACTAGAATCCACTTTTGAGTCATACCAATCTTTTTCCAAAATATCTCTCAAGTCCGATTTTACTTTCCAATTGTTATTTTTAATAATTTCTACGGCCCGGCTAATACACATTGACGCTTCGTCCAAAATACCTTGCTCAGCAAGTACTAAAGATAAGTCTTTCAATATGGGTAACTCATAAGAATCCTTATTAGAAAGGCATAGTGCCTTGGACAACAGAATTCGCGATGCGTTTAGATCATCTTTTTTGAATGTTGTGCCTAAAACATGCCATGCCCAAGATTCAGTTTGTTTTTTCTTAAGTACGAGAACTGCAAACTCTCTGGCCTCCGTCAATCTATCTGCGAAAATTAGACATTTTGCTTTATCATGATTTAGCCAGACTAGGTTAGTCTGATCACCTACCTCAGACCGTGTTCTATCGAAAAGTGTAAGCAGATCATCAATCTCGATGCACCTAAGTACTTCGTTCTGCATCCAAGATCTCGCTAACGTTCTTGTGAATCTAAGCATTAAACTAGGTGACTCTCCTTTTTCATTCTTAAACGGCTGCTTGTCTTCCTCTTTGAACAAGTGATCAAAGTATTTATATAACAAAAGAACTAACCTAGGGGTCAAACGTAAGTACTTTTGAAAAATCAATAGTAGAGGTCGATAGATGAAATCGTCAGGCGGAAAGTTTAACCAATCAATCCAATCTACAAAATAGTTTATTTTTTCTAAGTCTTGTTGACCAAGATTGAGCTCATTTTCCGCTTCATCTTGTTTTGCCCTAATTAGAGACAGAATCTCTTTTAAATGGTCATAACATAACCAGTAAAAAGCTCTCTGGAGATACTTGTCATCGGGCGACTTTTCGATCGCTGGGCAAGCAATATCCCACGCCTCTTGTAAATTACCAGATTTTCGTAGACGACCTACTGTCTGAGAAATATGTTCATCCATTACAAAAATCCTTACTAAAATGAGATAAAACGTCGCGGTCGTCTACTTGGAGAAGCTTAACACGACTAATCACTCCCTTCTTATTGATCGATGTTTCTGGTATATCCAATAGCAACCGAGCGGATCCTACTTTCGCCTCTACCGTCAGTATGGCACTATATTGGTGTTCCTGAACGGAGGTTAGATTCCAACTAGTCTTGTTTATGTGTTGCTCAAAAAGTTCAACAGCAGATTCTACACTTTGAGAACAAAAATTATGCTCTGTATGAAACAAAAATTTTAATTCGGAGGCAATAGAAATTTCTCCAGTTTCGACTTTTGTATTTCCGATCTTAAATAAGAAATTCTTATTATAGTTGAAATCTACTCTTACTTGTCCGTCTGCACATGAAAAAAGATAACGTTCAAGATACTTATGATGCTTAACATCAAGTATTTCCCACTTAGACTCTTCGATAGTTTCTAACATTGTTATATAGGCGATACCAAGCATTGGCTCTAGAGTGCTGAACCCGTTCTTAGTCAAAGTTTCTTTTTCGTCCCCAGACAATACGCGGGATTGGTCAAAGTGAAATCTATTGTCTTTACGAATAGGAGAAATTTGACATTCATTGAGTTCCCATTTTGCCTTAGATAATGGAGTGAGCTCTGGATAGGGGTGAATAACTAATTTGTTTGTATCAAGGGTTGTGACGGAGTATAACCTACGAAAGTAGCTTTCGGATGCCGGATTCGATGTATCATGTGCAGAACTGCCGTCCAAGTATACTTTTGGTAGTCGCCGTCCGAAGGACTGAGCACGATGTACTGTAAGAGCATAGGCATATCTTAGTCGTCCTGCATTGTTAAACTTGCTTCGCCGATAAGCAGTACTTCGTATTTCCTCTATATCAAGTTGTTTAGCTTCTATGATTTCATCGTTCAGCTGATTTACTTTCTCATGTGATTCGACTTCGGCAAGGTTGTGCAATGCAATAGCTTGAGATTCCGATAGTTCTGGTTTTTCATAGGTTAAAAATTCTGGTATATAGTAAATTGATCCTTCTCCTTTAGAGTATCTAATTCTTGCCGCAGCTATCGAAAAAAATTCATTTTTTCTATTTTCGAATGTTAAGTTAGGTTCTCGATGCACTACCCCATAAGTTTCAACTACTTGTACGACCTCGCCCGAATCAATCCAATCGTCGTCGGAAGAATCATCGTTAGCCTTATCTAGATCAATGGTTTTATTTCGTAACTCAACGATATCTCCTGCTACTAGAGCTTCTGATTCAGAGCCAGAGAATCTTATGTTTCGAACATACCTATTGAATTCTTGAACATCACTGTTCGTTGAGGTCAAGTAAACTGCTTTTTGTGGGTACTCCGAAACTTCTCTTGCAACTATTTTACAATCTACTTTACCAGCGGTAATTCTATTATTATTAGGATCAGTCGAAGGTAATTCAGTAAACGTTTTGTCGCAAATTTGGTTTATTAGTAGGCTTTGGAAATCGAACACTTCTTTTTCGGTTTTAGTGGTAATCAAAGTTTTGATCTCATAGTTGGTTACATGTATAATATTTTCTTTAAAAAGTTCACTATTTATCAAACTCTCTGTTTGGTCACCTCGCGTTTGCTGATAGGGGTCACCAATCACTATAAGTTTAGGAAAATGAAAGTTAGATTCAATTTTTTTTCGGTAAATTTTGTATTCAAAAGTTCCATCGCGAAAAGAATCTATGAAATCTGTTATAATCTTACCGGAACCAAACCGCATTTCTTCCGAATAAAATTTACTGTCACTGAGTAAATGAGCTTCTAGAATTATTATAATGTCTGTTTCATAGTTGACGGATTCACGAGCGATCGGATAGATTAGGCGGTTTTTATCAAGATATGGCTTCTCGTCGTATAGCCAACTATAAATACTAGTGACATTACTAATCCCACTTTCATTAAGAGACAATGCGGTTTCTGCATCTGGAGCAAGTAGGATTACCTTATGGTTGTTTCGAATCATGTACTCGATTAATGATTTTGCGATAAGCAGTTTTCCCGAACCGTATGCACCTTTTAAACGAAAGACTTGAGTCGCACCATTGTCAACCCAATGCTTGATTCTCTCATAAGCACCTTGTTGATAGCGGTTAAAATGGTGTTCAGTAGACATTTGTTAATAGTATACCAAAATTCTAATAAAGATAAAAGTATTTTCGTATTTCTTCCATGAAATTGGTTAGAGTTAAATTCATATTAGACAGCACAATTGGAAAAAAGTTATTTAGCAGAAACCAGAGTAGGACTTTCCGTTTCATTTTTTCTTATTACATCAAATTGTTTCCAAACTCCTGAATCACCATGCCAATCGCCACGAGTTGCTGCTTTAGAGTATTCGGTTGCACGGGCTTCAAAAAAGTTAGCGTGTTCTACTCCGTTCAGTATTTCCGTGAGCCATGGGAGAGGATGTTTTTTAATTCCGTAAATAGGATTTAATTTAAGTTGGGTTAATCGCCAGTCTGCGATATATCGAATATACTGTTTTATATCTTTTGCTGTCATTCCTTCAACTTCACCTGCTTCAAAAGCTAAATCAATAAACTTATCTTCGAGTTTTATAACGGTTTCACAACATTCTGTGATTCGATCTCCAAGCTGATCAGTCATTATTTGTGTTTCTTCGCAGAATGTGTGGAATAACTTGATCATGCCCTCACAGTGCAAACTTTCATCTCTAACCGACCATGAAACAATCTGCCCCATCCCCTTCATCTTGTTGAACCGAGGGAAGTTCATCAACATCGCAAATGAGGCAAAAAGCTGTAATCCTTCTGTGAATGCTCCGAATACCGCCATAGAAGTAGCGATGTCTTCATAAGTGTCAGTGCCAAACTGGCCCAGATAGTCGTGTTTTGCCGCCATTTCTTCGTATTCCATAAACGCGGAAAACTCCGAATCAGGCATTCCGATCGTCTCTAGAAGTAGGGCGTACGCGGCGATGTGTATAGTTTCCATATTTGAGAACGCCGCCAACATCATCGAAACCTCCGTCGGCTTGAAGAGCGGCATATAGTGTTCCATATAGTTCGCGCCGACTTCGACATCGGATTGGGTGAAGAATCGGAAGATCTGGGACAAAAGATTTCGTTCTCCTTCCGTGATGTTTACAGCCCAGTCTTTACAATCCTCCCCGAGCGGAACTTCTTCAGGCATCCAATGTACCTGTTGCTGGCGCTTCCACAGGTCATACGCCCAGTCGTACCTGAAGGGCTTGTAAGCTTTACTAGGTGTCAATAGCCCGGGCATCTGTGCCACGCCATTCGCTCCATTTCTCATGCCCGCGATTGCTCCTACTGCGAGATGTAAGTTAGCTAGTAAATACCCGAATTTCGGCACGTCTCGCTGGTGAAAAATGCGGGAATGTCAGTTGGTCTAGACCTTAGAGTTGGTCGCAGAACCTAGTTGAACCAATCGCTCCATATTACACATGAATTCACCTGATTCTTGTGTAACTTTGCGCATTCGGTTTTCTTGTTGGAAATGATGTTGTGGTAATCAACGTATCGCTAGCTCCCTGAGTTTAGCGGGCTAATCGGAAACACTGAACGATATAGAGTTGGGCTCAAACGAGTCAAAAAATCCTGTGAATTAGGCCCATATCTACCTAGTTCGATTCGATTCTGGTCTCAAGTAGTTTGGTTAACTGCTAAGTTTGCACATTGATTCTAACCGTACGAGTGCCGCTATTCCTTCACGGAAACTCGGATACTGCGGTCTCCATCCAAGTAGGGATTTGGCGCGAGCATTCGATACGCGCTTGGATTCGGAGTAAAACTCTCTCGCCATTGGGCTAAGGTCTGCTTGTTCAAAGGGTTGCAAGTGCGGAGCCTCAACTCCCAATAGTTCGGCGGTGTATGCGATGACATCAGATTGCGATGCAGGTTGATCATCCGTCAGGTGCATAACCCCTTCGGATGTTGGAGTTTTAAGAATAGCTTGTAAACCCGTCGCGAGGTCATTGACGTGAATGCGACTGAAGACTTGCCTCGGTTTATCTATCCGTTTGGCAGTGCCTTGCCTAATGCGATCGAGGGAGCTACGATTTGGACCGTAAATACCAGGAAGTCGAACGACTGTAACGCCACCGCGCTGTTCCAACCACTGATTCTCAGCCTTCACGCGTAAAACCGAACGGGGTCTCCGAGGATTAACCTGAGTCCATTCGAAAGCCCAACCGCCATCTAGATCTCCGTAAACGCCTGTTGTGGACAGATATGTAACTGACGAAGCGTCTACACTAATATTTGCAAACTTACGCGCAACAGGACAGCCCCTTTGATCTGGTGGAACTGAGATTAACCAATGGGCCCTAGAGGGAATGTCTCTTGCGCATAAATCTTCAAACACAATACCGCGAAACCCTTGCTCTGAAATCTTCGCTGCGCCTGTTTTGGTTCGACTAGTGCCATAAACTTGCCAATTCTCTTTGATAAGATTGCGGGCTAGAGCATTTGCGGAGTATCCCAAACCAAAAGCGAATAAAGTGTTCATCTGTGATCCGTTGATAGAAGTTGAAAATTTCGTACGTGTCCCAATATCTATACCAAAGGAATAGACTCTTGAAATCCACCGCTATAAGTATCTTTCTAGCGATTCTTGTTGTCGCTCGTGCAATAGCCGGACCTCCAAGCGTGATTGAAGAAATTGCGCGAGAGGAGAAAGAACGTCTTAAAGCATGCATAGAGAAGATAGAGCATTCTCCCGAAGAAGCGTACGAAGATGGTTTAGCATGGCAAGGAGCAGGAAGTAGACCACAGGCAAGGTATTGCGTTGCAATGGCTATGCTCGCATTAGGTTATTCGATTGAAGGAGCCCACAGACTAGAAAAACTTTCTAAAGATAGGGATGGAGGGAGCATAGATGATCGAGTCAAATACCTCGTGCGGGCAGGAAATGCCTGGTTAGTTGCTGGAATTCCTAAAAATGCGGAAACAGTTTTTGATAGTGCGATTAAGATGAGATCTGGTGACAAAGAACTGCACAAAGATCGGGCAAGTTCGAGATTAGCACAACGTAAATGGCGAGCAGCGGAAGAAGATTTAATTCGAGCGCTTGAAATAAACCCAGACGATTCAGAAGCGTTGATGATGCGGGCCAGAGCTCGACTTGGCCTTAGATCTCTCGATTCCGCTTTAGTAGATATAGAAAAAGCCCATTTAATGGATCAAGAGAATATTGATATTCTCGTTCTACGTGGTGATATTCGGGAAGCAATTAGAAAAGCTAACGAAGACTAAACCATTTACAAGTCATTCAATATTTTTAAACTAAACTGTAAAAAGCTCAGTAGTTTTCATAAAGTTGTGATTTATCAGATATATTCATTTTCGTTTACTAGGTTGTAACCATTCTAACTGAACTTCGTCAACTTTTTCGTTTTCAAATCTGTTTTTTCTTTCTTGTTGGAATAATATAGGATCAAGTTGTGATAGGGCCCATATGGCAGTTCCTCGTACAACAGGATCTTCTTCATCTAGTCGAGGAACTACATATTTAGCTGCAAACTCTGATCTCTGTGAGTTTCCTATCGCTATCAAGACATTTCGTAGAAACTGGTTACGGCCAATTCTTTTGATAGGAGATTTTCTAAAACGTTTCCTGAATTGCTCGTCGGTCAAGGACAATAGGTCCACTAAATCCGGTAACTCATTTTCCTTACGCGCTTTTAACTTTGTTTCATGGGAATCTTTTGCAAACTTGTTCCAAGGACAAACTGCCAGACAGTCGTCACAGCCATAAATTCGATTACCGATAAGCTTACGAAACTCGAAAGGGATTATATCTTTGTGTTCAATCGTAAGGTATGAGATGCATCGACGAGCATCGATTTTGTAAGGAGCGATGATCGCTTCGGTAGGACAAATATCTATACACGCTTTGCAGGAACCGCAATTATCTCTCTCGCTTTCATCTGGTTTCAACTCAGCACCAGTCAGTATAATGCCTAGAAATAACCAAGAACCGTACTTCCTGCTAACGAGATTTGTATGTTTTCCCTGCCAACCAACGCCGGCTCTTTCGGCAAGCGGTTTCTCCATAAGAGGTGCAGTGTCGACAAAGACTTTAACTTCGTTCTTTGATTTGTTCGCGAATTCCGTAGCAAGGATTTTAAGTTTCTTCTTAATTACGTCGTGGTAATCATCGCCTTTAGCATAAACTGAAATATTTCCTTTAGTTTTCGCTTCTAAATCTTTGATAGGGTCGGATACGGGATTGTAATTCATTCCAACGACTATCGCCGAATTAGTTCCTGGCCACATTTTGGTAGGATGTTGTCTTCTTTCGAGAGTTGTTTCCATCCAAGTCATCTCTCCATGGAACCTGTTTGAAACAAAGTCTGCTAATCTATCTCCTGCTTTCCACTCTTTGTTAGTGTTTGTAATTCGACATTCTTCGAAACCAAGCGATTTAGCTTTTTCTTTAATGAATGTTTCTAGGCTAATCATCTCAAAGAAAACCTGCCACGCCAAACTTTTTAGTGAGTTTTGATTATCGCCCTTCAGTATTCGGACGATAAGGAGGGGTTCAGATGCTTAAACATACCCCATACACACAGCGCCTCTGTACTGCATGGGAGTCTATGAAATTAGAAACTTGCTCTAGACGATGATCTTGTTCCGTCCAGAGTGCGATTCTTTTATGCTTATTTCGTCAATGCCATATCGGCAAGCAAGAATGCAGTTAATCTAGGACTTGCATTGTTTGCTGACTTGGCCGTATTGGCAAGAGCTGTGAGGGCATCATCTTTCTCTGCAGCCACAAAATCTTCTGCCATTTTTCGAAGATCAGCATCCGACTTAAATCGTTTTACAATACGATCTATATCTCGACCTGCAACCGATTTAGTGGCTTGCCTACGCTCTTTGTCGCCTTTTCGCGCAGCACCGGAGATTTTCTTTTTGTGTCTCGGAACAATAATCTCTGATAGCTGTATGCCGGAATCTTGAAGTCTTTCGATGAACTGACTAGCGAGTTGCTCCCGATCGACAACTTGCTCTTCGCCAGATTCAGCAGCTTCTCCCCCGCTAGCAGCTTCCGCAACTATGTCGGTGATGTCTTTGGTGGAGCTAGAGTCTTCACCATCACTGGCTACTGTTGCTTGTTCTCCATCGTTAGCTTTTTCTGATTCGGGTGCTTCTTCTGCTTTAGCTACTGGTTCAGACGCTTGTTCAGTATCTGCACTTTCTTCAACTTGAGATACAGTAGTCGCATCCGTGGCACTTGTAGGTTGTATCGGTGACGATTCTAATTTAGTAGCTTCTTCTAGACCCGAAATAACAACGTTTGTCGCACGTTCTATTACATGTGCAACAGACATCAATCGCTTCTCCGCGACATCCGTTTCAGACCGAGCAGCAACACCGGTTGAACGGAGAGCGGCTAGAGTGTTTTCGCTTTGCATCCGTAAATCCGCTAATGCCCGCGCCATCTCCTCTGAAGCCGTTCGAGTTCTAGCGTAAATATCAACGGAGGCGACCTTAGCACTATCAATGGCTGTGGCCACCGCATTTTTCAACGCTGCACCCGTTAAGCCAGCAACTTCCGCTGCAGACTTGCTGTACTCTCCAGCTTCTTTAATATCTTTCTGCACTGTGCTGAGCTGCTTTTCTAACTCGGTCGCCATAGCAACGACTTGTTCCACTCTAGAAGTCGAATCTTTGGTGAGTTCCTCTAATTCGACAAGCTTGCCGCCTAACGTCTCGCCAACTTTTTCCATCATCTGGACGCGGCGTTCAAGAGCATCGTCTACCTGAGACATTTCTGCTTGCGCTTGACTGATAGCATCTTTCATTACTTCAGATTGCTTTGGAATGGAGTTTACGATCGTTTGAGACTGATTGTTAATGTCCTGCGATAACTGTTCCATTTTTGCGCGTTCACTCTCGATTTTTTCAACGAGAGAGTTGGCATCTTTGGCCGCATTTGTTGCGACAGTCTCCAATTTAACCCGCTCGACTTCAATATTTGCCGAAAGCACTTTCATTGACTCGATGGCGGTCACAGCGACTTTATTAACATTAGTCGTTCCTGTCGCAATTTCATCGGAGAATGTTTTGATTTCACTCGTGACATTCTGAGACGGTCGAAGCAAACTCACTCCAGCTTGGAGGACAAGTGCGTTAGCTCTTGCGGCTCGTGTTGATCCACGTGCCATAAATCCGGCCATTATAATTATAAGTCCTACGACCAAGACAAATATTGAACCAGCAACAACATAATGCCTATTCTCTGGATCGGCGAAACCATCTATTCCCCATTCAAAGAATGCATAAAATCCGCACGCGAACCAAAACAAGAGTGCGATCACTAATGCAACTAACGGAGACGATCTGCCTGCTGTCAGAGCTTCGTGTAGTTTATGATCGACATCTGTTCGACTTACAAAAGCTTCTACCTTTTGTTCAGGTTTGGGACTAGGAGGTGTTGCTGGTTTCGCTGGTGAAGCTGACGAAGCTGATGAAGCAGACGAAGCTGATGAAGCCGGTTTAGCAGCTGGTTTTTTTGCTGCTTGAGCATTGGCCGGACTTTTAGTTGCAGCTTTAGGCGGCGGACTATCTCCACTCATAAGTTCCGCAACCATCTCCTCAGAAACGCCTTTAACTGTTTCTTTTACCTCTTTTTCTGGAGCGCCTTTTGTTTTAGCCATTTTGCTACCTCTATAGAATGAAGGGAATTAAACGATACACGAAAATCAATTAAGATTCTTTAAGTACGCCGTTAGCGCTAGAATCCAATTGGGCGTATGATTTGAGACAATGCAGAGCTGGGAGACTCCTTATCTGATTCCTTGCGGTCATCAGACGCGTCAATACCCAACCAAGCCAACACTGCTAGAATGACGAGGTTTCTAAGTGCTATAAGGAAGTGAAACATTGCAATATTCCATCTATGGTTACCCGATTCTTATACAATTTAGGCGGGCATGGCAAGAAAAATCGTAGAGATTTCACAATTATATTCTCACATTGAATTCGTAAAATACACAAAGCGTCACCAAATTACCACAAAATTATTGAATTAATCGAAGATTATATATTAGCCTAGACACTTGCAAAAATGTCTGTTCACTCCTAATATCTATAACATACCAACCCTGTTGTGCAGGCACGGGTGCAAATAAAGGCGATTATATATCTGACTAAACGCTTGAAAAACTTTTAGCGCTAGCCTATATATGTTAGGCCAATCCTGCTTTGCAGGCGCGGGCGGCGATAAAATCCCGTGGTAGTTCGTTGGGGAAGAATAATTGAGTGTGACTCGCAGGAAACTGCGGGGTGGTCTCAAGAGAGCTCGGAACTGTATGACCGTCGTTTAGACAACTATATAATCGCCCAAATAAAATCCCGTGTTAGTTCGTTGGGAGTATTGATTGTGGGTGACTCGCAGGAAACTACGGGGTATTCTCAAGAGAGTTCGGAACCCTTTAGAGGTTGTCTAGACAACTGCATAGACTCTAACGGGTTCAAGTTTCGTCGTAAAAGCAAAATAGCGGAATATGGAGGTTTTTTCTTGGAGAGGTGGCCGAGTGGTTGAAGGCGCACCCCTGCTAAGGGTGAAAGCGTTAACGCGCTTCGAGGGTTCGAATCCCTTCCTCTCCGCCAATTAGCTAAGTGTCGTTTGGACTGAGACCAAATAGGTATGAGCTAAAGTCTGAACGGGGGGACGATAGAACACATCGTTGTACGCATCTAACGCATTGATGCTCCAAACGGGCAGTTGAAAACCAGTTGTTTACCCTTTACCCGAATCTGGGGACTAGCAGAAACACTGGCTGGTGAAATTGGTACGAGAAATTCTGGACATAATCCCAATTATCGAACTCAGAAGTTGGATCATCTAAATTGGCAAAGAAAGTTATTATGCCAATAGATTAGACCAAATTGGTATAAAGTAATCTTTTTAAGAGCCTTCAGATGTCGATGCAATCAACCCGCAAATATCGAAAACTGTTGAAAAATTTGTCGATTGAGTGCGACATTTCCGCTTTTTTATATGAGTGGCATAAAAGTTTTGCTGAGTTGTTTTTGCAAATTGGTATACTATGTGGTATAATTTAATTGTCTAATCTTCGATTCATCGTATCGGGATTCACCCATTATCATCATGAAAGATTTCATTATGAGTTTCCTTAAAACGTCTAATAGATCGTCCAGAGATTGGCGCATTGCGTTGTTGGCTAGCGCGGTATTACCTTTTGGTCTAGTTGCAAATGCGCAGGAACAGGTTTCTGAAGCAGAGGCGGAAGTCGAAGCAGAAAATGAACTTCGCCAAGCAACTGTCGTCGTCACTGGCATTAGGCAGGCATTGCAAAGTGCTATTGCTGAAAAACGAAATGCCAACAGCCTTGTTGAAGTTATTAAGGCCGAAGATATCGGAAAACTTCCCGACCAGAACTTGGCAGAGGTGTTAGAGAATGTGACAGGCATTCAGATCACGCGCCGAGCGGGCGTAGGTTCCGGCGTCCAGATAAGAGGAACCGATTCAAATAGAGTTGAAATCAACGGAGTTTCTACTGTCGGTTCGGGAACTGGCCGGTCTGGTATTAGTTTTGAGGACTTGCCTGCCGCGTTGATTGGTTCTGTTGAGGTCATTAAAGCGCCGACGGCGAAAACAATTGAAGGATCGGTTGGAGGCACAATCAATCTACGAACCATCCGGCCTTTGGATTTGAATGAACCTCTGGCATCTGTTCGAATCCAAATGGAGAACAGTGACCTTGCAGGAGAAACCTTACCCAGATTCTCAGGAACAGGTGGATACAATTGGGATACCCCCAACGGAAAAGTTGGGTTGGTGTTCAGTGGTAGTTTCGCTCAGCAAGATGTTGCTTCATTTGAGCCGCGAACAGACCGAGATGGAATAGTTACTCCTAATAGCACTCTAGGCAGTAAGGAAACCTTTCCTTTCCTCAGAATTCAGTTTTTTGATCAAGAGTTAGTGAACTTCGAATACGAAACATTTAACTTTTCTACAACTGCTGAGTGGGAACCAGACGAAAACACCCGCGTATACTTTGATATGACTATCAACAATCAAGAACGCGCACAGCAAACTGCAAGAGTTCAATTTTCTGGCGTGTCGGACTCGAACGTTGTTACAACTACCGAAAATACTCACTTCGAATGGATCAATCTAGGAACAGTTGATACGCCAACCGGAGAGATGAATCTCGGTCGTATTCAGGCCGCTTTGAAAGGGAAACTCTTTCCGGGGACAAATACTACAGGCAGTTTGAATCCTAATTTACGCACATCAAGTAATACTGGAGCCCGTGTTACCGATAGTTCTGTTATTGCCATCGGCGGTAGATGGGAAAAGGAGGGTTGGATTGCGCAAGGGGAGTTTTCTATATCCAAGTCAGAATCGACAACTCCCAATTTTTCTACCGATCTAGATTTTATTAATCCAAATTCACTTCAACCTGAACGGGGGCGATCGTTAGATAATGGTGTTCCCGTCGAATTTGATTTAAGTGGTGACACTCTATCGTTTGGAATATTAACAGGACATCGAACTTCGCCTACAACGGCGATGATGTTGGATCCTGAAAACTACGAATTGCGCAAACTGACACAAGGCTCCAATTCGCAGGATAACGAGGAACAAGCATTAAGGTTTGATGCCACATACGAGAACGTGGAATCCGTGCCTTTTGTGACCTCTGTTGATGCAGGATTCAGGTGGAATAAGAATTCAGCGACCTACAATAGTGCACGGCGAAGCACAAATTTTACAAGTGCTAGCAGTCGCTGGGGAAGGCCAACCGCGGATTTGTTTGATGGCGTCCTAAAACGTGGGCCAGATAATTTCAATGCCGCTGACGACAGGAAACTCTATGTGAGGGATTATTTGATAGTCGATGGCGAATTAGCATTTAACAATCCGGCAAGGATATTCAAAGCCTTTAACGATGCTATCACAGCAAGCAATACAGCGAATAACGTGAATATCCCTCTAATTGTAGAGCCTACCACATCACAAACGGCATATTTTAAGATTGAAGAGTCTACGATTGCACTTTATGGGCAGGTAAATTTTGATCTGGAGAACCGCTTTAATGCTCCAATCCGAGGTAACGCTGGCTTCCGCTGGGTGCAATCTGATTTAACGTCTAGTGCTATCTCAAGGAGAACCGTGGGTGGTACGACAACGAATGTCCCAATCGAAAAAGACAATTCATATAACTTTCTAATGCCGCGATTGAATATGATCATGGAGTTGGATGATGACCTTTATATAAGAGGTAGCATTTCACGTGATATTCGTAGACCAAACTTTAGTGATATGACGACTTCCGTAACGTTTGAATCAAGTCCGAATGCCGTCGTTTCTGCAGGAAACCCCGAATTAAATCCCGAGTCAGTTTGGTCAATTGATTTGTCAGGTGAATACTATTTTTCTCCGAGTAGCCTAGCGAGTTTTGGCGTATTTCACAAAATACGGTCTGATCTATTTGTCGGCTCACAGCAAGATCCTGCACCAAATTTTGACGCTAACGGCAACCTGAACATTGATATAACGCCTCCTTGCGAACAGGGCGGAATATTCAACCCGATTGCTAATCGCAATATCAACAACCAAATTTCGGGTACCGGGATTTGTGTCCCCTTCCGTTCCGTATTTAATGCCGACGGGGAAACCACGCAGACTGGTTTCGAAATCGCTTTTGCTCATGATCTTACCCGTTTTGAGAATAGTGAAGATATGGATTGGATTTCAGGATTTGGATTCATTGGAAATTTCACCTACCAGCAGGCTGGAGGGGATGTTAAAGCCTATCGTGAAGTGAACGGCCCTCGCGATATCATTGATCAAATTGTTTACTCTCGTGAAATAGCAGGTTTTACCGGGACACAAAATTGTGATAATCAGCCGCTAACGTGTCCTGATATTTTGGATAGCGCCAAACTGTTGAATCTTTCGAACTACTCCTTCAATACAACGGTCTACTATGACAAATACGGAGTCAATGCTCGGCTTAGATATACGTGGCGTTCTGATTATCTTAACGATGAAAGATTTTTCTTTGGTCTTCCTCTAGTGAATGATGATCGTGGACAGTTAAACGGCAGCGTAAGTTATGCCATAAATGAGTATGTGACGGTCGGGCTTGAAGGTATTAATCTAACTCGCCAAGACGCAAACCAATTTTGTATTAGTGACGACGGATTGCTTTGTTTCCAAGGTCTTACGGATCGTAGAATTATTTTTGGTGTAAGCGTTCGGCCAAGAGAACTTGCTGAGCGCTTTATGAAATCATCGCGCCAATAGAGATCTGTTTGGGGATTGAAGATAGTGTTAATGAATCGCCTCTGTTCAACGCGCAATTTGAACTCTGGAATAACTTGTTCTTTCTAGTTTCTCAGAACAACAGTTTTACTTTCTCTTCAACTTTGCTAATGAGGTTAAGGTTTAGATGGCACGCAATAGGCTGTATCACAAGGTCGCTCAGGCTATTCTGGACTTGATGAATTCGGGGGTTTACCTGCCGGGAACGAAGTTGCCAGGTGAAAGAGCCTTATCGGAAAAATATGGTGTAAGCCGCGTTGTTATTAGAGAAGCGCAGATATCACTTGAGTCGTTGGGAAAACTCGAAATTCGTGCGGGTTCAGGTGTTTACGTAACCGATGATTCCGAATCTAAAGGCCTGATCCCAACAAACGTGACACCGTTTGAACTTACCCAGACCAGGCTGCTATTTGAACCAGAATGTGCTGCATTAGCGGCAACTAGAATTACTCAAGCTCAACTAGATGAATTACGAAAAACAATCGAACGTATGGCGATGTCACCGGGCAATTCTTTAGACGGGGAGAAAGCCGATAAGGATTTCCACTTTCAGATAGCGAAAGCAACAGGGAACGTTGCAAACGTGTATTTTTTGAAAAACCTATGGAGGATGCGAACAGAAATTGAATCTGTTCGCAAGGTTTACCAAGCGGTTTGTGTGGAAGATCCTACGCATCGAGTGAAAGAACACACGACGATATTGGAAGCTCTAGTTTCAAAAGATTCTATTGCGGCTCGTTTAGCTATGCGAGGCCACTTTGAACGATTATTTGAAGCATTGTTAGATGCCTCTGAAAGGCAAGCGATAGAGGAAGCCATTCAGCGATCAAGTGCCTATAGGGAACAGTACCTAAATATGGCTGCTGTTGCAGCGTAGTTGCTTCAAATCACCAAAATGACAAAGCTTTTTTTCTTAGCATAAATGGGGGGGGGGGCTCGATTTCGCGCTTGAAGGACTGATAAGTTCGTAGTCGGTCTTAATAGCTATCTTTAGGTTTGCTTGACTAATTTTTTAATTTGACGCATAAGATGCAGACTCGCGGGAGATTAGCCAAATCTGACCGCGTCCCTCAAATCACGCTGTTCGGATCGAAAGACCACCGAACGTTTATTTACGCTGTGAGGACAGTATGGCCAAAAAACTGCTCGGGCAGATAAAACTTCAGGTTCCAGCAGGTGCCGCAGCACCCGCCCCGCCAATTGGCCCAGCATTGGGACAACGCGGAATCAACATAATGGAATTCTGTAAAGCTTTTAATGCGAAAACACAGGATATGGAGAAGGGCTTACCTCTCCCTGTAATCATTAGCTACTATCAAGATAAGTCTTTTACTTTCGTTATTAAAACCCCTCCAGCGAGTGTGCTTTTGAAAAAAGCCGCAAACCTGAAGGCAGGTGCGAACAAGCCAGGATATGAGACCGCAGGCAAGGTGACGATGGCGCAGTGCCGAGAAATTGCGGAACAAAAAATGCCTGACCTCAACGCTAATGATATTGAAGCCGGAGCAAGAATTATAGCTGGTTCTGCTCGCTCTATGGGATTGGAAGTGGTGGAGTAAGACTGATGGCCAAAATAGGAAAACGAACGCGAGCAGTCCGCGAAGGACTAAACAAAGAAATAGCTTTGACAGTTGATGAAGCTGTCAAAACTGTGAAGGCGCGAGCGACTGCGAAATTTGACGAGACGATAGAGATCGCAATGAACTTAGGAGTCGATCCTAAGTATGCCGATCAGATGGTTCGCGGTGTTGTCAATTTGCCGTCGGGAACAGGAAAGACTATTCGAGTGGCGGTATTTGCTCGTGATACGAAAGCGGATGAAGCGAAAGCCTCTGGAGCAGACATTGTCGGTGCGGAAGACTTAATGGAGAAAATCCAAGGCGGGTTTATGGAGTTTGATCGCGTGATTGCTTCACCCGACATGATGGCTCTGGTCGGACGGTTAGGAAAGGTATTAGGCCCTCGAGGGTTAATGCCTAATCCAAAAGTTGGAACCGTTACACCGAACATTGGAAAAGCCGTAGAGGATTCTAAGGGTGGAGCTGTTGAGTTCAGAGTAGAGAAGGCGGGAATCATTCACGCCGGTATTGGAAAAGCGAGCTTCACGGAAGATCAAATAGCTGCCAACGTAAAAGCTTTCGTTGACGCTGTTGTGAAAGCAAAACCTTCCGGAGCAAAAGGCACTTACGTAAAGAAAATATCGTTAAGTTCAACAATGGGGCCGGGCGTTACGGTGGAAAACTCGTCGGCGATTTCGTCAAGTTGAAATCTTGGACAGGCTATATTTCATAGAGTAAGTTGAGTTTAAGAAAAACCAACTTGTAAAAAAGTTTTTCTTGCATTATTTCGGTTTACAAGTAATATGCGTCTCAGTCGGGAGTAGGTGGGCTTCCGTTTTTTCTGTCAAAGATCATAGGTCAGCGCCAAAATTTTGGCGCGTAATTCCTGTGTTAGACGGGTTAATGACAATACACGGTGGATGGCTATTGTTTCCGTCCTTCGGTCGGTTAAGGCCCTAGATGCGCTTATTATTTAGGGTTGTTGGCGGTCGTTATTTTGGCGGAACTAAGTTTTGTTTGATTGGGCTTTTGAAAAGTCATTTTTGGGGAACCGTGATGAATCGAGCGGGTAAAATCGCTGCGGTGCAGGCACTCAAAGAAGTGTTTGGTCAGGCAGGCGTGGTGGTCGTGACCCATTACGCTGGTTTGAACGTTGCCGACATGACCACACTGCGCTCGAAGCTTGGAGAAGGTGGAGGGACATTAAAGGTTGTAAAAAATCGTTTGGCTAAACTTGCATTAGATGGATTTGGCGGCGCGGATGCCAGTGACCTTTTTCGCGGTCCTGTTGCTATCGCATACTCGATTGATCCTGTCAGTGCGGCCAAAGCAGTTTGGAATTTTGCCAAAACCAACGAGAATCTTGTTGTTATTGGCGCAATTATGGGTCAAGCGACTCTGGATGCAGAAGCTGTAACTTCGCTAGCGAAACTACCATCGCTAGATGAGTTGCGCGGTAAGCTTATTGGTGTCATTCAGGCACCTGCAACGAAGGTAGCTGGTGTGATTCAAGCACCCGCCGGGCAACTGGCTCGGGTTATGAACGCTTATGCGGAGAAACAGGCCGCATAAAGGGTAAGGGTCTCGCAAGTTATTGCGGGGTTAATTGTTTGTTTTTGTTTAAAACTAAGGAATGTAAAAAACATGTCAAAGATAGAACAAATTGCTGATGATCTTTCATCGTTGACGGTTCTTGAAGCGGCAGAGCTCGCAAAACTGCTTGAAGAGAAGTGGGGCGTTTCAGCTGCCGCGCCAATTGCTGTGGCGGGTGTTGCCGCTGCCGGCGGGGCTGAGGGCGGCGACGAACCAGCCGAGGAGAAGACAGAATTTGATGTAGTTCTCATGAGTGCTGGTGAAAAGAAAATAGGCGTCATTAAAGTCGTACGCGAAATAGTGGCCGGCCTAGGGTTAAAAGAGGCTAAAGAGTTGGTAGAGAGTGCACCGAAGCCGGTCAAGGAGGGTGTAAACAAAGCCGAGGCGGAGGAGATCAAGAAAAAGTTTGAGGACGCTGGGGCAACTGTTGAAATCAAATAGTGCCAGCAATCTTGTGAGGTGCGAACGCGTTTTGCGTGTTCTAAAACATTTATAAAAATTTGCGGCGAGTCGGAATTCCGGCTTGCCGCTTGTGTGCATTTATTTGGTAACTCCTTCATAAGGGAGTTTATAGTTCTTTACGGAGACCTACATGGCTCTTTCTTTTACAGAAAAGAAACGCATCCGAAAATCCTTTGGTCGTGGCACAACCTCTGCGTTGGAAATGCCGAATCTGATCAGAATTCAGCAAGCCTCTTACGAGAATTTCCTACAAATTGATGCGGCCCCTGACTCGAGGATCATTGATGAGGGTCTAGAGGGGGTTTTCAGGTCGGTATTCCCGATTAAGGATTTCCAGAATCGTGCTGAGCTGGAATATGTTTCTTACAAGTTTGAAGAACCTAAGTATGACGTGCAGGAGTGCATGCAACGTGATCTCACGTATGGAGCGCCATTAAAAATTAGGCTACAGCTTTCGGTGTTTGACGAGGGTGACGAAGTCGATGAAAATGGTGTCCGACTGCGCGGAGCAATGAGAGAAATCAAAGAACAAGAAGTCCATATGGGGGATATCCCCCTTATGACAGAGAAGGGGACTTTCGTTGTCAATGGAACAGAGCGCGTAATCGTTTCGCAAATGCATCGAAGTCCTGGTGTGTTTTTTGATCACGACCAAGGTAAATCCCATTCCTCGGGAAAACTCCTGTTCCGAGCGAGGATTATTCCCTATCGTGGCTCTTGGCTAGATTTCGAGTTCGATCCGAAAGACATTTTGCAGGTACGTATTGATCGTAAACGAAAACTCCCGGCTACAGTGCTTCTAATGGCGACTTTAGAAGAAGAAGTAAACGACAGAAAGAAAAACGGTTTACGGCATGATGTCGTAGAACTAATGTTAGAAAAGTTTTACGGTAAGCCGAATGTATATACCGAGGCTGATGCCGATAGCGACGAATGGATTACAGATTTTCGGAGTGAGGATTGGGAAGGTCAAAAGCCGGAATTTGACATTGTCGATGCCATGTCCGGAAAGCTAGTCGCTGAGAAGAATACTAAAGTAACTAGAACCAAAGCAAGGCGCATCGTTAAAGGCGGCACGAAGAAAATTCGTGTACCGTCGTCTTATCTGCACGACAAACATCTTGCTCAAGATGTAGTGAATGAGAAAAAAGGTTATGTCTACGCGGAAGCGGGAGATGTCATTTCGTCTGACACGTTTGATAAATTTAAATTTCATCAAGTAAGGAAATTTGCAGTCGTTAAGGGTGTCGAACCAGAAGGCTTAGGGCCTTGGCTTCTGAATACTTTGCTGGCAGATAAAAATCGAAACTATGACCGTGATGAGCAGTTCTTTACAGAAGATGGAAAACGTGTAAGCCGAGCAACAAACTCTGCTCGGATTGCAGGAGCCTTAAAACAAATCTATATGGTTTTACGGCCTGGGGAACCGCCAACACCAGAAACCGCCTCAAGATTGTTCAAAACTTTATTCTTCGATATTGACAGATTCAGTTTGTCAGATGTTGGACGGGTGAAACTCAATGAGCGGCTAAAACTATCCGTTGATGGATTCGAGCCAGCTCCAAATGATTACGGCATTCTTCGCGTAGAAGATATTTTCAGCGTTGCAAAGGTTCTTTTAGATTTAAAGGATGGCAACGGAGAGATCGACGATATTGACAATCTTGGAAATCGACGCGTTCGGCCGGTCGGCGAACTTATGGAGAATAACTACCGAATTGGCCTCGTTCGTATGGAGCGAGCGATTAAGGAAAGAATGTCGTCTGTCGATTTCGATGTCATAATGCCGAATGATCTGATCAATGCGAAGCCAGTGATCGGGGCTGTGAGAGAATTTTTCGGTTCCTCACAGCTGTCGCAGTTTATGGATCAGACAAATCCACTATCGGAAATTACGCATAAGCGCCGGCTTTCTGCGCTCGGACCAGGTGGTCTCACCAGAGAAAGAGCAGGGTTCGAAGTTAGGGATGTTCATCCAACCCATTATGGTCGGATCTGCCCTATTGAAACGCCAGAAGGCCCGAACATTGGACTTATTAATTCTCTGGCAACACACGCTCGAATTAACAAGTACGGTTTCATTGAAAGTCCATACCGGGTAGTTAAAGACGGAACTGTTACCAGCGATGTTAAATGGCTTTCGGCTGTTGAGGAATCGCAATACACGATCGCACAGGCGAACGCATCTCGCGACGAGAATGGGCGGCTTGTGAACGAACTAGTTAACTCTAGATCCGGGCCAGCACGAGATGCCTTGCTTAAACCCAGAGAAGAAATTGACTTTATCGACGTATCTCCGAAACAACTTGTTTCGGTAGCAGCAGCGCTTATCCCTTATCTTGAAAATGACGATGCTAATAGGGCTCTTATGGGGTCAAACATGCAACGTCAAGCTGTTCCGCTTGTACGGTCAGAAGCTCCATTAGTTGGAACAGGAATGGAATCGGTAGTGGCTCGTGATAGTCTTGCAGCAGTTGTTGCAAAGCGTTCAGGGGTTGTCGAACAAGTCGATGCGACTAGGATCGTTATTCGAGCGACCGAGAGTCTTGATGCTGCTCGCTCTGGAGTCGATATTTACAGGCTAGCCAAATACCAGAGGTCAAACCAAAATTCTTGTATCAACCAACGTCCGATAGTGACAGTTGGAGACATTATTTCATCGGGTGACATCATTGCTGATGGCCCTTCTACTGACTTAGGTGAGTTAGCTCTTGGACGAAATGTTCTTGTGGCTTTTATGCCATGGAATGGGTACAACTTTGAAGACTCAATTCTGATCTCTGAACGAATAGTTAAAGACGATGTCTTCACTTCAATTCACCTTGAAGAGTATGAGGTTTCGTCTCGAGATACGAAACTCGGACCAGAGGATATTACCCGGGATATTCCTAATGTAAGTGAAGACATGCTCAGCATGTTAGACGAGACAGGCATAATCACGGTAGGTGCAGAAGTTAAAGCCGGGGATATCCTTGTAGGAAAAGTCACCCCGAAAGGCGAGTCTCCGACAAGTCCTGAAGATAAGTTGCTTCGTGCGATCTTCGGCGAAAAGGCAGCTGATGTCCGAGATACTTCGTTGAAAGTTCCTCCCGGCGGAGCGGGTACGGTTGTAGAAGTACGAGTGTTCACGCGCAACGGTGTCGACAAAGACCAACGTGCCCTGCAAATTGAGAACGAACAAATTCATCAGCTACAAGAAGATCAACGCGATGAGTTAGCAATTCTTGAACGTGACACTTACACCCGACTTAGAACACTGCTAATAGGCCGTGATGCATTGACCGGTCCATTTGGAATGCAAGCAGGTCGAATTAAAGTTTCTGATCTTGAATCTATGGAACGAGAAGCTTGGTGGGAAATCGAGCTGCGCTCGGAGAAATCTCAAGCAGAACTAGATAGTGTCAGGGAAAATTATAAGAGTTCCAAAAAAGACATCGAACGTCGGTTTGAAGATCGAGTTACCAAGGTGGAAGAACTTGATAATCTGCCACCCGGTGTGATGAAGGTGGTTAAGGTTTTCGTTGCGGTAAAACGCAAATTGCAACCCGGCGATAAAATGGCAGGTCGTCATGGTAACAAAGGTGTGATTTCGAAAATCAATCCAGTTGAGGATATGCCGTTCCTTGCTGATGGAACACCAGTCGATATTGTACTCAATCCACTAGGGGTTCCCTCTCGAATGAATGTGGGTCAGATTCTGGAAACGCATACAGGATGGGCGGCTGCCGGTCTCGGCAGGATTGTAGAGCAATCAATAGAGCAGTGGCAACAGGACAACAATGTTGACCAGCTACGTGGTGCTTTACAGACTGTTTACGGTGAAGCGCAAGAGCTACCCGAAGATGCGGACGAACTAGTCGAACTTGCTGAAAACGTCACGAGCGGCGTTCCTATTGCAACTCCAGTGTTTGAAGGTGCTCGCGAAAGCAATATCGTTGAATTGTTGAAGAAAGCGGGTTTCGATTCTTCCGGGCAAGAGACTCTATTTGATGGCCGAACTGGAGAACCATTTCACCGTTCGGTTACCGTAGGTTACAAGTATCTTCTGAAACTTCACCACCTAGTTGATGAAAAAATTCACGCAAGATCCATTGGCCCATACTCGCTGGTGACACAGCAGCCCCTCGGCGGTAAAGCGCAGTTTGGCGGTCAAAGATTTGGTGAGATGGAGGTTTGGGCGCTTGAGGCGTACGGAGCTGCCTATACGTTGCAGGAAGTGTTAACGGTAAAATCTGATGACACTGATGGACGAAATAATGTCTACAACGCTATCGTAAGTGGCAATGAAACTTTCGATGTGACACTTCCAGAAAGTTTCCGGGTTTTGGGAAGAGAAATTCGATCACTTGGACTCGATTTTTACGGCGTAAATTATTTAGAACGCAATCGTATGCAACGAGTAGAAATACTGAGAGCCAAAGGTGATAAAGACCAAACACCAAACTTTGATGGACTTCAGATCAAGATCGCTAGCCCGGAAGATATTCGAAGGTGGTCGAATGGTGAGGTTAAAAAACCTGAGACGATTAACTATCGAACATTCAAACCGGAACGTGATGGTCTGTTCTGTGCGAGAATTTTCGGACCGACCAAAGACTACGAATGCTTGTGTGGACGGTACCGTAGGACTAAACACAAAGGCTTGACTTGCGAGAAATGTCTTGTTGATGTTACCCATTCCAAGGTACGCCGGGAAAGAATGGGGCATATTGAACTGGCCGCTCCAGTCGCTCATATTTGGTTCTTGAAATCACTACCTAGCCGTATCGCGACTTTACTTGGTATGACGTTAAAGGATATCGAGAGAGTCCTCTATTTTGAAAGTTTCGTTGTCATCGATGAGGGTCGAACGAATCTGAAGTATCTCCAGATCATTTCAGAAAATGACTACGAAAAAGCAGTTGAAGATTATAGTGAGGGTGACTTCGAGGCTGGTATGGGAGCCGAAGCAATTTTAGAATTGCTTGAAGGGCTTAATATTTCTGAACTCTGCAAAGACCTTCAAAAAGAATTAGCAGCAGAAGAAGAAAAACCAAGGCCTTCTGTTGCAAAGGTCACTAGGTTACGTAAACGTTTGAAAGTTGTAGAAGGTTTTGACAAATCCGACTCGGAACCCTCTTCAATGATTATGAGGGTTGTCCCAGTACTTCCACCGGATTTGCGACCATTGGTACCATTGGATGGTGGACGGTTTGCGACTTCCGATCTGAACGACCTGTATAGAAGAGTAATTAACCGTAATAATCGGTTAAGGAGACTAATGGATCTAAAGGCTCCCGATATCATTATTCGAAACGAAAAACGAATGTTGCAGGAGTCGGTGGATGCCTTGTTTGACAATGGTCGCCGTGGACGCACGATTACAGGAAACAATAAACGTCCTCTTAAATCTTTGTCGGATATGCTCAAAGGAAAGCAAGGTCGTTTCCGTCAAAATCTGCTCGGAAAGCGGGTAGATTATTCAGGACGTTCGGTCATTGTTGTTGGTCCAAACCTTAAATTGCACGAGTGCGGGCTACCTAAGAAAATGGCACTTGAACTGTTTAAACCGTTCGTATATGCAAGGCTGGATGCCAAAGGAATTACAACCACAATCAAGTCGGCTAAGAAACTCGTTGAGAAGGAGCATCCCGAAGTTTGGGATATTCTCGACGATGTAATTCGTGAGCATCCTGTTTTGTTAAACCGTGCACCAACTCTGCACCGACTAGGTATTCAGGCCTTTGAACCTAAACTAATCGAAGGTAAGGCGATTCAGTTACACCCGCTTGTTTGCGCAGCCTTTAATGCAGACTTTGACGGCGATCAGATGGCTGTACACGTTCCGTTGAGCTTCGAGGCGCAATTAGAAGCCCGTGTACTGATGATGTCAACGAACAATATACTTTCTCCTGCTAACGGAAAACCTATAATTGTGCCGTCGCAAGACATTGTCCTTGGACTATATCACCTTTCAATTGTTAAGGAAGATGAACCTGGCGAAGGATTAATGATTTCGGATGTCGGAGAGTTAGAGCATGCTCTTGAAGCGGGACAAGTTACGTTACACGCCAAAATTAAAGTGCGTTTTGAAGGAGTAGACGAACGAGGTAAAAAACAAATTCGGGTGATCGATACTACTCCAGGTCGGTTTATGATTGCTTCACTTCTGCCTAAAGAGAAAGGTATGCGTCCTGAGCTCGTCAACCAGTTAATGACCAAGAGGGCTATTTCCGGTCTAATCGACGAAGTTTATCGGGGATGTGGTCAAAAAGCGACCGTAATCTTTTGTGACAAGATTATGGAACTTGGATTTAGGGAAGCAGCGAAAGCTGGAATTTCATTTGGTAAAGACGATATGAAGGTTCCAAAAGAAAAAGCCATCCGTGTACAAGAAACTCGAAAAAGAGTTGAAGAGTACGAAAAACAGTACAACGACGGCCTAATCACGAAAGGCGAGAAGTACAATAAAGTTGTTGATGCATGGTCAACTTGTACCGACAAGGTTGCTGAAGCAATGATGGAAGTAATTGGTGAGGACGAATTTGATCAGGTAACTGGTCGTAAGTCGGAAACCAACTCCATTTATATGATGGCTCACTCCGGGGCTCGAGGTTCTAAGAACCAAATGAAACAGCTCGCTGGTATGCGTGGGTTGATGGCTAAACCTTCAGGGGAAATCATTGAGACTCCGATTACATCCAACTTTAAGGAAGGACTCAATGTGCTGGAGTACTTTAACTCTACGCACGGAGCTCGAAAAGGATTAGCTGACACTGCTCTTAAAACTGCAAACTCAGGTTATCTGACTCGCCGACTCGTTGATGTTGCTCAAGACTGTGTAGTTCGGGAAGAGGATTGTAAAACGAAGCGAAGTATAAGGGTTACGGCAGTTACAGAAGGAGCAGACATTATTGTTCCGATCGACGAACGAATTTTGGGTAGAGTTATTGCCGAAGATGTGAAGGATCGAAGCACTGGTCAGGTGATTGCCTCATCGGGAACGTACGTCGATGAAGCGATGGCTCAGAAAATTGCAGAAATAGGCGTAGATATTGTTCATGTTCGGTCTCCTTTGACTTGTGAGGCACCGAGAGGAATATGTGCAACCTGCTATGGTCGAGATTTAGCTCGAGGTGAGAAGGTTAGCATCGGAGAGGCTGTCGGAGTGATTGCTGCGCAGTCGATCGGAGAGCCCGGAACACAATTGACCATGCGAACATTTCATATCGGGGGCGCGGCATCAGCGGGGCAGTCAACCGTTGAGGCAAATGTTGATGGCTCCGTTGTGATTCCGAAAGAGCAACCGCCGATGTTAGCGGAGTTTGTTGGGAAACTAAAGTTTGTAAATGGCGAGACTGAAAAACAACCGGATGGTTCATTGAAAGTGGCAGGTGAATCGATGTCAATACTGATTGTTGACGCTAACAATGAAGATAAAGTTTTGCAGTCCTATCAACCTATTGTAGGAACAGTTATTACTGTTGCCGAAGGCGAAACGGTTGAACGAGGTGACTTGATTTCGAGAGGAAGTATTCAAACTGTTCGGATGCCTATTATTGCAAAATTTGACGGAAAAATAGTGTTTCAGGATGATGAAACAGAAAAGCAATCAGACGGATCTTTGAAGGTAACTGGCAGATCTATGTCGATATCAGTGGTTGACAGCGATGGAACGATTCTAGAATCTTTTGACCCAATTTTGGGTTCGGTCATTACCGTAAATGAAGGTGAATCTGTAAAAAAAGGTGACCGGTTATCTTACGGCAACCTAAGAGTCATAGGAAGATCACTGAAAATTTCAGTATTAGACGGTGACAGGAACACTGTTCAATCGTTCAAACCAATTTACGGAGCAGAACTGACAATTAACGACGGCAATTCAGTCAATCGTGGCGATAAGTTAGCTGAGTGGGATACATTAGCAACTCCTAAAGTAACCGAGGTATCGGGTACAGTTAGGTATGTTGACGTAATTGAGGGAAGAACAGCGAGAACTGAAACAGATGTAACTACTGGTTTTGGCTCAACAGCTATAATGGAATGGCGATCGGAGACTTATACTGTAAGCAAAGAATTCAAGAAAGGTAACGAAGGTGTCGTCTATATAAAAGATGAAAACCCAAATGATAGCGATGATTCTGATCAATCTTATGAGGTCCAAGTATTTGAATCCGTTAACGCAAGGTTCGACGGTAAAGTAAAATTTCTAAATGAAAAGACAAAGAAACAAAAGAATGGTTCTGTAATGGTGACCGGTAAATCAATGTCCTTACTCATCGTCGATGCTGATAACGAAGATTCAGTTTTAGAATCTTTTGAAGTTAAAACGGACTCGGTGATGATCGTTCAAGAAGGCGATTCGGTCAGAAAAGGTGCTTTGTTATTTCACGGTACAGATTCACCTGTTGAAACATTCAAACCAAATCCGAAATTCGGAGATAGTGTTTTGGTCTCTGGGGGTTCTAAAGTCAGAAAAGGTACGAGTATTTACAAAGAGCGAATTTTTGAACCTAGAATCGAAATTGTTGATGAGAATGGCTCCTTAGTTAAGCTTCCAAATGGAAAAGATGCAAAGTATTTGTTGAACATTGGAGCTACTCTTTCTGTCAAGGATGGCGAAAAGGTGGTTCAAGGACAAACTCTTGCCAATGAAACGACTGAGACGAAAGCCGGAGATATCACCGGTGGATTGCCCCGCGTTGCCGAACTTTTCGAAGCGCGTAATCCAAAAGACAATGCAGTAATTGCAGAAAACTATGGAACTGTCGAATTTGGTCGAGAATACAAGAATAAGCGTACGATTATTGTCAGACCATCTTCTGGTGAGGCAGGGAAGGAGTATCAAGTTCAGAAAGGGAAACCTCTTGCTGTTCAAGTTGGAGACAGCGTTGAAAAGGGTGATCTGCTGATGGACGGAAGTCCGTCTCCGCAGGACTTGTTGAATGCTCGTGGCCTCGGGGCCCTCGCTGACTACTTGATAGATGAAGTGCAGAGAGTTTATCGCTTACAAGGTGTGCCTATTAACGATAAGCACATTGAAGTCATCCTTCGTCAGATGATGCAGAAAGTAGAAATAATTGATGCCGGGACAACAAATCTCGTGAAAGGCGAGCAGGTTGACAAATACGAGTTTGAACTTGCCAACAAGGAGGTAAAAAAGTCTCGTAAGAAAGACAAGAGGGAAGCAGTTGGTAAGCCTCTACTTCTCGGTATTACTAAAGCGTCCCTTCAAACGAAATCATTTATATCTGCCGCATCGTTCCAAGAAACAACCAAAATTTTGACTGAAGCTTCGATTCAAGGCAAGATTGACGATCTTGACGGTTTAAAAGAGAACGTCATAGTCGGTCGTCCAATTCCGGCTGGAACCGGTAACAGTATGATCGAGTATCGTAAGAAAGCACAGAAACTTGATGCCAAGATAATTGCTAAGCGCGAAGCCGACCGGGCTCGTGCAGAAGCAGAACTAGAAGCTGCTAGGATTATGTCACTGCCAGCCGCTGAACCCGACGAAACTGCTGAAACAGAGGAAGTTTTGGAAGAGGCTGCAGCTTAGGATTACGAGTGAAGTTCGCGATTCTTTTTTGTGATCTTATGTAACAATCTTCAAGTGCGTAGGTGACACAGAGCGCTTGATAACGTAGTTTGAAATACTCGCTAACAGATTTTGTTTCGATAATGTTAGTCATTTGGTTTCTTGACCGATTATTGCTTGGTCCGTTTTCAAAATCTACATTTTCAGGTAGTTTGACTGTATCCCTTGTGAGTAGTCTTACGGAGCTTAGCACATGGCGTTTTGCTCTGCAATCTGCAGACCGGATGAGGTAGATTCTGGGCTATTTCATCTGCAAATCGAGGGACTGAGATCGATCGACACGCGCAATCACCTATTGACTAGAGGAAGTACTCTCGAATTGAATTTGTCTGTAGTCGTTTGGAAATCGGCTTTAGAGTAGGATTCTCTTCTGCTACTTTCATTGAAATAGAGTTGGCAGGTAATTTGATCGTCTCTGCAACAGCCGGGGAATAATCAAACGTATTTAATGAATAAATATGCTCTGCTCGGTTCGCGGCAAGTGTTTCAAGTGCTATTTGATCAGCTTCATTCTCAGTGGACCAATCTACGTTGCAGTTACACTTTTTGATGTCAAAGTCGTCTGCGAAAAAATAGTGTGCCTTAGAAAGGTGCTTCCAAATATGGGCAACAGAATGAAGGACGCTAAACCAGAAGCTATTGAGACTATCGTTTCGTAAAGTTAAGCCGATTACCGGAGAATCCTCATTTGTAAGCATAACCGCGCTATCTAAGTACATCTCTGGCAATTGTTCGACGTACACTAATCCGATACCTGCCGCCGCCAATGCATTGACGACTGTCCTAGGGCCATCATCAATCTTACTAAGATTAGCTATAGAACGAAGAAAATGTTCATCAATTGAGTCTCTATCAAACCTTTCCAAGGTAAGGTTACTTCGCGCATCTCCGACGACTTTCTGACACCAAGCCTGTGTATAGTCCTACAAACTTATGTTATCATAACGACGGAAACAACCCATTGTCTCGTCACAGATTAGTTTAGTTCAAACTTTGTTTAGGCGCTACTAAATCAATTATGCATCGAAAGGTCGAGCTTGCGACCAGTCGCTGGCAAATCGAAATGTTAGAGTCTTCTCTAAATCAGGGCTCGAACATGAATTAACGAAACCCCCTAGTATCAATGCCCTCAGCAGTATCCCTACATCGAAACTTGTGCGCCGTAGTCGAGAACGCAACGGCAGAACAAAAGCCGTCAAAACTGACCAATCCATGAGTTCTTTCATCTGATATAACTTTGTCCACGTAAACAGAGGGCTAGTATCCTCTATCTCTTTGTCCATAAAGTTCACGAGAGCCTCCAAACTAAAATCAAAGCACTTTTCTATGGCATATATGCCAACTTTCCATTTTTGCCTATTTTGCAACCGCCTTTCGAGGGAACATCAAAGAATCTGTTGTGTTTATGTCGTAATGGTTTACCGAATTTCAGGTATTTGCTCCCAATCTCCCGGCAGCCTACAAATCAATGCTAAAACCTTTACGGTATGATGGGATTAGCAAAACAATTATTCTCAGACTGTAGAACCCAAATCGACATCGCGTAGCAAAAGGTAAGTTACAAGCGATGCACAAACTCCAAGCATAAACAAAGCATCTGCTTCATTGACGTGCGCCTCTTCCCTGTCCACAGCCAATGCGTGTCGTATACCGCCTTCACTGTTAGAGTACGCATTCAATTTTTCCATCGCTTCTCTGAGCTGAGCGTTAATCAAACCGCGTTTTTGAAGCGGCCCCAATGCCTTACCAAGTGTAGACGAATTAGGAGAAATTTTCTTTGCAATTGATTCGACTGCACATATGCTCGCGTGAACAGAAACACTATACTTCCGATCCATTAAATGTTTACTGGTATCAATGAGGTGAGTTCGCGCACCTTTTGAACCGTGATAACCTGATATTTCTATTGCATTCGAGTATGTATTAGCCATCTCCATGCTGCCAATAGCAACAATTTTAGTCTGATCTACTATCCTGTAGGCGGAATGTGTCTCTTCAAATGATTCAGCCAGTTTCACTTTCAGAACATCGCTACAATTTTTATCCAAACATAAGACTTCCAATAGATCGAACAACTCGAAAAATTCAGAAGCATAGACGAAATCTCGTATGGAAGCGAAGAAATGCCCGACATCATTTTGAAAACTATCAATTGATCGTTTTAGAATTCTAACGTGTATATCTTCCGCAACATCTTTCCAATTTTCTTCAAACCAACACCTAACGGTATGGTCGTCAATTTCGTTTTTAATGTAACGTTCAATCAATCTCCTTTGCTCTTCCGAAACTTCTTCAAGTTTTAGCTGCTCTGGTATGGGCTGGTAGCCGTTTCTTTGCGAGAACGGTAGGTCTTGAGAGGTGTCTTTATACGATTCCATTGGTATTACCCTTAAACTAAACCCAATGAGGATGACGAATACTTGACGCGATTCTATGGATGCCCCCTGATCATAAGATTAGCAGAGGATAAATTTGGACAACTGGATCGGAAAATGCTCTAACTTTTAGCTAACCTCTGTGTTTGACCATACCTCAAAAACAACTGTTGTTATTTAAAATACCTAGCACTTATCTGCGTCGGGATGCGTAACTCCATTTGCTTACCGAGTTTAAGGTTCGCCAGAACGAGAGTGTTACTCTAGTTGGAATACAACTTTATGTTGCCAGTTCAGGTCTATTGCCCAAACAATATACAATTCTTGCACTTGTTCCAAATCCTAAAACTCTGTGTTAAGGGCCTCTTGCGCTTTATCAAGTGCAATCGACTCAAGAGCCGATTGAGTGACTTTGAAGGCATCGCTACTAATAGCTTTATACGCTAAATCTAACGCTCGGCCATTTAGAACAGTCTCCGCATTCTCGTGCGACGAATTTCGAACTGCCTGCCGCGCAAGCTCTATAGCAGGGCTATTCAAGATCTTTTTGGCCGCGTTTAAAGCTCGTAATTCACCATTCTCTGTCTCCGATCTCAGCTCACTATCTAGCTGATGGTTATTTAAGGCCGTAGTCAAGTCATCAATCGCTCGATTGTATAAAGCGTTTCGAACAAAATTGATGTTTATCCGCTCCTTTAATTGCTTTCTTATACTCTCGAGTACAGGGTTATTGAGAGCATCAATTGCTATTTCAATTGCCGAGTTACCTGATGACACTTTTTTCTCCAATTAGTAGAGGTTTAGCAAGTAAGCACTGACCATGATACATCTTTCTCTCATATCTCGTCAACTATCATATGATTATAAGGGCTTTGTTATACTAGATGGGGAACGTCTACAGGTTGTAACTTTTAAGCTAATAGTGACAACAGTGCGCATAAGACATTGGTGGAATCGAACCTATGTACATCTAACAAAAAGGTTACCAACGCGTCTTGCCATTGCGACTGGATCAACTTGAAACGCCTTCGCCATATCCGAGTTCACGCTTTTGTCTTGAATAACAGCATTTGTATCGCTAATCGGGTACAATCGGGTATCGTAAGAACGCTAATCGGGTACAATCGGGTATCGTAAGAACGCTAATCGGGTACAATCGGGTATCGTAAGAACGCTAATCGGGTACAATCGGGTATCGTAAGAACGCTAATCGGGTACAATCGGGTATCGTAAGAACGCTAATCGGGTACAATCGGGTATCGTAAGAACGCTAATCGGGTACAATCGGGTATCGCAAAAACGCTAATCGGGTACAATCAGGTATCGTAAAAACGCTAATCGGGTACAATCAGGTATTGTAAAAACGCCAATCGGGTACAATCGGGTATCGTAAAAACGAAAATCAGGCACAATCGGGTGCGATAAGACTTGCTAATCAGTTATAAACAGTGAAGGATCGGAATAATCGTGTACATTCAGTTGTTACTACCTTCTCTAATTGGATACGAATTTGTAATAATTGGATATAGCGGTACCCAATTACGCGCTAATTGGATATAATTGGATACAGCTATGTGCTAATTGGATATAACGATGTCCATTTATGGATTAATTGGACGCTTAGTGGGGTATGCTGTATTGGAATAGGGAATTTAGTTGAAGTAAATCGTCTCAATTTTCTGCCAAAGTCCCGCTTTCGATTATGAGATGTTCCCATTCATCACTAAGTTGACTAAAATTAGGAAGGAAATCTCAAATGGCATTTTTCAATATTGACACGCTTCAAATCACTCCGAACCTGCTGACAATGATCAGCGAAGTGGATCAGTTTAAAGGTGCGTGGAAAGTTTACCTAACTCAGGTTTCTGATCGGTTACTTGATTGGAGGAGATTAGCAACACTTGAAAGCATAGGTTCATCAACTCGTATTGAAGGTAGCCAGATGACGGATGAAGAGGTTGGAGAGTTTATAATGAACTTAAAAATCAGAGACTTCGCAACGCGAGATGAACAGGAAGTTTCCGGTTATGCCAGTGTTATGGAAACGATCCTAGAATCTTGGGAAAATATACCTATTACCGAGAATTATATCAAACAGTTACACAGAGACTTACTGATTAACTCAGATAAAGACCAGCGACATCGCGGGGAATATAAGACCCACCCGAACCATGTTGCAGCTTTTGACCAGGACGGTCGCGAAGTGGAAATAATTTTTAAGACGATTACGCCATTTGAAACTCCCCGAAGGATGGAAGAGTTAGTTAAATGGTATCAAGAATCTCATAGTCAGGCAAGATTTCATCCCTTAATCTCAATTGCTGTATTCAAGTTGGTTTTCCTTGCGATCCATCCGTTTCAAGACGGGAACGGTAGACTTAGTCGATTGCTTGTAAATCTTATGTTGATGCAAGCCGGCTACGATCACACTACCTATTCTTCTTTTGAAAGTGTTATAGAAGGAACAAAGGCTGACTACTATTTTGCACTACGTCGTTCCCAAGTTACACTAGAGGCAGATGAACCAAACTGGCAACCGTGGTTAGACTACTTCTTTCAGACGTTACTCAAACAAAAACGAATATTGGAAGAAAAAATAGATTTTGAAATGCGTATAAGGGAGTTTGGATTTTCACGTCTAGCCAATACCATACTATTCTATGCCAACAAAAACACTTACGTGACAAATCGAGGGATAGTTGCGGTAAGCGGTGCAAGCCGGAATACCATAAAAGCAACGATACAAACTCTGGTCAAGGAAGGGTTGCTTCTTCGAAGTGGTGCAGGACGATCCGCGAAGTATCGAATTGCTTTAGAGAAACTGAAGCCAAGGGATACGATATCAGTATGATGCTACCGCTAAGAGTGTGTCCGAATCTGACCAAAATATATGACCAGTCTACGTTCAGTTCACATAACAGAGAAGATATAGTGGGTTCATCTCACATAAAATTGGAGATTTAATTCCGAATTTTCTTGACTATAGACCAATCTAAATATAAATATTACCTGACGAGAGCAGAGGCGACTTGATTGCCCGCGGAGTGACACTATATAAAAGGTCAACTCACTCTCGAGTTTTTACTGTAAGCGGTACAGACTTTCAGTACGCCGTTGATGGTGTACTGATGCGCTGTTCTATTGTGTAGCATTGACCCATGTCGGTCAGAAAATTACGAAAGATCGTTTTTAAGCATGCCAACGATCCAACAACTTGTGCGAAGACCGCGGCAACCCAAGCCAGCGCGGACAAAAACACCTGCCTTGAAGGCTTGTCCTCAGCGGCGCGGTGTGTGTACTCGTGTGTATACAACAACCCCCAAAAAACCGAATTCAGCCCTTCGTAAAGTGGCCAAAGTCCGCCTAACGTCTGGTTTCGAATCCCTTTGTTATATCCCCGGAGAAGGACACAACCTTCAAGAACACTCTGTTGTTCTGATACGCGGAGGCCGGGTGAAAGATCTTCCTGGTGTGCGATATCACATCTTGCGCGGCGTATTAGATACACAAGGAGTAAAAGATCGCCGCCAACGCCGTTCTCATTATGGTGTCAAACGACCTAAGTAAGGAAATTATACAATGTCTCGCCGCCACGCCGCTGAAAAACGCCAAGTTCTTCCCGATCCAAAGTATCGCGATATCGTCATCACAAAATTTATGAACCAAATTATGAGAAATGGAAAGAAATCCGTAGCAGAAAGCATCTTGTACGGAGCTTTTGATATTGTGGAAGCTAAAATCCGTAAAGATCCAGTCGAAATTTTTCATACTGCCTTGGAAACTATTTCTCCGACTGTTGAGGTGCGCTCGCGCAGAGTAGGAGGCGCAACTTATCAGGTTCCAGTCGAGGTTCGGCCTGATCGTCGACAAGCCTTGGCAATTCGATGGCTCGCCGCTGCCGCGGCGGGACGCAACGAGAAAACCATGCGCGAACGTCTTGCGGGGGAACTTTTGGACGCAAGCAATGGGCGCGGAGCTGCTGTCAAAAAACGTGAAGATACGCATAAAATGGCAGAAGCAAACCGAGCGTTTTCGCACTATCGCTGGTAAGCGATTCCCTCAAAACTTAGATTATCCTTTTCTCTTTAAGAAGGTATTAGGCCGATGACCCGCGAATACACGCTGGAGCGTTACCGTAATTTTGGAATTATGGCACATATTGATGCTGGTAAGACGACGACTACGGAGCGAATTCTCTACTACACAGGTAAATCTCATAAGATTGGCGAGGTGCACGACGGTGCGGCCACGATGGATTGGATGGAACAGGAGCAAGAACGCGGTATAACAATTACGTCCGCAGCTACGACCACATTTTGGGAACGAACAGAAGACGGAGAAAACGCTGACTCCGAGAAACATCGATTCAATATAATTGACACCCCCGGTCACGTGGACTTTACGATCGAGGTCGAACGGTCACTCGCGGTTCTAGATGGCGCAGTTTGTGTGCTTGACGCTAATGCGGGTGTAGAACCCCAAACAGAAACTGTATGGAGACAAGCGGATCGTTACAAAGTTCCGCGAATTGTTTTCGTTAACAAAATGGATAAAATTGGGGCTGACTTTTTTGTTTGCGTAAAGATGATTAGAGAGCGAACCGGGGCAGTCCCATTACCTGTTCAAATTCCGATCGGAGCAGAGAACGAATTAGAGGGAATGATTGACTTGCTCACAATGAAAGAATGGGTGTGGCAAGGAGAAGACCTCGGTGCGACTTGGAAGCAACAAGATATTCGAGACGAATTGAAAGACCAATGTGAGTCTCTTCGTAGTGAACTTGTTGAACTGGCGGTAGAGCAAGACGAGGACGTTATGGAGGCGTACCTCGAAGGCGAAGAACCAGATGTTGCGACTCTCAGAAAAATGATACGAAAAGGTACTTTGTCGATGGCGTTTGTTCCTGTTCTTTGTGGATCAGCGTTTAAGAATAAAGGTGTTCAGCCGATGTTGAACGCCGTGATTGACTATTTACCGAGTCCACTTGATGTGCCAGCCTATATGGGATTCCGACCTGGCGACGATTCAGAAACGAGAGATGTGGCGCGTTCGGCTGATGACAGTCAACCTTTTGCAGGTCTGGCATTCAAGATTATGAATGACTCTTTCGTGGGTTCACTAACTTTTGTACGAATTTACTCCGGTACACTCAAAAAAGGCGATGCGATGCTTAACTCTACAAAGAGTAAGCAAGAGCGAGTTGGTCGCATGATGATGATGCATTCCAATGACCGGGAGGAAATAACAGAAGCATTTGCTGGTGACATTATCGCTCTAGCGGGCCTTAAAGAGACAACGACCGGCGATACACTTTCTATTAAGAGCGATCCGGTTGTTTTGGAAACCATGAACTTCCCAGATCCTGTTATCGAAATTGCGGTTGAACCAAAATCCAAGAACGATCAGGAAAAAATGTCGATTGGGCTAGGCCGCCTCGCCGCTGAAGATCCATCGTTTCAGGTTGAAACAGATCCTGAATCTGGTCAGACGATTATGAAAGGGATGGGGGAGTTACACCTTGATATTCTCGTCGATCGTCTAAAAAGAGAATTTAAAGTCGAAGCAGCGATTGGACAGCCACAAGTTGCCTATCGAGAAGCATTGGGCTGTCCTGCTACGATCGACTACACTCATAAAAAGCAGACAGGTGGTAGCGGTCAGTTTGCGCGGGTGAAAATTGATTTTGAACCTCAAGAAGCGGGTAGTGGATTCAACTTCGAGAGCAAAATTGTAGGCGGTGTTATTCCAAAGGAATACATCCCAGGCGTACAAAAAGGATTGGAGAGTGCTCGGACTAATGGATTGCTGGCTGGTTATCCGATGACTGATTTCAAAGCCATTCTTAGAGACGGCGCGTTCCACGATGTTGACTCTAGTGTTCTAGCATTTGAGATATGCGCAAGAGCGGCTTTCCGTGAATTGAAGTCTAAAGGTGATCCAAAACTTATGGAACCGATTATGAAGGTTGAAGTTGTCACTCCTGAAGATTATATGGGTGACATAATCGGAGATCTAAATTCAAGACGAGGGCAGATACAAGGGCAGGAAGTACGGGGTAATGCTACCGCGATCGAAGCCATTGTGCCACTCGTAAATATGTTTGGGTATGTATCCAACTTGCGAGGGATGTCGCAAGGACGAGCACAATTTACAATGCAGTTTAACCATTATGCTGAAGTTCCGAAAAACGAAGCGGAAAAGGTTATGGAAAAACTTGCAGGCTAAATTTCGTAAAATTGTTTTTAACTCTTAGTCACAAATGAAAGGCATTAAACATGGCTAAAGAAAAATTTGAACGCACTAAACCGCATGTCAACATCGGTACGATTGGACACGTTGACCACGGTAAGACTACGCTGACGGCAGCGATCACTATGATCCTCGCAGAAAAAGCAGGTGGTGGAGACGTGAGGTCGTACGAAGAAATTGATAGTGCGCCGGAAGAAAAGGCGCGAGGTATTACTATCAACACTGCTCACGTCGAATATGAGACGGATAGTCGACACTATGCTCACGTTGATTGTCCTGGTCACGCTGACTATGTGAAGAATATGATCACTGGCGCAGCACAGATGGACGGAGCTATACTAGTTGTGAACGCGGCTGATGGCCCAATGCCTCAGACTCGGGAGCACATTCTGCTTGCGCGTCAGGTTGGCGTTCCTGCTTTGGTTGTCTTTTTGAATAAAGTTGACCAAGTTGACGACGACGAGCTTCTTGAACTTGTCGAAATGGAAGTCAGAGAACTTCTGACCGAGTATGGTTTCGATGGGGATGATATTCCAATTGTTTCGGGTTCTGCCTTGGCCGCACTTGAAAGACGCGACGATGCCATTGGGAAGGATAAGATTTTCGAGCTGATGGCCGCAGTTGACGAGAGTATTCCTACTCCGGAACGTCCTCTTGATAAGCCGTTTTTGATGCCGGTGGAGGATGTTTTCTCAATTTCGGGTCGGGGAACAGTTGTTACTGGCCGAGTTGAGACCGGAATCATCAAAGTCGGTGATGAAATCGAGATAGTCGGTATCCGAGACACCAAAAAAACGACTTGCACGGGCGTTGAGATGTTCCGTAAACTTCTTGATCAAGGGCAAGCGGGTGACAACGTTGGGTGTCTGATCCGTGGAATCGAGCGAGACGGCGTGGAACGCGGTCAGGTTCTTTGTGCACCGGGTTCCATTACTCCGCATACCAAGTTTGAAGCCGAGGTTTACATTCTCAAGAAAGAAGAAGGTGGTCGACATACACCGTTCTTCTCTAACTATCGCCCACAGTTCTACTTCCGGACGACCGACGTGACTGGAGTTGTGTCTTTACCGGCGGATAAAGAGATGGTTTTACCGGGTGACAACGTTAAAATCAATGTTGAATTGATTCAGCCGATTGCTATGGATCCTCAGCTTCGATTTGCAATCCGTGAGGGTGGACGAACTGTTGGTTCAGGTGTTGTAACAGCGATTGCAGAATAGCGCTGTTTTAGATTCAACTTAATATGAATTGAGGGGGCTTTCAGGCCCCCTTTTTCATAGGCTGTTTTTTAGACTGAGAGGGGCAATAGAGTTTGTTTCCACCCAGTTTGCCTTGAACATCACTGTTATTTGTGTCTAACACTACCTTAGCATATCAAGAAGTCCCAATTGGTGCTAGAATACTTATTGACTGCAACTTTCTGAATCGATGTCGATGTAGCGGCTGGAGTTCTTAACTGGTAAAGCCATAATAAATGGCGAAAAAGGAGGTGATAATGCACTCAAGAATAGAGAAAGTAACAGGCGATCGTTCAACGGTGGATTCTGTTGCTAGTGAAACGCGTTGGGAGACTATCAGTAGTTGTTTTAGGAATTTTCTAGCTAGTCTAAACGTATTTGGCCGATACCATCCTACGGTAATCGGAGAGATTCTGAATTTAGACACAGAAAATCGTCGGGTATTGGTCAAGAACATTGAGTCGCTCTGGAGTATCTATATCCGATACGAAAAAAGGTTTGAGGAAATTCTAAGAACAAACAGTTCTAACCCTGTTGAGATAACAGGTAAAATTCGGATAGATCGAGAAGAAAACCCGTTGTCCATTGTTTACATTGAGAAGATTGTACCAGTAGATACGAGTGACATACCGTTATCAGAGGTACTGCCTGACCATTTGAAATTGAAGACTAACAAGGATTTGCTTATCAAAGTAGAGCTCGAAGAGGAGAAAAAGCGCTTCTACTCTGGGGAACTAGAGGAATTAAACATTTTCGCGTGTGGATTGTCGAGAGAGCATCTTAAAGAACGCCTAATGGAAAGGGTTGACACTTGTTGGGATGCGTTTGTTACAGACGACGGCTCAAACTTTTCACTGGATGCCCTAGAACTGCGCGAAAGACTCCTAACTACTTTTGAGGAGGTAAAGAACTTACCTAACGATAAAAAACACATATAACAGAAATGTAAATTTTGCCTAAGAAATCAGATACCGATTACGGGGATGGTCAAATAGCAATAGCCTGACTTGCCAGATGTTTCCCTTCGTTTGCGAATAACGTACTCTGTGCAACTCCCATTACCAACAAATCTAAAACATATGGAAAACCTATAATGAAACGGGTGGATAGTATCGTCACTGGAAGAGGATCCTTTATCCATGGCGTTTCTGAAATCTATGGTCGACATACATCATTCTTCTCAAACTATCGCCTGCAGTTCTATTTTAGAACGACTGAAGTTACTGGAGTTTTGTCTTTTTCAGCGGATAAAGAGACGGTTTTACTAGGTGACAACGTTAAAATCAATGTAGAATTGATTCAACCGATCGCTATGGATCCTCAGCTTCGATTTGCAATCCGCGAAGGGTGGACGGACTTATGGCTCAGGTTTCGTGACAGCGATTGCCGAATAACGTAGCTGAAACTTAATTTATTCTGAAGCATAGGGGCCTTCGTGCCGCCTTTTTTCTTAGTTCAAAAGGGGTGCAAAGAGTTTGTGTTTGATAAATTTGTTTTGAGGCAAACGTGACACCTGCAAACCAAAGCACTAACAAGCGAAAAATTTGGATTTTCTGCTATACTTCTTTTTTAAAAGCAGTTTTCAAAATATATGTCGGCTCTACCGTATAAGACCGAGTTTGCTACACCCATGGTTAGGGGCAAAAAAGGAGATAATTGTGTATTCTAAAATTGAAGCAGGTGATCATTCACCGTCGAACACCTCTGACCGTAGGATGTGTCTAGGAACTGTCTTTGAATGGTTTGGGCGTTTTCTATCCAGTTTGAACTTATTCGCAAGATATCATCCTACCGTAATCGGCGAGATTCTGACCATAGATACGGAAAAGCGGAGAGTATTGGTTCGGAACCTAGCATCGCTTTGGGGCATCTATATCCTATACGATAAGAGGTTTGAGGAAATTCTAAGAACCAACGCTTCTAACCCTGTTGAAATAACAGGTAAAATTCGTATAGATCGAGAAGAAAACCCTTTGTCAGTTGTTTACATTGAGAAGATTGTACCGGTGGATACGAGTGACATTCCGTTATCAGAGATACTGCCTGACCATTTGAAATTGAAGACTAAAGAGACTCCACTTATCAAAGTAAAGTTAGAAGAGGAAGAGAAGCGCTTTTATTCTGGAAGGCATGAGAATCTGCGTATATTTGCCTGCGGAGATTCTAGAGATCAACTGAAGGAAAGCCTTAAAGAACGCGTTGAAATTTGTTGGGATGAGTTTGTTAAGGAAGATGGCTCAGACTTATCGCAGGGTGCCCTAGACTTGCGTGAAAGACTGCTAACTACTTTTGAGGAGGTAAAGACGTGATGGGACGATCCATAATTTTACACTAATGCACTATGAATTTGCCAAATAGATCATATGCACTTTACAGGCATGGCCAAATGGAAACTGCCTGTTCAGCGAGATGTTCTCCTCGTTCGTGAATATCTTTTTCTGTCCAACTCGCTTTGCCAACAAACCATCGATTTAAGAAAAGTCCGGAATGAAGTTCTAGTTCCTTCTTTTTCGCACTGAAACTTTTGTTTCCGAGTGAAATGTTCAACATGTCTGTAATTAGAGTTAAATTGCCTAGGGTGTGCAATTTCATATTTCGCTCTGAAATTCTACCTTCGTCTACTGATGAATCCGTACTTTCGAATGGCCATTCCTCTGTCCATGTTTGCGGAAGAACGTGTTCAGTCCAAAGTTGATCAGGCATTGACGTTTTTTCAGAAAATGTCGTTCTAGATGCTAGTTCTAATTCCCAAAGTATGTCTTTTACTCGTTTCCCTGGAGCTAAATTAAAGGCTGGATTATGTAGTATACCTCGCCGAAATTCATCGTCGTTCGGAAAGAGAGTGCTTTCGCCATGTTTGTCACTAAAGTATTGTCTGAAAACAGCAAGTGAAGTACCTTTGACTACAAATTCTCGCGCTAGGCTCTGAAACACGTTGTTAAGGTTTTTTCCGGTCAAACCTGAAATTGTTCGCCGAACTATGTAGGAGTATATCATTTGGTACAGTCGTTTCTTTTCAGACGAATCCAAATCACTTACACTTATCTGCATTACTATCGGATAGGCAGTCGTCACTTGCCATGCCGCAAGTTTTCGACCAATCCAACAAAGTTCGGAATCAGTTATTATCTTCTCTTCTAGTGTTTCATAAGTTGGAACAAATTTTTCCAGTTCGCTTAACTCCTCCAAGACGCTTTTGAAACGTTGTTTTCCTTTAGGTACTGCGAACGCTCTATATTCAGAGTAAAGTTCGCGAATTGAAATTTTCCTACCAGTTTCTGCGGTTAGAACATGATGAAGGAAATGATCGATTCGAGGGCGTTTTGGACGAGAAAATGGCGATGGTTGATCCCACCACCTGTCGTTAAAAGGTTGCCAAAGCTTCTGGAATAGTTCTTCTGTATTGGAATCTTCTTCTTTCTCCGCACGATGGAAAATATTGTTGCGAACCAAGTCCATCGTTAGCAGTGGTCGTCCTTTAGAGTTCAATGTTTCGAAAATAATCTGTGGATCATCGCCCTCATCTAATGTTATAACCACCAACTTCATTTGTTCAAGAAGTGCTTTAAGAAGCGCCTCAAGGCGGAAATGAGCAGTATCTCTGTCTTCTAATACTTGCAAGCCTTGCATAACTACGGATTCTTCTTCATTGGACGGCGAAACATACGTGGTTTCGTAATGAACGAATGTATCGACTTTTCCACAGAATATTTGGTACGCTCGCAGTGCTCTATATGGAGTGTTTTTCGGAACTCTATCACCGACATAGAAATTATGAAATTTCTGACCAACTTTCAGTTGAGTATTATCAATGATGAAATGAAAAACCTCCCTGTCTTCCGGGGTAGGTGTCAATTTAAACCGAGCTATCTCTTCTGTATCTTTGGGCTTCGGCTTATTAAACAGGTAACCTTCGGTTTGTTCGGCAATTTCATCAACGTTATGCTTTCGGGCGATCTCGCGAATTGCTGCGAGGAAAAGCTGAAAAGTGGTTAAGCGCTGTTGACCATCAACGACCTGCATTTTTGGAGTGACGGCAATTTGGGAAGATTCAAACTCCGGAAGAAGAATTAGGGCTCCCATATAGTGCTTGAACCCCTTTCCGTCGTCAATCAACTCTGCCGCCTTCATCTCAACATCATTCCAAAACGGGTCTAACTGAGTATCATCCCACTGATACTTTCGCTGGTATATGGGAACCATAAACCGACGCGAGTCGTAAAAGATCTCCTGAGCATTATAATCTTTGGTTTCCATGATTTTCTCCCCAACTAAGGTGATTAGCCGTTCCTACCAGAATGGAGGAACAATATGTCATAATACCCCCCCCCTCGAAATTGCAAGTAAGCTGGCATTTGAGAGCAGTAGATAGATTCAAAATTTTTTAAAATGAATTTGGAGTACCAAATCAAAACGCTACAACCCTCTGCGGATCGTTGCTTTTCATCTGTCTCTTTGGGTGTTCCTCGCTCGCACACATATAGCGGTGTGGATTTCCAGATGTGACTACCAGTTTCGCTCTTACAAACGGCGAAATATGGACTCCAAATGGTTAGCAAGAGGCATCGATAGTTGAGGACCGCATAATTAAAGCAGTTGGGACAAATGAAGAAATAATATCGGCACTTCCAGATGATAAATCCGTTTTTGATCTTGAAGGAAAAGCTGTCTTTCCAAGTATTCATAAAATGCATGTTCACGGCCTCTATGCAGGTATTGAGTACCTAGCGTGTAGTTTCCCTCATGTGTCAGAACCGAATGTTATCCGAGAGCGAGTCACCGAGTGTATTCAGGAAGTTGAACCCGGGGAGTGGATCGTAGGAGGAAATTGGGTTGCCGCGGTATTCAAAGAAGCTGAACAAAACAGAGCTTTTCTAGATGCAGTTGCTCCTGACAATCCAGTGATTCTTGGCGACGAGTCTCATCATAGTGCATGAGTAAATTCTAAAGCCTTGGAGGTTGCAGGGATTTCGAAGGATTCCCCTGATACTGAAGGAGGCATCAAAGAGCGTGATGAATTCGGCGAACCTACTGGGATGCTAAGAGAGACGGCTACGTACCTAGTAGAGGAGATATCGCCTCCTACTAGTAAAGAGTTTCAACGTAAAGCTCTGAAATATGCGACACAGGAGATGCTTTCATTTGGGATAACGTCATTTATGGACCCATCGGTCGGAAAAGAAATTTCGAAATCTATTCTAGTTTGGCCGAAGAAGGTAAAATTAAACAGAAAGTGAGTGGATGCTTAGTTTGGGAAAAACGTGGCACGGAATGGGGAAAGGCCGGATTTCAGGTAAGCAATAGAATGATCGAGAACAGAGCTAAGCTTAGCCACGGTAATCTATCTTTCGATTGCATCAAACTTATACTAGACGTTGTTCCGACCGAAAGTCGAACGGTAGCAATGGTTGCGCCATACTTCAAAGACGGTAAGTGTATAGTTTCGTGAACCTATGCCAGGACAAAGTGGAATTTAGGGGAGGGGATACATAAACCCTAAATTTTTAACCAGTTTTTTCTCACCGAGTATATTAATTCTACCTTTCTATGAATTGGGAAGAGAGTCTTGAATATCCGAATTTTTTTCTATTCTAAACTATGTTGTTGTTAGTTCGACGATTGAAGTCAAAATCTGAATAACCTTTTGTGTGATTGGTTCAACTAAGTTTTAGTTTATCCCGTCATTAGTTAGGCTCCTTATGTTAAAATTGGCGTACTAGTTGAACATTAAATTACGATAGTGTTCGCGATATGGTTCAAGTAGAGATGTAGTTTGATATTTTCTTTGGTGAAAACGCAATGCAATTCTTTGAAACAACAATTAAGTTGAATGAATCTGATCACGACTTTGTAACTAGCAAGGTTGAGTCAGGGGAGTTTTCAAGTGTTTCCGACGTCATATCGAGTTTGATCGGTCTTCAGCGCGATCAGATATTTGATTCACCGGAAGTAATTGAGATGGTTCGAGAGAGATATGAGCAAAGCTTTCAGGAGCCAGGACGGAACGTAAGCGAAGAGCAGCTACTTAAAGAAATACATGAGCGAGCGCGAAAAGATGGCCTCCTACCGATTAAATAGTCGATTGTCTGAAGATTTAACTCAAATTTGGCAGTACGGGTACCGAAATTGGGGTTTGCAACGGGCGAATTCGTTTTACAAGGCTCTTTGCGAAAAGTTTCGAGAAATAGCAGATCATCCATTCCGTTACCATATAGTCGATGGTGTAGGAAAGGGATGAAGCCGCAATTTGTAGGAAAGATTATTCGGGTGGATACAGTTTATCTCGATTTCCCAGTCCATTCTTTTTTCTAGAGAGGTGGTATAATGCTCAATAGAGGGGAGCTCCGACCTGTAAATTTGAGGAAACAAAAAATGTCAGATGTGGATGACCGATGGGTTGCAAACGCTGAGGAACACGGCAAAATGAATAGTAAAATTGATGTCCTAGATGAAAGATCTAAGTGGCATAGTCGAATGCTGTGGTTCATACTAGCCGGAATTATCGCCTCTCCGTTTATAGAAAAATACGTGCTACCGAATATTGGCAGAGGGTAAGTTAAACAAGCTAAATTATTAGCCTCATTGGTCTTAGTTGGCATTCTTAGAGGTTGTCAATTGAATGACGATATTGAGTTTAACTCATAATTCGGAGCGGTATTGGACTCCAAAGAGTAGCAGTTAGAACCCTAATTTTTGAAGATTCTGCAAGATAATCCGATTATTTGTTACTCTTGCCGAAGCTGTTCCGAAAACCGTCGTCGTTCAAAACATTTGACGAATCGCCGATTCTATTGTAAAGAACAAGCATAGAGGGTCGGTAGTGCGCCAAGTTCCGCGCAAACACTTCCCCATTCGAACTTAACATTTAATTTGTTGCCTGTGCCGAAGCGACGGCGGTCGTTGGCCTTCGGTAGGGCGTTGTATTGTGAGTGGATCACGAGAATGAAACGGCAGAATATACGCATCAGACTCAAAGCGTTCGATCACCGGGCGCTTGATCTGTCGGCCAAAGAGATCGTGTCGACCGCCAAACGGACGGGAGCCGAAGTCAAAGGTCCAATCCCACTCCCGACACGTATAGAAAGATTTACCGTCAACCGAAGCCCTCATATTGATAAGAAATCCCGCGAACAATTTGAAATAAGAACACATAAACGCATTTTGGATATCCTTGATCCAACACCGCAAACCGTCGATGCTTTGATGAAACTTGACCTCTCCGCGGGTGTCGGCATTGAAATTAAATTGGACGGTGCATAAAAATGGCCACGACTCGCGAACGAACAGGTGTGATTGCCCGTAAATTGGGCATGACTCGTGTCTTCGCCGAAGGCGGAGAACATATCCCTGTGACATTATTGTCCTTAGATGGGTGCCAAGTCGTCGGTGTGCGCACAAACCAAGATCGCCAAGTGACGACTGAAAAGAATGGCGAAGTTACTCGGAATGATGGCTACACCGCGGTAGTTATGGGATTAGGTGAACGAAAAGCCAAGAGATTTGCTAAGGCACAGCGCGAACAGTTCTCGAAAGCGGAAGTTGCTCCTAAGGCAAAATGTGTTGAGTTTCGAGTGAGTGGAGAACTTCCCGAGGTCGGAGCAGAAGTGCAGGCCGATCATTTCATTCCGGGGCAAAAGATCGATGTGTCGGCGCTCACCAAAGGACGTGGGTTCGCTGGAGGCATGAAGCGCTGGAATTTCGCTGGGTTAAGAGCGTCACACGGGGTTTCAATTTCCCACCGTTCGCACGGCTCGACCGGGCAGTGCCAAGATCCTGGCCGCGTTTTCAAAGGAAAGAAAATGGCTGGACACTACGGCACAGAACGCCGAACTGTCCAAAATCTTGAGGTCGTTCGTACGGATGTCGATCGAGGTCTAATTTACGTCAAAGGCGCTGTTCCCGGACATAAAGGAACCGTGGTTGAAGTATTCGACGCGATCAAACGCGCAAGACCCTCTGAGGCTCCCGATATCGGTTCGTTTAAATCTGAGAACTCTGGAGCCGACAATCAAGAAGGAGATCAATCGTAATGAAGATTGATATCTACAGTCTTGACGAAGCAAAAGCGATTGGAAATATATCGCTTGATGATGCCATTTTCGGGGTGCAAAAAATCCGAAAAGACATCATTCATCAGGCAGTGCGCTGGCAATTAGCTAAACGCCGTGCTGGAACACGTAAAACTCAAGTCCGCGATGAAGTATCAACTACCACCAAGAAAGCATTTAGACAAAAAGGGACGGGATTAGCAAGACGAGGGGCAAAGAACGCAGGATTATTAGTTGGAGGAAGTGTCGCGCACGGGCCAAGAGTGAGAAGTCACGAACATAAATTTCCAAAACGACTTAGAAAAACAGCACTAGCGCATGCACTCTCAACAAAAGTAACTGATGGAAATTTGATAATTATAGAAAATACGGAAATGACAACACATAAAACAAAAGATTTGCACCAGAAACTTAATAATCTCAATCTCGATAATGCTTTAATAATAGATACTTCAATAAATGCCAATTTTGCCATAGCCTCCCGTAATATTCCAAACATAGATGTAATGCCAGCGAAAGGATTGAATGTCTACGACATTCTCAAACGAGATAAACTTGTTTTAACAAAAGAGGCCGTTCAAGCAGTTCTAGATCGTTTTGACGAAACCAAACCTGCCCAAGAGTCTCCGTTCTCCAAAGAAAACTTTATTGACGACGTTCGATTTATTGATGGCGCAGGGCCTAGAGCGGTTCGTGCGCTACGTCGGGCTAAACTAGGAACACTAACAGCGTTTACATCCGCTTCTGACGAAGATCGGGAATCCGCTTTGACCAAAGCGGGGATCGCTGAAAAAGCAAAATCACAAGATTGGCTTGGTCAAGCAAAAGCGATGATGGAGGGAGTCGCACCTGCTAGTAGAAAACTAAGAAATTATGCAGCGCGACTTCTAGCGAAACGAAGTCAGCAGGAGGTCGTCAATCATGGCTGATGCTCGCGTTCAAGACTACGACACCATACTTCGACCGGTGATAACCGAGAAAGCAACCTATGCCAATGAGTTAGGCAAGTTGATTTTCAAAGTACCTCTCACGGCGACAAAACCACAGATCAAACAAGCAGTCGAAAATTTGTTTAAGGTTGATGTAACGAAAGTGAACACAATTCTGATTAAGGGGAAACCCAAGCGTTTTCGCGGTGGAATTGGAAAGCAGAATGATTATAAGAAAGCGATCGTTACACTGCAAGAAGGACAGTCCGTAGATGTCATGACAGGAGCTGGAGGTTAAAATCATGGCACTCAAATCATTTAATCCAACGTCACCAGGAAGACGGCAACTTGTAACAGTTGACCGTTCCCATCTCCATAAAGGTCGTCCAGTTAAATCATTAACTGAAGGTCTCTCGAAGAAGGGTGGACGGAATAATCGCGGTCGAATTACGGCTCGCCGAATAGGCGGTGGGGCAAAACGACTTTACAGAAAAGTCGATTTCAAACGAAAGAAATGGGACGTTCCTGCAACAGTTGAACGATTAGAGTACGACCCAAATCGAACCGCCTTTATTGCCCTAATAAAATATGAGGACGGTGAACTTTCATACATTCTCGCACCGCAAAGAATGGCAGTTGGCGACACTGTTATCACTTCCAAAACAGCAGATATTAAACCGGGTAACGTTCTACCTCTGAGAAACATGCCATTAGGGACAATTGTCCATAATGTTGAAATGAAACCCAAAAAAGGTGGTCAAATCGCTCGAGCCGCAGGAACATACGTTCAACTCGCCGGTCGCGACGGTAGTTATGCTCAGATAAAATTGTCCTCAGGTGAATTGAGGATGGTACCTATCGATTGCCTTGCCACTGTTGGGGCGGTCTCGAATCCGGACAATATGAACAAAGTTCTTGGCAAGGCGGGCAGGAAACGGCATCTAGGAAAACGTCCAGCTGTTCGCGGTGTCGCTATGAACCCTGTGGATCATCCGCATGGAGGTGGTGAAGGGAAGGCATCGGGTGGACGTCACCCCGTCACACCGTGGGGTATGAAAACTCGTGGGCCAAAAACGAGAAAAAACAAAGAGACGGATCGGCTCATAATTCGGCGACGGAACTCGAAGCGATAAGGATTGATTTGATATGCCACGTTCTACATGGAAAGGCCCCTTCGTGGACGGTTACTTGCTCAAGAAAGCAGAAGCCGCACGTGAATCGAAACGACGCCAAGTTATTAAGACTTGGTCGCGCAGGTCTACCATACTGCCTCAGTTTGTCGGATTAAGCTTTCAGGTTCATAACGGCATTAAATTTATTCCGGTTTCAGTGTCAGAAGAAATGGTCGGACATAAGTTTGGTGAGTTCGCTCCTACACGAAGTTTTTATGGTCACGGTGCCGATAAGAAGGCGAGGAGAAAATAGTCTTGGCCAAAAGAAAAAGCCCTTCACGCCAAGAACCGGATCAGGCGAGAGCGGTAATACGCATGTTGCGTATTAGTCCGCAGAAGCTTAATCTGCTTGCGCAACTTATTCGTGGTTTGACTGTTGGTGAAGCTATGGATAAGCTAGCGTTCTCGCGCAAACGCCACGCGGTAGATGTTCGTAAGGCTTTAAACTCGGCTATCCAGAATGCGCAGAACAATCATAACCTACAGGTTGATGGCCTTGTTGTAGAACAAGCCTTCGTCGGAAAAAACCTAGCGATTAAACGTATTCGTGCGAGAGCTCGTAATCGGGCCGGACGTGTCAAAACGCCGTTTTCTCAAATTACAATTGTACTGCGCGATAAGAGCGATTATGTCCCAGAGAGGAAGGATCAATAATGGGTCAAAAAGTAAACCCTGTCGGTCTTCGACTTGGCATAAACAGAACTTGGGATAGTCGGTGGTACGCCGACACCGCTGATTATGGCCGGCTGTTACACGAAGATGTGAAAATTCGAAAAGAAATTGTCAAGCGAATGGGGCAAGCCGGAATTTCGAAGATTGTCGTGGAACGCCCTCATAGAAAATGCATTGTAACTATTCATACAGCACGACCGGGGTTGGTTATTGGTAAAAAAGGTGCTGATATAGAAAAACTTCGCACCGTACTGTCTCGGATGAGCGAAGACCATGTCAGCGTTAATTTGGTCGAAATTAGAAAACCAGAGGTTGATGCAGCGTTGATAGCAGAAGACATCGCTGGTCAGTTAGAGCGACGGGCATCTTTCCGTCGAACGATGAAAAGATCAATCCAAGCAGCACTTAAACTAGGTGCGCTCGGCGTTCGTGTAATGGTAGCTGGTCGGTTAGGAGGTGCAGAGATTGCTAGGACTGAGCAATATGCTGAGGGGTCGGTTCCTTTGCATACCTTACGAGCGGACATTGATTATGCGACAGCCGAAGCCCATACGACGTACGGATTAATTGGAATTAAAGTGTGGGTCTATAAAGGCGAAATCATGGAACACGACCCGATGGCACTGGATCGCAAAAAAGAGTCCTCGGGCCATTCCAGAGCGCGCTCTACGGCAAGTTTAAGAAATTCGGCATAGCGGGAGAGGAGATATAGATAATGTTACAACCTAAACGTACTAAGTACAGAAAAACCTTTAAGGGCCGTATCAAGGGTGCGGCCAAGGGCGGGACTTCGCTTAATTTTGGTAACTTTGGACTAAAAGCCTTGGAACCAGAGCGAGTTACGTCGCGTCAAATTGAGGCGACACGGCGAGCAATTACGAGACAAATGAAACGTCAAGGGAAAGTTTGGATTAGAATTTTTCCGGATGTGCCCGTTACAGGGAAACCAATTGAAGTCAGAATGGGCAAAGGCAAAGGGTCTGTTGAACGCTGGGTAGCGCGAGTTGCCCCCGGTCGAATCCTATTTGAGGTAGACGGTGTTTCTGAACCAATTGCCATGGAGGCTTTAAGACTTGGAGCAGCGAAATTGCCAATCAAAACCAAGATCATTAAACGAATTGAGGGAATGCGGTAATGAGTGCGGCTGATTTTAGATTACAAACTATGGACCAGTTGAAGGAAGAACTGGTCAAGTTCAAGAAAGAGCAATTTAATTTGCGCTTTCAAGCTGCGTCAGGGCAGCTGGAGAAAACTCGGCGTATTCGGGAAGTTCGACGCGACATCGCTAGGGTTCGCACGGTTATGCGAGAAAAACATTTAGCGGAGAAGGGTCAGGAGTAAGGTCATGCCAAAGAGAATAATGGAAGGTGTGGTCGTGTCTGCCGGCCAGAATAAAACCGCGGTGGTTCGGGTCGACCGGACGTTTACCCACCCTCTATTTAAGAAAATTGTGCGCCGGTCAAAAAAGTATCACGCTCACGACGAGAACAATGTTGCTGTCAAAGGTCAAAAGATTGCGATCGTAGAATGCGCTCCGCGTTCTAAACTTAAACGCTGGGAAGTTATGGAATCTGGGAGTGTCAAAACATGATTCAGATGCAAACCAATCTAAAAGTTGCAGATAATTCAGGGGCTCGCAGAGTCCAGTGCATCAAAGTGCTGGGCGGAGCGGGCAGACGATATGCGTCTGTCGGCGATATCATCGTTGTTTCGATCAAAGAAGCAATACCAACTGGAAGAGTTAAGAAAGGCGAAGTTCGCCGAGCGGTTGTTGTGCGTGTTGCTAAGGACATAAAACGACGAGATGGTTCGGCGATTAGGTTTGATTCAAATGCCGCTGTTCTTGTCAACAACACTAATGAACCGATCGGAACACGAATTTTTGGTCCCGTTCCCCGAGAACTTCGAGCAAAAAATCATATGAAAATCGTTTCGCTTGCACCGGAGGTCTTGTAACCATGGCTGCAAAAATAAAACAGAACGATAAAGTTATCGTAATCGCGGGCCGGGCAAAAGGTCAGACGGGCAAGGTTTTACGAGTCGATCGCGAGGCTGGCAAAGTGTATGTGGAATCCGTAAATATGCGAAAAAAGCATAAAAAGGAACAAAATAACCAGCCTAGTGGAATCGAGAACATTGAGGGCGCGATCGATATTTCGAACGTTGCTCACGTAGATCCTAGAGACGGAAAAGCCACTCGGATTGGGTTTAGGTTTGATGAATTTGGTCGTAAAACGCGATATGCCAAGCGTTCGGGGGAACAGATAGATGTCTAATAACTATGTTCCTCGCTTAAAATTAAAGTACACCGACGTGATTGTTCCGGCGTTGCAGGAAAAGTTTAACTATTCAAACGTCATGCAGTTGCCGAAAGTTCAGAAAGTCATCCTAAATATGGGTGTCGGAGGGGCTGTGGCTAACTCCAAGAAAATTACTAATGCGTTGAGTGAACTCGAATGCATAGCAGGACAAAAACCAGTTGCGACGCGGGCCAGAAAATCCATTGCTGGATTCAAGTTGCGTGAAGGTATGAGGATTGGAGCAAAGGTAACTTTGCGACGCGACCGTATGTGGGAATTTATTGACCGGTTAACAACAATCGCATTACCGAGAGTTAGAGACTTTAGAGGTCTGCATACGAAGAGTTTCGATGGCAACGGAAACTTTTCAATGGGTATTCGGGAGCATATCGTTTTTCCTGAAGTCAACTATGATCAAGTAGAAGACATTCACGGCTTGGATATAACGGTTTGCACCAGTGCGAAAACTGATGAGGAAGCAGCGTTGCTTCTTAAGCATTGCGGTTTTCCATTTAGAAATCTACAAGTTTAAAGGAAAGATTAGAATGGCAAAAAAGAGTGCGATAGAGAAGAACAATCGTCGGCGCAGGATTGTGAAGCAATACGCCGGGAAACGTGCGGCTCTCAGGGCGAAAGCTCTAGATGAGAATTTATCGCTCGAAGAGCGATTCAAGGCGCGGTTGAAACTAGCGGAACTGCCGCGAAATTCTGCACCGAGTCGAATTCGCAATCGATGTGAGATTACGGGTAGGCCACGGGGTTATTACCGTAAACTTCGTATGTCTCGGATAGCGCTACGTCAAATGGGTTCGCTTGGTCAAGTGCCAGGCTTGGTTAAATCGAGCTGGTAGGAGAAAGCCTATGAATATTTCCGATCCTCTCGGCGATATGCTGACTCGTATCCGAAACGCACAAACGCGCGGAATGAATAAGGTCTCAACGCCTGCTTCAAAACTCCGTCGCCGAGTGTTGGAGGTTCTGGAGTCAGAAGGGTATATTCGCTCTTTCACAGAGATTGAGCGTGATGGTCACCATAATATCGAAATTGAACTCAAATACTTCAGAGGTAAACCTGTCATTCAGGAAATAAAACGGATTTCTAAACCGGGACGCAGAGTGTATTCCTCGGTTAAAGATATTCCATTTGTTCGAAACGGATTGGGAATTTCAATCTTGTCAACGCCGCAGGGAGTCTTGTCAGATAATGTCGCCCGGGCTCGAAATGTTGGCGGTGAAATTCTCTGTCGAGTATTTTAATTGGCTAATAGGGCGGTAAAAGATGTCACGTATCGGAAAATTACCCATTGAACTGCCCTCGAACGTCGAGATCAAACTCAACGGGCAGTTGCTTGAGGCGAAAGGGCCAAAAGGAACCTTATCCTATACATTGCCCGATTATATGTCTCCAGAGGTCAAAGAGAATGTATTGGAGATTAGACCTCGCAAGAATTATGTCGAACTCGCTGAGAAGAAAATCAGAGACAATGATGCTAAGGGAAGAAAAAAAATAACATTTGCCGAAGCTCTTGATCCCGAAGTTCGAACGTTCTGGGGAACAACGCGTTCGCGTTGTGCGAATATGGTTGAAGGCGTGGCTAATGGTTTTTCCAAAACCTTAGAATTGCACGGTGTTGGGTATCGCGCTCAGATGAAAGGACAATCGGTCCGGTTGGCCTTGGGATTCTCACATGACGTGGTCTACGATCCGCCTGACGGAATAAAATTGTCTACCCCGACTGCGACAGAGATCGTAATTGAAGGGATAGACAAACAAGTAGTCGGGCAGGTGGCGGCTGTAATACGAGGATATAGGCCACCAGAACCCTACAAAGGAAAAGGTGTTCGGTATCGAAACGAATATGTCCGACGAAAAGAAGGCAAGAAAAAGTAGAAAACTATGGCTGTTTCAATAAAAAAACATCAGCGACGTGCGAGGCGCGTTAGAGTGAGATTGAAAAATCTGGCAAAAGGTCGGCCGCGTCTAAGTGTGTCGCGAAGCCATAAGAATATGTCTGCTCAGATCATCGATGATGCCAAAGGTGTGACATTAGCAGCGGCTTCGACGTTAGAGAAAGCGGTCCGTGAGAAGATTAAATCTGGAGGAAATACTTCGGCAGCGACAGAGGTAGGAAAACTTCTCGCCGAAAGAGCGAAGAATGCTGGGGTCGTAGAGGTGATTTTTGACCGCGGAGGTTTTGTGTTTCATGGCCGTGTTAAAGCATTGGCTGATGCCGCCCGAGAAGGCGGTTTGAGTTTCTGAGGGAGTCGGAGTTATGTCCGAACAACAGCGAGATAGAAAAGGTCGCAAGCGCGACGAAGAACAAGTCGATTTAGTTGATAAACTCGTCAGCATCAATCGGGTTGCCAAGACAGTTAAAGGAGGCAAGAATTTTGGTTTTGCCGCTTTAGTTGTTGTTGGCGATCTCAAAGGACGTGCAGGATTCGGTAAAGGTAAAGCGAGGGAGGTTCCCGAAGCCATCAGAAAAGCGACGGAAGATGCGAAGCGAAACCTTACTCGTGTACCCTTGAGAGAAGGAAGAACACTTTTTCATGACGGGCAGGGACGTTGGGGCGCTGGAAAAATTGTGCTGCGTACCGCGCCTCCAGGAACGGGCGTGATTGCTGGCGGACCGATGCGAGCGGTTATGGAGGTGCTAGGTATCCAAGATGTGGTTGGAAAGTCAGTTGGTTCGTCAAACCCATACAATATGGTTCGAGCAACATTTGCTGCCCTAAAGGATCAAGCGAGTCCAAAAACTGTGGCAGCAAAACGTAATTTGAAAGTGAGAGATATAGTTAGTCGCCGAAACGATGGTGTTTTAGGCAGCCGTGGATCAGCGAATGAAGCTGAGAGTTAAATTGGGGACGAGGTATCTTTAAAATGGCAGACAAGACAGTAACAGTTCGACAAATCGGAAGTCCAATCCGTAGACAAGGCCGCCAACGCAAAGTGCTGATTGGATTAGGTTTGAATAAAATTGGACGGACTCGTACGTTGGAAGATACGCCAGCAGTGCGCGGGATGATAAATGCCGTTCAACATATGGTGAAAATCGTCGATTAACAGCAGTATTAACGACCTTTAACAAGGACGAGAATAAATGAAACTAAACGAACTCTCTCCAAATGACGGAGCCACACGCCCTAGAAAGCGTGTCGGGCGAGGTTTGGGCTCAGGGAAGGGCAAAACAGCCGGCCGAGGTCACAAAGGTCAAAGGTCTCGTTCGGGAGTAGCTCTTAACGGCTTTGAAGGTGGGCAGATGCCCATATATATGCGACTACCGAAGCGTGGGTTTACGAAACCTAATCAGAAGACGTTGACGTGGATTAACTTGGGGCGAATAACCAAAGCGGTGTCAGATGGCAAAATAGACGTTGCTGATATAACCGAAGATACGTTGGTCGCGTCAGGCGTATTGAGACGTAAAAAAGATGGTGTGCGCTTGCTGGCAAAAGGTGAGGCTCCTTCAGGGGCTTCAATTACTGTGACAGGTGCCTCGCAAGCTGCAATAGCAGCAGTTGAAAAAGCCGGTGGCAGTGTCACATTGCTAGGTAAGAGCTAGTTTAGAGTCACTGTGGACGTTTTCGTAAATTTAGCTAAATACAGTGGAAACTGAGTTCCTGTTTGTAATAGCAGGAATTTATATTTGAAAGTTCCTATTCAGTGGTTTCAGCAGCTGAACAAATGGCCCGAAATGTTAATTTCGGAACTTTCGCTAAGGCGAAAGACCTGCAACAACGGTTGCTGTTCACTGTTGTTATTTTGATCCTATACAGGTTAGGAACTTTTATTCCCGTGCCGGGTTTAGACCCCGTAGCGTACGCACAATTTTTCCAAACACAGTCCGGGGGAATTCTAGGCAGTGCCAACATGTTCTCGGGCGGCGCATTGGAGCGAATGGGCATTTTTGCTCTCAATGTGATGCCCTACATTACGGCTTCAATCATCATGCAAATGATGACGTCAGCATCAGCACGGTTAGAGGCCTTGAAGAAAGAAGGCGAGGCTGGAAGAAAGCAAATAAATCAATACACCCGGTACTTGTGTCTTGTTTTTGCTATTGCGCAATCCTTCGGAATTGCGATGGGATTGTCCGGAATGGCAATTTCTGAAGTTCCGCCTTGGTTTTTTACTTTGACGACAGTTGTGACGTTAACGGGCGGTACAATGTTGCTTATGTGGATGGGGGAGCAGATTACAGCCCGCGGAGTTGGTAACGGAATATCTTTGATTATCTTTGCGGGGATTATTGCAGAGATGCCTCGCGCTATCTTTAATCTTATGACGCAGGCTCGAACAACTTCGGTAAATATTGGAGTGGTCGTCGGAATTGTTGCATTGGTCGTCTTTCTGATTGTTTTCATTGTGTTTATTGAAAGATCGCAACGCAGATTGTTGATTCAGTATCCTAAACGTCAACAAGGCAATCAAATGGTTCAAGGCCAGAGTTCGTTTTTGCCTCTCAAAATCAACACGTCTGGAGTTATTCCTCCGATATTTGCGATTGCAATACTGACCCTCCCTTTGACGGCAGTCGGATTTATGGGAGGGAATACAACTGATCCGAGTGCATTGGCCGCCACGGGCGGTAGCGCGTTAGCATGGATCGCCGCAAATTTTGCTCCGGGAAGCATTGCATACATATTATCTTACGCTGCTCTGGTAGGATTTTTCTGCTTTTTCTATACTTCAATCATGTTTAACCCGAAAGAAACAGCCGATAATTTGCGGAAATCCGGCGGATTTATTCCCGGAATTAGACCGGGTTCGAATACCGCGGCATACATTGATTATGTTCTAACGCGGCTAACAACTATCGGAGCAATTTATCTGATCTTCATTTGTATTCTCCCTGAAATTTTACGAGCGAATTACCCTCAGATACCTTTCTACATTGGTGGAACATCCTTGTTAATAGTCGTTTCAGTTACAATGGACACGGTAACACAAATACAATCACATCTTATTGCTCACCAGTATGAAGGCATGATCAAGAAATCACGTCTTGGGGGTCGCAAACGGTGAACGTAATAATTTTTGGACCGCCCGGTGCCGGTAAAGGAACTCAGTCAAAGCGATTAGAGAATGATCGTGGGTATGTCCAGTTATCTACTGGCGACATGTTGCGTTCCGCAATTTCAAGCGGATCAGAACTTGGAAGGACAGTTAAATCGATTTTGGATGAAGGCGGACTTGTTTCGGATGAGATCGTAAATGCGTTGATTGAGGAAAAACTTGTCGCACATGCCGGTGTTCCGGGTTTTATTTATGACGGATTTCCTAGAACGGTCGCGCAAGCAAATGCACTAGATCATTTATTAGAACAACGCGGAACAAAAATCCATACTGTAATTAATCTAAAGGTTGATGAAAACGAACTTATGGAACGAGTCGCGAAACGGTTTGCTGAACAAGGTCGAAAGGACGATACACCCGATACGTTCAAATCCCGTATCTTGAAATACAAGGCGGAAACAGCGCCGCTTCTCGAAATCTATCGGGAGCAGGGAAAGTTGGTTGAGGTCAATGGTATGGAGGATGTAGAGACGGTTGCCCAGTCAATTGCTCGAACATTGGATACAGAATAAAAGAGATATGAGACGGTTTTTCTTGACAAATCCCAATATTTGGTATAAGCGATTTAATTTAAATCGCATTTCCACTACGTCTTACGATAACGGAAGAAGTTATTCTTCCGCGTTGGGCGGTATTACGCAAATTTCCTAGAAAGGAGTTTAAGTGTGGCCCGTATCGCAGGTGTCAATATTCCCGGTAACAAGAGAGTGGAAGTCTCCCTCACCTACATCCATGGGATTGGAGCGGTGTTGGCTAAGCAAATTACGAAGAAGGTCGGAATAGACTCGAACAAAAGAGTACAACAGTTGACTGATGCTGAGATAATTCAAATTCGAGAGGAAATAGATTCTGGATACATGGTTGAAGGCGATCTAAGACGCGACACCTCAATGAACATAAAAAGATTAATGGATCTTGGGTGTTATAGAGGCATTCGACATAGAAGGCGGTTACCAGTTCGTGGGCAACGAACACATACAAATGCGCGAACGCGAAAAGGCCCAGCGCGACCAATTGCTGGTAAGAAAAAATAAGGATTAGCGGATTATGGCAAAAAGAGAAACAAGTCGTGTTCGTCGTAAAGAACGAAAGAACATTGTCACCGGAGTGGTGCACGTAAATTCCAGTTTTAATAATACTGTTGTCACTATTACCGACCTGCAAGGAAACGCTATCGCTTGGTCGTCAGCGGGGGCGATGGGCTTTAAGGGTTCTCGAAAATCGACACCTTATGCAGGACAAGTAGCAGCTGAGAATGCTGCGACAAAAGCGATGGAACACGGGTTAAAGACAGTTGAAGTAAATGTTCGTGGACCAGGATCGGGTCGTGAGAGTGCACTTCGAGCGCTTCAAGCCGCTGGTTTAATTGTTACTTCAATACGAGATGTAACCCCAATACCTCACAACGGTTGCCGTCCTCCAAAGCGTCGCCGAGTATAGTCGGTAAGCTTTTTTTTGACCACTTTAAAATTCAAGGGAGAAGGTTAATTGCCTGATTCAATCGTAGCTACGATCAATGATCGGAACTGGAAGAAATTAGTTCAACCAGACTCGCTCAGCGTACAACCAGCGGGTGATCCCCGCACAAAGGCCAAATTGGTCATAAAACCGCTTGAGCGGGGATTTGGTACAACGCTCGGCAATGCTCTTCGTAGAGTATTGTTGTCGTCGTTGCAAGGGGCTGCTATCACAGGCGTTGAAATTGATAACGTAGTGCATGAGTTTTCCACGATTACTGGCGTTCGTGAGGATGTTACAGAAATCATTTTAAACCTCAAGCAAGTGGCGATCTCTATGGTGTCAGATCGACCGAAAAGAATGATTTTGCGAGCCTCAGACAAAGGAGAGGTTCGTGCAGGTCAGATCGAAACGGTAGGGGATGCCAAAATTCTTAATCCGCGACACGTTATCTGTACTCTTGACGAAGGCGCGAGCGTTCGAATGGAATTTGTTGTTGAGACAGGTAAGGGGTACGTTCCAGCAGAAAAAAATCGAAGGGACGACATGCCTGCAGTGGGTTTCATTCCAATTGATGCGGTGTTTTCGCCGGTTCGACGTGTTGGCTATACCGTAGAAGATTACCGAGAAGGTAATGTTCTTGATTATGATAGCCTCACGATGAATATCGAAACAGATGGTTCGATTAAGCCAGAAGATGCCGTCGGGTATGCAGCGCGAATATTGCAGGATCAGCTACAGAAATTTGTTAGGTTCGGCGATCCAAATCTTGAAGATAGTAAATCGGCGAGTGGCGATGAAACTGAACTTGGATTTAAGCCAGTTCTACTCAAGAAAGTTGATGAGCTTGAACTTTCAGTAAGGTCTGCCAACTGCTTGAAAAATGACAACATCATATACATTGGTGATTTGGTTCATAAATCGGAAGCAGAAATGTTAAGAACACCTAATTTTGGTCGAAAATCTTTGAATGAGATCAAAGAGGTTCTTAACACCAAAGAGCTTCATCTCGGAATGGAAATTCCAAACTGGCCGCCCGAAGATATCGAGGATTTGGCTAGAAAATATGATGAACCTATGTAGTTTGTTTTAGAGACATCGAATATCTGGAGATCAGAATGCGCCACCGCGTAGCTCATCGTAAGCTTAATCGAACAAGTTCACATCGAAAAGCGATGTTTGCCAATATGGCGGCATCGCTGTTAGAACATGAACAGATTACAACTACCTTGCCGAAAGCCAAAGAGCTTAAACCGTTTATGGATAAGCTTGTAACACTTGCAAAAAAGGGTGACCTTGCTTCGCGTAGGCAAGCAATTGCTAAAATAAGAGATAAAGACGCTGTGAGAAAACTTTTTGAGGTTATGGGCGAGCGGTACAGGGAACGCCCTGGTGGTTATACTCGCGTTCTTAAAGCGGGTTTCAGATACGGCGACAATGCACCAATGGCAGTCATTGAGCTGGTCGAACGAGATTGGAATGCCAAAGGAGCGGCTGATCGAATTCGAGAGAAGGAAAAGGAAGCGGAGAACTCAGGCTAATCGAACTCTATTAGAGCAGAGTCTCAATTTTAAATCTAAACTCTATTAGATTTAAACCGTAGCCATTCCGGTTGGCGGAACTCCATATTAAGATCTCTTGCTACCGCTTCATGGGCAATGAATCCCTCGGCAACATTCAGTCCGTTAGCCAGATGGGGATCATTCTGGAGGGCGGTTCTTACGCCCTCATTCGCTATTTTCATGACAAAAGGTAGCGTTACATTTCCAAGCGCGTAGGTAGATGTTCGCGGAACCGCCCCCGGCATATTGGCAACGCAATAGTGCATAATCCCATCTATCTCATAAATAGGGTCTTCGTGAGTCGTGGGTTTCGAGGTTTCAAAACACCCGCCTTGGTCAATCGCGATATCAACCAGTACGGCTCCTCGTTTCATGTTTTTGAGTTGCTGGCGAGAGATAAGTTTTGGTGCTGCGGCCCCCGGTAAAAGAACTGCCCCGATGACCAGATCCGCTTCTCTAATCGCCGCATCAATACTCGCCGCCGTCGAATACATAGTTTTGACACTTCCGCTAAACTGAGCATCCAGCTCTGCTAAGCGTACGCTACTTCGGTCAAATATTGTTACATCTGCCCGCATCCCTATCGCAATTTCCGCGGCATTCGTACCAGCAGCCCCGCCTCCTATAATCGCAACTTTTGCAGGAGAGACACCGGGAACACCGCCAAGAAGAATCCCACGCCCGCGCCGCGTTTTCATTAACGCCCAAGCGGCTACTTGCATCGACATTCTGCCAGCAACTTGGCTCATTGGCGCGAGCAAAGGTAGTCTGCCTGATTTATCCGTCACGGTTTCATAGGCGATGGCCGTGCATTTTGAATTAGCAAGTCCATTAGACTGATCAGGGTCAGCTGCCAAGTGAAGAAAAGTGAATAATGTGTGGTTAGGAGTAAGCCGCTTAATTTCTTCTGCTTGCGGTTCTTTGACTTTAACGATTAGAGTCGATTTCGAGAATACGCTGTCAGCATCGGGAAGGATGTTTGCGCCGACATCTGCAAACTCTTCATCGGAAAATCCGGAGCCTAGGCCAGCACCCGATTGTATATTCACGGTGTGACCTGCGTTAGTGAGTTCGCCAACACTTTCGGGGGTTAGACCAACTCGATATTCTTGTGTTTTGATTTCTGTGGGTACGCCTATTCGCATAGAATCCTCTAACCAGTTAAAAGTTTTGTATTACAGGACAGAAAAAGTAGAGATTAAGTGAACCATGGTTACAACTTAAAGACGAAGTTACGAGGACACTGAAGTCTATTTATTTTTTGCCTGCGGTGTGACCAACTCACTATGCGACCGAATAGCCTTAAAGGAAGAGGCTTTCGCAATTAGTCGATTTCTTTCGTCGGTAAAGTTAGCTTCGACGAAGCCAGTCGTTCGTCCTCTACTTATCAAATTTCCATTGATGGTGATCAGCCCTAACTCCATCGGTCTAAACATTCGCGTAGTTAGTTCCATAGTTGTGAACCATTCGCCGTCTTTGAGTGCGCTTGCCATTGTCATCGAAACTATGTGATCGGACAGTGCCGCAATCCACCCACCAAAAACTCGACCAGAACTAATGTCTCGGGAACCGTCGTTCTCCCATTCGTATCTGACGTGACCGTAAGAAACGTCTTTGAGCCAGTTCTCTGGGTCTATCCCTAAATTTCTTAATCCGGCAGGATAGTCCCATTTACCGGATTTCATTTGCTCGAAATGGAGTTTTTGTTGCTGTGATAGTTCAGTCAAGGTGCGTTATTCCTCATTCAGGAGATCGGCCACAACCTAGAGTACATTTGCTGTTGTGAAGTATTCAAACAATAAAGAGAACAATAGGCCCATTAACTTACTGTAGCTCCCCCGTCCACGACAAAAATTTGCCCAGTCGTGTAACTTCCTGCCGCTGCAGAGAGATAGACTGCTATTCCAGCAAGTTCTTCGGGTTCGCCAATTCTATTCAACGGGGTTCCACGCAGAGAGCGTTTTAGTATGTCAGGATTTTCCCACAGAGCGCGAGCGAAATCTGTCTTAATAAGACCGGGTGCAATTGCATTAACTCTTACATTGTCAGTACCAAACTCTACTGCAAGATTTCGCACGAGCTGAAAGTCAGCAGCCTTAGAAATGTTGTAGGCACCGATTAATGGCGAGCCTCTTAAACCGCCAACGGATGACACAACAATTATTGAACCGTCTTTTCTTTCCCTCATCTCCGGAGCGGTCATGCTAATCAACCAGTGATTAGCGACAATGTTATTGGTGAGGACTTTATTAAATTGTTCATCCGAGATTCCGCTCATAGGGCCGAAATATGGGTTCGACGCAGCATTGCACACGACAATGTCTATTTTGCCAAATGCCTCTTTTGTTTTGTCGACTAAGTTTTGTAACTCGTCTTTCGAGGATATGTTGGCAGGAACGGAGATGGCTCGTTGTTCGCCGTGTTTCTCATTGATCGCATTTGCGACTTCTTGGCAAGGTCCTGGCTTTCGAGAAGAAATAGTCACCTGCCCACCGTGATCGGCGATTGCTTCCGCTATCGCTTTACCAATTCCTCTTGAGGATCCGGTGATAACAGCGGATTTGCCAGTTAAATCGAATAATTTCATTTTTTTCTCCATGGAATAAGGGATTAGATTTGAGGGAATTTATAACAAGACTCTATATCTTTTTTCGGGAATTCGACAATGCGCCATGGCAATGTTTATATTTTTTCCCTGATCCACAAGGACAAGGGGCATTTCGGGGTGGAGGACGAGACGGTCGGTTGCTAGGATTCGTGTCCGGCATCTGCCCACTTCCCAAAGATCGATTTCTTCCCCAAGATTTTTGCAAAGGAGCCTCAGCCGGCGGTTGTCCCTCCTGTATTTCCACTCGGAGATTCATCAAGGTTCGCGTTACAGTTGTTCGTAGGTCTTCCATTAGTGTGTGATAAAGGCTGAACGACTCTTCTTTAAATTCGTTCAGTGGATTACGCTGTCCGTATCCGCGTAAATGAATTACGGATCGTAATTGGTCGATCTGTTGAAGATGCTCGCGCCATCGCAGGTCGATAACCTGAAGAAGTACCTGTTTTTCAATAGAATGGACGTTATCTCCGAGCGGAGTCTGGATTTTCTCTTTGTAGGCCTTGTCGCTAGCTTCAATAATTCGATCTTTTATTTCGACATTTGCTACCCCTTCTTCCGATGCCCATTCTTCCAGCGGTAAATCGATTCCAAGGTCACGGCTTGTAGACTCTTTCAGGAATTTTATATCCCATTGTTCGGCATAAGCTTTCTCGGGAATGGCTTGGGTAACGTACCCTTCAATCATATCATGTCGGAGTTGTGTGATCATATCGGTGACAGATTCTGATGACATAAATTCCTTACGTTGTTCGAAAATTACCTTGCGCTGATCGTTAATGACATCGTCGTATTTTAGAACGTTCTTACGGGCTTCAAAATTGCGTTGCTCTATTTTTCCTTGTGCAGTCTCCATTGCTTTATTCATCCACGGATGAGTAATTCCCTCTTCTTCGATTCCTAAGCGTCCCATCAAAGATTCCAAGCGGTCAGCAACAAAAATTCGCATTAAATCGTCTTCGATAGAAATGAAGAACTTCGTCTTTCCCGGATCGCCTTGTCGACCAGTCCGCCCACGTAGCTGATTGTCGATGCGCCGACTCTCGTGACGTTCTGTTCCTAGGACATAGAGACCGCCGGCCTCTAATGCTTGCTCCTTGGCATCCGCAATTTCTTTTTCGAGATTAGTTCTTAAATTTTGAACTTCCTCCGCCGTCATCTCTCGTTTGTTGTTTTCTTCAAAAGCACTTTTGTGCTTTACAAACCGCATATCCAGGTTGCCGCCAAGCTGAATATCAGTACCTCGTCCCGCCATATTGGTTGCTACGGTTATTGCTCCGGGTACCCCTGCATCAGCGATTATCTGAGCCTCTTGTTCGTGGTGCCTAGCATTGAGAACTTTATGAGGTACGTTCTCTTTTCTCAGTAAGTCGGAAATAAGCTCAGATTTTTCAATAGAAGCCGTACCAAGCAATACGGGTTGCCCTCGCTCCTTTGCATCCTTTACATCCGCAATGATGTCCTTGTATTTCGCGCTCGCTGTCCGATAAACGACATCGTCGTCATCGTATCGCTTGACCTCACGATTTGGTGGTAGGTCGACAACATCGAGCTTGTATATGTCGAAGAATTCGGCTGCCTCCGTCATTGCTGTTCCTGTCATTCCTGCAAGTTTATCGTACAAGCGAAAATAATTTTGGAATGTGATTGAAGCGAGAGTCTGATTTTCTGGTTTTATTTCTAGTTGTTCCTTAGCTTCAATAGCTTGATGTAATCCATCACTTAGTCGGCGCCCTTCCATCATCCTACCGGTAAACTCATCAATCAACATGACTTGCCGGTTTTTTAAGATGTAGTCTCGGTCTCGGAAAAACAATTTATGAGCTCTTAGAGCCTGATTAGCATGATGAACGATCGAAACATTAGCTGGTTCCCAGAGAGAACCCTCTAAAATCCCAACTTCCGCCAGTAAGCTTTCCATATGTTCTACACCGTCCTCAGTGTAGACGACTGACTTCTGTTTTTCATCAAGTTCGAAATGTTCTTCTTCGAGTTTAGGAATGAGCTTATCAATTGTTTGATAGAGTTTAGAGCGATCATCGGTTGGTCCAGAGATGATCAGCGGCGTTCGAGCCTCGTCAATCAAAATCGAATCGACTTCGTCAACAATCGCATAAGAATGCTGTCTTTGCACCATCTCATCTATTGTGTATTTCATATTATCGCGCAAATAATCGAATCCAAATTCGTTATTTGTTCCGTATGTGATGTCACATTTGTACGCAGATTTTCTTTCTTCATCGGTTTGGCCGGAAACTATCGTTCCTGTCGTCAGTCCTAAGAATCGGTAGATTTGTCCCATCCATTCAGCATCTCGCCGCGCCAGATAGTCATTAACTGTTACAACGTGTACGCCTTTTTCTGTTAAAGCATTCAAGTATGCAGGAAGAGTTGCGACTAGAGTTTTTCCCTCCCCTGTACGCATTTCAGCGATGTTCCCGTTATGCAAAACGAGGCCACCCATAAGTTGCACATCGAAATGTCGCATACCTAAGCTGCGTTTCGCCGCCTCTCGGACAACGGCAAATGCTTCTGGTAAAAGCGTATCGAGAGTTGCTCCGCGCACAAGTCGCGCCTTAAACTCGTAAGTTTTTATTTTAAGGGCATCATCTGCTAAAGCAGAATACATATGTTCGTATTTATTGATACGATAAACACGGTCGGCAAGCGGTTTAAGCTTGCGATCGTTCGCGGTTCCAAAGATTTTTTGAGCAATTGTCTTGAACATAGGTTTGAAACCGACTTCGCTTGCAAATAATTTTAGTAAAATACGCGCTTATTGGAGGGTAAGGAACTCTAGAGACGTTTTTGCCAACCAGTAAGCCTTTATGCCATATAGGAAGGCAACTCTTAATTTCAATTGGTAACAAGTTACTTAATTTTGGTGATGATTTCCATGGAAACATTTCAATACATTAGAAAGTGTGCTCTTGGTGCTGGATTACTGTTTTTGGCGTCCTGTGAACAGGCCTTGGAAACGGGTGATTCAAATGACCCTTTTGAGGATACATTCTCTGAAGAGATTGCGTTTATCGTAAACAAAGAAGTTGTATTGCATTTTGATATTTATGCAGCGGCTGTTTCGGAGGGAATCATCCGAGAGGGAGAATCATTTGATTCAACTCATCGCGAATACACAGACGTAGTTGATCGTCTGATAGATCGGGTTATTATGGCCGATACGGTTAAAACCTTAGACCGTATGAATAAGCCTAGAGCAAAGCGACTATTGCATATTGCGCAAAGACAAGTATTGGCAAGACTATTCCTTGAAGAAATTATTGCTACGAGAGTTACCGAAGCGGCGATCCTTGAAATGTATGAAGAACAGGTCAAGTTGCAACGTGTGGACGACAGTATGCGGTACTCTAGAATTGTGATGGAAAACAAAGAATCTGCTGACACAGCTAGAGAGCAGATACTTATGGGGCGGGCATTTGATGAGGTGGCTGCTGAATACTCCACGGAAAGTTCTTGGAAAATGAGAACGGATGCTGAAAAATTCATTAAACCGAATAGATTACGTGTGCCGTACCCCGAAATTCTATCTGAAACTCCATCGGGAGGAGTATCCGAGCCATTTGAAACGAGCGAGGGGTGGATTATTGTAAAGGTCGAAGAGCGCTTAGGAAAGGCCCCTACGAGGTTAGATGAGATGCGGCAAGAAATTACCGAATACCTGACACATACACACGTTGATACGGCGATAGCGAATTTGAGGAAACGAGTTCGAATTGAGCGTCCGTCACATCTTAGGTCTGACGAAGACGAATCAGATAGTAATCCGCAGAAATTGGCGGAATAATTCAGTGGATATACCTCGATCGCCATTTGCTCCTAAGAATTTTCCGATTCTTCCACACGTCGGCGGTGTAAGATCTTCTACCGCTCGGTATGGATTCTACTCGTCCATAAATTCAGACCGCGACGACGTGTTTCTACTTGAGTTTGAGGAGGGAACGAGGTGCGCCGGTGTGTTTACGCGTTCGACGACTGCATCAGACGATGTCACTTGGTGCAGGGAGTCGATTAGACGCGGAAAGGGTTTAGCGCGTTGCTTGATCGTAAACGCTGGCAATTCAAATGCATTTACGGGTGAGTTTGGACAGCAAAAGAACGCTGCGACTGTCGAAGCTTTGGTAAAGACTTTAAAGATTTCCCCGGAGACTTGTTTCTTGGCGGCCACTGGCGTGATCGGGGAACCACTTCCAACTCCGGAGGCAATAGCGTCTTTGGTTCCAAATCTTACGGCGCAGTTGGATCAACCCAATTGGGAAGCTTGCGCCAAAGCGTTCATGACAACCGACACATTTGCAAAAGGTTCGGGTCGCAGGTTTGAACTGGATGGTCAGGAGATAAATGTAGTGGGGATCGCTAAGGGGTCTGGCATGATCGCTCCGAATATGGCAACGATGTTGGCTTACATTTTTACCGATCTTGCCATTGATCAAAAAACGTTAGACGAGCTAATTCGGGAAATTACTGACGGAACGTTCAACTGCATAAGTGTTGACGGTGATACTTCAACGTCGGATAGTTTCATGATTTTTGCGACCGGGCGGGCCCAGAATGCTCCGATTACGTCCGTTAATGATTCAGGTTACGAGTTAGTAAAACGAAAACTCGAGGACGTTGCACGTTCGCTGGCGGTACAGATTGTCGAAGATGGGGAGGGGGCAAGTAAATTTGTAACGATTAAAGTAACGAGAGCCAAAACCAAAGAATCGGCGAAGAATATTGCCTGCAGTATTGCGAATTCTCCTTTGGTTAAGACGGCTATCGCTGCTGGTGATGCTAACTGGGGAAGGATTGTTATGGCGATAGGTAAGTCGGAAGAATTTATCGATAGAAATAAGCTAGAAATCTACTTTGACGAATTCTTGGTTGCAGAACGTGGAGGGCGATCAGCAGTTTACAATGAAGCAGACGTGAGCGCAGTATGTGCTAAATCTCGTTATACGATAACAGTCGATTTAGCCTTAGGGAGTGAGGACATTAGTGTCTATACGTGTGATCTGACTGAACGATACGTCCATATCAACGGTTCTTATAGAACATGAGTCGACCCACAATTTTAGTTTCTGCAGCCATTATCATTGATGATGCGGGAAAATTTCTTTTGGCGCAACGTCCAGCGGGAAAGTCTTTTGCCGGAATGTGGGAGTTCCCCGGTGGGAAAGTAGAGGCTGACGAAAGTCCTGAGGAAGCACTGCGGCGGGAACTAAAAGAGGAACTGAGTATATCTGTTCGGATAGAAGATTTAGAGGCGTATAATTTTGTAAGTTACGCTTATGACGACTTTCATTTGGTAATGGTCGTTTATTCAATTCGAAGATGGGAAGGAGAGGTGATTCCACTAGAGGGCCAAAACATTGCCTGGGTTTATCCCAAAGATCTTCAGAATTATCCTGCACCGCCGGCGGATCTTCCGCTGTTCAATGCATTAGCAATTGTTAGCTAGGTTCTTCAATCCTAAGAGTTGAAGTATAATTGTTATCGAAGCGAAACTTGTTCAAACTGTTTAGTCATATTCGTTTTAAATGAACAGTTGTCCCGCTTATTAAAACTATGTTTGCTGGTTAACTTGAGCGCATGGAGAGTTTATTCAACGCTTAGGCGAACCAACAGTGTTTTACTACGGTTTTAAGGAACACAATTTTGAAGAAAGTAACATGGCCAATAACCTCCGTTCAGTCCCGATCGGGTCCCAACGTTTAGTACTCCTATTTTTTGCGAAATTATCCACTGTTCCATCCTTACCAATATACTAGTTGATAATTTTGGGAACTATATACTTTTTGACACAAAAACGAGAAAAAGAAGGCATACAGATAGGGCGTTTTCAGGCGATTCACTCCCATAGTTGCGGAGTAACCGGGAGATTATACGAAAGTTTCTACGTTAGCCAACCACTCAAAAATTTGTGTGCAACTCATCCACCACGATGCCTATCCGTATTTGTGATCTTGAAGTTTCATTTTTCGCAACTTGAATCTGTGCTTTGATTTGCTTTACGCACTAACTCATTCAATTGGATTGACACCCCTTAGAATGTTACATTACCAACGTTTGTCACTCAAGAGCAAACTCACAAATTTTCTTCAATATTGGGAACTCATTTCATTTTTTCAAATTTTTTCTTGAAAGATTTAACGAACCGTAGTATAAAGGAAGTCATCATATATCCTGAAAGGAGAAGTCTCATGGAACTTGAGGCTAATGACTCAGTTATCGAGTCTACGACTGTCATCACTCGAACACATACGCGTACCGCCAAACTTAGCAAGGGCGGACACAAAAAAGTGCGTGATTTCATTGCGATGCAAGCGATTTTGTATAACAGTGCATTAGAAGAGCGAATAGACTGTTACAAAAAAACGGGTCGGTCTATCAGTTTCTATGATCAGTGTAAGTCACTAACGGAAATACGAGCTGATGATGCGGAGTTCTGTAAGTACTCAGCACTCGTTATGCGTTCTTGTCTCAATCGTTTGGATAAAGCGTTCAAGAACTATTTTAAGCGGGTCAAAGAGGGTGCAAGCAAAGTCGGTTTTCCGCGATTTAAGCCCCGTAGGCGAATGCGTTCGTTTGACTGTCCGAAAGGGAGTTTTCATCTAAGAGAACGTAAGAAAGGGTGGACTGTCAACATCAAGGGGTTTGATCCGTTCTATGTCAACGATATTCCCCAAGGTGAAATAAAGTTGGTTCGTATAGTCGTAACGGAACGTCGTGTGAATGTTCAGTTTGTGGTCACGACGACAAATGAAGTCAAACCGTCTGATGCTTCAGTGATTGGCATAGATATGGGCGTGAACAATTTAGTAGCTCTGTCGACTGGTGAAATTGTCAAAGGCCGTAAACGGGATCTAAAGCGACAAAAGAGACTTCAGAAGAAATTGAGGGTAGAAGTCAAGAAAGACAAGGGGAAGAAAATTCCGGAACACAGGAAGGGAAAAACGAGGGGAAGTGAATCCTATCTGAAAGCCCGAACTCGTTATGCCAAAGAATGTCAACGGGTTCGCGAAAGTGAGCACGGCTACATCCATAGAGAGACGACGAGGATCGTTCGGTTATCTCCCAATCTCGCAATAGAAGATTTACAAATACAAAACATGACCAAGAACCCTAAGGTTGCACGAAGTATATTAGAACAGAACTGGGGTAAGTTCGCAACTCTGCTTTCCTACAAGGCTGAAAGTGCCGGTGGTAAAGTTACGCGAGTCGATCCCAAAAACACGAGCCGGATGTGTTCTGGATGTGGCAAGATCAAAACAGACTTGTCTCTTTCAGAACGCGTTTACTCGTGTTCTAACTGCGGTATTCAAATCGATCGCGATGTGAATGCCGCCATCAATATCTCTCGCATTGCGAAGTCGGGCGGGAATCTACCTGGAGAGTTCGGAGATATTGTGTTTGAGAGACCTAGTGACCTTCGAAAGAGGGGTGATAGGTCGAGAGCTCAGAACCGTATACCTGTGACACCCAATGTGTCAATAAGTATATAATTCCCATAATTTTCTCAACAGCCTTCTGAATCCATAGATGTGTCGCTTGACTATCCCTGTGTATCACTTTCTTTTCTTCTGCGGTCAAGTATCTTGCAATTTTTTTTAGACTGGCATCATTGACTCGTTTAACCCCTAGATGCCGTAACGCTTGAAACACTGTGCCACTAGCTCGCCCCGCTCCTACCATAGTTCGGGCCGACGCGTGTTTAACTTTGATGATTTGAGTGCCAGCCGTATAGATTCGGGTGGGTCCGTCGGTTAGATATCTCGGTTTTGCAGGTACCTGTGTGGTCAGTCCAAAGTAGTTTGCAGCCGCATCGGAAGTAATTAGAAGTCTGAAGCCCCCGCGTTCAGCCATCGCGTTGGCAATATCGTAGGCAGATGGAGAGAGAATTCCAAGCTCAGGATGAAATTTTGGAAAATCATAAAGTCCTCTCATCAATCGGCGGATAAAGCCCTTTCTAACTAGTCTTGATAGGGCTTGGTCTACACTTGCTCGCGTTCCTAGATCGAGGAAGCTAGCTGGCGTAAATACAGCTCCTCGTCCTAGGAAAGTTATTCGTTTTTTAATCCTATGTGCGCTCATTTGACTTTCCATTGGTGTCATAAAACAAAACAATAATTTTCAATTCGATAACTCAGAAACCAAATTGTCGGAGACCCAAGGAAATCTGGGCAACCTAAAAATCTTTTTTCTTTGTTCTTCGGAATTGTCGAACGCTTAGTAGAAGCTTCTTTAAAGACCTCTGCCTGCCTCCGTTTGGTAATGATTAGTTAGTTATCCTGTCTTATTACTTTCCAGGTATTAGCTGACTATTTTCTTAACAGCCTTTTGAATCCACAGAGGTGTCCCCTGACTATCTCTGCTGAGTTCCCTTTTTTCGTCAACGGTCAATAATTTTGCAATTTTTGATAAGACGGTATCATTGATACTTTCTGATCCAAAATACCTTAGCGCTTGAAATACGGTGCCACTAATTCTTCCGGCTCCTGCCATCGTTCGGTCAGATACGTGGATAACATTAATCACCTGATTGCCGATCACGATCGTTCGGCCCATCCGAAAAGAAGCGAGGTTTCGCAGGTACCTGCGTCGTTAATCCTAAATAGTTTGCTGAAACATCTGAGGGATGCTGTAACTTATAACCGCCAGCGTCCGCAAAAGCTTTGGCGATTTGAAATGGACTAGGTGTCACTGCTCCAATCAGAGGATTTATCTCAGGAAAATTGTAGAGTCCACGAACTAAACGCCGTATAAAGCCCTTTCTAACTAGTCTTGATAGGGCTTGGTCTACACTTGCTCGCGTTCCGAGATCGAGGAAGCTAGCTGGCGTAAAAACAGCTCCTCTTCCTTCGCGGACTATGCGGTTTTTTATCTCCTCGATGGTCATAGAAATCTCCAATCTTGTCAGAGAATAGATTAAAAAAATTTCATTTCAACAACAACGAGAAAAAAATTGAAGTAAGACTCTCACCAACACTATGCTTGAGTTATCAAAAGTGTACCACTCCTCAAACTTGTGTAATAATTCTCTACATTACTTCTATCTCGATGATGTTCGCGACAGTTTCGGTCGAACTTAGGGTAATAGTAAACACCATGAGACTGTTGCGAAACGCGTGACTCCTCCGAATTTCTCAGTCGTTCTGTAAAACGGGATTGCCGTTTGCCCTATTCTAGGGGCAACTAGTCGCCGAAACTTCAAGCTTGCCGTTGAACTTTCCCCATATCCGTTATTTCGCAACAGTTTCACCATGACTTATCTTCTTAATTTCACCACGTTGAACAAACTTTTTAAAGCATTTGCGATTTGAGTGGGCGAACCGAGTAATCCAAAAGTTGCAGGAGTATAGATGGCCCCCGGTTTCAAATCTGCAATCCGTTTTTTGAGTTTTTCGATCAAAACTAACAGTCTCATTAATCTTGCTGAGGCCTTAGATTCAAAGACCGACTGCTGAAATTAATAGTTCTTTTGTAGTATCAAATAGTGGCCTAAACAATTCGACTATCTTTGTTTCCCCAATAACGATCGCGAATTAGACGCTTATAGAGCTTTCCGGTCGGGTGACGAGGCAATTCAAGGTCAAAGTCAATACTTTTTGGACACTTAATTTTAGACAGATTCTCGGTGCAAAACTTCATCAGCTCCTGAGCTAAAGTCTCGCTTGGTTCAATGCCATCCAATGGTTGAACAACGGCTTTGACGGCTTCTCCTAAATCTGGATCAGGAACACCAACTACCGCGCAATCGGCAACTTTTGGATGAGTAATTAGAATGTTCTCTGTTTCCTGAGGATATACGTTCACGCCACCGGTTATGATCATAAAGGCCTTACGATCTGTTAAATACAAGAAGCCCTCCTCATCTACTTTTCCTACGTCTCCCAACGTTGACCAGTCTTGATGCGTTTTATGTCGAACACCTTGAGTTTTCTCCTCGTCGTTATGATAGGTCGGGGGTACCGTACCTCCAAAGTATATTAAACCTTCTTCATTAGGCGGTAATTCGTTTCCATCCTCATCGCAGATATGAAGCTGACCAAAAATTGCACGACCGACAGACCCTTTATGCTTCATCCACTCCTCAGAAGTAATCCAAGTTAGACCGTTACCTTCGGAGCCGGCGTAGTACTCCATGATGGACGGCCCCCACCAGTCGATCATCTGTTCCTTTATAGGAATCGGACACGGGGCGGCAGCATGAATAGCCGCTCGTAAAGTTGATAGTTTGTACTGATCTCTAACTTCTTTCGGGAGTTTTAACATTCTTACGAGCATTGTGGGTACAAGTTGCGTGTCTGTAACATCATATTTCTCAATTGCTTCCAAGTATTTAATCGGATCAAACTTTTCCATTATTATGAGAGTTGCGCCAAACATTGTATAAGACATACAGAATCTTAAAGGAGCGGCATGATAAAGCGGAGCAGGGGAAAGATATATTGAATCTTGATCAGCGCCTACCAAACCTTGGACAATCATTAAAATTTGGGGTTTATCGTCAATTGGAACATCTGGAACAAAAGGTGCCCTAATTCCTTTTGGTCTTCCTGTAGTACCTGACGAGTAGAGCATATCCGTCCCGCACATTTCGTCGGAAACTGGTTCAGTCGGGTAGCGTTCGCGAACCGTTTCAAGCGCTTCGTAACCTTCAATTGTTCCATCTATGGACCAACAAACATTTAGGCCAACCTCGCCAGTCGCCGCACGAGAAACATCGCCAAGTGAAGCACTCGCGATCAGGAGCCTCGCACCTGAATCTTTAAGAATGTAAGTGACTTCGGGGGCGGTTAACCGTGATGAAATACAGACAAAATACAATCCAGAGCGTCTTGCAGCCCAACAAACCTCAAAGTATCGAGGACTATTTTCAGCAAAGATCGCGCAGGTATCTCCCGGATTAAGTCCGTTTGCTCTAAATGCATGGGCAAGCTGGTTTGAACGCTCGTTTAGCTGTCGGAACGTGACAGTTTCGCCGGATCCGGCCATTATGTAGGCTGGTTTATCTCGCGTACTTTCATCATACTTGAACGGATACATTTTTCTCTCCAAAATCAAAACTGTCTGCGGTTAAGGGAGTTAGAACAAGCTTGCGTTCGGTTCTGAAATATTATTCTTCCATCGGCCCATTAAACTGCAAAGCGAAAAAGTCATCTTTTTTCCATAGCGGCCTTTGGTCAGCGTTTGCCAATGAAGCCGCAACTTTAGCTTTGATGAGCGAGAACTTCGCTGCTGCGTTAAAGTCCAACGTGTTTGACATATCGTCAGATGGCATGTGGTAGTTAGTTGTCCGATGACGAACCATCTCGGCTTCACCGCCATTTGCCATTCCGGGTATTAGGTAAACAGATGGAATACCAGCTTCAACAAAACGAAAGTGATCAGAACGAGTGAATATTCCTTGTTCAGGCATTGGATCCGGACTAAGTTCAATATCCATTTCCTCAACAACCTTCCTTACGTGATCGGCGATCGTCGAGCGCTCTGCACCAAAAACTATCAAGTCTTTGAAATCATAGGTCAGAATTGGCATATCAAGATTCACATTTGCGACAATTGATTTAACTGGAATTGTCGGATACTTCGTAAAATATTGGGCACCGAGAAGTCCTTTTTCTTCGGCCGTTACAGCCAAAATCATGATTGATCGGCGTAACGGTGGACCGGAAGCCAGAATTCGGGCAGCGTCAAGCAAAGTTGCAATTCCGGCTGCATTGTCTAAGGCTCCATTATTAATTTTGTCTTTCAAGATTGATTTAGATATTCCGATGTGATCTAGGTGCGCCGTCAAAACGATGTATTCGTTCTTCAGAATAGGATCATTGCCTTCAATGATTCCAACGACATTAGGAGAGGTAACTGTGTCGATAACAGATTTCTGTTTAAGAGTTATTTTTACGGGGAGCTTAAATCCTTTAACCTTGCCGCCTTCCTGTTCTGACAATTCGATAATTTCGTCGTAAGATTTTTGAGCTCTATCAAAAAGTGCTCTTGCTCCATCTTTAGACAGAAAGGCCGTAGCTTTAATATTTGGAGAGATACTATAGGTTGACCTGTCTTTATGCAGCCAGCTCATACTAGTTATATCCATTCTACGATCTGTTAAATATCTCTCGAACGGGTAAACTTTTCGGCTTGTCGGAGTTTCTATGCTAACGATTCCGACCGCTCCTCGGTCAGAAGCGTTTTTGCCCTTACGAGTTCCGTAGTATGCACGTTCTTCAGATTGGATGCCAGAAGGTGTTCTCGCAAGTTGCACCACAATTTTGTCTTTTACATTGAGTCCGTCGTAATCGTCTCGCCCGAGCTCGGGCGCTACGATTCCGTAGCCAACGAACACCGCATCTTTTGTGATATCTGTTTCTTCATACGCTCGAGACCCAAACACGATGGCATTGCGTCCTTCTTCGATATCAAGTGGAATACCAATAACGTTGCGTGCTTCAATATAAGCTGCCTCGGGAACACGAGCCGATCTACGTAGAGGTACTTCTTGAAAATATGAGCCATTATCACCGCCGGGTGCCACTCCGATACTTTCAAGTCGCTTCGCAACGTAGTTGGCTGCCATCATGAATCCATCGGAGCCTGCCTCTCTTCCCATTAAAGAGTCATCGGCTAGAAAGGCCATGTCTGCTTCAATCTGTATAGCATCGCCTTCAGGTTCCACCATCGGGAGTGTTGACGACGTAGTGCAGGCAACAAGTACTAATGAAAGCGAAAGCGAAGTGAACGCTGAAAATTTAAACATAAAGCAACCCCATTAACGAACTGGAGACGTTTCGATGAAAGTAAGGACTTATCTTATAGCAAAGTTCATAGTCCTGTCATGAAATTTTGAGATAAAATTTGAGATATCTCAAATCTCATTGTGCGATATTGCCGAAACTGGATGGCTGAGCTCTATACGGTGAGGAAGAGTCCGAATGTGATATGGCGGGTTTAGACTGAACGGTTTTTCATTTGTTAGTTGTATAGCTACGGAGATTCAGGATACGCCTGTTTTAGAGTTAATAGTAATTCAGCTTGTATCAACTTTGCTTGTGCAGCGATGACTGCGGTTAAAATTATAAACTTGCTGTGTACTCGATATTTCACAGCCCAGTGGAAGCTTGGTCGTTAGATTGTGTTTCTCGTAAAATACTTTTCCTAGAATGAGCAGAATTTCCAAGTTCGCTAATTTATTGTAATTGCAAAATTTTTGTGTTTGTTCTCGTTGGCTAGCTTGGGGGCTAGCTTGAGGGTTACCTATACGGTACTTGTGCAGTACCTATACATTACTTGTGCAATACCTATACGTTACTTCTAAGTCAACAACGCAAAACTTAAAGGTTGTCTGAGACTTTTTAAAAATAGGAAATAGGATGCATATCGATCACTATCCGAGAGATTACTATAAATCCAGTGTAAGAACTTCGATACTGCTTGCGAATTCAGCAATGGTTTCGTTCTGGTTTAGATCTACTGTCCCGTAGGTCAGGTGTAGGTAGTGTAACAGCAGAATCGCGACATCGGTCTTCACCTAGTGCGCTTTAAGTCAGATTTTACGCCTACAGGTGCTTTCAGAATTGTGTTTCATCTTTCAATTTCAAATGGTGTTTCAAAATTTGGCTACCAGTCCCAGTTAGTACATATTTTTGGTGTGGAGACGAAGGACTGTTACTGTTGGTCATTCCGATTAAATTTAATTTTATCAGAGGATTAAGGTGCGAAGTTCGAAAATATCCTCTATGAGAGAAATTAGCTGCTTCCATGAGTTCAGAAATAGACCTCGGTTTGATCGCCAAATTTAGAATTGTCCATTGTGATTGAGAAATCTCATTCTCATATTCAGCAAATTTGTCATCATTGCCGAAATTCTCTTGAGTGTTCTGAATTAACGCCTTGTTGAACGTCAGCAAATATTTTGGACTGCCAGTTGACGCACGTTGAGCGAGTCCCATTCTGACCAAACTGTCCGCTGTTGCAATTGCCCCAGAATTAAACAATCCAGTTAAAGCCATTAAATCGAGCGCGTTGGCTTCTCCGAATCTATAGAGATAGGCGAATACCATGGCTTGTTTTTCGTCAAATTTGACACCTGTCGCCTCGATAGCAGCAGCTTGTTCCTCCTCGATCAACTTTTGTTTTGGGAACGTCAGCTTAAAGACCCGATGTGCCTTATCGTCTTCAATACTTGGAGGCGTATATCCTAACAGTCTCCAATTTGTAAAAGCCTGAGGTACGCCAGAACCAGCTTGCTCAGATAATCCAATCTGACGGAAAGCACTTGCAATCAATGGATTACGAGTTTTCTTTACACCTGGAACGAGTAACTGCATACGCCTATCAAAAGCATTACCGGGATTAGAAAACTCAACTTTATCCTCATATATTCGAATCATCGCGTGGAGACAAATATTGCCGTAATCCTGATGTGCGAGAAGGTTTAGGGCAGCTTCTCGGTAAGTAGAATTCTCAGGAGGATCATCTATTCTCTGTAGAGTTGTGGGATCTAGACGGAATGGCCGCAAAGAATGTTTATCAAAGAAATCGTTAATTTTTCTCCAAGAATCGATTAGATTAGACTCTACAATCTCACGATCATCCCATCGCCTAATCGCACAATATTCTTCCTGTCGATGTTTATAGAAGTGCATATCGGCGACTATTTTGGGCAAACAATGTACGAAGTTCTCTTGATCGCCAAACAGTAATACAGCCGCTCGAGTAGGAGCTAGTCTCTCCTTATGTTCAATAATATACCCATGTTTCTTCAAGAACGCAAAATCACTTAGATCCCGATCTGTTTTTGACCGCCTACCTTCAAATTTAGACCGGTACCATGACAAACTATCTTTGTCGTAAAATGATTCTGGGTTAGTATTGATCGGCTGACTATCGTACGATTCTTTTATTGAAGCGTTCCGAAGGAAGTCTCTCAATTCCTCACGGTCACATCGAAAATCGCCAGCGCCCTTTCGTATGTAGGAGGCACTTAAATCTCCATTCAAACACACTGGTTTATCTTCGGCGGGGGCTTCTGGAATATAAAAACAAAGCACCGGGCCAGCATCAAATTTTAGTGCTTCTGCAGAGATGGGTAGAACGTGACTAAATTTTTGAGGATTACGAATTAAAGTAAGAAATTCGTTTTGAACGCGGTCAACATCTTTGACACCAGTGAATGTTAACTTGCCATCTTTCTCGCTTACACCAAAAACGATAGTGCCGCCGTTAGTGTTTGCGAAAGCGCTGACAGTCTTGAGTGCGCTCAAGGGAGCATTCGAACTAGCCGCCTTGAACTCAATTTCATCCCATTCGGCGAAATCGAGTTGCTCTAACAGTTCTTCTCGAGTAATCATCTTTAGTATCCTCCATTTTCAATTTGTGCTTTTGCATGTCCATTGGCGAGGTTTAGTTTTTCTCAGTGTCAAAATACGTTTATTCAAAGGATTTGCCATTCCTTTTTAGTCTAGCAGTCTATACAAATATTGTAAGTATATGAATGTCTGCGTTAGATTTCTCAATAAAGCTGTTTCTATATGTAATAGCAAACTCTGCAGTTTCTACCTCGGCAACAAAATATTTAGAAAAAGTGGTAAAATAAGCCTAGTTACGGAGGACTGAGTTAGCAAAAGTTACCGGAGAGAGAGCGTGGTCTCACCCACTTACAGGCCCTGTAGTCCGACAGATGTTGAAGAATTTCTGGCTCAAGCCAACACCATAGTCTCCAATCATGGACAACGACTCACTGAACTGCGTTCGCAAGTCTTGCGTCTATTGCTGGAGCAGAATGGTCCAACAAAGGCCTACGACTTACTGGCACTTATAAAAGGGCGGGGCATTGCTAAACCTCCTACGGTTTACAGAGCACTGCGATTTCTTCAAGAAGTCGGACTAGTTCATAAGATTGAGAGTCTTAATGCCTTCGTCGCTTGTGGTCATGCTACTCATGACCACATGGCCGTCTTCATGATTTGTGATACGTGTGGAAAGTCTGAAGAACTGCATGCGCAAGAAACAACTCTTTCGTTAAAACGCGAAACTAAATCAGCCGACTTTTCAGTAACGCGAGCCATAATCGAAACTCATGGCCTATGTGGCGCGTGTACTTCATAAATTATTCTGGGAAAGAAATTATAAATGCAAACAGTCTGGCGAGGAAGTGCAAATCAGTGGGACTGCGATGAGATGGGACATATGAATGTCCGAGTCTATGTGGAGAAAGCCTATGAAGGCCTCGGAGTTCTCGCAGCTAAAGCCGAGATGCCGTATGCATTTGTGGCTAATGCACCTTCAACTTGGATCGTAGAAGACCAGCATATACGTTTCATCCGAGAAGTGCTTCCAGGAACCCCGCTGACTATGGATGCTTGCGTGATAGAGTTGGGGGAGTGCAATGCGTTAATATATCAACAATTAGTACATGGTGATGGACAAGTTGCTGCCGCTTTGCGAACGAGAGTTCGTCATGCAAATTCTAAAACAGGCGAGGCATTCCCGTGGTCTCAAAGGACATTGAAAGTTTTGAAATCGTTAGTTGAGACTCCTCCTACTGAATCTGAACCAAGAGGCATTGATCCAACCCTACCAACGCTTCCTAACGAACAGGTTACATATGCGCTAGTAAAAGAAACAAATTCTCCGTTGATTGGGTTATGCACAGTTTTGCCTAAGCAATGTGACGTACACGGTCGCATTCTGCCTTCGACTTTTGTTGGGAATACGTCCGACGCAGTCCCAAACTTGCTATACGACTGGCGCAAGACTGTAGCCAAGGCCTCGGGCGAAGGCGTTCGCACAGGCGCAGCAGTCGTTGAATACAGATTAGTTTATCGGGGATGGCCGAAAGCTGGCGAAACAATTGCAGTGCATTCTAGTTTGGGCTGGGTTAAAGAAAAAGCGCATTCTTTAGTTCATTGGTCTTTGAGTCCGATAACGGGGCAAGTCTTCATGACTTCGCAAGTGGTAGCAGTTACCTTTGATTTAGTTGCAAGAAAAGCCCTTCGGACCCCGTCAGCAAGTGTTAAGGCCTTGGAACAAATTGCTCCGCGAGGGTTGTCAATTTGACCGTCTAAATAGAACTAGTTATTAGAAAAATTTAGTGAACTTAGGAAAACACGATTGTTGTAAGTGCTACCGCAGCATTGAAGGAAAAATCTAAAATACTGCAGTTTACTTGCGATCGCGGCAGCTCATTTTGAAGCCTCACTGGAAGTTGCTATTTTGTTTACTGACGAACCCAAGGAAAAATGGTAAATTGGTAGAAAATTGAGAGATACGAATGCTATCTACAATCCCACGCTCAGTTCAAATTGCAGGCGCTATTTTCCTTGCATTACTGGCTTACTTTTTTATCCGAACGTCTCTTGGGCAAAGTGATTCAGATCGGGCTATCGTCGCACCCGCTTCGATAGCATCGGTCACTCCTAAGGTAGCAATTGTGACGGTCGGGGCAAAGAGACATCCTGTGATCCGTTCGTTTAAAGGACGAACCGAAGCTGTTCGGGAAGTAATTGTAAGAACTGAAACGGCTGGAGCGGTGAAGATAACTCCTGTAGAAGATGGCACTATGGTTTCAGAGGGCGATTTATTATGCGGTCTTAACGTCGACGCAAGGGAAGCTAGACTTGCGGAAGCAATGGCAACAATCGAGACTAGCCGTATAGAGTACAAAGCCGCTCTTGGTCTTGCGGAAAGTGGATTTAGTTCATCAAATAGACTTGCTTCAGCAAAAGCGGCTTTAGATCGAGCGGAAGCAGCTCTTGATGCGGCGAAAATAGAATTAAAACGAACTCAGGTATCGGCACCTTTTTCAGGAGTGTTTGAACAACGTTACGCAAATGTTGGTGACTTTCTAAAAGGAGGGGATCCGTGTGGAAGAGTTGTTGATCTTGACCCTGTTGTTATCGCTGTTGATGTATCTGAGGAAGTGATTCCAGATATAAGGATTGGGTCTAAGGCCCGGATCAAGCTTTCTGATGGACGTAGACTAAACGGAGAGGTCAGTTATATTTCACGAAGTGCTGATCAGGTCACGAGAACGTTTCGCATTGAGACCACTGTACCCAATAGCGATTATGCGATCTCAGCAGGTTTAACCAGCGAACTGTTTTTAACTATCGGAGAAGAAAAAGCTATTTTAATCAGTGCAGCTTCCCTAGCGCTCAGCGATGAAGGAGTTGTAGGAGTGAGGTATGTCGACGAATCGAACATCGTCCAGTTTGTTGAAGTGAAAATTATTGATGACGCAATTGATGGGATTTGGGTAACTGGCTTGCCGGATCGCGTGAACCTTATTGCAGTGGGTCAAGATTATATTCGTGAGGGAACACGAGTGATCCCATTGAGAGTCCAAGGTAGATAGTCAATGCAGGGACTTATAAGCGGCGCAATTTCACATTCCAGAATGGTTTTGACCATTCTGTTTGTAGCACTTATTGCTGGTGCATCCACTTATATAAATCTTCCAAAAGAAGCCGATCCTGACGTGCCAATTCCGATCATTGGTATATCGGTTCCATTAGAGGGAGCATCGCCCGAAGATGTTGAGCGATTAATAATTAGGCCACTTGAAAAAGAAGTACGCTCGATAGAAGGATTATTAGAATACGATGGAATAGCTGCTGAAGGCTATGGCGTTGTAATAGTTGAGTTTGAAGCTTCGTTTGACGATGATCAGGCTCTTCTGGATGTAAGAGAAAAAGTCGATCTTGCCAAGCGAGAGTTTCCGGAGGAAGCTCGTGAACCTATAATTTCCGAGTTAAATGCCTCGCTTTTTCCAATACTAGTCGTAAACATGTTTGGCACTGCTCCTGACCGCGGTCTCAATCGAATGGCACTTGATCTGCAAGACAAACTTGAAAGTTTGCCCGGAGTATTAGAAGCAAATATTTCTGGAAATCGTGAAGAAGTGTTGGAGATTGTAATTGATCCAGTGAAACTGGAGAGCTACAATATTTCTTATCAGCAATTGATTTCAGCGGTAACGAGTAACAATAAACTTATTCCGACGGGGCAAATTGATATGGGCAAGGGACGTTTTCCTGTAAAAATCCCTAGTCTGATCAGAAAAGCCGAAGATGCCTATGAACTTCCGATTAGGCAATCGGGAGATGCAGTGGTCACATTGTCTGATGTAGCAGATATTCGTCGAACTTTCAAAGATCGAACTTCGTTTGCTCGATTCAACGGAGAACCGGCGATACAAATTAACGTTGTCAAGAGACCGGGAGCCAACATTCTTGAGACCGTCAAAAAGGTCGTGGAACTGACCGAATTTGAAAAAGAAACTTGGCCAGATACCGTTAGCGCATCAGTGACTCGCGATGTCTCTACTATAATTGAGCAACAATTAGCTTCGTTGCAGAGTACAGTTGGCATTGCTGTCGTGTTGGTGATGATTGTCGTTATTGGGGCTTTAGGACTGCGTTCTGCTGGAATGGTAGGTATCGCAATTCCTGGTTCTTTTGTGATTGCATTTCTTATGCTTGGAATGATCGGATTTACAATAAATTCGATGGTGATGTTCGGAATGATTATAGCAGTAGGTATTCTGGTAGACGGTGCCATAGTAATAGTCGAATATGCCGATCGAAAGATGGCTGAAGGTTTACCGCGTGATGAAGCTTACGGGTTGGCTGCCAACAGAATGTTTTGGCCAATTATAGCGTCGTCCGGGACGACTATGGCTGCATTCTTTCCATTCTTGTTTTGGAACTCGGTGGTCGGTACTTTCATGTCCTATCTACCAATTACTTTGATGTGCGTGTTAACAGCCTCTTTGTTTATGGCATTGATATTTTTACCGGTAATTGGATCTGTAATGGGTGGTCGAATAAAATCGGCTAAGGTAAATGCGTTAGCGGCTGTCTCTGGAGTTGGGGGCGATCCGAGAGAGGCACCGGGATGGATTGGTCGTTATGCCCGGATAACGTCAGCTCTCATAGCGAGGCCTATACTGGTTACGGTTAGCGCATTTTCTTTGATCGTTGCGATTTTTATATGGTTTGGTTCCACCGAACACAAATCTGAACTTTTTCTAGATGAACCTCCGGAATGGCTATACGTGTTTGTAAGAGCGCAAGGAAATTTGTCCGCTGAAGAGGAACATACGATAGTTAGGCGAGTGGAAGAGAGACTCTTGGGTATCAAGGGGATCGAATTTGTAATGTCAACTTCGGGATCCGATAATCGGGGAGAGGTTTCACTGGACGGCGTTTCGTCTCCGCCGCGTGACACAATTGGCGAAATATTGTTAGAACTTTATACAAGTACTGATGGTAATGATAGTAGAGAAACAGAAAGCCTAATTCTAGAAGCGTTGGAAAGTATTGAAGGTGTTCCGACTGAACTAAGGAAGCTTGAAACCGGTCCTCCTGTTGGCAAAGATGTTGAGATATCATTGCGATCAGACAATCATGAAGCCCTGTTAGATGCGGTTGGTAAAGTGCGAAATTTTTTAGATGGTATGGGTGGATTAAAAGATGTTGAAGATTCTCGGCCCTTGCCCGGAATGGAGTATCGGTTGAATGTCGATAAAGCGCAGGCAGGAAAGTTTGGCATTGATGTTGCGAGTATCGGTTCAATTGTTCAGTTTGTGACGAATGGTCTTCTTATTGGTTTTTATAGACCAGATGATGCCCCTGAAGAGGTCGATATCAGAATTCGATTACCCGCTGAAGAACGAACGGTTGAAGCGATAGATAGATTGAAGATAGCGACACCGGCCGGTCAAGTTCCTCTTTCTGAGTTCGTCACTAGGGTACCGGGTCAGCGCGTTTCTAATATTGAGCGGAGAGGGGGAAAACGGATGTTTCTCGTTCGAGCAAATGCACAGATTCAAGGCGAGGGCGCTAAGAAGATTCAGGAAGTTAGAGCATGGTTAGACGAGGCAAATATCGACCCTAGCGTGGAGATCGAATTTGTTGGTTCGGATGAAGAGGCGGCCGAGGCCTCAGAGTTTTTTGCTATTGCGGCAATTGTTGCGTTAATCCTAATGGGTGTCATTCTTCTGTGGGAGTTCAACAATTTTTACCATGTAATTTTGACTCTCTCGGCAGTTATACTTTCGACGGCCGGTGTGTTGATAGGGATTCAGCTCTATTTGTCATATATCTCGATATTGATGATAGGGATTGGAATAGTGGCTTTGGCGGGAATTGTTGTGAATAACAACATTGTTATGATTGATACTTTCCAGAGGTTACGGCGTGATAATAGAACGGCGGAGGAGGCCGCTATTGCGGCTGCTGCTCAGCGTATTCGCCCGATCTTGCTTACGACATTGACTACTGTTTGTGGTCTTATGCCCATGATGTTCAAAATGAATGTGGATTTCAGAAACGGCATCATCAGTTTTGGAGGGCTTACCACCGAATGGTGGGTTCATTTAGCGACCGCTGTGATTTTTGGTTTAGGATTTTCAACGCTTATGGCATTGATTGTCACGCCAGTTTGGTTGGCTGCGCCGGAGAAGTTGGGGAGTTGGCGAAAGCGGATGATTGAGAAAGTTCGCAACTTTGCAAACAATCGAGTTAGTTACGTTTCGGAAGAACCATTAGATGAGGGGGTTCACGCACATTACTAAGTATGTGTATAGTCCAGCAAACATGGACGCGGGATTTTACAAGTATGGCAATCGCAGCTCTTACTTCCTTTTCAGCATCTTTTTTAGGAAGAAGTATGAGAATTTTTATCGTTACATTAGCTTTAATTTTATTTCCTCTTTATGGGAACGCCGAATGGGATCGGTCAGTGCACCAACATCCGTTCGACGGCAATGCTGTCTCTAGTTCTGTATATGGAAAAACGATTGGAGGAGATTGGATTGTGCTCAATTTCAAGAGATGGGAGGAGACAGGAAATACTATTCTATATATTATATATACCAATGGTGAGTACAATTGTCGGGGCAATGTGAAAATTGAAGTAAAGGTCGATGGTGCATCAGTAGATGCCACAGGTTTCGTTGATAATGAAAACGATGTGCAGTTCAGAGATGCAGATACGTGGGTTGAGCTATTAAGTAAGGGAAAAAGGTTAGATATTAGAGTAACGGATAGTTGCCGAGATTCTACAACCATGTCCTTCGACGTAACAGGTTCGCCGCAATTACATTTCTAGCTTAGAGCAAAAGTCTTTCATGTAGACACTCTCTCTGTTTTCTAACTTTCATAATATTCTTCTCAACAAGCGGTGCAGGCTTTGTGATCTCCTATACAGAAAATGAAACGAGTCTAACAATTCTCTGTTTATTCTGTAAAATTCCCCGACATTCTGCGAGTGTCTACTAGATCGGCCTTTGCTCTAAGTGTATATTTAGGGTGCTTTTGTAACCTACTTTTGGGTCTTCCATGCGCTTCTCATTAGCTGACTAAAGTCTTGGCGGGATAATACTTCAAAGCAATCATGCCAGTCGCTGTCGGGAGTATCCTTTGTTTGTCTGTAACGCAGTTCAAATCCGGTAGCTTTACGTTTTGCGTCTATAAACCTATCGAGTTCTTCGTCTAGTTTTTTATCGTTTTCGATCCAATCTGCGTCTATCGTGTCTGGAAGTGTTCCAAAAAGGTCATATCTATCCTGCATTCTGATAGACAGGCGATCGTATACGACTTGATCTACGGTCTCCTCGTTCACCAAGTTCAGCATTTTAACGGTTTCGCGTCGCTGTCCGATTCTTTTGATACGACCGAGTCTTTGTTCTAGCTTAGTAGGATTCCAAGGGAGGTCTATGTTGATAAGTGTTCCAAGGGTTTGGAGATTTAGACCTTCGCAAGCTGCGTCCGTAGCAACCATAATTTTGAGTTCACTGTCGGCAACCATATTCTTTAGTTGTTCGCGATATACATCGTTAGATTGTCGGTCCAAAATCAATTTGCTACGTGAGGCACCAGCATAGAGTCCAATTGGGATATCCGTAAACTCTTTAGCGAGTTCGGTCGCGACCCATTTCGCCGTGTCGTAGTACTGGCTGAATACAATCGACCCCAATTGTAACCAGTTCTCCGCTTTCAGAAAGTGGAGGACTGCACTCAGTTTTGGATCAGTGTCGACCTGTTTAAGTTTCTTGATCAGCAGGTTTAAGTGTTCTTTATCAATGTTTGACAATAGTATTTGCTCTGTATGTGTTTCGCTGGTCTCGTCCTCAATTTCGTTCCCTGCAAGCAGGCGAATAGCAGTATTGATACCAGCGACGATACTTGAGCAGACTCTTTGTTGCATCAGATTTTTCATGAAGCCGCTGCCTCGGCCTTCAGTCTTGTAATCTTCGCCAAATCTGATCGCCTCTTCATAAGCTATTTTGAAATTATCGTTTGTTCTTAGACTATTACCCTCAAATAGACTATCGTATTGACGGATATCGGTAATCAAATTGTTGTTCGGGAAAAGATCGACTCCAATTTTTCGGATTGAACCAGATTTTTCCAGTTCAGTTCTTCGACGAAGCACAATGTGCCTAACAAAAGGATTTTCCCTTTGAAAGAATTTAGTTTTGTGGACTTCTCTTTTTAATTCCTCAGTTAATTTTTCTCGCGTTTCCTCTTGCAAGGTCTCAATCGGCTTGGAACTTTCCGTTTGGGCGTCGGCAAGATTCAAATCTTGCCTGATCATACGTAAAAGATATTGGACATTTGAATCCGCAGTAGAATTTACGTGAGGAAGTGGTGAACTAAGGTACATCCAACCTTCGTTTTGCTCGGTAATCTTTGTTCTTCCTTTCAACAGAGGTAAAATAATTGTAGGATGATGCCACTGTGAAAACTTGCTTCCTAGCACAAATTTCCCGTTGCCTTTGTCTAGTATTTTAACTAGATCCCATAGGTCTTCAGGGCTAGTTTGTATCGGTGTGGCGGTACTTAGGAGTACATGGTCACTATTGCTGGCTACTTCATAAGAGAAACCTAATAATTCATTTGGAGTATTGGAACTTTGATTTCGTTCTCGACGGATTCTTGCGCGGTGGGCTTCGTCTAGAACAAAAATTCCAAATTTTACGGTTCTCAGTATCTTTTTTTCTTCGCTATCCTGATTGATCAGCCCAGTAGAAACAATACCAATCCTGACCGGACACCTAGTAATCTCTGAAGTGCCAACCGGTGAAATCCGGTCATCATTATGGTCGACCCAGAATTTCCCACTTGTTTTCCAACGGGCACAGGGAATACCGAGTTTATCAATCATTTCAGTCTGCCACTGCAAGCAAAGTGTTGCCGGGGCAAGTATCAAGACAGGTTTTTGAGTGCCGTTCTCTTTTTCTTCGATTAGTGAAAGTATAAGTGTTGCTGTTCCTATGGACAAAGTCTTGCCCAGTCCCACTTCGTCAGCGAGCAAAAGCCTGACACTTCCGTGATTATTGTAGTGGTGCAAACACTCCGAAAGGAATCCGTGTTGCCAAGGCATCAGCTCTTGACCTTCTGCATACAAGGGAGATTCGATTAAACAAGCAGGGGCGATATCGTCTATTTTTTTTAATTTTTCAAGTCCTACCTCGCGTCTTCGACGCAATCTCTTAATCTCTCGAGTTAATGCAATAGGTATTTCCTCAGAGTTATCCCACAGATAGTCGAACTCCTTTTCTATCCAAGTTATTCCTTCCAGTGAAGTATCCTGCCACAGAATTTCATAGTTATGTTCCCATCCACTTCGAGTCTCGTTTATTGAACCAATGAAGCCGACCTTAGTTTTGTCAGCACATTCGATCACTCCGGCTTTTCCATGAAGAAATCCACAGAACTTGTCAGGTACGACCCGAATTGCGGAACCGTTACGAGCTAAAAACTTGTCCAATTTTTCGTACCTGACTTGATTCATTAACGTTGTTTGTTCTTTAGACCTATTCTTCCATTTCCTTACCATATTATAGCTTCGCCGACTTGCTATGCTCCAGTCGATATCGCTTAACTCAGAATTACATACAATTTTAACATCTGGAATACTTTCTAGTTCTTCACCAGCTATTTCAAACAAAGAGCTCGAAAAATACCCAGCAATCCTTTTGTAACTTCTAGCATCCTTTAGGTACTTCCTAAGGAATGTGTGATTCAGCTTATCCAAACGACTCGAGAATCTAGAAATGTTCATTTTACCAGATCACGCAGTTTAATGTTAAAAAATTCGAAGATTGCGTAACTGTCCTAAAAGTATTGCCGCTGCTTCCCGAATAGACATTTCGGGTGATCTGACTTCGATGTATTTCAATATATTGATCAAATCTTCTCGAACCGATAGAAAATCGGTAATCGAGTTACGAAAATGTGTTATCACCTTCTCAGGGTCAATGTTTGATATCGACAACTGTTGCAACGCAACAATAAGTTTGCCGAGGTTTGATTGCCCGATTTCAGTAGAACTACTCAATTCTCTAGATTTGAACTCTGATATCAACTTTAGCTTAGCTTTGTTCGAAGTTGCATTTGACATCAAGGTGTTATAATCATTTACCCGGTACGCTTTAGCAAAAATCTGGAACGTGTCAAGTTTATTGGTGTCAGTGTCCATCATCTTCAAATAAAATCGTTCTATCCCTGTACATCTTGGCCAAGTCTTGGTATCAAGTTGATCTGGAACTAATGTGTTGTTGGCGATACTAATTGAATGTAAGATAATTTCTCCGACTACATTCTGCATTTCGTCGCTATCTGTTCTGAATGCAAGCTTAGTGACATCTTCTCCACCTATGTTTGTAAAGGATGTGAGAACTTTTAATGCGGCTGCTTGTCCGGCCATTTGAATATCCGCGTCATTGAAAATCGATTCACCATATTCATTCATTGTTTCTCTACTCATATTCATCATAGCGAATACTTGTCTTTCTACTTCATTTCTTACCTTCGGAAGTATGTTTTGCTTGAATCCGGACTTTTCATCCGACGGGCGTTTACGTAATATAAGCAATACCGTACCTTGGATATGGTTCCCATCGCGAAAGGATGTCGCAGTCTCGGTGGCAACGCACCAAGCTGAGATAACTTGAAGACCAGATGCCCATAAAATATTTGTAATATCACTCCAGACTTTTACATTGCTATGTGTAAACATTAGGCACTGGTACCCGTTATCTGGCATGTGTTTAGTCATAGCGGAATAAGCTTCGATCATTCCTTGTCGGAAAGATAATCCGCTTCCGCTGATCGCTAAAGGTCTTCGAGAATCCCAAGTCCATTCGTTTAAGGGTAGTGGCAGTTCGCCTTGCAACCATGCTATGAATATTTCTGTAATTTCATGATAGACTACCGCATCCGCATAAGGAGGATCCGATATGAAAATGTCAGACGGCATTGGAGTACTAGCAGGTCGACAAGCGATACTTTTACTTATGTTTGGAATTTCTCTGAATGTCGGTTTGAATGTTTCCCATTGCGTCGCATGGTTATATGAGCTTCGGCTACAGTAATTCCAAAATGTATTTAAAGCTTGATTATAAAATAGCGCGCCGCTGTGAACTCTTAACGAATCCCAGGCGCAACCCCGATTATTTCGATTAATCAATTTTGAAACCAGCGCTATCATCTCAGCCGGCAGCCTGGATTGTTTCGCATAGTAGAAAAACATCTTCTGAATAAGAATCTGCCTGGGATTAAAAAAATGATGCCAATAAGTCCAACCTCGTTCTCGGAGTAAGCGGTCAGTTTCTTTTCCGCCCTCGATTACCATGTTGGGAACCAGACCGACTGATTGCCATTGGCTTAAGTTCTCGGTAACATAATGACTTACCAGCTCCCCGCGCAACAGGTCAGATGCTGTCGGTTCACAAAAATAAGATTCTATTTTGCCGGTAGACTTATTTTTTTTATTCCATTGAATTGCATAAAGTTTCTCTGTAAAAATATCATCAGCTTGAGGTTCAACATCAGATTTTGACCAAGGTCGAAGTCTGTTTTTACTATCTCCCTCTTTATTAATATAATCTCCTCGTATCATTTTTATTGGGGTACTAATTTTTCGGTCATCTAAAAAGTAGATTAGATGATCGTTTCTTACAGTACCTTGATTCGCATCTGTCAGTTGGGAGGGAGTCGTTGCTCGTTTAAGAACCAAATCGAATTTTTCCTCTGAATAGTTTGGTATCATATCGACAAATAGTTTGTCTGGTTTTGAAACAACCCAGCTTCCTGAAACTGGTATTCTCCAATTCGTTTGCGGACATCGTGTTTCATTACAATACAAATAGTTCCTCGCAAATTCTCCATCTTCATTTGTGTCAAAATTCAATGCATTTATTTCATTCAAAACTAGACTATAAATTTTTTTGATCTCGTTTTTAATTTCCTCTCTTTTGGAATCGGATGCTCCTACAATATTGAATGAACCCCAATTTAACATGCAAGCGATGGGATTTAAGTCACCGGCGTACACGTCACATCCTAACCTAGCAGCTTCAAACGGAATCGATCCTCCACCAGCGAAAGGATCTCCAACTCGTGGTCTCTTTCCAAATCGGAGAATCCCCAACTGAAGAATCAGTTCGTCGAATGAGGTAGCGTAAACTCCCCATCTCGCATAGATTTTTCGAATTTTTGGCCAGATCGGTTTGTATAGCCAATCTTGTTCTACTTCTTCCGGACGCAGACAAAAATGTGCTTTATCTGCATAAGAACTGAATGTATCCAAAAACCTTTCGATTATATCTATTTTGTTTTCTTTAGAAACATTCTTTTTCCAGAGTGTTTTTTGAGATGGAGAATGGGAAAGCTCGATATAATCGGACAGATTCATTAAAGGGCTACAAGTTGTGTAGATTTCGTCAAGTCTCAGTTTCCCCTTTGCAAAAGCGCGTCGCGCTAGCCCTTGACTGTCAAGTGCAAGTAACTGTTCGAGTATTCTAAGATCTTGTTTGTCAGAACCAGTTTTTGGAAGCAGCAAACCGAGGACAACAGCACGGACTAGAATTAATGGTTTTCTTCCCTTCCAGTATGAGCCAATCCCCGTCAATGTCTGCCCGGATCCCGATTTTCGTTCACGTTGCGCCTCATAAGAAATTTTCTGAATGGGAAATATACCCGATTCAATTAGGTTGGGAGTATCTTTTAGAGCGAACGAAGCTAATTTGGGCACAGGAGTTACGCTAAATTTAAAGTATCTTGAACAGACACTTGGGTGCTGTCACTTGGTTTTTGAAATGATGAGTTTAGTGATTCACGGGTTGCGAAGGCATATTTCAGGGCGGCCTTCCATCCGTACCCCCTATTATCGTCGAATGCGGTTGTTCTCGCAGCCATTCCAAACAACCACCATCGTTCTTCCGGACGAAGCCCGATCCAGCTATTTAAGGCGTAGGGTACATTGTCCGTGTTCAAATCCTCAATAGACCAAGCTAATACGCATAGTTCCTTTCCTAACATTCGATCTACTAAATTTATTCCAACACTCCAAGTAGAACGTTTTAACTTATGTTCTTTTAACCTCCTGTTGAAAACCAGTTGGACATCCTTTCGGACTTTTTTCCATTTTTCTAACTTTAGCTTACTTCTATGAATAATAGATGTTTGATCCGCAGAAAAGTTCATCCCCAAATGTTCCTCTATCACGACTTCGTTGCTAGACTTACAAGGTACAATTACTTGAAAGTGGTGAGGGTTAGTAGTGGTTGGAACTCCAAATCCAATAGTCGTTTTACGGTTTGGGGATTTGTTCGATTGGACCTTTCGGTTCCGTATGTTATTTGGATTATTCATAGTCAGGAGTCTTGATTAATGTGGCTTTGCAAAAGAGTAACTCCTGAAATTCTCGCAAAATCTTTCAATCCTATCCCGTTATGAAATTTAATTCCGTCGTATATCTTTACGGAGATCGGGGAGTGTCCCATGAGTAAGGTGTTTCTTAAAAAACTAATAAGATCTTCCATCGTTGCTGCTGAGACAGCGTTTTTAGTCATTCGAAGTGTAATTGTTTTGTCAGAGTCGCCAATTTCAATACGAACTCCTCTAAAAAGAGTATCTGATTCACTTTTGAATCGATTTATAACTTCGTAAACCTGTTCAGTTGAGGAAAGTAGTACTTCCACGTTGTTTCTCAGTTCAGCACACTTATGGTCTAAAATGGTGAGCTGTTTTTTTCCCGATGCTGGGATGAGAAAACTAGCTTCTTTTGTTGCCTCTCCAGCCTGTGCGTAAACTGAAAGCCGAATAGCTTCGTTGCCAATTTCAAAAGGTTTTGAATATTTAATACCTTTTCTTGGGCTGGTAGAATCGATTGTGTATGTAACTTTTGCAGGCGGAATACATTGAATGACTATGTTTCGTTTATCAGAATGTGATTCAACTTTATGCTGTATCTTAATATTCGCTGTCCAACGCACACTATCTGCGGATTCAAATTTTCCGGCAGGATCGACCACTAAAAAGTATATTGTTCCTTCAGTTGTTCGAAAATTTTCAAAATTTTGTACCGAAGGGTCTACCGGCGACACATTCTGGTTGGTGGAATAATGAATCCGAGGAGCTTCTCCAGCAAATCGTGGAGTTAGCGATAAAATAGTTTCTTTAGTTAGTTCATCAGTTCCGAGGGGCGTAATGTTGACAGTCGCTTTGTCTTTTGGAAAGGGACCCTTTTCTATGTGAAAGTCGTCTACAACCCGCCATTTTCCTCGATTTAGAGCTTCAGATTTTAAGTTTTCAATCCCTCTTGCGCCTGGTATCCAGGGCCAACTCGGAATCGATTTAGAAAGGTTAACAACATCGGACCAACGAATCCGTCTATTGTCTTTCCCAGCAGGCCAAAAAATTTCCTCGGCCATTGCGATGTACGTCGAAGGTGAGTTTTTGAAGTCTGTAGCAAGTTTGGCATTTGCTCTGGGTCCACCCAGAATGTTTACAATTTGAGCCTCCGCAGAGTGTTCTCCTTTACCGATTTTTAGACCTTGGTCAATTGTAACCGAAAGTAGTCTTTCACTTTTGTCGGTTTCTTCTATTCCAGGGTAATAAAGTTGATTGTAACTCGCCGAAACAGCCTTATAGAATAAATCCTCGGCTTGATTCACTCGTTCTAATGCTTCCTCATAAAGTGAATCTCCATTTTTTAAATTTGCCAAAATTTGTTCTGCTGCGTAAAGTATCCGTAATCTGTCCTCGACCGCAACTGCTAGATGGCTGTCGCCTCCAGTGAGAACTAGAAGATTATTCTTTTGATGAATGTAAGAAAAATAATTTTGTATTTCATTTGGTGGAATTTTGCCATCAGGGCGAATTACTATTAGAATTCGCGATCCTGTCATTTGAACGTTTTTCAATTTAGGATTAACATGGACGCTTTGATATGCTTGGCGTTCTATTGGTTCAAGTAAATCTGTGATTCGATTTATAAACGCCTGATCAATTTTTGGTTGTGGAATAGACTTCGCAGTTCTTTCAATTTGTTTACCTAAGTTTTCGGTTTCTTTGACGTAAAATCTATGTTCTTCTCGATGAAGAAACCATGCTTGTTCCTGTAACTTTCCTACGGCATCTTTAAATTCGTTAGTTCTTCTAGAAGGAGCAACCAAAAATTCGATTATCTCGTTCTCGGTGAGTCCAATTCGTCCTCCAACCGCTCTAGAAAGTGAAGAGGTCAACAGCAAAGTCATTACCTGTCGCGCAGAATCTGAGCGGTGCTGTCTATCAATTACTTCTGCGAATGCGTTTCCACTGTCTGCAATATCGCGAGTAAGAGCAGGTTGTAACTGTGGAGCGATACGCTCAAATTCACTTCGAACCTCGGTATCATTTAGGTCAAAATGCTGAACACCGACCAAATGAACGTCATCGGTTTTTCGTCTTGCGACACTGTGTAATAGTTTTGCCGCGAATTGCATCAATCCGCGAGTTTGACGAAAATTTTCGTTCTCTTTGAATAGTGCAACTAGATGTTTGAACGAAGGATGAAACGGATATGTCTCAAAAACCTGCTGTTCTAAAGCCTCGATAGACGTTCCATGGATATACCCCCCCCCACGGATTTTTTCACTTCTTGAGCGTACGCTATAGCAACCTGCGAGATTGTTTCTTCGCTCGGAAGTTGATCAATCAGTCGTTTTCTAAGAATTTCGTATATTTCGTTTCCAGCAAGTTGAACGGGAGTGATTGTTAAAGCCGATCGTCGGGTTTCTTGTTGGAGATTGGAAATTGCGTCTTTAAGCGCAATTGATTCCTTTTTGTAACTAGCTGACAGGTTTGCAACTACCACCATACAGTTGGTAAGTTCTAGAGCGGCACTCATAAGTGAACTAAGGCTGAAAACAACCGCGTCAGCGAGCGTCCCAGACCCCAAGGCCGTTGTAGACGTTCCTTTTAAGTGAGGTGGTATTTCATCGAGCAGGATTAGTGTTGGATCTTCGCCAATAATTTTCTTCCAAGTCGCTTGGTCAACAGGTTTTGGCCCATCTGCCCAGTAGGGTCGTATCTCTTCTTTCGATCCGAGCTGGGTTGCGATATCACCCCAAATGAAATTTTCTGGCAAATTTCTTCCATTGAATGCCGCAAGTTTTGCTTTTCCGAAATCTGTCCTCGCATTCAAATCTGCAGGTAAGAATTCATTTCGCAGAGCCGGATCGCGAGCAAGCAGACCTAGCGCGATCATCATGTGAGTCTTACCACCACCCATGGCTTGATTAAGCTCAAATACAGCCTGATCGGATCTTCCTGATAATCTCAGCATGCCTTCTTGAAGAAGCTGAGACATGCCCTGGGTTATATAATTTCGTTTAAAGAATTCACGCCCATCACCTTGATCCTTGATGAGATCAGTGAGGTTCTCAATACCCTCCGCCATCCGATAATTGTGAATTATCGGATTAAATCTGCATGCCTGTTTGACAGTCTGAAGCAAATTTTTTCTCCAACGCGTGGATTTACTTTACCCGAAAGGCGACACTTTATACGAGTTCCGCGACAGCCTCTTCTTTCGAGAATCTCGCTAACCGTCTTTCTATGATCTCCTCGGCCTCAGCCATAATTCGATCAATGAGCTCTTTGCAGGTCGGTATGTCGTTGATCAATCCAGCTACCATCCCGCAAGACCAAGCTCCAGCGTCCATCTCTCCTTCTTTCATTATGCGCGGATAAACGCCAGCGACCTCTTGGACAATATCTTCAAACTTTAAGTTGGGTCCGAGCGAACGTTCCTTCTCTAATAGTCGCTCAACCGCATCATTGGATAGAACACGCTCAGTATTCCGGAGTGGGCGCATTACTAGCCGCGTATCAAGCTCGGATGCAGCAACCAGCGCATGTTTAACATTTTCATGAACGGGAGCTTCTTTGGTCGCGATAAATCGAGTTCCCATGTTCATACCTTCCGCTCCTAATGAAAGCGACGCTACCAACGATCGTCCGTCGGCCATTCCTCCTGAAGATACAAACGGAATGTCTAATTCGTCAGCAGCGCGTGGGAGAAGAATCATATTCGGAATGTCATCCTCTCCGGGGTGACCTCCACATTCAAATCCATCAACTGAAACAGCATCACATCCAATATCTTGTGCCTTCAGTGAATGTCGCACTGAAGTGCATTTATGTATGACTTTAATCCCCGCATCTCTAAGGTGTGGCAATACTTGTTGCGGATTTCGGCCAGCGGTTTCAACAACTTTTACACCGCCATCTATGACTGCTTTGACGATCGCGGGATAATCGGGCGGTGTCAGAGTCGGAAGAAAGGTGATATTCACGCCGAAAGGTTTATCGGTCATGTCCTTGCAACGAGCTATCTCGTTGGCTAAATCTTGCGGAGTTTTTTGTGTCAAACCTGTTATGATACCAAGTCCGCCAGCGTTTGAGACGGCAGCCGCCATCTCTGCAAACCCGACGAAGTGCATTCCACCTTGTATAATCGGGTGTTCAATACCGAACATTTCAGTGATTACGGTTTTCATTGGGAAAACTCCTAAATTTTAAAACAATCTCAAGTATTGTAACATGAAGAAAATCACTTCCGACTCATTTATGCGTTCAAAACGAGAAATGAGCATGCAGACTACGAAGCAAAATCTGACAAACTATTCATTGGAATTTTCTGTGAAAAAAACAACCATAGAATGCTATTTTGACTGTTCTAGCCCTTGGACCTACTTGGGAGTGCGCAACCTTATACCAATGGCGGCTCGCTTGAGGTGTGACATAGATTTCAAACCAATATTGGTTGGTGGAATATTCAATACAGTAAATCCTAGTGTGTATGAAAACAGGCGAACCCCGGTCAAAGCCAAAGCGCGATATCATGCAAAAGACCTTCAGGACTGGGCTAGACTTGCTGGCCTAGATATAAAAATGCCGCCGAAAGTGTTCCCTGTGAATAGCGTTAAAGTTATGCGAGCTTGTATTCTGTTGGAACCCAAGGGCAAACTTGTCAGCTTTGCCCTCACGGCGTTCGAGATGTATTGGAGTGAAGACAAGGACATTAGCCAAGACGATGTGATCAAAGAAATTTGCTCTCGAATTAGGGTAGATTATCAATTCGTCTCCGAGGGAATAAAATTAGACTTCGTGAAGAATTCGTTACGAGACAACACTACTGAAGCCATTGAGAGAGGAGCATTTGGTTCGCCAACCTTCTTCGTTGAAGGGGATATGTATTTTGGTAACGACCGCCTTGTTCTGTTAGAAGAAGCGATTCACGGCATACGCGAAAAACAGTCAGTCCAAGATACTGCTGAAGAACAATGATTGGTTGAAAAGAGCCTAAATTCGGAGTTGACGTGATGAAGTATTTCTTGGTTTCCATAGTTCTGACTATACTCCTTTATGGTTGTAGAGAGACTAACCAACATATTTTAGAACCCGGTATTGCAGTTGATACGGAAAAAATATTTGCGGCATCACTGCCGTGGGACTCGGATGCCAAAGGCACGATGCGTACAATGAGTGGCTTAGAATTCCGACGTATTCGAAAAGGCCAAGGCGACACGATAACGCCATCATTTGACGATGTGATAACCGCTGAATACGAGGGAAGACTAATCACAGGGGAAATTTTTGACAGTTCTTTCGAGCGGGGAGAAACAATCTCATTTAGCTTAGAGCAAGTGATCGAAGGTTGGACGGAGGGACTCCAACACATGCAGGCTGGCGACGTGTTTTTGTTTTATATCCCTTCAGAACTTGCCTATGGTGAGAATCCGCCCCCGAATGCAATAATCAAACCGAACGACGATCTTATATTTTTAGTTGAATTGCACAGTTTCGAACCTCTTCCGCCTTCCTCTAAGCCTGATGAAGAAGCGTGGGAAGCTTATTTTCCTTGGGATTCTCAGTTAAGTTTGGTCAACAAAACTGGTTCTGGACTTGAATACATAGTCATAGAATCTGGCGACGAATCTGGCAAATCACCAGTTAACGACGAAATTGTAACGTTGCATTACGAAGCCAGATTTGCTGAAACAGGAGAGGCATTCGATAGCTCGTTCGGACGTTTGGAACCTGTAAGGTTTCCAATTGACGCGGTGGCAATACAAGGTTGGAAAGAAGCGATCAGAAAAATGAAACCCGGAGATCGCTGGCTGGTCTATATCCCGAATAACTTAGCGTATGGCGAAATTGGGACTCCGGGGGGACCGATTCCTCCTTACACCGATTTAATGTTCGAAATAGCGATGATTGAGGTTACTCCTAAACCATTGAGTACCCGTGATATGGTAACGCCCGAACTTTACTTACCTTGGAATTCCGAACGCCATGGTATTATCGCAACGGGTTCGGGAGTTGAGTACTTTGTTATTGAATCCGGAGATGATTCTGGCCCCTCTCCGGTAAGTGATGAAATTGTAGTTGTACACTACGACGGTCGTTTCGCAGATACAGGGGTAATGTTTGATAGTTCTTTCGATCGGAATGTCCCTGAAAAGTTTCCAGCTGATGGTCTTATTCCGGGGTGGGTTGAAGTACTGAAACTTATGAAGCCCGGTGATTATTGGGTCGTCTACATTCCATCGGAACTGGCGTATGGAGAAGAGGGAAAAGGTGAGGGCGTGATTCCTCCGAACGCTGATTTAGTCTTTGAAATACAGATGATTGATGTAATTTCTGAGTAGAGACATCGAATAACTAGACTAGTTTGAAATTTATGAGCATTTCAGGAGAAACATTGGCGACCATTGCTCTAGAAGCTGGTGCGCTGATAATGGAAGTATATGAGTCAGACTTTAAAGTTGACGTAAAAAGCGACAGCACCCCGGTAACTTTAGCCGACGGGATGGCAGAATCACATATTCTAAAACGATTGAAGGAGTTAGATTCTTCGCTAGTCGTCGTCGCGGAAGAGTCTGTTTCTACGACGGGCAAGTTTCCCGAGCATGGCGACCGATTTGCGCTAGTTGATCCGCTTGATGGGACGCGAGAGTTTGTGGATCGAAATGGTGAGTTTACGGTTAATATTGCGCTGATTGAGCGAGGTTCCCCTGTGATGGGCGTCGTTTACGCTCCGGCGACAGGACGATTGTTTGTTGGAGAGGGTAAGGGGCAAGCTTGGCAATGCATAGTTGCGCCAAACACTAAGTTGCCCTCTAATGAAAGTAGGCGGGATATACGTGTTAGAAGAATTCCAAGCTCAGGGATGACTGCAGTGGCTTCTCGCTCGCACCTTAATACAGCGACTGAAGATTACATAAAGAATCTTAATGTTTGTGAGATTCAGAGAGCGGGTTCGTCATTAAAATTTTGCTTGATTGCGGCTGGCGAGGCGGACATCTACCCGCGGTTTGGTCGAACGATGGAATGGGATACCGCGGCTGGGCATGCTGTCGTTGAGTGTGCAGGTGGATTTGTGAGGAAAGTCGATGGTTCTGCATTGCTGTATGGTAAAAAAGAAGTTGGTTACGAGAATCCAAATTTTATAGTGAGTTCGACTCATCTCTAAAATAGAATAGAGCTGCAATGCCTCAATTTAGGGAAAGTAGCCAGAGTACCTTTACCAAGCCTTTACAATTTTGTTCAGTTCCCTTTCAGACACGAGATCATTCAACTCCTCAAGCTCAGCTTGTTCGTTTGCCTCATTAATCTCTTCTTCCTCTTAGAAAGGCGCAAGCGGCGTTCCTTCAATATCCTCCTATTCGTCTCTCAGAACAAATAGGTTTTATGGCACGTGGTTAGGCGTTTTCAAGTCTAGCTTGAAAATCCCACCTTCCGACTCAACTGCATGACGGAACTCCTACAGCAGGAGATCGGTATGTTTTTCATTTTCTCTGATCCCCGGAGGACTAAGATTAGCTGATGAAATAAGTTGGTTGCGAACAACATCCCTAACAGAACGAAATTTAATCTTCGCTCTATCTTTCGCGATAGAGATCTTAGCGCGCTCCAAAATTTTTTCCTTTTGATCTTCGGGTATTGGTTGAAGACATCCTCCTAGGAAACTGTAACATCTTTTGGCATCAAATTACCTCCATACGATATCGGCATCTTGGTTCAACGCCAGTGCCAACAAAGAAATGACTTTGTCGTTGCGCTATCCAAAGTTTTGAGATCAAACAACTAGAAGTATAGCTTTTGCAGTAAATCAAAACTGGATGCTATTCTCTGTTAACGATTCGCAATTTTCGAATCGATTCTCATGCTGATTACGTTGAGAATTGGATCAAGCCGCCACTTTCATACTCTCATCAAAACCCGATTCTTGCTTTTCAATCTCCCTCTCCTCTGCCAAGCGATTTGCCTCATTTATATCCTCTTCTTCGTAGAAAGGACCAAGCGGGGTTCCTTCACAGTCTTTGTATTCGTCGCGGAGGTCAAAAAGGTTGTATGGAACGAGGCTAGGCATATCCAAAAGGATCTTGAACGTTCCGCCCTCGTCTTCAACGATTTTTCTAAAAGTGGCGAGTAGGTAGTCAGTATGTTGCTCAATTTCTCTAATTGCCTCAGGACTGAGATTCGTAGACGATTCTAAATGGTTTCGAAGGACTATCTTTAGGTCTCGAAACTTATACAGAGCTTGAAATTTAGCGGAGCTTTCTTTGCAGTACTCCGAAATTTTCGCCTTTTCGTCTTCAGGCAATTCGTCGAATACGTCGCCCCAGGGTGCTGTAACACTATTAGTCATTTAACAAGCTCCAAGTAACTTCGGTAACGTTTCTCTGCGATCGAGATAAATCTTGAATAAAATAACCTATGATTAACTCCGGTTTTCATACCAGCGACTAGCAATAAAGCGTTACGTTCACGGTTAGAGCAAAGGCCGATCAAGTAGACACTCGCAAAATGTCCGAGAATTTACAGAACAAGTAGAGAATTGTTAGACTCGTTTTGCTATCTGTGTAGGAGATCACCATGCCTGCACCGCTTGTAGGGAAGAATATTATGAATATTAAAGAAAACAAAGAGAGTGTCTACTTGAAAGACTTTTGCTCTAAATAAAAAGGTAATTCTCCAATCTCCGTCAGGAACTATCACACGTAACTCTTTTAGATTAGCGATTCGAGAGCCTTTGAGAGTATCAACGTTCGGGCGACCTAGATTAGGTCCACTTAATTTTAGTTCGTTCAAAATCGCACGAAGTCTTTCTCTAACGTTCTCAGGTAGAGCATGGATATCTTTGGCAAACTCTTTGTGATACTTAACTTTCCAAGTCATGGAAACTGCTCTTATTTAGTGCGGTGCTGAATAACTAGTCTTGACCTTTATAACTACAGTAAGTTTAAATGTTTTGCAAGTTAAACACAGTTGAAATCTGCTCTTCTGTACTGCAGACCGAATTTGTACACTACCAAAGGGTCTAATGGAACGACTGTATAACGTGATAAATTCACGGAAGATGCGGAATGTTTCCTTGGCTAATTGCGGGTGGACTGCGGATTGTTCGCCTCGTTTATGTCCTCTTCCTCGTAGTAAGGGCCAAGTGGGGATCCTTCAAACTCTTCATAAAGATCCCTCAATTTCAATAGGTCGTACTCAACCTCATTAGGCATTTCTAGAACAATTTTTATTTGCCCACCATTTTTGTTGACGGTGTCGCGGAAAAACGAAAGTATCAGATCGGCATTCTTCTCGATCTCTTGAATTTCTGTCGAACTTAAATGTTTAGACGACTCGAGTTGCGAGCGCATAACTTCTTTCAATTCTCGAAATTTTAGAATTGCACTGTGTTCAGCTCGCATGCGGGCAGAATTAGCTCGTATTTTTGCTTTACGTTCTTCGGGCAATTCTTCAAATATCTCATTCCAAGGGGTGCCACTTTGATTTTTGGTCATTTTCTTTGTCCTAAATATTGGTTGTATCTCTTTTCTGCAGTAGAGATAAATTTCGAATAAAGCGTCTTTTCTCAATTCCTGATTTGTTGCCGGGCACCAATATAACAGCGTTCCGCCTTGGATCAAATATAAACGCAAATCTCCATTCTCCGTCAGGCACTTTGAACCGAATTTCCTTCAAATTATCAAATTTTGAACCATTGAAAGTGTCCACATATTGGCGTCCCAAACTAGGACCTTCAGTTGCTATCATGTCAGTCACTTTAAGTAACTTGTCCTTTACTGAATTCCGTAGATTCCTAAGTTCTTCTTTGAACTGGTGGTGAAAAATTACGCGCCAATGCATGTGGGATACCATTACTTTGAGACTGTTGCGAAACACAACGTTTGGGAAAACATCTACAACAATTTGAAGTTTTGGCGACTAGATGGCCCTAAAATAAGGCGTTTGGTGATCGAGCTTGAGTGCAAATCATCGAAATTCGAACGAACAACTAGTTTCGCAACAGTCTCACTTTGTTGAACCTCTTGCTTGTCTTGATCAAAGAATACTATTTTTACTAAAGTATTCATCATTTTGCAATAAGCTGATCATATTCAGAACATCTAGATTTTAGAGCGAACTTATATACATTCAGAGGTGGTTAAAGATCTCTAGAGTTGCTATAATAAGAATTTCTTGGACTTCTAAGAATACTGAATAGTTGCCTATCATTGGAGTTCAGCCGTTCGGAGTAATGAATATCGAAGTGCGTTGCGCCTACGTTTGATAAGATTCGGGTTGCGTTTTTTGTTTGTGTTAGAGTTTGTGAAACGCTTTGAGTCGAGCTTCGCAGGAGGTGAAATTACTCCCGTCCGTAATCTCTGTGGTCGCGACGCAGTAATATCGGGATGGTAAAAAGGTTGAAATTCTATTGGCGATAACGCCCCCTTGATATGCGATACGAGTTGTAAATAACGTGATCAGTATTTTGAGTTTGCCTGCACGAGTTAGTTGACGCATTACGTGTAGATATGAAATATGTAGTTGTTCTCGAACTGTTTGCCCCAACAGCGAAGGAGTTGAGCGGTGTTCCCCGGACATATGGGCATTTCGTCTATGAATTTGCCAAGTTTTCTGAATCGAATCTTGTCTTTGAAAAATTTGGGATTTATATGTTACTTCCTCTAAAGTTCTACTTTGTCTTAGCATACGCTCGCAAAACATCGAATTCGCAACGTTCTCAGGCGTATCATCAATACCTTCAATGATTTTGTCCCTGCGCGATCAATTCTTTGGTATGGCAAGTGTTTGATCGCCATCTCGCGAACACTATGCTCTATAAAGTTCATTGCGTCGTCACCGCACAGTCTGTATCGAGTCGCAAATTCATCAACATAAGATTTCTAAGTGTTGCGCCGACATCCAAGGGTGCGTTTTGTGATATGAACGCAGGGGTCGGATCCAGAACGACTCTAAAACATTTGCGTTTGCTAGCCTACGAGCTCGTTCACCTGCTGAATGCTTGACCTTTTCGCGTTTGTGCCTTTTTCTCTAATCCTTTGTAGGATTTATACTCGTTCGTTTAAACCGGGCTACCGACTTTGACGTTATCTCAAATGAAGTATTGCAACGTCTCCTTGGTTGTATCTTTGACTGGTTGCTCATTCACGCGGTTAGTTCTTCGTTAACTTGAACCAATATAGCGCTTCCTGCAGGTGATTTTAGGGGAGGTAGTATCTAAGTCTCTAAAATTTCATTAGAAAAAATTAATGTGATAAGATTGGTATAGTACTAAACCTGTCGGTGTAATAAGTCTTAGGAGACGTTGAAATGGCTAAGGTGAATGAGGTGAGAGTAAAACTACACGACGACGAAATTGTCGAAGCTAGTTTAAAAGGGTCATCAATACTCGCACTTGGATTTCCTAGGAGTAAGCGCAATAATCCAATGATTAAGGGTACTCTCAACCAAAAAATTGGAGTTTACATGCTGATAGGACGAAATAAGCCGCCTTCGGCAAAACTTGAAGTCTATATTGGTCATGCCCAAAACATTTCAAATCGACTGTCATCACATCATTCTCAAAAGATGATAGAGTCTGACAACTGGTTTGAAACAGTTGTAATTTTCGATTCAAAGGGTGACATGACAGTTAGGAATGCTCTAGCGGTAGAAGGAACGCTAATAGATGTGTGTAAGCAAAACAATCGCTGGAAAACATCAAACATCAAAGGAACAAGTGAAGATCCAGATATTGAGGAAAAGTATGTTGTAGACACAATCGAGAAATCTGTAATTCTTTCAAGAATTTTGGGGTGGGATGTTTTTCGTGATTTTCGTGTAACCACAAATAAAGCACAGAGAGACAAAGAAGTAGACTTACCGACCTCAGATAGGCGTTCGGAGGTTTTCCTCTTCCAAGGCAAAAATTTTAGCGCTAGAATGACCGCTAACACTTCGGGAAAACTCATTGTCCTAAAAGGAGCGGAAGCAAGTTCTAGCACCACGAGAAGTACATCGAACTATCTTAAATTGCTTAGAAATGAACTTCTCAGGAAGGGAGTTTTGATACGTGCAGGGGATAAATTAGTGTTCAGTAGGGATTTCGAATTTTCCCGCCCTAGCACAGCAGGCTCTGTTATTATGGGATATGGAGTAAACGGCAACGCCATATGGCAACTAGAGGATGGTACTACATATGGTGAATGGCTGAACAGAAGTTGATTGATTACCATTCCTGCAAGGAACTTAAACGCTCCCTCATACAATAGAATTTGACGGTTTGTTTGCACCAAACTATTCAATACTCTAAACTAGAACTCATACACTGAAATAAAACGGAATCAACCATGAAGCAACCTTTACCTGCAATAAGGATAACGTTCTTCCAATGGGATCGTCGGCAATATCGGATCGCGATGATGGACAATCGCGAACCTCTAGCGATAGCCTTTCGGCGTGAGGAATTAGCGGGTTCAGACAACGAAGTTCGCAGAATCAGAGAACGAGTAAATGGAAAGTCGGGTGTATATGTCCTGACCGGTGCGGGGGTTCATTCACCAGTTTCGGTATACGTCGGAGAAGGAACGGATGTTTGGAAAAGACTTAAAGAACACCGGAGTGACGAACGAAAAAATTTTTGGTGTGAAACATTTGTACTTTTGAAGGAAGATAGGCAATTTGATGAAAGCGAGATAAAATTTTTGGAGAGTGTGCTTACAAAAAAAGTTAAGAACCTTCAGAATACTCGAAGATGGTCGTTGGAGAATAGACAACAGCCTAGCGAGACGGCACGTAAGGTGCAATGGGACAAGAAACCATCTTTAGAGCAATTATTGGAAGATGCAATCTTGTGTTTTGATACCTTAGGGAGTAAGTTATTTCGAGATTTATACAGTTTTGAAAATCAGGATTCAGATGAAACTGACTTGCCTGATGATGAAACGCCGGAAGAAATTGGGAACCCAGAACCGGATTCAAAACCTAGAGTATTGCCAAACCAAGTGGTATTTAAAGCGGAAGGAAAAAATTATTTGGCTTCAATGACCTTGGAGTCCGATAACACCATAAAGTTGCATAAAGGTTCTGAAATTTCATCTTTGGTTGGGAGTACTTTAAGACGAGTGTGGGAAAAAATTATAAAATTACGTGAAGATTTGGTACGTTCTAATAATTTGGTTGCTAAAGGCGACAGACTGCATCTTAAAGTCGATGTATGTTTTGATTCTTCAAGCGCTGCTGCCAGTTTTGTTTCTGGTTCAAGTCGTAGCGGGCCTGTATTCTGGAAAATTTTCGACGAAGATTCAAACGAATATATCACGTTAAAGGATTATCAATCAAAAGCGGAGGTTTCAAGTCATTCATTGGTTTTCAAATTTGGAAGTGATAAATTTGATGCTTCTATGATGGTAAAATCCGACAAGCAATTTATTGTTTTGAAAGATTCGCTGGCGAGTCTGGATCTGTCACCAAAAGCGCCAGAAGACTTAATGAACCAAAGACAAGACCTGATTAGGAAAAAGGTTTTGGTGCGCAAAGGTAGCAAACTAGTTTTTAGTCAAAATTGCGAGTTTCGAAGTCCGAGTGCAGCCGCTTCCGCCGTAGCAGGATATAGACCGAATGGAAAAACGTGCTGGAAACTTGCAGATGGAACAACTTTACGCGATTGGAAGAAATCAGTGTAATAGAATGACTGTTCTAGAATTCTATATGGAGTGAAAAATGAAACCACGTTCAATAAAAATCCTTCTCAGCCAAGGCGACCCCGACGGCATTAGGACAGCCCAGATGTCTATGTCGACGATCTTGGCAATTGCTTTCAAGCGTATCCAGCTGAGCGAAGTTCGAAAGCAGTTTGAAGAAATTGAAGACCCTGGAGTTTATGTATTGATTGGCGCGGATAGCGACCAACCTCAAGCCTATATTGGAGAGTCTGAATCAGTCGGCAAAAGGTTAGCAACCCACGCTACAAATAGTAAGGAAGGACGCTCTAAGGAGTATTGGGTTGATACAGTTGTCTTAATCAGCAAAGACGAGAATCTCACCAAGAGTCACGTGCGTTATGGCGAAAGCAAACTCCTGAGTGCGGGTAAAGACAACACAAGATGGAGCTTTCCCAATGATGTAAGTCCCTCACCTAATGCGGGAAAACTGCCGATAGACGCTCAAGCTGAGATGGATGAGTTTGTAGAGCAAGCTAAGGTACTAGTTGGAATTTTGGGCTGGGATCTGTTCCGAGACATGCGGCATAGTGCATCCAATGCAGAAACCGACGTTAAAAAAATCGATCAAGTGATGTCATCCGATAAGGTTGTTTTCAAATTGAAGGGAAAAACACACGACGCTCAGATGCTTGTGGATAAAACTGGCGGTCATTTTGTTCTCAAGGGTTCGAAAGCACGTGTCGATACGGCCGGTAGCGCAAGCGAAAAGCTGAAGCTGCAGCGTGACGAACTCCTTAAACGCAATGTATTGGAAAGAAAGGATGAGTTTTTGATATTTACAAGTGATTACAGATTCAATAGTCCGAGCGCTGCTGGTTCGGTTGTCGCTGGACTAGGGGTTAATGGACGAGCTAGCTGGAAGTTAAATGACGGTTCATCTTATGACGATTGGGAAAAAAAGCGTATTTCAGAAAGTTCGGAAAAGTAAATCTACAAGCGCCATTGACGTGTGACTATTCCGTCGGAAATTCACGGTACAAAATCGATAAAGAACCAAGTAATGTCTAGAAAGTATTTCGGCACCGATGGTATACGAGGAACGGCCAATCATTGGCCTATGACTCCTGAGGTCGCGATGCGTCTGGGAATGGCCGCAGGTAAATACTTCCGGAGAGGAGGAGACAGGCGTCATACCGTTGTAATTGGCAAAGATACACGGCTATCAGGGTATATGATTGAGCCTGCATTGGTGGCAGGATTCACATCAGTCGGGATGGATGTCACATTGTTCGGACCTCTGCCCACACCTGGGGTCGCTATGATGACACGTTCTCTGCGAGCCGACTTAGGTGTAATGGTCTCTGCGTCACATAACTCGTTTGACTTTAATGGTCTCAAACTTTTTGGCCCAGACGGATACAAACTTTCAGACAGTATTGAATTAGAAATTGAAGGGATGATGGATCGGGCCCTAGACGACAAGCTTGCGATGCCTTATAGGTTAGGAAGGGCGAAACGAATTGATGACGCACAAGCTCGATATGTTGAGTTGGTAAAGCGTTCCTTTCCCAGAGGCATGAGATTAACAGGTTTAAAGATCGTCGTCGATTGTGCCAATGGAGCGGCGTACAAAGTTGCTCCGGCAGTTCTCTATGAACTTGGGGCTGATGTCTATGCAATTTGCGACGAGCCGGATGGCTTCAATATCAATCAGCATTGTGGTTCCACGTACACTAAGTTGCTAGGTAAAGCTGTCAAAACCCACAACGCAGATCTAGGTATCGCGCTTGATGGCGATGCGGATCGCTGCATCATCGTTGACGAAGACGGGAAAGAAGTCGGCGGAGATCAAATTATTGCTGTTGTTGCTAGGTATTGGAGGAATCTCGGGAAGTTACAGAACAACACAGTGGTTACTACCGTAATGTCAAACTTGAACCTAGAGCGTCATCTGAAAGAAAATCAGATCAAAATTGTTAGGACACAGGTGGGTGATCGATACGTAATGGAAAAAATGCGTCAAGAAGGTTTCAATGTGGGCGGAGAGCAGTCAGGACATATTATATTGTCCGAATTTTCTACGACCGGTGACGGGTTAATCGCATCTCTCCAAGTACTTGCCACTATGATTAAAAATGATCTCCCTGTGTCCGAAGTCACAAATCAGTTTGAACCTGCCCCTCAGAAACTTGTGAATATCGAATTCAATGAAACGAATCCTCTTGAAAAAGAAACTGTTAAGTGTACGATTAGCCAAGCGGAGGAGAGGCTAAGAGGAATCGGTAGGGTTGTTGTGCGCAAATCGGGTACTGAACCTTTAATCCGTATAATGGTGGAAGCGGAAGAATCCGATCTGCTTGAGGAGGTAGTCAGCGAACTTGAAGACTCGGTTAGAGAGGCATTATAGAAAAAATCTTGAATCCTCACGACAACCGAAACAGCAGAATTTGTCATAACCTGGGATTTTGAATGGCAGAATTTAACGAATTGAATTGGAAAAATAATGACCTATGTCTTACTCCATCACAAAGGTTGTAGTACCTCCCGCAATGGCCTTGCATTGCTAGAATCTAACGAAGTCAGCCCACAACTGCGACTTTACATGAATGCCAAAGAAGCTCTAACAATTGATGAACTCAAAAGCATAGCTTCAAAAATCGGTGCGTCTTCACCAAGGAGTTTCATGCGCGAAAAGAATGCGGCTACATTTGGAATTACAGATGCTTCGTCGGATGAGGAAATTTATGATGCCATGCTACGACACCCGATAATTATTCAGAGACCAATAGGAATCAATGGAAATCAGGCGGTTGTCGGAAGGCCGATTGAACGACTCTTGGAGATCGTATAGTCCGCTATTGATGGTAGTCACTTGGGCGGGCGGAAACGCGCATTTGTTATTGAAAATTGAAGAAAATTATAGTTCTAAAACGAAATGTCGGTAGAATGAACAGAACCGCGCTTATTCCAATTCATAGTTATTTGGCAGAAAATTTTCTTATCTCGTCAAGTTTCCGCCCAATTTCAATATGATAAAAGTAAGATTCAAATGTCGAGCTCTAAGGTGCTCGGTTCTATAACCTCAAACTGAAGTTAGACTTTATGAACGATTCAGAGATGGAATTTGGTGCCGTTGAGTCCGGTATTTCGATCGTCGGACTATTCCTTGATGCCGATCCAGTTGTAAAAGTTGTACTAATCATCCTGATGATCGCAAGTATTTGGTCTTGGGCTGTGATAGTTGCTAAGACATTGGGCCTGAGCAAAGCGAAGAAACAGGCCCGAAAGATTGAAGATCAGTTCTGGGCAGATGGGTCTAGTAGCTCAGAGTCATCCGAACGAAACGCAATCCAACAAATTCTAGCGTCTGTTTCGGTCGAATGGACTGAAATTAGAAAAGTCAAAAATTCATCGGCCGCCATTACTTTGCTTGATCGTGCCGAACGGTCAATGAGGACAACGGTAGACCGAGAGATAGAATCCCAATCTGGTGGACTCGGTGTTCTGGCCTCAGTGGGTTCTGCCTCCCCATTTATCGGCTTATTTGGAACCGTCTGGGGAATAATGAATGCATTCATTCAGATTGGTGTACAACAAGACACGTCATTAGCAACCGTTGCTGGTCCAATCGCAGAGGCTCTATTCGCTACTGGACTCGGACTAGTGGCCGCAATTCCCGCGGTAATTTTCTACAACAAGTTTTCCGGCGACCTAGGAAGCTATGCAGACCAATTAGATAATTTCTGCCAAAAAATTCTTTTGCGCTTATCCCGAAGAGTGCCAATAGGGGACGAATGAAATGGCCGTTAACCTCTCTGGACAATCTTTAATCCGCCGGGGACGGCGATCGCTGAATTCAGAAATCAATGTCACGCCATTCGTGGATGTGATGTTGGTTTTGTTGATTGTATTTATGGTTACCGCGCCATTGCTTACCACGGGTGTTGATGTGACTTTGCCTGAGGAATCAGCGAATCCACTTGACGCTCCGGCAACTGCTCCACTTTCGGTGACAATTGATTTAGAAGGACGAATTTTTGTTCAAGAATCTGAGATTACGAAAGATCAGTTAGTAAGCGTTATTCAACAAATGGCAGGCGAATCGTACGACGAACGGATTTATCTGCGTGTAGATGAAGCTGTGGCTTATGGAACAGCAATTGGGGTGATGACTTTGTTGCAAACGGCGGGATACAAGAACCTCGCTCTGGTAACTGATCCGAGAGTGAGAGAGTCCAATTAATTAATATGTTTCGCGCAGTTCTAGCATCGACGGCCCTTCACTTTACGGTGATTTATGTGAGCATGCTTACCTTGCCCAGCTGGAGTTCAGTCGATCGAGACTATTTTGAAGTCTTACCGGTAGAGCTAGTTGCGACGTTAGCTGAAATTGAAGAACCCGAAGAGGAAGAGCCTTCTGAACCCGAAAATGTAGAGGAACCTGAACCGACTCCAGAGCCTGAAGAAATGCTGACGCACCTTGACGGTGAAGAAGAAGATGTTTCAGACATTCAATCTTTTCCGCGCCCAAAAATTAAGCCAAGATTCATTGGTTTGGGGCTCGCCGAAAAAGAAGAGCCTGAGGATGATTTACTTGCTGGAATTCTTGACGAGGCCGATACATTGTTTGATGAAAAGCCTAAAGAAACTGTGACGCAAGTTGCACAAACGAGGGCAAATGATGTAAGTTTTGACTCGCCAATGATAAGTAAAGCCATAATAACGACACAAATTGAGTTATCTTTCTTGGCAAAGTTAAAAAGCTGTTGGCCAGACGTGCAGGATCTCCCTAATCCAGAAAGATTAGTGGTAACTGTTAAGATGCAACTTAATCAAGATGGTACTATAAGGGGTGATGCACGATTAGTTAGACCTCGGCGGGTCGCTATTGGAGACCGAGCAATGAAACAAGCCGTTGAGAGAGCTTTACGAGCTGCAAGACGGTGCGCTCCTTACGAGGTACCTGAAGGGGCTCAAACTATGTATGAAGAGTGGAAGAATGTAACATTGGTCGTTGGGCCAGCAAACAGAAAAGCGAGAAGGTAATGGTTAAGTCTAGAATTTTATTAGTTTTCTTGGTCGCGATAGCTTTCGTGTTATCAAGTGCCAAAGCAGAACTTACAATCAGATTGACTGAAGGGACTTACGAGCCTTTACAGACGGCGGTTCCTAGTTTCCATGCGATTGGCGGCGAAGTCGCAGAGGAGTATGCGGAACAGATTGCGAATGTTGTAAGAAATGACCTACAGTCATCAGGGTTATTCGATCTCCAAGATACTAGTTCGTTCATTCAGAAGAAAATTGAAATTTCTAAACCACCAGGATTCTCGGTTTGGAAACTCACCAAGACTGATGCTTTGGTAATCGGGCAAGTTGAACTACTCGAAAACGATCTGTTGCAGGTGGATTTTCGTTTATGGGATATTTATGGCGAAGGTGAAGCGGCGAGTGAAAGATATACGACCAAGATAGAGAATTGGCGGCGCACGTCTCACAAGATTGCCGATAATATTTACAAGCGGCTGACTGGCGAACTCGGATTCTTCGATTCTCGAATCGTCTATATCGCTGAAACGGGGCCAAAAACTAATCGGGTAAAAAGACTCGCAATGATGGATTATGACGGTGCGAATCTGAAGTACCTCACGGAAGGAGATCAAATTGTCCTCACTCCGCGTTTTTCACCGTCGATGCAACAAATTACGTATATGTCCTATGAGCAGGGATTGCCACGGGTATTCTTGTTCAACATAGATAGTAATCGAAGAGAAGTCCTCGGCGATTTTGACGGGATGACATTTGCTCCGAGGTTTTCCCGTGACGGGGAAAGCGTGATGCTAACCCAATCGAAGGATGGAAATTCAGATATTTACCTGATGGATCTTCGAAATCATAGGTCTCGCAGGCTTACTAACCATTCAGCAATTGATACATCTCCTTCAATGTCTCCAGACGGTCAACAAATAGTTTTCACATCGGATCGAGGGGGATCACCGCAACTTTATGTAATGAATGTGAATGGGAGAGATATGGTTTGCCCTTCGGGGGAGCGCAAGAAAGAGTGTCGTATAACTTATGGAAGTGGAAGTTATTCGACTCCGGTATGGTCACCGAGGGGAGACTTAATTGCGTTTACTAAGCAAGCTAATCGCAGATTTTATATTGGAGTGATAGGGATTGATGGGGAAGGGGAGCGTATATTGTCGGAGTCCTATTTGGATGAGGGGCCGGACTGGTCACCAAATGGACGGGTAGTGATATTCTTCCGAGAAGATAGGCCCGGCGCGCCTGCTCGTTTGTGGTCGGTTGATCTAACGGGACGGAATTTGCGGATGATAGATACGCCAACGGATGCATCAGATCCCGCTTGGTCGCCGCTTCTAGAATAGCTTATGTTTGCTTTGATCAATTAAAAAATTAACAAACAAACCAGATAACTAACACCTTTCTCCTTCGGCAAGTTTAGTCATTCTTTCGTGGATGATTTTGGCTCTTGCTTTGAGAAAGGCTTGGAAATCACCTTCCATAAGTTCGTCAAACGGAATTAAATGACTTTCTAATCGCCTTTTAACCTCTATCATTGAAATATTCGCATGCTTTGCTCGTTCAGTGATGTATTCCGCGGGAGATTTGGCAGAGATTTTGCGATTAGTCCTCCATGAAATTAAGGCGCAATTCAGTGCCGAGTGAGCTTCTGTCGGAAATTGATCTTCAATTAACGCTCGAGGAAAAATGTGGTGATACTCCCTGTCTCCAATGTTCTCCGCACTAGCTTTTTCGTCGCTAGCAAAATCTAAACCGCCGTCGCGTAAAGAGGTTGCGAGGATAGCGCGCCCGAGACGATCTCGTCGGTTAGGCCAACCTGAACGAACTAAATCTTCCTCAGTCGGCAAAGGATAAGAAATATCGTCAAATAATTGGGGAACTTCTTGGCTTGATGGATTCTGCAGAATTTTTTTTATTGACTTGAAATCTTGAAATGCTTTAGATGTTACTCTACCGTATCTATCAGTGAAACTGGCTCGCCAAACAGCTTTTCTAATTATTTTTCGGGCAACAGCTTCTTCGTCAGTTCCAAATATCGGAAGTACTGCCCAAAGAGCGCAAGTCAGGTTGGTGATAACTTCTGTAGGTATTAGCTTCTCGTTAAACATCATCTCGCTTTGTAAAAATTTAACCCCGCGCTCAACTCCGTTCACCACGCTATCCCATACTCTATCCAGTTCCTCTCCAAAAGATTTATCAAGATACGTACTTTTTAAAGGCGGTCTGTCGTTCAATAGAGCACCCACGGACAGTGCCAAATCTTCCACGTTTCCAAATTTTTTGACGGCAGGAACGCTTCCTTTTAGTTCGGCAATCATGTCATGCAATGATCTGCTCGTTGATGATTCGAGCTGCGCAACGACAATATCAAAGTCCTTTAACAGCGATGAGGAGACATTCATCTTTATGAATATGTCTAAGGCAGTTTCTTTGCCAACGGAAACTGGCAGTTCTATATATGGAATATGGTATTTCGCGACTCGACCGCGCAGATTCGATATTTGGTTAAGAATTTCTATCATTTTTTCTGGATCGCCTTGCGTAGCTTCACGAATCCATTTATCCTTAAATTGCTCGCCTTCAACTCCGGGTAGCAGTACTTTAGCAGGAACCTTTCTACGTGCCAACGCATTAACGGGGTTTCCTACTGAAGAAGGCAAACTGCGTGTTTCTGAGTTTTTGCGGACTGATTTTCTAACTATGTCTACAGAAGGTTTATCTATATTCTCGAGACTGACAAATACTGAGAAGTCTTCATAAGTATCGTTTAACGCTCGCCAAATAGCCGTGATTCTTTGTTGTCCATCGAGCAGGTTAACTTTTGGCTTGCTGTTCGCAACCTTTGGCGCACTTGAAACATGACGAGAAATAAACAGTTCCTCATCTCCCACTTCCATCGTAAGCAACGCACCTATGGGCAGTTGTTGCTCCCTAAGCATGTTTTCGAGAACTCCTTCAATTTGTTGCCGTTTCCAAGCCTCATCACGTTGGAAACGGGGAAGGGTGATATGACCCTGACGTATCATATTAAACCAGCCTTCTACCGACTTTTTGTCCACTACCATATCCATTACAGTACTCCTAAAAAATGAAACCAGCGCTGGTACCACGATATCTAAAAAACCTAAAGAAAAAAGTTCTAATGAAACGAAAATGTTGAACTTTCGGCTTATACTACCTTCTAATTTGGTCGCGTTCATATTCTCGCGGTTAAATATTGGAGAGATAAAATCGCTAAATATGTGTTATTATTTTGCATAATTTCAATAAATATACTACACTAGGGCATCAAGCCTCTTTCTGCTTTAAGGGTTAACTTAAAATGAACATCCTAAAACAAGCTGGAATTCTTTCGATTCCACTATTCATGCTTCTCGCCGGTTGCGAAACTACGTCGGGCTTTTTTGATAATGTGGGCGGAAGCTCAAGTGTCGAAGCTCCTGCACCCCCAATGTCAGACAGTTCCTCTTCTGATGTAATGGATGAACCAGAACCCATGACAGAGCCGGATCCCATGGATTCCGGGATGGATACAGCATCAGTCACTCCGCAAGATCGCGCCCCGACCGGTAGATTGAAGCGTGGAACGGTTCAAGATTTCGTTGCCAATGCTGGCGAACGTGTTTTCTTTGATGTTAACCAAGCAAAACTGGATAGAGGGGCTCAGGCCGTTCTCGACCGGCAAGCCTCTTGGCTTAAACGAAATCGACGCATCAGTATTGTTATTGCAGGAAACTGTGATGAGCGTGGCACAAGAGAATATAACCTGGCTTTAGGAGCAAGACGTGCTGAGGTTGTTAAAAACTATCTGGTCAGTCTTGGCGTTAATTCGAATAGGATTCGTACAGTGTCTTACGGCAAGGAACGACCAATTGATGCTCGATCTAATAGGGCGGCGTGGGCCAGAAATCGGAATGCGCACACACAACTTTACCAGCGCTAAAGTTTTTTGTTCTTGAATTCTATCAACACCGTTCTTATCTAAACCTTAGTTAAAAATTGGAGTTCATCTTTTCGATAAAATTGGTCTTACTGCCATGCGTTTGATAGTTTCTTCTCTAGTCGCGATAGCGTTAGCAGCGTCTTTGCAGGCGTTTGCTCAGTCAAGCAAAGGAAAAACCTTGCGGCAACAAACAGCTTCACTCGTTGTAGAAATGAATGATCTGACTGCTGTCAATGCCGAGCTGAATGGTAAGGTTGAAACGTTAGAGTTCATGCTCAACAGGTCGCGCCAACAAGTTGAAGAGATGCAGGAGGACGATCGCAGAATAGCGAAGCTGATTGAGGTTCTAGAGAATCGCCTTGAATCGCAAAACGAACGCATTGCCATGTTGGAAAATCAGCTGGCCGGCGGGAGTCCATCAGCTAAATCTTCCCAAAGAAAAAAGCCAGTTGCAGTCCCTGTAGCTGAATTGGCGGCAATTGATCCAAACGACCCAAGTCTGCCTTCGGATATGGGGAAGTTGATGAACGAAGCAAAATCTAGGTTTTCGAGTTTTGACTATGACGGTGCTCAAATGGCTTTTCGTGTGTACCTAGAGAAATTCGGCGACTCAAAGCAAGCAGGCGAAGCCCGATATTGGTTGGGAGAGTCCTTCTATCACATTAAACAACACGCCCACGCAGGTCGAATCTATCGAGAACTCCTTCAGACAGAACCCGATCATACTCGGGCATCGGGAGCATTGGTTAAACTGGCGCGTTCTATGAGACTGTTGGGCGATACCGAAGCCGCCTGCCGGGCATTAGGCGCGCTGTCGACGCGCTATCCTGATGCCGAGACAAACACGTTGCGGCTTGCATCTTTGGAACGAGCCCGTTCATCCTGTGATAATTGATGAACAGTCCGTCAATGAACGGCTAAATCACTTTTGCTCATACGTTTCGGGGCCAATTTGTTTGGCAGTATCTGGCGGAGGCGACTCAGTCGCAATGATGCTTCATTTGGCCGAATGGTCGAAAACCAGTAATCGTGAACTAATAGTCTTAACCGTTGACCACGGACTACGCAAAGAAGCGGAACAAGAAACAGCGTGGGTTTTAGATCGAGCAAAGGAATTGGGTCTCCAAGCAAGAAAATTAATAGTAACTTCGCCAAACCCGAGTCAGAACAAATCTAGAGTGATCAGACACAGACTCTTGGCAATAGCGATGCGCGAGTTTGGGTCAAAGATACTTATGCTCGGTCACACTTTGGATGATCAAGCGGAAACGACTGCCATGCGGTTAAGAATGAAATCTTTTCGCAGGGGACTAGCCGGAATGATTTGGGTATCCCCGTCTCCAGTGTGGCCCGAAGGTAGAGGGGTCTTTCTTGTTCGTCCTATTTTGAAATGCAAACGCGAAGACTTACGAAAAACTCTGAGAGACGCGGGAGAAAGTTGGATAGACGACCCCTCGAATGAAGACACGGCGTACGAAAGAATTGCTTGGCGGCGAAAGATTCAGAAATCTCCCAAAAAGTTTGACGATCTATTAATGACTCGCTTCAGAGGTAACTTATATCGTAGGTCGGAGGATAAAGTTTTGAGCGACTGGATCACAACATCGGTAGAGGTTCACGGGGACGGAACAGTTGTTGCTAAACTTAGAGAAATACATAAAGCCGTTTGGAGACCAGCAGCGCAACTGTTGATTCAAGTTGCCGCAGGACATGCAAATCCTGTTACCGGACAAAGGATGGAAAATTTGGTGTTTGCATTAAATGGCAAGTACTTTAGGCCAAGAACGTTAGGAGGAACCTATATAATGAGACCACAACCAGAAACTATACTAACGAGAGATCCGGGTGCTGAGATGACTAGTGTCGATGGTGTATGGGATGGACGATTTGAGAAAGACGAGAATGCTCCGCCAATAGAACCTTCAAATAAAAAATTCGCTAAGTCACTTCCGCCTGATTATGAACAGGGTGGATGGGTAGCACTTGGCCTCGACCGTCTCAAACATTGGCAAAAAGTTTTTGAGATTTCGGAATCAATCTATAAAAGGTAAAACTTTACACGTGCAATTTCTTATTGAGCGCCTATATACTTTTAATATTCGTCATTGAGGATGTTAGGATGAACTTCAAAAGCTTCTTTATCTGGACAATGATCGCAATAATATTGGTAAGTGTATTCTTATCAACGCGAAACATTGGTGCAAACTCTTCTTCAGAAACTCTAAGTTACTCAGAGTTGCGATCGACCGCAAAGAACGGTGGAATACGAGAAGTAACAATTGAGGAAACTCAAATTGTTGGTGTCACTAAAAACGGTGAAAAATTCACTGTCAACAAGGGGCGCTTTGATCCAAATTTGGGTTCCGAATTGTCGGATTCGGGTGTTGAGGTCTTCTACGATCAAGGAAATGACGGGTTCTCGTTTTCTAATCTGTTAATCAATCTACTACCGCCACTGATAATATTGGGCATCATTCTGTTTATGATGCGACAGATGCAAGGAGGAGGCCGCGGGGCATTAAGTTTCGGAAAGTCTCGGGCGAGACTATTGACGGAGAAGGAAGGTCGCATACTATTTAGCGATGTTGCAGGCGTAGATGAGGCAAAGGAAGAATTGCAAGAGGTCGTTGATTTTCTGCGTGAACCGTCGCGTTTTCAGCGTTTGGGTGGCAAGATTCCGAAAGGAGCATTATTGATTGGCCCTCCCGGAACAGGAAAAACATTGATTGCACGTGCCGTTGCAGGTGAAGCTAATGTTCCGTTCTTTTCAATTTCAGGTTCAGATTTTGTTGAAATGTTCGTTGGTGTAGGCGCGAGCCGCGTACGAGATATGTTTGAGCAGGCGAAACGAAACTCCCCGTGTATTATTTTTATCGATGAAATTGATGCTGTTGGTCGCTCTAGAGGTGCGGGTTTAGGGGGAGGAAACGACGAAAGGGAACAAACACTCAATCAGCTCCTTGTCGAAATGGATGGGTTTGAGGCAAACGACGGAATTATCATAATCGCTGCAACCAACAGACCAGATGTGCTTGATCCGGCTTTGCTACGCCCAGGTCGATTTGACCGACAAGTTACGGTGCCAAGCCCAGATATACTAGGTCGTGAGAAAATACTTCGCGTTCATATGAGAAATGTCCCTCTCGCAAAAGATGTCATTGCGAAAACGATTGCACGGGGAACTCCTGGATTCTCTGGCGCAGATTTGGCTAATCTTGTCAATGAAGCGGCGTTACTTGCAGCAAGACGTGGAAAACGTGTCGTCGCTATGCGTGAATTTGAAGATGCAAAAGACAAAGTATTGATGGGGCCAGAACGGCAATCAATGGTGATGTCCGAAAGCGAAAAAGAACTAACGGCTTGGCATGAGGCCGGACATGCTATCGTCGCTTTAAAAGTTCCTTCCGCTGACCCTGTTCACAAAGCCACAATTATTCCTCGCGGGAGAGCCCTTGGAATGGTCATGCAGTTACCAGAAGCTGACAAACTTTCGATGTCACGTATAGAGATGACATCCCGTTTGGCTATTATGATGGGTGGCCGCGTCGCCGAGGAGATAAAATTTGGAGATGATCAGGTAACAGCTGGCGCGGCCTCTGATATACAACAAGCGACTCGGTTAGCGAGAGCGATGGTAACGAGGTGGGGGCTTTCAGATGAGATAGGTCCAGTGGATTATGGAGATGATCAAGGAGAAGTCTTTCTAGGACAACAAATTGTACAAACGAGCAGCGTATCTGAGGAAACGTCGCAGAAGATTGAAGAGGAAGTAAGGAAACTTGTTCAAACGGGCATGAATGATGCTAGAAAGATAATGGATAAATATAAGAAACAGTGGTCAGCGATCGCAGAAGGTCTTCTGGAGTATGAAACACTCACCGGAGAAGAGATTTCAGACTTACTTAAAGGCAAGCAACCGGAAAGACCTGAATTAGAGGAAGAGGAATCCGTTCCAACTTCCGTAGTACCAGTAGTCGATAAGAAAAAGAAGAAATTTAGTTTCAAAAGCAAACCAGCGACCAATCCTGCCTAGTTTGAAACAAAGCCGAATGCGATTTGTTCGGGTTTCGTTTAAGTTACTGGAGTAATCGTGTTTGTGCAATTCAAAGTTACTCTGTTAGAATTTTCTTGAATGACAAAAGATCTTGGCCGAGTATTGGTTATCGCTGGTTCTGACAGCGGGGGAGGAGCAGGAATTCAGGCGGATATTAAAACTATAACAGCACTCGGTGGTTACGCTATGACAGCAGTCACTGCCCTCACTGTTCAGAATACAAAAGGCGTATTTGGAGTTTGGCCGGCTCCAACTGAAGTAGTGACGGGACAAATCGACGTAACTTTGTCAGATATTGGCGCGGACGCTATAAAAACAGGAATGCTAGGATCAGTTGAACTCGTTGAATCAGTTGCGGAGCGATTGAGTTTAACCGAGGTTTCAAATCTAATTGTTGATCCTGTTATGGTGGCAACTTCTGGAGATATGCTCGTTGACAAGAAGAGTATAGATGCCATTCGGGCTGAATTGGTACCGCTCACAAATTTGCTTACACCGAATGTTCCAGAAGCCGAAGTTTTGAGTGGTAAGGCTGTCGAGAATATCGACGGACAAAGACGTGCGGCAGAAAAATTATTGGAAGCAGGCGCTAAAGGCGCACTGGTTAAGGGCGGTCATATAGGCGGGAATGAAGTCGTAGATGTTTTACAGACAGAGTTTGGCGAATGGATATTTAAGAACTCGAGAGTTGAAACAACATCAACGCATGGAACGGGTTGCAGCTTAGCAAGTGCATGCGCTACAAATCTTGCGTTTGGCAAGGAGGTAAATATCGCAGTGGGGGACTCGATAGCGTATTTACATGGCGCGTTGGAGTCATCAGCAAAGCACGGGTACGGTTACGGCTCTCCCGACCATGCTTGGCAAGTCCGAGATAAGAATTGAGTTGGTTGATCCTATTTAGGTGTGTTCTAACGTCAAGGTATGAATAATCGAGTTCAAGAGTATAAAAATGAGTTTACAGAAGAGAAAGTTTTATCAGGTTGATGCTTTTGCAAGTAGACCGTTTGAGGGCAATCAAGCATGTGTTGTTCCATTAGAAGATTGGGGTTTGTCTGACCAAATTTTGCAATCTGTAGCAGCAGAAAACAATGTCTCCGAAACAGCCTATATCGTTCAAACAAGTTCAAATGTATTTGACCTAAGATGGTTTACTCCTACAACAGAAGTTCGTCTTTGCGGACACGCGACTCTCGCCGCAGCTCATGTTCTTTTTGCTCATCAAGGTTTGAAAGTCGATAAGATACATTTTGACACCCGAGACGCAGGAAGACTGACGGTAGTAACCAACGACATCGGATACGAAATGGACTTTCCCGTCTCTAAGGTTGAAAAGATTCCTATTACCGACGAATTAGTAGTTGCACTCGGAAAACGTCCGCAATCGTTATGGCAAGGAGATTATCTAGGAGCTGTTTTTGGAGACGCAAACGATGTACTAACGCTAGATCCAGATTTTGGAGCTTTGAGCAAATTAGTAGGCGGTTCTTCAAATGACGGGTGCATCGGTTGTTTAGCCTTCGGAGGAGAACAAGGCGCTGACGTTGTTTCTCGTTTTTTTGCACCAGGTGCAGGCATAAATGAGGATCCTGCGACAGGTAGCTGGCACTGTATGGTAGCGCCGATCGGAAAAGTATTATTGAGTTGTGAAAAACTAAAATGTTTCCAAGCCTATCCAGGACGAGGTGCTTGGATAAAAACTAAATTAGATAGCGAACGCGTAAAAATATCAGGCCAAGCCGTAACGGTCATTGAAGGCGATATTTACATTCCTCAGAGTTGAGTCGTTTATCTAAAGAGTTCAAAGCTTTGTCTACCGATCCGTCTTCCTTAACTAGAGATGATATTGAGCGACATAAACGCCATATCATGTTGAAGGAGATCGGAGGTGCGGGAATACAGCGACTTAAATCATCCTCAGTAGCAATTGTTGGCGCGGGAGCATTAGGTGGACCTTGTGCGATGTATCTCGCGGCTGCTGGTGTTGGACGGATAACAATTTATGACGACGACAAAGTCGAACTATCTAATCTTCAAAGGCAAGTCCAGTTTGACACCGAAAATGTTGGTCGTTCCAAGTCATCGTTGCTTGCTGAGAGGTTAGTTTCCATTAATCCGTCTGTTGATAGTAAGGCAATAGTTAAAAGGTATGAGTTAGGTGATGAGCTTCAGGGCAGAGTTTTGATTGATGCAAGCGATAATTACCCAACGAGGTTTGCCCTAAACCAAGAAGCACACAATAGTCGTAGATTTCTGATATCCGGTGCAGCCGCTCGGTGGGTCGGTCAAGTTTCTGTTTTCAACTCTAACGGCGAAACACCCACGCCGTGTTATCAATGCTTCGTACCTGAAGAACCTCCTCAAAGCGAAACATGTGACGAAATTGGAGTTGTCGGCGCGATTACAGGTTATGTTGGAACCAGAATGGCGTTGGAGGCCATTAAGATTATTGTCGGCGAAGGTTCAAACCTGCTAGGCAAATTATGGATTTTTGACGGATTAGCTGGCGAAGGTCGTGTTATTGGATTATCGAAAGATCCAGCATGTAAAACGTGTCCGAGGAGATAGTAACGGAGGCGAATTAGATTAACTCTCTACTAAAGGACTTTGCCGGATTCCAGCAGAGTCGCAAACAGAACAAGTTTATGCCTAGTTCCAAACTGGCCCCGCCCCATAATTGGCGGGCTTTGATAACGGGAATTTTAGAATATCGACGACGGGAGCAATGGGATCAGGTTTGTCGGACGCAAGGTTTGCAATTGCGACCATTATTGCGTACTCGTGGTCACCCATAAATTTCGCGAGCTGGTAAGCTTCTGTGTCTTCTTCTTCAGTAATAAGTGTCGCGAGTTCTTGGTATTTTGCCAAGTACTCGTTCTCAATTCCCATTACGATTACGGAAAACTGATCTTTCCATGGCATCTTGCTTAAACCTTCCGCCAATTTTGTAGCATTTGCTTTTGCTGCCATGTCCTCGGCGGTCGATACGCCAATCTTCGAAAGCACAGGTCGAATCCTAGCCTTACCTTCAGTCTCAAGTTGCAGTAAAGAGCCAAGAACATATTTTTGCTTGTCATCAGTAGCACCTCGCAGAATCGTATCAAAGATCACTTCTCCTGTCTGTTCGCCTTGGTAAATGTCTATAAGACATTCTTTAAATAAACGGTTGACCATGTATCTTTCTCCAAAGAATTGTTTAGTGCCACCCTAAATTGGGGTAGCAGATAGTAAAAATTGAATCCAGCCAAAACCCGTCGCTCCAAATGAACAGAGCGTGTTTAAGCGCGTCTATACTGTGAAACTGTTTCTCTTACCGAGTTTGACACCTTCTTTACCAAGCATGGCGTTCATCACAATGTCACAAGCGTCTTCAGTTTTACGGTATCTACCCACTCTAACATTGTCAGTTAACAATAACGGAACCCTCTTCATCTGTCTTCTCGAACCAGACTGCCGTAACAGTAGTAAGACTCATTCGATGGACACTAAGGGTAGCACATATTACTGGATTCTCCGGTCCAGTTGCCGATTATTGAAGATCTCCGGTGTTTATGAGATAACTAAGTGATAGGTGATGGATTTCTCTCAGCTACAAATTTATTAGGTGTTTCCGCTACTGTCTAAAACACTCCATTTTCTTTGCTAACCGTGAAAGCATCCGCCATACGATTTTACGGTCTCTAATAGAGTGTACTTGATCTTAGAAAGTTGCATTGTGCCAAGTGCCGTAACAGTATGAATTTATTGCTGGCAGTCGTTAAACGAATGCTGCGTCACGGCGTATAGAAATCGTTTTTGGTTGGCAGAACTCGTGTAGGCCATGGGCACCGCCTTCTACGCCGATACCAGAATGTTTGGCTCCGCCGAAAGCAGCATGTGGCGTTAGATATTGTGTTTCGTTGATCCACACCGTGCCAGCCTCTAAAGAGTCTGCAAGACCTTTTGCTGCTTCAATATCAGCGCTCCAAACCGATGCCCCAAGTCCATACTGAGTATCGTTGGCACGGGTTACGACTTCGTCTACATCGTCAAAGGACATTAATGGGAGAACCGGGCCAAACTGCTCCTCTTGAACAATGCGGGCATCTTCTGGTGGATTGTCCAAAATGGTAACAGGCACAAAATATCCCGGAGCGGACGAAGTTTCGCCGCCGATAAGGAATTTATAACCCTTGTCTTTAGCATCCTGAATCAGATCAAGTACGCGCTGATATTGGGCTTTGTTTTGAATTGGCCCTATCGTTGTGCCTTGCTCGGCGCCATCGCCAACTTTGACAGTTTTTGCATAGGCCACCAACGCTTCTTTCAATGGTTCGTATATATCTTTGTGAACGTACATACGCTTGGTGGCGATACATATCTGACCGGTATTTTGAAATGCCGCCCAAAACAATTGTTCAGCAACCGCTTCTACGTTTACGTCGGGCATAACAATTGCGGCATCATTACCTCCTAGTTCCAAAGTTATCTTTTTGAGGTCTTTGGCAGCACTTTCCATAACTTTCTTGCCAGTTTGTGTGGAACCAGTGAAGCTAATCTTGTTAAACGCGGGATGAGATGTCATCCAAGGTCCGAGCCGGTCGTCGCCAGAAATGACATTTAAGACTCCGGCGGGCAAAATGTCAGAGACGAGTTCGCCGATTTTTAGTGTTGTTAAAGGAGTCGTCGGAGAGGGTTTTAGAACAATCGTATTACCCGCGAGAAGAGCGGGTGCAACTTTAAACATTGCTAGTATGACTGGAAAATTCCAAGGGACAATGGCTGCAACTACACCAATAGGTTCATACTTGGTTACATGATATCGTTGATCTGAATCTTCTATCACTTCGTCAGCAATATCCATTTTTGCTGTTTCCATTAACCAATGAGCACCGCCCATAACATCTGCCATGGCAGCTTCATAGGGCTTTCCTTGTTCCTTTATAAGTAATCTTGCGAGAGTTTCCGCGTTCTCAGCAATTTTTCCCGCCATGGCGTTCATGGCATTTCGACGTTCATCAAGTGTCGTTTCACGCCAATTGGGAAGTGCATATTCCGCTGCTGCTATCGCTTGTTCCAATTCGCGCTGTGTACAGTTTGGAGCGTTCGCAAAAATCTCTTCTGTGGCGGGGTTAATAACACCAAAAGATTCTTCGCTGGTAATGCTTTTACCCGAGATGGTCATCGAATATGTATCAATCATAGCAGTCTCCCTGAGAAAATAATCTGAACTCCTTAGAATTAGGAGTTAGTTTAGTATAAAATAAAAATAACGACGGCAAGAAAAAACTTTTGATTCACACACAAAACATTGTTCAATTCTTAACCGATTGATTAAAGAGGCTTGTATTTATCCTCAAAACAAAATCTAAACGAGGCCGAGGCGTACAGGTAATTTTTAGGATGTTTAACGGATTTTTGAAGAACCCAATATGCATAATATTTCCCGCGATAATTGGCTGAAACCTCCGTTTAATCGGAAGAGTTTTCAGCACGTCAAAGATCTGTTTCCGACTAGCACTCTTGAATGCGGAGCGCTGCCAAGTTCCTTATTGCCGTCTCAACCTGCCGAAATAAGTTCGATCCATTTTCAAAGTATGTCTGGCGAATATGTCTCGATTGAACAGATGATATCGAGTTCCTATACGGACGCATTCTTGATCCTAAGAGACGGCACTTTGATTTACGAATACTACAGTAACGGAATGGGAGCGGATAGTTTGCACTTGCTTAACTCAATATCCAAGACGTTTCTCGGAATGCTGACAGGAATACTCGTTGAAGACGGGGTGATAGACCTAGAACAAAGGGTTTGCGCTTACGCGAAGCATCTAGAAGGAACAGGGCTTGATCAAACCACAGTACAACAGGCATTGGATATGACAAGCGCGGTAAAATTTAGTGAAGATTATGCGTCTCCTAGGGCAGATTTTTGGATTGAGACCGCTGTTCTTGGATGGCGCCCTGATTTGTTTGAGGAAGCGGGAACTAACTCCTTAAAGGAATTCGCCTCCAGTAGAATAGATGAAGAACAGCGAGACGGACGGGGCTTCCACTATCGAACGCTTTTGACAAATGTAATTGCTATGGTAATCGAAGAAGCGACCAACAATTCTGTAAGCGCACTTATGGAGGAACGTCTGTGGCAAAAATTAAGGCCGGAACATAATGCGAATGTCGTTATTGATGGTGACGGGTTTCCGTATTTTGGAGCAGGGATGAGTGTTTCAGCCCGCGACTTAGTTCGATTTGGCAACATGCTATTAAACGACGGTGAAGTTGACGGTGTTCAAGTCGTACCTGCAGAGTGGGTTAGATCTACAAGAAGTGGAAGCGCAGAACATCGAAGACAATTTGCGGCAACAGATTATTCGCAATTGCTTCCGGATTGGCATTATAAAAATCAAACTTGGGCGTGTGAATCGAAAGGATTGTTAGTAAGTATAGGAATATTCGGTCAGAAAATCTATGTTCATCAGCCTTCTGGAATCGTCATAGTCAAATTATCTACTCACACAGAACCGGCGAGTGATATCTTTTTTGCAGATACTTTTTTTGCCTTGAACGCTCTAACTGAAGGACTAGTCGGTTAGAGCAAAGGCCGATCTAGTAGACCCTCGCAGAATGTCGGGGAATTTCACAGAAATAAATAGAGATTTGTTAGACTCGTTTCATTTTCTGTATAGGAGATCACCAAGCCTGCACCGCTTGTCGGGAAGAATATTATGAAAGTTAAAAATAACACAGAGAGAGTGTCTTCCTGAAAGACTTTTGCTCTAATGTAGATGGTCAGGAAGCAGAACTGCATGAGAAGTCCGAGAGAGATAGGTCAAACATGTTCTGCATTACAACTTGCAGAGGTCGCAATGTTTGATAGCTGTTCAAAAACTTGGAACACATTTTTTATTCTTGTTCTGCCAGAATCCGGTTCGTGGAATGTTGACAACTCGTTATTGTAGGCTCTATCGCGTCGCAGTTTTGGTCTAAAATTGATAAAAGTCTAACGGAGAGAGAAATGAAATTTATTCGAAGACTGTTTTTTGCTGTCATTCTTTTTGGGATATTTGGGTTGTGGTTTTCAGCGCAACGACCAGATATACCTTATGAAGAACTAGAGGCAAGGTATGCGTCGAAGGATTCGCAATTCTTGGAATTGAGGTCTGGAGATGTGATTCATTTCCGAGACCAAGGGTCAGAAGACAAGCCGGTTATTATACTTGTTCACGGGTATTCGGCATCTCTTCATACTTGGGAACCTTGGGTTGAATATTTGAAAGCCGACTTTAGGGTTGTGTCTTTGGACTTACCCGGTCATGGGTTAACGCGTGAGGTCGATTTAGAGTCAGTATCAATACCGTCTTTCGTAGATGTGATCAACGAAGTTGCTGACAATCTAGAGTTGCAGACATTTACTCTGGTTGGAAGTTCTATGGGAGGAGCTACCGCGTGGACATTCGCGCTAGATTATTCGGAAAGATTAGAGGGGTTAGTTCTAGTGGGCGCCTCGGGATGGCCGAGAGAAGAAGAACGGGATACGCCTATCGTTTTTCGGTTGCTGGAAAGCCCGATCGTTCGGCCACTGCTTAAAAATATGGATATAACGTCTTTGTTTCGGAGCGGCCTAGAAGCCTCATTCGTAGATAAGAAACTTGTAACAGACGAGATGGTGGAGCGATACTTTTCGCTTTCCAGAGCGCCAGGGCATAGAGATGCTTTGTACAAGCTAAGTACCGATGAGAGTGAACGAATGATAGCTACACCTGAGCTCGTATCAGGAATTTCCGTTCCGACGCTTGTACTGCATGGTGAGTACGACAACTTGGTGCCAGTAGAGGGCGGCCACAAATTTGTTAAACATCTTCCAAATGCTAGAGGGATCATATACGACGGAATTGGACATATTCCTCAGGAGGAAATACCAGAACTCTCTTCTGAAGACTTGCGAGATTTTATCGAATCAGTTCGTAACACTGCGCAGGTCGACAGTTAGAAAAAACCGAAAACTAGTTTTTGGAGTCTCTGGAATATCTGAATCTAGTTGACGCGAGAGATGCAGAAATCAGCTAATTCGAATAGCGATTGAAGATTTTCTGAGTGCTCAATTGAAGAAAGCGCTCCCTTAGCTAAGTTGGCGTAAGCTTTTGCCTCTGTGATCGCAGATTCGATTGCTCCTGTGGATCGAATAAGGTGTACAGCGTGAGCCAGATCATTGTTTGTCTGTAATTTTGGATCTAGCGCACGATCCCAGAAAGATTGATCCATCGTACTTCCGCGACGACGGGCGATAATGATGGGTAACGTAATCTTTCCCTCTCGAAAGTCGTCGCCGATGGATTTCCCGATTAGGGAGGCTGTGCCACCGTAATCCAACACGTCGTCAATAATTTGGAATGCTAGTCCCAAATTTTTACCGTATTTCGCTAATGCATTAGCTGCTTCAATGTTGTTAGAAGCAGACAACGCGCCAGTTCGAGCAGCCGCTTCAAACAAAGCGGCAGTTTTCGCTTCTATGATCGCTAGGTATTCTTCGGTAGGTAGGTTTTTGTTTCCGTGAGCAGACAGTTGGCGAACTTCTCCTTCTGCGATAACCGTCGAGGCGTGAGACAGAATTCCTAAGATTTCTAAATTTCCGGCTTCCACCATAAGGGTAAACGCCTTTGCAAATAGAAAGTCGCCCACTAGAATTGATGGGGCGTTGCCCCATACAGATTTTGCTGCAGGTTTCCCTCGTCTCATTGGGCTGTCATCGACGACATCGTCGTGCAATAGGGTCGCCGTATGAATTAACTCAACTGCCGTTGCTAGGACATATGTAGCATCAGTGGTTCCGCCGACACATTTTGCTGCGGCGACGGTTATCAGCGGTCTTAATCTTTTCCCACCAGAACTGACGGTGTAGTTCGCGAGGTCGGGTATAGTTTGGACTGGACTATCGGTTCGTTCTTTTAGAATCTTTTCTACAACCAACATGTCGTCGGAAAGTTGTTCATGTAACTTTGGTGTTGTGGAATTGTCGTTAGTTGAAGTTGATTGGGTTGCTAGCATAATGGTCTCGGGAAAGCAAAAAGATACGAATAGTGCGAATGGCCTAGAATCAAGGTGGTCTCATTAGCGTTGTCGTATTTTTACAAGGAATTTTAGAATATTCAAGTGACAGAACGCGATGACCGAAGTTTAGTTACTATCTCAGGTATCCCGAACAGAAACCCCCTAACTCGTTCGGAGCCAATGAACTTAGTAGGTTTACTACGCAATCGAGGAAGTTTCAGACAGTTAGTTGTGAACATCTAAGAGTGAGGACGATGGCGGATTTTCTTGCCGAAATTTCGTTAAAGCTTTAATTGTAGATATATTGTTGGCAATCGGTTGTATAGTTACAAGAATGAAAATTCATCCTAGAAACACAACACGAATACGTACATTTGCTTGCAATTTGTGATCTTTGGGTGTAACTTATTCCCAAGATTCGTTTGAATCGGGGTAATTTAGGAGCAAGACCTTGGCTGATGATAGCAAGTTTAGTAAGAATTTCGGCGAACCAAGATCCGTAAATCCGAATCATTTTGGTAACGGGCAACGAAACGATGTGCACGAATTTTTTAAAAAGGCTCTCGCTGAACTAGAGCCAATTGGAGAACCAAAGCGTACAGAAGATGGGCGAATTATGCATGGGTTGGAAATGTTGAGAAGTTTAATTAAGCAGTACGAACGTAACGAAAACAAAGATCCAAAGGCATGAGACAATTTCAACTCGGTTGGAGAGCAGTATGCGATATGTTGGCAATGGGTGATAGGAGTGTTTGTGGACAATGGCTGGCGAAATCGATAAAAACGGGATATTTTAATGATATATGTATTAGCGCGGTACTAATAGAGATTGTCACATCTGAGATAGAATTAGTATTTGCAAACTCTGAGGCGATTGATGGAGCAAATCAGTTGTCCAAGGCTGTTCGAAACAATACCAAGTTTTTGAAGACGATCAACTCGTTTTCCGTCATACCTGCTGATGAGCAAATTACGAAACGATGGTTTGAGCTCTTGAAACTCGAATCCGTGATAGAAGAGCCTTTGAGAGATTGGTCATCAAACTATTCTATAAAACTTGCGGATATTGCTACTGCGATCGTTGGTAGATTCGGGCAAGGATTTCATTATGTCGACGTTCAATCTAGCTCAAGTTATCTAATCGACGATATAGTTTTGGAGATTCCGGGTGAGATAAATAGGAAAATATAAATGATTACTACTGTTTCTAAACAACCTCGAAATGATCGGCACCAGATTCTTGCTTTAAGTGGGGGAGGTTACAGAGGTTTGTATTCTATTGGTTTTCTAGAACGTTGCGAACGTAGATATGGAGTCAAGTGCAAGGATAAATTTGATTTGTTTGCTGGTACTTCAATCGGTGCATTGCTAGCTGCAGGTCTTGCGGTAGGAATGGAGGCAAAAACTTTAGTCGAATCGATAAAAATGCTTGGAAGTTCGGTGTTCCCAAAGTCAGATAGTCTGTGGGTAAAACGACTGTTCGTAAAATCACCTTACAAAATTGAGCGACTCGAAACTGCAATAAGAGAGGTATTGAGCGACGAAGTAGCAGACACGCCGCTACAGTCTTTAGAAGCTCCTCTGATTATTCCGACAGTTAATTACACCACTGGGAAAACGTCCATATTGCGTTCCCTCGGGGCAACAGGAAATGTATTACAGTCTTCTAATTTGACCTTATTGCAAGCAATACTAGCAAGTACGGCGGCCCCCACGTACTTTTCGACTTACAAATTAGACAATGGAACCGACGAGTTTATAGACGGTGGGCTTGTAGCCAACTCTCCAGATCTAATCGCGTTTAACCACGTACACTTTAGAAAAAAAATCCCGCTCAAAGAAATCTACATGGTCTCTGTTGGTACAGCAGGTCGAAAATTTGGGGCAACAGTGCGATCAAATCCATTGAAGCCTTCTATTTTGTCTTGGTTACTTTTTCGAAGGTTGATACAGACAACTATGTCAGTTCAAGAAGATTTGATTCTACGTGAAATATCGTCAATCCTCGGCGATCAACATTTTCGTATTGACTGCGAACCCAAGAGAAATCAAGAATCCGTTATTTCTGAGATTGACAAAGCAGATGAGAAAGCAACAGCGACTTTAGAGTCGTTAGCTTCGGAGTCCTTTGAGACAATTCACGCAGAACCTCGATTTCGTGCATTTTTCCGAGATTTTAGTGATGACTGGCTCAGAAAAATGCAGGAACAACAGTAAATGTTGCTTCATTACTCAACAAGATTTAAACATCAATGAATGTGTCTATAAATTCTTTTCAGAATCTAATTCTCAGGCTACAAAATTATTGGGCGGAACAGAATTGCGCGATTTTGCAGCCATTCGATATGGAAGTAGGGGCGGGGACACTGCATCCGGCAACTGTGTTGCGAGCTTTAGGATCGAAACCTTGGCGTGCTGCCTACGTGCAACCCTCACGCCGTCCCTCAGACGGAAGGTACGGAGAAAACCCTAACAGGCTCGGACACTATTATCAGTTCCAAGTGATTTTGAAACCAAATCCGAAAAACATGCAAGAATTATACTTAGATAGCCTCGTCGCAATCGGGGTCGACCCGGAGTTGCATGATATTAGGTTTGTCGAGGACGATTGGGAAAATCCTACTGTGGGGGCTTGGGGATTAGGTTGGGAAGTTTGGTGCGATGGCATGGAGGTGTCTCAGTACACTTATTTTCAGCAAGTTGGTGGAATCGATGTGAAGCCGGTCTCTGGGGAATTGACATATGGGTTGGAGCGACTAGCGATGTATGTGTTTGGGGTAGACGATGTTTATTCTCTGCCATACAACGATCGAGATTCTGAAATTCCACTAACTTACGGCGACGTTTTTCTTGAAAACGAAATACAACAGTCCAAACTAAATTTTGAAGAATCAGATACGGAGATGTTGCGAAGTTGGTTTGAGGATTGTGAAAGTCAGTCTCGTAGAATGAGCGAAAAGCAGTTACCCCTTCCAGCATACGAATTTGCCTTAAAAGCTTCCCATGTATTTAACATGATCGATGCAAGAGGAGTTATTGGAGTGAATGAGAGACAGGCGTATATTTCTAGAGTGCGGAGTATCGTAAGAGATGCCGCGGAAAAATGGATTGCACTGGAAACTGGTTGATTTGGAACTAATTAAGAATAAGCGACTATATACATAGCACCTCAAAAGGTGAAGGTGGCCGTTTTAGATATAGAAAACGGCAGTTGGCGATCCAGTTTGAGTGCAATTCATCGAAATTCGAACGAGTAACGAGTTTCGCAACAGTCTCACTTTGTATTAGGCAGAAGGCTATATTCTCAAAGATTGAACTTCTAAAATATTTTACCTTACGTGAAGAAATTATCGCGCACTTGATGTTCAGGATAAGTATCTCTGTATCTGCAAGCTCAGTCGCTGGATACCTAGCATGGTGGCTTATAGACTCATACATAGCAGCGGCGATAAGTTTTCTTACGGTTCAGTTTGGTATCGCTACTTATGACTTGATGCAGGCCAGCAAAATTTCTTCAAATCAGTCAAAATTAAATTTGAAATTCGAATCTGCCCTCCCTAAGATCATTGAAAAGCAAAAGAAATTTGTCATCGCGCCTTGCTTGAAAGTGAAAAATTCAGAATCATTCCCAATTTTCTTGGATTTCTCAGAGTTTCTTTGGTTTGTCAACAATGAACTTGCAGTATTTGATTAAAATCAAATGGTTGAGGGTTTAGTTCACTCCGGGGGCGAAATTCTCTTGTATGGACCTGAATATGAACTTCCACCGCTTCAACAAGATCGGAGAGCGGTATCAATAGCTGTTGAAGCCAATTTGGTTTATTATAAGTCGTACGGGAGTTTCTCACCGAAACTCTGGTTAGCTAAGTACGCTATGCAGTATAGGTATCGTCTTAGCGACGGAAGGCTCGAGACTAGCATTGGCAGTTTGGGATTGAAAAGCTATGCGAGGTATGCATAGGATGAGGATATAGAAGAAATGCGTGTTCAGTCCGATTAACGGGTGCAGAAAGGGGTAAATTTTTGAGGCATTTAACTTTAAGAGATTTTATGCCTGCAATCTCGAATTTTTTTATTATTGTTAGGAAAGCGAAAGTTAGTAATATTTGGGAACTATATATTACTGCGCTTAAAATGACTTAAACGATCCTTCTTTCAAATTGTTCGAAAATTTCCGGACATTGAATCTCCGAAATTATGGTTCATCAACCAACGCGGGTGTAAAGGAGTTAGTTGTCCTGTGGCTTCAGTATGCGGGTTTCCGAGAAAACCAAGAGTAACAGGCGAGCATTCCGTTGCAAGGAATGTAGTTTCGACTGTAGCACCAACACAAACACACTTATGCAGAACTCGAAAATTGACTAAAGAGAGGAGGCGATAGCGATCATTTTAATGTCGACTAATGTCAAGGGAAGCTCTAGCACCAAGCTAGCGATCGATCTAGGAATTACCCCCGAAGTCTAATGGGTATATGGTAATGCATATTCTTTAGGCTTACAAAGTCCATGATCCAATTCTGTTAGCAACGGCGGTAGAAGTATATGAAGACTATTATGGGGGGTGACTAGCACAAAAACAAGCAACAGAATAATGGACGCGGACCAGTTGGTAAGTTAGTAGTGTTCGGTTTCAGAGAAAGTGGAACGATCCGTGCGACTGCGCTAACGGTCAAAGATAAAACTTAGGAGCCGTTACCAAACTTAATTCATGATTCGATCTACACCGACGACTATAAACCCTACCAACGATTAAAGAAAAAAGGTTGCTACCACGAAACTGTCAAGAACTCAGCAGGTGGGTGCGCAACTAAGCAGACTCGAATGTCATAGAGTCGTACTAGGCCTTAATTCGGCGTAGGTATTGCGGGACACAGTACTGGATGTCGGTGCAACACTTGGAGTCTTACGTTATTAAATTTGTGACTCGTTCCAATCTGCTAGGTGACGACACGATGAACTTTATGGGGCATATCGTTCGCAATCTGTTGGGCGAATACTTGTCATACAAAGAGTTTTTTGTGCGGGCACAAGATAATGCGCAACTCGACCAATGAAGGTATTAATGATACGCCTGAAAACTAGTGGTAATAGGTATATAGTCGTTTAAGAACAACAGCCTAGCCCGTCGAAATTTTATCGTTTTACATTGATTATCCTTCACGGGTCGAACCTTGGTTTACGTCGTTTTCGATCGAAAACCGAAGCAAGTTTACCTGCGACAAGGCAATCGAAATTGAGTTTAAGTCTTGAAATTTCAATGTCTATGTGCAAAATTATACATGGGCAAGGCCGCTCGGTGGCAGAGCCTCCCCCTCTTCTCCCGCCGAGGGCCTTGTCTGTTTGTTTCTTTGGGGAGAGTCGACTTCGTCCAAGAGTCGGTAAAATTGGCACTAAGTTGCTATATTCCCTAAAAGTTTTCGAATCAAAAAATTTTAGTCCTATTTAGAAACTCCGATAAAGGTATGCGCTATGGCTGATGAACCTCAGATTGCTGGCACCTCCCCGCTTCACCTTGATGTTGAGGAAGGTAAGTCATATTGGTGGTGTGCATGCGGTAAATCCAAAAACCAACCGTTCTGTGATGGAAGTCATAAGGGGAGTACGATTGTGCCAGTTAATTGGACAGCATCGAAAACCGGTAAAGTGTTCTTTTGTGCTTGCAAGCAGTCCAAAAGATCCCCTCTTTGCGACGGAACGCACAACTCACTGAAGTAAAGGCGGTGTCAGTTTGGACATCATAGCATTGCAGAGAACTAGCTCTCCAATGTCCTTTCAAATGACCGATTTAGGGCGGTATGGCCGAGTTTCTTTTAGAACTCTTTTCTGAAGAAATACCTGCGCGGATGCAAGTCCGAGCAGAAGGCGAATTACTCGCGTCGATTACAAATGGCTTAAAATCGTCGGGTTTAAATTTTAAATCTGCCTTTTCTTGTTCAGGGCCTAGACGACTAACTGTTGTAATTGAGGGTTTAGACACCGAAACTAAGGCCTCGGTGGAACAAAGAAAAGGGCCGAGAGTTAATGCTCCGGAAGTTGCGATACAAGGTTTTTTGAAAAGTGCAGGTCTAAGCTCAGTAGAAGAAGCAGAGATAGTTGAGGACCCCAAAAAAGGTAAAATCTATTGCGTAACGACGAGCAAACAAGCTCGTAAGGCAAGCGAAATAATCACCGAAGTCGTAACAAGCTGTCTAAGTGAATTTCGTTGGCCAAAATCGATGCGGTCTGGACTAGGTGAGTTTAGATGGGTGCGTCCACTATTAAGCATTCTAGCTGTCCTAGACGACAAAAAAGTTGATCTTGAAGTTGGAGGGGTAAAGAGTGGAACGCTTACACACGGTCACAGAGTATTAGGGAGAGGGCCATTTGAAGTGACCTCTTGGCAAGAATATGTTGAAAAACTTGAGAGTACTGGACACGTGTTACTTGAACGAGAGACCCGGAAATCGAAAATTTTAGAGGAGGCGACAGAACTTTGCCAAAAGAATGGTTTGGAGCTCGTTCCAGATGAACAGCTATTGAATGAAGTTACAGGTTTAGTGGAATGGCCAGTTGCGCTGTTTGGGAAATTCAATGCTGACTTTCTAAAGATGCCCGCCGACGTGATTAGGTTGACGATGAGAACTCATCAAAAATACTTCGCAGTTCGTAATCCAAAAACTAAAGATCTTGCTCCTAACTTTGTAGTCATTGCGAACCAGTCGGCTCCGGATGGCGGGAAGGAAATCGTTAAAGGTAACGAAAAAGTTTTATCGGCGCGTTTGGAAGATGCCCGTTTCTTTTGGGCTAAAGACTTGGAAACTCCTCTAGAGACGATGTACGAGAAACTAAGACATTTGGAATTCAAAGAAAAACTAGGAAGTATGCAAGAGAAATCCATACGCGTATCCGAACTTGCGGAGAAGGTTATAGAGTTATGTTATTCAGACGACTCAGGTGAATTATCGGAACTAGCGTCAGAGGCGGGACGACTATGCAAATCTGATCTTGTATCTGAAATGGTTCAAGAGTTTCCAGAGTTGCAAGGCAAGATGGGCCAGCTATTTGCGAGGAATGCCGGTTTAGATTCCGCGGTGGCGGACGCAATTGGATCCCACTACAGTCCGATCGGTCCATCGGATAGTGTTCCAACCCACCCGGTCAGTGTTGCTGTCGCTTTAGCCGACAAGTTTGATACCTTGTGTGGATTTTGGGATATTGGGGAGCGAACAACCGGTTCGCGAGACCCCTACGCTTTGAGAAGAACGGCATTAGGTATTGTAAGAATCGTCTTACAAAACAAACTGAGATTTGACCTTTCCACTCTCATTGAGTGGGCAACTGGGAGGATTCGAGTTGATCGATCTAGAAGAGTTCATCCTGAGATGTGCGCGGGAATTGGTCCAGGAATGTTTGCTGATTTTGAAGGCTTGCTGAAATTTTTCGCAACAAGATTACGCCAGTATCTTCGCGATGAAGGAGAAAATTACGAACTAATTGATGCTGTGTTCGCCGCCGAACAAAACGACCTCGTGGTAATGGTCGAACGAGTCAAGGCTTTGTCTTCATTTCTTGAAACAGAAGAAGGGGCCGCTTTGATGGCCGGATATAATCGTGCCGTAAGCTTTTTAAAAGCAGAAGAATCTAAAGACAGAGTGAAGTACAATGATTTTGATAGGATAGACGTTGATAAATTTACAGATACTGCAGAAGAGAACTTGTACATAGCCGTTGCGACGGCGCGAATGGAAATAAGAGAAGCTTTAGGGGCTGCAGATTTTGTTCGAGCATTAAATAGTCTTGCTAGCTTGCGACAACCCGTGGACGAATTTTTTGAGAAATTACTTGTTAACTCCGAAGACAAAGATGTAAGAAGGCGAAGATTGATGTTGCTTGGCGGGATACGAGAATCCATTCATTCCTTCGCTAATTTTAGTTAGTTTGTTTCAGGAAAATATATATGTCTAATGGGGCCGACTCTCTTCATCCGAGCTGGGTATATGAATTTGGTGGCGGGCAGGTCGATGGCGACGCATCTATGCGGAACCTGCTAGGCGGTAAGGGCGCGAACTTAGCGGAAATGGCAAAGTTAAATTTGCCGGTTCCGCCGGGTTTTACGATTTCAACAGAGGTCTGCTCTTACTATTACCAAAACAATCATACTGTACCAGAGTCTCTAAATCGGCAGATTCTAGAAGCCTTGAAAAGTTTGGAAAAAAAGACAGGAAAATACTTTGGAGATTCAGAGAACCCGCTTCTAGTTTCGGTAAGATCAGGATCTCGAGCTTCCATGCCCGGGATGATGGATACCGTTCTCAATTTAGGATTAAATTCAAACACGGTGAAAGGGCTTGCCGCCAAAGCCAATGAACGGTTTGCTTACGATAGTTATCGGCGCTTTATTCAGATGTATTCTAATGTCGTCTTAGGTATGGAACACGATACCTTTGAGTATGTATTAGATGACTATAAGCAGAAAGAAGATTATCAGTTTGATACGGATTTAAGCGGCTCTGATTGGAAAGCCATCGTTGATGAATACAAAAGCGCCGTCGAAGAGTCCTTGGGCAAACCTTTCCCCGAAGAGCCAAGTGAACAACTTCAGGGTGCAGTCACGGCGGTAATAAATTCTTGGATGAATGACCGAGCAATTCTTTACCGAAAGCTTAATGGAATACCAGAAGAGTGGGGGACTGCGGTCAATATTCAGGCAATGGTATTCGGCAACATGGGTGACACCTCGGCAACGGGAGTAGCATTTACGAGGAACCCTTCTACTGGCGAAGAGATTTTCTATGGTGAGTACTTGATTAACGCGCAAGGCGAAGACGTAGTCGCGGGAATACGGACTCCAGCTCCCGTGAGTAATGCACATGGACGAGCGTTACAGTCAGATGAGGACACGTTGGAAAAAACTATGCCGACAGTTTTCCGACAGTTGTTGGATTTGGCAAATGTTTTAGAAAAACACTATCGGGATATGCAAGACATCGAATTTACGATCGAAGATGGTGAACTATTCATACTACAAACAAGGGACGGGAAGCGAACTGCGGCGGCGGCATTAAAAATCGCGGTCGACTTAGCAAACGTCGGAACGATAACAAAAAACGAGGCGGTCTTGCGTTTGGATCCGTCCCAACTGGATCAATTGTTACATCCAACGATTGCGCAAGATGCTGAGCGTCAGTTGATCGTTAAGGGGCTTCCAGCGAGTCCGGGGGCCGCCGTCGGTAAGGTTGTGTTTGACTCAAAGAAAGCGGCGCAACTTGCTGAACATGGAGAAGACGTAATTCTTATGCGGGCCGAGACCTCGCCGGAAGACATACACGGTATGCATGCCGCCCGCGCTATCGTAACAGCACGGGGCGGTATGACCTCTCATGCCGCCGTTGTCGCAAGGGGAATGGGGAGGCCGTGTGTATGTGGAGCTGGCCAGCTGGTAATTGATGTTGCAACTGGTCAGTTTAGAGTTGGTGATCGCACCTATAAAGAAGGAGATTACGTCACAGTAGACGGCACGTCTGGGGAAGTTTTAGTTGGGGAGGTGAAAATGAATCATCCAAATTTGTCGGGTGATTTTGAGGAGCTGATGGGATGGGCGGATGAAGCCAGTTCTCTCTTGGTGCGGTGTAATGCTGAAACACCGACTGATGTACAGACTGCAAAAGATTTTGGCGCGCAAGGAATCGGTCTCTGTCGGACCGAGCATATGTTTTTTGACATCGACCGGATTTCTACGGTTAGGATGATGATTTTGGCGGAAGATGAGAAAGGGCGGAAAGCGGCGTTAGACGAATTATTACCTGTGCAACGATCTGACTTTGAAAAGATTTTTGAAATAATGGGAGAGAAACCTTGCACGATCCGGTTACTTGATCCGCCGCTACACGAGTTCCTACCTCATAGCGGAGAGGAGATATCCGATATCGCGGATAGTTTGGGAATTGATGAAGGTAAACTGAGACAGAGGATAAATGAGCTCGATGAGAGCAATCCCATGCTTGGATTTAGAGGCTGTCGATTAGGGATTGCGTACCCCGAAATTTACGAAATGCAAGCGGAAGCGATATTTGAGGCAGCGGTAAGTGTGGCAAAGAAGTTGGATTGCTTGCCGTCTCCTGAAGTTATGATTCCTCTCGTTGCAACTAAGGAGGAATTTGAAATTCTAAAGCAGGTTGTCGACAGAGTTGCGGAGAAGGTATTCGCAGAACACAATCTCCAAATCGAATACTTGTTAGGAACAATGATTGAGTTACCAAGGGCGGCTCTGCGTGCGGGAGATATTGCTGAATCAGCCGAGTTTTTCTCGTTTGGAACTAATGATTTAACTCAGACTACACTTGGAATATCGCGTGACGATGCAGGAAAATTCCTAAAAACCTATGAAACCGCGAAAATCTATGAAAAAGATCCGTTTACTTCAATTGATATAGAGGGAGTCGGTGAGTTAGTTAAAATCGCAACTCAACGAGGTAAAGAGTCTCGTCCGAGTATAAAATTGGGAATTTGTGGAGAACATGGCGGAGATCCAGCTTCCATAAAATTTTGTCATCAATTAGATTTGGATTATGTTTCCTGTTCGCCTTATCGCATTCCAATTGCGCGTCTTTCTGCAGCCCATGCTGCGTTAAAATGAACGAAAGCAACATTAATTTTTCCGTGTTTGTAAACAAAAGTTTCAATATGTTGCATTGCTGAAAGACAGGTAACTGTTCGGAAAATGTAAAAAATGTGGAAATAAATATAGAAAAAACAGTATATTAATCTGTTTTCGGGTGTTACGTCTTGAAATTACCGATAAATATCACGTACGAATTAAACAAGATTAATTTCAATATGTTAGGTAGATGTGTTGCGAATTCAGTGATTCGTGATTATTGTGTAATACCATAATGGAACACACTACCCAAAACCCGAGCGGCTATGGTGGATCAAAGAATTCATCATCAGTAGCGCGAATCGCGAAAAGCGGAAACGGTTTGGCCCGATGCGCGAGCGTTGTGGCCTCTTTCGCCGTTGTGGTATTTGGTATGGTTGCCATCCCCAAGACTAATGAATTCCGAACTGACGAAGCCGTACTTAGGCAACAAGCAGAGGGTTTTTTGAAATACGCTGGGCCTATTGAGACAAAACAAAAAGAAACAAATAGTTATTTTGTAAAAGCGAGTTTTTCCGAGAAGCCTACAAAAGTTGAAAAGCCAGTTCGAAACCATCCGTTCAAATATTCCTCACATGCTAAAGCAAGTGGTACGTTGAATGCGATTAGTTTACTTCGCCGCTCAACTTTGAAGATTCATAATGCTAAGCGATTCTCTAAGGAACATAAATGTTTGGCGGAAGCCGTTTATTATGAAGCCAGAAGTGAGGTAACAGAGGGACAGTTGGCTGTCGCCGAAGTGATTATGAACAGGGTGGCCGATGAACGCTATCCGAGTTCAATCTGCGGGGTCGTGTATCAAGGATCGTCACGGTCGACGGGTTGCCAGTTCACATTTACTTGCGATGGGTCGCGTAACTTGATTCCATACGGTGATCGATGGATAAAAGCGCAATCTGTTGCTGCGCAGGTTGTATTACAGTTCCATGAACTTAGAACAGGGAACGCAACTCACTATCACGCGTCGTACGTTGAGCCGAGTTGGAGCAAAAGATTGGTTCAAACCAACGCGATTGGTGAACACATCTTCTACAGGTATCCAAACCGCGGACAGATTCGCGTGGCGAACAATCAGCGAGCAAGGTCAAGTGCAAGAAGCACCGAACTAATAGTTACTCCATGATTTTCTGCGGGCAACCTCAATTGAGTTGCAAGTCTGCTCCTTACTTTCAAAATTGTATCGCCCGATCTTAGGCCGTTTTTCACCTATAGAATTCGTCGCGCAACTCAGCTAATGCTCTGTTAGATTGTATCTTTCGGGATTTTTTGACGGACGAGTTCTTGAACCTAAATTGATAGTTTGTGTAAAGCGAGACGATCAAAGATCGGTTTTGCTTCGACATAGATGTCTCGCAATTCTGCATTGAGTTCGGGGTTAGTTTCGGTTGTCTTACCGAAACCAGTTGATTGCCAGACTTTGTCGTACCAATGAGAACCCCAGATCCCGTCTTCGTCGCGCTTCCCCGCTGGCCAAGAGAGCATTGCTGGATCCCAATCAATCTCCAGTTCGCGACACAAAGCAATAAGCGTTTGCTTAGGGTCTCTTAGAATATCAGCTGTGTCAATAACCGGAGGAACCTTACCCGTAAGTTCACATACGGAATCAAAAATTCTTTCTTGCTGAGTCAATCCGATAGTTTCCAGACTTACCGCATCGGTCTTATTTGCGTAGGAAGCGATCACCTTCGTCGGTTCTCGAATTAGAAATGCGTTCCTACAGTGAGGTAAGAAGTCAATCGGAAAGTGTTCGAGCATATGATGAGTAATGTGTTTTTGATACTGTATAGGAGTCGAAACTTCACTGGACGTTATTAAATGTGAAATTTCATTTAGATCAGACGGATACTTTGCAATAATTTCATCGCGTAAAGGATGCTGAATGCCAGTTTCAGTTAACCAAGGCGCATAAAAAGGTTCGTCCCAACATGTGGTATCACTTCGCGACCCGAAGCTTCGCATCATCGTCGTTGATAGGTTTCTAGGCCCCGACCACATAGCTATACGAATGACCGTCATACTGGCACCTTGTTTTGTTCGACCAAATCGGAATACATTGACCTCAACTTATCTGTAACCGGGCCATTGACGGTGTCAATAGTTCGACCATCGACCGAACTTACTGAGGTTAACCCTGCAAAAGTTCCCGTCACGAATACTTCATCGGCATTATAAACATCAAACAACGAAAATCGCTTTTCGTGAGCGACTAATCCCGCGTTATGGCAAAGGTTTAATATGTTTGCCCGAGTAATTCCGCCAAGACAATATTCGGGAGGAGAAGTCCAAACTTCTTCATTGCGAACTATAAAAAAGTGTGTTGAATTGCAGGTCGCGACAAATCCCATAGGATCAAGCATAAGTGCCTCGTCGGCTCCGGCTTTCTCTGCTTGAATACAAGCTAGGATACAATTGAGTTTGGAATGCGAATTTAGTTTCTGGTCTTGTTCAGCCGGACCTGTGCGCCGCACGTGAACTGTAAACAAAGATATTCCACTCTTTGAGACAGAAGGAGTCTTGAATTCTGGAATTATGACTACAGTTGGATCGCCTATAGTGAATCGCGGGCCTTGATACGGAGACTTTTTGATCCCACGAGTAACCATTAAGCGAATATGAACGCCGTCGCTCATATCATTTTTTTGAAGACATTCGCGGACTCGGGTTAGCATTTCGTCTTTCAAAATGCCTATATTCATATCGATGGCCTTCGCACCTGCATACAATCGATTGACGTGGTCGGGCCAGAAGGCTATTCCGCCCTTATAAACGCGCAAGCCCTCCCAAACGCCATCACCAAGCAGATATCCGCTCTCAAATACTGATATTTTGGCCTCGTCACGGTGAAATAATTCTCCGTTTATTGAGATCAGAATGTTTGCGTTTCTAGAATCAGGTTCGTAGTCGTGTACCCCAATAGATCCGTCGTTCATACTAGTTTACTCTGCGTTCTTTCCCTTCCCAATAGGGTTCACGAAGAACTCTTCGAAGTATTTTTCCAGTTGGATTGCGAGGGAGAATATCGATATAGTCGACCGATTTTGGACATTTGAATCCGGCGATTCGTTCCCGCGTCCATGCGATGATATCTTCTTCTGACGGTTTCTTATCAGGCTTGCAGACAATCACCGCTTTAACATCTTCGCCCCATTTTTCACTAGGTACACCGATCACAGCGACATCTGCAACGTCGGGATGACTAAATACGGCATTTTCGACTTCGGCCGGATAAACGTTTTCGCCGCCGGAAACAATCATATCTTTCACTCGGTCATAAATATACAGGTAACCGTCTTCATCAAAATACCCTGCATCGCCCGTAAAAAAATGTCCGTCGCGGATAGATTCGCTTGTTGCGTCCTCACGTTTCCAGTATCCCTTCATAACGAAGGGACCCTTTATGGTAATCTCTCCCACCTCCCCAGCAGGTACGGGGTTGCCTTTTTCGTCTACGCAGTGAACTTCTGCACCACCCCAAGGTTTTCCACAAGATCGCAATTTACCGAGTGATGGTTCGTGAGCCTCTGGCTTGAGGTATGTCCCCGCACCGGAAGTTTCAGTTAAACCATAAACTTGAGTAAACCTCGCCCCCATCATTTTGATAGCCGTTTTCACAAGTTCTTCTGCGATCGGAGAGGCTCCGTATATAACGTGTTTTAGAGAAGAAAAATCGACATCCTCAGCACCTGGAACCTGGGTAAGCATTAAAATTACGGCTGGAACCCAGAGAGCGAATTCGATTTTCTGTTCGGGAATGAGCTTCAGGATTAAGCCAGGGTCTATATCTCTAATAATTACAATTCGAGCACCATTTCCTAATGCAATCAGGCCGGTGTTAACGCCTGCCACATGGAAGAATGGCATAATGTTCATAACAGACGCACCGGACGGGTAGTTTGTCCATTCCAAGGGAATAGCAAGTGTAAAAAAGCCTTCAAAACTTTGGTTTGTATGGCAAACACCTTTTGGTAGTCCTGTGGTACCCGAAGTGTAGAGCTGAAGAACATCGTCTTCATCGTTAGCCTCAAGTAATGGATCAGAGGTTTCCTGTGAATCTCTCCATTGGGAATAGTCAGCCCACTCTTCGTGTCCACCGTCGACAGCAATTATCTTCTTGAGATTGGGACACTGGTCTTTTATTTTTTCAATAACGTCGTAAAAATCTGAAGTAACGAATAGCATCGTAGATTCGCTATCAGATAGAATGAACTGTATTTCGGGCGGTGCCAAACGCGTATTAATCCCGGCTAATACTGTTCTTGCTTTGGCAGCTCCAAAAAGAATCTCGTAATAAAGATCCATGTTCTTGCCAAGATAAGCAATGCGATCTTGCGACTTTGCTCCATCAGCAATCAGACCGTTGGCGACCTGAGATGAACGTTCGTTTAACTGACCGAATGTGGTTTCCCTGTTTTCAAACCAAGTTGCTACTTGATTAGGAATGAGATCTGCTTGCCTACGGACAAGATCAGCAACTCGTGTAATAGAGGGTAGAAGTGCCATCTCAAGAGTCTCCATTGACGGTATGATGTGAGTGAGTAGGAACAAAGTTTCAATAGTTCTTCATAATATACAATTTTAGCTGTAATTTTCAAATATTCGGGTAATTTGACTCCTTCTCCACGATCCTTTGAGTGGCAATAGAATGTGGGGAGCTTCCGTAAGAAGGTAACGTGAACTTCGCGTTTCTTACACCATAGAAATCTACATATATTGTCTAGACTATAAGTTAAAACGTTAGATAGTCGTGTAGAGTCATGACCTCAATCACTAAAATGTCCTCCTAAGGGAACAAATGAAAATGGCAGATTCGCAAAGTATCGTCCTTCATCAGTATGAGGCTTCTCCTTTCTCGGAGAAGATTCGTTTGGCCTTGCGTCTCAAGAATTTGTCTTGGTACGCGGTCGACGCGCCAGTAATTATGCCGAAACCAGATTTAGTCCCCTTAACGGGTGGGTATCGACGTATACCCGTGATGCAGATCGGTTCTGACATTTATTGCGACACGAGGCTAATTCTAAGAGAGTTGGAACAACGATTTCCGTTACCTTGCCTAAACTTACCGATGCATGAAGGCTCTTCCGTCATGCTCAGCACATGGACAGACAGAGTTTGGTTTCAAGTCTCTGTTGCTGTGATTTTTGGGACGGTTGGGGATCAAGTTCCAGAAGCGTTCAAAAAGGATCGGGCAGAAATGTCTGGTCGAGAGTTTGATGTTGGATCTATGAAGGCTGCCGTTCCTTATATGCAGGATCAGTGGAGAGCGCACTTAATGTGGATTGAGGAAAGACTCACGGGAGGAAAAGCTACAGGGGTGAGTGAGTATTTGTTGGGAACCAAAGCAGGGCTATCGGATGTCCATGCGCATATGAATGTTTGGTTTACTGCACGGAATGTTCCTGACTTTGTGAATTCGTGTTTTGAAACTGCCCCGCTTACGAAGGCTTGGTATGAACGTTTAAACAGGGTTGAAGGAAGAGAGCCGACAAAACTTTCGAGTAGTGACGCATTGGCAATTGCTGAATCGTCGGTTCCTCGGCTGGTTTCGGCTAGTACACTGCATGAAAATCAAAAATTTGTCGTGGGAGAAAAAATTGCTATTTCACCCGACGACTATGCTAAGGATTGGGTAGAGGGCGAGTTAGTACATGCGGATTATCATAGAGTGATCTTAAAACGCATTGATAAAAAGGTTGGGACGATTAATGTTCATTATCCACGTGCCGGGTATATTGTTCGACGTGCTTGATTCAAAGTGCAAGACTTTTCTAGGATTCTTTGCATAAAATTGTTGAACGTCGTTAGAAATCGATTTAACGAAGTTTTTAAGGTTATTCAGATGCGTATACTTTTTATTATTCTAGCTGCAGTACTTGTGATTTCTGGATGTGCAACTTCAAGGAAGGTAGCGAGTGTCACGTATGCCGGTGATAGAGATGCAGGCTCATACGAGAGTCAACGTTCTCCTGCTTTTAAATCTCTTCCTAATTGGTCTAGAACAGATATTAGTGCAGGTTATACGGCGTTTTTGCATAGTTGTGATGCCTTTGACAGAATGAAAAGTTCTTCATATTTATCCCATGTGGCACCGTGGGCTGGGCGTGTGCGGGATTGGAGGACTGTTTGTAAAGATTTAAAAAGATTAGTGAAAGACATTGATGCTAGAATCGCATTCGAAGTATTATTTGAACCCGTCAATATGCATGAAACTAGTGATGGCTGGAGTAAGTTTACTGGTTATTATGAACCAATTTTGGAGGTTCGCAAAAAGCGTCGAGGAAAGTTTAGATACGCAGTTCCTGGTCCGCCCGGAGATATAGTTAAAAAAGATGGAAAGATTTATCAGAAGAGAAAAAAGAAAAAGAAGTTACGGCTCTATCCTGAACGAAAAAAAATTAAACCAAAAAACGTTATAGCGTACGGTAGAGTCGAGGATGTTTACTTTCTACAGATTCAAGGTTCAGGACGATTAAAATTCAAAAACGGAAAAATGATCCGAGCGGTTTATCACCAGTACAATGGTCATCCATATGTTTCGATGGGAAAATGGCTCTTAGACTCAGGAAAACTTAATGCTACACAGGGTTCTATGCAAGGCGTTAAGGAGTGGATGAGAAATGCGTCTCGGAAAGAGGTTAGGAGGGCAATGAATATTAATCCTCGCTATGTGTTTTTTAAGAAACAACCGATTGGGGATCCTAATCTCGGGCCAAAAGGCGCACAAAGAGTTCCATTGACACCTATGGGGTCAATGGCCGTCGATTTAGATCATTATCCTATGGGTGTGCCGATGTTCATAGAAACAAAGGTAGCTGCTTTTGGTGACGGAAAGTGGACTGGTTTGTTAATCGCTCAAGATACTGGAGGGGCGATCAATGGGCAAGTTAGAGGAGATATATTCTTCGGAACTGGAGACGATGCCGGTGAGATTGCGGGGACTATGAACTCTAGGGGGAAGAAGTGGGTTCTCATTCCAAGAGATGTCGCGAAGGCGAACGAGTAGGCACTCCAAATTTGAATATAGGATAAATGAAGTATAATCTGTTAGAAGATAGTTTTTAAAATCTATGAGGTTACAGACTAATGACTCGCTCTAACAGTTTGATTTCGTTATTGGTCACTGCTTGCTTTCTCGTCTCCTGCGAGACCACAGCGAAGGTGGGGCTTGGGGTTGCTGGCGATGTCGTTGATATGGCCGTTCCTGATTACAATCCCATGACACAGGATCCGAAACTTGATAGGGAGTTTCCGCCTATGTTGCAGGAAATTAACTTTTCTGTGGACGGCGATCGACTGAACGGGATATTATACGTTGCGAACGGCGCAGGTCCGCACCCAACGGTGGTGTTGCTTCATGGGTACCCTGGAAACGAAAAAAATCTTGATTTAGCGCAAGATTTGAGACGGGCCGGATTCAATGTATTGTTTTTTCATTATCGCGGGGCTTGGGGTTCTGGCGGAGATTTCACTTTCGCTAATGGCGTAGCAGATGTAGCGGGGGCCTTAGAATTTTTACGTAGTACAGAATCGGCTGAGACCTATCGAATTGACGTTAATCATTTGATTTTGATCGGACATTCCTTCGGCGGCTTCACTGCACTTATGGGGGCATCTGAAGATAAGGATGTGTATTGTGTAGCAGGGTTGGCGGCAGCAGATTTTGGCGCGATAAATCGTGCTTTAAACTCTCAGCCAGACTATAGAGCAGGAATGATGGCGTACGTAGACTCGCTCACTATGCTTTCAGGACATTCAGGAAAGCTAGCGGTTGAGGAACTCGAACGACACGCCGCACATTTTGATGTTCGAGCGCGGGCGCGGATGCTTGAAGGGAAGCGCGTGTTACTTGTGGCTGCTTCCGAGGACGAAGCAGTTTCAGTCGAAAATGTTCATAAGCCTATGGTCACGGCATTTCGAGCAAAAGCGGGAATCAATCTTGAACATGTGATCCTAGAGGGAGATCATTCGTTTTCTTGGACAAGAAAAGCGCTAAGTAAAGAAATACTAAGGTGGATTGAGGGGTGTCGGTAAGTGGTAATCGGGGGACGACGAAATGACGTATGGTAATGATTCTAATCAAGTCGGGCTAACATCAAGTGAACGAAGAATTTGGAACCGCGTAGCAAAAAGTATTCAACCCTTAAAAAAGGGTCAGTTAGAAGAGGATATTCCAATTGAAACAAGTTCTCCCAAAAAGGCTAAAAAGGTAAGCAAACCTTATGTCGTAAAACCATCAATTCGGAGAACACTAGAAATTTTGAATCGCGAATCAGAACGTCAAATAAGGCAGGGTGATGTTCGGATAGACGCGAAATGTGACCTACATTACCTGAGTTTAAACGTCGCACATGTGACTATGAAGCGGTTCGTAATTCGAAAGCGACAAGAAGGTTGCAAGTGTCTTTTGATCATAACTGGAAAAGGGCATGACGGCGAAGGTGCAATAAGGCGGGGTTTTAGAATGTGGTTAGAGACCGATGAAGCGAGATCAATGATTTCAGGGTACTCACAAGCACATTACAAACACGGCGGAGCGGGTGCGTTTTATTTGTTTTTACGGAAATCAAAAAAATGATTTCGGTATCTTGTGATTTCAAATTCGATAATAAAATTTGTTTTTCATTAATGCTGGTAATCGTATTCTGACTATGGAATATATTGTTGAATTAAAAATCGAACAGTTGTTAAATTTTGTTCAGTTTATTATTATCAGTTTTCTAAAATTAGTTAAGTATGTCAATTTTTATCATAAAGACTTTATCAAATAAAAGAGTAAAGAAATTTAGTATTTTAAGTGTCTTTAGAAAAATATATCGGTTAATTGTTTTTGACATTGAAACATAGTTTTTAAAATATGTGACAAGAAATTATAAATCTATCGAATAGGTTTAGAATTAACTTTTACGATTGCGCTTTTCCTCTATTCCAGATTGAGATTGGCGACCGATGAGTTTTTCGGCGACATCGTCTAATGAGACATTGCTATGGCGTAATGCGACAAGCCAATGGAATAAGACATCTGCAGCTTCGTGGGCAATCGCATTTTTTTCGGGCGTAACGATAGCCTCTGAAAATTCCTGAGATTCCTCTAACCATTTTTTATTTATTGATTCGATACCTCCTTGTAACAACAAAGCAGTGTAGGAATACTCAGGATCACTTGTCGTACGTAAATCAATTATATTTGATAAATGTGAGAGGGCTGCCGAAAATTTATCGGGGTTTCCAAGAGGAATATTAGAAGTCATTTTTGTCACTCTGAATTGGACGAATTGAAACGTTAAATTGTTTTAAGCTTTTTCTAGCGTCTTGAAGTGAAACCTCTCCGAAATGAAATATCGAAGCTGCCAAGACTGCACTGGCACCGCCTTCTAGTACCGCGGGCGCAAAGTCTTCGGCACATCCGGCTCCTCCCGACGCTATAACAGGAATATTTACTGCGTCACATACGGCCTTAATCATTGGCAAATCAAAACCTTTTTTTGTACCGTCGCGATCCATACTTGTCAGTAAAATTTCGCCTGCTCCCAGCCTCTCAGCTTTTTTTGCGTATTCAATAAGGTCTACTCCGGTAGAGTTTCGTCCTCCATGCGTATAGACCTCCCAACCCCCGCGTTTGTTATTTCGAGCGTCAATCGCTAAAACAACGCACTGTCTTCCGACTTTTTTCGCGCAAGACGATATAAGTTCCGGATTGGAAACAGCGGCAGTATTAATTGCGACTTTGTCCGCACCAGAAGACAATAGTTCCACCATATCTTCCGGAGTGCGAACTCCGCCTCCTACTGTCAATGGCATAAAGCACTGTTCCGCTGTTCGAGTAACGACATCAAACATTGTTCGGCGCTTTTCATAGGATGCCGTTATATCTAGAAAGCATAGCTCATCGGCTCCTTGTTCGGAATAGGCGCGAGCTAACGCAACCGGATCCCCTGCATCCGTCAGATTAACGAAATTCACACCTTTTACAGTGCGACCGTCTTTGACATCTAAACACGGGATAATTCGGGTTTTAAGCATTCGCAATTTCTAAAGCAAGTCTAGTGTCGACTTGCCCGTCATACAGAGCCCGTCCAAGAATCGTTCCTGCAATTTGGTTTTTCCCTCGGCTGTTTCTTAGTGCGACGATATCGGTGTTGTCTTTAAGTCCGCCTGAAGCAATTACGGGAATTGAAACCGAATCGGCTAGTTCCTGCGTGTATTCAATATTGACCCCTTCTTTTGTTCCATCTCGGGTTACATCGGTAGCAATGATTGCTGCTACGCCGACATCCTCAAATCGTTTCGCTAAATCTACAGCAGAAATGCTAGTAGACTTAGACCAGCCTTCAACAACCACGTTGCCATCAACTGAATCAACGCCTACCGCGATTCTGTATGGTAATTCTTTTGCGATGGACTTAACTAAGTCCGGTTCTTGTGAGGCAATTGTACCAAGTATCACACGGTCTATACCTGCTTCAATCCAAGCCCCGATTTGTTCAATGCTTCGTATGCCGCCTCCTAACTGGATGAATGCATCGGTCGCTTCTCGAATGGCTCGAACAGTCTGTCCATTAGTACGCTCTCCATCAAAAGCACCGTCAAGATCAACAATATGCAGATGATCAAAACCCATCTCTGCAAAGAGAATTGCCTGGTCGGCCGGATTGTCGTTAAACTCTGTAGCTTGATCCATAGCGCCGCGTACTAGGCGGACGCATTTGCCTTCTTTAAGGTCAATAGCGGGATATAATTTAAACGTCATGAGGGATTCCAACGAATGAAGTTTTCAAGAATTTTAAGCCCAGTGGACTGACTTTTCTCAGGGTGAAATTGAGTACCGACAAAATTGTCTTTAGCAATAGTTGCGACAATAGAACCACCATAGTCTGTTTCCGCAATGGCGTACTTAGATTGTGGGTCATTATACGCATAAGAGTGGACAAAATAGACATGAGGGTCAATTTCTAGGTTCTTTAAGACAGGATGAGGGCGGGTGATAATTATATTGTTCCATCCCATATGAGGAACTCGTAGGTTACCGTTGGGCGTGACTTTTGTCACATATCCCTCAATCCAGTTGAGACCTTTTGTTAGCCCATCTTCGTACCCCTCAGTCGCCATCAACTGCATGCCAACACAAATTCCGAGAAACGGGACAGCCCGAAATATCCCCGCCTGCGTCAATGCTTCCAAGAGCCCATCATGACCCTCTAACTGTTCTCTGCAACTCGCGATATGCCCAACACCGGGCAAAACAATTCTATCTGCGGATTTCAGTTGATCTGGATCAGAAGTTACAACTACTTCAATTTCTTTGTTCTGACTAATCGAGGCAGCAATTAGTGCTCGCTTTGCAGAATGAACGTTTCCTGAGCCGTAGTCAACAAGGACGATGTTTTCCATAACTGTCGACCACGCTATAGCGTTCCTTTAGTTGAAGCAGGAGCGGAACCGAGCTTAGGATCAATTTCAATCGCTTTTCGTAAAGCTCTCGCACTGGCCTTAAAGCAACTTTCTATGATGTGGTGAGAATTATCACCGTACAAATTTTCTACGTGAAGACAAAACCCTCCATTGAAAGCGAGAGCGCGAAAAAACTCTGGAAAAAGTTCGGTGTCCATTTGGCCTATTTTGTCGCGTTCAAAGTCAACCTTCCAAACCAGAAATGGCCGTTTACAAAGGTCAATCGCGGCGCGACTAAGCGTTTCATCCATTGGAATGTACGCGTCGCCAAACCGGTTTATGCCTGCAAAGTCTCCTAAGGCTTCATTAATACAGTTACCGAGGACGATTCCCGTGTCCTCAACAGTATGATGCATATCAACGTGCAGGTCACCTGAGACTTTAACGTTCAGGTCTATCGTAGAGTGCTTGGAAAAAGACTCGAGCATATGATCAAAGAAACCGATACCAGTTGAGATCTCACTGGCTCCGTGTCCATCAAGATTGATGAACATCTCAATCTCAGTTTCCCGAGTTTTGCGCGATTTTTCCGAGGTTCTTGAATTTGTCATAGGTAATACCCAAATAAGGACTCTATTCTACACTGAGTAGCGGTTTATTGGAATCGCTTTATGTTGCAAGTACGTCGAAACACTCACCTGTAAGCGTAATCTTGCCGAATCAGTGGTATAGTTGTGCAATTCTTTCCAATCTGTCGTACCAACAGTCTTAAAAAAGGTTTTCGAAAGGTCAACATTCAGATTATGTCTCACAGTTCATCTTATTCTCAATCCAGCTGGCACGGGACAACCATTCTTGCTGTACGAAAGGCAAAATCAGTTGTTGTTATTGGAGACGGGCAGGTTTCGCTCGGTCAGGCAGTTGTAAAAGGCAACGCTCGAAAAGTGAGACGAATAGCAGATGGTAAAGTGATTGCAGGATTCGCGGGTGCGACAGCCGATGCTTTCACCTTGTTCGAGCGTCTGGAAGCAAAATTAGAGAGGTTTCCCGGTCAACTCCAACGTGCGGCGGTTGAACTAGCAAAGGATTGGCGCACTGAGAAGTATTTGCAAAAACTGGAAGCTTTGCTGATTGTCGCAGACCAGTCGACGACTTTGGTTATAACCGGGCAAGGTGATGTCCTTGAACCTGAACATAATGTCGTAGGGATAGGTTCGGGAGGACAATACGCGGAAGCAGCGGCTAGGTCGATCGACAAATACGAGAAAAATGCTGAGAAACTTGCTCGTCATGCTATGAAAATTGCTTCAGAGATTTGTGTGTATACAAACACAAATTTTACAGTGGAGAAATTGGATGTCGAAGAAAAGTAAACAGACTGAGTCTAATGTTGAAACAAATCCTGTTGCGAAGCGGGCTACGTTTGCAGAATCTTTGGCTGATAGTGCAATTGAAAGTGATGACCTTGTACTACGTACAGAAGACGGACTTAGAGATGTCAGACCTTTGAATTTGATATTAGAAATTGTAATTGCTATTGGAATAATTATTTTTGCGTTTGGAGTAGTTGACTTTGTAGCTATGTTTCAAGAGAAGGTATTAAAGATCGATAAATTCAACTTCTGGACATATCTAGTATCTACAATAGTATTTGTTGGAATTACAGAGATTACCCGTATCCGCAATGCAAATGTTCCATTTATCGCGTTAGCCACCATTCTTACAATATCGGCAGGTTCAATTTTCTCATTTCCTCTTTGGAATGCAGAGTCTTGTTGTGAACAATATATGACTATGTTGATATTTGGATTCGAGGATAATGCGGCAATAACGACTTGTATTGCTGCGGCGTTGACGGGTTACTTAATTTATTTGCGGTATAAAAAACCTTTCAGTTGGTTTCTAATTGCGACACATTTGGCCTCTCTTCTATTTTTAATAATTATGTTATCAAGTTGGAAATACAATTTATTGCTTATAGCGATCGTAGGTCTTTCGACTGTGTTAGCCACACTAGCGGTAGCCATTTGGTATGATATGCAGGAACCAGATCGGAAATCTTTCCAAGGAGAGAAAACTTTTTGGCTTTATGCTTCTGCATCGTATCAGTTATTATTCTTTACCGGCTATTTTATGATGCAGTTAAACACTATAACAGCCGATAAACCGGGCTGGATAGTTCCTGCAATATGGTTTGATGTACTATTGATTTTTGCTTTATTTGGACTAGCTACGAATAGAAGGTTTCTTGCGTTAGGGGCATTAATTGGTCAAATTGTGACTGTCTTTTTCATTTTTGAAAATTTTGAAATGTCGCAAAGCGCAACAGCTCTCTATTTTGGTATGGTTGTGTTGTTCGGCGGATTTGGATGGAAACCAGCTCGTCGTCTATTTCTTGAAATTTTACCGAATAAAGGTCAACTCAGGCATTTATTCGTTTCGGAGCGTTCGTAAATTATGTCAGTTTCTTTTTTAACCCCTCGTGAGATAGTTTCAGAGCTTGACCGACATATTGTCGGTCAGAATGCGGCCAAACGTGCTGTTGCGGTGGCACTCAGAAATCGGTGGCGCCGGAAACAAGCACCAGAAGAACTCCGTAACGAGATCATGCCAAAAAACATCTTGATGATCGGACCGACTGGAGTAGGTAAAACCGAGGTTTCTCGTAGGTTAGCTAAGTTAGCGGAGGCACCGTTTTTGAAAGTAGAGGCAACAAAGTATACAGAGGTAGGGTATGTTGGGAGAGATGTCGAACAGATCATTCGGGATTTGGTAGAGGTCGCAGTTAATGATGAACAAGAAAAACGACGAAAAATGGTGATGGAACAAGCGCAGGAATCCGCGGAGCAAAAGTTGCTAAATGAAATAGTAGGTCCTGATGCTAAACAAAGCACGAGAGACAGTTTCTTGAAAAGACTCCGTAGCGGGGAAATTGATGACAACCAAATAGAGATTGAAGTCAGTGACAGCGGTTCACCTTTTCCGATGATTGATATTCCGGGCGGTTCTGCTCAAGTGGGAATGATTAGTCTTGGCGACATGCTCGGAAAAGCGATTGGCGGGAGTCGAAAGAAAAAAGCCAAAATGACTGTCAAAGATGCCTATCGTCCACTGATTGACGAGGCAATAGAGGAACTGATAGATGAGGAAGCTGTTATACGTGAGGCAATTCACAATACGGAGGAAGACGGAATAGTCTTCCTTGACGAGATTGATAAGGTTGCGGCGCGAAAGGAAAGAGGCGGCGCGGATATATCGAGGGAAGGGGTGCAACGTGACTTGTTACCTCTAATCGAAGGAACGACTGTTGCGACTAAGCGAGGGTCTGTAAAAACAGACCATATTCTTTTTATCGCGTCGGGGGCATTTCATGTGTCAAAACCCTCAGATTTGTTACCAGAACTCCAGGGTCGTTTGCCAATACGGGTTGAGTTGGAGGTTTTGACTCGTGACGACATGCGACGAATACTAGTGGATCCTGAGGCATCCCTGATCAAGCAGTACAAAGCATTGATGGCTGCGGAGGAAGTCACACTTGAGTTTGAAGAGAAGTCAATCGATTTGCTTGCGGATTTCGCAGTGAAAGTTAATGATACAGTTGAAAATATCGGAGCGAGACGTCTTCAGACCGTCTTGGAGAGGCTGCTTGATGAGATTAGTTTTGAGGCACCAGAGAAAAAGGGCGAGACATTTACTATTACCCCGGACTACGTCGAAGAGAAAGTAGCTAGCCTAGCCGGTAATGCTGATCTCTCTAAGTTCATCTTGTAATAGCGTTACGTTACAGCTACAGAAGTCAAAATAAAATTGACTTTCACATAGCCTAACTTTATCACAAATAAATATCTCCTATTTGTGCTCGTCGTTATGTCCTAACTGTGAAGAGGCTAAGGGTTGATTTCTTTGGCTAACGATTGCATAGCTTCTACTACTAAATACACTCTCGTAGAAGGATCTTCTTGAAATTCTGATTCTCCGGTTGAATGAGCATCTTTTAATGATGCTTTAGCGCGTTTTACTGCAATGGGTCTTTTTTTCTCTATATTATGATAGAAATTACTGCAATCAGCCTTATCGTAGAGTGTGAATTCTGAAAAACCGGTTAAGATTTTTATAAGATTACTACAAGGAGAACCGCTTTTCCCAAATACTTGCCTTGAGTCTTTCACGTGTAAAAGGTACCAGTATTCAAAACAAGGTATTGAGACGATTGCTTGAACAGAATCGCATCTGCTTTGGTACTTTCTTCGTAGTGTCTTTATTTTGTCCAAAGCCTTACTGTAAGTTGAATGAGTATCGCGATCGAAAACGCAATATACCACACTTAGCTCATCTCTATCGGCTTTAGAAATCAATTGTTCGGCGGTTTCTACGACATTTCGAGGGGACGAACCCGTACTACGAATAATTGTTACTTCGTTCTCAGATAATTTTAGTTCTTCCCTCAATTTGGTGAAGTAAGAAATTTCAGACTTGCTTTTCTCTGTGACGATTAAGAAGCGCTTCCTAGCGTATCTTTTTTTGCGACTACGTGAATGCGTCTCTAATACAAATTTTTTATTGTTTTCCATTATAGATTCCGGTTAATGATCCGTGGAGTGCCGCCATAACGTCCTAACAGATAGCCCCTTTGGAAGGAATTTTCTTTAGGAATGTTGAAATCGGAGAAGGCGTACAAATCCGAAGACAGATCGTCCTTTCTTGCAATCATCCATATCTGATTTCGAGAAATGCACTCGTGGTCGGAAACGGAAACATCGTGCGTGGTTAATATTAATTGAGGGTTACAACTCGAAATTGTAGATCCGGCGACCATTGAAATAATTTCTTTATTAATCAGCGGATGTAAATTCGTGTTCATTTCATCGATCATAATTGTTCGCCCCTTTTCTATTGATTTCAGCAAACGTCCTGCTATCTGAAACAAAAGTTGGGTTCCCAAGGATTCGTGAATCAACGGTAGAGGAACTCTCCGTCCATGGTTGTCCAAGCGAATAAATGTTATGTCAAATTCTGTGTTTCCGTTAATACGATCCGAACAATTTTTTTCATAGTTTTCAACGGATAGATTGTTCTCCGTTTCAATCTTAGACACTGAGGATTTAACGTTTATGTCTACGATTTTTGCATCCATTATTTTGAAAAAGTTTACGATTCTCGGTTTCCACTGGCGATCATAGAATAGTCTGGAAGTATAGTCCTTCAAATATTTATCACTTTCCGAAATGAATACTGGTTTTGATACGATCTGATTGTATATTTTTTTCAACGAATCGTTGTTCAGGTTAACAGCAGTACCTAAGAATAGCGCATTTGAACGGGTAAACGATCGTATACCGTTCATATTTCCTTTGAAAAATTTCGGGTTTACGAACCACTTGTATTTTTCTTGTTCGTGATCGAAATGACGAGTAAACAGTCGACGAGTTCTGCTAGGGGGATTTGGGCGCGCTAAAAGGTACTCTTCAATAACCCTCTTATAATTGAAGGTGAAACTATAGGCAAACAGAGTGTTATCCAAAAGAAAGGTAATTTTGAATTTGGTAGGCTGTTGACGAGAGTTCGCGTCGAACAAAAAAGGAAAAGTTTCAATACTTGCATTTGAAGGAAAATTGTGTGAGTCTCGCACAAATCGTGTCATGTACCAAAAAGCGTCGAACAGAGAGGTCTTTCCAGCTCCGTTAGCACCGTATATTGCTGACTGTTGATAGAGATAAGGGAGAGGAGTGAACCCAGTATCTATGAGTTGTTCTGGTCTGTTTTTAATACTAGAGGGCGAAGCAATCATACTAAGAGACTGTTCGTCGCGAAATACGCGGAAGTTTTCAACCGTAAACTCTACCAACATGGCCGATACTCCAAAGTATGACATCAATATAAAGTGACTTTTCATTTTTGCAACTAGAAACACCATCTTTATGAAAAGCAAGAAGGTGTCTTCAACTGCTGCGATACCCAGTTTCAGTTCAAACACATGAAAGGACGACCACATAATGCCCAGTTTGAGGGAGGCCAATTCTAAGAGGAATCTGCACATTCTCCTCTTCCATTGTAATCAAAAACAAGCAGATAAAGCAATGTTTGAACGGTAAGCTAGAACCTTCCCTTCAGCAGAACTTTTCTCTAGAATCGATACGTTAAACCGATTCCAGCGCGTCTTAGAGAAACATCAGCGGGTTCATCGATATGATCATCGGTAATTTCTTGACTGTACTCCGCACGGATCGATACTGACGAATTAACTGGAATTTCGATTCCTACTCCTAAATCGACAGAGATTCCTACAGGGAACCCATACCATGAGTAAAATGAGATTCCTGCATCTGTATAAAGGACAACACCGCTTGTCTGCCAACCAAAACTTGAACTTGTCCACAGTAGAGTCTTACTTCCCCTATCGTCAATTCCTAGGCCGATTTCGTGAGTTACAACATAGTTTCTTCTAGAGCTTTTTGGTTGATAACCCCAACCAAAATATAAACCATATCCATCAAGTCGTTCGTCATCAATTTCCTGCGAAAGACCAGTTGCTCCAAAGTACCAACCAGACCAGCGGTCTTCGTCTGCATAAGCAAAGAAATTAGCCGAAGAAACAGAAATTGCTATAACTATGAGAAGTCTAGCGAACAAACGAACTCTCGTAAATCTTCGATAAAGAGAATGGAGTAACATATTTCATCCTGTGGTACTGCAATCTTTACTAATATCCGGATACCCAATCGGGCAGAACTACGTTGTTGAGTTTAACATAATCTTCCCATTCAGCGATCAGTTCAGTAACCTTGTTGGGATGAAGACCACTCAGGTCTATAGATTCTGTGCGATCGGTAGAGAGATCGAACAACTCCCATCGTGACGGGCCGTACGGAGCAGGAACGAAAACCAGCTTCCAATCGCCTTTCCGAACAAAGTACTTGCCTAAAATTTCTCCTACGGTTACCCGATTCTCAGTTACGCCTTTTAGTTTTCTTCCTATTAAGGATGGAAGTAATGATATTCCTGTCAATTGCTCAAGATCGGATTGTTCATTATCTAGGGTGGGATGACGTACATTCACAATTTCGAGCAGGGTCGGCATCACGTCTAGAACCGAAACAAAGTTATTTCTCACTCCGTTTCTAAATTTTTTGGGAAAGGATATAAAGGCGGGAACACGAGTGCCACCCTCTGTTGGAAATCCCTTGTGCAATCTGTACGCCGGGTTACCCGTCCGCGCCCAATCTGGGCCGTAAAGAACATAAGAATTCGGTTTGCCCATGTTCTCGTACGAAAAGTCATGTCTTGTGTCTATGTTTTGTCTTATCTTTGGGAACAGATCAGCGGGCCAGGTCTCATCTAGATCGTGACCTTCAGCTCCATTATCGGACAGAAAAACAATCACGGTGTCGTCGAGTAAGTTTCGGCTTTCAAGGTAATCTACTAATCGTCCGACGTGCATATCAATCTCATCTATCATTGCTGCGTATATTTCCATTGCACGAATCTGTATTTGTTTATCGTCCACAGACAAAGAGTCCCACGCTACACTTTTGATTGTAGGAGGATTAGGTTGAGCTGTGTCTGGAATAATTCCAAGTTCTTTTTGTTTTTCTAGTCGTTTCCTTAGAGTCTCTTCATAGCCATCATCGTATAACCCCTTGTATTTTTTGATTGTTTGCTCTGGAGCTTGCAACGGCCAATGCGGTGCGGTGTACGCTAGATACGCAAAGAAAGGCGTGTCGTGTTCCGTTTCGTTAATGTACTCAATCATTTGATCAGTGAAAAATTGTGTCGAGTACTCAAAATCGCTCGGTAGTTCGTTTAGCATAACTCCGTCTTGGCGATATGGAGCGACTCCGTCTGGGTCAGGATGGTAGGCAGGACGCATATCTGAATAATGGCTGGCACCTCCTGCGAGCATAGCAAAGGACCGGTCGAATCCACGTGCTTGTGGGCTTGATTTTTCAGTCATTCCCAAATGCCACTTTCCTGAAATGTAAGTCCGATATCCTTGTTCTTGCAAAAGAGTGGCTAATGTAACTACACGGTCATTGAGTTCTCCTTCGTATCCGGCTTTGCCCTTCTGGTTTGGAGAAAGTTCCTCTGCCATGTTTCCGAAACCAGAAAGGTGATTATCAACCCCGGTCAATAGCATTGCCCGGGTTGCAGAGCAAACGGGTGATGCATGAAAATTGGTGAACACTACTCCTGAACTGGATAATTTATCGAGGTTTGGTGTGTTGATCTCACTACCAAAGATACCTAGATCGGCAGTTCCCATATCGTCGACAACGATTAGAAGAATGTTTGGAGGATTAGGTTTGGTAAATGGTTTAACTAGGTTGAGCGAAGAACAGCTCGATAACCAGAGTAAACTCAAAAGAAAAAAAGTAAGCAGACTTAGTTTGATTAAAGGACTGACACGACGGAAGAACCGCTGAACAAAATTTATTGAGTCATTTGTTGCGATTTCCATTATTCTAAATTGCTCGAATTACCATCGCCGACGGAAAGATAGTCCATAAGTTGTCGGCGCTCCGTAATACTGAGTCGTGCCTAAAATACCTAGGTTCAATGAATAAACGGCGTACTCTTCATCCAATACATTTCGAATATAGAGTTGAACTTCGTAGCCCTCTTCGTTGGCCCAAGTCGCGGAAATATTTGTAAGATTATAAGCAGGTTGGAGGGAAGATCTGCCGTTGGTTACTTCAAGATACTGATCGTCGTAATAGACTCCGTCGGCTTGGAGAGCGAGATTTCCATTCCAAGCATCTAGGTCATATCTAAAAAGATAATTCAAACTGAACGCGGGAGCGTTGGGAAGCTCAACACCTTTTATGGTGTCGTCCTTATAGTCACAGGTGTAGAATTCTCTCGATGAGTCTAAGACACAGTCGCCACTTCTCGGAGGGGGCGAGTCGACTAAAACAGGACCAATCTGTCTGGCTGGCCCTTGAACTTCGTCGACCTCTGAACTTTGGAATGTTGCTCCGAGAATCATATTAAACTGACTTGTCGGATTCCAAAACAGCTCCATTTCACCGCCTGTTGAGGTAGCGTCTGAGTTTGTTACCTGAGGGGTCCCGCCAGTTAGTGCGAATGCTTGGTAATCCTTATAATCGTATCGAAACAGTGTTCCGTTAAAACGTAAGGCGCCATCAGCACTTGTCGTTTTTGTACCGACTTCAAATGAGTTTAAAACTTCTTCATCATGGCGAAAGTTGTTGGCATTGATGTCTGATGAGAGAGTCCAGTTCCCTCCTTTAATTCCCCGGTTGTACGACAGGAAAACCAACGTTCTCTCGTTAACTTCAATATCTACCGCGAGACGCCCTGCCCAATCACTGTAGTCAATTTCATTTACTCCGGGTACAGTTTCAGCAAATTTATCGTCAGATCCAAAAGCTACAGTTCTCGCGACTGGTGTATCGCCTGTTGTATTCGCAAATAATGTGCTTGCATAATCTATTGACTTGGTGTCTTGCGATAACCTTAGACCGCCAGTCACTGTAACTGTTTCAGAAGCATCGTATTCGATTTGGCCAAACAATGAAGTATTTTTAGAATCCAAAACGTACGTTTGTTCGACTTTAGCTCCATTTGGATCTAAATCGTTATCCACAGCTATTCCTGCTACGGGCGCACCAACGGTTGTTACACTGCCATCAAGTTCCATGCTTAGGTAATATATCCCGGTCTGCCAATTCATTTTCTCGTTACCGCCGGACAACCTAAATTCTTGTGACAGTTGCTGAAAATCGACAGCGTTACCAAAATTGATAACGAGAACTGGCAAGGCATCGCCGTCTTCAAGATAGTCTTGCTTTAAGTTGGTGATATTTGTAATGGAGGTTAGCGTCATATTGTTTGCCATGCCGTAATTAAAATCAGCTTGGTAAATGGAAACTTCCCGATTCAGAAAACCTTCTTGTTCGGCGAAATTTTGATAAGGCGAGGCAGCGGCTCCTGTTATCCCATTGATTACTCCATTACTTCCGTTGCCTAATCCGGCGCTGTCGACATTACAGTACCCGGCCATATCGTAAGTGCAGTTGGAAAATACATATCCTCCTGTCGGAATATCACTGTCGTCACTAAACTTAATCCAGAAACTTCCAGTTAATTGGTCAGAGAAATCAGCTTGAAGATTTGCCCGTATAGCCCAACCGTTTTCACCTCCTAAGTCTTGCCCGGACGCTTTCAAACGGGCATTTGTATCGGTGGATTTGATGTAGCCATCTGCTTTGGCATACCGACCAGCAACCCTTATCCGGGCCGTTTCGGATAAACTTCCACCATAAGCGCCTTCAACTTCGGTTCTACCAAGGTCGCCCACTGTAGCGAGCGCATATCCGTTTGTTTCTTCGCTATCTGCTCCCCGAGACAAATAGTGTATCAATCCACCGGTAGCATTTCGTCCGAAAAGTGTGCCTTGCGGTCCTCTTAGTACTTCAACACGTTCGGTGTCGAACAATTGCCCAGAAATACCGTTAATCGAACCCATATACGCGTTGTCCATGTAGACGGCAACGGGAGCTTCCAGATTGTCAGTAAAATTATTTTGAGAAACTCCCCGAAGATTAAAAATAGTTAGTTTTGGAGACCAAGCATTGAGCTGTAATGCTGGAATTTGTTCGGTAATTTCTGTTGTGTTATTTAATCCAAGAGCTTCTAACTGAGCTCCCGTGTAAGCAGAAACAGAAATTCCTACGTCTTGAAGGTTTTGTTCGCGTTTTTGTGCTGTAACTGTTACAGGGGCTAAGATACGTTCGTCGTTATTATCCGCCTCGTCAGATTCTTCTTGCGTGAATCCAAGCGGTGAAGCCGAGAGCAATAGCGAAACTGCAAAGATTTTACTTTTTGAGCTTCTATTGAATGGGTTAGAACTCATTATAGTCTCCATTAGAAGTACCTTCTAGAGTACTTCTGAAATAGTGATCTAGATTTGTAGTTTAATTGACGGTGTTTGTTCTTGGCATTTTAGGCCAGTTCAATCATTTTTTGTTTAAATGGGATGGGCGGGAATCAATTATTCTCTGCGACGGCAAACTGCTTAGAATGGTATTGTTAGTCCAGTTGTATAAAATTGCAACAAAATTTTTCTAGGATTAGTCCTGTTATTTCGCTCCTTCCTCCGCTTTTTTCTTTAGAATTTTCATAAGTATGTCCATTCCTTCTTGAATTATTTCGTCAGATGCCGTCAAGGCCGGTAAAAATCGGACAACATTACCCCGAATTCCGCATGACAAGAGTAATAAGCCCTTATTCGCCGCTTCAACAACAATGTCTCGCGTTAACTCAGGTAATGGTATCTCGACATTGCCATTTTTTACAAATTCAATGGCGACCATCGCCCCTAGCCCACGAACGTCGCCAATACAGGTCATGCCGTTTTGTTGTCCTTCGATCAAAGGCATTCTTATCTGATCCCCGATCGCGATAGCGCGTTCACATAAATTTTCCTCCTCAATAATTTTCAATACTTCTAACCCAGCAACGCACGCTAAAGGAGAGCCACCGTAAGTTCCTCCCAGACCGCCCGGCGCAGGCGTGTCCATGATTTCTACTCTACCGATCACTCCAGCGATAGGAAAACCCCCGGCCATCGCTTTCGCAATTGTCATTAAGTCTGGTTCTACCTTCATATGTTCTATTGCAAACATCTTTCCCGTTCGAGCGAATCCCGTTTGAATTTCGTCAATAACCAATAAAATTCCATTCTCGTCACAAAACTTGCGAAGTTTTTGCATAAACGGTGTCGGTGTAACGTAGAATCCCCCTTCACCTAAGACAGGTTCAATAACAATTGCTGCCGTTTCGGACGCTTCGATATCACTGAAAAAAACCTCCATAAGAGATTTCCAGGCCGCATCTTGCGTTATGCCATGATATTCAAATGGAAACGCCGCATGATGGACTTCACTCGGCATCGGGCCAAATCCAGCTTTGTATGGATAGACTTTTTTAGTCATCGCCAAAGTCATCATCGTTCTACCGTGATAACCGCCGGTAAACGTTACAACGCCGCGGCGACCTGTGTACGCCCGCGCAATTTTTACAGCGTTCTCAATTGCTTCGGCCCCTGTCGTGACAAACAAGGATTTCTTCAGAGCTTTGCCCGGGGCTATTTCGTTTAACCGTTCGGCTAATTCTATGTAGCTTTCATAAGGCGTTACCTGAAAACAAGCATGGGAAAATCGATCAAGCTGAGTTTTTACAGCGTCAACGATCCTAGAGTGAGAGTGACCTGTGTTACAAACGGCTAATCCTGCGGCGAAATCAATAAGTCGATTACTGTCTGCATCAAAAACTTCTGCGTTACTAGCATTTACCGCAAATCGTTGATGCATAGAGGCGACCCCCCGAGCTACCGCATTCTCTCTTCTGATCCATTGCTGGGCATTGCTATTCATGAGTTTAGACCTCCGATTAAGGCATACTTAAGTTCAAGGTATTCGTCGATTCCGTGTCTCGAACCTTCCCGACCGATTCCAGATTCTTTTACTCCTCCGAATGGCGCAACCTCAGTTGAGAACATTCCTTCATTTACGCCAACCATCCCATACTCAAGTGCTTCCATTACTCGCCAAACTCGACCAGCATTTTCTGTAAAGAAGTAAGCGGCTAAGCCGTATGGAGTCTTATTCGCTATCGAGATGGCTTCGGCTTCGCTTGAGAACTTGATAATTGGTGCTACCGGACCGAAAATTTCGTTATTGGCAATTTCCATCTCTGGTGTAACACTAGTAAGAACGGTTGGTTCGTAGAAAGTATTACCAGCGCTATGACATTCCCCTCCAAGTACGCTTAAAGCACCCGATGATTTCGCCTGATCGACAAGGTGTACAACTTTGTTAAGGCCAGACTCGCTGATAAGTGGACCGATCTCCACGCCTTCGTTTATACCGTTACCTATTTTAAATTTCCCAACTCTTTCTGAGAGTTTTTCAACGAATGTATCGTGAATACCAGCCTGAACCAAAAATCGGTTTGCGCATACACAGGTTTGACCGGCATTTCGATACTTAGAAGCGATAGCTCCGTCTATTGCGCGTTCTAAATTTGCGTCATCAAAGACTATAAATGGCGCATTTCCGCCGAGTTCCATACTAACTCGTTTAACGGTAGACGCGCATTGCGCTAAAAGTACTTTTCCAACAGCAGTGGAGCCGGTAAATGACAATTTTCTCACAATAGAACTGTTGCAGAATACTTTCCCGATTTCTGATGGATTAGTGGTGGTAACAACACGGAAAACTGATTTCGGAACACCGGCTTTATGTGCGAGGTACTCGATCGCTAAAGCAGTAAGGGGGGTAGCTTCCGCAGGTTTTACGATCATCGGGCATCCAGCAGCAAGAGCAGGCGCGACTTTTCGAGTGATCATTGCGAGCGGAAAATTCCACGGTGTAATGGCGGCAGTAACCCCGATGGGTTGTTTAATCACTATCGGACGTTTACCGCGGGCATATGTCGGGATCACTTCTCCATACGCCCGTTTTCCTTCTTCGGCGAACCATTCTACGAACGATGCCCCGTATGCAACTTCTCCTTTAGATTCGGCAAGAGGTTTACCGCATTCGAGAGTGATGATTTCAGCTAAGGCTTCTTGGTATTCCAAAATTAAATCGTGCCAAAGTTTCAAGATCGAACTGCGTTCTTTCGCTGTAAGTTGTTCCCATTCTGCTTTAGCGTCATTGGCATGTTTGATAATGCCTTCGACTTCGACTGTAGAAAAATCTTTTACTGTCGCAAGTAACTCGCTAGTAGCGGGATTAGATACCTCTAGTCCATCTTCCTTAATGAGGTAGTCCGCGAGCAAAGGGGTATCGAAGGGCATAGTGAGTTATTTATCTAGCGAGAAGAAGAGATTTGTCGGCGCGCATGCGCTCTACGTCGAGCGATTTTTGCGACTGAAAGGCCAACAAGACTTACGAGCATTAAGACTATTGTGACGGTCAGAGCAGTCTGCAAACTCCCGCCATTCTCCAGTATTTTGGATGCAATCATTGGCCCAGCTACTGTTAATCCGAACATCTGAACGGCAATTGTAAGCGACATCATTTCGCCAATCCTCATATCCTCAACTGTACTGAGCATGAATGGAAGGAAAAAGTTCCAAATAAAATTGAATAGACAAACAGCAATTCCAAAGATTAGGAAACTCGGATTGCCGAGTAATAAGCTTATAGAGGCTGATCCAATTAGGATGCCAGAAATGATGGGCGGCCAACGCCCGATCTTTTTCTCTATTACGACAGCCAAAACTGCTCCGCCAATTGCGATGAACTGACTCGTGAGCAGTGCGTTTGCTACGGATTGCTCATCTGGCTTGACGTTCATACCAACAAAAAAGAGATTAGCCCAAGCAATACCGATTGCGGTGTTGTAGGCTAGAACCGCGAGGAACGCGACTAGCAACATCGGAAGTCCGACATAGGCGGCAGTCGGACTAGGTGTCTCACGGCTATCTGCAAAAGGCGTGAGGTGCGAAATTAGTAACAGCGTTGCTGTCGTAATTGCCGCCCAGAAGTAGAAAATTCCATTTAATCCGATAGCTTCAAGCGCAGAGGGCATTAGCCACAAACCTATAGCGCCATATGTAAGGAGAACTGCAATGTAAATTGCGATGTTTCGTTCTATGCGCTCGGTCAAACCAATCATTGCAAAACTAAGAACAATAACTCCTCCCTCACCTAATCCAGTAAGACTACGGGACAAGCTAAACAGCGTTCCAGATTGATTTATGGTTCCTGAAAGTAAATTTCCGAGAATAGCTAGCAGTATTGAAACTAAGCACAATAGCCGCCAGCTAGTGAATCTCGACAAAAATGCTCCAAGCGCTGCTCCAGCGGCTATACCATACCCTTCAGAAGCCAGCAGTCTATTTGCTTCGGCCTCAGTTACGTTGAATGATTCCGTATAAGCGTAACCCAAACCAGGTTGGACAATAAAGGACAGCACCCCGATAGTTCCGAGGATAACTGCGGCTAAAATAGAAGGTGTCGAATTGACGTTATGTTCAATGTCTTTGTTGAACATTAAGTGGCTCCAATGGTGACAAGTTTCACTAAATTTACAAAAGCCTTATTTTAATCAATTTTTGCTTGGCAAACTAGGACATAAGCATTACACGAACTTGATTTGGCCTAGGGTTACCTCAAATTAGAGGTCAATTCTGCTATATTTAAATTAACTACCTATAAGATGAAGGAAGAAAGCACGTCCTAAACTACAGGAGCTATGTCAATGGGCGAGGCACTAATCAGAACTCGTGTACTCGGTGGGTGGAACGAGTTTCTTTCGGAATATGGACTCGACTTATCAGAGCTCATGTTGAAGTTGATCGCACGAAAGCGAACAACTTCAACAGGTCATGACGCTGTTGCTTTATCCGAGTTTGTAGATTTTTTGGAAAAAGTATCGACTAAAAGTTGCCGCCCCGGTTTGTCATGGAATGCTGGAAGTAAGTCCGATTATGGAACACGCGGAGCCATTGGCCGTGCAGTACTGTCTTCAAAGACTCTGGGTACTGGTTTAAGGAGGCTCACGACGTACTTTCCGCTTTTACAAGATGCAACAGAGCTCAGTCTTGACGTTAGGGAGGATTGGACAACTCTTAGTTACAAGATACTAGATCCCCAAATTTGGCCAAGGCACAATGATGCCCTTTATTCGCTTGGCATTTATTCAAACCTGATACGCAGAGCGGCCCCCGAAGTTTGGAATCATACAGAGGTCACTTTAGAAGCTTCATCTGACCATTTTGATCAGAACATTTCCTCAATTGTTCACGCGAGATGTAGTTTCGAGGGTGACACAAACAGTTTATGTTTCCCGACAGGTGCTCTCAATTCAAGTTTGCATGTGGTTGAACCCATTAAGCAAGAGATAGAAGAATTAAATAGGAGATTAGTTCAGCAAAAACGTCAATCTGCGCTGATTGATCGGCTTGAGTACGTGATTTTTCGTAATCTTCGTTACGGAAGCGTATTGCAGGATGATGTAGCGAGGGAACTTGGAATGACTGGGCGGACACTGCGTAGACGTTTGGTGCTAGAAAACACGACCTATCAAAAGATACTAGACAGTTGTCGCATGCGTTCGGCAGTTCTTGAGTTTCTCATTCGAAAAACAGCGTCTATTTCGGAGATCGCTTTGAGACTTGGTTACTCAGAACACAGTACATTTACAAGAGCGTTCTCTCGGTGGATGGGAATGCCCCCGAATTATTTCAGACACCTAGAAGTAAATTCTGTTAAGGAAATCGCAACAAAAGTAACTAGTGTATCTTCCGTGGAGGCTACGAACTATGCCTAGATTGATTGTTATGGAAGGAAATACAATCGCACGCCAAAAACAGGCTGCTGAACTTGGGGTGCGTTCGGCTAGCGGAATCTATGTGGAAGCCATCTCTGACCATTTTCCAAATCTTGATTTGGATGTGATTCATGCTGCCGATAGAGGGCAGGAATTTCCTAATGGAGCGTCTGTGGACGACTATACCGCGATGGTCGTCGGTGGTTCGGGATTACATGCATATGACACAACGTTTGAAGTTCAGAATCAAATCGAGTTATTGAGACAATTTGCAAAGACGGGAAAACCGATCTTGGGAAGTTGTTGGGGATTACAAATAGCTGTCATTGCTGGCGGTGGCACTGTCGAACTGAGTCCAAATGGACGCGAAGTTGGTGTAGCTCGTAAACTTAGCCTTAACGAGACAGGACGAAAACATCCCCTCTATCGGAATAAAAACCAAGTGTTCGATGCTGCGTGTATTCACTATGATGAGGTTTCAACCCTGCCGACAGGGTCAACTCCATTGTGTTCGAACGATCACAGCGAAATCCAAGGTGCAATTGTTCCATTAGAAAATTCCGAGGTATGGGCTGTTCAGTATCATCCGGAATTTGATATTGCACATATCTCCAAACTATTTGACTTGTATGCCAGTGATATGGTGAAACAAGGCTTCTTTGAGGACGAGACAGATGCTCGTGAGTATAAGCATAAGTTAGATGCTTTGGATCACGATCGTCAGAACAGTGCTTTACGATGGCAGTTAGGGATAGATGACGATATATTAGATGATCGTATGCGCCGGGCCGAAATCATAAATTGGGTAGAATGTTGTGTTCTGAGCATCTAATGATATGTATGTCTTCTTGTTTCGCCTGATGGGTTCTATGAAAATTTTGAACATTTTGGCTTCAATTTGTTGGATTGACCTCGCGCCAACCATTATGAACGTAATGCTTTCGAATGATCGCATGGGTAGCAAAGGTGTAGCCAAACCAAACAAGAAAAGGCCCAACAACAGTCACGGCTAGAACAATGCACAAAAGGATGTAAACGACTACATGAGTCCATATACCTTTGAATGCGAGGTAAATCGGACCAAGTAGCAACATCCACAGCCAAGACGCTCCGGTTGAAACTTGAATCACTGCTTTGCTATGTGGGTGTTCGAAAAACATTTATTGCTCCTAATGCCAGATGAAGATGACCTAGTATACAAGAATTTTACCTCAATCTATAGGCAAAGTCACTCAACTAGGAAATTTGCTTACGAATCTCAGTAAAACGGCAATGGAATACTTTGTAAGGCGGAATAGAATCGAATTTGACGGACTAAGCCAAGAGTATAATTTTAGTCGTACCAGAAAGGTATGCTTCGTTTTGTTTGAAAGACTGATCTTACCGGTGACAGCAGAAATTATTAGTGAAAAACCGCTTCTCGCGAACAAGCGAGTTCCTGCGTACGTGGAGGTGGTTTAGACAATTGAGATTCTTCCGGCAACATGCTATAATTCTTGTTACATAAGGAATTGACAGTGACGACACGCTAAGCGCGCCTTCTCCGTGAAATGCTATTCTTCTGTAAAGGCCTAGCCCGAGATACAATGCTGATACAGAGACCTCGCGTGGCATATTGATTTCCGAAAGGATTGTAGGGTCAGAGTGTGCGCCTCCATCATTTTCCAAAACGAACTGCTAGCCAACCTTTCATAAAGAAAGTTCTGATTGAAGAGCAACAACGAACGACAATTCTACCTTCATAATGGTCTCACTCCCTTAATCTTCTGCGCCGAAAAACCATGATCAGACTAACTTTAATCGCGCTTGCCCTAATGAACTTAGAGATTCGGGCGATGCTTAAACTAAGAGGGGCTTCTGTAACTATAATTCGTACGGCTATCTCGATCGCTCCGCTAATAATTGTAAGCCTAGCGAGTGTGGCACTAAATAAATATATATTGAAAGATGTGATTCAAAATGAAACTACGCTAGTTGCTATCACAAATTCCCTTCCGGTTCTTGCGCTGACAAACATATGCCGTCGGTACTTTGTTCAGTTTGATAAGAAGTTTCCCAGAAGAATTTTCAACCAAACTAATACAGAGATAATCATTTGGAAAGGTTTTTCTGTTTTACTTGTATCCTTTTTGTTCGCGATTCTCTTCACTGCTACTACGTATCCTACAGATTTATACCTTTCATCAATAGTTATATTCTGTGTAATGACAGCGATGGTTTTAATGCTCATAGAGATACTAGATTTAATCTTCTTGAGTTTAAAAAAATACAATGTTTACGCAAGCACGAGATCTAGTGAAAAAACAAAACTTCTTGCTTGGACTAAATATTTTCTTAGCTTTCGTTGGCAAGACCCTAATGGACAATCCGGATTGTTCGTATCTATAGTTCTATTTTTTACGTCTGCTTACTTTATCGAAGAATCATTGCTACTGTCGCTATTTTTGTTCTCTCTTTCACTGTTATTCATATTCTTCGATCTTATCACCGATAATATATTGCAACACAAAGTTTTTATATATAGCAATATGTCGAGTGGTTACTTTTTCTTCTCCAGTTATACACTTGTTTTAATATTATACTTTTTTGTTTCTTTACTTTCATTCTCGCTGAGTTTTTTCGCGTATGGTTCAACAGTTGCTTTTATTGCCATACCTGTTGGTTTTGTGTTTTATACACTTTATGATTCCTTGGCATCATTATCGATACTAGGAGATGGCTTTAGAAAAATTACTCGAAGAATACTGTTGCCATTGGGATTGATGATATTGACTGTTTTTAATCCGATCATTGGCTTAGCACTATTTGCAGGAACATCCATTTGGTTGTTTGTAAGTTTTAATAATCGTTGGAAAGGTATTCCGAATGACCATCAAATTGAATAATCTGACTATCGCTTACGGGCAATTAGATGTACTGAGTGGACTTTCAATTGAGATTGATACGGGAATTTTATCCGTCGAAGGGAAAAATGGATCCGGTAAGTCAACGTTACTCAAGGTGCTTGGTGGAAGTTTGATTCCTAAAACCGGAGAGATACTTGTTGATGGCCTAAACTTGAAATATGGCCACTTCGCGAAACAGAATGTGAGTGTTTGCCCAGAAGTGAATGAACTACCGAATCTGCTCACCGCTAGTCAATACCTAAGAATTGTTGCGAGGTTACGATTAGTAGAAGATTACGAGATTATTGCCTCAATCGCAAATTTTTTAGATTTTGATTTAGAAAGTCAAAAACCAATATCAGATTATTCACGTGGAATGCGACAAAAACTGTGTATCTTGGCGACGTTTATGGGGATGAGAAGGATGCTGTTATTCGACGAATCATTTTCGTCAGTAGATCAAGAGTCGCGAAAACAGTTGCTGCAAAATTTAGATGCTATAGTTGACCAATCAGCAATAGAGTACATTGTTATGGTTAATCACAACCCAGATCACAATTTTGTGAAATCTAAATTACAAAGAATTGTTTGTGAGAATATGCATATATCAAATGTTGAAACCTAGCGGTCTTACTGCTTTCAAAATGGTCAAATAGGACGAAAGGTATTCTCACATGGATTCTTGCTAGCGATTTCAACGGATCGAGTCGATTGAGATCGTGCGGTCACAACGGATGCTCGCTGATTCTTTATGCAAACGTTAGAAACACCATTCTACATTAGCTGGGTAGATTAGCGCGCAGACCGAGGCCATTCAACAGTCGCTTGTATGAAAATTTGATTGAGCGGATCGGTGTAGCAATGTTACTGTCTTGGTTTTTTGAGATGCGTACAGGTTTGCAAAGATGATTTCTTAACAAATTTAAGCGTCTTTACGAGTCCAGTAACACATATACGACTGTAAGATTCTAAACGTCAGGAGTACTTCTGTTTGGAACCGGACTCGAACTAGCAGAACAAAGTGGTCCGGATAAGTTGCATTCTCTATTGGATTGTCCATCCTGTTTCCGGACGGTCAAACCAGACATGAACTTGGCTCGTTCCGCAAGCGTTCTCGTAATCGCTATACTGTCGACCTTTAGCAATACATTCTCGACCGCCCAAAGCACTGATCATCATCAAGTAATGACCAAATCTTCCCTCTGGTTTGTATTGATAGTACTCATCCATGGTATCAATTACCCTTGCGTGGTCGCCAGCAGAAAACCATTTCAGTCTTTCCTCGTCGGCTGCGCGAGCTTCTGGCGTAAAAATATGTATCGGATCCGAGGGTTCGTGGTTTAGTATTTCCTTTAACGGATAAAAAGTATGGCTCATTGAACCACTGGCGAGCAATACAACCCGCCGGTCGCTGCTTCGAATTGCATTTCCTATCTCCGCTCCTGCTACCAAGTAATCGTCAGTTTGTGCAGTCATACACATTCCAATGCTAATCCAAGCTTCGTCGCGGTTGAGATAATGGGCTACATTGATAGTGCCATAGTGAGTTGGGAGGTAAGGATCATCTATGGCGGTTCCCCGATATCCGGCTTTGGTAATGTGATCAGCGATGGAGGTCGCAAGAGGAGGATCTCCTTTCATATTGTAAGGCACCTGAGTCATGCCCCGCGGCAACTCTTCTGATGTAAATTTTCCCTCCCGTCGCTTATGAGCAGTTACTCCAAACTCAAGTAAAGTCGCCCAATGAGTATCAAACACAATTATGGTGTCCGGATTCAGTTCGTCTAGAACCTCTTTGCGAAGAGCGTGAAACCCCGGAATAATGCTAATTTCCTTTCCTTCATTGATCTCGTACCGATCTTCCTTAGGTAACATTATTGAAGGAACATGAGAGACCAAGCCTGCACCAATGATTTCGCCCATTTCTGTTTTCCCTTAACGATGGAGAAAATTACGTTTCCATTATATTGTGAAATTATAGTCTTTATGAAAGTTCGGCGATGGCGAATGTCCTAATGTGCTAAAAAAGGAGAAACCAAATAATTTATCTTAGCGCAGTGCGGCAAATATCCTCTAAATCCCCAATAGTCGCTTGCCAAGTTCTAATCTTGTCCTATGCAATTTCCTTTTTCAAATTCAACAGATACTAACATAGACCTGTCGACCCACGATGCTTATGTCGATGGAGCTCCCTTCGCGACATTCGATAGATTGAGACATGAAGACCCCTTGGCATGGTGTGACATGAAAGAAGGGAAAGGATTCTGGTCAGTAACCCGGCATGCAGACATTCTAGACCTTAATCGCCAGCCAGAATTACTGAGTTCGGCGCAAGGTATTCGAATGGAAGACCAAAGTTTAGAAGAGTACGAGGCCCGTAAAACATTCCAAGAAATAGATCCCCCAAAGCACTCTGCCTTTAGGATGTTAGTAAATAAAGCGTTCTCAGCGAAGATGGTCGCAAAGTATGAACAACAGATTCGCGACATTACAAGAGAACTTCTCGAAGAAACGGTTGGTGCAGGTGAGTTTGATGCAACTGATCGAATTGCTCGCAGGCTTCCTATGAGAATGTTGGCTCAAATTATAGGGATTCCCGATAGCGACAATGACTGGCTTGTTGAAAAAGGCGATGCTCTGATTTCGAATTCCGATCCGGAATATACTGACTTTGTAGTCGACAAAGTGGATACGGACGAATATAGGTTTCTTCCGTTTCGTTCTCCTGCGGCAGTAGAACTATTCGATTACGCCAATAATATTCTGAAAGAGATGAGGAGCGGCTCTGATTACGGTGTCCTAAACCTTGTGGTACAAAAAGACAAGAACGGAAATTGCATCAGTGACGATGAATTTCGCAATTTCTTCTGTCTGTTAGTAGCGGCCGGGAATGATACGACTCGGTACTCGATTGCAGCAACGATTCACTCTTTGGCTAATAATCCAGAACTATTTGATCAAGTGAAAGATAAATCGCACGACGGAGAAGCCATGAGAATTGCCGCAGACGAAATGATTCGTTGGGCCTCTCCGACAAGTCATTTTAGGCGCACCGCGACCAAGGATTTCGAGTATCACGGTAAGTCTGTCAAAAAAGGCGACAAAGTTATACTATGGTTCGTTTCGGGAAACCGCGATGAACGGGCTTTCGAGTCGCCTTATGTTATAAAGATTGACCGTAGACCTAATCGGTATTTGTCGTTCGGGCAGGGAGGACCGCATGTTTGTCTTGGGATGTTTCTTGCTAAACTTGAGGTTCGAGTCGTTTTAGAAGAGTTAGCACGAAGCGTAGAAAGTATGGAACAAACTAGAGAACACGATTATTTGCGCTCAAACTTCATTTTGGGGATAAAACATCTTCCTGTTCGAATGCAGTCCCGCTAATGCTGAACGAATGGTATCAAAACCAAGTGGATTAGAATGTAATGACGGAAAACTCAGACTATGAACTCGTACGAGTTCTCTTTGCAGATCAGCTAAATCTTGCTAGAGGAAAGTATCTACCGGCCTCAATTGCGAAGTCGGGACATGCTAGATTCTGCTTGGGTACCTATGCGCTGACATATTCTAAGGATTTAGTTCCTGCCCCGGGATCGGGTTTATTAGACGGACTGCCGGACATAGAGGCGCGTTTTGACCCAAATGATTTGCGACCAAGTTGGGAACCCAACACAAAAATCGCCCTTGCGGATTTATATCTAGATGATGAACCTGCTGATCTATGTGGACGTGGAGCGTTAAAACGAGCGATCGGAGAATGGCAACAACTTGGATTTGAACCAATGGTTGGGCTTGAAGCCGAGGCATATGTATTAGAAAAGGATTGGGAAACAGAGAAATGGACTCCCACCAAAGTTCCAGGCGGGTTCGTATACGGAACTGGAGCATTTAACGATCCTGACGAGATTATGCATAAATTATGGAAATACTCGTTTAGTAGCAATCTTCCTCTTGAATCTCTATGCGGAGAGTTCGATGTTCCTCAAATCGAACTTGCAATGCAATACGATCACGCCTTGAAAGCGTGTGACGATTTTTTCCTCTTTAGACAAATGTCTCGGGAGGTTTTGTTCCAGCACGGCTTTTTGCTCAGTTATTTGCCGAAGCCCTTTCCTGAAATATCCGGCTCAGGATTACATATAAATTTGAGTTTTAAAGACAAAGATGGAAATAACGTGTTTTCAGGTGGAACCAGTAAAAATAGTATGTCCGAACTTGTTAAGGGATGTATTGCTGGCTTGCTACACCACCATGAGTCATTGGGTGGGATCGTAGCACCGACGGTAAACTCCTACGAACGCCTTCAACCAGCAAGTTTGGCAGGCTGTTGGGCAAATTGGGGCTTTGATCACAGGTCAGTGGGAGTTCGCGTTTCGGGAGAAGGCGGGGCCGGTGCGAGAATTGAACATAGAGTAGGAGATTGCGCTGTCAGTCCGTACTTCGCAGTTGCCGCCGTCTTACACGCCGCAAGGTTAGGCTATCAAAACAATTACGAACTACCTGAATGCGAAACAAATGATGGTCTTGAGACAGTCAATACAGATCGTCGTGTTGCAAAATCACTTGGCGAGTCCCTAAATTACTTAGAAGCCGACGAGGTACTAGTTAATGAGATCGGAAAGCCTATGATAGATAATTACATTTTCATTAAACGCGCAGAAGCTGAGGAATGCGCTGGTAAATCTCGAGAAGAGATTTTTGACTATTATCTGCCGTTTATTTGATTAGTTTTACCGGGAAGACATATGCCCAATTCTGCCAACATCGAAGATGTTACTGTTCCAACTGACCATTACATTGGAGGTCAATGGGTTCCAAGTGACGACACGTTCGAAACTCGATCACCGATGGATTGGAACCTGCTTTTAGGAAATGTAGCAAGAGGAACGACTGAAATAGCACATGGGGCAGTAGGAGCGGCAGTTGATGCGTTCCCAGAATGGGCGCGATTAGGATTTTCGGGTAGAGCAAAATATTTACACAAGCTTGCTGACTTGATCGATGAACGTAAAGATGAATTAGCGATCGTCGAATGCATGGATATGGCAATGCTTTTGGAGAGTTTGAAGTTACGACTTATTCCTCGCGGCGCATTGAATTTTCGTAACTATGCTGATCTTTCGACTGAACATCAAGAACGTGTCTGGTCTTCCAAAGGTACTTTGAACCGTGTCTTGAGGATGCCTGCTGGCCCGGCAGTAATTATAACGCCTTGGAATGCACCATTCATGTTGTCGACTTGGAAATGCGCTCCTGCCTTAGCGGCCGGTAACACGGTTATTCTTAAACCTGCTGAATGGTCTCCTTTGTCTGCGGGTTTATTAAGTGAAATCATTCATCAGGCAGAGTTTCCTCCTGGTGTTTTCAATATCGTTCAAGGTTATGGTATCGAGGTCGGCTCCGCGCTCGCAAAAGACAAACGGGTTAAGAGAATTTCTTTCACGGGTTCGATTCCGACAGCGCGCCTAATCGGAAAATCTGCAGCGGAAAATATTGTTCCTTTTACATCTGAACTTGGTGGAAAATCTCCTTTATTGGTATTTGACGATGCCGATATAGAAGCCGCGGCGAAAAAGGCGGCGGGGCAGTTCGACGATAGCGGTCAGGTTTGCATGGCGGGAACACGATTGATCGTGCAGAAGTCGGTCGAAGATAAATTTTTAAAACTTTTTCACAAATATACTGATCAGCAAGTCATGGGCGACAGCCGGGATCATAAGACGACAATGTCGGCTTTGATTCATCCGCGTCATCTAGAGCGAGTTAAAGGTTTTGTGGATCGTGCGAGACACTCGGGTGACAAAATCGTTAGAGGTGGAAAGGTATTCAAAGAGGGAGGTCTTTGGTTTGAACCGACATTGATCGTTCCGAAGAACAACGATTCAGAAATCGTTCAAGAAGAAGTTTTTGGCCCGGTGCTTTCATTCCAGACATTCAGTTCAGAAGATGAGGGTATTGCTATGGCAAATTCAACGAAATATGGATTGTCTGGAATTGTTTACACGAGTAACAAAGACCGCGCCGAACGCGTCGGAAGAGCGGTGCGTGGTGGAACTGTATGGGTTAATACGTTTTTGGTAAGAGATTTAACTGCACCGTTTGGAGGCATTGGAGAAAGCGGAATAGGCCGTGAGGGCGGTCACTACGCTTTAGAGTTTCATGCTGACCTAAAAACACTTCAGATTCTGGAAGGTAGCGTCACGTAAAAATCTGCAACTTTTGCGAAACATAGAGGTTGGAGAAAGATCAGCAATATTTTGATCATTCGAAGACGTGTTGACCCCAGAATGCGACAACTGGCTATATAGTTTGTCTAAAAGTCATAGAAATTTGACTGAATAACGCGCTTCGCAACAGTCTTACTCTATGATTCTTGTCCGATAGTTTTAAAATGAACTGAAAGCAGGGAAATTTAGATTTCGGGAAGAGTTTTTCTCGAAAGCGTCGTACCTTCCTTCCACGAGGTACATACCTCGTGCCAATATCCACCAATTATCTCTTTTGGCGGTATCAAAGTTAATTCTTCGACAGGTGAATCGAAATACTCCAAAGTGGCATCACCCCGAAAACAGCGTCCCATCTGCCCGTCAAACCCTGACATTGTTACTATTTCTTCAAGACTGTCCTGGCCATCTCCCTCGATCGCGGGATACCAACGATGATGAACCATCGGCAACCCGTTTACGAACCCGGGTCTTTCAGCCGTTCCTTTGATGGTAAAAGTGGCTTGGGCTAGTCTGCGATCATAAGCCGCTAGTGTTGCTCCAAACTTCCCGCCCTGTTCCAGTTTAGGGCCAGCTTTTCCTAACTCTACTGGTCGAGATTGATGAATTGATCCTAATTTTTTTGGATAACCTTGATGTTGGCCGCGCACGATAGCATAGTCTTTATCAACCCAGATGAAGGCACATCGAGAGTAATGTTTTCCCTTATACTTGCAACGAACAACGATAAACATTTCCATATACTGGCAACGAATCGGATCAAGAATTTCTTCGAAACTATCGGAGCAACTTTGCCAATCGGCCCAGATTGCTGCTACAGCTCCAGGATCTTCGTCGGCTAGATCTAATTCAGGAGGTAACAAAGCTCGCACTGAATCGACATCCGTTCTATACTCGACCGTTAGCAGGTCTCCAGAATAGTGCCAAGGAGTGCTAGGAAGAATTGAAGCTCCTCCTTTTGCAGTTCTCGGGTAGTATCGTCCGTTCATCATAGAAGAAATCCAATCAATATTGCAATTTGCTAGGGATTATCAGGCGCTAACTTTATCATTTTTTCGTTTAAACTCTGTGCCGACTTCCGTAGGAAATTTCCATAGTCCTAATTTGCTAAGAAGATTTCTGTCTAAAAGGATAGTGAAGCGGTGAAATTTCTTGGATGAGGAGAAAGTTGTTTTGACCAAAGAATACAGAAAAATTTTACTTGATGGTTATCCGATCCTTTGCGAGCGCGAGGGAGATGATCTCGTTACTCGCGACGGTCGCAGTGTGAAGGCTTCTGATGCTGTTCATTTAGCGCCAACAACTCCCACGAAAATTGTGTGTGTTCACCTCAACTACCATAGCCGTGTAGACGAATACATGACTAAGTTGCCTTCTGCGCCGACTTATTTTCATAAACCGGTGACGGCTTTGAACACACACGGGGGAAATGTAGTTCGTCCGAAACGTTGCAAATACCTAAATTATGAGGGCGAAATCGCAATAATTATTGGAAAACATTGTCGTAATATCTCTCAGTCGGAAGCTGGAGATTACATTGCGGGTTATTCTGTTGCAAACGACTATGGCCTACACGACTTTCGAGATACCGACGCGGGTTCAATGTTACGGGTCAAAGGGACAGATACGCTATGTCCCGTTGGACCGGGATTAGTCACGGGGTGGGACTTTCATGATAAGCGCATTGAAACGCGGGTGAACGGAAAAACAATTCAGAGTGACAAGACGAGCAATATGGAATGGGATATGCATTACTTAGTTGCCGATATTGCTCGTAATATAACGCTTGTGCCGGGAGACATTCTACTGAGCGGAACACCGGCAAATTCGCGTCCGGTGGAACCCGGCGATGTTGTAGAAGTGGAGGTTGAGGGTTTGGGGGTTTTGTCCAATACGATAATTGAAGGGCCGATACCAGTTCGCGATGATATAGGTGCGCAACCGACCGAGTCAGAGGAAGTGATTTCGACCGCTATGGGCGGTGATTGGGAACATAGAGGTGTTCGGGCGGCGAAAGGTCAAGGAGCGGCGCATTACAAGTCTAAACTTGATAACAGCGACTGAATCTAGAGAGGCGTTAGCGGACGATCTGACCGGAATTCTAGTTTTGAGAGAAGTAACTCACGTTTCTGTCAGCTGCTTGTTTTGCTAGCTGCTTGTCGTTTGTCCAGAGAAAAAGGTCGTCGTTAAGCACAGCGGCCAATAGCAGATGACAATCCACGAAGTTCAAACCTGTCGTAAAAAGTTTTTCTTTGTCAATAAATTCAATAACTTGATAATGATCAGCAGCCTGAATGTGTTTTAGACTGAATAGAAAACTCTTCATTTTCTGTCTGTTACTGATTGATCCCAAGATTGTCTCGCCAATGACCAGAGGATGACAGACAATCTCATTTTCAATATTTCGACGATTGCTGTTCAATAACCGAACTAGCTCATTATTTTCTTCCCGAAAGTGGTTGATCCAAACGGAAGTGTCAACGAGTATCATAAAACATATAACCTAAGTTAGCGTTCAGACTCAGGATCAGGCTTAATTTTCCCAAAGTCTGGATCGTAACCGGCTAATTCTGCCAGTCGCTTTTGAGCCTCCGAGGAGATTCTGTCAATTAAAGCCTCTTGTATGACTCTTGAGGTGTTCTTTGTGCCAAGTAGGTTTTTAGCCTCTCTCAGTAATTCTTCGTCGATTTTTAGAAGCATTCGCATGGCAAGGCTCTTTCGGGACAATTTAAGGAATCTGAATCATCAAGTGTACTCTAATTAGTCAATTTTTCAAAAAATTGTGTAAATTTCGAATCAATTGAATCTAGTTTACCCGGTTGGTATCTAGAACGAAAGGCGAAGAGTCTGAAAAGTCGAAACAATCGAACTGACTCTACAACGTTGGTAACTGTCACAAAGAACCAACATTTGGAATCCTCAGTCAGTTGGGAACTTTTCGATACTTTTGAGATACTCCTCAACTGTAGGTCTTGGACCATTTTTGAATCTCTCAGCCATTTGACGAGTAGTGCGTTTCCTTCTGATTAGACACCGAAGCGAATCGTGAAGAATCTCCGAAGTTCCTTCGATTCCGGTAAATTCTTTAGCTTTCGCAAGCAATTCATCATCGATTTTTACGAATCGAAACATTGGCTGTGCCTTTTCTATATTAGCGTTGTTCTGGATTTTCTGATGCTAGCCGGAATGATACCGAGGTGCCAAAGAGGGGCGTGGAGCATAGAACGTAGTGTTAGTCCTCAGCTTCATGTATAATTTTTCCGAAGTTTGGATCATTGCCTCCGAGTGTAGCGAGTTTATTCTGAGCCTCAGCAGAGATTCTGTCAAGTAGAGCCCGCCTGACAATTTCGGAAGTGCTTTTTATACCAAGGAGTTTCTTGGCTTCTTTCAGTAGCTCTTCGTTGAGTTTTATAAACTTTCGCACGGTATAGTCCTCTAAAGTTAATTGAAGTTGTCTAAACGATAAACCATACACCTATATGGTGAGGCTTTCAAATTGTTTCAACAGTTTTCGGATACTTCAATCGTATTAAGTGTACAGTCCCATAAACAGGGACGCGGAATGATATACTACCATTATACAGCAATTCCATCTTGAGGAAGCAGTTAAGGGACAGGTATTACACATTAACGCAATCACTACACAAGCGATCAGAAAAGTGATCCAAGAAGCCCCCTCGTTGATCTCAAATCGCGCATTAGCGAGGTGCTACGGATTAAATTACCGCACGGTAAAGAAATAGCGCGAGCGTGATTCGGTCGAAGACCGACGGTCGGGTCCGCAAGACCCTCGGCCAAAGAGTTTGACTAAAGCAGAGGAAGCCGCTTGTGTTTATTATCAGACGACAACCCAGTTGTCGTTGGATGACTGTTTTTATTCTCTGCACGACTCAATTCCCCATTTAAAGAGATCGAATCTCCATCGGGTATTTCAGAATCACGGGATATCAAAACTTCCAAAAGAAGGAAACAACCTACTTGTCGACATCAACGGAGCGTAACTCCTTATTGCAAGTGGGTAATCGTTGAACAAAGTATTTTGTAGAATTCAAGGGCGTACCAATTTTTCTACAGCAGAATCAGCGGATTAGTTTGGCACGAATCACTTACTAGCAACTAAGCGCATTGACAAAATCTCATCGTAGAACCGAATTCGTTTGCGACGAAGCGCTGAATTGGCTGTTTTTATAGGATGCCGTGCCTGTTCTCGGAAGACTCATTCATTCCGAATTCGACATAGACTTTTCTCTTAGTTCCAAATCAGGTATTTAGCTCGTGGATGCTGGCACTATGTGTCAACAACTAAATAATTCCTTACTATAGGTAGCCGGCAAAATGAACCTAGACCTAGAATCCTCAGTCAGTACTGAACTTCTCAATACTTTTTAGATATTCCTCGATAGAAGGTCTCGGACCATTTCTCATTTGCTCAATCACCTGACGGGAGTGTTTTTTTCTGCCGACAAGCGTTCGGACTGAGTCTTGGATGAGATGGTTCGTGTGTTCATTACTGGATTATTCCTTTGCCATCGGTAGAAATTCACCGGCGATTCTAATGAACTGTATCATCAGGAGACCTTTTTGTGTTTGAACGCTTCGAAAGTATTAGCGAAGTTGACAGCACCGAAATGTGTATTGCAAAAGGCACGAAATCTATTTTGTTGAACGCGTTGTTAGCAGTCACACGACGATAAAATTACTTTAACACGCGCTCACAAGAAAGTCACGACCGAGGGTTCATACCTGACCGATGACGTAAGGCGCATTGTGGATTATGAAAATCTTTCGTGAGTATCCTCAGAGGCATTCTGGTTAAACTAGTATGCGAACGACCAAGTTTTCTCCATACCCGTTAGCAAATGGAGAGCATGCATATTGGCAATTTCGCTATTATTCTGACAAAAATTAGTTTAGGTAGCCGGCAAAATGAACCTACACTTGGACTCTTCAGTCAGTTCTGAACTTTTCAATACTTTTTAGATACTCCTCGATAGAAGGTCTAGGACCATTTCTCATTTGCTCAATCATCTGACGCGAGTGTTTTTTTCTTCCGACCAGCGTTCGAATTGAGTCTTGGATGAGATGATCTGTATCTTCAATACCGGAGTATTCCTTAGCCTTCGCAAGTATTTCATCGTCAATTTTTATGTACCGTATCATTATTTGTCCCTTTTTAGATTAACGGTTACGCTATTTCGATTATACCAGAAGTAGCCTCAAAACGCACACACGGACTGACAAACGCTGAAGAAATCTTTGTTGAAAGACAAAGCTGGTAATAATTGAAAATAAGATACCAAGTCTTGACGGCTAAGCGAATGGATCAGTACTATATCAATTACCTGGCTAGCTGGCTCAATATTGTGGTTGATATCTCGTCATTCGAGTGTTGTTGGAAAAAATGGACTACAAGTTGAGGGAGGACCGTAGACAGTTTCAAAAATGTTAAAGCCAGTGTATGTTTTTTGGCTGATATCATCAAGCTCACGATCTTATGGCTCCGGATCCGTATCCATATGTTGGGGGTCAAGTTTGATTCTCCCAAAGTCTGGGTCAGAGCCGCCGAGTTTTGCCAACTCGCCTTGAGCCACCGACGAGATTTTGTCTATCAGAGCCTCATGGATGACTTTTGAGGTATTCTTAATACCTAGTAGTTTTTTACCTCCCTCAGCAATTCTTCGTCGATTTTTATAAAAATTCGCATTGCAAAGTTCGTTCGGATATATTCATTGACTCTGAATGGTCAAGTTGGCGATTATATAGATGACTTCGCAGACATTATATCTTTATCGGTTCTAAAGTCAACACCCCAAACAGAACTCAAAGCTCCGTCTAAGTCACTGCCCCTATCGGTTACAACACTTCCGAACCCATCGGCTAGATCACCACCCGATGGACGTGCAAATGCCCGCCTTGAAATGTTGATGGCGGCATTCAGATCACGATTGATCTTGATACCGCACTCCGAACACGTGTAAACGCGTTTGGAAAGTGATAGTTTCTTCTTAACATTACCACACCCAGAACACGTCTTACTCGTATTGCGCGCAGACACTTGAATAACCTCACCCCCAGTCTCTTCCGACTTGTAGGTAAGCATGGACTTCAAGTATCCCCAGCCTTGTTCTAATATACGCCGCGACAACTTCTTGTTCTTCACCATGTTAGGTATCTGTAAATCTTCTATCGCTATATTCGGATGCTTGTTGACAATCTCACGGGAAATCCTATGCAACGCATTCCGTTCATTGATTCTTACCCGCTCATGTGTCTTCGCTAACTTATACCTGACTGCTCTATGCGCATTACTCCCCTTCGTCTTAGGTTTATTATGTTTGCCTGTTTTACCCTTGCGCCGTTGCAAGTGTAAGTCTTTTTGCAATGCCTTGATTTCTGAGTGATCACGATTGCGACCACCATACTCCGTGCCGTCAGACAATACCGCCAATGAGTTGATACCTACATCAATGCCTACGACAGGAGCATTCGAAGGAACGATCTCTTTAACTTGTTCTACAACGAACTGGACTGTTACACGTAACGCCGTCTTCAGAATGCGAATCAACTTGATTTTACCTTCTGGGATATTTCTGACCTTGATTCCTGGCAATCCCTTAATCTTGATCTTGTTGTTTGGCAGTATCCTGAAACTGTCCGTCTCTAACGAACGAATCTTTCGATTTAATCCCTTAAACCTAGGTTTGCCTCCTTCTTTCTTATAGAATCTCACGAACGCATTGCATAAGCGCTTCAATACGTAACGTTGCGAAGTCACATTATATTTGGCCAGTTCAGGATCCGTTCTGCGTAACGTTTTTAACTGCGCACAGCAATCGTAAAAACTTAGCGTCTCTTTAGTGTCGTCGTAGTGTTTGTTGATTATTCTTAGGAAGTGGTTATACAACCAGCGATCTTTTGCGAGTCGCTCGGTAATTGCTTTATGGGCAATCTTCGTGCAAAGCGCGGGTTGCTCTATAGTTCGAATAACAGTTGTTTGTGTCGGCGTTGTCATATTCGTATTATACCACATATTCACTTGTGTGCGAAGTCAAATATATAATCGTCGTCAAGTTCACTTTTCGCAGGTTATTTTTATAGATTAGTTGGGCGAGTTTGGAATCGATTGCAATTAGTTAGACTTTTTTCGTAACCCAACATTCGGAGTAAAGTGCAAACTCAAAGACCATACAACGCGATGGACACTGACTATAGCATATAGCATTCACAACCTTAGTTTGTGTCGTGTTTTTCGATACTTTTGAGATATTCCTCAACTGTAGGTCTTGGACGATTTTTGAGTCTCTCAACCATTAGACGAATAGAGCGTTTTCTTTTGATTAGACACCGGAGCGATTCGTGAAGAATTTCCGAAGTTCCTTCGATTCCAGCAAATTCTTTAGCTTTCGCTAACAGCTCATCGTCGATTTTTACGAATCGCAACATCGGGTTATCCTTTTCAGAAACAGTGTTTTTCTTGAGCCCGTAAAAGTAGTAAGGACAATACGGAAGCGCCAATAAGTATCATATAGCATATTACGTTGAGTTAGTCTTCGTTTTAGGTTTAATTTTCCCAAAATTTTGTATCATAGTTGCCGAGAGCGATCAGTATATCCTGAGCCTGCGCAGAGATTCGGTCAATAAGAGCCTGTCTAACAACGTCTATAGCGTTGGTTGGAACGGCGCGAATTAAAAATACGATTGCTAAACATTTTCAGAACAGTAGTTCAGTTACAATCAAAATTTTGCAAGCCGCTGTAGTCATAGGAGGAACTCCAGGCGCGACCATAGACAGGGCTGATCGATGGGTGAGGCCGATATCACACTTAATTCGGGAGCTGTTATTTTACGAGCAATCGACATGCGGGGGGTATTGGCATTTCGGATGCGTCTGTGACAGCTTCTGAGTCAGACATTTGAAATTACCTGAGATTCGCAATCATCAGGGGCTTGCGATATTAAATAGCGCGGGTACAACTTTTTCCGTCAGAAGGAAACACGTTGCTAGCAGTGTTATGCTTTTGGCTACACGGATTACTTTGCTCAAAGGATTTACAAGAGCGCAGACCCGATACGAGCTCCGCATTACGAACTCTAATGACCCGTCTGGAGGAGAGTATTTTCTAAAAAGTAAGGGCTACGGCACTGCACAGGAAGGCTCAGCAGATTATGAGCAGTCAAACACAGGTGTCTAGATAGACACTATGATCTAGCGGGATCCGAAAATAGTTTCAGAACCATAGTTTATAGAGCTAACATTCAATACAGTGTCCTAGAAGTTGCGGTCACAGCTTTCATTGTCACTGGAACATATACTGCAAAAGGTTTTGGGATTGGTGGAACAGCGACAGTTTATAAGATAGATGGAACCTTCGTTGACACACAACCCCAATACAGTCAGGTTTCAGCGGATTTCGAAGTGGCTATCGGTATTAGAACAGTACCAGATGGTTATAAGCCAACAGCAATGCCTATCAGAACAGAGCTAGCAAGGCGATACCCAATCAATGATGAATACACGCTTCTGTATCGCAAGCGACTTAACTAGGGTAAAGTTGACGGAGGAATTCCCGCAATGGCCAGGGGTAGTTAGTAGACTTTCAAGCAGATTCAAATTTGACATTAAGCGTTGGGGTAAGAATTGAGTGTGAGAACGATTCGAACTGGTTCTATGGTCTTACTAAGTTATCTAATGATAGATTGGACTCATGGGCTATCAACTTCGCGAGAGGAACTTTCTCCAAATATTACGGGAACATTGTTAGTAGAATTTGGCCTTGGAGATGAAATAGAATTATCTCCGACATCAGCACGGTTTGGACAGACGGGTTTCAAGACTAGTTTGAGAGGTGGTGTCAAAAAACGAGATTCAACCTATCTCTCAACATGTATAGAATGGTCTTAGTCGTGTTTCTGATTTTACGAATAGTAACATCTGATTCCAGCTATAAATGAAAGTTTCTCTCACTTAGAGGCTAAACGAAAAAGAATCTCAAATTTAGGTAAATCGGAAAATTAAGATGGTGGTTTTGGACACCGGAAGGACGAGATTTCGTCGTTTAGACTGAAAATTTCAATTTTTGAACTAATTTTTGAAAATTTGACACATGTCTCCTATGTTTTGACTCGGTATTTGCCTCTAGTTATTCAGTGTTTTTTATTTTGTTAAAGTATTTCAGTTGTCGCATTATGACAGCTAGTAACAGCCAGGTAGTGGACGAATCAATCCTTCTTTCGTGATCTTTGGCGAGTCTTCGAAAACTAGATATCCAAGCGAATGTTCGTTCAACTACCCATCGTTTTGAGACGGGGACAAACTCTTTCGCTTCCTTGTTGCGAGGGATAACCTCGATTTTCGGAGTATCTAACTTGTCCAATTTTTCTTTCAAAACAGGTCCTGCATACCCGCCGTCAGCGAAAACGACTTCTACAGTGGGATGTTCCATTCGCACCTTGACTAGAAGTTCAACGGCTCCGTCACGATCTTGAATATTTGCCTCGTGAACCTCTCCCTCAAGCAAAAGTCCATTTGTGTCTGTGACAATATGCCGTTTTCGTCCTTTAACACATTTACCTGCGTCGTAGCCCTTCGGTCCACCGGCTTCGGTCGTTTTAACTGATTGACTGTCAATAACTCCAGCAGAGGGTTCCGCATTTCGTCCAAGAGCTCTTCTTATATCGGCAACTACTACCTTGTTGAGGTCTTTAAGATCGCTCAAATTTGCTCGAATCATGTCAAAATAGTAACGTACAGTATTGTGGGGAGGATAATCATTTGGCAGATATGTCCATGGACCGCCCCCTTTCAACATGTACATTATGGCATCAAAAACGTCACGCATATTTACCGTGCGCGGTCGTCCTCTTCGGGAAGGTTTTGGGACTACGTCTTGGAGACTTTCCCATTCGTCGTCTGTTAAATCACTTGGATATCTCTTTTGATCTTCGGATTTCAGTTGTACCGAAGTATCGACCTAGATTTCGCCTAGTAAATTGTGGTTTAGCATAGGATTTTCCCTGAAACACAATTTGGTCTTATAAAGATAACTTGATGCAGAGTAAACTGAAGAATTGTCGCACCAGAAAGAAAATTAACACTTAAATCTATGTAACTATTTCCCGATATTTTACCTTTTGTTCGCTTCTCGAAAGGCAGTATCAGTTCCCAAGTGATTGTCGAAGAAATCTTCAAAATTTCAGCAGAAATCTTGATAACCTTCTGAAAACGGCACAAAATCTACATATATCATAATATTAGAGAAATAGCAATAGTTAATCCGTCCAACAAACTTATGTCATAACCAAACATAGTACTGCCCTTTACATTGAAACAACCTAATGCTTAGCACAAATTACCATTAAATTAACGTTCTCTACTATCAAATACAGAATGGAAAAGGCGCGGTTAAAGCGACTCTGTTACCTATTATTACACCAAAAATAGTAACACTTGTTTGCGGGATAAATTAGCATTTTGGAGAAATTGATTTTTCGTTTAGCCTCTTAGAAAATTCCGGCCAGGAAAAGTCAGAGTAAAACTTCAAATCAAACTCTCGGAATCTACTTGTTTAAAGAAATGCTCGTCATAACTCTATAGCAAATTTCATTGTTGTTCCGTCTTGCCAATGAGATCGGTGTAGCACCGCCGGAACGTTTTGCTTTAACATCGGCACCTGCATCTACCAAGGCTTTACAGATACCTTCGTATCCTTCGAGAGCGGCATAGTGGAGAGGTGCGTTTTTCTTCATCCCTTGAACGTTGACATCCGCACCCGCTTCAATTAGTAGCTTTACAGCATTCTCATAGCCATCTGATGAAGCATAATGCAGCGGAGTGTTACCATACTTGTCACGAACGTTCACGTTCGCTCCGTGTTCAATTAGGTACGCCACGGATTGGGTGTCTCCTAGCAGGGCGACCCAATGAAGGGCGGATCGACGATGCCAAGATTTTGAATCTGAGTATAGTTTGCGAATGTAACGCGGAGCATTGTCTGTTGCATTTACATCTTTGTTATGCAACCCAATACAATGTTTCAATTTTTCGAGTGAGCTATGCTCAGACTCTATCTGCATCCACTGGTAATCGGCGCAGTGGAACTGATTGACTTCGTGCGTATTTCCTATGGGAATCACTAGCAAACATAACGCGAAAAGATAGAAAGATTTTCTAATCATTGGAATCCTCGATTTTGGATTGGTTGAGTTCGTAACAGTCAAGCGAAGGTTTTATGAACATTGGGGCTATTTTGATTTGTCCGTTTTGTGTCATTGCCAAATAACAGGGTCTTTCTGCATCGGACGACCAATGCCGTTTGGTTGCCTCGATTGGCGAATCGAAAGTTTCACCTGTCCATCTAACCCATGTAGCATGGATATTCGCACCAGCCTCAACTAACAGTTTACATATTTTAGCGTCTGAATCTGAAGTGTAGTAACTTCGTCCTTCGCGGTAAGCAACAAAGTATAACGGAGTTAACCCAGCTTCCCCCATAACGGCGTTGACTTGAGCTCCAGCATCAATTAAAATTTCGACTATATCAGCATGACCATTTACTGTTGCAATTTGTAGTGGTGTTCCATCGCTTTTGCTACATTTGTCAATGTTACTTCCCGATTCGACTAGCAGATGCAAAATTCCATTATACCCACAAGCTGCTGCAATATGCAAAGGAGAAAAACCAAACCTTTCTTCTTTGCCTCGAAAGCGTTTACGTTGACATTCATCGCCCCATAAACTTAATGTTTTGCTGATGCTATTAACATTGGCTCCGAGGCTTATTAGCTTCCCAGTGGTAATTAGATCATTATTCTCGACAGCATAGTGTAAAGGTGTATCCCCAAATCCAGTGCGAGCATTTATATCTGCGCCGTTACCAATCAGAATATCCATTCCCTTTAAAAAACGATTTTCGACGGCCCAATGGAGAGGAGTACCAGTTGACCCAATCCCTGGATTCAATTCCGCTCCATACTCTATGAGAAGCTGCATGAGTTGAGTGTTTCTTGACTTGGTAATAGAGTGAAGTGCATAGTGAGATTTCGTTTTGTGGGAAAGCACACAGTGTTTTAGCAGTTTTACAATCTCGTCTTCCTGTTCTACCGGGCTCCAATCTGTAGAATCCCAGAAACTCGACTTAGTGCAATGTTCCTCGCCAAACTCATGCGCTGCAGATCCGAATGCTACCATAGTTCCGATTACAAAACTTATCAACAATCTCCTAAACATGGTCTTCAAACTTTCCTCTTGTTAAGTGTTTATCTGTTTTTTCAGCCACCTTCCGTCATGTAATAAGGAAGCCAGTCCTCGTATCCACTTCGCAAAGTTCCCAGATCGATTGAATCTATCGAGTTTGGGCCATAAATCGTAATTTCTTCTTCCGAATTTACTTTCCCAATTTCCACATATTCTATAGATTTTAGCTGGTTAACATCTGTGCCTTCCCTCGGTTCAACTTCAATACTTTCCCATTTAGAAAACTGTTCTGCTGAAACTGATACGACGAAACGTGACTGTTCTTCTCCATATAAGAACGCGATCGCAGAATTACTAGTATTCGGTGGAATTTCGATCGCAGTTGTAACGTCGAACCCGCGATTTGAAGATAGTGCCAGTTCCGCCAGAGCGCATAGAACCCCACCATCCGAAACATCGTGGACGGCATTTGCAAGACCTCGTTTTATAATCTGTTGAATGAAAAGACCGTTAGATAGGACCTGATCCAAATCGACTATCGGCGGAGTTCCGATTTCTCCGTCTTCAAGTTTTAAAATTTCCTTCGCATATAATGAAGCCCCGAGGTGTCCACGCGACTTTCCGACAAGCACGATCATATCACCATCTTGGGCTTGGTTTTTGAAGTTTTTCGTGTCTACGTCCTGAATTAACCCTATGGCTCCGACCACTGGTGTCGGTGGGATGGCGACTCCATCGGTCTCGTTGTATAAGGAAACATTCCCACTTACAACAGGAAATGCTAACGCCCGGCAAGCTTCGGCCATTCCGTAAATTGCTCTCACGAGTTGCCCCATTATTTCAGGACGTTCCGGGTTACCGAAATTCAAATTATCGGTAATAGCGATTGGATTTGCTCCTACCGCACATAGGTTGGCAAAAGCTTCGGCAATAGCTTGTTTACCGCCTTCAAAGGGATCAGCTGCAACATAGCGAGGATTACAGTCTGATGTTATCGCGAGAGCTTTATTTGTTCCATGTACTCGAACGACTGAAGCATCACCGCAGGTCTGAGAGGAACTTAATGTGTCACCCATCACGTGTTGGTCATACTGCTCCCAAATCCAACGTTTAGAACACATGTCTGGACATGACATTAATCTATATAAGTCTAAAGTCGCTGAATAAGGACTACTCGTCTTTGAAAGTTTACGAGACTTGGGCCTAGGCTGAGATACCCATTTGCGGTCGTAATTTGGTGCGTCGTTAGCTAGTGGACTTACTGGTATGTCGCACACGACTTCACCGAACTGTTTCAATACTAATGTTTTGGTGTCGGTCGTAGTTCCAATGATCTCTGCATTCAAATCGTACTTCTTGAATATTTCTTTTGCGATGCCTTCCTTACCGGGTTGTAAAACCATCAGCATGCGTTCTTGACTTTCTGAAAGCATCAATTCGTAGGCGTTCATTCCTTCTTCACGTTGCGGAACAAGATCGAGATTCATTTCTATTCCAACACCTCCTTTGTCAGCCATCTCTAACGAAGACGAGGTTAGTCCCGCGGCTCCCATATCTTGTATCGCTTGAATAGCGTCTGTTGCCATCAATTCTAAACAGGCTTCTATCAAAAGTTTTTCAGTGAAGGGATCACCAATTTGAACGGTTGGACGTTTTTCCTCATCTCCTTCTGCGAATTCAGCGGATGCCATGGTAGCACCGTGAATGCCGTCCCGGCCAGTCATGGAACCTACATATAGAATAGGGCAGTTCGGTTTTGCTCCCCGGGCATAGAATATTTTGTCTTTCTCGACTAATCCGACCGCCATCACATTAACTAAAATATTGCCGTTATACCCCTTATGAAACTGAGTTTCGCCAGCGACCGTGGGTACTCCAACGCAATTACCGTACCCTGCAATTCCCGAAACGACCCCTGCTAACAGACTTCGAGTTTTTGGATGATCAGGAGAGCCAAATCGCAATGCGTTCACCAATGCAATTGGCCGAGCTCCCATTGTAAACACGTCACGAAGAATTCCGCCAACACCTGTGGCTGCTCCTTCTTTGGGCTCAATGAAAGAAGGATGATTGTGACTTTCCATTTTGAAAACCACAGCTTGACCATCACCAATGTCGACTACTCCGGCGTTTTCGCCAGGACCCTGTATAACGTGTTTACCCTGAGTCGGAAATTTTGATAGATGCCTCCGGCTAGACTTGTAAGAGCAGTGTTCGGACCACATTACGGAATAAATTCCTAACTCCACCAAGTTAGGTTTTCTACCCAGTCGCTTTACAAGCAACTCCCACTCATCTTGGTTTATTCCGTGTGCTTTTGCATCCTCGGCTGATTGAGTTGCTTTTAGGTTATTGAGAATGGCTTTCTGATTTTCCATAATGAGACTGTTCTGAAATACGTTGGTTGTCCATGAATCCATAAAATTATTCTAGATTAACAAGAAAAAAATTTCTAAGGATCTAATACCACTGCAAACTAGAGAATTTTGAAAGTTCCTATTTTGTCTTGGTTATTGGTAACAGTTTAGAGCAAAAAACTTGCAAGTTAATACTATAGGAAAGCGCGGGAATTCCACAGAAAAAGCGTATCTTTAGTAAAATTTCGCCTGAAGAGTGTGAAGATAACTTTAGACACCTTCATAACGAAATGGTTGATCGTTAATACGAACATTACAAATCCTTACAAGCAAACAAATCGTATCAATTAGAAAGTTTTAAGCTCTAACTATGTGACTGTTACACAACGACGATGAACTCTCCTGACATCCTTAGTTTATTCCAAAATGACAGCAAAAGTTTATGTTTTCGCCGCAGAAAAAGATCAAGCATGGATTGATTCAGACTTATTCCCTTCAAATGCCAGTATTATGCAACTATCTCATTATATGTAGATGTCATTTATCTAGTTGACGGGCGTTATTCCAAAATCCGAAGCAACGGCATTCACTTGATCTAGGGGAACTTGTTTCTCCGAGTCGGTAAGAAACGAGCCTTCAAAACTATGACGCGCCAAAGTAACGATCTCCTCGGGCGAGAGGTCGAGTGCTTCGGAAACAGCATTGAAGTTTTGATTGATGTAGCCACCAAAATACGCCGGGTCATCCGAGTTGACGGTGACGTGCAAGCCTAAGTCGAGCATTCGTTTGACCGGACTCTGTTTGATATCGTCAATCACGCAAAGCGAAAGATTTGACAAGGGACAATTGGTTAAAGTCATTTGAGATTGACGCAAGTGATCAATCAAAGCTTGATCCTCAAGAGAACGGTTACCGTGGTCAACGCGGTCAACTCCTATATCAAACAGTGCCTCACTTACATATTCTGGGGGTCCTTCTTCCCCGGCATGCATGCAGAGTTTAAATCCCATCTCGCGACACTTCGCAAATAGTTTTTTGAACTTGGCTGGAGGATGACCAAGCTCTGAACTATCGAGTCCGACCCCGATAAATTTGTCGTGCCAACCTTCACTTTCTTCGAGGAGTTTGAACCCTTCCTCCTCCGACAGATGCCGAAGGAAACTCATAATGACCTTCGAGGTAATTCCTAGGTCTTTCTCCCCATCTTTTAGCGCATTCAGAATTCCGTCCGTTACCGTACCGAAGCTAACGCCTCTTTCCGTATGTGCTTGAGGATCAAAGAAAATTTCAATGTGTTTTACATTGTCTTCTGCAACACGGCGCAGGTACGCCATGGTCAGATCGTAGAAATCTTGTTCTTTGAGCAGTACTGCCATTCCAGCGTAGTACAAATCTAGAAACTCTTGCAGGTCGTTAAAATCGTAAGCAGCTTTGGCTTCTTCCAATGTTTTGAACGGTAACGTTACTTTGTTTCGCTCGGCGAGATGCATCATTTGTTCGGGTTCAAAACTACCTTCTATGTGAAGGTGCAATTCAGCTTTAGGTAAAGCCGCTATCAATGTTCTGTTATCGGTCACGTTATGGTCTCCATCAGACTAGTGAATAATTGTGTTCCATCCGAGCCGCATTCGTTCGAACCGATTGCTCGCTCGGGATGTGGCATCATTCCAAGAATTTTCCCATTTTTGCTCAGTATACCAGCAATATTATTGGCGGAGCCGTTAGGGTTGTTCTGATATCTAAATACTACACGATTCTCGTTTTCAAGTGAAGACAGCGTCTTGTCGTCTGCGAAATAGTTACCCTCGGCATGAGCAATCGGTATACTGATATTTTTAGTGGGTGAATAGGCACATGTAAACGCTGTGTTTTCGTTTGAAATAGTGAGTTGTTGAGAATTGCATACAAATTTTAGATTGTTGTTACGAATCAGTGTTCCGGGTAAAAGTTTCATCTCGCATAAAATTTGGAAACCATTACAAATTCCTAATAGGTAGCCCCCTCGTTCGGCGTGATCGCGAATTTGCTCAATGATTTTAGAGTTGGCTGCAATAGCACCGCATCTGAGATAGTCTCCATAAGAGAATCCACCCGGGATTACGACTAGGTCAGTGTTTGAGGGAATTTGGCCGTCTTTATGCCAGACCATTGCTGGTGATTCGCCGGTAACTTCGTGCAAGGCAACGTAAGCGTCGCGATCGCAGTTTGAACCAGGAAATACGATTACAGCAGATTTCATTTTCTTGTCGGCGAAGATTATGAAGGAGGGAATGAAGGATCTACGAAGAGGTTAGGGTGAAATACGAACTTGATATTGCTCAATAACAGTGTTGGCAAGCAACTTCTCGCACATGCTATTTAATTGCTGTTCTGCTTCGGCTTTACTCAGTGAGTCGTCCATTTCAATCTCAATAGTTTTTCCCATCCTGACATCCTTGACATTACTGAATCCGAGACGTTCTAATGCATCTGCGACAGCTTTTCCTTGTGGGTCGAGAACGCCGGATTTAAGCTTTACCTGCACCGTTGCTTTCATCTTTTGCTCCGATCAAATTGAAGAACTTTTCCGACTTGAGGGGATTCCTTCATCAACCCGAATCGCCGAGCAACTTCAGTGTATGCTTCGGTAACGCCGCCGAGATCGCGCCGAAATCGATCTTTGTCCATTTTTTCACCAGTGTCAATATCCCATAATCGACAAGAATCTGGACTAATTTCGTCGGCAATCATCGTTTCTACCGCATCGTTTTTGTAATACCTGCCAAACTCTAGTTTGAAATCTATGAGTCTCAGCTGAACACCAGAGAATAGACCGGAAAGAAAGTCGTTAACTCTATAGGCGACACTGACCAGTTCGTCGATCTCTTGGTTCGTGGCCCAGTTGAATGCGACTATATGATCTTCAGTGACTAAAGGGTCGTTGAGCTCGTCATTTTTTAGGTAGAATTCGATTAGTGGACGTTCGAGGTCTTGTCCTTCATCGATTCCTAGTCGCCGACTAAGCGATCCGGCAACAACATTTCTTACGACGACTTCTAAGGGGATAATGTCGACTTGATGGACGAGTTGCTCGCGCATGTTGAGTCGACGAATGAAGTGATTTGGAATTCCCGCCAAAGCGAGTTTGGTCATAATGAATTCTGATATTCTGTTATTGATGACTCCTTTTCCGTCAAGAATGGCGTGTTTCTTGGCGTTATCGGCGGTAGCATCATCTTTGAAATACTGCACAATAGTGCCGTGTTCAGGCCCTTCGTAGAGAATTTTGGCCTTACCTTCGTATATTTTGCGTTTACGTGACATGGTCGAGACCAAACATTGAAGAGGAAATCGGATTTTGATTTATCATAAAAAACGTGCATAGATTCTGCAACGCGACAAAAGATTTTTTGTAAATTGCTATTTTGTCGCTAAATTGATGAAAATGGGGCGTATTCAGCTTGAAGACAATTTTAGGAGATACTAATGGACAGCTTCAAAAAACGGGGTAAGGGGGAGGAAGATTTCTTCGCACTGCAGCAAGAACAGCAGTTTAAGATAATCGCGAGACGAAATCAAAAAATTGGCGAATGGGCTGCCGATATTCTTGGCCTAGCGGATTCGAAGCGTCCTGAGTATATCAAATCGGTAAAACTGGCAGACCTAGAAGAGGTCGGCGATCAGGATGTGATTAGAAAGCTGAAGAAGGATTTTGATGACGCAGCTAAGGATGTGTCTGAGGATGAAATTACTGAAAAACTTGGTGAGTTTTTTGGCGAAGCACGAAAAGAGGTTCTATCTTTAGATTAATATATGCACAGAATGAAGAATCTACTTGTTACAGAGGGGAATCGTCAAAAATAGTTCCATCTGTTATGTCTCAGACACCTATGTCGTAGTCACGACTCACAAAAACTCTGCTTTTACACCAAATAAGTTTGGTTCCATCGCCGGTTCAGACATGCATGCATTACACGTTAGAGTAGATCAACAGAACTTAGAATACTCGGTTCGACAAGTGAATAGCTCCTGATTGGTAACGTCTTCAATGGTTGAGGTAAGACTATGTTCGAAAATTGTAGTTAGAAAACTATTCCAAGGGGGGGATTTCTGAGATTACTTGGAATCGTTTGTCAGAGTCGAACAAGTTCGAATCATACACTTTGGCAGAATCACTTGAAGTCGGCGATGTTCTTTACAGATAGTATTCTCGAAATTCCGTTTTCTTCTTTCGTTACGTGTGACAACATCAGAACCAGAAGAATCGCGATATTGATTCCACGTTAGCTTGAAATAGAACACTTGTTCGCTAACTGGCTTGTCATTGCTGAAAACTCTAACTTTTTCTTGCTCTATTTGGCTTCCCGCCATTCGTTACATGTTCAGTCCGGGGCACATGTGGTAAAATGCCAAACTATTTTAACTCTTGGAGAGAACAAATATGGGACAGATATTACATGGCAACGCCACGACGACTTATTCAGTCAGAAGAGAAATCCAGTCGGCTCCGGAAGAGGTGACAGATTACGATTTATCGTAGCGATCGAAACAACATAAATTTTTCGGACTCATGCAAGTTCGCCAGATTATATTTCGGACTGGTCGTCAGACAAGTTTAAACTAACGAATAACTCATTTGATTGCTTCTTCAACCATCTCTCTCGAGAATCGTTTACCCCTTTTCCTTTCATCAACAAAAATATAGCAAAGTCTACAGTTTGTTCATCAGAAAGATTAGCGTCACTATCTATGCAATTTTCTGCAAAACCTATCATTGTAGAAACTTGTGCAACGTTGGTAACACCATCAGGGGCATAGTTAGCGGCTTCTCTAGCTTTCTGAAGGATGTTAAATCCGTTGGCGCAATCTACAACATCAGGAGTGTTGAATCTCGTTTTGATTTTTCTACAGGCTTCTCGCGCATTAGCGTGACCTAGAAGTCTGTAAACCTCTATCCCTCCACGAATTGTCCCTCCTTTCACTTAATCAACTCCCGCGAGAGCATCGGCACACATCCGACAGAGACAGTGAAAAATTGCGCAGTACGAGCAAATTAAAGAAAATCGTAAGTATTCGTGCGATCCATTATTTTCGTCACATAGAAGCTTAGCAATTTCCAAAATTTTTATGGTCGAATCAGGCTTTAAACCCTCTAACTTCAATAAAGGGACACAAATCTATCTTGCTATTTGATAAGTAGCGAATGATCGGTGTCTGAATGTGGAACATCACTTTTGCTACTTTTTGGGGAGACGCTTCTGGTTCCACAACTAGCTGAACTGCAATGCACTCATCACCGTAGTGGTCATAAGTGAGAAATGAATCCACGTCACTAACCGCCCCCTGATGGTCATAGTCATCCAAGACGATTTTCTTAATCGCTTTTTGGACTTTCTTTGGTAGTTTCACAGACAACTCCTAGCAACAAACAATCCACAAATTTTTGGAAATAGAACAGAAACAAGTTTATTATACCCTATTCGAGCCAATATCGAAGAAATGCTCTGTATCTAATTTTGTTTGACTAGCAAGTTGCTACGCCCTGAACTGTCTTTCTGAACTTCTCTTAAAGCTTGTATCGTCATGAAGATCAACGGACGAACTACAGTGATTCCTTAAAATTTCAGATCTCGGGTAAATTTTCTTAGCCAAGTATTTTGTAGGATAGACAAGAACTCCGTATAATCGAAATTGGCCCAGTTGTTAGGAAGTTTGATCTGATTTCACGGAACTTTGACCAGTTTGAAATAATGCAAAGTTTTTATGTGTTGGAAGCCTAGAAGTTAATGGAAATTTGCTACTTTTTTCTACCCCCCCCCCGAAAAAAATTTCTATGCTATAGTTAGCTTGGGTGCACGATATATTTGTCGTACTTTTCGACACTCTGCTAACTGCGTTAGAGGCAAATGAAGTATCCAAAATTGTTTTATTATAGGAGTGGTGAAGGCATGAATACCCCCCCCCACATGCGAGTTCCCTTAGAGCGTTAGATTCCGATAAAGAAAGCAAACCTGACCGGTCGGTTGGTGGAAGGTTGTGTCGATTTGCTGGTGAGGTGTTTAGCTTCGCACCGACTTTGAAGCGGTCATTGAAAGTTTCTGTTTCTGCATTAGCCCTTGGAACGATTATAACAACAAGTTTGATTGGCGGCGAAGTATATTCGCAAAGTTGTACGACCTCGGATGATAGCTCTACTAGAACCCGAAAAACTGTTTGTTCTGGAGCTAGCCTTTCTGCAAGCAATCAAACTATTGGTTATGTTTGGGGAGGAGGTGCAGGTCATGTAATCGTAGAATTAAGTGCATCGACATCTGTCAGTGTTGCAACGGGAACAAGCGCAATTTTTCGAATAGGTTCTGTAGGAGCAGCAAGTGTAAATTTCAGACAAGCAGTGAGCGGGCAAGATATTGCGGCAACGGCAGATGTGCCAATAGCAATCGAAGCATTTAATGTATATGGATCCAACGATTACGTTGATGCGGGAAATTCTCCGATCACGATATCAGTCACTGGTAATATCTCAGTAACAAGTTCCTCCAGCTATGCAATTCGTGCAACTCGCGCCTCGGCAATTGCGGCAAATGCACAAACCCTAGCCACCAACATCACTATTAGCACGGCGAATATAACGGCCGGCGGCGGGGGGATTTGGACGAGAAGCAAGGGCAACGTTTCGATCACCGCAGGAGACATCACCGCATCTGGAAAACACGGAATTTCTGTCAACAATGATGAGGCTAATACAAGTTCGGTAACTGTTTCATCGGTAATAAACATCAATGTCAGTTCTATTTCGGTTTCAAACAATACTTCGAGGGCCATTCTATTTACTGTCAAAGATGCCACGATATCTGCAAACGTTGGGCGGATCGATCACACTGGTTCAGGTACAAGCGCTGATGGGATTTTAGTTGCAAGTACTGGTACAGGTAGCAATCCAATCACTGTTTCGGTAGGTTCTGCCTCTGTTCGTGAGAAATTGATTTCGGTAAATTCAATTTTTGGGAACCGCAGTATTACTTTGACGTCAACGGGGACTGTAACAGCTAAACAACTTGGCTCAATAACAACAAACGGAGACATAAATGTAAGTATAAATTCTTTCAGTGCGCGAACGGAAGGAACGGGATTAACCGCAATTGACCTCGCCGGAAAAAATGTAACAGTTAACACTTCGGGGACTATTAACGCCCGTTCAAAGGCAGTTTACTTAGATCACTCTGGCAACGTGACGATCTCAGTTACAGGAGCTATGACTGGAGAACACACCTCTGGAACAATTCAGACCTTTCAAACGACTAGTTCTTCAACGACAAATGTCGTTACGATAACGACTACGGGGGATATAAGTAACACTAATACCGGGGCCTTAGGAGTAATCCGATCAAAAGGAAATGTCGGTGGTCGTGTAACTGTGTCGACAAAGAACGTAACTAGTAGTGGATATTACGCCATCAATATCGACTCCAACAACGGCCCAGTTAGCATAACTACGGCAGGAGCGGTGAAAGCAACGGGGTCTTCAACAAGCAAAGACATCGCGGCAATAAAAATTGACAATACGAATTCGTCTTCAACGGCCTCTCCAACGGCTACGGTCGTCCTGAATAGCGGTTCGGTCATAGGAACGACTGGTAAGGGAGCGATAGTCGTTACCAAGAACCAAGCTGCCGCACGAATCGCCACGACTGTTACCGTCAACTCTGGCGCTAGTATGATCGGCTTTGTCAAACTCGGAGAAGGCAACGACGAAATAAAGTTCAATGGTGGAAGTTATACGTTGGGCGCATCTCAGAAAATAGATGGCGGAAGTCATACGAACGATAACGATGTTCTAAACTTTAATTCCGGAAGTTGGACAGTAACAGCCACCAATTTCACCAATTGGGAAACTCTAAAAATAAGCTCAAGCGGAACCGCTAAGTTCCTTGGTAAAGGAACGGGTAGTGGCCAAGATTTGGGATTTGATAGTGTTGTCGTTGATGGCGTTCTATCTCTTCAAGACGGAACTGTTGGCGACCATCTCGATATAGCGGGAAATCTCTCTGGTAGTGGTGTGATCCACGTTGATGTCAATTTCGTTACCAAAACCTCCGACCGGGTTGTCGTATCGGGAACGGTAACTGGCAACATCAAAATCAGATTGAATGATGTAACGCCAAGTGGTTCCCAACATGTTGTTGATACAAAAGTTAGAATCCTATCGTTAACCGGAACCGGTCAAAACGCCTCTGTATTCTCGTTAGAGAACAACGAGTTTCTTGCGGGCGGATACAAATATACGATCACCGTAACTAGTAATCGGCACATTGAGCTTAATTCGGCTCGCTCTGTCCTTCGATGTACGGAATCGAGCTCGGTAACGGGAGTGTTCAGTTGCGCGGGAACTATTTCGACACCTGAGTACATTTCAAAAACAGGCAACACAAACATTTCGGCAACGCTGGCAAGCGGGGCAACGGTAACGGTTTCGTCGTTCAAAGCTATTAGCATTGTCGGGAGTGCCGCCGTCACGTTCACGCAAGTGGCCAACGGAGGATCAATTAACGCCACTGGAAATGCTTCAGGCGCTATAGATGCGGCGACAACTGGAAATGGTGCAGTGAACGTCACATTGACGGGAACGGCCAATCTACAAGGCTCTGGAACAGCGGTGCGGGCGTATTCCTCTGGAACGGGTAATGTGTCCGTTTCTGCTGGCAACGTCACGGCAAGTCATGCGTCCGGCAATGCGATACATGTTCAAGGGGCCGGAGCAAGTCTCTCTGTCAGTGCAAACTCGGTTTCTGCGGGCTTAAATGCCATTTTTGCAAAACTTACGAGCGACACTGGCAATGTAACAATAAATACCTCTGGGGCCATCACAGCGTCGAGCGGAAAAGGAATCTATGCGTACAGTAAAAGCGGTAACATAACGATCAGTACAACCTCTTCAGTAATTGCGGGTCGATATGGAATTGAGGCACGAGCGAGCGGTGCAGGCAATATAAGCATTTCTGTTTCTGGGAATGTTTCTAGCGTTAGTCGCGTTGCAGGTATCGCGATTGCCACGGTCACAAACGGTGGATCCTCGACCATAAAAATCCATAGTGGAACAATTAGCGGAAGATCAGAAGCTATCTTTAACGACGAAGGCGACTCGAATGTTATCCTTTATTCGGGAGCTGTAATTTCAGGAAATGTTTCTCTCAATGCTGGCGCTGATACTCTTACTCTTAGCGGTGCAACACGAGATAGTAGCGCGATATTCAGTGGAGGAACAAATACAGGCACCACTCCCGAAAACGATACGATTGTATTTAATGCAGGTTCGACAGCTTGGGACGCAACAAAGTTCATTCTCTGGGAAAACATAACTGTCGGCGCTTCTGGCACTTTAACTTTTAATAACAACACGATCCTGACCGGCATAGCGTTAACCTTAGATGGAACGGCTTCCTTAAAAGACGACGCAACGGGCGATGCGTTAAACGTAGGCGGGAATTTGAGCGGTCCAACGGCCACAACCGGCGGGATTTTCTACATTGATGTTAATTTCCAATCCGGAGCAACCGATACAATTACCGTCGGAGGGAATGTCACTGGTCAGCATGTTATCAAAGTTAACAATGTAACTCCTGCCAATGCTACGACGGTTACGACAAGTCCGATTGCAGTTTTTATCGTCTCCGGAACAGTTACTGAATCGGCGATATCAATAGAAAGCGGTCCAGTCGGAATTAGCGGACGAATTTTTCAACTTTCCTTCAATTCCACTAGCAAATCTTATTCAATCATAACCCGTCCTGGGGCCACGGAATGTGCTGAATCGACGACGGTGACCGGTCAATTCACTTGTGATGGAACAATAAGTGCCTCAGAGTATATGGTTGCATTCTCCAACAACAACGTCACAACAACTTTAGATAACTCAGCGACGGTAAATGTTCAGTCGGGCCTAGCATTCTATTTGTCGGGAAGAGGTAACTTATCGTTTACGCAGGAGGCTAGCGGAAATCAGATATCTGGTTCGGGATCGGCAACCGGCTTGATTCATGCTAACACAATTGCTAATGGCAATATCGCGATAACGCTCACCAATACGGCCTCGCTCTCGTCAAGTGGTACTGCAATCAAAGCGACAACTACAGGAACAGGTAATGTAACGATTTCTACCGCTGATGTTACTGCCAATCATACCTCAGGAACGGCTATTGAAGCTTCCGCGAATGGGGGTAATATTTCGATCACAGCTGCTACATTAGTTGGCGGCAAAGCTGGAGTTGTTGCCAAAAACATGGGAACGACAGGATCTGTTTCGGTTGCCGTTACTCAAACAATCTCAAGTAGTAGCGGAGCCGGAATTGATGTTTACAGCAAAAGTAGTAGCGATATCACAGTTTCTGCCAGTGGAAACATTTCGGCTGACACCTACGGTATCAAAGTATCCGCGGCAACTGATGGAGCAATCTCGGTCGTAGTCTCTGGGTCTATAGCGGGAGAAGAGAAAGACGGTGTTTATGTGAAGCAAAGTAATAGCACCGGTACTATCTCGATCAGTGTCATGTCGGTAACGGGAGGAGACGACGGAATTGATGCAAGTAACACCGGTAGCGGAGGAGGAAATATAACGATCACAACAAAAGGAGCCGTTACCGGAAGCGCCCATGGCATAACTGTTGCTCATAAAGGTGATCAAGCCGGTACAGTCTCTGTAACAACGTCGGCAGCCGTTACGGGCAATAGCGGCCATGCTATCTACGCCTACAACAAAAACGGATCATTAGCAGTCAGCACCTCGGGAACGATAACAGGAAGTGTTGACGGACTTAAAGTTGTAAACAAACATTCGGGGGCAAGTAGCGCGACGGTCTTGGTCTCTGGAGATGTAACAGGAACGAATGGCAATGGAATCTCTCTATACAAAAACAGTCAAGGCAACCTCGCTTTAACAGCGACAGGTGATGTATCTGGCAAAGAGTATGGGATCATTGCTACGAATAAGACCTCAGGAAATCTCTCGATTAATGTTACCGGAGAGGTATCTAACCAGTCGGGATCGGCTAAAGACGGGATAAGAGCCGTCGGTGAAGGCACAGGAAATATTGCGGTTACGACAACTGTCGTCACAGGTGATGACGAAGGCATTGAAATAAGGGGGCTAGGTACCGGAACATTAGCCGCGACTCTGAATGGAGCGGTCACGGGTAACGGCTCAGGCGATACCGATGCCGGAATACTGATCTACAATAAGTCCGGAGCAGGCGCTGTTAATGTGTCTATCGGAAGTTCTGGAACTGTACAAGGCAGTAACGGAATCCTCGTTGATAATCAAAGCAGTGCTAATACAACTGTGAATATCTCAGGGGCCGTTACCGGACGTTCAGAGGATGGAATTGATGTCACTGCACAAACTGGTTCTATATCAATCGTTGTTGGCGCAAACGTCACGGGAGCTAACGGTAAAGCAGGGATAGACACTCATACCGACGGAGGAACAACCAACGTTACTCTCAATAGCGGAACAGTGACGGCGACCGGTGGAACGGCTATTCGGAACGACGAAGGAAATTCGACCCTTACCGTAAATTCGGGGGCAACGATTGGAGCGAATATAGCGTTAGGCGGCGGTGTTGATGTCCTGACATTATCCGGAGGGTCTCTTGCCGCGAGTGTAACACTAGACGGAGGAACAGATACGTCGGTTGATGTTATTAACTTTGCGTCGGGAACAACAAATCTTACCGGTGTCACATTAAGCAATTGGGAGAGAGTAAACGTTCGTTCTGGAAGCACGATCGCTTTTGATGGAACAAATAGTTTAAGCGCGACGCAGTTTAATATTGCTGGGACTATATCTTTGAGAGACGGTACACCTGGTGATGAGTTAGAGTTGACGGGAACACTTTCCGGAACAGGCATACTCTCCATTGATGCGAATTTTGCTACCGGAAGCGTTGATACTTTTTCTGTTAGCGGAAACTTGTCGGGGACAATAACTGTCGAAATCAACGACGTAACTCCGTCGAACAATACCAACAGAACGGAAAATCCAATCACAGTCGTTTCGGTCACAGGAACAGCAACCGCTAATTCGGTAAGTCTGGGATTAGGCAAAACCATTCGTTCAGCGAACTATCTATACACGTTGAGTTTTAATGCTTCGTCTAAGACGTATGTTCTAACAGGCGAAGTCGGTACCACCTATTGCGATATCTCTGCAGGCGGACTCAATTACTCCTGCTCGGGTGCAATTGATGCACAAGAGAATCTTATAGCGTCTGGAGATAATGACGTTACGGCAACCTTGAATCGCTCGGCTACCGTAAATGTTTCTCAATACACAGCCTTTGCTCTGTCAGGACGAAAAAATATAACGTTCACTCAAGATGCAAGCGGAAATACATTAAATGCAACAGGCTCTGCGACCGGCGTAATTCACTCCAACACCTCAGGATCTGGAAATACAACAATAACGCTGACAGGAACAGCAACATTACAAGGTTCAGGGGCAGCGATCCAAGCTGTGTCTACGGGAAGCGGAAATGTTTCTCTTTCAGTGAGCGATGTTACCGCCGCTCATACTAGGGCAACAGCAATAGTAGCTAAAGGAAACGGGTCAAGCGTATCCGTTCGAGCAGGAGCCACTAATGGAGGGAGTGGAGCGATCGTCGCAGAAAACTCAAGCACGGGAACAGTTTCCGTTACAACAACCGGCGAAGTAACGACTAGCGGTAGCACTGCTATTAAGGTTATCAGTTCGGGGAACGTTGATATAAATACTGGCGCAAGTGTGACGGCAAGCGATGCTTCTGGAACTGCGATCATGGCAACAGGGAACGGCTCAAGTGTCAACGTTCGAGCCGCCGCTCTATCGGCTGGTAGTGAGGGCATTGTCGCTGTCAACTCTAGCACCGGCACAGTGTCAGTCAGGACGACGGGTGCTGTGAGTAGTAGTGGAAGTACCGCTATAAAAGCCATGAGTTCAGGGAGTGTGTCCGTCAACGCCGGTGCCACCGTTACCGCTAGTGATTCTTCAGGAACAGCAATCATGGCAATGGGAAGCGGGACTAGTGTCTCGGTTCAAGCAAGAGCGATCTCGGCTGGACAAGAGGCAATCCACGCTGTCAATGCGAGTACAGGAACAATCACAGTTACAACATCTGGTGTGTTGATTAGCCAAGGAGCAAGTGCCATTCGAGTTATGGGTTCTGGAAACGTAACAGTGAACACTTCCGGAAATGTCACTGGTAACCATAATGGTATCCATGCACAAGTCGCTAGTTTAACGTTCACGAATATTCAAATTTCATCTAACGCGACAGTGATCGGTCAAACTCAAGCCGGTATACATGCGAGCAATGGTGGAAGAGGGTCTACTAGGATTTCTGCAAATGCTGTCACAGGGCAGACCAATGGAATTTTAGCGATGCATACGGGAACGGGTGATATTTCCGTGAACACGACGGGAACTATCATTGGAACTACTGAGTATGGGGTCAACGTTACAAGCAACAGAAATGTTTCCAATATAAGTGTAACAGCAAGAGGCTCAATCAGCGGAGCCAAGGGCGGTATACGTGTTTCTCATAGTGGGAACGGAACAGTTTCTGTCAATACTGGCGGTGCAATATCAAGTTCCGCTGACGGAAACCATGCCATTTCAGTTGACCATACAGGAACAGGAAATATCTCCGTCGTAGTATCCGATGCCGTTACAGGCGGCATGAACGGAGCCGGAATTTACACAAAAACGAGAAGTGGTTCTACGACGATTGTTCTCAATAGCGGAGCGGTGATTAGCTCACAAGGAGGAACAGCAATCACAGATGGTAACAGTGATACAGCGATCACGCTAAATCAAGGAGCGACAATATCAGGCATAATTGAGTTGGGAGGCGGAACCGACTCGCTTAGGATATCTGGAGGAACGTTAAGAACAGCTAGGCTTGATGGCGGTGAAGATCAAGGAACGGATCGTTCCGTTGACGTATTGACCTTTGCTTCAGGGAGTAGTTCTCTAAACACCAGTCGTTTCGTCAACTGGGAGCGAATTAGTTTTGCCTCTGGTTCGACTGTATCGGTTAATGGATCGATAACGGTTGATACTAATGAAGTGGACTTAAAAGGCACGTTGTCAATGCAGGACAACCAACCTGATGACTCGTTTGTCGTGAATGGAAACCTCGTTGGTGGGGGAACTCTTAGAATTGACGTGAACTTTGCCGCTGGCCGGTCAGATTCAATTACTGTTTCCGGTAATGCAACAGGTACGACGACAATAGCCATCGCTGATATTACACCTGATAATGCAACGGCACGTGCGAACTCGATCACGATTGCAACAGTTAATGGTGATTCGAACGCCTCTACCTTTGCATTGGCAGGCAATGATCAATTTTTATCGGCCGGTTATCTGTACCGATTGAATTTTGATAGTGCCAGTAATTCCTATCAGATTAACGGAACATCGATTGTCGGCTCTTTATTATTGTCTACGCCAATTGCCCTCTTTGATGGGTTCGCCCGAGCTCCGAGTATGTACCAACGTCTCGGTGTAGTTGATCGACAAAGACTTGCCGGAAACTCCCAACCCAGATTTTGGATGAGGACAAACAGTCGAAGTAACGAGTACAGTAAATCGAACGTTACAAATGGGTCTTATGACAATACGACACTAGGATTTCAAGTGGGTGCTGACTTGAATTTGTTTGAAGACGATAACGGAGTTTGGACGGTCGGAGTCAATGTTTCGAGTCATAACGTTGAATCGACGATCAATCTCGAAACGATTTCCGGTACTCTTGAAGCATCTGGCTTCGGTATTGGAGGTACTGCGACTTGGTTCGGAAAGGCAGGCCACTTCGCCGACGTGCAGTTACAAGTTAATCGAATAACAACAAATCTAGATACAAGTATCCTACCGGATTTAGTGGATGCCGACGCGTCAACAGCGGTTTATCTGAGTACTGAGTTTGGCCATCTCGTTGCAAGTCTAGACAATATTGATATCTATGCTCAAACACAACTTTCGTGGGGACATGTTGGTTTGGGTAACATCGAGACGACTGCTGGCGACTTTAATCTACATATGGAAGACGGCTTTACTGTTCGCGCTGGAATCCACGCTGAGTATAATCAAGACAAAGTCTCTTGGTATGCAACTGGAAACCTTATCGCCGACACGCCCGACCAATGGTTTACCCGGGTTGGCAATGAGACTTTCTTGGATAAAACGAGTGCAATGCTAGCAGAGATAAAGGCAGGGATTTCATCTCAAGTTGCTGACAATACCTCACTCTTTGCCCAAGCCAACTTCAGCACGTCTATTGATGGTAGAGACAACTCTAGGAACTCGAGTGGTATATCCGCAGGACTGAAACTGTCTTGGTGATATTGATAGCGGAAGATTTATGATGAACGAGATGTTGGAAGACCAAGAAGTAGCATCTATAGATAGAGTTTCCAACTTGAAAAATTGATACAATCTCCACTTATTCTCTCCAAGAAATGTTGATAAAAATCTTCACAAATGGCTAGATTAAATTTGGTAGCTTGATTTTCCAGCTTCTCGTGATATCAAAACCCATAACCTTTATTCGACACTTTGCCGAAATTTTTACTAGACATAATGCCGACGTGTTATTAGACAAAATGTGATGCCAGTATTTGGTATTTAGTAGAAAAAGTTAATAAGAATAATGAGGAAGCATTATTAGACGATTTGTAGATAAGTATTTCGCACAAAAAGACAGTTTGTTATTGGGTACCTTAACGATTTACAAACTATACAGAAAGTCGGTAAATAATTAGACATTTTGGCGGTCGAAAGCTCTACTTAACATACCGCGGATAAATTGCTAGACAATTTGGCTATATTGTAGTTATACAAAAAGTATATACTTAAACAGACATTTTGATGAATACTGAAATAGACATAACACAGATTCTATACTAGACACATAGATGACCTTTTTATTAAACAAAATATGGAGATATAAATAGGCATTTTAACGTCTTTATATATCTATAATTAGTTGCTTATGTGCTAAAAGGGGTATACTATTGTTATTCAAAAAAGTGAGAAAATATATTGATGAAATCGGGCGCTTAATCTTTTTCGAATAGCGCATGTCGATTTAGAAAACTTGCCTGTTTTAAATTATTGCACGAACCGGAATTGATAAAAGTCATTCAGGTTTTGTTAGAGGATATATCAGATGAAGTATCATCGTTGGCAGTCAAAGGGGATTGAGAGAGCGCTAAACAGAAGACGCATTGTTTATTTGTCTGGCCCTCGCCAAGTCGGTAAATCGACGCTGGTTCGTGGATTTAATGGGCGCAATGTCGAGTATTTGGATTTAGATGACGAATCAATATTGGAAAAGGTGAAATTTGATCCGATTTCAACGGTTGAACACAATAAGCAAACCTTGATAGTTGACGAGGTTCAGAAGGTTCCAGAGCTAATTCTTGCGATCAAAAGAGTTGTCGATCGGGATCAAAGATACGGGAGATTCTTGTTGACTGGGTCGGCCAACATGCATCAGATTCCGACCATTCGAGAATCGCTGGCCGGGCGAATAACCAAAGTCAGACTTCGTCCTCTTTCGCAAGGGGAAATAGAAGGAGCGGAACCCAAATTTCTCTATGATGCTCTAGATCAAAAGTTTTCGACAAATGAAGCCACGTTCTCGCGGGATCAATACATTGATATTGCGTTACGAGGTGGTTACCCAGAGCCGTTTAGGCAAAACGAGCGCGAACGAAGTAGTTGGGCATCAGATTACACAGATTCGGTTCTAGATAGGGATCTGCGGGATATCACTCAAATCCGAAGAAGACGTGTTATGCGAAATTTAACTACGGTTATTGCCAGTCTCGCTAGTCACGTATTTACTAAAGACACAATTCGTAAGCAGCTGGCATCAAACCACTCAATTTCTCGTGATACTTTGGATTCTTACTTGAATATACTGGAATCGATGTACCTGATTGACTACCTAGAGCAATGGACATCGACAGACTACAGACGAACACGTAAGAAACCACGAATTTTCATGCCGGATAGCGGCCTAACGTCGTCATTGCTCAATTGGAGAAAGAGAACTATACGTGATAATCACTTGGCACTCGGTAAATTATTCGAGATGTTCGTGTATTCAGAACTTAACTCCCTCATTGATGTGACAGATCACGAATTCGAAATGTTTCATTACCGCGATGGAGACGACCGAGCGATAGATTTCATCATTGAACACGAGGATGGAGGCATCATAGGTATTAAGGTAAAGGCTTCGACAAGAGCGGTGATACAAGACTTCAAACATCTTAGATGGTTTAAAAACAAGTTTGCGAAAAACCGACCGTTTGTCGGAATTTTGCTATATGCAGGCGATGTCACTGGTCGATTAGACAATGATATGTGGATCGTGCCGATCGAGAAGATGTGGAATAACTGAATGTTGTAAAGAAACGCAGAGTCTTTTGAATTTCCACATTGTCAACTTGTTGATGGAAAAAGACAAACTCGTTCAGAGAAATTTCTAAACACCAACTATTTGATCCTTCTGAGCTTCGATTTTCAACCACTTAATGAATGTTCTGACCTCTTTAGACTGATGCCGACCCTTTGGCCAAACCAACCAGTATCCAAAATCTATATCCGTTGTGCCATCAGCAAAAGGGGCAATCAATCGTCCAGACGATAGATCAGAATCCGCAATTGCTCGCTTAGCCAGAGCGACACCTTGCCCCGACGCTGCCGACTCAATTACCAACATGCCTTGATTGAACCTCGGTCCGCGATGTGAGTTTATACCCTCTACTCCTCGAGCGCGTAGCCAACTTCCCCAATCTGGACACGTATCGTCAATGTCGGAACTGTCATCGTGTATCAAAGTGTGATGTGTCAGATCTTGAGGATTTCGAAGAGGAAAGTCTCCGTTCTGTAATTTCGGAGAGCATACGGGTAAAATTGTTTCGTCCATGAGTTTCTCTGTTTTCATACCCTCGTAACTCCCACCACCATAACGAATAGCAAAGTCCGCATCAGCTGTATTGAAATCAGTTAACATCATGTCAGCCGAAATCCACGCTTCGATCTCGTCATATTCCTGGTGAAAAGCATTCAACCTAGGAGCCAACCACTTTGCTGCGAAGGAAGGGGCAGCAGAAACCATTACTCTTCCTTTTCTTGAAGGAGCTTGCATAATTCTGCCCGATTCAGCGACTTTTTCAAAGATATCTTTTACGAGAGGAGTTACTGCTTTTCCCGTATCGGTAAGTCGTACAGCTCGTCCGGTCCGCTTAAACAGGGGGGTGCCTGCAAATGTTTCCAAAATCCGAATTTGCTGAGAGACAGCTCCGGGCGATATGTGGAGCTCATCGGCAGCTTGCGTAAAAGACATCAGTCTTGCAGCAGCTTCAAATGTCCGCAATGCGTTGAGCGGAGGAAGGCGATCAAATAATTCCGTCATAGTTTAGTTTTTCTAAATTCAAATCTTAGACTTAGGTGGTTGAGATTTAACCGTCAAGCCCCAATAATGGAATAAGACATTTTTTCTTTAGGATTAGACTGTGCATCAGTTTCCTGCATTTTTTCGAATGGAACATACCAATGTGGTAGTATTTGGCGGCGGCGAGGAAGCAAGTCGTAAGGTTCGTCTACTTGCCAAGACTCCTGCTAATATAACAGTTATTCCTATTGGAAAAATAGATACCAATTTTAAATCTGAATTCGGTGATCGGATAGAATTTGTAAATTATGATAAAGCGATATCAGTTCTTAAACGATCTTTGTTTGCCATTATTGCGTGTCGCGAACTCAATCATAAACAAAATGCTTACACATTAGCTCGACACGTTGGGGTACCGATTAATACTGTAGATGACGCAGAACGCTCTGATTTCACGATTCCATCAATTCTGGATCGTGGAAACTTGGTGGCAGGAATCGCTACAAATGGAACCGCCCCAGTCCTGGCTAAGTCGGTTCGAAGTAAACTCGAAGCCATTATCCCCTCACATATTGGTGACCTGTGCGAACTAGCGGGTGAAATGAGAGAGTATGTCAGCCAATCACTTCCGGACTCTGTTTCTCGAAGGAATTTTTGGGAAGATGTGCTGAATGGTGCGGTCGCAGAAAAAGTTTATGCTGGGGAAAAAGAGAGTGCAAAAGCTCTATTTCTGAGTACTTTGTCTCAGTTCTCTAAGTTCGGCGGAAATAAGGGTGTTGTTCATATAGTTGGAGCAGGTCCGGGAGATCCCGAGTTACTCACTCTGAAGGCACTCCGACTGATACAAGAGGCCGACATTGTCTATTACGACAGATTGGTAAGTGAAGAAATTGTCAGCTTAATTCGCAGAGATGCAGATCGTGTCCAAGTAGGTAAATCAAGAAACGCTGAAAGTGTCGCACAAGAAAAAATCAATAATTTGCTGATTGAGTCTGCTCGGGCTGGTATGAGAGTCGTACGTTTGAAAGGGGGAGACCCATTCATTTTTGGACGAGGTGGAGAGGAGTTAGATGCACTTAAAAAAGCGGCAGTGGAGGTTCACGTTGTTCCTGGAATTTCCGCTGCCCTTGGATGTGCCGCTTCTGCAGGAATTTCATTAACCCACAGGAATCTATCTCAAAAACTGACTTTTATCACCGGACACGCGGGGAACGGAGATATTCCGGATGTGGATTGGCAAGATTTGGCACGGCCAAACCAAACAGTTGTCATCTTTATGGGGGTTGCAAATTCAAGCATCATTGCAGAACGATTGCTAAGAGCGGGCTGTATGCCAACTACACCTATAGCGATTATAGAAAATGGAACTTGCAAGGATGAACGCGTATTACGTTGTCACTTATTCTCACTCACTGACACGATAGATAGAGCAAGCATTGGCGGCCCAGCATTAATAATTATTGGAGCCGTTGCGGCAGAGTCAAATGTAAATATTGAGCGGTTAGCCACGTCAGTTCCTCTGAAGAAGGAACTAGTAGCGTGACTTCAGTGCGACCAAAATTAAAACCAGACACTCCAAAGGCCATCACGGCCTGGGATACAGCAACGGGTGCTACGGTATGGATGACAAATTCAGGCGATTGGTCAAATACAGTCGACACTGTCGGAGTTTTTGTCGGAGAAGAAGCAGAACAACAGCTAAGGAAGGCAACCGAAAACGAAGTGCGGGTTACGGATCCGTACTTTATGGAAGTTTCGTCTGACGGAAAAATTATCGGACGCGAGCGATTAAGAGAATCTATACGGGCATACGGACCGACCTCCCATCCAGAGTTTTCGAAGAGGGGAGGGTTGTAATGTCCAAGTATGATGTAAACCTTTTTACTCTTTACGGTAATAGCAATAGCGGAAACTGCCTAAAACCGAAATGGGTAGCCGATTATGTTGGTATTAACTATGAGTGGAAGGAAGTCGATCTTCTTGAACGAGAAACGCAAACAAGCGATTTTCTGAGTCTCAATCCATCGGGACAGGTTCCAGTCGCACAGTGGCCTGATGGTCGAACGTTAACACAGTCAAATGCGATTATGGTTTACTTGGCCGAGGGATATGGAAGTTCATTGATTCCGTCATTACCCTTTGAAAAAGCCAAAATGTTAAGTTGGTTGTTTTGGGAACAGTACTCGCATGAACCTGCTATAGCCGTTCGACGGTGGCAAAAACATTTTCAAAAGATACCCGAAGATGAGATTGATCCAAAACTCTTTGAAAAAGGCTACCAAGCCCTGCGTCTTATGGATGATCTACTGCAAGAGTCAAAATGGTTTGTCGGAGACATGATTACATTAGCGGATATAGCTTTAGTAGCTTATACGCGGGTTGCCCACGAAGGAGGTTTTGATCTTCTAATTTATCCTCATATACGTGACTGGATTGATCGCACAGAAGATGTGTTGAATATTCCTTCGGAAAAAGTGGAAAGCTAATAATCGTGTATCGGTACGACGAATTCGACAGAACGTTTGTGAAGGAGCGTGTGGAGCAGTTTCGCGGTCAAGTCGAACGCAGGCTTAATGGCAAACTTTCTGAAGAGAAGTTCAAACCACTCCGGCTCCAGAACGGAGTGTATCTGCAACTTCACGCTTATATGCTGAGAGTGGCCATACCTTATGGGCAGTTAAACTCACGTCAATTGCGTATGTTGGCACGGATTGCAAGAGACTATGATCGTGGATACGGGCATTTCACGACACGGCAGAATATACAGTTTAATTGGATTGCATTGAAAGATTTACCTGATGTTCTGAGTCTATTGGCGGAAGTCGAAATGCATGCGATCCAAACAAGTGGCAACTGCATTCGAAACGTTACAACCGATCATTTTGCTGGGGCGGCACTTGATGAGGTCTGCGACCCGCGACCTTGGTGCGAAATTATCAGGCAGTGGTCAACTCTACATCCCGAGTTTGGATTCCTTCCTCGAAAGTTTAAAATAGCGGTAACTGCGGCGAGCCATGATAGAGCTGCTATCAAAGTTCACGACATAGGATTGCGATTAGTTAAACGAAATAACGAAATTGGATTCAAAGTTTATGTTGGGGGAGGTCAAGGTAGAACTCCGAGAGTGGCAGTTGAAGTTAGTTCGTTCGTTTCGGAGGCGAACATTCTAGATTATCTTGAAGCGATAATGAGAATCTATAACAGATTTGGCAGGCGAGATAATAAGTATAAGGCGCGCATAAAGATATTAGTCGAGTCTTTAGGGGGCGAAACTTTTCGTGAGCAAGTGGAAGCAGAGTACGCGTCTCAAAGAACTTCTGAGAAAATAGATTTACCTCGCGAGGAAATTGATCGCATACACCGATACTTCTCGTTACCAGATTTACCGGAAAGAACGGTAACTAGTTTAACTGGCGAAATGGTAAATGCCGAAGGTATAGAGTTTGAAGCTTGGGCAAATACAAATCTGCATCCTCATAAGATACAAGGCTACACTTCCATTAGTATCAGCCTAAAGCCGCAAAACGTTGCTCCGGGAGATGCAACGGATAGACAAATGGAGGTAATAGCGGGCATCGCAGAAAGATACGGTTGTGACGATATACGGGTTACCCATGCACAGAATATTGTGTTGGCTCACGTTGCTATAAAGGATACTCCAGAAATTTATAAAGAACTGGAGAAACACAACCTTGCTACACCAAATGAAGGACAGATCACGGATATGATTGTTTGTCCTGGTTTGGATTACTGCAATCTCGCTAACGCAAGAAGCATCCCGCTTTCGCAAGAAATTTATGCGGAGTTTGCTGAACTTGCGGATGCCCAAGATATAGGCCGACTTCACATAAACATTTCTGGTTGCATAAACGCATGTGGACATCATCATGTTGGGCATATTGGAATCTTGGGTGTAGATCGGAATGGGCAAGAGTTCTACCAGATCACTCTTGGAGGTCGAGCTGATGAGTACGCCAGAGTCGGGCAGATTACGGGGCCAGCTATTGAGTCGGCGAAAGTTCCACAAGCTTTACGACGGGTTATTGAGACTTATCGGGATCACCGATCTAGTTCAGATGAAAAATTTATAGATGTTCTCGAACGTGTCGGGCATACACCGTTTAAGGAGGCTGTTTATGCGGACATTTAAGAATGGAAAGTTCGTAGAAGACTCATATGCGTTTGTCGATAAAGAGGACGAAATTCCTAGTACTGGGAAAATCGTTTTAGCGGTAGAAAGATTTCTCGACTGTGTGGATTTCGTTGTGTCCAGGAGCGATAACTGGGGTGTCAGGCTTGATGTTGAGTGTGATCCTTTGACATTGGTTCCTTGGATCAAAAACATTCGACTAATCGAAGTATTGTTTCCAAAATTTTCCGATGGTAGGGGGTTTTCGGTTGCTCAACTTCTTCGTCGTCGCTTAGGATACGCAGGGGAGTTACGGGCCGTTGGCGATATTGGCCTTGACCAAGTTAATTATTTACAGAGAAGTGGGTTTGATGCATTCGATCTTAGTGATTTAGATTTGCCAGCCGTCAAGAATGCTCTGGGGGCATTTTCGAATGTCTATCAACCCGCGGCGGACAAAATGTTTCCGATTTTCAATCAACGTTTAGCAGGGAGTAGGGTAGATGCCATACACTGATGTTCTTGTTCGTGAGTCAGAGGACAGTGATGTCCGCTTAGCACGGTTAAACTCGGAATTACGTGATGCATCAGCCCAAACTATTTTAAGGGTTGCGCTGGTGCGTGAGTGGGCCGGCAAGATTACTTATCTTTCGAGTTTTGGTACTGAAAGTGCTGTAATGCTGGCATTGTTGAGAGATATTTCTCCGGATTTTCCAATTGTATTCTTGGATACTGGGATGCACTTCCCTCAAACGATAGCATATCGCGACGAACTGATCGATAAACTAAATTTAACAAATGTTAATGTTGTGGAGCCAAATGCGACTGAACAGAAAGTTTTAGATCCAAAAAACAGTTTGTGGAGTCGTGATGCGGATTCGTGTTGTGCATTACGAAAAGTTCGTCCCTTAGAACCTGCTCTTGAAGGATACGATGCTTGGATTACGGGTCGAAAGAGATTTCATGGCGGGGCAAGGTTGTCCTTGCCAGCATTTGAGTTTTCCAATGGTAAGTACAAAGTGAATCCGTTGATATCGTGGAACGTAGATGACATCGACAGATTCTTCTCGTCACGAAAACTGCCTAAACACCCGTTGCGATCGCAAGGATTTATGTCTGTTGGTTGCTGGCCTTGTTCGGATGTAACCAATGATCCGAGTGATATTCGGTCTGGTCGTTGGGTGAATTCAAACAAGTCTGAATGTGGATTGCACGTCGACACGATAGAACGACCGCGGGCTTTCTAGCGGTTAGCGATAGACGACTTCTGGTTTAGAAAGTTTTCCGAACGCTTGTACTAAGGCCGAATCTATAGATATTTTCAAAACGATTCCATATCGATTGAACGTACGAACTTTATCAATTCGTAATGCCGCTTGCCCCAATAGAATTGAAAGAACTATTCGGGACGCTTGATTAAATATGTTTAAGTCACTACATGTTGCCTAGGAAGTTCCCCTTTTATTGGTAGGTAAAAGTTACTTACGGCATAGGACGGTCTTCCCTTTTCGTAAAGACCAAGATTCCATAAACTATGAATCAATTCTCGTGTTTGCGCTCTTAGTAGAATGTATGCTAGACAAAATTTTAAATCATTGTGTTGAGTCGGCGTAGATACCGAAATAAGTGAGTTCATCACGTGTTGCAGGATGACATCATCAACGGAAGTTTGTTCTCCACAAATTTTTTTACGGAGACGACCAACCTAATAGAAGGTTCGGGGGAGTTAGAGGTAGCGAGGTTTAGGAAGGATGTACGCTCGGTATTCGCTAGTTTCCTAAAAGACAAGAATCCCAACGAACGTCAAACAACAGAAAAGTTAATTCTACCGATCCTCAAACTGCTAGGCTGGGAAGATGTCCTTCGAGAGCAGAACTTAGCGGTATCTGGCCGAACCGATGTTCCGGATGGTCTTCTTTTTCTTAACCAACAAAAGCGACTTGCCGCTGAGAGAGAAGAACATCACTATCAACGTTTTAACTATGGGGTAGCCATTCTAGAGGTTAAGAGATGGACTCACCCGATAGATCGAGAGATACACGAAGCTCCGATGATCATCTCGCCGGCGATGCAAATGCTACGATACATGCGACGTGTCGATGTTCAGACAGATGGAAAACTGAAGTGGGGTATTTTAACAAATGGCACCCAATGGCGACTGTATTATAATGGTGCCCGGACGATATCGGAGCAATTCTTCGAACTCGATTTGGGGAGTATTTTGCGACTGAAGTCGTACAAGCATCAAAAACACCTCCTTGATGAAGAGCAGTCGCACCATTGGCTAAAAGTTTTTCACACTGTTTTCAAGAAAGAGTCCTTTAGCCCGCGGACGATCGATGACAAAACCTATCACGAAATAGTTCTAGATGAAGGTCGCTATTATGAGCAGAGAGTTGGGAATAGCATTTCTGACAAGGTGTTCAATGAAGTTTTCCCGTCTTTAGTAAAAGCGATTGCAGACGCGTCACCGAAAACATCATTGAGCGAGGTGCGTGATTCAGCCTTGATTGTTCTCTATCGGCTATTGTTTATCCTTTATGCTGAAGATCGTGAACTCTTACCGGTTCGCAGTGAGAAATATAAATTATACAGTTTGCGTGAGAATGTTCGAAAAGCGATAAGAGGACGTATCAATGACCGCTATACGTATTCTCAAACAGCGACACGGTTTTGGAGTCATGTGTCGTTACTATTCGACCTGCTAGACAAGGGCGACGATTTGATCGGACTTCCGCAGTATAATGGTGGTTTATTTGATCGTGAAGCCAACACATTAATAACCAGAATAGCAATAACTGATCACACGATGGCAAAAATTATAGAAGCTTTGTCATTCGAGAAAACGCACAGTGGTTATGATTATATCAGTTATAGGAATTTATCTGTTCAGCAGTTGGGGGCCATATACGAACGTTTGCTGGATTATCATGTCCATAGAGTAGACGACGAAGTCGTTATAAGGCCAAGTACATTTTCTAGAAAAAATACCGGTAGTTACTACACTTCAGAAGACTTGGTGAAGTTAGTCATAAAAGAAACGATTCAACCTCTGATCGATGCGAAGAAGCAGGAATTTATAGAAAAATTTAATAAGTTTAAGACCTCAACTCATGCGGCGAGGGAGAAAAGCGCTTACATTAGAGGAATAGACTTAACGTCTTCAATACTAAAAATGAGGATTTGTGATCCTGCGATGGGATCTGGTCACTTCTTGGTTTGCCTTGTTGACTATTTAGCCGATGAGGTAAGCGATGCCATCGCAACAGTTGAAAACCTCGTTCATGGCTATTGGGGAGAATACAAATCACCGATTATTGCAGAGATTGACGATATACGGACAAAGATAATCTGCTTAGCGTTCGATAGTGGTTGGGAGTATGATGGCCATCAGTTAGACGATAGGCGGATATTGAGACGGATTATACTCAAGCGATGTATCTATGGTGTCGATAAGAATCCTATGGCGGTAGAGCTCGCGAAAGTATCTCTTTGGTTACATACTTTTACCGTTGGTGCTCCGTTATCATTTATCGACCATCATTTGAAGTGTGGAGATAGTTTGATTGGATTATGGCTGACGACTGCTCAAACCAACTCGGATAAATATGGCTCGCCTTTGATGTGGTCTGATCAGTTGCAAAGGCTTTATGGAACGACCAAACTTCTTGAAACTCTCGAAATGATACCGGATTCGGAAGTCTCCGACATGCGACTGTCATTCAACAAGTATGAAGAATCAGAAAAACTGGTTGCCCCCTTAAATGATATCATGAATTTTATACAAGCTCTGGACTGGATAGACCTAAAAGATAAAGACACGCTTGCTTCGGTGCAGGGATTTTTTGATAGTCGTTTTGGGGATCAGATGGATATCGTTCATGGTAAAGAACAAGCCAAGAACGGTAGCAAGGATACGGCTGTATTTGAAAAGACGTTGTCTGAGGTCAGGAAAATCATTGACCGTGAGCGATTCTTAAATTGGCAGATGGTTTTTCCAAGTGTCTGGACCGATTGGGACAAGGAAGATTTGGTAGGAGGTTTCGATGCGATAGTGGGAAATCCGCCTTGGGATCGAACGAAGTTAGAGCAAGTTGAATGGTTCTCAGAACGACAGTCCGATATTGCGTTTGCAACACGGGCTTCCGATCGAAAAGCCATGATTAAGAAGTTAGTTAAATCCAATGATTCCTTAGCGCAAGAATACAAGGAAGCTTCAAATCGTTCCGATTCGTTTAGAAAACTGATTAGAGATAACGGGGAGTATCCCCTATTGTCTGGAGGGGATGTAAATCTTTATTCCTTGTTTGTAGAACGGGCGATGAAACTGGTTAAACCTGATGGCCGTGTCGGTTTACTTGTTCCATCGGGTATAGCCCACGATAAGACTGCCTCCAAATTCTTTCGCTCCGTATCAACAAATGGACAAGTTCGGACGTTCTATGATTTTGAGAATGGTCGACGTGAGAAGGGGAAACAACGATTTTTCCCTGACGTTGATAGCCGATTTAAGTTTTGCACACTAATTCTGTCGAAACAGCCCAGCGACGAACCAATCCAATGTGCTTTCTTTCTTCACGATGTCTCTGAGATTGAAGATGATGAAACTACCATTGCGCTAAAAGTCAGTGATTTTCAAAAATTTAATCCAAATACCTGCACGTTGCCGATATTTCGCACAAAGCGAGATGCAGCACTCGCGACAAGAATTTATGACACAACTGTTCCCTTGGTTGTCCATGCCGAAAACAAAGAAATCAAAGCTTGGCCGGTTAGGTTTACTACGATGTTTCATATGACCAATGATTCAGGGTTGTTTCGTTCGGAAGAGGAACTCAGAAAAAAAGAAAAAGCCTATCATATAGGAGAAAACGTTTTTGACAGTGCCAACGGCAAATGGCTACCCCTATACGTAGGCAGAATGTTTAACCAGTATGACCACAGAGCGGCTTCGGTCTACATTAACGAAAAAAATCTGAAGAATCCTAACCTAAGTGAGTTGATCCCATCAAAGCAAAAACAGGATCCGTCATTTGTTCCGAAGCACGTTTCTTGGGTCAACCAATCTCAGATACGTGCAGTCAATAACGCAGATTGGTATTTGGCCTTTCGAAGTACGGGGCGAGTAACAGATATAAGGACCATGATTGCTTCTGCGATCCCTCGTTCCGGAGTAGGCAATACAGCTCAGTTACTGCTTTGGGAAGGGGACCCTTCTGAAATTGGCGACTTAGCTTTGCTCCTAGCAAACTTCAACAGTCTCATTTTTGACTATACTGTTCGCCAGAAGGTTCAAGCGACGGCATTGAACTGGTACATTGTAGAACAATTACCTGTAGTAGAACGTAACTCATATAATGACATCTCATTTGGACCAAAAACTGCTAGTGAAGTTGTAAAAGAGACCGTGTTGGAACTAACTTACACCGCTCACAATATGGCTCCGTTTGCAAAAGATATGGGCTATACTTCGGACGATGATCAGGTGAATCCTCCATTTAAGTGGGATGAGCTTCAGCGAGTTAAACTCAAAGCTAAACTTGATGCCGTGTACTTTTATCTATACGGACTCACGGAACCCACCGACGTTGAATACATTTATTCATCGTTTCCAATCGTTAAGCGCGAGAACAAGAGGAATTTTCAGAATGCTGATATCGCAACAAAACTGTGCCTCGACTACTTGAATGCCCTATCTGCTGGCGACCCCGACGCGTCAATTGCACTGTGACTGAACTGAACCTCATGTAACTTTCAACTTAACCGCCCAAATGTCAAAAACAGATTAGTCTCTATAATTGTCGCATACCGTAGAGTAATTAGAACTTTAGTCCAGCAACAAAAGATTACTTCTACATTACAGAGTAGAAAACTGAAAATTGTAGGTGGAAAGTCGAAATCATAGTCCTCAACTATGACAAACAATTTGAGGATGTCAGTTATGGAATGTCTTGCTAGTTGTTCGAAATTTAGAAGGTCACTTCTTCTTTCGGCGCTTTCTTTCGTTAGGATTTCCGAGTAGAGTTTGGGCTATTGCAACTATGTCACGAACGGGCTGCGCGTTTGGTTCGAGTGTGACTAATGTTTTCTGTTTTCTGATAGCCTCTCGAACTTTAGTGTCGTACAATACGACTCCTGCAAGAGTCGGTGAAAAATGTAAAAACGTCTCACAAGCACGTGCGATCGCTTGGTAGGTCTTGTATCCGGTTTCTCTAGTGTCAGCTTGATTGATACAAATGATAGGTTCAATATTATCTGCGAAGCTACGTAGTACTTTGATATAGGCGTAAGCATCTGTCATTGATGTAGGTTCATCTGTGATAACGATTAAAGCTTTATCGGCTGCTTTCGCTATTTGCAGAGAGTTTTGCTCTATACCTGCACCCAAATCAATAATCATCTGATCATATTCGAGTGCCAAGACAGATAGGTCTTTAGTGAGTTTTTTGACCTCACTTGGAGGAAGATCGGCCATCGCTCCCGAACCGGATCGTCCCGGGATGACATCAAATCCAGATTGACTTGCGCCTCCATCGATCGAAACCACTGCATCCGACAGTTCAATCCAACCTTTATTGACAGCCATCAAATCAGAAGAAGGTATTATTCCGAGTTGCACGTCAACATTAGCTAGTCCAATGTCGCCGTCCACAAGTAACGTTCTTTGCTTAGCTTGTGAAAATGCTGAAGCCAGAGTGATAGATAGAAATGTCTTTCCAACCCCTCCTTTTCCGCTGGCAACTGCAACGATTGAGGTCGAAAGAGAACGTGGGGAATTGCGACTAGTGGCCATTTACAAGACGTTTTAAATAAACTTTAGAAATATATTTGCTATTATGACAACGCGGACTTTGTCTCGCAAATGAAACCACCACCCAAAACTCGAGTTCTCCCAAAAGGATCATAGAGAACGCAAGCTTGCCCGCAGGCAACGCCCTCTTCGGGAGTTTCAAAAGTTAATGAAGGGGTGTCGCCAGTTAACTCAAGAAGGGCAGGGGAAGGCTCTCGGGTCGATCGCACCCTCGCCAAAACCGGAATCTTGGAACGATCTGAGTTCATTTTCCTGACATCGCCAAGCCAGTTAAATTCGTTCATTTTTAAAGACGCTGTCAAAAGAGCCTCGCGAGGTCCGACAATTACTTCTCGCGCATGAGCATCAATTCGAATAACGTAGAGAGGATACCCGGCCGCAATTCTTAAACCGCGTCTCTGTCCGACGGTGAAATTAATGACTCCATTATGTTGACCTAAAATCTTTCCATTTATATCAACAATATTTCCGCTGCGGCCCGAGCCCGGTCGCAACTTTTCGACAACACGAGCGTAAGAACCATCCGGTACAAAACATATGTCTTGACTGTCCGGTTTAACGGCCACAGGAAGATCAAATTCTTGTGCGAGACGACGAGTCTCTGTTTTGGGAAGTGAACCCAATGGAAATCGCAGATAATCTAGTTGCTCTTGAGTGGTTGCGAACAAAAAGTACGATTGGTCTTTAGTAAGATCAACGGCTCGGTGAAGTTCGACAGTCTTCTCGCCGACATTTCTCCGAATATAATGACCTGTTGCCATACAATCAGCCCCGAGGTCTTTTGCAGTTGCAAGCAAATCGGAGAATTTTACAGTCTGGTTACAGCGAATGCAAGGAATTGGAGTAGAGCCTGCTAGGTAAGAGTCGGCAAATTCTTCCATTACTTTTTCTCGAAATCTCGTTTCGTAATCCAGTACATAATGTGGGATACCAAGAACGTCAGCGACATTTCGGGCATCGTGAATATCTTGTCCCGAGCAACACGCGCCTTTCTTAGCAACTGCCTCTCCATGATCGTAAAGCTGGAGTGTGACTCCGACGACTTCATAACCTTGTACGCTCAAAATCGCTGCAACAACCGACGAGTCTACACCTCCCGACATAGCGACAAGCACTCGGGTATTTTCCGGTCTTTTTGGAAGGTTAATAAAGTCTGTGTTCCCGACAACAGCGGGAAGGTTTTTTGTAGCAAGCATTCTCGTCTCCATTCGGATTCAAGGTCCGAAGCAGTCGTTGGTGTTCTGTTTATATAGTGTTGGCTTGGCGATTATCCAAATATTGTCCGAACTCTCAATAATTCGCACAAATTTTGAACCTCGCGCAAGGTCAGCGCGAAAAAAATTGTCCTCAAATCCCAAGAAATCCCAAAAACTTAGAAAAATTCTAATGTACCCGCTGCAAATTATCCAGACAATGTGAACAAAACAGTAAAAAACTAGAAAAAACAATATGATAATTGATTAGAAGTGTTCGATTTTTTCTTGTTTTAAGTATGAAAAAGACTATGGAGTTCTATTTTTGTACTAATAAAATACCACAAATGTTCCCATGTGTAATTTTTTTGTTCCCATTAAATTCCATTGATTACCATGCAAATCCATAGTAAACCATGTTTTACCAAATTCAATTTCAACCCTTGGAGTGCCTGACTTCATCCTAACAAGGTGACTAGCCCCATGTTCGTTTCAAACTTCGAAGTGAACATAGATTCCAAAGGACGAGTGTCCGTTCCGCCCTCATTCCGGAGTGTTCTCGGGGGGCAAAGCCGGTTGATCTTATGGCCTGACATAGATGGAAACCTTTGCTTAGAAGGAGGAACTGAAGACTACCTTAATATTGCTAAACAAACCATTCTACGCTCTTCGTTCGGAAATAAAAAGAAACGCGCACTAATTAACGCCTATGCGTCTCGAGCATACGATCTCAAAATTGATGATACAGGCCGCATAAAATTACCAGAAAAATGGATAGCAGATACCGGTGTTGTGGATCAAGTGCTATTTGTAGGCGCTCTAGATAAGTTCCAGATCTGGGAGCCTGCGGCGTATGAAATTTATGACAAAGAAATGGTGGAACTCGCAAAAGAGGAGGACACAATTGGACTTCTTGAAGGGCCGTACCAGGAGGTTATAGCAAACCCGCAACATGTAACTCCAGGCATAGAAGGACGTTGAGTATGGCACATCAACCAGTCCTCGTAGAAGAAATGCTCGTTGCACTAAATCCGAAAGAAGGCGAAATTTATTTAGATGCGACTTATGGTGGGGGCGGATACACAAAACGTATTTTAGATACTGTTGATTGCCAGGTAGTGGCAATCGATCGCGATCGTGATGCCATTCTTCGTGCTGCGAAACATGCTCGAAATTCTTCTCGACTGATTCCCGTTCACGGCAAGTTTGGTCACTTAGATGCGTTGGTTCATTTGGCCGGTGTTGAAAGAGTCCACGGCGTAATATTTGACTTTGGAGTGTCTTCATTTCAGATTGATGAGGCAGATCGTGGTTTCTCATTTATGAGAGATGGCCCTCTTGACATGAGAATGAGTCAGCACGGGCCAACGGCGGCCGAAGTTATTTCTCAAATTGCGCCTGACGATCTCTTACAGGTGATTTCGCTTTTAGGCGAAGATAACAATGCGCGGAAAATTGTTAGAGCAATTGTTGAACGCAGGATCAGGCAACCGTTCAAAACGACGAAAGATCTAGCAGACACAATCGAAAAATCTGTTGGTGGTAGAAAAGGAGCGTCTATTCATCCAGCGACGCGAACATTTCAAGCCATCCGAATGCTGGTCAACGATGAGCTAAGAGAAATTTCCAAAGGCTTAACTGCTGCTGAGCGCATTCTCGAAAATGGTGGACGACTAATCGCCATAACGTTCCACTCGATTGAAGACAGGATCGTAAAACTATTTTTTAGAAATCGTGCTGGTATCGAAAATTCGTCCTCACGACATCTTCCAGTCGAAAAAACTTACCGGGCGCCAAGCTTCCACTTGGGTAGAAAAAAAGCCGTCAAACCAACCGTGAATGAAGTGGCCTCGAATCCAAGATCGCGGTCCGCAAAACTAAGAAGCGCAACAAGAACAATCGAGTCTTGTTGGGACGAACCCCTCGAACCTATCTTCGAAATCCCCTGTATCACTCAATTTGAATTGGAGTCATCATGAATTGGTTAGTGACAGTCGTCGGTATCTTTATCGTCGGATTTTTGGCATTCGGAACTTATCGCGTAAAAACCGAAGCCATTCAAACAGAAAGACAGCTTGTAGCTACTAATGAAGCGATCGGCAAAGCTCAGCAACGAAAAAGGATGCTTGAAGCAGAACTGGCTTACAAAAGCGACCTTGAGTGGATTGAAAAGTACGCAAAAAACGTACTAAACATGAAGCCAATTCGTGCGAAACAGTTCATTCAGAAAGCTGAACTCGATCGTAAATTTGGCCCTGTTATGGAATACTCTGCTGATTATGCGAGCCTAACGCATAGTCAAGAAGAATTTCAATGAACCTAGCTCGTTTCGTTTCGTATGCTAACAGCCAAAAGTTCAGAGCCCGTTGTGTTGGCTTTGGCATGGCATGTGTGTTTGGATTTGTGGCAATCAAATCCGGACAACTTGCGTTAGGTAGCGAGACGAACAAAAAGGTTTTATACTCGGCGAGTATTGAAAACGTTGAACGCGCAGAAATTACCGACCGAAATGGAGAACTTTTAGCAACTTCGGTTGTTGTTCATTCTCTTTACGCGGATCCACGAGCGATATGGAATCCAAGAGAAATTGCTACGCAGTTAAGTTTTGTCTTTGACGATTTGAATGTTGAAGCTTTAACAAAGCGACTCTCAAATAGAAAACGGGCGTTTGAGTGGGTCAGACGAGGTTTAACACCTCGTCAGCGCAATGCTGTTTTAAACCTCGGGCTGGAAGGTCTTGGATTTCGGAAAGAAATTCGCCGTGCTTACCCGAGAGGAGCCTTAGCAGGTCATATGTTAGGTCATACCGGATTAGATGGAAACGGACTAGACGGCATCGAGCTTGTTCTAAACAGTAGACTAAAAAACAGTCCGGAAACTGTTCGGTTAACCATAGACGCAAATGTACAATTTGCTCTGGAAGCTGAGTTAGCGGAAGCAGCCGAACGCTTTAAAATAAAAGGGGGTGCTGGAATAGTTTTGAATTCTGAGAGCGGTGAGATTTATGGGATGGCAAGCTGGCCGCCTATTGATCCAAACCGTGTCGCACAATTAGATAGAAATGATCCCAGTCGAATGAATAGAGCGGTAACTGCCGTGTACGAATTTGGCTCGGTCTTTAAACCTTTTACCGTCGCCGCCGGATTGCATTCGGGTCGGATTTCGATGAGTGATACATTTGATGTTAGCCAACCAGAAATTGTTAGAAATGCGGAAATTAGTGACTCACATCCCATTAAGAGCGGAGTAGCAACTACCTCAGACGTTGTTGTGAAGAGTTCAAATATCGGCTCGGTACAAATTGCAATGAAAGTGGGAGGAAACTTGCAAAATAAATTTCTTAAATCGGTCGGCCTTACGCGAAAAGCTCCTATCGAGCTCTCTGGAAGTGCTAGGCCATTAGTTCCACAACGTTGGAACGAACTTGCGACGGCAACTGTAAGCTTCGGGCATGGTATAGCTGTGTCACCTCTCGCTTTCGTAACTGCTTTCTCAGTTTTTGCTAATGACGGCGTGTACCAGTCTCCGAAGTTAGTCGTTAATGACGTACGCCCAAAATTGCGCCGCGTCATGTCCGCAGAAACTTCGCAACAAATTCTGACGATGTTGCGAGAAGTCGTTCGAAATGGTACGGGTCGAAGGGCTTCTGTGGCTGGGTACCGAGTTGCGGGTAAAACAGGAACAGCAGAAAAATCAGGCCCGGACGGTTATTCAGAAGAAATTGTGGTCACTAGTTTCGCAGGGATTTTTCCATCCGACGATCCAGAGTACGTTGTTTTTATGGTTCTCGACGAACCAAGTGAAATAAGTTCAGGGCAGCGAACTGCCGGTTGGAATGTCGCTCCAGTTACAGCGCAACTTATTACTCGAATTGCTCCAATTTTAGGAATCGAACCAAACTTTAATAGTCTGGCAAATTCGAATCCCAAGCGAAAAGCGAGAGAGCAAAAAAGGACGGCGCTGTGAATCTATCGGCTCTGTTTAAAAATTTAGACAAAGAAGCGGGTAGCCGAGAGATTACGTCAATCACGAGCGATAGCCGCAAGGTAGAGTCGGGAAGTCTATTTGCAGCTCTTTCGGGAGTTGTATCGGATGGTTACGAGTATATTGGAGAGGCCGTTACGAAGGGGGCTATAGCAATTTTAACAGACAGAAGCATTCCGAGACCTCTAAAAGAAAGGGGCATTATCGAAATTATTTCCTCCAATGCTAGGAAAGACTATGCGTTGGCCGCTAGTAAGTTTTGGCCGAACCAACCGTCTACAATTGCTGCAATCACTGGAACCAATGGCAAAAGTTCTGTCGTGGAATTTCTGCGACAGATTTGGCGTTCAGAAAGTATACGTTCGGCTAGCGTAGGGACATTAGGAATAAGAATTGATACCTGTACAAAAAAGCTCCAACATACAACACCCGATGCTGTGACCTTACGTCAAGCGTTTTCCCGGCTGGCTAATGAAAAAGTAACGCATTGCGCCGTTGAAGCATCAAGTCATGGTTTGGAACAATTTAGATTAGACGGAACCACTCTCAAAGCAGGGGCATTCACGAACTTAACTCGCGATCATCTCGATTATCACGAAAATTTCGATAACTACCGAGATGCTAAGATACGACTCTTTACAGAATTACTTTACCCAGATGCAGTAGCAGTTGTTTGTGCTGATAGTGGAGAGGACTCGGACGAGTTTTTGTCAGCCTCGGAAACTAGGAAATTGAAAACTCTTTCTTATGGCTGGAAAGGGCGCGACTTAAAGTTAATGGATCTGATGCCAAAAAGAAATTACCAAAAAGCGACTGTGAATTGGCAAGGAAAAGATTATTCTGTTGACATTCCGCTCATTGGCGAGTTTCAGGTGTTGAATGCGTTATGTGCAGCGGGAATTGCTTTAGGTTTGGACGGGAATTGGGACAATATTAAAGCAGGGGTAGAGTCTTTGAAACCGGTACACGGAAGATTAGAATTTGTAGGAAATAGCGAAAACGGAACTCAAATTTATGTTGACTATGCCCACACTCCCGATGGTTTGGACACAGTACTGAGGTCTATTCGCCCTCATACAATTGGAAAGTTGGCGGTAGTATTCGGGTGTGGAGGAGATAGAGATATTGGCAAACGCGTTCATATGGGAGAGATAGCGGCACGTTTTTCTGAAGAGGTTATCGTTACCGACGATAATCCAAGAACTGAAAATCCTGCAAGTATTCGTGCCGAGATTATCAAAGGTTGTCCGAACGCGACAGAGATTGGAGATCGAAAGGAAGCGATAGCGCATGTTCTCAATCGATTAGAGAAAAACGATACTTTACTAATTGCTGGCAAGGGACACGAAACAGGTCAGATTATCGGAAAAGAAGAATTTCCTTATTCTGATCAAGATGTTGTCAGAGATTTGATAGGAACTTCATAATGCCCTCGACACTTTGGACATCTCAAGAAATGGAAGTAGCTACTGGAGGTAAGGCTACGGTAGAATTCTCCTGCAACGATTTATCGATTGATACGCGTTCGCTCGAAACTGGAAATATGTTTATTGCACTTACCGATAATCGTGATGGACATGAATTTATCCCTAACGCCATAGCGGCAGGTGCTTCTTCGGCACTCGTATCGAGAGTTTGTGATGATATACCTTCGCTTCTTGTGTCTGACGTTGATGCTGCCCTGATCGACTTAGGACATTATGCTAGGGAACGCGCCAAAGCACAACGCGTTGCCGTGACGGGGTCAGTCGGGAAAACTAGTGTCAAAGAGATGATTGCCCGCGTCTTTAGATCGGTAGGGAAAGCGCATTGGTCGGATAAGAGTTTTAACAATCATTATGGAGTTCCTCTTACTTTAGCTCGGATGCCAGCAGATACAGAACGGGCTGTATTTGAAATTGGAACGTCTTCGGTAGGTGAGATTGCAGAACGGTCCAATTCCGTTCGACCACACCACGCTATCGTTACGGCGATCGCTCCAGCACATCTAGAGTTCTTTGACAGTGTGGGGGCAATTGCTGATGAAAAAGCTGACATCTTCGTTGGTTTAGAAAATGACGGTACTATAATTCTTCCAAGCGACGACGAATATAGTGAACGTATGGTAACGCGAGCTAAATCTAATTGCCCGTCGGGTATTCTTGCAACTTTTGGCAAAGGTAGTGATGCCAATTCAGTCGTTGCAAGTTATGAAACTGATGGTGTTTCAAGCGTTTTTGATATCAAAGTTGATGGTACGAAAGTGCGAGTTAAGCTAAATGCCGTCGGCGAACATTGGGGAGTAAACTCTGCAGCGACTTTGTTAGCGGCAACTAGATCTGGAATCACACTCCAAGATGCAGCAAATGCATTGACCGGTTATTCCGTTTTGAAAGGCCGAGGGACAGCGGAAAAGTTGAAACTTCCGAGTGGTGGAAGTTTCGTTTTGGTTGACGATAGCTACAACGCTAATCCTTCAAGCATGCGAGCGGCTATAAAAAGTTTATCGTCACGTGTAGGTAGTCGGAGAATCGCCGCGCTAGGAGAAATGTTAGAAATCGGATCTTCAAGTGATGAAGAACATTCTAATCTTTATGAATCTTTAAAAGATGTTGGGGTGGATCATTTACTATTAGCAGGTGACCATATGCGTTCGCTACGGGAAGTTGCACGAAGTCACGTTCCTGTTGATTGGGCGAAAACAGCCGAACCGCTTATGCCTATTGCAAAAAACTTATTGCAAGATGGCGATATTCTTTTAGTAAAGGGTTCAAACGCATCTGGAATGGGTAGGTTAGTCGATTCTTTGAGAAAATGGGTTTCGGAATCGCGCAGTTAGTAGTTCAAAATTCTATTTCTAGGAACTTGCAGTGATTCAAGATTTTTTGGTATCAGATTCAGGAATCTGGAATCTGCTCAACTACATAACCTTTAGAGCCGGGGCCGCAACCGTTACGGCATTTTTGGTATCCCTAATTATCGGACACTGGGTAATTAATGGCCTCGCTCGGTTTCAGGAAAAAGGGCAGCCGATACGCGATTTACCGTTAGAAGCTCAGGAATCGAAGCAAGGCACTCCCACAATGGGAGGTTTGCTGATCTGGCTCGGTATATTAGTTGCAACATTTCTTTGGGTGGATTTATCGAACGCCTACATCTGGGCGGTTTTATTCATTTCTGTCTCGTACGGTATTGTCGGATTTCTTGACGATTATGCGAAAGTCAAAAAGCACTCAAGCGTAGGCATTTCTGCTCGAATGCGTTTGGCGATAGAGTTTCTTGTTGCAGCTCTAGGGTGCGCTTTCATAATGGGATTACACGGAGCTCACACTCCAGAGGGATGTGCTGATTGGGGACCCCTTTATGACTTGTCGTGTGACATTGCAAATCTAGCACCGGCAACTTCTGTCATTCCTAATGATGCCTCATTTGCAGGAGGTGTCGCGGTTCCTTTCATAAACGATTATTTCATTCCTCTCGGGTTGATGTTTGTTCTCTTCGGAATGATCGTCGTGGTCGGCTCAGCAAATGCGGTTAACTTCACTGATGGATTAGATGGATTAGCCATTGTTCCGATAGTCGTCGCAGGTGCGGCGTTTGCATTAATCGCTTACCTGACAGGCAATTTTAGATTCTCCGAATACTTAGGCATACAGTTTACTCCGGGAACTGGTGAACTCGCAGTACTGCTAGGAGCGATGCTCGGAGCCGGGTTAGGCTTCCTATGGTACAACGCCTATCCAGCACGCCTTTTCATGGGTGATACGGGTTCTTTAAGTTTAGGGGGATTAATTGGAATCGTTGCTGTTGCGACCAAACATGAGTTTGCACTAGCGATAATAGGAGGCTTGTTTGTACTTGAGGCATTATCGGTAATGCTCCAAATTACATATTTCAAGTATACGCGATTTAGATTTGGAGAAGGAAGACGAATTTTTCTAATGGCTCCTCTACATCACCATTTTCAGATGAGCGGATGGCCTGAGTCTAAAATCGTCGTTCGGTTTTGGATTCTATCTCTTATGTTTGCCTTGGCTGGATTAGCAACGCTGAAATTACGATAAGACTTTTTGACTATGATTCCAATAAAAGGATATACAGGCCAGAACGTTGCAGTTCTTGGCTTAGGGCGAACTGGTCAGTCAGTTGTGAAAGCCTTGCAAGAGGGAGGAGCCAATGTGCATGTGTGGGATGACAGCGAAGAATCTCGCGAATCCATTAAACAGCAAGATGTAATAGTATGTAACTTAAATAACGTCGATTGGAGTACATTCAAAGTTCTAGTCCTTTCTCCTGGAATACCGTATAAGTATCCGTCGCCGCATCCCATCGTTAAAGAGGCTCAGAGAAACGGCATACCCGTTGTTGGAGATATCGAATTATTTGCCAAATGGATTAATTCTATTCCAGTTAGTGAACGTCCGATGGTGATTGGTGTAACGGGTACCAACGGAAAATCGACAACGACGGCGATGATTGCACATACATTGCAGTACGCCGGATTGAATGTTCAGATGGGAGGAAACATTGGTACGGGCGTTCTAGATTTGCCTCCAGTTTCAAGAAAAGCTGTGTTTGTTCTTGAGTTATCGTCTTATCAACTCGATCTTACGCATAGCCTGCATTGCAATATATCGATACTATTGAATATATCTGCCGACCATATTGATCGTCACGGAAATTTTGATAACTATGTACAAGCAAAGAAAAAAGTTACACTTAATCAAACAAAAGAAGATCTTGCAATTATTAGCACTGATGATTCAGCGTGTCGATCGATAAGCGACGCAGTGTCTCAGTCGGTTGAAGTCGTAGATCTTCCTAATCGATTGATTTCGGAAGACGAATTGAGCAAGGTCAATAGTTTAAGTGAATGTAAGTTCAGTAGAGAGAGTTTTAGTACATTAACATCAGCGGAACATTTTAATTCTCAGAATGTCAACGCCACGTACATTGTTGGAAAGAGGTTAGGTATTAAAACAGAAATTGTATCTGAGGCGTTAAGTAATTTCGAAGGATTAGAACATAGAAAGGAGTTTGTAACGAAACTAAACACGGTTACCTTCATAAATGACTCTAAGGCGACTAATGAGACTTCGGTCATGGATGCGCTATTATCGTACAAGAATATTTATTGGATAGCTGGAGGACGGGCTAAGGAGAATAGTTTCGAAGTTTTGAATGCATTTGTCGAGAATGTTGTTAAGGGTTATTTTATCGGCGAGGCACAATATGAGTTAGAGCGAACATTCAGAAACACAATGGCAGTAGAGAATTGCGTGAGTTTGGTCGAAGCTGTAGAGAAATCTTACCAAGAAGCGTCGAAATGTAGTGGAGAATCGACAGTAATTCTATCTCCAGCTTGTGCAAGTTTTGATCAGTTTAAGAATTTTGAACATCGCGGTGCAGTATTCAAGCAAACGGTCAATAATCTAGCCAGTATGCAGAAGTGAACTAGTTGGTCATGACGAGTATTGCAGTTTCACTTCCGTATAGATCGGACCAGTCAGTTTTTACAGAGTGGCGGCGGACAGTCGATTGGCCCCTATTGCTTGCTGGGGTAGGATTGATACTGTTTGGCTTGCTTTTATCATTGGCCGCTGGGCCTGCAGCCGCTTCACGGATAGGGTACATCGATTCTTTTCATTTTGTTGAACGACATTTAGTTTTCGCGGGTCTCGGTACATCTATATTGATTGTTGCAAGTTTTTTTCGACAAGATTGGGTGAGGAGATTTGCTGCGTTAGCGTTTTTGGGTTCTATTGTCCTTATGGTAGCAATTCTGCTTGTAGGCCATGAGGTTAAAGGAGCGCAACGATGGTTGCGGATAGCAGGGATTTCGATTCAACCTTCGGAATTCGTCAAGCCGGCCTTGATCGTGTTGACGGGATGGTTGCTAGCGCAACGAAATTTGTTTCCTAAAGGCCCGTGGGCGTTAATCGCCTTAGGTCTTTTTGTGCTTGTATTGTCTTTCTTATTGTTACAACCTGATATTGGTCAGTCTGCTCTGTTGTCAGCTGGTTTTGCCATAACCTTTTTTGTTGCCGGTACGCCATGGTTATGGATAGCTTTGTTTAGCGTAGGAGGAGGTGTCTTTGCCGTCGTATTGTACTTTAGTTTCGATCATGTTCAGAGGCGTGTGAACGCTTTTTTTGATCCGTCAGGATACGATACCTACCAAATAGATAAGGCTTCTGAGGCCATTTCTCGAGGAGGATTATTGGGAGTTGGTCCGGGGGAAGGAACAGTAAAGGTGAGTTTGCCGGATGCTCATACAGATTTCATATTCGCTGTTTTGTCGGAGGAATTTGGTTTGTTAGCAGCAGTTTTTCTTATTGCTGTGTTTGTGTACATTGTTTTGCGTGGAATCTGGTTGGCATCTAGAATTGAGGAAAGCTATCCACGAGCAGCGGCGACCGGGCTATTTGCTGTATTCGGACTTCAAGCGACGATCAATCTCGCAGTTAATGTGAGTCTAATTCCTCCTAAGGGAATGACCCTTCCTCTGATATCTTATGGCGGTTCGTCTATGGTGGGAATTGCAATGACTTTAGGTTTTGCGTTGGCTCTTATTCGAGGACGGATTAATCGCAGTTATGACGACGACTACTATGACTAAGCCAACGAAACCTTCATCGATCGTCGTAACAACTGGAGGTACTGGTGGACATATCTTTCCAGCAGATGCTTTTGCTAAGGAAATGCAGTCAAGAGGGTGGTTTGTCAGGTTTATGACCGATAAACGCGGCATGAAGTATGCGGATAACTTATCCGCAGACACAGTAATTAAAGTTTCTTCGGCGAGTCCAAATTTTAGAAAACCTCACAAACTAATTTTCTCACTTGCTAAACTAACGTTTGGAACAATAACTTCGTTGCTACGATTGACTCTAAACCGACCTCGCTTGGTAGCAGGATTCGGGGGATATTCTTCATTTCCTGTGTTACTAGCAGCACAAATTTTACGCATTCCGATAGTCGTTCATGAACAAAACACGGTTTTGGGTAGGGTCAACCGGTTTTTTGCCAAGCGGGCAATAGCTGTCGCATCGGGTTTTGATAAACTAGACCGACTTCCTGCTGGTTCAAATCACGTTGTGACTGGCAACCCAATACGTCAGGAGTTTGTTGAAAACAAAAATTCCCCTTATCCAAACTTTGGAGAAAAATTGAACATATTGGTAACAGGCGGCAGTAGCGGAGCGCAAATTTTTGGAGACGTATTGCCAAAAGCTTTCTGTAACCTTCCTGAAAGTTTACGTAAAAAAATTAGTATCGTTCAGCAAGCCTTACCTGATCAAATACCGCCTATAAATGACATGTATGAAGCTCACGGTATAGAAGCAAAATTACAACCGTTTTTCGATAACATACCGGAACTGCTAGTCAAATCCCATTTAGTTATAGCGAGATCAGGCGCTAGTTCAGTCTGTGAGATCGCTTGTATTGGGCGCCCAGTAATTTTTGTGCCATTAAAAATTGCAATGGATGACCATCAAACAGTAAATGCCAAGATGTTAGTCGAAGCAGGACTTGCAGATTCAATATCGGAAGATGAAGTTAGCATTGAAACCATATCATCGAAACTTCTTGAGTACTTATCCAATCCAACTCAATTGCTCGGAAAGGTTAAGCAGAATACGGTTGAGGTAACATTATCGGCTTCAAAGAACCTTGCAGACCTAATCGAGTTTATGTTAAAAATATAGGATCCATAATATCTAGTTTAAGCCTTTGCTGCTCTCTGGATACAGGACTCTAATGTCGCGTTATTCATTTGGCGATTATGTATCTGACTAAACAGGTCAAGAATTTCGCGGAAACAGGATATATCTTGCAAAAAATCTGAGCAGGAAATATAACAAATAAAGTCATATTTTTGTGGGCAACAAAACCAAACCCACAACATTAATAACCACACTAAATTACGGACAATTCTGATGACTAATTCTTATGAAACCCCCGCAGATAGCCGGGGGTGGTCGGATTCGACCAATCTGAATTACGAGACTGGGACGATATGGTGTGCGGACAACTTGAAATTAATGAGAGGAATGAATTCTGAGACGGTCGATCTCATTTACTTGGACCCTCCATTCAATAGCGCGAAAAATTACAAGGGAACAGGTAAAGCAAGCAAACAGGGATTTACAGATAATTGGTCAGAGAATCAACTTAAAGAATGGGATATGCTTAAAGGAGTTCAGGACAACATAGATCTGTTGCGAACACAGGAGTGGTGGTCGTTAATGGAGTTAGTCAAGGATAAGCACAGCCCGAGTATGTACTACTACTTATCGTTTATGGCTATTCGAATTTTACAAATGAAAAGGCTCATGAAACCCTCTGCTTCAATATATTTGCACTGCGATCCAACTTCTAACTCCTACCTTCGGATGTTGATGGATTATATCTTTGGCAAGGACAACTTACAGAATGAAATCGTATGGTACTACAAAAATGCTTCACGAGGAAAACGCAGGTTAGCTAGAGCACATGATACAATATATTGGTACTCCAAAAGCGAAAATTATTGTTTTAATCGCGACGATATTCTTGTGCCTTTCGAAAGCGGGATGACTGAATGGCGATATAAGCGCGGTGGACAATCTGGTAAGCCAATTCCTAAAGGTAAAACGCCTGATGACATAATAATTATGCCCTCGTTGAACACAATGTCCAAAGAGCGTACAGGCTGGGCAACTCAAAAACCATTGGCATTGCTTAAACAAATTCTAATGGCAAGTAGCAATAAGGGTGACTTAGTATTTGATCCTTTTTGTGGTTGTGCTACAACATTAATAGCTGCCGCGACCAATGACAGAAGATTTATTGGGTGCGATGTAGATAAAGAGGTTGTCGAAATTACCAGAATGCGTTGGCAAGACAGCGCTGACCTTTTTCATGAAAGTGCTGATCGCGAAGTAGCTGAAAGCATCAAAATATCTACCCAAATACCGAAACGATCAGACAAAATAAAGAAAGACGAACCACCCTTAAAACTCACTCCAACCGAAGTACGCCGACTATATGGCAAGTTGCTTTACGGTAAGCAAGAAGGTTACTGTCCTGGATGTGAAGAACACGAAAAATTTAAGAATATGGATGTAGACCATATAGTGCCACGAACTAGAGGGGGGACAAACGACATGGCTAACCTACAGTTACTGTGCAGGCAATGTAATTCTAGCAAAGGAGATAAGACTATGGAAGAGTGGAAAAATCCAAAACTAGGTATGGCCTAGGTTGAAAATTCTTCTATGAAGTTAGCGGCTTGGCAATTAATTGCTTTTGGGTGAGTCGCTTTCCTACAGAATTTGATATTGCCCACTTCATCATGTCTATCGTATTCAACTTACGCAGTGTTTGACGTGCAGTAAATTCATCTACATAACGGTGTAAGTGCTTAGGTGACATGTGGTGATAAGTGCCGTAGAACCCGCGATTGAGGAATCTCCAATAACTTTCTATCGTGTTTATGATCGCCTGCTCGTGAACGTATTCAGACACAAAATGATCTACAGTTTTGTACTCGTATTCCATTAAACCTTTTTTGCTGGGCGCTTCATCGGTATAGACGGCAGCACCTTCTTCTAAGTTATCACGTAAGAACAGTTGTAGCACTTTAGCAATCCGACTATGGGTTACTTCTAGCTACAATTTGACCAGTTTCACGATCCGTCACGCCCGTCCATCAGGTCACGCTTTTCATTCGGCATATTCTTCCGCTTACCGCCAAAGAATGCTTTGTCAACTTCGACAGGATCAAACATTCTGCCTGTTTCACATTCGCAGGTTACTCTGATCCGTTATACCTTAAAGTATGCAGACTTTTGAGTGATACCAAGTTCACGGTGCAAACACATTGAGTACACTCCCTTCACCAATACAGACCCCATGAAATAAGCAACAGCCCACTTCTATAAGCCGATCTTGGATCTATGCTTAACCGACCCCGTCTTGGCGGAGAAGTGCCTGCGACAAGCGCCGCAATGGCCGGGTAATGGCTTCTTCCTGTTCGGATTTTCTTTAACTTTGCCCTCAGTCTCACAGATCGGGTATTTGTTAGGCTTTACACCCCATCTCAAGCCCTCCCACTGTTCCGCGTGTCGTCATCGGGAAACATTTCGAATAGTTCAATGGCGGTAATGTCCATGCGATAGTGCTGCCAAGTGCGCTATTCATGGCTAATTCTCCGGTTATTATTATGTCAGGTTTAAGGTGGTATAATCGAAATTCCCGTTTAGACAAATATATAATCGCCATTTATTTCACTAAACCTATTTCGCGCAGGCGCTCAAACAGATAGTCGTGTGTAAGTATGGGATCAAACTTTGTTCCACCTTTATCTATACATTCGGGTAAGGTTTCAATTAAGTAGTCAGGATCAAAGTGCATAAAGAATGGTGTGGAGTATCGAGGAACTGTGGCGCGTTCCGGTGTCGGGTTTAAGACTCGGTGGGTTGTAGATGGCAGAATACCTCCGGTGAGGCGTTGCAACATGTCTCCAACATTCACAACGAGTACGCCTTCTGGCGGATTTATGTCTAACCATTGACCCGATCTGTGTTTCGCTTGAAGGCCTCTCTCTTCAGCACCGGTGAGTATCGTAATGAGGTTTATGTCTTCGTGAGCGGCAGCTCGCATAGAACTCGGTTCTGGAGGAGTTGTCATAGCAGGGTAGTGCAGCAGACGCAGAATAGAATTTGCGTGTCTTGTTTTATCGTCGAACCAGTCCTCGTCTAATCCAAGAAACAACGCCACTGATGAAAGTAACTTACGACACATTGTGGTCATTGCGTCAAACATCGCTCGTGTTGCTTTATCAAAGTTCTCAACTTCTTCAACAGTGACATTATCCGGCATAATCTCTGCGAGTTTAGGGTCGTCTGGCACAATCGGGCCAGTATGCCAGAATTCTTTGAGATCATACGAGGGATTATCTTTAGCATTTTCAGTACCAAAAGCTGTGTATCCTCGTTGTCCTCCGATATGCCTACTGTCGTACATTGCTTTGACAGAGGCCGGCAGAGCGAAAAAATCCATAGAGGCTTGTAAATTTTCATCTATGACCTCTTGCGGGATTTCATGATCCGCAATCAAGGCAAATCCGGTCTCTAAAAATGAATTTCCTAGAGCCTCAGAGAACTCAATTGGATTAGACGATCTCAGGGAACAAGAAATAGGTTCTAGTTGATAGGCTGTCATATCGAATACCTTAAAGGAAATAATTTTAATTTAGGCGTAAGTCAGTAAGTTATGCGGTTTACATCGTCGGTTGACGATGTCGCAGTACTCTGGATTTAGCTCAAAAGCGATGCAATCTCTATCATTTAGCAAACAGGCTTCAATCGTTGTGCCAGACCCAACAAAAGGATCTAAAACTTTTCCCCTAGGAGGACAACTGGCTTTCACCATACGTACAATTAGTTCTAAGGGTTTTTGGGTTGGATGGTCGACTCTTTCTTTGTGCTGTCTATGCAGCCTCGAGAAACTCCAGACATCCTTAGGATTATAGCCAAGTTCTAACCATTTAGCCCCTTTGAATAAGTTTCTTGTCCTAGCTTTTTTGGTAGCTTCGTCATAGGGAACTCGGATCGCGTCAATGTCGAAATAATAATTTTTAGAGTTTACGAAAAACCCAATGTTATCGTGAACAGAGGAGTAGCCCCGTGTACTTCCCCCCATGCTCGGAACTTTTCGATCCCAAATTATCTCATTCTTCATCGTCATTTTCTTCTTTATCATTGAGAAAATTTCAGGAGAGTACTTCCAAGTAGCAAAAATATAGAAAGATCCATTTGGAGTAAGTTTCGAAATTGCCTTTGTAACCCACTCTTCAGTCCAGTCTAAAAATTCATCCTGTTCCAATTTGTCTGAGTCATTTCCGTAGTCCTTACCGAGGCAATAAGGAGGATCGGTGAGAATTAAATCGATTGAGCCATCGGGTACTACATCTAATCCATCCATACAATCGAGGTTATAAAGTTTAAACGTACTCATAATTCTATGATGATGTTCAATAAATTTCTTACCATGAATATTTGATACCAGCAGAGATGCCAAATGAACTCTTAGAATTGTCATGACCGTCAATAGAAGTGATGAAATTCCCTTGCGCAAACAGCCCTACGTTAGTCGCGATTTCGGAAGAAACTCCCGCGTTAAGTTCTGCAAATAGGGCGCTTGTCTTATCGGTGAATGTCTCTCCCGCAAAATAGACACTCCATTCATCGGCAGATTCTGAAATTACGTTGGCAATCGCATACCAGCTAACATTATCCTGTTCAAATTCTGCCATCACTCCGGTGCGTAAAGTTAGCCCGCCATCAACGTCAAGCTTAAGAACTCCAGCAGATGTATTCGCTTGACCTAATCCAACGTCTCCTAGAGACAGTTGAGCAATGCCAAATAGTTTTATATCATTGAGATTGAGAAATAAGTGACCGTATTCGGCGCTGACATACAGTGCTGTCGAACGATCATCATCAATTAAGTCCGGCAAAAGTTCCGAATCCACACTAGCAGTGACTCGGATGAGTTGACCTTGAATATCTATGAAACTACCGTCCTTCGAATACCAAGTCGCTGTGCCGCCGACACCAAATCCGGTTGCTTCCATATTTCCAACATTCGTATCGACCGTAATTGTCGATTCCACTTGGTAATTGGAGACGTTTGCGCCTATAATCCATTGACCATATTCATTATCCTGGATTATGGTATCAGCCCCAAACTGGAATCCGACCACGCTATTTTCGTGAGATAACTTATCGAAATTTGAACCACTGTAATCGTTGTTTCGGCTGAAAGTTCTTGTCCAGTATCGAGATTTGTTACCTTCGTCAGAGGAATGATACATTACCCCGCCTAATCTCTGATGAAGACTAGGGGCTTTAGCAAATCCGTCAAAAATAGCAACGGGAGTTGCTAAAAGTAGCGAACCAACAATAGAATTTCCTCGGAGTTGATATGTTTTGCTTTGGCTATCAAAGTCTAAAGTGTAAATGTACCCGGCAGACAGAATCTGAGGATTGCCGGCTAGACTAAACGTTGATGCGCTTGAGTTACCATTGACTGAAGCGATTATTATTTGTTCCACACGTGAAACTGATGCCGCGGGCGTAATATCTGTAATTTCTATTTTGGTTGCTCCGGAGGCATTTCCTGATACAGAAATTCGATCTGCCAAAGTCTGAGAAAAGTCCACATCAATTTTTATTGTCCCACCACCTGCGAGGTTTCCGTCAATTGTGAAAACATCATTTGCTTGCCGATCTTGCAGGGAAAGTGTACCTTTTAGATCAAAATCATTAGTCTCGATAGTAATTGATTGCGTCGTCGACAAAGTCGCACCGGAAGCGACAACAATTTTCTCCCAGTTAAGTAACCGATTTGCTGATAACGAAGAACTACCCGAAGCAAACGTTAGAACATCTTCAGATCGATCAGTTCCAGAATCCGTTCCTCCGTCTAACTCCGACGTACCTAGATTGCCGCCTGTTACTGTCAATGAATCTCTTCCCGCTCCTAATTTGAGAGAACCGGAGAGCGTAGCACCGGAGTTGATTGTAACCGATGAATTGCCGGCTCCATTCATAATTGCCATTCCACCAGCTGAACCGACAATAGCCCCACTATTGAGAACTATGGTTACGGTTCCACTGCTTGCCTGCGCGTGGATTCCAGTGCCATTTGTACCCCCCGTTACAGTTCCTGAAACATTAACTGTTACATTGCCGGTACCGGAATGATTAACCGAAATTCCGTGTCTGCCGGCCGCCGAACTCGAAACCGTATTACTCGTATTTACTTCTACTCTTCCTACGCCGTTATTCATAACCAAAATTCCTCCTTTGGCCCCATTAACAGTCGAAGTTGCAGAAACAGTTATATTATTTCCTGTGGCACGATTGGATACGTGTAGGCCATACTCTGTTACACCAGAAACTGGTCCAGATGTATTAACCGTAATCGCACCGGTCCCCGTATGCAATGCAACTATTCCATGGGTTTGTCCGGTTACTCCAGACGCAGAAACAGATAATGACCCATTACTCATATTCCTCGCGTGTATTCCAGCCATAGTTGTCCCGGTCACTAAGGCATTAGAGGACACTTGAACATTGCTAAAAAGTGTACTCGTACTCTCGGCGTGTATGCCAAAATTATTTCCAGTTACATTTCCAGAGGTGTTTACGGTCACGTTTCCAGAACTGCTAGCCATAATCGCATTACCGCCGCTACTTGTCACGGTTCCTGAGGTTGTGACAGATGCCGATCCTGCGCTAGTGTTGGCGACAACAATTGCTACTTTTCCTCCTGTTACCGCTCCATTAGTACGGACAGAAACACTTGACCCGCTCCCTGTTGCCCTTATAGCTGTCCCATCAGAATGAGATGCAGTAACACCTGCGACTTGCAAAGAAATGTTTCCGGTTCCAGAGGACGATGCTAGAATCGCAGTTCCGGACCCTGAAAGCGTTGCAGTTCCCGTCAAAGTTATGGAGATTGATCCTGCACCACGAGTTTGAGCTAAGATAACGCCTGTAGCCCCAGAAGAAGCGTTGACGGAATTCCCGTTAGCAGATTGAGTAAATGTTACATTTGTTTGTCCAAACAAATTGAAGGCTACGCCTTCGGTCACGTTGACGGTAGCAGTGCCATTGAGAGTCGCAGTCAAATTACCTGAATCATAGGCGACAATGTTTTCTGTTTCGGTAATCGCACCTGCACAGATAAAGTTCACTCCACTTGTCGTAGCGCAATTTTTTGCGCCCGGTTCGCCAGTAAGAATATATGTCTTCGTTAGGGCGTTGAAACTTAAAGAGTAAAAATAACCCCGCGAACCAACACTCTGTCCTCCGAAGAGTACAATGGAATTAGCGGTAGCTGTTCCAGAAACTGTAACGATCGTGATTGGATCTCTTGTGCGCGTTGTGAGATTAGAAGGAGTGGCATCGCTGAGATTTATTGTTATCTGACCGGTTAAATTGCCTCTGACATTCAGAGTATCGACCGTACCTGCTGAGAAATTTGCATCAACATTCAGAGTGCTATTGCCAGTGACATTCCCCGTTAGAGTCAGAATGTCGTTAACAGCGTTATTTCTCATAGATATCGTACCAGCGATATTAAATTGTGATGCTGCAAGAATATTAGTTCCTGAAGACACGATTGTAGCCGTAGAGCCGACAGTGATACGTTCCCAATTCGTGATATTTCCACCGTTGAGAGTGGTCGACCCAGAGTTAAAGTTTAGAATATCTATGGAACTGTCATTTCCCGAGTCTTCTCCACCATCAAGTTTCGCTGACGAAGCAAAAGTACCTCCTGAGAAAGTCAGAACATCTGCACCTCCTCCTAAAGAAACATCAGAACCAATTGTTGCCCCTCTGCGTACAGTGATCGACGAATCTCCTTCGTCGTTTCGAATTGCCGTGCCGTTGGCAGCTGTTACGGTTCCATTAGTTAGATTAATTGTCGTCGAACCACCGGCCGTGTAAGTATCGATCCCGACTTTAGAATCTGCTCCAGTGACGTTCGCTCCAACATTAATTACTATGTTGCCACTTCGGGCATTAACTTCTATTCCGTCTTGATTATTGCCCGTAACTGCTCCCGAAAGATTAACTGTGGTCGTATCATTGCTACGACTGTCAATTAGAATTCCAAAATTTCCTTGAACTGTTCCGGAATTGCCAACGGTTAAAGAGAGCGCGTTACCGCTGGTGTCACTATAGACAAAAACACCGGCATCCGTTTCGTCTGAACCGCTTCCTGTAACGGCCCCGTTCATTAGAGCCGTGATTGTTCCTCTACCGTAACTGCGGATATCTACCCCTTCATCATCTCCAGTAACTGCGGCAGTCGTAACGGAAATGTTTCCCCTTCCTTTCTTGTATGCAAAGATACCATCTTCGTCTGAACTAGCCGCAGCAGTAACAGTTGAAGTTGTTCTTATCAAGAGATTACCCGTTCCTGTTTTTCTGGCCTCAATTCCATCTTCGCCTCCAGTTACAGCAGCTACCGCCACGAGTGACAGGTTACCCGAACCACTTTGTGTTATGTAAACTCCGTCTCCAGATGAACCCGTGATAGTTCCAGAAGCAATAATTGATATGTTTCCGTCTCCTTCTCCGTTGAAATAGATTCCTTGATCCTCGCCGGAAACACTGCCTCCTGTCGCAACAGAAAGCATGGCCGAATCAGATCCAAAGTGCTTAACTTTAATGCCATTTGTTTTTCCGGTGACGGAGCTAACTGTCACGTTGGTCGATGTCCCTACGTTGTAGACATACAGTCCTTCCTCAGATTCTCCAGTAATCTGTCCTGACGACGTAATCGTAACGCTTCCATCGCCATCATTGTATGCAAAAATCCCGTAACCGCCCTGAATTGTGGTACCCGATTGAGCCGTAATAGAAATATTTAAACCTTCTAAGTCGTTTTCTGCCACGATGCCGGCTTTTTGATCACTCGATTTCCCCTTGACGTTTCCCGATACTGTTATGGCAATTGACCCACCACCTTGATTATCTGCCCGTACACCGTCCGTACTTCCGGTTACAGCACCAGCATTTACCGAGATGTTTCCTTTACTTTGATTCAATACATAGATTCCGTTTCCTCCCGATCCAGTAACTTGAGCAGTTGCCCGTAACGAAGCATTACTCGTTCCCGAATGCTTATTGACGACCTTAATCCCATCAGCACTTCCAGAGACAGTATCATTAGCACTAACGGATACTGAGCCATTTTTTCCGTACGCGTAAATTCCAGCTCCGCTGTTCCCTGTCACAGCTGCCGATGTAGTAACTGAAACAGTTCCGGCTCGGTTACCTTTGTGCGTTGCCGTTATTCCAATTGCACTACCTGTAACCACTCCTCGAGTAATCACAGTTATATTTCCTCCACCTGAATCCGTGTTACGAACGTCTATTCCATCTTCCCCGCCGGTCGTTGCCATTACATCAATCGAAATGCTACCGGAATAATCGTTTTGTAGAACGTAAACACCATCTTTCTCTTGTCCGGTTACAGAACCCGAAGCAACGACTGAAATTACTCCGTCGCTATTTGCAGAAACTAAAATTCCAGTACTTTTACCTGTTACACTACCACCGGACATAACCGAGACGTTTGTCGAACCGGTACCGTCTTGAACTATGCTTAATCCCTCTTTTCCTCCTGTCACCGTATGCACGGTAACGCTTACATTTTTTCCAACTTCATTATGAACCCAAAGACCTTCATTGGGTGATCCCGTTAAAGCACCCATCGCAGAAATAGTGACATCCCCACTTCCTTCTTGGCTTACATAAATTGCGTAATCACCAGAAGCCGTCGCGCCGGATTGAACATTTATTGTTATGTCTCCTCCATTGGAATCGTTGTGAGCGTAGATCGCGGCATTACGGTTGCCAGTCTGAGTCGTGTTAATTAGAATATCCCCGGATACGGTTATTGATATTGAACCGTATCCTTCATGTTTAGCTTCAACAGCATCTCTCGACGACGTAACATCCTTGGCGACTATAGTAATGTTACCCGAACTTGTCGCGCCTTTGATTTGGGCAAGAATCGCTTGCTTATCGGACGCTGAGTTATTAACGATACTACCGGAAGCGTTAACAGAGATATTTCCGGAATTTTTGCTTTCAGCTTTAATGCCATAAGTGCTTGCTGATATATTTCCTGCGACGGATATTTCGAGGTTGCCATTACCGTTATTGTAAGCATCTACTCCGGCTCCACTACTACTTGTAATGGTTTGAGACACTGAAATCGTAACTGCTCCCGATGTTCCCATGTTTTTTGCAAGAATTCCGACTTTTCCCCCTTCAATAGCTCCTGCCGAAATAGAAATATTTCCGCCACTTGCTGACGTTTCAATAGCGGCACCTGCAACATTTGAAGCGGTTACGTTAGCAACAGATACGGTTACATTACCTGTTCCCGAGGTGGTCGCTTTTATTGCAGTGCCACTGCCTGTTAATGAAGCGGTGTTGGTGAGTGTTATCGCAATATTTTCATTAGCTGTGGTGTTGGCGTGAACTACCCCGATTGCATTATTGGAGGCTGTAATAGGGTTTCCGCTAGCTTCTTGGGTGAATGAGAGGCTTCCGCTTCCACCGAGATAGAAAGCTATACCCGACTGAACATTTACGGTTGCAGAATCATCTAAAGTCGTCGTTATGTTATCGTTGGTAGTCTTAATCATGTATTCTGAGGCATTGATCGTTCCTGAGCAAGTGAACGTACCGGTTGATGTACTCGATTCTGTACAAATTGTTGCGCCGGGTCGGCTAATAATATTAAAAGTTTTGTTTGTCGAACTAAACCTTAGCTGAAAAATTCGATTTGAAAATAATATAGCTGCATTTTCGAGCGAAAGAGAGTTCGCCGTTGCAGTACCTGTTACAGTGACCACAGTTATCGGGTTAGTAGAAACTGTGGCGTTAGACGGTGTAATGTTGTTTACTTTCAAAACGTGTTGCCCAGTCAGATTGCCCCCTACTGTAATCGTATCTGCAGTTCCGGTTTGGAAGTTCACATCAATATATAGAATTCCTCCTGTGGAAGCTGTAGGGCCGCTCAGACCTCCACCGATTGTAATCGCATCGCCGACTGCATCGTCTTTCATTGAAGCCGTACCATCTAGACTCAATGAGATTCCTGTGAGCGTTGATGTCCCGTCAAACGTTAATGTTGCCCCCGATCCGACGGTGATTTTTTCCCAAAGTGTATACTTCGTTGCATCCCATTGAGTTGTTCCGGCATTGAAGACTATATTATCATTTTCCGTGCCACCACCTGTGTTTGTGCCGCCACTAAAGATAAAGGAACTCCCGCGTGTTCCTCCGCTCATAGTTAGAGTGTCGTTACCACCTCCTAGGTTGATTCCTCCTGATATAACGGCTCCAGAGTAAAGAATGACATTCGATACACCTTCGTCATTTTGGATAGCCATGCCACCAGCAGTAATCGTTCCGCTATGAATTTTGATCGTTGAGGAGCTGCCGTTTGTTAAAGTGTTAATCGCAATTCTGCCATTTTGCGTACCGGCAGAAACATCACCTGAGATTGAAAGTTCAATATTCCCACCTCCGTTCGATTTCGCCTCAATCGCTTTTGGATTTCCGACGACAGACGAAGTCGTGTTGATGGTTATGGCTCCACTCCTAGTATAGGCGTATATTGCCTGTCCACTCGCTGTAATAGCACCGGATGTATTGATGATTACGGTACCGTTTCTGGTTTTTACATTTTTTGCACTAATTGCATTACCTCCAGTCGTAACAGCTTTTGTACTAATTGTGACGCTTGGACCGCTTCCTCGAATATATAAACCATTCCCAGAGGCATGAGTGGCCGACAGGTCAGCTATCGAGATTGAGATAGTGTTAGGCGCTCCGGTTGTTCTACCATGGATGGCGGTACCTGACCCTGCAAAAGAAGCCGATCCTGTAAACGTAATTGAAAGTCCATTACCAACAGTGTAGCTGGAACGTCGAGTATAGGCTCGCACTATGCCTATCGCTTGGGCTCCGGCCGCAATAGTACCTCCGCTCGCTTCTTGTGTGAGTGTGACCGCTGCGTAAGAATTGAAATAGAATACTCTCCCAGCCGATACATTCATTGTCGCTGAGCTATCAATGGTAACGGTTAGTTCGTTATTGGTTGGAAATGTTTCCTGATTGGTGATCGCCCCTTTGCAAGAAAATGACCCAGTGGCTGTAGTAGATTCAATGCATTGTATTGTTCCTCGCCCACTTCGTCTTAGAACAAAAGACTTTGATGCAGATTTGAAGTTAAGCGTATACACGTATCCACCGGAACCAAATTTATTGTTGTTTTCTAGTTTGAAGTTTTCGGCAACGACAGTTTCTGTTGCCGTAATTACAGTTACTTCGCTATTGGTTCGAGTGGTTGTAGCCGCTGGTGTGATATCGTTGAGCTTAATTGTCTTGTTTCCGACGATATTTCCGTTGACTGTAATGGTGTCGGCTGCACCAGTACCCAAATTAACGTCAAGAATTATTGTTCCTGTTCCCCGAAGAAAGGTATCGCGTCTAGAACTTCTCGCTCGATTTAGTAGACCAATCATCGTCAAATGATCTGTTGTCGCACTGTTACTAAGCGATAGAGTTCCACTGACATGAACATCTTCGGTTTGAATATCAGCAGAGCCCGTTATAGTGACTGTTGCTCCGGAGTTTACATATATGTTTTCCCAATCGTCGATTTGAGACATTCCTAGAGACCAAGAATTGTTAAAGACAAGAATATCTTGATCGATTACATATTGATTGGATCTGTCTTCTGTACCTCCTCTTAGTTTACTTGTGCCAATTGAACCACTGTTTAATGTGAGTTTGTCGTTTCCATCTCTAGTATAAATTTCTCCGCTAATCGTTCCTGAGTTGATTGTTATTGTCGTAGAGCCACCCAATAATGTCTGGATCGCAGCGTATTGCCCTTCGATCCTGCCGCCATTTACCGTCATTGTAACAGTATTACTAGTCGAATTCGTAGATCCCACATTAAGAACCACGCCTCGAGACGTACTAATCGAGCGACTAGCACTGATTATACCAGACGTTATAACGGTTAAACTAGCTAGCGGATTAAAACTAATTCCTCCACGTTCTCCATATATATTCCCTGAAATGGTAACAGTAGTTTCTTTAGTATTTGAATTAAGTGTACCCAAAGGGAAACTATTCGTACTAATCCCAGCCCCTCCCGATGCTCGTATGGTTGCACCTGATGCAACCAAAAATGTTGCACTGCCAGCGTGTAATCCCCGCCACCAATATATGGCGTGATCCAATTCCCCCGACCCGGTAGTCGTAATATTTCCGTTGACTGTGACGTTGTACTCGCCTGGAACACTTCCGATTAATGATCTAATATGAATCGCCTTCTTAACGGCTGTTACATCTTTGACTGTGATATCCACCTCGGCAGCATTAACGGCATTTACATATATTGCATCGCTTCCAGAACTTGTTGCAGAAATACTTGAAGTAGAGGAGATAGTTATTGATGCGGTGCCAGTCGAACTTATGTTTATTGGTTCGTCTGCAGAAAGTGCGCCCGAGAAGTTAAGATTGACGGCTCCCGAACCCGTTCTAATTCTTACTCCTCGTGAAGTCGAGCTATTCGTTCCAAATGCACCGGCACTAAAAGTTATCGTTCCTGTACCGGCATTCGTAAGTTCTACTCCGTTTCCGGATGTCGGGATCGAACCTGCCCTAACGTCTATGTTTGATCCTCCACTCGTAATTTTTATTGCATGGTTGGATGAACCGGACGTAGCCACCTGAGTTGCTCGAACGTTTATGTCGCCAGAGGTAGAACCCGTTATTACGATACCGTCCTTTCCAGCACTAATTGTACCTGCTGAAATAGTAACGGCACCAAATGCTAATACATCGATTCCCGTTCCAGAGGCGTTTATATCTGTAGCGGTTATGGACGTGTTTCCGGCTCCTCTCGCAAAGATCGCTTTTCCGGTCGCATTAGCTTGAGAAATATCGCCAGTCAGAGTCACTGAAATATCTGCACTTCCGCTGGTACCTTGAGCGTTCATGTAAATTAGACCAGCGACATCTCCCGTCACTGCTAAGTCTTGTCCATCGGAATTCTGCGTGAATGTAATATCTCCAGCGTTCGCTCCACTTCCCGTTGAGGTCATGATGAACAAGTGGCCATTGCTCGGTGTAGAAACTATGTTTGCAGAGGCATTTGCAGAAAGAACGATTGAGGCGGATGCGGAGGTTGATGTCGATTTGGTTACCTGACCAGAAATTGTTCCTGAACAATTGACGGTTGAACCGGAATCAGTGCATTGTGCAAAAGACTCTGCGGCAAAGAGGGACGATGCTAGCATACCGCCGAGAACAATCGGTGAAACCGACGCACGGATCGTTTGACTGATTACCGGCGCGAAACTGAAGATGGTACCCGCTGATGATTTTGTGAGTCGACCACCGAGCGTTTTTTCGCGAACAGTCTTTTCGCAAGTAGTTTTGGAATCATTGGGGAGTGATATATCTTTCATTTCCGTTTGTCCTTAAACGAAATCAATGGATGGCTTCCATTATATGTCAAGATTCTCTATTTGTTGGGGGGGGGTATAATTATATGTCTCGGACTTCGAATTTAGCGGTCAATCTATCACCAAAAAACGTTAAATTTACTGAACTTATTGTGGAAAATTGGAAACAAGGAACGACTTGAGAATACGCAAAGATTCTCCGAGGGTATAGACTTCAATGGGGCAAGTATGGTTCTTCGTGATTCGGATTCATCTGATTTCGACGATTGGAAAGGGATACGGCCTGAATCGATTCCGTTCTGTCGATAACGCGTCTAATTGCGATCAGAAATTTTTCCAAAAATAGAGATATTCCGATTTAGTATAGATACCAAGAAAACCTAACTTGACTCAAAATGTCGGAGCGTTTGGAATAGTGAGACTCTGGTCGATAGTACAATCCTCTAGAGGTTGATTGAACGACCAGCAGAAAGAGGAGACGGTTGTAAAAAATCGGAGTGATGTCCTGACCTATTCAGATCATTTGGCGATTGTATGTTTGTCTAGACAACGGTCATATAGTTACAAGCTCTCTTGAGAACGCCCCGCTGTTTCCTGCGAGTCACAGACAATTGTTCTTCCTCAACAGACTACCACGGGATTCTATCCCGGCCCGTGCCTGCGAAATAGGATTGGCATATTACTGATACAGGGGAACGAATTGACATTATTGCGAGGGTCTAAACAATTGCACAATCGCCAATCACTTCAAACTGCTGAACCCATCTCGAATGATAGGTTTTCGGGCATATTCCGTATAAGTCGTCCCTTTTTTTACCCCGTGTTTCTAAATTTTCTCGGAAAAAGCACTCCAGAGTCATCAAAATCTGAACGAAAAGCGTTCCAAAATTATTTTCGCAGCTGCGCTGTTTTTGAGATATCGTAAGACTAGTGTGATATCCGTATATCTGAATTTCGAATAATTATCTAAACTGCATAATTTTGCATAAAATTTGAATAAGCGCCTAAGAATAGGGCTAAGCGGTGCTATTCATGATTGAGAAAATTCACTGCGCTGGCCCCCGACGGGCAGCATTCTCTCTGCGAGCCAGAAAGGCTAGACGTTCAAACAAAGCGACATCTTGCTCGTTCTTTAACAGTGCTCCGTGAAGAGGTGGGGTAAGTTTCTCAGGATTCTGCTCTCGTATCGTCTCCAAATCGATATCTTCGTTCATGAGAAGTTTGAGCCAATCTAACAGTTCAGATGTAGACGGCTTTTTCTTCATGCCCGGGACTTCTCTCATAGCGTAAAATTCGTGCAGAGCATCTTTTACAAGTTTTTGTTTGATCCCAGGATAATGAACGTCAATGATTTGCCGCATGATTTGCTCGTCAGGAAACTTAATGAAGTGAAAGAAGCAACGTCTCAAGAATGCATCGGGCAGTTCTTTCTCGTTGTTTGAGGTTATAATCACGATTGGACGTTGCTTGGCTTTTATCGTTGTGTCAATCTCATAGACATAAAACTCCATACGATCGAGTTCTTGGAGTAGGTCGTTTGGAAATTCAATGTCGGCCTTATCAATTTCATCAATCAGCAGAATAGGGCGCTGAGTAGCAGTAAAAGCATCCCAAAGTTTGCCTTTTTTAATGTAATTCTTCACATCTTTAGCGCGTTCGTCTCCCATCTGTCCGTCACGTAGACGAGCGACAGCGTCATATTCATAGAGACCTTGAAGAGCTTTTGTCGTCGATTTGATATGCCATTCGATCAAGTCACAACCTAAGGCTTTTGCAACTTCTTGCGCTAAAACAGTCTTGCCAGTCCCGGGTTCTCCTTTGACTAATAAGGGGCGTTCAAGAGCGATCGCCGCATTAACGGCAACTCTCAAATCATCAGCGGCAACGTAATCTTTAGTTCCTTCAAAGCGCATAGGTCAATACTCCTGACATACAAACAACAATCTCGCCAAAACAGACACGAGATTCTCAAGGGTAAGTGTTGAGGGAAATTTAATGTGAAAGCATGCCAAACGGTGTTTGAAAAAGTATCAAAGAAATCTGGCTTTCCACTTCTCTAGTATAGCAAAGAATCTAGAATTTATGGGAATATGCGCGATCTTAGGGTAAGAAATTTCACGTCCTAATCTTGCCAAACTGCTGTAATTGGTGTAGTTGGCATTGCCAACATAGGGAATATGACATGTCTGCCCATAATGATGATTCGTACCGACCGAGTCCGGACGAGCCTTTCATGAATGAGAGGCAGCTCGAATACTTTCGCGATCGCTTGATATCTTGGAAGCAAGATATATTAGACGGAACTAAACAAACCATCTCTAATCTGCAAAAAGAGTCGTCTTCTTTGCCAGACTCTATTGATCGGGCTTCACTTGAGAGCGATAAAGCCCTTGAGTTGAGAACACGAGATCGGCAGCGAAAACTAATTTCTAAAATTGACGCGGCCCTTGATCGTATTGAAGACGGAACTTATGGATACTGCGAGGTTACGGGAGAACCGATCTCTTTGAGACGACTAGAGGCTAGGCCTACGGCGACATTGAGCATAGAAGCACAAGAAAAGCACGAGAAACAAGAACGCACGATTAAAGATACTTAGAGCTAACTATGCCTTGAGAGTTACCGCCATGGTAAGGAAGAATTCGCGGACAGCGAGGAGCAAAATTAACTTGCACGAAGTCGCTAAGCTGTCACCCGAAGAAATAGACTGTTTGCTTAACCCGAACGAAGACATCGACGGGAATTTGGGTTGTGAAAAAACTCATCCACAAAATTCGGTTTTAGTGAATTCTTCGTATGCTAAACACTTTGCGTCAGCGCTGTCGTTTTGTCTTAGTACCCAGTTTGATACCGTCGTGAGCGTCGAAGTCGCCCAAACCTGTCTATGTAATTTTCGTCACGCCCTAAAACCAAAGTACAGCGGCTTCACGAAACTATTGTTTCAAAATTCGCAAGATGAGGTTATCTCAGCGTTATTGATTAGCCATGGATTTTTGGAATCGACTTTGGGATCAGAAATTGTGTCTCGAAGTGAAGACGCGGCTTTAGGTGACTTTTTGGTTGTTAACTTTGATACCATACTAGCTTTCAAATCGTTTTCTGCCTTTATGGGTAAAGGGGTAGAACTTGTTTCTGAACTTTTAGCCAGAAACCCCGAAACACTTAACCTATCTGACGGCGATATACTGAAAATTGACCTGCAGATGACTTCGTCTAGCAGTATGTATCCCGCTATAGGTCTTATAAGTCCAGTTAGTCAATAGTTCCTATAGGCAACTTAACGCACTTTTCTATGATACTGACCTAGAATCTTCATCAAGTTCGAGGGTAATTGTGCATACCCCCTGCGATACTTTTAATGAGGATGTAACGTTACAGAAACGACGGAATAGATTCGGTCAACACCTAGTGTTGAATGAGATATCTGGTGTCGCAGATTTGGGATGTTGCTTGCCAGTTGGAAATTTTTGCGGGTGTTAAGACAAGATACAGTCTGTTTGCGACCAATCGAACTGCTCAGACAAGAACAGAAATACAAGGTACTCCGTTGTCGAGAGATCATTGCCGGCTGAACTGCACACGGAATTACTTTAGCCTCGTGAAACTTTTGTAGATCACCTCATCTAGATTCTATGCATTCAGTGCAATCGATGGTTTAGAAATCGATCTGAAAGTGTTGTGAATCAACCCGATTACGGAGCAAATTCACCAAATTTTCGAACTTGTGGTGTCTTTTTACGCCGAGATTCAATTTTCCCTATGAAACTTGCAAGTTTCGAACGAAGCAGGGGCAACACTTCTAGCACACTAAGAAGCTAACCGAGAAAACATCGTTCTCGATACCCTAGCATTGATACCATCAACTGTTGCTGCGATTTGTTATCCACTATTAGGAGCAACTGCCTGAAAACTTCTAAATTTGAATAGAAAATCTCAGATTCCGTTCTACACCAAAAGATTTTACCTTTAAAACTGAGGTGCATTCCCAATACTTCCCATAAATTTCATTTTCTCCACCTTTTTCGTTTAGCCTCTAAGGTTTCGGTCCGGTTTAGCTGTCGAGTTTCTCAATTTTCTGTTGGGATAAGCGATGAATCTCTGCCTCGCGTATAGCCCATAATCTTTTCTGGTAACGCACCGATATAATGTCAGTAATGACTAGAACGAAGATTACAAGGTAGAAACTGGACTTACTCATGGCTTCGACCGAATAATTAAAAACCTTCATATGAGCTAAATGAGCGCCTTCGGTGACAAGTAGCACACCAACCAAGAACAGGATAAATAACCCCATCACTTCATACATTCGGTTTTTCTTGAGAAATTCTGCTACAGAGTCCGCAAGCAATAGCATCACTATGCCAGAAGCTAAAATCGCTATAACCATAATCCAAACTTGATACTCTTTTGCCGGAACACACCCTGTCGCTCCTTCAATCGGAGTCGCTATGAGGCTCGCTTTGCATTCCGCAACCGTTCCGGAGAAGCTACCGATCGTCGCGCCAGAGGCAGATACAATTTGTGAAACTTCTTCACTGGCGATGGCCATTGCCGAAAGTATTGAGTCAAATGAGAATACGAGGTTCATCAATACGATCAGGGCGACTGCTTGCAAAACCGAGTTTTTCTTAGCATTATGGTCATGATCGAAATGCTCAATCGTCAAGAGATGAGTGATTTCTTTTATCGAGGTGTAGATTATGAATGCACCTCCCACGATCGTAATAAGTGACTGGAATGTGAAGTTTCCGGTCAGAAATCCTGTAAGACTGATACTAAATAGTGGCTCGGCAAGCCATGCTACGATCTGAACAATTATAATCAGGAGGACGATTCTAAAGAGGACTGCTAGAATGATACCGAGTTTGCGGACTAGTGCTTCTTTCTCCGACCCTACTCTCTTCGACTCGATAGAGATGTAGAGCAAGTTGTCGAATCCCAAGACTGCCTGCAATAGCAATAGCATCACAAGAGTAAATAGACTGGAAATCGAAAAGACTTCGGCAAATATCTCGCTCATTGTTTTCTCCCCAAAATTTAGAACTTTTGTTCAGCGCGAACAGGTTTCAAATGATATGCCAAACAATTTATACCACATAGAAGATAAATAGACTCAATCATAATTGACGAGAAGGTTAATAGCTTAAACGTCACCTACACTTTCCTAAAGAGACGACTTTGATCGCTGGCATGTCACTGTAATTTGAGACTAGTGCAAGGCCACTTTGGAAGGAGGTAAATCTTTTGAAACTTCAAGTACGTAACGACTTCCGGCAGTAGAAATCGATCGATTCCTAGTGAACTAGATGTCAGTAGCTGGAAATTGTTGAAACCTTAACGTTTTGCAACAGTAATGACTTTTACGATGGTCACATGGTCTCCTGAATCCAAGCATCAACATTCTCCTCCAGAATCTGCAACGGAACTGGCCCGCTCTTTAATACGATATCGTGAAAATCCCGGATATCGAACTTCGTACCGAGCTCTTTCTTGGATTTTTCACGCAATTCCAAAATCTTTATCATGCCGATTTTGTAGGCGGTTGCCTGTCCTGGCATGACAATGTATCTCTCTATTGCCTTGACGCAGTCACTTTCAGGATTCGGGGTGTTTTTTACTAGGTATTCGATCGCCTCCTCGCGAGTCCACTTCTTAGAATGAATTCCTGTATCAACAACTAATCTCGCTGCCCGCCAAAGCTCCATAGCGAGGCGACCAAAATCAGAGTACGGATCTTCATAGAATCCCATTTCTTTCGGAAAATACTCTGAGTAGAGTCCCCACCCTTCTGTGTAAGCCGTGTATCCACCGTACTTGCGAAACTCTGGAATGCCTCGAAGTTCTTGAGCGATCGCAATTTGCATGTGATGACCCGGAACACCCTCGTGGTATGCCAACGCCTCCATTTGGTATACAGGCATCGCCTTCGTATCATAGAGGTTCGCGTAGTATACACCGGGCCGAGAGCCGTCAGGAGACGGACGCTGGTAAAATGCTTTTCCAGCCGATTTTTCCCGAAAAGGCTCAACCGCTTTCACGATCATCTTGGCTTTTGGAAATCGGTTAAACTGAGTTGGCAGTCTTTTGCTCATTTCGTCAATCATAGCTTTCGCTTCAGCCAAGTACTCCGCTTTACCAGCGGGAGTGTTTGGCTTGAAAAAACTAGAATCTGTTCTTGTGTGTTTGAAGAAATCGAACAAGTCGCCTTCGAATCCGACCGATTCCATTACTTCTCGCATCTCAGTGTGAATGCGGTCAACTTCCTGTAGTCCAAGGTCATGAATTTCGTCAGCGGTCATATCTGTCGTGGTCATTTGATTCAACCGCATGTAGTAGTAACTATCTCCATTTGGTAACTTCCACGCTCCATCATCCTTTGTCGCCGCGGCTTTCTCAGCAGTGGCAAAAGCAATCAGCCTGCGATAAGCAGGTCCGACTACTGTCAGTAGCTGCTCGATAGCTAAACTTTCTAAAGTTTCGGCTTCCTCCTTCGAAATTTCGTCTTTAGAGGTAAGGGCTTTGAGTTTTGAACGAAAATCGTCGAGAAGTGGGCTTACCCCTTCGCCGTCAAAGGGTTCGCCGCTAATGACATTTCTTGCGTCATTGATCACATAGGCGAATACGAATTCTGGCGGGCGGATATCTTTCTTTGCCGAACGAGCTGCGTTTTTTATATGACCTGAAAGGTATTTATCAACCGACTTCAATCGATTTATATATGCCTCTGCATCAGAGTACGACGAAATGCGATGCTGGTTTACAAGGAACGCTGGAATTCGTGACTGTACTCCAAACATTTGATTGAATGGATAGGAGTGATCGCGATAAGGTTGTGCCGCTTCCTGTTGAGCAAGGCGATACTCTAATAGTCTCCAAGACAGCTTAGCTTGATCGTCAAGTTTGGAATAGTCAAATTCCTTACTCATTTGACTAACGGATCGTCTAAGTATCTGTAGCTCTCTGCGATTCGCCCGCGGTGATGGGTCATCCCACTTGTCATAATCGGTCTTTATACCTAGAGACGTTTGGAGCATCGGGCTTCTGCTCACACGTTCATCAAATAGAGTTTTGAAGAAGGTGTTTATTCGTTGTGTCTCGGACATCTCAGAATAATCGGCGGAGTTGAACGATGTCGTTTGAGATGTCGGCAGGTTTGGCATCCAAGCGCAACTGCCAAACAAAAGCGCTGCTGGCAAAACTAAGTGGAGGAGTTTCATATTGGTTTTCCTGTTAGGCGGGTGCAAAAGATTGGAACTAAGTTCGAAGAGTATATAGACGACTTGACCTACCTTTACTTATTGTTGCTTCTGACGGCATTACTATAAACAACATTTGTACTAAAATTTAGGTCGCAAATCCTGTCGAGCTCGACCTCTTCAAACACTCCGAATGCATGTGCTGTCAAATACATAAGCTTCGTATATTACACACAGAGGCCCATTTATGCAAAACTAGCGATCTCAGATGAATCAGGTGTCTAGGATTATGCCCTCTAACGTTGGTTTCTAAGTTCCTAGAGTATAAGGTAATCGTTGCTTTATTTAAAACGACCTCAGTTCCATGTATGTTTGCGTCAAAATAGTCTTTTTTTAATCTACTTCGCTAGTCGAGGATTTCTCTTACGAATAGCTTCAAGGGCCTGATTAAGCGGCATAGCTTCAAACCCCCCATTAACCTTGTAGGTATTAGTTCCATTGTGTATTACAAGTCGCTTATTAACGCCGACCCTCTCTGCGGCGGTTATATTCCCAGTATTCAATTGTTTAGGTTCGGAGTGTTTAATCTCTATCCCCCATTTTTTTCGATCTTGAAATTCTAGTATAAGATCGAGCTCACATTCTCCTTTGTGTGTGCGATAGTAAAAGCAATTTCTGAGAATGCCGATACTCTGAGCAGTCATGACAAGTGATTCTATTACGAAACTTTCCCAAATTGCACCGATATGTTTGCTTTCGAGTAGTAAATGAACGTCGTCTATCCCGAGCAATGACACTAGCATACCAGAATCTCGAATGTACACTTTAGAGTGCTTTGTAACTTTATGTGTTTGACCGTTGTGCTTTTTCCATGGATCAATTAATCGGACTAGGAGCACCTGTGTCAATGCGCTTATGGAGTCAAGAATTTTCTGACCGGACGTTTTTAAGTTCATTTTATAAGTGCCAATTTCGAACTGCTGACCGTTTTCTTTTGCGATATAATCCAAGCAACTCTCCAAAGTGTTCTTGTCGACATTCAAACCATACTTCTCTACGTCATTCTGAACGTACAGTCCGACAAATTCTTTACGTTTGTCTAAACTTTCTTCATCAGACTCAGCAAACAAGGATTGCGGCATTCCTCCACGAAACACAAGAAGGTCTGTTAGACCTTTGTAACATCTCAGTGTGTCTTCTTTGGTTGAGAGGTTAATTTTAGGTGAAACAGAATTGATTAGTTCCGGAAGAAGTATACCGGTCATTTGCATGAAGGCAGCTCGGCCAGTGAGCGAAGCCGCCGTTTGTCTTTGCAAATCTAAACTAGCAGAACCCAGCAAGAGAAATCTACAGTTTTTATTCGCTTCAAAGCGCTGTTCATCGATATGAACTTTGATGTTGGGGAATAGGTTTGGACACTCCTGAATCTCGTCCAAAATGATAATACGATCCTTATGCTTGTCAAAAAAATCAGTTCCTGTTCCCACTTCCGCTTTTGCTTTACTTTGCTCTAAGTCACGATAAACCCCTCCTAACTTTGTTTGAAAGTATGATTTAGCAAGCGTAGTTTTACCGACCTGACGGGGGCCAAGCAAGGCAACGCATTCAAAACGTTTAAGTTTAGAGTCGATAGCCTCGCAAATCAGGCGATCTACGTGAGAATTTTCATTCTCTATCATCGACTGTAATTGTTCATAGGATAACATAATGAGTTCAAGCAAAACGAAACCGTAACTATACTACACTGTTGGCCCCCAGTAGAGTCGTTACGTGAAACATCCATTATACCAGTAAGATAGTAAATTATTCTTGCGATGAGGCCTATCCGAACTATTGTGAAAGAATCTTGTAATGAATCTTTGGTAAGGTCGTTAAAAGGTCACATGTGAATAGATTGAAAACCTTTTGGTAATGACTGAGTTTTGAAGCAATACACCTGAAAATTTGATATAATGTATCAAAAATGCCACACTAATATTAGCTTCTCAACAGCTTCAACTCAAGCAATAACGGAAGTTTCATGTGAACAACTTAACACTCAATGAGGTTAGGTTAAATCGCAGTATCAAGCAAGCCAACCTAGCGGGACGGGTAGGATTTTCCCGAAGTACTTTGACAAGATTAGTAGATGGCCGGTCATTTTCTGTAGATTTGTTTGTTCGAGCGACGATTGCTTCAGGCCTTACAGATCATCCAAAAACGCTCTTGTCGGGCGGTCACCTTTCCGAAGAGTTTGGATGTACTAAGTTTGACACTTGCAGAGGCCATCGAAAGAGGGGAGAAGTATCGCGTACAAAGAATTTCTACGCTTTTTCACTTTTTTGCTAGAAAATGTATATAATTGCCAAGCATATCAAAGTATTCCAAAGTTGGCACACGATAATCCTGTATCATCTAAGGGAACAGGCCCAAGGAACTGACGCAGGAGAACGGGTAACGGACAATGACGGAATTCGCGACTTTCTTAAAGAATCTAAGGAAGAAACAGCCAATTCGTTCTTCACCCAAGGGAAAATTCTTAGTTCTAAGGAGCATGGCGCGTGGAGCATTCAAAAAAACAGATATTGCTTCCTGAATCAGCGAGCATGAATTAAGCTAAAGAGGACAAAGCATGACGGACAACCAGCAACGCGTTGCATTTCTACGTCATATTTGGCAAATTGCTTATAAAGTCGCTGGGGCTGTTGATGGCTGGGACTTTAAGCAGTTTGTACTTGGTACTTTATTTTACCGTTTTATCAGTGAGAACATCGCTAGCTATATAGAAGCCGATCTCGGGGGCATCAATTATGCGGCATTGAAGGACGATGTTATAACGCCAAAGATTGTACGAGATGCGCTGAAAAACAAAGGCTATTTTATCTATCCCAGTCAGCTTTTCGGCAATTTTGTCAGAAACGCCAATAGCAATGAAAACCTTAACTCGGATCTCGACACGATATTTTCCGCGATTGAAAAATCAGCAGTTGGATATTCGTCGGAGGGCAAAATCAAAGACCTGTTTGCAGACTTTGATACTTCCAGCAACCGGCTAGGAAGCAATGTGGTCGCAAAGAAAGTCCGCTTGGTAGAGGTGCTTGAAAGTATCTCAGAGTTAGATTTTGGTGATTTCAAAGGCGGTCAGATTGACTTGTTTGGTGATGCTTATGAATTTCTGATTTCAAATTATGCCGCAAATGCCGGTAGGTGGGGAGGCGAATTCTTTACCCCTCAGTATGTGTCCAATTTGATCGCACGGTTGGGTGTGCATAAGCAAACCAATGTCAATAAAATCTATGATCCTGCGTGTGGTACCGGCTCTTTACTTCTGCAAGCTAAGAAACATTGTGACGCAAATGCTGTTGTTGACGGTTTTTTCGGGCAGGAAATCAACCGCCCAACATATAACCTCGCCCGTATGAACATGTTTATACACAATATCAATGTCGATAAGTTTGAAATTGGGCTTGGAAACACGCTGACCAGCCCACGCTTTTGGGCCGATAAGCCATTTGATGCCATTGTATCTAACCCACCTTATTCGATGAAATGGGTAGGGTCAGACGACCCAACTCTTATAAATGATGATCGCTATGCCCCTGCGGGTGTGCTTGCGCCAAGATCACATGCAGACTTTGCCTTTGTGTTGCACGCCTTAAACTACCTATCGGCCAAAGGTCGTGCGGTGATAGCGTGTTTTCCGGGGATGCTTTTCCGTGGTGGCACTGAGCAAAAAATCCGGAAGTATCTGGTTGATAACAATTATGTAGAAACGGTTATTTCGCTTGCTCCCAACCAGTTTTACGGAACCGCCATTGCCAAGTCCGTTATGGTGCTGGCCAAAAACAAGCCTGATTTTACGACTCAGTTTATTGATGCCAGTGGTGAAGAGTTTTTCAAGAAAATAAAACACAACAATGTGATGTTGAATGGTCATATCGAAAGAATCTTGGACATCTTCGATAAGAAAGAGAATATAGACCACGTGGCAGCTTCTGTGGAGCATGAAAAGATCAAGCAGAACAACTATAATCTATCAGTTAGCTCCTACATTGAAGGCAGAAATACACGTGAAATAATTGATATAATGAAGCTGAATTCCGAGATTAGAACAACGACCGGAAAAATTGACCAGTTGCGAACTGGTCTTGAAGCCGTCATTGCGGAGATAGAGTCATGAATGGTTTGAGTTCCGTGGAAAAGCTTTTGGACGACGCTAAGGTTGATTGGTTATCTTTATCGGACGTGACAAGACAGGTGCATCCTTCTAAATATCTCGTTAAGACTAGTAAATATGACGACTCCATTGGAACGCCAGTTTTGGCTACAGGTAGAATCGATGTTATAGGGTATACCGACGAAACTGACGGAATTTATAAGGCGTCAGACAACCCAGTGATAATTTTTGATGATTTGACGACTGCGGGTAAATGGGTTGATTTTGACTTTAAGGTCAAATCATCAGTGATGAAAATGGTTTCGTCTAGTGACGAAAAAAGATTTCTCCTGAAGTTCGTTTATTATTGGCTTAAAGCGTTCCCTAATGAATTTATAGACAGAAACCAAAAACTTCAGTGGATTAGAAACTTTTTCAATAAGAAAATCCCTATTCCATGTCCGAATGAATTAGAAAAGTCCGTGGAGATACAGACTAAGATTGTACGCCTCCTTGATACATTTACCGAGTTTAAGACTACGCTTTCAACCGAGCTAGCTTCTGAGCTTGGCAACAGAAAGAAACAATACCACTATTACCGTGACCATTTGTTAACTCTTAATAACACTGATGTAGAATGGAAGTCCTTGGGAAACCTCGTTACAATCAGCACAGGTAGTCGTAACAAAGATGAAGCCACAGGTGGAGGTAAGTATCCGTTCTTCGGACAATCATATCGACCTAGCAAAACTGACAGTTACGACTTTGATGAAACAGCAATAATCATTGCCGGACGTATGGGTGCAGGCCCGGTATTTCATTATGTAACTGGCAAGTACGGTCTACATCTTGGAGCCTACCGCATTATTGTGACAGTGCCTCTACTTAACCCAAAATTTTTGTTTTACTGTTTTGAGGGTAATTTTGATCGGCACATTGAACGAACATCTTCGCAAACTTCATTTTCATCGCTTCGAAGGTCGACGCTGGAGGAATACCCAATTCCAATTCCACACCCAGATAATTTAGAACAATCACTGGACGAACAAGCCCGTATTGTCGATGTTCTCGATAAATTTAACGCACTAACGAACGCCATTAGTGAGAATTTACAGCATGAAATTGACCTGCGACAGAAGCAATATGAATATTATTGCGGTAAGCTTCTGAACTTCCCAAAACAGGATTAGGCAGTTGCCTCATGACTCATACACTGACAGAGATTGTCAAGCAACCAAACCGATCTAATTATATCTGCGAGGGTCTCACGGAATACTTTGACAACAGTAGAAGAAGATAAGGCGGTTTTGCCGGATAGCTGAATTCGCCCTGTAGATCGCTTTAAATTGGGACGAATACAGCAACAATGAGCGAGGATACCAAAGGATAAGAGATTAAATTGAGTTTGGAAGGATAGTAAGGAAAGAACGAATCGGAAAGAGTGAAACTTTCGGGAAACGAAAATCGGAGCCGTTAGTTGGGACGAATACCGTGGGTCGGAGCCTTTCTACTCAATAGAAGTCTTGCAGTCGGGCATTGAAGTCACACCTATTATGATGCCTCTGGTAGAAACCTATCAAGGGTCGGCCACTACGTTGAATCTCCTAAATACAATAGCGCAAATGTTTAGGAGACTGACATTTGCTATAAATAATCGAATAACGCCAATGTTTGGTCAGTGCGGTGCGGTTAAACTCATTTCAAGCAAAGATAATCCGTGGAATTTGAGGTCGTTCCAATGCATGGATGTGGTGGAAGAAGAAACCGAATTCATCACTAGAGCAAAAAACTTTCAAGTTGACACGTTTTTATTTTCTTGTAAAGATTTATAATAGGGATTATATATTTATTTACCCAAAAACTGCCGAATGAGCGATTCTGGAATATCACGATTTAGGAGGTTTCTTCGCGCCCTTGCGACGAATACAGTCCTTACACAACATCTGTAGATTAGTGAGAATGGTTGCACCGCTTGCACTCCAAGGCGTTATATGATCGCCGTCCATTTCATCTAAATGCCATTCTTGCTGACATTTCACTCATATGCCGCCTTGTTCTTCAAACTTAAACAACTTACAGATGCTAGGTAATGGTTGCAATCGCCGAAAAGGTTCAAACTAGAATTTTGGGTAAATAAGTATATAATCCCTTTTATAATATTCGTCTCGACATTTAACCATTTCGTTTTAAGAGTGCCGAAAGTAACCTGCGCACTCTTCAGGCGAAATTTTATTAAAGATACGCTTTATCTGTTGTTTTAAAGTTGGTATCGTTGTTCAGCCTTACGAAGCATTGCCTTTAGTTTGGCAAAAGCTTTTTCGATTGGATTGAGGTCTGGACTGTAAGGTGGTAGGAAGACTAATCTTGCTCCTGTTTGTTCGATAGCTTCTCGCACTGCTTTTGTTTTGTGTACGGATAAGTTATCCATAATTAATGTATCCCCTGGTCTCAAATGTTCGGCGAGTCCGTATTTGATCCAAAGCACAAATTTCTTTGTGTTCATTGCTCCTTTGAATGTCCAACTCGATACAATCTTATCGTTCGAGATTGCGGCGACACAAGATAAGTTAACCCGATGACCATGTGGGACAGGCATTTCAAGTCTCTCCCCAACTTTACAGCGACCATGCGAGCGCGTCATGTTGGTTGTAACCCCGTCTTATTTATGTAAAGAACGCGCCCTGATTCGGTGTACTTGTCAATGAAATGCGCTCTTTCATTCGCTAATCCCGGACGCGATTGCTCGGCGGCATGCCCTGTTTTCTTCTTGCGGGTATAGCCGTGTCGCATGAAGAAGCGTAAAAGTGCCGACGTACTAAATCTTGCTTTTCGACCACGTCTCCTTGCTAGCCTTCTCTTGATCTCCTCTAGAGTTGCATCTTTCTTCGCCTTTAATGTCCCTATGATGTCCTTGTTATAGACTTCAATCTTTTGCGAACGCCGATCCCCACCCATTGGCTTCGGTTCGACACTTCCTGTGTCTTTCTGTAACTTCAGTATAGGATTGACACTGGAAACCGATAAAGACAACTCTTCGGCAATCTTGACGATAGTTTTCCCCTCCGCGCGCTTCTGGAGTACTCGTTGGCGGATATCCGAACTCAGGGCTGCAGGCATGATCATCTCCTGTAAAGAAAATGAAACAAGTCTAACAATTCTCAAACTTTTCTGTAGAATTCAATTGCATTTCTATAGTGTCAACTTGAAAGTTTTTTGCTCTAGCGACTCGTACGTTCGCTAAGGATACCCAATAGTTACTTTGAGCTTTTGCCTCGTTCGCTTGAAAAACAGAGAGGCGAGCCGTCGCTCGCCTCTCTGTCCAGACAGTTAAACCATCCTCGTTACTGATGCAACACGTATTGTAGTTTCGTCAAAACTGCAAGCCTACGTTAGGAAAAATTTCAATGTTTTACTCTAAAATTGTGTACAACGCTTTAGTTGCATCGATAAAGGGGTATATTATTCTTACGAAAGAGTCTTTTCCCACTACTGATCTAGTACGAAAATGTTTGACAAACATTGATTCTAAGGGATTCAGCACAACGCAACCAACCCTCGAAATCGATAGATACTCTTCGGATTATCTACCATAGTCGAAGGTGCTATTTTAGCTGAATATATAAAGCGCGATACTGGTTCACTCCAAAGGCTTCGGACTAATGGCCGAAATTGCGAGCAATACCATTAACACCGAAAAGTGGCGGTGAATGAGGGTCTCAAGCAAGTTGTTGCCGAAGTGCCTCTTCTCAATACATACTGCGCCAAACGCGAGTTTATGCAAGGAAAAATCGCTAACATCCGGTAACATCATCCTAAACGGTGCTAGCCCGACATTTTTCTATCGAAGTGTTTCGACCTCGTCTGTTATTGTTCCGTTTGATTATTTTGGCCTAACTCTAGGTGACAAGCTTATTCTCTCTAAATGTCGGATCATATAAATAGCGAAGTTTTACGAAACGATCAAGATTTCGAGTATATACTAAGTACAAGTTATCCCGAACATTTCGGCATCCGTGGCATTTCGGATGACCTAGTTGTATAGTTTGGAGATTATGCGACTACCAAAATTATGGTGAAACCTTCTAAGGAGGTTAATGGAATGAAAAATTTCAGTGACTTTATCGTTTACGTTGACGAAAGCGGTGACGCAAATTGGAAGGCAGCAGACTCATACCCACTGCTGTGTGTAAACCTATTGTCTTTTCAACAAGTCTGTTTACCTAAACGATTTGATACCCAAGTTTAATGGGATCAAATTCAAATATTGGGGATCGGACAATATAGTGTTGCATGAACGTGATATTCGCAAAGGAGAGAAGATTAAAGACGACTTAGTGCGTTCAAAATATAGCTTTCTCAAGGGTGAAACCCGTAAACAGTTTATGGATGAGATTTCAAACTTTATGACCGATGCGTCATTTTATAGTTTCGCAATACTGATTGATAAAAACGAAATTCCACAAGAATTTAAGGTTTTTGACCCTTATCATATTGCTTTGTTCAGGGGGTTTCAGCAAATTCACTTTTTCTTGAAGCTAACCGCCCCAGAACAGCTAAACAAGGAGTTACACTTTGTCTTCGAAAAACGAGGGTATACAGATGATAAGTCGCTAAGTCAAGCATATCGCCGAATCTTGGTACAAGGGTCACTGTTCGGCAATGTGTCAGTTAACAATTTCTCTCAGTTCAGACTTGAGTTAATGTCCAAGAATGGCAATTCAACTGGGTTGCAGATATCCGATTTGACGGCAAGACCTATTGGCAATTATTATCTTCACCAGTCAGGGCAGAAGTTACAAACAGACCACAGAGTTATCGACATTATCAAGAAAAAGTTGTGTTACTGCACTGCAGATGAATGTTCCCCGGGGACAATTGATATAGTTCATCAGACACTTGGACGAAAAGGTAAAAAATTTTAGATTTGAGGATAATTAAGCTGTTGACAGATGATGAAGCGTACTAATGAAAGCACTCAATATGGATTTGTTGCACATTCCTATAGTTACGGAGTAGCTCTGCGAATATGCGACTACATTCGTTATAGGCAAAGCATTCGAAATACACTTACAACGAATTAGCTGAGCGGGGGTTAATCAAATGCGGATATGTGTATGCTACAAACACTGTTTAGGTCTTGTTCTCAGAAATATGGAACAAATCACCTAGGTAGAATCAATTTGCCAATAACTTGATAATTTCTTTAGATTTTATATTTTCCCCAACGAAGTTGCAGAGGAATCCGCACTCTAAACCGTTGGTTCTCAATAGTCAGACTACATTTTTCGCAAAAGGAAAGGGCGAGCAATTCGCTCGCCCTTAACTCAGACAGGTTAGACCATCCAATTACTAAGTTAGATAGTACAACATGCCTATTAATTTCGCAAGGCCAAAATAATAAAATTCGCAAAGATGAGTCTTTAAAGTTGTGGAATAGGCGTTTGTTGTAAACGGTTCAATGATCGTGCAAAAGCTTTTTCATCCTCATTAGGGTTTGCAGGAAAATGTTCGACAATCAATGAGAATAAAGGATCCAGAACAAAGAGACAAAGGCATGAAGACTATAGATATGCCAAGTATAATCTACCAAATTCGAATACGCTCTTCTGGCGGAATATACAAAACGTGATTCTGACCCACCCCAAAGGCCTCATACCATTCGTCAAAATTACGAACTATACCATTGACACGGTAATGGGGCGGCGAGTGAGGACCACGAACCAATTGCTGGCGAAGAGCCTCCTCACGATACATGTTGCGCCATACTTGCGCCCAAGCGAGGAAAAATCGTTGGTCACCTGTCAGACCATCCAATACGGGCGCTTGTTCCGACGGACTTACAACACCATCACCGTTTTCGTCCAAACTCATTTGGTATGCGCGATACGCCATAGATAACCCCCCAAGGTCACCAATATTCTCCCCTAATCCCAACTGACCATTGACGCAAGTTTCGCCATTATCAAGCGGGCAGAACGTATCGTATTGACCGACCAGAGAACTTGTTAGAATTTCAAAATTAGCGCGATCCTCGTCCGTCCACCAGTTTCTTAAAACTCCATCGCCATCTGAACGCGATCCTTGATCGTCAAATCCGTGACCAATCTCATGACCAATGACACCGCCAATCGCGCCATAGTTGATAGCTGGATCTGCTTCAGGATTAAAAAAGGGTGGTTGCAATATTGCCGCGGGAAAAACTATCTCGTTTCGATTCGGCGAGTAATAGGCATTTACGGTTTGCGGTAACATAAACCATTCCGTTCGATCAATTTCTTGCCCGAGCTGTGAAATCATATCTTCGTACTGCCATTCTTGGGAGGCAATCGAGTTAGCAAGAGCCCCATCGCCAAGTTTCAAACTGTCGTATGTTTCAAATTTCTCCGCGTATCCGATTTTTGGAGTAAATTTTGAGAGTTTGCGCCGAGCTTCAACTTTAGTGTCTTCGCTCATCCAAGTAAGGTCTTCTAAATTGGCGGCCATCGCTCTGCGCAAGTTGGCAACAAGCTCGTCCATTGACGTTTTGCTTGAAGCAGGGAAATGTCGTTCGGCATAGACGGCACCGACGATTTCGCCAAGAGAGTTTTCGACAACAGATACACCACGCTTCCAGCGTTCTCTTTGTTCCTGCTGTCCTCGCAAAGTCTTACCGTAAAAATTAAATGCTGCGTCATCGATTTCCTTAGGTAACACCGAGGCAAAATCTGATAGAAAATTAGCCGTCAAATACGCTTTCCAAACATCTAAATCGTATTCTGTCGCTAGCTTCATGAGAGCTTGCGCTCCGCCTCCTGATAATTTTTCTATCTGCTCTTCATTCAACCCCTGTTCTTCAATTTCTTCCTGCGTTGGGGTAATTTGTCTTACAACAAACTGTTTTTCCTTCTCAAGCCCCAATTTTTTCAAAAACCGCACTGTAGGGAAGTTACCAAATAGATCTATAAGGTCCTCACGGCTCAACTTATTGTAAGTAAGGTTTCGGTTTCGCCCGACCGCACGATCCCAATGAGCTTTCGCAATCTCGACTTCCAAGGCAAAAATCTTGTCAGCATATTCTGAAGGAGTTTCATATCCCGCAATCTCAAGTAAGAATGCCATATATTCCTTGTAGGCCGTTCTAATAGACTCCATCTGTTCATTGTCTCGGAGATAGTAGTCGCGGTCTGGCAACCCTAAGCCGCTTTGCTGAATGTAGAATATATACTGGTCAGTTTTTTCAGAATCTATATCGACCCAACCGCCCAAAGGGGCTGAATATCCAGTCGCCGCAAAAACGTCAGCCAAATCGTCACGAGTTTCTATTTCGGCGATTCTTTTAAGGAAAGGAAGTGCGGGAGCTAACCCAGCTTCGTTAATCGCTTCTGTATCCATGAAAGCATTGAAATAAGCAGCAACTTTCCCATGACGAGTTGCTGGATCGCCTTCTAACTGTGCCATGTCTTCAATTATATGCCGAACCCGTTGCTCGGACTTTTCTGCTAACAAAGTAAATGCCCCATATCTGGAACGATCTGCGGGCATCTCAAAGTTTCTGAGCCAAGTCCCATTCATGTACAGGTAGAAATCATCACCAGGGTGAACTTCTGTATCCATCGTATCTTGGTTGAGGCCAAATACTCCCCAAACATCGGGTGTCGTAGTTGTTACTGTCCGCCCTTCCTTCATCGGAATTACCATCGGAGTGGCATCATCCGTTGTCGTGCATGAAGCAAGAAACGTAGAACCGAGAAGAAGGCTCGCGAAAATTTGACTACGGTTCATCTCAATAACTCCTATATTTGTCGAAAGAACAATTTAAAATTTCAGAAAAGACGACAGTGTCTACGCTCGCTCAGGAATAGCATCAAAATCTTTATTCCCGGAAAGATCGTCTCCCCGGTATGTTTCCCCAATATGCTTAAATTTCTTGTCAAGATGTAGCATCCAACGAACATAACGTCCGCATTCTACGCCAACAGCATATAAGGAGGGAACCATCAGCAAAGAAATAAAGAGTGCAAATGCGACTGCAGATCCTAGGGAGATAACCATAGGTTTTAGAAACTGCGCCTGAACTGATCGCTCTGCAATGAGCGGGAGAATCCCAACGACTGTAGTTACAGACGTTAGTAATACTGGACGGAAACGAGCCATACCCGCGTCGACCAAAGCTTGAACAGCACCAATGCCTTGTGCGCGGCGCCGATTAACAAAGTCTATAAGAACGAGGTTGTCATTGATGACCACGCCAGCTGCTGCAGCTATTCCAAAATAAGAAAACATGGCTATCGGCATTCCGGCCAATAAATGTCCATAAACCGCTCCAGTATATGCGAAGGGGATCGCTGTCATAATGAGCATCGGCTGAAAATACGATCCAAATGCTATCGCAAGGAGAATATACATAACCCCAATTGCAATTAACAAGAGAATTTGAATTTCTTGCATGAATTCCGATTCGTCCCGAGCTCCGCCCGCTTTCTGTTGTGAAACATCAGGAAAACGGTCAGAGAAGTTTGGCCAGTAATTTTCTCCCAAGTCTTTCATAATCTGATTTCGAGTATCATCGTTTAGTTCTGCTCTAACCGTAACCGAACGTTCGCGGTCTCTTCGAATAATACGACTTACCCCCGGTCCGTATTCAAAATCCACTACAGAATTAATCGGTATTTCTCTGCCGTCATTGGTACGAATACGAATTTGTCTAAGCGTATCCAGACTTCTACGTTCACTTTTTGATAGACGAACCATGACACGAACGTCCTCACCATCTCGTGGAAGTCTTTGCACTTCAATTCCATAAAAGGCTGCGCGAATTTGCTGAGTCACTTGTGAGAGAGAAATGCCAAGAGATTTAGCACCGGGTTTGAGGCTTATTTTTAATTCAGCGGCAGCCGAATTGAGGTTGTCCCTAATATCGAAGGTTGTTCCATAAGTTGCTAACTGCAATTTTAGATCATCTGCCGCTCGGCGCAAGGAATCCAAACTATTTGAATTCAGAGCAATTGCTAGACCATTAGAGTTATCATTAAAAGTGAATTCAAAACTGAGGTCTTCAGCATCCGGGATTGGCCCAACCAGTTCCCGTAACTCTAATGTAATGTCTCGAGAAGAAATGCTTTTCGGTCTCTCTTCAGGCGGCGTAATTCCAATCCAGGCTTGTACACGTGCATTCGACGCAACGACCGAAGAATTAACGATTACCGATCCATCAATTGACGGAAAATAATCTGAACTATTCGCTTGAAGCGTATCGATTCCATTTTGAAGCTGCTCTTGAACTTGGGTGGTGCGTGAGAACGGTGTTCCTTCTGGTAACTCAATAGTCACTTGTATAAGGTCAGCTTCGATTTCAGGCATAAACCGGAAAGGAACATATCCCGCGTTGACTAATGTTATGCCTGAAACGAGTAAGGAGCAGAAAAATAAGATAGTCGCATAACGAAACCGAATGGCCGCCTCAAGTGTCGGCTTATAGTAGTTTTTTGCGACCCATAAAAGGCTATCCGCAACCCTACGTTGCATGCGACCAAATTTCCCCATTGTTCCTTTAAACTCTTGCTTCTTTAGATGCCGTAAGTGAGCAGGCAGAATAAACAAAGCTTCTAATAAGGAAAAAGCGAGAGCAGCGACAACGACAAAAGATATTTCTTGCGTAAAACTTCGAGTAGCCCCAGAAACAAACGCCCATGGAAGAAAGGCTATAATCGTAGTTAGCACTCCAAACATGACAGGTTTGAGAACCATTTGCGTACCGATGATTGCTCCGTCAAATCCTTCGTGTTTGCCAAGTTCAACCTCACGGTGAATATTCTCCCCAACAATTATCGCGTCGTCGACGACCACGCCAATTACAAGGAGAACTGCAAACAGAGACAACACGTTGAATGAAACACCGAAGAACGGTAACAGCATTATTCCGCCGGCAAATGCGGTCATTATTCCGATAGTTACCCAAAACGCTACAATCGGTCGTAAGAAAAGTATAAGGATAATCAGAACCAATAGCGAACCAAGCCCAGCTGCGTATCCGATGGTCTTCATACGACCTTCAAAAGGTACACTGTCATCCCATAAAACAGTTAATGTGGCGGCTTCAGGTATGATTTTGTTGGCCGGATCGTTTGCGCGTTCCACGTAATCTTTTATAGAGTCTGTGTATTCCTGAATTTGCATTTTCTCAGGAGACGGAAGAAATATGAAAGCCGAAGCTTGACCATTGAAAGATGTATACAAATCGTAGTCGACAAAACCATCGGTAACCTCGGCGACATCCCCAACCCGTATCGTTCCTTGATCGCTCGATTGTCTCACAATAATATCTTCAAACTGACCAGCGGTATCGGCCAAAGAACGAGCCGCTAATCCGATTGTTCCAGATTCGGTACGAATAGAACCCGCAGATCGATTGAGTGAACTGCCACCGACAGCTTCTGCAATTTCGGACAGCGTAATTCCGTAGCGTCGCAGAGTATCTTCCCGAATCTCTATTGATACTTCTTCGCTCAGTACTCCATCGACCACGGCAAGTTCACCACCTCGAATCTTCGCAATATCATCTCGAACTTTGTCGGCTATGCGTTTTAGAGTCAGGCGATCCATATTCCCTGAGACGGTAAGCCCCATAAACCAGTTGCGAGCATAACGCCTAGACACATTGGGTTCGTATGAGTCGCGCGGAAGGTTATTAATTTGATCGATTCTAAGCTTCACCTCGTCGAGAAACCGATCCATATCAACGCTTTGCCGGGCAACAACATAGACACTAGCACTCCCTTCCCGAGCGATCGATGTAAGCCGATCAATACCATCTATGTCAGAGACTATTTCCTCAATCCTCGTAACAATTTGCTCTTCGACCTCTTGAGGACTAGCACCTGGCCAGTTCACCCCAACGTAAACAGTGTCTAGTTGGGCATTCGGGAACATTTTGCGTTCCATCGAATTGAAGGCAATAAAGCCTCCAATGAATGCCACTAACATAATGAGGTTAGCGGCAACGGCGTTCTTAGTGAACCAAGTAACTATTCCGTTCATGATTATCGTCTCCTTCTTCTGCGACGATTGGAGTTTTTAGAATCTTCGTCTTTCTCGGCTTCTGGTTCTTTAGTCAATGATACCAAAGTTCCATCTGGAAGACGTTCAATAACATTTATTTTCATTCCGTCAAATTCTGCCTGTACCGGTGAAACCACCGCTAAAGCATTAACAGAAACTTGCCGTTCCGACTCCGGAAGATTGCGAAAGAAAACTCCACTTTCATCCGAATGTACAACATCAACGCGAGCGATTTCTAATTTTTTGGTTTCGATATTTCCGACATAGACACTTTCTGTACCTCTTAACGCTTCTCTTGGGGCGCTAAATACATTCTTCTCAGTAGTGCCAACGACATCCGCATCGACGAATAGTCCGGGAGCCATTGGTACACCCTCATCTGATCCGGCTCCAAATGGATCGTCCACTTCAGCGATCGCATTTATTAAACGTGTTCGACTATTGACTGAAGCGGCTGTTCGTACGATTTTTCCGTGCCATTCTCTCGGTTTGCCAGCAACGACAGATTTGAATACAACATCCGCTCCGGGATTTTCAGGAGTAGCCGCAAAAGCAAACGGTAATCCTAGTTGTCCCATATCGTAATCGGTCAGAGGTAGAGCAACTTCCACTGCGCTCGAAGAAAACACGATCCCTAATGTCTGTCCAACCCCGACAAACTGTCCTTCGTCTACAGAAGTACTCTGAACTCTACCAGAAAACGGTGCGTAAATTTTGGTATAGCTAAGAGCAATTTCAGCCTCTTGAAGTTGCGCTTTAGCGCTTTCTAATACTGCTTCGGCTTCGGCTAATTGTGGCTCACGCAAGGCCAATGGGCCAACGTTCTCAAATCCGAGATCCTCAATCTCTTTTTTACTCAAATCGGCTTCGGCCCGAATACGTGCCAAATTGGCTTCTGCACTTGCAACTGAAGATCGTGCCTTAATAACTCGAAGATTGTGTGACCGTTCATTGAGTTGAACGAGAACCTGTCCTTTCTCGATGAAACCTCCATCTTCGAAATTGTCGGAAACATACTTAATCCGTCCCGACACCTGGGGCGAAAGAATAATTTGGTGGGCGGGGCGAACTTCTCCTTGGCTTTTTACCTTCAGGCGCAAATCAACCACGTCAACTCGTTCAGCAAACACTGTTACTCCGGTGTCTGTCTGAGTTGCTTTTTCTGGTTTAGGTCCAAACTGCCCTAAAATTGAAATAAGGATTAGACTTACGACCAAGACTATCAAGAATACTAATGTGGCTGTTCGTTTAGAAAGAAACGCTGGTAGTTTCACTTGTTATCTCCTGTTGGTTTTTCGACGGACGAAGGAAGAATTCCGAGAGCGTGATAATAGTTGACACGGTTAATGGCTCGTTGGGTTTGAGCCGAAATAAGAGCACTTTCCGCATTGATTCGTTGGGTTTGCGCACTAATAAGGTCGAACACAGAAATAAGACCGTTTTGGAAATATTCTATTGCGTAGCGTTCCCCTTCAATAGCTTCATCTAGTGCGAGCGCTTCCGATTTTAATTGTGTTTCGAGAAGAGAGTCAGCAGCGATTGCGTTTTCAACTTCTCTCCACGCATTGAGAGCTCCGGATGCGTAGTTTGCCACAGCGGCTCTGGCACGTCCCAACGATGTTTTATACTGTGCTAAACGAGCCCCACCATTGAATATAGGAACGGCTAGATTTGCGATGGCTCGTCCCGCGATATAGTCAGGATCAAAAACGTTACTAGCAACGTCCTCTTGAGAGGACGCAGTCCCTTGCAAGGAAAGTGATGGCAAAATTGCTAGGCGGGCAAGCTCAGCCTGTATTCCGGCGACTTCGACTCGGGCTTCTAGACCAACTATATCTGGTCGTGACGACAAGAGAAGTGCTGGGTTACCACTAGGTTTAAGAGGAGCTAGATCGCTGAAGTTAGGCACAGCATTAATTTCTGCAGCAGGATATCGACCGAGTAACGATTCAAGAGTTCTTGCTGCTTCCAATGTAGCTTGTTGTCGGCGGGCAATCTGTGCCTCGGCTTGGGCTTGAGAGGCTCTAGCGGTTCGAATATCCAATGACCGAGTAATCCCACCTTCAAATCGTCGGCTCGTTAGGGCAACAGTTTTTTGCCTTGCTAAGAGATTTTCGCGAGACAGCTGTTCACTCGCGATAGCAGCCTTCAAGTTTAGCCACGCAATTGCTACCCGCGCTGTAACAGATAGGCGAACTGCTTCATAGTCTTTTTCACTAGCTGAATAATCTTTGAGTACAGCTCGAGTTGCTTTAGATAGTCTACCGATAACATCAGGTTCCCATGACGCGGTTAAACTAAACCCATAAGTCGGTTCATCTGTTCTAACCGGCACCCCCAGCGGATTGACCCTAACGCTTGAAACTTGTCCTCCTTGAAAAGAACCGTTGAGTTTAGGAAATAGCTCTGCCGCCGCTGAACGGACTGTGGCCCGAGCGGCATCTAGGAGCGCTAACTGAGCATTTATGGTCGGACTATTTTCCAAAGCTTCTTTAACAAGTTCTTCGACTTGCGAATCATTGAAATCGGTTAGCCAATTGGTTTGCTCAATCTCTCCGTCAACTCCCGCCGCTACCCATTGGGCTGGCGCATCGGGAGCAACCGGAAGTATATCGACTGGCCCACCTGCAAAGGGCAAGGATGAGCAACTAGCGAGTAACAAAGCCGCAATGTACGGTTTGAGACGGAGCATAAATTTCCTTAGAAAGTTGAATTTTGGATCGCGTGAGTCATGAATGACTTGCAAAATAATTTATCGTTTATCAATAAATTTTCAAGGGTACAAATTGCGACAGATTTGCAGTTTTTGAAAATTTTACGTTTAACATTGGCGAATTTTAGGCGTTTCAACCGCATAACAGAGTAATTCACGGATGCAACTTGAATTAGTAGTGTTTTTGATTCATGTTAGCTGTCCGTCATTACAAATAAGTGAATTATTCGGATGAAAACAAAAATTTCGACTTTCCTCGAATCAGGCGATCGCTCGCTTGTTTTCATGGTCTTATGCCTTAGCCTAGTGAGTTTAGTCATTGGACTAGCAGTTGTAGAGGTAATCCAATGGTTTGTCTTGGGTTGGTTGCTAATAATTCTTCCGGTATCGGTTATCGGTTTGATCGTAATTGTGACTGGAATCAAAATTTACTCTTGGTTAGGTAGATCAACCGAAACCGTTACGGAGACTGAAGGGGAAAGCACAGAATCAGGGTTTGCTCTTCATGGATTGATTGAACAGATTAAAGTTCCTGCGCTTCATATCGCCTCAACAGGTCATATACTTGCTGTCAATAAGCCGGCTACTCGGGTTTTTCAGATGGAAAATATAGTCGGACAATTAGCGGCTGCTGTTATCAGGCAACCGAGGCTGATGAATCTGATTGAATCGGTCTGGGAGGGAGGTTCAGAAGGCACGGTTGAAATAACGACCTCTCCTGTAATTAACGAAGTTTGGTTGGCGCATGTTCTGAGGTGGCCCGGGAGGCAGGGCGGCGTTTTCGTCATGCTTGAAGATCGTACAGGAGTCCGGCGAGCGGAACAGGCACGAGCAGATTTTCTGGCCAATGCTAGCCACGAATTGAGAACCCCTCTTACTTCCCTAGCCGGTTTCATCGAAACCATGCGCGGCCCAGCGAGGGATGATAAAGAGTCTTGGGATAATTTTCTTGAGATAATGGCTTCCCAGACTGAACGCATGCAGAGCTTGATCGGTGATTTGCTGTCGTTATCTCGAATTGAGTTTAGCGAACACGAAGCGCCCGAAAAACAAGAAGATTTAGTCAAAGTCATAGAAAGCCAAGCTAAGGCCTTGCGACCATTAGGTAAGAAACGAGGGATTAAGATTAACCTGAAGGTAAATGAGGACACCCTTCCTATTATCGCTTTTAGAGACGAACTGGAACAAGTTATACAAAATTTAGTATCAAACGCTTTTAAGTACGGCCGGGATAAAGGGAGCATAGAAATTTCTGCTGGATATTGCGAGAGTATAGACACTGCTCGAGAAACAGCAGGTCGACAGCTAAGTGCTTCCGAGAAGACTACTCTGTTAGAAACTCCGATAGATGTGCGAGGTGCCGGAGTATGGTTGAGGGTTGCCGATGACGGTCAGGGTATAGAGGGTAAACATCTTCCGAGGTTAGGTGAACGATTCTACCGGGTGGATACTGCTCGAGATAGGGAAGTGGGAGGAACAGGGTTAGGTTTAGCGATCGTTAAGCATATTATGGCGCGCCATCGAGGGGGAATGGCTGTTGAAAGTGAACAAGGAGTGGGGACTGCTATAGGTGTTTGGTTTCCGGCTGGTGAGACACCATTAACAAATAGGTGAGGCTTTGTTCCTCAGGGAGGAATCGTCTTTGTGACCCCGATAGCAAAAGCAAAACAGAACTGAAATTCCCTACGTCTATGAATGAGTTCGTGTCAATCCAAATTTGAAATTTTGAATTTTGTGCAAATAAACTCTTTTGGTAACATTTTCGCAACATTAATTTAATAGTCTGTCCTTTACGATTGTATTGCCATGCCCGAACTCATGAATATCTCGTCACCTCCGACTTCTACTGACCTTGAATTATTGTCTGCCAAGATTCTCAGAATTGGCGGGATTGTGGAGACGATGATCAACGAGTTTTGTACGGCCATTGCAACTGCCAACCACGAGTTGGCGCGATTAGTGATTGCTGACGAATCTAATTTACTGTCACTAAAAGACGAGGTTGAAAACAAAATCATTGACTATTTGGAAGAAAACAAGCCCGTTGGGGACGAGTTAAGAACGGTTTTGTCGGCAATGAAAATAGCTCACGAGCTTAAACGGGTCGGAGATTTGTGCGTGAGTAGTGCCACTCGATCTTTCAATTTGGAACGAGATGATCAGTCTAGCGTTATTAAGGGAATGGTCAGAATGGGGCGAAACGTTTCGCGTCAACTAGAGACGGTACTGCATGCCTATACGGTAGGGGATCCAGCCCTAGCGGAACGCGGTTGGGAGAACGAGTACGACATTGATCAGCATTTCCGCTCTATGTTTGACGAGATTATAGAGACTATGTCTAATGATAAAGAAAAGGTAGGCGCAGGAGCACACTTGCTTTTTATTTGCAAAAATTTGGAACGAATAGGCGATCACTGTTCAAACATTGCGCAGATCGTTTACTTCAGGGTTACGGGCGAGCAATTGCGCGACAAAGGTCGTTAGTTAAATTCTGCGAACCGGAGAAATTCATGGTAACGACAAATCCTTATGTGCTGATTGCAGAAGACGAAGAACCAGTCGTCGAGTTGCTAAAATACAACCTTGAGAAAGCAAAATTTGAGGTTGATGCGGCCTATGACGGTGAAGACGCTTGGTACAAACTGGAGAGCCGGGTTCCGGATCTATTGGTCTTAGATTGGATGCTACCAAAAATGTCTGGCATGGAAATTTGTCGCAAACTGCGTAAGTCAAAGGCTCATAAGAATCTCCCGATCATCATGTTAACTGCGCGGTCTGAGGAGTCTGACCGTATTCGCGGATTGGATTCAGGTGCTGATGATTACGTTACCAAGCCGTTTTCTCCTGTTGAACTGGTAGCGAGAATACGAGCCGTTTTAAGACGAATACGTCCTGCCCTTTTTGAGGATGTATATCACGTTAGAGATATATCTATCGACCGTTCAAAACGTACCGTACATCGTTCGGGGAAGCCTCTTCACCTTGGGCCGAAAGAATTTCAGATTCTTGATTTGTTGTGCCAACATCCCGGTCGAGTGTTTTCACGAGAACAATTATTAGATCAGATTTGGGGTACCGAGAAAGACGTGATGGTTCGGACAGTAGACGTTCACGTTGTGCGATTAAGGAAGGTTCTATGCGAGAACGGGGATAAAGATCCTATACGGACCGTGCGTTCAGCTGGGTACTCGTTGAAGGCAAAATGATACGAAGAACGGCCAAGAGACTTTCTGATAACGATAGTCTACTACTTTGCCAATGCTGATACTAAACGATATGTGAGCTTGATTCAACTATTGTACTCGAGCCAATAAACTTGGCCGAATCCATTGACACCGTCATTCAGCAATAGAGTGAACTTATATGTCTTCGGTAGCAGTGCTTTTCCGAAATCTTTACTATGATTATTCTGTAAATTGTGAAAGTTAAATGTTCAGTATTCCTTGAAATGCTTTCGTAACTCTCCTTGACCAATCAAATCGTTCAACAAGGAAAAATCGTTACGGTCTTTTCGTATTCTGCCAGCAATAATGCTTGGGTGAATTCCTAATCGTTTAGCATCTGCTAATACAGACTCCTTTGAAACTGTATATCGCGAAAGACAATTTTCCCAAGTCTTAGGTTCGATCAAAAATTCAGTGGCATACCTCTTGGCTTGTTTTTCGCTTTCATCTCCCGAGTACCGATTAATTTGATCGGCTTCGTGATGGTCTTCTGAAGAATCTTGGTCAAAGTAGTTGACATGAATATTCTCTATATCAAACAAATGACAGTAAACGTGACCAAGTTCGTGAAACAGTGTGAACCAAAAGTAATCGAGTCGATCATACCTAAGGGTTAAACCCACGATTGGGACACCTTCGTGGGAAAGCATAGCGGCACCGTCCAAATATGTCTTCGGGAGATGTTTTTCGATAACTAGTATGATCCCATGGTTTTTAAGAGCATCTTTTGCGCGTTTAGGTCCATCTTCATATGCGGATTGTTTTACAAGATCCTTGAGCCAACAGTCGTCTAACCTAAATTCTTTAACCTCTGAAGTTCTTAACTCTTGTTCCGCCAATTGAAGAACTCTGGCTTGCCAAGTTTTCAGGGAATTCTGATTCAACTTATCTTTTCCGGAGTAGTCTTGACTTGTTTTTCTTCGATGAAGGGCGAAAGTCGCATAAGGCTCAATAGATTTGGTAAACCAAGCCTTGAAACTTTCTGTTGTCGTTTCTCCTTCGTTTTTCTCGATCCACCCTCTTTTGAATGCCTCTCTGATTGGAAATTCATTCCAATTTACATCGTCAGAGTTTTTCCAGATATTTGAAACTTTCTTATAAATTCCGTGTTCTTGAAAACACTGATCGATGGCAATTTCAAGTGCATCAGCGATTTGGAGCAATTTAGAAAAACTGGCACCGAAGTATTCTTCTTCTTCGTAACGTTTTATGCGAGCATAGTCCATATCCAAAAGATCCGCCAAATCTTTTTGAGTCCAGCCCCGAGCAATTCGGGTCTGGATAAGAATTTTAGGGAGATCAGGTAGTTCGAATGATTTAGGTGGTACAAATTTCCCCGATTTGAGCAACAGATAGTCGTTGATGTCTTGCTGAATGTCGGCAGCAAAGCCTTTTAGTGCCTGAAACTCCTGCAACTTTGCAACACCAACTTTCTCGTCCATCGCTTCAAAGTCTGCGATAGACGCTTTCATTTTGCTGAGATTCTTCTGCGACGCTTCATACTGTCTTTGATATATAATCATTGTAAGTTACTCCTGCATGCAGCCTACGATGCATGGAACGAGCACATCGTAGAACAGAAAATTGCACTATGATTTCACAGCTCTTAATTCCGTAAACCTATAGAATATACGGAATTGGATTGCCTAAGTTATATTTTCAAGGCACCTTGAAAAGTTTTTCGTAGCTTTTCGAAACCAGCAAAACCGCAGACCAGAATGAAATCGTTGCATTCGTTAATAGCTAATCCCGGGTAACCAGCTGTCATCATCCTGAAACTCCGGAAAATGGCTTAGAGCATCCCCTCTTATAATGTTACGCTCCAAAATGTCGATAATTTTCTTGTCTTCGCAACCACAACTGAGTCGTCGTTTACAAAGTTCTACGTTGTCTTGCATTATATCAATGCCGTAAAGCGTAGACAGAGCTTTCTCAAGCGGAATTTCGTCTTTGATACGATACCAAAGTATATATGCAAGAAACTGACCATCACCGCAAGCGGGATCAATTATCCTCTTGCTGGCATCGCAATCTTTTACAAGTCCTAGGTCTGCTATCATTTTTTCGACAATTTCGTTTGGTGTGAATACTTCGGCAGTGGCTCGGATCCGAGCTTGGTTACGCTGAATTCCGCTCATGTAACTTTGGTCGAGTAAATGAGATTTACAGTCGTTTAGCATTTTCCCTTTGAGCGGAGTATTTGTATGAATTACTGACATCATGTATTGCCTACTTGCGCTAACTTTTGCTATATCACGCTTTGGTTTCGTCAACTATTGGAGTCTCGCTTGGGTTGTTTCGTCCGTAATAATCTGGAATGATGTCGTCTATGACTTTTCGTTCTTCACCTGTTAGCCCTATTAAATCGTATATTTCTTCGTCTGACCATTCGCGGCTGAAGTCAACTAGGGGCACCAGCCCGAATGCCCCCCCCCTTGAAATCTGTGGAAAACATAAGCAGAGCAAGTCCAAATCTTGCTGGATTCGTCATCAAGTATTGATATATCCGGACCACTTCTTCTTCGCTAGACGCTAGGATTCCATGAGCCCCGCAATTTGAACATTTTCCTTTCAAAAAGAAAATTGGCCAGCTAGTAGCATCTTCGGTCATTCGTGCTGGAAGACGCGCTTTTAGCGCGGATTTGTCAAGACTTTGTAACTTTATCAAACTGCCTTGTTTTTTTACAAAGGCTTCGTACTTCGCTTTAATTGAGGCGTAAATAGAGGGATCAAGTTCCGTTTTGGTAACATTCTCTAAAGCAACATTATTGACGACTTTGCCACTAGCGTACTTAATCTGTTTGATCGTAGGTTCTGATTTGGTTTTTACCAGTTTTGTAATCGCTAAATCACCCCTAATTGAGACGTTTTCGAATATTGATGGAGGAAGTATTTCTACCTCAGTCTGATACTTCTTAATATTGTCTCGCATTTTTTGAGATGGCCGATCAGTTTCTGTCTTTTTGTTGAAGTAAGCTGTTGCTGGTTGAATGAAGGAAACGATACCGTCGGGTTTCACTAAATTCACAGCCAAGTTGAAAAACTTTTGATGCAGTTTAGCCTGACCTCTATATGGAGGATTTCCTATCACAATATCGTACTGGTCAGTCATTCGGGGCTCCAAACTAGAGTTGAATTGGTATTTTGCGTTAAGCCCAAATGTGGGTGAAGTAACCAAATTTCGAGTAATCGGGCACTTCTCTTTGGTCATTAATGTTACAGTGCGAGCGCCCCTACTCACCAGAAATGGGACATACTCAATGTTTGGCGTCATGATGTGCAGACCTTCAACTTGTGCAATAGAGTCCAAATGCCTATCAATCACTCGGCGGGGCGTAAAAACGGGACGGTCTTTGATTTCTTTAAATTTGCCTTGCTCCCAAACGACCATGATATTGTGGTACTGCATCGCGGTGTTACCCCGAAGGGCATCAGCGACCAGTTTCGCGGACAGTGAAAGTTCCTTATCCATCATAATTTCCGAACTTAGATATTTCTAGAGTTGACCTGCTAGAATTCCTTCCATTACGCCGGGGTCTATGTGAAAGAGAATCTTTTCCATTTCCTGCCTATGTCGTTCTTCGTCGCGGAGTCGCTCAGTATCAACCTCATTCTCGATCTCACGTCTTATTTCTTCAATTTCGTGGTTTACGTTTTTAAGCTTAGTTTGTAGTAGAGAGTTTAGAATATCTTCAGGCTTTCTGTCATGTTTTTTGCCGCTCGCCTTGCCTTTTTTGTCACGCCGATCATCTTCAGTAGCCGGATCTAAATTTTTCTGATCATCATTGATGTCATCAGTTTGAAACTCAAATTCTTCAATATTGACTTCAAGACCACCAGTGATCATGCCTTTGATAACATTCCTTAGAATGTCACTGTTTCTCACGTCGCCGTCTATCACAGGAACGCTGATGTATGAAAATCTTTTCTTTCTTCTCTCAATTGGTATATCGCTCTCTTTTCTCAGTGGACGCATTGAGCGACCGACAGTCTGTAGAAGCTTAGATTTTCCCATCGGTCTCAGTACCGCGACACCCGTAATGCCTTCTACATCAATACCTTCGGAGAGTATATCGTAGTGAAATATCATGGCATTGCCGTTGTAACTTTTTAGATCACCTAGGAATTCAGAGCGATCGTCAACCGGGTAGCCGTCAATCATGGATTTGTAGTTAGGATCGGAAATTATGGTGAATACTTTATGCTTCTCTTCGGTTCCATTTTTGATTTCGGTAATATGTTTATCCACAATGATCCTTATGCTGTCCGTCTTATTGCAAGCGAACAGAACTTTAGAATTTATTCGCTTCTCGGTTAAATTTCTTTGCTTATTTGCGATGTATACTGATTCATCAACGATGCTGTCGCGATTTCTTTTTTCGCGATTACCTAGAAGCAAGTGCAGAAGGGGTTTAACCAAGATCCCCTTTTCTATAAGATTGGCATAAGTCTCGTACCCTAGTAGTGGGCCAAAAACCTTCTCGTTGTCGTTTGACCGGCGTTCGTCAGAGTCGTCGCCTAATCCGTGTTTTTCAGTTGCCGTAAAGAATAATTTTACTTTCGAAGCGATCACGCGAACTTGTTCAAAATAGTTCTCTGACACACAATACTGGCTTTCGTCAGCAATCAAGGTGTCGAAATTAATCTGACTCTGAGCAAGCTTGTACAGTGAGTCGTAAGTACTGAATATTACGAGATGCCTTTGTTGACGCTCAGCGTTTTCAATGGATTGCATAACTCTGGCTAAATCGGTGGTATTCCTTTGTGTGCGCCCGATTCCGTTTTCGCTGCGAGTGTGGATATTAGATCCACTATGGAAACCAATAGCAAGGTATCCGTCGCCGATATTATCTCGGTAATCGCGCATGAGCTGATTTACGAGAGCTATTTTGGGGGCAACGACAACGTGAATACCGAATTGACGAAGTCTGTTCATTTGAAAGTTAAGGATTAGACATTCGATGAGTGTTTTTCCAGCTCCAGTGGGATAGACGTAACGCCCTCTGAAAGTTGAATGCTTATAACTTGTCGCTTCAGCAATTTTTTGTTTGAAGGTTGTTAAAGCCTTTACCTGATAATCTCGGATCGTTAAGGAGTCTGGAGTGTTGATGTAACCTAGGATTCTCTCTGGTTTCGCCCCGAGACTCTCGGTGTAATAGCTCCAAAAATTGTCGTAGCCATCGTCGCCGTCTACAATTTCACATATCTCTTCGTAACCAAATGTTCGAATTTTATTACCAAACCTTGCCCGAGTCTTAAAATGAACTCCCTTCGCTGTAGTCCAAATTGCTCCAAGTTCAAAGCCGTTAGTGAAACATGCTGACGCAAAAGCATCTAATTTGTCATGAACGGAGTCGAGTGTACTTTGGGAGTCTATGCGAAATTTGCATTGGTGGGCAAACAATTGTCCAGATTGAGTCTTGCCGAAGAGGTCTATTCCTGCGGTGTTTTCTCTTAATGCTTGAATGTCAACACAATCAATTTCCTTTGTGTGTCCAAAATAGCCGATCACACATTCGACAAGATGCTCAAACGCATCTCCGCGAATCTGCAGATCCTTGTAACCGACCGATGTGTTTGAGCAAGCGAAGCAGTCGACACGACCTATCCAAGTTTCCAAATCAAACACGTCTCTGTGAAGGTCAGCGGAGTCAAATCCGAATTCGATAATCTTTGAAGGGAAATCGTGTTTGCCAATTGCAAGTCTTTCAATGCTCACAGATCACTCTTTCTTTAGTGGAGTTTAAACATAGAATACAAGATTCTTCAACGTGACATATTCAGCTGATACCAGTTTGGACAAAAAGTCAAGTGTTTACTGATTACTGCACCTGACTCATAGCAAAAATACGGATGCAAATGCATCGAGGCGAGATGTGGAGATTAATTTAAATTAGGTGGAGTTGAATCAAAATTTACGATTTTTATCGGTGCAAGAACAATCAATTTCGATAGGTGTATAGTCTGAGGAACATGTGGTAAAATGCCAAGTTGTTCTTACTCAGGGAGAGAAAAGCTTAGAGTATTTCAACAGTTACAAGCCTGAGAGTCTGGCAATGCTTATTGACGTTTAGAATGGGTAAGTTCCGTAGACTTCTGAAGACGGTGCCTACTGTTTTGCTCTGAGACGCTGGAACGCGGTCAGTGCATTCGTTTAACCTTGCTGATCGCATCCTCGGAATATGTCTTCGCAGGTGTTTCAAGTTACGATACACGCAATATCTCCAAACACCTTGTGATACCCACTCAAGTAAAAAAAGAGAACAAAGGGCTTTATGACGATTAGGAAGTTCGATATGGACCAAATCTATTTGAATGGCCGCGCCGACACCTTGAGTCCATTCGTTGCTGATCGTGGTGAATGGCGTTCGCATTTGAACTAGATTGAGTTGGTATAGCTCTTGGTTGGAGGGGGAGGTTGGTAAGAGCAAACGACAATTTTATTCGCAACTGCTATATACTGATGACGAGCGGTATAAACATCACTTGGAGAGACGTTAATGTCAAAATACGCTGCGGTTCCGGCGAAAGAGGGATTTGATAGTTTATCTGATGAGAATAAAGTTACGGTTAGAGCAGAGTCCGCTAAACTAATCGCTCAAGATAAACTAATCTTTAAATTTAGAGCGATTAAGGAACTTCTTCGCTGTCAAATCGAATCTACAACTAGCATAAGTCGCTCTGATGCTCATAAAATGGAAAAGCAGGTAGATTTTCTGCTTTCTACATTTCGGAAGATTGTAAGAGAATCTGGCGGAAGTTTTACGATGACACTTGAACTTCCGAACCATATTTCGTACGACCTGTTCGCTCTTCGCGACGAATACGAAGAACTTGAAGATGCACCTCTTGGACCATTCTATGAAGAAGAGGATTTGAACGAAACTTCGAATTTTGAAGATTCTATCGATCATGATGGCGGTGCGCATATTGCGGAACAGAAAATCGCGGCTTGAAATCGCAGAATCCGACGAATTATCCTTTCATGTCGCCGTAAGGGAAAGGCCTCGCTTAGCCACGACGGAGATGCTGTTTGGATCTAAACTGTTCTATTCTTACGAGTGCGAAGGTACCTCATTAAAAATTTCACCATAGAAAGTGTAGGTTCAAGGCGATATTTCATCTGTTCAAAAGAAATAAATGCAAAGGCTAGCGCAGTTTCCTAATATAGATTTGTGTTTTTGGAGCCCTTTCTGCATATGGAGAACCGGCAGAGACCCCTTCGTTTAGTTTTTAACCTGTCTCCTGTCAGTCGGCCTAGTGAAGATAGCTACAACTAACAGTCTTTTCAATGATCGGGAATGTTATTCACCTTTGTTCTATAGTCAACAGGTTGTCTTGATGAACTTCCTCTATTTGACAGAACTCTGTACCAATATCGTAAGTTGTCGGTTATTATAGAGAAGCAAATTACGTGCAGCAACTTCGGTAAATGCACTGAAAAATTGATTGTTGATCCAAATTGTATAATAGATTTAGGTTTAAGCCTATGCAGATGAAAACGCGCCAAGAGCTTACGAAGCGCATCCGTGGCTACTTACGGGATGGTACAACTGCACTGTCAGATTCGGAAACTACCCATCCAACTTCTGGCTATATCTGCCCAGACCATTTGCGACTCGAAAGAGACACTCTTTTTCGCGACAATCCGATCTTGGTAGGATTGTCATGTCAACTACAAAATTCAGGAGACTTTTTGACTGACAGTTATAGTGGCACCCCGCTATTGATAGTCCGCCAAAAGAATCAATCGCTGTCAGGGTTCGTGAATGCTTGCAGACACAGGGGAGCTCCCATTGCCGCGGGGTCAGGAACGTGCAAAGGTCGATTGGTGTGTCCGTTTCATGCTTGGAGTTTCGGGTTGAACGGTGACTTGCTTAATGTGCCTGGCGAAGAGGGGTTTTCTGGATTAGATCAAAAAGAGAAAGGGTTGATTCCCATTTCCGTCATAGAGAAGAACGGTTTAATTTGGGCGATACCGAATCCTGAACTCGCCAATCATAAAATTGAAATTGAGGAGTTTCTAGGAGGTTTGGAAGATGAAATTGAAAGCTTTGGCTTTGATAGCTACCACCATCTTGAAACGAGAGTTATTCATCCAAACATAAATTGGAAAATTGCGGTTGAGGGATTTTTGGAGTCTTATCACCTAGGTCCTCTTCACAAAACGACTGTTGGCCCATTTTACTACACGAATGTCGGAACATCCGATGTTTACGGATTACACCACAGATTGGTGGGGGTGAGGCGGTCAATTAGTGAGGTTGACGACGAATCCGAGATTGAGAGAGATTTTCTCCTTCATACCATCGTAATATACACATTAGCACCTAACACTATTCTCATTTATCAGCGCGATCATGTGGAAATTTGGCGAATGTTTCCAGACAAGCAAGATCCAGGTAAGTGCACTATTGTCTTTTCCTTCTACATTCCAGAACCCTCAGAGAATGAGAAAGCGCAGCGTTACTGGAATACCAATTTTAAGATTGCACATGATACAGTGGTTGATGAAGATTTGGTACTTAGCGAACAGATACAAAAAGGTTTTGAAAGTAGAGCACTAAAATCTGTCGTTTTTGGACGAAATGAACCGGCTCTGTCCTGCTTTCATACTAGTTTACGCGCTATGACAACTGGATTTAGCTATGAACAGTGAGCATCATGAAATAATTGTAGTTGGCGCAGGCGTTGCTGGCATCTATCAGATAAAACGTCTGATCGACTTGGGTGTCGATGCTATCGTTATAGAAGCGGACGAAGATCTAGGCGGGACTTGGTATCGAAACCGTTACCCGGGTTGCCGGTTTGATTCCGAAAGTTACACTTACGGATATTCGTTTTCTAGAGAACTGCTAGATGAGTGGGATTGGAAAGAACTGTTCTCTTCCCAGCCGGAGAATCTTAAATACTTAAACTTTGTCGCAGAGAAATTCGATTTAAGACAACATATGAGGTTTAATTCTCGGGTTGATCGCATGGTTTGGGATGAAGAAAACCGGATATGGGACTTGACCTTAAAGGACGGAATGAAATACTCATCGAAATTTATAGTATCAGGAATGGGAGTGCTGTCGATTCCAACCCTGCCAAACTATGATGGCATGGATAAGTTCATAGGAGAGAGTTTTCACACATATTATTGGCCGCAAGAGGGCGTATCGCTTGAGGGCAAGCGTGTTGGAATTGTTGGTACAGGCGCTACAGGGATTCAGGTTATCTCGGCTATCGCTGATGAAGTCGCTGAGCTTAAAGTTTTCCAGCGCAGACCTAATTGGTCTTCGCCCCTAAACAATGCCGAGATATCGAAAGAAAAGATGCAAGACATTCGTTCTAGGTATGTCGAGATTTTTCAATTATGCGCTACCTCGCCTGGAGCTTTCATACATACCGTAGATAGACGCGGATTTAACAATTTGTCACCTGAGGAAAGACGTTTATTCTGGGATCAGCTATACAACACCCCGGGCTTCGCATTGCTCGCTGCTAATTTTGCTGAAATTTATTTGGACGAAGAAGCTAACAAGGAACTATCGGAGTATGTAGCCAGCCGTATACGCGGTCGAGTTAATGATCCTGTTGTCGCAGAAAAACTTATTCCGAAAGACCATGGCTATGGTATGCAACGTATACCACTCGAAACCAATTATTTTGAAGCTTACAATAACAGTCACGTCGAGCTTGTTGATGTAAGCGAGACTCCAATCACTCGAGTCACTGAAAGTGGATTGCAAACCTCAGAACGCCATTATGAGCTAGATATTATCGTTTATGCTACCGGATTTGATGCGGTTACTGGAGCTTTTGACCAGATCGAGATTGTTGGCCAGAATGGACAGCTACTTTGCGACAAGTGGAAGGACGGACCTAAGACATACATAGGACTCATGACGACAGGTTTCCCAAATTTTATTATGATTGCGGGACCACAAAGTGCATCGGGGGCTGCCAACTTTCCGAGAACAATTGAAACCAGCGTGGATTGGATCTCTAATCTCATAACTTACGCTAGAAAAACTGGTGTCACCCGGATAGAACCCAAACTAGAGGCCGAGGAGGCGTGGAACAGGGAAGTTATTCGCATGCACGAAAAAATGCTATTTCGAAGGTCTAAATCGTGGTTTACTGGCTACGTTCCCAACGTACAAGGCGAAGCCATTTCTGACTATAATCCGAATGTTCGTTACGTAGCATACTGGGGCGGCGCACCTAAATTCAAAACTGCGTTGAACCAAGCCGAAGCTGAGAACTATCCGGGACTAATGATGGAGACAGATGACTTAGAGGAAGACGTTTCGGCGTAAATTATTTCGGTTAGGCCGTTCTCCTTAGTATTCTTGAGCTCCGAGCCTTCACGCGAGCAGATTGAATGCGGGGGACGGGATCTTTGTTATCTGATGGGTTTGACTCTAAAATATGTGGCGTTTATAGCTAAGTATAATGCCTTTGTAGTAAATTAGAAATTGTCACCGAACACACAGAGAGATTCGGTAGGTGTGGGAGGCGGTTAGGTTGTACTTTTTAGAGAAACGGTCAAAAGAAGTCACCAAATTCACTTGTAACTTAGAGAATACACTTTAATAATATTGACTTCAAGCACTTAAATCGTGTCTTAATTTTTGAATCATTAGATTTCCTTGAATAGCGATAACATTACAATGTTCAGAGGCGACGATGCATAGATCTGTTAAATCAGTAGGCCCTGTCGAATTGGCGAAGCGGTTGAAGATCGCTCGAAAGATAGCTGAGTTCTCGATTGACCAAGCAGCTCGTGCTTCGAATCTTCCCGCTGCATGTATTAGGGCCATCGAGACTGGCGAACGCGAAGTTAAGCCACAGGAGTTTATGAAACTTGTGACAGCTTATGGACGAACTTATGCCGAATTACTTCAACGTCAATCTTTTCATATAAACCTCTCTCCCAAGTTCCGCGCTACCCACGAAGTCAGCCAAATAGAGCGGGAACACGCAACTGATAGGTTAAATTGCCTTGCGCGGGCAGAATTTGATTTGGAACGAATACTTGGCGTAGAAAAACCTAGTTCATCAGTACAGAAGCGTACACTTACCAGCGGTGACGCTCGGAGTCAGGGTATTGATGCGGCAACAGATTTGAGGATGAGGTCAGGGATAGGGCAGTCTCCTATATCTGATGCAAAATGGTTACTTGAAAGTGTATTTGGCTTTAGAGTGTACTTTGATAAGTTACCGGAAATAGTTTATGGCTTGTATGCTTTTCACGAGGAACTTGGACCTTGCATACTAATTAATTCTGCGTTCTTTTCTAAAACTTTTGCAATGACTTGTGCTCACGCGCTGGGACATTTTGTCGGGACGCAAAATTCATCAACCGTATACGATGACTCTAGAGTACAAGGAGAGTGCAGCGACGAAGTATTTGCAAATGCATTTGCAGAGGAATTTGTGATGCCCGCAAACGCCTTGCGGTCAACAATGCAACGCTTGAGAAAATCACGAGATAAATTCACTTGTCAGAACCTTAAGCGCATGGCCAATCGGTGGAACGTTACGTTGGAAACCATGTGTCATCGCTTAGAAAACTTAGGTCTATTATTAGAAGGAACTTGGAATCGGATTCGGAAACTTGAGTATCTTAATGATCACATTGATAGGGAAGAAATTGTAAACACCGACACATGTTTGATGTATCGGTCGAGGGTGTATTTTCTCGCCGCTGAAGCTCAAATTCGAGGGTTGGTTACTGAGGGCGCGTTAGTGAATATGTTAGATATTGACCATATAAGTTTGCGTAAGATCGTTCAAAAATATATGTCCGAAGAATATGACGAAATCGAAACTGTCTAACTTATCTGAATCGAGCGAAGAGATTGTAATTGATGCAAGCGTGTTGATCAATTTGATGGCGATAGGAACCATACAAGCAGTCTTGAGAAATCTAAATCGTTCAGTTGTTATCACTAACCAAGCCTATATGGAAGTGAGGCGTGATTCATTAGCTAACCGAGTAGCTTCCGAGGTAATCCAACCGTTGGAAAAGCAAAGGCTACTAATCCGACGTGACGTTGGGGCCGGACAGGCGCAGAACATATTCAATTATTTAACAAATGAATTGCCAGTAGTACTCGGGGAAGGCGAAGCTGCGACTATCGGTATGTGTCAAAGTTTGAGTTTAACAGCTGTGATCGACGACTTAGAAGGTCGTAAGATGTCTCAAGAGTATTGGAATATTCCCAAAGTAATTGGTACTATGGACTTGCTAGGTGACGATAAAATGCGTTCCAAGTTCAAACACTCAGAATATCAGAAACTTATCTTGAATGCTGCACAGTATGGTCGAATGTATATTCCAGCGGAGTGGGGAGATTGGGCCGAAGAACTTCTAGGAGAAACAGTTGCCAAAGCATTACCGGGATTAGCCCGCTATTATAAACTTCGCAAAAATCGATAGTCGCGGGGGCGTTTAAAGGGCAATACTTTTTTAATGCACGGAGTATATTGGCTGTACACCATAATAAAGCGGTTGCAACTCAACATGCAAATTTCACGTTTCAATCATATAAACTCAGTTTTTGTCAGAAAAATGAAGGAAAAGCACTCGTTTGAATTGTAATTCGGCAAGACTTTACTATATTCTGACTTCCCTGCCAGTTGATTTCTAATAGTGCTTTCGTTTAAGTAAGTCTCTTGTGGAACAACAAAAATTCAAATAACGGAGGAGGCGATGCAAAAATTGGGTCAAGCTATAAGCGCCTTTGAAGTTGCTGAGCGACTGCAGATTGCTCGAAACATTGCAGAGTTAAGCTTGGATCAAGCTGCTCGCGCTTCGGCAATTCCTTCTTCAAGTATCAGAGCGATAGAAATCGGCGAACGGGAGGTGCAGCCAGAGGAATTTTTCCAACTTGCAAAAGCATATGGGCGAACCCCAAGCGAGGTATTTCATAGTAGGTCACTCCACATCAGCCTTGTTCCGCACTTTAGAGCTAAAGCAAATGTAGTTTCAAGAGAACGAAAGTATGCGATCAAACGACTAAATGATCTTGCAAAACTTGAGTTTGATTTAGAGTTTTTACTTAGTTCTAACAAACCGAATCCGTTAATAGAAGAACGCCCGCTTAAAGAGGGTGATGCTCATAAACAGGGCGTAGACGCAGCTATTGATCTCAGAAAACAACACGGGCTGGGTTTAGGTCCAATTGGTCAAATCGCTTGGATACTTGAGAAAGAGTTTGGCTTTAGGGTGTATTTCGAAAAACTTGACAGAAAAATAAGTGGTTTGTATGCATTCGATGCGGAACTAGGCCCATGCATTTTTATTAACTCGCTAAGCTCAAATGAAGAGCAAACTATGACATGTGCGCACGAGTTGGGACATTTTATAGGTACCAGAGTTCAGATTAATCCCAATCGTTTCTGCAGAGGAAACTCAGAGGAAATTTACGCCAACGCGTTCGCAGACGAATTCGTATTACCTGCAGAATCGATGAAGTTTGCTCTTCAGCATATTAAAACTGCAAGAGTAAAATTCTCGTATGACAACATGAGAGACTTAGCAAAAATTTGGAATGTGTCACTGGATCTTATGTGTAACAGATTGGAAAATCTAAAATTGGTAGAAGATGGAACAGTCGACTGCTTAAATAGAATTCGATCTAATCATAATACTGAGATGCAAGTTCAAATGGACGATAAAGACCAATGCTTCCGTCGTTCAAGGCTTAATTTGCTTATTGCAGAGGCGTTTGATCAGGGGAAAATTTCCGAAGGTGAAATTGTAAACCGTTTAGGGTTAGATCGAATCAGTGTAAGAGACCTAATTTATGACCATACACAAGAAGGATTCGATGAACTTAGCACATTCGAGATTGAATGAGACGCATACAGATATTGTACTAGATGCGAGTGTTCTGATAAATATTTTGGCGACTGGAAGGGCGGCAACTATCCTCGCCAATCTAGACAGAAAAATCCTGATTACGTCACAGGCATACAATGAAGTATTGCGGGATCTTTTTTTTCAGCAGGCGAAGCATCTGAGACGATCAAGCCAATGGAAGCGGCAAACCTAATCTCACGCCGAAATTTAAGCGGGCGATCAAAACAACTTTACGAAATTCTTAGTAACCCTGCTGAACACAATTTAGACAGCGGTGAGGCGGCAACAATTGGTTTTTGTGATCAGCATAAACTGATCGCCGCCATAGATGAACGTAAAGGGATAAAAGTCGCTATCCAAAACCCAAACATTCCATTGAAGGTTGGGAGTTTGGATTTACTGGCATACAAAAAAGTAATCGAGGGTTTCACATTTGCTGAATATCGTCAGGCTTTGCAGAATGCGGGTAGGTTGGGACGAATGTACTTTCCGATTGAATGGGGACATTGGGCAGAAAACATATTAGAAGAAACAGTAGCCAGAACCCTCCCCGGATTAAAGAAATTCTATCGTATTCGTGACATGCAATAAGTCTTTTCTATTTTTGCTTACTTGAAAGTTCCGAATGATCAACCATATTATACTTGGAGACTGGCGATGGACGTATACCTCGCCAACCGGGTCAGGTCGGGAACGAAGCAGCCCTAACGAGTCTATCCGGGTCGTTGTCCAGTCTCCACTTGCTGTTTTGGTATCACGAAAAGAGACTCCTCCAAGAGAGACTTCTTGAGAATTTTTGCGAGCTTCCTAGATGCGCGTTTCGCGTCTGACCAGGTTCCAAAATGTTGTGTTGCATAGATATCGTCGCCAAACCAAGAGTGTCTAATCACGCCAGAGGTTTCGCCTTTATTACCAAACACAATAGCACTCAGAGACATTCCTCCTATTCCAAATGAGCCGCTGTGACTTAAACCGGCGTTCCTACTCAATTGTTCTATTGTCGGTTTGTTCGGTTTCGCTCCTTCGATTGTGACAACAACGCGAGAGACCTGCTGTGCGTTTTTGCTGAAGGTTTTTCGTATATCGGCATTAATGTACTTTCTAAGAAACTCTCCCTCGCGAAGACCTAACTCAGTTTCCAAATGTTTAAGAAACGAGTCCGAATATTCTACTTCAACTTCGACAGCCTCACCTAAATCAATGAGCATACTCAGTGCAAAAAATGAAATTACCAAAATTCTGAACATTGTTTCTTTTTGCTCTTGCTAGTTCATCCGATCATTCACAAAACTAAATCTAAATCTGCTTCTTGAGGAGCCAAGTCGACAAAATCAAATGTCTTAGGATCGTGCAAGTGACTGTTCCGGACAGAGCTGAGTGCCCGAGCCATTACTTTTTTAGTACCTGGTTTCCGTCTTTCCCATTCCGATAACATCGATTTCATAGTTTGCCGTTTTAACCCCTCTTGCGACCCACACAAATCGCATGGGATAATCGGAAACTTCATCGCATCCGAAAATTTTTGTAAGTCTTCTTCATCAACGCTGATTAATGGACGCAGAACGAACAAATCTCCTGCGTCATTAAGAAGCTTTGGCGGCATGGAGGCTAATCGCCCTGCATACAATAGATTAAGCATCAATGTTTCGAGGGCATCATCTCGGTGGTGCCCAAGGACAATAGCATCACATCCTTCTTCGCGAGCAACGCTATACAAAATACCTCGTCGTAGCCGAGAACACAGTGAACAATAAGTCTTTGAATTCGGTATTTTCTCAGTCACAATCGAGTAGGTGTCCTCGGTTACGATTCTATATTTTACCCCGGTGGTATCTAGCCAGTTAGGTAAAACGTGTTTTGGAAATCCCGGTTGCCCTTGATCAAGGTTACAAGCCAGCAGTTCGACGGGTAGAGCGCCTTGCCATTGCAAATCAAGAAGCGCGGCTAGCAGACCGTAACTGTCTTTCCCTCCTGAAAGGCAAACAAGCCAACGCGGCTTGCCAATGCTAGCCCTGTTGATCATGTTAAAAGTATTGATCGTGTTAAACGTTGATCGGACTATTCGCTTACGGATTTTTTTGTAACTAACAGTATCCGGAACATTCTTAAATAAAGGAGGCCAGGTTGCTACACTCATTGTTTTCACCAAGAAATAGCATGTCTAGCTAGAAGCCGTAACCGCATTGGCCGGAACTGAAACTTTTTTCTTAGCCGTTGCTTTAGTTTTCTTCGAGGCCGTCCTTTTACTGGGTGTTTTCGCTAACGTTTTTCGCGTACTCGTAACTGTTCTTTTGGCGACTTTTGATTTCTGTTTCTCAGCAAGAGTTCTTGCTAGTTTTTCGACTTCACCGTAATTTAGTTTACCCGTTCCAAGTATCGGGACTTCTTTGACAAGAAATACCTGCCGTGGAATCGCGAGTTCCGCAACACCGTGGTTTTTTGCCCAAGCAATAATGTCCGAAATGTTAGCCTCTTTAGAGTCGGTTACCAGTACAATCTGTTCGCCTTTACGTTTGTCAGGCAAGACCACCGCAGCATGCGTGTTCTCAGTCCATATAGAACTGGCACAGTTCTCAACGACAGCGAGTGAAACTAACTCTCCTCCGATATTCGCGAATCTCTTAACTCGCCCTTGAACGCGGATATATCCTTCGTCATCAACGGCAACAATATCTCCTGTGGGGTGCCAACCGTCTTTCGGAGCTTCTAAAACTCCCGGAGCTTTGGCGCGGTAATATCCCAACATCACATTTGGACCACGCAAAACAAGTTGCCCGCCTTCGGCAATACCTTCTACTGGTTCTATTTGATATTCAATCCCCTTCATCAATTGTCCGACCGTGCCGGTTTTATTTCTTCCGATCGCATTAGCTGCTACGACGGGTGCGGCTTCGGTCAGACCATACCCTTCCAAAATCTCGATATTGAATTTACGGCGCACAAACTGCCGAGTTTCATCGCGTACACGTTCAGCACCGCAGACTGCCAAACGAATAGATGCCAAGTCTTTTTCAGCGGCAGCTCTACCGTACTGATTCATAAAGGTATCTGTCGACAACATAATTGTCACTTGATGTTCACGAATCCTTTGAACGATTAATTTGGGTTGCAAAGGCGAAGGATGAAAAATCGCTCGTACCCCTGACACAATCGGTAAGATTGAACCTACAGTCAGACCAAAGCAATGAAATATAGGAAGAGAATTAAAAACCGAGTCTGATTCCGGTTTCAGAGCAATATGCGCCAACACCTGATGAACGTTAACAAGTATATTCTTATGCGAAAGCACTACACCTTTCGGAGTACTCTCAGTACCCGAGGTAAAAAGGATGACCCCACGATCATTGTGATGGGCTTTACGTCGGAACAGAAAAGGTAGTATGGGGCCAAATAAGCCACTTAGCTTATCCTTGAGGCCTAAGTTTTCTCGAACATCTTCCAAATATATTAAGTTTGCTGCTTTACTTAGTCCTGTCTCTAGATTTTCCAATTCCCCAAGTTCTATAAATTTATGGGCAGTGACAATTTGTGTGATTTCAGCAGTTTTAAGAGCAGACTTCATATTCTGCAAACCACTTGTGAAGTTCAGCATAGCCGGAATACGTCCGATTGCTTGCAAGGCATAGAAAGCAATAACGGATCCGGCTCCGGTGGGAAGCATTACACCAACGACTTCTCCTGGCTTGGTTACTTTTTTCAGCGCTGAGCCAAGTGCGAACGCCGCTTGAACTATGCGGCTATAGGAGATCGGCGTTTCATCTACGTCAATGATTGCTGTCCGTGAACCACCAAACTTGCGTTTAGCCCGGAGAAGTGATGTGAAAATATCGGTCTCGGTTGTCTCTGGTCTATATTCCAAAGGCTTACCGTCAACCTCCGTATTCTCATTTTCCATTGATTTGTACCTCAATCAAAACTTTGCTCGCCAAAATTACATTCTAAATCAGACAAAATACAGTTTTACTATTGATTTTTCAATGAATATGCGAAGTAAACGGCATATTCGAATTGACAGGGATTTATTATAATCGTTAACGAACTAAGTTTACAAGTTGTAACTGCGACGGATCATCGACTATCGAAAAGACAATAAATACAAACTACTCTCTATACGAAGACACACGATCAGCTGAGTCCTAACGTTTGTAAGGCAAAGTCTTTTGCTGCTTTGTAGTCAGCTTTTCCATTCGGAGCTCGCATCATTTTCGAAGTGTAAACAACCTGCTTCGGAGCCTTATACGGAGCAATCTGAGACTTAACAAAAGCCTTCAGAGTGTCTTGATCGACCTGATGCTCATAACCTTCCACAACTGCAACGACCGCCTGTCCCCATTTTTCATCTGGCACTCCAACAACCAAAGCATCTTCGACTTTCTCGTGCGCTTTCAAGGCTTCCTCAACCTCTTCAGGGTATATCTTTTCACCTGCTGAGTTAATACAAATTGAACCGCGACCAAGTAGAGTGAGCGTTCCATCTTCAGCTACAGTACACCAATCACCTGGAATAGAGTATCGAACGCCGTCAATTGTTTTGAAAGTTTCCGCTGTTTTCTTTTCGTCTTTATAGTATCCCAAAGGAACTGCCCCGCCCCTAGCAATAAATCCTGGTTCATCAGAACCCGGTTCTATTTCCCGACCGTCCTCGGAGAAAACTTTGCAATGTTGACCAATTTCGAACTTAGCGGTTTCCGATACACCTTCTGCAGTCGTTACAGACATACCGAACCCAACCGCTTCTGACGCGCCAAAACTATCGTTTAGCGCGACTTGTGGCATATGTTTTATTAATCCTTGCTTAACTGCCATTGACCACATGACTCCAGAAGAAGTAATGGATTCGACGCACGATAAATCGTACTTGCCCGGATTTACTTCCAAGACGTTTAGCATGGGTTGCGCAAACGCGTCACCGACAATTGCAATAGCTGTTACCCTATGGCGTTCGACCGTTTCCCATAGTATCTCTGGATCAAACCGACCCTTTGGTTCGGTCGTTACGATGGCCCCACCGTTCAAAATTGAACCCAAAGCTGTAAATAGACCGGTACCATGCATCAGCGGGCAAGCGGGTAACTGACGAGTGAGTGCGCCGAAGTTCTTAACGAACTCTAGGTGGGCCTCCATGGTTTCCGGCGCAGCCCCAAAAATTCTTCGCAATGCGTCAAGATTGGCATCTCGCCATATTTCGTGTGACCACATCACGCCTTTTGGTAATCCTGTGGTTCCTCCGGTGTACAAAAACATCAAATCTTTACCAGAGCGCTCTAAATTGATAGGCGAACTATCACCTTCAGTTGCTAAAGTCTCGTATGTGCAGGCCCAATCGGGTGTTATGTCGGAGCCAATTTGAATCCACACTTTTACTTGGGGTAACTGGTTTCGGATACGAACGACGGTTTCTTCGTATTCAATATCGTAGATTACGACGGTACTGTCAGAATTATCGATGATATAGACGAGTTCATCGTCACGATAGCGGTAATTTATATTCACATGAGTCAATCGAGCCTTAGTGCAAGCTACGAAACTCTCCATGTACTCAGGACAATTTCGCATATAGAAACTAACTTTGTCACCCGCTTTAGCGCCTTGAATCAGTATGTTTCTTCCAAGAGTATTAGAACGTTTAGTGAGTTCGGGCCAATCAATAACCCGATCACCGTGAATCAGCGCGGGTTGCCCGGCCGGATGTATCTCACCGATTGCATCGAAAATGTCGCCAAAATTCCAGATACTGTGTCCCATTAAGCGTCTCCTCGCATTAAATGGATATGTTGAGATTAGAGTAGTTTAAAATCTATCGGCGGTAATTTCAATTCAGTATAACAACTTTAGCCTGCAAACTGTACGTTCAAACGAAACTCGCTGTTGCAGAAAATGTTGTGGAATTTGAGTTTTAGTCCGCCTGAAAATTTTCGATCGCCCGGCGAACGGGTGCAAATGTTCGGCGGTGAATCCGACATGGCCCGAGTTTGAGCAGAGCTGCCGAATGTTGAGAAGTTCCGTATCCCTTGTTAGCGGCGAAACCGTAGGACGGAAATTTCGAATCCATCCCTTTCATAATTTTATCTCTTTCAGTTTTAGCCAAGATGGAAGCTGCTGAAATAGACGGTTCTATTCCGTCACCTCCAACAATTGCTCGCGCTTCCATTTCTAGGCTTGGAATCGCATTTCCGTCAACCAATGCCAAGTCTGGTGAGACCGGTAATCTGGATACTGCGCGTTGCATTGCTAAGAAAGTTGCTTCGCGTATATTTATAGCGTCAATCTCCTCAACCGAAGCGTTCGCGATACTCCAATATTTGGCATTCTTTTTAATCTCTATAGCTAACGAATCGCGCCGTTTTTCGCTTAGTTTCTTAGAATCGGCTAAACCATCAATAGGTTTATTAAGATCAAGAATCACACAAGCTGCAGTGACTGGGCCGGCCCAAGGACCACGACCTGCCTCGTCTATTCCGCAAATCAGGAGTAAACTGGTCATCGGATTTATTCTAACAAAATATTTAGAGGGATTGAAATGACAAATCCATATGCAGTTCGATTGTATGAGAATGGAGGGCCAGACGTATTGACGGTTGAATCACTAGATTTACCGACGGTCAATTCCAAACAAATCTTAGTACGACAAACCGCTGTCGGGCTAAATTTCATAGACACCTACCACCGCACGGGGCTTTATCGTGTGAAACTTCCTTTTACTCCGGGATCAGAAGGGGCGGGCATCGTAGAAGCCGTCGGAAGTGATGTAGAAAAATTTTCAGTGGGTGACAGAGTAACTTTTTTGGCTACGGGGACGTATGCGAGTCATGTGACAGTGGATTCGGAGAGAGCAATAAAACTTAACGAATCTGTTGATGACGAGTTAGCGGCAGCAGGATTATTGAAAGGGTTGACGGCGTGGATGCTATTGTTTGAGGTTTGGAAGGCACGGCCAGGAACGACCGCCTTAATTTGGGCTGCTGCAGGAGGCGTTGGAACATTGCTCGTACCGTGGGCAACAAGCCTTGGGGTAGAGGTTATCGGAGTCGTCTCCACAGAGGAAAAAGCGAAACGAGTTACCGAGGCAGGAGCGTCACATGTAATCTTAGATAGTGAGGACGTGGTTGATCGAGTTCGCGCCATTACAAATGGTAAGGGTGTTGATGTTTCCTTGGATAGTGTTGGTAAAACGTCGGCTAAGGTTTCGATAAATAGTCTCAAACCGAAAGGTCTGTGGGTGAGTTATGGAAATGCATCGGGGCCAGCTGACCCGATTGCGCCAGGTGTGCTTGGCGCAAAAGGTTCCTTGGTTTTAACTCGGCCAGGATTGGCACACTTTGTCGCGTCAAATTCAGACTTGCATAAAGGGGCTTCTGCCTTCTTCGGAGCGCTGCGCGTTGGGACGGTTCGGCCTTATATTGGCCAAAGGTTTGCTCTAAAGGATGTTCAGTCCGCCCATAAGGCGTTGGAGGCAAGAGAGACCGTCGGCTCTACAGTTTTGATCCCTTAGAACCGTATTTCACATTGAAGACTATCTTTGGTCGGAAACTGGCTCTAACTCAAGCAATAGCAACGCCGGATCAATATAGTAGTCGTTACTCGGGTTGGGCTGACTAGCGTTTCTCCATTTTACACCCCAGTGAAGATGTGGCCCTGTGGTTCGGCCCGTGTTGCCAACCGCACCTACAACCTGTCCTTTTTTTACTGGCTGTCCAACCTTAACTTTTACTTCTGACATGTGGAGTAAAACCGATAATAAACCGTGTCCATGATCAATAAAAACGGTTCCGCCCTCGTAGTAAAGATCGCGATCTGCTAAAACGACTATCCCAGAAGCAGGGGCGGTCACCGGAGTCCCGATCGGTGCTGCAATGTCGAATCCTCGATGCACCGAGGTTTTCTCGCATGATTTTCCAGTGACTGCGCTAACGCCTATGTACCTTCGTGTCGGGCCGAATGGCGACGTCGGTTTTCCTATGGCAGGTATGTCAAATCCTCCCAATAGGCCAAGTGTCTCTTCAAATCTCGCAAATGCTTTAACTTTTTTACGATAGCTTCGGGTAGCGTGTGCTTTCTGTTCATCAGTCCGGGCATCTATTGAGTCACATTCTAGTCCTTCGATTTCTCGATAGTCGTCGCTTCGAGTCTGAATAGAAAGTTCGAAAACTGTTGACTGTTTTTCCTGCGGAAGAGTGACCTCAAGTGATAGATTGTCAGGTTCAGACTGCCTAAATCCAAATACAGCAAGCTCATTGGAATCCACATTGATTGTTCGATCGGTTAGTTTGACAATCGTACCTTCTGGAAATTCGCAAATAAGAATTCCCCCTTGTTGCATGATACCTCGGCAGGGGGGCTGAGATTTTGCAATCGCTAACGTCAAATGAACGGTTAGCAAAAACAACAATGCTGAAACGTATCTCAATTTTCGTCTACCATCCTTTTGCGTGCCGCAGCGGCATTGAGATAGGGTTCTTGTAAGTCGACAGACCAATAACACAATCTATTGAGAGGAATACGTTTGCGAGTGACTGCGCAAGTAACATAACTGCCGAATTCCTTAACCTCGTAATCAAAATCCTTATACACAAGAACGGCTTCTTGATAAGGAGGAGGTCGAGGAGAATAACGTTTTAACATTCGACAAACAACGTGCGCAAAATATGTCCGACTAGTTTGACCGGTCTACTATTGTGCTATAGTTAGACGACACTCATAATTCAAAGAATTTTGGCTTAACCCAAGCCAATTATTGAATTTCCCTCCAAGAGAACTTACTTTGGTTTTTATACCATAGAAGCTCGCCAAAAGGTATGGAATAATGGATAAGCAACAAGCTCTTGAAACAGCGTTAGGACAAATTGAACGTTCCTTTGGGAAAGGTTCAATCATGCGTTTGGGCGATCAAAAGGCCCTTGATATAGAAGCTGTTCCAACGGGATCGCTTGGCTTGGATATCGCCTTGGGTATTGGAGGGTTACCTAAAGGTCGGATCATTGAAGTCTATGGCCCAGAAAGTTCGGGCAAAACGACTCTTGCGTTACATGCAGTTGCAGAGGCCCAACGGAGGGGTGAAGTTTGTGCATTCGTAGACGCAGAACACGCGCTTGATCCAACTTATGCTGCTGCCCTTGGCGTAAACCTTGATGAATTATTGATCTCGCAACCTGATGCTGGTGAGCAGGCACTGGAGATTGCGGACACCTTAGTTCGCTCTGGTGCAGTCGGAATGGTTGTTATCGATTCCGTTGCTGCATTAACTCCGCGAGCGGAACTAGACGGCGAAATGGGAGATAGTCTTCCTGGACTTCAAGCACGTTTGATGAGCCAAGCATTGAGAAAACTTACTGCTTCTGTTTCTCGTACCAACTGCATGGTGGTTTTCATTAACCAGATTCGTATGAAGATTGGTGTGATGTTCGGTAGTCCTGAAACGACAACGGGAGGGAACGCCCTTAAATTCTATGCTTCAGTTCGACTAGACATTCGCCGGATTGGCCAAATCAAAAACCGAGATGAAGTTGTCGGGAACCAAACGCGCGTAAAAGTCGTTAAGAACAAAGTAGCGCCCCCGTTCCGACAGGTCGAGTTTGACATCATTTACGGTCAAGGGATTTCAAAAATGGGTGAACTTATAGATCTTGGCGTAAAAACTGAAGTTGTTGATAAATCAGGATCTTGGTATTCATACAATAATGATCGTATTGGACAGGGAAGGGATAAGACCCGTGAGTATCTGAAGACAAATCCCGCAACAGCGCAGGCGATTGAAACCGAAATTCGAAAACGGTCTGGATTACTTTCTGACAAACTATTGGTAGATAATGAAACGAATTCTGATGACGAGAATGGCGGCTAGCAGCTCGGATGGCATAGCTGTTTTAAGTTCAATCTAGATTGAGGTCGAACTTTCAAGTAGCAATAAAAAATGCGGTCACTTCGATTACTGTTGGAACAAGCCCAAGATGTCTAGCGTCAACGAACTTCGCGAGTCGTTTCTTTCTTTTTTCGAAAAAAACGGGCATATCCGAAAAGCCTCTGCGCCGCTGGTTCCCCATAACGATCCCACTTTGCTCTTCGTCAACGCGGGAATGGTTCCCTTCAAGAGCGTATTTACAGGGTTAGAAAAGGCTCCCGCTCCTAATATCGTAACCTCACAGAAATGCGTTCGTGCCGGAGGGAAGCATAACGATCTTGATAATGTCGGATTTACGGCTAGGCATCACACATTTTTTGAGATGCTTGGAAATTTTTCCTTTGGTGAGTATTTTAAAGAACGCGCTATTAAACTTGCTTGGGAATTTGTTACACAAGAACTAGGTCTGGGCGAAGAAAAACTTCTTGTTACCGTGTATTCGGAAGATGACGAATCTGCCGGTCTTTGGCGAAAAATATCAGGTCTAGATGAGCGACGAATAATCAAAATTGCTACATCGGACAATTTTTGGGCGATGGGGCCGACCGGACCGTGCGGGCCTTGTTCAGAAATTTTCTACGACCACGGTGAAGGTGTGGCTGGAGGTCCACCTGGTAGCCCTGATGAAGATGGTGATAGATTTGTAGAAATCTGGAATCTCGTGTTTATGCAGTTCGATCAAGTTGATGACAAAATAAGAGAGCCGTTGCCTTCTCCGTGCATCGACACTGGAATGGGTTTAGAACGCATGGCCGCAGTGTTACAGGGCGTTCAAAACAATTTTGACATTGACCTTTTCAAAGACTTAATTGCATCAGCAGAGGAAATTTACAAGAAGAAAGCTGAAGGTGAATTACTCTCGTCGTTTCGAGTAATTGCTGATCACATAAGAGCATGCGCTTTTTTGATTGCAGACGGTGTAATGCCTTCAAACGAAGGACGGGGATATGTTCTGCGCAGAATAATGCGCCGCGCTATGCGACACGGTCATGCGTTAGGGGCGCGGGAACCCAAAATGTTCTCTCTTGCGACAACGCTTGCCTCGGCGATGGGGGAAGCTTTCCCAGAACTGAATAGAGCGAGTAAGGCAATTTCGTCAGCAATAGAACAAGAGGAGTCGAGGTTTCAAGATGCATTAGGACGCGGACTTGTCCTATTAGAAAATGAAATATCAAGTTTAAACAACTCTAGGCGGCTACCTGGCGAAGTAGCGTTCAAGCTCTATGACACTTATGGTTTTCCGATTGATATGACAGAAGACTTGTTGCGGGCGAAAGGCATGGAAGTTGATATCGATGGTTTTGAAAAATCTATGGAGATTCAAAGACAGAATTCGCGAAAATCGTGGAATGAGACAGACCAAAACAGCGGAGATAAAGTTTGGTTTAAAGTTAAGGAGGTTAACGGTTCAACGAAATTTGTCGGTTACGACCACCTCGTCTCTCAGTCAGAGTTAGTAGCGATAATTCAGAATGGAGAAAATTTGCAGGAACTCGAAGCGGATCAGGACGCAATTTTATGTTTCTCGCAAACGCCATTTTATGCCGAAAGCGGCGGTCAAGCCGGTGATCACGGAGTTATTCGATTTGAGTCTGGGGCAAGTTTTGTCGTCAAGGATGTCGTGAAAAAGGCCAACGAATTGCATGCGCACGTAGGTAAATTGGTAGATGGGAAAATTCGACTTGGCGAGTCCGCGACTCTAAACGTAAACGGTGATAGGCGCGTACGTATTAAGGCCAATCATTCGGCAACGCATTTAATGCACAGTGCTTTAAGGAATGTTCTTGGGACTCATGTTGTTCAAAAAGGATCATTGGTCGAAGAAGACAGATTGCGTTTCGACTTTTCACACGCGACGAGTGTTTCTGCTGTTGAAATTGAAGCGATAGAAGATCAAGTTAATGCCGTTATCCGTCAAAATGTTGCAACCAAGACTTCGTTGAGTTCACCAGATGAAGCCGTTGCAGCAGGGGCGTTGGCTTTGTTCGGTGACAAATATGATGATGAGGTACGGGTTTTGTCGATGGGTTTAGCTCTTGATAACTCTAAAACCCCCTACTCAGTCGAATTATGTGGTGGCACTCACGTCGACAGGACAGGGGACATCGGGCTGTTTTCGATTACGAGTGAGAGCGGAGTGGCCACGGGAATTAGACGAATTGAAGCTGTCACAGGTGAGAATGCTCTCGTTCATCTTCGCAGTCAGGCTCGAATAGCAACAGATATAGCAGGGCAACTGAGAATTCCTCTTAAAAATGTTAACGCGAGAGTTTTGGCTTTGATTAAGGACAAACGCCTACTGGAGAAAGAGTTAGCCGAGGTTAAGAAAAAATTAGTTGTGTTGCCGGATGCAAGCGCTCAAGGAAGCCGGCCTGAACGGATAAATGGCATTAACTTAGTGACAAAAATTTTGGATGGGGTTGGTGGTAAAGCACTTCGTGAACTGATTGACGAGGAAAAAGCTTCATTGAAAAGCGGCATCGTTGCTTTGATTAGCCGAGTTGATGGAAAAGTCGCGTTATCGGTAGGCGTAACGAACGATCTAACCGACAAAATTTCTGCAGTCGATCTTGTGAGAGCGGCAAGTTCTGAGGTTGGAGGAAAAGGCGGAGGAGGTAGACCAGATATGGCTCAAGCAGGAGGTAGTGATCTTGAAAGGGTCGAGAACTCGATTGAAGCAATACGCAATTTGATAAAGCAACTATCGGACTAGTTGTTCAATCGGCAAAACATTCAGTTAGATTCAACTAAGCTGCTTGTAGCAGAGTAGTCGTCTCGTGCGGTACTCTGCCGGCCGGCCATCCTTTCCATAGTTCTTCTGAACGTAGTTTTGCTTTTGCAACAGCCTCTTCTTTTACATGTCCGTAGCCGCGAATTTCGTCAGGCATTTCAGCAATCATGACTGCGAGAGGATGGTTTTTAGCATTAAGCGATGAACAAATTTTCTCTATATCTGACAAGTATTGGTCGCGAAGATCCCGTTCCATTTTCCGTTCTGTCGTCCACCCGAAAATATCATATTTGGTGCCACGCAGAAACTTTAATTTTGCCATAAACCTGAAAGCGACAAACATCCACTGTCCAAAAGGTTTTTTTACTAAATGTCCGTTACGATCTTTAGAGGATATGAGAGGAGGTGCGAGGTGAAAATTAATTTTTCCGCCAGTGAAGCGTTGACGGATTTGCTCTATAAACTGGCCATCAGAATGTAACCGGGCGACCTCATACTCATCTTTGTAAGCCATGAGTTTGTATAAGTATGTAGCGACTGTTCTCGTTAGATTTTCTCCGAGTGAAGCTGACTTTTCTGCTTTACGCACCTTTTCGACCGTTATTCGGTAAAGATCGGCATAGTCTTTATCCTGATATAGAACCAAGCGCTGATATCTATGTTCAATTAGTTCATCCAAAGTTTGATGGTCAACGTTACCACGCGGGCTGTGGGCTGTAAGTAATTGTTCTGGAGAACTTGCGGCGATTCGTCCGACGTTGAACGCTAGTAAATTATCTTCAATTTTCACACCATTGAGTTTGACTGCATGCTCTATCGCTTCATAAGTTACAGGAACACTTCCATTTTGCCATGCGAAACCTAGCATCACCATATTAGTGTAAATGGCATCCTTGAAATACGTCAATGATAGCGCTTCCGCGTTAACTGATCCAAAGTTCGCGACTTGGTTTCTAATACGTCCAGAGAGAACATCACTCTCAAATCGCTTAGACCTATTCTGGATAAATTCGCTGGTAGGAGTAACATCTGTATTTACGAATGTAGTGGTCGTTTCAGAGTTCATCATGCCTAGAGCATCTGTTCCCGCGGCTACAACTAAATCGCAAGCAATAACTAGGTCAGCGGAACTAGGTGGAACGCGACTCGTGAAAATTTCTGATGAACTTTTGGCAAACCGGACGTGAGAAATCACTGGACCACCTTTTTGCGCTAATCCTGTCATATCTAAAGAGGTCGCCGCTTTTCCGTCAACATGAGCCGCCATTGCTAAAATCGCAGCAACCGTAGTAACCCCCGTTCCTCCAACTCCTGTGAATATCAAATTATAAGGTTTTTCGAGTTCTAAGAGTTTAGGTCGAGTGATCGAGGTGCCATCAATTTGTACATCTGGCCGAGATTCGGTGGCGGGTGTGGAATCTTGGATAGTTATAAAACTTGGGCAGAAGCCTCGCACACAGGAGATATCGGTATTACAAGTTGATTGGTTAATCCGGCGCTTTCTACCGAACAAAGTGTCAACTGGTTCTACAGACAAACAGTTAGATTTGACTGAACAGTCGCCGCATCCTTCGCACACTTCTTGATTAATAAATACTCTCACATTGTCTGGTTTTCTTAAACCCCGCTTTGTTCGTCGTCTTTTTTCTGTTGCGCATATTTGATCATAAATCATCACCGAAACGCCCGGTGTCTTTCGCAGGATATCTTGTACTTCCTCCATTCGTTCACGGTCGTAAATCCGAACACGTCGCGGTAATCCTTTGGCATTGGCGTAACGTGTTATATCTTCTGTAACAATTACGATTGTCTTAACGCCTTCTCCTTCTATCTGTTGAGCGATTTGTACGGGAGTTTGTCCGCTCTCGACTTTCTGACCTCCTGTCATAGCGACAGCATCGTTGTACAGAATCTTGTACGTCATGTTTGCGCCAGATGTCACTGCTGCACGTATCGCTAATGAACCTGAATGCGAATAAGTTCCATCGCCAAGATTCACAAAAACGTGGGGTTCATCTGTTGCCCAGTATTGACCCATCCAGCCGAGTCCTTCTCCGCCCATTTGGCTAGTCATGTCGGTATTTCGTTCCGGCATGAAGTTTGCCATGTAATGGCATCCGATACCTGCTAAAGCTCGTGAGCCTTTAGGGACTACGGTAGAGGTGTTATGGGGACATCCAGAGCAATACCAAGGAGAACGAACGAGTTCGGAAGTATTATTCAAAGCGGATCGCCCGGTTTGTTGTAACCGTTCGAAGTACTGTTTGGCCTTGCTAGTATCCCACTCAGAAGGTAACCGATTAACGATGGCTTTGGCAATCTCTGGGATAGTTATTGACGCGACTTGAGAAAGAAGGGGTGTACCTTCGCGATCAAATTTACCTTCGATCATAGGACGTTTTGAATCCGGCAGTTCGTAAAGAGTGGAACGTAGCTGATTTTCAATTAACGGTCTTTTGTGTTCTACGACTAGAACGCTTTCGAGACCGTCGCAAAAGTTTCTTATACCTTCTGGCTCTAGCGGCCAAGGCATAGCGACTTTGTAAATTGATAATCCTAAGTCGGAGGCTCGAGCATCGGATAGTCCAATCGCAGAAAGAGCTTCGAAAACATCTTGTAAGGCTTGTCCAGTCGCTATAATTCCTAGTCGAGGACGATCGCTTTCAAGAACAACTCTGTCTAATTTATTGGCACGGACATACGCTTGAACCGCGGGCAACTTGATTTGTCGCATCCTAAGTTCTTTGTCCAAAGGAGCGTCACCACGTCGTAAATGTACACCGCCTTCAGGTAGATTAAATTTTGGGTTGTTAAATTTAAAGCGGTCAATAGAAATGTTACAGACTGTGCTTGAATCCATGGTATCGGCAAGTGCAACTAAACCTATCCAAGTTCCAGCAAATCGACTCATGGCCCAACCATGGATTCCCAAGTCCAAAACATCTTGGATCGAGTGGGGGTTTAGTACCGGAATTTCTGCATCTTGCATTGCGTATTCAGATTGAGAGGGAAGAGTCGAAGATTTACAATTGTGATCGTCCCCGATAACTGCCAGAACTCCGCCATTTGGTGAGGAACCGGCGAAGTTTGCGTGTTTGAATGCGTCTCCTGTTCTATCGACTCCAGGGGCTTTTCCATACCAGAGACCAAAAATCCCATCAAACTTGGCTCCTGGGAACAGACCTAATTGTTGAGAGCCCCAAACAGCTGTCGCACCTATATCTTCGTTCAATGCTTCCCAGAATTTCACATCATGTGAATCCAACCATTTTTGTGCGGCTCTAAGCTGCTGGTCGTATCCTCCCAGCGGCGATCCGCGATAGCCGGAGATAAAGCCAGCGGTATTGAGTCCATGACGTTGGTCTAATCTTTTTCGGTCAAGGGGCAGTCGGACAAGGGCTTGGATTCCCGTCATAAAGGCTGTGCCTTTTGTAAGGTCATACTTGTCTGAGAGTTGAACATTACTAACCGAAGGTTGTTGTTCTATCGTGGTGGTTTGGTCGACCAATTTTAGTCCTCGCAAATATTCAAACATGAGGCGGCGTTTGCCGCAAGAAAAGCAACCAATATTCAACTGAACTAAGGGATTTTGGTTGTTGGACAGAGTGACGGGATTTAATACAGATAATTTAGTTTTTATTTCAGATTGTCAAATTTGACGGAATCGATGATCGGTCTATCTTTTCGTCATCATACTCGTTCATGATTAGTTTCGATTTTAGTTCACATATCCGAAATTTTTCTTGCAGAGCTAATTTAATTCTTAGAGGCGTTCTACGGCCATCGCGATTCCTTCGCCTCCTCCAATACATAGTGATGCAACTCCTCGCTTTACATCTCTATCTTCCATTGCTGCAAGCAACGTTATGAGTACGCGAGCGCCAGATGCTCCAATCGGATGTCCCATCGCACATGCACCGCCGTTCACGTTGAGTATTTCATGAGATATTCCTAGTTCTTTCATTGCAATCATAGGAACTACAGCGAAAGCTTCGTTAACTTCCCAGAGGTCGACATCCGTTACAGTCCAGCCTGCGCGACTAAGTGCTTTATTGATTGCTTTCACTGGTGCGGTAGTAAAATATTCGGGAGCGTGGGCGTGAGACGCTGTCGCGACAATTCGCGCAATTGGTTTGCAATCAGATTCAAGCGCCGATTTAGAGGACATTACGACTACAGCCGCAGCACCATCGGAGATCGCAGACGCATTAGCCGCTGTGACTGTTCCGTCTTTGTTAAAGGCGGGTCTCAGAGTCGGGATTTTTTCGGGACGAGCTATTCGAGGAAGTTCATCTGATTCAACAGTCGTCTCACCCTTTCTAGTTTTGATTGTTACAGGCGCGATTTCGCGATCAAATTTGCCTTCAGAAGTTGCAGTTTTAGCGCGATTAAGAGTTTCTAGGGCGTAGGCATCTTGTTGTTCTCGGGTGAACTGGTATTCCACAGCTATTTTGTCGGCATATACTCCCATTGCTTCTCCCGTATAGGCATCGCTTAAACCGTCCAATGCCATATGATCTTGTGCTGTAGCAGATCCATACTTGTGTCCTTTTCGCAAATTGATCAGGTGCGGGGCATTGGTCATGGACTCCATCCCACCCGCTATTACAACTTGTGCTTCCCCGGAAACGATTGCATTATTTGCTAAATTAATTGCTTGGAGGCCGGAGCCGCACATTTTGTTGATAGTCGTTGCTTGGAGGTTTTCATCTAAACCAGCATTGAACCCTACCTGCCGCGCTGGTGCTTGGCCTTGACCTGCGCCAAGACAATTCCCCATAATGATTTGTTCGACATTATCCGAACTAAGGCTAGTTTGGCTTAGAGCTGATTTGACAGCGATGCCTCCGAGTTCGCTGGCAGAAAGTTCGGCTAGATCGCCAAGCAATCCTCCAATTGGAGTTCTGGCCATCCCAACGATTAAGACATTTTCATTTATGACATTCCAAGTTTTCTCGCCGAAATAGATTTTTCGCAAAAGAATATAGTGCAATTTTGTATCCGCTCAAAGACATAATGGAATCTAGGTCTTTTTGAAAAAAGGAAAGATCGCCCTAAATGTAGGTAAAAGTTTTGGGAATTACTTACTTGTTGACACATAATGATGGAAATTAGTCTTTGTTAAAGTGTTGGTGACGTGGTCAACTCTCGTACAAAAATGGAGTTGCACCGTGACCACCCAAAAACTTTCGGTAATACAAATTGCCCGTAGATTCCCGTACAACGAAGTCGCGGAGAATTGGTTTATCAAACATCGCAGGAAGAACGGCGTGGAATGCACTCATTGCAATAGCAAGCGAGTGACTGAGCGTCGGAAGGCAGGCAAGCGAGCGTTTCGATGTAAGGATTGTCGCAAGGATTTCAGTTCTAAGACGGGTTCGTTAATGCACGATTCGAAGATTGGTTTTCGTGAATGGGCTATCGCGATCTTCCTGATGGCGATTAATATCAAGGGAACATCTAGCACCAAGTTAGCCCACGATCTAGGTATATCTCAGAAGTCGGCTTGGTTTATGGCTATGCGTATTCGTGAGGCTCACCTGTATAGTCCAGCAAACATGGACGCGGGATTTTTAATAAATCTTTCTGGTTCCTCTTTCCAACATTTGTTGATAAAGTCGAAGATAGTTAAACCTTTGTGAGCCTTTAACCTTTTAGCAAAATTATAGGCATCAATAAAACTCTGGATGTGTTCCTTCAGTTTGTCATGTGTCTCATAGTGATACTTTTTCACAGTAGCTTCTTTGATGGTTCTATTCATTCGTTCCACTTGTCCGTTCGTCCAGGGATGATAGGGAAGTGTCAACTTATGTTCGATATTATTCTCTGAGCAAACAGCGTCAAATGCGTTGCATTTGACATCCTTATCGATTTTATGATCGGGTGATTCGTTTTCTTTCACCGAGACTTTAGGGTTTCTCGAATTAGTGAACTGACTGCCATTGTCAGTCAAGATCGTATGGATAGTGTAAGGCACTTTTTCAACCAAGGTTTCGATAAACTGAACTGCGACTTTTCGCGTCGATTTGTCGTGCAGTTCAACGTAGGCATATTTCGATGTGCGGTCGATGGCTACGAACATATAGAGCCGACCTTCTTCGGTGTTGACTTGGGCTATGTCAACATGGAAGTAACCGATCGGATACTCTTTGAACTTCTTCGTCTCGGGAGTTTTATTTTCTTCTTTTGGAAGTGTTGATATCCCGTGATTCTGAAATACACGATGGAGGTTCGATCGCTTTAAATGGGGAATTGAGTCTTGCAGAGAATACAAACAGTCATCCAACGACAACCTCGTTGTCGTCCGGAAATAAACACAGGCGGCTTCCTCTGCTTTACTCAAACTCTTTGGCCGCGGGTCTTGCGGACCCGACCGTCGGTCTTCGACCGACTCACGCTCGCGCCATCTCTTCACCGTGCGGTAATTTAATCCGTAGCACCTCGCTAATGCGCGATTTGAGATCGACGAGGGGGCCTCTTGGATCTCTTTTCTGATCGCATGTGTAGTGACTGCGTTAGTGTGTAATACCTGTCCCATAACTGTTTCCTCCAGATGGAATTGCTGTATAATGGTAGTATATCATTTCGCGCCCAAGAGTGTGGGACTTTATACTTTACGTCAATGAGTTTGCTACCCGCTCTAATCTGAGGGGTAAAAACACAATGAACTTCATGGGTCATATAGTTCGTGAGATGTCGGGGAAGCGGTTGTCGTGGAAAGAGTTGGTAGCACGAGGACCTGTTCCCGCAGGTTAAGGTCACTATAGGTATTGACGACAAGCTGGAAAATGTTGCAACACACTATGCCAGTCGGTGAAGGTAATCGGCGGGTACACGAGACAAAAAACTAGAAAACAACCTACTTGTCGACATCAACGGAGCGTAACTCCCTTATGCAAGTAGTAATCGTTGAACAAAGTATTTTGTAGAATTCAAGGGAGTTCCGATTTTGCTACAGCAGAATCAGCAGATTAGTTTGACACTAATCACTTACTAGCAACTAAGCACATTGACAAAATCTCATCGTAGAACCCAATTCGTTTGCGACGAAGCGTTGAATTGGCTGTTTTATTGGATGCCGCGTACGTTCTCGAGGACTCTTCCATTTCCGAATTCTTCATAGACTCTTATCTCTTGGTCCAAAATCAAGTATCCAGCTCGTGGATGCTAGCACTATGTGTCAACAAGTAAGTAATTCCCAAAGTTTAACCACCTAACAAAGGGTATCTTCCCATGCGACTAATTTACATGAGACCACTAATTTTTCAAGCCTCAGCGTCAACGCGGGCGAAGTTAGCCGAAAAGGACATGCCTCCAGCAAAGCAGATGGAGCTGGAAAGGGTTTGTAAGGTTAATCTCTGGTTAACATTGAGGAACGATAAAGACATGGGCGCGAAAGAGGCAGCAGAAGCAGTAGGGGAGCCTGTTGCCAATCTGTATCGCTGGCAGAAAGACCCAACAGTCCGTTCAACTCGCTCGAAGACACTGCGCGAGTCGAAACGAACTCCTGAACTCGTCGAAGCTGTGAGACAACTCCGTCTTGAGCAGAAAACTTGGGGAAAGGAGAAGATCGCCAGAAGATTGCAAGAAGAAGGCTTTGATACCAGCATTGCGACAGTCGGGCGCATCCTTACTGATCTGATTGCAAGAGGCATAGTCCAAGCCTATGATCATTTTATTTCCGGGAGCCGAAAACGTCGAAAGAAAAAGTCTTCCCGTCCGCATGCCATACGATTACCGAAAGGGTTTAAGCCGACGATACCAAGAGAGACTATTCAAGTGGACACAGTTCATGTCGGGCTCCCTGACGGAACAAAAATCTATCATATCAACGTCATATGCCCGGTTACTCGTGTTTGCTATGGTGAGGCCTTCACGAGTGCGAGCGCAAAAAATGCCAGCCTCTTCCTCAAAAACATGATCGACTATATGCCCTTCACAGTTCAGGAGATCCAAACAGACCAAGGCTCTGAGTTTAGAGGGGAGTTCGAAACAACCTGCAAAGACTTAGGCTTGACGTTCTACAATCTTCCTCGGAAATCTCCGAAACTAAACGCTCACGTTGAACGCCTTAACAGAACTTGGCAAGAAGATTTTTATAACTGTTGGGAGTTCAGCAATCATACTCTCGAAATGATCAATCGTAACATTGAGTCCTATACAGATCACTATAACTCTGAACGGTATCACAAAAGCCTAGATTTACTCACTCCATTCGCCTATCTGGAGAAATATTGGCCGTCTCTCCTCGCGTCCGGTGGCTAAGTCACCCCTACTCCTTCGAACGTAGGGAAACCATAATAACGACTCTCCTGCGGTATTATCAGTCAACGCGAGCGTAACGTCGTCGAATGGGGGACTTTCTTTGTTATCTACGACCTAGTAGACACAGACCGTTACCAATGGCCATAGGGACTTTAACCGCACCCAATTAGGCAATTACTTTGCGGCGAGGGGCGAAACTATGCGATTATGGAAGGGAGACACCTAAGGACTCTAGAATCCCTTACAATCGTTCGCTAACTCCTTCTACCGTCGGTAAAAATCGGTCAAAAAATTATTGGGAATAGAACAGAAACTACGAAATCACTGAAAGTCTCGTTACTTCCCCCGACCACTAATGTGACAAGAACGTAAGGAACCCCCGGCTTCCCTTGCGTCTGCTCTTCTTACCCACAACTAGTTAGAAACACACTGCCCTAAGATTAGGTCCATACAGGATCTTATCTTCGATCAACGACCTGTTTCATCACTTGTAGGGGAAGTTATATGAATACCGATAAAGCGATTCCAAGGGACGTTACAAGCCCTTGGGATCTATCGTCAAATCCTGCTTCCTCCAACAAAAATCGGTCAAACAATTATTGGGAACAGTACGATGACTAGAGAATAATACCAGACTTTACGTAATAACTAAGCAACAATCTGCTTAAAGTATGAACATATTTGAGAGTTCGTTCTTAACTCTTTTACATTCCTCCTAAAACAATCTTGTTGCAAAATCATTATTTTCCGTATATCAAAGCTCAAATCTACGATAGGTTCACAAAAAAAATCCATATCTGTTGAGAGTATACAATTTGCTTAAATTTGTGTTACAACAGTTTACTTTTAGCGAAGGTGTCAATTATGCGCAAACTAACAGCCGAAGAACTCATTTATGCTTCTGGTGGTCAGGTGGGGAGTGATCCGCTTGTTTTGCCGCCAGTTACCGCCAAAAATCCATGGGGTGCTCCTCCTGGTATGCCTCGTGAACTTTGGAGCGCTCCAATTGGTCGAGAACAAAAAATTCATATTTGGAAGACATATTATCAAGGAGACTATGACTCTAACCCTGACGAAAAAGATCCCTTTGAACCGATGTACGACGACGAGCAAAGTTGGAAAGAGTTTTGTGATGAACTCCAAGAGAGTTTGAGTAAAAGTGAGGCTCTTTACGATGTATCCAAGTTTATCTTGGTAGCCTCTAGTGTGGCAGCACTTTTGGGGGGAAAGCCGTTCATTATGATTGGTGTTGCCTCAGGGGTTGTAAATTATCTTTCCGAACTGCATAAGGATAAAATCAAAAGTGAAATGGATCAGTTTTGTAAATCCAATCCATTTGCACAAGCGGTAGGACTTTCCTCTGCAGACATTATTTGGACGGATTCACTTACCGCAAACCTTGGCAATTTTTACAATTCATTTAAGGCACCTAATATTGGCGGATTCAATTAGTTTAGGGTTGCCGAAATGTTAGTGAAATATAAACAAATGTCTTCACGTTTTTCTTCCTTTTTTGCTGAGTTTGGCTGGGACACCTAATGCTCAGGATTTATGTGTTCGGATTTTTCGTTGGAAATGTCATGATGTCTGTCTTTGGCACTACATCGGCAACTATACGTGGAGTATGTTTAGCCTTGTTCGTTAGCGTTCTTATTGTCATGCAAGTAGTGATTAAATGAGAAGTGTCGATAATTTGTTTTCTCTCCGAAAATGGATTTGGTCTTGGCACTTAGTTTTGCTGTTACGTCAGTTTACATAGTCTGGTATATCGGAGTAAAGGCGATGGTAAAGAAATCTTTCACAAAAAATAATCAGTCTAACAGGTGTCCGCCGATTGAGCAATGGAACATAGGTGTTTGTCTTGTGATTTTCCTGTTCTTCTTCACGATGGGAATCAATGCAATTTCCTCCTTAGAAGATGATTGGTTTCTTGGCTTTTTCGCGACTGTATGTTTGGTGATCGGAATAATTGCGATAACCTTTAAGCTAACGCGTTATGCCACATTACGAACTTTTTTACTGGCGGGTGGATACGCAGTTGGTGCAACTTTTGCATTCTTAGAGCAAATCGCGAGCAAGTTGATACTATAGAAATGCACGGGAATTCCCCAGAAGAAATAGAGAATTGTTAGACGTGTTTCATTTTCTGTATAGGAGATGATCATGCCTGCACCCCTGAGTTTAGATATGCGCCTACGAGTACTCCAGAAGCGCGCAGAGGGGAAAACTATGGGAATTACTTACTTGTTGACACATGGTGTTTGCATCCAAGAGCAGGATACTTGATTTGGGACAAAGAGATATGAACCATTCCGTAAACTCGTGTTATAATACTCTAAAGCAATTCCATCTGGAGGAAACAGTTATGGGACAGGTAATACACAACAACGCCACCACTACTCACGCAATCCGAAAAGAGATCCAAAAGGCTCCCAAAGAAGTCTCAAACTACGCGTTGTCCAAGCGCTTCGGGTTAAACATTTTGATGCTCAAGAGATGGCGCGAACGAGGGTCGGTTGAAGACCGACGCTCAGGCCCTCAAGAACCTCGTTCTAAGAGTTTGACTCGCGTCGAAGAGGCTGGTCGGCAGTTTAACTTCGGAAAATGAGTTAACCATCCTGCGAAGTACTCCAACTTGAGTGAAATCGAAATTTAAAGTTGTATCAAATCAAAACAGACCATTTCTCGAAGTTTGCGAGGAAATCGAAATGGGCAATGAAAAGTATGACAGTATCGTTAGTCTTTTACGTGTGTGCCTGTATGTGCTTGTACTGGTATTTTCCAAAATAGGGCTTGTTATGGCGGGGGACACATATAAAATAGAGTGGATTGATTCAGAGTGCGAAGAATGGCCATCAATTTATCATTTTGGTGAAAATTATACGGATAAATGGGTAGAAACCTGTTTGGCAAATGGACGTTCACCTAACGAGAAGTATAGGCAGGGAGCAAATCGGTTTGACGCTATGGAGTTTTACACTTCTCCAATGCACATGGCTGCTTTCTTTGATCATAGAGAATCAGTTCTTGCTTTGCTCGAATTTGGAGCAGAAATCGATTCTTTAAATTACAGGGGGGAAACTCCTTTGCATAAAGCAGCGGGCAGAGGAAATAAAGAGATGGCATTGCTATTGTTAAGCCACGGTGCCGATCCGTTCATCGTTGATAAAGACGGAAACACTCCGATCGATACAGCAAGTATGTTTACGATTACTGATACAGCCCGAGCAATAGGGGAAGTAACTGGACAACCTATCGAGAAGACCAAGTAACAGATACCCCAACCAAGAACTAACTTGGAGATGACTGGATACAGAAACCATCTTTAACTTCAATAACTCGGTCTGCAGAGGCAATAATACTTGATCTGTGAGAAACTATGATTCGCGTAATAGCCAGTTTCTGTATGGAATTATAGATTGAACGTTCTGTTTCAGTATCTAATGCATTCGTTCCTTCATCTAACACCAGAATTCTCGGCTGATTATACAGTGCTCTAGCAATCAGAATGCGTTGGATTTCGCCTCCACTGAGTGAGTTCCCCATATCGCCAATCAACGATTGATACTGCATCGAAGATTGAGAAATAGTATCATGAATACTAGCTGCTTTGGCAGCTTGTATAATCCGATTCATATCCTGCTTTTCACTAAACATTGATATGTTTTCAGATATAGAACCCGCTAGTAGCTGATCGTCCTGCATTACCGCTCCTATTTGACTTCGAAGATTCTTTGATCCTAAAGTTTGTACATCAATGCCATCAATAAGAATTTTGCCGCTCGTTGGCATATAAAGACCGAGTAGTAATTTGATTAATGTAGATTTACCCGCTCCCGATTTTCCAGTAATTAGAACGCATTCACCAGATTTTACAGAAAAATTTGAAAATTTTATAATTGGTTCCTCGAATTTAGCATACCGGAACGAAATGTTCTGAAACTCTAAGTTCCCTCGTAGTAACCGGGACGAAGGCGGCCTTGCCAGCATTGGGTCTTCTGTCTGTAACGCAATATCTGAAACGCGTTCAAGATGTACCTCCAAAAGCCTGAAGTTTACATATTGTTCTACTATGGCCATTATAGATTGCTCAAACATTCCTTTGTAGGTAATGAACGCCATGATCATCCCAACAGTCATATTTCCTTTGAGTACACTACTCGCGGCGAAATAGATCACGACAATGTTAGAGATACCGAAGATAACGTGCCGTAACGATTCGTAACCAACGTTCAAATTAGCGAGCCGAATCGAGGCATTTTGTGTATTCGCAACCAAATTTCGATATAGACCGTCGCGCTTATATTCTGTTCCTGTCACTTTAATGGTTTGAGCAGCACGAAGGGTTTCCAAGAAACGAGTGTCTTCTTTCGCTTGAGCGACGATCCAATCTCCTGAAAGTCGTTTTACCAAAGCCAAAAAAGCTAACCGCAAAAGTATATATACTACTAGAAATGCAATTACAATCCAGCTAAGCTTATCATCATACGCAAAAATTACGACAACAAGTGAGATTGCTAAAATGCCGTCGATCAGTGCCGTTATGGCTCCGCTTGATATAAATTCAAGAATCGGTTGTAACGAGAGAAACCTTTGTTGAATATCTCCGATATGTCGACGCTTGAAATACGTAAGTGGTAATCGGACAAGTCTAAAAAACAATCCAGTTTCGACATCGTATCTCAGTATATGAGAAATGTACTGGAACCCCCAGTTGCGCATGAAACTTGCTACGCCTTCAAAAACTTTTATCGTCGCAAAGCAAAGAGCGATAACTAATAGTAAATCGGCATCGTTTTTCATAACTGCTTCGTCAATTACTATTTGAGAGAAATAGGGTCCTGTGAGCAAAAAGCACTGAAACAGAAATGAAGCTACGACAGCGAAAAGAAGTGATTGCCAAATAGAGTTGTTAAATTTGATAAGACTTGTGAAACGAATGGGATTAGGTCTTCGTTTGGACTTGAATCCGGGAGTCGGAGAGAACTCGAGCGCCATTCTAGTGAAGTGTTTAGAAGCCTCTCTAAGGGGTAACTTTGATCGACCAGTAGCAGGGTCATGGACAATTATATACTTATCTGTTGCCTTAACCATGACTACGAAGTGGTTGGTATCCCAGTGAATAACCACAGGTGACCGAAGAAGTTTCAGTTCGTCTAAGTCGCACCTAACTCCACGTGTTCCGAAATTCAAATGTGACGCAATCGTAGATATATCGGCAAGCGTTACCCCCTTCATGGAAATCGGATACTTTTGTCTGAGTTCGGAGATTGTGGTATGGTAACCGTATGCACCTGCAATCATGCCAACACACGCCAATCCACATTCGGCCGCTTCCGATTGTCTGATTATAGGTACGCTATGAAACCCAGAAAGGTTAAGAATTTGCATGATTTGTCTCTGTTCAGAGTTTACAACGAATCAATAAGATGTTCCGTCAAGAAGCAATAGAATATCAGAAAACCGCCACTTCCCAAATTGGGAGCGTTACAGCCGTCTTGCCTGCTCCATGGATTTAGTTGGTCTACTTCTTGGTTTTCTTTATTGTTGGTGCCATTATAGCGCTTTTTTCAGTGGAATTTGCACGAAAAGAATCAGTTAGAGGTCGTTTGCGAATTGATGGGGCGGAAGCCCGCGTAGTGCCTATAACATCAGGAACTGTGTCTCGAATTGCAGTAACTGAAGGAATGACCATTAGTAAAGGAGATGTGATTGCTGAAATTACCTCTGATCAGTACATTTACGATCAGGTAACGTTTGGCGCTGCTACAATCGAACAGCTTGAAAATGAGATTGGAAAACTAGAAATTTTGCTCGAGACACGAATCCATAATTTTGATCAAGAATTTAAGAATGCTCAACGAAGAGAGAAAGAATTGAGACTACAGTTAGGTAATATAGAGGTTCAATTGTTCGAAGCAAAAGAGCTGATAAAAATGACAAAAATATGGATGATGGACGGTATAAAATTCGGGTTAGACTTGCAACAACCGATCGATACTCAGAATCAACTAAGGTTAACAATGTTAAAAATTGAATCCCAAATTTCCTCCGCCATTGAAGCGCAAAGAGCGGCAGTACGAAATCAAGAATTACAGATTGCCGAAATAAATTCGAGAATTGCGACAATCAGAACACAGATAGAACAAACTAAACACTCTCGCCGCCACCTATTGTTATCTCCGATTGATGGAAAGGTTACCGCTATACAAGCTAGAGAAGGAGAACACGTGACAACTAGTATACCGATCGCACTTGTAATCCCAGAAAACGCGAAGTTAATTGCAGTAGTATATGTTCCTTCCCGGGCGATTGGTTTGATAGTGCCAGGTTTACGCGTCAAACTTCGATACGACGCTTTTCCTTATCAGGAATTTGGTTCTTCCGATGGTGTCGTATATACAGTTTCATATGCCGCACTTGAGCCAAGTGAAATCGGAATGGTAACCCGAGCCCAAGAAATTCAGTTAAACGAAGTTTACTATCAGGTAAAAATTGAACTAGATGAGCAAACTGTATTGGTTCGGAAAAAAGAAGTTGACCTTAGGGCCGGAATGGAACTTACAACAATCATTATTCTAGAGGATCGGAAGTTAATCGAATGGATTTTACGACCTTTTTTAAACCGATAATGCTACGTTTGGTGTGCAGCTAGTACAAACACATACATATGCTTGTTCGTACTGCAGCATAAGGGAATCATATACAGTGAGACTGTTGCGAAACTCGTTACTCGTTCGAATTTCGATGAATTGCACTCAAACAGAATCGCCAACTACCCTATTCTAGGGCCAAACTAGTCGCCGAAACTGCAAATTTTTTAGACATTTTCCAAACTTTTTTCGCAACAGTTTCACAGTTGTCCTCAAAGTTCGGAATCCCTACCAATTTATGGGCGGCGTTTTGGAAAAGGGCTTCCGTAGTAACGAAGTAACTGTGATGAGGTGACAGTTGGTACTGTAAGACTGTATAGTCCCGCAAAGAGGTGCGAAGGATGATATACTGCCGTTATACAGCAATTCCTTCTTGAGGAAACAGTTATGGGACAGGTATTACACACTAACGCAGTCACTACACATGCGATCAGAAAAGAGATACAAGAAGCCCCATCGTCGGTCGCAGATCGCGCATTAGCGAGGTGCTACGGATTAAATTACCGCACAGTGAAGAAATGGCGCGAGCGTGATTCGGTCGATGACCGACGGTCGGGTCGACAAGACCCGCGGCCAAGGCGTAGCGACTTTGTATATTGATAATCCTAAGACGGAGGCATGAGTATCGGATAGTCCTATCGCAGAAAGAGCCTCGAAAACATCTTGTAGTGCTTGTCCAGTCGCTAAAATTCCTAGTCGCGGACGATCGCTCTCTAGAACAACTCTGCCTAATTTATTGGTGCGGACATACGCTTGAACCGCGGGCAACTTGACAAGCCGCATCCTAAGTTCTTTGTCCAAACGAGCGTCGCCTCGTTGTAAATGAACACCGCCTTCTGGTAGATGAAATGTCTGGTTTGTTAAATATAAAGCGGTCAATAGAAATGTTACAGACTGTGCTTGAATCCATAGTATCGGCAAGTGCAACTAAACCAATCCAAGCTCCAGCAAATCGACTCATGGCCCAGCCATGGATTCCCAAGTCCAAAACATCTTGAATCGAGTGGGGGTTGAGTACCGGAATTTCTGCATCTTGCATTGCGTATTCAGATTGAGAAGGAAGAGTCGAAGATTTACAATTGTGATCATCTCCGATAACTGCCAGTACTCCGCCATTTGGTGATGAACCGGCGAAGTTCGCGTGTTTGAATGCGTCTCCTGTTCTATCGACTCCAGGGGCTTTTCCATACCAGAGCCCAAAAATCCCATCAAACTTAGCTCCCGGGAACAGTCCTAGTTGTTGAGATCCCCAAACAGCTGTCGCACCTATATCTTCGTTCAATCCTTCCCAGAATTTTACATCATGTGAATCCAACCATTTTTGTGCGGCTCTAAGCTGCTGGTCGTATCCTCCCAGCGGCGATCCGCGATAGCCGGAGATAAAGCCAGCGGTATTGAGTCCATGACGTTGGTCTAATCTTTTTCGGTAAGGGCAGTCGGACAAGGGCTTGGATTCCCGTCATAAAGGCCGTGCCTTGGGTAAGGTCATACTTGTATGAGAGTTGAACATTACTAACCGAAGGTTGTTGTTCTATCGTGGTGGTTTGGTCGACCAATTTTAGGGGAATTACTTACTTGTTGACACATGGTGTTAGCATCTAGGAGCTGGATACTTGATTTGGGACAAAGAGATAAGAGTCTATGAAGAATTCGGAAAAGAAAGAATCTTCCGAGAACGGACACGGCATCCAATAAAACAGCCAGTTCAACACTTCGTCGCAAACGAATTCGGTTCTACGATGAGATTTTGTCAATTTGCTTAGTTGCTCGTAAGTGATTAGTGTCAAACTAATCCGCTGATTCTGCTGTAGCAAAATCGGAACTCCCTTGAATTCTGCAAAATACTTTGTTCAAAGATTACCACGTACATTAAGGGGTACGCTCCGTTGATGTCGACAAGTAGGTTGTTTTCTAGATTTTTGTCTCGTATACCTGCCGATTACCTTCACCGACTGGCATAGTGTGTTGCAACATTTTCCAGTGTGTCGTCAATACCTATAAGTGGATCTTACCTTGCGGGAACAGGTCCTCGTGCTACCAACTCTTTCCACGACAACCGCTTCCCCGACATCTCACGAACTATATGACCCATGAAGTTCATTGTGTTTTCACCCCTCAGATTAGAGCGGGTAGCGAACTCATTGACGTAAGAGGCTAGGTGCTTAGCCGACAACCAGTGGTTAGTCCCATGATACGATCTTCGGAGTAACGCTCAGAACGATTCAATGCCATTCGTGTGCGCTTGCTTTTTCACCCATTCTCCTGCCGAATGCTTGACCGTGCTGTGTTCGTAGCCGTTATCTTCTAGTCCGTCGTAGGACTTGGACTCGTCTGTATAGACATGAGTACCTTCTTTGACATTATCTTGAATGAAGCCTTGCAGTGTCTCTTTGGTCGTATCAGAGACGGGTTTCGCAACTAAACGGCCTGTTTCACGTCCCTTGATACCTACAACCGCCATCTTGCCAACTGCACCGCGGCCTTTATTCAGCTTCTTGTCTTCGTGTTTATTCTTTTCAACTCCGCCAAAGTAGGCTTCATCAACTTCTACAGCAGTCTCTAGCAATATCGGATCATCACCTTGGTAAGCCTCACGAATACGCATAGCCATAAACCAAGCCGACTTCTGAGATATACCTAGATCGTGGGATAACTTGGTGCTAGATGTTCCCTTGATATTAATCGCCATCAGGAAGATCGCGATAGCCCATTCACGAAAACCAATCTTCGAATCGTGCATTAACGAACCCGTCTTAGAACTGAAATCCTTGCGACAATCCTTACATCGAAACGCTCGCTTGCCTGCCTTCCGACGCTCAGTCACTCGCTTGCTATTGCAATGAGTGCATTCCACGCCGTTCTTCCTGCGATGTTTGATAAACCAATTCTCCGCGACTTCGTTGTACGGGAATCTACGGGCAATTTGTATTACCGAAAGTTTTTGGGTGGTCACGGTGCAACTCCATTTTTGTACGAGAGTTGACCACGTCACCAACACTTTAACAAAGACTAATTTCCATCATTATGTGTCAACAAGTAAGTAATTCCCAATTTTAGTCCTCGCAAATATTCAAACATGGTGTGGCGTTTGCCGCAAGAAAAGCAACCAATATTCAACCGAACTAAGGGATATTGGATGTTGTACAGAGTGACGGGATTTAGTACAGATAATTTAGTTTTTATTTCAGATTGTCAAATTTGACGGAATCGGTGATCAGTATATCTTGTTGTCATCATACTCGTTCATGATTAGTTTCGATTTTAGTTTACATATCCGAAATTTTTCCTGCAGAGCTTATTTGAATTCTTAGAGGCGTTCGACGGCCATCGCAATTCCTTCGCCACCTCCAATACATAGTGATGCTACTCCTCGTTTTACATCTCTATCTTCCATTGTTGCAAGCAACGTTATGAGTACGCGAGCGCCAGATGCTCCAATCGGATGTCCCATCGCACATGCACCACCGTTCACGTTGAGTATTTCATGAGATATTCCGAGTTCTTTCATTGCGATCATAGGAACTACCGCGAAAGCTTCGTTAACTTCCCAGAGGTCGACATCCTTTACAGTCCAGCCTGCGCGACTAAGTGCTTTATTGATTGCTTTCACTGGTGCGGTAGTAAAATATTCGGGAGCGTGGGCGTGAGAGGCTGTCGCGACAATTCGCGCAATGGGTTGGCAATCGGAGTCAAGCGCTGATTTTGAGGACATTGCGACTACAGCCGCCGCACCATCTGAAATCGCTGATGCGTTGGCTGCTGTGACTGTTCCCTCTTTGTTAAAGGCTGGTCGTAGAGTCGGGATTTTTTCGGGACGAGCTATTCGAGGAAGTTCATCTGATTCAACAGTCGTCTCGCCCTTTCTAGTTTTGATTGTTACTGGTGCGATTTCGCGACTAAATTTCCCTTCAGAAGTTGCAGTTTTAGCGCGATTTAGAGTTTCTAGAGCGTAGGCATCCTGTTGTTCCCGGGTAAACTGATACTCCCCAGCAATTTTGTCGGCATATACTCCCATTGCTTCTCCCGTGTAGGCATCGCTTAAACCGTCCAAAGCCATATGATCTTGAGCTGTAGCAGATCCATACTTGTGCCCTTTTCGTAAATTGATCAGGTGCGGGGCATTGGTCATGGACTCCATCCCACCCGCTATTACAACTTGTGCTTCCCCGGAAACGATTGTGTTATTTGCTAAATTAATTGCTTGGAGGCCGGAGCCGCACATTTTGTTGATAGTCGTTGCCTGAACGTTTTCATCTAAACCAGCATTGAACCCTACCTGCCGCGCTGGTGCTTGGCCTTGACCTGCGCCAAGACAATTCCCCATAATGATTTGTTCGACATGATCAGAACTAAGGCTAGTTTGGCTTAGAGCTGATTTGACAGCGATGCCTCCGAGTTCGCTGGCCGAAAGTTCGGCTAGGTCACCGAGCAGTCCTCCAATTGGAGTTCTTGCCATTCCGACTATAACGACACCTTCATCCTCTTTCATACTGTCGCTCCTGTAGAGTAATTTGAAGAGAGGGATTGTACCATATGATTTAACTTTGCGATTGTAACAACTTGAGATTCGGCCTATGTTATGCAATTCGGACTTCAAAACGAATAAGACGGGCTAGGGACTATAAAGCCTCTTTATTCCCTTTCAAGAAACTAAAAATATCTTTTGTCTGTGTTGTGTAAACGTCGATAGTGTTAGGATTGAAGTGATGTGTTTAAGTCTGAAATAATTGCTTCGAGAAAAACTTCTTTGTTGAAATCGATATCTTCGGAAGGATTGGGGTCAAATTCCGAAGCGGTTTTCACAATAAATCTAAATCCTACTGTTTTATTGCCGTCTTTGATAAACTCAATTTCGTTTTCATTAATAAAATAATCCGACCCTTCGAATTCCTCAGTTAACCTGACCTTAATTTCCTCTTCGGTCATTTTTCTAGGTTTAGAGTTTTTCATAACTACGTAAACATTTGTATTGTCAAAACCTACATCACAAATTTCGAGTGTCCTATAAAATATTCGTGTAACGTCAATAACTTCAGTTACTGCAGCGTAAACAAACTGATGATCAAATCTGTCATCCTTAATTAAAATTCTTGATTGTGTATTGAAAGAAAGTGCCTAATTGTAAAGTGAAATCATAAAAAGATGACGGAAATAAGTAAACTTCCACGAAATTCGCTCATCAACCGTTCGCAGTTCTATGAAAATTTTTGAGTGTGTTCCGTTCCCAAAATACCATATCTTCGTATCCTTGAATCCTTTGATTCTCTTCCGCCAACAATAGTCGTTTTTCAGCAACTATTGCGTAGTCTTCATTCTGTTCAATACCGATAAAATTTCGTCCAAGTTTCTTCGCAACAACTGAGGTAGTACCGCTTCCAAGGAAAGGGTCAAGTACCAAATCATTTTCGTTCGAGCTTGCTAATACGAGCTTTGCAATCAGTTTTTCACTTTTCTGGGTAGGATGTTCTGTATTTTCAGGCATTGACCAAAAAGGAATTGTAATGTCTGTCCATAAGTTTGAGGGAAAAGTGTCGCGAAAATTGCCTCTAGAAGTTTTTTTCCAATCTCTTGGGGTTCCGGACTTATCTGTGTAAGGGGCGTTAACTTGGCGTCGTATTTTAACGTTATCAACATTAAAGGTGTAGTTGTTTGAGATCGTACAAAACCAAATATCTTCGCTCGCATTCTTCCAGTTCGAAAGTGCTCCACGACCTTTTTCTCGTTCCCAAGTGATTCTGTTGCGTACCTGAAGGTGCTCAGACGCGGCCTCAAAGATTGATATCGAAGTTAGCCAATCGCCGCAAACGTAAACGGTCGCACTCGACTTGAGTACATTCAAGCATCGATGAATTATGCCCGCTAACCAATGTGTATAATCTTTTGTAGGAAGCCTTGCGAATCGGTAAGAGCCAAAGGTCTTGTTTAGATTGTATGGAGGATCTAAGATAAGCAAATCGACTGAGTTTTGCGGTAGCTTATCAACAACGTCCAAGTAACTTCCGTTTATTGTTCTTCCGATGCAGTTTTTCGCAGTAACATCTTCTGCCCTAATCAAACGATCCTTGAACAGCCGCCTCTCCGACTTCGAGATCGCAATTGTTTTGTTTCGTGAAGATTGTGGCTTATGGTTTCCTCTCCCTTGCTTTTGGTAAGACATTCTGATCCTCCTTTAGGATTTTACATATGCGACAACTTTCTTCTAACCTACAGAAACTTGCCGTTTCGAGATATACTATACCTTATTAAGTCTTTTTGTCCAAAATACTTGAAAATGAAGGAATAAAAAGGGAACTTCCAAACTGCTTATGCTTGATGCTAATTATGCAAACCAACGCTTATGTATTGCAAATCGTCTTCAACAATAGTATATAACGAATAGTTTTGCCAAAATGCACACTTACGTTTCTGCATATTGAGGTCAACCAAGGAGGTTTGACAAGGCAATAGTTCCACGAATTTTTTAAGGACAACTCCATGAAACGCCAACGCGGGCGTAGTCGCCGCTCAGGCGGCGGACAAGGTTTCAATCCCAATCGCCACTATGAATCATCCGGCCCCGATGTGAAAATCAGAGGTACGGCCCAGCAAGTTTTTGAAAAGTACACCCAATACGCTAGAGATGCTCAAACAGCAGGAGATCGGGTGAGTTCAGAAGCATTTCTTCAGCACGCTGAACACTATGCCCGGATTATGGCATTAGCACCGGCCAAGCAAAAACCGAGTCGAGACGAGGGACGTGATTCGTCGGATCGCCGTGACCATAGGTCAGATTCGATGTCTCGTTCAGATAACCGGCGACCGCCAAGAGAGTCTGTCAATGGAGATGCGAGGAGACGGCCTGAGAGAAAAGACCCCATGTTCAGTCAAAACGAGTTTCCTAGCGAACCAATGAGAATGGCAGATTCTAATCGCGAAAATCGAGGACGTAGACCGAGCCGACCGCGACCGCAATTCCCGCGCAATGAAAACCCTGACTGAGAGATTTTTCCGATAACTCTATATGAAACTGACTTAGAAAGAGGTTAAAACTATCTGGTAACGAGCCAATAGATTCGTCCGCAAGGTTAGCGGATTTAAAAAAATTTCCTTTACCCCTTGCAGAAGCAGAACTGCTAACTACATATAATCCGTGAGGTCTTGTCGCCGATTATCGGGACAACCTTTCTGAACTGGTTGCGTTAATCAAACGAGCCAAAAATTTAAACCAAACTATCTGCCTATTGGAGGGGATACCATGAACATCGACATTTTCTCAGAACGTACGCGAAGCCTTATTCAAGGGGCTCAATCAAACGCTATTGCTTCTGGACATCAGTATTTAGCAACGGAACATCTGCTGAGAGCGTTGCTAGACGACCAAGATAGCCTTGCTAAAAACCTAATCAGACAAGCGGGGGGTGACATAAATGTCGCTGATCAACGAGTTGATAAGGCGTTGAACGAATTACCTAAAGTTCTAGGTTCGACTGAAAGTTTCAAGCTAAGTTTCAATTGTGCCAAGGCGTTGGCTGAAGCAGAAAAAAATGCCAAAAAGTCCGGTGATAAATACGTTACGGTCGAAAAACTGCTTCTTGTACTTTCACGACTAAAAAACTCTAAGTCCGAATCGATTCTTCGGGCCTCTGGCGTTAATCCGAAAAAACTAGAAGAAGCAATTAACGCTCTTAGGCAAGGTAGAACAGCAGACTCACCCAACACCGAAGATGGCTACGCCAGCCTTGAGAAATATACACGAGACCTCACGAAAGATGCTCGATCCGGAAAACTAGATCCAGTGATTGGCCGCGACGAGGAAATTCGACGAAGTATTCAAGTACTGTCCCGTCGAACTAAGAATAATCCAGTCCTAATCGGAGAACCCGGAGTTGGAAAAACTGCCATCGCCGAAGGTCTTGCGCTAAGGATCGTTGACGGAGATGTTCCGGAAAGTTTGCGGAATAAGCGCTTGTTGGCCCTAGATCTAGGCGCGCTAATCGCCGGAGCAAAATATCGCGGTGAATTCGAAGAACGTCTTAAATCAGTTCTTCGAGAAGTCAGTCAAGCCGGAGGCGAAGTGATTCTATTCATCGACGAAATGCATATGCTTGTAGGCGCTGGAAAGTCAGATGGAGCGATGGATGCGTCTAACCTCCTTAAACCAGCTCTAGCAAGAGGTGAACTCCATTGCATTGGGGCGACCACACTTGATGAGTATCGAAAGTACGTTGAAGGCGATGCTGCATTGGCGAGACGGTTCATGGCGGTATTTATCACTGAGCCGACTGTCGAAGATACGATCTCGATCTTGCGCGGTTTAAAAGGACGATACGAAGCCCATCACGGTGTTCGTGTATCGGACGATGCTATCGTCGCAGCGTCAACTTTATCCAATCGTTACATTACCGATCGCTTTATGCCTGATAAAGCGATTGACTTGATGGATGAGGCAGCATCGCACTTGCGAATGCAGGTCGACTCTAAACCTGTTGCCCTAGATGAGGTAGATCGCCGTTTACTCACGCTCAAAATTGAAGCTGAGGCTCTAAAGAAAGAAAAGGACAGGGGATCAAAGACTCGTCTAGACGCTTTAGAAAAGGAAATAAAAGAGTTGCAGTCGCAGTCCGACGAACTTACTGCCGTATGGTCTGCCGAGAAACAAAAACTAGCCGGAGCTGCAGAGGCTAAAGAGAAACTCGATCAAGCTCAGGCTGAAATGGCGGAAGCAGAGCGAGTTGGAAATTTAACTAAGGCCTCCGAAATCAAATACGGGGTACTCCCTAAACTTGAGGCGGAGATTGCCGCAGCAGAGGAAAATGGTAGAGAAGATTCGGAAAGTATGATCTCAGAGGTTGTACATCCTCAGCATATTGCGTCGGTTGTGTCAAAGTGGACTGGAGTTCCTGTCGATAAGCTCTTGGAAGGTGAACGAGAAAAACTTCTCAGAATGGAAGAGGAACTTCGCAAAAAAGTTGTCGGGCAAGAGGATGCCTTGAGTGTTGTTTCTAACTCCGTTAGACGGGCGCGAACCGGGCTTCAAGACCCCAATAGACCAATCGGATCATTTCTGTTTGTCGGTCCGACTGGAGTTGGAAAAACAGAGTTAACTAAAGTCCTTGCTGACTTCTTGTTCGACGATGAGACTGCCGTGTTGAATATAGATATGTCGGAGTTTCAAGAAAAACATTCGGTCGCTCGCCTGCTCGGTGCACCTCCTGGCTACGTTGGTTACGACGAAGGTGGACTGCTTACCGAAGCCGTACGTAGACGGCCATACCAAGTCATTTTGTTTGACGAGGTAGAAAAAGCCCACCCTGATCTGTTTAACATTCTTCTACAGGTGTTAGACGAAGGACGGCTTACGGACGGACATGGTCGTACTGTTAATTTCAAAAACACCGTAGTGATTATGACGTCCAATCTCGGCGCTAGCACTTTGGCATCTGAAGATTCGGATACAATTTCGGAAAATACCCGCGAGCAAATAATGGAGGCAGTTCGCGGACACTTCAGACCAGAATTCTTAAATAGAATCGATGAGATTGTTTTCTTTAATCGCCTCAATCAAGATAATATTCGTCATATTGTCGACATTCAGTTAGCGAGATTGCAAAACCGTTTGGATGATCGGAAGATTAGACTTGACTTGACGGACGCGGCAAAATCTTGGCTCGCGACGCTCGGATACGATCCAATCTATGGAGCTCGTCCTTTAAAGCGTGTTATTTTGAAAGAACTTCAAGATCCGTTAGCAAGATTGATGCTTAATGACGAAGTACTGGAGGGATGTGATGTTCGCGTGGATGCTGACGATGAGGGTTTGATTCTGAACGGAATTCCAAACGATTATACGAATGGTAATGTCACGTTAAACTAGTGTTGCAATCTCAAGTTTTGGGAAGTTCATGCAGACCTACTCTGTAACGATAGAGGAATCGGACGAAGGGAAACGCCTTGATAGTCTTCTGGCATTAAAGTTAGAAGATGTTTCTCGATCACGGATTCAATCCCTTTTGCGAGATGGGGCGGTAACCGAAGCCGGCCGGATTATTCAAAATGCAAGTGAAAAGTCTATTGCTGGGCGGACATACACATTAGTTGTTCCAGATCCGGTTTCTGCAATTCCTGAACCGGAAAACATTCCGATAGAGGTGTTCTATGAAGACGACGAATTGATAGTCGTAAACAAGCCAGCCGGGATGGCAGCCCATCCAGCGCCTGGATCTCCCAATGGAACTTTAGTAAATGCCTTGCTTCATCATTGCAAAGGCAAATTATCTGGAATAGGCGGTGTTGAACGTCCAGGAATCGTTCATCGAATTGATAAGAACACGACGGGCGTTTTAGTTGTCGCTAAATCCGAAAGAGCTCATGTTGGTTTATCGGAACTATTTGCGAAGCACGATACGGTTCGGTTTTATACGGTATTCACTGTCGGAGTACCTCGACCTTTATCTGGGACTGTGAATGTTCCTGTTGTTAGATCGAGATTTGATCGCAAAAAAATGGCCGTACCCCCGTTACGTAGTCGAGAGACTGCACGTCGAGCGGTAACGCACTATAAAGTTACCGAGACTTTCGGACGTGTTTCCCAGAAAGACAATAGTCCTGTCGCTTCAAAACTTGAATGCACCTTAGAGACGGGTCGCACTCATCAGATTAGAGTTCATCTCTCCTATATTGGCACACCTGTGTACGGCGATCCAGTTTACGGAAAACAGAAAAAATTTAGAGCGTATAAAGCTGACAGTGTGAAATTCTCTGAACTAAACAGGCAGGCATTACATGCCACCATCTTGGGTTTTGTTCATCCTATTACCAAGACCTATCTGCAATTTGAATCTCCGCTCCCCGATGACTTAGGTGAGTTGCATAAACAGCTACTGTTGTTACCCAAAAATTGAGACGATTTTCGTGATTCTAATCCACTATTTTAAGTACGGCGTGACGTTTCTTTCCTGCAGTGAGCTTTATTTGTCCATCTGAAATATCGGACTTCTTAAACTTTGCAGCCACATCGAATATAGTTTTATCATTTAGCTTAGCTGCCTGTTGTTTAATCAGGCGCCGCGCCTCTCCGTTAGTCTTCGTCAACCCAGTTAGACTGAATCCTTTAGCCACCAAAAGCCCAGAGTCTATTTCCGCAGCTGAAATAGTGGCTCTTGGCATTGAATCGGCTGTGGATTTTTCTGTAAAAACTCGGATAGCCGCATGATTGGCTTTAGTTGCCTCATCAATCCCATGCAACATAGTGGTCGCTGAATCTGCGAGCGCAATTTTAGCGTCGTTTATCTCAGAGCCTTGCAACTGCTCTAATCTGTTAATCTCATCCATCGGGAGTTCAGTAAATAAACGAAGAAACCTGCCAACATCGCCGTCTTCAGTATTTCGCCAAAATTGCCAATAAGCGTAAGGACTACATTTTTCTTTATTTAGCCAAACCGCACCGTCAGCGGTTTTTCCCATTTTGTTGCCAGAAGATGTTGTTATCAAAGGCGAAGTAAGACCAAAGGCTCGTTCCTGTTCGACCTTATGAATCAGTTCCGTACCGGATACGATATTTCCCCATTGGTCAGATCCTCCCATCTGCAATCGACATGAATGCCTTCGATAGAGCTCTAGGAAGTCATAAGACTGGAGCATGACATAGTTAAATTCCAGAAATGTGTAGGGTTGTTCGGCTTTCAATCTACGCGCAACGGTGTCCTGTCGTACCATCGTGTTGATCGTGAAATGCCGACCGATATCTCGTAGAAAATCGACATAGCCAAGATCCTTCAACCAATCGTTATTATTGACTGTGATTGCATCGCTGGTTCCGTTTCCGAATTTCAGAAACGACGCGAAAGCTTGTCGAATACCGTTTATGTTGGAATTTATCTCTTTTTCAGTCAAAATTGGGCGTGACTTCTCACGATCGGTGGGGTCGCCAACTTTTGTTGTTCCGCCTCCTACAAGTACAATCGGTTTTCCCCCCGCTTGCTGCAGTTTTCGCAACATCATTATGCCGGTGAGTGATCCAACGTGTAAACTGTCTGCTGTTGCATCAAACCCGATGTAAGCTGTCGGTGTATCTCCGCTACAATAAGCATCTAATGGCTCGTCGTGGGTCGCTTGCTTTATAAAGCCGCGTTGCTGAAGGTCGTGTAAGAAGTCAGATTTGTAAGTGTTCATGCTTGCCATAACTTTAGGAGTGGAAAAAAAGTGTCGGAATCAACTGGACACCTCAAAGATATTACCACACCAGATTTTTCCTGGGTTGCAGGCTTTATGTCAGGTACATCGATTGATGCGGTCGATGGAGCAATGATCTACACCGATGGACGGACAGTTAAAGAGTTTGGGCCGGCAGTTGAGAGAAAATACTCTACGACTGAGCGGGAAGTTTTAAAAAATGCTGTAGACGTAGCGCGAAAGTGGAACTGGGACGGTGATCAGCCGACGGCTGAGTTTACTAAAGCATGTGAGGTAATAACGGAAACTCATCTTGAAGCGTTTAAAAAACTAGTCGCTCTAGCCAGTGACAAAGCTCCCGCGTATATAGGCGTTCACGGACAAACGGTTTTACACAGGGCGACGACCTTAGAACAGTCTGGGAAGACTCTACAGTTAGTTGACGCGGCTGCACTATACAAAGAACTTGGAGTTCCCGTTGTATTTGATTTTCGAAGTAAGGATGTATCGTTTGGTGGACAAGGAGCTCCTCTAGCTCCGGCTTATCATGCTGCGTTGTTTGAGAGACTGAACTATCGAAACGGGGCAGTTTTAAATCTTGGAGGCGTGGCAAACATAACCTTTATCGGTGCTGATCAGGAGTTAATAGCCTTCGATACAGGGCCAGCGAATGGTCCTATAGACGAATGGATTGAACAGCACGGCCGGGGGTCAATGGACGTAGACGGAAAGATCGCTTTAACGGGAAGAGTTCAGCAAGATTTGCTCAAGAATTTAATGGCGAATAAATGGTTCAAGGAACCTCCACCAAAATCTCTAGATCGGTATGATTTTTCAGCAAGCATAGCAGACGGGTTAACGTTTGAAGATGGGGTCAGTACACTAACGGCCTTTTCGGCGAAATCGGTAGCAATTGGCATTGAGTTGCTTCCGGAATCCCCGGAAGTGTTAATTGTGTGTGGTGGTGGTCGGCGTAACCCGAGTTTACTGAAGTTCCTTAAAGAGTGTGTGTCTTGCGAGGTACTAACTTCTGAGGAAGTAGGATGGCGGGGAGATAGTATTGAAGCAGAAGCTTTTGGTTTTCTAGCGGCCCGTCGGATGAGCGGATTGCCAACATCTTGGAGTTCAACCACTGGCGTAAGTCAACCCGTTAGTGGGGGAACCATCTTTGACAAGGATACGGAGCTTGGGTGATAGAATCGCATTCTTGAAGTCGATAAAGTGGATTAACTTTATTTTCTTAAAGGCGATGTCTCACAAAAATGGATTCTAACTTCTATTTCTTTAGTAATAGAGTTTCGCGAGTAGAGTTTTGTTGACGTTGTTCCATAACTTCAAGCCGGTGGTCGACGTAATCGGCACAAACCTTTATGACTTCGTCAACTTTTTCTTCAAAAAAGTGGTTAGCACCTTTGATTTCTCTCATTAAGATTTCTTCTTCTGTTTGATCTTGCACTTTGACCACTGTTTTAGCCATTTCGTTAGGGGAAGAAATTCTATCGTTTTCCGCGGCAACGAATAATCCAGAAGACGGGCATGGCGCTAAGAACGATACGTCTTTGTGTTTAATGGGAGGAGCGATCGTTATGAATCCATCGATTTCTGGTCGCCGCATCAAAAGTTCTAAGGTAATGTGAGCGCCAAAACAGTGTCCAGCGACCCAGACAGACGTGGGGTTATCACACATGTCCTCCATTCGGTCCAATACGTAGTTGGCGTCTTCTAGTTCACCTAATCCCTTATCGAAGGTTCCTTCACTTCGCCTAACCCCTCTGAAATTAAAGCGAAGGACAGCGAATCCGCGCTGTTCAAAGACGCGATACATTTCGATTGAAATCGGATCTTGCATCGTTCCACCAGCCTTCGGATGGGAATGAAGAACTAGGGCAATCGGGCAATGCCGTTTGAAGTTGGCAGTGTATCGAGCTTCTATTCGGCCAGCAGGGGCGTTATTGAAGATAAATTCAGGCATATTAGACTTTTCAGAATGTCATCTAATTAGTTTTTGAAACACCGAATGCAAATACGGCTTTAACTCTAACCAGACTCTGGTAAAAAGGGTAGGGGACAGGAGCAAACTGAAATGTAGGTAAGAGAATCAAATTTGCGAGTCTTATAGAGAAAATCAGCGTAAATTCATTCGAATTTTCGAGTTAATGAGATCGGTGAGATAAAACGTAATTTTTGGGATATAAATACAGTTTGACACATTCCGGAGCAAACTAACGCTTGAGAATCGGCAATGAATGCAATCACTGCTAGAGCAAACGAGTAGCAGAATGTCGCAAAGCTAGCAAACAAACTTTCTGTTGTCAGAATTAAGGAGAAGATTTCGTGGACAAGACGGGGACTGTTATGGAAGAATCCGATACTGGTATTCGCGAATAGGCCATCGCGATCTTCCTGACGACTGCAAAGCTACGAAAGAAGACCTCATTGATTGGTGAAGTGAAGGAGGCCAGCCCAGTTTTATGTAAGCCCGGCAGTCGAAGAAATGGCGCGAAGTAGATTTTGCAGTGAGTATGTGTCAAATTATATATAGTCGGTACTGAAAAACGGATAGTGTATTGAAAATCCATGAGACAGTGCGTGTTTTAAGGTCTAGTCCGAATGCGTTAGACGATTATAACACGGTCGTGGTCTCAAGCGGGAGTTGCAAGCCTAGTGTTACGGTTTTGTAATTATGTGTAAATTTGTCGCATTTACAAGTTCAATAGAGATTCGTATATAGTTTGCAAGGTTACTCACTATTGGAGTCAGTCATTAATGGGACTTGGAACAAGTTTTGGGGATCAGATTGAGCTAGGTGTTCAGTTTCTATGATCAGTGTAAGTCACTAACAGAAATACGAGCGGATGATGCGAAGTACGGTAAGTGCTCAGGTCACGTAATGCGTTCTTGTCTCAATCGTTTGCATAAGGCGTTCAAAAATTACTTTAAGCGGGTCAAAGAGGGGGGAAGTAAATCCTATCTTAAAGCCCGAACTCGTTATGCTAAAGAATGTCAACGGGTTCGCGAAAGTGAGCACGGCCGCATCCATAGAGAGACGACGAGGATCGTTCGGTTATCTCCCAATCTAGCAATAGAAGATTTACAAATACAAAACATGACCAAAAACCCTAAGAGGCTAAACGAAAAAGGATGAAATTACGTATTCTCGAAGTGCAGGAAACTGAATGTCCACTCAAACAGGAAAAGTTTAAGTAGTTTAGAATGAAATTATGGGGTTTTGAGAAAATTTTTCGAGGTTTTCTGACTGTACTCTTGCGTTCGGTAGCAAATCTCGCCACGATTACGCTGAACTAATTCACGAAGTTTGCTGGCGGCGATTTTTCGTTTAGCCTCTAAGGTTGCACGAAGTATATTAGAACAAAACTGGGGTAAGTTTGCAACTCTGCTTTCCTACAAGGCTGAAAGTGCCGGTGGTAAAGTTACGCGAGTCGATCCCAAAAACACGAGCCGGATGTGTTCTGGATGTGGCAAGATCAAAACAGACTTGTCTCTTTCAGAACGCGTTTACTCGTGTTCTAACTGCGGTATTCAAATCGATCGCGATGTGAATGCCGCCATCAATATCTCTCGCATTGCGAAGTCGGGCGGGAATCTTCCTGGAGAGTTCGGAGATATTGTGTTTGAGAGACCTAGTGACCCTCGAAAGAGGGGTGATAGGTCGAGAGCTCAGAACCGTATACCTGTGACACGCAACTTGTCAATAAGTATATAATTCCCAAAACTTGAATTCAATGGAACTAACCTCGATGAAGAAATCTTAGACAAATGTAACTAAAATTATAATGGAGAGTTCTAATGTTTGTTGTTGTAATGTTAATTTTACTATTGAACAGTGTTGCTATCGCTGAATCTTTGAACGATCAGATTATAGCCAAGAGCGATGGAGATTTATCAATCTCAAGGCTAATCGCACAAGGTGTCGATGTTAACGCAATAGATTATGATGGCTTTACTCCATTAACCCTAGCTTCTAGGTATTGTAGACCCAAAACCTTAGAACTATTACTAAAGGCTGGAGCCGATATTAATAAGATTGATTACTACGGAGTTCCTCCATTGTACCATACTGTTGTCGAAAACTGTGCCATTCTTACAAAAGTGTTAATTGATTATGGCGCAAACGTGAGGTGGGTAGATAAAGAAAATGGAAACAACTTGTTACATTATGCAAGTCTTTGGGGTGCAGATATAGAGGTAATTGATTTAGTAAAAGCGGGAGCAGATATAAATGGATTGAATAATAAGGGAGAATCCCCGTTGCGAGTGTTTTTGAATTGGAAAGACGTGTCACCTTGGTTCAAAAAAGAGAGGACGAATCTCCTGAGAAGGTATGGTGCGAAGGATGTCTATGCACGTCCTCAGAGTTTGCCAACACAGCCCACAGCGTCTCAGTCAAAACGTCGAAAGAACCAGCCTGACGAGATAAAGCGGGATAGCAACCGTCCCAGTAACCATAAGTTAGAGTGAGATTGAGAATTGCGAGATTCTTGATTGCTATTGCCTTATCTGTAGATATTGGAAATAAGTCTGCCGAATCTTTGAATGAACTGTTCGTCCGGCGAGCTGATGGAGATGAGTCCATTTCTAAACTAATCGCTCAGGGAGCAGAGCTTAATCAAATTGATAAGGATGGTACTACTTCTCTGACAATTGTCAGTATTTCTTGTAGACCGAAAACCGCACAGTTATTATTGAATGCTGGGGCCGATATAAATAAACCAGATAAGTTTGGCCCTCCCTTATACCATACTGTGACACATAACTACGCCATACTCACAAAGATCCTCATTGACAATGGGGCAAACGCTAAATGGGTCGATAAAGATAACGGGGGCAATTTGTAACACTATTCAAGTGTATTCGGAGCGGATTCTTAGGTGAAAGATTCAGTTGAAGCGGGAGCAGATATAAACGGTTTGGATAATGATGGAGAATCTCCGTTGCGAGCTCTGTTGAATTGGCCCGGAGTTGATAGCTGGTTCAAAGAGGAGAGAAGTAAACTGTTTAGGCGGAATGGTGCGAAGGATGTATATGCACGTTCTCAGAGTTTGCCAACAAAGGCCTCAGCGTCTCAATCGAAACACCGGAAGAACGAACTTGACAAGGAAAAGCAGGATTGAGAACGTCTAAGTTATTATCAGAGCGATAACAGTAATTCAGATTTTGAGAAAGAGTTGATTGTATGTCTGTTCTTACAGATAGAGCGACTGTAAGTGAAACTCAAAAAGTGATAGAAATCTCCGATGGCAGCTGAAAAAGCGACTATATATCTTTTTTGAGCTATATTCCTGCTTTAGTTACTGTATATAGAGGCTTATGTTCGGTTTCGAGTATGTTCACCGGACTAAATCTCGCTTCAACTCAAGACTCTGCGTATTCTGTAGGTGAAAGCTCTCAAAAATAGCGATTTAGGCTAAATAAGTATATAAACGCTGTTAAAAACGTTGTTTAGATCTAGAGTCTTTGGAAATCTAGTCAAAAGACTTAGAGCGGAGCATTGCCAAGACCAAGGGACGTTCTGATACAGAAATAATTTTTGCTAAGCAAGCAAGAAACAAGCGTACGCCGTGCAAACTTGATACTACAGAGTATAAGTTAGACGCGTAACAGTAAAATTCCGCTACGAAGACTTAATCCATGATTTACGCAGACTACAATGCTACCGCGCCTTTAAGACCAGAGGCAAAAACCGCTATTATCAAGGCACTTGAAGTTGGAGCGAATCCGTCCTCTGTCCACAGAATGGGGCGAGAGGCTCGAAAAATTATAGAAAGCGCTAGAGATACTATTGCTAAAGCGATTGGAGCTTCACCTTTAGAACTGTTCTTCACAAGTGGTGGAACTGAAGCCGTTGCTTCGACAATCCGGGCATTAATGTCTACTAATCAAGAAAACTATAAATTTTTAGTCAACTCGACGGAACACGAATGTGTGCTACAAAACGTCGAATTGCTTTCTGGTTCAGTTACCAAGTTACCAGTATTAAATAGCGGACTTATAAACCTGCAGTACCTCCAAGACGCTCTTACAAAGTTAACCCAAGAATCGACTGAAATACCCGTCTTGTTTTTGATGTTAGCTAACAATGAAACGGGGGTGATTCAACCTGTTTCGGAAGCAGCAAGTCTTGTCAGAGAAGCGGGAGGACTAACATTTTGCGATGCGATCCAAGGATTGGGGAAAACCGATGTCAATGTTTCCATATTGGGGGTAGATTACCTTGCTCTTTCCGCTCACAAAGTAGGCGGCCCACAAGGGGTTGGCGCACTATGGCGAAGACCTAATGCACCCCTTCAAACATTAATGGCTGGAGGTGGACAAGAAAAATCTATGCGTTCGGGAACCGAAAATTTAGCGGGTATAGCAGGATTTGGCACGGCGGTAGAAGTAGCTTGTAATTCGCTTGTTGATTACCAATCTCTAGAAGAGTCCCGTAACGTAATGGAAAAGAAATTGAAAAGTGAAGCTGAAATTGTAATTGCGGGCGAACATGTAACTCGCCTTGCTGGTGTTTCAAATTTTGCCTATGCGGGGTTTCGTTCTGAAACTCAAGTCATGGCAATGGATCTAGAAGGGATTGCTATTTCGTCGGGTTCAGCATGCTCGTCAGGGAAAGTGCGCCGCAGTGAAGTTTTGAGTGCGATGGGGTATGATGACGAACTTGCAAATTGTGCGATCCGAGCGAGTTTCGGTTGGAATACGAAGCAAGAGGATTTTGATCAACTATCAGATATCTGGTTGAAGGTCATGAGACGTGCTAACCATTAAGGAACGAACAAAAATGTCTCAGGCGGTTAAAGTTAAGGACGGAATTGACGCAGATACAGTTGCTGCAGCAAAGGCCTTAGAGTCTGAGCATTACACGGCAGGATTCTCAACCGAGATTGAAACCGAATACTCCCCGAAAGGTCTGAGCGAGGACACCATTCGATTCATTTCAGCTAAGAAAGAAGAACCAGAGTGGTTGTTGGATTGGCGACTTCAAGCGTTCGAGCGATGGCAAACGATGAAAGAGCCGGATTGGGCAAAGGTTAACTATCCAAAGATTGATTATCAGGATTGCTATTACTACGCTGCACCTAAAGCGGGAGCAAAGTATGAATCTATAGATGATGTCCCAAGTGAGATACTTGAAACCTACAAGAAGCTCGGAATACCTCTCCAGGAGGCGGAAGTTTTGTTGGGTGTAAAGGGAGCAGCGGATACCGCTGGAGAGGCTCGAACCGCTCCTAAAGTAGCCGTCGATGCTGTATTTGATAGTGTTTCAGTTGCAACGACATTCAAAAATGAACTTTCAAAGGCCGGCGTTATATTCCTTCCGATTTCAGAAGCCGTTCAACAATATCCTGATCTTGTAAAAAAATACCTTGGAAGCGTTGTACCGCCTTCTGATAATTTTTTTGCCACATTAAATACAGCCGTGTATTCAGATGGAACATTTGTTTATGTTCCGGAAGGCGTTAGATGTCCGATGGAACTATCCACCTATTTTCGGATGAATGCTGAGAATACTGGTCAGTTTGAACGAACTTTAATCGTTGCAGACAAAGGATCGTATGTTTCTTATTTGGAGGGTTGCACTGCTCCTATGCGCGACGAAAATCAGTTACACGCCGCGGTGGTAGAACTTGTCGCTTTGGAAGATGCAGAAATTAAGTACTCAACAGTTCAGAACTGGTGGCCGGGCGACGCAGAGGGAAATGGAGGAATTTATAATTTTGTGACAAAGCGCGGGGATTGTCGCGGCAAACGTTCCAAAATTTCTTGGACGCAGGTTGAAACTGGTTCGGCAGTTACTTGGAAATATCCTTCGTGTATTTTGCGAGGTGACGATTCTGTTGGTGAATTCTACTCGATCGCAGTCACGAATGGGTTTCAACAAGCCGACACCGGGACTAAAATGATTCATTTAGGTGAACGAACTCGTTCCAGAATAATATCTAAAGGTGTTGGAGCAGGTCGGTCAAATAACACCTATCGCGGTCTTGTTTCGATTCACAAGAAAGCCGAAAAAGCCCGTAATTTTACTCAGTGTGACAGTTTGTTGATTGGAGATGAGTGCGGTGCTCATACAGTCCCGTATGTCGAAAACAGACGGATTGATGCTCAGTTGGAACATGAAGCAACGACGACCAAACTTTCAGAAGATCAAATGTTCTATGTTAGGCAAAGAGGATTAGGGGAGGAGGAAGCCGTATCTTTATTGGTTAACGGCTTCGTAAGGGATGTGCTGCAAGAACTTCCGATGGAATTTGCAGTTGAAGCTCAGAAATTGCTGGAAGTCAGTCTTGAAGGAAGTGTCGGTTAAAATCTATATTTTCCATAATTTGTGGAAATCCGCGAGCGACTACCTACATAGCAAACTAGTCCACAAAGGGCGTAACAAATTTTGAAAATGCGCCACACAGGAAATTCTCCCCTCATGCTCGTGATTGATAGTCTTCGCGTAAGTGTACGAAACGAAGATAAGACTGAACCAATTTTGCGAGGTCTGTCTTTATCTGTTCCCGCTGGCGAGGTTCACGCTATCATGGGGCCGAACGGCTCTGGGAAATCCACTTTAGCTCATGTGTTGACTGGTCGAGAGGGGTATGAGGTAGAGGACGGATCAGCAGAACTGAACGACAGTAATTTGTTTTCATTAGATCCGGAAGAGCGAGCGGCTAAAGGGTTATTTTTATCGTTTCAGTATCCCGTCGAGGTTCCAGGCGTTCCAGTTATGACATTCGTTCGAACGGCAATGAACGCACAGCGCAAAACTCGCGAGGAAGAAGAAATTTCTGCATTAGAGTTCTTGAAAAAAGCCCGAAAGATAGGAAGTTTCTTGGGATTAGACGACGATCAGCTTAAACGACCCGTCAATGTTGGATTTTCGGGTGGTGAGAAAAAACGTTTGGAAGTTTTCCAAATGCTGATGTTGGAGCCAAGTTTCGCGATCCTTGATGAAACAGATAGTGGTTTGGATATTGACGCGTTGCGTGTAGTAGCAGATGGCGTTAATCAGTTGAGAAGCGAAGATCGCGGGATGTTAGTCATTACGCATTACCAGAGACTTCTCGATTATTTGAAACCGGATAAAGTACATGTATTAGTTGATGGAAAGATTTTGACTAGCGGAGGGCCTGAATTAGCGTTACGCCTCGAATCAGAAGGTTATGATGGCGTGATCGCGGAGGCGGTGTAATCGTGTCCGGCCTAACTGAGCATAGAATGTCGAGGAAAGAAATTTGGTTGGCAGAAAAGTTAGAACTTGTTCCACCAAGTCCTGAAAGACGAAAATACTTTGATGACTTTCTAAAGTCTGGTCTTCCCAATCGCAGAGAAGAAGGTTGGCGATGGACAGATATAGAGGCGGCGATTGATTCTGAGTTTGTTGACAAAAGTTTGGCAGAAGATCCGTTCAAGGATATTGATGCACTAAGAATCCGAATTTCCGACAATGCGTCCATAACTGCGAATCGTTCTGACGATAATTTGCAGATTCACGCTGTTGAGGAAGTGAAGCCCACAGAAGAGTCGGGTAACTCCTCCTTAGTAACCTTAACGAGAGCTCTTGCGTCGACGGCGGGTAAATCGGGTATTCTGGGAATTGAAGTCAGTGGAAAAGTTGATATCCCGATTCATTTAGTGTTTGCGTCAACTGGCAAGCGCGGGAATTTCAACAGAATCAAAGTCTCGGTCGCACCGAATGCTTCGGTCGAAATAATAGAGTCTCACCTGGGTGGAAGCGAGTTATCCTCGACTTTGTTGGAATTTGACATTGGAGAGGGAGGGGCAATAACGCGAACTTTGTTCCAATCAGCATCTGAAAAGCAAGTGCAGTATGTAAATGCAATAGTTCATCTTTCAGGAAAATCTACCTTTAATCAAACTACGTTAGCATTTGGTAGTAAAACCGCACGACTTGAGACTAATGTCACTTACCTAGGAGAACATGCTGAGGCAAGACTCAACGCTGCATATGTCGTAGGCAACGGAAAACATGTTGATTTAACTTCTGATGTTACTCATTCGGCGCAGTATTGTGTAACAAATCAGCAGACGAAAGGTGCAGTGATGAATGGTGGTAGGGGTGTATTCCAGGGAAAGTTCTTTGTGCCGAAAAATCTTGGCCAACATACAGATGCGAACATGCAACATCATGCTCTACTTCTTGGAGATCGAGCTGAGGTGTTCGCTAAACCGGAGCTGGAAATTTACGCAGATGATGTCGCCTGCGCCCACGGTAACACCTGTGGAAGTATGGACTTAAACCAGTTATTCTACCTTCGACAACGGGGAATTCCAGAGAATTTGGCTAGAGCTATCCTAACAGAGGCTTTCGTAACCGAGACATACGAAAATTCTACCTCAAACGTCGGAAAAATTCTTTCTAAGGAAACGAGGAATAGACTTAAAGAGAATATTTAAGCTTTTTTTTCTGACATAGAAAGACAAAACCGCCCTTTCAATTTAGGATTTCGGTGTACTTTAAAGTGTCATATAGCGTAAGAAAGTGTCCTATTATCCGTCTTACATGGACAAAAATTTTAGCAAACAATATTGTGTATGGCGTTGCTTGTCCTATAGAAAATCCAATAGGACAGAATGTTGTCTAATAAGTGTCTGATTGAATGCCCTGTTGTCTGATCTGTTAGTAATTTAGTGACGGTCTATCCAAGACTGAATCTGGGCATCTGATACTTGTAATCCAAGAATTTTTCCATGTTTCATGATCAGTTCTAACGAATCAATAATCATCGCTACAAATTTGTCTTGTTCGGGAATGTTTTCGTCCATACAATACTTTCTAATTTTAGATTCTAGTTCCTCGTCGGACCGACTAGTGTTTTCGATAATGATTTGGTCAATTAGACTGTTTCGCGCCGTTCTGTACTTTGCGTAATAGGCATTATTTGCGTATTGAGTTTCAATTGTTCGTGTGTATTCCTGACATGACTGAATGTAAGCCCATTCGTATAACTCCAACATTGGTCGCAGTTCATTTTTCTCGTAAACCGAAATCAAAGCAGAGGCGTAAGATCTGGTCGGGACATTTACAAAACTTAAAGGACAAAGATTTCGCTTGAACAGGGGAATGTTGCAGGCAACTCTTGAAGTACGCTTGTTTACGTCTACAAACGCTTGCAGATAGGACAAATGAACTAACAAGAAGAAACTTAGTTCGAACGGGTCACTTATTTTTTCAGCTTTAGAAATCAAAGTGTCAAACATTTCTTTTAGAATATGAGGGTCATTTATCGGTTCATATGCTGAACCACCAATTCGTACGCCGATTTTTCTCAAATTTCCAATTGCTTCACGATCAGATAATAAATCTTGTGCAAGAAGACTGTGTATACCTCGGATTGTCAGTGCATTAGGTTCAACCCATTCCCCTGCTGAGTGGATTTCCATAAATGCTTCTTTATGATTCAAAATCATAATCGCCTCTATGTTGTCCTTGCCAACTGCAGTGATGTTGTCATAAAGTAGCTTTTTCGTTTCAGACCTTGAATACGAATTACCCTCTAGCCGGCTAGAGTTATACGAAAACTCAACTACTATCTCTCCTCCAAATAAAACTGTGTACGCTTCTGCAGTTTCAACGGGTTTAAACCTTAAACCAAGACGAAGAAGCCGCTCTCGCGTTTCTCTTGGAACGTAAGCGGTTTCGTTTGGAATATAACTTTCTAGGAATGTTCGATTGTAAGCTGCAGGAGTACGGAGTAGCTCATGTGTGTCTAGAAAATTTAAGATTTCTAGACTTTTTGCGCTAAAAATACTGGAAGTTTGTGAAGCTGACTTTGGTTTAGCTTTCGCGTTTGAACCAGAGCACGGGTAGTACTTAACCGCTCTCTTTTCCTTACTCCGTGTGATTTTATGATTTTCAACCAAGGTTTCCAGTCGTCTCAGCAATGTCCTGGAATGAAGGTTCAATGCCAATAACTGAGAAATCTCCTGACTAGTTAAGCCGTCAGGGTTTTGTGCAATGACCTTTTCAATGTTTATCAGGTCGGTCGCGATTTTACCGCTCACTTCAAATTCCTCCATTTAGCAGGTTATTATGAGGTAGTTTGCCTTCTGAACAAGTTTAGGCAAGAACCCATCACAAGAAAAGCAGTTTTCAAAAATTTAAACATACTGCTGTATTTTACAACAACGTTAACTTATTGAATAAATGGGAAGGCCGCACAAGAATGTCAAGAGTTAGTATCATCAGAAAATTTATTCAAATAATTCGAGTGAAAGGATAGTGACAAAAACGGTTTGAAGTGCCAGTTTTAGTTCAGAATTTTGGCGCGTGAGGGTTCAAAACGACGGAATCTCTTTGTGTAGAGTGACAGTAAGCGGTAGTGAAATGACAAAAACCAAGAGAAAATAGCAATTTTGTCCAATGGAGTGACAAAGTTTTCTGTGGAGTGACAGTGAACTGTAGTGAAATGACAAAAAAACAAAAGAAAGTGACAGTTTCGCATAGTGGAGTGATAAATTTCTCCACAGAGTGACAGTAAACTGCAGAGAAATGACTAAAAACCAAGAGAAAATGACAGTTTCGTCCAAATGAGTGACAAAGTTCATTACAGGGTGACACTATTGATGTCATCTTTCGATCTGAAGAAACTTAATCTCTACAACGTCTCGGCGGCTATGTGTCATTCAAGATGAACGTTTCCGATAAGCCTCGCAAGTACTTTCAGCACTCAACCCTCCAAATTCGCTTGGTTGAGTCGATCAAGAGCCATTTGTAAAATCAGAGAGGCGGCACTCGCGTCAATCGAATGCGAGCGCCTTTGTCGCGACATTCCGGCATCAATCATCGATCTTTCCGCCTGAGCAGTTGTTAATCGCTCGTCTTGGAAAGCTATTGGTAGATCCATTCTGGAAATAATGTTCTTGGCAAGTTGCTTGGCCGATTGCGCCCTAGGCCCGAATGTCCCGTTCATGTTGATTGGTAATCCAACAACAAGCCCTGTTACCTCGTACTCAGCAATTAGCTTCAGGATTTCATCCGTTATTGATTCGCGCCTAGAGCGTTTCAATACACCTTTCGGAGTAGCAATAATTCTTCGACTATCGCTGATTGCAAATCCGATTCGTTTCGACCCTGGATCTATGCCCATGAGGGATCCCGCGTTCGGAAAGTCGTGAATTTCTACTATAGGCATAGATATACTGTAGCATTTTAAGGGTTTTCAGACTAAATTGAGATGTCTGTTTCTAAGGAATGGTTTATGAGCGTTACCACCGACGATGTTCGAAAAGTTGCGAGACTGGCTCGGATCGGAGTGAGTGAAGATCAATTGGATGTTCTCGCTAAAGAACTTACGGGCATATTCACATGGATCGAACAACTCCAAGAAGTTGATGTGGAAGGAGTGGCCCCAATGACATCGGTGACTGATGCTCAGCTTCCTATGCGCGAAGATTATGTTACCGATGGTGATAAATGCGATCAAATCCTCCAAAACGCGCCGAATTCGGAAGACGGCTTCTTCGTTGTACCCAAAGCTGTTGAATAACCTCAACTAGGTCGTTTTCTCATTCTTTTTAGCTCCAGTCTTATTAGAAGAACTTTGATATTCTTCGGATTTGATTCCCCATTCATGAATTGATTTGACTCTGCAAGTTTGAGTGTCGAATGGTGAACTAGAAGTCGGAAAAATTGAAGAAGACACTACAATCTTGTCGCCGCGGCTCAGGCAGCTAACGTCCGGATCAAAAGCAATCCTCATTGCCGACTCTAAGTTGTGGCACATTCCAAAAACTTCCACCAAAATTTTTCGGCGCGGCGATATCTCAAGAACAAACCTATTATCCGAATGCAAGCTAAACCCGCGAATTGTCCGAACCGAACACGCAGAAATCATTTTCTCGCCAAGACGAGGATCGTCCTCTATGTTGAATGCATGGCCATCAAACATATTTGAACTCTGCGTTGTTGCACAGGCGCAGAGTCCAAGGGCGGATACCGCCAAAATTGCACGAATCATCAAATTACTCCTAATGCTGAGCCAAATAATGGGTGTTTGGACTTCTTGTGTCAGTATTTTAGTTCATACATTCGGATAGAATTTTGCCAAAATTGTGACTGTTTTCCCTCGTAAAGGTTTGAGAAGTTGAAAATGATGACTTAGCGCGTTCAAAGAAAACGAGACTATCTCAAACAAGACCCTAACATAAACTCCGTCGGTTGAAGCGCTCCCCATCTACTTGGGAGCGTATTCAAACTAGGTGTACAGTTCGGCAATCATGTATCTGTGGTCAAATTTGAATCGGACTGGTTTAACATGCTAGCATTTGTTGATAAAGTCGAAGACGGTCAAACCATTAAGAGTCTTTAACCTTTTAGCAAGGCTGCTTTAAATTTTGATTCAATTGAACTGTTTTTGGCTAATTCTCTTGTGAAACAAGTGTCTTCGCAAAAATTTCATTAATCGAAAACGTGATTTTTTTAGTCTACTATTATAGCTACAGTCTCGGTGTATAATCGCAACTATGATGTCGTTATTGTCTTCGACGTGAATAACCTCAAAAACTTCCCCTATAGTCTTAAAATTACAATGTCTCAGCTAACTCAGCTTACCTTAACAGAAGCCTTAGACGGACTTGATCAGCGGTCTTTCTCGTCTCAGGAACTCACCCAATCGTTTCTTGATGCCATCGCATCAGGAAACCCCGCGCTTAATGCCTACGTTCTGGAAACTCCGGAAAAGGCCATAGAAATGGCAAAACTGTCAGACGAAAGACGAAGGAAAGGCGAGTCGAAGAAACTAGATGGAACTCCTATTGGGGTGAAAGACCTTTATTGTACTAACGGGATAAGAACCACCGCGTGTTCGAAGATTCTTGGTGAGTTCTCGCCAACATATGAAAGCACCGTCACACAAAATCTTTGGGATGAAGGAGCGGTTATGCTCGGCAAACTCAACATGGACGAGTTTGCTATGGGATCTTCAAATGAGACATCATGTTTCGGACAAGTTGCTAATCCTTGGCGAAGACAGGGTCGTCACAACGCGAAATTAACACCAGGTGGATCATCAGGCGGATCTGCGACTGCAGTTTCAGCCGATTTATGTTTGGCAGCCACTGCATCCGATACGGGGGGGTCGATCAGGCAACCGGCTGCGTTCACAGGAACTGTCGGAGTCAAACCAACTTATGGAAGAGCTTCGCGGTTTGGGATGATCGCGTTCGCAAGTTCTCTAGATCAAGCAGGACCAATAGCTAAGTCGGTCGAGGATGCGGCGTTACTTTTGTCTGTCATGTGTTCGCACGACCCAAAAGACTCTACATCGCTGAATGTGGAAACCCCGGACTGGCAACAAGACGTCGGTCGTTCAGTTAAAGGATTAAAGATAGGTATTCCTGCCGAATACCGCGTCGACGGCATGCCAAGCGAAATCGAAGAGTTGTGGCAAAAGGGTATTGAGTGGCTTAAAAATAGCGGTGCTAAAATTGTTGACGTGTCGTTACCGCACACCAAGTTTGCACTGCCTGCATATTATATCGTTGCTCCCGCCGAAGCGTCTTCTAATCTCGCACGTTACGATGGCATGAGGTACGGTAAGCGAGAAGCCGGAGACGATTTAACTGACACCTACCAGAATACGCGTTCTGATGGCTTCGGTGAGGAGGTTCAGCGGCGTTTGATGATCGGAACTTATGTTCTCTCGCACGGCTATTATGATGCTTATTATTTGAGAGCTCAAAAAGTTCGAACAAAAATACTTCAAGATTTTCGTGACGTTTACGAGACTGTTGATGCTTTGCTTACTCCGACGACACCCTCGGCGGCATTCGCGTATGGAGAGCGCTCGGACGATTTGATAGCAATGTATCTCAATGACGTATTTACAGTGACGGCCAACTTAGCAGGTCTTCCCGCTATTTCGATTCCTGCAGCGCTGAACAAAGATGGTCTTCCATTAGGATTACAGGTTATAGGGAAAGCGTTAGATGAATCTGTTTGTTTCCGTGTGGCCTCTGCGCTGGAAAAATCTGCTGAATTTCAGTTCAAGCCGGAAAAGTGGTGGTAGGCCATGCTTCCTAACTCACGAGTTCTAAGAATCGTACTTTATGTCGTTGTGGGTATATTGTTCTTGGGTGCAGTAACTTGGGATGCCGCACGAAGATTTGGTGTAAACCCGTTTGAAGGCAATACGATACTGTATTGGGGACTGGTATTTCTAGTAGGCATCTATGTTATCGCGAGAATTGCGATGATTTTTGAGAGACACCAAAAGGGTAGGGGCCAATCTAATGTTGGGAGACGAAAAAATTCGATACTCTCAATGTTTTCAGGTGCTGTCTCAAAAGATGTAAATCGAAGAATGGATGCCCGCAGAGAACGAGTGCAACGAGCCAAACAAAAATCTATGGACGAGGAAAAACTAGAAAATGAGTGAACGCCCAGCATATACGATTACAGGCAACGATGGCGATTGGGAGATTGTTGTCGGTCTTGAAGTTCATGCGCAAGTGACGAGTAATGCAAAGCTTTTTTCAGGAGCTTCGACCGCTTTTGGCGCTGAACCAAACAGTAATGTTTCGTTAGTTGATGCTGCGATGCCCGGAATGTTGCCTGTCATAAACAGAAAGTGTGTTGAACAAGCTATTCGAACAGGACTTGGCCTCAAAGCAAAGATCAATACTTTCTCTCGATTTGATCGTAAGAACTACTTCTATCCTGACCTACCGCAGGGTTATCAAATAAGTCAGTACATGTATCCGATCGTCGGTGAAGGAACGATGGAGGTCGATGTCGAACCGGCCCATGGCGATCCTGCCTACAGTTTCAATGTTGGTATAGAACGACTTCATTTAGAACAAGATGCCGGCAAATCGATTCACGATTTAGATCCAAATAACACTTTTGTGGATTTAAACAGATCAGGTGTCGCTTTAATGGAAATTGTTTCCAAACCACATATACGCTCGCCTTTGGAGGCGGCATCCTATGTCAAAAAACTCAAATCCATTTTGATAGCGTTAGAGACCTGCGATGGTGATATGGAGAAGGGTAATCTAAGGGCCGATGTCAATGTTTCTGTGTGTCGACCAGGAAAATTTGACTCATTTATGGAGACTGGTGATTTTGAAGAGCTCGGAACGCGATGTGAAATCAAGAATATGAATTCCTTCAGGTTCATACAGAGTGCTATAGAGTTTGAAGCTCAGAGACAAATAGAGATTATTGAGAATGGTGGAACGGTCGATCAAGAAACGCGGCTTTTCGACTCGGAGCGAGTAGAGACTCGTTCTATGCGCTCGAAAGAGGATGCGCATGATTATCGATATTTCCCTGATCCTGATTTGTTGCCATTGCGGTTGGAGCAGGCTTGGATTGATGAAATCGCGGGAACACTTCCCGAGTTGCCAGATGAAAAGCGAAAACGATTCCAGACTGACTATAAATTGAGCCGATACGATGCAGGTGTGATCGTATCTGATCAAGGAAAAGCAGATTACTTTGAGGAAGTTGCGAAAGGACGTGATCCCAAGCTAGCAGCTAACTGGGTAACTCAAGAACTATTCTCTCATCTTAATCGAAACGATTTGGAGTTAGGAGATAGCAAGGTACGGGCTTCGCAACTGGGAGCGTTGATTGACTTAGTATGCGACGGGACGATTTCTGGAAAAATTGCCAAAACTGTATTCACGAAGATGATGGAAACCGGCGAGGATGCTAAGGTGATTGTGGATCGAGAAGGTATGGTTCAGGTTACCGATCACACTGTTATAGAGTCGGCAGTAGATGAGGTCATTGCGGCAAACCCCGACCAAGCGGAAAAAGTTAAGGAAAAGCCTAAAGCGATGGGCTGGTTTGTTGGGCAAGTTATGAAGGCGACTGGCGGCAAAGCTAATCCTCAGGCAGTAAATCAGATTCTGCGTCAAAAACTTGGAGTTTAAAAGTGGATTTTATGAAGGTTGGGTTGACTATGCCAGAGGAGAGATAAGAACATCGCAAGTATCAAAGTTCGATCCAAAAACGAACACTATACTTTACAAAAAGTGGAAAATCGACTATACAGATTTCCATAAATGTTGATTCTAGAACATTTGACGTTGAACGAGATGGCCCCCTTCGTTGGTCTGAATGATGATTGACAAAGTTTCCATTGTTGCGATCCGACTTGCCTTTCAAGTTATTTTTCTAGCTTGTTGGGTAGTTCCCTTGTCGTTTGTGGCATTGGCTACCGAAGATGTAGAGATTCCCGAGGACGAGGAAAGGAGGCTACCCACGCAAACAGTTACTGCGACTAGAAGTAGCGGAGTTTCATCGAACGTTGGATCAATACTATCAATTGCTCGAGGTGGTAGTTTGATAGAACTAGGCGCTTTAGGGTTACAAGGAGATGCTTACTCATTTGCAATAGCGTGTCGGCGTAACCCAGACAGCGATTGGTGTAGGAGATTGGCTTGTGAAATCGCCCCAGAATCTAAAGAGTGTGAGTTGCGCCTTAAAAAAATAGTTGTAACAGCGGAGCGTCCTAAACAAACTGACTACTCAAATTATTTTACCGTACAGATTGAATATCCACCACTTTGGTTTATTAACATTAATAAGAAATCTGAGAAGGAGAAGAAAGAGGAGCGAAGAAAAAAACTGGAGGAGCAATGTAGAGCTGCGTATAAGAAAATATTTTCGGATCTTGGAGAATTTAACTTTGGTTTTACATTCGGTTCGGCGGTAGGAGGAAGTATGAACGCGATCAATGGTCGGGCTGTAGACAAAACAGCTCAAGAGAAAGTTCTCAAACAGTTGGTAGATGTGACAAAGCCGATAATGACGACAGGAGTACACGGTACCTCTCCTGTCGACTATAAAAAAGGTCAGGAGGCAGTAAATGGCATATACTTAAATGTAACGAATAACAAGATCACAAGAGGAACTCACCTTACTAAGGGAGATAATAACGATGGAAAAGCTAGAAGAGAATTTGAATTGGATGAACAATTTAAGCATACAAAAATAGGAGGATCAGAGGTTGTAACTCACAGGTTAATCGGGGATTTTCACACTCACCCTCAACGAATAACAGGAAACCCAGCAATTCCTTGGTATGCTTGGGCTTCTGGTCAAGACGTTTATAGTCATGTTCTTCAAAAAATTCATAGAACTATAGATCTAGACGCCATTCTTATGATCGGGTTTATAGTCGATCGTAAATACTATTTACAATTGATAGAAGTACATAACGATATAAAGCTTGAAACCTTGTCTTATTATCGAAACAATCCACAGAAATTTGGAAAGTTCCTCCAATTGCTATTTAACTCTAATACAAAGATCGCTATTATTGATGAAAATGGCAAAAAAATAGATTATGTGAAGTTTTTCAAAAATAATCCGTCTCAAACCTCAGCGTTTGGTATTCAGATTACGCCATCGTCGTGTGATCAATTATGAAGGAATGGCACAATGAAAAAATTAGTCACAATAATAACTCTCTCTTGGTCAATAATGTACCAAAACATTGCTTTGGCTTCTGATCAGAATTTAGAGAAAAGAATAGTAGTTGAACACATCTACTCGCCTTTGTATGAAGTCAAGCAGATGATTGACGATGGAGCTGATATAAATACCGTCAGTTCCCAAGGAAATTATTTGGTTTCCTATGTCGCAAATCTTAGAAGCCCGGAAAGTTTGGAGGGATGGATTAAGTTAGGAGCAGACATAAATAAAGTTAATAGTGATATGTCTACTCCGATATTCTGGGCAATTTACGGAAATAGTGTTCAAAACGTGAAAATGCTGTTAAAATATGGAGCGAAGTTAAATAAAAAGAATAAGTATGGAGATACACCATTACACTTAGCAATTAATGGAATTGGAATTTATCATTGGAAGATTGCTATCAATTTGATTAAGAATGGGGCAGACGTAAACCTGCTGGATGCAAACGGTAATTCACCATTAAATCTACTTCGAAAAAGAAAGGAATATAATTACTGGGGGCCGGTCGAAGAGGAAATTGAAAAATTGTTGATTAGTAAGGGAGCTATTGACGTTTCTACTTTTTCACCTGTTTCATCAGACAAGAAATCTATAAAAGAATCTATTTTAGATCGAAGTACAAGTCAAAAAAATAACAGTCAGTCTGTCAGGCAAGATGGCAGTACATGTAACAACGGATGGCGAAAAGAGAGTCGACGCTCCAGTAGATCGCAAGGTAGTGCGGATAATTGTAAAGCCGAAGAAAATTATAATCCCATACATTGAGAATGTTGGTTTTTTTGTGCGATTGATTACAGCTGATATGAGTAACAAAAAAATGTTTTTTTGGTTAGAACTATGTTCGTCGTAGGAGAAGCAGTGCTTGAATTTGGGTTAGTTGGCAAATTTAGATTTGGATTGCCGAATTTTCTAACATTATGGTTGCTTACATTCAGCGTCCAAAGGGGCGCATGAAGTTCTGCTCTATTGCTCGATACATTTTTGTTTCTCTGTTAGAGGGCTTATCCTGTGTCATAATTGCAAAGATAGACCTAGCACCGTTGCTTATCCTATCTAGAATGCAATTTACATAACAGGAAGTGCCAGTTTTATACTCAATGTCGCTCGGATTCACTTTGGAAGATGCAATCTGATTTTACTAGCTAGGCTAAGAAGGTGTTCAGTGTCTGCCATTCCTGTTTTCCCATGTCGTCCGACCCCTTGTCCTTCAAAGCAAGGAATTATGTGGAAGTGCAAGTGGAAGACCGTCTGTCCTGAGATTGCGCCGTTGAATTGCGTGATGATCACTCCGTCTGGGCTAAACGCCCGTTCCACCGCTTTTGCGATGGTATGAACTCGTCCCATATAGGCCCCGACTTTGTCAGATGGAAGATCAAGGAAGTTTCTCGCTGTTACGGATTTTGGAACAACTAGCGTGTGGCCTTCAGACTGCGGAAAAACATCCATAAAGGATAGTGCCACTTCGTCTTCATATACCTTTACACAAGGCATTTCGCCTCGAAGAATTTTGGCGAAAATATTGTTGTGGTCGTATTCACCATGGATAGTCATTTGTTATGCTCCTGTCTTTTTGAATGGAGTTCGTGAATTTAGCCAAGCCTTATCATGTTCAACAGCTTTTCTTTCTCGTTTGAGAAAATCTGATACTGCGTGTCGAAACTGCGGATGAGTGATCCAGTGAGCAGAGTAGGTCGTTACGGGTTCGTATCCTCTTGCGAGTTTATGACCGCCTTGCGCTCCGGCTTCAACATACTTCAAATTGTTAGCGAGTGCATAATCTATGGCTTGATAGTAACACACTTCGAAGTGCAACATCGACCGGTATTCAGTGCATCCCCAGTATCGTCCATACAATGTATCTGAACCGATAAAGTTTAGCGCGCCGGCGATAGGGCGGTCATTACACGTTGCCAGAATTAGCAGAATATTGTTCGGTAGTCTATCGCTGAGGAGCGAAAAGGTCTCGCGGTTGAGGTATGGGGAACCCCATTTACGAGCTCCAGTATCAATATAGAATTCGTAGAAATAATCCCAATACACTTCAGTTAAGTCGGAACCTGTTAAGTGAAGAAATTCTAGTCCGTCTTGAGCTTTTGCTCGCTCTTTGCGCAGGTTCTTGCGCTTGCTTGACGAGAGAGATGCGAGAAATTCATCAAAGTCTGAGTAGTTGTAATTTCGCCAATGGAATTGTTGATCGGTTCTAAGCAACATACCGAACTCAGACAGGTACTTTGCTTCAAACTCTTCTACAAAGTTCACGTGCAAAGACGAGATGTGATTGGCTTCTGCGATACTGATCGCAGTTTGTAGCAGGACAGCCTTATACTTGTCAGAGTTTTCGACATCCGTTACGGTTAAAAATCTCCTTCCCGACACAGGTGTGAATGGAGCGGCGCAAAGTAGTTTAGGGTAGTATTGCCCTCCGGCACGTTGAAACGCATCGGCCCAGACATAGTCAAACACATACTCTCCCTGTGAATGTGATTTTAGGTATAAGGGCAGTACGCCGACTATTGTGCCTTCGTTTTGCTCCAATACGATGTGTTGGGGAAGCCATCCAGTTTCTGGAACGACGGCTTGACTCAGCTCCAGTGCTTCTAGGAACTCCCAACTTATGAACGGGTCAAACCGGGAATTATTTGGATTAGCCAAGGCGTTCCATGATTCGCCATCAATATCGCTGATTCGATCGACGATTCGGGTTCTAAGCGAAGGGTTTGCCATCTATATGGAGAACTGTTTGAGTATTTAGAGAATCTGGAGAATGAACGTTTAGAATATGTTTAGACTGGTAAAGGTAGTCGTCTAGAACATAGCCGGTTATATAGATGATCAGTTTCGACTGAATCTAAGGGTAAACTATTCTAAAGCAAAAACGCCGTCGACTTCAACAGCAAACCCAAGTGGTAACACTGGAGCAGAAACCGCTGTACGTGCGTGTCGACCTTTATCCCCAAACACCTGGACCATTAGGTCAGAGCATCCATTTATAACTTGTGGAATTTCTTTGAAATCTGGCGTAGCAGAGACGAACCCACACAATTTCACAACTTGCTTGATTTTGGATAAGTCTCCTGTAGCGGCCTTACATTGAGCAATAAGATTGAGACCGCAAAGTTTGGCAGCTGCCTGTCCTTCTTCTAAATCATAGTCTGATCCCAAGCATCCGTACATTGGAACATCAGCGCCAATGCTCACCTGTCCTGAAACGAAAAGCAGATGCCCAGTTATAACGAATGGCACGTAGTTCGCAACCGCGGCCATAGGTTTGGGGAGGGTTAAACCTAGGGATTCCAAGCGTTGTTCAGGTGAGGACATATGTTACTCCATATTTTATGTAAGAATGGTTTTTCAAGCCTTAGGTAGCTACCAGTCAAAGATTGGACTCTAAAATAAGGTACCACAATACTCTAATTTTTTCTTCTCTCAACAATTTTTAATGGTCTTTAGTATCCCGGATCAGTGGGACGATGTTTGCGAATATAATCCTCAATGTCATCTCGGACTTCCATATGACTGTGAAATTGGTCAACATTCTTGTGACAGAGTGCACACAGTACTTCTAAGTTGTTCCGAAAATTGTCACTCTTAACACCGTTTTTGTGGTGGCAATGGAGACCTTCCTTCATACTGGTCATGTTTACACCGCAACTTGCACACGTCCAATTGTTAGACTCACGAGCTCTTCTAGACAGCTCTGGAAAGTCATCAGTATACCTGCCTTTTCTTCGTGCGCTTGCCTGGTATATTGGTAGAAATTTCCAAGTTACTAACGTTCCATAATTTTCAGACAAAAATTCTTTGATCTTAAACTCTTCGACTTGTCTTAGCTTAACCGTTTTTGGTTGTTCGTAATGAAATCCGCGATAAAACAGCTCCCCTAAACAAAATTGACACGGGTATAATCGAACTTCGATAAAATTGTCATCATTTCCTCTGTTTTGGCTATCCTTAGGTTCAACATCAAACATATGCGACTCGGATCGAGACATAACAAACTTGTCAAAACGCTTGTTCTGATGCACCTTTTCAACAGCAGTACACCAAGTCAAATGAAATTTCGGTGTATCGCTGGAAGACGACTGGTTGTTTTCAAGTTGCATTCGAGTGGCACGGGAATGTTGAATATATAGTATAGCGAGATGCGACTTGTTCTCTTTATCTTTATAAACTAAATAAGGGCCTACACGCTTTATTTCGTCCGGGTCTACCGGGATCCCCTCCGTTCTAAGTTTGCGTTCAATTTTCTGAAACTCTGACAAGGGTTGATCAAAAGCCTCGGTGTACGTTTTCCCTCCGATTCTCTTGCGTAAGCGCTCCAGTTTATCGAGAAATTCAAAAATCGCCATTTGAGACACTCAGCTCCTTCTTTATTAATGCTATCAAATTATTTTCCTCTGTTAGTCTCAGTCTAAACTCTACTCTCCTTGACGCAGCCAAGTCCTCAGTTCCGTTCACGACAATCTTCTTACTTGAAGATAGTCCATGCGCAGTAATGTTAGAATACGCCCATTCAAGCATTCGATTGTTATTTCGTACATCCTTCAAATTTAGAGAATACTCTAGAACACTTCTAGAGCGTTTTTGTGAAAGCTTGGTATTGTAGAGGTAACTGTCAAACTTATCTTGATTAGGTTTCCCTCTACTATCAGTGTGTCCTTCGATTCGTAGTTCACTAATGGAGTTTTGAAACCTAAAAATTACATTCATTAAACGAGGAAAGAAATCTTTCAAAATTTCTTCGAATTCTTTGTTCAACTCCCATTCTCCAGTTTCAAAATGAATAGACTCAGATACATATTGCAGAGATTTAGGTCTTCACAAAAAGAGGAAGATCGTCCATACTGTAGGTTCGAATACAACCCAAACAGCAGGAGATCTTCCCATGGGCAATTTATCACAAAAATCGAATGTTGCAAAACAGAACGCCCCTCGAATTTACGATACGGCCTCCATTCGTAGCTTATCGATAGAAGAACAAGTCCGATTTCGGAGAGAAAAGGTTGAAACTTGGGATCGGATACGGCAATCGGGCAGAACGGCGGAAGACGCGGCAGAACAGGTCGGTATTCCCGTCAGGACTTTGTATGAGTGGAAAAGGAAGCCGATACCGGAGTCGACGCGCCCGCACAAAGTGAGAACTCGGGAGAATCAGGAACAATACGATGAACAGAAAAATAAAGTTTATGAATTCCGCAAGAAGTTCAAGTCGTGGGGTGGTAAAAAGCTCCATACCTATATGGAAAGACTCGGATACGAGATCAAACGTTCAAAAGTCTGTCGCATAATTTCGGAGTTGATCCGCGAGAAAAAGATCAAGTCGTATTACAGTGGAACTTTTGCGAAGGCACGAGACAGCAATACAGGAAAAGCTCCCCGAACGTATGCGATTCCTCTTCCGGAATTGCTAATAAGTAGTTGGCCTGGCGAAGTCGTTCAGATAGATACTCTACATTTCCGCGTAGGACCAGACCGTTTCCTTTATATAGTCAATGCCATCTGCATCTATTCAAAACTGGCATTTTCACATGTGTTTGAGGCCCATACAGCGAAGAACTCTGCTTATCTCCTCAAAAAACTGATCCGGCGAGCGCCATTTGAAGTTCAAGCGGTGCAAACAGACCAAGGCACTGAGTTTAGAGCAGCATTTGAACAGGCCTGTCAGGACAAGGGCATAACCTTTTATCTTAACGATCCTCGTTCGCCGACAGAAAACGCTTTTGTCGAACGCTTTAATAAGACCATGAGAGATGACTTCCTGTCCAAAGAAAATTTGCCTTTGGACAATCTCAAAGCCCTGAACAGAAGACTCGACAAATTCATTGAGTTCTTCAATACACAGCGACCTTACGAGACAATCGATAATCTAACTCCCATGGCTTACTTTCAACAATGTTGCAGTTAATAAGTAACTTTAGCGCTTGTCTGAATACTTGACCAAAGTAATGCGATCCCAAGGGCTTCTAAACTCCCTTGGGATCGCTCGTCAAATCCTGCGACCAGCAACAAAAATCGGTCAAAAAATTATTGGGGGCAGGCAAATGACTGGAGAATAATAACGTACCTATGGCAATTACAGAAAAATATTCCCTGATGAGCGTATTAACTGCTATTCAATCCCGCTTATACATCAGCAACTCCCAATCTTTCTTTGCGAAAAAACTCTTCTTTACCTGTCCACAACGTTAGCTACTGTATCGCGAATTCGCTTCCGTATAAGTTGATACTTGTGAAAAAACCTTAGTACGGAACTGAAACCTATAGCCCAAGGCCCGATTTCGCGTCCAAAAAATGGCCTTTAGACAATCTCATAGCACTGAATAGAAGACTCGACACATTCATAGAGTTCTTCAATACAAAACGACCGTAGGAGACAATCGATAACCTTACACCAATGACCTATTTTCAACAATGTTGCAATTAACAAGTACCTTTACCGATCCTCTGAAAACTTGACCACAGAAGGGCGAACCCAAGGGGTTTCAACACTCCCTTGGGTTCGCTCGCCAATTCCTGCGACCATCAACAAAAATCGGTCAAAAAATTATTGGGGGCAGGCAAATGACTAGGGGATAATAACACACCAATGAGAATCGCAGTGAAGAATTGTCCACGATGAGCGTATTCTCTGCTATTCAATCCCGCTGATACTTCAGCAACTCGCAATCGTGCTTCACAAAGAAATTCTCCTTAATCTATCGACAACGTTAGCTACTGTACTGCGAAATCGCTTCCGTAAAAGTTGACACTCGTGCTGAAACCTCAGTGCGAAACTGAAAGGGTTAGTCCAAGGCCCGATTTCGCGTCCAGAAAATGGCTCAATAAAGCGAGTAAAGTCCAAATCTTTCAACAAAATCTCTTTTGTCCACAGTTCAACATAAAAACGAGGGTTCCTAACCTCGTTCTTGTCATCCCCGATCGAGAACAAACTATTCTTTTTGTTAATCTGGTTTGCTGTTCCTTGGTCTAGGCTTCCTGTTTCAGAAACCCAAAATCTATTTAAATTTTATCAAAAAATCGTATTCGTCTCTTGTTTTTTGTAACCTTTACAGGTAACATAATCCCCACTACAGTAACTCTCAAATCTCTGCAATATGTCCCGAGGCAGGACAAAATTCAAATCACTATCGAATTTTATTAGAACACCGTTTTGACAAATCGACATATTCCATTGCTTAACGTTTCTTTTGAATTCTCTTTGCAGTTCTTCGCAAATTTCCTCCTTTTTTTGCTCATAAGCACCGTATCGATCACTAATGTTTTTTATGTACATTATTGAAATGAACAAAAAAATCATCATCAAACCAGCCATCATATCTGATATGTATATCCATTGCTCCTCTTTTTCTGAGCTCCTCTTACTGAAACTTGTCATTGCTTTAATCGTTTATTAACGTCGTGACGGATCTATCGAACTAGTTAATTCGATTATTTTCTTTGCATTATCTTCGTATGATTCTACGAATCTCTCGTTAATGGAAACCAAACTGTTACCCATTTTTTCTATCGTGCGACCTACTTGCCTTTGCATTCCTGCGTCCATATTCTCTAGACTTTCATTTATGGCCTTCCTATTTTCCTCTATAGACCGTGCAATTAAAGACTGAACTTCTTTAGACAAATTGTCTTGTTGTCGGATGAAATCTTCAATAACTAAAGAGACCTTATCCGCTATCTGGTTACTTGAATCTTGAACACGTGTGGCCCCAGCGTTTAAACTTTCTAAGACTTCGTTGAATCTGCTAATTTGAGAAGAGAACATGGTTTGAGTGTTTTCGAGAGAAACTTTAACTATTTCACCGAGGTTTCTTGAAAGTTCGCCGATCTCATTAGTACTTGATGATTGGACAGTTTGAATATCCTTAATCTGTTGCTCAAGAATTCCTACTTGTTTGTTGATTGACTCTTGCATACTACGTGAAATGGATTCGATTACCTTTTGAATTTCTGGAACTGCCTTCTGAGAGTTTTCTCGAATTTCATTCGCAGACACTTTGATCGTTTCAGTAAAATTGTTAGTAAGATCTTTAACAGCTTGACTGTTGGTTGTTTGAACTTCTTGAACTTGTTGAATCTGATTACTTAGAATATCGATTTGTTTGCTCATAGTATCTTGTATGCTTATTGAAATAGATTCGATCGCTTTCTGAACCTCTGGTGCAGCCTTGGTAGCGCTTTCGCGGATTTCGTCCACTGACACTTTGACTGTTTCCGCAAACTGGGCGGTAAGTTCTTTAATAGCGTTAGAGTTAGATTCTTGAATGTCTTGAACTTGTTTAATCTGAGTTTGTAGAATCACCTCTTGTTTGTTTAAGGATTGTTCCATACTGGATGAAATTGTTTCGATTGCCTTTTGCACCGCTGGCACGGCCTCTTTAGCACTTTCTCGAATTTCATTCGCAGACACTTTGATCGTTTCAGTAAAATTGTTAGTAAGATCTTTAACAGCTTGACTGTTGGATGTTTGAATTTCTTGAACTTGTTGAATCTGATTACTTAGAATATCGATTTGTTTGCTCATAGTATCTTGTATGCTTATTGAAATAGATTCGATCGCTTTCTGGACCTCTGGTGCAGCCTTGGTAGCGCTTTCGCGGATTTCGTCCACTGACACTTTGACTGTTTCCGCAAACTGGGCAGTAAGTTCTTTAATAGCGTTAGAGTTAGATTCTTGAATGTCTTGAACTTGTTTAATCTGAGTTTGTAGAATCACCTCTTGTTTGTTTAAGGATTGTTCCATACTGGATGAAATTGTTTCGATTGCCTTTTGCACCGCTGGCACGGCCTCTTTAGCACTTTCTCGAATTTCATCTGCCGAGTTTTTGATTATCTCAGTATAATGTTGTGTGAGTTCTTTGACAGCTTCGGAACTGGTAGTTTGAATAGTCTTAACTTCCTGTATTTGTTGTTCAATAACCGATAATTGTGCGCTCATTGATTCTTTAACACTCGTAGAAATCTCTGTAATTAAATTTTGCACTTCAGGAATCGCATCGTTTACTTTTTCTTTGATTTTGTCAGTACACAATTTGATAGTTTCAGACAAATGGATTCTAAGATCGTGCACAGACTTACTACTTGCTTCTTGAATGTTTTGAACTTCTACGATCTGTTTTCCAAGAACTTCGACCTGAGTGTCAATTGATTCTTTGATACTGTTTGTTATTGAATCAATAGATTTTTGAAGTTCGGGTATGACGTTTCGTGCAGACTCTCGAATTTCTGTAAGTGAACCTATACCCGCATAGAGTTGTTCAACTCGAGTGTCGGTTGCGTCGAAAACAGTTTTGATAGAGTCCATGCTGTCTGGAATTTTGGCAACGGTCTTCTCGACATTCTCTATACCAGTTTGAACCTCATTAAATGCGCTGGTAATAGCTTCCACATGTTCCTTATGTTGTTGTTGCCATAACAGTAAAGACGCAACTGCTTCGTTCAGTTGTTTGAAATTATCCCCAAACTGTTCCGAAATTTTTGCGTTAAAATCTTTAATGACTTCCTCAAGAGCCCGAACTAACTCTTGGGTTCCATCTTTTCTGACCTTATCGGCGTAATCTTTAAAATCGATTCGAAGTTTAGTAAACTGTGTAGAAAGACTTGCGTCGCCTTCCCCAACTAGTGCATCTCTGATCGAAAGGGCGTTGGTGTTGAGCGTCTCTAGTTTTTCCTGAATACTGACCTTATCATGGCTACTGTTAAGAGCATCTCTGACCGAAACAGTATTATCATTCAATTTTTTCAACTGTTCGTATAAATGAGATATATCAACTTCAACTGGGATATCTTTAGACCCAAATCCCTTACGAATTGCTTCAATGAATCGAAACAAAACGGACGCAAGCAATCCTGCTACTGAAGAGAAAAAGGCAAGTTTCAATCCGTTCAGGAGTTCACGGACCGACTCGGAAAATTCATCAGAATCGGTAATGTTTAAATCTTGCAACGCAAATAAGATACCAAGGAATGTAAAAAATATCCCAATAGACGTAAGTGTATTAGGAGCAATTGAAGCAAATTGGGAAAGTAATCCTGGTCTCGCGTTTATTCAGAAGAAAGCCAGAACAAAAAACAAAGAAATTATGGCTAGTGCCGTAATCTGCCACGGATCACTGAAGACATTGTAAAAAAAGTCATACATTTTCGTGATTGCTTCTTTAGTTTGAACGGCGGGGTACGCGTCTGTGCATCAATTTAGGATAGGGTTATTACTATGCGTTATTGCGGTCAATTGAAATCGCAGGTGCTGTAGACGGTTCCAATCACGAAGCCAAAAATTTAGTTTAGTTCTCTTTCTATTTGATCTTACCCTCCCTGAATTCGACGTGCTTACGAGCAATGGGATCATACTTGCGAACCACCAACTTCTCAGTGATGTTTCGGGGATTCTTCTTGGTGACATAGTAGAAGCCCGTGTCTGCTGTAGAGTTCAAGCGGATTTTAATGTTTTTAGGTTTAGCCATTGGTAAGAAGTCCTATGCGGATGAAATTTCAAAGTAGTTCAATTTAGGAACGCTTTTCATTTAGTCAAGCATTCGTAGTAAAAATTTTCTACAATACTCTTGCAACAGCCTTCCACTATGGAAGCAAACTCTGCGAGGTATCGTGTGTGTGCGATAGTTCCTCCTCATCCTGTTCGTAGGACACATCAATAGATTTAGTCGTCTTGGCACCAAGGCTTTTCAACATCTGAACCTGCGAAATGACATTGCCATGTCCACTCGACAATTGCGCCGATGCATCTCGAAACGCAGACTGAGCTTGGTCTAGTCGCGACCCAACCTTCTCCATACTTTTCAGGAAGTTGCTGACTTTGTCATATAGTCGCCCCGCCCTATGCGCAATTTCTTCGGCATTCTGATTGCGACGTTCAACACTCCATACGTTCGCAACAGTACGCAAGGCCATCATCAACGTAGTCGGAGTGGCAATCATTATATTTCGTTCTAGAGCGTAGTTTGTCAGATCAGTTTTCTCGTTTAAGGCCTCTGATAATGCGCTCTCGAATGGCATGAACAAAACAACATAATCTACGGTGAGTTCTTCAGCACTCTGATAGTTTTTCTGAGACAATGTATCAATATGTGTCAGAACCGAGCGGACATGGCGCTTGAGAGCTTCTGCGCGGACTTCTTCAGTTTCAGCATTTACCGAGTCTGTATAAGCTGCCAATGAAACTTTACTGTCAATTACCAGTGTCTTGTCTCTTGTAAGTTTAACGACGACATCGGGACGAAGTCTTTGTCCTTCATCTCCTTCCCGGCGAACCTGTATCTCGTACTCTGAACCTTCTCTAAGACCCGAGTTTTCAAGGATTTTCTGAAGAACCATCTCTCCCCAAGCCCCCTGTTTCTGTTGATCAGACTTTAAGGCTCGAGCGAGCTCTTGAGCATCTTTTGACAAAGTTTCCGATTTTTCCGTCAGTGTCTCAATCTGATTCTTCAGTGCTGCCCGCTCCGACACCGCGCCATGGTGAAGTTGCTTCAGTTCTTTCTCAAAAAGGCCGACGTGTTCTTTCAATGGAGCTAATGTCGCCGACAGCTTCTCTAAGTTGGACTTCGAAAATTCCTCTCCTTGAACCTTTAAGGCATCTTGGGCTAATTCGCGGAACTTTGATTCCATTTTGTCGCGAACTTCCGTGAGCAGTTCAATTTTTTCTTCCGAAGTTTTCCGCTCCTCTTCAATCCGCGTTTTAAGACGGGCAACTTCATTACTTAGGTTCTCCTTCTCATCTGCGTCCTTGTTCATACGATTTCGCAGTTTCGATAAATCTGCATCCTGTTTGGCTATGTTCTCCTTACGCTCTTCTGCTAAAGCTTGATTTCGGCTAGCAGATTCCCGAACAGTGACGAGCTGTTGCTCTAACTCCTCATTTCGCTTTTCGAGGTCTCGATATTGTGCGGGATCAATACCAACAGTATTTTCGGAATTTTGATTTAGGTAGAAGAAAACTCCGAATACCAAAATAACAAGCAACAATCCAATGATGACAATATCCATTTTCGTTAGTTCTCCATACAGTAAATTATAGGAAATCAGGTTTGGTCAAACTTTTCGTCGATCTTTCGACGTAACTCAGCGACCATATCTTTAGCCGTTTGTTCGTCTTCAGCCTTCACCTTCACACGCGTTAACTCGTTGCTCAGTTCCAATTTTTCTTCCAAGGAATCGTTAAGACGTTTACGAAGTTGCAACAATTCGCCTTCCAATTTCGCAATGTGGTTCTTCCGTTCTTCGGCTAAAGTTTCTGCCTGCGTAGTTGCAGCTAAAGCTCTGTCGAGTTTCTCTTGAAGCTCGCTATTCTGAGCTTTGAGTTCGTTGACCAAAGAACTATAGCCCCCTCCGGATACAGGTGGTACCGATCTCAGAGTGAAATACAAGTAAGAACCAATCCCTATTAGAATCAGCAGTAAGAAGATTATAAACAGTTGCATCATGGTCTCTGAATCCTATGATAAAGCAAGGTTATTGGTTCTAAGAAACGACACAATTACCTAGTGCGCGAAATCGAAAATTCAAGAAAAACCTCCCGTAGAGGCTGTACAATTTGCATCCGCGGAATTTCTTTTAGTTCGCTCCCGCCAATTTAAAAAAATTCTGTATGATTTTCTTGATTCTATTGGAGAAACATAGAGGGTGTTGTAATAATCGCGGAGATTTCTGCGAAAATCCGCCAAAAATTGCACCCTGTGCAATGCCTTTTTGCCTTCTGATTGAATAAATTTGGAGTGATGTATGACTGATGAGACACCAAAATGGCCAGTAATGCCCATCGCCAACGCTAACCAAATGTTGGCGCAAGAGGGATCGCCGTTGGCATTGGCCGAGCAGGAAATCGATGGCGTAAAGTTAAAAGTCTATAGTGCTGCACCGCCCACGATACGATTTATCTTGGAGGCAATGACAGTCTCTTTCAAAGACAGAGATTACGTAATTTACGAAAACGAAAGACTGACTTTTGACTCTTTGGCGCGGGCAGTATCGATTCTCGCGAACAAATTTTCAGATGACTACGGCGTCAAAAAAGGGGATCGCGTTGCTGTTGTTATGCGAAATTATCCACAGTGGCCGGTCGCGTTCTATGCAGCTCTCAGCCTTGGAGCGATTGCTACGCCACTAAATTCATGGTGGACGGGCGAAGAACTTGAGTATGGACTAAGTGACTCAGGAGCTAAATTAGCAGTAGTAGATTTACAGATATGGGAACGGATCAAGCCTCATCTCAAAAATTGCCCAGATTTGAAAAATATTATCGTATGCCGCGGAAAAGACGAATATTCCGATCCTCGTGCGCATGCGTTGGAAGATCTAATTGGTTCAACGAACAGTTGGACTGACTTAGATAGAAAACCCTTGCCGTCTGTTGATCTGCAACCCGATGATGATGCAACGATTATGTACACTTCCGGTACAACAGGAAAACCAAAAGGCGCGTTGGCCTCTCATAGGGCGATCATAGCAAATATCTTTAACTCAATGACGTGCCAAGCAAGAATGTTTTTACGTCGAGGCGAGATGCCACCCGAACCTGATCCGAATGTCCAAAGAGCAACGTTACTGTCAGTCCCGTTTTTTCACGCGACAGGCGCTTTCGCGATTCTCGTCCCAAGTCTGCTTCGCGGAGACAAAATAGTAACGATGTACAAATGGGATGCGACGGAAGCACTTCCAATCATTGAAAAGGAAAAAGTGAATCTCGTGGGCGGTGTACCGGCGATCGCATGGCAAATCCTTGAGCATCCCGAGAGAGATAAGTACGACCTATCTTCAATTGAAGCCGTTTCTTATGGAGGCGCTCCGTCGGCTCCTGACCTAGTTTCGACTATAAAAAAACGATTTCCGGAGGCAATTGCCGGTAATGGTTGGGGGATGACCGAAACTTGCGCGACTGCGACTCTCAATGCCGGCGAGGATTATGTCAACCGCCCAGATAGCGCTGGCGTTCCTCCAGGAGCCGTAGAGATAAAAGTTGTGGACGCGAATGGGAACACACTTCCTGCTGGAGAGGTTGGTGAACTTTGGTGCAAAGGCCCCTCAAACTGCAAATTGTATTGGAATAAACCCGAAGCAACGGCTAAAACTTTTATCGATGGTTGGGTGGTAACAGGGGACTTAGCGCGTATTGATGAAGAAGGCTTCTTATACTTAGTGGACCGCGCCAAAGACATGTTGATTCGCGGTGGTGAGAATATCTACTGTATTGAAGTTGAGAGTGCGCTTTATGATCATCCCGCGGTGATGGATGCCGCTGTCGTCGGAATTCCTCACAAAGTTTTAGGTGAAGAAGTCGGGGCCGTTATTCAGCTAATACCGGGTAAGGAGGCTACTCAAGATGAACTTAGAGCTCATGTGTCTTCAAAAATAGCGGCGTTCAAAGTTCCTGTAGAGATAAAGTTTCAGTCGGAACCCCTTCCGCGAAATGCGAATGGCAAGATTATGAAGATTGAACTACGCGAGCGGTTTGAGGCTCGTTCGTAGAGATATGTTACCGAACTAGGAGATTCTTTTCTTGCGTTCAAGGTTCGGTTACTCTTAGGAGATTTGTTCTTCGGTAATGCGCCTCCTTGCTTGGGTACTTCGCAAATAGAAACAGTTGCGAAACACAACGTTTGGAAAAACATCTTCAAAATTTGAAGTTTCGACGGCTAGATGGCCATAGAATAAGGCATTTGGCGATCCAGTTTGAGTGCAAATAATCGAAATTCGAACGAGTAACGAGTTTCGCAACAGTTTCAAATAAGGTCGGTTGACCTTAGCTTTATCTTTTAAGCGAGCGAATAAACCGACGCGACGGTTGGGTTCGAATCCTCACAGGTTACTTGTCCCTGATCGACTAAGTGAATCATATGGGCTAAAACGGAATGACAAGCAGCAGGATGAAGTTGTTTGTCAACGTGTGCGTATATCGTTTTAACCATTTCCGGAATCGATTGCTCACCAAGTTTCAATCTTCCCAAAATATCTCGCTCACGATTCAGCCGATGGTCAATGTAAGCTTGCACGAAACCTCTAGGATCATCTGATATTGGTGATCCATGTGTTGGGTATATGATTTTTGGGTCTAGTGCTAATACTTTATTGAGACTACTGAAATAGTCGGCCATATTTCCGTCTGGCGGTGAAATTACAGTTGTCGACCATCCCATAATATGATCGCCAGAAAACAGGGCTTTTTCTTGCGGTAAATAAAAGCATAAATGATTGGAAGTATGTCCGGGCGTTTCAATCGCCCGTAATTCCCAGTTTGAGCCAGAGCAGTTCCAACCATCGTTGATGTACTCGTCTGGAACGAAATCTAAATCGTCGTCCGCTTCCAACTGAATGGTCGGCTTAGGAATAGATACTGGTTTTTTTCCGTAGGTTTTACAACCTGCCCATTGAGCTAAAGGATGAGCGAGCGGTGAATGATCTGAATGATTATGGGTCACCAAAACGTGTGTAACCTTCTTACCGTCAAGTGCGCGTTTTAGAGCTTCAAAGTGTGATTCGTCGTTCGGACCAGGGTCAATCACAGCGACATCCTCATCGCCAACTACATAAACGCCAGTACCGATAAACGTAAATGGCCCAGGGTTGTTAGCGATCACTCTGTTGATTCGTTCACTCATGCGAGTGACCACTTCGTATTCAAAGTCGATCGTTTTTATGAATGGAATGCTCATTTTGAAACTTTGTTTGGTAAGGATATGCGCTTAGAGGCGAAAGCAGCTAAAAATGCTTTTCCCATAAGTCTTGTGGATCTGAGTTTGTCGGCTATGTTCAGTGCAACGGGAGGCCCCATATCGGTTTTATTGGCATCTACGATAAATATATCACCGCTATCCTTATCACGGAGTACGTCGACCCCGCCCCAATCAAGACCAATATACTCGGCAAACTCTTCAATTTTTTGTATTTCCTCTAGACTGAAACAACGCCGGGGCCAAGCAACGGCCACTTTCGTATTTGAATTTTTGAATCGTTCTTGTACGGGTCGTCTTTTGCGAAACATTACAGCAATCTTTCCTCCAACTAAACAGCAACGTAAGTCTTCGACTAATCCCGAATCCACCTCATTATTGATCAGACGTTGATAAACTTTTTCTTCGCACGGTTCCTGCGGGCCTTCAATAATTTGTCCGTCGTGAGCAGCATTGAGCTCCGATTTCATAACCATTTTTCCACTGAAAACCTTCGGGTCAACCAACAAGTCTCGTCCGAAAACTTTTGTATAAGCGGCACTGATCGTTGATTTTGAGATGTCGTTACAGTTGAAATTTACTAAACGCGCTCCTGTTTTTGTTTTTGGTATTTCATTTGAAGTTTTGGTTGCGTCATCAAACTGAAAAACTATATCGGCTTTACTGACATCTTCGGTTAGCTTTGCTCCAGCGACATGCATTACCGGCCAAATAAAATACCAAGGTCTTGGTTTGTCGGGATAGAAGGCGATTGTGGGGCGTTTGTATCCTGTTATCATGCGCCAAGTTCGCCACGCTTGCGCCAACGTATAAAAGCTGAGCCAAGCGAATATGCTGTGGAATAAGGCAAGATTGGCCGGGATCGCGTGCCCGGTTTTTTTGACGTGGAAGGCCCCATCGCGAAAGTTGAAGTCAGATAACCAGTTACGATTAGACATCTAGAGCTCCGAGTCTCCAAATTTTCTATTGTGGGTTGCCTTACAGAAGATTTTCCACGGAAGATAAATCGTAACCAGCGGATGCTGCTGCATCCACAATTTCTTGTCTCTGACCTTGTCCAGCATGACAGAGAGCCCAAGCGATGATTGATCGAGTACCGGTTCGGCAGTACGCCAAAACAGGGGAGGGTGCTTCACTGAGTATAGAGGAAACGCGTTCAATATCGGCTGGTTGGGGCGCACCAGAGAACGGAATCGCGAAGAAAGACAATCCGTGTTCCTCTGCCGCGGCGCGGATAGTCCCCATCCTAGGTTGCTCTAGTCCACCTTCTCCGTCTGGTCGATTAGCAACAATCGTACGATAGCCCGCTTCGGCTATCTTTGAAACGTCGTCAGGCGTTATTTGTGGGGCAACCGCAAAGGAGTCGGTAACTTTTCTAATTTCTACCATAGTGATTGTTTCTCTATAGGATTGGAACTTTGAGAGGGGCCGAAATTATAATGCCCGATAGGCGATAATCGGAATACGCTGATGACATTATTTGGAATCTAGCCTCACACTATATAGTGTGGAAGATTGATTTTTCGAATCTGGGTCAAGTTAAAAAATGTTAACACGGCGATATTACGGTAGTTGATCATTTCCTCGATTTAATGTTGATTTTTAATCGACGGGTGGCCTAGTACTCTTTCCTCCATGAACCGAAGGTTCGGAACACCATTTGGTTCGAAGTAAGTTAAGTGATTCCATTACCTGCGGTGGTTGGTTTAACATGTCAACGAGTACAGCTTGATCTAAAGCCTTTCTTCCTTCATCTCTCCAAGCTTCGTTAGCGGGCAGTAATTCTACGTTCAAAAACTCGCTAAATATACTTTGCGATTTTTCAATCTGCGACTTTGACAGAGTTCGTACATCCAGCACTCCCAGATAGGGGAGTAACATTATAGACAAACGAGATCGTCCACTCTGTTGTCTCGTACCGGTAAACCAGTGAGAAAAAAGTCCGAAAGTGGTATTCATCCAAAGTACAATTGGAGTTTCATGCTCGCTGTCGTAGCATCGAAAACTAGGCCATGCATGACCGCCTAATACCGGGCTGGTCGTCATGCATGCACATAGAGCCTGAGAATTCAGCCGAAAATCTCTATTGAAACACAATGTACTCGAATGCTTCGACCAGAAAAAATCGGCCTTAGCCTCTTGTCCGGGGCGAGGTTTCCCTTGTTTATCTGGAGAAACTACTAATCGACTTTCGCGACCAGAACTTACATCGTGAGCCCATAACACCGGATATTTCGGTGTAATGCCGGCAACGAGGTCAGCTATATTAAAAAACCCAGCTGAACGACCATTTATGCCTTGATGATGAGGCCCACGGGTTCCTAGTTCTTCGAGTTTTACAATCGGCAAGTCTAAATTTCCGCTTAACCGAGGAAGTTGCACGTATCCTTGTGATAACCTCAGCGCTACCCGTGACACATCGGAATCTCGCAGTCGAATGACTCCGGGTAGGCCTAGAACGTCGTAAAAACCTGACTTAGTACGCACACAATGACCAACAATGACGTTTTCTTCGTCATCTAAATAAAGTTCTTGGCAATCGCCACTTTGATCACTGCTTCGATTTCGTATAACTTTCGCGATAGTGAAGGCTTCTAACAGTGAACTTGGGCGTTTTAGAAGGTTTACAAAAGTAACCGGTGGTTTTTCCGCTGATGGGGTCGTTTTTCTAGTCGCGATAAGGAGAACTTCGGCCATTCCTGTATCGGCGGAAAATGCGATCTCGCCAGACTTGGTTGTTCCTAAACTAACGACCATTATGTCCTGATAGTTCAACTCGATCAGATGTCTTGCGCCAGACCATGCTTCTCCAGACGCAAATGTCGATGGTAATACTAGTGCAATAACACCTCCTTTCTTGACCTTAGCATCGACCAAATCAATGAAGTTTGATGCTAGACCTGCTAGACCATGTCCGGCTTTATTTTCCAACTGGATATTGCTAAGTTTTTTTGACATTCTACGCTGGTCTTCGTCGGTGGTTCCAAATCCGGCAAAAGACGGTACGGGCGTTCCTATCTTATCGGCTTCATGTCCGGTTGGCCGAGTGAATGGAGGGTTCATTATGACGAGGTCAAATGACTCGTGAGGTAAATCAACCGGTTTCTCAAGATTTTCGGTATCCCCACTAAGATGTTCTTGTTGGATCCTAAATTCAGGAAGAGTGTCTTCTTGCTCTATCAACTCCAAGGCCCCAATGTACACGTCCTTTCCTGTTCCATTCTTCATTTCACCATACTTCAATGTAACGATTTGAGTGTTATTGAAAGTTTCTAATGGATGAGCGCTCGATAGAATAGAGGTCGTCAAATGTGTAGCCGCGGGCATAATGTCGGTTCCGACCAAAACCCTCTCGATCATTTTGGCGTGAATTTTAGCGTCATCGGCTCCCTTAGTTGCTCGTCTATATCGAGATAGTATAGCTCCGTAGCTAGCATTCAACAATGCTCCCGTTCCACAAGCAAAATCTGCGATCTTCAAAGCCGTCACAGATTTTTTGACAGACTAATCGGTAGGGAGCCTCGGTATCGCAAGTTCAGCCAGTAATGTCGCTGAACTAGGTAAGGTGTAGTACGTTGCTAGGAATTTGCGATCCGTGATTAATCTTTGAAACATACGACCGCTAAGATCGTGCTGACTAGTGGCTCCGAGCCGTTGAAGTTTGTTGACGGCCTCGGTTAACAAATCCATAATTTTAGAAACAATTGCCGGTTGTATTGGTGCTATCACTTGCAAGGCAATGTCGAATATCGGCCAATAGTTTATGTCGTTACGTATCTTTACCCATTCGGTACTAATCCGATTGAGTATATGGTCGCCTGCCAGTTTGAGTTCGTCCAATGATTTTATATTTTTTTGACCTGCGATTAAACTATGAAAAGCGACGGCATTTGCAACGATAGCCATTGCCATCCGGGTGGTTTGTTCATTTTCACCTTGTCTCAATCGTATCGCTATTCTTTTCAGGGTATCGCTGTTTTCTCCGACCATATAGCGCAGAAGCTTAGCAGACCTATCGATACCTTGCTCAAGAACTGTCATACTCTCAGCGATTCTATTTTCCGAAAGCGACGTATACTCAATGAATGTTGCTAAATCTTGAATATCGCCCGTAAGCCAACCTGACAAAGGCCAACGAGTTGGTTCTTGCAAAATATCTCGATCAGAACATGAAAGTAAGCAGTAATCAAATTGCGAGTTTAGGATTGATTCGGAGAGCTGATCTTGAGGCAATGTTTTCAGATCGTTAGGCAAGCGCAATGCGATTGCTTGTTCGATCATATTAGAGTTTAACTCGAAAATTTTTCCTAACCGTGAACGCGCATCGCCTTCAACGGTTCGTGCTGGTGAGAATTCTGTTTCAATTGCGACTGGGATACCGGTCGGATGATTGAATAGGATGTCAACTCTTTGACTCTTATGGTCAACGAGCAACCCCGTCTGTTCAATGAGAATGGCATCTTTGTTCCATCTCGGATGCATACTTCGCAAGGCCTTGCCTAACTCGAAGTTGATGGCTTGCTCCGGATTTTTTCCTTTGCCTTCGGCCATAATTGAGTTCATTTTATAGTTAATTTGAGGGTACTAGATCTCATAACGGTAACTTTCAGCAATTTTGGGCTAGTTTCAGGCTTGTTCAAGCTGAACGGGCTTTTAGTAAATTGGTCGGTGTTTTTTGGTAATCTTACTCCGTCTTTGAACAGCACTACATCATTTGGCATAAACTGATGGTGATAATCTCGTGACGAACAATGTAACCACAGAAAAGACAACAAAAAAATTATGAGGAAGGAATTACACAAAAATTTGACTGCCACGCCCAGTTTTAATAGTGGTAGTCATGTCGAACGTGATGTAAATGCTCCGATATAAATTTGTCCGGTTGCGTGATCATGAGGATGTTTTTCTGACTTGCTCGGAGATGTTGACATCAAGAACAATAGTAATCTTCGAAAGTGGTATGACAATTCTAGAAATTGGAACTGTTTTACTATCGCCCAATTCAAGTATGAATACACATAATTGTCTTTTAGTCTCTTAGCTTCTAGCCGACGGGTGGCCTAGTACTTTTTCCTCCATGAACAGTAGGTTCGGAACACCATTTTGTACGAAGTAGTTCAAGAGATTCCATTACCTCCGGTGGTTGATTTAACATATCAACGAGTACAGTGTGATCTAAAGCTTTTCTTTGTTCATCTCGCCAAGCTTCGTTTGCCGGTAGTAATTCTACGTCTGAAAACTCGCTAAATATACTCTGCGATTTTTTGATCTGCGACTTGGACAGTATTCGCACATCCAACACTCCTAAATTCGGAAATAGCATAACCGACAGAAGGGATCTTCCACTCTGTTGTCTTGTACCGGTAAACCAGTGAGAAAAAAGTCCTAACGTTGTGTTCATCCAAAGTAGAATTGGAATCTCATGCTCGCTATCGTAGCACCGAAAGCTAGGCCATGCCCGCCCGCCTAATACAGGAGTAGTCGTGAGACAGGCGCATAGAGGCTGTGAATTCAGCCGAAAATCCCTATTGAAACACAATTTACTAGAATGCTCTGACCAAAAATAATCGGCTTTGGCTTCTTGTCGTAGACGAGGTTTTCCTTGTTTATCTGGAGAAACTACTAATCGACTTTCGCGACCAGAACTTACATCGTGAGACCATAACACTGGATACTTTGGTGTAACGCCGGCAATGAGGTCAGCTATATTGAAAAACCCAGCTGAACGACCATTTATGCCCTGATGATGAGGCCCACGGGTTCCTAGTTCTTCGAGTTTTACAATCGGTAAGTCTAAATTTCCTCTTAACCGAGGAAGTAGCAAGTGTCCTTGTGATAACCTCAGAGCTACCCGTGACACATCTGAATCTCGTACTCGAATGACTCCGGGTAGGCCTAGAACGTCGTAAAAACCTGATTTAGTATGTACACAATGACCAACAATCACGTTTTCTTCGTCATCTAAATAAAGTTCTTGGCAATCGCCACTTTGGTCACTGCTTCGATTTCGTATAATTTTCGCGATAGTGAAGGCTTCTAACAGTGAACTTGGGCGTTTTAGAAGGTTTACAAAAGTAACCGGTGGTTTTTCCGCTGATGGGGTCGTTTTTCTAGTCGCGATAAGGAGAACTTCGGCCATTCCTGTATCGGCGGAAAATGCGATCTCGCCAGACTTGGTTGTTCCTAAACTAACGACCATTATGTCCTGATAGTTCAACTCGATCAGATGTCTTGCGCCAGACCATGCTTCTCCAGACGCAAATGTCGATGGTATTACTAGTGCAATAACACCTCCTTTCTTGACCTTAGCATCGACTAAATCAATGAAGTTTGATGCTAGACCTGCTAGACCATGTCCGGCTTTATTTTCTAACTGGATATTGCTAAGTTTTTTTGACATTCTACGCTGGTCTTCGTCGGTGGTTCCAAATCCGGCAAAAGACGGTACGGGCGTTCCTATCTTATCGGCTTCATGTCCGGTTGGCCGAGTGAATGGAGGGTTCATTATGACGAGGTCAAATGACTCGTGAGGTAAATCAACCGGTTTCTCAAGATTTTCGGTATCCCCACTAAGATGTTCTTGTTGGATCCTAAATTCAGGAAGAGTGTCTTCTTGCTCAATCAACTCTAAAGCACCAATGTACACGTCCTTTCCGGTTCCATTCTTCATTTCACCATACTTCAATGTAACGATTTGAGTGTTATTGAAAGTTTCTAATGGATGAGCGCTCGACAGAATAGAGGTCGTCAAATGTGTAGCCGCGGGCATAATGTCCGTTCCGACTAAAACCCTCTCGATCATTTTTGCGTGGATTTTAGCGTCATCGGCTCCTTTAGTTGCACGTCTATATCGAGATAGTATAGCTCCGTAGCTAGCATTCAACAATGCTCCCGTTCCACAAGCAAAATCTGCTATCTTCAAAGCCGTCACAGATTTTTTGTCAGACCAGTCAGTCGGGAGCCTTGGTATCGCAAGTTCAGCCAATAAAGTCGCTGAACTTGGTAAAGTGTAGTACGTTGCTAGGAATTTGCGATCCGTGATTAATCGTTGAAACATACGACCGCTAAGATCGTGCTGACTAGTGGCTCCGAGCCGTTGAAGTTTGTTGACGGCCTCGGTCAACAAATCCATAATTTTAGAAACAATTGCCGGTTGAATTGGGGCTATAACTTGCAAGGCAATGTCAAATATCGGCCAATAGTTTATGTCGTTACGTATCTTTACCCATTCGGTACTAATACGATTGAGTATATGATCGCCCGCCAGTTTGAGTTCGTCCAATGATTTTATATTTTTTTGACCTGCAATTAAACTATGAAAAGCGACGGCATTTGCAACGATCGCCATTGCCATCCGGGTGGTTTGTTCATTTTCACCTTGTCTCAATCGTATCGCTATTCTTTTCAGGATATCGCTGTTTTCTCCGACCATATAGCGCAGAAGCTTAGCAGACCTATCGATACCCTCCTCAAGAACTGTCATACTCTCAGCGATTCTATTTTCCGAAAGCGACGTATATTCGATGAATGTTGCCAGATCCTGAATATCCCCCGAAAGCCAACCTGACGCAGGCCAACGTGTTGGTTCTTGCAAAATATCTCGATCAGAACATGAAAGTAAGCAGTAATCAAATTGAGAATTTAGGATTGATTCGGAGAGTTGGTCTTGAGGCAATGTTTTCAATTCGTTAGGAAGACGCAAAGCGATTGCTTGTTCGATCATATTAGAGTTCAACTCGAAAATTTTCCCTAACCGCGTACGCGCATCGTTCTCAACGGTTCGAGCCAGTGAAAATTCTGTTTCAATCGCTACTGGGATACCGGACGGATGATTGAAAAGGATATCAACTCTTTGACTTGGATGATCAACGAGCAATCCCGTCTGTTGGATGAGAATGGCATCTTTGTTCCATCTCGGATGCATACTCCGCAAGGCCTTGCCTAACTCGAAGTTGATGGCTTGCTCCGGATTTTTTCCTTTGCCTGCAGCCATAATCTTATTCTTTCTCTGTGATCCTTAAAGTCTTGGACATCATCTGCAGAATTTTGGAGGGATTATATTTCCTATTCTTACGGAACGCCTCTTAGTGAACTGGGCTGAGCTCTCAACATCTTACTCCGTTTTAGAATAAACATTGTATTAAGTGTGACATCTGCAGATTCGCATTATCGATTCCCCGTTCTTTTGAACGAACACAAAAGTTTACGGGGAACGGAAAAAATCACGAAGAGAGAACTTGATAACTAGATTTCAGTGTGGAAATATTCTGAACTTAAACGTATTAATACATATCCCGCTTCATTCACCTAACGGCAAGTGATGTTTAATCAGTTTCATGTAATCAGATGCAGAGATTTCACATTTCGCCAATTTGACAAAACTGGAATTAGAAATCCTGCACTGTGTCGCCATTGAGGAGACTAATGCATGGCTATATTTCCTCAAACATTGAATGCAATTTTTCCTTAAATGCTATTGCTCCTCTGTTCAAAGATTCATCAGGTGCCAAAGCGTAACCGCCCCAATCCAATTCTATATACGCTTCTATCGCTCCCTTTAGATCAGATCTTGTATGAGCGGAGCAAAAAAAATTGATCTCCTTATATTCCGCGAAATAAGTTTGCTTATCGTCACTTAAATATACTTCAAAAAACTCTACTGGAAGGTTTTTAACGCGCAAATTGCTTGGAAGCACTTCAGAGATACTGATATTGCTGTCGTCCGCAAGTCGTGCAGTCTTGATTGACTTCGCACGATAGGGCATTTCATTCTTGTCCAACTTTATCTTTCCTTCAAATTCGACCAAATCTCCTAAATGATCCAATAAAAATTTTTCTAGGTTAGGAGGATATGTCGCCCAAAATTCGCGATTGAGCTTAGGAATAGTGACTAATACACGACTGCGGCGTGTATCAATTTCTTTTACGCTCCCGATAAAGGCGTGGAAAGTTATTCTGAAAAAATCGCCAATCGAGTTATAAGTTAACATCCAAGTCAATACTGACTTGAATGACCACGGTTGCGAGTTGATTCTCGTAGCAGGATGTGGGTCAAGAACGTCGGTTGAGGTTACTTCCATAACCGTCTCCTAGCGGACATATTTGGAATTTGGCGTTGTTGTAGAGGAATGATTGTTATTCTATAACAAGATTCTAAGACATTGGTGCTGTATGGTTCCACAACCATGTATACCGGATCGTTTTTGAATTTGTCTGGTTCCTCGTGCCAAAGTTTGTTAATTGTACCATTCCGAAGAGTCCTGCCTTAACCAAATTCTGCGGCATCAATGAGTCCCTTCCCAACAAATCTCGCCAAATTTACAGGGACAGCGTTTCCAATCTGCAGTTCCACGTCGGTATTTTTGTCTCGAGCATTCCAATCCCAAGTTTTTGGAAATGTTTGAATTCTGCTTCTCTCAATCGATGTCAATGGTCTAACGCTAGATGGAGGAACAATGTCTAAATGGTTTCCGCGATAACCGGGAGGAACTGGCCTGTTAACCCCTCGAACTGTTGGTGACGGTTCGTGAACTGAGAACACCGATCTGCGGGAATAATTTCGCGGGTGCCGGTAGTAGAAATCTACTTCAATTTCATTTTTCAGATATTTTTTCACGCTCATCTGAAAAACTGAAGTTCGACTTTCTATGGATTTAAGGAACGTAATTCTAGTTTTTGGATTCACAGAACCGTAAGCAAAAAACCTTTTTCTGGTTTGAGGCACATCACATAAACTCGCATCAAGAATAACCTCGGAAACGTCGTAACCCCCCTTTTCAAGCATTTTCTTTGAATACTGGTAAGAGTTACTCAATCTTGACCTTGGGACGTTTTCCATAACGAAGTACTTAGGACGTGAGTGGATTACGATTTTGGCAAAAGCGACAGTCAAATTTGCTCTATTTCCTTCGACTCTCCTTCCTGCCGACGAGAAATCTTGACATGGCGGCCCTCCGCAGATGACATCTGCATCGTAGTCAGCGACAGACCTTGATGCAGTCTCTATATCGGATAAGTCCATAACGTAAGCGTGTTCAGCAAGGTTTCGCTTGTATGTTTGTATCGCCGAACTCCAGTTATCAAAGGCTGCAACAATGTTCAGACCAGCGTCCATGAAGCCCGCGCTAAGTCCTCCAGAACCACAAAATAAGTCAACTGTAGTCAGTGTCATTTAGATTCCAATACTAAGTACTAATTATTAAACTTGCTGATTTTGTATAGCTAACCATTTTTCGCTGAAAACGAAATAAATCGAGCAGGACAAATTTACAACATAAACTACGAAATCATTCAAACTGTTAGCGAATTCGATCGGTAGCGTGACCTGTTCTCGTCCACCTCAAAAATGGAGGATCTATTTTCTCATCGGGGCGCGATAGGCGATTCTTTATCTCCTCCAGCATGAATCGCGTGACGGATGGAAGATCTATGCTCATGGCCTCACTAATATTTAGCCATTGGATTTCAAGTAATTCTGCTCCGTCAACAGGAGGACGATCATCAATCAAAGTGTCTTCGGCGAAACCGAAGAAAAAACGGGCGTCAAATCTCTTTGGTCGATAAGGGGGTGTTATCGCTCTGCCAATGAATCGAAAATGCGAAAGACACGGGATGGCATCTTGAGCGAAATAGTCTTTCCAACTTGGAGAAAATTTTCCCTCGACAGAGCCATGTTGCCCGACAACTAAACCAGTCTCTTCAAACGTTTCTCGAATAGCGGTAAGCGGGAAACTGCGGGGGATACGTCGTGTCATGTACCTTAACTTAGAAGCGTCAGTAGGTTGAACCTCAGAAATTGCAGGAACACGACCATCAAACGGTTCAACTCGTCCCCCAGGAAAAACGAACTTGTCGGGCATGAAATCATGCTTGCCAGATCGTCTACCCAATAACACTCGCGGATGCTCTTGATCTCGACGAACAAGAATCAAAGTCGCCGCGTCTTTCGGACGAGGTGATCGGATGCTCGTATCAACGATCTCCCCTTCGTCTTTTGCCTCAAAAGCGTTCTTTTCTAAAATAGTCATACATTACCTTCTCTTGTGTTCAACACTTCTCATAAACTTTTGCTGTTTACGCGATAACTTTTTACCTTTTGCAATTTTCTTTCGGAGATTCATTTCGTGGGCGGATACCTTAAGTTCAATTGGGGAACTGAGCATTTTTAGTTCGAGTTTTCCGGTAAGGGTTTCTGACTTTATGAGTTCAACTTCGACCTCTTGCCCGAACTGATATGTTTTGGACTTTTGTTCGTTTTCTAATGAGAGACGATGAGGCCTGAATCTCCAATTGTGTCCTTGAAGAGATAGCACAGGTATATAACCCGTGGCAGATGTATCGGAAAGTCTGACAAAGATTCCATTCTCAGTCATTCCGGTGATATGTCCAATGTACTTGGAACCACACTTTGATTCGTAGTATGAGGAAAACAATCGTTCTAAAATTCTGCGTTCAGCGGAGGTTGATCGCCTCTCACAAACACTCAAATGCTCGGCTAATTGGTCTAACTTTGTCTTATCAATTTGTTCAGTTCCGTCATTTCCGAGACTGAGAGTCTTTATTAAGGCTCTATGGACGATCAGGTCTGAGTATCGTCGAATAGGGGAGGTAAAGTGGACGTAATGTTCTAAGTTAAGTCCAAAATGCCCGATATTGCTTGTGGAATATCTAGCTTGGCTCTGACATCTGAGAATAGCTTCGGAGATACCTACCGAGTATTCCTTGTAATCAGAGTTGTTAACCAACCTATTAAAAAAACTAGGTTTTTTAATTCTAGTCGTAGGACTAGGTTCTATCCCTAGCCCTTCTAAACATTCCGAAAACAGGCCTACCTTGTAAGGCTTGGGTTTATCATGGGTTCGGTAGATGACAGAGAATCCGCAATTAGTAAGTGTTTCTGCGGCAGCGACATTTGCTTGAACCATAAATTCTTCAATTAGCCTATGGGCCTCAAGTATCTTCTTCGTCGAAACGTCTGTAATCTCACCTTTTTCGTCAAATTTGAAATGACTTTCTGAGGATGAAATTGCAATAGGCTCTCTCTTGTTCCTAGCAACTCGCAATGCACGATAGGCACCCCAAAGAGGTTTTAGTACAGGTTTGAGGAGGGATTTTGCGAGATCAGAGCAAGGTTTTCCGTCAATAGCATTTTGAGTATCTTCATAGGTTAGATGTCCGGCCGACTTCATAATTGCTCTATGAAATGTGTGAGATTTTTTTTCTCCTGTTGTACTGAATGTCATGTCGGCTAAGAGACAGAATCGTGTCTGGTTTGGTTTAAGGGAACACACTTCCGCCGAAAGTTCAAAGGGTAGCATCGGTATTACGCGGCCGGGAAGATATGTAGAGTTTCCGCGTTTTCGGGCTTCAAGATCAATTGGTGAATTATGTGGAATGTACGCGGAGACATCGGCGATTGCAACTATGACCCTCCAACCGTCCTGTAATTGTTCGGCAAAAACGGCATCGTCGTGATCTTTGGCGTCAATGGGATCTATCGTTACGAGTTTCTTATCAGTGAAGTCTATTCTATTGACTTCTCCCGGACTCAGGTCTTTAATCTGCTCTTTCACGTCGATAGGAAAATCAGTAGGGAGGTCGTTTTCAATAACTGCAAGAGTGTACGGAAACTCTCGGTTATCTCCTCTTCCGATAACTCTTAGAGCAGTAACATGTTCTTGTCTGAAGCGGCCTACGATCTCATAGGTGATTTCTACCAAGTCACCGTGCCTAGCTCCATTCGTATGACTTCTGGGGACAAAAATGGAATCGCGATAAAGGGTAGTCGCAGACTGCACGAATCCATCTCCCGCCGAACCAGTGATACTGAATTTACCGACAAGTTTATGACTCGCAGGATGCTTAGTTTTTCTCATTACAGTTGCTTCCCAAGAATGACGCTTCTTCTTTATCGTACAGAATACCCGGTCGTCGACCGATACTTCAAACGGATTATCAGAATTGAGCAGCTGCCTCGGAATAATGATCGGTATTCTAGGCCCGAAAACACCACTTCGTCCAATTGCTCTGCCGGCAATTTCATTTTTGTTTCTTGCTTCAACGATAACGACTTCGGATTGGCGGGGCAGGTTAAAATTGCCTATAAAAGATTTTGAGGTTGTTCTCTTAATCCGTCCATCAGCTTCAAGGAAGTTCAAGATTGAACGTATGTGTTTTCTCTTTGTTCCTTTAGCTTTGAAGTGTCGAAATAGGTCGTTCTCTGAGGTTACATTGGGGCGACTATTAACAAATTCTAAAACCGAACTGTTTGTAGGTTGAACCGGCTGGTCAAAATCAAATTCTGCTATTCGTGAATCTAAAGTCTTCCTAACCACTGTGCCATAGATCCTCAGATTTTGGTTTGCCAGACTCTTGTCAGGCTTACCTTTTGCTACTTCGACGGTTTGTTGGTCGGCGAGTGGTTTTTGCTTTTTTGCGCTTAACCGGGTTCGCAGCACGTTTCGCGATTAGTTCTAGGGCGAACTCTCTTGATACCGAGGCGGGTTCCATGTCTTTTGGGAGGGACGCATTAATTTTCCCTGATTTAACATAAGGGCCGTATCTTCCGTTCAACACCTGTAAAGGTTCCTTTGTTTCTGGATGCTCTCCAAGATCGTTTAGAACTTCGACGTTTCGCTGTCCACGAGTAAATTGATTAGAGCGTTTGTCAGCGATGAGGGCAACCGCTCGATTCTCACCGATTTCAAATAGATCGTTCACAGATTCCAAGTTTACATAGGTTTTCTGGTGCTGAATATATGGCCCGAATCGCCCTAAGCTGACCTTAATAGGTTCTTTGTCGTCGGGGTGTTCTCCAATTATACGGGGCAAGCTCAGAAGTTTAACAGCTTGATCTAACCTAAGCGTTTCGACCTCCCATTCTTTTGGGATATTCATACGTTTCGGTTTTTCTTCAGTCGGGATTTTCATCTCGACATAGGGGCCATAACGACCAGTCTTGAGAAACACATCAAGATTCGTATCCGGATGTTTACCAAGCATCTTATTAATTTCCAACACCGTGCCATCGCCTGATGCCGGTGTCATATTTCTGGTGTAGTTACAGCTTGGATAATCAGAACAACCGAAAAAACCGCCATTCTTACTAAGTTTTAACCCCAATCTTCCCTTGTTACATTTTGGACACAGTCGGGGATTCTCGATCGGTGTACCGTCCTTATCGTGAGCAGGGAAAAAATGATCAGACAGATCAGCGTCAAGCTTGTCTATCACATTGGTCATTCTAAGTTCCATCGAGGCATCGACGAACGTCTTAAAATCTGTCCAAAAACTTTGCAAGAATGATTTCCAATTTAGCTTTCCGTCCGAAATTGTATCTAACTTGGTCTCAAGGTTTGCAGTAAAGTTGTACTCGACGTACTGCCTGAAAAAATTCTCCAAAAACGCTGTGACAACGCGGCCTTTATCTTCAGGACGAAGCTGTTTTTCTTCGATTCTGACGTATTCTCGGTCGACAAGTTTTGACATTGTGTCAGCATAAGTCGACGGTCGACCAATCCCTAGTTCTTCTAATTTTTTTACGAGAGACGCCTCGGTATACCTTGGCGGTGGTTTCGTGTGATGTTGAGAATTATCGGCCTCAACTAGATCAGTATGATCCCCAACTGCTAATTTGGGAAGTCGTCTATCCTGATCATTGTCGTCGTCAGAATTTTCGTCTTTGTCTTTACCTTCTGTATAGACACGAGTGAAGCCATCAAAAACTAAGACTTGGCCTGTGGCTCTGAGTACCGCTCGTTCATCTTTAGAAACCATATCCGCTGTTGTGCGTTCGTAGATTGCAGGGAGCATCTGCGAGGCAACCGCCCTTTTCCAAACGAGACTGTATAGAAGGAAAGCATCCTTGTCTTTCGAATTCAAATCTTCCGGTCGGAGGCTAAAATTTGTTGGACGAATGGCCTCGTGTGCCTCTTGCGCATTTTTCTGCTTCGATGTGTATCGGACTGTTTTTTCAGGTAGATAATTGGACCCGTAATTAGATTCGATTTGTGTGCGGACGGACTTGTAGGCCTCTTCTGCCATACTCACTCCGTCAGTTCGCATATACGTAATTTTTCCATCCTCGTAGAGCAATTGCGCGGCTTTCATAGTTTGCTTGGCATTAAACCCAAGTTTACGCGAAGCCTCCTGCTGCAGTGTGGAAGTAATAAATGGCGGGGCAGGGCGGCGCTTGAATGGTTTGGATTCCACGCTCTGAACGCTGTATCCACCGATTTTGACTGCCTCCAAAGCAGAGTCTGCTTTTTCTTTATTTTTTAGATCAAATTTCCTTAGAACGTTTCCATCTAAAGAATGCAGTTTAGCAACAAAAGTTGTTTCGCACGGTGCTCTAAGATTTGCTTGGACTTGCCAGTATTCTTGCGGTTCAAAAACTTCAATTTTGTGTTCGCGCTCACAAACAACTCTAAGCGCGACAGACTGTACGCGACCTGCAGAACGGGATCCTGGAAGCTTGCGCCAGAGTACTGGCGATAACGTAAACCCAACTAAATAATCTAAGGCGCGGCGAGCTAGATAGGCTTCTACCAATCCTTCGTTAATCTTTCTCGGTTCCTCCATTGCCTTAGTGACAGCAGATTTTGTGATTGCGTTGAAAACGACGCGTTCAACGACGCTGTCTCTGTTTAGAATGCGATTTTTCTTAAGAATTTCGTAGATATGCCAAGATATCGCTTCCCCTTCACGATCGGGGTCAGTCGCCAAAATTAGTTTCTCTGCTTGGCTCGTCGCGTCAGAAATCTCTCTGATACGTTTTCGTGAATCCGATGTGATGGCCCAATCCATTTTGAAGTCTTTATCTGGGTCGACCACGCCTTCCTTTGAAGGAAGGTCACGAACGTGTCCATAGGATGCGAGAACTTTGTACGAGTCTCCTAGGTATTTATTGATCGTTTTAGCTTTTGCTGGACTTTCGACGACAACAAGTTTCATAATCCCTCCATAGAAGTTATTTGAATGAAAAAAGCGATTTACAACTAACGCGCTGAAATTAAATCAACACGTAAACATTTTTTTGTGCAATACGCGAAATGGCAAAGGCCTAGTTTCGCAACAGAACACGGTTTAGGGTTCACGTCCAATTAGTTTAATCGAACGACAATGAATTATCCGTCTTCGCGATAGGCTATAACAGCGAAGGTAGAAAAGCAGGCAAATAAAACGGGTGCCCAAGCCGCGAGCCAAGGTTGAACATTTCCGCTAGCTCCTAGATTTGCTGATATCTCCGTTACCGAGATTACCACGATTGCCGAAATGACACCCGAACCAATAAGTTGAGGAACTGAGCCAAGTCTCGCTAGCCTGAGACAAACGATAGTTCCAATTAGTGCCATTGCAATAAATAGCAAGGGAGCAGACAGCAATCTGTGCCATCTAAGCTCATATTGCGTAGGGTCAAGACCCGCATGCTTCGTCCGTTCAATTAGTCCGAGCAAATCCCAGAATCCAATTGTGCTTGAAGATATTGAACTTGCCAACAATTCGTCCGGATCTAGTTCAGTGGAAAGCGTCAGAAATTCTTGTCTTTTCGGAGGCGAGTTTGGAATATTTTCGACAACCGAATTAAGTTCAATAAATCCATTCAACAATCGGGCGCGCTTTGCGTCAATACGGCGCTTAAACGCAAATGTATTGGTCGGCTCTCCATTTTTAAAGATACGTTCTTCTTCAATGATCATAACATCCAATAAAGTAGCTTCCTCTAAATTGGTTTCGTTGGCACGAATAACCAATTGTCGATTCTCGTTACCGTCGCGCCGCCAAATGGCTCCGGTACTATTTTTAGGTTGCTGATTCTCACCACTCAGCAGTTCGGCCCGTCTTTGCTCGAAGTTTTCGCTTAGCATTGCGCCAACCGGGTTTAGTATCGCAGTCGCAAAGAGTCCGATAAGAGTCGTCGAGAAAATAACGGGCCACAGGAATCGCCATGCCGACATTCCTGAGGCTCGAATAATTGACAGTTCGGAACGTTTGTTGAGGTTATAGAATGTAATGATTGCGGCGATCAGTATCGCTAGGGCCAGCGTCTGTTCTATTAACATTGGAAGCTTCATTAGCGATAGACTAACCGCCATTAAAGGAGTCAGCTCAACGTCGCTTCCTACGGTTCGCGCTTGTTCAACGAGATCGATCAGGAAGATCGCGATCAAGAATATTCCGACCACTAATGATAGGGCCGATAAGAACTCCCTCAATATGTAACGCTGAACGCGATCTAATATTGTCATGGGGAGGTGGCTCCCATTTTCGGTGTAGCCATAAGTACACGGCGATCAGGGATTCGTTTAAGATGAAAGCCTTTGGCGAGATAGACCACCAGACTAGCGACGATGAGAAATAGCGGCAGTCCCCATTGAACACTGTTTAATATGGGATGATTAATACTAGCGGATTGAATTCCAAGTTTTGCCATAAAGGCTGTAACTGCGACTATTGAAGCAATACTTATGCGCCTAGAGTACCCCATGCGGCTTGTTTCCCCACCTAGTACAGCCAAGATCGCGATTAAGGCTAGCGCAATATTCCATAACGGAGTGGCCAGTCTAGTATGCCCCTCAGCAAGAAAGATGTTCTCGTCTTGAACATCGAGAGGATTGTTTTGGTCAATAAAAAATAATTTGTGAACATATCTGTCGGAAGATTTCAATTGAATGTCTGATTCTTCGTGAAGAAATGGAGAGAGATCAAAAGTGTATTGTTCAAAATCGAGAATAGATAGAACCTCATTAACGTCGAGTGTTTGTATCTGACCTTCATTCATTACAATAGCTTCGATTCCGTCTACTGTAACGATTGCGCCTGACTGTGCGAGGTAGTTGACGATATTTTCAGGATTGCGCGAGTCCGAAATATAAATCCCTTTCAGCTCGCCGCTTAAACTTTCTCGGGCATAAAAAATGAGTTGATTGTCCGCATACTGTGTGAACTGTCCAGGTCTCACCAAGGCCGCGGCGATATTCGCTCGGGCATCAGATATGGTGTGTCGCATTTCCTGTTGCGCCGCGGGCTGAACCCACAGATTTATTGTTAGATGCAGTAGCGTCGTCCAGCAGGCCAGTCTCAAAACTGGTGATGCTGTACGCCATCGAGTTAGTCCGGCCGATCGGATTACGGCAATTTCATTGTCCTGCTTACATTTATTAAGAGTCCAAATGGTTGCGACGAACATCGCTAGGGGAAGGAGAAGTGCAATTATTTGCGGTGTTCCGAGAGCAATGATGTATAAGAAAATCGAAGCAGATTGCCGGTCGGTAACGACTAGGTCGCTTTTTGAGAGACCTTGAGCAAGTACTGCTAGAATGATTAGTCCTAGAACAAAAGTGAATAATGCTCCGAGAACAGAATTGAAGAGGTGTCGTTGAAAAATTTTCATACGGAAGTAGATTATGCGATGTGGTGCATTTGAGCCAGAGTTAAATATAATGCGGATTATTCAAATAAAATCAAAATTATTGTTTTGTTTTGGAGTTCCAAACCATGAAAATTCAATTCTTGCCTCAGGCAGACTCTCAGATTGTTGCCTTTCTGATAGAAGAAAATGGCGAATTACCTTTATCTGCAAAAGACCTTGACGACCAATCTGACGGTCTATTGACCGAAGCCCTAACCACGGGGCGCTTCAAAGGATCCTCTGGTCAAGTTGCAACTGTCGTTTTACCAAAATCTACCGGAGTGAATAGAGCGGTATTGGTAGGTCTCGGGAAAATTGAGGAAGATAAGCCCAATAATCGATTGCATGCAACAGAATTAGCAGCAGGACATTTAGCTAAGGAATACGTTTGTAGTGGTTTCGAGAGTTTGTCGATTCACCTAGACTCTCCTAGAACAGCGGTTTCGGCGGCGATTGGGGCAAAGTTGGCAGTTTATCAGTACAACGAATGGTTTACCAAGAAGAAAGAGGAGGAGTTACCTAGTCTGAAGGAGATTTCAATAATCTTGGAAGATCATCAGGAGGCTCAGAAAGACTGGGAACGATCGGGTGCCGTTATTGAAGGAACGTATTTGGCAAGAGATTTAGTCAATACGCCTCCAAACGTATTGTTCCCTGAGTCTTTCGCCAATCAGATAAAGTTCATGGAATCTATGGGGGTTGCCGTAGAAGTTCTTGATGAAGATGAGATGTCTGACCTTGGAATGGGGTCTCTGTTGGGAGTTGGGCAGGGTTCTGACAAGGAATCGCAGCTCGCCATTATGAAATGGAACGGTGCTGATTCTGACACCGACCCAGTGATGTTAGTTGGAAAGGGAGTTTGTTTCGATACAGGAGGTATTTCGTTAAAACCAGGCGAAAAAATGGAGGAAATGCGCGGTGACATGGGCGGAGCTGCTGCCGTAACCGGAACGATGAAAGCTTTGGCGTTGCGGAAAGCAAAAGTTAATGTTGTCGGTATTGTTGGGTTAGTTGAGAATATGCCGGACGGCAACGCTATTCGTCCTGGGGATATTCTCGTTTCTGGTTCGGGGCAGACGATAGAAGTTCAAAATACAGATGCAGAAGGTCGTCTCGTTTTGGCGGATGCGCTTTGGTATGCTCAGGAGTATTTCAAACCGAAAGTGATCGTTGATTTGGCGACTTTGACGGGTGCGATATTGATTTCTCTCGGTCATAGTTATGCGGGGATGTTTAGTAATGACGATGATTTGGCAAAGGAGTTATCTGATGCGGGGGCGGAAACAGGAGAAAAAGTATGGAGACTTCCGATGGGGGAGGAGTATGACAAACTGATCAAGTCTCAGTTCGCCGACATGAAGAACATTGGAGGTAGAGCCGCTGGATCTATTACAGCGGCGCAATTTCTGAAGCGTTTCATTAGAGACGGTGTTCGTTGGGCTCACCTTGATATAGCCGGTGTAGCTTGGGTTGACAAAGATAAATCGCCGACGGATCCAAGTTGGGGATCGGGATTTGGACCAAGATTATTAGATCGCTGGATCGCAAACCATTACGAGGAATAAATTGTCAGTAAAACCGGAATGGTGGTTCTACCACTTGACTAAAAAATCGCAGGAGGAGAGTGTTCCAGCGATTATAGAGAAGTGTCTAGAGAAGGAATGGCGGGTTCTTGCAGTAAGCAATGATCGAACCAGACGCACCAAACTAGATGTGGCTCTTTGGACTTTTAAAGAAAGCTCCTTCATTGCCCACGCTTTAGCGAGTGACAGCGAGGTGAATTCTGGTCGTCAACCTGTGTTGATAAGTGATTCAGTCGAAAATTTGAACAATGCTCAGGCGTTGATTTTGTTGAATGGATTTGAGGCTCCCGTGGATGCAAATTTTGATCGAATCATGGTTATTTTTGAAGAGGGCGACGATTCGGTAAAGTCGATAGCGCGAAAACAATTTAAGCAAGCTAAGGACGCAGAGCATGCGGTCAACTATTTCCAACAGAACTACAAGGGAGTTTGGGAGAAGAAGGGGTAGTGTACTGCCGAAATGTCTGATTTAATTCTTCATCTTTCAACGTAAACCATTAACCTTTATTTCGATAGCGACAGTTGGCTGCTATTCTTCTTCTATTGGTTCTAAAGTGACGATCAATGGATTTGGAACTAAATCCTATGTTGCTCCGTTGCTCGCATTGACAAATCCGCCTAGAATTACGTTTCCGGCCATTGCCATACCGCCACCATCTGCTCGTTTGTTAGTGATGTAATAATTGGCAGATATATAACCGTCTTTCTCAATTGTTCCGTTCGGCAAACTTGTAAAATTTTATATTGGTCACTTGGCGCTGTATCTCTATTGAGGGTTTCTTTATCCAAATGTCGGACAGTTTAAAGTTTTGTTATCGTGAGAAGGAAGAGATTGAGGCTTTAACGAAATACGAAAGTTGCCCTTGGCACCTTAAGTAAATTCGCCAATTTTTCGGGAAAAACTTGAAATAATTCTACTGATTTTCGTTACCCCCCCCCCCGTGAAAAAGTAAACTTATATGGTATAGTTGGTTGCTTGGCGTTGAAATACAACTGGAATTTTTTGACCTTAGTTTATCGTGTTAAAATCAACAGATTCAACGACCAATCCAAAATCGAATCCTTGATTAAGGACAAAACATCATGAGCATTTCCTTTGCTAATCCTTCCATTGGTCGGGATTCAAATACCGAATTTATGCCAGACCGTTCTGTCGGTGGTAGAATTTCTCGTTGTGCTGGTCAGATTCTAAGCTTTGCCCCTTGTATGACCCGTTCATTGAAAGTTTCAGTTTCGTCTTTTGCTCTCGGGTCGGTGGTTGCAACTAGTTTGATGGGGGGGGGTAGCCTACTCTCAGAATTGTACGTCGACTAGAAATAATTCAACAAGAACCCTAACCGCTACTTGCTCAAGCACTATCAACACTGGCGTGATTATCTTAGGCCCAGTCTGGGCAAATGATGCGGCGGGGCACACCATCGTTAACGTACATAGTGGTTCTTTATTAAGAAAAAACACTGGCAACAATCCAATTATCTTATTTTTGTCTGATAACCCCGGAAGTTTTACTTTCACTCAGGCAGCGAATGGTCAAGATATTGAGGCCAATGGAAATGTACCGACTGCCATCAGAGTTAATAGCAGATTTGGTAATAACGATTACGTGGATGCAGGAAATTCGCCGATCACGATATCAGTCACTGGAAATATCTCGGTAACAGATTCCTCCTCCTATGCAATAAGAACGTCGCGAACGGCAGGAACTGCAGCAAATGCACAAACTCTAGCCACCAACATCACGATTAGCACGGCGAATATCACGGCAGGCGGCGGGGGGATTTGGACGAGAAGCAAGGGCAACGTATCCATCACAGCTGGAAACATCACGGCTTCAGGAAAACATGGAATTTCAGTCAACAACGATGAAGCGAATACGAGTTCTACGACAGTTTCGTCGGTAATAAACGTCAATGTCAGTTCTATTTCTGTTTCGAACGATAATTCGAGGGCAATTCAATTTACTGTCGAAGATGCCACGATATCCGCAAACGTTGGGCGGATCGATCACACTGGTTCAGGTTCAAACGCTAACGGGATTGTAGTTACAACTGGTGGTAGAGGTAATAATCCAGTCACTGTTTCGGTAGGTTCCGCCTCCGTTCGTGAAACATTGTTTGCGTTAGTTACGTTTCAAGGTACCGGACGTGTTACTTTCACGTCAACGGGGGCAGTAACAGCTAAACAAATTGCTAATATATTTACTCGTGGTGACATAAATGTAAGTGCAAATTCATTCAGTGCGCGAACGGAAGGAGCGGGATTTGTCGCACTTTCCCTTAACGCTAAAAATGTAACAGTAAACACTTCGGGAACAATTAACGCTCGTAGTAGGGCAATTGATATAATTCACTCTGGCAACGCGACGATCTCAGTTACAGGAGATATGACGGGAGTACACTCGTCTGGAACAATTCACACCAGTCAAACGACTAGTTCCACAACTACAAATGTCGTTACGATAACGACGACGGGGGATATAAATAATACGAATACCGGAGCCTTAGGAGTAATCAATTCAAAAGGAAATGTAGGTGGGCGTGTAACTGTGTCGACAAAGAACGTAACGAGCAGTGGTTACTACGCTATCAATATCGACTCGAACAACGGCCCTGTCAGCATAACTACGGCGGGTGCAGTAAAAGCAACGGGGTCTTCAACAAGCAAAGACATCGCGGCAATAAAAATTGACAATACCAATTCCTCTTCGACGGCCTCTCCTACCGCTACTATAGTCTTGAATAGCGGTTCGGTCATCGGAACAGCTGGTAAGGGAGCGATTGTCGTTACCAAAATTCAATCCGCCGCCCAAGTTTCAGCCACCGTTACCGTCAACTCTGGCGCTAGTATAGTCGGCTTCGTCAAACTCGGAGAAGGCAACGACGAGATAAAGTTCAATGGCGGGAGCTATACGTTGGGAGCGTCTCAGAAAATAGATGGCGGTAGTCATACGAACGATAACGATGTTCTAAACTTTAATTCCGGAACATGGACAGTATCAGCCACCAATTTCACCAATTGGGAAACTCTAAAAATAAGCTCAAGCGGAACTGCTAAGTTCCTTGGTAAAGGAACTGGTAGCGGTCAGGATTTGGGATTCGATAGCGTTGTCGTTGATGGCGTTCTGTCTCTTCAAGACGGAACTGTTGGCGACCACCTTGATATTGCAGGAAATCTCTCTGGTAGTGGAGTGATCCACGTTGATGTCAATTTCGTAACCAAAACCTCCGACCGAGTTGTCGTATCGGGAACGGTAACTGGAAACATCAAGGTTAGATTAAATGATGTAACACCGAGCGGATCAGCCCATGTAGTCGATTCAAAAATTCGGATACTATCGCTAACAGGAACCGGTCAAAACGCCTCTGTTTTCTCGTTAGAGAACAACGAGTTTCTTGCGGGCGGATACAAATATACGATTACCGTAACGAGTAATCAGCACATTGAGCTTAATTCGGCTCGCAGTGTCCTAAGGTGCACGGAATCGAGCTCGGTTACGGGAGTGTTCAGTTGCGCGGGAACTATTTCGACACCTGAGTACATTTCAAAAACAGGCAACACAAACATTTCGGCAACGCTGGCAAGCGGCGCAACGGTAACTGTTTCATCGTTCAAAGCTATAAGCATGGTAGGAAGTGCTGCTGTCACTTTCACGCAAGCGGCCAACGGCGGATCAATTAACGCCACGGGAAATGCTTCAGGCGCTATAGATGCCTCGACAACTGGAAATGGTGCAGTAAGTGTAACGTTGACGGGAACGGCCAATCTACAAGGTTCCGGAACAGCGGTGCGGGCGTTTTCTTCTGGAACCGGAGCGGTCAGCGTTAGAGCATTTCAAGTCAATGCAAATAATACCAGTGCAACGGCGATTGAAGCTAGGGGGTCGGGTAGTAGTGTGACAGTAAGCACAACCGGAACTGTCTCTGGCGGAAAAAGTGGAATTACGGCCGTCAATCAAAGTTCGGGAACAGGATCAGTCACTGTTTCGGCAAGCAGAACTGTAACAGGAAGCAGTGCGACCGCAATCTACGCTTTGAATAGAGGCACAGGTGGAGTCTCAGTTACTGCTTCAGCGCTCAATGCTGGCACTAATGGGATTGATGTTCGAAATATCTCTGGCGGCGCGATTACCGTAGTAGCAAATGGAGCGGTTACAGCTAATGGATTAGGCGATAAGCATGCTGGAATATTTCTCAATAATGATGCTAGCGGTGGCGCTGTATCCGTTGCAGTTGGGAGTAATGGCAGTTTAAGTGGGCATAACGGGGTATTTATCGACGATAAAGGTGGTGCTAGAGTAACCGTAAATGCTACAGGCAATGTCACCGGTGTCGGAGGGGATGGTGTTCATGTCAACAAGACAGGCTCTGGTGCCGTTCTACTGAATGTCGGTCAAGTGACGGGTAAAAAACGAGGTATTTTCATCAATCATACCAACACGGGAACGATTACAGCCACAGCAACTAAACTCGTGCGTTCAACGGCAAATGCAGGGGCATTCTCGGGTATTGAGGTTATCAATTCCGGAGATAATATTGACCTTGTTCTCGCCGGAGTCACTGGAGCTAAACACGGCGTTGAAACGAAAACCACAACAACAGGATCCATCTCGATTGTAACGTCGGGCGCGATCACCGGACAAACGGACGGCATAAGAGCTTTTGTGGAGGGGCAAGGTAATGTTTCAATCACAATTTCAGGAAATATCACATCTGGAGATCAAGGTTTTGCCATTAATACCAAAGCAGGCAGTGGAACTACGACAATAGTCATCAATGGAGGAAATATAGGAGGACAAAAATCTATTAAAAATCTCAACGGTTCTTCCGTAATCACCGTCAACAATACTGCCGAGCTTAAAGGCGATGTAGAACTGGGTGGAGGTGCAGATCAGCTGACCTTTAATAGTACGAAGTTTAACTCGTCAATCCGTTTAGATGGCGGTGAAGATGCATCTACGGATCGTTCGATTGATAGTCTAACATTCAGTTCGGGAACCGTAACGGCAGTCGCGACCAATTTAAGAAATTGGGAACGAATAACTGTCGTAAGCGGTGCAACACTTAAATTCAACGCATCCAATACAGTGACTGCTGAGGAACTTCGCCTTCTTGGAACTTTGTCACTCCAAGATGGTGACACGAGTGATCGCTTGATAACGACAGGGAATCTGACCACACTAGGAAACAACGTAAAAGGAATTATTGCTGTCGACGTTAATTTCGCAACCGGTGCCTCGGATACAATCACCGTTCGAGGCAATATGACAGGTAGAAAACAGTTAAACGTAAGAGACATTACGCCTTCTAATAATTCGAATCGAACAGAAAACCCAATCTCTATTCTTACTGTTACCGGAACAGTCACCTCAAATGCATTGACTCTAGATCCAACTCGTATTCGGTCAGGAGGGTACGTCTACACACTGAGTTTTGATTCCAATACCAAATCGTTCAGACTGCTTGGAGTGCCAGGAGTAACTAACTGTCAAGGAACGTCGACTGTAGGAACTTTTAACTGTTCTGGTGCTATCACAGGTTTAGAAAATATCATTGCCCGCGGAAATGAGAATCTGGTCGCTAACCTTACTAGATCGGCAACGGTTTCCGTGAGTTCCGATGTTGCTATATCTATGTCCGGAAAAGCATCGGTTACGTTTACCCAAGAAGCCAATGGAGGAGCCTTAACGGCTTCTGGAACAGCCAGCGGTGTAATTCTAGCCTCAACCACGGGGAACGGAGCGATTTCAGTTCAGTTAACGGGTACTGCGACTCTAACCGGAGCCGGGTCTGCGATAAAGGCAACATCCACTGGAAACGGCAATGTAACAATAACTGTAGCAAATGTCGTTGCGAGTAATGCAGCTGGAATAACGATTGAAGCGGAAGGTCGTGGCAGACAAGTCAGCGTTAATGCGTCTACGACATCAGGTGGACGCAATGGAATCGTTGCAAAGAATACCGGAACGAACGGCTCGGTAACGATCAATGCCACGGGATCAACCACCGGAGGAACGGTAGGGATTGATGCTACGACGACCAGCGGGAGTATTACAGTCAACGCGACTTCTGTTTCGGGAGGTGTTGTCGCTAAGAATGCTGGCGGAACCGGTAACGTTAGTGTGACAACCACAGGTAATGTCACTGGAAGTCGATCTGTTGCCTTGGATGTAGAAAATCTCGGTCGTGGAACAATAGCTGTGACCACCTCAGCGACAGTTACGGCAACTGCCGTTGGTAACGCAAATGTGAACGCGGGAAGCATAAACGTTAATGCCGGAGCGAATGTTACAAGCGTAACTATTTCTGCGAACAATGTATCTGGGGTTCACCACGCAGTACGATCGATAAACAATGGCTCAGGGCCTACGTCAATTATGTTGAATGGAACGGTTCAGAGTCAGAGTGCGAGCGCTATACATGCTCAGAACAGTGGAACGGGAGCCATAACCATTACGCTAGCAGGCGCAGTCACAGGAGGAACACAAGGTGCGGCCATCGACACACTGACTGACGGAGGAGCGACCAATATCACTCTAAATTCAGGAGCTGTTATTACAGGAACAATCGCTATTCGTAACGATGAGGGCGCTTCAGTTGTGAATGTAAATTCGGGAGCTTCAATCTCCGGAGCAGTTAGGTTGGGAGCAGGAGTTGATACCCTAACTTTTGCCGAACCGACATTTGGAACCTCAATTCTAGATGGAGGGGATGATAGTGGAAACACGCAACCTGAGGACATTTTGACGTTTAATGGAGGTACATTCTCAGCAACTATGACACAAGAACGATGGTTGAACTGGGAAAAGATCGTAGTTGGTAATCAAGCCACAGTAAGTTTCAGTGGGTCTGATAATCATGTGGATGCGACGGACTTTGATCTTAAAGGAACGGTCTCTCTTCAAAATGGTACTGTCCAAGACGGAGTAACATTCCGGTCAAACCTCGTCGGAGGAGGGATCATTAAGCTGGATGCAAATTTCTATACAGGGTCAGCAGACTTAGTCAATATCGTTAACAATGTTACCGGGACAACACAGCTGGATATCAGAGATGTTTCTACACAGACAGGGGGTGAAGAAGACAAGGCTATTGTCATTGTAGATGTGTCTGGAACAGCTTCAGCGTCGGCATTTGAAATTATGCGGAATCCGCAATCATCAGGGGCTTACGATTACGAACTGACCTTCAATAGTACGGATACAACTTTCTCGGTCAGAAGGAAACACGCTGCCAGTAGTGTCATGTTAGTGGCTACACCGATTGCTTTGCTCGATGGATTTACAAGAGCGCCGACTCTGTATGAGCGTCGAACCGCAGACTCTAATGCCCCTTACTGGAGCAGAGTATTTTCTAGGAATAATGGTTACGGCACAGCTCGTGAAGGTTCAGCAGAATATGAGTCGTCAAACACCGGTTTCCAGATAGGGTATGATCTAGCGACAACCAAAAATGATTTCGGTACGGTCGTTTATGGTGCAACTATTCAATACAATAGTATGGAAGTGGATGTGTCGGCTTTCAACGTTGCCGGAACATATACGGCAAAAGGTTTTGGAATTGGAGGAACAGCAACTGTTTATATGAAGGATGGAACCTACGTTGATACCCAACTTCAATACAATCAAGTTTCAGCGGATTTCGAAGTGGGTAACAGTATTGGAACAGTACTAGATGGTCATGAGTCTACGGCAATGCTTCTCAGTGCAGAGGTCGGAAAACGATACTCAATCAATGATGAATACACGCTTCTATACAGCGGGCAACTGAACTGGGGTAACGTTGATGGAGGAAATACCACAACAGCAAGAGGGCAGTCAGTAGATTTTGGAGGGGATTCAAACTTGACATTAAGAGGGGGAGCAAGAATAGAGTATAAGAGCGATGCCAATCAATTCTATGGACTTGCAAATTTATACATAGATACATTAGACTCATGGGACATCACCTTCGCAACAGAAACCTTCTCAGACAGCAAGGGAACAGTGTTAGCGGAAATAGGATTCGGAGGTGAGGTTGAATTATCTCCGACTTCAGCGTGGTTTGGACAAGCGGCATTCAAGACTAGTTTGAAAGGTGGTGTCGAGAAACGAGATTCAACCTATCTCTCGACAGGGATTAGATGGTCTTGGTAGTGTTTTTTGATTGGATTCCATGATCAGCATGAACGATCTTCCCTTTTTTCTAGGGGAACAAATTTCGTAGTCAATGAACCAATGCAAACAATTGCTAATCTAGGGAAAATAGTATAAGGTTAGGTATTCTATAAAGGTGAATATTCAGATGGGAGAATCGAAGAGTGCCCTTAGACAATGGATCAATAACTTCAACCGAAATTCAAATTTCTGAACCCGGGCCGAGTTCCCAAAAGGAATCATTGGTTGTTGAAAAACAGGAAGGAGTAGAGGTTCTGGAGGGGGTAGACTTTACTAAGTATGTTGATGTTGTGTATCTAACTTCAGAGGAAGTCAAAAGACGTGCAGCCGAATCCAGAAAGAAAGTTGAACCAGTAGATTACCGATACATTGAACAGATGAAAAAGGAGGGCATAACGGAAGAATTGGCAATCAAGGCTTTTGTGGGCAGCTTCAGAGGTAACGAAAACCAGACACAATTTTTCTTGAGCTCTACCTTCTACTATGGAAGTGATACGCCGACCCCTCTTGACCAACTGAGAAAAGCTATTGTCGAAGATACAATTCCAGAGTGTATTGATCTACTCGAGAAAACAAAGGATAGCCTAGAACGTGGAAACCATTTCTAATGGCGAAACTTACAGCAGTCAGCCTCGTAGGACATTTGACATCAGTTAGTAATCCTAGCGTCACTGATATAGTTGATCTATTTGGTGGATTGCTTGTTCGGACGAGCGTAAAGAATTTTGTGAGGGTGTTTCACTCAGATTTCGAGGATTATCCAATGAAATCTGGGGCAGGACCAAGTCGGTTCGGATACTTTGCAGACATAAAGCATAAAAAAATGAAACTTTCGCGCCTAATATAACGAGACTGTTGCGAAATACACAAACGGAATCGCAGTTTCCGAATAATTTCGAATTTTTCATGATTTTTGGTGCCAAACTCCCACATTTTACCAGCCAATCTGTCAATATTCAAGGTAAGTAATCGCGACAAATCTATTTCGCAACAGTCTCATAACGTACGGAGCTAAAACTATCGGCACCGCAATTTACGAATCGATCGTTCGAGATAGATTTGATATTAATCCAGATAGGATGTTGCATCCTGAGAGTTTCTCTAGTAAGTCGGTAGTCTCATTTTCATGCGAGTCCTCTCAAGTTTTGAATTTGCTTGATTAAACTAAGGGAAAAGCCACTTGTTTCGGTGTTCCAACCGATGTTATAAGAAGTTCTGATCATTCGGAAGGGCAACATTTTTCGCGATTCGTGTTTGAAAATATGCCGATAGTAGACGGTTTCCTGTACTCTAGCCGCTTTGCAGAAGAAGATTGTTTGGCACCCTACTATAACCGCGCTATCACAAAACTGAGATTAAAACTTCCGATCCAGTTGAATAACGAAATAGTAAGTTTTGCGTTACTCTCAAAAAATATACAAGTTGAGACTGTTGCATAATGGAGTTTCCGTTTGAGAATCCGCCGAAATATGCAGATTCTCGCCCCTATCGGAGCTGAGTTTGTTATAATTCTCTGCAACAATTCCATATGGAGGAAACAGTTTTGGGACAATTGAATAAGAAAGAATTTGACGGGCATTAGTTTCCGACGGAGTATTCTATCAACTTGCTGAGTTTCGCATCAAAGAATTTTTTATCCCACAAGTGCAGGGAGTCAAGGCTATCCGAGTACAGAAATACTTGTACATCGTTTTTTGCTCGCTTCCAGTCAATGCTTCTGATCTTTCTAGATAGTTCTCCCGTAAGCCAATCAAAATCGATTTCTAGGTCGTTAACATCTTTCCAAGGACCTTGTTGTTTTAGGGCTTCGTTCAAGTAAGGAAGGTTTGGTGTAACCTTTTGACGAACGTACCAAGAAAAATCATACCAATCTCTACCTTTGAGGTAGTATCTACAAAGAAGTGCGTGAATTTTCGAAGCAAAATTAGTCTCTAAATCTAGACGAGAAAACATATGGTCTATCGGAAATTCCAACAATGTTTCTGTGCTTCCCGCTAACTTTGGCGGGTACACGTCGATCTCAAGTTTTATCCGAATTTTTTGCTTAGGATCCCGATTAACAAAAGACAAGTCAATCTGTTCAGTTACTGAGTTATCCTTTAGCAAAGCTTTGCGGACACGATCATCCATACGACCTTTTGGCTTTAGTTCGGATCTTATCCCAAACGTCAAAAGTGTATCTAGAACGTCATTTTGATAGTTTTCCCACCGAAAATCCGGATTGGTGTGTTTCAGAACAAAGTCAAGGTCTTCTGAGAATCGAGAAAGTCCGTGCAGTATTCTAAGACTTGTTCCACCATTGAACAGAGCAACCTCAAAAAAATTTGCTTTAGCAAGCGCAAAAATCACAATTTCTTGGACAATCTCCCTGACCGCTTTGTCTTTTTGTTCGTCTGATTTTAGAACATATCTATTCAATCTATCCTGAATGATGTCAATCATTGGATTGCAACTCCTGCGCTCTTCTAGAGGTTCTGTACCGTTGCTTTACTTCGAAAACGGCAATTTCAAAATTCTTCAGAAAGTTTTTTGTTGACAGGTGTTTGTAAACTCCCTTTAGGCTAGCAAAATCTCTTAGACGCAAGGTCAGAAAGTCTTCATCTTCTATTCTCAGCCCTTCCTCGATCCATCCAATGCCTTCCCACTTTTGTTTCCTCTTCTCAACCAAATCCATTAGAGCTCGTAGCGGAGAGGCAATTAGAGTCACGTGTTGCCTAATCTTATGTCGAACAACTGATTCAAGGTAATGAGTTTTTTCTATCGCCAAGGGAGTAAAACTTAGTCGACCAAGCATACTATGATTGTGAACAATGGACTTAGTCTTTGGCGTTACGCTAGCGGTCGTGTGAACAGCTTCTGGAATCCATCTGTGGAATCCAAGTGCGGTCTCAAAGGAAACGTAACTTAGTGTTTGCATCGCTTGGGCTACTGCGAAAGGATGGGGAATGAATTCTTCTCTTGTTATTGACGGTGACATGCAATAGAGTCCACGTTTCAGTCGAACTAGCACACCTTCTTTTAGTGCTCTGTTGACTAGGCTGTAGCGCCGGGCATCGCTTCCATCAATAATCTTGGAGAGTTGGCGATCCGTAAAAATTCGGTCGGTTAAACCTTGCTTTTCAACTAATTTTATTAAAGTATTCATACCTTACTGCCGTTTTGGTTGCGACTTTTTAGTCCTTTGTGGCACGAATGTAGACGTTTTCTGTCTTTCCATAATTCAAGAGGTTTCGCGATTACGTTAATTCCATTAGTTAGTCATCTGTGACTGGTTTACCGCGAAATGGGTACAAAAAATTGTGCTTGTAAACCATAAGGGAGTAGGAAACAACATTCTAGCACCAAAATTTCTATATACTATCATAGAATGGAAGTTTCAAGAAAAAGTACTTCAATGAAGTAGCTCCTTCTAATCTACACTTAATTGGATTTTGCTTAATAGGAACACGAGTTCAACCCGCTAGAACTGCACAAACTGGTAAAGGTAGAGGATTTCAGACTGGTAACGGTCTGTACTAAAAAACAGGAAATTTCTCGTTGAATCGAGAGTTTACAATTTTCTTACTTACGCAATTTGCCATTAGTAGATGAGGCAAGTCTTAGTCCTAATAACGATGATCTGTTTAAATATAACTCATTCTAATCGTAGGTGAGAGAAGATTGTAGATTTTGATATTGCTTCGCTGTTAGAATCGATAATCACGTCAAACAATGTTTCTTGATTTGCTCGAACAGTTGAACGTCTCGATCTTAATCACAGCATTAGTCAAGATTTTTTTGAATGATCTGTCAAAGTGTGTTCCAGCAATAGATTCTGTAACTGTATTTGACCTTCAACTAGTTTATCGAGTCGATCAAACCAGTGAAGAGTCATACCTGTGGCTACGGCGATAAGAACGAACAAAAGGCCCATGAGTAAACGAACACTCATAAGGACTTCGCCTAGTTTAAAGGCGGGTTCATTTAGAATTTGACCTAACCATTTACTGATAGGTTTGTCGTTAATAGGCATCTCTGTTTTCTGATTCACAGCGCACTCCGTAAATGTTATCGCGGTAATACTAATGATCTAAAACGATTCAGTATAAAATGTAAATAGGCTTCTTGTTGTAGCATACCTTTGCCAATCAATCGGGAATAGAGCGTTGGCTTGAATTTTGTCTTAAACGACCCGCTTTGATTGGAAAGGGGTACCGGATACTAGGAAGGCCAAAGTGTCTACGCTTTAGACCTATTAGGATATAATCTGATTCTAGGCGTTAGAATCACGCACATCCTCATTGTCTCTGCTTTTCGAGGATATGCGACATTTAAGAACTCGGACTAACTAAGGTCAGATTTCGATTAGCCAAAACAGTTACAAGAACATCAAGAAACTGTTGCGAAATACAAAGTTTGGAAAAATATCTACAAAAGTTTGAATTCAAGCGAATAGATGGTTCTAGAATAAGGCATTTGGTGATCCAGATTTAGTGCAAATTATCGAAATTCGAGTACGTAACGAGTTTCGCAACAGTCTCACGTACATAAGTTCGACTTTTGATGCAATGTCGCATGACGGCATTTGAAACAAGTTTAGATCAAGGCGAAATTACATTGACTTTCTTAAAAATGTGCTAGTTTAATCGCGATCTGCAAGGTAGCTAAGATGACCAGTATCGACCAAGTTTGGAAAACCCTTTTGAGCCATTTTTCGAACCGTGTAACGCGGTCTGCAGGAATCTGCGCCGACCATGGAAAGGACATTTCTCATTTCGATGGCATCCCCCCTGACATCGTTGTCTTTCCAAATACAACCGAAGAAGTCCAAAATATAGTTAAAATTTGTACTCAGCACGACGTGCCGATTATCCCTTATGGAGTCGGCACATCACTTGAAGGCAACATCCACGCTATTCATGGCGGTGTCACAGTTGATCTGTCTCAAATGAACGATATTCTAACGGTAAATGCAGACGATATGGATGTGGTCGTACAACCCGGCGTTCGCCGCAAGCAACTTAATGCCTACCTCAGAGACACGGGGCTGTTTTTTCCAATTGATCCCGGTGCAGATGCAACCTTAGGCGGAATGGCCTCAACGCGAGCCTCTGGGACGAACGCCGTTCGTTATGGCACAATGAAAGATAATGTGCTTAGCCTCCAAGTCGTTACGGCCTCAGGGGAGATAATTCGAACGTCTCAACGAGCAAGAAAATCTTCAGCTGGTTATGACTTGACGCGTCTATTCGTAGGTTCTGAAGGAACACTTGGAATTATTACCGAGCTTACGCTCAGATTGCATGGAATACCTGAGACTATTCGATCAGCGGTTTGCGCGTTTGATAATTTCGAAGGGGCCATCCGATCGGTAATAGAAACCCTGCAAGCAGGAATCCCAATGGCGCGTATTGAATTTCTAGACGAGCAAACGATTCGCGCCGTAAACCATACGTCAAACTTAAATCTTGTTGAGAACCCCACTTTGTTTTTAGAGTTTCACGGATCACCCGCAAGTACGCATGAACAAGTCGAATCTGTAAGAGAGATAATGACGTTCAATGGAGCAAAAGGATTTGAATGGGCGGAGCGGGAGGAAGACCGCAATGCTCTTTGGCAAGCCCGACACGACGTCGCGCTGTCAATTCCAGCCTATGCAACCGGTACGCGGCAGTGGTGGACGGATGTATGTGTACCGATATCTCGGCTAGCAGATTGCGTTATGTCAACCAAAGCAGATATTGAGGAAACTGGTTTGTTTTCTCCAATCCTAGGTCACGTAGGCGATGGAAATTTTCACTTAGCTATTTGTGCGAGAGAAGGAGACAAAGATGAGTTTGAAAAAGCAGATGCTTTGCATCAGCGGTTAGTTGAACGAGCCATTTCTATGGAGGGAACATGTTCGGGAGAGCATGGGATAGGACGTGGGAAACGCGAGTTTCTGAGACAAGAACTTGGCGGTGCCGTTGACGTAATGGAGAAAATCAAATTCGCTTTAGACCCTAACGGAATCATGAATCCTGAGAAGATTTTTGTGTCGCAATAATATAGAGACTGTTGCAAAACTCGTTAATAGTTCGAATTTAGATGATAGGAACTCAAACATGATCTTCAAATGCCTTATTCTAGGGCCATCTAGAGAAAAAGTCTTTCAAGTAGACACTCTCTTTGTTTTTTAAACTTTCATAATATTCTTCCCGACAAGCAGTGCAGGTTTGGTAAACTCCTATACAGAAAATGAAACGAGTCTAACAACTCTCTATTTATTCTGTGAAATTCCCCGACAATCTGAGAGTGTCTACTAGATCGCCCTTTGCTCCAGTCACCAAAACCTCAAATTTTTGTAGATATTTTTCCAAACTTTGTGTTTCGCAAATGTTTCGGTTAGTGTGTTCCTCATGCAATTAGTCGCTTGCTAACTCTTCGTTTTTTATATCGAGGCTTCGGTAAAAGCACGATCTTTCGCCAGTATGGCAAGCTGCACCGGTCTGCCGTACTTGCAGTAATAATGTGTCTTGGTCACAGTCAGTCTGTAGCGATACCAATTCTTGCGTGTGACCTGACGTTTCCCCTTTAACCCAGAGTTTATTTCTCGACCGTGACCAATACGTTACCTGCCGGGTCAATAGCGTTCGTTTGAGAGCTTCGTCGTTCATCCATGCAAGCATTAGCACTTCACCCGTCTTCTCATCCTGTGCTATTGCAGGAATAAGCCCGTCCCTATTAAACACTGGACTGAATTTGTTGGTTCTTTCAAGTGACGAGTCTTTCGAAACGGTCGGGTCTTTCCTAATGGGCATAATTCCATTTTCCCAGTCAATAATCTATCGAAGGTCTGGTGCCAAACGTTCTTGCTTGAATAACTCAACGGCTTCATCAAGTGTAACGGTTGTTTGCTCTTTTTCACCTCGTCTACGAAGTGTAAGAGTACGATCTTCGACTTCTCTTAGTCCGATTGCAGCAATAACCGGTGTTTTGTTGGAGAGATGCTCCCGAACCTTATAGTTAATTTTTTCGTTTCTTATATCGACTTCAACTCTTAGCCCAGCATCACGTAGTTTCGCTCCAACTTCGTTTGCGTAATCGTCAGACTGATTTGTAATAGTTGCGACGACAATTTGAACAGGTGCCAACCAGAACGGGAAAGCTCCCGCGTATTCTTCAATTAATATCCCGATAAATCGCTCGAGAGTTCCAAGAATGGCTCGGTGAAGCATAACGGGTCGGTGTTTTTGTCCGTCCTCACCGACATACTCTGCTCCAAGTCTTTCAGGTAAGACATAATCGAGCTGAAAAGTGCCACATTGCCAAATACGGCCAATGGCATCCGTCAATTGAAACTCAAGTTTCGGTCCGTAGAATGCTCCTTCACCTGGCAGTAGTTCGTAAGGTAACTCAGTTGATTTAATGGCTTCTTCTAAATCTTTCTCTGCCCGATCCCATGTTTCATCAGCCCCAGCACGAACGTCTGGACGAAGCGAAAGTTTTACGGCTATGTCTTTAAGACCAAAGTCGCCGTAAATTGTCTGAAGTAACTGACAAAATTTAACTGTTTCAGAAACGATCTGGTTCTCTCGACAGAATATATGACCATCATCTTGCGTGAATTGTCGGACTCGTAATATGCCGTGCAAAGCACCGTGAGGTTCGTTCCGGTGACAGCAGCCAAATTCCGAGAATCGGATAGGTAAATCCCTATACGATTTTTGACCGGTTTTGAATATTTCAACATGGGCAGGACAGTTCATCGGCTTCAATGCCATTAGTTTGGCACTTTCTGGAACAGTTACCTCTCCTTCACCACTCGGAATAAAGTCGGGGACAACAAACATGTTTTCGCGAAATTTGCCCCAGTGACCTGATTTCTCCCATTGCGACGCTGTCATGAGTTGCGGAGATTTAACTTCGTTATAACCATTCTTACTGAGCATACGTCGGATATAGGACTCGATTTCAATCCATACTTGAAAGCCTTTAGGATGCCAGAAAACAGAACCTGCGGCGGCTTCCCCATCTAAGTGGAACAAATCAAGCTGAGTTGCGAGTTTTCGGTGGTCACGTTTTTCGGCTTCTTCTAGTCGGGTTAGATAAGATTGGAGGTCTTCCTTGTTCAGCCATGCGGTACCATAGATGCGTTGGAGCATTTCATTTTTACTGTCACCTCTCCAGTACGCCCCCGCTAATTTTGTCAGTTTGAAAGCTTTCGGTAGCTTGCCAGTGGACGGTAAGTGAGGTCCGCGACAGAGGTCGTACCAATCGCCTTGTCGATACACGGTGATTGGTTCGCCAAGTGGAATGATGTCATCAATAATTTGGGCCTTATAATTTTCACCGATTGATTTGAAAGTTTCGATCGCGTCCTCTTTTTTCCAAACCTCACGGACAATTTCGTGATTAGCATCGACTATTTGTAACATTTTCCGTTCGATCGCTTTGAAATCATCGGTCGAAAACGGCTCGTCTCTCGCAAAATCGTAGTAGAAACCATCATCAATAGTTGGTCCGATCGTTACCTGGGTACCTGGAAAAAGTGATTGGACAGCTTGAGCAAGTACGTGCGCAGCATCATGACGAATCAATTCAAGGGCTTCAGGATCATTTACTGTGACAATAGTCACTTCCGCATCACCATCAAGGGGGCGTTTAAGATCGTATAGCTCGCCATTGACTCTGGCAGCGATCGCTTTCTTGGCAAGTCCGCTAGAGATGGACTTAGCTACCTCAAATGGAGAAGCACCCGGTTCGAACTCTCGTCTGGAACCGTCTGGAAAAGTAACGTTAATCATGATGGATTCTCTATACTCGTTTCGTCGTTACCCGCAGTCGTCGCATCGGTATCATTTTCATTTGAGGGAGCCCGTTTTATGATAAACCAGTCTCCGTACCTCCAAGGTAGAAGAGGGTGTCCGTCATTAAGTTTCTCCGGAACTGGGTCGTTTCCACATTCATTTAAAGGGTGGCACCTCGTTAGTCTCGCTAATCCTAACCAACTTCCAGTCCAAACTCCGTGCGTTGATATGGATTTCGCCATATAAACAGAACACGACGGCTCGTATCGACATCGAACGCCAATTGCATAAAACAAAGGCGACAACGTCGATTTGTATACTTTCAACAGCGCGAATATCACACGAGAACGCAGGTTTTGTTTTTGAGACATGAGAAAACGCCCCTTTCTAAAGATAAAGAAATTGAAAAATGCAATACGAGACTGTTCCGAAATACACAAACGGAATCGCAGTTTCCGATAATTTCGAATTTTTCATGATTTTAGGTGCCAAACTCCCACATTTTACCAGCCAATCTGTCAATATTCAAGGTAAGTTATCGCGACAAATCTATTTCGCAACAGTCTCAATATGAAACGGATAAGAATTAAGTAGTTAAAAGTGAAATGGTCAGATTTCTGCGATTTAGGTTTCCGATAACAGATTTTATTGACGATTATATAGATGTCTACACAGTCATTATATCTTTATTGGTTCTAAAGGCATTACCCCAAACAGAACTTGAAGCTCGATCTAAGTCACTGCCCCTGCAGGATAAAACACTTCCGAACTCGGCGACTAGGTCACCACCCGACCGACGCTACTCTGCACGCCTTGAAATGTTGATAGCGGCATTCAGATCACGATTGATCGCAATACCGCGCTCCGAACACGTCTAAACGCGTTCGGAAAGTGATTGAGACTCCTTAACACTACCACATCCAGAACACGGCCTGCTCGTGTTTCGCGCAGACACTTGAATCACTTCACCCCCAGTCTCTTTCGACTTGTAGGCAAGCTTAGTCTTCAAGTATCCCCACCCTTGTTCTAATATGAAACTGTTGCGAAATACAAAGTTTGGAAAAATATCTATAAAAATTTGAAGTTTCGTCAGCAAGATGGCCCTAGAATAAGGAAGTTGGCGATCCAGGTTAATTGCAATTCTTAGAAATTCGAACGAGTAACGAGTTTCGCAACAGTCTCAATATACGCTGCGACAACTTCTTGTTCTTTACCATGTTAGGTATCTGTAATGTCTTCTATCGCTATATTCGGATGTTTGTTCACGATCTCACGCGAAATCCTATGCAACGCATTCCGTACTCTAATCTGCACACGTTCATGCTCCTTCGCCAAAGCGAATCTCACCGCGTGATGTGCGTTACTGCCCTTCGTTTTGGGTTTGTTGTGATTTCCTGTTTTACACTTGCGCGGTTGCAGGTGTAAGTCTTTTTGCGATGCCTTGTTCTTCGAATGTTCGCGAACGCGACCACCAATCTCCGTGCCGTCCGATAATACCGCCAGAGAGTTGATACCCAAATCTATACCGACTATTGGAGCATTCGACGGAACAACTTCTTTAACCTGCTCTACAACGAACTAGACTGTTACACGTAGCGCCGTCTTTACTATACGAACCAACTTGATCTTGCCTTCGGGAATTGTTCTGACCTTAATACCCGGCAATCCCTTTATCTTTATCTTGTTGTTTGGCAGTATCCTGAAACTGTCCGTCTCTAGCGATCGAATCTTTCGATTTAATCCTTTAAACATAGGCTTACCGCCTTCTTTCTTATAAAATCTCTTGAACGCCTTACATAAGCGCTACAATACGAAACGTTGCGAAGATACATTATACTTTGCTAGTTCAGTATCCGTTTCGCGTAACGTTTTCAACTTCGCACAGCAATCGAAAAAACCTAGCGTCTCTTTCGTGGTATCGTAGTGTTTGTTGATTTGTTCTAGGAGGTGATTATACAGCCAGCGATCTTTCGCTAGTCTCTCATTGATTGCTTTATGTGCAACCTTCGTGCAGAGCGCGGGTTGCTCTAGAGTTCTAATGACTCCGAGAGGACATGTTTGTATTACACCACGTATTCGATAGTTTGTGTAGTTAAATATATAAACGCCAATAAAAACTGTTTCCAAAGGAGGTATTAGCGACACACCAGTGTTTTTGATCTTTTCTTTGGAGTAACTGCAATGTCAGAGGAGAAATTCGTTCATGAGGATGTATTTATAGAAATGAAGGAAGCCAATCAACGCGATCACAGTCGCGTACAAAAAAAGCAGAATAGTCTGACCGATCGTGTTACCTTTGGCTGGATTGTCCTTGCGGTTCTCATAGTGATTAGTGAAAATCCTAATTTGCTTGAGCTCTTGAAATAGTTGCCCTTTAACCCTTGGAGTTGTTATCATGGAACTTAATGCCCTCGGAATAGCTAGATGTTAAACAAACTCGGTAAATTCCTATCCCGCAATTTTTTGTTGCACTTGAGTGCAACTTGGCTTATATATAATCTAGGAATCAAATTGAAGGGGAAGTGACATGTCCGAGAATCCAAAAATTACCTTTGATCTCAAGGAATACCTCCAGGGAATGGAGGAGCGCCAACGTAAGGATACTGAGCGCATTCTCGAGGACAGTAAACAACGTCACGAGAATCACGAAGCTGTCACGAAGGCAAACTTTGAAGCATTAGGTGCGAAGTATGAGTCCGTAGAGAAAACGGTGAAGTCAACGCACGACTCGATGAATATATGGATCGGTATTCTATGCGCAGTAATAGCGGCTTGCGCCCTAACTGTCGCGATTGTCATCGCCAATAATTAATTGCACTCAATTGTCTTCTATCGAGTTCGAAAATGCGGGAGCCGTTTATTGTTCTATCTATAATCTTGTTACTCTCAGGTACTGGAGGAATGCTGGCATATGACGACTACAACAAACCTGACGTGATAGTCGGCGAAGACTAAAGAGATCGTCCTAAGACAAACGGAGCTGCGCGTGGACTGTATAATCTAGACAATATGAAAATACAGGAAATGGATTTAACGCAGTACAACAAGCACAGCGAGCGCATTAAATCCCGCGGCGATACGTCGAGCGGAGTGGGGTATCAAAGTAGAAAACCAATACACGACAATTTAATACCACCTCGGAATAGTTCAGGAACGGCAACTTACCATTATTCAACGCGATTTCGTTCTAAGCAATACAGTTCGGGACCTTCTGCACGTCACAGATCAAATGTAGATTTACTTGATAGTTTCGTTGATTATTGTGACACTTTAGGAGCGTTTAGCCAGTCGGAGATTCAAGATCGTTTAGAAGTGTATAACGACTTGATGGACTGAACAGGCAGCCTTGTGAATTAGCGAAACAGTCTGTAGTGGAGAGCTTGTTTCGATAGAAGCATTATTAGATGGACGACCTGTTCCAATTCGTGCTACCGTCGATATTGATGATAATTTCAATATTCGCAATGCTAAGAATTGGGAGAAATTGATAAGTCACGCCGAACGACTCGACATACGTTATCAGAGACAGGTTTATGGATAGGACAACCATGACTTTTGGTGTTTCAGGTGTACAGAGACTGATTTTCTGCCATTACTAGTTCTCTATATAATTGTCGATACTACAGTGATCTCGGACTTTTGGGCTGTTCAGGCCAATTTATATAATTCCCTACAGAAATGTAAGCAGTCTTCTTCTAGAGGTATCCGTAGACGGGTCTAAATCTGGGTAGACCGTCTTCTGTTTAGCCAAATTCGATGTTTAGTCAAATATATAATCGCCATTTTATTTAGAAAAAATTAAAGGAAAAGGGGACAAATTTACCTAGAATTTGCATAATTGAACGACCTCACTTTAGAGCTTGTTCTAGGGCAGAAACAGCAGCATCAAATGCCAGCATAGTCGAGGTATGACGAACGGGATAATCTGCAACGGCTTGTAGATGTCTGAGTTCCCAAAATTTTCCCACTGGAGGCGGCGCTCCATTTTTAAGCATTGCGCGAAGCGAATCGCGAGCGGATTGGATCTCGTCCGGTGTTGCGCCGATTGCGTTCATAGCTAGAATCGCAGTTGTGGCCTGCCCCAAAGCGCATGCTTTTGGCGACACTGCGATTTCAGTAATCGATTCCTTGGAGTCTGAAAGTTTTAAATCGACTCTTACGGTCGACCCACAAACACGTGACACTTTTTCAGATGAGCCATGTGGTTCATCTAAATGTCCTAGATGCGGTATTCCAGCAGCTAGTTCGAGAACACGATTGTGGTACAGGCTAGACATACTGGAGTATATATAGGTGCGGTCGAGTAGAATCCAAATTTTGAGAACTAACAGTGCTAGTTTGTTGGAATAACATATCGTATGGATTGCGTCATCGGTTACAAGTTGAGGGAGATGTATCGGGTTGGTTGTCATAATTTCTCCAAACTTCAATTTCCAGACTTGTCATTACACTACCTATTTGCATTGATGCATCTATAATTCCCTATACATTCAATAATTATACTATAGTATAGTCGTTACCCATTCATCCTTATGCCTCCTAGAGTTCCTTCAATGCCCCCCCCCCATAAAATTTCAGGTCGCAGTTAGTCTGTATAGGAGGTTAACTGCTCATGGAATCCAATAATTGTTCCGGTACACGGACAGAAGAACATAGACCTTTTGATAGGTCAAACCAAAATTTCCCAACCTCCAAACACATTGGAGGGCAGGTTGGTGGGACGGTTGATGTAACTAGACATTTGAAATCAAAGAGTTCCCTATCGGTTTTAACAGTGCTAGCGATGGTCGCCGCGGGGGTTCCGGCAGGGGATGCTTTTGCACAATGCAATCAGTCGACTAAAGAGTGTTCGGGAACAGTAACGTTTGCCCTGACTGACGCAGTCGCCTCAACACAAGATGTAACTTGGACAATAGCAGCTAATACTCATATTAATGTTGCTGATCCACCTAGTGCTGGCGTAAATCTTTTTCGGCTGGCTTCTGTTAGTCTTTCAATGTCTACTGGTTCTCGAGTTACGACTGCGAAAAAAACAGGGGTTTATTTAAACGGTCTACGGCAGGTTAACTTCAACCAAGCTACAAATGTCGGCACAATTACAAGTAGTTGCGCGAGTAATAATTCGTGCGCGGCAAACGAAGACTCATACGGAATAAGGGCTATAACCGGAGGAAATTTAACTTTTGGTCTTAAAGGTACGGTTTCCGTTTATGGCCACAAAGACGCTGATTCATACGCGATTTTTGTAGACTCAACGGGAACAGGAAACATTAACATTAGTTCTCAGGGAAGTATTATCGCTGGCTTTGCTCCCAATACCACTACTGGTTCCGGATACGCTCGAGGGATTGTGGTAAAAGCTAACAGTGGTTCGAATATCACTATTAGCGCAAATTCTGTTAGTGCTGTTGATGAAGCCGTTTATATGGTAATTCCTTCGGGGACGATCAATATAAGTCTTTCGGGTGCAATCTCGTCAACAGACGAGCAAGCAATTTACGCGTATTCCCGTTCTGGCAGTGTTTCTATTACTACGAACTCCGCCGTTTCAGGTAAAGACACCGCAATTGTAGCCAAATCGAAATCCGGTAGCCTCAATCTAAATACCAAAAGCGGCGTGAACGATACGGGTAGTAACTCCGCTAGCCGGGCCGTAAATGTTTCGGCCCTTTCATTGTTCGGAAGTCAAACTGTAACAGTATCTTCTAGCGGAAATATCACATCAAATAGTGGTGCAGGTCTTGGGGTTAATGTATCGTCGTCCGGAAGCCCGATAAACATAACTTTAGCAGGAATCAGTGCGAGTAAAACCGCATTGTATGTGAAGAACGTTTCCCTCTCTGGAAACATTACGATCTCCGCGACAGGTACGCTTTCGACAAGCTATACCGGAAATTCAGATTCAGGAATTGCTGTTCACATTAAAAATGATCCCCCCACTGGAAGTAGTGGAAGTGGAAATGTAAATGTCCGGTTGGCTTCAGTTTCAGGTTCAAGGGCCGGAGTTAGCATTATCTCTAATACGACAGGGACAGTAACACTGTCGTCAACTGGAATGCTTCGAAACAGTGTTGGGGGTTTTAATAACCGTGCTGCCTATGTTTTATCTTCGGGTAGCGTAAATTTGACAGTTAATAGTGCTTATAGCCCCAGAACAGGGGTTTGGGCTGTTGGCAATGGGTCTGGGACAATTGATGTTCTTGTAAACGGAGAGGTTTCAGTATCGAGTTCATGGGCTCTTAAAGGTGTAGATGTAACAGGTTCAGGTAGCAATCACGGTAACGTGAAGATTACGGTAGGAAGTGGAGCTCATGTGAATGCAGGGGTCAATCGAGTTAGTACGGTAAATTTTGATGGTATATACTTAAAAAACGAAGGAAGCGGGTCTTCGACGGTAGTGATCAGTGGCAGAGTATCAACGTCGGGAAACGACTTTGGCTATGCTATAGAAGCAAGGGCGGCAAGTTCTTCAGTAAACGTAAATATTACGAACTCCACAGCCGTTGTGAGCGGAAAGAACGCAATAGCATTAGTAGGTGCCAACGAAACGCTTATCAATGTTTCTAATTCTGGAACAGTGACTGGGGAAACTTTGGGAGTTTATGCATTTGCAAGTGCTGGTGGAAATATTACAATCACTACGAACGGAAGTATAACGGCAAGTGGTACATCCGGAATAGCCATCAAAACTTTAACCGCAGGTCGATCTACGATTACATTAAATAGTGGTGCAACAGTTGGCACAACTGGTGGAATTGGTAAAGCAATTTCAGACACGGGCATACTTAATAATGCAATCGTAACAGTCAACACCGGAGCGGTAATTACGGCTTCTATAGATTTGGGGCCGAGTAGAGATACATTAGATTTTAAAGGAGGATCTTTCTCGGGTGACATTACCATAGACGGAGGCGCGGGAGGAGACGGTTTATCATTTTTTGGACGTACTTTTGCTTTGACAGCCTCTCGATTACTTAATTGGGAGCAAATTTTAATTGGGTCAACTGCTACCGCTTCCTTTAGCGGAAACTCGACACTTCAAACAAGTGATTTAACACTAGATGGAACTTTGAGTCTGCAGAATAGCAACACGAGCGATATTTTTTCTTTATCAGGCAATTTCACAAGCAACGGAAAGATTCAAATTGATGTAAATTTTTCCTCGGGCGCTACGGACGTTATTCGAGTCGGAGGCAATCTTGAAAGCGCTAAAGTGGTGCATGTAAATGATATTACGCCAAGTGCTTCGACGAGCCGGTCCACAGGGCCCATTTCATTTTTAAATGTCACTGGCAATGCAAGTTCCGCGAATCTGACGTTGTTTGAAAATTCAGTTTTGTCCGGAGGTTACGTCTATACGATAGTATTTGAACCCAGTACTAAGACATTTGGTCTAGTAGGAGCCATCGCAACTTTAAATTGTATTGAGTCACCTTCAAACTCGTATACATGTCGGGGTGGCATCACGCAAAGAGAGCGAATGATCAGAACGGGAACAGCGGCTCTAACAGCAAATCTAGATAGTACTGCAACTGTAAGTGTTTCCACGAGTATCGCTATCGTGATGAGTAATTCCGGTGATGTGACACTTACCCAGTTGGAAGGCAGAGGAAGTCTCACCGCCAGTGGTAGCGCGACAGGGGCGGTTAGTGCAACATCGACAGGGAGTGGCAATGTATCGGTCAGCTTGAACGGAGCCGTATCACTCTCGGGTGCAGGAGTAGCAATCGACGCATCGGCAAATACCGGGAATGTTTCTATAAGCACAGGTGGTCCGGTTACAGCGACTCAATCCGGAGGTACAGGGAGCAGACCATCGGGTGCAATTGCGTTGAAAGCGGTTGGCTCCGGTTCAAGCGTTTCTATATCGACAAGTAATTCTGTGCGAGGCGGACTACACGGCATCTATGCCTCAAACACAGGAACAGGCAATGTAACGGTAACTACCAGCGGGACAGTGTCAGCAGTGATGAGTTCCGCAATCTTTGCGAAAGGGAATGGTGGAACTGTTACAGTGAATACCTCCGGAGCGGTAACGGCAGCAGGACGTGGGATTAAGGTGTTGAATTCCGGTTCAGGCGCAATCAATGTAAATGCGTCAGGAACCGTAACGGCGACGAGAACTTCTTATCCACGCGGTTATGCAATAGAAGTTGAGCATTCCGGTTCTGGCGCAATCACGATTAGCACGACATCTCTTTCCGGACAAAAGCGCGGAATCACAGCCAAATCGAATGGTGCTGGTGGTTCTATAACGGCTCACGTCTCAGGAGATATAAACGTGACGGGTGGAGCCGGAGAGGGCATCTATGCTAGGACAAACAAAGCCGGCGATATAACGATCAGTGTAACGGGATCTATATCGTCTACCTTCTATGCGATTCGGGTCAATAACTATGTTCAGTATGGGCAACCCAGAGGCTCTGGCGATGTTTCTGTGACAGTATCGGGCCATATATCAAATACAAGTACGAGTACAAGATTGTTAAATGTCAATCACGACAGTACCGGGTCACTCACGGTGAACATGGGTTCGGGTTCAGCGGCAAGAGAGGGGGTTGCTCTGTCAAGTAGTGGTGATATTACATTAACAGTGACAGGAAACCTTACGAATGGTGGAGACACAAACGGTCAAGAGGCGATAACAGCGTACACGACAGGTAGTATTACGATCAGTGGAAAAGATATTACGTCAAGTGGTAGTGGGATATATTCTTGGATATCAGCGGGAAACAATTCGACGGTCATCACAGTAGGCACTATTTCCGCAGCGTTTCGAGGAATAAGAGCGGGTACATACGGAACGGGAAGTGTTACACTCACCTCATCGGGCATAACGGCGGCTGGTCACGAAGCCATCTATGCCTCATCCAATGGTGGAGGTAATGCGGGAATATCGATCACGGATACGGGAACGATCAAGAATACGGGCAGTGCTGCCGATACAGTCTATGCTTTCACTGCTGGTAATGGCGGAATTACAATCAATGTCTCCTCGGTAGAGGGAACACAAGACTCTATCGTGGCTCTGAATTCCGGCAACGGAAATGTCTCTGTAACAGCAACGGACACAGTCACAGCAGCTCAATCTGGCATATTTGTCAGTAATTCCGGAACAGGTTCGTCATCCGTCACGGCTTCAGGAACAATCACAGCAACTAGTGGCGCAGGTGTTCTGATCAAGAATAGTGGCAGTACTGTTACTGTAACGACAGTTGGCATTACCGCTGCTACGCATGGTATCCACGTTACGAATAGCGGAGCGGGTTCTTCAACGATAGTAGTTGATGGAGCAGTTTCGGTAAGCGGAGCAAATGCAGTCTATGGAATATACGTCTTAGAACAAGCTGGCAGTGATGGAGCCTCGATTACGATAAACGAAAGTGGCAGTGTGGTCGGAAAGAGAACCGGTATTTGGACTGTTGTAAATGGCTCAGGAGATGGAACGATAGAAACCGCGGGGGCGGTTACAGGAGATATTCATGGCATAGACATCGCAAATTCTGGTACGGGTGACATATCTTTGACTATTTCCGGCGATGTTACAGCAACTAGCGCTGAGGCAACAGCAAGTGCTATTCGAACGAGAACGGTAGGCGGGGATGTAACGATTACGTTAAACGGTGGTACGCTGAAAGGAACGAAGGCTATAGATGACGATGAATCGAACACAACGATTCTCGTTAATTCTGGAGTGGTGATTTCTGGAAATATCACTTTATCAGCCGGAGTCGATAAACTTACTTTTGCTGAAGGCACTTTCAACAATGCGATCACTTTAGATGGCGGTGAAGATGCTGGTACAGATAGTTCGGTTGATGTCCTGACGTTATCTGGTGGCACCTTAACGCTTAATCCAGCAAATCTGATAAACTGGGAAAACATTGTAGTATCTAAAGACACGACAATTGCATTTGCTACTCAAACCGTAGCACTGAATGTTGATGACTTGAAACTTAGTGGAACGTTGTCTTTGAAGAACGACGCGGCCGGGGACACGCTAAATTTGAGTGGCAGTCTCAGCACAGGTGGCACTATTACTTTAGACATCAATTTTGCAGATGGTTCAGCAGTTTCAGATACGATCAATATTGGCGGGAATCTTTCTGGTACGCATACAATCGTTTTAAACGATATAACTCCTTCTGATATTTATGAAAGAACGGCATCTATAAATGTAATTACTGTTGGAGGAACGGTAGATTCAGGAACCAAGTTGACATTAACTGAACGCGAATTTGTTTCGGGGCCTTATGCCTATCGACTCATTTTCGATTCTGGTGCAAAAGTCTACAAGTTTATGGGGGCAACGGGGACTTTGCAGTGTAAAGAGTCTCGTCAGAACGAAGGAAATTTTACTTGTGTCGGCGATATTGAGGCGAGAGAACGCATATCTGCTCGAGATACTGTTGATATTATAATTTCTTTGGATCGGTCAGCTACGGTTAATGTAGAAGAAGAGCGTGCTTTCGATATTCAAGGTCAAGGTGGGATTTCGTTCACGCAAGCTCCTAATGGCGGAGAACTTAGTGCCACAGGTTCGGCAGACGGGATATTATTAGCACGGGCCGTCGGAAACGGAACTGTGCAGATAGGATTAACGGGTACAGCAACTTTCACTGGGGTCGGGACTGCAATCCAGGCAAGTTCTTCAGGAACGGGCGAGATTACTGTGACAACGGTAGCGGTGATTGCGAGCAATGCGTCAGGTACTGCGATCAAAGCTTATGGCAAAGGTCGTTCCGTGAATGTCAATGCGACGACTGTGTCGGGAGGACAAAGCGGTATTGTTGCCAAGAATACCGGTAATCTCGGCGCGACCACCGTAATCACAACCGGAAATGTTACCAGTAGTGGAACAGGGATTCACGCCTATAGTTTAGGCGGAGCGGTGACTGTCAATGCTAACGTTGTTGACGGTGATACCGTAGCAATTCTTGCAGAAAACAAAAACCGGGTGAGTGTTGTTACAGTCAACACATCGGGAACTGTTACGAGCGAAAGTGTTGCCATTAAGGCCTATAGTGAAGGCGGCGGCGTAGATGTAAGTACGGCAAACGTGACCGGATCTAGTGGCGCAATTGTCGCTAAGAATCAAATTGGTGCAGGTGCTGTTGCAATCAATTCGTCAGGAACGCTAACTACAACATCAGGAACGGCATTGTACGCAACGAGCCAAGAAGGTGCGGTTACGATTAACATTGCTTCGGCGACGGGTGAAGCGGGGGCTATATTTGCCAAATCTATCTCGGGGGCTGGAACTGTCTCGGTAACCACTACGGGTGATATTACAACTACTTTTGGATCGGCGATCTACGCTTTTAGTCTAAGCGGTCAGGTGTCGATCCAAGCAACCAATGTATCTGGCGAGACCAATGCAATCGTTGCTAAGAATGATAGTGGGAGAAACGGATCAATTTCAGTTAATGCATCAGGTACAGTATCGGCAAGTAACGGAGCCGGAATACTCGCTTCGAATAAAGGCAATGGAGCTTTGACGGTCGAGACCTCGCAACAAGTAACGAGTTCCGGCGTTACAGGAGACGGTATCCACGCGACAAATGATGAAAATGGTACACGACTGAGCGTTACTGTGGGATCTGTGACAGGACAACGCCATGCCATTTACGCACTAAACAAAGGGAGTGATACGCTCGCGATTACGACAAGCGGCATAGTTACCGCAACAGCCTCTTCAGCTATACATGCCAAAAGTGAAGGCGAAGGAGACATCAGTATTGTCATTGGTGGAACAGTTCGCGGCGGTACAGCGGGGGCTGCCATTAATACGCTTACCGAAAACCAGATCACAAACATCGCCCTGAACACTGGTGCTACTGTCAACGCAGGTGAATCCGGTATAGCCATACAAAACGATGAAGGGACTTCCACTGTCTCAATCCGAGGCGGATCAACGCTCTCAGGTGCGATTCGTTTGGGAGGCGGTGCTGATAGAGTATCCCTACAAGGCGGTAACATCGGAGCATCGATTATAGATGGGGGAACTGATGGTGAAAATGATACCTCTATAGATGTACTCACAGTAAGTGCTGGAACATTCGCACTAACAGGTGGTACTCAGTCGGCCACTGCTAGTCAGTTTGTCAATTGGGAACGAATTACCGTAGACTCTAGTGTCAATACAACTGTCAACGGTAACGTCTTAGTAGAAGTTGATCGATTAGAAATCGAAGGCACACTTTCGATGGAAGACAATCGACCGGATGACTCCCTACGTGTAACAGGAATGTTCGCCGGAAGTACGACACTAGATATAGATGTCAATTTTGCATCTGGCGAAGCGGATACTCTAACCGTATCTGGGGGTGTATCCGGCACCAAGTTCTTGCGCATTAACGATATATCCCCTCAGGATGTTACGCAGCGACAAGGTGAGATCACGCTTGTTAAAGTTGAAGGAAGTGTTTCCAATAATGCCTTCTCTCTAACAGGTCGGTCCATTCTTTCAGGTGGCAACCAGTACGAGCTGTTATTCGATGCTCGCACCAAAGAATTTAAGTTAGCCGGTATTTCAGCTGGCGGCCCTATGTTGCTATCCGCGCAAATCACATTTTTTGATGGGTTTGCCCGAACGTCAAGTTTGAGCGAACGTCGATTGAATCGACGCAGTCTATCCACTGACGACTCGGGAACAGGTCGAGGGGCTTGGTTTAGGCAGACGAATTCAAAGATTGATCATGGCCTGCCTAGAAACAATAGGTCTCCCAAATTTGAATCAAGTGTTATGGGCTTACAATCGGGATTTGATCTCGGGCGTTTCGTTAGCCCTATCGGAACGTTCGTTTATGGTGTAACTGCTCAATATAATGAAGTTAATTCGGATGTGAGCGTTGGGAATTCTAACAAAGGAACCCTAAGCGCAGTGGGATACGGTGTTGGAGCAACAGTGACATGGTACGGAAACGAAGGGGCTTACATCGATTTCCAAAGTCAGTTTAATGACATTGATGCCGATTTCGAGACAGATACTCTCGGCAGGTTAATGGATGGAACAGAAGCAACAGCGACCGTTATTAGCGCAGAAATGGGACAACGGTATCAGTTTACCGATGAAGTCGCCGTAACTCCTCAAGCGCAACTCTCTTGGGGACAAGTAGATGTCGACGCATTCTCTACCGATAATAACCAGTCCGTCAGACCGGAAGCAGAAGCCGGCTACACTTTGAGGGCAGGTATTGAAGCCGAGTATGGTAGCAAACAATACAACGGTTATTTACTAGGCAATCTATACTATGACAGTGTTGACTCTTGGGAGTTAGAGTTTGTTGGAGAGAAATACAAAGACACGAACGGCGCTGTTTCGGTAGAATTTGGATTTGGAGGTTCAACGGAAGTGTCTGACGGAGCTATACTGTTCCTACAAGGATCTTACAGAATCACTACCGATAGTGGTGCTGATCGCAAATCATCTTCAAACCTCTCCGCCGGGTTTGCTTTCTCTTGGTAGGTGTTTAGTCTGGGCTACTTTTGCCCTAACCAAAAAGAAATAGTTTATCTAAAATTTTAATAAATTTTCCGATTCTCGTTGAGCCAATACTTCTCGAACCCGGGAGTATTCTTCAACCCATTCGTGAGCATCAGGGCAGATTCGAGTCAACATTTTTAGAATTGTGTCGTAATCTTTGTTTAGATCGCGATCATAAATTGGTACGTGATGGGCAATTCTATTTCGAAGCCGATTCATTCTATTTATTTCCATATGAACTTGCTGGCGCCCCATTCCTGCGAAGCTCGACTGTAACGCTGGTCTCCAAATAAACATCTCATAACTCGATTACGGTTTCTTTCCTAAACTAAGCAAAGACACCTAAAACCCGAACGATAGATTTGCGACTATTTTAGAAGGAGAGATAGCAAAACCCATTTTACTAATCTTGGATTTGCTTAAACTGATTGAGTCTAGAGCTCTACTATCTAATTCCACTTCGTCATTATTGTACCACTCCTCACCAAATCTCGCCGTAAGTGCCGAATCAAGAGTTTCTCGAAATACAATCTCTAATGTCTGCAAAGGCCCATAGAACGCAGAACTAACTGCTGTGTTCCAGTTGTACAATCGAATTGCCGTCGCCAAGTCACCTGAACTAGTACGCAGATACTCCGACAACCTGTTAATCTTGAACATACCCCTAAATTCAGATGCTCTTTTTTTAAAATAGGGTACTGATTCTATAGAGTCTTGAATACTAATTTGTTTACTCCGTGAACAAATTCAAATAATTTTTTGGAACTCTGACACTTTCAGTTTTGAGCAAATGCCAACAAATTTCACTTCCGTTGCTATCCTTCAATCTGCCAAATTAGCATTTGACCGTTATTGTGGTAGTATGATTGAGAGGACCCCGAGGATCGCCTCTGCTTTAAGCATGCCCCTTGGGGTGCAATTCCGGTGTAAATTGGAATTAAAAGGCGATTATATATCTGACTAAACGCTTGAAAAACTTTTAGCGCTAGCCTATATATGTTAGGCCAATCCTGCTTTGCAGGCGCGGGCGGCGATAAAATCCCGTGGTAGTTCGTTGGGGAAGAATAATTGAGTGTAACTCGCAGGAAACTGCGGGGTGGTCTCAAGAGAGCTCGGAACTGTATGACCGTCGTTTAGACAACTATATAATCGCCAATTAAAACATTTGCAAGGCTTTGTTCATCAAACTGAGCCATAAGAATGTTATGGGTATTACTCCCCGGGGTCAGCGTAGCAGGCCGGAACCAAGGACTTAGGAAACTAAGTCCTTTTTTCTTGGTGTCATAGTCATAACGACTGTGCTTTATCCCCTGTGAACTTCGCTCGGTTGGAGAAATCACTGGATCAATAAGGCGGTCTGAATGCATCAGATCAAAGTGCGCCGATAGCCCTGATCGTATTTGTCTTTCGCGATGGGATATAATTGTAATTCGGCAATTTGAAGAAAAATTGACATATGGCAACCTCTCTTTGGTTCACCTAACTGTAAGAAGACTTCAAGCCCATGTCTGTCCCCCGCTAGGTGGAAATGCTGAATAAAACCATAACCCGAATCTTTCGATAGGTTTGCTTAACTCTTACGTCGCCATGTCGAACCCTGCGGATTATCCATAACCTCAATATTCATCTCGGCGAGTCTATCGCGAATTTCGTCGGCTCGAGCAAAGTCCTTTATTTGTCGCGCTTTCAAACGTTCCTCAACAAGTTTTTCAATTATTTCGTTTTCCCTGCTGTCGCTACCATGTTCCCATTCAAACGGAGAAATTTCTAGTAAGCCTAATAAATTCCCGGCCGCTAACAATTCTGCCTTGGCGACCTGCATTGCCTTTTCATCTTTCGTATCAGCAGCAATATTCGCTTTCGTGGACAAACGCGAAAGGCTGGCAAGAGCAAGAGGCGTGTTCAAATCATCGCTCAACGCACTCTGAACATTCAAATCCTCAGATTCAACGTCATCCGCGTTCCAGACCCTTCGCAGAGCGCTGTAATGTCTGTCCAAAGTCGTTTTCGATTGCTGAAGAATATCTTGAGTCCAGTTCAAATCTGCTCGGTAATGAGACGTTAATAAGGCGTATCGGACGGATTCGCACGGCCAATCCGAAACGATTTCAGGTAAGGAAACGATATTTCCTAAGGATTTAGCCATTTTGGCATCGCCAAATTTTATGAGACCGTTGTGTAACCAGTATCGAGCAAACCTTTTTCCTTGAGAACATTCGGACTGAGCTATTTCGTTTTCGTGGTGAGGAAACTGGAGATCGATACCACCCCCATGGATGTCAATAGTCTCTCCAAGATGTTTAGACGCCATTGCAGAGCATTCTATGTGCCATCCCGGCCTACCTTGTCCCCATGGACTGTCCCATTTCGCATCGTCAGGTTCATCAGGTTTTGAAAATTTCCATAATGCGAAATCAGCTGGATCACGCTTGTCTAGATCAACTCCCACGCGAGCCCCATCCATATTGTCTTCACGATCACGCTTTGACAGTTTGCCATAATCTGCCATTGAACTAACACTAAACCAAACCCCGGATTTCCCTATATACGCGTGTTGTTTCTCCAATAGAGACAAGATCATGGTTATCATATCCTGGATATGATCAGTCGCTTTAGGTTCAATTGATGGTTGGAGCGTTCTTAGAGCCGCGCAATCACTTTTATACAGCGCCGTAAATTTGGAAGTAAGATTTTTGATTGAAGAGTCCTGCTGTTTGCATGCCTCAATGATCTTGTCTTCGATGTCCGTAATATTGCGAGAATAAACGACCGCTGACTTTCCATAGACTTTTCTCAACAGTCTAAAGAGACAATCGAATACGATTACCGGTCTAAAGTTCCCAATATGGGCTCGATCGTAGACAGTTGGCCCGCAGACATACATGGTAACTCGCTCCGCATCCATAGGGCGAAATAATTCCTTGGTTCGAGTCAGAGAGTTATAGAGTTTAATGGACATTCCGATAGTCTTTGCGGATTTGGACGACGCTAACTTGAGGGCTTAAGTCTGGTTTGTGCTACTCTTAGATTGCTAACGTGTGTCGCATGTGACAATTGACCGTAACCCATACCCATACTTTATGGTATTATTATTCAAACAAATGGTGATAGGATGAATCGTGGTTCACTGAAGCCAATCTGAGAGCTGGCTTTTCTACTATATAGTGATCGCGATTAAATTGTCACCTGCTGCTGAGGATTAATGACCGGGCGGGCGTTAAGTCCAAGTTTATTAACCGTCACTAGACGCTGTTTATCTACTTTGGCTCGACCCCTGTCCCTCAGACTTGGAGACTATCCGTGCCGATGGATTCATTTACTGTGGAGCGAGCTCCACAACATTCCACTAACATTGTTCGTCCAACTAGAGAACAGGCCAAAGAGGCGGTTCGCACTTTATTAGCCTGGGCGGGCGATAATCCAGAACGAGAGGGGCTAATTGATACTCCTGATAGAGTTGTTTCTGCCTATGAGGAATGGTTTGGGGGCTATGAGGAAGATCCTTTTGACTATCTGAACAAGACCTTTGAAGATGTCGAAGGTTATGACGATATGGTAATGCTCAAGAATATCGATGTTGAAAGTCATTGCGAACACCATATTGCACCGATTCTTGGACGTGCTTTTGTAGCTTACATACCAACACATTCTGTGGTAGGAATTTCTAAATTGGCTCGCGTTGTCGAAATTTTCTGTAAGAGACTACAGACACAAGAGACTATGACAGCTCAGATTTGCGATGCCATAACGCAAACTTTAGCTCCAATGGGAACAGCTGTTCTGATAGACGCAAAACATCATTGCATGTCAACACGTGGTGTACATCATACAGATGTAACGACCGTAACAACCCAGTTTACGGGCTTATTTAAGACTGATCAAGACTATAGAAACAGATTTTTACGACTTACAGGACATCATTAGTTAACTGATAAATTGAAGGAAGAGTCTACATATAGTGGTTTATATAAAAACATATTACAATATATATGTTTGATTAAAACAAATCCGGAAATAAGAAATGAAAATCTACTTTTTGGAGATTAAGGATTAGCTGGGATTTGTCGTTTCGTCGGATTATTACGATGAATATCGATCTTCATTCATAAATCACGTTCATGCTCTTCAAAAAAATCACGAATATGTTAGAGAGTCACTTGTCGAATATTCAAAACTAACATTATAGTTTGGCTCTATCTCAGACAATCAAATGTTCCAACTCTTTCGGCTAAGTGCGCGTATATTAGATGAAGAAAATTAACTAGTAAAAATAAATTGATAGATAATATATGATTCGTGAAAATAATCCCGGGTATATTGATGTTATTGCCATTTTAAATTCACTTTGCATCGGTATTACTTTAAACAGAAATACCTGAAAGTAAAAGTTTGATTTGACCAGTGTCGTTTAGTTGAGAGTCCGTCAGATAGGCAAGAAACATAATTCTATTCTGTTTTCAGATAACGAATAGTTATGTCAGTCCTAGTAAAATATAAAAAATAGGGCATTTTCTACTTTAGAGTGTTTCTCTATATCCTCTACGTCAATCTGAACTTGATTTAAATAAAAGTTGGCCTCTTTTCGCACATCTGCTTGCAAAATTTCTAGAAAAGTTATATAAGTTGCGCCTTCACCGACTATTTTGCACGGACGGAAAATTTTCCTTACCGCCAAAACTAGATCAAAAACTAAATTAACCTTTCGGAGCGATGGTCTCATGTTGCGTTCACTCTCGAGTAGAATTCGAGCTTGTTCAGCATTAACGGCGAAACGCGTCGGTGGAGGTACATTGCTTGCCGGAGTGGTTGCTTCCTTTTTACTTTGGGTCAATGCAAACAGTGTTGCAGTAGAAGCACGAGCTAACCAATCTTCCTTAGCTTACCAAAGCCCCCAAATTTATAGGGTTTTACACGAAGTTCCAATTTCACAAACTATTCTTACTGCAGATGCTGCTGTACCAGACACACCGCTTGAAACAGTTTCTGGAAAGTTACGGCGAAACGATACGCTTGGGGATCTGTTTTTGAGGCTAGGTGCGACGAATGTTGAACTGAATAAAGCCATTATCGCTATAAAGCAGGCAGAGCCAACCTTCGATGAGACACGGTTGAAGCCAGGTTTGGAAGTCAAAGCGACCTTTGAAAAGAGGAATGGAAAACGTTACCTAAGTTCAGTTTCGTTTGAGGGAACTCCAAATCATAAGCGGCTCATGGCAAACAGGACTTTGAGCGGAGACTATTTTGGAGCCGTTCTAAATGCTAATCTGTTTCCGATTTACCAGACATATAAAGGAAGAATCTATTCTACTCTTACCGAATCTGCGGAAATCTTAGGGATTAATCAATCGAGAGTCAGCGAATTCACTGATGTATTTGCGTTCGATTTGGACTTTCAGCGAGATCTAAGAAAAAACGATAAATTTGAATTCGTATTCAAAGTGCTGGTTGATGAGAATGAACAGGTGCTTGAGCTGGGAGATCTAGTATTTGCGTCCTTTGACGGGAAGAAATTCAGCAGGTCGTATTACCATCACACACCCAGTGATGACAAAATTCCAGAATACTTTGATCAAAACGGAGAAAGTGCGCGAACGTTCTTGCGAAAGACGCCTATTGACGGGGCGCGAATTTCTTCAGGTTTTGGCTTTCGTAAGCATCCGATTTCGGGATACACTCGCAAGCATAAAGGCGTGGATTTTGCAGCAGCGAGAGGAACGGAGATTTACGCTGCGGGCGATGGAATTATCGAACGAGTGTCTACCGCGGGTAGTTACGGGAACTACATTAAAATAGACCACGCTAACTCGTATCAAACAGCGTATGCTCATATGTCTCGGTTTGCCAAAGGCATGAAGCGAGGCACAAGTGTCAGGCAAGGGCAAGTGATTGGTTATGTTGGTACAACTGGAAGATCCACTGGACCCCATTTACATTACGAAGTGATCCACAAAGGCGAACATGTAAATGCTATGACCTTGAAATTTCCAAGGAACCGAAAATTAGTGGGTGAACTTCTGGAAGAGTTTCAAGTAACTCGAGGAAAAATAGATGCTGCTCGCGGCGTTTTTTATAACTATGCTGCGGCTCCGATGACGATGACACTAGATTAGGTTTTTTGAACTTATTCCTCTTAATCTTGCTCAGACTTGAAGCTGTGTGTTTGATTACGAACGCACGGGTTCCGACACACCATCCTCCTCACGAAACGCTGAAAAATAAGCGGTTCTTTCTAGGAAGTAATCCTCAGACATTGTCGTAGAAACTTTAAGGTGTTCACTACTGACTTTGTCTTGTTCTAACGTCACAATAGTTGCGCCATTGCCAAACGGGTCATGATAGTAAACTTGCTCGTTCGCTTCTTCAAACTGTTTACCTAAATCTGGAATATCGCCCATATATGCTCCTAATCCAGGTGAACTCACTGACGTGCAACCAAACTCAATGCCCAATCTATTGTTCTCTTCGTCAACAAGTGAATTAACCCAAGCAGTGTGAGTATCACCCGTCAGCGTGACTAGTCGAGCATTAGCATTTCTAGCCGCCTTGTAGAGTCGAGTTCGCGCAGCCGGAAATCCATCCCAAGCATCTAAGTTGAAAGGTAATCCTAATGCGGAAAATGGAATTAGCCTTTGTATTAACGGAATAGTCTGCATTTCAACTTGTGACTGAGTCAGCGTTTTAGTGAAGTCCGGTGGCTTGACTTTAGCCATGACGACTTGGTTGGCTAGCACTTGCCAAGACTCACCGGCATCAACGGATGATTTAAGTCCTGTCGCTAACCATTTTTCCTGCGCAACTCCGAGCATTGAACGGGTCGGGTTTGAAACTCTTTTTAGAACGTTTCCAACGATCGGTCGCAAGTCGTGGTCAGGCTCAACATTACTGAGTTCATCTGCCCAAGAAATTTCCTCAGATCGACCGGTGAGCCGAGACTCCAATGCGAATATCGTTGCAATATCGCCAAATTTAAATTTTCGATAAATCGATTCCCGATCGCGATCAGGTTTTGGATCACGAACAGGCATCCATTCCAGATAGGCTTGAACGGCAACTTGTTTTCGATCAGTCCATGAACCCTCTTCTTTAGGTTGATGGTTTTCTGCGCCTGTTCGGTAGGAATTATTCGCACTCTCGTGATCATCCCAAGTACATATCCACGGAGCAATCGCATGAGCACTTTGCAAATCGGGATCCGACTTATATTGGGCGTGTCTTAGTCTATAGTCGTCAAGTGAAACGGTTTCATTCTGGGGAAAGTGCAAACGTCCCGTTGCAACGGCCACTTGATCTCCATATCCATCTGTTCCGTATTCGTATAGATAGTCACCAAGATGTACGATAACATCAAGGTCATCTATTTGACCAAGTTCTTTGTAGATATTGAAAAAACCAAATTGCCAGTTTGAACACGATACGGCGGCTAGTTTAACTTTCTTATTGCCTGAGATAGCGGTAGTCTTAGTTCTACCAATCGCAGACTTTGCCTTACCTGTCGGAGTTAATACCTCAAATCTGTATCGATATACCGTGTCGGGTTCTAATCCTGTTGCGTCTACTTTCACACAATAGTCCGAAGATTTAGACGTTTGGCTTTGAAACTGAGCAACAACTCTCCCGCCTGTCTCACTGAAAACTTTACATTCGACCGTGATCGGATCGGAACCTTCTTCGTCCGGCGAGACTCGTGTCCACAATATTACTCGGTCGTGTAACGGGTCTCCTGAAGCTATACCGTGACGGAAAGTCACATTCTGACTGTATGGTTCCAGCGACGGTTTGCTAAATGTGGAGCAAGCCGTCAATAATGTCGTTCCACCAGCAATGCTAAGAAGACTACGGCGCGAAATTTCCATTAATTTTACTCAATAGTTTATTGAAATTTGACAGTAAAGCGGATATCGCAAACACAGAAATTTAGCCAGTTTTACGAATTTCTTGCGCGGAATCGGTCTCGCTGGATTGATCCCGCTTTTTGGAAGTTTGAAACGCAAGTTTAGCGTGCTGAGCACAGTATGGACCGCGGGTCGCTTTTCTTCCACAAAACGCAAATCTACTATCTTCCGGATCACCGATTGGCCATTTACACATTGAATTTTTTAATGTGAGGACAGTCGCTGCTTTGCCTTCCTCGACAGGAAGCGGAAACATTGCCGTTAAAGCCTTTCGCTCTGTTTTCGACAGCGCAACAGAACTCTTGCTTTCGTCAGTATTTTCTTTGCTGGACTTTCCTTTTTTCAGGCTACTTGCTATGAGACTTTCTTGCAACTCTTTGCGGTTCGAAATACCTAAACGATGAACTTTTCCGATTACGGCGTTTCGAGTCGTGTTTCCGAGTGCGCGAGCAACTTTTGTTGCAGAATTACCTTCTGCCCACAAAATCTTGAGTGCTTCAATGCGCCGCTTAGTCCAACTCATTTTCGGAGTCTCCATCAATGAATACTATATATTGCCGATGCCCCGCAAAAATATGACAAGGGCATCTATATGTTGTACCGCTCCCGACGGTTCTCATCGAAAAACAGTTTGCCTTAGTTTACTCTACGAATCAACATATTGTATATAAAAATCTGTGGAATCTGACGTAATTGAAATTGTAGCAAGTTAGCCTAAATTGGTATATTTGTACCTTATGCTAGAAAAAAAACGATCTCTTGACCACACCGAAGTGCTGAAACCGCGAACATACGGTCTCGTCAACACACTTGGTTTATGGACTTTGTTTAAGCGCGAAATCGGACGATTTTTGAAGGTCTGGATGCAGACCTTATTAGCCCCCGTGGTCACAACACTACTGTTTATGACAGTTTTTAAACTCGCATTCGGCGATCGCGGTCGACTGACAGGTGACTTTGAAGGGTTGGTTTATAACGACTTTCTGGCCCCGGGTTTAATCATAATGGCTATCCTGCAAAATGCTTTTCAGAATACGTCGTCAAGTCTCGTGCAAGCAAAATTCAATGACACTCACGTTGACTGGCTAATGCCCCCTTTGTCCCCGATGGAATTGACGACAGCCTTTATCGGAGGCGCGGTTGTTCGAGGTTTGATGGTCGCGGTAATCTCAGCCATAGGTATTCAGATTTCGGGATTGGCGGATTTCCAAGTTATCCACCTATGGCCAATAATTTGGTTTGGTTTAACCGCCGCGATTCTATTAGGCGCATTGGGAACTATTGGCGGGATTTGGGCAGATAAGTTTGATCATCTAGCCGCTTTGAGCAACTTTGTAATTGTGCCACTCACGTTCTTATCTGGAACCTTCTATGACATAAAAGTGATGGTTGAACCTTTCTACACGATTGCTTTGTTTGACCCGCTTTTCTATTTTATAGACGGTTTCCGCTATGGTTTCATTGGAGTCGCGAACTCCGATATTGTTACCGGAGTGGCCGTGACTGGAGTTTTAAGTTTGTTGTCTGTGGTTGCTGTTTGGTATGTCTTCAAGACAGGATACAAATTAAAAGCCTAACACTGTATCTATTGGTTTAATCTCTATCTTTTTGGAGAATTCGAATGACACCCGTTTGTTTAGTTGTTGGAGCAGGTGCTGGTATCGGCGGAACCGTCGGCACGAAGTTCGCAAAAGAGGGTTACCATGCTGTGTTATGCAGAAGAAGTGACCGAGAGGGATTAGATCGCCTAGTCGACGGCATAAAGGACGATGGCGGACAAGCAACCGGACTATTATTGAATGCGATAGAGGACGACTCGATTGAATCGCTTGTTTCCAATGTAGAGAAGGATACTGGTCCAATAGAAGTAGCGATTTACAACCTCGGCGCTCAGATCGGTAATCGTCCACTAGCAGATACTTCCCCGAAGGCCTTTGAAATGGGATGGCGACTTGCAACTTTTGGTCTTTATAGGCTTGCTCGAACCCTATGTCCGTTAATGGAAGAACGAGGAAGTGGTACTATAATTGTCACCTCCGCCACTGCGGCACTTCGCGGAAATAAAGGGCAACATTCCCACGCGGCAGCGATGGCTGGTCGCAGAATGTTGTGTCAATCTTTAAACGCGCAATTCGCTTCGTCAGGTATCCACGTCGTACACGTTGTTATTGACGGTTCTGTCGATGCTCCAGATACATTAGGTAAACTGCTAGGAGAAGAAAAGTTTAAAAAACTTAGGGAAACTGTTGGATCGGAAGATGGATTGATCTTGCCTGAGAAAGTGGCGGAAACGTATTACCATTTGGCGCATCAGCATCGTTCAACTTGGTCTCATGAAATTGATATCAGGGCTTGGACAGATCAAGCGTGGTGGAACCATTAAGAGTTCAAGTTGTGAATGGAAACGATCCGCTAGTTTCAACAGAAAGTAAGAGATTACAGTATGCGCGAAGTTAAACATTTTATAGGTGGAAAAAACCGGCTAGGTCAAAGCGGGCGATGGCATTTTATCTATAATCCTAATACTGGAGAAAAGCAGGCACGAGTTCAGCTTGCTAGTCAAAAAGAAGTCGAGTCAGCGGTCTCTGTCGCAAAAAAAGCGTTTCCGGCATGGGCGAACACTAATCCGCAGAAACGTGCTCGCGTTATGTTTGAGTTCAAGCGTTTAGTTGAAGCTAATATGAATGAGCTCGCAGAAATACTTTCTTCGGAGCACGGAAAAGTTATTGCAGATTCAAAAGGTGACATTCAACGCGGTCTTGATGTCGTCGAGTTTGCTTGTGGGATTCCTCATCTACAGAAAGGTGAGTTCACCGAAGGTGCCGGGCCGGGCATTGATGTTTACTCTATGCGACAGCCATTAGGAGTGTGTGCGGGAATTACACCGTTCAATTTTCCGGCGATGATTCCGTGTTGGATGGCGGCTGTTTCAATTGCCTGCGGTAACACGTTTATACTGAAACCTTCAGAGAAAGATCCGTCGGTTCCCACTCGTTTAGCTGAACTGATGACAGAAGCCGGCGCACCAGCTGGCGTTATCAACTGTGTGCACGGCGAAAAAGGGGCTGTTGATGCAATACTTCAACATCCAGAAATCAAAGCTGTTAGCTTCGTTGGATCGTCGGACATTGCTCAATATGTATATTCGACGGGCGCTACTCATGGAAAGCGGGTTCAAGCGATGGGGGGAGCAAAAAATCACTGCATTGTTATGCCAGACGCGGATATGGAGCAGACGGTCAAAGAGTTGGTCGGAGCCGCATACGGTTCAGCAGGCGAAAGATGCATGGCCTTACCTGTCGCTGTCGCCGTAGGAGACAAAACAGGTGACGAACTCGTTGAGCGGTTGAAAGATTCGATTGATTCCCTTAAAGTCGGAATTTCTACTGATGAGCATGCGCATTACGGGCCAGTGGTTACAGCAGACCACAAGAAAAGGATAGAAAACTATATTCAAATTGGTGTGGATGAGGGAGCCGAGTTAGTTGTAGATGGAAGAGAATTCTCGTTGCAGGGATATGAAGAGGGGTTTTTCATTGGGCCTACATTATTTGATCGTGTTCGTCCAAACATGGAAAGTTATAGAGAGGAAATTTTCGGCCCGGTTCTACAATTATTGAGGACTGATTCACTTCAAGAAGCCGTTGAACTTCCTTCAAAGCATCAGTATGGCAATGGTGTAGCAATTTTCACAAGCAATGGAAAGGTCGCTCGGGAATTTGCGTCGCAGGTTCAAGTCGGAATGGTCGGGATAAATGTGCCTATCCCGGTACCGGTCAGTTATCATACCTTTGGAGGTTGGAAGCGTTCTGCATTTGGAGACACAAATCAGCATGGGCCGGAAGGGATAAGGTTCTGGACAAAGATTAAAACAGTGACTCAACGCTGGCCGTCTCACAACGCCATTAGCGATCAAGCGTTCGTTATTCCTACAATGCAGTGACCACTTTTAAAAGATGTTACAACCAAGTAATCAAGAACAAGTGAGCAATTTTCTTTCAATAGTAGGTATAGCGATGGAATGAAGAGTCGTATATATCGGAACTTACCTAGGTAGGCTCTATCTCTAAAACCTATTGCAGTCTGGTTTGAATGCAACTTTTGTACTCGCTAATCATTTTTGTACTGATACATACCTCCGGGTTTTCCAGAAATCAAATTTATATAGTTACGGTCGTCGTTCAATTCTATTAATCCGTCTTCATCCTCTAGATCGACTTCAAACCAAAAATCTTTATCTTTAAAGCCACTTAAAAAATCTAAGTTCATTTGACCAAGTATTTTACAATCCGATATATCGGGAGAATCAAATGTGTGTACCATATAAGGTTTGACACTTAATCCCACAACAGTAAATGTTTCGATTCCAAGAACTTTAATATTCTGTTTCATAGCTTCGTGAATAACCTTTTCGGCAATTTCCAGCCGATCAAAAAAGTATTCCACCTATCAGTTTAGACTTTATTTCAGAACTCCGTTAATAAAATTAGAAAAAGAAAGGAACTAAAATAAAAAAGTTCATTTTATAATATCCTTGGACGACAAAATTTCTGTCCTACATGATTTTTGTAATTTTTAAAAATTAAAATTTATGAGGTTAAAATGGAAACGGCTTCAAGTCTTTGAATAGAATATTTTTTATCTATTCACTCTCATGCTGACTCCACCGAGTTTACCTATATCCGAATAATAAAGTTTCGATCGTCGTTCTGTTCCAATAGAGTCTTAAGCCTATCGATCTAAACTCGACTGTTAACGTTAAAATGTTTAATCGTTATCAGGGCCGAAGAAGTAATCCAAAATTTAGAATATCGCGATTGCCCACCAAATTATTAGACCACCCCCCACGCCATAAAAATCTCTTTTTGATACAACTACCGAAAATATAATTGACTGATGGAAGTTTTAGATTAAGTAACTCTCAATTAGAATTTTGCTCGGGCTCCAAAGAATACTCTTGGGCCATAGACGTTGAGTTCACCTAGATTGTCGTCAGTATAAAAGTACTGTGTTTTTGGAGCATCAAATATGTTTATGGCAGAAAACGTAAGTTCTACATCTTCGTCTACTTCATATGACGCCCGTGCTTCCCAAACGCCCACGTCGCCGACATATCTTAGCCGAGTTCCATTTGAAGTGTAGGGCTGGAAATACTTCGATCTATATTTGTATATAATTGAACCATCAAATTCTCCACGCTGATAATACAACTGACCAGACAATGTAAGTTCCGAGAATCCAGGGATATTGGCGGGTTTAACTATAGCTTCGTGTGTTTGTTCAAACTGACCGTTTAGATTTACAACTCCTCGAACTCCATAATTGCTATCCTGAAACTGGAAATCTGAATTTGCAAGGTTCGTACTAATCTTGAAACCAAGTCCCTCCATATATTCGGGAACATTCTGAAAACGATGAGAAGCCGTCAACTCGATACCAACTAAGGTACTTCGATCTTCATTTGTTTCAGTCACTGTTATTGGAACAGTAAAATTTTCACCGTCTACGTTAAATGTTTCCATTTTGCGTACGTTTCGAAATCCACCTACGAAATTCTTGTAGTAGATACCAAAAGCAAGTATAGTATCTTCGTCGGGATACCATTCAACTGAGACATCATAGTTCCAAGAAACTAGAGGGTCAAAAGCGGGATTCCCAGAACCATTTGCCGAGGAAATCAAATCTTGAACATTGGTAACTCCTGAATCCTCATTGGATATCTGGGAAAAGGATCGACTATACCCCATGTCCGCTGGATCAGCGCGCGAAAGTCCTCTAAAAACTCCGCCCCTTATCACGCGATCGTTCGAGATATCCGCTACAAAACTAAAACTTGGCAAAATAGTCGTGTAGTTATGTTTTCCTACATTAGTCTCGGTCAAACGTCCACTATCGACTATATGAAGGTTCTGTGGATCAGTACGGTTAATTGTCAACGCTGTTCGCAGTCCAATCGATTCCACCTGAGTATTCAATATTCGGACACCTATTTTTCCTCTTATCGGAACATCGTTATACAGCGTTTGGTAGTCTGCCTGCACATAAGCAGCAATCGTATCTTCGGTAACATCTATCGTAGAGGAATTTGGTGTGAGTTTTGGAAACACAGTTTCCGCACCGAAAGCTTGCGCTACGCCATTCACCATGCACACTGTGTCAAACGATGCCCAACTGTTTGAAGTAGAAACGGTATTACCATTCGAATCAACTGTTGTGAAAAGAGGACGCTTCCTCACTGACGCAAGAAACTCATCTCCCTCTTGAAAAGGAACACGGCACGAAGAGTTTAGATTTGTGATAGCAGCTACCGAATCTTCTCTTGAAATCTGCTGTCCGTTGCCTCGATTGGTTCGATCATTGCGAATCTCATATTGTGTACGACCGCCTGCTAATGAATAGTATTCCTGAGACGAAAACCTAATCCCCGTATCAATTTGATTGATTGCACCAATTTCGACCGCTTGTTCCATATCAAATCTTAAAGCAGTGACTGTATTTCTCCTGTCCAAGTCGCTATCAATACGCGCCCTGTAACGATCAATGAACAAAGAGTGATCGTTCGGATCAGCACCTCGAATCGTGTAACTACCTGCATCGCTACTGTGCCGTTCCCAAGAAACTCTATATCTGGGGTCGGTTTGTGTACGAATTAAAAACTGATGTTCAGTTCGAGTTGTTTCCGAGAATGACAGGTCGGCCAAAAATTTTGTATTTTCATTTAAGGTAAACGTTACATCAAATCCGGCACCAATGTATTCTTCCGTTCTGTCATATGTTTCTCCTCTTGCCTCTAGTTGCGTATCCGTCGCAAATGTAGTTGTTGCACCTTGGCTTGTAATCGACAATGAGTCGTACGTTACGTTTCGAGTATTCCTGCGGAAATTGACAAAACCGAAATCGTGGCGATCTTCCGCCTGAGTTCGTTCCGACCATTGAACATCCAGATTTAAATCCCACTGCGTGTCAGGTTGATACTGAATAGCGGCAATAATCGAATTGCGTGTATCGTGCGTATCATTTTGTCTGTAACTGCGTTCGTTAGGTATTATTACAAAAGGTCGCCCGAGATCAGAAGATCCGACCCGTGTATCGTAGCCGGTGCTGTTATCCCCAGAATAATTTACAGAGTCTCCACTTCCTCCATAATCTTCGCAATCGTCATTGGTTCTAGAAGCATTAGAAAACCCTCGCCCCCAGTCACGGCTATCATTAGGGTCTATAGTTGCGTCAGTTGGATCTGCCAAACAAGCCCGATTTGAAGAACCGGTAGGACTATTCGAACGAACTTCCTGCTCGGGTTGCGAAATATCGCTAATCTGAGCGCCTACCGCAACACCCAATTTTTGACCGTTACCAAAACTAAATTGATCAACATAACTTCCGGTAACGCGGTATCCGTATTCCCCAGCCATCGAATTCGAAACGTCTTGTTGATCAGGATTCAAGTTCGTTTTTACGTCAACTTGATATCGCTGTTGCCCATAATTCAATGGCTTGAGTGTTTCGAGTTGTATCTGCCCCGCTACACCGCCTTCAATCAAACTTGCATCCTGCGTCTTATATATTGCAACTTTCGACATCAACTCGCTTGGAAACTGAGAAAAGTTTACAGACCGATCACCTGAGCCGTTCGTCGCTTCGCGTCCATTGAATACAGTCGAACTCAAAAATGGTCCCAAACCACGTATTGATATCTCCGTCGCACCTCCGTTCTCGCGGTGCGAGGCAGCCCCTGTGATAGACTCTAATGCCTCTCCGATAGACAAAGCAGGAAGATCACCTATGTCTGACGCTGAAAGACCGTCAACTATCGATATCGCGTTTCGCTTAATGTCGATAGCGTTCTGAATAACCAGCCTAGACCCTGTTACAGTAACTGTGTCGAGTTCTCGAACTTCCTCATCTTCTTGCGCATGACCAATTAAGCCAACTAAGGAGGTAACGGCTAACGCCATGCAAAGACCTCTAGAATAGGTAAGGATTACATCGCCTAATTGATAGGATTTAAACATCGAAATCTACTCCCAGCATCCTTCCGATCAAAATAATCTCTAAGTGTTATGCTACCAAATCTGTATGGAATGTCAACTAAAATCTTTCTTAACTGTCGGAATTTTAAGACGAAAATTGACCTAGAATTACACAATTATCGGAATATTTTAGTTGACTTTTTGCGAAGTCTCAATAATCTAACGACCATGCTTAGTTTATTTTCTGATCTTCCGCGATTACATTTTTTGCTCGTAACTATTCTATTGGGAGCAAGTTTCTCGGTATTGTTTAGTTGTTCAAACGTTAACTCGTCCTCTAACGATTTAGCGGAGCTAGGAGGTACTCCATTACGAGAATTTTTAGTCAAGAATCCGGAGGAATTCAAAAAAATATCCACCGATCTTCAGGCTGGCGATGTTGTCATTCTCGCGAACGGTGAATGGCGTGACGTGGATTTAGTTTTTCAAGGAAATGGAACTAGTGTTAGTCCAATATATTTAATTGCTGAAAAAACAGGTAAGGTTTTATTAACTGGTCAGTCCAGTTTAAGATTAGGAGGACAATATTTAATTGTCTCAGGACTCGTGTTTCGTGATGGATTTACTCCCCGTAGGGAAGTAATAAGTTATCGAGTTGACAGTAAAAAACTCGCTTTCAATTCCCGCGTTACACAAACTGTAATTGAGAATTATAATAATCCAGATCGAACTCAACGAGATGCTTGGGTCGTTATGTACGGACAGAATAATGAATTCGACCATAATCATTTATCGGGAAAACTAAACTCCGGCCCAACTTTTGTAGTGCGATTAAACACAGAAAAATCGCAAAATAATAAACATCATATTCACCATAATTATTTTGGTCCTCGCCCAGTCTTTGGATCTAACGGTGGCGAAACGCTTAGGATCGGAACAAGCCATTATTCTATGACGAGATCTGAAACCCTAGTTGAATACAATTTCTTTGACCGTTGCAGCGGAGAAGTTGAGATCATTTCAAATAAGTCGGGTGGTAATGTGTACCGACACAATACCTTTTATAAATCACGTGGAACCCTCACTTTGCGCCACGGTAACGACACGCTGGTTGAACAAAATTTTTTCCAAGGAGCGGGCGCACCGTATACTGGCGGAGTGCGCGTAATCAATGCTCGTCAAACTGTTAGAAATAACCTGTTCGCAGATTTAACAGGCGAGAGATTCTCCGGAGCCCTTGTGATTATGAATGGCGTTCCAAACTCGCCAATAAATCGCTATCATCAAGTCGACGGCGCGTTAATAGAGAACAACACATTTATAAATATATCCCGAGTTGAGTTAGGAGAAGGTTCTGATAGCGAGCGAAGTGCCGTTCCAATCAACTCTGTTTTCCGAAAAAATACAGTAGCAGTCTCTGACAAAGGTGATTCACCGTTTAGACTTTATGACGATATGAGTGGAATTCAGTTCGAGGATAATGAAACGGACCGACAGCCGCCGATTGAAATTGCATATGGATTTACAACAAAGAAGCTCGATAGTAATCAAAGTTCTCAGGCGATGGACGAAGGGAGTTTTGGCGTAAGCAAGGAGCAGACTGGAGTGTCTTGGTATCCAAAGCCTGACGAAGATAGTCTGTTTGACACTGGGAGAACTATAAAAATCGAACCTGGCGAAAATCGAATCGCAGAAGCAATGAGTGAAGCAGAACCGGGTGACATTTTGATGTTAAGTGCTGGTCACTATAACGAACCACAAACAATTGACGTAAAATTCCCGATCACTATCAAGACATCGGAACCATTGGCCTCCTCTTTAAGCTTTGAACGGCGAAATCTCTTTCTACTTTCCTCTAAAGGCGCGATCAAACTTGAAGGTGTAGCGGTAACAGGGGAACGCGCTCCCGACGCGTCTGGAAATAGTTTTATAGCAAGTACATCGTTGGGGGGCAGTGGTAACCACACGGTTAAGATATTAAACTCAAAACTTTCGGACTTCGTCGTCAATCGCGGTTTTTCTATCGTTAGCGCGGCAAAAGGAACGTTCTTTGATAAGGTCTTGATTGAAGGAACTGAGATAAGCAATGTTTCCGGGATTCCCTTAAAATTTGATACTGAAACCGATGATTTTGGAATCTATAACGTCGAATATCTCAAGATTCGTAAAAGTAAGTTTAGGCAGATTCGCAAAGAGGTTGCCAATGTCTATCGGGGAGGGAGAGACGAAAGTACGTTTGGTCCCCATATAATCGTGACGGATTCAGAATTTAACGGTGTAGGGAGTTCTGGCGAGCCTATCTTAAACTTACACGGTGCCCAGTTTGTCCGATTAGAAAACAATACAGCAAACGACGTTCAGCCGGCTTTGCACACGATTACTACGGGTAAGCCGAAGGTTAACTCGGTTGGGAACGTTGTTGAAGGCGACAAGTCGATCAGTTTCCTCGAAACAAAAGACCTCCGTCGATGAACGCATATACTCTATTTTGCAGATTAACGATTGCCATTGTAGGACTAGCCCTCCTGTCTGCGTGTGCGATTACGTCCGGAATGTTCGGGTCGCAATCAAGACCTGACGGTTCGTTCGCTAACTATAGTTTCGATAAGATGATGGTAAAGCTGGCGACACAGGTCGACAAACGATTAGAAGCCGGCGTCCCAGTTCCATATCCGAAAGATGCAGGCGGAGGATATACTCACGAACAGCATAAGCAGAATGGCAAAACAATATACGAAGCAGGAATGCTCTTTGACCATACTGGCGATCCAAAGTATTCCGACGGTATTCGCGAAATTCTATTTGAATACGCAGCACTGTACCCAAATTTGGGCATACATCCAGAGAAGAAGAATCAGTCTGCTGGAAAATTGTTTTGGCAAGGCTTGAACGAGGCCGTCTGGCTTGTCTATGCTATTCAAGGTTACGAACAAATTCGAGATAACCTCTCGGAAGAAGATCGAACTTATATTGAAGACAATGTGTTTATCCCCATGGCAGATTTTCTGTCGATTCAGTCTCCGCAAACTTTCGATCGGATTCATAATCACGGGACTTGGGCAGCTGCGGCAGTAGGAATGACGGGATATGTACTCGAACAACCCTCTCGAGTAGAACAAGCTCTGTATGGTCTCGACAGAAAGGGAAACGCGGGATTCTTGCGGCAACTCGATTTGCTATTCTCACCCGATGGTTACTATGCCGAAGGGCCATACTATCAACGTTACGCCCTTATGCCTTTTGTGTTGTTTGCAGAAGCCGTTCAAAGGAACGAACCTCATCGAAGAATCTTTGAATATCGCGACAATATTATTCTCAAGGCGATTCGCTCGACAGTACAACAAAGTTATGGCGGCAAATTTTTTCCAATTAACGACGCTATTCGAGAAAAAGGAATAAACACAGTTGAACTCAAATACGGTCTTTCGATTGCTTATGCATTAACCAAAGAAAAAGACCTGCTTGGTGCGGTAATGCTACAGAACGGAGTCGTTCCGACCGCGAAAGGAAAACTACTTTTGGACGATATTCGGGCCGGGAGAGCCAAGCCGTTTGATTTTTCCTCTCAATTATTTCGCGATGGCCCTGATGGATTAATGGGAGGATTAGCAGTCTTGCGTTCCGGGAGTGAAGGTGATGCCGCGGCAGTCGTGTTGAAGGCAACGACTCAAGGTCTAGGACACGGTCATTTCGATAAACTTGGCTTGCTATACTACGATGATGGCCACGAGATTGTAGCGGACTATGGGGCAGCGCGATTCTTGAACGTTGAACCAAAGTATGGTGGAAGGTACCTACCCGAGAATACGAGTTGGGCAAAACAGTCTATTGCCCATAATGTATTGGTAGTTGACGAAACTAGTCATTTTGACGGGAATTGGCGAAGGGGTCAGAAACATGCTCCTAAGGTGCGATTTTTTGACCAACTCGAAGGAATTCAAATCGTACTTGCTGAAATTGAGACCGCTTATGAGGATGTAGCACTTCAGCGATTAGTCGCGATCGTGCCGCGAGACGACAGTCCTAATAGTTTCATCGTTGATATAGTCCAAGGGTTTGGCAACAGTAATCATGTTTTTGATCTTCCAGTGCATTTCAAAGGTCAGTTGATAGAAACCAGTTTCGATATGTCTCATTCCTCCAAGCGCCTGTTTCCGTTTGGCGAGAAAAATGGCTATCAACATTTATGGAAAAGAGGTGAGTCAGAACCTTTGAAATCTCATAAATTTGCTTCTTGGCTTTTGGATGATCAGTTCTACACTCTCACGTTTACGGCTGACGCCCCTATCACAACATATCTAACAGAGCTCGGTGCAAATGATCCCAACCATAATCTTAGAAGAGAACAGGCTCTAGTATTTAGAACGAGCGGAAACAGTGCAAACTACGTATCTGTATATGAACGGAACGGACGATATGATTCAGATGAAGAGGTTACTGTTTATGACGGAAGCTCAATTGAAGACATAAAAATCGATGTTAACGAAGATTACGGGATATTCACTATCTCAATTAAGAACAATACGAATCTAAGCTTTCTCGTTGCGAATCAAGGCGGGATGTATACTAACCATTCGGCCAATGTCGGTGGTCAAAGGTTTGAATGGATGGGACCCGTTTCCGTAGTGAACTGGTAGACAACGCTATACTGGGAATTAGTCATGAAAATTCGAGGACTTAGATGGTGGGTTGTTGGACTAGTTGCGCTAGCAACGGTGATCAACTATGTCGATCGACAGTCTCTCAATGTGCTTTATCCGCAAGCGTTTGCAGATATTTTTCCAGACTTATCAATCGCAGAGCATAAAGAGATTTATGCTTTTGTATCGATGGTGTTCGTCTTATCGTACGCTTTCGGTCAAGCCGCTTTCGGTAAAATATTCGACTGGTTAGGAACACGGGTTGGGTTTGTATTGTCGATTGGAGCTTGGTCTATAGCGACAGCAGCGCATGCATTTGCAAAAGGAGTGTTTTCCTTTAGCTTGTTTAGAGGAATTTTAGGGTTTGCTGAGGCGGGCAACTGGCCAGGGGCAACTAAAGCCAACGCCGAATGGTTCCCGACTAAAGAGCGGGCATTCGCTCAGGGGATTTTTAACTCCGGAGCGGCGATTGGTGGAATCGTTTCGATCCCACTAATCGGCTTTATGGCGGTTGTTCTTAAATGGCAGATGATTTTCATAATCATCGGTGTTGTCGGCCTCCTTTGGCTGATTCCATGGCTGATGATTGTTAAAGGGCCACCGTCCTCGCATAGTTGGCTGTCAAAAGAAGAAAAAGATTATATTCTTTCGGGTCAGCACAGTGGAAAGGATGGAGATGAAGAAGCACCACTGAGTACAGCGGCTATACTCTCTAAAAAGCAAAGTTGGGGTATTATCATTTCGTCGGCGGCGATTGATCCTATATGGTGGATTTTTGTATTTTGGATTCCGACATACCTGCTTGAAGTTTATCAGATGGATGTAAGAGGAATCGCTATATACGGTTGGGTGCCGTATGTTGGAGCTATGTTTGGCGCTTGGTTTGGTGGATTGCTGGCACAGAATCGATTGAGTTCGGGGTGGTCCGTTGACGCCACCCGAAAACTCACAATCACGTTAGGTTGCCTAATAATGCTTCCAGCGTTTTTTGCGCTCACTAATCCCGGTAACGCAACGATGACTGTATTGATAATGGCCGTAATTTTGTTTGGATTTCAGACTGCAATCGGCAATATACAAACATTGCCAAGCGATTTTTTCAATGGAAATAATGTTGGCACACTCGCTGGATTCGCCGGAATGGCGGCTAAGCTCGCAGCGGCCGGACTGTCGACAGTGTTAGTGCCGCGGATTACTGAAGGTGGCAACTATAGTTTAGTCTTTATGTTGGGAGTGTTTTTAGCAATTTTGGCTATGGGCAGTGTTTGGGTTCTTTGTGGTACTATTCGACCGCTTAAAGCACTACCGTCAGACTAAACAGTTCTTTAATATTTTTTATTTTGGATTCCTTTCAATGAATACACAAAGCGTATCAGTTCCCGCGAACAAAACTGAAAATTTCAAAGTAAGAGGATTACGATGGTGGGTCGTGGCACTTGTTGGGCTCGCTACTGTAATCAATTACATTGATCGACAAGCTCTCAATATCTTATATCCAGAGGCTTTCGCCGATATTTTTCCAGGTATGACTGACCAAGAACATAAAGAGATTTATGCCTTGATTTCTTTGATTTTCATTCTTGCTTATGCGATGGGGCAGGCGGCTTTCGGTCGAATCTTTGACTGGCTGGGGACGAGGATAGGTTTTGTTCTGTCTATTGGAGTTTGGTCTCTCGCTACAGTTGCACATGCTGTTGCGAGAGGATTGTTCACGTTCAGCATTTTTCGAGCAATTTTGGGATTTGCTGAAGCAGGAAACTGGCCAGGTGCAACAAAAGCCAACGCAGAGTGGTTTCCGATCAAAGAACGTGCAATCGCGCAGGGCATATTCAATTCCGGTGCTGCGATCGGGGGAATTTTAGCCATCTCACTCATCGGGTATTTGTCTATTTTTCTCGAATGGGAGATGATCTTTATTATCATTGGTGTAGCAGGATTGCTTTGGTTGGTACCTTGGCTGATAATTGTTAAAGGCCCACCTCAGGTTCATAACTGGCTGACAAAAGATGAAAAAGACTACATTCTTTCTGGACAACACCGTGGTGACCAAACGAATGCAAAAGCGCCTCTAAGTCTCAAAGAGATTCTGTCAAAAAGACAGAGCTGGGGAATCATCATTGCCTCGGCGGTCTTAGATCCAATCTGGTGGATATTCGTATTTTGGATTCCGACTTATCTGCTTGAAGTCTATAATTTGGACATAAAAGGTGTTGCGGCGATTGGCTGGATTCCTTATGGCGGGGCAGCATTAGGAGCGTGGTTTGGAGGCATTCTGGCTCACAATCGAATGAGCGCGGGATGGAGTGTGAATAAGACTCGAAAATTTATCATCACGCTCGGAGCCCTGATAATGCTACCGGGGTTTTTCGCTTTGAGTAATCCGAGCGATCCGTTGTTAACTGTATTTATCATGGCGGTAGTTTGCTTTGGGTTTCAAACGACAATCAATAACGTTCAAACTCTTCCCGGCGATTATTTTAGTGGAAAGAGTGTGGGTACACTAGCTGGATTAGCCGGCATGGCAGCAAAATTATCGGCTGCCGCTCTGGCGACAGTATTGGTTCCAATGATGACTCAAGGCGGCAATTACACTTCTGTTTTCATCATGTGCGTTGTTTTAGCTATTCTTACGGTCTTATCTGTGTTTGTTATTTGCGGACATATTGGTTCGTTAGATGAAGATACAAAAAGCTAAAAAATTCGAATTAATCTTTTGAAGGAGCTTTAATCGTGAATTTGGACGGCAAAGTTGCAATCGTCACAGGTGGTGCCCGAGATATAGGTCGTAGCATTTCTATGAAATTAGCGTCAACTGGTGCCAAAGTTGCAGTTAACTGGATGAACAGCCAGACAAATGCAATGGAAACGTTGGATTACATTACCGACGCAGGAGGTAAGGCTATCTTAGTTCGCGGTGATGCGACAAAGAAAGAGGACATTGATAACCTAGTGATGCGAACACAAAAAGAGTACGGAGAACAAATTCACATTCTAGTGAATAATGTTGGTGGACTTGTTGCTAGGAAAACTTTGCAAGAAATGGATGAAGATTTCCTTAACCAGTTGATGCAGCTGAATTTCAACTCCGTATTCTTGGCGACTAAAGCGATAGCTCCACACATGCCACCCGGATCATCAATTGTGAATGTCACTTCGCAAGCAGGTCGCGACGGCGGTGGAGGCGGGGCATCTGCGTATGCGACATCAAAAGGGTCAGTGATTACTTTTACCCGAAGTATGGCTAAAGAATTAGGACCGAAGAATATTCGTGTAAATGCTGTTTGCCCTGGAATGATTGCCACTGCGTTTCACGATACTTTTACTAAAGATGACATTCGCCGGGCTGTTGCGAACTCTACTCCCTTGCGTCGTGAGGGTCACCCAGACGAGGTTGGTAACGTAGTCGCCTTCCTAGCGTCCGACGATGCTTCGTTTATGACGGGTGTGAATTTGGATGTAAATGGTGGTTTGGCAATGTCATAGATAAACACGGCTTATTGTTATCGAGTGAGCCAGGTAAGAAGGACGATCTTTCGATGGATGGAGGAGTTGCGACACTTGGCGAACTAATGATGCGTCTTAAACCGGCGGGAAAGTTGAGGATTCGGCAAGCGAACTCGTTTGAAACGTGTTTTGGTGGATCGGAAGCGAATGTCGTAAATAGCCTTGCTCAGTTCGGAGTGAATACGAAATTCATATCAGCTCTACCGTCTAATGATTTGGGCGAGCAAGCCCTTTGTTTCCTGCGTTCATATGGTGTTGACGTTTCCAGTATAGTTAGAACGAATGGACGAATGGGGCTTTACTTTGTCGAAGATGGTGCGGATATTCGGTCGGGAAACGTTATTTATGATCGAGACAATTCTTCGTTCTCTGTATTGAGCGGTGATGAAATTGATTGGGATTGTGCTTTCGAAGGAATGAGTTGGTTTCATATTAGCGGTATCTCACCGGCGATTTCAATGTCAACGCGTGAACTATCGGAACGAGCGTTACAAGAAGCCAAGCAACGCAAACTACATATATCAATTGATCTCAATTACCGGGCCAAATTATGGCAGTATGGCGAGGAGCCTTTTCAAGTTTTGCCTTCAATGGTCGAATTTGCTGATACTTTGTTGGCGGGTCGCGGGGATTGTTCGAGTTGTCTAGGATTAAAAGCTGAATCTTCGGAGGATGAACAATATTTCGAATCATTGTCGTCTGAAGTCTTGGAGCGATATCCAAATATTCAGAATGTTATCATTACTATGCGTAGAACATTGTCTAGCGAAAAACAAAGGATGAGTGCTTTGTCACGTTCGAAGAACGATATTTTCTATTCTAGAGTGTATGAACTAGACCATGTTGTTGACCGAATCGGAACAGGCGATGCGTTCGTTGCAGGTTACATTTATGGCCAGATTAGTGGTTTGGGCGACCTTCAATCGTTAGAATTTGCAACTGCGGCAAACGCTTTGAAACATACGATACACGGAGACACCAACCGTGTTTCGAAAGAAGAGGTATTTGAGTTGATGAATGGTGAAACTCTTGGGCGAATTCGCCGGTAACTAGAGCTCTGCATAAATTGAAGTTTCTTCCGGGCAATCGTCCACTCATAGAACAACTCAATCTAAAGTTTAGCCATTTTGGGAACTGAAAGAGTCCGAGTTTCTAACCCACACTGCAGTTCCTTGGCTTTTACCCGTTGACATAATCCCGACGATTAGGAGTGTGTTCGTAATGCCTTGCTCCGAATTACTTTTCTCGCAAAGATTGAATCGCTATATAATGGAGATTCTCGTCAAAGTTAGCCGAAGCCACAGTTGCCACTGTGGACAGGCTGTTTCAAAATTGTTTGCATTAAGATACCGTCTTATGGTCTATTGTCTTTTTACCTAAACAGATGTTCACTGGCCTCTCCTTTGACGATCTATTCCTCGGGAAATTGTAGTTCCTAGGACTCGATTTCCAATTTTCATACTAATCCTCACATTACAACAAGGGACTGAAAGTAATGAGCGACTTCATAGTTGTTCGCCGACAATCGGATTTAAACTCATTGCTAACGCAATTTGAGGGAACCTTTCGTTTAAATACCTTGAATCGCTATTTAGAGGAGAGTTCAGGAGATTCGATTAAGGAAATTCGCCAGTACGGTTGGAACACGGCCGTTTGTGCTGAGTTCTATGGGCCCTTACAGAGGCTCGAAGTGGCACTGCGGGAGACCTGCCACATTGCTTTACAAAAACGCTTCGGGGAGAATTGGTATGATCAAAATGAACTCGGATTGGATTTAAAAGCTACTGACATGATTCATCAGAGTAAACTCAGGTTGTCAAAGAAACGTATAGAAAGTACTCCGTCAAATATAGTTTCTAACTAAACTTTTGGTTTCTGGGTTACGTTGCGAACTCTAGGTAAGAAACCTAGTAACAGCTATGAAATGACGGTTTGGAGACCTGCCCTTCTGACAGCTTTCATAGGATTGAGCAGGAAACAAGTTTACTATGAGGTTAATGAAATGAACAGACAGCGCAATAGTATCGCACACCACGAACCTATATTTATGAGAGACCTGTTTGACGACTATAACACGATACTAAAGATACTGGGTTGGATTTCTCCGAAATCCCGTGACTGGGTCATTAAATTTTCGCGTATACCTGAGGTGCTGGCCGAGCGCGAATCAATCAACCTGTTAAAATTATGATTCTATCTATATAAGATGGAACTGGAATATCTGGCTTCCGACAATCCTGCCGGGAGCGAATCTAAACTGTTGCAAAATTTCAAAACAAGAAAGAAACTCAAGAAGATTTCGTTTTTTGCGTTACTCAGCCAAGAGAATCAACTTTTTTCCTCTGAAATTTGTGTAAATTTCCAAATTCAAGGACAACTGATGTATTTCGCAACAGTCTCGAATCATTTATCGGCTTGTTCAATACTAATTCGGTTACTTTCTTACTCGTCGATTCAATTTGCTTGAAGGTATTATGATCAACATAGCCGCTAAATTGACCGTTCAACTCCTAACGCTGGTGGGGGGGGGCCAAACTTTAACTTTTTTCTAGAAACAGTTTGTTTTACTATCGTTAAAACTTTGGATACCAGCTGTAACGCAATGCCTTTCTTCAGTCTCTATCTTATCCTCCAAATATACACAATAGACAAGGAATTTCTCAGGCTACTGCTATAACGAAGATACTGAACGGACGATTATCATCCAATATAGTGAAGAAGTTTTTTAGGTTTGCTTGTCTAGAGTCTAGAATCCTTTTCGTCAAAATTTGATGCATCAACTTCCCAACTTTCTGTTACATAGTCAAATAAGGATAGGCCACACACTCAAATACTTTGCTGGCAATCCGTAGCAAGTTAACCAAGGCGATTATATAGATGACTACGTGGTCATTATATCTTTATTGGCTCTAAAGGCATCATCCCAAACAGAACTTGAAGCTCCGTCCAAGTCACTGCCTGTTTAGGACACAACACTTCGGAACTCGCCGAATGTAAACCTAATCTTATGATTTAATCCCTTGAACCTTGGTTTACCACCTTCTTTCGTATAGACTCTCATGAACACATTCCATAATCGCTTCAACACAAAGCGTTGCGACGAAACATTACACCGCGCAAGCACTTCGTCTGTCTCGCGTAGCTCCTTTAGAAGGCTATAACAGATCCTATCCCCGGGGCGCATGCGAATAGCAGAGGCATCCCCAAGGTCTTCATTTACACCTTAGCATCTATTTTCAGTTACCTAACGGTTTAAATTGTCACATTTACTGACATGTGCCTTAATGTTCTCAAGTTGTGAAAGCGTTCGGCATTCGGTATTAGTTCGTAGTTTGATCGTAAATACTTCAAAGATACGTGTTCAGTCCAGTTCGTTGTAGAACAATTTAAAGAGATAGTTCCATCGAATGCTCCCGTCGTAGGCATAGATGTAGGTATTTGCTCTTTGGCTGCATTATCTAACGTTACTGAAATGGGCGGCTCCGGGAACTTACCTCAAGCGGCAGAGGTTCCCCCGGAGCCTATACCCATGTCAATAGTGACTATACTAGATTTTGTCAATAAAAATTTAATGAATAGTCACAAATTTTTTGATTGGAAGCATCTATCTGACGATGATTATTAATAACATATTAGAGCATTTTCCGATCAAGTAGTCTCGTATTCTCTCTAATCATTCTTAGTCTAAGGGGAACAGAACCCCAAAATAGACGCAACTTGATAGGAAATTGCTTTAATTAACGTCACAAGATAACCAATTAACCTCGGCTCTACAGTAGGGGAGGACGATTAGATTCGTTCTGCAATTTTAATCTGCCCGGAATATTCATAAAGTAATTAAGTCAGAATTCATAGCATTTACCCAATTAGGACGAAATTTGATGACGTATGGTATTGAGAAAACATAGAAACACCGACTTCTAGTAGTTTACCTTGAAACGCACCGGTCTTAGGATAGTTTACCCACACAAGCTTAATAGATTTACGGTCAAAACATCTGATATAATTGCTAGGTTCTGTGTATTTGTTAAGAGGCAAAAACATCGCAATCGGTGGTGTCGGAAGCTAAACTTCAGATACGCCGGAATACACCATCCGCAGTCACCTTTCCTAGGAATAAGACAATCTAACTCGTTCAAAAAAAGGTGGCCCCGGCACTTACCTCAAGCGGCATAGGTGACCCCGGGGCCCGTGAGGATTCTTCTAATGTCAAATTCAAAAATTGTCAACTCGTCAGATCTAAAGATTCTGAATAAATTTTCTTACCAGAAGCATCCATCAGAAGACCGTCTTCGCTTTTACTTGCAATACTGTGATAACGATCGAGGTTTAGCGATAAGGCTGTATGGCTGGAATATCGCCATCAGCGCCGCACTATATCCTCTGTTGCAAATTTTTGAGGTTACATTGCGTGAATCACTTATATATGCTTTAGAGAATCGATTTGGACTCGATTGGTACAACGATATTGAAGACCTCTTGGACCCCTGGACTATTAAAAAGATTGACGAATGCCGAGCGGGACTACACCAAGGTAGCAGAAAATCATCAATGTTGTCCATCGCAAACAAGTTTTCCTTGGGATTTTGGGTTTCACTTGTTGCCCCAAAACGAGAACAATTCTATACGGGCAAAGTTTCAAATTTAGACTTGAATCTATGGAGCCCAGCAATTCGTGGTGCTTTCCCTTATGGCGAAAATCTGAATCAAAAACTTGTCAAATCTAATTTACTTAGAATCAAAAGATTACGAAACTTGATCGCTCATTATGAACCAATTTACCTACGTGAACTTGAGGTGGAATACCAAATTATTCTTGATACGCTGAGCTGGATGTCACCAGAGATTCACAGTTGGGTAGTCGAACGTTCAAGAGTTATAGACGTACTGAAACAACGAAACAACCCTTCTTTTGTGAAATTTTAACTGGAAGCCAGCGCAAACTCGTAGTAGAATAAGCTTAAAAGAGTTTTATCTATGGTTTTCGCGTATCGATTAAAGAATATGAATGCAAAAAGTTGTTGACATTTAGCAAAATTTGTTGATACTTCACTGGAGCAGAATAAAGTTTGGGCTACAAGCGAATTTTCGGTCTTTGCAGAAATTATCGGTTTATTCCTCTACAAAATTTGGAGAGTCAGAAATGCCTATGCGCATTCACGATTACAACGCTTTCGGTCCGATTTCGTTGGACACAATTGCAGAGAGTGATTTGCCTAAATTTCCAGGGGTCTACGTTGTTCTTGGAGATATAGAGGGTACTAAGGGGTGGAAGGTTATAGATGTTGGGCAGACTAAGAATTTAAATTTGAGGTTTCAGTACAACGACGATAGAGTTCGATCTTGGAAGAAGCAGGGGTTTGACAATATCGGCGTTGCCGTAATCTACCAAAAGAATTACAAGCATAGAATGGAAATCTTGAACCAACTGAGAGATTACTATGATCCTCCGTGTGGATTGATCGAGATTTAAAACCTCATTTTACTTTACGAAGTTGATTATAAACTGACCTCAGTTGCGCAGTGTTTTTTCCAGTAGGGGGAGGGTCGCTTTCGACATTGTGCCGTGATTTTAACTGTTTATTGGGTACAACTAAAGGAGACTGATATGCCTCTAAAGATATACAAGTACAACGCATTTGGCCCTTATAACCTCAGCACAATTGCCGAAAGCGACATCCCCGTTTTTCCCGGGGTGTTTGTGATTCTTGGCGATATAGAGGGAACTGATGACTGGAAAGTCATAGATGTTGGGCAAACCAAAAATTTAAGGCAACGTTTGCAGTACAATGACGAGAGAGTGCGGTCTTGGTGGAAACAAGGTTTTACCAATATTGCTGTAGGGGTAATCTACCAAAAAAACTACAAAAGTAGATTGAGAATGGAGCAAGATTTGCGAGATCACTTTAATCCTCCTTGCGGTTGGGAGAAAAAGTCATCAACTGAAACTCAAGCGTAAGTGTGTCGCAATCAATTCAACAGTGAATTTCATAGGTTGTTCAGCTTCGTTCAAGTACTCTGCGACCGCCTGTTTGTCGATTCTATTGAATACACCTTGAAGGTGTGTATCAATTGCTCGCGTTAAACCAACTTTGTCGGTTGCGAAAGTGAGTACACCAAACTTACTCAGTCGATTGAAATCTTCTTCAAAGTTAAATCCATGCGCTCCAGTTATGACTGGCTTACCGAGACGAATCGGTTCAAATGGGTTGTGTCCGCCAATGTCCGGCTGAGAAGCCCCACCAAGAAATATTGCATCCCCAAGTCGATACCATAGACCAAGATCGCCAAGCGTATCTGCGACTAAGACATTCGTAGATTGGGATAAGTTCTTGTCAATCGAGTAACGCTGTGTGAGAAAACCAAATCCTTCGACGAGTTTCGAAATCTGAAATCCGCGTTCAGGATGCCGAGGGGCAATAATTAACGCAGGACGAGGAGAAAGCGATTTATAAACCTCTAAGATCAGTTCTTCTTCGCCAGGGTGCGTAGAGGTCGCAACTATACATTTTCGCTTCCCGATAAATGTACTCTTTAATCTGTCTAAAACAAGTTCATCAACTGCAAGCGGTGGGAGAGATGACTTTAGATTGGCAACATGGCGAATACTCCCATTTGCAAACTGCTGTAAACCCGAATATGTCACCTCGTCTGAACAAATAATTTCATCAAATCCGCCAAATAATGATCTCGCCATTTGTCTCCACATGCGCCATCCACGGAGGCTTTTTTCTGTCAATCGACCGTTGATCAAGATACTTCTTGTTCCAAAATTGCGAGCCCTCATAAGCAGATTAGGCCATATTTCTCCTTCCACTAGTACCAATAAGTTTGGTTTCCAATGCTTTACAAACCGGTTTGAAATATTCGGAGTGTCAAAGGGAGCCATCTGATGAATTGTATCTGGCAGTTTCTGATCATCAATGATTCTTGCTGAAGTTACTGTCTGACTAGTGTGAAGAATGACTAGATTTTCAGGAAAAGCGCTTCTAACTCTCCGTATAACTTCTAACGCAACGATACTTTCGCCGACACTCGCACTATGAATCCACAACAAATTGCCGGTTGGACGGGACAAAAGCTTCTTTGCTAATCGTTCATTTCGACGATTAGGGTCTTCTTTCTTGCTTGCGACCCTAAATTTTAGTATCAAACCAATGAACGGTTCAATTAACCTAGTGATGAGATTGTAAAGAAGTAACCCAAGTGCCATCGGTATGCCTATGGTGACGGACTTGCATTATTCTCGTCGGAAAAAAAATGCGGGAATGATAGTGGAAGGCCAACGGCTTCTTCTGCCTGACGGGTCGCAATATGCATGGCATTTTCAAAGCGTTTTCGGACAGATTCAGCATCCTCGTTAGGTCTTGCCTCAATTGGTGTACCGAATACAATTGCTCCTTTGGTGAAGGGGTAGGGAACGACCAACCGATCCCAAGTTTTAAGTCGACGACAGGGTGAACTCGCGAAAATGAATGGTAACATTCGCGCACCTGACTTTAGTGCTAACGTCACAGGCCCAATGGGAAGAACTCCCGCCGGTCCGCGAGGCCCATCAGGTGTAATACAGACGGAACCCCCCGTTCTTAGCCGACGAATGGCGTGGACAGCCGCTTTGATTCCCCCTTTGTCGCGCTTCTTCGCTTTGTGTGCTTTAGAACCCCGGATTGAGACTAACCCAAGTAATTTCACAACTGTCGCCATAGCGTCGCCTTCTGGTGACCACGAGTTCATTACAGCCATTGGCGATTTGATTCCCGGCCACTTGCCCATATCGTATGCCCAGCCTGCAGGCATCTGAATAATCATTGAGTGCCAAGACGCGACAAGCATACCTTCGTCCTTAGCCCAAGCGGCTTTAGCTTCCTCTCGACCGATAACTGTCCATCTGATGGTGCGATGACAAAATACCATGTATGCCCACACAACCCATCCAATGATTGTAGTTGCAAATTTTGATTTGAAGAATGCTTTGAGCATTAAGATAATCCAAACCTGATTATTCATTATGGTGAAAGGAAAACTGGAAGAATCAGATTCTAAATCAATACTGTTCTAGGCGGGAATTTTTAATTCGACTCTCAAACCGCCTGAAGAGCGATTCTCAATATTTAATTTGCCGCCATGCGATCTCGCGACATCTGACGCAATCGCTAACCCTAACCCTGCTCCGGCTTTATTTTGAGATCGAGCCGAATCGAGCCTAGAAAAGGGTTGCATAGCCTCCTTGAGCAAGCTTGGATCAATCCCCGGTCCGTCATCGTCAACCGTAATACTAACTTCGGATTCCGAAACTTGAAGGTCAAGATCTACTTTCTGCGCGTAATAAAGGGCATTATCAATTAGATTGGTAACGGCGCGTTTTATCCTACTTCTTCGTCCATTAATGTTTGCGTCCGGACAGTCTCGAATAGAGATTCGATCAGTATTAAAAGCGCCTGCGACTTCTTGAAGTAAAACCAATCCGCTGAACGCAGTCTCGTCTTCACCATCTTCTTCTCTTGTAAAAGCTAAGTATTCATCAAGTAAGGCTTGCATATCTGCAATATCTCCGAGCATCGCTTGTTTCTCATCATTATCTGTTTGCATAGACACTGCGAGTTTGAGTCTTGTAAGCGGAGTTCGTAAATCGTGACTTACACCTGCCAACATTGCCGTTCGTTGCGATGTCGTGGCGGTGAGCTGTTCTTTCATATCCATAACAGCTTGCGCTGCATCACGAATTTCTGTTGCTCCTGATGGTTTGAAATCTGCAATTTCTTGACCACGTCCTATCGCTTTCGCGGCCTCAGTTAGATTTAGGATCGAACGTACTTGAATTCGTAAGAATCCGTAGGCAACGATCGTCATTACAGTGCCAGCAAGCCAAACCCAGACCAAGAAGATATGACTGTTGATTGCGATCATTCTTTTGCGCGGGATAACAAATTCGATCGGTGCATGATCCGGAGGCAAAACACAAATCGAAACAGTTCCGACTGTTGTATCTTGCTTCCAGTTAAATGGATAATCAATAAATCCTGATAAATGTCGACGAATCTGACTACGATCAGAGGGAGCAGTCCGATATTCGTCAGATGAACAAGAACTAGGATTGCTAATCGATGTTTCTAAGTGATCATACATTCTCTGGTTTAAAGCCTCTTCGTCTTCAAAATGTTTGTTTAGATCACTTAAATACATGGAAATAGTACGTCCCATATGTTGCGTTAAACTACGATTCATTTGCTGTATATGAAAATCGTAATAGTACCAAGTCATTATAAAAAGAATGAGAACAACGGGAAAAAGGAAAATTAATGCCGTCCGTTTTCTTAAATCTGTCGGGGCAAGTCTACGAGCGGGGTTCATGATTTGATGACTTCGTATGATCAATAAAGGTTAGTCGTTTGAGTGGGAATTCCAGAGGTATAGATTGTCCAGAAACGACTAAGGTATTGTCTGTAAATCCATCTAGTAGTGATTCAGTTCTTAAACTTAGTAGATAAGCGACTCGGAGAATATGAATTCGATTTATGTCAGTAAAAAGTTTCGAGGAAACTGGTTCAAGGGGGAGTATCAGCGCAAAAAGAGAATGGTTAAATTTCTAACGCACAGTACCTTATTGGGACTTATGAGCTAGTTTTGATGCATTTTGTTCCCAATTTACTCCGTCAAACTCACAAATTTGTACGTTCAGTTTATCCCACTGATCAAGGCAACGCCAAGTTACGGCTATTCCATCGGGATTTGAGCGAGGTACATAAAAGCTTTTGACTCCGCAAATCTTACAAAATTTGTGTTTGGCCACGTTTGTGTTGAATGTGTACTCTTGCAGTGAATTTTGCCCTTTTACTAATCGAAAACGCACCAAGGGTACAATAACGTGAATGTTACCACTCATTCTACAAATAGAACAATTGCAGTCTTCAACTTCAATTGAATCCGGTAACTCTACTTCGAATCGCACGGCCCCGCAATGGCATCCGCCGGACAAAGTGGTTAATGAACTCATCCAACCCAAACCTCCGGCCGGCGATGAGCCCAAGGGGCGGCCCGTTCGAGTTGACCTGCAATCTGCAGTAATGCCCATTCATCACCGCATCGAGCGCCAAACATCATGCCAAGAGGTAGCCCACTTTCTGTCCAATGAAGAGGAACAGACATTGCAGGAGTCCCGGTTTGATTGAAAATAGGACACCAAGCGGAAAAAGACCCTACCGCCTCCGTGTAAGTATCCATATCTTCTGGGGATAAAGAAAGCACACCGAGTTTGTCGGGGGCTCTCGAGATTGTTGGGGCTAAGATCATGTCGCACATATTATCGTCAAGGAAACGTTCAAAAGTTACGGCAGCCACGTTTGCCGCATCATTGGCTTTAGCAAACTCTATCATCGGGATCGTTCGACCGAATTCCGTCATCCTCCAAGTTACATTCTCCATATCGTCAGGAGTTAATTCTCTTCCCAAGTTTGCCGCGACTTGTTCCATTGCCATTGCAACGCTGGCGCATATAGTCATGAGAGTCGCTTTGGAAAGTGCATCTCCATCGAGTTTAGGGCCATCCATTATGACTTCGTGTCCGAGGCTCTCTAATAATTTGCAAGTTGCGTCTAATCCAGCTTGAGCATCTGAGTCGGGTTTAACTCCGTTCGGAGCTTCGGTCCAAACAGCAATTCGGAGAGTATCAGGATCGCGGTCAAGAGCATTTAAGAAATTGTCATAGGGCTCTGGGGCAACGTAACGCGAACCCACCTCTATTCCGTGTGTGGCATCCAGTAATGCCGCGCTATCCCTAACCGACCGACTAACGCAATGTATCGTTGACATTCCGTTCCAACCTTCAGTTTTATCTGGTCCGAAAGGGGTACGGCCTCGTGACGGTTTAAGTCCGAACAATCCGGTACACGCTGCTGGAATTCGGATTGAACCACCGCCATCTGAAGCTTGTGCTAAAGGAACAACACCAGCGGCTACAGCCGATGACGCGCCTCCTGATGATCCTCCGGACGTACGAGTGACATCCCAAGGATTCGCTGTTTGACCGTGGAGTAAACTCTCTGTGCTGGTTGTAAGGCCAAATTCTGGGCTTGTTGTGGCTCCAAATAATGTCAATCCTGCATTGCGATAACGTACAGTGATCTCGCTGTCTTTTTCTGCTTTATAGGATGCAAAAGTTTTAGCTCCATTGGTGAGTGGAGCCCCTTTTATTTCTACCCATAGATCTTTCGTGGGAAACGGAACGCCAGTGAACGGCCCTTGCGGTAGGGTGTTTTCAATTTGTTTCTTTGCGATTTCGGGGAATATTGAAGCAAAACAATTGAGCTTTTCTTGAGCTTTTTCGGCGCGAGTTACCGCCTCATTAAGAAGTTCCGAAGCCGATACTTGTTTCGTGGCAACGAGGTGAGCTAAACCAAGTGCGTCATACTCAGCATATTCTTTCATTTACGTGTTCCCTTATTTGAACGCTGGTTTTTAACTTTTGTAGATGGAGATTCGTAAAAAGTTAGTCATAGCAGTCTCGCGACTGAGATTCTAGAGACTCTAACATTCTAACAGAACAATCAGCAATTACTGTACCCGGCGGGAAAATGGCGACGACTCCAATTGCATACAAAGCATCATAATCTTGCGGTGGAATTACTCCTCCTACCACAATATCAGTGGAGGCGACCCCCTGATTACCCATAGCCCTTTTGAGTTGCGGAACCAAAGTTAAATGTCCTGCTGCTAATGAGGATGCAGCAACTACATCTACGTTTTCTTCTTTCGCGTTCTGTGCAACCTCTTCGGGAGTCTGGAACAAAGGGCCGATTGTCACGTCCCAACCTAAATCTGCCAATCCTGAGGCAACAACCTTTTGTCCTCGATCGTGGCCATCTTGCCCCATCTTTGCGATATAAATTTTTGGTTTTCGGCGATGTTTTTCTTCAAATTCTTCGACTAACTTGCGGGCTTTGTCAGCCGAAGATGTGTTTTTAACACCTTGACCGTAAACGCCCTTGATGGAGCGGATAGTCGCGACGTGTCTACCTTGGCTTTGTTCCACGGCCTTTGAAATTTCTCCGACTGTGGCTTTGTTTCGAGCGGCTTCAACAGCTAACGCCAAAAGGTTTCCTTTTTTACCGCGAGCCGCATTTTCTAATGCAGCCAAGGATTCTTTGACTCTATCTTCGTAGCGTTCTTCTTTAAGACGACGGAGTTTTTCGATCTGCATGTTTCGTACAGTTTTGTTGTCAACTTTCAAAACCGGTACTTCTTCAATTCCATCAAGTTGAAATTTGTTTACACCGACAACTGTCTGTTCACCGGAGTCTATTCGGGCTTGTGTTCTAGCTGACGCTTCTTCAATTCGGAGCTTAGGAAGACCTTGTTCGATCGCTTTCGCCATACCTCCCAATTTTTCGACCTCGTCGATGTGTTCTAGTGCTTTGTTAGCGAGGTCATGCGTGAGCCTTTCGACGAAGTAACTCCCGCCCCAGGGATCAATTGTTTGGCAAGCCCCTGCTTCGTGTTGAAGTACGAGCTGAGTGTTTCTAGAAATTCGAGCCGAAAAATCGGTCGGAAGGGCGAGGGCCTCGTCAAAACTGTTGGTGTGAAGAGACTGTGTTTGCCCTCCAACGGCAGCGATGCCTTCTAGGCAAGTTCTGATTACGTTGTTGTATACGTCTTGTGCTGTCAACGACCATCCCGATGTTTGACAATGCGTACGTAAACTGAGCGACTTTTCGGACTTAGGAGAAAATTCTTGCTTTAACAGTTTTGCCCAGAGCAATCTTGCGCCTCGCATTTTTGCGATTTCCATAAAGGTGTTCATACCGATCGCCCAGAAAAAAGAAAGTCTCGGCGCAAAAGCATCGACATTAAGACCTGCGGCAATTCCTGCTCGGATATATTCAATTCCGTCGGCGAGTGTATAGGCGAGTTCAAGGTCAGCAGTCGCGCCGGCTTCTTGCATGTGATATCCGCTGATGGAAATCGAGTTAAACTTCGGCATTTTTGCCGAGGTGTAAGCAAATATGTCTGAGACGATTCGCATTGAAGGCTTGGGCGGATAAATGTAGGTATTACGAACCATAAACTCCTTTAAGATATCGTTTTGAATGGTTCCGGATAATTTTTCTGCGCCGACTCCCTGTTCCTCGGCTGCAACGATATAAAGTGCCATTATTGGCAACACTGCGCCGTTCATTGTCATAGAAACGGACATTTGATCAAGGGGAATGTCCGAAAAGAGTGTTCGCATATCATAGATCGAATCGATGGCCACTCCAGCCATTCCGACATCACTAATTACTCGGGGGTGATCGGAGTCATACCCTCGGTGAGTGGCGAGATCAAACGCAACCGATAAACCTTTTTGACCTGCCGCTAGGTTGCGACGATAGAAAGCATTGGAATCTTCCGCAGTCGAAAATCCTGCGTACTGTCTTATGGTCCAAGGACGTTGGGTGTACATCGTGGGGTAGGGTCCACGAACAAAGGGAGCAATCCCGGGGTAGTTATCGAGCCAATCACATGTGCGACTATCGTCGTCATTATAGATTTGTTTTACCTCGATACCTTCTGGTGTCTTCCAAGTCGGACGTCTGGAATCGACACGAGTGAGAAGAGAAGCCGGTGTCTCGTATCTAAGGTTGGTAAAATCCGGAAAAGCAGTCATACTGCTACTCCTAGGCGGGGCAATGTTGATTCTAGAACCTCTATGACATTCTGACCCAAGAACAGACTTTGATCAATGCCATCACAAGAGAATCTACCACTAAGATAAACGAATTTAGCGCCTGAATTTTTCAATGTTCTGACGACTGTTTCCGCTTCAAGTTCGTAGCGTTTATCTGATCCACAGAGACAAACAATTTCGCAATTAGAAGATCGCCATCGCGTAGCAATTTGTTCCGCTGAAAGCCCTTCTTCGATTGTTTCTGTTACGATACCAGCAGCGGAAAAGAAGTTTCGCGTGAAGTCTAATCTCAAACTGAACTCTGATCTCTCACCTATAGTCGCGACTAAAACACTTGGCCGTTTGCCCGTTCGCTCCGTATGCCTATCAACTAGACTACGGTAAAATTCAAATTCGTCCGCTAATCCTACCGATTCGAGTCCGATGAAGTTCGGAGAAAATGCGTTGTCCGTTAAACTGTCCTGAACATGTGAGTTAAGGCACTCATTTGAAATACCTTGCACAAGTTTCGATTCTGAATGTTCGGCGATCGGAGCCGAAACCTCGGTAGTTGAAGGAAAGGCGCTAATTCCAATAATTTGTTTCTTGCCTGTTGCAATCGACTTCTGCCTAAGTTGATGGATTTCTTGAACTCTTGATTGAATTCGGTGGTCACGTTTCGACTGGCTATAGCCTCCTTCTTGCTCAATTCGTTGAAATTCCCCCCAGCCTTTATTCGCAAAATCTTCAGTGAGTTCTTCGACAAACCAAGAACCAGAGACAGGGTCAGTTACCCGTCCCAAATGAGACTCTTCCATTGATATAATTTGCGTGTTTCTTGCGACGCGCCGGCCGAGCTCCGAAGAAACACCAAGAGCATCGGTGAACGATTCAACGGTTATGGTATCACAACCTCCGATAATGGCTCCAAAACAGGCACATGTATTTCGGATTATGTTCGTCCATGGATCGTACTGCGTTAGCATTCGGCGTGACGTCACGCCTTGGATGTTAATTCGAGCATTGGATATGCCTAGAATCTCAAGACATCTTTGCCATAGCCGTCTCGCTGCACGGATTTTAGCACACTCAACCCCATAGTTAGAACTGACCGACACTGTTAATAGGAGCGTTCTCGCCGAAATTTCGGGCGGTATGCCTTGTTTGTCTAATTCTCTAACAGTCTCTATTGCCGAAGCAATTAGCACTCCCAACTCTTGAACCTCTGAGCCGCCAGCTTCGTGAATAATCCGTGCGTCAGACCGTAACAAAAAGGCCTCAGGGAACTGTTTATGAAGAATTTCCACTAAATTAGCCACTGGTCGAAAAGCAGAATATCTATGGTCTGATTTTGGTATCACGCTAGTCGGATCTATGTTGAATGCGATTTTCTGCTCGGAGTTTTCATTTTTGTTTTTGATCCAGCTTGCAAGTATTGCCGATGCATTCAACCCTAGGTATCCTTGATGATCTAATGCAATAGTTGCGATTGAAGAATCCACGCCTTCTATTGCAGTTTCTAGGTCACTTAATGATGATATATGTACGCCGGGCTTGGTCTTATTTGCTAGCTTGATTTCAACAGAGCTCACGCCTCGTTCTAAATCTCGAAGAATTTCCGAGTTTGTTGTTACAAGTGAGGAATTTGAAAATGTTTGTCGTATATCCCAAGGCAGGTGTGTGCTTCCCGGCTGAGCGTCCGTGTTTGTATCTTTTTGACTAATTATTGAGACATCTTCGTATGTGGTTCGAGATTTTCGATAGAGCGGTTTTATCGACAAGTCGCCATAAAGTCGATGTTCTAAATCTTTCGGTGAGCCGCCTTTTAAGGACTTTGATACAAGTTCAAGCCAAGCGGCTTCATCGCCGCCTTCAAACATTGCTCGACTGACTAGACCGAAGTCTGACATTCACCAATCCAAATACATTTGTACAAAAAAGCAAAAGTTTCCAGGTTTTTCAGATAGTCTCAGTAAGTTAAGGGTATCATTTTGTTTAGGTTGATATTCCCGCAGAGACATTAGAATATCTAGTATTATAGTATGTTCTAAATTTTATGCATTTTGCCCACTACAATTTAGGTAGGGTAAACTGTATTGTGTTTTTTGTAGACTAAAATGAGATTATGCTCTTCTTAGTTGTCATTCCCACCGTTTGAATTTCAGAGGATTCTTCATGGCATTACCTCCTGTACTGCAAAATCTGCGGATTCCAGTTATCGGATCGCCCTTATTTATCGTCTCAAACCCTGATCTAGTTATAGAGCAGTGTAAGGCAGGCATTGTTGGCTCTTTTCCAGCACTTAATGCGAGACCTGAATCGATGTTAGATGAATGGCTCGACCGAATCACAACGGAACTGGCAGAACATACCGCGAAGAATCCCGATCGCCCAGCAGCTCCATTTGCTGTTAATCAGATTGTCCACAAAACCAATATTCGTCTTGAGCACGATATGGAAATGTGTGTCAAATACAAGGTTCCTGTCATAATTACTTCGTTAGGAGCTCGCGAAGAGGTTAATCAAGCGGCTCATTCCTATGGCGGAGTCGTTTTGCATGACATCATAAATATAAGATTTGCGAAAAAAGCTTTAGAAAAAGGGGCGGACGGAATAATTGCTGTTTGCTCGGGGGCTGGCGGACATGCCGGTAAGTTGTCACCATTTGCGTTGATTCAGGAGATCAGAGAATTTTTCGATGGACCACTTGCGTTGTCGGGAGCGATTGCAAATGGTGGCGCAGTGGCGGCCACTCAAGCCATGGGCGCAGATCTGGCCTATATAGGCTCGGCATTTATTTCTTGTCACGAAGCGAACGCGCAAGAAGGTTACAAAGACATGATCGTTGACTCCAGAGCTGACGATATTGTTTACTCAAATCTTTTTACCGGCGTTCACGGCAATTATTTAGCGCCATCAATTGAAAAAGCGGGGCTGGATCCGAATGATTTACCTGAGAGCGATCCGACAAAAATGAATTTCGGGTCTGGAGGTGCAACGGCTTCAAAGGCTTGGAAGGACATTTGGGGATGTGGACAAGGGATCGGCGCTGTCAAAACTCGGCTTTCCACTGCAGAGTATGTAGATGTTTTGGCTGAAGAATACCAAGTAGCGGTGAACGCCCTTCAAAAAGGTGTTGCTTGGGCAAAGTAAAAATTTTTGCGGAAATTGGATATTAGTTTCGAATGTATAGATGGAAGGAACTAAAAATCCTGAAAGGCAAGTTTTAACATTATTGGATAGATTACATGCCGAACGTTTATGACAACGACGAGATTATTCTCGTGATTGATGAAGGGACAACTTCTGTTCGGGCATGTGCATACGATAGAAATCTCCAGTGCGTAGTTTCTGAGTCTTTGCCAATTTCCGTGAACTACCCTTTTGATGGGGCTGTTGAACAAAGTGCCGAGGAAATTTGGCAGTCAACAAAAATTGTTTGTCAACGTGCGATCTCAAGAGTTAACGGAGCTGAAAAAATAGCTGCGATCGGAATAACCAATCAGCGAGAAACCACTATTGTTTGGGATAAAACTACGGGAAAACCTTTGTGTCCCGCTTTAGTTTGGCAAGATCGAAGAACTGACGAATTATGTTCGGAAAAATTATTGGATGGTTGGCAAGACGAGGTACGGCGGGAGACGGGGTTAACAATAGATCCGTATTTTTCGGCTAGCAAACTTCAACACATTATTGAAAACGTTGTTCCGTCACAGGATGCGGTCAAACCTGAAAATCTGATTTTTGGAACCGTCGATTGTTGGTTAATCTGGAATCTTACAGGAGGCAGAGTTCATGCGACGGACGTAACAAATGCCTCGCGAACGATGTTACGGTCACTTGATGTCAACCATTCTTCAGGATGGAACGAAAAATTCTTAAATCTCTTCAAGGTTCCTTGGCACTTAATGCCCAAAATTCATCCGAGCGGTTCAGAATTTGGAGCAACCGAAACCGATATTTTTGGAAAATCGATTCCGATTTTGGCTGCAATTGGCGATCAACAGGCATCTCTTGTTGGTCAAAAATGTTTGCGTAAGGGAGAAGCCAAGATTACCTATGGCACGGGGGCATTTTTAGTTGTCAATACCGGTCTTGATAACCCACCAGTCGATATGAATTTGTTGGGGACAATTGGATATTCGATTGGAGATCGTTCGGCATACGCTCTCGAAGGCTCTATTTTCAATGCCGGAACGGTTATGCAATGGTTGCGAGATGAGTTACATTTTCTCAGCGATTCCAGTTTAAGTGAATCTATGGCATTGCTAGTTCCGGATAGTGGCGGAGTAAACGTTGTTCCAGCGTTTACGGGACTTGGGGCACCGCATTGGAATCCTAAAGCTAGAGGTTTAATCTCCGGTTTGACACGCGGAACGACTGTAAATCATATTGTCAGAGCCGCCTTGGAGTCAATTGCGTTGCAAACTTTTGATCTTATCGAGGCCTTTAAATCGGCAGGATGTGACGTAAATCGATTGAAGGTTGACGGCGGAATGTCCAATAACTCTTGGATGGTTCAAAATATTGCTGATATCTGTAATCTGACCGTCATCAAACCAAACGAATCAGAAATGACAGCACTGGGATGTGCAGTTTGCGTTGCCACAATGCTTGAAAGAACTGATTTCGAAAAGTGGGAAAACGAGCCAACTTTATCAACAAGTTTTCATCCTAATTTTACTGATACTCAGCGGGTTGAGCAGATTGAGCGTTGGCACGATGCTGTAGCGAGAGCTAATCTTTAGAAAAGTGAGCAGATTCGTGATTTGCTGCTGCGTGGACGGTAAAATCGTTCTAACTCCACAGTACACTTATAGGGATCGCAAAGATATTATCTCCAAGCGATACGGACTCATTGCCGAAATACAATAGTAGGCCAGTAAACTTGCGATTTCGTCCGGGACCCACGCTTCTAAACCAGCGCAAATTTTTAAGATCGTTCTCTGAAAAACTCGAGCCGGCCTTGACTTCAATTCCAATGACCGTCCGGTCTCTTTCTACAATCATGTCTATTTCCCGTTTATCAGCGCTTCGCCAGTGATAAGCTCGAAGATCAACGTCTTGGTATGGGAGTGAACGTAGGAGTTCATTGACGACGTAACTTTCTAAGACAGCACCGAAAGCAGTCGGATTGTTGTTTGGATCAAATGACCGATCTGAGAATTTTCTGACGGCGCTAAGAATTCCGCTGTCGGTGAAGTAGTACTTGGCGTTTCTGATTTCGCGCTTGGATTCACTAGAGGCCCAAGAACCGAGCTTAGTAATCATAGAAAGACGTTCAAGAATGTTCAGGTATTGTTCGGTTGTCTCACGATTAATGCCGATTGTATTGGAGATGGACAGAATGTTTATTTCGTTTGCTGTTCGAGCAGCCATCTGATTTATGAGGAGGCGAAAAGCACTTGGTTTTCGAATATTGACAATATCAGAGATGTCGCGCTCGATCATCGTATCAAGGTATCCTAAATATCGCCGTTGACGGCGCTTGATTGGATTATTGCGAATTGCAGGAAACCCGCCTTTGAGAATCAAGTCGATAACATAGTCTCGGGTTACCTTCTCTGTTCTTAAATCTGCTAGACTCGGTTTATCCTGTAGTGCCCAATCTATAATTTTCACGGCTTTCGTGCCGTGTATCTCCGCGGATGAAAGAGGCGGTAATGTAAGTGTTTCAACTCTTCCGGCTAAGGAGTCTGTAACGTGCCTTGTTTTAAAAACATTCGATGAACCTGTGAGCAAGAATTGTCCACTGACATTGTCTCTGTCAGCAACCAATTTTAAAGCTTTGGGCAGGCTTCTGCATAGCTGAGCTTCGTCAATAATGATCGGCAATTTTTTCGAACGGTTTAACAGAACAGAAATCTGATCAAAAGCATCGTTTTTAAAAGCTTCAAGAGTAGGTTCGCGATCCATCGTTACATATATTCCTCCATCAAAGAGGTCGCGCACGAGTGTAGTCTTTCCGGCTTGCCTTGGGCCAACAATGTTTACGATTCGCGAATACTTCAGGGAATTTTGAAGTTCCGAAACTAAGTGTCTTGAGATTAACGATGACATTTTATGATCATTGGTTGCTCTAATAACGGGAAAAAGGCTATTGCATTGTATGATTTACCGGTCCATAGAACGCGATTAGAACTAACACGAAAATAAGAATTAATATATCACGAAAGTACGGATAATAATAAAATCGTTTGATCGCTATGGGTGATTCGCAGATTAGAAATTGTAACTTCTTTAGTTGAGGAACGGGAGAGATGTTGTCGCGTTCTTTGGTTTTCCTCTTGAACTTCAAGAAAATAGAACAATTTAAGCTTTACCAATGCAATCATATTGGTTAGTAGCAATCAACATAAAGCGTTACAAACGTTTATGCCCCTTCGCAACCTCTCAGACATCGAATCTATTCGGATGGACTTTCCGATCTTAGATCGGCAGGTTAACGGAAATCCGCTGGTCTACTTGGATAACGCAGCTAGCGCCCAAAAACCTAACGCTGTAATCGGTAGAATGCGCGACCAAGCGTGCAATGCCTATGCCAATGTCCATAGAGGATTGCACACAGTTGCAAATGAAACAACAGAAGCCTTCGAGTCCGCTAGAAACAAAGTCGCGACGTTCATTAATGCAAACTCTCCCCGAGAAGTGATTTTTACGAAAAGTGCGACTGAAGCTATCAATCTGGTTGCATCAGGGTTGTCTGCCGACATAAAACCTGGCGACCAGATTGTCTTAACGGTGATGGAACATCACTCAAATATAGTTCCATGGCATTTTCTCCGAGAACGTTACGGTGCGATTATCAAATGGGTAGACATCAATGAGGAGGGTAATCTCGATCTTAATCAACTCGCGAGCGCGGTAAATAGAAATACAAAATTCATAGCAATATCTCACATGTCTAATGTGTTAGGGACGATGCCAAATACGAAGAAGGTCACCGAAATCGCCCGCGCTAATAACGCGAAAATTTTGTATGATGGTTGTCAAGCAATCGTTCATCGCAACATAGACGTTCAAGAGTTGGACTGTGATTTCTACGTGTTCTCTGGTCACAAACTCTATGGGCCTACAGGAATCGGAGTGTTATATGGGAAAGAAGAATCCTTGCGCGGGATGCGACCCTATCAAGGGGGCGGAGAAATGATAGAAATCGTAGAGAAAGACAACATCACCTATGGAGAACTGCCCCACAAGTTTGAGGCCGGAACTCCTCCGATCCTTGAGGCGATTGGTTTAGGAGAAGCAGTCGATTGGATTTCGCAATTTAGTATGACCGATATTGCGAACTACGAAGATTCATTATATCGACGGGCGGTATCGGCATTGAAACTTATTAACGGTTTGCGAATACACGGAGATTCAGACGAAAAGGGCGGAGTGTTATCGTTTTCGATTGAAGGTATTCATCCACATGATCTAGCTCAGTTGCTCGATCAATACGGCGTTGCGATTCGTGCTGGACATCATTGTGCGCAACCATTAATGAAATTTTTAGGTGTAACAGCTACTGCAAGAGCGAGCTTTGCTCTTTACAATACTGAACAAGAAGTCGACGTATTTGTAGAGTCTCTGGAAAAAGCTCGTGCAATGCTCGTATAATTCAATAAGATTAACTGATGGCTGATCAACTTCATACTCACTCCGCACCGTGTTCCGAAAATGTGAACAGTTCCGCCTTACCTAAAGAGGAACTCGACAGGATTACGGACGATCTGGTATCGGCATTCAAGTCGGTATACGATCCGGAGATTCCTGTTGACATATATGAACTCGGCTTGATTTACAAAGTTGATTTGGATGACGATCGCAAGGTCAATATTGAGATGACTCTTACAACTCCAGGGTGTCCTGTGGTGGGTGATATGCCGACTTGGGTGGAACAAGCGGCTCGAAAAGTCACGGGAGTGGAAGATGTTGAGGTGAGCTTGGTTTTTGACCCTCCTTGGACCGTAGATCTGATGTCCGACGAGGCTAGATTAGCGTTGAATATTCTATAAAGGTTGACCTCCAATCAAGAATGGCTATAAACATTAAAACTCGGACTCAACACAAACACCGACATGAATGAAAAAGAACAACAACGACATCTAATAGAGGGCATAGAACTATGAAACTAGTCACTTATAAACAGAATGATCAAACCAGATCTGGGGTACTCCGAGGTGAGGACGTTATAGATCTGAACCATAGCGATCCCTCCATTCCAAGCGATATGGTATCTGTTCTTGAGGGGGGTGACAAGGTATTGGGAAAAGTAAAAAAGGTCCTTGAAGTAGGCACAGCTACAGCAAAATTATCGGACGTCAGTTTAGAAGCGCCCGTTCTCAAACCCTCAAAAATTTTGGCGGTTGCACTGAATTATTACGATCATTTGGTAGAAATTCCGGAGAAAGTTCGCAACACAAGATTCACGGAATTTCCGAAAAATCCTGTCATTTTTAACAAGCAGACAACATCTATAAACGGCCCAAATGGTCCGATACTCCTACCTCCCGAATCCGAAATGCTTGATTACGAGGCTGAACTAGCTGTTGTCATCGGAAAACGATGTCGAAGGGTTCCTGAAGAACGAGCATTTGAGGTTATAGCAGGGTACTCGGTATTCAACGATGTTAGCGTTCGAGACTGGCAACGGTCGTCACCGACTTTGACAATGGGTAAATCTTGGGACACGCACTCACCTATGGGGCCGTGTATTGTCACGAAAGATGAGGTTCGCAACCCGGAAAACTTAAATATTCATCTGACTGTTGACGGAGAAACGAGGCAAAAATTCAACACCAAAGACATGTTATTCAAAATTACGAAGCAGATATCTTATCTGTCAACGGCATTTACATTGCTACCAGGAGACATTATCGCAACTGGAACCTCGGCGGGCGTGGCGAACTGGATGCCGGGTCAACCTTTCCTTAAAGCGGGTCAAGTATGTAGAATCGAAATAGACAAAATTGGCGTAATCGAAAATAAGATTGTTCTAGACAAACAAAAGTGTTTTATTGAATAAAACTTGATACTGCTAGCCTCACGCCGAAATCCAATTGCATCTGGAACATTTTCAGCAATTGAAACACCTGACTGGTCAATTCTGGCCCCACAATCGAGACCTTCTTGTGAATGAATCGCACATAGCATCGTCTTTGTTCTCTTTAGAAAACAAAACTGCGTTAATAACTGGCGCATCAAGTGGACTTGGGTACGGGTTAGCTTTGGCGTTGGCGGAAGCCGGGGCAAGGGTCGTTGCCACTGCGCGCAGGGTGAGTAAACTGGATCAACTTGTTACAGAAATTACGGAACGAGGGGGAAGGGCTATTTCTGTCGCAATCGACGTAACTGACCAGAATTCCGTTAAAGATGCATTTGAAACTGCCCAGTCTAAATACGGGGTCGCGGACATTATTCTAAACAACGCTGGTGTAGCTGACAGCAGGCAATTTTTGGAAACTTCAAAAGAAAGTTTCGATTTCACTATGCAGACAAATGTCGACGGAGTATGGAACGTAGCACAAGAGGCAGCTCGAAGACTCATTGAGAAAAGTAGGCCGGGAAGCATTATCAACATGGCATCTGTTATGGGAATGGGCGGAAAACCACAGAACGCTACGTACTGCACTTCGAAAGGGGCAGTTATACAAATGACCCGTGCGCTCGCAATGGATTTAAGCCGGCATGGAATCAGGGTGAATGCACTTGCGCCGGGCTGGTTTGTGACAGAGATGAACGAAAGTTTTTTAACGTCCGATGAAGGAATCGCGTATATGAACAAAACGCCTGCGCGACGGTCAGGTAAAATTGAAGAATTAGTAGGGCCAACCTTGCTCCTAGCTTCCGATGCTGGGTCCTTCATTAATGGAGCAATTTTACCGGTTGACGGAGGACACACGGCCTCACTTATTTGAATTATGCGACTGTTGAAAATAAATTCACATGGGCATTTGCAATATGATTCTCGAAAGCGGAGAATTTTGGTATACTTAGTTTTAACGCGGAGAGATTGAGTGGAAGAAAAGGAATCAAATTTCAATCATTTTACTAAACGGGTAGCGGAATGAAACAGGAGCTTCAAATTAGCATCCTTAAAGAACTGCTTCGGCAGTTGGAAGAGGATCGTAACGTCGATGCCGGTCGACAGTTTAAGATGAGTACAGAGGCGTACGTGTGTCCCGACATTGCGAAACGAGAATGGAAGGAATTTTTCCAAAATACTCCCCAGTTGATTGGGCTGGCGGGGAGATTACCGAGAAACGGAAGCTTTTTTACTTGCGATGATTTTGGTATACCTGTCCTCGCGACTCGTGATAAGCAAGGAAAATTTCGTGCGTTTCTGAACGTGTGTAGACACCGTGCGGTTCGTTTGGTCGAAAAAGAGTCTGGTGAACAAAGTAAGTTTTCTTGCAGATTTCACGCTTGGACGTATAGCAATGAGGGTTCTCTCATTCAAGTTCCGCGAGAATTCGATTTTGGTACGGTCGATAAATCGTGCTCGGGACTGATTGAGCTTCCGAGTGAAGAATTGAACGGAATGCTTTGGGTACACCCTCAGCCTGATGGAGTCCTTGATCTAAAGGAGTTTCTCGGACCACTCCTTGATGAAATTTCCGATAATCCTTATGCAGAAATGGTCTATGTCGGAGAATCGGTGATCGAGAGGGATCTCAACTGGAAGTTAGCCAATGATACCTTCGGAGAAACCTATCATTTTGATGTTCTTCACAAAGATACGGTTTCTAAGATTTTCTACGGAAATAATCTTTCGTATGAAGAACTTGGGCGACATCACAGGTTTGTTTTTGCTAGCCGAACCATAGATTGGATTAAGGAACGTCCAGTGGAAGAATGGAGTTTGGGAGCAGTAGCAAGCACACTTTATTATATTTTTCCAAATATACAGTTTACGCAAGGAAAACAGGCTCATTCTCTCATTAAGATGTATCCAGCCGCAGGACAACCGGGCAAATCACTAACGAGAATCGACCACTACTTTCACCCGGATTCACTGGCTGTTCTAGAAGAAACCAAAGCCCAAGGCGGTGAGGTCGTGTCGGCAGAGACTACCTATCGTCGTAGAGAATTGCACGAGCGTAGTACCCCACTTGATGTATCGGGTCTAACTGAGATTTTTTCGAGTACTGTTGAGAACGAAGATTATGAAATGGGTGTGCAACAACAGGCCAATATAGAAACCGGAGTTGTTAAGGAAGTGATTTTCGGTAGAAATGAGCCCGCCTTACATCATTATCATAAGACGTTTCGCGAGTTGTTGGGACTTTCACCGCTGGAAGAAGTTGAGACTCATTAACGGCTTACCGACTCAGAATACTCACTGAAAGTTCATGTTTTGGAAATTAAGTATTTTTGTTTAAATTTGGTATTATAAAACTACCTGAGAAAATATCTTCCTTCTTACTCATTAGGAGAGCTCGCATGCTAGCTTACGTCACCCTTGGCACCAACGACACTGAAAAAGCCCTCGCGTTTTATGATGCTGTCTTAGCAGAAGTCGGCGCAAAACGTGTTTTCGATAATGGAAGGCTTTATTTCTATAGTGGTGGACAAGGTCAACCCATGTTGGCGATTGGTTCGCCGTACGATGAACAAACCGCTAGCAACGGAAACGGAGTAATGCCGGCAATTACTTGTGCTGATCGTGAAACAGTCGATCGAGCATATAATAAGGCCATCGAAGCCGGCGGGGCTGACGAAGGTGAACCAGGCGAGCGAATTCCCAACGTTTTCTATGGTGCCTACGTTAGAGATTTAGACGGAAACAAAATTTGTTTCTGTAAAACCGGCGGATAAAGTCGAAAATCTCCTGAGTCCCCAACGCTAGGGGTAACCTAGAAATTCTTAGACCATTTAAACTGTGTGATGAACACAGATAGATTAGCCCTTCATCTGCAAAAGAACAGGTGGTGCAATCGCCTATAATCTATGTGCTTTGACTCTCAGGCTAGCGCAGTTTCCTATTTAAGATTTTCCAGAGAGTTTATGCATTGAACAGTGAGAAAATGGCGGTTTCAAAATTTATTAAATGGTGGTCGTTAAAGCGCGCAAAAGCCAAGTCTCACACTAACTCAGATTATGAAATTGTTTGCGCCGTTTTAAGGGTTTGGTTGATCGCCCCGAATATCGACTGACCTTCATTGTCAAACATCTCTATCTTAACAGTATCACCAGAACTCATGAATGGCGTTTTAGGACTTCCGTCTAGTATCGTCTCGATCATTCGGACTTCCGCAATACAAGAGTATCCTCGCCCACCTAATGAAACAGGCTTCTCTGGATCACCATTTTCGTCTTTATTTGAAACTGTGCCCGAGCCAACGATCGTTCCCGCAACCAAATTACGAGTCTTGGCGGCATGAGCAACAAGTTGCGCCATATTGAAAGTCGCATCTCTCCCCGCGTTGGCTCGTCCAAAGGGTTCGCCGTTGTAGTCGACATTCATCTCTAAATGAACAAGAGAATTTTCCCACGAATTTCCTAGTTCATCAGGCGTGACAGCGACCGGGGAAAATGCGCAGGGTGGTTTCGATTGCAAAAACCCGAATCCTTTTCCGAGTTCGACCGGAATCAACCCCCGCAACGAGACATCATTGCATAATGTTATCAGTTTTATATGTTGGGCGGCGTTTTCTGCGCTGACACTGTAGGGAACATCGTCGGTAATGACGCAGACTTCAGCCTCCATATCGTAGCCCCACGAATAGTCTTGAAAAGGAATGGGATCGTGCGGGCCAAGGTTAGGGCCTGATACGCCTTGATACATCAATGGATCTTCGTAAAAACTAGCAGGAACTTCCGCTCCACGGGCTTTTCGAACGAGTTCGACATGGTTTATGTAGGCGGAACCATCCACCCATTGGTAAGCGCGGGGAAGGGGGCTCTCACATTTCTTTTCAGAGAATTCAAAAGTTTCTACTTTATCGTTACCGACTAAGGCGGACAATGCTTCTAGCTCAGGAGAAACGGAGTCCCAATCTTCTAAAACAGACTGTAGAGTAGAGGAAACTTCTGAAGCATCGGCATAGCGCTTGAGGTCACGTGACACAACGACAAGCTGCCCGTCTCTCGTTCCGTTTTTTAAAGTCGCTAGTTTCATTAAGTGGGTTCCTTTTTGGTCTCGTGTTCCGCCATGGCTATCTCGTGCAACCAGGCAGCATGCTTGGGCGCTTTCTTGGTTTTTGACCATTCGATTAGCATTGGTTCAGCCACTCGATTGAGTTCTTTGTATTGATCGGGAGTTCCTATATCTGTTGCGATCTCTAGTCGATGTCCATTAGGATCAAAAAAGTAAATTGATTTAAATACTCCGTGGTGAATCGGGCCAATGACCTCGATTCCACAATTGACAATATGCTCTTTTGCGTCATTTAACGCTTCCAAACTATTGATACGAAATGCGATATGCTGAACCCATTTTGGAGTATTTGGATCCCGCCCCATTTCTGGCTGTGTCGGTAGTTCAAAGAATGCCAGAACATTGTTGTTACCAGCATCCAAAAAAACATGCATATAGGGATCATCTTCTCCTGTCGAAGGAACCTTGTCTTCAGCAAAAGCAGTATGAAACGCCATTCCTAAGACTTTCTGATAAAATTCGACGGTCTCTTTGGCATCGCGGCAACGATACGCGACGTGATGCACACCTTGTAATGAGGGAGCAGACATTATTCATTAACTCCAGTTGTTTCGAGGACACCGCGATTTATTTGATCACGTTCAATGCTTTCGAACAGAGCTTTGAAGTTTCCTTCGCCAAATCCGTCCTTATAGTCGCCCTTACGTTGAATAAACTCAAAGAAGAGTGGGCCTATTCTTGGTTCAGCAAAAATTTGCAGCAGTAAACGAGGCTGTCCTTCGTCGGTTGTTCCATCTAGCAATATACCGCGACTTCTTAATTTTTCGACCGGTTCAGCATGGTTAGGAAGCCGTTCGTCTAGCATATCGTAGTATGTCGGAGGTGGAGGTGTCATAAACGGAACGCCAAGTTTTTTTAAATTATCCCAACAAGAGATAAGGTCATCGCAGATCAGTGCAATGTGTTGGATTCCCTCTCCGTTGTATTCTTTGAGGAACTCTTCGATTTGACCTTTTCCTGCCTTACCCTCTTCGTTTAAAGGAATCCGTATTTTGCCGTCAGGAGCCGTCAATGCTTTGGAGGTTAATCCCGTGTATTCCCCTTTTATATCAAAGTAGCGTATTTCTTGGAAGTTAAACAGTTGTTCATAAAAGTTAGACCAGTATTCCATGCGACCACTGTAGACGTTATGAGTTAGGTGATCGATAAGGTTTAGGCCGCACCCACTTGGGTTGTGATCAACGCCATCTAGGTATTCAAAATCGATATCGTATATAGACAATCCTTTTCCATTCGAGTCCGGATATCGGTCAACCAAGTAAATTATAGCATTACCGATCCCCCTGATACCAGGAATCGACAGTTCCATCGGCCCAGGATCATTCTGAATGGGTTCGCCACCTCTTTCTAACAAGCCTTGGTAGGCAGATTTGGCGTTTTTAACGCGAAACGCCATTCCACAAGCCGATGGTCCATGTTCACGGGCAAAGAACCAAGCGGGGGAATTCGGTTCATAGTTTGTTATGAGATTGATGCCCCCTTGTCTCCAGAGGTCAACATCTTTAGATCTATGTTTGGCGACCTTTGAAAAGCCCATTGCCGCGAAAACAGGTTCTATTATACCCTTCTCGGGCGCGGAAAATTCGACAAACTCAAATCCGTCCAATCCGGCTGGGTTATAATCAGAGTCTGGCATGACTAGCTCCTAATTATTTTACCTAATAAATCTAATATAGTTGCATTTGCAACTAATTGCGAGGAAGATTCGATATGGAAGACAAATTTGTCCCACTTAAACTTGAAGAAAGCTGGATCTATAAGGTGGCAGTTTTGGCGGATATCGTTGCGAGAACTATTACTCCGATCGTTTATCGAGTATCGGGTTTAAATTTAAGTCAATGGCGTGTGATCGCCGCGGTTGCAGATCAACCGGGTTGTACTGCAACAGAGGTTGTTGCGATTACTCCAATGGACAAAGGATTAGTGTCTCGAGCAGTACGAACACTCGTGAATCAAGAGATAATCGCGAGGCAGTCATCAGAAAAGGACGGACGGTCGGTCAATTTGCGCCTGACTAAAGAGGGAGAAAAGATTTACCGTGACATTGTTAATGAACTTGATAAGGAAAATGCGAACGGACGAAGAATCTTGAGTAATGAAGATCAGGCACGATTTTTGATGCTCTTAGAAGTAGCTTCAGAAAATTATACTAATCGAAGCGTAAGCCGAGCGGATTAAGAGTTTTCGTGGAACGATAGACCGATAAAGATAGAAAACAGTTCTTGATGAAGTCAGCAGATTCAAGTTACTTCCACTTGGCGACTATTCTTGAATCTTCATGTTCAAACGCTGATTCCATATAGTCAATCTCGTTGTTGCTTATACCAAATTTGTACGCTAAGTACCTCCACTGCGATACCGCCGTGCCAACCTTTGCCGCTATCGATTTTCCTTTCTGTAGTGACAATCCGAATAGTTCGCATTGTTCCATTACGAGTTCGATTGAGCAGGTAGCGTCAGTTAGGCTAATGTTAGTAGCAAGTATGTTGCCACTTATATGCCGAGGTACTGGATTGATGTCATAGATAGGTGAGAGCATCCAGCCTTTATGATTTACCCAAAGGAAACCGTGATTTCTCAGATGGTCGTCAACGTTTGTGATTAGGACGTTCAAGATTACTCGGCGAAACAGTTCTTCTGCACATTCTTGAGCGCGAAGACCGTATCTGCTGAGTTGATCTACGATTTCAGGATAGCTTCCAATATCGCCGTCTTTAGCATTCAACATGGACATGGCCGATAAGAAAGGAATACGTATGTTTTCTTGTCGGTCAAAGCGCCAAGAGATTAGAACGTTCAGGTCGCCCGAGCTGAGTAAGTCATGTTTTGGAACCCGAATTCCTGCTTGTTCTGCAATCAAGAGAGCAATATGCTCCCAAGTCTGAATACAATACTGATCTGATTTTTTTGGAAACTTAGCGATAGCAAGTTTACCAGTTTCATCTATGATCGAGGCTTTTGGTCGAGCGCCGCCCAAAGAAGAGCCTGCTCCTACAATTATTCTTAACTCGTCAATCGTTTCGTCATTTGTCTCTAGTTTTTTATTAATGTCTGTAAGTTGCCTAACATCGATCGGACGCGGAATTTCTTGGGATACAGGGTGAAGATAGTCTTGATCGTCAGGAAACTTAAATCTCAATGCACCCATTCGACAATAATCGGTAACTCCTAGCAAATAGTCTGATTCAAATAACTGGTTTGCGGGTCTCTGTTCAGACCTAGCGAGAGTGATTTCATTACGTTGCATCAATCTCCGGCCCCAAGAGTCAGGCGCAGAATCTCCTATTGCTCCAAACATCTTCTGGTAACGTTTTGGGTAGAAAGTAATTTCTGAAAGCGGGAGACTCGGTTGCAAAGAAAAACGATACTCGTTTTTTAGCCAGTCGGAGTGATACTCGAACGCTAGAGACTCTGCGTTATATTCCGTTCTTAGTATTAGGTTACCGACCTTAAAGGTTTCGGTATTCAGAGAAATATGAACTTCGATGTACGGCATTACCTCGAATTTTTCGATTTTTTCCGAATTGGATGAATTGGAGGACGAACAAAGTACTTCTTTCTGGCATCGATTGGTAGCTTGTCTGACTCATAATCAGGCAATCTAGAAATTAGCCAAAGAAAATGCTCCCAAGTTCTATTTTGCGCGCAATACTGACCAGTTTTTCTGTCAATTGTTGCTTCAGTTTCCTCGCGTATAAATTCCGATAATATGTAAGCATATCGGATGTAACGCGGCCTCAATAGACTTTCGATCATAACTGAATCGTATCGTCCTTCTCTCACCCCTAGAGCAACTCTGTTTAGTTCATTTAGCAGTCGATTGGCGATTTGAGTAAAAGTTGTATTTGAATGAGCAATGGGCGTTTGATCATCAGACACCTCAGACAATTTGACATCGAACATCGATTTTGGATAGACTGTTCTGTATTGCTCGTGATTTGAAAACAAACGAAACTGATTTCGTAGTGCATTTTCTTCTGCGCCATACTGTACAGATATAATGTTCAGAGTGTTATTGGCTCTATCAGCGACTTCGTTTCGAAAATTAGTATACATCCAGCCAAAGGCAGCAATAACTCCAATTAGTATGGGAAGAAAATAATCTGCGTTCAATTGAGGGGTGAACTTATGGACTGCCGCCAGTATGCATGCGAATACGAGCAACGCACGGCGAAAGAAGCGAACTTCAAGTTTAATTGTATCTTCAGTGTCGTTGAATAGACGATAAATTTGTTGTCTTGAAGTCGTTACATCCAAAAAATACCAAGTTAGAAGTAGAAAAATCAAGATTCGGTTAGGCCAAACCCAAATATCAGGGAAGTTGGAGATAAGGTAAATTCCAGCCATAAACCCTAAGATAAGCGTCAGAAACACCCCAAACTTAGCCCAAACGTTCCACAGTTTAGGGCGCACGAATGTACGAACAAACGGTTTCGGCGGGAAGTCTGACACAACGATACATTCCAAACAGAATAACCAATCGATCCGTCGCATTTCGCATCACGAGCGGTAGAAAATGTCTGCAAAACTTTCTATAACCAGAGGAAATTGAACTAGTTAGTTACTAATCAAACTTCCTTTCTCAGCCGATTCTATAAGTCCTCGTTGCCTTCGTATCTCATTTTTTTGATCCTTAAAGCCAACCCTAAGTAGGGAGATTGATGAGAAAGTCGTTATATAGCATATCTATACTCTATATTCAAATTACGAGTTGGGCAGAAATACCTAAAATGATTCGATTCCGAGTTCGACGTGGAGAAGTTACGGATCTAAAGAATGTGTTATTGTTATGGATTATTCATCTTACTCTCCAAAATAACAAGATTACTTCGCGAAATGGCGATCATTTTGTCTTTTTGAGCAAGATTCTAAACACTCAAGCTCGAAATTGTATAGACTTAGGGCAATCATAAATTTGTTGATCTTCAAACAAACCCATCTGGTTGATAGATCAAAGATGATTATTGCCGAAGAACAGAAATGAATTGTCGCTTCGCTGTCCGGCATTCTTCGCTACGCAATTAGGTTATACTGACGTTCTCGGGCGCAGTTATATGTTATAACGCCACTTGAGTATACGGTTCGGTGAGAAGAGATTGATCAACTAAACTATTGACGTTTATGCCCTCGAACTCGCAATTGCGCGCAATACTTATACCAAGATCAGAAAAATACTACTGCGAGAATGAGGAAAAACTTACTGGAATCACATTTGATCCGCACACGCGGTAGAATTTTTGTATTAATCCCTCACTTTGTCTAAATCAAATTCGTATTGGGTAATTATGAGTTTCTCTACCGACTTAAAGGAAAGAGGTATCCGTCAAATAATAGGACTGCCTCTAGGGATAATTGTTGCGATCAGCATTCAGCTGATTCCTCTTCCAAACACACTTCTAAATTCGTTCCTAAACCAAGGGATAACAGCTGATGAAGCGGTCGCCGCAGCGCGGGCGGCTTGGATAGTTCTTTCGCTGATGTCATTGATGGTGATCTGGTGGGTGACCGAAGCTATACCAATCCCGGTAACCGCGCTATTGCCTATGATCATACTTCCGATTGGCGGAGTGTCGCCGATTAAGGAGGTAGCACCGACTTACCTACACCAAGTGGTCGTTCTACTAATGGGAGGTTTTATTATCGCTAAAGCCATTGAACGCTGGAGATTACACGAGCGAATCGCATTAGCTATTGTTAACCAGATTGGCGGAAAACCCGTTCGCCTCGTTGCAGGGTTCATGCTGGCTTCTTTGATACTTTCAATGTGGATATCAAACACGGCCACCTCACTAATGATGATGCCGATAGCGATGTCAGTTTCAATGGCAATACTAGGAGAGGAGAAAGTTGACAGTGCTTTAACGTGGGCACTTTTGCTTGGAATCGCTTATTCGGCTTCAATCGGGGGTCTGGGAACCCCCATTGGAACACCGACAAATCTGATCGTTGCAGATCAGATTTCGGCAAGTACGGGTATTGAAATAGATTTTACAACTTGGATGATGTTTGGAATACCCTCGGTACTGGGGTTAGTTGCGGTGGCCTACCTAATACTGACAAAAGTTGTATTCAGATTGCCATCGGATCTTAATACCAAAGGAGGGGAAGTCGTAAAGGAAAAACTTCAAGCACTTGGAAAGATTTCGATTCCTGAACTTAGAGTTATAGGAGTGTTCGCTGTTGTCGCTAGCCTGTGGATGTTCGGTCGACCTTTACGTGAATTTACTATTTTCGGTGTTCAGCCTCTCTCTGGATTAACAGATCACGTTACAGCGATTATTGGTGTCGTTTTGTGTTTTCTAGTTCCGTCCGGATCAAAGGAGGAAAAAGGCACTGCCATATTAAATTGGAAAACCGCCGAAACTATTCCGTGGGGAGTGTTGCTTCTTTTCGGAAGTGGTATGGCGATAGCGGCGGTAATTCGATCGTCTGGTCTAGGTGGTTGGGTCGGTGAAGAATTGGGTATTCTTTCCAATCTGCACCCTTTCATACTCATAATGATCATCACCGCTATTGTAATTTTTGTGACTGAAGTGACTTCCAATGTCGCTACAGCGGCGGCACTTACACCTGTACTAGTATCAGTTGCGGAAGGAACGAACGGAAACCTCGACGTTATTCAACTTGCCGCCCCCGTGGCATTGGCAGCAAGTTGCGCGTTTATGTTTCCAATGGCGACCGGACCTAACGCTGTCGCATATGCTACTGGGCATGTGACGTTACCGGTGATGGTGCGGGCAGGGCTGTATATCAACCTCGCTGCCATTATGGTTATTTCCTTGATCGCTTACTTTTGGGCACCGCAAGTGTTGGGGCAATTTTAGTAGAGTCTTTTTCTTTTCCGATCAACTTAGCGGGTGACAGCCTAAATATATCTGAACGTACTGACTACGGTATTGTATACTCTAAGGTCGTGAGCCTCAGTCTCGAGATTAAAGGCTTTATCTAACTAATCATAAGATGAGCAATCGGAGTAAAAAAATGCTGTTTTTTGTCGATACAGCGGATGTAAATGCGATCAAGGAACTTAACGCATTCGGATTGGTTGACGGTGTTACAACAAATCCGAGTTTGATTGCAAAAATGGGCGGCGATCTAAAGTCAACGATTGCTGGAATTTGTGAGGCCGTTGATGGTCCGGTAAGTGCAGAGGTTCTGTCGACTGACCAAGAGAGAATGTTACAAGAGGGACGTTCACTGGCAAGGATTGCTCCTAATGTTGTAGTGAAACTCCCGCTAACTTTAGATGGACTTGCTGTTTGTCGTCAGCTTACCAACGAGGAAATTCAAACCAACCTAACTCTTTGTTTTTCTGCAAATCAGGCCTTGCTTGCCGCTAAAGCAGGCGCAACTTTTATCTCACCCTTTATTGGTCGAATAGATGATCTTCATTCCGATGGTATTGCCTTAATAGAGGAGATTCGTCTGGTGTACGATAACTATGGCTATGAAACGATGATACTGGGAGCATCGATAAGAAACGCTAATCACGTAAAAGAGTGTGCGATTATTGGCGCAGATGCCATAACTGCACCGCCGAATGTTATACGTAATCTAGCAACCCACGTTCTGACAGATAAGGGATTGTCTGCATTCATCGCAGATGCAAGGAAAGCTTCCCTAACGATCTGAACGCGATTGGAGCTGAAAGAAGAATGCGCAGATGAATGTCTGCCTAAACAGAAATTATGCTCCACGGTAACAGCCAAGATTGATTATCAACAAGCAGTAATGAGCCGGGATATATCCGGGTACTCTAGCTTGGCGAAAAGCAAACCAAGTTCGTCAAATCTTTCAATCAATTTAAGTTGATTGACCTAAAGAAGGCTACAGGCCTCTACGTTTCAGGAATCGTGAACAGAATTAGAACTTATATCGAAGGTTCATAAATGTTGAACGCCCGATAATTCCCGTTTTATACTGATTATAGAAGGTAAAATTGCCTTGGCGCTGGTAGCAACACCTTGAAACTGTAGGTGCCTTCGCATTGAACAAATTACGTATTCCCAAGGTTACTGCAACCTTTGCCCATTTCTTTTCAATCGAAATGCCTTGGTACGAGAATGGCTCGACTGCAGTAATAATGAATTTCTTATATTCCCCAGTTCCAATGGAACCATCTCTTCCAACGTTTACCAGCGGTTTTGTTTCTCCAATATAATCCCATCGCCAAGAGGCAGTCCAGTCGTCATTATTAATAAACCTTACCGCAGCGTAACCGACCCATTCCGGTTCCCCTTGTTCACCATTAAAATCATAAACTTCAGCGTCAGGAAAAGCCTGTTCTTCGTCGGTCATTGTCCAAGTGAATTTAGTCTCAAACCCAAGTGTGCCGTACTGAAATTCCTCAAGGTACTCCATCGTAATATCAACCCCAGCAGTCTTCTGGGATGCTATGTTTTGGTAACTCGCATTTATAAACTCAATCTGACCGACAGACCCTTCGCTCTGTTCTCTGATTCTGTTGAATAATTGGCAGTATTTTTCACGAATACTCACTTCTTCGTATCTATAACAAAGGTCAATAAGTGTACTAGGAGCACGAGAAGTAACAGCGTTCAAGATGATGATGTTAAAATAATCAAGTGCCAACGATAAACCTGCGTTGGCGGGCGTAAGAGTTAAACCGACAGTATGGGCCCGTGAACTTTCAGCTTCCAAATTCTCAACACCACCTGTCAGAACTTCAATAGAACCTACTCCCCCTTGCCAATTACCGTCTAGCCCGGCTTCTTGGCAATTTTCTCGAAGTGTCGCATTAGCCAAGAAGACATCATTTACGACTCGGCCATAGTCAATACAAGGATCCAAATCGCTAGGGTTTAAGTAACTTGTTTGCGGCGCTAGATGGAGTTCATACAAGGAGGGTGCTCGATAGGAGGTTCCAGTCGTTGCTCGAAATCTTATACCGTCGTTAACCTGCCAGTTTACTCCAAACTTGTATGTCGTTGCATCGCCCGTTGTCTGATAGTTTGAGTATCTTGTAGACATATTTATCGACAAATCGCTAAAGCCTTCCTGTTCTCGTATGATTGGAACTTCAACTTCTGTAAACACTTCTATAAGCCGATCATTACCTTTCGTCGTCCCGGTCTTAGTTCGTCCCCAAGAATTCCCAGACAAGGAAAACGATCCAGGGACATCACTTATCTCGTCTTTGCGGAAACTAGCTCCAAATGCCCCCGCCAAAAATCCCGATGGCAATTTTAAAATGTTACCATTTAACGAAGCCTCAAACGTTAATTGCTCGTACTCGGTGTTACCCTTTTCTGTTACAAAAAAGTACTCTTTTTCCCGATCCGAAAACACTCCATCTGATATTGCAGTGTGTCGGAAGATGTCTAGTGGAACACATCCAGCTGGAGCATTAGGACCACAAAGTCCGTCAGGGTTAAGGGAACCTGCATTTGAGGCAGGAGCTTGAAGCGTTCCCGTTCCTGCACTCAACCGATCCTGCGGTATGACATCACTCAGATAATCTCCAGAGGAAGAGGATGCCGAAATGTAGATATCCCATTTCCAGTTTTCTAGCGGACCGCTGTCGATTGTTCCGTTCACACCCCCTAAGAATCGACCAACTTCAACTTCTTCGCTACTATTGTAAGGAACTAACACGATCGGTAAAGCATGACTTTGGCCAGCAAATGGATTTAACTTACGACCAGTCGCAGTATCTATGACGACATCTCCGCCAACATCAGGATGGAAGAATGGGAACAATTGGCGGAAACCGTTGTAGCCGGAACGGCGGCGATTCCAAAGAATTTCCCCAAACAAGGTTGTCGAGTCAAGATCACTGAATTTGTAATCAAAGGAACTAAATACCGAAATAGTGTCAACAGGTGAGTAAACTGATTCGGAAAACTCCCGTGGATCGTTATGGCTGGCTTCTTCAAAAGTAATAGGTTTGTATCCGACCGTGCTAGTAACTACGTTGCCATCGCTGTCGGGAATAATGTAGGTTCCATCGTAGGGCCCCCAACTATAAATCGGACGGTTATTCCTATCCCTGCTACCATATAGAATAGCGTGACCTTCCCGACCACCTGTGCGAACACATTTGAAGTTACCAGTTGCAGGATCAATAGGATCAGCACGTTGACCTTGAGCGTCCCAAACATAATCTAGCGGGCAACGCATTTCGTCTCGTTCGCCGGCTCTAAGCATTTTTTGGTCTGTAAACTGCGATGACAAAAGAAATGAACCGGCATCTGATTTATATCCCATCGCCAATCCGCCTGCGTAAACGTCGCTACCGCCTAACTCACTGTCGGAAATTGAGCCGAAAATTTCCATTCCAGAGAGGTCTCTTTTGGTTATAACGTTCGTCACCCCTGCAACCGCATCAGACCCATAGATTGACGAAGTCCCATCCTTCACGATTTCGTATCGGTCAACTATTTGAGTTGGAATAGTATTTAAGTCCACAGGGCCGACCGAGCCACCTACACCGGCTGGAGGAAAACGCCTTCCATTTAGAAGAATCAGCGTTCGCTTTGCGCCCAAGCCTCGGAGAGATAGGGTCTGAATTCCTGGCCCTCCGTCAATTACGTATCCCCCAAACGAATTATCAATCTGAATCGATCCAGCAGCGATAGACGATATTTGGAGTATATCAGCGGCATCTATTAGACCGACCGCAAGTGCAGACTCTGATGTGATGACCTGAATTGGAGATTTGGAGTAATACTCATCGGCGCGAATTCTTGACCCGGTTACGGATACGAGTTCTTGAACAAGCTCGTCGTCTTCATCTGCTTCGCTCGTTATCGAGCTGTCATTCGTTTCATCGGAGTCTTCCTGCTGAGCCTGAGCGTAGCCCAACGCAAAAAGGTACAATAAGAGTGTTACAAGTGCCAGCAACCTAAGGCAAATGTTCTTGAATGTCATAATCGGCAACTCCGCAACACCAATCATCTATTCAGAGATTAGTGTTGGAATCAAAATATAGCAGTATGAGTTTCCCTTTTACTAGGAGATTCGGTAAATTTCAAGTGTTATAAGTGTAAACCGTGATAATCTATGTTCTACAAAACTAGCGATCATTATAAATCATGTTTGTGATTCTGTGCAGTTTCAGTTTCAATTTATAGTATCAATTCGTGATTTCATAGAGTTGTTTCGGCTTGGTCAACCCAAACACTGGCTGTTACTAATTGCCGTCGCCATACTAAGAATTTCGATCTAGTTTTTTCTAACTCGGCTCGCCTTAACGAAATTCTTATGAGCTTGGTTTAGCTCCTAGACCGCGACAGTTCAAAGTAATTGACTTCTTAGCAATGTGTTAAATTCGTCGAAATCGTAGGCTCGATTCAATGTTTGGTGACCTCCTAATGCTGTATCGGTAGGGAAAAATTAGACCTACAAATGTATCCCGAAATACGGCATTTTTGGCAGTTGTCGACATTAGGTGTAATCGATCTCAAACTGGGTGTATATTCCAGCGAACACGTGTTAAGTAGTCTTGTAGCAGTTTCGTTTGGAAAAAATTACGGGACAGGTATTGCTTGGGAACCCAACAACTACTCTCGCGACCCGGAATCCGTCATAAATCAAAAAGCTCCGACACAATTTCCGTTTAAAATGCGATGTACCTGTCTCAGTCCATCGGTGTGCCTTGTCGATTCGTTCAACGATTTCACTTGCAAAATCCCGAAACAAAAAACTTGCATTATTCGGTTCTAATCTATACAAGTGTTCTACCAATGTTCCTTGGGAGGAATTCTCGTTCACCTTGAATATTCCTCTCGAGGCCTATTTCCGTCGCTTAAAAGCGCACAACACCTTCTTACAACAATAAAGCGGAGTTAAATGCAATGAGTGAAACACAAGAAAATGCCGTACTGGTTGAACGCCGCGATCGAGTCTTGATCATTACGATGAATAGACCAGATGCTCGTAACGCGATAAACAACGCCTTATCCACTGGTGTATGGAATGCGGTGCAAGAGCTAAACAAAGATCCGAACTTGACTGCCGGAGTGTTGACGGGCGCAGGAGGTTACTTTTGTTCAGGAATGGATCTGAAGGCCTTCGCAAGGGGCGAAGATATCGGCCCATTCAGTGAGTTTGTTCGAGCAGGGTGCGAAAAACCGATGATCGCCGCGATCGAAGGTTTTGCAATCGCGGGCGGATGTGAGATGGCCCTAAGTTGTGACCTAATTGTTGCCGCCAAAGGGGCTAAAATCGGAATAAGAGAGGTTAAAGTCGGTTTATTTGCTGCCGCTGGCGGCGTTTTCCGCTTACCAAGTCGGGTGGGGTATACGAAGGCCATGGAAATGGCGATTACAGGGGATCATATTCTCGCAGAAGAAGCACAGGAAGCGGGTATGATTTCGAAGCTTACTGAAGTGGGCGGGGCGTTAGACGAAGCTATTGCTTTGGCTGAACGTGTTGCAAAGAACGCTCCGCTTGCAGTCGCCGCTTCCAAAAAGCTTGTACGTGCGGCTGCTCAGGGTTATGACGAGGAAGCACTTTGGAAAATGCAGGCACCGCTCTCTAAATCGGTCTTTACATCTAATGACGCAAAAGAAGGTCCGAGAGCTTTTGCAGAGAAACGCGAACCGAAATGGACCGGTAGCTAAATTCGAAATCGCGTCTTACCTAAAACGGAAGAAAGGTATCTTGAAATTCTAGAACAGATAGTAGAAGCGATGAAGAAAAATTAGTCTGACCTTCGTGTTTGAGCGTTTTGGCGTACGGAGAGTGAGCTAGAGTATTTTTTGGTTGAACATTAATCCATAACTGAACTCTCGATTTTCGTATCGGTCGGCACATTGCCCTCCGGAAACAGTCCATGACATTGTTAGCGAAGCCGCAGAAGGTTGAAGAGGTTGGCGGGTTTGTCGCTAGTGTTACCTATCTGGGCTGCCTCCCGCTGGAATAAGAACCAATTTATAAAGAGATTAAGTCGCGTCTCTTATTATTAGTTAAAGAACTCTGACCTGCTGTGTTTTTTTTCGAATATCAACCCGCTAGGCTCCTATACGAATCACCAATTTGTGTCAAAATCCTTACGTTGCAATTTCGTTTAGGCTGTCAAATCTTATAGTGTAGTTCGTTAAATAGATTTCAGGAACCCACCGTCGTATATGCTAATTGTAAAGTCACCGAGGTCGGAAGTGTTATATCCTGCAGGGGCGGTGACTGAGACTGAGCTTCAAGTTCTGTTTGGGTGATACCTTCAAGACTAGTAAAGATATAATGGCCCAACAAAACACCTACTCTGAGACTGTTGCGAAACTCGTTACTCGTTCGAATTTCGATGAATTGCACTCAAACTGAATCGCCAACTACCTTATTCTAGGGCCATCTAGCCTCCAAAACTTCAAATTTTTGTAGATATTCTTCCAAGCTTTGTGTTTCACAAAAGTTTCTCTCTGGGAAGTTAGGTATACAAATGGAAACGTGAAGAATCTGTTTTGAACCGGTACTTTATATTGAAATTTTGTGAGTATAGGTTTATACTTCCTCATGCTCTAATTGCACGACGATTGCAACTAAAGCAATTATGTTTCCCTACAATCTGAGTATTGATCGGCAGGAAGGTACTGACTGCCCCCTTGGATTGTATAATCTTGAGTTCATCTATGGCTGAAAAAGATAAAAAGAAGTCAGTTGATCCTCTTACTTTCGCCCGACAAGTGAGGGCTGAAGGTAACCGTGTGACTTGGACGACTCGGCAGGAAACCATTGCCGCAACCATCATGGTCGTGATCATGTCGGTGATTTTCGCAGTGTTCCTTTTTGCAACAGACCAAGTTCTTGCGACAGTTGTTCGTTTCATAACCGGTCTAGGACAATAACACTTAGGAGTGTTCCAAACATGCCAGAGTCGAAATGGTATATTATCCATTCTTACTCACAATTTGAGACTAAGGTCAAGGAGTCGATTCTTGAGCAGGCTAAACTCAAAGGCCTTTCTGATCTCATTGAAGAGATTCAGATTCCGACCGAGGAAGTTCTCGAAATATATCGCGGTAAAAAGCGAACAGTAGAGAAGCGCCGGTTTCCAGGTTACGTACTCGTTCGGGCTAAACTAAGCAATCCGGTTTACCACCTCATCAAAGATACTCCTAAAGTTTCAGGATTCTTGGGACCGGAAGGCGGAAAAAAGCCGAGCGCAGTTCCTCTCAGCGAAGTGGATCGAATTCTAGGAACTATGGAAGCGTCGCGTGATAGACCGCGGCCAGTTATAACATTTGAAGTTGGCGAGGTTGTGCGGGTGAATGATGGTGCGTTCCAAGGTTTCGAAGGAGAAGTCGAGGAGATTGATGAAGATAAAGGGCGTTTGAAAGTAACAGTCTCGATTTTTGGCAGAGCGACACCTGTTGACTTGGAATATGGTCAGGTAGACAAGTCTTAAAGCTAGCTCACTCGGAGGGTTCTAAACTCCGACTTTCTGACAGTGTGTCAATCTCATTCCTCTATATCGAATGCTCCTCCGATCTCGCCTTCTTGTAGATAGTCCAAGTATTCTAGAGCATAATTAAGAATTTGAGCATTACTCAGTAATACGTTTCCCAACACTCGAGAACGCCATTCGTTTGGGTCGGCAGTCGCCTTCTCATACATTGAAAGAAATTTTCTTACGACCGCGACAAAATCCTCCCTAGAATGACAACTCAAAAATTCTTTGTCATCTTCATCTGTTTCTTCCATTTTTAACTTCGACCTTTATTGGATTTATTTGCAGACTTTGAAGAATATGTGGACAAAGTACTGCTTGATTGTTTCTAGAATCTAAACAATTTATGAGTCAATACTAAATCAATCAAAACTCTAGAAACCTCATAATACCAAGCATAAAGCAAGAAACAGGCAGCTTACTGCAACCACAGTGGTTCGTGATTAGAACTGGTCTCAGGAGAAAAATTCTCGGAAAATTGGTCTAGCTAGCTTCCGGATGGAACGTCTACGAATCGACCACCCTCCGAAGCCAGTTTTTTAAGAGTTTCAGCGGGTCTAAACTCAGGGTCTGCGTCAGAAATTTTCTCCATGGTAGAGAGAACCGACTTTGCTCCAACCATATCTCCGTAAAGCATCGGTCCACCCTTATCAGCCGGCCAGTTGTATCCATTTATCCACACGATATCTATGTCAGATGGACGAATGGCTTTCCCTTCTTCAAGAATCTTCAATCCCTCATTGATCATGGGATGAATACATCTCGCAACTAGTTCATCTTGCGAAACAGAAGACTCGGTAGAATTGCCAGTGATTTCTTGGATAATCTCTTTTGTCACGTCGGAAGGAATTGGTCGGCGATTCTCGTCGTAGTCGTAATAACCCGCTCCGGTTTTTTGACCGCGCCGCCCTCCTTCACACAATCGATCGCGAATTGGATTAGAGGTCTTTGCACCCGGCTTCCAACCGATATCCAAACCAGCAAGGTCTGACATTTGGTAAGGCCCCATACGAAAACCGAAAGCGTTGATCGCCGCATCGATATCCCAAGGCATGATTCCTTCATATACGAGTTTGTGCGCTTGCGCTTGACGAGCGTAAAGAATACGATTGCCGACAAATCCCGGGCAAACCCCAACAAGTACACCGACTTTGTTTATGGTTCGCGCCAGTTCCATGCATGTACTAATCACGTCATGACCAGTGTGATCAGCGCGTACGATTTCTAAGAGCTTCATCACATTGGCGGGTGAAAAGAAGTGCAAACCGATTACATCCTGGGGTCGCGATGTAACTGAAGCAATCTCATCAATGTTCAAGCCAGAGGTGTTGGTCGCCAAAATTGCACCAGGTTTCATCACTCGATTGAGTTCTGTAAAAATTTTCTTTTTCAACTCCATATCTTCAAAAACGGCTTCAATCACTAAGTCGCAATCCTTAATAGCCTCTAAGTCTAGAGTCCCTGTCAGTCGATTCATGCGTTCGTCGACCTCCTCAACCGGAAACCGACCTTTATTGGCACTTCTCATGTAGTTGTTGCGAATCACGCCAAATCCGCGATCCAATGCTTCTTGTTTCGTCTCTACGATCGTAACGTTTATACCTGCGGTCGCGAAGTTCATTGAAATTCCGCCGCCCATAGTACCTGCGCCGATGATGCCAACTGTTTCAATTTTTCGCCTTTGAATACGTTCCGGGATATCAGGGACAACCCATGCTTGCCGCCCGGCTTCGGCAATGTAGTCCGAAACTTCTTGTGGTGAAAAGGTCATTGACATAATTTAACTCCTGTAAATTTAATTTGAAGGGGTTGAAGTCGCGGCTTCCCGCTCGGCGATTATTCGTAAATTTTCCTCGTGAGCATTGCGATCAATCTTATAGAAGAAGACGAATAATAGCATAACTGTATATAAGGCGTACATAGTCGGCACATACCATGCACCGAGCGTAAACAGAGATTCAGGGGTGACTTGAGACGGATTAGCCCGTGTTGGAATGCTAGCAAGTCCTAAAATGATCGAACCGATGAACACTCCTACTCCCTGAGACGATTTTCGGGTGAATGTTACGGCAGCGTAAAATAGACCTTCGGATCTTCGGCCAGTTTTGACTTGATTTTGTTCCACGAGGTCTGCAACCATTGCGTAAAAGATTGAGGACAACGCGACGATTAGCGCCAAATCCGTCATCTCGATTACCACAAGCAATGGAAATAACATTGGGTCGCCGTTAGCAGGAAAGAAGTTGAAAGATTTTTCGACACACGCTCCGAATATACAAAACAAGGGTTCTCCGAAGACAAAAATCGTATCGAGTAAGCGCAGTAGCATTGTGAGGGGTGATACACTGAATGCAATGATCCCAAGAACGATTACCGCCTTCTTTTTACCCATACGACGTGAAATAAACGGGGCAATCGCCGCACCAACCGTCACGGCCAAGAATACCCAAAGTGTCCAGATAAACATTTGCGCGGGAGAAAACTCCCAGAAGTAAGTGAGTCTCACCCAAGTCAGGGAAGCAGCTAGGCCAGCGGCAGTCGCAGAAACTAATGATGCAAAGAAAATCGCCATAAAGGATCGTTCTAGGAGTGTTTCGGCGACTTCCCCAAAAATTTTTCCTAAAGTTAGTGTTCGTTTAGGGGGAGGTTTCTGCAAGTATGGAATTCGAGAGTGTGTCCCTGCCGCAGAGCCGACCATTGCGATAAAGATGACGCTGGCACCAAGTAGACCATAGTAGAAATACGATCCTTGGTTGAGTCTGCCATCGATTTCATCGCCACTCACGGTAATTGAAGCGACAAAAATAAAAGCGAACGCAACCACGGAAATTACATTGCCCATAGTCCAACCAAAAAACATTCGAAAGGACTGTAATTGTGTGCGTTCGTCATAGTCGAGTGTGAGTTCAGCGGTTAAGGCCGAACTAGGAACTTCGAATAATGTAATCAGCGTCCTGATGAAAATGGCCAACACTGTTACATATATAAAAAGTTGCATTTGAGACAGGTCAGGCGGAATCCACAATAGAAGGTAGAATAACGAAGCGGGGATTGCCGCCGCATACATGAGAGGGTGCCTTCGTCCCCATTTGGTTCTTAGATTGTCTGAGATGTATCCAACGATAGGGTCACTAAAAGCGTCAAAGACAAGTGCTAGTGCAATTGCGAGACCTGCTAGAGCGGGATTAAGACCTACGACCTGGGCGTAGAAGAAAAGTAGAAAATAGTCGAAACCATTATTCTTGGCACCAAATGCCGCCGCTCCAAACCCGTGAAAAATTTTTGTCATCAAAGGCAAAGGCGGAGATTTTTGAGTGTTTTGTTGGATTACATTCACAAATTTAATCCCAAGTCGTATATAAAGAGAGACTGGTTCTTACCCAAGGTAGTGGTTATGACATACATTATGGGGTAAGGTATAACTTCAACGCATTTAACTGTTATTTATACGGTTGTTTTCATTATATTGAAAATTTGCTGTTTCTGTAATTTGTTTTTGCAGGTAACTATAAGTCCACTAGGAGACACGCTATGTCCGATATGATCAACGATTTAGACCCAAACGATGAACTCAATAATTTGAACATGTCTGAAGCGGCTCGACCACTTTACGAGCACGTTAAGCAGTTCATCGCCGAGACGGTCGAACCGATGTCGAAAGAATTCCACAAATTGGGCGAGAATCATACTGATGTCTGGTCTTTCGCACCTGGGCAGTTGGATGTACTGGATGGCGCGAAAGAAGAGGCAAAGAAACAGGGACTTTGGAACTTTTTTCTTCCTGATGCCGAAACTGGAGAAGGTTTAAAGAATCTTGACTACGCTTACATTGCAGCGGAACTAGGTAAGAATCCTCTTGCTTCTGAAAGCATGAATTGCTCAGCCCCCGATACGGGAAATATGGAGGTTCTAGAGCGAGTCGGTACTGCTGAACAAAAAGAGCGGTGGTTAAAACCGCTTCTGGATGGAAAGATTAGATCTGCGTTTGCTATGACGGAGCCGGGAATACCTTCGTCCGATGCGAAAAACGTATCGACTCGCGCTGCTCTGGAGGGCGACGAATGGGTAATCAATGGTGAGAAATTTTACATTTCTGGCGCAGGAGACCCTAGATGCAAGATCATGATTACAATGGTCAAAACTAGTCCGGATGCTCCGCCTCACAAACAGCAATCTCAGATACTTGTTCCAACCGACACGCCCGGGGTGAAAATTCTGGGCGGTATGCAAGTTTTCGGTGACTATGACGGCCCTCACGGTCATATGCACATTGTTTTTGACAATGTCAGAGTCCCAAAAGACAATATGCTGCTTGGAGAGGGGCGTGGATTTGAGATTTCACAGTTGCGCCTTGGACCCGGACGAATACATCACTGTATGCGTTCAATTGGCGCGGCGGAACGGGCATTGAACTTGATGGTTATTCGCGGGATGGGACGTCAAGCCTTTGGGCGGGACCTTATTAAACTTGGCGGCAATATTGAGAAGGTATCTCGAGCTAGGATTGAAATTGAGTCTATGCGTCTGATGGTTCTTAAAGCCGCTAAAGCTATGGACGTACTCGGCAATAAGGAGGCGCGAGTCTGGATTTCTATGGTTAAAGCGATGGTACCTGAGCGAGTTTGTAAGATTGTTGATGAGGCTATTCAGATGCACGGTGCAGCCGGGGTGTCGCAATGGACGCCTTTGTCTCGGATGTACACTGGTCAAAGAACGTTGCGATTAGCAGATGGACCCGACGAAGTTCATCATATGGTTGTTGGGCGATCTGAGCTCGCCAAATATACAGGTGAGGAAGAAGATCCGGCGATGGCGGCAGTTTGGCGGAAATAGCAGAAGTCTATTGATTTTCTGAGACGTAGGAATTGAGACTGTTGCGAGATTGAATTGGTGTCTAGGAATTTATAAGATTAGATGAATTTCTGAGTTCAATTGTAGGTGTTCGGGCAAAACCCCTCCTTAGTTTCGAACTTTCTGTAAGTCATCATTCTTTTCAGGTGTTTAGCATCAGGCTCGAATTGAATTCAACTTAGTTTATTCCCTGAGTCCATCACCAAGGACTCCCGGTCATTATGCGAGGTTGCGGACTGGTGTCTTCTCTTGAATGATCTTTATTGGTAGCAGTTGCAGTTAAGTACTGGGATTCAAATATCCATTCTATAGGCCTTCTATTCTATCTGCAACTTTATTCCATACTCGAGAGCGTGAAATCAATGTCTACAATTATGCCTCCAGACATTGAGGCAGAGCAATCGCTATCCTTCAAAGGACAAGAGAAGTTCGGTCGTCGAATCAGTGTGGATTGGAAGAACGTGCTATTACCGGTAGTTGGTTTTTTCGGAACCCGTCGCGACACTGGCATTGGCAGAGTCATAGAACTAGATGTTCTCAGAAAGAGAATCGCGCTACAAGTTCCCGAAACCAATCGTAAAATTTGGATAAAGTACAGCCCTGATCATCAAGGCATCTTACAAAAGAACATGAGAGAATTAGTAGAGATTCACGGCAGTATTGCGTCTGATAAAGATTACAACCCTATAATCATATTAAACGTGCAAGATGTCTACACCTTAGATATTAGTGACATTGATATTTGAGATGTCACGCCGAACAATTTAATTTATAAATCCACAAAGACAATTGTCGCTACAGTCGAACTCGGCGAGAATTTACAAGCTTACTTGTCATCAATAGAATTCTTAGATATTTTTTCTGGCGCTACTACAAGGGCAGAACTGCTTCGAGAAATCAGATCAGACATAGCATATGTTTGGGAGACTATTGCACTGGAAAAAGATGAGAATCTCACGGGAGGGGCACAGTTTCAGAAAAAATTAATGTTAGAATTATTTGAGGAGGTTAAGAAAGAGTCTGGATAGACGCTAAATAGTAAAAAATCTAGTTAAAAAAGGATTTATGGAGGAACGTAGTCGAGAACATATCAAATTGCAACTTTACATTAGCTCGATCAAAACGGATATTTCAACAATATTAAGTCATGGAACAAAATCAAAGGAACTGCACAAACCTTTGATAGTAAAAGTTGAAAATTTCAAAAAATTAGTAGATTGTGATATGTCAGGCTCGGACTATATCAGGCTTCTAGCGGAAGATTACGAATTTTGGAAAGATATATATAACAATTAGCATTCGACCACGTGGCAGATTTCAATCCAATAGCTAGTAGAGTGTCGATGAAGCCATTCAACGGTAGCGGTCTGTTGGAAATTCACAATGTACCTCTTGTTTCGGTTGTACTCTAGTCTAGGAACATTATGAATAGCTAACTGGCCAAGAAAACCTCATAATTTGTTGTTGGGGATTTTGAGCTCGCCAAAAGCACAGGCGAGGAAGAAGGTATAGCCCATGGTAGCGGTGTGGCAGAAACTGCAGAACTCATTCAACCTTCTTTATATGTAGGAATTGCAGTGAAAACCGATCGGACTTAAATCTTGTGTATGCCCTGACCTTATAGCAGATCACGAAGATCAGTTTGTATAGGTTAGCGGTCAAGCGTTTATCATATAGACTGTGACTACTTCAATTGTATGCAGAGACATATAGGTTCGAGAGACAATCGACCAAATTTTTCTGATGAAGTTATGCGAGGGCCGCGAATCGGTATGGCGATAGTGTTAGAGCATTTTTCGTTCAAATTGTCTCGATTTAGGGGTTCTTTTACCAACAGTAAGGGCGTACTGGAAGATGAAAAGGAACTACTTGTTCGGAAAATGCTCTAGTTAAGCAATTTGTTATTTGAACTAACGTGATTCTCTCTCAATTTGCTCAGAATCCCTCTTCTTACTGTTGAGTTAGATTTCAAATTGCTAACCATGCGGTTATCAGCTCGAGTACTGACGATTAAGCTTTCGCATGCCCCCGATCCAACGTTCGTAATCTCTAGTCTTGTTTTGCATATAATCTCGAACTTCTGCGTGCGGTGTGATTAAGAATTGCTCAGCCTTGATTGCATCCAAACAGATTTGAGCGACAATATCGGGTTCCATCATTCCATCTAGACTTGCTACTCCCCCTTCATTGCCCGCAGTCATTTTGGTTCGCACTGCTTGAGGACAGAGTACTGAAACCTTTATCCCTTGATCGCCGTGCGTTATTGCCAACCATTCAGCCAATCCGACTGCAGCGTGTTTCGTAACAGCGTAGGGGGCTGATCCAATTTGAGATAATAGACCAGCGGCTGATGCTGTATTGAGCAAGTAGCCGCCGCCACGTTCTATCATCCGTGGAACTAGGTGGCGGGCAGCCCAAACATGTGCCATCAAATTTACGTCCCAAATATTTTGCCATTTTATATTATCGACCTCAGCTCCGCCGCCATAGGCGATGCCAGCGTTCGAGCAAAACAAGTCTATTGGGCCATACTCAGACTCAACCGTATCAATCATTGCCTTGATGTCTTTTTCCTTGGAAACGTCGACGTGAAAGGCTTCGCCGGACATATTTGAGGCAACAGATCGGGCATCATCAAGATTTTTATCAGCACACGCTACAAACTTTGCCCCGGATCGCGAAAACGCCCCAGCTAAAGCTTTCCCGATTCCGCTGGCTGCTCCTGTAACAGCTATCGTTTTGTCTCTAATTTCCATTGAACTGTCCTCGAACTAAAGGTGAAACATATGAGCCATGATTCTATACGAAATTTACCTATTGTGTTGAATAATGGCATCCGCTGTTCTCGATTTTTTCAGGTCTAAGTGTCATCTTTGTGATATAAACGGTGAGTCAACCGATTTAGAAAAATGACTGGGAAATCATAGTTTGCCTATTCTCAACTTTGAGAGTACTCTTGCTGACCACTCTTGGGAGAGTAAATATGCCACTTCTTATTTTCGGAATAGTATCTTTTCTTGTTGTACACCTGTACGCCTCGTTCAGGTCGAATACTAGTGACGGGACCATTGCGGCTAGGCTAGGACGTGGTCCTTACATTGCAATTTTTTCACTGTTATCGATTGGTAGTTTGACTGCAATTGTTGTTGGTTTCGGACAAGCACGGATTGCTCAGGTTTCTTTGTACGAACCTCCAATCTTTTTGATTCATCTAAATTTATTGCTAATGGCGATTGCAATGGTCTTGCTCGTGTCAACATACGCCCCAGTCGGACACATCAAAAGGGTAGCCAAGCACCCAATGTTGTTAGCCGTGAAAGTTTGGGCGTTCGGCCATCTACTCGCAAACGGAACTTCGGCATCGTTGATTCTATTTGTTGGTTTTCTTGTATATGGTGTAACAGCGCGGATTTTGCTCAAGCGTAAAGGAGACAATGGACCGGGTTCTGAGGTAGAGGTTGACATCCGAGGAGATGTAATCTCAATTGTTGTTGGTTTGATGGTATATGCTTTATTTCTGTTTTGGTTACATGAACTGATTACAGGTGTTTCAGCGCTACCGAAGTCAGTATCGGGCTGATGACAGCCGTACTAGAATCTCTTGTAACTTCGAATGTAGAGTAGTAACTTAGATTCGTTCTTACTTAGGTCATTCTATTGATAGCTTATGTTCCAAAATCGAACGAGAGGGACCAATGTCTTCAATTACGCCGCCAGCCTATAAAACAAAACAACCTTTGTTTTTCAAAAGAACCGAGAACTTCGGTCGCCTGATTAGTCTGGATTGGAAGAGTTTGTTTTTACCTATTGTCGGTTTATTTGGTGATCGGCGCGACACTGGAATAGGTCGTATTGCTGAATTCGATGAACGTAAAAATAGATTTGCGTTCGAGGTTCCGGCGACCGGTCGTCATATTTGGGTTAAGTATAACCATGAACTTCAAAGCTCGTTACAAAAGCACTTGGGAGAATTAGTAGAAATTCATGGTAATATAATTTCCGATAAGAATGAGAATCCTTTTTTTATCGATCGCGCTATAAAGTTCAGTTTAGTCGATGAAACAGAGATTAGATTATCTCACGTTGTTCCAACGTACTTGCAGCTAAAAAATGCAGATGAAGTTTTCATTAATGTGCGTTTAAGCAAGAATAAGCAATACTATTCTGCAAACTATGAGTACTTAGAAATTATAACGGGAGCATTTTCAAGAATCGAGTTAGAGAACGAATTACGTGTATATCTAGACATTCTTTGGACAGATTTTGCCAAAGAGAGTGATCTGAAACTTGCTCAATGTGCAATAAATTTGAGGCAAAAACTACTAAGTATGTTCGAGGAGAAATCGGCATGAACCTAAAACGTATTGCAATCAAAAAAAATTGTTAAAGATATTAAATGAATTTAAGAATGAGACTAAATAGGCGTAACGTAATACTAAACTAACTTAGAAATAATCTCAAAAAAAGTGATAAAATTAAAAATTTTGCTAAACTTAATCGATCGTGTTTACTACAAGAGATTTTAGATTCTTATCGTTGGTTAACTTTTCTTTTTTTTCGTCCACTTGTTCATAATTAACAATTTTATCATTTAATAATATCGCAACAATTCTACTAATTGCAAGAGAATAGTTACTAGGAACCTGATTAGTTAACTCTAATAGTTTTCTGTTTGATAAGGGTTTCGAAACATTAGAACGTTTGATTATTTTCTTTAGCTCTCGAATTTGATGTGTGCTAAGCCAGATGGTCTGCGAGGAAAATGCTCTTGCTATAAAAGTAGACTTATATGAGGTAGCATTTCCAGTTCTTTTTAGAATATCTTCTATATCAGGTGTGGCGACCCTAGAAAACTTATTTCCGGCCATCCAACCAAGCTTAGCGGCAAAAATTTCCTCCATCTGACCAATCTTTGAATTTAAACATTGATTGTAGAACTTATTGCTAATTGAGATTGTTAAGTTTAATGAAATACAGTGGTCATCAGAAAAGGACTCGTGACATTCGAGTGGTAAACAAAAGTAATCTCGCTCGGAATTATTTAATAGACGTTCCACATACTGCAAAGTTTGCGTACGGTCTTTAGAGTTGCATATGCTAATTTGTCCATCGATGTTATTATCCTTGAGTTTGTTTGTACGTTCGTTGATTGCGATAGCTAAATCGTAAACGGGAGCTAAAGTAATATATTGAGTTTTTGGCTTTTTGTTTCTGAGGACAAGATCGCAAGATTGATTCAGTACCACAAAATATTGTATCGCCTCAAAGTTGAGGGGATTCTCTGAGTGTTCCCTTAATGTTTCTCCAAGAAGCTTGTTCCGTTTCAATAGGTCGCCTTGCATCAATGTGGAGGGATCAAGATTACTTTCGTTGACAAAAATAAAGTTCATAGGATTACTAGTACTTAAAGTTGGTCTTATGGTATTTCCGAGAGGAATCACCGTAAATGGGTTGCCGCCCATATCGAAGTCGTCTGTTAAGTTTAATAAAATCAACGTCGGACAGCTCGTTTGAGCACGAATAATTCTTTTCGAAAACTCTAAAATAAATATCCTTTCTTGATACGTGATCCGATATAAAAGTTAGGTTAGACATAGTAGACTCCTGAAAGGTAAAGAACTAAAAATTGTGTCGTTCTACTTCTATTTCCGCTATAGGACTGATGTTATACTGTTTAGCAAACAGTTGGAAAATTTTGTTAAAATAATGATTATAAGCGTTATGAGATAGATTGTTCAATTCCGAAATTCTGTTCACGGAATGATGGAAGTTAAAATCTAATTCTACTCCTTCGTCGTCAAGAAACCGGCGAAAGTTTATGTCGTAATTGTCAGATCCAAAAAGTTTTGTACGTATATCTGTTGAAGCGATTTGAAGTTTAGCATCCAAATTGTCGTGAATTTTTAGTGCATCACAAATAACAGCCTCTGGAATAGAATCAAAAAAACGAAAATTAATACCGTAGGAAGATGTAGGTGTGTACTGAAATACTTTTACTAAACGCCTAATGGTTTTTTCAGCAAGATCTATAGTTTCGTCTTCTATTTCGTTAACGAACAGTTCGAATCGATTTAAGTCGCAACGAACTCCAACATTTGAGTGATAGTAGACTGTGTTGCCTTGCGGGATGAATTCATGTCGATCATCGTTATTTCGGATAGAAGGTTGAACATGAAACAAAGAGTGTCTTTCTTGAGCGGGTAGGCTAAATAGGTTGGTTCTTATCCAATGGGGATCGAATACCGCGGGGTTCCAGTTTCCCGTGATTATGAGAAAGGGAAAACGAAGATCAAGAATCATGGTAGGTTACCGATAATGGTTGAGTTAGCCTAAAATTACTCGATAGATTATGTTATTGTAATATCTATAGAACCTGCGTGTCAGAGATTTTTGTTAGTCCTTAGTTATATCGAAAAGGAGCGTAGTCAAGGATATGTGGTTTATAACGGAGATTACAAGTGTACATACCAGAATTTTTCAAAAATTTCCATCTAACGTTTGACGAACTTCCGTACTTAATCAGAGTCTCGAAAGTTTGAATTGAAGTATTTGGTCAACCGTTTAAGGGCATCTTCCACAAGATCCTCAGAGACAGCAAAGCTAATTCTTATAAACTTATGACCGTCGATAGGATCAAAGTCTATGCCGGGGGCTATCACCACGCCGGTATCTTCAAGAACACGTCTGCAAAAATTGAAACTGTCGGTGGTAATATCTGACACATCAACATAGAAGTAAAAAGCGCCGTCAGGCGGAGCAAATTTTGGTAGACCCAACTGAGGAAGTGACTCCAACAATCGCTGACGGTTTCTAGCGTATGTCGCCAAATGCTTGTCTAAGACTTCGGTCTCGTCCATTGCAATCAACCCAGCGTGCTGACTCACAGATGGTGAAGTTAAAAACATATTTACAACGTGAGCATCAACTGAGCCACTTTCTGCTTTAGGTGACACGAGCCATCCAAGTCGCCAGCCGACCATAGAATAGTATTTGGAGAAACTATTAACAATGTAAGCGTTTGGAGTGTATTCTAGCATTGAGGCGGTTCGTCCGCTATAACTCAAAGAGTGGTATATTTCGTCAGAGATGATTTTAATCTTTTGTTCGGTACAGTAGTCAGCAATCGCTTTCAGGTCGGATTCTCCGATGATCGTACCTGTAGGGTTTGCAGGACTTGCGACAATTACTCCATTAGGAGAAGGTTCAATAGATTTCAGTAAATCGACAGAGAGCTGAAAACGGTGACTTTCATCGGCTTGAACTTCAACGGGTTCTAAGCTTAACGCTTTGACAGTGTTTCTGTAGGCGACGTATCCCGGTCGAACAAACGCTATCCTATCCCTAGGATTGAAGGCTTGGGCTAAGGTAGCGACTAAAGCAGGTGATGCGCCGCAGGTTAAGTGTACTTGTTCGACAGAAATGTCGACGCTGTATGTATCTTTGTAATGTTTAACAATTCGCAATTTAAGGGCCCTCAGGTGCAAGTACCCCATTGGATCACTTTCAATAATTTGTTTTGCTCTCGCCAGTGCTTTAGGAGGCGCTCCGGTCGAAGGTTGTCCGAACTGCATTTCAATAATGCTACGACCTTCCTCTCGAAGTTTCCTAGCCCGAGCAGTCAATTCCACTGCGTAAAATGGTTCGACTGACTTAAACATTACCTTGTAACCGAAGGCAACCATGTAGCCAATGCTGGAACGGAGGCAACAAGCGCAATAACTGTGAGTTGTAAGGCGATAAATGGAATTGCACCTAACCAGATATCTTTTGTTTCGATACCTTCAGAAATTGCTCCTCGTAAGTAAAAAAGAGCGAATCCGAACGGAGGGGTCAGGAAAGAGGTCTGTAGATTAAGTGCCATCAAAATTCCTAGCCAGATGGGATCAAACCCAGCAACTATTAAAGGCGGTGCAACAAGGGGAACAACTATGAATATGATTTCAATAAAGTCTAGAAAAAATCCCAGAATGAACATAACGAGCATGGTTGCCGCAAGAGCTCCCCATTTTCCCCCAGGAATAGCCGCTAAGGCCGAAGCAACTAATTCATCCCCATAGTATGACGTAAAAACTAACGAAAACAGGGAAGCTCCAATCAATATGACGAAAACCATGCTGGTTATATGCGAGGCACTAGTAATCGCAGGCTTAAAATGCTCCGCTTTATGAAATACTATAGTCGAGGCAATCAAACCCGCCAAAATCATTATTGCTATTCCAACGGTTATCACAATTATGAAATAGTTGAAAATACTTATCTCATCACGTCCTAGTCTAAGATCAAAAGTATTGGCAAGAAATAGTAAGGCTATAACCGATGTCAGTCCAGCAAAAATTACAGGTGACAACCTTTCAGCGTTGGCTTCCTTGGCTAAACGAATACCGGCAAGAAACATAGCGCCAGCGACCCCGATAGCCGCTGCTTCTGTTGGTGGTGCTATTCCCATTAAGATTGAACCTAAGACTGCAACGATCAGGACAAGTGGAGCAAAAAGACCAAAGAAAACTTCTCTAGTTGTGGGGAACGGATTCTCTGTGTCGGAAGTTGGCGGACAAATTTCGGGATTGAATATCGCATTGTAGATAATCCACGCCAAATAACATCCCACTAGGATGAACCCGGGAATCAATGCTCCGGTAAATAAATCTTGAACACTTACTGCCTGTGGTAACACTCCTAACGAAGTTGAAGCGCGACTGGACGCGTTTGAGATGGCATCTGCCAGTAGTATCAAAACAATCGACGGAGGGATGATTTGTCCGAGTGTTCCCGAGGCAGCAATAGTCCCACTTGATAATTTTGGACTGTAACCCGTCTTGAGCATTGTCGGAAGTGCGATCAGAGTCATTGTAACAACACTGGCTCCAACGATGCCAGTTGAAGCCGCTAGAAGCGCACCTACCAGAACGATTGCTAGAGCTAAACCACCACGAATTTTTCCAAGTAGTTTCCCCGCCACATTCAGCATATCCTCGGCAACTTTTGAGCGTTCAAGGATTACTCCCATAATGATAAACAGCGGAACTGCTATTAAAACCGAGTTACTCATCACTCCTTCGATCCGTAAAGGAAAATTGCGAAGATCCGATAAATAAAAATGACCAGATAACAAACCGATCCCCGCGAATACAAGTGATACGCCCCCCAAGGTCAGAGCGACAGGATATCCAGATAGAAGCGCTGCGATGGTTACAGCAAACATGGTTAGAGCTAAAATTGTTTCAGCTTCCATTATGCGACTCCCGATGTTCTTTGGATATCAGAGTCTTGAAGTTCTGAGCAGTTTTAATCGCGTTGGCTAAGCCCTGTGCAAGGAGTAATGTCGCGAATAACGGAACTAGGGTTCTGAACAAAAAATAGATTGGTAATCCATCACTTTCGCGGCTCCCTTCAAAGTTGACCCACGAGGCAACAAAGGAGCGAGAAACGGAACTCCAAAGAATCAGAATGCAGATAGGTACAATGAAAAGGTAGAATCCAACCAATTCGATGGAGTTTTTTACCATTGGTGACATTCGATCTCGAAAAATATCTACTCTAACGTGTCGATCACTTCTTAACGTGTGTGCAGCTGCAAGTAAAAACATAGCAGCATATGAGTAAATAACAATTTCGTTGAGCCAAGTTGCCGACCAACCAAATACATATCGTCCAAAAATGACGAACAGTTGTGCTAGTATCATTATTATTGCACAGAGACTAGCGGTTACTAATGTAAACTTAGATGTGCTTTCAATCCATCTAACGCAAAAACCTGAGACTTTAGTAATTAAATGAATTGGTAATAATATAACTAGCGGAATCAAAAGAATCGGGGAAAGAACTAACCCGATCAATTGTACTGCGTTTCCAACAAAAAATAATAAATCGGTCATTTCTATTGTTACCGATCTAAGTTATGACGGTAAATCACGAGCAGCGTAGTACGGCCCCTCCGAAACAGCGGCCCAATCGCTCATCGTTCTGAGTGATTTTTCAAAACTCTCATAGATACGCTTGTCAACCCCGTCCTTTCCACTGTCAGCCCTTACGTCTTTAGCTGCTTCCTGCATAAGTTTAACTACATCATTTGGAAAACTTCGTAATTCTACTCCGTGGTCATTCACAAGTTTATTTAGAAATAAAGCGTTGTAATGGGTAAACTCTCCCAAACTCGTGTTATTAACATAACCGCAAACACTACGAACTATATTTTGTTCACTTGGCATAAGTTTGTCCCAAACATCGCGATTTATACCAATAGCAAGCGCAGCTCCAGGTTCATGAAAACCAGGGCCATAATAATAAGGTGCTTCGCGATAAAAACCTAAATAATAATCATTCCAAGGGCCGACCCACTCTGTCGCATCAATCGTCCCAGTTTGCAAAGCTTGATATATCTCGCCTCCAGATAATGCGATTGCCGAGCCCCCTATCGCCCGTAAAACGTCTCCGCCTTGTCCGGGAATTCGCATTTTTAATCCAATAAGATCAGACTGGCTATTTATTTGTTTTTTAAACCAGCCGCCCATTTGATGATTAGTGTTCGCTGCCTGAAAAGCAATTACCCCAAACTGTCCAGAAAGTTCTTCCCAAAGCTCTTGTCCTCCACCAAACTGTACCCAGCCCATTATTTCTTGGGCAGTCATACCAAAAGGTACCGACGTATAAAATGCAAATGCTTTTGATTTAGAAGTCCAATAGTATTCGGCACCGTGATACATATCTGCTGCGCCGTCTGCTACCGCATCAAAACATTCAAAAGCAGGAACTAATTCTCCGGCCGCACGAACTCTAACAGTGATACCACCTTCGGTATGGAGTTCTATTAATTTTGCAACTCGTTCCGCTGCTTCACCAAGTCCGGGGAGGCCTTTTGGCCAAGTTGTAACCATTGTCAGCCGTCTTGTTTTTCGATGAACGGCTGGTTTGTTTATAGACTGATCACCGGAGTCCGGCGAACTACAAGCTGCTATGGTTGCTCCCGCTACACCTAATGCTCCGACTGTTAATAATTTCCTGCGATCAATCATTCGTGATCCTCTAATCCTCGCCATTTAAGTCCGTCCAATATTTCGAATGCTGAAAAATTCCTTTTGTAATCCATTTTTGGTGATTCTTTAATCCAGTAACCTAAATAAATGTGAGGAAGCCCCATCGCTTTTGTTTGAGCGATTTGATTTAAAATCATAAAAGTCCCTAAGCTTCGAGACCGGTAATCTGGATGAAAAAATGTGTACACCATTGAAAGCCCATCGTGCATTAAATCAGTAACTGAACAGGCAATTAGTTTAGATTCTTCGTTTTCTAAAATTAATCTATATTCAAATATACTATTGCGAATACGATTGTTTTTAATCATTCGTGAAAATTCATTCATTTTCATAGTGGTCATACTACTCTCGTTATGACGAGAGTTTAAGTAAGTTTTAAATAATTCAAATTGTTCGACATTTACAACAGGAGGTTTTACGACACATCTAATATCGTAATTAAGTCGGAGAATGCGTTTATGAGTACGGCTAGGTTTAAATCTATTGACATTAATTCGAGAACTTTTGCATGAATTACAATTTGGACATGCCGGACGATAGACGACGTTCTCTGACCGACGAAATCCGTACAAATTGAGGGAGTCGTGGTCGCGCTGAGCATTGGCGGAGAGCAACCTAACGCAAGCTTTACGTTCCGTCTTTCCCTCCAAATAAGGACATTCCGCCGGATCGGTAAGGTAGACCTTAGCCGTGGAGCTAACGCCAGGAAAGGCTTGAGTGAGTATGCTATGCTTCATGAAGGTTATCCGAGGTCAAAGTGCCAATAGGAAAAAATTGTGAAAACAACCCACATTAATAGCACAAGTGGCCCGCCAAATTTGAGAAAATCCGAGAACTTGTATCGACCGGGCCCCATAACAAGCATGTTCGTCTGATAAGCGATCGGTGTTGCGAAGCAACAATTTGCTCCAAATATTACAGCAAGAATGAACGGAAGCGGATCCCCTGCACCAGATTGTTGGGCCGCGGCGATTGCTACTGGCGTAAATAATACCGCTGCTGCGGCGTTGCTGAGTATATTTGTTAACAGTGCGACGGTCAGAAAAAGCGCTGAAAGCAGCGCAAGCTGTCCATACTGAGAGAAAAAACTTACGACATTTTCTGCCATCATCGCTGCCGCTCCAGTGCGCTCTAGTGCGACGCTCATCGCTAATGCAGCGGCAATAACTAAGAAAATTCGGACATCAAGGGCGCGGATAGCTTGCCGAGTATTGAGACATTTTGTAACAACCATCGCGACGGCTGCAGTCACAGTGGCTAGGACGATATTAACGAGTCCAAGTGCAACAGCACCGATCATTGCTAGCGTAATGATTCGTGCCGTTTTCACCCGCTTTGAGTCGGGGACAGAAACACCTGTTTGCGATCCCTCCAAAGTTACAACATCGCGATTCCCGCGAAGTTCGAGAATTGAACTCGGGGTACCGCAAAACAATAGTATGTCACTTGGTATCAAACGAACGTCCTTGAAGAAGTTTGTCGACATACGGTATCGTCGCTGAATCCCTACAATAGTTAGGTCAATAGGGTTATCTCGGCTCGCCATTTCAACTGTTCGACCACCAAGCCGGGAACCCGGTGCGATCATGGCTTCAACGAATGCTAGCTCTTCAGGAATTTCGTCATATTGACGGTAACCTCGAGAGGTCTGGTTCCATATATCGTTAAGTATTTCTCGTCGTTCATCAATGAGTTTTGAAAGAGCTTTTCGGGTAGTAGCAACTGTTAGAATGTCTCCCGCTGAAAGAGTTACTTCGTCATAAGGAGGATACAATGTTTCCTTCCCGCGCTGGATTGCTCTTACCGACATATCCGGTAAATCTTTAAAGTAACCGGCTGTGGAAGACTTTTCAAAGAGAAAGTGACCTTGATGAATCGTGAAACGAATTAAAAAATGTCGACGCGATATTGAGTCTTCTCTCTCGGTATTTCCGGAGTGCGAGGGCAATAGAAAGTGTGAGGCTAGAACAAGGTATAAGAATCCTGTGGCTGACAAAATTAGCCCGATCGGAGTTTGAGTGAAGAACCCCAATGTTTGTCCTGTAAGTCGCTCAAAACTGCCAGCCGCCAAAAGATTTGTCGAAGAACCTATCAAAGTTGTCATTCCCGCGAAGACGGTTACGAAACTCAATGGCATCATGAGTTTTGAGGTGGCCATTCCGCGGTCTGAAGCCATAGCAACGAGGATTGGCAGAAAAATCACGACCACTGGCGTATTGTTCATGAACGCGCTAATTGAGAATGCAGTTGCAAAAGTGAGTAGTAATGTTGAGGTTGGCCGTTTGGAGAAAGAACGTTTTAGGTATTGCGTCGGCCCTTCTATTGCTCCAGTTTGAAAAATTCCCTGACCGACGACAAGCAAGGCCATGATCGCAATAAGGGCAGGATTGCTGAATCCTGCCAGCAGTTCACTTGGCAAGACCGTCTGCCCTGATATATCTGTTGCTGTCGGTAGGCTGAACAGTCCTATCAGCGCAATAATTATGCCGATTGAAGTCACTTCCATTGACAGGCGATCCCGCAAATAGAATGCTGTCGCAATGATGACTACAGCCAGACTCGCCCACATCGGCCAGTTTTCAATGAGATTTATCATATAAAGTAATTTTCAAATCTTACCATGTATGTCGGAGACCAATTTCTAGACGCAAAATTTTCGTTTCGAAATCCGAATTTTTCTCAAAATCACCGCGATAAGAACTATCCAAGTGTAAGGCAAATTCCTCGCTTATTGCAAGCAAAATGCCGATTCCGTATTCATAAGACATAGGGCCACTTGAAGTGTCGCGAGTTCGTCCAAGATAATGTACCTTCCAGTAACGTGTCGTATCATAATAAAAATTTCCGAGAAAATATGCCTCGATTGATTCTCCTACATACTCTATAGCACTACTTGCTCGAACGGAGATACCATCAATTTGGTCGATTCGCGAACTTGAAATTATGGGAAGTTTAGCTTTGTCTCGAAAGGTGCTAGCCCAGCGAATTTGCCCCTGAGGAACAATAGTGATTTCATCGCTTAGAGAATACGGATGTCCAAATTCTACCCCTGCAGTATACGTTGACGATTGTGAGCCAGAAAATCGTCTCCCTGCAACTGTGAACCCCGAAATATCGGTTACTCGGTTATATTGAAATTGCCAATCAATGTAGGCACCTTTGTCGTCGTATACTGTGGCAGTTCCCCCGATTCCGAACGTTGTGGAATCGATGGGTTTGCCTTGAGGAATAAATCCGAGTTCGGATGAAGTCGTAGCGTACTGCCCGGTAAGTCCGAAAACCCATTTTCCAAAGCTGTTTTCGTGACCATGAAAATCGAACCCAAATTGAACTAACGATTGTTCACTTTCAAATTCAATTGCTGTGCTTCTCAGATTTCCATAATCAATTTTGACGTTTTGGATTCTGAACCAACTTGCGTGAACTGCATGTGTCTCTTCAAAAGTTAATTCTGATCTTTCGCCCCGTCGCTGTCGCAAAGTAGGCAATTTGAGTATTCCGTCGACAAGCATAAACAAATTGCTGTTCTGACTCGTCGAAGAGCGGATTGGGGGCTGACTGTTTTCAAAGGTGGTATCGTAAGAAGAGAATTCTGCTTGTACGAGGTAACTGGTGTTCTGGCTCGGATCGGCTAAAGCGTTCGAAGTTGAGAGAATCGAAATACAACCTACCAACAGTGTTGATGATTTGCTCAGTTGCATTTCTTGCTACCTTTGAAGCCGTTTAAGTTCAAAATCTCTGCATTATATATGTTTTGATTAGAGTTGGGCATTATTACGTTCAAGGCCAATAAGTCCATGTTGTTTTCCAATCAGTCTAATTGATCGAAGATTAGTATACTGAGACTATTGCAAAATACCTTTTATAGAGGAATGCTTTAGCCAATACTTTATAATTATAGAGGTGTCTAGTGACTGACATTCGGGGCAATGTTCGCATAATAGAGATTTTCTGGGTATGTCAGGGCAAAAGATAGGTGTTATACAACAGTCTCGATATTCAAATTTATACAATCTGGTGTACAATCATTCTTTTTTATTATGTTGAAGGAGAAATTCCGTGCCTACCAATAGAGAGATTGTTGAACTAAGCGATTCTGACGCTGAATATGTAAAGCATATCCTTAAAATTCGGGCTTTTGACAGTGTGTCCGAATATTTCGCTGAACTTATAAAGTATGATCGTCGCGATTACTCCGAATCACCGGAGGAAAGTGACCACTTGAGAAAATTTCTTGAGAAACGAGCGAAAGGGCCATTCATAGAAGTAAACAAAGAACAACTACTTGAGGAACTTGAAAAACTTGCAAGAGAATAATGAGAAGTTCTAAATTGAGTATAGATGCTAAAGCCGATATGGCTGAAATTTACAAGTATGTACTTAGAATATAGGAAAACAGGCGATGCACGAGCATGTAGAAGATTTGTTTGAGTACTTCGAGAAAATCGCGACCGCGCTAGATAGATTTCCCTAATTATTCAGGGTACGAGCTGTAATAGTGGCAGAATGTTAAGTCAAAATTTATACCAATTAAACTTGAGACCTTTTTTAGCTTTAGGCGATTGCAATGGCCATTAGTAAAACATAAAGGTTACATAAAGCCAGATGTTTTTGTAAATGACCGGCCTAAGATATTTCTATCTTCAAGATTGCTGTCAAGAATACAGCATTTTCTTTAAAAACTTCATGTCGGAGCAAGGTAATGGCAGATGTAGCATTTTTGGGGTTGGGTGTAATGGGTAGCCCAATGGCGGGGCATCTCAGTCGTGCTGGACACAACGTCACTGTATGGAATCGCTCACATGAAAAGACAACTGCATGGCATAACGACTATCAGGGAAAAATTGCGTCAATTCCATCGGAAGCGGTGACTTCAAGTGAATTCGTATTGATGTGTCTAGGCGATGATCCGGACGTACGGGAGGTTTTTGATAAGATCGAATCTGCCATAAGACATGATTCAATAGTCATAGATCATACAACTGACAGCCCGAGCCTGGCGCGTGAGTTAGCCAGACGAACCTTAGCGAGAGGGGCATTGTTTATTGATGCTCCAGTTTCGGGAGGACAAGCCGGAGCAGAAAATGGAGCCTTAACCGTCATGTGCGGAGGAGATGAACGAGCATTTGAACGCGCTAAGCCGATTATGTCAGCATTCGCGAAAAGTATTACTCGAATCGGCGACAGCGGAACAGGACAACTTACAAAAGCATGCAATCAACTCGCAATAGCAGGGGTACTGCAAGGACTATCCGAAGCCTTAGTGTTTGCTCAAGATGCAGAACTAGATATTTCGCTTGTGATTGAAGCAATCTCAGGAGGAGCTGCGCAAAGTTGGCAAATGGAAAATCGTTGGAAAACTATGGTTAATGACGAGTTCGAATTTGGATTTGCGGTTGACTGGATGCGAAAAGATTTACGAATTGCATTAGAGACTGCAAGAGAACAAGGCACATCTCTTCCTCTCGCGGTCTTGATAGACCAATTTTATGCAGATGTTCAAGCGATGGGAGGAAATCGCTGGGACACATCGAGTCTGATTAGAAGATTGACTCGGTTGCAAAAAAATTGATCAAGGATAGAGCCGTGAAGTCGTCCAAACATAGTTCTCGCGTGTATAAAGGAGCCGGTCATGCATTCTGAACGGTTGATCCTGCCAGAATTCAATCTCCTTTGGATTTAGTATGTATCCACCCCAATTTATCGGGCGCGGAACGTTTTTTGATTCGTCATATTGTTTTTTAAGGTCAGAGACTTTGTCCTCAAAATCTTGACGTGACACAAGAGGCGAAGATTGCTTTGAGGCAACTGCAGCAATCTGGCTTTGGAACGAACGAGTGGCAAAGTATTCGTCTGCTTCCTGATCAGGTAGCCTTGCCACGTGACCGCGAACTCTCACTTGCCTTCGCTGGCTTTTCCAATGAAACAATAACGCCGCCCGCGAATTGTTCCCTAGCTGTTTGCCCTTATTGCTCAATGAGTTAGTAAAGAAACTGAATCCTTTAGAGTTGATTCCCTTTAACAAAACGATTCTGACATCAGGAAAACCTGAATCGTCGGCTGTCGCTATAGACATAGCGTTTGGATCATTGATTTCCGATTTAGTTGCTTCCAACAGCCATTCTTCAAACAGTTTTATCGGATCGTCCACTGTTTCGATCAGTGGACGAATTCTCTGTTTTTGATACTCCTCGGGCTTAGGACTAGGAGGAATCAATTGAGGGGCAGAACGAGTCATAGGGCGATTGTAGACGGAATTTCACAGCGAATTATCCCCTTTTACAAATTTGTAACAATTCGGATGTAGATTCTCCACTGGGCATAAATTTCTGACGATTGAAGACGATGAGTCATAACACTTTTGGACACTTATTTCGCGTCACGACTTGGGGAGAAAGTCACGGAGAAGCGATAGGTTGCGTAGTTGATGGTTGCCCGCCTAGGCTACCATTAGACGAAGCGTGGGTGCAGAAATTTCTTGACCAACGAAAGCCAGGAACGTCCAAATTTGTGACACAAAGACGAGAACCCGATCAAGTGAGGATACTCTCAGGAGTGTTTGAAGATGACCGCTCCGGAGGTCAGAGAACGACGGGGACACCCATATCAATGTTGATTGAGAATGTTGATCAACGTTCGAAAGATTACTCTGCCAATAGAGATACCTACAGACCCGGCCATGCCGATCAAACCTATGATGCGAAGTACGGAATAAGAGATTATCGCGGGGGTGGTCGGTCATCTGCTCGAGAAACGGCAAGCAGAGTGGCCGCTGGTGCTGTTGCACGAAGAGTTTTGGGTGAAGAAATTGAGATACGCGGCGCAGTGATTCAGATTGGACGGGTTCCCGTTAATCGGAACAATTGGGATTGGGAGGAAACAACCTTTAATCCTTTTTGGTGTCCGGACAAAACGGTTGTTGACGATTGGGAAACTCTCTTGGATTCCACTCGAAAATCAGGTTCATCAGTCGGCGCGCTTATTGAGGTTAATGTCCGCGGTGTACCAGCAGGATGGGGAACTCCTGTCTATGGAAAACTCGATGCAGAGTTAGCGAGTGCAATGATGTCGATAAATGCTGTTAAGGCTGTTGAAATTGGTGCTGGAAAAAATGTTGTGGAATTCTCTGGGGAGCAAAATGCTGACAGGATGCGAGCGGGAGCCGATGAAGAAATTAGGTTTCAGTCTAACCATAATGGCGGAGTTGCTGGAGGAATTTCAACTGGGCAAGACATAGTCGTGAGAATTGCTGTTAAACCCACGTCTTCAATTCGGACTCCGGTGGATACAGTTACACGCGAAGGTAAAGAGACTGAAGTCAGCACCACTGGAAGGCATGATCCATGCGTAGGGATTAGAGCAGTTCCCGTCGCGGAGGCAATGATGGCCTGTGTTCTAGCCGATGCAAAGTTAAGGCATCGAGGGCAGACAGGCCTATAGAAATTTGTCTCTATTTGTCGAAAAAAATCTTTCATTAAATCAATTGAACTTTGTTGCGGTTCATCCGTGACTTTAACTTTTTAGAAGGTGAAAACTTCTAGGTAAGCTTTGTATGACCGAACTCACAGTATTTGCTGTTATGGGATTCCTTTTTGCCTCGTATTCCGTTGTCGGAAACGATGCCCTTCAGACTCTAGGTACATTTATTAACTCTAACTCGCGAATACGTTGGTATTGGCTGTTTTTGTTTGCCGCAACCATTCTAATCGTAACATTTACAGTCGGCTGGGTGATTAACGACCAAGACCCATCTTGGGGACGATTAGCAAATACTGAGAAGTATCCTGAAGTGACTATTGAGTGGTACCACACCTTGCCACCGTTAGTTTTGCTCCTAATAACAAGGCTTGGTGTTCCTGTCTCTACAACATTCATGGCTTTGACAGTGTTCGCTACCGTTGGCGGACTGACTTCAATGCTTCAGAAGTCATTGACGGGGTACGGATTAGCCTTTCTAGTTGGACTTTTCGTCTATCTCGCTATTGTGAAAACGTTAGAGAAACGCTTTCGAACCACAAAATTAGAAGAAGATGCCCCTCGCGGACTAGCGTCAGCGATGGGCATCGTAATTGCCATATTTATATATTTTGTTCCTCCTCTTCTCACCGACGGAAACATTCGATATTCTGGCGCGGTTGCCCTAGCAATCGCCGGATTCGGAGTGTTAGTCGAAGTTTGCATACATTTCGCTACGCAGAGATTCGGGAAGATTGTGTATTGGTCAACAATGCAATGGATAACGACAGCCTACCTTTGGTCTGTCTGGTTAATTCAAGACTTTGCCAACATTTTCGTGTTCTTGCCTAGGGAGCTAAACTTCACTCACGGATTTTTTGCAATTGTAGCCATTACGATTTTGTTAGCCTATACCTTTTGGAATAGGGGAGGCCCTGTTCAGCGAATCCTTAAAAGTAAAACAGCAGTTACAGATATCCGGTCTGCGACATTAATAGATTTTGCGTATGCGTCACTGCTATTCTTGTTCAAAGAAGTAAGCGAAATACCAATGTCAACGACGTTTGTTTTTCTCGGTTTAATTGCGGGCAGAGAGATTGGTTTTTCCATTGTTGAACAAAAACTCAAAACAATAAAAGCTATTCGAATATCTGTATCGGATGCTTCTAAGGCGTTTGCGGGTCTGATTATTTCGATCAACATGGCTATTGGGCTCCCCTTCCTAGCTCGATACCTTACAGAGTCTAACGTTCCATTCGAAGAAGTTTTCCCGTCTCCTTCTTTTCTAGTGTTCGTCATTGCGGCTAATGCTCTAATCGTTCCGATAGGATTTTTTCTAGCTAAACAAAAATCAAACTTTAGAATGATCCTTGCCTTAATGTTCTTGATTAGTGCAACGTTTAGTTTTTGGATGATACCGCCCGACTTGAGTTGATGTGCTATAATCGAGACATTGCCTCTTTAGATGCTTCTAAGTTGGAGGCAACAAAATTCTAGGAGAATTCTATGATTGGTGTCGTTGCTAAATTAAGCATAAAGGATGGGAAGCAAGAGGAATTTGAGAAAGTTGCTTTGGATTTGATGGCTAAAGTCAATGCCAACGAACCCGGTTGCATTACTTACAAACTGTATAAATCGAAATCCTCTGACACAGAGTACACGTTTCTTGAGCAGTACGAGTCGCAAGATGCGCTAAAAGCCCACGGTCAATCGGATCATTTTAAGGCCGCTCAAGCGGGCTTAGGAGCGTGTTTAGCAGGTGCTCCGAGTATTGAGTATCTAGATTCGGTTGAATAGTATGGACATTTCATTTTCTCCAGAAGACCTAGAATTTCGCGACGAGGTTCGTGATTGGATTGCTAGCGCATACACTCCAGAGCTTCGCGCTCGTAATGCCATGTCTAAGAATGGTTATCTTGATAAGGATGGCATGGTGGAGTGGCAAAAAAGATTGCACGAGAAAGGTTGGATTGCGCCAAACTGGCCAGAAAAGTATGGCGGGGCCGGATTTACCGCTTCGCAAAAGTTCATTTTTCAAATGGAATCGGCAATTGCGGGTACCCCCGCTACGTCGCCGATGGGGCTCTCGATGGTTGCTCCGGTTCTGATGGAATTTGGATCTGAGGAACAAAAAGCACAGCATTTACCGCCAATATTAAGTTCGGATGTTTGGTGGTGCCAAGGATACTCTGAGCCAGGATCAGGATCAGATTTGGCTTCATTGAAAATGTCGGCAGTGCGAGACGGCGATGATTATGTGTTGAATGGCTCGAAAATTTGGACAACGCATGCTCAATGGGCCGATTGGATGTTCTGTTTGGTTCGAACGTCTAGTGAGGGCAAACCTCAGCAAGGAATAAGTTTTATTATTTTCCCGATGACCTTGCCGGGTATAACTGTCAGACCGATTCCAACTTTGGATCAACCGGCGGAGAATCAACAAGAGATTAACGAGGTCTTCTTTAAAGATGTACGTGTTCCAATCGCAGAGAGTCTGATCGGTAAGGAAAACGAGGGTTGGACATATGCCAAATACTTGTTGGAATTTGAACGTGGTTCTGCTTTCGCACCGCGACTGACTCGCGCCCTTAATAAGACAAAAGACATAGCGCGTTTGCAGGAAGTGGATGGAACGACATTGATGGAGGACTCAGACTTTTCGAGGAAAGTCGCCAACGTAGAAATTAAAGTTGAGAGTTTGAATGCAACCGAACTGAAATTTTTCTCTTCAATGATTGCAGGACAGAGAGCAGGCCCTGAAAGTTCAATGTTGAAATGCGTGGGATCAGAACTTCAGCAAGAAATATCTGAATTAGCGTTGGAAGCTGTGGGCGGTAAGAGTGGCCCCTTAGTTGAAGATAGTTGGGCGCATTTAAGGGAAGGTTCAAACGTTTTCCTTCCACTAGATTCTGAGCTCGTTCCTGTAACTCCTAATTATTTCAACTATCGTAAGACTTCTATATATGCCGGTTCTAACGAGATTCAGAGAAATATTTTGGCAAAATTGGTACTAGGTTTGTGATTTGAGGAGGTTTTCGACAAATTAACTCCTAGTTTTTGGCAAATTATGGCCATTATGCTTTGCTATTCTTATCTTTGTTGGTGGTGAAGCGTAACCAGATTACTATTCTGAAACTTTTACTTTGAAAGAGTCCCTCCTTAGATTTTGGAGTTGGTTTAGGTTACGGTCAACGCGTTTCGTATAGCATTCTCTTACTTATCTTTGTATTTGGTTTGTTGTTCTTTCGTATTCATTGAGATTACGACCGAGGACTACAGATAGGAAGATATTTGTATTTTTTCGTCAGAGTTAATTTTTGATGACTACTCGATTTACTAGTTTGATTTGGGCGATCCTATTTGCGATTGCCATTCCGTCTTTGTTTCTGACTGCGCAGTCGAAGGAGCGCCGGGTTCCCTCGAGTAGAAGTGAGATGGAGTTAAGTTTTGCGCCGTTATTGCGCGATGTAACTCCCGCCGTCGTAAACGTCTACACGACGAAAATTGTGCAAGTCAACACATCTCCTTTTGCTGGTGATCCGTTTTTCGAAAGATTTGGATTTCCGGGTATGATGCGAGAGCGCATGCAGAACTCGTTAGGCTCAGGTGTTATTGTCGGTGAAGACGGAATTGTCGTTACTAACAATCACGTTATAGCGGGCGGGCAAGATCTAAGAGTTGTTCTTTCCGACCGGCGTGAATTCCCAGCGGAACTCGTTCTAGCCGACGAGAAAACAGATTTAGCGGTATTGAAATTCGATCCGGGCGGAGAAAAATTACCGAAACTAGATTATGCCAACACCCGCGGTGTACAGGTTGGCGACTTAGTCCTAGCAATCGGCAATCCCTTCGGAGTCGGTCAGACAGTTACTTCTGGGATTATTTCTGCAACTGCTCGTACATATTCGGGCGTATCGGATTCTTCGTTCTTTATTCAAACGGATGCTGCGGTTAACCCTGGAAATTCTGGCGGTGCCTTGGTGAATACCAACGGCGAACTCGTTGGGGTGAACACAGCGATCTATTCGCAATCGGGTGGATCAAACGGTATCGGTTTAGCGATCCCTTCAGAAATGGTTCAGCGTGTTGTCGATGCCGCTGTAAATGAGGGTAGCCTACTGAGACCTTGGTTAGGGCTAAAAGGGCAGTCTGTGACATACGACATGGCGAAGGCGCAAGGATTAGATCGACCTGTGGGTGTTATGGTAACAGAGGTCTATGATGGTGGTCCGGCAGATTTAGCGGGTTTGCAGAGGGGCGATGTAGTTATTTCGATCGACAGACAAGAAATTTTTGACGATGCTGGATTGAAATTTTTTGCAGCAGTGTTTTCTCCAGGCGAACAGACTATTCTTCGCATTTATCGCAATGGTCGTGAACGGAATATTAAGATTCGTTTAGCTCTTCCGCCGGGGACAGATGAAACTGATTTAGTCGTTTTAAGTGGTCAACATCCGTTTGCAGGTGCTGAAATCGCTTCTTTGTCTCCAGCGCTGGCTGAGCAATTGGGATTAGATTTGTTTAGCGAAGGTATTCTGGTAACGCGGATACAGAGGGGGGCTTACGCTTGGCGCGTAATAAAGCCGGGGGACATGATCATAAGTATTAATGGCAGTGTTGTTTCAAACGTTGATGACATCGTTCGTCTACTCAATGAAGCTAACGGGAGTAGGAATTGGCAGATTGAAATAGAGCGTAATGGGCAACGAATTACAGGAACTGTAATTCTATAGATATTGATTACTGTTGTTTGTTAGCGTCGAAACACTGTTTTTCCGTCAACAATCGTTCTCTTAACTTTCCCCGTCATCGAGCGACCATCAAACGGAGAGTTCCGGGATCGTGAGGATAAATCTTCTCGTTTGCAATGCCACGGCTCGTCAGGATCAAACAGAATAAGGTCTGCAGGTGCTCCTTTCGCTATTCGACCGGATTTAGAATCTATTAATTTCGCTGGGCCGCACGTCAAAGGTCGCAGGGCAGAGATTAAGCCTAAATCTCCGTTCGCGACGAGAGTCAGCATTGTTGATAGGGTTGTTTCTAGCCCCGCCGCGCCAAACTCTGCTTCTTCAAACGTAACACGTTTGGATTCTGGGGGTTGAGGATCGTGCGCTGATACGACAGCGTCAATGTCTTCATTAGCAATTGCCGTGACCAAAGCATTTCTGTCAGTTTCTGATCGAAAGGGAGGTTGGACTTTGCAGTAAGTCAGGTAATCCCCGATGTCGAGTTCATTAAAAAACAAGCTGTACGCGGGTACTGTTGCAAATATGTTTGGATTATTTCTCCGAGCGGCGTTTACTATTTCCACGCTTTTTGCAGTCGAAATCATGTCCGCAACGAGGTTACAACCCGAAGCTTCTGCTAATGCGAGATCGCGGTATAACTGAATCCACTCTCCTTCGGAAGGCGAACCGGATAGTCCCAGCCGGATAGCCGTTTCTCCGGAATTCATTACTCCGTGACTAAGTGTATGATCTATTGGCCGGGAAGCGACCGTAACGTCGCAACTTTTGGCATAGGTCAGTATCTTTCGCATTACTGAAGCGTCAGAAATGGGTTGATCACCATTGCTGAAAAAAACCGCCCCGGCCTCTTTCATCAAACCGATTTCAGCAAGTTCAGAACCGTTAAGATTCTTAGTGAGCGCTCCTGCGACTAGAATTTTAGGTTTTGCTGTGGCTTTAGCTCGTCTTGCAATAAATTCGACCAAAGCCATGTCGTCGATTGCAGGTTGCGTATCCGGCATAACGACCATAGTTGTGACACCTCCGGCAACGGCTGATTCTCCAGCGGTCTTTAGAGTTTCGCGATGTTCGTTGCCAGGTTCTCCCGTTTTCACTCTCAGATCTATTAATCCTGGGGAAAGACAAAGCCCACCAGCATTGATTGTTTCTGACGCGTCAGTTGGCTCTTCAAATAAGTGTTCGCCGAAATCGACAATCTTGTCTTCAAGGATGCGTATTCCGCCGCGGCAATCAGCGCGCGACTCCGGATCTATTAGTCTAGAGTTGAAAATTACAGTAGTCATTTATTGCCTCCCCACCAATGTATGAAGTACTGCCTCGCGAACGGCAACTCCCAGTTCGACCTGCTCGGTGATAACAGATTGAGGGCCATCAGCGACTGAACTGTCGATTTCCACCCCCCGATTCATAGGCCCAGGGTGCATTACGATTGCTTCCGGCGCGGCAAGTTTCAATCGTTCATTCGTAATGCCATAGTAATGAAAATACTCTCGATGGCTCGGTATAAATGCGCCGTTCATCCGTTCGTGTTGAAGGCGTAAGACCATCACAACGTCTGCGTCCGCAAGCGCGTCGTCAATTTTAGAGTGAATCGATTGAGCTCCCCATGGCTCAGGATTTTTCGGAAGCAACGTGCGCGGGCCACAAAGACGGACTTCCGCTCCCAATAAAGCTAAGGCAAGGGTTGTTGAACGGGCAACCCGGCTATGTATAATGTCACCACAAATTGCGACCCTTAGTCCTTCGATTCGTCTTTTGTTTTTTTTGATTGTGGCGACATCAAGGAGACCTTGTGTTGGGTGTTCATGTTGGCCGTCGCCGGCATTCACGACTGCGCAATCAACTTTTCTGGACAATAATTTTACACCGCCAGAGGCAGAGTGACGAATTACGATGACATCTGGTCTCATTGCGTTGAGAGTCATTGCCGTATCGATAAACGTCTCGCCTTTTTTTATACTTGAGTAACCGACATTCATATTTACGACGTGAGCGCCAAGTCTTTTGGCGGCAATCTCGAAGCTAGACATTGTTCTTGTAGAATTTTCAAAGAACAGGTTGATGACAGTTTTGTCTATAAGAGATTTGGAAGGTTGCTGATGGGAGGAGGAATAAAAGAAAGACTCGGCTAAATTTAATAGAATTTCGATATCCAATCGATTCAGGCCATCAATACCGAGTAAGTGATTTTGACTGAAGGTGTAGTCGGGTGTTGCCATAGAGAAGGTTTTCCATACTTGTGGAATAGATGATTCGAATAAGGCTGAGCGGGATAGGAGTTCCTGAAAGTTACCACAAATTATGGAGTATCGACCGTTCTCTGCAAACAATTGTGTTTCTAGGTTAAAATCGGAAATTGCATGCTTGAAGGTCAGACACTCGCATTATGATTAAGAACGTGCTAAAATGCAGTAAATCATCCAAAATCTTCACGAAAGACTAGGTTGCAGTCGGCGTTAAGGTAAAATCCGTTAATTTTTTCTGTTAACAAGTCTTCGGACATCAAATAGACCTGAGTATTTCTCTGCACTGCTCAACCAACTTTAACTTTTTATTGAGTCAATTATGACTAAACAAACTGAAGACTAGGTGGAAACACCAAAGCCGAAACGTAAAAGCAGACTTTGAGGAAATGGTAGTAAATACAGCTCAAATAAAAACTCGAAAATGGACGAGTTTATAGAAGAGTACGGCGACGAAGAGGATGTTCAATCTTTATGGGGTAAGTGCTACGACCACGAGGGTGAGTAACTGCCCCAACAACTCCAGAGATTTGCGACGTTCTTAACCCTAAAAGGTCTCGCTAGCTCCACAACGCACTGACAGGAACTGCAAAAATTCTGTCTCCTAACGGAACAAGTTGATCTCCTAGATAAATGATTAGTCCTGTGAATTGGCGATTCCGGCCCGCTCCTTCTTGGGCAAACCAGCGCATATCGTCGATAACTTTCTTGCGAGGACTAGTAGATGCAATGATTTGAATTCCAACCAACTTCGTATCTCGTTCAACAACCATATCTATTTTTCGGGAGTTTGAACTCTGCCAGTGATAGACTCCCACTTTCGAATTCAAGAATGGGATAGTTCGAATCAGCTCATTTACGACATAGCTTTCAAACACCGAGCCGAGCCGTATTGGGGAAGACCCAAGATCGAATGACCGCTCGGATAGTCTTCTGATCGCGCTTAGTAATCCTGAATCTGCAAAATGGAACTTGGCGTTCTTGATATCTTTCCGATATTCACCGGAACTCCACGGTTCAAGTTTTACCAATAAGTTCAGCCTTTCCAGTATATCGAGATACTGTTCAATGGTCGCTCTAGATGTAAGCAAATAATTTGAAAGTAACGAAACATTAATTTCGATCGCTGTTCGAGCCGCCATCCGATTGATTAAACGACGAAATGAATCGGGATTACATATGTTGAGAATATACCTAACATCTCGATCAATTACTTGGTTTATTAGTTCTAAGTATCTTCGTGATCGTGTCTTTAGAGGTAACTCACGGATTTCAGGGAAGCCGCCTCTCAGAATAAAATCTATGACCTCTGCTCGTGAAAAACCTTGAGTAGGAATATCGTCTGGCTTTGGTGACGCTTTGAACCCCCATTCAATTAGTTTTGGTACAGGCACTCCATTAATTTCCGCGGCAGTTAGAGGCGGCAGTTCTACAGTCTGCACTCGTCCGGCTAACGAGTCAGTGACGTGCATCGTTCGATAAACGTTGGAAGACCCAGTCAGTAAGAATTGCCCAGTCCGAGGATTGGAGTCGACAATTCTTTTTAGTGCAAGAGGTAGAGTCTTTGATCTCTGAGCCTCATCAATGATTACAGGTAATTCGGGCGATTGACTTAGCAGAGACGCAATCAGCCCGTATGCATGGTTCTCTATGCTGTTCAAAGTTTGATCGTCATCTAACGTAATAAAATGCCCTCGTCCCAACAGTTCTTTCACCAATGTTGTCTTTCCTGCTTGACGAGGGCTGACAAGATTAACGATTCTGGCCGAATCCAAGGCTACTTCTATTTTGGAAACCATATGACGATGTATGTAAGGGACCATTCTAGTTAGCTTTCAATAGTAATATACGATAGTAGTGTCTAAAATATTTTACAATTAGAATCGTAACGAAATACTAAACAGAATAAGGTCAATTTGCTAAATAGAGTTGGTTCGGATTGCTAAATAGGAACCGGATGGAATGCAAATTAGTGAACATTAGAACTGCTAAATAGAATAGGAAGCATTTGCTAAATAGAATAGAGTCAAAACGTCTAATAGGGATGAGATGAATTGCAATATAAGACACAAAGTTTCAAGCAATGAAAACACTACAGGTTGTCATTCGGACACACTGAACTGTCAAAGTTTGGGGATAAATTTTTATAATACTTTATCTCTGAACCCTTAGTTATTTAAGCTAGACGCAATTATAGTTATTGCCTTATCAATGTCTGATTGGTCTGTCTCGAATCCTAAACTGAAGCGAACGGAAGCTTCAGCTTGTTCTTTCGTCAGCCCTATTGCTCTCAGCACATAAGATTCCTCTTCTATTCCCGAAGCACACGCTGAACCCGTAGAGGCGGCTAGATCAGGCTGCCAGCGCATTATAAGTTCTTTGGCGTTGTAGCCTTCAAACCTGACGTTGATGTTACCGATATGACGATCCATTACATGAGGCCCGTTCAGTGCGATAGCGTTAGAAAGGGAAAATAGTTGCGATAGAAACTGATGCGACCGTTGACGAAGTTTTTCTCTTTTGTCGAGAAATAGTGGAGACAAAAGTTGATCGGAGGCAAATCCTAACCCTCGACAAAGAGGAAGGGGAACAGTCCCAGATCGTATACCTCTCTGCTGTCCACCGCCATGCAATACTGGTCGAAAGTCGTCAACTAGGTCGGGTCTGATATACAGAGCCCCAATCCCTTGAGGCCCGCCAATCTTGTGTGACGACAGGCTTACGAGGTCAACGACTTTTCCTAAATGCGTAACGTCCGTAGTTACTGGGGCTTGTGCTGCATCTGTGTGCAGCAATGTTCCGAAATAATGCGCGATGTCAGCAATTGCCCGAATATCTTGTATTGTTCCAATTTCGTTGTTAACCGCCATTACGCTCACGAGCAGAACGTCGTCAGAAATTTTATCTTGCAGTTCGGCTACGTCTATCTTCCCATCAGGTTTGACAGATATTTGTTCTACTTCAAAATTCTGATGTTCTTTCAGAAACCGGGCAGTTTCGAGTACGCATTTATGTTCAATGGCACTCACTAAAATTCGTCGTTTTCCTGTCGTTTTACCTCTTTCTGCCAGTCCAAGCAGAGCGAGGTTGTTCGCTTCAGTTGCGCCCGAGGTAAATATCAAGCCTTCAGGGCTTGCGCCTATTAGTTTGGCAACTGAAGTTGAAGCCTCCTCGAACAGTTTCTGTCCATTCCAACCGAAATAGTGATCGGAAGAATGGGGATTACCCACCGAATCACGAAAGTATGTCATCATCGCTTGCAACATCGCTTCGTTCATCGGAAGCGTGGACTGGCAGTCGAAATAAATTTTGTCTTGAAAACGCATTTGGGGATACTTGCCCGATTGGGAGTGATATGGGGATTCTATTGCAATAAATGGTGATCGAATGTAACAACAAAAGTTCAGAATCTCATTGACCAATTGGCAATGCCCAGTTAATGATTATGAGATTAATAGATGCAAAAGTGACTTTGTTAGGAAATCTATGGTGCGGGGGCCGCTCTTCCAAGAAAATTATAAGCCTCAGTTTACGGGGCATGAAACTTTCCCAATGCGATATGGGTGGTTAAAGAAGGCTTATGACCACGTGGCGAAGTTTAAGAATCATTCAGAAAACCGATTGATGGTATGGGGTGATGAGGCGATCGCTCAACTAGGTGTCGGCAAGAATATGGTTAGTTCAATACGATATTGGGCTAAAATTATTGGCGTAGTAGAAGAGCCAACGAAGGCATCGGTTCATGTTAAGACCACAGAATTTGGTCGAAAGATTTTTGGGAAGAAGGGATTAGACCCGTTCATGGAACACCCGACGACACTTTGGTTGATTCACTGGAGGTTGGCTTCGAATATTGGCCTAACAACATGGTATTGGGTGTTCGGGTACTATCCGTCATTAGTGTTTGACAGGATTGATATGCAGGGCAAGCTGGAGCGGCTGTGTGCGGATAGGAAATGGAAACGCACTTCGGCGGTTACGCTCAAAAATGACGTAAACGTGTTCATTCGTACCTACACCTCGAAATTTTTGTGGGGGGGGGTAGAACACTTTCAGCGACTTTGGAGAACAATTTAGAGTGTCCATTAACGGAATTAGGACTTATAAAACCTGTCGGAAAGAAGGATGGGTTTAGGTTTCTTAAAGGAGAAAAATCTAGTCTAGGAATGGGGGTCTTCACCGCCGCTCTTTTAGATTATTGGCGTAAACATTCTCCTTCTTCTGCGACATTGTCTTTCGAAACCGTTGCACATCAACCCGGGTGTTGCGGAAAACTGTTTCTTCTTCATGATAACGATGTAGTCGACCGTCTGGCCAAACTAGAATCTTTCACGGATGGTGCGCTGAAATGGTCTGAAACCGCAGGACTAAAACAAGTTATAAAAACAGAGAAGGCGGAGCAATTAGATACACTTTCACTGATTAGTAGCGATTACAGTTATCGTCGACTGAAGGAGGTTGCCTGATGCCCTCTAAAGAATCAGTCCGGATAGCTCCTCGGTTTCTTCGTTCGATACGAATTGATTCTGATCTAGGAAAAGCAGAATCCCTTGACGGATTCATTTGTCCCGAATCGTCGTTGAACGTGATCAGGTCTATGGCTGATCACGTATCCCAAACGAGCCAATGTGCCTTTACGTGGACAGGCCCTTACGGAAGCGGTAAGTCAAGCCTAGTGGTCGCATTTGCCGCGCTTTTAAGTGGAACGGAAACGATACGAACAAAAGCAACCGAAATCTTCGGAAGGCGATTCTCTAATAGAGTTTGGAATGCTCTTCCACCTAAAAAGCATGGTTGGAAGATACTTCCAGTAGTTGCTCGCAGAGATTCGCCAGTCCAAGTTATAGGTGAAGCCTTACTAGCATCTAAGTTGTTTGTTAAATCTAAGCTTCCATTGACCGAGCGTGGCTTAATTGAACATATCTTGCGAGTAGCATCATCAAGAAAAAACTCAAGCGGCGGGCTAGTTATATTTATTGACGAAATGGGAAAGTTTCTAGAGTCTGCAGCGCAAGACGGTCAGGACATTTTTATACTTCAGCAGTTAGCAGAAGCAGCGTCTCGAAGCGAAGGAAGACTAGTTATCGTCGGGATTCTTCATCAATCTTTTGAAGAATATGCAAACCGATTGTCTCAGGACGTTCGAGACGAATGGAGTAAAGTACAGGGTCGTTTTATTGATCTGTCGGTAAACACGGCAGGTGAGGAACAAATAGAGCTGATATCCAAAGCGATTGAACTGAAAGGAAAAGCGAAGCAGGCTGGAAGTGAATCTTTAGCAGTTGCCAGCACATTTAAAAAGGGAAAAACAAGTGACAAAAAGAAATTTGCGTTGTTGTTGGAGCGTTGCTGGCCTCTTCATCCAGTCGTGGCGAGTTTACTCGGTCCAATTTCGCGTCGCGGATTTGGACAGAATCAAAGAAGTATTTTCGGATTTCTAAACTCTTCGGAGTTGTTTGGATTTCAGGAGTTTTTGGCTGAACCTACGACAGAGAGTTCGTATAGGCCGTCAAGACTTTGGGACTATATGAGGGCAAATTTAGAGCCTTCGATTCTAGCCTCCTCAGATGGACACCGTTGGGCATCGGCGAGCGAAGCGGTGGCTAGGTGTGAGGCAAAAAGTAAATCACAAACTGATATCGATATTCTCAAGACGGTAGCCATTATTGATCTTTTCAAAGAGAAATCTGGATTGGTGGCAAATCTCGAAGTTTTGCATTCTTGTTTCCCTGAACTTTCGACAAGAAAGCTCAATTCTTCATTGAAAAGACTAAAGGAATACTCATTAATAATTTTTCGTAAATATCAGAATGCCTTTTCAGTTTACGCTGGAAGTGACTTTAACATCGAACAAGCAGTTAAAAATGTATTAGAGGAAAACAGTGAGGTTAACTTTGATGAACTTCGAAAGTTAGCCAAATTACAACCTCTGTTGGCAAAAAAACACTATCACCAAACGGGTTTTTTGCGATGGTTTGACCTAGATATAGTAGCGGTTTCAGATTTGGTCGAAGCAGTTAGATCTTTCGATTCTAGTACTGGAACTATGGGCCGGTTTTTACTGGCCGTGCCTACGAAAAACGAAACGAAGAAACAGTCTCAAAGTATTTGCCGGGCGGTTACAAAACTAGATGAAAACATTGATGTTGTGATTGGTCTTTCGGATCGCTCATGGACATTGATCCCAATTGCAAATGAGTTAGCCGGAATCGAACGAATTGCTGAAGAGTATACGGAGCTCAATGGTGATGCCGTCGCACGTAAGGAGGTTGAAGCTCGTCGAATTCATTTACAATCCTTACTCGAACTAGAAATCCAACAAGCGTTTGATACCTCAAGTTGGTATCGTGCTGAGACTAGAGCAAGGCAATGCAATTTTGCGGAACTTAACGAAATAGCCTCGGAGATGGCGAATAAGAGGTTTTCAAAATGTCCTAGACTCCATAATGAACTTTTGAATCGTGAGAAACCGTCAGGAAGCGCCAACGGTGCTCTCAAGTCTTTGATGAAGCGAATGATTGCAAGTTCGCACAAACCATTGTTAGGAATACAAGGATATCCTCCCGAGCGTGGAATCCTTACATCGGTCTTAGAGGCCTCTGGCTTATACGAATCGCTACTTCATGGGAGTTCATTTAATCGTCCTGCAGAGCTTAAAAAACTCAAGAAAGACGTTTGTAGGATTGAGCCGATGTGGAGAATCGCGTTAGAGTATGTGAAAGCTAACAGCAACAGGCCGGTAAAGATTTCGGATCTATATGATATTTGGCAGTCTCCGCCGTTTGGAATTAGTCGGGGAGTTCTGCCGCTTCTTACCCTTGTATTTGTCTTAGTTGAAAAAAACTTCCTGTCTGTTTATCGGGAGAGAATCTTCAGATCGAAGATTGATGACGTCGATATAGACTATTTGGTGAAGGATCCATCTTCTATTCAAGTTAGATGGATGGAAATGACCGAAGACACGCGTTTCCTGTTAGCGGAAATGGCAGATATCGTTCGGAAAATATCTGGAAATACATTAACAGTTATAGAACCAATTGATGTTGCAAGGGGATTGGTTGCTATATTTGATAAACTTCCTAAATGGACGCAGCGTACATCGCGCTTGTCAGGCAACGCTGTCAAAATACGGGATACACTCAAACACGCCCATGATCCGAATGCCCTTTTGTTCGACGACCTCTCAAAAGCCCTTAGGCAAAATTCATGGAAAAAATCTGATGATGTCGAAAACCTCCGAAGGTTTCTGAGGAATGTAGAGGATGGATTGAATGAAATCGTAAACGCATATCCTAGAATGTTGGAAAGTTTACGTGATTTAATGCTTCGAGAACTGCGTGTCCCCAATACGTCAGATCATTCCATAGAGGAACTTCAAGAAAGAGCGAAAAACACAAAAAATCTAACTGGCGATTTTAAGATAGACGCATTTTCAGGACGACTGACTTTGTTTGACGGTAGTACAGAGTCTTTCGAGCCAATTGCAAGTCTTGCAATCTCAAAACCTCCAAGGGACTGGATAGATAAAGATTTAGAAAGAGCGGAGGTTACAATAGCAGAGATGTCTGAGAAGTTCTCTCGAGCAGAGATGTTTGCTAGAGTTAAAGGGAGAACACAGTATCAGCATGCATGGGCGGTACTAGTCGGAACGGCAGGAATTCCTGAACCCGCTTTACATGAGTTCGTTATTGATTCAAGTGAACGGGCAGAAATAGACAGATTGATTAAACGTATTGAAAACGTTTTAGAGGAATCTGATTATGAAAAACGTAATGTCATGTTAGCGGCCCTCGCAGAAATCAGCATGCGTTACATGAAATCAGATGAACAGGTGTTGAGTACTGTCGAAAAAAACGAGGCAGTACTGCAATGACTGCTTCGGTTCGTCATGTTCTCGGTCTATCCGGAGGTCGCGATAGCGCGGCGTTGGCTGTTCATATGCGGCAACAACATCCGGATATGGAGATTGAATATTTTTTCACTGATACAGGCAAGGAACTTCCAGAAGTTTATGAGTATTTGGGACGGTTAGAGGGATTTCTCGGACAACCGATACTACGATTGAATCCTGATCGAGATTTTGATTTTTGGTTGAAACAGTTCAACAACTTCCTTCCCTCCGCTCAGACTCGCTGGTGCACTCGGCAACTAAAACTGCGCCCTTTTGAACTATGGTTAAAACCGATTTTAGAAACTGGTACGACTGTGTTTAGCTACGTTGCTATTCGTTCGGATGAGGAATATCGGTCTGGTTACAATTCCAATAAAGATAATCTTATTGTTAAACTTCCATTCAAAGATGAGGGAATTGACAAGGCGGGAGTCCTTGACATTCTAGATGGAGCTGGCCTCGGTTTACCGCAATACTACGAATGGAGGACGCGAAGTGGTTGCACATTTTGTTTTTATCAGCAAAAAATTGAGTGGGTACGGTTAATGGAGAGGCATCCTCAAGCTTTTGAGGAGGCAAAATCATACGAGAAAAATGCAATAGATCACGGTTCTCCGTTTACTTGGTGTCAGGGAGAGTCGCTTGATGAATTGTCTCGACCAGAAAGAGTTGCGCAAATCAAAAAGGAACATTTGGCACGCGTAGAACGGATGCGATCTAAAATACAGCCTAATCCACTGCGGCCTGATGAAGACCCATTGGATATAGATGACGTTTACGGTAAAGCAAAAGCTTGTTTAGCTTGTCACAAATAGGAGAGAAAAATGATTACTGATATGGTAGTAAGTACTATTGCAAAAATTGGATTAAGTTCGCTTTCATCGTGTCTAGGGTTTGATCGTATAAATCGATTACACGAGCTTAATATCAAAGTAACCGCACACAATATTGCGCACGCGGCATTTCAAGAACAAGGCTTCGATTTGTTCAAGAATCAAAAAATTAGGAAACACGTTCTAGATGTACTTCCTAGTGAAAGATTATCCCAGATCTATGGTGTATCGACATCACAACTGGATACTCAGAAATTTGCGAGGTTTCAATGGACTAAAAATTCTGCGACCGAGAAGTTTTTATCGATTTTTAACGTAGAACTCGACGAAGCATTCTCAACTGATGACCAAGAACTATCTTTTGAAACAATAGCAAAAGTTGATAGATCGCTGTTCGATTACCAAGATGAAATTCGAAAGAAACTAAATACATTCTTAAAGGATAATAATCTACGTCGTGTAATTGTTCATATGCCGACAGGTAGTGGAAAAACTCGAACAACCATAGAAATGATATCTGATTTTGTACGTTCGAGAGAAACTGATGAAGTCCGACTTGTTGTATGGATGGCACATAGTGATGAACTATGCGAACAAGCTGTTCAGGCGTTCGTAGACACCTGGTCGCGTATCGGTACCGAAGAGGCGAACGTATACAGATTATGGGGTGGTAGAAAAATTAGGAAAGTTGATCTTACTAAACCAACTTTTCTTGTCACGAGCTTCCAAACTTGCCATTCCGCAATCGTCTCAGATAGTAATGAACGATTTGAAATTATGTCATCGCTAAGACACGAATGTGATTTACTAGTAGTTGATGAAGCTCATATGTCGACTGCACCAACGTTCCAAAGAGCGATCAACTTTCTTTGTAACCAATCTACAAAGCTCGTTGGGTTATCTGCGACTCCTGGCAGGCACCACATCGGCTCTGATGAAGATGCTACCATAGAACTAGCAAAATTTTATGAAAATAACAAAATTACATTAAAAGGAGAGGAAGTTACAGACAATCCGATAGAATATCTACAAAATCGGAAAATTTTATCCAGAGTTAATAGAGTAAAACTCAATACTGGAGTTGATATTGAATTTTCGAAGAATGCGATCGCTACAGTATCAAATTATTTAGATATTCCGAGAGAGGTTTTAACCAAACTAGGACAGAATGTTCAAAGAACATTAAATGTCGCTACTAGAGTAATCGACTTAGCTTCGATTCAAAACAAACAAACTATTGTCTTTTGTCCTTCAAAAGAGAATGCAATAGACTTGGCGGTGTTATTGCATGAAAAAGGATGTTTAGCGCGTGCTATTACGAGTGACACGCCAATTTTTGCTCGTAGACATTGGTTAGAAGAATTTAAATTAAAAAAAGTTAAAGTCCTCACGAACTTCGGGGTTTTGACGACTGGATTCGATGCTCCACAAATAGAAGGGGTAATAATCGCTCGTCCCACCACATCTGTGGTTCTATACTCTCAAATGGTAGGTAGAGGATTGAGAGGAACAGCAGTTGGAGGAACAGAGAATTGCACGTTGGTAGATGTAATAGATAATTTTCGAAATATGCCACCTATACCACAAGCGTTCACATTTTTTGACGAACATTTTGGAGAGCTCTAATGACCAGCACAAATCGAACCCAAGTCCCTATTCTTGATCCATATTATGCACTCAAGACTCTGCGTGAGATCGGATACCGAAATACCGCAACTGCTGTTGCGGAACTAGTTGATAATTCAATAGAAGCGGAAGCAAGTGATATTATGATCATCACGCAGTCCCGTAGTGAGAGAGTCAACAAGCGGTCCAGTTATAGAGTTAAAACTGTTTCAGTATTTGATAACGGGACCGGAATGCCATCAGATGTGCTAGGCCGATGTTTGTCCATCGGTTGGGGAACTCGGCTGGATACTCGCGAAGGATTAGGTCGATTTGGATTTGGACTAAAGGGTGCTTCCATCTCTCAAGCGAGACGTATCGATATTTATAGCTGGCAACAAAAAGAATGCCATCATACTTACTTAGATATAGACGAGGTCCAAAACAAAAAGCAGCTGAGCTTGTTGCCAGCCGAGCCTTGTGAAATTCCATTTTGGTATCGAGAAAACTTGAAGAAAGTAATTCAAGATAACGGAACATTAGTAGTTTGGTCAAATCTTGATGGTCTAGATTTGACTCATCCAGAAACATTATTGAATAGAATGGAAGGAGATTTATGTAGAATGTTCAGGCATTTTTTAGATTTTGATGACTCATATGGAACAAAACGAAATATCACGATGATAGATTTTGACTTGCAATCAATGGAGGTCAAATTTGAACAGCCGTTGCATGCAAATGACCCTCTATATTTGTTGGAACCTTCAAATACCCCGAATGCCGAGGGTAAAGCTACAAATGTCTTATTCGAAAAACCGTACAAAATTCCCGTGCCGTATGCTCCAGGTAAGGTTTCTGATGTAGAAATTACTTTAAGTATCGCCAAACCGGAAATTCAGAAATTTGGCGGAAATTCAGAGATTGGTAAGCACTATGCAAGAAATACAGGAATTTCTTTTGTACGGGCGGGGCGAGAAATTGACTTCGGACCATTCGGGTTTATACAGCCTGGAGAGCCGCGGCACCGTTGGTGGGGCGCAGAGGTCCGATTTTCACCTGTTCTAGACGAACTGTTTGGTGTAACAAACAGTAAGCAACAGATACGTGGGTTTAAAAAGCTTGATAAGCAATCAGATGAAAAGTTACTCGAATCTTTGAAAGAATCGGCAAGAGACGAGGATAATACCGATTACTATAAAGCTAATTTGGTGTTAGAACTTAATCATAATTTGGGCGAACAGATAAAAAACATGATGGCAATCATCTCTAACCGTCACCCGGGTAAAAGAGGTGTAAGAGGTGAATCGACCAAGCCAGATCCAATTGTTGAGATAGCGAATGATGAGGTTGTCAAAGATCATACCACTACTTCGTCAGACTCTGAGGCCGCAGAAAAGACTTATGAAGAAAAACTTAAGGAACGAATGGAACTGTTGGAATTTACACGTCCGGAATTGGATGATGATCAAAGAAAACGCTTAGCCGAAGCTACAATAGATTATAAGGTTGACCTTAAAAAAGATGCATGGCCTGGAAATACGTTTTTAGACGTGAAGATTGTAGCGAATGCCGCAGTTGGGGCAATAAACACTCGTTCTGAGTATTACAAAAAGTTTTGGCAGATCCACGAAGATGCAGAAGATGTGATGGGATTAAGTGCTTTAGAGATTATAACCTTAGCATTTGTCCGTTCCGAGGATGAATTTAGAAGGGTTTACGATAGTAAAATATTTGAAGAGTTTCGTGAGCGTTGGGGCTATTGGGTTTCCGACCTGTTAAAGAAGATTGGAGATTAAATTTTATGGTACTTTCTACTCATCAGTTCAAATTTGCCTTAATTGAAAAACTGAATGCTTCCACCCAAAAAGTAATTATCTTCTCGGCATTTTTAAAAGAAGATGCCGTGAGATGGATTCTTGACAGAACTAAAGCTGGCAATATTACGATTGTAACCCGATGGTTGCCTTATGACATAGTAACAGGAGCGTCTGACCTGTCTTGTTATAGAATTTGTCGTGACCTGGGTGTTAATTTTGGGATTTCAAGTGGTCTACATGGAAAAGTTTACTACATTGATAATCACGTGTTGCTCGGGAGTTCTAACGCGACTGCCCGTGGACTAGCGCTAACCAAGGATTATAATGACGAGTTTGGTACCTCCTATATTGCGAGTAAAACAGATGATAACAACATTACAAACTATATGCGTTCCGTAACCTGGGTTGATGACAAATTGTATTCGCTGATTGAAAGTGACGTTTTGCGAATGCCACCAGTTAGAGACGTTACCCAAGGCTGGTCTGAGCAAGTTCAATTAGAGCTGGAAAAACCGAACAACTATATTTGGGTTCATGAACTGCCATTCAATGAACCAAGCGAGCTTCAAGAAAACTACAAAATAGATTCAAGTTCGATTGATCATGATTTTGAACTACTAGGTATCGATAAAGGTAATTTTTCAGTTCAACAAGCAATTGATGCGTTTAGAAATAGTCAGGCATTTAGCTGGTGCTATAATATCGTTCGAGAGAGTGGGGCTCTTTCGTTTGGAGAGTTTACGGCGAAACTTCATAACGCGGTACTTGACGATCCGACCCCCTATCGTCGTGAAATTAAAGAACTTACGAAAGTATTGTTCGCTTGGGCAAAACTCTACCCGTCAGTGTTCGAAATCCAACGTCCGACATACCGTGAAGTGATCAAACTAGCTTAAAAGATGATCTAACCATCAAAAAAGAAGTTTCGTGGATTTTACCTGACTGTAGTCAACTCCATAACGCACTGATGGGAATAGCGTAAATGTCATCGCCCAAGGGCAAAGCCCTGTTTCCAAGGTAGATCAGTATACCGGTGAAGCGTCGATTTTTGCCAGGTCCTTTCTTGGCAAACCAGCGTAAATCACTAAGGTCGTTACTGTCGAAATCACTTGCTGCCTTAGTCTCAACCCCGAGTACATTCCGATCCCGTTCAATTATCAGGTCAATTTTTCGATGGTCAGGGCTTCGCCAGTGGTAAGCGTTATAGTTGTATTGCTGGAATGGCATTGCTCTTAGAAACTCGTTTACAACGTAGCTTTCAAAAATTGGCCAGAATGCTGTCGGATTCTTTCCAATATCGAACGAATTGCTGTTTAAATTCCGCAACGAACAAACCAGTCCGCTATCAACTAAATGATACTTGGGATTCTTGATCTCTCGATAATGTTCCCCTGATGACCAAGCGTCTAGACGAACTAAAACTGACAGTCGAACTAGCATATCTAAGTAGTAATCTACAGTTTCACGACTTAGATTAAGTGTTTTCGAGACAAAAGTTGTACTTGTCTCGCTTGCAGTTCGAGTAGCCATCATTCTGAAGATTTGTTGAACGGAATCCGGCTTTCGGACATTATGGATAATGTCTAGATCGCGATCAACGATTTGACCAACTTGGTTATAATGAGCTGACTGACGATCTTCAATTGGGAGTCCACGAATTGACGGAAAACCGCCTCTCAGTATCAAATCTTTGACATCGTTCCTTGTATATGTTTCACACCGAATGTCTGCGATACTAGAAGTGTTGTCAAACGCCCAATCGATAATTTTAGGTGCAGTCGAGCTAAAAATCTCAGAAGAGGTTAAAGGTGGCATTGTCAACGATAACATTCTTCCAGCTAGCGAGTCATCGACTCTGGCTGTTCGAAAAATATTCACGGGGCCTATCAACAAAAACTGACCCTTAGTCCGATCGGTGTCAACTATTTTCTTCAGCGCTAGCGGTAACTTGCGAGAGTTTTGAATCTCATCAATTATTATCGGCAATCGGGGAGTGCTATGTTTCATAGACTGAAGTGAGCCGACGGGATCATTTTCGATCGCCTCTAGAGTCTCGCGATCATTAAGAGAAACGTAACGACTATTCTGAAAATGTTCCCTGACCAAGGTAGTCTTACCGACTAGGCGAGGCCCAACCAGATTCAAAATTCTCGAATATTTGAGAAAAGTTTCGAGGGATGAAACTATATGACGAGGAATGAAGGAAGCCAAATTATTCACCAATTACAAGGTGGTTTAGTGCAGGGGCTAAACCGGAAATTAACTGAGTTGATTGAACTAAGACAGATGTCTCACGCAATGCGAGGTTAAGGTAACACAAAATGTAAGGTTAATACGCCACGAATTGCAAATTTCAAGTGTCACGTGATGTAATGTTATTGTACCACAAGATGTGAGTTAGAGGTTCCAAGAAATGCAAGATAGAGGTTTCACGGGATGTAACGTTACTGCACTACAAAATGTAAGGTTAATACGCCACGAATTGCAAATTTCAAGTGTCACGTGATGTAATGTTATTGTACCACAAGATGTGAGTTAGAGGTTCCAAGAAATGCAAGATAGAGGTTTCACGGGATGTAACGTTACTGCACTACAAAATGTAAGGTAAAAATCTCACGTGATGTAATATACTAAGTTCACAGGATGTAAAGTATAAGCCCCACATAATGCAATTTTGAAGTGACATTAAATGCAAGATATAAGTGTCACGTGATGTTAGGTTAGCATTTCACACTATGTCTAATAAGTTTATCACGTAACGCAAATTTCGGAAAACAATACCCAAGAGGCTTAACGAAAAAAATAAGAAATTTACACTCATAGCAAGTACAGAGTATAAGCATTCGGTCTCGGACAAAAATCCTACCGTTTATGAAGAAACTCTAGGTAATTTAGCTGATTTTTGAAGTTTTCTGCCAACTACTCCTGACTGTATGGAGCCATTCGGCGCAAAAACATAAGGAATCAACGTCAAAGCATCGAAAACGATGATCTTTCGTGTAGCCTCTTAGGTAGAAGTTACGACACGGGAATGTGAAATGCAAACAGCTCTGTCTGTCAGTAACCTTAGTCATCGCCGAATCACTTTACCAAATTTGAGCTTCTTGAAAACGCTAGAACACGTCATTCCACCCCGCTCTCTTTTATAAGTGGGAGAGACTAATTTCTTTAGATTACCATTGATACAGTCGCCGGAACAAGTCCAACTCGGTGATACAAAATTGCCAATTCCTCATAATTCACTTGCTAAATCCTAATAATAACTATATAGGAGGTTTTAGAGTAGTAAGCGACACTCAAAAGAGGACTTTTCTGTGAAAGTTATGATCACTTGCCCTGCGGGTTCCGGGGCATTGCACTTCTATACCTTGCAAACCGTTATCAATATGCAAGGGTTTCTGGATTCGTTTGGCTATACGAGTGATTTCAAAGTCACTTCGTTTGAGCCAATTATTCAAGCTCGCAACGATTTTGCAAACGATTTCTTGAACTCTGATGCCGAAGTTCTCATTGGCATTGACGACGATGTAGGACTCGAAATGTCTGTTTTCGGAGATATGTTCCGAACAGATTTTAGTTACATTGGAGTCTGTGTTCCGCAGCGTCAACTTGACCTTGCTAGATACGCGGAATGCGTCCGCGAAGGACACGGGGATCGAGAGGCACAAAGGATAGCCGCTCCATTAGTGGATGGGCCAGGATTACCTGACGGAATCTCGGTGGCTAAACAGGTTTGCACAAGTTTCTTTATGCTAAAGAAGGATCCGCTGACCAAACTCATTGAGGAGAATGCTGTTCCGCACAGAACTGAAAAAACTCCAGACGGTGAGAAAGAATATTGGGGTTTTTACGATCTGATGGCAGATGATACGGGCAAAATGTTGTCCGAAGACTACAGCTTCTGCAAGAGAATCCGCGACCTTGGATTCAATATCCATGCATACAAAGGGGAAGGTGTGAGCCACTCAGGTGAAATCACTTTTCACAGCTAAGAAACAAGACATACCACAAGCAACTTTGGCAAGATTGCCTCGATTTCCCGTAGCGACGTATTGCTAACCCGTCGGTACTTCAAATTTAGTGGCGGTTAGGCAATTCAATCAACGTTCAATTTGCACCTCTATATAATTCCGTAACGACCGTTCGCTAAGAAGTAAGAGCGGATTCTTACGACTGGTTGAGACTTAAAAGTCCAAGATAAAAGCCAATTTACTGCGGGGCCGAACGAACTTCCTGAAGGAGGTCGCTGAATTGTGTCCTGTTCAGATCAGTTTCAATTAAAATTTCAGTTGGTTCTCCCGCAAATATGTGTCTGTACACTTGCAAACTCTCCAGCACTCTCTGAACATAGTTTCGAGTCTCGTAAAACGGTATCGACTCAATCCAATCAATGACATCAACTTCCGCACTGCGCGGATCACCGAATGCTTCAATCCACTCGTCTACATTGTGCGCACCAGCATTGTAAGCGGCAATCGTCAGAACATAAGAGCCGTTAAAAAGTTCCAATAAAGTGTCTAAATGAAGAGCAGACAAACGCAAGTTGAACGACGGACGATCCGTCAACCATGACTCACGATACTCGAGATTACGTTTGATTGCTTCGGTCTGCGCAGTCGACGGTAGAAACTGCATCAACCCCCGAGCATTGGCGTTACTGATCGCCTTTGGATTCATTTCACTTTCTTGTCGAGCGAGCGCAAGAATCAATGCATGTTCAATATGTAATAACTCTTCCGGAAGATTCTGTATCGTTGGATATGCCGATTGAGTTGGCAGTATTCCCTTGAACAATGCCGTCTTCGCTGCGCGAATCGCAGCTCCCGGCTGATTGTAACTTTCAACAAATTCCGCGAGAAGTAAGAATTCTTGCGGTGTAGTCAACAGGTCGTCAAGTTCATAAGAAAAACTCAGGAAAATTTCATCTTCGGCACATTCTCCAAGTAGTTTCATTATTCGAATTAATGGCCGTAAACCAAATGCCTCCGCTTCTTCTGGGGTTGGTTCTGGCGCAAGTTCCAAATAAATCTGAGCCTCCCCCAACTTTGCTGCCGCTAATTGTCCATAGAATACAAGTGGGTATTCCGCGGCTTGTGCATAGGCGCGGTTGGCTCCTTGTTCATCTTCTAACAACTCATAAGAACGTCCCATCCAATAGAGCGCTCTTGCTTTTGAAATAGGGGCGGTAACAGATTTTTCGAGTTTAGAAAAATGGCTCAACGCCAACCCGCCATTACCAAACCGCTTTAACGCAATCCACCCCGCTGTCCATTCAGCCTGAGCAAAACTGAATCCAGACTTAAAGTCATGCCGGATCGCTAGTCTATACGCTTCCGCATATTTCCCTTGGTTAATGTTTTGGCGAATAGCGCGACTCTGCTCTTGCCACAAAGTGTATTTTGCATCAGGCAATGGCGGAATCGATTCTATTTCTAATAGAATGCGAGTTGCGTCCGAATGTTCGTCGGTGCGTCTTTTCGATCGTGCACGGTCATGAAGGAGCCCCGTATTTCTTTTGAGGTGAGTCGATACCGATATTAACTTTTTGCTGACATCGTTGGTACGTTCAGCAAGTGCTATCCGAGTTTCAATCAAATGTCGCCAACTTCGGTGTAGAAACGGACGTAACTCAATCGCTTCTGCAAACTGATCTGTCCAGACTAAATAATTAGCCCGAGCGTGATGATCTTCTCTCGTCAACGCGACTCCGAATTCGCCTTTAATCGCATCTCTAGTTGAGTCTGAAAGCCATCTAGTCCGCCAAGCTTCCCGAATAGCAATATTCGCATCATTATCCCATCCGAGACTCTTATATGTTCTTGCTAATGCCAAGAGACCTTGACCAGTGATCGGTCCGCCTTCAGATTTAAGCCAGGCCAATTTTTGACCGATCGAAAGATTACTTTCGTCTATCAAGGCCTCTCCCCGAATCCGAATAGTTTCTCGCTGCGGCCAGTTTTCGGTTTTATTCAAAACATAAGCCAGCTCGCGAAACTCAACAGGAGCATCCTCAGAAGTTGCACGTAACCAAAATATAATTAGTCGAACGTCATCGTCTGTTGCGCGTTCTTGTTGGCGGTAAACTTCTTCCCAATCTCCTAACTCGGCGTGATAGAATGCGTCTCTTAATATACCGATATCTCGTCGGGATACGACCTGCGATTTGTGAAGTCTTCGGGGCTTCTTTCTCGGAGTAGGGGCATCCGACAACGGGATATCTCGCAAGGCCATTGCCGCGAGATTCGGTTTAAGTGTGGGAGCAGGCACAGTAGATTCAGCGTAAGAAAAGCTGAACGTAAATACCAATATGAAAGAAAGCGCTAATATCCGACGCATGAGTTATTAATTCGATGATGAAATTGGGTTGTGCAAGTTAAGGCAACCTAGTTTATATATAATCGCTTCAGTCTTATATTATAGTGCAGGATTAAATATGTTTGCAGGTTCAATTCCCGCATTGGTTACTCCCTTCTCTGAAGGGAATGTCGACCAGTCGGCTATGTCAAATCTAATTGAACGCCAAATTGAGGCGGGATCTCGAGCTTTGGTGCCTGTAGGAACAACAGGAGAAACATCGACTCTCACTCCACAAGAACATATGGACGTTGTCGAACTTTGTGTAAAGACGGCAGCGGGTAGGGTTCCTGTAATTGCAGGTGCTGGAGCTAATGCAACTTCTGAAGCAATAGAGTTGGTGGCTCATGCAAAAAGGATTGGCGCGGATGCCGCTCTGGTCGTTTGTCCATACTATAATCGTCCCAATCAGGACGGGCTTTATGCTCATTTCGAAGCCATAAACAAAGCGGTAGAATTACCTGTTTTTTTGTATAACGTTCCGTCGAGAACAAGTTGTGATTTGTTACCCGAAACAGTCGGTCGTTTAGCTCAGCTTCCAAATGTCATAGGGATTAAGGACGCAAGTGCTGATTTATCACGAGTTGTGATTCACGGAAATCTCGCTGGCGATGCACAGTTTATTCAATTGTCTGGTGAGGACAGTACGGCCTTAGCCCACCGGGTAAGCGGTGGAGAAGGGTGTATTTCGGTGACAGCAAACGTTGCTCCGGAACTTTGCGCTCAGATGCATAAGGTTTGTGATCGGAATGATTGGGAAACAGCAAGAGAGATAGATGCTAAATTGGCGGAACTACATGCGATGATGTTTTGCTCGCCGAGTCCAGGGCCGGCTAAATATGCGTTATCTTTGCTTGGACTTTGTGAGGCAGATGTTAGGCTTCCGATTCTCACTCCGGATGAAAATGCCCGCAATAGAATACAAGAGGCCATGGTTTCTGCAGGATTAGAAATTGAGAAAGGTTGATAATGAGTCGTTCAGGAAAAAGATCCGGCGTTGTGGCGGAGAATCGTCAGGCGCGTCGTGATTTTGACATCGAAGAAACACTAGAAGTAGGCATAGTATTGCTGGGGTCTGAGGTGAAGTCCTTACGGGCAGGCCATGTCAATATCGCGGAAGCTTATGCACGGTTTGACGATGAAGAACTGTGGTTGATCAATGCGAATATCCCAGCATATAAGGATGCCAATCAATTCAACCATGAGCCGAAGCGGCAGCGAAAATTACTAACAAAACTTAAGGAACGGTCAAAACTTATCAAAGCTATAGAGCGACAAGGTCGTACAATCGTGCCTCTTAGACTGTATTTCTCTGACCGCGGGATAGCTAAACTGCTGATTGGGGTCGCGACGGGACGAAAGAATCTTGACAAAAGGCATTTGGAGGCGAAACGCGATTGGAACCGGCAACAAGAACGATTATTGAAGAGTCGTTCGTAGAAAATTGATTTGAATTTGTTTGCTTGGAAAACCAATGGATCAATCGTGGAATTGACTCTGTTCCAAAGAATTCTCCTCTCCTGTTTTATAGTACTGGGGGTCTTGTTCTGTTTATTTGGCGGTGCAATGCTCGCGGAATTTTCTGCAAACATTATTCTTGAAAATGTTGGTTGGCCTTGGAAGATTAGCTCTTTTTTCGATATTGTGATTTGGATTGAGTTTAGTGTTCTATTCTGCTTTGGGATATGGCTGGTCGGTGCTGGATTGGTTTTTACTGTATTCGGAATTCGCGAAATTATGAGGTATTACCTTGAGTTTTGGAGCTAGATTTTTAAGATAAAGACCTATTCGAATTTATGGTTTAAATGCAATCCCTCACAATTCATAACAGAACATGGTAAAACACCCATTCTTCTCAAATTTTGGAGTTACACTATGAAAGGCATCATGCAGGACTGGCCATTGACAGTCGACAAGATTCTGGAACACGCTAACCAAATCAACCCAACTCGTGAAGTCGTCACAAGGCGAGTCGAAGGCGATATCGTTCGTACAAACTACGCCACCATCTACCAAGGTGCGAAACGCGTTTCCAATGCTCTGATTGATGAGGGAATCCAATTAGGAGACCGAGTTGCGACTTTAGGTTGGAACTCTGAACGCCACATGGAAACCTGGTACGGAGCAATGGGTATTGGAGCAGTTCTCCATACTATTAACCCCCGTTTGCACCCCGATCAAATAGCATGGATAGCAAACCACGCCGAAGATAAGATACTGGTTTATGACAAAACGTTTATTCCGATCGTAGACGCGATCAAAGACAAACTTGAAACTGTCAAGAAATTTATACTATACGCGGGTCCAGACACTATGGCTGAAAACGCTGTCGACGCATTGGATTACGATAGTTGGGTTAAAGATCGTTCGACAGAATGTCGTTGGGGAGATTTTCCGGAAGAAACAGCCAGTAGCCTATGTTACACCTCTGGAACAACAGGTGATCCTAAGGGAGTGCTGTATCAACACCGAACGAATGTCTTACATACTTTGATAACGATGAATAAAGATGCCATGGGAATGGGAGCTTCAGACGTTGTATTACCAGTTGTTCCTATGTTCCATGCTAATGCTTGGGGGTTAACGTTTTCTTGTCCAGCGACAGGAGCAAACATGATAATGCCCGGAGCCGGAATGGACGGAGCATCAATTTATGAATTGCTTGATACCGAAAAAGTGACGATCACTGCGGCTGTTCCCACTGTTTGGTTGGGTCTATTGCAACACATGCAAGCCAACGATTTGAAACTTCCACACTTAAACAAGGTAATCATCGGAGGTTCGGCTGTGCCAGAAGCGATTCTCAGAGCGTTTGAACAAGATTATGAAGTTGAGGTTATTCATGCATGGGGAATGACAGAAACGTCTCCGCTTGGAACTCTAGGTACGTTGCCTCCCCATCTCGAGTCAGCAGACACTGACGTACGTATGCGACAAAAATTGAAACAAGGCCGCCCTCCCTTTGGAGTTGAACTGCGAGTCGTCAACGATGATGGCGGTGTGATCGATAATGATGGGGCAACATCGGGAAAACTTCAGGTGCGCGGTGCTGCAATAGCAGGCGGTTATTTCAAAGGGGCAGGTGGGAACGTCCTAGACGATGAAGGTTTCTTTGATACGGGTGATGTTGCTCATATTGACGAATTTGGCACTATTCAGATTACTGATAGGGCTAAAGATGTCATCAAGTCTGGGGGTGAGTGGATTTCATCGATTGATTTAGAGAATATCTCGATTGGTCATCCAAAAGTTGCTAATGCAGCTGCGATCGGTGTTTATCATCCGAAATGGGATGAACGTCCGTTACTAATTGTACAGGCTAAAGAAGGTGAGTCACCTTCGAAAGAAGAGTTATTAGCTAACCTTGAAGGCAAAATTGCCAAATGGTGGATGCCGGATGATGTTCAGTTTGTTGACTCAATTCCGCTTGGGGCTACAGGTAAGATTAACAAAATTGCCTTACGCGAACAGTTCAAGGATTATAAACTTCCAACTGCCTAGCGGCGAATAGCGAGTCCTGTGTATCAATTAGGAGAGTTGAAACGGTGACGGAGTTACTAAAAAATATCGCCAGCGGTTGCGCAAAATTCGGGCGAATTCTAGTTCAGGGTGGGCTGGCAATCGCGGTTTTTTCCATTTTCTGGTTCATAGTCGCAGCTCTCGGTACGAAGTTTGGATTGTGGGAGTTTGGTTTTGGTTTGATGACTATGACGTTCAGTTGGGGACGCAATCTGGTTATGACGGCGGCTGGTCTGAGTATTCTAGGAATCTTGCTCTGTTTGTTTGCTTCGCCAAGGACTCAACCCGTAATTCTTGGCCTGGCAGGAGTTTTAATTTCGGGTTTGATTATTGGTCGATTGGTTGGGTTTGGACAAGAGGCCATGCGACTGCCACCAATTCACGACATTCAAACTGACTGGGATGCCCCAATTGCATTCTCTGAAAAACTTATGAAGCTTCGCGGGGAAGATTCCAACAAGGTTGTCGACGCTCCTGTGATCGCTGAATATGCCAACGGACGCTGGCCGGGATACGGAGGACGACTGGTCTCCGAAGTTCAAGAAGAAGCAGAATGGCAATTACCTGAGGACGTAATATCTGACTATTACATTTGCAACAATGTTGCTGATTTTGCTAAGTTCAAGGAAAAACATGCGCAAGAAAATGCCAAAGATTTACGAAATGCTCCTTATCCTTACATTCTAGATTCAAAATATTTTGATAAAGTCAGAACGGATGTATTCGAAGTCGCAATGAAGTTAGTGAAGAGTCGAGGTTGGAAAATTGTTACAGAAAATCGTCAGACCGGAATCATTGAAGCCACCGACTCGACAAGTTGGTTTGGATTTGAAGATGATGTCGCGATTCGAGTCATAGGGGCGCCAAGTGAATTGTTTCCTGTTAATGAAAATTGTGAAAACACTATGGAAAACGGAGCCTTGAAACCGACTGTAGGTCTGGTTAAGGTCGATGTTCGATCCGTAAGCCGGGTAGGATTGTCAGACATAGGAACGAACGCCAAGCGGGTAAGTAAGTTTTTGATTGATCTGGATCGCGACGTACGGAGGTACCAAGTCAGAACAGTTCTACCATTGCCACCCGATGATCCATAAATTTTAAGAACTAAATCTAATTCCATTGTCATAACCTCAAAATAGGAAAACATCTTTGACCAATAAATTTGAATTTAATGACAGGGCAATAGTTGTTACTGGTGGTGGGTCTGGGATAGGGGCCGGGTTTTGCAAGCAATTGGCGAAGCGTGGTGCTAAGGTAGGCGTAGCCGATATTCGATTCGAGCAAGCAAAGGCCGTTGCAAATGGGATTGGCGAAAACGCGATCCCTTTCCACGTCGATACAGCCTCGCGGGAGAGTATAGAACAACTAGCTACCCAGTCTTGGGAGGCTTTTGGAGAGGTGCGCGGAATTTTCAATAACGCGGGAGTAGGTGGTGGCGGAAACTATATGACTAAGGTGGAAAAAAATTATTATGACTGGGTAATGGCCGTCAATTTCAAAGGCGTTTGGGATGGTTGCCAAGTATTTGGGAACAGATTCCTAGAGCAAGACGGAGAAGCGATAATCGTTAATACCGGTTCCGAGCATTCCCTTGGGGTGCCACATTTGCGAAACGCCGCTTACACGGCAGCTAAACATGCTGTGTTGGGAATGACCGATGTTCTGAGACGTGAGATGCCAGAAAGAATACGGGTAAGTATTTTCTGTCCAGGTTTAACGTCGACGGGAATTTGGAAGTCCGGTGAAGTTAAACAGGAGGAGTTCGGTGGACCGGTAAGCGTTAATGCCACTCGTAGTCCTATAATGGAACAAGGAATGGATCCAATGGAGGTTGCTGACCGTGCTTTGAATGCGATCGCATCAGGTGCGTTTTATGCCGTCACTCATCCTCATAATGTTGAAATGATAAATGAACGTCATACCGAGCAATTAAAAGCATATGATTCGCAGTGCAGTGACATCAAAGACGGCGACAAATACGATGTTAATAAAGTGATTGCGGAGCTTCGGAAACAGTCGCAATCGAAGTAAATCTTCGAATTAAGTTCCGAGATCAATTTCTAAGGAAGAGATTGCGTGGACGAAATTATTGGGTGCAATCGTTCCTTTCCCAGTCCACCGAACGTTCGGAAATCTTTCTAGAATCTGGCGATAAGCAGATTCCAATTGCATATTAGCGACACGCTGTCCAATACATACATGAGGCCCACTCCCAAAGGCTAAATGTTCGTGAGAGTTTTCTCGGTCTAGCTTGAATGAATCAGGATTTTCAAATACGGCCGGATCCCGATTAGCCGCAGAGTAAAACATTACTACTTTTTCACCTTCGCCTATATCCTGACCACCAAGTTGCGTGTTTTTGGTGGTTGTTCGTCGCATATAAGTCACGGGACTGACCATACGAATTGCTTCTTGTACAAAATTTGGAAATAAATCGGGATTGGCTTTCAATTGTTCTCTAATCTCGGGGAACTGAGTAAGCAGCTTCATTGTTCCCGTCAGGGAATTACGAGTCGTGTCGTTTCCAGCAAATACGATCAATAGCCAAGAGCCGTCCAAAAATTCCTCATTGAGTTTTTCGCCTTCTATTTCAGTATGGGCAATGGCTGAAAGTAAATCTTCTTTTGGATTTTCCCGACGATCATTCATGACCGAACGACCAAAATCGAACATGGCCTGTATTTCATTCATGAATAAAGTAATCTGTTCCGGTGTGACGCTTCCGAGCCCCTCTTGAACGGCCTGATAACTCGCCATTTCCAGAAAATGCATCCAGTGGACGAGTTTAGGTCTATCCGCTTTCTCCACGCCCAAAATCTCACACAAAGTGAAGAGTGGAAGTTCCGCGGAAAACATCTCCACCATATCGACAACAGGGCCTTTTTTCTCCATCTCATCAAGCCGACTGGAGATGAATGCGTCAACCTTTTTGCGTAACTCAGCAACAAAGTTTGATTTGAAATAGGCCATATGTTCCATGCGAATTTTCGCATGATAAGGACGATCAAGATTGATCATGGAGTTAAGCGATGAATTGTGCAACAGTGGATGTCCGGCCTCGGTTCCGTAGTTCATCAAAATTCCACCTTTTTGAGACGAGAAGTCGATAGGATTAAGTTCTACCTTCTTGACTAAGTCGTAACTCGTTACCGCCCAAAACCCCGCTCCATACTCCTCCGGATGCCACATTATCGGAGCATTTTTTCGCATGTCAGCATAAGCGTCGAATGTATAGCCATTGTTTTTGGAATACACTTCAACGTCAGCAAGATTTACAGGAGGTTCATAAGCATAAATCGGAGGAAAAGCAGTTCCTTCACGGATAGTTTCTGCCTGATAGGTGTCTGAGACATTTTGGATAGTCATAGTTTTACCCTTTAAGGTTGAAGGTTCGTATATTTACCAGTCACTAAACTTAGTCTTCTTTGCGCCTTTAGTTTGGGGTTTAGATTTACTTCGTTGATTATTGTTTATCTTACCAAATTTGTTTGACTTTCTAGAGTTCTGTTCAAATTTATTGTGGATTTTCGGCGACCTTGGTCGAGATTTCAAGTTCGGTAATAGGTATCCTAGGGCAGCTTCGATAACTTCGCTTCCAACTTCCTCAACTGCTCCTCGTCGTAGGTTAGACAGTTCAAACGGACCATAATGAGTGCGGATCAGTCGATTTACTTTTAGTCCGACAGCTTCTAGCGCGAGTCGAACTTCACGTTTTTTACCTTCCTTTAATGACACAGTGAGCCAACAATTTGTACTAGTTTGTCGTTCAAGTTCGACGTGAATCGGAGCAAATTTAAAGCCGTTTACGTTTACGCCGCGAGCTAATAATGCAAGTTTCTTTTCGTCTGGTACACCGTGCGCCCGGACTCGATATGTTCTTTCGAAAGCGTTACTAGGAAGTTCCAATGCCCGCGCCAACTCACCATCATTAGTGAGTAGTAGCAGTCCTTCTGTGTTTATATCGAGTCGGCCAACACTGACAACTCGCGGTAGAGATTTTGGTAGCGAGTCATAGATTGTACTTCGGCCTTTTGGGTCATTGTTCGTTGAGATTAACCCGGTCGGCTTGTGGAATTTCCAAAGCCTCGTTGGGGCTGGCGCGGTAATTCTCCTTTCCCCGACTTTAATTGTTTCCTTTCCATTTACTTTGAACGCAGGTGAAGTTAACTTTCGACCATTTATAGTTACCTTGCCGGCTTCGATCATTGCTTCACATTCACGGCGTGATCCAACACCGGCTCGTGCTAAATACTTGGCGATTCGCTCTCCTTGTTGCCAATCAGTCTTGCTCTCATTAGGCCGATTTTTGCGAGTATCGTCCTTGTTTCTGGCAGACCAAAGTTTCTTTGGCGGATTTTGAGATGGTGTGTTCATAAGATTGGTTCATTAAAGGAATCGACCGATGTTTTTGCTGATTTTTCTATCGACTCTCACCGATTTCAGCGATCGTCGTTTCTAGGTTAGAGTGCATTTTTGCTAATTGTCTTTCCACGCAGATTTCGGCCATCGCCTATGTTGCCAAAACCATTGACTAGGATTTTCACGTATTCGATCTTCCATAAATTTGGAAATTTTCGAAACTGTTTCGTGTAGGTCTTGTTTATCATCGCCCGAATTTATTTTTTCGATCGGAGTATGGACTGTTAACCTGAACCGAGCAGGGCCAACGCGATATGCCGAGACTGCGATAATGGGCACATCGTATTTGTATGCCATGCGCGTCGGACCTTGCGCGGTCATTGCGTCGTGACCAAAAAAGGGAACAGCAAGTCCTTCATTGAACTTCTGATCGTTCATTAGAGCGACAGCTCGACCTTCTGAGAGTGCCTTCATCATTTCTCGTGTTCCTAAACCTTTCGGTGTAAGAATGCTTGCACCGTAACCTTGCCTTAGTTTGTTGATTCGATAATCGATGTGCGGATTGTTAAGAATGCGATAGGTTAGTACGCAGCTTGGAATTTCTCGTCCAACAATTCCGGCAATTACTTCCCAATTTGCGAAATGCCCCGACACCATGACTGCACCTCGGGTGCTTTCGAAAATCTCTTTTAGTCGTTCACCGTGTACAATTTCGACGTGATCGTATTCGCGGGACAAAATCTTGTCCATATGCGGTAGTTCTCCGGCAATTCGTCCAGAATTATCCCAGGCCTCCATAGCCATTCGTTTTATTTCCTCACTGCTCATTGCCGGGAAGGCCAGTTTAAGATTGTTAACAACGGTTTTATGTTGACTGAGTTTCGGACCGACGATCTTGAACAACCAAGCACCGATATCCGATGCTTGTTCCGGGCGGACTGTCCTAAAAGGCTTCCAATAGAACCAATCCCAAGCGAACGCTTCAATTCTCCACACAAAACGTTGCCAAAAGGTCGCCCTGTTATCAATGTCTTTTGGCCGGATATATCCGTCTTGTTTCTTAGCAGTTGTCACTTTAGTTTCTCCAAAACAGGCTCAAGCACAGTTTCGAGCAATTCAGGATTTTCGTATGTTAGCGTCGTTTCTAACACTTCCACTTCCTCCCTTATATCATCTGGGAGCCGTACGAAATCTTTCTCCGTGGTGATCAACTTGGCTTGATACAGTTCGGCTAGTTTCCGAAGGTAGTTCAGGTCGTTTTTTTTGAACTTATGATGATCAGGAAATGGTACTGCATCGGCAACGTTCAGATTGATTTGGGAGAGAGTGTCGAAAAACTTCTCTGGTCGTCCGATACCAGCGAAAGCTACGTAAGTTTCGGAGATCATCGGAGGTGTCGCAACAATTTTACTACGGATGACTGGTAAAGTAAATTGAGAAAGTTCTGCGGGAGTAGGGCCATTACCCGTTAGAATTATGGCATCGGCTCGTGATAATCCTGCTTTAATGTTCTCTCTTAACGGCCCCTTCGGGATCACAAAACCGTTACCGAATGGATTTTCAGAATCTACAACGACAAGTGAAACAGTTTTCATTAGAGAAGGATTTTGATGACCGTCATCCATCACGATAATTTCAACGCCGTTTTCTACCATTTCTTGAGCGGTTTTTGCACGGTCTATGCCAATCCAAGTTTCGCCAGTCTGAGATAGCATTAGCGGTTCATCGCCAACTTCTTCCGCTGAGTGAGTTTCATTTTCAACTTTTAATGGCCCTTTTGCTTGGCCGCCGTACCCTCGAGACAAAGAGGCAACGCGAAAGCCTTGATTGGAAAAAATTTTGCGAATATGCCTTACATTGGGAGTCTTTCCTGAACCACCAACAGTTAGGTTGCCAACGCAAACCACCGGAACACCGCATTGGTATGGTGTCGCATTAGAGATTTTTGTTGCTACGATAGTCTCGTAGACTATAGCGATTGGAGTGAGAATTTTTCGAGTGATAGGAGCAGCTTGACGCGAGTGGGGGTCTAAGTGTGCATCCCAAAATCTTGGTGATTTCATAATTCGTTAAGTTTTTATGGCAATTCAGTTACATTCAAGTTTCATTTTCTGACAAAATAGACAAGCGGAAATGTGAACGTTTTGGAGATTATATATTTATCTGGATGTGCAGTCCCGAGAAAATGTGGGAGTGTTTCTTGAGGAATCGAGAAGGATCGTATTTCCAGTTTCTAGCAACTCTAATTTAACGTATCACGAGTTAGAGGGACAATACATCAACGAAATTCCGTATTTTCATGATAGCAGGGAAGCCTCCATTTAACATGATTTCGATGTGTTAATACCCGCCAAAGCTGAGGCCTGAATTCGCCATGCTCACCCATTTGTTGGCAAGTGAAACGCTGAAGCAGAGATGAAGAATTTTGTAAAGACCTACGATCGCACTGATCCGCCTCAACTGATCTTGTTCCAGTATTCCATTCCAATCTTCAGGTTTGATGATATCCCAAGTTCGCAAACTGACACAGATCAAATGAGCTGCGATGGCGTTTGGTAGATTCCAAGCCGTCGCAATGCGTGACTAAGCCCGCGCAGCAACTTTAGAGTATAGTTCCGAGTCAAACTGTATTGAATCCGCAACTGACAACGTTTTTGAAGTGTTTTGAAGTTGCATATCCATTTCAATTATCCTTAGAATAATTTCTATACTAAGCTGTATTTTCGAAAATTTCAAGTTTTGTACAGCCAAACAGTTGGCTAAGCCACGACGGTCTTTGTTTGTTCTCACAAATAGATGTTTAAAGCAATCCCCAATTGAGGGTAGCGGATTCTGACGATCGATTCCTAGGGATCTTAAAATCCCATGAAAACGCTTTTGCCCCCCCCCATTTGAATTTGCAGACTTAATCCTACAATTTCCACTATGCAACTATCTCCAAATTCCTCTCTGTTCATGTAAGGTGGTTTCAGGAAATCTACCGATGATGATTTTGAACAAAGAGATTCAGCACACTTTACTTCAAGTGTTTGCTGGTCTTGGTGTTGGTACATTCAGAGTAAGGAAGAGTTTAAGCTTATTGTTACAAAAGGAGAGCGTTACTGCGCTCTGGTGATTAGCGCATAGTGTACGCTGTTGAGAAACGCGGAAATCAGATGATTCTAGTCCGATTTGAAACATCAATTGCAAACGTTAACAAAATAAGGTAACTTAAGTGTGTAATGATAGATAAATCTATCGTCAATTTAACTAGGAGTTTATCTGATGCCTAAAGATAGCAACATTGAAGTCTCAGGAGAACTTTATATTCCTGTTGACGACTTGGATTTTGAAACAGAAACATTCGGTGGTAACGAAGAAGAGGAAGAGCGTGGGGTTCTTCAAGGAGAGAATCTAGAGCGACTCGGTGAACTGGACTATATAACTCCAGAAAGAGCTAAAATACTAGCTGCCGAAGCCAGAGCTAAAGAGCGTCCGATTGATTACAAATATATTGAACAGATGAAGCGAGAAGGAGTGACTGAAGACCTCGCAGTTAAAGCATTCATCGGAAGATTCGGTGGAAACAAGACTCAAACACAATTTTTTCTGACTTCGGATTTCTACTACGGTAGTGATGCGCCAACGCCGCTCGACCGTTTGAAAAAAGCAATACTTGAGGATACAGTTCCAGAGTGTATCGAAATGCTTGAAGGAACCAAGGAATCATTACATCGCGGAAACCACTTCTAATGAATAATCTAAAAGCAGTTAGTCTCGTAACTCAGCTAACCTCTGAAAGTTCGCCGAGTATCAAGGAAATTGTTGAACTTTTTCTTGGATTACAAACTCGACTTAGTTTGAGAAACTTTGTAAGAGTATTTTACAACAGGTACTCGGATTCACCTTTGGAACCTGGAACAAAACCTAGTCGCTTCAGTTTTTCGGAACTAAACCCGCCGGAGAATGATCATCAAGTAAAAGTAACTTACGGAGCACAGACTATAGACACTGCAATCTATGAGACTGTAGTTCGATCAAAATTTGATATTAATCCCAATCGAATTATAGATTCGAAAGATTATGCCGAGAGGTCAGCAATTGTGTTCTCGAGTAAGAGCAATGAGAAGCTAAATTTATTGGATTTGACTAATGGCAGAGCAACGTGCTTTGGTGTACCAACTGACGTTATTAGAAGTTCTGATCATAAAGAAGGTCAGCACTTTTCACAGTTCGTATATGAGAACATGTCAGAGGTTGAAGGGTTCATATACTCGAGTCGATATACTGAAGAAAAATGTGTAGCGCTATATTATGATCGTGCTATTGCTAAGTTGAACGTATTCACACAGTTTAGGTTAAGTAGAGCATCAACAACAATAGCAATGCTGTCAAAAAGTATACAAGTTGCATAGGTTGAAGATTGAGAATACTACTTCTTTGCGCTTTCTAGGTTTGTATAGTTTGACCGAAGTCTGGAGCCAATAAACCTTGTTTTAGGTAGATAGGGCATAGAAGCTAAGCGAAAAATCATCTTTCTCGATACTCTTGCATTGATGCCGTCATCAATTGCTACGATATGTTGCCCACAGTTAGGGGTAACTGCGCGAAAGACTTAAAAACTTCGGTCAACAATCTCAAACTCCGTTCTACATCACAAGATTTTGCCTTGAAAACTAAGGTTCGTTCCCCTTACTTGCCTTAAACGTAACTTTCTCTACCTTTTTCGTTTAGCCTCTTATGTAGGTGAACGAAAACGAATTCTTTTTTGTGAGAATTCTTTTCCAAGGACAAGATTCTTCAATCTCAAAATTACCGTCCGCAACATTGGTCGGCTGAACGTGAAACGTGCGAGTGCTTGAACCACCAAGTTTCCTTGAATTATCAATCTTATAGGTGTCGTTAAGAAGCACAAATCCTACCTCTTTTAGTTCGTCGAACTCCCAACAATAGCCGGCAGACTTATTTTCTCGCAATTTAATAACAAAAACATCATTAGGTTTCGCTTGAACAACAGTCCCCTCTTCTGGTTGTGACAAGAGCCAGACATCAATACTATCTACATTGTCTGGGATTTGATCTTCCAAGATTGTTCTTTTCAGCTGGTTCGTATCTACTTCGAGCAATTTTTTTCCGACCAGTTCCGAAATGAACCCATGTTGAGTAAACGCCTGCACTGTCTCAGAATAGCAAGTTTGAAGGCGCAATGAGGCTTGGTAGATGTTGATCGGGTCAGTCAATTCACGATTTGTCCATTTGCACCTACTCTGAAGAGAAGCAAGCAAGTATTTTGGCAACAGAATGTTTAGAGGTGAAGACAAATTGTGTGGCACTTGGTCGTTCTTTCTAGGTTCGGTGATAACGAATATCAAAGAATGGATTGTTGCAAGCCATTTTTCCGATAAGCTACTAGAAGCTTCTGAAGAGCGCTGGCAGTGCCAAAACGAAGCGCACATATTGACTCCGAAATGAATAACAAGATGCCCGTTCCACTATCTCGTATAATGACAACTCCGAATATGCCGATGGGCCTGAAGATAGTGGTTACACCAATACTAGATATAGCTTTAAAGATGTCAATATAACCTGTTTTCATAGATGTGTTGTAAGTATCCAGCGCATGATGGAACTCCTCGGAACTAGCGTTCTGTTGTAGAAGAGAACTCACCTTCGCAAATTGCTGTGTTTCAGTAATTTTCTTGGTCAAAGATGACGAAACGTCTCTGAAATTTAGGCATTCTTCCCAATCCTTTTCTGAGAAAGTCGAAGGGGGCAATGTACGAGAACGTTTGATGTCAGAAGCCTCCAGTTTCGATTTTTTTGTGAGCCAACTTACCGGTCGTCCATACAAGTAAGAGCATTTAGATAAAATTTCTTCATTTGACTCAGCGATACCCAATTAAAAATTTCTAAGTTGCGTGGGTTCAATCGCAAGTTCATTAGATATTCGCTCTCGGCTGTATCCCAAATACCTCCTCGCACGCCACAAGCGCCGGCCGATTTGGCGGTTAACCTGAACAGGTAGATTGTCTTTTGCTTCAGCGAATACAGTCATAAATTGAATTAATCAACAAAGGCGAAGTTTTACAACAGATGTTGGTTATATATAGGATTGAAAGCCCTTCTAAGCAAGTTAAAAAACTCGCAAAAGAGTAATTTCCTATCAAGTTGCGTCAATACTGTGGTTCTGTTCCCCAAAGAATAGGTGCGATCGGACTAAAAATGAGATTACTCGATCGGAAACTGCTCTAAGTCGTTGCGACCGTATCACGTACAAACGGTTTCGCAAGAGTTTGAGAAAAATAAAATTCGTAGAAACCCGTTCTCGGAACTAACTGCTTATAAATGAGAACGACGCATTTTAGGTTGCCATCAATCACAACAATGTTAGAGACGCTCGCTCATCCCAATGGGTTGACTACAATAGGACGAGTATTAGGTGTTTGAGTGTTGAAAAGAGGTTGGTAGGTGTCTATCAGGTAGCATTCAACTCCACTGTAATATGAAGTCGGGACTATAGCCCAAGAAACAAGAAGTGGCCCTTTGCTATTATAATTGAGAATATAGTAATCTTTCTGACGCTGAGATAATCGATCTGCTAGAGAACCTTTGCCGACATAAAGTGCAAACGGGGAATGGCCGCCATCCCAAACTATGTAGACACCAACAACCCCTAAAATATTGGAAACGTCAACTTCTAGAAAGTTATACCATCCAGAATTCGAGGACGGTTTCGACCAATTTAAAATCAAATATTACAAGGATTCAATACAAATTGTTATCGTAAACCTATTATCGAAGATATCCCAAATCCAATCACAAGAATGCAACCAGCAAGAACATTCATCTTAAACTGTCCGAGTGCAAACTTCATTCCACCTCGTCTCAGAACTAAGTATTGCCGTATTCCATAAAGCAAAAACAGCAGTGAAATGATCACTCCAGGGTTGTGGAGTTTAACGAGAAGACAAGCGATCATAACGAGTATAGACGCGCAAGTGTGGAAAATCAACGCCGCAAGGTTGGCGTTCGTGCCAAATAAAAGTGCCGTAGACTTGATGCCAGCTAATGCATCGTCTTCAGCATCCTGCATCGCATAAATCGTGTCGTATGCAACTGTCCACAAAATTAGAGCGGCATATAACGCTAAATCTTCAAACTTAAATTCTGCAACCGTCGCGATAGCGATCAGCACACCGGAGTTAAATGTCAAACCAAGCCAAGCTTGCGGCCACCAAGTTATTCGCTTCATGAACGGGTAGGCGGCTACAAGCGGAACTGTCGCTAGGGCCACAATTTTTGCATCGTTGGGAAGTATTATCCAGACTAGAAAGCCTAAAACTAACTGAATCGCCAGAAATATCCAAGCCTGGTCCAATGAAACTTGTTGACTTGGCAAGGGACGCAACCGAGTGCGTTCAACCTTTGAGTCTAAATTCCGATCTTGAATGTCGTTCCAAGTGCAACCTGCACCGCGCATAAAAATACTCCCAAACAAAAACAAAATTGCCCAAGATGCCGAATTCAATATCGATTCTGTGTCAGCAGGAGAGTCCTGAGCGGCGCTATAGGTTAATCCAATTAAGCATGGTAGAAACAGCAACCATATTCCCGTCGGACGATCAAGACGCGACAAGGCGGCATAGGGTTTGAAAGATTCGGGGAGTAACTCAATCCAGCTGGACGGGTTGCTATCGGGCATCTGAAACGATTTACTAGACTTGCTCGAAGACTTTTTTGGCATCACGCAAACAACTTTGTGGTAAATTGTTAATAATTTTGGTCGAACGCAAGAAGAACGTTAAGAAAAGTGCTTCATGGTTGATAATTCTATGAAACTCCAAAGATTGTACATTGATTCTACCATGAGCAAAGGGGCGACCCTGACGATCGGGAAGGAGCAGTCACACTATCTGAAAAACGTGATACGCCTAAATCACGGGAGTATATTCCGCGTTTTCAATGGAGTAAATGGGGAATGGAATGCTCAATTCTCAATTGATGAAAAAAAGAGAATTTCAGCAACTGTCATATCTCAAGTACGGGAACAACCGATCAATAAGTTTCATATCGAAATTTGGTTTGCCCCGATTAGGAGTGCGCGAACCGATCTAATCATTGAGAAAGCCACAGAACTCGGAGTATCATTAATCCAGCCCGTTCATACGCAAAGGACTCAGAGTAAAAAGGTTAGAGTGGAAAGACTCAAAAAAATTGCTATTGAAGCGGCAGAACAAACAGAAAGACTTGATGTCCCGCTAATTCGAGGGCAGGAAAAATTGTTTGACGCATTATCAAATATAAAAGAGGGGCAAAGACTCTACTTTTGTGACGAATCAGCGACTTTCTTTAACAAATCAAGACCTGAAGAATACCAGCCGACTTTATCTTTTTTACACGTATTGGAGCATGCCGATTATAAGCCTTCTATTATACTGGTTGGCCCGGAAGGAGGATTCTCCCACCAAGAACAGACTATGTTGCGTTCTCAAAACAACATTATACCCGTATCACTTGGACCGCGTATTCTACGCGCCGAGACTGCCGTTGTGGCTGCATTATCATTGTGGCAGGCGAAACACGGCGATTGGGACAATGTTGTAAAATAGGCGAATTGTTTTTCGCTTCGGAACTGTTACGAATGACGACACCGACTCAAGACATAAACGAGAACGCCCCTAGGATTGAGGATAAGAGGGAGCTAGTCGAATGGTTTGAAGCTGGCTGTAAACCAAGGAAGGATTGGCGGATAGGGACAGAACATGAAAAATTTGGCTTCCTAGAAAACAGCCTAAGTCCCCTTCCTTATAGTGGGAAAGCCTCAATTAGTTCTATTTTTGATGGATTGGTAAAGCAATTTAACTGGGTTCCGATTCAAGAGGATGGACTAACCATTGGACTCACGAAGGATGGAGCAAGTATTAGCCTAGAGCCCGGAGGACAGTTAGAATTATCGGGTGCGCCGTTAGAGAATATTCATCAAACCTGTAACGAAATAGGTGTTCACCTAGAGGATGTCCAGAACATTGCTACCCCGCTCGGAATTCGCTTTCTCGGTCTCGGCGCGAGTCCAAAGTGGAGTTTGAAAGAGACCCCCATTATGCCAAAAGGGCGTTACCGAATCATGATGCAGTACATGGATCGGGTAGGGAGACTTGGTCGGCAAATGATGTTTAGAACATGTACTGTTCAATCCAATTTCGATTATTCCAGCGAACAAGATATGGTTCTAAAGTTTCGCGTCGCTTTAGCTTTGCAACCCTTAGGAACTGCACTTTTCGCAAATTCTCCATTCATAGATGGACGGTCGAACGGTTTTCTCAGCTATAGGTCACATGTATGGACTGACACAGATCCGGATCGGACCGGAATGCTACCGTTTGTTTTTGATGACGGCTTTGGATTCGAGTCGTACACGGATTACGCATTAGATGTGCCGATGTACTTTGTACGCAGGGCCGGAAATTACTTGAATGCTGCCGGATTAAGTTTTCGTGATTTTTTGAATGGAAATCTAAGTATTGTACATGGCGAACGCCCAGCAATAGAGGATTGGTCTGACCATTTGTCAACGATTTTTCCCGAGGTTCGTCTAAAGCGATTCCTAGAAATGCGCGGATCCGACACAGGCACCAAGAAAAGACTTTGCGCGTTTTCAGCCTTCTGGACAGGTATTTTGTATTCTCAATCCTCTTTAGATGCGGCTTGGGACGCAGTGAAGTCTTGGACAGCGTCCGATCGCGAAATGATGCGATTAGGTTCAGCCGTACTTGGTTTGAAGACCAAAATTCCTGACGGACGAACCTTCCAAGAGTTCGCAAGAACTATGCTAATTATTGCGCGAGACGGACTAAAGGAACGACAAATGAAATCTTCGTCAGGGGAAGATGAGACAGGTTACCTGGTTGCATTGGACGAAATAATCGAAACGGGTAGAACTCCGGCAGAAACTTTATTGGAAAAATATTATTTGGATTGGAAAGGCGATGTCAGTCGGGTGTTTGAAGAACTCGCTTACTAGCGAAAAAATCACTTTAGGAGTTTTTTAGATTATTCTCGGGCAAATAAAGTTATTTTTGCGTTGCAACCCGTGTATAAGGTAGAGTCTGGATCTAACCGTCAACTGTTAGGAACCAAATTATGAGCATCGTAATTCTATGCGGCCTGATAATCACTTTGGCCACCTGCATTCCTGTTTTTATGCAGATGCGAAATCACCCCAAAGGGTTGCATATCTTGTTTTTTGCAGAAATGTGGGAAAGATTCTCATATTACGGGATGCGAGGCCTTCTAATATTTTATCTAACGCAACATTTTCTATTCAGCGATACAGAAGCCCAATCTCAATATGGTTCATACACTGCTCTGGTGTACCTTCTTCCACTCTTGGGCGGATTTCTTGCCGACAAATATCTTGGTAACCGCAAAGCGATTGCCTTTGGAGCTCTATTACTTGTCGCCGGACATCTCACTATGGGACTAGAGGGTGAACCTGCTAAAGAATACCTAAATTATACAGACGGTTCGGGTGTAACGACCAGTTACGAACTCGAAGTAGAAGGTCGAACCAATAGTCGTCAAGTTTTTCTTCAAGTTGGTGACCAAAGATGTGCTTTCCTTCCTCGATCTCCTGTCGAAGGTTGTTCGAGTCGAATAAACGAAGATGGCTCTCTCATCTTCACGGGATTAAATGCCAACGCACCATTACCGCAAACGATTGAGAATGTTGATCAGTTTCTTAGCGAGCCGCAAAGGAACGAGTTTTACTTGAATGTCTTCTATCTTGCCCTCGCTCTCATCGTTGTAGGAGTTGGCTATCTCAAAGCAAACATTTCCTCAATTGTCGGACAGCTTTATGAAGACAAAGATCCGCGCCGCGACGGAGGATTCACGCTTTACTATTACGGTATAAATTTAGGTTCGTTTTGGGCAGCGATATTATGTGGATACCTTGGAGAAACTGTCGGCTGGTGGGCTGGATTTGGATTGGCAGGAGTCGGAATGCTGTTAGGCTGGCTCGTATTTGTTCGCCGCCGTCTCCTGTTCTTCACGGCAGGAGAACCTCAACTTCCCGATCACGTTGGTGCTCCACCGGATCCCGAGAAATTGTCAAAACCTTTGTATGGACCGCTGAATTTTGAGCATGTCTCATATTTGATGGGGATTATTGCTGTTCTAGTGGTTTGGTTTGTAGTCCAGTCACATGAACAAGTTTTACAAACTATTATGGCCTTTGGAGCCTTCATTTTTGTTGCCTATCTCGTATATTTTATGGTCAAGAGATGCTCTATGCGCGAGTCAATGGAACTTACATTGGCTTTTATTCTGATCGTGATGTCGGTAGTGTTTTGGACTCTGTTTGAACAAGCTGGGTCTTCGCTCAATCAGTTTGCTGAACGGTCAACGCAATTGCCAAGCGGGAACGTCGGGCCATTAGATATGACCGTCAACGCCTCCCAGATTCAAAGTTTCAATGCTGGTTTCATTCTGATTCTTGCGCCAGCGTTTGCGGCTTTGTGGGCGTTTCTGGATCGAATGAAATACAATCCTAACACTCCGCTTAAATTTGGATTAGCCTTAGTTCAAGTCGGGTTAGGGTTTTGGGTGTTGGTCTGGGGAGTTGCATACGCCGACGACTCTTATCGAGTTCCTTTAGTTTTTTTAGCCTTGTGTTATTTACTTCATACTACTGGGGAACTCTGTCTTTCTCCTGTCGGTCTTTCTATGATTACAAAACTTTCTCCAGCCGCTATCGTTAGTTTTATGATGGCCGGGTGGTTTTTTGCTGGGGCAACTGCCAATTTCGTAGCGGGGCAGATTGCAAAACTTACAGCATCAGACACGGTAGCAGGACAGGTTCTTAATCCTAAAGCCGCATTAGAGACCTATTCTAACGTGTTTTGGGACATTGGACTTTGGGCAGTCGTATTAGGTGTAATCCTCGGCGCTTCAAGCTTTTATCTGAAACGGCTGGGACATGGAAAAGCGTGATTCGAGCGAATAATTAAATCCTGGAGAAATATTGTTACTGATGTCCTAGAGCTTAAAGATTCCCCGAATCAATTTCGATGGATTAAGGAATAGTCGGACGGGATTCTTGGATATTATCTTACAGCCCTTTACTGGCGGATTACTGGGAGAAGCATTGTGGTCAAATCTCCTCTTTTTCCTCGATAGCTTATAGGTTTGGCGCGGGTATGACTGTACTTTTTGGCAAATTATTCTCCGCGATCGTTTGACGAGAGTCCCTTCAATCATTTAATTCCAGTTATATATTTGATGTTTTTACCATAACCAACTCCTAAAAAATGGACATAAAATCGCCATTTTAGTTGCAGATTCGTCGCCTGTGTGGTATTGAATAGGCGAAGTTTGTACTAATCTATCTTCGCTCATCTGCGCTAACCTATACTCTTTCGGAATCCAACCGCATTCAACCTAGTAAATTAGGTCACATTATGTTGTCTCTTGATGTTGTGATAACTATGTGAAAGCACTGTGGAATTTCGCGGAGTTCGGGCAGATAGATGAGTGTCGATTAGATTTGACCATATAGGTTTGCAAAATGTTTAGCCGAAGTGGAAAACTAGTAGTAAATTTAAGCGGTAGTTCTGTGAGAGGACGCATATCGCGGAGGATCAAAATTGATGTTTTGTCTTTCTAAGATCTCGAAGTTGAAAGATCTGCAGGTCGCCGAACGGAACGACGTGACCGTCGCTGGGGTAAGCGACGGGCAGGAGGATGCTAAAATTTCTACTAAAGTTAATTCTCGAGTTGTTAACGGTATAGTCCCGTTGCTATCTACTGTCTCGACTCTCGCAATTGGGGTTGCAGCAGTTTTTGTAGCAACCCCCAATGAAGCTCTCGCGCAATGTACTGAAGATACTTCGGTTGCCGCCGGTAGAAAAGCCTACAATTGTTCCGGGTCGGTAGAAACACAAGCGGTGTTAACTTTCACAGGGACAGCTATTCCGGGGCCACCGGCAACTCCACCACCTCCAGCAACTCCTCCGGTTGGGATCACGGTAAATCTTAGCACTAATTTTGTCTTAACACATTCATCAACGACGGCAGCAGATACAATCGGAATAGGGGTTGTTTCAAACGCAGGAATAACTTTAACGCAAGGGACAAACGGGGGAACTATTACGGCATCCGGAAATGCTATTGATGTAAAAAGTGTAGGTCTACCAACGGCAGATCCAAAACGGTTCTCTGGAAATATAGCGGTTACTCTGACGGGAAGTATTAGGTCGACAGAAGCCCAAGGCATTTCAGTAAGCCATCAATCGGGAACTGGCGCTGCCGGAACAGTTTCAATTTCAGCGAACAGTGTCCGTGGGAAAACGGATGCAATAAGTGTTAATAACCAAATTGGCGAAGGCACTACGATTTCAGTCTCGGGTCCAATCGTGGGCGATGATAATTCTGGAATTGCGATTGAAAACAGTGGTACCGGAACGGGAGCGGTTACAGTCAACATTTTAGATGGTGGCAGTGTAACGGCTGGAACGCGAGGTGTTAGCGTAATTAATAATGCGTACGGTGCGCAAGTGACGCTCCGGTCTTCGGGGTCAATTTCAGCGACCAGTGGACATGGAATCAGTGTTAAGAGCGTTGGTGGCAAAACAATTACGACACAAAACGCGGACGGCGACGATGTAACGAGCATAATTGGCGGAGTGACTATTGACGTTACCGGCGGCGCACTTGTAACGGGCGGAATGAAGGGAATAAACGCTGAAATTCTTAAAGATCAAAATACGTCACCGTTAGTTGGCGATATAACAATTTCGGCAATCGCTGTAACGGGAGGTGATCGTCCTGGAATTTTTGCCGACCATCAAGGAAACGGCAATATCAGTATTACTACGGCGAGAGCCGTATCGACATCTTCTGCTGCTACAACAGCAAACGGTGTTGAAGCCATGATTAATAGCGGAAATTTGACAATTGACGCAAATGGCTCGATTAACGGACACAATACTGGCCTGTCTGTTACCTCAAAGGCGGGTAATACCGGAACTATTTCAGTTGATGTTTCCGGGGCAGTTACGGGGCAGTCTGCTCATGGTGTTCATTTCAATTTGGCAGGAGTTGGAAGTGCTGCTCTCATAACCCAGAGTACGGTCAGCGGTTCTCAGCATGGAATTGCAGTTCAAACGAGCGGTAGTCAAGAGGATCAGACTGTTTCGATTGACGCTAAAGGAAAGATAACCGCGACCAATCTCTATGGGGTAGGAGTCTTTCACGATAATGCTAGTGGTGACAATTTAACGATCTCTACGGCAGCTGTATCGGCGAAGAGATCAGGAATTTATGTAAGGGGAAGAGGTCTTGGAGATATTATTATTTCCTCGACGGGTTTGGTTGAATCAACAGCGGAACTTCCTCCGGCTCCTTCACCACCGGCAGGTTCTCCACCTCCTGGGGGCTCTCCACCTCCCACCCCGACTCCACCGCCTCCTCCGACAAACGCGAATCTTTATCATGCGATAAGGGTGGTGACAGATCGTGAGGTTGTGACGGGCGACATAAATGTAACAGCTGATGAAGTTAAATCTAAGATTGGTGATGGGATAAACGTCCAAGTGATGTTGCCTCCTAACCCAACGATTGACGAATCGGTTGCTGGAGCGGTGAGCATCACGGTAAATTCTGCTGATGCTCAGATGCACGGTATTTATTCAAGAAATATTGGATCAGGCGGGATTACAATAAGTTCAGCCGGCACAATCAAAGGAAAAGTCGGTGAAGGTATAGATATTGAAGATAGTGGGAGCGGAAGCATCGTGGTCAATGCGACGGGTGTTGAAAGTGAAACTGTTCACGCGATTGTTGCGAGCAATAAGGGTGGGGGTTCAATTACCGTCAACGCTTCTGGATCTGTCCGGGCATCAACTTCCGGCATGATTGGTTTTCATGTTACGAATGACGCAGATGGCGAAAATCTGAGTGTTGGTGCGAATGGAGTGACGGCTGACAAGTATGCAATCTTGGCCACCAATAATGGTAGTGGGTCAATCTCGATTTCAACCACAGGTGTGGTAACTTCCGATACGAATCAGGCTATACGCGCAATAAACTCGGGTACGGGGAATATTGAGGTAACTATTGCCAGTAATGTCAACGGAAATGTAGGTGAGGGATTGTTTCTTTCGAATAAAAATGGCGGTGACATAATAGTTAATGCTACGGGCGGAACAATAACTGGAACGGAGGATCGGACTGACGAAGTCGCAGATACCAAAAACGGAGTCTATGCTCTTAACGATGCTTCAGGGGCGAGAGTTTCCCTAACGCTGAATAGTGTCGCCGGAGCGGCAAACGGAGTCGTTGTTGATAATAAGGGCGAAAGTCACGTTAATGTCACTTCAAATGGAACGATTGCTGGCCATAATGGAGATGGCATACTTGTGACAAACATAAATGGAGGTGCCATTAACATAGTTGCGTTAGGGGCCATAACGGCTAGTAAAATAGGGATTAGGGCCACTAATGATGCTAATGGGACAGTTATCAGCATAAGTGCCGGTTCAATCACCGCCAGTACCAACGGAATCTTTACAGTCAACTCAGGGGTAGGAAATACTTCGCTAACGGCAACGGGAGCTATTACAACTACAGCGGGTCATGGAATTTCTGCGGAAAGCAGAACCAGTGGTCGACTTACGATTACGGGGCTGACGGGAGGATCCATTAGTGCGACAGAAGGTCATGGGTTGTATGCGAAAAATTCAAACGGGAATTCGATCATAATCAACATGAGTGCAGCAATTACTTCGGTAAGTGAGAATGGACATCATGGTGTTTTGGTTGTGAATGAAGCTTCTGGTGTGAATTCTAATGTAACGTTGGGAGCAGTAACCTCGAGTACGTCTGGAGTTGTGGTAAATAACAAAGGTACTGGAGGATTGTCGCTGACGACCACGGGTTTAGTCACGGCGAATAGTGGTCACGGGATAATTGCAACGCAGAGTGGAAATGGAGCTCTCACAGTTACGACCAACTCAATAAGTGCTTCTAATCGCGGTATTGTGGCAACGAGTTCGGGAAGTCAGGGAATAGTACTGAGTTCAACGGGTGATGTCACAGCGAGTGGTAATCTTGGGATTTACGTTAAGGATGAAGGAATTGGAGGAGTTACTGTTAATCTCGGTCGAGTCACTGCAAGTACAGGGTCAGGAATAGTTGCTCAAAATTTGGAAGGCGGAAGTCTGTCACTTACCTTAACGGGAGCCGTTGAAGGGAGCGGAAGTAACGCAGTTGGAATTTATCTGGGGAATGATGCTGCGGGGTCAAACGTTAGTGTTTCCGTAACAACCGTATCAGGTGCAACCGCGGGAATCAACATCAACAACCGTGGTACTGGCGGGGTAACAATTTCCGCTTCTGATAAAGTACAAGCAACTCTTTCTGCCGAGAACGCAGGAGGTACGGGTATTCTGGTTAGTACGGTTGGGACTCAGTCAGTCACTGTAACGGTTGAAGAAGTTACCGGAACAAAGACTGGAATAGATATTAAATCTGAAGGGGCTGGCACTATATCGGTCACGTCTTCGGCAGACGTATCGGGAGGAATGAATGAGGGGATAAAACTGTCAGGTTCGGCAAGCACCGGCGACATGACGATTCTTACTAGACGAGTGCGAGGTAATACTCACGGAATCTGGGCGAAGAGTCTGAGTGATGATCAGGTCTCTATTACTTCGACTGGTGATGTAGTCGGTATAAACAATCATGGTGTTTATGCCTATACGGGCTTAGTTGGCGGCAATATAACGCTGGAATTTAATCGTGATAACGATGAACCGGCTACGCCTATAACTGACGACAATAATAATGTAATAAGTACAACGCCTGCTGTTACGCAGATAACGGGTTCAACAAGCGGTATATTTGCCCGCAGCAGAGGATCGGGGTCCGTTAGTGTTACGGTCGCTGGCGTAGCGGTTTCTGCCACGCATTCCGATGCTCCGGGGATTAAGGCCTATAACCAAGGTTCAGGAAACGTTAATGTAACGGTAAGACAACATGTACTTTCGCAATCCGGTCAAGCTGATGTAGTTCATCCCACCACAGTGGTTGGTGGAAGTGCAGGTGTCGCCATTGACACTGGAACGGCATCTGGAACAACGACAATTGTTCTCTCTAGAGGAGGAACAGTGGGCACTGCTTCTGGTACTGCTATTAAAAACAATTCTGGGCGATCTATCGTTACAGTCAACGCTGGGTCTACAATAAACGGCAATGTGGAACTTGGTGGTGGGGTTGATGTGTTTAACTTCGCCGGAGGTAGCGTTAACGGTATTTTGGATGGAGGTACTGATGCGGGCGATACCAATACATCCGTTGATATTCTTAATTTTACAACTGGTGCCACGACACTTAATTCTAGCAATTTGAGAAACTGGGAAAGGGTCACACTTGCAAGGGGTGGAACGATGACCGTCGTTGGAAGTCAGCGTATTGATGCTGATCTATCCAATGCGGGGCGAATAAATTTCCGAAATGCTCAGCCGACTGATCGTCTGTTTATTGATGGAAATCTCGAAGGAGGAGCCAACAGCGTAATTTCTATTGATGTAGACTTTGTTAACAATCGCACGGATACAATTACAGTTAATGGCAATGTCACTGGAAAAACGGTTATTGACGTTATTGATGTCTCTCCGACTGGCAGTGGAGTTTCTTTGCGAGATATAAGGATTGTTGGAATTAGTGGTTCGGCTAGTCGTGATGCGTTCTCGTTAAATAATCAAACCATTCTTGCTCAAGGGGCTGTTGCGTATAGGTTGGGATACAAAGAAACGACATCGGGGCGTGATTTCCTTTTACAGGTCTCAGATGAGACGATTTTGGATTATCAAGCTATTCTTATAGCAACACCGATAGCATTTTTTGATGCCTATGGCCGGGCTCCGAGTTTCGTTCAGCGTCGTGCCGGTAGACTTCCGTGGGTTGAAGGAGGTGGAGTTGGCAACAGGTTCTGGAGTCGGACTTCATACAACGGACATAAATACGGGATTATCGCAAATAAGAACGGGGAGTACCAAAGTACTAACCGAGGAATGCAGTTTGGAATGGATTTGTATCGTCAGGATTTCCGAACAGGGAGCTGGACAATCGGATTTACTGGCCAGATCGGCGATCTCAATGTTGACTCAACTGCCGCGGGAGGGACAGGAACCATTGATAGTGAAAGCTTTGGCGTAGGCGGAACGGCGACTTGGATTGCGGTCGACAATTCTTATGTGGATGTGCAAGTACAATATAATGTTGTTGAAGCAAAAATGGCAACAGTGAGAACTGGTTCTATTAACAATGCAATTGAGTCTCGGGCTTGGTTTGTCAGTGCAGAGGTCGGTCGCCAGGTAGATTATAGTGAAGGTTTAATTGTTCACCCTCAAGCCCAACTAACTCTGAGCCAAGTTGAAGGTGATGATTTCAGGAACGCATCTGGCTTGCTGTCTTTGGCTTTTGACAACAATACTGCTGTGACGGCGAGAATCGGTGTGGCAGCAGAATTTAAGGCGACCAGTGGTAAGGGGTATGTGACAGCGAATTTATTTTATGATTCTCTTGATAAATGGGAAGCCACTGCTGACGGTGTGAGAGTCAGTGATGAGACTAACCCGATGAAATTTGAAATAGGGCTAGGATCGGCTTTATCGCTTTCACGCAATGTTGACTTTTTTGTTCAAGGCTCGCATAGATTGGGTGTTGGTAGTGGTGGAGATGAGGAACAGTCCACCTTTATTTCTTCGGGTTTTCAGGTTTCTTGGTGATTTAGCCGAGTTTAGTGGAAAGTCAAAAGTTTGGCTTTCAAAGTTATAGTTGGTTACACAGGACAGTTGACTTTACCTGAACCGTGTTCGGGCAGTGTGTCCGACTTCTTTACAATAAGGTATAGTTAAGCGCGTTTCTCATATTCAGAGAAGCGCGGGCAAGAGAGTACAAGGAGAATGGAATGTCCGACATAATGGAAGACGTTGTCGGTAAAGTAATTGACGAACCCTTAACAGAAGCATTATCGAGTCGATATTTGGCTTATGCTTTATCGACAATAACGTCTCGTGCCTTACCGGATGTTCGTGATGGTTTGAAGCCTGTTCAACGTCGGATTCTGTTTGGAATGCGCGAATTAAAATTGAATCCTGATACCGCTTATCGAAAATGCGCGAAACTGGTTGGGGAGGTGATGGGAAATTATCATCCCCATGGCGATGCGGCGATTTACAATACATTGGTAAGGCTCGCTCAGGAATTTTCTTTAAGATATCCGCTTGTTGACGGACAGGGAAATTTTGGCAATATTGACGGCGATTCCGCCGCTGCTATGAGATACACAGAAAGTCGAATGACTTTTGCCGCGAAGCTTCTACTAGAAGGTTTAGACGAGAATGCCGTTGATTTTCGTGATGCTTATGACGAACTTAATTCTGAACCGGTAGTTCTACCTGCGGAGTTTCCAAATTTACTAGCGAATGGTTCCACGGGAATCGCTGTCGGAATGGCGACTTCGATTCCTCCACATAATGTTACTGAGGTTATTGATGCGGCGTTGCTGTTGATAAATAGGAAAAGGACGACTACGGCGGATATATTGGAGATCATAAAGGGGCCAGATTTTCCGACGGGCGGTGTCATTGTTGATGATCGTGACACCATAAGGACAGCTTATGAAACTGGGCGAGGCAGTTTTCGATTACGAGCGCGATGGAAGAAAGAAGATCAAGGACGGGGAACTTATCAAATTGTTGTTACAGAAGTTCCGTATCAAGTTCAGAAATCTAAACTTGTTGAACGATTAGCGGAGTTGATTGAGTCTAAAAAAACGCAATTATTGGGCGATGTAAACGATGAGAGTGCGGAAGACATACGTATTGTACTCACGCCCCGCGCAAAGACAGTTAAACCAGAAGTGTTAATGGAAAGTTTGTTTGGTCAATCCGAACTTGAAACCAGGTTTGGGTTAAATCTGAATGTGCTTCATAACGGCATTCCGCAAGTAATGAGTCTACATGGCGTTTTGAAGGCTTATCTCGATCATCGGCGCGAAGTCGTCCTGCGTCGCAAAAAGAATCGGCATCAACAAATTGTGAAGCGGTTGCATTTACTTGACGGATACTTGATTGCTTATTTAAACATTGATGACGTTATAGCAATCATACGAACGGAGGATGATCCAAAAGCGGAATTGTCTAAAAGATATAGTCTCACAGAGACGCAAGCGGAAGCAATTCTTAATCTTCGGTTACGGGCATTACGTAAACTTGAGGAAATTGAGATACGCCGCGAACACGAAAAGTTGACTAAGGAACTTTCCAAAATCGATTCGCTGTTAAAGAATGAAAGAAAGCAATGGAATGAGGTCGCGAGATTATTAAAAGAGGCAAAAAAGCGATTTGAGGCCGTCCCGAACCTGAACGAAAGGCGAACAAGTTTCGAGGAAGCTCCGGATATCAATCTTGCGACTGCGTTAGAAGAATCGCAACCCAAAGAGCCATTGACGGTCATACTGTCAAAAAAAGGTTGGATTCGGTCTATGCGCGGACACGGATTAGAATTGACGAATTTGAAGTTTAAAGAGGGCGATTCGTTTTACCTTTCAACGGAGATTATGAGCAATGAGAGAATCGTTTTACTTTCTGAGGACGGGCGTTCATTCATGCTTTCGTCAGACAAGTTGCCGAGTGGACGCGGACATGGAGAACCCATCCGACTTTCCATTGATTTGGAGGATACCGTTGGAATAGTAGAGATGTTCCGATTTGATGATTCGCGCAGGAGAGTTATCGTGTCGGCAAAGGGGATAGGGTTTGTAATTCCTGAACGTGCTTTCGACACTCAGAGGCGACTTGGGCGAAAGGTGATGAATTTGCCAAGCGGCGATCGGGTCGCAAAATGTTGCGTACTAGAGGGAGAATGGTTAGCCTTAGTAGGGACAAATCGGAAGATGCTCGTCATTTCGATTGATGAGCTTCCTGAGCAATCGCAGGGCAGAGGAGTAATACTGCAAAGGTATAAGGAGCGTGGAGAACTGGCGGATATTACGACATTTAGCGCCGAAACCGGTCTCGTGGCGCATTATGGTGATCGGGAGCGGACATTTTCAGAATGGGAGGAGTGGATTGGTAGTCGTTCTAATGTCGGTCGGACTGTACCGAAGGGATTTCCCAAATCTGGAAGATTTTCTGGTTAAATGGGAGCAACCGATCCAAAACAAGATGATGACAGTTTGAGTTGCTCTGGAATCTTTTGTAAAGTCAAATCTAATCTCTTTTTTGTTTCTTGATTTTCGGGTCGACTATCCTCAGGTCTCTTCTTTATAAAAGCGAAAGTTACAGCCCGCTCAATTGTGGGCAATGTGACTATCGAACAAACAGAGTAAGTAACAATTCTTTGTAGTCGGGTTTTGAAAGCGCCTTCTAGGCCATTGGCAGGTTCGTAGCCCTTACAAAAGAGCTTCGAGAGTACTATATGCTGTGTGTGCGAAGTCGAACAGCTCAGCTGGTTACGCAATTTACATGTTGACGAATCGGCTAGAATTGGAGTACAAACAAGATATACTCAATGTAGGAGGAATTTGCGCGGGTGTAGCTCAGTTTGGTTAGAGTGCCGGCCTGTCACGCCGGAGGTCGCGGGTTCGAGCCCCGTCACTCGCGCCATATTCCGTAGAGATAGCGGTAGTGAATTTAGACAAACACATTTCTAATTTGAATCATGACAATCCTATATTCTAGCATTTTTGATAAGTTACGATGAAAACAGGACTTCTTTTTACGGGCGACTATTTGACGGAATCCATAACGAAGGAAGCCGAGTACAAAGATATTAATATAGACAACGTTTACCAGCAACTTCAAACTGTCTTTGAAAAGTTTCCGACTAACAGTTCTCCAAATGAGGCAAAAACTGAAGACGATTTGATTTGGAGAGTGCTTTCGATTTTAGGGTGGAGACATTTCGATCGCCAAGTCCCCCTCTCGGTGAAAGGGCGAGAGAATGTTCCTGACGGTTTGCTGTACATTGACGAACGTACGAAGTTGCAGGCTAACGAATGTTCGAATGGATGGGAGTTCTACAATTTTGGGGTGGCATTAGTTGAATCGAAACGCTGGTTGCGGAAGTTGGACAGAGGTTTGTCTAGGAGTAACGAAAAAACTGCTCCTGCCTCCCAGATGTTAAGGTACTTGCGACGAGTCGACGATCTAACCAATGGACTAGTCAGATGGGGCATACTGACTAACGGAGCTGTTTGGAGGCTATACTTTCAGGGATCTCGGTCTGTTTCAGAACAATTTTTTGAGTTTGATCTGTACTCGTTATTTCGAGAATCGCCGATTTCCGATTCTGGAGGTCAAGAGTATAGAGACCATTGGCTGAGAGTATTTGTTTTGATGTTTCGCCGCGAAGCATTTCAGACAGTTACAGCAACCCACGAAACTTTTCACTCAAAGGCCCTTGCGGAAGGAAAGTATTACGAAGAACGAGTAACCAAAAAACTGTCCGAAGTTGTGTTTCACACGGTGTTTCCAAATCTCGCCAAAGCAATTTCTAAAAGCTGGCCGAATGCAGTTTTAAAGGACGTGCAGTATTCGGTGATGGTTCTGCTTTACCGGCTTTTGTTCATTTTCTACGCAGAAGACCGAGGATTACTACCTGTTCAGGATGATCGGTACAAAAGTTATGCGCTTCGATTCAAAGTGAGAGATGATGTCGGCAGGAGAATGAATCTAAATGAAACCTTCTCGAGCGTTCAGGGAAATTATTGGTCAGCGATTGAAGACCTATCACTTGCTATCGATGCAGGTGACTCTTCTATTGGGCTCCCTCCGTATAACGGAGGACTATTTGACCAAGAAGCGACACCGTTGTTGAATGGCATACGAATTCCCGACAGTATTATCAGTAAAGTGATTGAGTTGTTGAGTTTCGAAGTAGACAAAGGTGAACGCCATTATATCAACTACCGTAACCTAAGTGTGTTCCACTTGGGATCAATTTACGAAAGGTTACTAGAATTTGAACTACGACATGATAAAGAACAGAATGTTATAGTTCACCCAAATTCGTATGCAAGGAAAACTACAGGTTCATATTATACGCCAGAATCTCTCGTAATGCTAATTATTAGGGAAACTTTAGAACCGCTAATTGAGGATCAAGTACGCAAGTTTAAATCAAAGGTATCGGAAATCTCGAAAGAAAAAGTAGATATTGATGAAGTAATCGGCGAGCTACGAGATTTAGATCCGGCGGTAAATCTTCTCAATTTGCGTATTTGTGATCCTGCTATGGGTTCGGGGCATTTTTTGGTCAATCTAGTTGATTACTTAGCCGATGTTATTGTTGAATTAATCGCTGAGGTGACAAATATTGTAGACTGGACAGACGAACCTTATGTCTCTCCGTTGGCGGATAGAATTTCAGATATCAGATTTACGATAGAGAACAACGCGAAAAAAAATTCTTGGAGTGTTGATTTAGAACTATTAGACGACTGGAACATAGTGCGACGAATAATATTGAAAAAGTGCGTATATGGAGTTGACAAAAACATAATGGCGGTCGAACTTGCAAAAGTATCACTTTGGTTACACACCTTCACCTCAGGGGCACCACTTTCATTCTTGGATCATCACCTTAGGTGCGGAGATAGTTTATTCGGAGAAAATCTAGGTCGCGTTTTAAAGCGACTGAATGAAGGAGGAAGAGAATTTCTCATTAGAAACGAGCTAAATTCTGCCAACAAGGCAGCAGAATCAATGCAAACGATCGAGGGGATAACCGACATTGAGATTTCGGAAGCTCACCGTTCTGCATCTACATACTCTAATGTCACAAGATGGACTAACCCGGTTAATTCCTTTCTTAAACTAATACATGCTTTAGATTGGCTGCAACCTTTTGACACAGAACGACAATCTGCTATTCAAATATGGCTTGATGGTCAGATCGGTGACCCAATGAGATATTTTCTCGACAAATGGAAAATTAGTACAAGGGCACTAGAAGTTACAAGTATGAATATGAGAAGCGAGGACAGGAATGGAAATGTACCTGACCCGATGCCAGAAGGTGTCCCGGACTGTTATAAGATGGAAGCCGACCATTTTGATCAAATACTTGATGAAGCTAAATCAGTTATCAAACGTGAAAGGTTTTTAAACTGGGAAATTGAGTTTCCAGGCGTATGGGATAATTGGTTAGGAGACAAATCCGGAGGGTTCGATGCAATTATAGGAAACCCTCCTTGGGATGTATATGAGTTTCAAGAGTTACCGTGGTTTGCATACAGGAATCCGGAAATAGCACTCATACCGAGGAAATCCGAGCGTGTGGAGGCAATAAAGGGGCTTAAAAAAACCAACACGATTTTATGGGAGGAGTCAAAGAAAGAAGAAGAAAGAATCGCCAAAGGTGTGACGCTAATCAAAAGTAAAATATCTCCATACAAATATAATCACAAAGGGAAGTTGGATTTGTACAAACTGTTTGCAGAGCGATCATTGCAATTACTTTCCTCTAAAGGAGTGATGGGATTACTAGTAAAAACGGGAATAGCGACGGAAAAAAGTTCTGCAGAGTTTTTTCACAATTTGGCTTTATCCCAATCTGTGAAAGCAATTTATAGTTTCACTAACAAAAAGAATTTTTTCCCTGATATTCACTCACGAGAAAAGCCTTGTGTCTTCGTAGCCTCCAACCAGCGTCGCTTTGAATCAGTACGTTGTGCGTTTGGGATCGAATCGATAGACGAACTAGAAAACAATGAACGAAAGTTACAACTAACTTCCGACGATTTCAAAATGCTCAACCCTCTAACAAAAACTGCTCCAGTCTTCGAAAACACTAAAGATGCAGAAATTACAATATCAGTTTATAGACGTTACCCGTTACTTTATGATCAAGCAAGCGATAAACTGCTTTGGCCAGTGAAATTTCACCAGATGTTAAACAGAAGTTCCGACGAGGGTAAGTTTAAGACTGTCGAACAACTTGAACGAGACGAAGGAGCATTCAGAATCAGTAATAATCGTTATCAGAGTGCAGATGGTTATTGGATACCGGTTTATGAGGGAAAGATGGTACAAGCGTATGACCATAGAGCAGCAGACGTATTTGTGAATCCAAAAAATGTATATAGAGCGGGACAACAAGTTTCTCTTTCTGAAACTGACAAGAAAAAATCTGATCGATTTCCGAAGGTTCAATTTTATATACGAAAAACGGAATCTCAGTGGCCTACAACTGATAAGTGGGTAATTGCCTACAAAAACGTGACATCAACGACTAATATGAGAACTATGATTGCTTCAATAATTCCTGAGTCAGGGGCAGTTCATAGCCTGCCCGTATTGTCGTTAGACAGCGACGAAGATAGTCGTGCAGTGAAAGCGGCATTGATTCTAGCGACTCTAAACTCGATTGCCTTCGACTACGTTTCTAGACAAAAAGTTTCTGGAATAAATTTCTCTTGGTACTTTCTGAAACAGATCCCAGTTGTTCCTTTAGACCAGATAGAGTGTACCAGATTTGGTTCAGTTTCTGCGCAGGACTTAATAAAAGATGCTGTATTAGAGTTAACTTATACAGCAACTGACTTAGCACCTTTTGCAGGAGATATGGGATTCGTAGAAGTAGGGGGTGAAGTAAAAGAACCATTTACCTGGAACGAGAATCGACGTTTAAGGTTGATAGCGAAGCTCGATGCGATATTTTTTATCCTGTACGGTATATTTGATTCAGAACATCGAATTAAGAGTCGAGATAAAATTAACTACATATACTCAACTTTTCCGATTATTGAAAAGGAAGAGAATAAGCGCTTCGGACGTTATTTGTCGCGAGATTTGACTCTGGCATACTGTAACGCCCTGACATCGGGTAATCCGTTAACTGATCCGGAAGTTTAATGAATATTGAAATACTTCAATATCGCTACATAGCGGAAGTGGTAAACGAGAATGAAGGGTTTGTAGATTTAAGAACAATGGCTACAATTAAGTAACTCTTAGCGTTTGCCTAGTATAGGCATTTATTGTGCTTATTCTGTTTTGAACGTTATCCGAACACCTTTCTACTTTGTATAATGTTAGTGTATAACTTACATGACTGTAAACGAAAATGTGCCACTCATGACGTGACCATCCTCTCCTGTTGCCCGCCAGCTAACAGTGTAGTCATCAGGTTGAAGTTCTGGCAGTTCTATTTTGAAGCTGCTAGTGGTACCAGCTCTTGAAATCGGTAAGTTTATTACTTCGCCAGTCAAAGTTGTAAGAGTCAGACTTTTAACAGCCATAGTATGTCCAAAAGGGATCATTAGATGTTTCGGCGATTCATACAAAATTTCTCCGTCAATTGGTATAGTCTTTCCTAGTTTTGCCGAACCATGCTTAGCGGTGTGTGCAGTGTGCTTTGAGGCACCCTCGCTATGTTTGTGACATTGGTCAGCGAGCGATGGAACTGAAAGAAGTCCAGCCAATACAAACGCAAAAATTAATGGCCTCATAAAATGTCCTAACATTGTGATTCTAATTAGATCCCGATTGGTAAGCTATTTCCAGATTTGCTTAGTCGCTAATAGAAATTCCGGTGATGCTTAAACGAATCTGCCACTCAGTATAAACTCGATTACGAGAATTGTGTAAACTTTCGGACAACTGCGTCCTGCGCTATTTGTCGCAGCTCCGCGAACTGACCTGACTTCGTCAAGCTCAAACTGCTGAAAAGGCTAGCGGAAACAGAGAATCTCCTGAACAAAAAGAGTGAACTCATTCTTGATTATGCGATGAACTTTATTGCATTAACATGTCCTGCCGACTCTTCGCTCAAATTTGAGAATCAAAATCATGCAGGACTTTCCCAAAGTTTAGTGATCTGTAGTGAAAAATTTTTTGCTTGAATATCAAGTTCAAGTTTTGGTTATTAAAAACCTCCTCAATGTTCGTTCTCCTGCGAATGCTTTTTCTAGTTTTTGCTGGGATAGGTGACTTTGGCATTAATTTGGTCTTTATTTAGCTCGTCGATTGTTGCAGGACGTGCCATCCCCATAGGGTCTTCATACCAGCCCGGGTCATCATAACTAGTGATTCCGTTACGAACTTTGAAGATCGTGAACATACCACCCATTGTAATGTAATCATGTGGCCCTTGCGCTCCAACCATTGGTATAGAGTTTTCAGGTGCGCGCATGTGTCCTTTTTCGATATGAACCCCCATTTCTCCCATCCCATCGCGTCCCATTGTCATGTAAGCAGGGAGCAGAGAAGCAACGCGAGCGTCAAAGGTTGATGGATCGACTCCTACCATATTTGGCATGTCGTGTCCCATTTGATTCATGACATGATGTGTCATATGGCAGTGCATGGCCCAATCGCCCGGGTTGTCAGCGATAAATTCTACGGTTCTAGTCGCTCCAACAGGAACAAGGGTTGTCGTTTCTGGCCGCCTAGCTGATTTTGGTACCATGCCTCCATCCGTCATAACTTCTTCAAAAGCGTACCCATGAAGGTGGATAGGATGATGATGCATTGCGGAAAGATTACCGATTCGGAATCTAACTCGTTGTCCAGTTCGGGCGACTAAAGGTGTTGTACCTGGAAAGGCTTTGGCATTGAAGGTCAGAATGTTAAAGTCTGACATCTCATTAGGATCGGGCCGTTTTACGCCAGGACGCATCATCCAAGTAGATAACATCAAAGCAAAATCGCGATCTGGACGGGGTTCAGATGGACGGCGGGGATGAACGACAATCATTCCCATAAGCCCCATCGCCATTTGAGTCATCTCATCATGATGAGAGTGGTACATGAATGTACCAAACTGCGTAAACGTCCATTCGTAGATGAATGTCTCACCGGGTAGAATGGAACGCTGGCTTAGACCGCCGACACCGTCCATTCCGGAATTCAGAATCACTCCGTGCCAATGTACCGTCGTGGGAGCAATGAGTTTGTTTGTGACGTAGACTCGCACTCGGTCGCCTTCTACAACTTCAATGGTCGGGCCATGAACTTGGCCATTGTATCCCCAACAAATTCCTTTTAGGCCAGGGGCAAATTCGTGTTCAACTTCCTCTGCAATTAAGTGAAAAACTTTTACACCGTCGTTCAAAGTAAATTGCAGGGTAGAGCCATCAGGAGTCTCCACCGGAGTATAGTCTTGCCCAGGTTGTCCCGGTGAATAAGTTTTTCCTTGATTATGTTGAACAGTTGTAGAGTACGCAGCTGTTGAGAATGCCGATGCAGTTCCGACACCTATTGCTAATGCACCCGCTCCTAAACCTGCGAGTTTCAATGCATCTCGTCTCGTGGTCATCAGTGATCTCCTCGATTAGAAGATTCGGTTGAGGAATTTACTTCATTCATTTCTATACCATCGATAGAACCGCCCGCGAGCATTTGCTCATAGCGAGCTTTTAAGGCCCAATAGTCTCGTAGGTTAGAAACGTAGTTCCGACCAGCTGCCAGTTGATCTCGTTTCGCATCTAGTAGTTCAAAAACGCCAACTTGCATTGCGTTGTAATCGAGTTGCGTTCCATTCAAGACCTGCCCTGCAAGGGGTAGTATTTTTGTTCGTAGGAAAATTACCTTATCACGAGTCGCTTGCAATTCAGCAATAAGCCGACGGGCTTCGGCTTTTAGCGTAATACTGTCGGCAACGCGTTTTTGGATCTTGGCTTCTAAATTGGCTCCAGCAGCTTGTCTTGCACCACTGCCCCAGTTAAAAATTGGCAATTCCAATGCAAAACCGATGCCGTTCGCCCATTCGCCTTCATCACGTTCGCGTTCAATCTCAAGTTCGATATCTCCAACATATGACGATGCGGAGTCAATTCCTAACTTTGCTCCCAAGGCATCAATATGTGCATCAATGGCGGAGAGATAGAGATTATGCGAGAGACTAAATGAGCCAAATGTTTCTTCCTTTGGAGGATTCCTCAATCGTCCTTGAATGGTCCAACGTTGAGCAGTATCTCCATCCAAACCCAATTTAGCATTTAACCGTTCTTTCGTTATTGCGAGCGCAGTGCGAGCTTGCATTGCATCAAGAGAGATTTCTGCGGCTAAAAATTTTTCACGGTCAAGTTCTACTTGTGCAATGTTGCCAGCATTGAACAACGCTTGCGCAACTTCGACTGAAGCCTTGCTAGCTTCATCGGCTTGATCCATTAAGTTAGCGATCTGCTGGGCAGCTACTACATTGTAAAACGAAATACGAACTTCGGCGATGAAATCTAAAACTTCCGCTATTGTTTCGGCTGTTTTTGCTTCAAAAGTCTTATCTGCTATTTTCACTTTGCGCGGAAGAAAGAGAATATCCAAAACTTCAAGTCCGAAACTATACGAAAGATTGGTGACAGACTCATCTTCCACCTCCAGAACGTTAGCCGATACGAATGGATTTGGTAGTGATGCTTTGTGTTTGTATTCCCAAGCAGCCGTCTTTAATTCGAAATACATTGCCCGTAGATATCGATTATTCAGCATAGCAAGCTCAATAGCTGTCTCTTCTGTCAGTGGTCTTTCAATCAAACTCTGTACCCGATTTTGCGCCTCGATTTCGGATATTGATACCCCTGGCCAGGCAGGAGGTGTAAACCCAACTTCCGACACTTGGTCTTTGATTTGGTCAAAGCCACCGTTAGTGGGAACAGATGCACACCCTACGGTGAGCAAGACAATGGCGATATTAGGAATTATCCTCATTTCTAGTAGCGTAGTTTGGCGATTATATAGTTGTCTTGACGACGGTCATAGAGTTCAGAGCTCTCTTCAGAACACTCCGTAGTTTCCTACGAGTCTCACACAATCATTCTACTCCAACGAACTACTACGGGATTTTTGTCGCCGCCCGTGCCTGCGACGCAGGATTGGCATGTTACAGATATAGGAACGAACAGAAATTTTTGCAAGTGTCTAGAGGACTATATGATCGCCCGTAATTTAAAGTTTGGAAGTCAACGTAAATAATTTTGTGGGAGTTTTGACTTGTTAGTCCCTAATCATCAGAATCAAAAATCAAATCGCTCATGCCAGCTTTTCAGTAAAAACCTTTGGAATAGAGCAATGAATATAAGCTCATTCTACCACTCCAAAACATTTTTCTACTAAATTCGGTTTCTTCATGCATTAGAGTTCTTACTGCTCCTGCGTACCTGACATTGCTATCGATCACAGGTCGATTGTACTAGGGTGCAGATTGAATACACTCAATATACACTAGATTTTCATTAAGTTGTCTTGGATGAATTTCGTTTCTAGTTGAGATCGACTATCAACATAGTCTGAGCGTCGTAATGCGAAACCAAAGAGGTTGTAATATGATTAGCTTTGAAATTGAAGTTTGAAGAAAGCGACTATATACCTATGACCACAAAATTGTACAAAACTGACGCTTACGAAAAAACGCGGTATCGTGCAATACACTCCCGTAATAACAGAGAAACAGCGCAAAACATTCTATATTTTCACTCTTGCAAATAGCTCGATAATTCCCGTACAACGAATCCACGGAACGGTTGTTTGTTAAACAACATTGGTCACACAGCTTTGACTGCCCTCTTCTTTAGAATTTTTTGGTAATAGGTGTATAGTCGCGCAAGCGACGTACGATTATTGACCTTGATTCTACGTTGTTTCGGGCTTAGAGCAGTTTCTGAGCAAGTAGCCCATTTGCATCTTATGATAAGCCTGTACTACAGGAAAGAGTAAACGGAATCGAGATAATTTGAACGAAAAATGCTCTAGTCGCTTTCAAAATGGGGCAAAGCACTTATAAAGAGTTTAGATCAAAAGAACTTAATCTCTATATAAAGAGACTGTTGCATAATAGGACAAGACCCCCAATTGTCTAGAAGTCGTAAATGTGTTTTAATTAAAAAATGATTCGTTTTTTGGATTAGGAGTTATTCGAAATGACGTTTATTGATAGAGTAATGGAGGATTGTTGCCCGGAATGGAAGGAGACACAGCTCTATGTAATCAAGCGGCTAGTGGACTGGTCTCCCTTAATAGCGATGGCGGAAAAGACGCGAACGGGTCTTGGTCCGTCGGGTTTTGACATAGGTGTATTGTTCCGAGCCACACTTTTAGGAAAGTTCTTCAACGCATCTGATCGCGAGTTAGCCAAGGCACTTAGATTTCGGGTGGATTTCATGTTGTTCTGCGGGATATCTGTGACTGCCCCGAAGCCAGATTATTCGACATTGTGTCGATTTCGAAACTCACTGGTTAAAGCAGATTTGATGGAGTCAATGTTCGACGAGTTCACTCGTCAGCTGGCGGAGCGAGGAATTCTGGTAGAAGAGAATGAAGAAGACTTATCAATAGTTGATGCCACGGTTATCAAGACCGCAGCTCGGCCACGGAAAGAAGAAACGGTAATAGCGGAGGATCGCAAAGAAGACGACAAGCCTCAGGAGGTTGTAAAGAGGACAGTTTCGGCAGATCCGGACGCGGCTTGGCTTGCAAAAGGAGGCCGGACATTTTATGGATTCAAGTTGTTTTCAACTGTTAATAGGCGTGGTTTCATCAAGACACTATTCTTACGCCCCGCGAATGAAGGAGAAGCCCCACATTTTCCTCGTTTGATGGCGAAGGACACAGGAAAAAAAGTACTTGCCGACAAGGCTTATGCGAGTGCAAAGAATCGTCAGATACTCAAGGATTTAGGGAAAGAAGACGGCATTATGCACAAAGCAACTCGAAAAACACCACTCACTGACTGGCAGAAAGAGTTCAATGACGAAGTTGCGAAAGAGAGATGGAAAGTCGAACAGAGTTACGGGACACTGAAACGAAGGTTTGACGCTTCAATATCAAGTTATGTGAGTTTGCCTAAAGTATCGGCTGAAATGCTTTGGAAGGCCGCTTGCTACAACCTGCTAAAGGCGACAAATATAATCGCACCAAAGGCCATATAACAACATTCATACCCGCCTCGGACACCGCAGATTCTCCTGAAAGCGGCAAAAATCGGTAAAACAGTACGTCTTGTGACAGAATAAACACCGATAAACGTCTAAAATTCCAAAAAGTCACTCGACAGAATCGATCGTTGTCAACCAATTTTTGTTCAATTTTACTAATTTTTCGTCATTTTCTATCGTTTTTCGTATTATGCAACAGTCTCATAAAGCAAGGAGAGCGAACAGATTCTAGCAAGTTTTTAAAATCCCTATAGAAAACTGAGTCAGATTTATTTAAAAAGTTTAACTTAGAATGACTTAATCTCTTTATAAGTGTTGAGGGGAAAGGTTATAAGAAGTTTAAGACATTCTGACTTAACCTATTTATAAGTGTTGAGGGGAAAGGTTATAAGAAGTTTAAGACATTCTGACTTAACCTATTTATAAGTGTTGAGGGGAAAGGTTATAAGAAGTTTAAGACATTCTGACTTAACCTATTTATAAGTGTTGAAGGAAAGGGTTATAAGAAGTTTAAGACTTTCTGACTTAATTTCTTTATAAGTGTTGAAGGAAAAGATTATAAGAAGTTTAAGACTTGCAGACTTAATTTCTGAATCGGTCCACTAATTATGGAAACTAGGTCTTTCAGAGAAGGGAAGATGTCCTATACAGTAGGTAACGATTAACCACCTATAGAAGGGGATCTTCCCATGCAACAGTGTAACGACTTAAAGATATTTAATCAAGCGTCGAGAGTAGTTCTTTCAATATTATTGAGGCAAGCGGCGCAGAAGATTGAGGAGATATAGAAACAGCGGCTCGATAAAGTCAGTCGTTGGCGGGAGGCATAGAGGACGACGGATTATCGGTAGTAGCATCGGCGCGTTTTGTAGGTGAGCCAGTGGCAAACCCCTACCGCTGGGAAAAGGATCATCGCGTCTACAAACGAGGTCCAAAATCAGGCCGGAAGAGTAAGTGGTCTCCTGATTTGGTAAAAGCGGTCAAAGAAGTTCGCGAGGATCACCCGACTTGGGGCAAGTAAAAAATCCAAAAAAGACTGGAAAAAGAGGGGTTCGTGGTCAGCGTATCAACGGTAAGCGTAACATTTCCGACTTCATTAAGCGAGTTATAGTCCAAGCGTATGATCACTTAATCTCGGGTAAGAAGAAGCGCCAAACGCAGAAGTGTCAGCGTCATTGCGCAACGCGTTTATCGAAAGGACAAAAGGCTAGATGTCGGCGAAAACACTCAAATAGATACGGTGCCTGTTGAACTTCCAGACGGTCGGAAACTCTATTATATCGATGCGATCTGTCCGATCTCAAGGTTCTGCTATGGTGAAGCCTTCACGAATGCGAGCGCTAAAAATGCCAGTCTCTTCCTTAAAAACGTACTCGAATATATGCCATTCAAAGTTCTGGCGATCCTAACAGACCAAGGCTCTGAGTTTAGAGGGGAGTTCGAAACAACCTACAGTCTACCCAAAGCTAATATGGACAATGGTTGGAGGTTATTCATGCCGATTACCGTACAATCCTAATAATCCCGATCGGTTGCGAAATAGACCCATCGTGCGTTTCTCTGCTAGGACCCTTCCATTTCGAGAGGCTCAATGCTGAATTACGGGCAGTGCTCGATCAGAAATTCGTGAGTTTTACAAATTCGCACCGGGACTTTTTGATTCGCATCAGTTTCAAACTATTGAACCTGAACGTTTTTAGATAACATTGCATATTTTACTATATCTTTATTCAATGGTACCGTACTCGTTGCACACAGTCGCGAAATCACACGGTTGTGGTACAGAGCCACACATTCCTCTTCTGTAAATCGACTAGAATAGATGAAGCCATCTACTTCGAGCATATTTTCAAAAACAAATTGAGAAAAATGTTGCCCTTCAGTATGGTCTGAACTCCTTAACACGTCTGTCGGAACTCCATAACAAGTCGCCTTACCCTTCGTCAAATCTAAAAGGTTAAGCAACTGATTGTCTCCATTAGAGAAGGTTACAACCGAACTATCGTTATAGTCGTCTGGCAAAATTTTCCGTAGGGGATTTATATCAAAGCGCCCCCTCACTATAGTTTCGTACAGGGCAGCATCTATAGTCTGAGCTCCATAAATAAACTGCGTGTTCATACCGCTGAACTTCTTCCTAATCTGGCTAGATGAGTTAAAACGACTTGGCCTGTTCCCAACACCTAGAAGACTACCGCTGTGCATTGAAAGTATCACCCGAACGAAATTTACTATATTTCGTTTTACTATCAATCCTCTAAACAATTTCTTGATGTCAGATACAGTTGGAACACTATCCGAGGAAAGTATGGGCAAAAATTCTGTATTATTTGCCCTCCTCATTAGAAATGATCTCCATAGTCAAAGCTTATTTTCGTCCCCTCCAACATCTCAACGCACTCTGGGATTGCGTCCTCACGTATAGCCTTTTCAAGTCTGTCAAGTGGTGTTGGCGCATCACTTCCATAATAAAAATCAGAATTCAGAAAGAATCTTGTCCTAGCTTCATTGCCGTAAAACCTGCCAATGAACGCCTTAACTGCCAGTTCCTCAGTAACGCCTTCACTTTTCATTCTTTCAATGTATCGGTAATCAACCGGACGTTCTTTTGCTTTCGCTTCTGCTTCAATTCTTTTTATGTCGTCCGGAGTGAGGTACTCAACATCAACAAATTTTGTAAAATCGACTCCCTCTAAGGTTTCTACTTCCTCATCATTGTTTGAAACAATACTCTCCTCTGAAAAGTCAGGATTCTCGTCCAGAGCCTCAAACTCTTCAGAGGTTCCAATTCCGTTATCATAAGGCATAGTGAGTCTTCTGTTAGATAGAACGTTAACTTTTAATCTCCTTCGGCCCATTGATTAGCATACAAAACTGAAAATCGCAACAAGATGCATTGGTTCACTAATTATGGAAACAAGGTCTTTCAGAGAAGGGAAGATCGTCCTATACTGTAGGTGCTTTTTTAACACCTATAGAAGGGGATCTTCCCATGCAACAGTGTAATGACTTAAAGATATTTAATCAAGCGTCGCGAATAGTTCGTTCAATATTATTGAAACGGCGGCTGAAGCTCTCGGAGTGAAGTTCTACTATTTACCGCCAAAATCTCCGAAGTTAAATGCTCACGTCGAGAGGGTTAATCGCACCTGGCGGGAGGATTTCTATCAGGTGTAGGACTTCGAAAAACACACTATAGAGCAAATAAATCGCCTCGTAGATACTTATGCGTATGAGTATAATTCGGAACGCTATCATCAAAGTCTCAATATGAAGACCCCGTTAGACTATCTGAAAACGGTATGTAATATAGGCTAGGGACTTCCCTTGATTGTTAAAACCCCTTGTCAGAAAGTTCTGGAGTGTGTCCGGTCGGTAGTTGATAGTTCGTTGCGGCGAGATATCTTCCGGTCGGACTGAGCATAATTCTATGCTGAATGATAGATCAAGTAACCTCCGCTATAAGTTTCTTTTCATCGCCAGCAACAAATCAAGTTTCGGCAAAGGCACTCTCCAAGAACGGCAATTTCTAAGTTTCAGTAGTCTCACAAGGTCCGTTGTGCTTTTTTGATACCTGAGTGGTATGCCAAAGCGTTTTAAGACTTTGCGAGTAACGCAAGTGGAAACGCCTGCGAAGATTTATTCCACGGGTGCAATCAGCAAGGTTAAGCTACTGTTCTGACCGCGGTTCATTGTGTCCGGATATGGCGGTGTGTCGACCGAACCCGATATCTTAGAAACCTGCAAGTTCAAAGGGGCTGACGCGTTAGGCAGACCATCCGTTTTTTAACCATTCCTATACACTCCTTCTCGCCAACCCGATGACCATAACTCCGTCCGAGACATATTTCGCAACCGAGACGAACGACCATATCAAACAACTGCTCCAACTGCTCCCCGAGCGGAGAGAGATTAGCTTGAGATAGCAATTCCATCGCATCTCGTAGACACGTATAGTCTTCTATGTTCATTGATCGACTCCCAATGGGGACAAAGACGAATTTTGGGGATCGATTGATCGCGAAAAGCGTTTTCAGAGGATTTTAAAGTCCCCTGAAAACGCTTCGTTCCCAAATTTCAATTTCGAGACTTAATCCTGCAGTACCTTAAACCACAGGGGCGATAACCTAAACTTGGAATGCTCCGTACGGCCAGTGAGCAGATACTGATTGGTAACGCCTCCTATGAATAGGGTAAGACAATGATCGAAAATTGCCCTCAAAAAAAACGATTCCAAGGGATTTTAAAATCCCCTGGAATCGTTTTTCAGAATCGAATAAACCCGAACGATAACATCTCGCAGAATTTTTTGAATTGGAAGAGAGTCTTTCTAAAAAATGCTCTCGAAATCTTGCTTTCTTCCCTCCAAACGTGTAACAACTTCAGAACCTGCAGAATCGCGATATTGATTCCACAAATACTTGAACCTATTCAATTTCTTTATAATGGGAGTCAGATGTGATATAAGAGGTTTAAGGCAGATTTGTTTAAACTCTTTATAAATGTAGCAGTAAAAATCGGCCAAGTCGAACAACAGATTACCAGAAAAGTCTAGATGTGAACCCAGCGATCAATCCATATGCTCCCGGTGCAGGAACGCCGCCACCCGAATTGACAGGACGGGATGGTATCCTAGAGAATTCACGACATTACGTCGCTCATATCAGGCTTGGCAAGCCTGCACGAATCTTTATTTTTGTTGGGTTACGCGGAGCTGGCAAAACCGCGCTTATTAGAGGCTAAACGAAAAAAGTTGAGAATGTTACATTTATGGGAAGTATGGGGAATGTACCTCAGTTTTAAGGGCAAAATTTCGTGGTGTAGAACGGAATTTGAAATTTTCTACCCAAATTTTGAAGTTTTCAGGCAGTTACTCCTAATTGTGGGCAACAAATCGTAGCGATTGTTGACGGAATCAATGCAAGAGTATTGAGAAGGAAGATTTTTCGTATAGCCTCTAACACTTGTCGCGTGAAACACACAACTAAGTGCGACAATGTGTCGCGAGTTGACAACTCCCGCCAATTTTTTTGCTTACTTTTTCAGTGCAGACTATATAGTCGCTATTTTTTTGATTATTCTGCGCGAATGTTCTTTAATGCCATTGCAATTTCCACAAGGCTTTTCTTCAACCTTACCGGAATAGTCGCATTCAACTTCGAAACTGCACGATCATAGTAAAGCGCTACGGATTCCTCCGTTGTGAAACGACTAGAGTAAATGAAACCATCTACATTAGCCATGTTACTGTAAACAAAATGAGAAAAGTGCTGACCTTCGGTATGATCAGAACTCCTAATTACATCTGTTGGAACGCCATAGCATGTTGCGTTACCATTTGTTAAATCTAATAAGTTTAACTCTTGATCGTGCTTATTTGAAAAGACCACAGCCGAACGTTGTTCATAATCTTCCGATTTCAGGATACGTCTTGGATTAATATCGAACCTAGTCCGAACTATCGTTTCGTAAATTGCCGTTTCAATTGTCTTTGCACCGTAAGTCACCTTTACTAGCCCGTTTCCAAATACACTAAAGCGACTTGAGTTTGTTCCCGGTACCAAAGGCGTATCAGAATACTTCGTTTTAGTTACTCGGACAAAATTTCTCAAACTACTCTTTACTTGTAGCCCTTGAAAAAGTTCGACTATCTCAGAAATACTTGGCGAACTATCTGCTGTTAACTCGGTAACGAGACTGACGGCCGTTTGATTGTTCATCAGAAGTGATCTCCACGTTCCAGACCTTCCTTAGTTCCCTCTAATAGTTCTAAGCATTCCGGTATCGTATCCTCAAGTATCGCTTTTCTCAGGCGATCTAACGGTGTCGGCGCATCACTTCCGTAGTAAAAGTCTGAGTTCAAGAAAAACTCGGTTTGAGCTCGATTTCCTTCAAACCTACCTATAAAGGCCATAATAGCTAGTTCTTCAGTAACACCTTCCTTTTTCATCTGTTCAATGTATCTATAGTCGATAGGACGTTCCCTTTCTCTTGATTCTGCTGCTAATCTTTTTGCTTCCTCCGGGGTTATATACTCTACATCAACAAATTGAGTGAAATCTACCCCCTCAAGTATACGAACATTCGCATTATGGTCTTCTTCAACTAAGCTCGATTCCTCGTCGAAATCAAGGTTTTCGGTAGGAACGTGTACGTTGTTTGTGATCAAACTGTAGTTATCAGTAGACATTGGAAAATCTCCTGTAGAAGCGAGTGGGAAATTCAGGTGGTCTTGCTACAGTCTAAACCTAGCGCAATTATTTAAGTTTTTGGGAATTATTTACCTTTTTACACATTGCGTGTCACAGGTATACGGTACTGAGCTCTCGACCTATCACCCCTCTTTCGAGGGTCACTAGGTCTCTCAAACACAATATCTCCGAACTCTCTAGGTAGATTCCCGCCCGACTTCGCAATGCGAGAGATATTGATGGCGGCATTCACATCGCGATCGATTTGAATACTGCAGTTAGAACACGAGTAAACGCGTTTTGAAAGAGACGAGTCTTTTTTGATTTTGCCACATCCAGAACACATCCGGCTCGTGTTTCTGGGATCGACTCGCGTAACTTTACCACAGGCACTTTCAGCCTTGTAGGAAAGCAGAGTTGCGCGACTATACACCTAGATTCCATATGTCTCTGAGTTGATTCAGATACCCGTGACTGATTTCCAGCAGGTATTATGAATAGACTTTAGATGAAGGAATGAAACAAAGTAGATTTCGATATTCTTGCGTCATAAGGTTTGTCGTTCTCTCAAGAAACAACTGAATTTTCTATTGAGAACATGAATTACCAAGACCATCGTAATCCGGCAGAAATATCGCCTACAGATGGTCGCTCGGTGCCATCAGGAAAGTCGCCACCAACGGTATTTCGATACGTTCCTTGCATGAAAAGCATCGCCCTATTGGTGATAGCAAGAGAACCGCCAGCAACAATCTCAATTGCGGTTGGAGATTCAATTTGGTCGGAGAATGTTCTAGAAGCGAAGTTAACATCCCAGGCATCCATGGTGTCGTGATAGATATTTCCCCGTAGATACCCTTCAAACATGGTCTCGCCAAGTTTTCCGAATTCAGCACCCCCACCTAATCGGAGTGTCCCGCCACCTTCAAGTCCAAACTCTGCTAATCCATTAGGAGCGTCGACTGTTTGAGAGATGACTCTTCCCCAGGAAGTTTGGAACTGTGCCACTAGAGTAACGTCTTCACTGACTTTCATCCTTTGTCCGATTTCAAAACTGATAAACTGAGCGGAGGCTTTATCTCCATTTAAGATATTGAGAGAGTTTAACGAATTTAAATCCGTTGTGATCTGATTAAACTGGCTTTGTAAATCGAGATACATTCCATTATTGCGGTACCACGTCGCTGTTGCTCCGACCCCCATTCCACTGGATTCAAATAATCCGGTTTCACTGTTGGTGACGATATCTGTCTCGATCGTAGTGTTTTGAGCGGTTATCGAGAAGATCCAAACGCCCTCAGGATTCTCTAATACAGCGAAATCATATCCTGCCTGATAACCGAGCGTGTCGGTTTCAAACTCAGATGACCCACCGCCCATTGTTCCGTATTGGCGAGTTCCACTGATTACCCTTGTCCACGTTGATTTTCTGATCGAGCCATTACTACCTCTGAGATGTTTCCCTCCAATTCTTTGATGCATACTTGGAGCTCTTGCGAAGGCATCAAATAATGTAATTGGCATAGCCGTAAGCATTGGTCCGGTGACTGGTATTCCTGCAAGCACGAAAGCATTTTGTTGAGCATCATAAGTCATCGTATAGCTAACACCACCAGACGAGTAAACCCTGTCTAGGACGAACGCATCTGAAGACGTTGCAGAGTTCACGTTAACGACTGGAATACTTCTCTCTCGTCCACCGATCCGCGAAATATCTCGTAAACTCACTGTAGTTTTTCCGGAAACTGCTCCTTCAATTATAAGTTTGTCGGTATTTCCTGCTGAGAAGTCAACGTCAATTGTCACTCTGCCGCCACCAATGAAAGCACCTGAAACGGTAAGCGAATCATTGGCTTCGCTATCTTGCATATTGAGCGTTCCGGTCAGTGTGAGGGAGTTCGCGCTAAGTGTTTGTTCTCCTCGAACGACTAGGCTCGTTTGATTAGACATTATTATCTGTTCCCAGTTGACGAACTGGTTGGCTCTCAATGCCACATCACCTGAGTTAATGGTGAGAACATCTCCAGAACCCGCTCCGCCGTCAAGAACGAACGATCCAAAGGAATTTGAAGCAAACGTTAGTCGATCGTCACCGCCGCCTAGCACTATAGAGCCTGCAATGGTTACTCCGGAATTCACGGTTATCGTAGAAGGGCCTTCGCCATTGTTGATCGCAACATTGCTATTCGCTAAGATATTTGCTCCTCTATTGAGGGTAATCGTGGTAGCCCCTGAAGTGGATGTCTCTATAGCCGCTCCTGTCGAGCCACCCTGTACTGCATGCGCTGTCGTAATGTTAATGGCACCGCTACTGTCATGTCGAGCTCTAATAGCGTTTGATGCCGAGGCAGTAACATCGCCGCTTAGATTAATAGTGATTGCGCCATTACCAGCACTCCAAGCGTCGATAGCGTGACGTCGACCTGAGACTTCTCCGGTATCAATTGCGAGCGTTGTTCCACTATCAGCAACAAACGCCGAAATAGCGGTATCGTTTGGAGCGGTTACATCTCCACTGGCATTGATATCTATGCCTCCAGACCCTTGGACTCGGGCATTGATCGCGACACCACTTTGACTCGTAATGGAACCTGAAGAGGTAATGGAGACATCGCCAGTTCCTCCAGAGTTTGTAGCGATGATCGCATCTTTGGTTGCACTGACTTGGCGAGTATTGACGGTAACAGCTGCAGATTTACTATAGGCATGTATTCCGGAACCTGTTGCATCAAGGTTGCCAGTGAGAGTTACTAAGACGGCTCCCGCTCCTTCGGATTTAGCAATGATTCCGTGGGCATCAAAGTTGGGAGGTGGTGGAGGCGGAGGTGTCGTATTTGTTCCGGTATTAGTGCCTGTATTCGTTCCGGTGTTTGTCCCCGTGTTAGTACCAGTATTTGTTCCGGTTCCGGTCGTTGGAGGAGGTGGTGGTGAGGGTCTGATAACCCCGACCTCACCTACATTAATGGTGACCGCTCCCCCCTTACTTGCAGCATAGAGTACAGTTGCACTTCCCATCAGCGCACCCGTTGCTCTTATAGTAACTGACCCTGATGTTCCGATGTTTTTCAGAACGACTCCGCTCGAATTTCCACCTGTGACGCTAGAAATCGTTGCATTTACAGCCCCTTGTTTACTCATGGCGTAAATAGCTGTTCCGTCACTCTTAATCAATCCAGTCGTCGTTACAGTAACCGATCCAGAATCGCCAGTGTTCTTGAGAACTAATCCACTTGAGTTCCCCGTCGCAGCTGCGAGATTAACTGTAATCGCGCCATTTACGCTTGTAGCATCAACGGCAGTTCCATTACTTGTGATCGTTCCGGTCGATGTTATTGCTAAAGAACCTGCATCGCCTGTGTTTTTAGCCTCTATCCCTATTCGGTCTCCCGTTACCGTAAGCGCACTGACGGTTACACTTCCCTCCTTGCTCATGGCGTAAATTGCTGTTCCGTCACTCTCTACAGTATGGGTAGCCGTCACCGTTACGGAACCCGATGTTCCGGCGTTTTTCGCCACAACGCCGCTGGCATTGCCATTGGTAGCAGATACCGATACATTAACAGTGCCCTCTTCACTTGTGGCGTAGACAGCAGTCCCGCTAGTAGTAACTTCACCTGTCGTAGCGACTCTGACAGTTCCCTTTGTGCCAGTGTTCTTGGCTACAATGCCGGAACCATTACCCATGACAGCAACAGCATTAACATTGACACTGCCTTCCTTACTCATGGCATAGATGGAAACGTTATTGGCTGAGATCGTTCCGGTTGCTCGCACCGCAACTGAACCGGACGTGCCAGTATTTCTTGCAACGAGTCCGCTTCTGGTTGCGGTAACACTGCCTGTAGCGGTCACAGTCACAGAAGAGGCTTTACTATAGGCGTAGACACCCGTTCCACTGCTGGTGATCGCGCCTCGGGTTTGAACGATCGTTGCACCGTTATCGTTTTTGGCAGTTACACCAACGCTACCGGCATCGACTTCATTGACATCAACTTCGACTCTGGCTCCTTTTCCTGTTGCGTATACAGCAGTCGCCGCAGGATGCTCTGCTTCCACTTTAGCAGTCGATTTAACAACAACATTGCCATTACCCGTTGATTTAGCTTCAATGGTTTTACCGTTTCCTTCTAGAGATGCTGTTCCTGTTAAGCTAATCGAAACATTGCCATTGCCGCTTGTAGACGCGAGAATTATGCCAACAGCTGTTCCTGAACCCTTGAGCTCTCCTCCATTGGCAGCTTGTGTAACAGTTATACCGGCTTCACTAGCTATATGGAATGCCCGGCCAGTACTTACCTCGGAGGTAGTGTTTGCACTCAAATTTGTAACAATACTTACAGCCCCAGTGCCATAAAAGTATTCTGCAACTGCCACGTTTCCAGCACATCCATAAATTCCTGAACCGATAATAGTGGGAATACACTGAATATTTCGAGCTTCACCTGTCAACGTGAATGTTTTGGTTGAAGCATTAAAGGTGAGTGAATACCTATAAGACCCCGATACAATTTCGCTGTCTCCAATACTGAATGCATCAGCAGTGACATTACCTGTTACACTGATAACATCAATTGTCTCTGTGCGAGTTCGGTCTGTTTTATCGGCAATATCAGTTATTCTAATCGTTTTAGTACCTGTGACGTTGCCACTTATGGAGATGGTATCCGTAGTACCTGCCAGGAAGTCCACGTCAATCGCAATAACACCGTCGCCGGTAAAATTGCCAGAAACTGTTAAACTATCGCCGACTTCTCTGTCGACCAAAGATATTGTACCAGAGATATTGAGTTCGTCTGCTGTGACTGTTTGAGTTCCATCAAAACTAAGGGATGTTTCGGAACCAAGCACGATACGTTCCCAATTAATTAATCGCGTCGCTGTAATAGCTCCGCTGACTGAATTCAAAGTCAGCACATCAATTGAGGTGTCTGTACCAGCATCTTCACCTCCATCCAGTATTTTCGTACGATCAAAGCTGCTTCCTGCTTCAAATGTAAGAACATCTAAGCCGGCAGATAGTCTTATCTCTCCGCTTATTGTTGCTCCCGAGTTAACTGTCACGGAAGTATTAGATTCATCGTCTGAGATTGCGACTTCGGCGGTGATTGTTCCACTATTGATTATGACAGTCGAAGTTCCGTTGTTCGTAAAAAGTGATAGGCCTTTAGCACCAGAAGCTGTTGCTGTAACGTCGTTTGCAATGGTGAGCGAGTTGTTTCCTGACGAGTTTATAGCGACGATCCCGTTACGTGTACCTGAAATAGCTCCCATGGTTGATATCGTCGTACCACTCGAAGCTATAGTTTCAACTTTTATTCCACCTGCTACACCTGTTACACTCGCTCCTGAGTTAATCGTAAGCGATACCGTTGGTGCGCTTGAGAACGAACGGAGGAAAATCCCGTATTCAGCACTCGCTCCGGAAGCAGTTACATCCCCTGTTACCGTAACTGTGAAATTTCCAGTTGAGGTGCTACCATCTCTTCCGTGAACGGCTTCAATCCCATGCTTGGTGCCTTCAACATCTTCGGCTGATAGAACTAAGTTCGTTCCATAATGCCTAACTTCAAGCCCGTTTCTCGCTGTTGAACTACTCAATCCGCCCTTAATTGTACCCGAAGCTGTTATCGTACTAGAGCCAGTTGCGTTATTAGCATTACTTCGTTTATTCTGAATCCATACACCAACTTTCTTACCTTCAATGACACTTCCAGATTGACTGACAAAGGTCACATCACCACTGAAAGTTCGTTGAAACACTCCGTAATCTTGTGCGGATTTTACCGTGCCTGAGACTGTGATAGAGGTGTTACCTGACGATTCGTTGTAAGCACTCAGTCCTGTAGTTCCTGACGTGCCGCTTGAGGTGAACGAACCATTGGCGACTATGGTTAAGTTTCCACTGTAGCCATCGTCTAAATAGAGTTCTATAGCATCGCTCGCAACAGACATTGTTCCCGTGAAGGTTACACTAATATCGTGATTTCCAGACGCAAAAACGACGATACCGTCTCGGCCTGCCGTCATAGTGCCGGACATATTTACAGTTACGTCACCAGAGGAGGAATCCCCGTAATGTCCGATCCGCATGCCAGACCCGGTCGAGTTGACATCACCCGTGATTGAGACCGTAATATCTCCATTATGATCTCCTTCCATATCTATCAATATCCCAGCCGAACCAGCGTTTGTGTCTGCTCCTGTCACAACCATATCGCCAGTGACTGTAACAGAAATATCTCCCGAAGTTCCTCGATCGTAACCGCTATCTATATAAACTCCGTAATTACCACCTGTAATCGATGCCGTCGTGATAGACATTGCACCAGGCCCTCTCGGCTCTATAGCAATGGCCTGTTTTCCAGAGGCTGTAATTGTACCTGTCGCAGATATGGTTATGCTTCCACCACTTTGAGACGACTTTACATAGATTCCGCGTTGCTTGGCAGCAATCGTTCCTGTTGTCGTAATAGTTTTGTCGCCGCCACTTCCCTCAGCTTTTATGTAAACTCCGTGCCGGCCACTCGCTGTTAGATTACCTGCCGCACTGATTGATACTGTCCCGCCTCCGCTACTCGTTTGTTTGACATAAATCGCGTCAGCCGAATTACTGGTAACGGAGCCAAAAGCTGAAATCACCGTGTTAATGCCAGTTCCACCACCGCCAATTACATAGATCCCTGTTCCGCTTGAGGTTATACTAGCACCGGATACAAGCGTAATCGAAGTCAATACAGTACCGCTAGAATTTCCACGACGAGGTGTCGCAACTACGATACCTTTACCAGCACTGGAAGTCACTGTGTTTGTACTTACCGTGACGTTTCCGCTGGTCCATTGAGAAACAAATATTCCATCGCTTAATATACCACTTATGGTTCCTGAGGCTGTAACTGTGATATTCTGAGAACTACCAAAATCTAATACATAAACACCTTTTCCTCCGCCCGTAATAGTGGCCCCAGACGCTATATTTACTGTGATTGGGCCAGTCGCACCGGATTGATTACTTACATAAACTCCAGCACGGGTAGTTCTGTCCTCTATAGTACTAATATCGCCACCTGTGACATTGACTGTTAGAGAACCTTGCCCTTCGACATATATGCCGTATCTCACACCTGAAATATTGCCGGAATGGGTTACTGAAATCGAGCCGTTGCCGTAATGGTTAGCGTAAATAGCACTATGACCAGAACCTGTTATAGCCCCTGATGTGCTAATTGTGATACTATTATTTCCGGAATTATTAATGTAAAACTTCCCAGTTAATGGACCGTCGTTTGTAATGTCTATATTCCCCGCAGAAGAAGACGAATTATTCGCCGAAATAGAATACCGGCCTTGATATACCTCTATCCCCTTTGTGCTTATTGTAATGTCTCCCCCATCTGAGATAGCAAGAATTCCATAAGGGTACTCAGTCCCACTTATGGTAATTTTCTCTGATACACTGATCGAAATATCCCCGGTGGTCGTTTCTACATCGATGGCTCTTCCAATCCCGCTCCCCGATGCATTTAATGTAACAGCACCAGATGCCGAGATTGTTACGTCACCTGTTGTCGCGTCCACTTCAATAACTCTTGGGATCCCGTTACTTGTCGACGCTGATACAGAAATTGCGCTCGGAGTGACAATTGAGATGTCCCCAGTTGTGGCCGATGCGACGATACCTTTAACGTCACCTCCTGTTCCGGATACCGTTATAGCTGCTGAAGTTGTGATAGAAACATTTCCAGTTGTCGCTTTGGCTTCTATACCCCTTATACTCCCACCTGAAGCGTTGACGGTAAGAGCTCCGGGGGCAGAGATAGTTATGTTTCCGGTTGACCCCTTTGCATAGATGGCTTTGACAGATGTGCTGTTCGTCGTTAATGAGACGGCTCCAACTAAGGTCAGTGAAACATTGCCCGTTCCTGTCGTTTGTCCGTGGACAAGTCCGGCTGTTGCTCCGGTTCCCGTTAAACTTCCCCCTCCCGTTTCCTGGGTGAAAGTTACCGAGTTCGCACCATTCATCTGGATGCCAACGTTGCTAGAGACGTTGACCGTTGCCGTACTGTCTAGAGTAGCAACAATATTTGTCGCATCTGTTGTGGCTATATTTTCAGTCGCTGATATAGTTCCCGAACAATCGAAAACGCCAGCCGTAGCTCCTTCAATACAACGAAGCGTCGCACGTTCACCTGTTATCCTATACAATTTGTTGCCGGTTACGTACGTCAAGGTATACTTGAAGTTTCCAGAATTAAATTGTCCATTTTCAAGAGACAGTCCAGCACCAACAACATTTCCATCAACAGTGAAAATAGTAAATGGGCCAGCGGAACGCGTTTCTCCTGCCGGGCTACGGTCAATTAAACGTATTTTTAGACTACCAGATAAATTACCTGTCAAAGTAATACTGTCAACAGCCGGATTGGTACCTAAATGGGCATCCAGAACAATGACACCGGAACCGCTCAGGTTAGTTGTTGGTGTAAAGTTTTGCCCCTTTTGGTTATCTGACACGTCCAACGTGCCATTAACAACGGTGTTGCTAAAACTAAGTGCTACGGACGACAAGGTAACATTTGGGCCAATTTGAAAGGTTTCAAAATTAGTGTAGGTACTCGTCGTCAGCGTACTCCCAGAATTCATGATTAAAGTATCGTTTCCTGCACCTCCGTCAATCGTAACTCCGCTTGATATTGTTCCGCCATTAATTATAAATCTGTCGTTGCCAGTACCTAGGTCTGTATTTCCAGCTAGAGTTCCTCCATTTATTGTGAAACTGTCGTTTTCGGAACGTAACTCGACTTTATCCACGAGGGTACCACTATTTAGAGTAACAACTGAAATACCCGAATTATGTATTATACTTTTTGAACCCGAGGTACCTCCACCGCTTATTATTCCACCATTTATTGTAATGGTAGCGGATAGGTTGTTGGTCCCTTGGGGTATAGTGTATACTCTCATTGCTGCCCGACCATTGGCCGAAACACTCGTATTATTGCCCGCAGTAATATTTCCGCTCACCGTAATAGATACACTGTCTTTTCTAGACACAGCGTAGATTCCTTCACGAGCAGATGAAATCGAACCCAAAACAGAAATTATTACTTTACCACTTGCACTGGAATATGTTTTTGCGACACTTATGCCTCTTCGTCCATTACTATCTGTAATAATGCGACCACCTGATGCTATAGAAACTGAAATATCTCCTGACAGTCTATCGTATGCGAAAATTCCATGTCTGTGAGCGTCTATGGTTCCGTTGACTGATATTGTTGTGCCGCCGCTACCAGCATTGTTTGTATATATTCCGACCCACTTCGAATCAATATTTTTTACCGTAGCACTTATATTTCCTCCGGATGATCTTGTATTCCGCAGTACTAACGCCGTCCAAGAACGATTTCCACGAGTTGTCAACGCACCTGACGAATAGAATGAAATATTCCCCGCACCGCTATTGTATACTGAAGTTACGGGTTTATGGCTGGTACCGTCGTACATAGATATTGAAATATTTCCTGTGGCAGCGGTACCGCGTCGAAGAACAATAGCCTCATTACCGCCTCCGTCAGTTGTCGTTACTTTGAGTAATGCAGAAGACGATTTTGATCCAATTGTGACTGCCCCTGTAGTGCTAACCCAAATTCCTCTTGAAGCTACGCTTATGGTAGCAGCACTTATGGTAACTGAACTACCACCGCCGGTGACATCAATACCATTTTTTGCTTTTGTTATGTTTCCGGCCGTGATGCTTGTGGTTGTGCTTGATGCCCCACGATTAACTTTGATACCAACGATGGCTCCAGAACTTGTACTATTCGTAGCTATCGCCCCGGTTGAAATCGTAACAGCACCAGATTGTAGATGAGAGACGTCAACACCGTGGTTTCCACCTGAAAGATTACCTGTCGATATTGATAACGCCCCACCGCTCATAACGGCTTTAACGACAGCCAAACTGTTGGACTGAGAGCTTGCTGCGGAAATTGTTATATTTGTTGCAGCAGATGTTGATAAACCTTTGATGTCAAGTGCGTTTTTACCTGCGCTAATAGTACCTGAAACATTTATAGTTATGGCGGAATTTCCAGACACACTTATTCCAGCACTGCCGGTATTGATATCCGAAGTTGAACCGCTCGACAACGGAGCAACACTTACTGTCACTTCTCCACCAGCGTTAACTTTGATGCCATCAAACTGTACTCGGATTCCTCCCGTGCTTATTGTTACAGAACTAGTGGGTTGTGTTCCTTTGAAATATATCCCTTGCCCTTGAATGTTCGACGTAACATCGCCAACCCTTATATTCGTTAAGCCATGAGTGCCTGAACTTGATCGTGTAACATGGACTCCCGCGTTAAAGTATAAGGAATCTCCACCAATGGCAATAGTTGAGGTCGTTATGTTGATCTGCCCTGATCCTCCGTGATAAACGTGTACACCATAATTTGCTCCAGACAAAGTGCCAGTACTTATAGTTAAGTTTCCACCGGATTGATTGGTCGAAACAAGGTAACCAATTGAACTGTCTGCGGTTACTGACGAAACCGTTATAATCACCGGGTCATTGGAAGAGAATGTTTTGGCATGCACACCGCTTACGCCATATCCTCCATTAAACCTGATCGAACTGGCTGAAATCGTAATCCCTCCGCCTCCACTGGCAGTGATTCCTCCACCACCTGAACTTATACTGTTGGCGGTTATGGTAATATCGCCTGACTGATATGATTTGGAAGTCGTTGTTCTTTTATTGGAAACAGAAATAGCGAAAACTTCACTATAGCCAGGTTGCAAACTTCCGTTTACGGAGATAGAAATCGCTCCAGTTTCCGTAGAATTAGCCGATGCTCCTGCGCGAGCATGAATGATTCCGTGTGGGTGAGAGAAATTTCCGCCATTTGCTGCCTGAGAAAAAGTTATATTCCCTCCACTTGTCGTCATTGAAAACAACGGATATGAATAATTACTTCCGTACTGGTAGCTTGCCGACGCGGTGCTAGTTAAATTAACTGTTATGGAAGAAGTCGTAGAGGTGAAACTATATTCGTTGGGTAAGTCACCTGAGCAAGTCCAAACCTTTGTCGAAGAATTCTGAGTACAACCCGCGTAAGCCGGAGCAGTAAATAGACCTAAACTCGCCAGCCCTGTTATCGCTAATGGAGGAACAGAACTTAGAATTCCACGTCCTATGCCAGATGATGACATTGAGATATGTTTGTTAGATTGACTAAACAATTGTCTACCCCCCCCCGACCGAAGATTGTTTCGCAGTCGCGATCCTAGAGGAAATTTTACTGTGCACGGCCATTATTAATTATTCCATTCTTGAAGAATCGAAGCGCATGTACTAAATTTGATGGTACGCTAACGAATTATGACACATGAGATACGAATCCGTCGCCTTTCCAACAAGCCCAATATATCTTTGTGGGATGTGCAAAATTTACCATAGAACACCTTGAATTGCAAAGAGAATTATGGAGATTGCACACAAGAATTAAGTGTTTGGCAAACTATGTTGGTCAGAAAGAAAAATGTGAGACAGTTGCACAATCCGTTCACTGAAAGAAAATCCGCCGAGATACGGCGATTCTCAACCTTAAAAAAGCTGAAATCGTATTCTGACGAATTCGAATTTGTGGCAAACTGCAGATGTTTAGACTGATTCGGCATTATGCAACAGTCTTAGAGCATTTTTAAACCAAGTCTTCCATTCTATTCTATCTTTACCCCTATCCGAAAAAGCAGCCCTGAATCGAGTCAACTTGAACGAATAAAACACTAATGTAGTCTTTGGCGTATGTTTATCGACGGGAAATGTGATGATTCAACATTGCTGATTCCAATAGATTGCGCACCAAAAAGGATACTATCGTCGGAATTGCGAATATTTTTTGTGACATCGTTTGAGAACTGGATACCTGTTCAGTTTTCAGATCTCAGTATGGTCGAAATTAGTTTTGCCATTCTTTCGATTCGGATGAAGAGAGAAGACGGTCGAATCTAAACTGGTATCTATTGACTACCGAGAACCAATACCTGAAGAAGCACTTCACGCAACTTTCGATATGTCATCGCATCTATTCAACGTACGAGACTGTTGCATAATGCGAAAGTACGGCACTGAGATACAAGGAAATCTTGATTTCGTGGGCATATCGATGTGCTCCACCTCAAGCGTCTCTAGAATTGCCAATTTTTGAATGAATGTCGTCCTATAGGATTATTACACACCAGTCTCCGTAGAAATTTGAGTCGTGTATCTTCATTTCAAGAGCTCCACGCATTCCTAGCTAGTTAGCGTATCGTCAGCGAAGACTTCAAATACTACGAAAGGTCGAGCGCTGACACTAGGTGTTACCACTCTTCGAGATTCTAACCTTAGGTTAGAGCAAACGGTAATTGATTCTTCTTACGGAGAAAAAAAATGCCGAACGAGATTTTTTCGACTAACGTTCAGTGAACGACGCGTAAACAGTCAAGGTTACTCCAGAGGAATCTTGCTTCCATACGGGCAGAGGAGCGCCTAGATTCTTGCAAGTTTCCACAATTTTTTGCGTTCCACGTCCGATTCGATCCATATAACCGCAAAGAAAGAAGGCATAGGCGATATCTGGATTATTCGGAAATGACTGATGGGTTTGAGTCAGATCGTCTAGAGATAAATTTTCGTTCAACTGGCCTGGGTTCCAAAATTCTATTTTGTCATGATACACGGTTACAGTAAGCCCGCTAGCCAACGCCGTGTAATCTCTATGAACAATAGCGTTAACTAAAGCTTCTCTCAGAACGAAAGGATCGTATTTGGGTATGTCTGTTCGGCTTAGAGAATTTCCATTAAAGTATGATTTGGAAAGATTCATTGAGGTCAGTCTTCGATACATTTGCTTTACATTTGTCAGCAATGATCCTTCATGCCAATCTGAGAAAATTTCGTCGTCTGTTTTCTTGTCATTGACAAACAAAATATGAGATCGAACTTGAGGCAACCATCTTTCCGGATACTTGCCGAAAAGGACGGTGCCTGCGTTGGTAAAACCTCCCGGACTCCAATAAGAAAGATCGCGAAGAATCTCAAGTGGCAACTGTACGTTTCGATCGAGAGCAAGTCGTCCAGATTTTTCGGCATCTATTCTCACTTGTTGCACCAAGTCGTAATCAATATCTTCTTCCTCCACTAAAGATTTTCTTCGTTCCCATCGTCGAGCACGTAATGAAGTATAATCGATCATTTGATTAAGGTCAGTTCGACCAGCAGTACGGATTTTTCTATCATCATTTATCCAGAACGACCCATTTGATAGGTAGGGCTTGTCTGCACCTGAAGGAACATCGATCACTAGGAGCTTTCCTGATTCGGAATCTCTAACAGACATCGAGTAAAGTGTAGGGGGATCGATCATCTCTCGCACGGTTTCACATAGATTGCTGTATCTTCTAAGTTCGTCGTCTTTTTCCTCAATTTGCGGAAATCCTGAGTTAATCGGAACATAAACGTTTCCGCCGCTCTCCGAGTTAAGAAACGCGCAAACGGTGTTCGCAATCAGGGCCGTATCCGATATATCGTCAACGACCAAGTATAAGTGACTCGAATCCGAGATATGTTCATCAAATTGACGTACTTCAGTCATTTGCGTCCCCACGGTTGCGAATGTGTTTCTGCTTAGTTACCTTTTCTAGGTAGTCCCGATTATGGCCTTTCGGATCGAAATTTGCTTTCACAAAATCTAGTACTTCAAATCCCTCTTCGTATTCTTGAACCCAATGATTCATTCTTTCCCTTACGGGAGTATTATCCTGAACGGCACTTTCATACATGTCAATTGTCTTTAAGTCGCTAATATATGACTTGCTCAGAAGTCTTAACTTTTCGCGTCCCTTGGTTCCCTTCAGGCTGACTCCATTATAACTTAGAGAGTTGAGAATAGTACGCGCAATTACGACACTCTAATGACACAGCATGAACCTCGGTTTCTTAAGTTCAATAGACCGAAGAAGTTCGAAATGGGTTATTAAATGAGAGTCTTTTTCTACTATTCCTGTACCGTAAAAAGGACTTATAATTCCAAGGAAAAGATCGCATTTTGATACAGCGGTTAAGCAATTTTCAAAATTATGAAGTTCTGGGTTGATAGGAATTGTTCCTTTCTCTGACATCCTTACTTCGTGGACGTAGGAATCCGTCGATGTTGTGAAAATGTGATGCAGGCTTCGATTTATCGTAAACTGTCGATGAAACCATTATAACAAGGGGTTTTTCTTCTTTCTTCATACGATGCTCCGAGGATAACACCCACAATCAAAGTTTTTTGACGAGAAGCGCCAATGCGCTAACGGGCTTGCTCTTGAGGATAGCACTCACCGGATGCTATTTCCAATATTCGGATAAGCCATGAATTCACGATTGTAGACTCCATTAGAGTTTTATCGATTCGCTAACAAAAAGGGACATAACGAATTTCCAAAAGGATAGTCCCATTATACAATTAGAAAAACAGTTTCAACCAAAATCTTCTCAAAAATCACGAATTCGCCTCTTCGAATTGAAAAACCTCCGCATTAGAAGTAGTTACGAGACTTAGAATTTTCTTGAACAACGTCGGCAATCCTGTAACTTTTTCTATGGGCTTCCATATTCCGTCTGGTCTGTCATCCTGTAGCTGTCCGACATAGACAGCCAAGTTTAAAGTGAAGTGTGTGAAGGTGTGTTTGATGTCACCAATATTTTGCCAATCGGCTTGCGCGAAATGTTGGAGTTGATTCTCATCTACGGAAGTCTTATTGCTTTTCCATTCGGTACAGGGGAAACCTAACATACCACCTAACAATCCGTTTTCGTTGCGACGTTCTAGAAGAACTTCATTACCATCAACTAGAAAAAATGCCAGCCCATACCGATTTGGACGTTGCACCTTTGGGGGTTTTCTCGGATAAGACTCGCTATTTCCTTCTCGGTAAGCTCGGCAGAACTGCTGAACTGGACATGCGGAGCATTTCGGTTGTTTTGGAGTACAAACTGTAGCTCCTAAATCCATCAAACCCTGACAATACTCGCTTGGCAAATCATGAGGAACTATTTGAGTCGCAAACTTCTTAATAACGCGTTTTGCTTCCTTCCAATCTTGTTTTAAGGCGAGAATTCTTGAAAAAACACGTTCGACGTTCGTATCAACCGCTAGGTAAGGTTTGCCGTATGCAATTGATGCTATTGCCTTAGAGGTGTATTCACCGATCCCCGGATACTTTATTAGTTCAGTTGGATCAGAGGGAAACTCGCTACCTAATGCAATGGTCTGAGCGCATTTCAAGAGATTACGAGCACGAGCGTAATATCCCAGCCCGGCCCAAGTTGATAAAACGTCGTCTTCGTTCGCTTTCGCGAGATCACGAATTGTGGGCCAACGCTGTATAAATTCTTTGTAATAAGGGATTGCATGTTTGACGGTTGTCTGTTGCAACATTATCTCAGACAACCATACGTGATAGGGGTCGGGGCGCTTTCCTCGCTTCCTGTCTCGTGGAGAGATTCTCCACGGCAGTTCACGCGCATTATCTTTGTACCAGTCCAGAATATGGCTAGGCAAGTCTGATAGTTGAACGTCCATTTTTTTGATCTTGAAAACTGTATTCATAGGCGATTATATAATTGACAGCAGATTCAACAAACTTGCTTTGTAGAATTTCGAAAACACCATCGTGCGGCTAAGTATGAACTCGATCATTGAATAGGCCTCGCTCGCGGGTAATCGGATTTAGATTACCCGTCGTCTAGCTTTCGGAATAATCTTTTGAAATCCCTAGACTAGAGCAATATTACATCAAGTTTTCCAATTTTTGTTGAACGGGAAATTTTTAAAAAACAAGGAACTAGAAGAAAAGAGTTAGAATTTGTTCAATTACTCTTTAGGAGATGAGCACGTAGTAAGACTCCCATTGTAACTGAGTAATCGCGATAAAGTTGCCGCTGTTAGAATAACCAAATAATTACCGGATGACTAAACGTCGGAGCTTTGGTTTAGGCAACTGCGTTGGACTAACCGTATAACTTGTTCTTACTTTGCGTACGAAAGAATAGCCGAATGGCGCGAAGAAGGGAACCAAAATGGGAGATTTGTTGTGATCTCGCACTTTGCGGCCAATTGTATAGAATTCTCATCTTTATCGTCCTTAGCTCTCAGCAGGCTTTTGTGTTTTTCATTCTTCTTCGTTATTAGTTGTAAGCGAATTGCATTTGCGAGCAATTAGTCTTTCTGGGCAATATTAATTTCGCTAGCGGCTGGACTGCGAGACGAATTATTCTTAAACTCCACGTATGCGATTACTAAACCTACAATAGCGACCAACGTAATCAACAACCATCGAGTGCTGTTGTTATGATCGCGAGCGGCTTTTTGCCGCGCATCGCTGACGGCCTCAAGAGATTTAAAGTTCGTGTTCGTAACTTTCTCACGATTCTCATGGCGTTGTTTGCTATCTTCAAGGATTCGTGCCTCCATACCATGAATGTACTCCTTGAGGTCAAAAGAGATTTTTGGATTGTCAGACATGGTGGCCCTTAGACTGTTACATACCTAACATATAGATTAAATTGCGCTCGAATGCAATTCATTCGTATGGTATCTTAGCAATTGCGTTGCGCAACTCTCTAATCTGTTCTAGTTTAGTTTGTTGACTCTTTGACCATATTGGTAAGTCATTCTTGCCTAAGATAGCCTCTAGCATCTTAAACGGATTGAAACAGTTTTTCGGATAGATATTGTGGAGTAGGTTTGTAGGGCTCATACAACACGGTAAGGCCTTACGGATGTCCCTAGTATGCATAAGTATGCGTGCATGCATACTTATGTATAAAGATATACATATGCATAATTTTCACGATTCTATAGTTAATCTTGTACATACAAAAAAGTTAGTATGTTCAAACTAATACAGTTACACTCTGATGGCTGGTATTCATAAGTATGTGTTCATGCATAATTATTTAGAATCGAAAAACATTGACTATTAGCGTGCTGTCTGGCATTGTACTAAGAATGTGCAAATTGAGAGACCTTTTATCTGATTTGCACACTGAGAATATAGACATATCGGTTAAGGTTTCCATTAGTATGTGTCTATGCATACTTTCATAGAAACGGAGTGTAACGATTATGAGCAAAGCTGACTGGCACTTTCCTAGGACAGAGTTTGCACAAAAGGTTTATAGCCTGCTTGCAAACGGACCAATCCAAGGAGTCAGTATCTTCGGTCCGCGACGAACTGGCAAAACGAGATTCTTGACACATGACCTCGCACCGATGGCTGAGGACAACGGCCACCGCGTTGTTTATGCTAGCCTCTGGCAAACACTAAACTCCCCACTTTCGATTCTGCTTTACGAGTTTGATCGCGCTCTACGTGCGGGATCTTTTGTAGACCGTGTGAAGTCGATTGCGAGCGATATTGCGCCAAAGTTCAAAATCAAATCTCCTGATGGAACAACTGAAATGGAGATCGACTTATCCAAGTTCAATGGTAAAGCACCCAAAGAACACTTACTGCTACTTGACCAATACTGTGAGCGTTTGGCCAGTGACAGTAAACCCGCATTCCTATTGTTTGATGAATTTCAAGAGCTTGAAAAAGCTGACAAAGCGGCAGCCGTAATCGCAGCTCTGAGGACAAGTCTCGATAAACGAGCCGATGGATTGGTTGCTGTTTTTACAGGCTCGTCGCAAGTTGGACTTCGGCAAGTCTTTTCCGCTCGAGATGCCCCATTCTTTCGGTTTGCAACGCCGATTGACCTTCCGGAGATGGAGGATAAGTTTGTAGAACATCAACTAAAAGCCTTCCGAAGGGCTTCGAAGGCGAAGATCGAATTGAACGAGGCTTTAACCATCTTCAGACGCTTCAATCGAAATCCTCTCTTTTTCCAACGCTGGTTGATAAAAATAGCAATTAACCCTGACTTATCGGAAACCAATGCAATTGACGCTGTGCAAGCAGACCTCGCAATGGAATTCGGGTTTAATAAACTCTGGCTCGACTTGAATTCAAATCAACGCATAGTCGCTCGCATGCTTGCAATGCGCATTGACAATATTTACGGCAATAGCGGGTCTCAGTTCATAGAAGACCTAACTACAAGTAGAACGCCGACAAAGTCTGCGTTACAGGCGGCGATTGCTCGCCTCTCTAGGCTAGGGATAGTAGACAAATGGGATCGTGAATGGAGAATTGGGGATCCCCTCTTTGAAAGTTGGATCAAGGATCGTCCGACCTCAGATTTCTAATGGCGGATAAAGTCAATGATTATCTGGGTTCTGAGCACATTATCGTCGGCGCAATCTATACTTAAAAGGATTATATATTCATTTATCCAAAAAACTGACGAATGAGCGATTCTGGAGTATCACGATTTTGGAGGTTACTTCGCGCCCTTACGATGATTACAATCCTTGCACAAGGTCTTTAGATTAGTGAGAATGGTTGCACTGCCTAAACTCCAAGGCGTTATATGTTCGCTTTCCATTTCATCAACAGGCCATTCTTTCTGACATTTCACGCATATGCCGCCTTGTTCTTAAAACTTTGACAATTTACATAGGCTATGCGATGATTTCAATAGAACGAAGAGTGCGAAGTAGTTTCTTGAACGAAATGTGTAAATAACTTGATAATTTCTTTTCTAAATGTCAGAGGATTCACCTTATAGTTCCAACTTATATCATCAAACTGACGTAAACAACCTATCGCCTTCCCACATCTAGGCACTAGATTCGAGTCCACAAATTTGAAAGAAACTTGGTGACTTAAAAGTTGACTAAACGGGAACGCTGAATAATTGAAGTTAGCGCAGTTGTTCGGAAGTTCGACTTGACTGTACCCCGAATCGGTTTGCAAAATAACTAATTTTTTGTCTTTTGGAGGTCTACGTGCTAATAGAACTATACCACTTTTTTCTACCCCCCCCCCCCGTAGAATAATTTGTATGCTATAGTTAGCCTAGGTATGCCGTAAATTGGTTGTGTTTTTCGACAACCTGCTCAGGGCGTTTGAGTCACCTGCCGGTTTCAAAATCGAATCTTTGATTAAGGATCAATTATCATGACTATTTCGAATGCTAATCCACAGATCGACCAAGGTTCGAGTGTCGAATTTATGCCCGATTGTTCTGTCGGTGGTAGAATCTCTTGTTGTGCTGGTCAGATTCCAAGCATTGCTCCTTCTACGTTCCGATGTTTAAAATTTTCGGTTTCTTCATTAGCACTTGGTTCAGTGATTGCAATTAGTTTGATGGGGGGGGGTAGCATACGCTCAGACTTGCACGAAGACTAATAATAGTGCAACAAGAACGGTAACACATACATGTACTCGGTCTAGCATCACCAGAACAGTTAGTTTTCGTCGAGAAAATGACTGGGGCAGAAATGCGGGCAACATTAACGTAAATTTGGGTTCCGCTACAAATGTTGATGTCTCAACTGGTACTGTTGCAATTTTTACCCATGTTGTTGATTCATTTGGCGCCGCCGGCGTAACATTCTCTCAGTCGGCGAATGGTCAAAATATTGAGGCCACTGCAGCTGTGCCGGCTGCTATCTGGGTCTTTTCCAGATTTGGCAATAACGATTATGTAGACGCAGGAAATTCTCCGATCACGATATCAGTCAACGGAAATATCTCGGTAACAGCTTCGTCCAACTATGCAATAAGAACGTCGCGAACAGCAGGATATCTCGATTTCACTGGACAAACACTAGCCACCAACATCACAATTAGCACGGCAAATATAACGGCAGGCGGCGGGGGTATATGGACGAGGAGTAAAGGCAACGTATCGATCACGGCTGGAAACATCACCGCTTCAGGAAAACACGGAATTTCAATCAATAACGATGAAGCTAATACGAGTTCGGTAACTGTTTCTTCGGTAATAAACATCAACGTAAGTTCTATTTCTGTTTCGAACGATAATTCGAGGGCCATTCAATTTACTGTCAAAGACGCCACGATATCTGCAAACGTTGGGCGGATCGATCACACTGGTTCAGGGTCAAACGCCCGAGGGATTGCGGTCGTAAATACTGGTGGTGGTAGTAATCCAATCACAATTTCGGTAGGTTCTGCCGCGGTTAACGACAAATTGGTTAATTTCGTATCATTGCAAGGTACTCGACCATTTACTTTCTCGTCAACAGGGACTGTAACTGCTGAACAAATTGCTAATATATTTACTCGTGGTGACATAAGTGTAAGTGCAAATTCATTCAGTGCGCGAACGGCAGGTACCGGATTGCCCGCAATTTCCCTTGTTGGTAAAAATGTAACAGTAAATACGTCTGGAACTATTAGCGCCCGTTCAAAGGCAATTGATATAGGTCACTCTGGCAACGCGACGATCTCAGTTACAGGAGATATGACAGGAACACACACCTCAGGAACAATTCAGACCTATCAAACTACCAGTTCCACAACTACAAATGTCGTTACGATAACGACTACGGGGGATATAAATAATACTAATACCGGGGCAACGGCAGTTATACGTTCTAAAGGAAATGTCGGCGGGCGTGTAACTGTTTCAACAAAGAACGTAACGAGCAGTGGATACTATGCCATCAATATAGACTCGAACAACGGCCCTGTCAGCATAACCACGGCGGGTGCGGTAAAAGCAACGGGATCTTCAACAAGCAAAGACATCGCGGCAATAAAAATTGACAATACCAATACGTCGTCTACGGCCTCTCCAACCGCGACCATTGTCCTGAATAGCGGTTCGGTAATTGGAACAACCGGTAAGGGAGCGATAGTCGTTACCAAGAACCAAGCTGCCGCACGAATCGCCACGACTGTTACCGTCAACTCCGGCGCAAGTCTGGTCGGCTTCGTCAAACTCGGAGAAGGCAACGACGAGATAAAGTTCAATGGTGGAAGTTATACTTTAGGCGCGTCTCAGAAAATAGATGGCGGGAGTCATACGAGTGATAACGATGTTCTAAACTTCAATTCCGGAACATGGACAGTAACAGCCACCAATTTCACCAACTGGGAAACTCTAAAAATAAGTTCAAGTGGAACTGCTAAGTTCCTTGGTAAAGGAACGGGTAGTGGCCAAGATTTGGGATTCGATAGTGTTGTCGTTGATGGCGTTCTATCTCTTCAAGACGGAACTGTTGGCGACCATCTCGATATTGCAGGAAATCTATCTGGTAGTGGGGTGATCCACGTCGATGTCAATTTCACAACCAAAACCTCCGACCGAGTTGTCGTTTCGGGAACGGTAACTGGCAACATAAAAATCAGATTGAATGATGTAACTCCCAGTGGCTCCCAACATGTGGTTGATACAAAAGTTCGGATCCTATCGCTAACCGGAACCGGTCAAAACGCCTCTGTATTCTCGTTAGAGAACAACGAGTTTTTAGCGGGCGGATACAAATATACGATCACTGTAACGAGTAATCAGCACATTGAGCTTAATTCGGCTCGCAGTGTCCTAAGGTGTACGGAATCGAGCTCGGTTACGGGAGTGTTCAGTTGTGCGGGAACTATTTCGACACCCGAGTACATTTCAAAAACAGGCAACACAAACATATCGGCAACGCTGGCAAGTGGCGCAACGGTAACGGTTTCGTCGTTCAAAGCTATAAGCATGGTAGGAAGTGCCGCCGTCACGTTCACGCAAGCGGCCAACGGCGGATCAATTAACGCCACTGGAAATGCTTCAGGCGCTATAGATGCGGCGACAACTGGAAATGGTGCAGTGAACGTCACATTGACGGGAGCGGCCAATCTACAAGGCTCAGGAACAGCGGTGCGGGCGTTTTCTTCTGGAACCGGAGCAGTCAGCGTTAGAGCCGTTCAGGTCAACGCAAATAATGCCAGTGCAACGGCGATTGAAGCTCGGGGGTCAGGTAGCAGTGTGACAGTAAGCACGACCGGAACTGTCTCCGGAGGAAAAAGTGGAATTACGACCTTCAATCAAAGTTCGGGAACTGGATCAGTCACTGTTTCGGCTAGCAGAACCGTAACAGGAAGCAGTGCGACCGCAATCTACGCTTTGAATAGAGGCACAGGAGGTGTCTCTGTTACAACTTCAGCACTTAATGCTGGCACTAGTGGGATTGATGTTCGTAATTTTACCGGAGGAACTATAACTATAGTCGCGAACGGAGCAGTTACAGCAAATGGATCCGGTGATAAACATGCCGGGATATTTCTGAATAATGACGCTAGCGGTGGAGCTATATCCGTTGCAGTTGGGAGTAATGGCAGTTTAAGTGGACATAACGGCGTATTTATTGACGATAAAGGTGGGGCTAGAGTAACTGTAAATGCAACAGGCAATGTCACTGGTGTTGGAGGCGATGGCGTTTATGTCAATAAGACAGGCTCAGGTGGAGTCTCAGTTACAGCTTCAGCACTTATTGCTGGCACTAATGGGATTGATGTTCGTAATTTTGCTGGTGGAGCGATTTCCGTAGTAGCAAATGGAGCAGTTACGGCAAATGGATCAGGCGATAAACATGCCGGAATATTTCTCAATAATGATGCTAGCGGTGGCGCTGTATCCGTTACAGTAGTGAGTAATGGCAGTTTAAGTGGGCATAACGGTGTTTTCGTTGACGATAAGGGTGGTGCTAGAGTAACTGTAAATGCAACAGGTAATGTCACTGGGATTCGAGGCGATGGCGTTTATGTCAGCAAGACAGGCTCTGGTACTGTTCTACTGAATGTCGGTCAAGTGACGGGTAAAAAACGAGGTATTTTCATCAATCATACCAACACGGGAACGATTACAGCCACAGCAACTAAACTCGTGCGTTCAACGGCAAATGCAGGGGCATTCTCGGGTATTGAGGTTATCAATTCTGGAGATAATATTGACCTTGCTGTCGCCGGAGTCACCGGAGCTAAACACGGCGTAGAAGCGAAAACCACAACAACGGGATCCATCTCAATTGTAACGTCAGGTGCGATCACCGGACAAACAGACGGGATAAGAGCTTTTGTGGAGGGTCAAGGAAATGTTTCAGTCACGGTGTCAGGAAATATCACGTCTGGCGACCAAGGAGTTGCGATTAACACAAAAGCAGGTAGTGGGACAACGACAATAGTCATCAATGGAGGAGATATAGGAGGACAAAAATCTATCAAAAATCTCAACGGTTCTTCCGTAATCACGGTCAACAATACTGCCGAGCTTAAAGGCGATGTAGAACTGGGTGGAGGTGCAGATCAGCTGACCTTTAATAGTACGAAGTTTAACTCGTCAATCCGTTTAGATGGTGGTGAAGATGTATCTACGGATCGTTCGACTGATAGTCTAACATTCAGTTCAGGAACCGTAACGGCAGTCGCAGCTAATTTAAGAAATTGGGAAAGAATAACTGTCGCAAGCGGTGTAACGCTTAAATTCAACGCATCCAATACAGTGACTGCTGAGGAACTTCGCCTACTAGGAACTTTGTCACTCCAAGATAGTGACACGAATGATCGCCTTATAACTAACGGAAACTTCACCACGCTAGGAAATAACGTAACAGGAACTATTGTAATCGACGTTAACTTTGCAACCGGTGCCTCAGATACAATCACCGTTCGAGGCAGTATGACAGGTAGAAAACAATTAAACGTAAGAGACATTACGCCTTCTAATAATTCGAATCGAACAGAAAACCCAATTTCCATAATAACCGTTACTGGAACAGTCACCTCAAATGCATTGACACTAGATCCAACTCGTATTCGGTCTGGTGGGTACGTCTACACGCTAAGTTTCGATTCCACTACCAAATCATTCAGACTGCTTGGAATACCGGGTGTTACTAACTGTCAAGGAACATCGACTGCAGGAACTTTTAACTGTTCTGGTGCAATTACAGGTTTAGAAAATATCATTGCTCGTGGAAACGAAAATCTGATTGCTAACCTTACTCGATCGGCGACGGTTTCGGTGAGTTCCGATGTGGCGATATCTATGTCCGGAAAAGCATCAGTTACGTTTACCCAAGAAGCCAATGGAGGTGCCTTAACGGCTTCTGGAACAGCCAGCGGCGTAATTCTGGCCTCAACCACAGGGAACGGAGCTGTTTCAGTTCAGCTAACGGGTACGGCGACTCTAACCGGGGCCGGGGCTGCGATAAAAGCTTCATCCACTGGAAACGGAAATGTAACAATAACTGCAGCAAATGTCGTTGCGAGTAATGCAGCTGGAATAGCGATTGAAGCGGAAGGTCGTGGCAGACAAGTCAGCGTTAATGCGTCTACAACCTCTGGTGGACGTAATGGTATCGTAGCGAAGAATACCGGAGCGAATGGCTCGGTAACGATTAATGCTACCGGATCAACGTCCGGAGGAACGGTAGGGATTGATGCTGCGACGACGAGCGGAAGTATTACAGTAAACGCGACATCTGTTTCGGGAGGTGTCGTCGCGAAGAATGCTGGTGGAACCGGTAACGTTAGCGTGACGACGACAGGTAATGTCACTGGAAATCGATCCGTTGCCTTGGATGTCGAAAATCTCGGTCGTGGAACAATAGCTGTGACCACCTCAGCGACAGTTACGGCAACTGCCGTTGGTAACGCAAATGTGAACGCGGGAAGCATAGACGTTAATGCCGGAGCGAATGTTACAAGTGTGACTATCTCTGCGAACAATGTTTCCGGGATTCGCCACGCAGTACGGTCGATAAACAATGGCTCTGGACCAACGTCAATTATGTTGAATGGAACTATTCAGAGTCAGAGTGCGAGCGCTATACATGCTCAGAACACTGGTTCAGGAGCAATTAGCATTGCGCTAGCAGGCGCAGTCACAGGAGGAACACAAGGTGCGGCCATCGACACACTGACTGACGGAGGAGCGACCAATATCACTCTAAATTCAGGAGCTGTTATTACCGGAACAATCGCCATTCGTAACGATGAGGGGGCTTCTGTTGTGAATGTAAATTCCGGTGCATCAATCTCTGGAGCAGTTAGGTTGGGAGCAGGAGTTGATACCCTAACCTTTGCCGAACCGACATTTGGAACTTCAATATTAGATGGAGGGAATGATAGTGGTAACACGCAACCTGAAGACATTTTGACGTTTAATGGAGGTACATTCTCAGCAACTATGACACAAGAACGATGGTTGAACTGGGAGAAGATCGTAATCGGTAATCAAGCCACCGTAAGTTTCAGTGGGTCTGATAATCATGTGGATGCGACGGACTTTGATCTTAAAGGAACGGTTTCTCTTCAAAATGGTGCTGTTCAAGACGGCGTAACATTCCGATCAAACCTCGTCGGAGGAGGGATCATTAAGCTGGATGCAAATTTCTATACAGGATCCGCAGACTTAATCAATATCGTTAACAATGTTACCGGGACAACACAACTGGACATCAGAGATGTTTCTACACAGACAGGGGGTGAAGAAGACAAGGCTATTGTCATTGTGGATGTGTCGGGAACAGCTTCGTCTTCAGCATTTGAAATTATGCGGAATCCCCAATCATCAGGGGCTTACGATTACGAACTGACTTTCAATAGTACGGATACAACTTTTTCCGTCACAAGAAAACACGCAGCTAGCAGTGTTATGTTAGTGGCTGCACCGATTGCTTTGCTAGATGGATTTACAAGAGCGCCGACTCTGTATGAGCGTCGTACAGTCGACTCCAATGCCCCTTACTGGAGCAGAGTATTTTCTAGGAGTAATGGTTACGGTACAGCCCGTGAAGATTCAGCAGAATATGAGTCGTCAAACACCGGTTTCCAGATAGGGTATGATCTAGCGACAACCGAAAATGATTTCGGCACTGTCGTTTATGGTGCAACCATTCAATACAATAGTATGGAAGTGGATGTGTCGGCTTTCAATGTTGCCGGAACATATACGGCAAAAGGTTTTGGAATTGGAGGAACAGCAACTGTCTATATGAAGGATGGAACCTACTTTGACACCCAACTTCAATACAACCAAGTTTCAGCGGATTTCGAAGTAGGTAACAGTATTGGAACCGTAATTGATGGTCATGAGTCTACGGCAATGCTTCTCAGTGCAGAGGTCGGAAAACGATACCCAATAAATGATGAATACACGCTTCTATACAGCGGGCAACTGAACTGGGGTAACGTTGATGGAGGAAATACCACAACAGCAAGAGGGCAGTCCGTAGACTTTGGAGGGGACTCCAATTTCACATTAAGAGGTGGGGCAAGAATTGAGTATAAGAGCGATGCCAATCAGTTCTATGGACTTGCTAATCTATACATAGACACATTGGACTCATGGGACATCACTTTCGCAAGCGAGACCTTCTCGGACAGTAAGGGAACAGTGTTAGCGGAAATAGGATTCGGAGGTGAGGTTGAATTATCTCCGACTTCAGCATGGTTTGGGCAGGCAGCATTCAAGACTAGTTTGAAAGGTGGGGTCGAGAAACGAGATTCAACCTATCTCTCGACAGGGATTAGATGGTCTTGGTAGTGTTTTTTGATTGGATTCCATGATCAGCATGAACGATCTTCCCTTTTTTCTAAGGGAACAAATTTCAAAGTCAATGACCCAATGCAAAAGCCTAGTTCAAAATAAGAGAACCATTTTTATTGAAAAGTCGACTAGTATGACGAGCTCTCTTGTTCAATTTCCAGACAAATGCATGCATAATCAAGATATTTCGGTTATGGGGAACTTTTTCAGCTAATATAGGCGTACAGGGATTAGAAAATGGACTACTTGTTGGGAAAATGCTCTAACTTCCGAGTCTTGTGTTTCCTGACAGATTTGCAAGAAGCAGTAAAAGTTTCTAGCACTTTCGAAATTTGTTCTGCATGTTATAAAAAGTTGTGATAGAATGAGCAACTCTGGTAAATTTCAGAGTAACTAGCCAGAAATGAAAGAAGGCACTTTAAATGAGGATAAGACCTCTCGAAGAAATTGAAGAGTTCAAAAGGAAGAACATTATATCTAAGATATCCATAGACAGGTGGTTACGTGTGACATTAGCCGCAAGCAGAAAATCTCCCGTAGATGTAACTAGTCAGCTTGAGACTGTTGCTAAACTCGTTACTCGTTCGAATTTCGATGATGTACACTCAAACCGGATCGCCAGATGCCTTATTCTAGGGCAATTTAGTCGCCGAAACTTCAAAATTTTGTAAATACTTTTTCAAACTCTCCGTTTCGCAACAGGTTCAATTTAGCTCCTCTAAGAGGCTAAACGAAAAAGGATAAAATCATTTACTCTGGAAGTGTTGGGAACTGAATGTCCTATCAAGCAGGTAAGGTTTAGTTGGTTTAAATTGAAATTAACGGGTTTTGAGCAAATGTTTCGAGGTTTTCTGGCAGTACTCCTAATAGTTGGCGGCAAATTTCCCCTCAATTTTGCTAAATTAATGCACGAAGTTTGCTGGTAGCGATTTTTCGTATAGCCTCTAAGTCGATTGGTGGGAACAGGATAGTCTTCAAAATTGTTGGTAACCGTTATCTTATGATTGCAGAAAGGGATTTTAAAGCCGAGCTCGTAGATGTCCGATTCATAGGTACCCACGAAGAATACGATAAGATTAACGTTTTTAAGGTTTAACAAATGACACCGATTACTTCAATACGAAATAAGGATGACTTGGGTCGTGCGAACGATCGACTGGACTATTTGCTGCGTTCCGGGGAGGGAAGTTCCGAACGAGACGAATATCGCTCCCTGTTTAAGCTAGTCGCTGAGTACCAAGACCTTTACTATCCGGTCGAGATCCCCGATGGCATCGGAATGATCGAATTTTACCTTGAAAATGCCAATCTAGCAAAATCTGATCTAATTCCGTTGATCGGAAGTGAGGAAAAAGTTTCTGCAGTAATGTCGGGTAGAGAACAATTGACAGTTCCCATGATTAGAGCTTTGAATAAACACTTAGGGGTGGATTTTGAATCTTTAGTGGGGTACGTAGTAATAGATGAGGATGAAGGCATACACTGGACTAAGTTTCCAATTGAAGCAATGAAAAAACTTGGATGGTTCTCAACGCCAGCAAAATCGGATAGAGAATTGGTGGAAGAACTAATCAAAGGAGCAAACGGTTTGGTGCAAATACCTCGAACATATTGTCGGAAAAATTTCGACGCTCGCAGAAACACGCTTACTGATATCTATTCTTTGCAGGCTTGGTGTCAAAAGGTTGTCGGAGTGGCGTTGGCTCATCCTCCGATTAATGTGTTCAAAAAGAATTTCATAAACCAAAATTTTATAACGAAATTGGCTTCGCTTGTTGAGTTGGAGGATGGCCCACGAAAAGCGATTGAGGCTCTATCAGAGGCAGGTATCGCCTTGATATATGTAGACCAATTACCTGAGATGTATGTCGACAGTGTCGTTATGACAACACAAAAAGGACACCCTGTTATCGGCTTAACGTTGCGTGACGATAGTATTCAAAGTTTTTGGTTTAGTGTTCTCCACTCCGTCGCCCATATTTGGAAGCATCTGTCGGACTTGCACTATTTTTTTGTAGACGATTTCAACCTCAAAGAGTGTCACTGTAATGTTGATTGGTCTCTTGAGAAAGAAGCAGATGAAATTGCGATCAAAGCTATAGACAGTCAAAAAGCAGAAATCGAAACATACTCAGATATGCGCATTGCCGCCGAAGCTGTCAAACTAACTGCAAACTCTATTTCAATGAAAGTCACCGAAAGATATCCTGATCTAAAGCCGATTTCCAAACCGCTGCAGACCAAGTCTATTCAAGAGTACTTCCTCTAGTTAATTGGTGATTGCGCAGGTAAATCAATTTTAGTTCCCACATTCTCGCCAACCCGATGACCATAACTCCCTCCGAGACATGTTTTGCGACCCAAGCGAACGACCATTACAAACAACTGCTCCAACAGTTCCCCGAACGGAGAGAGACTTCCTTGAGACAGCATTTCCATAGCATCTCTTTGGCGTTTATAGTCTTCTATGTTCGTTGATAGACTCCTAATGGGGATTAAGACGAATTTTGGGGATCGATTGATCGCGAAAAGCGTTTTCCGGGGATTTTAAAATCCCCTGAAAACGCATTTCCCCAAATTTGAATTTCCAGACTTAATCCTACAGTACGGCAACAGTTTCATCGAGGAACGAAAATTCATTCTTGCAAGTGCCTCGACAAGTATATAATCGCCGAATGATTCAATCCTGTAACAATCTCAACTTATGACGTTCACTCACACCGCTGATCCATTAGAAGAAGCTAAAGCGCAAATAAAGCTACGCTACGTGCGGGCTAGGGCGTTGAGACAACCCGGTAACTCTATCGGTTTTGTTTCTCAGCGGCTTACGCGCAAACTCCTCAAAAACAAAGCAAAAACGCCCCATATTATTAAACTAAAGATGCATTGGCCAGAAATTGTCGGCGAAGAAATCTCCAAGTACTGCTTTCCGGAAAAACTTACAGGTGCAGCATCAAATCGGACATTAACCCTCAAAGTCGTCCCCGCAGCAGCACCAATTATCCAACACCAGAGTGAAATCATCCTTTCGCGTGTTAAAATATCGTTAGGCGGTGCCATCACAAGAATTAAGATTCTACAAGGGCCTTTGAACCCATATTCACCACCTGTGAAACGAACTACTAGAAATCTTACGTCAAACGAAATCGAAGAAATCGCGACAAGTGTCTCCGGAATAGAAGATCTAAAACTTCGCAGTGCATTGCAAAAACTTGGCGAAGCTGTTCGTAAAGAAAAGTCTTGAAATCGAAGGATTTTATCCCATTTGTCATTAAGCAGAATAACCTGACTAATTTGTAGGAATCCCTTTATGTATTCACATTTTCTTTCTAGACGATCCGTTTTACTAACAGGTGTCGCGAGTTTATCCTTGGTTGCCTGTGGCGGAGCGAGCAGTGATGGTGAGCAGCCTCAAAATTCTGGCAGTGGAGGTAATACTTCTAACAATAGAAGCTCAGAAGCGTGGACTAACCCGATTGAAGAATATTTACCTGGGGACAAATATATTGGGTCTCGGGACGCGAAAGTGACGTTAGTTGAGTATGCGTCAATGACGTGTCCCGCATGTGCAAGATTTCATTCTACGGTATTCCCAACAATCAAGCAAAATTTTATAGATACTGGAAAAATCAATTTCGTCTTCCGAGATTTCCCGACGGCCCCCACTAATATTGCGATTGCAGGTGCCGCTGTAGCGCGGTGTAAAGGCGATTCTAAGACTTACTTTAAGGTCGTCGATGATTTCTTTGAACATCAGACCGGAATCTTATCCGCTCACCAGCGTAATGTTGCGAAGGATGCTATTCTTGAATTGGCAAAGCGCAATGGAATCAGCGAGGCCCAGTTTGAAGACTGCATCAGAGATTCCAATAAACGTAAAGAGATAAAACAGATAGTGGACTATGGCCAAAGTAAGAATGTTAATTCGACACCCACCTTTTTTCTGAATGGTCGAAGACTCAGCCGAAATGATAGATGGTATGAAATAGACGGACTTTCGTCTGCGATAGAGCGGGAATTGGACCTGATGAATCCGTCAGAAAATTCCAACTAGAAATTCTTCGATTCCGGCATGTACATCAAGCAAGTCCGAATTGCCGGGTTCAAATCGTTCGTTGACCCTTTGGAAATCCCATTTGAGGAGGGATTAACAGGAGTTGTTGGCCCCAACGGTTGTGGCAAGTCTAATCTACTCGAAGCAATGCGGTGGGCAATGGGTGCGAATTCCGCCAAAGCCATGCGCGGAACAGAAATGGACGATATGATTTTTTCTGGGACGAATGACCGTCCCGCACGAGAGATCGCAGAAGTGATACTGGTGGTTGATAACTCAGAAAGAATCGCTCCCCCGCAATTTAACGAAACTGATACTTTAGAAGTGCTTCGCCAGATTACACGCGGTGAAGGATCAGTCTATAAGATCAACAATAGAACAGTTCGCGGCAAAGACATTCGAATTCTTTTCGCAGATGCTTCCACCGGTGCAAACTCTCCGTCATTGGTTCGCCAAGGGCAAATATCCGAATTGATTGGGGCTAAGCCGGTCAACCGGCGACGTATAATAGAGGAAGCCGCTGGAATCAGTGGGTTGAATGCGCGTAGACACGAATCAGAACTTAAACTGAATCAAGCGCAATCAAACCTCGAACGTTTAACGGACATTTCTGAAGAAATTGAACGCCAATATCGATCCCTAAAGCGTCAAGCTCGAAAGGCAAGCCAGTATAAGGAACTATCCGATGAAATTTTGGGATTAGAGGCGTGGGCGGCGCATTTGAAGTGGATCGCCGCGAAAGAAGAATGCAGTGAAGCCCAATCAAAAATGGAAGAGTGCAAGGCTAGAGTGACAGAAACTACGCTTTCTGTAGCTAAATCCGAGACACTCCGATTAAAGGTTAATGAGGAGCTAAGTCCTCTGCGAGAGGTTGAAACTGATGCTGCATCAAAGCTCGGTCAAGTAAGGATTGCTTTAGCTAAAGTTGAAACAGAGCTAATAGCGAATTCCCGCACATTAGAGCGACTGAACAGAGAGAAAACTCGAATTTCAAACGATATAGACTCAGAAAACTCTAACCAAGCAGATAATGTCAAAGCCCTGCATACCGCTCAAAAAGCCCTCGACGCAATTCCTGCATTGCCATTGGACGATTCGGAGCAAGGGCAGGTTGCTGAACGGAAGGCGAAAGAAAAACTGGAATCTGCAGTTAAGAGTCTAGATAAAGCGCAAAAAGACCATGATCGCCTGAGAACACTGTTGGCTGAAAGTCGCGCAAAACGAGAGAGCGTTACCGCCGTAGCCCAAGCACAATCACAGAAAAAAGAAAAATTAGAATCTGAAAAAACCCAGCTGGAACTTGAACTGAGCGATTTAGATTCCATTGAGTACTTCAAAACAGAAATTGCAAACGCTCAAAAACGAATAAACACGATAAGTTCCGAAATTTCCAAACTAGAGACTAAGTTAAAAACAACTGAAGTTGAGTTGACTAAATCTAGAGATGACGAATCACAGTCTAAGGAGCCGCTTGAAGAGGCTACCCAGCATCTTCGATCTCTCGAAGCAGAGCGAGCGGGATTGGAAAGATTACTGTTTCGTTCGGATGAGTCTGATGTCGAGCCTGTGATTGATAATATTCATGTTTCAGACGGATATGAAAATGCCCTCGGAGTTGCATTAGGAGACGATCTAGAAGCGCCGATAGACGATTCGGCTGAAATCTATTGGGGAGGAACATCTTCTAAAGAACAATCCCTTCCCGACGGAGTGGATTCGCTAATCAATTTTGTAGAAGCACCAGAACAATTAAAGGAGAGACTTCTACAGTGCGGAATCGTCGAAAAGGTTTCCGACGGCAAGAAACTCGCGGCATCGTTACTTCCGGGTCAAAGGTTAGTCACCAAAGACGGTTATTTGTGGCGTTGGGACGGATTTATGCGTACTCCGGAAGCGCCCGCAGTTGCCACTGAACGCCTTCTACAAATGTCGAGACGGGAAACTATTGATTCCGAACTAGAGGATTGGACAAAAAAAAGAAACTCCGCCCTGAATAAACACCAAAAATTTGCAGCAGTGCGAGTCGCAAAAGAGACCGAACTTAGTAAGCTGCAAGGTAAATTAACGTCGCTAAAACATGAATTATCGGTTGCTCGATCTGCGCATGACAAAATTTCACGGGCGTTTGATGTGGAAACTGTCCGACGTGAAGCCATTACTAAGAATCTTCAACGGGTTCAGCATGACTATGGGGAAGTTAACGAACTTCTTTCCACATCTAAGGATATCGATGTAAAGCGAGAGGAACAGTTAACACAGCAAACAGGTAACGCCTTCGAAACTCTTAAAAACTGTCGACGTTTAGAATCTGAAGCCCGTAATATCTTGTCAGATATTACCCGATCTCGAATACAGTTAACAGAAAGAAAAAAAACGTTAGAACAAGAGATCGAAAACTGGAACTCAAGGATTAAGTCAAACAAACTACGAGCTGAAAAGCTAAAGGAGTCCTTAGAACAGACAGATAGTGAGTTGGTGTCACATGAGAGAAACGCAACAGAACTTAGTAAAAATTTCGACAGTCTAGCTAATCAAGTTGATGAAGTAGAGATTGAACGAAAACGCGCCGCTGACAAGTTCGCCGCTAAAAGTACCCAAGCGAGAGAAGCCGATACCGCGGCGAGGGCTTTGGCGCGGGACGATGCTGAAGCGCGAGAGGCTCTAGCTGCTTCAACGGCAAGGGTCGAGAATGCCGTTCAAAGACTAGAAGAGATTGTTGAGACCACGACAAACTCCTTTCAGTGTGAGATGGAAGAATTAAAGTTGAAAGCAGAGTCTCTAATAGATGATTCGATGATCGCTAACGAAGAATTACATGCGATCGAACGTTACGCCGAAGAAAGCAGGAGAAAACGCGAATCGTTGGGCGGAGTAAACATGGATGCCGCGAGCGAGGCAGAGGAACTTTCGCAACAAATTGGAGTTCAAGAATCTGAAAAAGCAGACCTCATTGCCGCGATTAAGAAGCTGCGAGAGGCAGTTGAAACACTTAATATCGAAGGCCGACAGAGGCTACTAGAGGCTTTTGAAGGTGTAAATGAACATTTTAAAAGTTTGTTTAGTGCGCTGTTTGAAGGAGGGGAAGCAGAGTTGAAATTGGTAGATGCTGAAGATCCATTGGCAGCCGGACTAGAAATTTTGGCGCAACCGCCTGGCAAGAGGTTGGTAACCTTGAATCTAATGTCTGGAGGAGAACAAGCCCTTACGGCAACGGCCTTAATTTTTGCTGTGTTTTTGTCTAGACCTGCACCAATTTGTGTATTAGATGAGGTTGATGCTCCCTTAGACGATAATAATGTCGACCGATTTTGTAAACTGTTAGATGAGATGCGAACACGAACGCAAACGAGATTTATGGTCATCACGCATAATGCCGTCACCATGAGTCGAATGGATCGATTGTTTGGCGTTACCATGCGTGAGAAAGGTGTATCTCAACTCGTGTCGGTAAATTTAGAATCAGCGACGCGATTAGCGGGTATTATAAGTTAGCTAGGTGAATTACGAGATGAATGAAATTGACAGTTTGCGCCAGCGAATCAATGCTTCGAGTAAAAAGTCATCGCGATCCGGCGCGGATCAAGACGATTCTAAGGAAGCCTCTTCCGTTACGTTGGCCTCTAAGACTTTCCGATACGCAACGGAGTTCGTTGCGGCTGTATTAGTAGGTTTAGCAATCGGATACTTTATAGATCATTATTTTGGTACGAGCCCTTGGGGACTCTTAATCTGGCTGGCTTTAGGCATGGCCGCCGGCGTTATGAGCATGGTGCGGGCATATCGAGAGTTGACAGAATCGACTCAAAGTGAAAAAAGCACTTCCACTTCCTCTGATAATCATTAAATTCTCTTCAACGAAGTAAATTCATGACACTTTTCCTAACAAATGTCGCCGCGATTGACCCCATGTCGCAATTCGCGGTCACCCCAATCCTCAAACTAGAGGGAATCATGGGTGCTGAAATGTCGATCACTAATGTCACAATGTTTATGGCATTGGGATGTTTACTGATCGTAGCCGTGTTCGGATATGCCGCTTTACAGAACAATACGAGCCACGGGCATGCTGACGATCGAACGAATTTGGCTCCTACTCGTTATCAAATGCTAGTTGAAAGCATTTACCTTTTTGTTCGTAATACGGTTTTGAACGTTGCCGGAAAAGACGGTGCAAGGTTTGTTCCTTTTGTTTTCACCTTGTTTACCTTCGTGCTTTTCGCCAATGTAATTGGAATGAGTCCTTACGCTTTTACTACAACTAGCCAGTTGGCAGTAACGGCTACCTTGTCAGTCACGGTGATACTAACTGTTATTATTTATGGCGTTTGGAAGCATCAATTTAAGTTTTTGAAACTGTTTGCTCCTTCTGGCGCGCCGCCAATCTTGTATATCTTGTTGACCCCGATCGAGATAATCTCGTTCTTTGCGAGGCCCGTTTCGCTAGCGTTGCGACTTTTTGCAAATATGTTGGCGGGTCACGTTGCGCTTAAACTTTTTGCGGCATTTGCTGTTGCGCTGGCGAGTTTTGGTAGTTCGTTTTTCGTATCACAGTCGGCAGACTCTATTGGAGACCTAATCGTGCAGGCGGGACAGGGCGGATTTTTTGTTATACTCTCAGTAATGTCTTTTTTGGTCGCGGTGGCTTTGAATGCACTCGAATTCTTGGTCGCTGGCCTTCAGGCTTTTGTGTTCGCAATCCTGACTAGCGCGTATTTGCGCGATGCACTTCATCCAAGCCATTAAGGAATTCGTGTCCGAGTAATTTGTCAACTTGACGAATTTCGGCGTTAGTATATTCGGAGACAAGTAAAGGAATTTGTTTCTTCCTCAACTTTAGGAGTTATGTTCATGGAAGGTGATATTGTTCAAGGTTTAAGGTATGTCGGTGCTGGCTTAGCGACGCTTGGAATGATCGGAGCGGCGATCGGAGTTGGCAATATTTTCGGGAACTTCGTTTCCGGCGCGATGCGAAATCCAAATGCTGCCCCTGGGCAGATTGGAAACATGTTTGTGGGTGCGGCCTTGGCTGAAGCTCTCGGCTTGTTCTCGTTCGTGATTGCAATGTTAATTTTGTTCGTCTGAAAAAGTAACTCTTTACGATATAGAAGCTTGCTTGCCAGTCAGGGCAAGCAAGAGATAGGGTTAGCGTGAACCTCTTCTCACTTTCTTTAGAGTCTTTGCTTCCTGCTGAGTTTTCAGTTTTCTTAGCTGATGTTGTCGCTAAGGGAGGTGGCGATGGCAAAGAAGCGGGCTATACGCCGATAGATTTGGCTACGGCGGTTCCTGTCATCTTTTGGAGCCTTGTCCTTTTTGGGACTCTGTTTTTTGTTTTAGATAGAGCGATTCTACCTCGACTGCAGAGAACAATTGATCGTCGTACCTTATCGTTCGAAGATGATAACCAGAAAGCGAGGCAAACAACAGATCAGTTAGAAGAGCTTCAAAAATCAACAGAAAAAGTAAAGGTTGAAAGTAAAGCTAAAGCCAAAGCTATTATTGCCGAAGCACGAGATGTAAGCTCAAAAATTCAAAGCGAAGAGTTAAGCAGTGTCGACGAAGAAATTATGGCAAAAATTGCTGAAGCGGAGTCTCGGATAGCCGATGCAAGAGGTCAGGCAATGGCAAATTTGCCAAGTATGGCGGAAAAAACTGTCAGTGAGATCATCTCGAAAATTGGTTTGAATGCGACAGATAAACAGATTTCTGAAGCCGTAGCATCCGTCATTGAGAATAAGGCATCGTAATGAAAACCCTTCGATACATTTTGTTGTCTTTGACCGCGGGTATATTCTCGTTACCGTCATTTGCGGCTAGCAAAAGTGGTGGCTTCTTTGGTTGGCTACTTGACCCGACGACGAACGTTGCTTTCTTAGCGACGGTAGTATTTTTGTTGATTGTATGGAGGGTAGGAGGTTTTCGTTTGATTCTTCGTATGTTGGATAATCAAAGACAGAAAATAGTCGATGAACTGCAAACGGCACACAATCTGAGAAATGAAGCCGTCGAATTATACTCCAAAGCCGAAAATGAACACCAGAGCGCTGTAAAGGAGGCAGATAAGATTATCGAAGACGCGAAGATCCAAGCCAAGCAGATAAAAAAGGATATGGAAGAAGCGCTAGAAGAAGCGATTAAGCGCAAACAATTGCTGGCGGAAACCAGAATACGCCGTGTCGAATCTGAAGCGAAAGCGACCATACAAAAGGCAGTAGCCGATACCGCTACCGAAGCCGTAACCCAACTGATTTCAGAACAAGACGGTTCCGACTTGTTTGAACAGGCCGCTAATCAAATCATCGAAACCTCACAATAGTATTTCGGGCTGATCCAAATCTAGAGATCAACTCTAGAACGATAACGCTAGCGAAACTTTAATATTACGTCCAGGTTCTATATCGTCGACTGCAATGTTGCCGTATGCTGGGTAGACATTTGTTCCAATTCTAGAGGCATGAGACGTGAAGGTTTCATCGAAAATGTTATCAATGCCGAAAGTTATCATGGTGTTTTTAGTGCCAAACGGATCATCCCAACGTGCTGATACGTGATGGACAGTATATCCCGCCTTATAGTCATTCAGACTAGTGGTTTTCTCTTGAACAAATTGACCGGTCACCGCCAAATAAACGTTCTCAGCGTCCCAATCATATCCGATTTCGTAAGACCACGTATCGCCAATTTCTCTAATGCTCTCGGATACTCGTGTGCCTTGTAGTTTGCTGGTGTCAAAATTCGATCTTGTATGTGACAAGAATACATTGAACTGATCGAATCTAGCCGTAAAAGTCGCTTCAAGACCTTGAATTTTAATCTCACCTAGATTGATGTCGTGAGTTTCATTCGTTGTTGTCTCTGGAACAGCGACTTCACCGATATACCCGTCAATAACGGTAGAGAACAAAGTTAACCCTGATCCAATTGTTCTGGTGCCATATTCTTGAAGATACCGAAACCCAAGCTCAGAATTGTAACCATCTTCGGGCTGTAGATTCGGATTTGCAATTTTGTTTCCACCAGCACCGACAAAAGGCTCAGCGAGTTCCGGGCCTTGAAACAGTTGCGTATGACTTGCCGTTAGCAGGAGCGGCTCATTAATCTTGTACTCGCTGGCAATCCCGAAGGTCATTTTTTCCCATCTATCAGATTCGCCGGATGCTTCGTAGTTGACTTTGTACTGGTTAAAGCGGAGACCTGGCCGAACAAGCCATTTAGGAGAAACTGTTAGGTTATCCTCTATAAAGATTGCGAGAGATTCAGCATTCTGAACGATCGGGGCGGTGTTCTTGGTGATGTCCGAAGCAAAATTTAGATTTTGATCAAAAAACTTTAGTCCGTACGTGAGATTATGATTCTGCTGACCAGCAATTAAAGAGGATTTCATTAATACATTTATACCTTGATTGTCACTGGAGGCTTCCTTGTGAGTATTTCCGCGGCTTGTTTTGTAGCCAGTATTCGTTTCGTCTCGCCGTAAGCGGAGGTCATTAGTGTAGTAAGTTGCCTCAAGCAAAAACAACTCTCCTAGATCAAGTTGGTACGACACATTGTTGGATTGTCTCTCGTACTCAGTCGGAAGCAACGTTTCACCTGTGCGAATCCGGTTTGTGATAACCCCCATATCTGGTCGCGGAGTGTAATCGCCGCCATCATCAAGATTGTCGAAACTGAATTCAAGGCGCTGGTTTTCCGAGGGAACGAACCCAACCTTTACCAAGACATTTTGCGTCGTTCCGTCAGACCCTATTGTTTTTCGATTAGAGCCGTCTGTAAAATTGTCGCGATTTTCATTTTGATAGTACGCGATTGCATCGACAGTATCTGAAAGTTGACTATAGCCTGTCACTGAGAATGCTTGCTTAGCGTTATCATTATACGAAGTCACCAGCCTTCCGCCGGAGTTTTTCTTGTCTCCTTGAACAAAATCGCTCGCCGATTTGGTTTCAAGTCTAACACTACCGCCCATTCCTCCATTAATTATAGAATTTGAACCGACTTGAATGTCCGCCGTTCTAAGGACATCCGGGTTTACGAGAAGGTTGCCGATGTGGTGATAGAGATAGTTTGTCTGCAAAGCGCCATCAATATAAATGTCGAGTTCGCGGTCATCCAATCCGCGGATGTTGACTCTTGTATTGACAGAATGAGTTCCTCCGACATCAACTCCTGGCACAATGCGCAGTAGGTCAGAGAGGTGGTCAGCTTGGCGCAACGCGATGTCCTCTTCAGACAAATTCATCAGGTCGGAGCTAACTTTTGTTCCCCAGACAATCACTGCATCGAGCTCTTCTGTGGAATTTTCCACAGGATTCTCCTGAGCAATAGCGGGGAGCTCATTCACAAGCGCGCAAAGCGCAATGAAGGAAGCGGTTGTTTTGAAATTTGGCATAAGGCTTTTCCAGGTAAGAGTTACATTACTCCCGTATTATAAGACTTGAATGTGATTTTTGCAATTGCGAAGCATTCGCAACTGCACGAAATTTGGTGCGACATATTTGCAGATAATCAATGTCGAAAAAAGGGAGGTGACCGAAAAACAGCGGAGAATTTTGAAAAAAAACGAATCAGTTTTGTAAGTTTTTGCTTGAATTATCCAAACAAATTCTTAATTATGTCTTAGTCTATAATTCAGTCGCGGAGATTGGTGACAGAAACTCTGTAGTTTTGTTTGCTGTTCTCCATAAGTAAATCAAGGGTACATTACAGTATGTCAATATTTAGTTCTTTCGGGCAGTCGAAAAAGCGTAGCAACCAGACTATAGAGCCTAACATTAGCCGATCTACTGATGAGATGTCGTCCTCGGCGATAGATACCTTTGAAACTGTTTTACGAGAGCTACGAGTACCTCCGAGAAGTTTGATCGCCGCGGCAGTGCGCGAGATTTTTCAGAGTAGCCGACAAGAAAGAGTCTCGGTAGGTCAACAAGCCAGTCAACTTCACTCAGACATTCAAATGAATTTCAGTGAATTCTTGAGAGTCCACGAGGACTCTGATGCATTCTCAGATATTCAAGATGGAAGTAGCCGTCTATTAAAAAATAACCAATAATTTTTGGGGGAACTTATGATTACTTCAGGTGTTTATTATCCGACACACAGACTAAATTCAGCGCAGATTGAGCTGATTGGTAGTTTGCATGGAGCGGCCCGCGAACAGTTTAAAAGATCTGTTGAGGGAATAGCCGCCCTTCCGTTAGTGTTGGCAGTTCTTCTAGCCGCTTTAGCAGTTGAATTCAATCTACTGCTTCATACCATGAAGATTCTCTTGGATCCAGGTACGGGTGAAGCTCCGTCTCAACCAATTATGTTTCTCGCACTTAGTTCGTTCATTGCGATCATAGCGTTACATATTTTAACTCGGCAAGTTGGTGGAGAGAGGCTAGATCGGGCGATGATGAGTTTCGGAGTTGTTGCTCTTATCCTCTTTCTTCTTGGGTTCGGTTTAATCTTATCAATGACTAACTTTGATATTGCCTCAAGATGGTTGCTACAGCCGCCTTCTTCAGCGAGTCAAATTGATGCGGTATTAGGAAATCCTAATGCAGATGGCGGCGAAACCAGTTTGGCAATTGCGATGAGAAACGGATTCGGTGAATATGGAAATCTTACGGCATTGATATTAGTGTCACTCGGGTTAGGGGGCGTATTCTTCCTGTCAGTAATTGTTAGTCATTTTCTTATTGGGAAGTTTCTCAAGCTTACAGGCAACTTTTTGCATGCCAAGAACAAAATTGATGAGTCATTTCGATTAAAGACGGCAATTCTTGAGGCCGATGAACGGTTGGGCAAACTTGCTCAGATTTTGGAAGATTTTGACAATATCACGCCGGATAGGGCTGTCGGAGATGCTGCCAACAAACTAATGAGGACAGCAACTGCCGCACTTAGTCATTCGAGAAAAATCTTACAGGCGGCGAAACTCAATCGACCTGACAATCATGAAAATCCATTGAGTGGTCTGGGGTCAAAGATTCTAGGCATTCCTAATGAATCTGGAACGATCAATATTCCAGTTCTCGAAGATCAGATCAATAAGATTGACGCTGCCATCGGTGAGGATGTCATTCACGAGATCGCAGAAGAGGAAGCAAGACGCGAACTTGAATCGAATACTGTCAATCAGGGGGAATAACTGTGCGAAAAATAATTGTATCACTGTTGGGTTCCATATTAGGACTCATAACAATCGCTTGCCTAGTTGGGTGCGGTTCGGGAGAAAGTACATCAAAATTTGATAACCGAAGGCACTTACTGATCGGAATTGACATCTCTGGTTCCAATAAATTGATTGAAGATCAGAAGATTGCCAACAAGGCGGCTGAGAAAATAAAAAATTCAGTAAGTTTGTTCAGTCTTGGCGACACGGTCTATATTCGGACATTTGGATCCTACGGAATGAGCAATAATCTTCGCTCGGACTATAAGGTCGATCGAAAAGAGCCGCCTAAGAAAATAGCGGAGAACCTTGAACGGTTTGTAAAGAATCTTCCTCAGGTAGTAGCAGAAGGCCGTTGGCCGGCAGGGGGGACAACACATTTGGTGGCTTTTCTAGAGGACGAGTCGGAACTGTTAGACTGTCAGAATCCAAATACTGAAATCTGGTTGTTCTCGGACGGAATAGAAGCTTCGCCTGGAGTGAGTCCCCGAGCTCTAGAACTAGGAAACATTCAACTCCCGAAAGCGCGAACCCGCAGTTTAAGAGGGTGTACTGTTACGATTTTTGGCATCGGCCAGACACATGACAAACCTCCTTCACGTGACAAAACACGAAATTTGATTGAGGCGTGGCAAACTTGGTCTAACGACGCGGGTGTTGAGTTTAAGGGATACCCTTCCTACTAAATTTTTGAAACTGTATATTTTTGGATTAGTTCCTTCAGACATTGGAGTAATCCGAAGATAGTTTGCTTAGTTCGTGATAGAGGTTACCTTGATAATCGTAGCAATCACAAAGTTTGCTATGGCATATTGTCAATACCCAATCCTACAATCGCAGACAGTTGAACTCGTCTTGGTGCTGAAGTTACTTTGACATTCCAAGCAGCGGATTGCTGACTTCTCCAATTTAGCTCTTTCGAACTCCGTTTGACCGTCACACCGTGAGCATTCATCTCTATTTTCGCTAAGGCATTTGATTAACCGCTTATTCCATAGTTCGTTGTCCGATAATACTCGGATGATTTCTAGTTTACTACGATGTCGTACTGTTACATATTCACTCCGTAGTTATGGGAGCATAGAGCATTAATCTGTACTATCTGCGAGTGAACTCTTCTCCGTTGCTATGAGAAACATAGAATTCCAGAAATTTCGTTAGGTTTGTATCTGAAAACAATATAAGCTTATAACCTGACAATATACTAAAAAAATAAAGTTATAGACTGATAAAAAAAAGGTTATACAGCGCTTCCCGCTAAGGGATTCATCCAACAAAAATAACGGGATAGGAACCAGATGAAAAGCGAACTGAAAAGAGTACGTAGGTACTGTAAGATTAAGTCTGGAAATTCAAATTTGGGGCAATGAAGTACAAATTGCTCTCGGTTAAGCGAAGCACATGGCGTCCGTATTTACCATGGCCAATCGTTTCGAAAAGAATCTGGAGTCGAGACACGTGTGGAACGATAGTTATCAACGGCAAATCCGGTATGTTCACTCTATGTTCGACGAGAATAACGTTTCTTTGCCGTAATAGTATGAACAGGTATTCGTTTGTTGAAGCCGTATACTTCCTCCATAAGAAAGTCCATTTCCTCTTCATAGTCTCGCTCGGGGACCTCTATATAGTAAGATTTCGGATTGCCTTTAAGTCCAGAACTCCAACGGTATCCCCTGCGTTTGACAGCGTCTTTCTTTTCAAATGGTATATCTAAGGCCCAAATTACTTTTGTGTTCTGGCGAGCATTCTCTAAAAGCACTTCAAAACAATTTCGTCCACTTTTTGGTAACTTTCGTTTAAGTATTTCTATTCCGGCAAAACAATCGTTCTCGGCCCGGTGACCGTCATAGAAAAACCCATATTCGTTACCGATGTAATCGAGTTTCGCTCCACGAAGGCCTTCTCGTTTCCAAGGTATATCGTTATAAGAACATGCCCAATTAATTTTTTTAAACTTCTCCGAAAGTTCCTCCAAAAAGCGCCTGTCAAATGCTGCGTTATGAGCGATCACGACACTCACTTCGTCCACAATTCGCTCTACTTCGTACATGTCAATCTTATGACCCGCTACCATCTCATCAGTGATTCCGGTTATTTCAGTGATTTTGTTCGGAATCGAAGCCTTAGGTTGATGAAACGATTTGTAGGCATGCGTAATGCCAACGATTTCACCGGACCATTTGTATTTGAACTGCACCATAGCAAGCTCAATAATCTCGTCTCGCCAATGTTCTGTCCCAGTCGTCTCGCAATCAACGTAAACGCCAAAGAACTCACCTTCTTCTAAGTCCGAATCAGCGATTGTAGGCGGCGGTAACTTACGCAGGACACGGTATTTGTCGCTCGCTTCAAGCTGAAGGGCTAAGCTTTCAAAATCAACCTGATTTTGTTCTTGGTCTTTTTGTGTAGTTGCCATAACAAATCTACCTATCGTGTTGCAGTTCCAGTTGATACCGTCTCTTTTGCCAGTTTATTGGATTCTCTTTCGGCAATCAAACTATCGACGGAAAAAATTACTAATGCTGACCATATGAGTATAAACGCCAATAAATGCAATTGCTCAAAATTTTCTCTAAAAATTAACACAGCTATCAAGAATTGAATAGTCGGGCCAAGAAATTGTAGCATACCTATAGTTGACAGTTTAAGCCGCTTTGCAGAAATAGCAAACATAATTAATGGAAATGCAGTCCAAGGGCCAGACAGCATAAGAAGCGGTATATCTATCCCACCCTCGCCAACTAAACGGCCATTGGGTTGTCCTAGAAACCACCAAAACCAAACGAGCGCCAATGGAATCAGAACAGCCGCCTCAACCGCGAATCCCACGCGTCCATCAATCATAATTTGCTTTCGAATGACAGAATAGGCTGAAAACGAAAAACATAATATTATTGCAATCCACGGAATACTACCGTATGCAAACGCAACCACGATTACACCTAATGTCGCAGACGCGAACGCCGCCCATTGTCCAAATCTAAGCCGATCAGAAAAGAACAACGCACCAATGACAACATTCAGTAACGGGTTCGTGTAGTAACCGATACTCGTTTCCATCACCCTATGCTGTTCAACTGACCAAATATAGGTCAGCCAGTTGAGTCCTATCAGAAATGCCGAAATCGTTAACCAAATGAACTTTTTCAACGTCAGAACTTTAACAATATCGCTCCATCGGTGAGCGACGAACAGAAGAACAATGCCAGTGATAAAACTCCAAACGATTCGATGAGCGAGCATTTCGTCGGGGGGAATATGATCAAGTGCTCGAAAGTATAAAGGAAGAAACCCCCAAGCCGTATAAGCACTTAGGGAAGCTAATAGACCAACGCGAACGGGACCAGTCATAATCGTCCTTACGTGATTCTGTACAATCAGACTCTTACTGCTACTTAGAGCAGTTCAGCTTTTCGCTATCAAATGAGAGTTCGGAGTACAGATTCCTTGATTGACCAGTTCTTCAGCGATTTGTACCGCATTAAGAGCCGCGCCTTTTCGCAAATTGTCCGACACTATCCACATCGCGAGGCCGTTCTCAACAGTTTTGTCTTTCCGAATACGCGAAACATAGGTAGCCCACTCACCAGCACACTCAACAGGAGTCATATAAATCTCTCGCGACGGATCATCTGTTACCAGCAAGCCCGGACTTTGCCTTAAAATTTCTCTTGCGCCGTCCGGAGAGATCGGATTATGAAACTCTATATGAACAGCCTCTGAATGTCCAACAAATACCGGAACGCGGACGCTAGTAGCACTTACCAAAATTTTACGGTCAAGAATCTTATGGGTCTCGTCAACGATTTTTTGCTCCTCCGTCGTGTATCCATTTTTGAGAAAATCTCCACCATGAGGGATGACGTTGAACGCAATCCTCTTTGGGTAAACGGTCGGTTTGACTGAGTCGTTGACGAAAATCGCTCGCGTTTGATCCCATAACTCGTCCATGGCTTCCTTTCCTGTCCCCGATACGGATTGGTATGTATCGACAATGACACGCCTAATCTTTGCAGCATCATGGAGAGGCTTGAGGGCAACCAAAAGTTGGGCAGTGGAACAGTTCGGATTTGCGATAATATATTTGTTTTTGTAGTTCTTAATAGTATCTCCGTTAACTTCGGGGATCACTAAAGGAACCTTTGTATCCATTCTCCATGCAGAAGAGTTATCAATTGTGATAGCGCCGGCTTGCGCAATTTTAGGAGCCCAAACTTTCGAAATGTGTCCTCCTGCAGACATCAGAACTATATCTACCGTCGCAAAATCGAAATCATCCAGTACCTGACATTGCAGGATTCGATCGCCGTAACTAACTTCACGCCCTATTGAACTGCGAGACGCGATAGCGTGAACTGCGTCCGCTGGAAACTCTCTTTCGTCTAGAATCGAAAGAAGTTCTCGCCCCACATTGCCCGTGGCACCTACAATTGCAATCCGAGTTCCCATTCACTTTTTCTCCTAGCACAAGGGGGCAAGTAACCTAAGTTACTCCGCGATTCGAAAGGATGTTGTTTATTTGGACAAGCATATAAAGTTATTTTCGTTGCCCATGACCGACGTTATTTGGGAAAATCTTCCGGTAGGATAGGGATTTGCAGCTGATGTTCATCTTGCCACTGGCCAACATTCTTATAGATGAGTCCTATGAACTCTTCTTGTATATAAATTTGTGCATGTTCGTCTTCTTCTCCTTGAAATCGAATTCGTGGATTAAGAGCGGCGCACAAGTAACTTTCAAGACTCTGTGAATCTGGATATTTTTCCGCCGAAATCTTCATTTCGAATTGATATTCCACTTCTCCCTCGTCTTCGATTCGCTCCACGTTCCCAACTATGCTTTCGTCAAGATAGACGGTAGCACTATCCTCCTCCTCGCTTTCTGATACAAAAAGTCTTGTACATAACTTAGTACTCAAATAGCCATGAATCCCATCGAGCTCTTTATCATTCATTGGTTTAGATCCTGATACCTCGGGACAAGATAGTAACAAAATTTCTGGCGCGAAATAATCCTTTTCCCCGGCAGATAAATATGTTGTCTAAATTGGGGCTTTACTTCGATTTTTCAATTACTACCGAGTCTAATTCTTGTCGTGCTAATGCTTGTTCAATCAATTCCGCGGTTTCCTCCTGTCCATACAGAGCGATGAAGGAACCGAATCTGGGGCCTTGAGATTGACCAAACAATACCTCGTACAAAGCTTGAAACCAACTTCGCAAGGGTTCAAAATTATGAGACTTTCCGACCTCATAGACTATCGACTGTAATCCTTCGGCAGATGTATGAACAGTCTCTTGGCGAATTTTCGATGCTAGATCCTGCATAGCTATTCGTTCTGTGTCATTCGGTAACCGATATTGTTTTTTTGGTTTAATGCGATCTGTATAGTATTGGATGGCATAGCCTACTAACTCATTGAGCAGTGGGTGGGTTTCTGGATCGGTTTTTGGAGCATACCTAGTTATAAAGCCCCACAAAGTCTTTTTATCTTCAGCATTTGAAGCTGAAACCAACTTAACGAGAAGGGAAAATGAAACTGGAGAAGTGTCCGTAGGAGGATCTCCTGCATGCACGTGCCAAACGGGATTTTCAAGCTGGCGAGCGGTGTCTTCTTCCGGAAAAACTTCCAAATGCCGAAGATACTCGTCTACGGTCTTTGGGATGATGTCAAAGTACAGTTTTTTGGCTACTCTTGGTTTTTGAAACTGATACAAAGACAAGGAGGTTGGTGGAGCATACTTCAGCCATTCTTCTACTGCTATACCATTGCCAACTGACTTTGATATCTTCTCTCCGTTCTGGTCAAGGAACAGTTCGTAGACATATTGAACAGGAGGTTCTTTTCCAAGGATTCTGCAAATTTTTGAATAAATTTTTGCGTTGTCTTGATGATCTTTTCCGAACATCTCAAAATCAACACCGAGAGCGGCCCAACGCATTCCAAAGTCAGGTTTCCACTGTAGTTTAGTTCGTCCTCCCGTTACAGGCGTTGTTACGTCCGTCCCATCTTCATCTTCGAAAGTTACCGTTCCGTTTTTTGGGTCGGTTGATTTCATTGGAACGTACAAAACGTTTCCAGTGGTTGGCGAGATTGGAAGGAATGGAGAATAGGTTTTCTGACGCTCAGTTCCGAGAGTGGGTTTCATCACAGCCATGATTTCATCGAATTTTTCTAAAGCGCGAAGCAAAGTTTCGTCATACCGCCCTGTTCGATATAGCTCCGTGGCGGAGTAGAATTCGTAATCAAAGTTGAAGTCGTCTAAGAATTTTTTTAGACGATCATTCATATGCGCGCTGTAATTTTCGTGCGTACCGAAAGGATCTGGAACATCGGATAGCGGTTTTTGGAGAAACGGTTCTAGTTTGGCCGGATCAGGAACGGTCGATGGTACTTTTCGCATTCCGTCTAAATCGTCCGAAACACATATCAGACGAGTTTCGTATTTGTTATCCGTAAGGGCTTCGAAAGCCTGCCGAACCATAGTGGTGCGAACAACTTCGCCGAATGTTCCAATATGCGGAAAACCAGAAGGCCCGTAGCCTGTTTCGAAAACGACCGGGGTATCCGTCGATCGTTCGCTTTGTCTTTCTATTCGCTTCAGTAAGGCACGGGCAAGTTCAAAAGGCCATGCTTTTGCTGATTGGGCGAGTATCGCTGTATCGGACATCTCAAATCTTTAACTTAGAATTCGTTTAATGTTGCAAATCGATCTCGATGGAAACTAGCGCCACCATAAAGGGCTTCCTGCACTCTAGCGCGTTTTAAATAGAACCCGACATCGTGTTCATCGGTCATTCCAATTCCGCCATGCATTTGTACCGCCTCGTTAGATACAAGATTTAGCGTTTCAGACGCTCGAGCTTTAGCTAGACTCGCGTAAAGAGCAATGTTTCCTTTTTTGCTGGTATCCACACAAGATAAGGCCATTGCAATGCAAGACCGTGTGAGTTCGATCTCTGTAAACATTTTTGCCGCTCTATGCTGTAGAGACTGGAAGGAGCCAATCAATTGACCGAATTGTTTTCGTGTATTCAGATATTCTAAAGTCATATCGAAGGCTGCTTGCATAGAACCGAGCATTTCTGCCGAAAGGCCAATTCGCGCCCTGTCTAACACCTGAGTGATTAGTTCACTAGCATGATCTAACTCTCCGAGAATATCGTCTGAATTTAATTTAACCTCTTTGAAAGTTATTTGGGCAGCCCCATGGCTGTCAACCGTGTTTAATGGTTCGATGGTGACACCGTCAGCATCACTTGGAACGAGCAGTAGGGTCAATCCTTTCTGAGAACTTTGTGTGCGAGAGGAACGCGCAACTACGATCAACATGTCGGCTAAATGTCCGTCTGGAACGAAGTACTTTTTTCCGGTGAGGACATATCTCTTATCTTCTTTAACAACTCGCGTATTGACCGTGAATGGAACATGATGCCCTGATTCATCGATTGCTAATGCGAACGTCGACTCTCCAGAGGCTATTCGTGGCAGCCATTTTAGTTTTTGTTCGATGCTACCGCCCAATTGAAATGCACTTACCGCAGTCAGTGCGGTTTGCAACAGTGGAGTAGGGGCAAGCGTACGACCTTGTGCTTCTAATATTTGACCTAACCCAACCATTCCGAAATGATCGCCGTCTTGTTCATCGGGAATAATGACTCCAAAGAATCCTAGTTCAGCAAGCTTTTCGCGAACTTCTTTGTCGTATTCATTCAGTTTTTTATCGCGTAAGTGACGGAGCTTGGTTACGGGTAGTTCGTCGTTAAAAAATGACTGAGCCGTTTCGCGCAACAGTTTCTGATCTTCCGATAGTACAAAACTCATGATTGTCTCTCATTCCAAAAGCTATTATTTAGGATCTTCCCTAAAATAGGTGATTAAAGATTTGCTTCGTCGCCAACGATGCGTTGCGATTATTTGTGATCGTGTAAGCCAAGGACTCGCTTTGAGATTACGTTCAAATTTATCTCGGAAGTTCCACCCTCAATAGAGTTCCCTTTAGAACGTAACCAGCTCCGGGTCGTTTTTAATGCCGGTTTGTCAAATCCTTTACCGTCCCAGCCCAAACCCGCTGTGCCTAGAACTTCCATGAGAAGTTCGTGCCGATCTTGATTAAGTTTTGCTGAACAATACTTCAGTATTGAGGCGGTGTGACCGACTTCCTGTCCGTCTTGTGCTAGATCGCGTCCGCGCTGAATGGTCAGTTGCATGGCTTTAGAGTACATCCTAAAATCCGATAACCGCCCCCTTAAATCTCTATCGGCAACTTTTCCTTCACTGTCTAGACCGACGTAGGTTTTTGCGAGTTCTTCAGGCCCCAATCGTCCGGAGCCACCTGATCCTTCAAATCCGACGGAAGAGATAGAAGATCGCTCAAACTGAAGCAAACGCTTCGCTATAGTCCAACCTCCATTGACCTTACCGACCAACTGATCTTTTGGAACTTTAACATCAGTAAAAAAGGTCTCACAAAAAGGTGATGACCCGGAGATCAGTTTTATCGGTCGCGCTTCAACACCTTCGCTTTGCATATCGAAAAGAATGAAACTGATACCTTCATGTTTTTTTGAGGAATCGGTTCTAACTAAACAGAATATCCAGTCTGCTTGATCAGCGTATGATGTCCAAATCTTTTGGCCATTGATGAGATAGTGATCGCCTTTATCTTCGCAACGGGTTTGCAATCCTGCTAAATCAGAGCCTGCTCCGGGTTCCGAGTATCCTTGGCACCAACGGATTCGTCCGTGAACGATATCCGGAATGAATCGCTTTTTCTGTTCCTCATTGCCAAACTCGAGTAGCGCAGGGCCAAACATCCAAAGGCCAAATGATAATAAAGCTGGACGGGCATTAATGTGCTTTAGTTCTTTCTCTAAAATTTTCGCTTCTTCTTTGCTAAGCCCGCCGCCGCCGAGTTCTTTTGGCCAAGTTGGTGCAGTCCAACCGCGTTCCGCCATTCTCTCAAGCCAAATCTTAGAATCTGGATTTTTGAATTTTTCATTACGCCCGCCCCAAACAATTTCGTCATCAGGAACGGATGTGCGCATGGATGCTGGACAGTTTTTGTCCAGCCATTCCCGTGTTTCTTTTTGAAATTCTTCTAAGGGGTCTGTTTCAATTTTTGCCATTCTGGCCTCCAAATTTCCTAAAAGTGGTTTTTAAGGGATAGTAATTATTTGAACTCTAATGCTACAGCACTTCTACCAACTCGGGTATGACCATAATTGTCCTTCAAGCCGTGCAGTCGATGATCTCAAACGTAATTTAGAAGAAGACTTCATTAACCCGGCTTGATTTCGCCGCGCAAATCTTTTGGTCGAACCAACAGAGTAAGTTTAAAGGAACTATAGTCGAAAGTCTGGTCTTTTTCAGATTGAAATACCGCGGCACTAGCAGTCGGAAATCTTGCTGATAGTTGAGATGACATTTGTTCGCTTATACTACCACCTCTTTTCATTAAATCGTAAGCAAAGTCATGTAAACCGGGGTTATGTCCGACGAGAATCAGGGAGTCTACGTCTTGGTTTGCGTAAATGGCGTTTTCAATGTCGTTAACACTCGCCAAATACAGATTTTCATCTATTTTCATTTGTGCAGAAGGATAGAACTCTGTCAGTATGTTCCAAGTTTCTCTTGTTCGGCGAGACGAAGAAACAATGGCTCGGTCAACCGTTATGTTGTGAGCAAGTAGAAATTCTGCGATTAGTTTTGTATCAGAGAGTCCGCGTGAAACCAGCGACCGACCGGCATCGTCAACCCCCGGGTACCACATCTCTGTCTTGGCATGTCGCAAGATAATTAGTTGTTTCATCTCGTCGCCTATAGTTTAGAAATTCTAAATTCGGGCATCAGTGATGCTCCCTTGAGAAAACCGTAAAAATTTCCATAATTGCAAATTCTATTCTATTAAAAAGGAATACCAAAATGGGTTTACTATTAGGAGATGTCGCGCCTGATTTTCAAGCGGAAACGACACAAGGTTCGATTCAGTTCCACGAATGGGCAGGAGACAATTGGGTCGTCTTCTTCTCGCATCCAGCGGACTTTACTCCTGTTTGTACTACAGAGTTAGGTTATACAGCTAAATTAAAGCAGGATTTAGCGCAACGCAATGCTAAAGCGATCGCTATTTCTGTCGATTCTGTAGAAGATCACGGAAAGTGGATCAATGATATTGAGGAAACTCAGAACGCGAACGTGGATTTCCCACTCATTGCAGACAGCGAGCGATTGGTTGCTACTTTGTATGACATGATTCATCCAAACTCCGATCCCAAGGTCACTGTTCGCGCAGTTTACGTGATAGATCCGAACAAGAAAATCCGCGCTTCAATTGTTTATCCTCCGAGTACCGGTCGAAATTTTGACGAAATCATTCGGTTGATAGATAGTCTCCAGCTAACGGACGGACACAAAGTCGCGACTCCAGTCAATTGGAAGCCGGGCGATGATGTGATTATCTTACCGAAGCTGACGGATCCCGATGAGATTGCTAAACTATTTCCAAAAGGTTACACAGCGGTTAAACCTTACTTACGTGTAACGCCGGATCCTAAAGCCTAGGGATTCGTTACGGTACTGCACAAGGCTTCAAGCGCCTTCACATCAATATCATCAAAAGCGTTCACTTGTTCGGAGTCGATATCCAAGACTCCGAGAAAGTCGCCTGACTTACCGAACATTGGTACTACGACTTCTGAGTTTGACTTAGAGTCGCAAGCAATATGGCTTGGGAATTCGTGTACATTGGGGACGATCAAAGAGTCTTGTTTAGCGGCGACGGCACCGCAAACACCTTTACCGAAAGGGATTCTGAGGCATCCGAGCGTTCCCTGATAGGGGCCTATTACAAGTTCACGAGGATTGAGTGGATCGACTAAATACGTTCCTGTCCAAAAGAAACGAGGTTTGAACGTTTGGGCGAGCATACATACGAACGTGGAATAGCGAGCGATTAGATTTTTCTCGCTTTCAAGGACACTTGAGAGTTCGAGCCTTAGTTGGTCGTATTGAATATTCTTGGTCATTGTTAATTGCTTATAACTCGAAGTGACGGTTCAGGCAAAGTACCCTGAGATTGAAAAGCCAATATCGAATAAACTTTCCAAGCCTCTGCATAGCAGTTGTTAATTATAAGCGATATTTTCATAGCGAATGCATTTATGTTATAATACGGTGCTTTTCACCGAAATATAACGATCATCAGTGAAAAATTTTCCAAAATAATAGAACGCAGGGAGCAGAAAATGACAGACGTAGCGGTAGCCCTTAAAAAGAGCAAACCAGAATTAACTTCTTCTGATTCGACGGGGACTAAAGGGTTACGTGATGATAACGGGTCCAAACTGTCAGTTAACCGTGAACGAATAGCAATGGCATTGCGGGCCGAGTTATCTCCGGACGAACTTACTGGACCGGAGCAAGAAATTTGGGCCAAAGAAGTTACTAAGAAGATGGCGGAACCCAGTGAGAGAGAAATTGAATTCTTTAAGGAACGTCGCCGGCTCGGTATTGGGGTGGGTCTCGACAAAGATGGTAATATTGTCCATCAGAAACCGGAAAAATAGATGCCGGTAGAGTTCATTTCACCAACTTTGTTAATGATTGCTGGCTCGAATGGCGCAGGTAAATCGACTTTGTTTAAAGAACGGGTTGCTCCATTATTCTCAGCCCCGTTCATTAATGCCGACGTTATTCAGAAAGATGAGATAAAGGATCCCAGAGCTGAGGCATCATATGTAGCGGCTCAAATTGCCACAGAGAGAAGGAATGAGTTTCTTTCTCAGTCTAAAAGCTTCGTCACCGAATCAGTTTTTTCGCACCCGTCTAAAATTGAACTGATTCGCGAAGCGAAAAAAACGGTTTCCGAGTCTGGGTGTATCACGTAGGTATAGATAATTCTAAACTTCTTACTGATCGCGTAGCTAGCCGATTTGCATCTGGTGGGCATGACGTACCAGAAGATAAAATTTTAGAACGAAACAAAAGAAACGGGGTGTTGATTCGAAACGCAGTTTTAATTGCAGATGCAGGATTAATTTTCGATAACTCTAAGCTAAACGATTTCCCAAAATTGTGCGTTTCTTTTAATTTCGGCCAGATCGTTCATGTCGAGCGCGAAATTCCTCGTTGGATTAAGCAAATTTATGCTGAGGAATTGCGAGATTGTGGTTTCGATGTTTAGAGGACTTATTCAAGTTACAGGTTGATGAAATTGAATGCGAAGGTGCATGAGATACTAAGGGAAAAGTTCACTACTTATATAGTCCAGCAAACAGGTGCGAAGGATTTTTGATTAATCTGTCTGGTTCCTCTTGTCAACATTTGTTAATAAAGTCGAAGATAGTTAGACCTTTGTGAGACTTTAACCGTTTAGCAAAGTTATAGACATCTATAAAGACCTAGATGTGTTCCTTCAGTTTGTCATGTGTCTCATAGTGATACTTTTTCACAGTAGCTTCTTTGATGGTTCTATTCATTCGTTCCACTTGTCCGTTCGTCCAGGGATGATAGGGAAGTGTCGACTTATGTTTGATATTGATTGACTCGCAGGAAATGTAAAGTTTTTTCGAAGAAAAAGTGGGGCAAGTATTCTCATTTCATTATGCGAATACGTTAGTCCAAGCTTTCCAAAATGCTTCTGGTGATGCCGCAGTGGACTCCATTTGTAACTCTGTTCTCTTTCCGCAGACTCTGTCTGGTAATCAATTTCCATAGAACCAAGAAGGGTTTAGAATTTGTTTTCAGATTTGTATTGCAGGGCAGAACTTAGTCGGACTCCAAAACAATTCGAACCAGCTAGTCGATCAACAAATGGATGCGGATTCAATACTGTCGTTAACGCCACAAAGCCGCTCAATTTTCCATTGAGACCTAAAGCCTGCGGAATTGGTACAGCGCAATAGAAATTTTTACCGGATTGAAGGTCTATATGGTACTAGAACTTTACCACTTTTTTCTACCCCCCCCCCCATTGAAAAATTTCTATGCTATAGTTTGACTATGCACACCGTAAATTGGTTGTTTTTGTCGAAACTCTGCTCTTCGTTTTGATACGCCCGCCATTTTCAAAATCAAATCTTCGTTTCAGGATCAGTTATCATGAGCATTTCCCTTGCTAATCCTTCCATTGGTCGGGATTCAAATACCGAATTTATGCCAGACCGTTCTGTCTGTGGTAGAATTTCTCGTTGTGCTGGTCAGATTCTAAGCTTTGCCCCTTGTATGACCCGTTCATTGAAAGTTTCAGTTTCGTCTTTAGCTCTTGGTTCAGTGGTTGCAACTAGTTTGATGGGGGGGGGGTAGCCTATCCGCAGAGTTGCACGAAGACTAATAATAGTGCGACAAGAACGGTAACTCATACCTGTACTCAGTCTAGCATTACTGCAGGAATTGGCTTTATTCGAGAAAATGAATGGGGCAATAATGCGGGTAACATTAATGTAAATTTAGGTTCCTCAACAAATATTGAAGTCTCAACGGGTACGTCACCCATTTTTAATTTTCTTATTTCCTCAGGTGGATCTACTGGCGTAAGATTCTCTCAGTCGGCGAATGGTCAGGATATTGTGGCCACATCTAACGTATCGATGGCTTTCAACGTTGTTCATGGTTATGGCAATAGCAATTACGTTGACGCAGGAAATTCTCCGATCACGATATCAGTTACTGGAAATATCTCGGTAGCAGATTCCTCCAACTATGCAATTAGAACGTCGCGAACGGCAGGATTTCCCAATACGACGGCACAAACCCTAGCCACCAACATCACGATTAGCACGGCGAATATAACGGCTGGCGGCGGGGGGATTTGGACGAGAAGCAAGGGCAACGTATCCATCACGGCTGGAAACATCACCGCTTCAGGAAAGCATGGAATCTCAATCAACAACGATGAAGCGAATACGAGTTCTACTACCGTTTCTTCGGTAATAAACGTCAATGTCAGTTCTATTTCTGTTTCTAACAATAATTCGAGGGCCATTCAATTTAATGTCAAAGATGCGACGATATCTGCAAACGTTGGACGGATCGATCACACTGGAACCGGAGCGGGCGCTTATGGAATCTTTCTTAGTGGTTTAGGGCGAGGAAATAATCCAATCACAATTTCGGTAGGTTCCGCTAACGTTCGTGAGATTTTGATTGGAGTATTATCTTTTTTAGGTAATCAAACAATTACTTTTACATCGTCCGGGACGTTAACGGGAAGGCAGCTTGCAATTATTAACAATCCCGGTGACATAAACGTAAGTATAAATTCTTTTAGCGCACGAACGGAAGGAACGGCATTAAGCGTACTTTCCCTTAGAGGTAAAAATGTAACAGTAAACACTTCAGGAACAATTAGCGCCCGTTCAAAGGCAATTGATGTAGTTCACTCTGGCAATGCGACGATCTCGGCTACAGGAGATATGACGGGAGAACACACGTCTGGAACAATTTTTACCAGTCAAACTACCAGTTCCACGACGACCAATGTCGTTACGATAACGACTACGGGGGATACAAATAATACTAATACCGGGGCAACGGCAGTTATACGTTCAAAAGGAAATGTTGGTGGGCGTGTAACTGTGTCGACAAAGAACGTAACGAGCAGTGGTTACTACGCCATCAACATCGACTCGAACAACGGCCCGGTGAGCATAACTACGGCGGGAGCAGTAAAAGCAACGGGGTCTTCAACAAGCAAAGATATCGCGGCAATAAAAATTGACAATACCAATTCGTCTTCAACGGCCTCACCGACGGCTACGGTCGTCCTGAATAGCGGTTCTGTCATAGGAACAACCGGTAAGGGAGCGATAGTCGTTACCAAGAACCAAGCTGCCGCACGAATCGCCACGACTGTTACCGTTAATTCTGGCGCAAGTATGGTTGGCTTTGTCAAACTCGGAGAAGGCAACGACGAGATAAAGTTTAATGGTGGAAGCTATACGTTAGGCGCGTCTCAGAAAATAGATGGCGGGAGTCATACGAGTGATAACGATGTTTTAAACTTTAATTCCGGAACATGGACAGTAACAGCAACAAATTTCACCAACTGGGAAACTCTAAAAATAAGTTCAAGTGGAACTGCTAAGTTCCTTGGTAAAGGAACGGGTAGTGGCCAAGATTTGGGATTCGATAGTGTTGTCGTTGATGGCGTTCTATCTCTTCAAGACGGAACGGTCGGCGACCATCTCGATATAGCAGGAAATCTCTCTGGTAGTGGTGTGATCCACGTTGATGTCAATTTCGTTACCAAAACCTCCGACCGGGTTGTCGTATCGGGAACGGTAACTGGCAACATAAAAATCAGACTGAATGATGTAACGCCAAGTGGTTCCCAACATGTTGTTGATACAAAAGTTAGGATCCTATCGCTAACCGGAACCGGTCAAAACGCCTCTGTATTCTCGTTAGAGAACAACGAGTTTCTTGCGGGCGGATACAAATATACCATCACCGTAACTAGTAATCGGCACATTGAGCTTAATTCGACTCGCAGTGTCCTAAGGTGTACGGAATCGAGCTCGGTTACGGGAGTGTTCAGTTGCGCGGGAACTATTTCGACGCCTGAGTTCATTTCAAAAACGGGCAACACAAACATATCGGCAACGCTGGCAAGCGGGGCAACGGTATCGGTTTCATCCTTCAAAGCTATAAGCATGGTAGGGAGTGCCGCTGTCACTTTTACGCAAGCAGCCAACGGAGGATCAATTAACGCCACTGGAAATGCTTCAGGCGCTATAGATGCGGCGACAACTGGAAATGGTGCAGTGAACGTCACATTGACGGGAACGGCCAATCTCCAAGGCTCAGGAACAGCGGTGCGGGCGTATTCTTCTGGCACCGGAGCGGTCAGCGTTAGAGCCGTTCAAGTCAATGCAAATAATACCAGTGGATCGGCGATTGAGGCTCGGGGGTCAGGTAGCAGCGTGTCGGTGAGTACAACAGGAACGGTATCCGGAGGAAAAAGTGGAATTACGACCTTCAATCAAAGTTCGGGAACTGGAACAGTCACTGTTTCGGCAAGCGGAACCGTAACAGGAAGCAGTGCGACCGCAATCTACGCTTTGAATAGAGGCACAGGTGGAGTCTCTGTTACAACTTCAGCACTTAACGCTGGCACTAGTGGGATTGATGTTCGTAATTATGCGGGAGGAACTATAACTATTCTCGCGAACGGAACAGTTACAGCAAATGGATCCGGCGATAAGCATGCTGGAATATTTCTCAATAATGATGCTAGCGGTGGCGCTATATCCGTTGCAGTTGGAAATAATGGCAGTTTGAGCGGTCACAACGGTGTTTTTATCGACGATAAAGGTGGTGCTAGCGTAACTGTAAATGCAACAGGCAATGTCACTGGGGTCGGAGGCGATGGCGTTTATGTTAGCAAGACAGGCTCAGGTGGGGTCTCAGTCACAGCTTCAGCACTTAGTGCTGGCACTAACGGAATTGATGTTCGTAATTTTGCTGGTGGAGCGATTACCTTAGTAGCAAATGGAGCAGTTACAGCAAATGGTTCCGGCGATAAGCATGCCGGAATATTTCTCAATAATGATGCTAGCGGTGGAGCTATATCCGTTGCAGTTGGGAGTAATGGCAGTTTAAGTGGTCACAACGGTGTTTTCATCGACGATAAAGGTGGTGCTAGAGTAACTGTCAATGCAACAGGCAATGTCACCGGTGTCGGAGGGGATGGCGTTTATGTCAACAAAACAGGCTCTGGTTCTGTATTACTAAACGTCGGTCAAGTGACGGGTAAGAAAAGGGGGATTTTTATAAATCATACCAACACGGGAACGATTACAGCGACAGCCACTAAACTCGTGCGTTCAACCGCAAATGCAGGAGCATTCTCGAGTATAGAGGTCATTAATTCCGGAGATAATATAGACCTTGTTCTAGCCGCAGTCACTGGAGCTAAACACGGCGTAGAAGCGAAAACCACAACTTCAGGATCTATCTCAATCGTCACGTCAGGCGCAATCACAGGACAAACGGACGGCATAAGAGCCTTTGTTGAGGGACAAGGCAATGTTTCAATCACTGTTTCAGGAAATATCACGTCTGGAGATCAAGGTTTTGCCATTAATACCAAAGCAGGTAGTGGAACGACGACAATAGTCATAAATGGAGGAGATATAGGTGGACAAAAATCTATAAAAAATCTCAACGGTTCTTCCGTAATCACAGTCAACAATACTGCCGAACTTAAAGGCGATGTGGAACTGGGTGGAGGTGCTGATCAGCTCACTTTTAATAGTACGAAGTTTAACTCGTCAATCCGTTTAGATGGCGGTGAAGATGTATCTACGGATAGTTCGATTGATAGTCTAACGTTCCGTTCGGGAACCGTAACAGCAGTTGCGACCAATTTACGAAATTGGGAACGAATAACTGTCGCAAGCGGTGTAACGCTTAAATTCAACACAACCAATACAGTGACTGCTGAGGAATTTCGCCTTCTAGGAACTTTGTCACTCCAAGATGGTGACACGGATGATCGCCTAATCACTACCGGAAACTTCACCACACTAGGAAACAACGTAACAGGAACTATTGCTGTCGACGTTAATTTTGCGACAGGTGCCTCCGATACAATCACCGTTCGAGGCAATATGACCGGCCGAAAACAGTTAAACGTAAGAGACATTACGCCTTCTAATAATTCGAATCGAACAGAAAACCCAATCTCCATTCTTACAGTTACTGGAACAGTCACCTCAAATGCATTGACACTAGATCCAACTCGTATTCGGTCTGGTGGGTACGTCTACACGCTAAGTTTCGATTCCACTACCAAATCATTCAGACTGCTTGGAATACCGGGTGTTACTAACTGTCAAGGAACATCGACTGCAGGAACTTTTAACTGTTCTGGTGCAATTACAGGTTTAGAAAATATCATTGCTCGTGGAAACGAAAATCTGATTGCTAACCTTACTCGATCGGCGACGGTTTCGGTGAGTTCCGATGTGGCGATATCTATGTCCGGAAAAGCATCAGTTACGTTTACCCAAGAAGCCAATGGAGGTGCCTTAACGGCTTCTGGAACAGCCAGCGGCGTAATTCTGGCCTCAACCACAGGGAACGGAGCTGTTTCAGTTCAGTTAACGGGTACAGCAACTCTAACCGGAGCAGGGTCAGCGATAAAAGCAACATCCACTGGAAACGGTAATGTAACAATAACTGCAGCAAATGTCGTTGCGAGTAATGCAGCTGGAACAGCGATTGAAGCGGAAGGTCGTGGCAGACAAGTCAGCGTTAATGCATCTACAACCTCCGGTGGACGTAATGGAATTGTTGCGAAGAATACCGGAGCGAACGGCTCGGTAACGATTAATGCTACGGGATCAACTTCCGGAGGAACGGTAGGGATTGATGCTGCGACGACCAGCGGGAGTATTACAGTCAACGCGACTTCTGTTTCGGGAGGTGTCGTCGCCAAGAATGCTGGTGGAACTGGTAACGTTAGTGTGACGACGACAGGCAATGTCACTGGAAATCGATCCATTGCCTTGGATGTCGAAAATCTCGGTCGAGGAACAATAGCCGTAACTGCTTCAGCGACAGTTACGGCAACTGCCGTTGGTAACGTAGATGTGAACGCGGGAAGCATAAACGTTAATGCGGGTTCCAATGTTACAAGCGTGACTATCTCTGCGAACAATGTATCCGGAATTCGCCATGCAGTACGATCGATAAACAATGGCTCAGGACCAACGTCGATTATGTTGAATGGAACGATTCAGAGTCAGAGTGCGAGCGCTATACATGCTCAGAACACTAGTACGGGAGCCATATCCATTACGCTTACAGGCGCAGTCACAGGAGGAACACAAGGTGCGGCCATCGACACACTGACTGACGGAGGCGCGACCAATATCACTCTAAATTCCGGAGCCGTCATTACCGGAACAATCGCCATTCGTAACGATGAGGGGGCTTCGGTTGTGAATGTAAATTCGGGAGCTTCAATCTCTGGAGCAGTTAGATTGGGAGCAGGAGTTGATACCCTAACCTTTGCCGAACCGACATTTGGAACCTCAATATTAGATGGAGGGGATGATAGTGGTAACACCCAACCTGAAGACATTCTGACGTTTAATGGAGGTACATTCTCAGCAACTATGACACAAGAAAGATGGTTGAACTGGGAAAAGATCGTAGTTGGTAATCAAGCCACCGTAAGTTTCAGTGGGGCTGATAATCACGTGGATGCGACGGACTTTGACCTTAAAGGAACGGTTTCTCTTCAAAATGGTGCTGTTCAAGACGGCGTAACATTCCGATCAAACCTCGTCGGAGGAGGGATCATTAAGCTGGATGCAAATTTCTATACAGGGTCCGCAGACCTAGTCAATATCGTTAACAATGTTACCGGGACAACACAACTGGACATCAGAGATGTTTCTACACAGACAGGGGGTGAAGAAGACAAGGCTATTGTCATTGTGGATGTGTCGGGAACAGCTTCGTCTTCAGCATTTGAAATTATGCGGAATCCCCAATCATCAGGGGCTTACGATTACGAACTGACTTTCAATAGTACGGATACAACTTTTTCCGTCACAAGAAAACACGCAGCTAGCAGTGTTATGTTAGTGGCTGCACCGATTGCTTTGCTTGATGGATTTACAAGAGCATCAACTCTGTATGAGCGTCGAACAGCAGACTCTAATGCCCCGTACTGGAGCAGAGTATTTTCTAGGAGTAATGGTTACGGTACAGCCCGTGAAGGATCAGCAGAATATGATTCGTCAAACACCGGCTTCCAGATAGGGTATGATCTAGCGACAACCGAAAATGATTTCGGCACTGTCGTTTACTGTGCAACCATTCAATACAATAGTATGGAAGTGGATGTTTCGGCTTTCAACGTTGCAGGAACATATACGGCAAAAGGTTTTGGAATTGGAGGAGCAGCAACAGTTTATATGAAGGATGGAACCTACGTTGACACTCAGCTTCAATACAACCAAGTTTCAGCGGATTTCGAAGTGGGTAACAGTATTGGAACAGTACTAGATGGTCATGAGTCTACTGCAATGCTTCTCAGTGCAGAGGTAGGAAAACGATACCCAATCAATGATGAATACACACTTCTATACAGCGGGCAACTGAACTGGGGTAACGTCGATGGAGGAAATACCGCAACAGCAAGAGGTCAGTCCGTCGACTTCGGAGGGGATTCAAACTTGACAATAAGAGGTGGAGCAAGAATTGAGTATAAGAGCGATGCCAATCAGTTCTATGGCCTCGCTAATCTATACATAGATACATTGGACTCATGGGACATCACCTTCGCGACTGAGACCTTCTCAGACAGTAAGGGAACAGTGTTAGCGGAAATAGGATTCGGAGGTGAGGTTGAATTATCTCCGACTTCAGCGTGGTTTGGACAGGCGGCATTCAAGACTAGTTTGAAAGGTGGTGTCGAGAAACGAGATTCAACCTATCTCTCCACAGGGATAAGATGGTCTTGGTAGCGCTTTTTTATTGGTCGCCATTAACAGAACACCGATCTGTTCTCTTTTCTCACAGGAACAACTCTCATAGTCAATGAACCAATGCAAGTTTCCATTATCTTCCCCTTACAAAATCAAGGTACTGACGCACTCTAAGAAGATCAGTCAGAGTTCCTTGCTTCATAATATCCAACGCTGATGAACCGCCATAAGCTTCATTAGCCTTTTTGATCCATTTATAACAGCGCTCTGAGTCAGTAAATATTATGCTTAAGGCCTTATGAATTCCTAGCAAAGCGGACAGCCGACTTCGTAAATCTACTTTTACCTTTCCTATATCGCCGCGTTTCCAACGACTATAAGTGGCCGAAGATATTCCACCTAGCAAAATGCAAGCGTCCGTGTCGCTAAGTTCCCACTTTTTGAAAAGGTTCAGTACGGCCTTAACTCCAGCTTTTTCGATTCTGTCGCTAGAATCGGCAGTGTGCAATATCTCCGTACCAGATTTTTCGACTAAATGTAATGTCATAACCCTTTCCCTAAGAATTCATAAAGTAAGTCAATATCAAAAAAGCAATTATTTCCTATATCCTATCATCTGATAGCTCAAATTTGAATCTACTTCAAAGTACAATTGTCGCATGTACTTAATATGAATCTTGACTCTGAATGGTGACGGGGCAGTAATCCAAAGAGCAGATTCAACTAAACTCGCAGGATTATTTTTGGCGATTTTATACTTATCTCAATTAATCTATTGATTTCTCTGGCTTAGTCGATTTGCCGCCATGAACGGAAGGTTCATTGCACCATTTGTATCTCATAATGTCCATCGATTCCAATGCGTCCTCAACCAATCCTAGTAAGTCAACTAGAACTGCCTTATCTAATGATTTACGGACAGGATCACGATAAGCTTCATTTGCGGGTAATAAATCCTGAGTCTTGAATTCATCGAATATCTGATTGGCAACTTTGAACTGATCTTCGGTAAATTTTCGGGGATCAACTGTCATCATCTGAGGCATTTTTGACACGGTCTGTATCGACCTGCCCATTTGCTGGCGCGATCCATTCCACCAATGCGCTATTAATCCTAGAGTAGAATTTGCAAATAGTAGAATTGGGATATCGTGTCGCTCATCATGACATCGAAATCCTGGCCATGCAGCGCCTCCTATAGCCTTCACGGTTGTGAAACATGCCGCCAATGATTGCGATGTTAATCTAAAGTTTCTATTAAAGAAGATCCTGCTCGCATGCTTATTCCACAACATTTGAGCTCGATGTTCTTGACTGTCCCTAGGGATACCCTGACAGTCCGGACTAACAACCAATCTAGTTTCTTTTTCATGATTATGAGACCAAAGAAACGGATAGGAAATTGATTGAATGGTAGTGTTGATTTCAGCTCGATAAAACGGCCCCCTTGGCATTCCATTTATACTCGGCTCTGGACTATCTACATCTCTATCGACTAGCCCGCGCTCCCCCAAATCCTTCAGCTGCACCAACGAGAACGCTTTTACCGAGCTTCGCCTCGGCAACAATAAATTTCCAACGTAAAGCGCTGCAGCTGTACGGGCAACATCGATGTCTGATATTCCAGCATAATTATCAAAGCCGTTTGTGCTTCTTATGAAGTTTCCAAGAGAGATTCCTTTGCTGTATTCGAGTCGACCTACCTCTATAGTGTTTGCTAATCTAGAAATTACTTGTGTAGCAATCCCCGCCTCAGAAATCGAATTTGGCCTTTGAAATAGATTGACATACGTTACCACAGGTTCTGTTTCGTTCTGCCCTTGCGCTCGCTGTGCAATCAATAGCACTTCTGCTATTCCTGTATCTGCAGAGAATGCACTTCCGTTTACCTTAGAATTCGCGATACTGACTAACATAATGTCTTGATAGAAACGCCCCAACAGTCTTCTCGCGTTGCTCCATGATGCTCCTGCAACAAAAGTATAGGGAAGTACCATTGCCAGTACCCCACCCGATTTTATCTTGGACTCTGCCACATCGATAAAATTTGAAGCCAATCCGGCATTGCCATGTCCGGCCATTTGCTCACAGCGACCTTCTTTCAATTTGTTCCCCATCTTTCCCTGAACTTCCAAACTTGTTTTGAATCCAGCAAACGCTGGATTCGGTACTTTCCTAAGGTCGCCTTCATGGTTGGTCGGGCGCGTAAATGGAGGATTCATAATCACAAGATCAAATGACTTATGAGGAATATGAACAAAATCCGAATCACCGCTGGTTCCGCCTTTAACTCTGTCTTGACTTGTCTCAAATAGCGAGAACACATTCTCTTCTTTTATTAGATCCAGCGCTCCTAGATCAATGGTTTCCCCGCCGGCATTCTTATTAATTCCATATGGTAGAGTAATGATTTTTGTATTCAGAAACGGTTCGGCTGGATGAGCACTCGATAGAATCGAAGCCGTTAAATGTGTTGCAGCTGGCATTATGTCTGTGCCTAGTAGCGTCTTTTCGATTAATGGTGCGTGTAGTTTGCGGTCGTCACCGCCTGTTCTCCGGAATCTCGCTAACACTGAACTATACGTAGCATTAAGCAATGCTCCAGTTCCACAAGCGAAGTCACCAATCTGCAACTTTGTAATCTCTTCAGGTTTCGACCAATCGACATTCAATCTTGAAATAGCTAACTCGGCTAGTAATGTAGCAGAACTGGGCAGTGTATAAAAAGTTGCTAAGAATTTTCTATCTGCGATCAACCTCTGTAACATCCTACCGCTCAAATCGTGTTGACTTGTGGCGCCAATACCTTGCAATTGGTCCGCTGACTCTGCCAAAGAGGAAAAAACATTGCTTGCAATGTTTGGCCGTAACGTATTTAGTATTTCTCTAGCAATGTAAAATATCGGCCAATAATTGATTTCCGTGTAAATGCGCCGCCATTCGTCTGAAATCTTTGACTGAATATAATTGCCTTGAGTATTCTTAAATGCATTCAAAGGCAATACATCGTGCAAATTCGTGATCGTGTTATGAAACGACACAGCGTTGGCAAGTATCGCCATTGCCATTCTTGTCGTCTGCTCCCCTTTTTCTTGTTTCAGAAGCGCCGCTAGATTCTTTTGTGTGCTGACAGAAGGATTACTGTCCCGCTGAATTATATTTGCTGCTTCACTAATGCAGTTTTCTAGAACCTCCATTCCTCTAGTCATAATGCTTTCAGACAACGCTGTCTGTTCTATAAAAGTTACGAAATCATCTAGTCCACCTTCGATATATCCTTTTTCTGGCCAACGAGTCTGCTCCAATCCATGATCCAATAGTAATACGAATTGAAATTCAGCTGTCGAAAGCTCCGCTTCTAAATGCTCCTGTCTTACAGTTACTATTCTAGACGGTATCTTTAGCGCTATAACTTGCTCGATTCTGCGTCCATCTTCTGATAATCTACTACCTAGTCGAGACTGAGCATCTTCTTCAACTGAACGTGCGGGTTCGAATTCGGTCTCGATTATTACCGGAAGACTACCCGGGTGGTTTACAATTATATCAGGACGTTTTTCCACGGCCTCTTTAAGATCGCCTGTATTCTCCGATTCTATGCAACCTTGCCAACGAACATTCTTCTCCAGCAACATGTTTGCTAGAGTGTTGTTTACTGCCGCCTCAGATAATCTAGATTTGCCGTGTGCCATTTCGTTATCCTAATTCGTCCAACGCAACAAGTAAGACTAATATCGACATCCTTACCGTGACTGCAATCAAAACTTTCTCGTTCGTACTTTGGCAATTAGGGTTTTCAACTCTGCTCTTTCAGTGTTGCTTGATGAACTGTTTTCCTGTACTTGCTCCGTTACTTAGGTCGTAATGCTACGAAATCGCCAATTTTGCAAGTGTTTTTTTCTTGATTATTTCTGCGTTTTTATGTGTCCATAAATCCGACTACAGTTTATGGAATTTTTAGTTCCATATGTGTCTGCGCCTTAACAGTCCAAACGATAGGTTGAATACAGCTGTCTCTGGAAATGATAACATTGCCGACTCAAGTTAGGCTATTAACTCGTCCTCGGTTGGACGGGAGTACAAAGGTGCGTCATTATTGGGAATAACTTGTATAAGCCCGAGACGACAATTCAGCTTGGGAAGATTGAGTTCTGGATTCCATTCACTTCCGAGGACAACCGAACTGGAAACCTCGTTTCCATGATCAGTATTAGCGAGAATATTTTCGAGTCTAGTCGATAACCTCCAAGATATGGCGGGTTCATAATCGGGAGCTGTCAATCCACCATCGACAACACCGACGACTGGACATTTAGTGAGATTCGGAAGTGGAGGAGTTTTTACTTCGCCGTCAGTTCCAGAATCGCCTTGGATTAAAGGGCGAGTAGGCTCAATGCTAAACACGACTCCTGTCGCAACGAGATCAATCAAATTCTCTAAAGACTGAATACAAATAGAGGTTGAACCTCGTCGATTAGCTCTATAATTTCGAACGAGTTGCGCAATTCGATCGCCCCTTGCATAAATTTGGGCAAGAGTACGACTTTGTTCAAGACTGCTTGTCGGCTGTAATTCGACTAACGGACCTAACGATCGATATTTATCGTCTTGATGTCTCAAAAATAAAGATAGAAGTTCCTCGGATGCGTCATTATCGTTGAATGGTAAAAGGTGAATTGTGAATACTCGTCCGTCTTCACGAATAAGTGCGTTTTCCCAGATGTCCTCGGGGGCTGCTCCTTGAAACGCTGCTGAGGCTTGATACGAACATATTGAACTGACTCGGGAAATATCAACTTGCTCGGAAACACTTAAAGTATTTTCTACTCGCTTAGCGATATCGTTTATTGATCGTCGGTGAAGTTCAATCAGGTAACCATTTTTTGTTGGAAGTATAAACTGTACACCGCGCCGGTGACTGAACAGACTGTCCGGCGTCCAAGTGGGAGCATAAGAATCTTCAAACATAGAGACTTCGGCGTGGAAGAATCCATTAAATTCCGCGTCTAGTTTCTTTGTATCTGCAATCTTCAGAAGATTTTTCGATAAACTTTTTCGTTGGTATTGTAACCTATTTTCGACAATTCCGTTCCGTCTTTTTCTCCGTGCCAGTGGGATTTCACGGTGAGCTTCTTTCGTGAATTTTAGCACAGTGTTTAGCGGCGGTTGCTCGGGATGCTTAACACGCAACATGTTTATATTCCTTTTTGTATCTATGGGCCATCTGTCGTGATACATCTAACGCTTTCGAAACCATGGTCGTTGTTTCAATCTCTAGGTCAAACAGTATTCTGAGAATTTCTTTTCTTTTGTTTGTCGTCAATTCCGCCGAATCAACTTGCGGAGAACCACCGTTCTTAACTTGTTCAATAGCCAGTACTATAGCTCCAATAGATGGCATTATCCGGTCAAGAATAGTGCGCCTTATGACCGCTTTCGCGATTAACTCTATTTCTGCTCCGGACAACCCCGATGATACGCAAGAAAGTAACTTCAGATTGTCTCTATCAAAATCCTGATTTCTTAGAAAGTGTATCCACATTTGGTTTCTGATCTCGATATCTGGCTTTTCAAGCTCCACTTTATAGGGAAATCTTCGCCATATTGCCGTATCAAGTAAATGTGGGTGGTTAGTAGCTCCGATCACGATCGTTTGTCCTGAAAGGGAATCTAACCCCTGCAAAACAGTATTTACAACTCTTTTAAGTTCACCTAACTCGTGTCTGTCGTCTCGGAGTTTAGCGATAGCATCTAGTTCATCTAGCAAAAGTACGCCATTCTTCTGAGGTATAAAGTCGAAAACCTCCCGTATGTTTTTTGACGTTTCTCCGAGACAGGAAGAAATCAAAGAATCTAACCTAGCCACGTAAACATGTCTGTTTAACCTAGCCGCTAGGTGCCTTGCCAGATGGGTTTTTCCTGTACCTGGTGGGCCGTGAAGTATTAGTCGCGCCTGAGTGGAGACTCCTTCAGCCATAAGCCGCTTAATGTTAGTAACGTCTTCAATAAATTGACCAACTAATTGTGAGGCTGATTCGTTCAAGAAACTTGGATCAGTTGGCCACTCGAGCGTCTCAACTAGTGGAATCCTTGATGTCTGATCTTTCGGAACAGCGTCGGAATATCCAGTAGCCATAAGTGGCATTCTAATCTCGCGAAGGATTGTTTTTAGTTCTCTCGCGAACCGATCGTGTTTATTGTCTAAAAGCACTTTCACAATTTTGTTACCAAAATTCTTTAACGAAGAGTAATCGCCTTTTTGCGCTGCTGTGAATACAGCGAGCAAATCATGAGCGTCAATTGGAACAAGAGGTTTTTCGTCAGACATGTTTTGATCGTAAATCAAAAGTGCATTTTCGTCAACAAAATTATATAAATTGTCAACTAAAAAGGCATACTCTTGTTTGTTACGTAGGTTGTATGATAGTACGGAAAACCAAGTGTTGTAAGGATTACCAGATTATTTGGCAAGTCGAGTTTGTTAAGACGGAACTCTGAGAGCAGAAAGATACTGGAGATAGATTTTAAGAATGACATCTAAGAGGCTAAACGAAAAAGATTGAGAAAGGTAAATTTATAGGCAGTACAGGGAATGAACCATCATTCAGAAGACAAGATCTCGTCGTTTAGAGCGAAATTTTAGATTTTCTAGCCAAATTTTGAAGTTGTCTGGCAGTCACTCCTAATTGTAGGTAACAAATCGTCGTAATAGTTGAGGGAATCAATGCAAGAGTATCGAGAACGATGATTTTTCGTTTAGCCTCTAAGAACTTATTTTGATGTTAGTGCCTTATTACCTCGCTTGTTCAGGTTATACTTGGAAGGATTTTAAGAACGTAAATGTTTGTAACAATAGTATCGTTGCTAAGTGAAACTCTGAACTCTCCACTATAGTAGAGGAATTTTTTCGTTGATGAATCCAAATCAGAGCAATACATGCTTGTCCGACCCAATCGAACGGATTGTTATCGTTGGAGGTGGCTCGGCCGGTTGGATGGCCGCGGCGGCAGTATGCAATGCCGTCCAAACTGGATGCGAGGTAGTATTAGTCGAATCCGAAAAAATTGGAACGGTGGGAGTTGGAGAGGCAACAATTCCATATATCAAACGCCTTAATCGCGAACTAGGAATTGAAGAATCGGTATTTCTAAGGGAAACCAAGGGGTCATTTAAACTCGGCATTGAGTTTATTAACTGGAAAAATGATAATCATAGGTACTTTCATCCGTTTGGCAGACATGGAGCGGAATTTGATCGAGTGCAGTTGCACCACTATTGGATCAAAGCTCATCAACAAGGTTTAGTCGACTCTTTCGATGAGTATTCTATGTGCTGGGGAGCCGCTCAACGAAATCGATTTGAACATCCGATGTCTGATCCTCGCAACATTCGATCGACATTTGACTACGCTTATCACTTCGACGCAGGCCTATACGCTCAGTTTTTGAGTAAGTACGCTCAATCCAAAGGATGCGTTCGTCACGAAGGAATAGTGGTTGACGTAAGGCAAGATAGTCTAACCGGACTGATTCAGTCCATAAGGCTGGATAGCGGCATAGAAGTTCACGGCGATTTTTTCATTGATTGCACTGGATTTAGAGGAGTGTTGATCGAACAAACACTGAAGTCTGGTTATGAGAGTTGGACACATTGGTTACCAGCAAATCGAGCGGTAGCAGTTGCTTGCCAACACAGTGAAGAGAATTTTACGCCTTACACTAAATCTACCGCCCGTTCTGCCGGGTGGCAGTGGCGAATCCCGTTACAACATCGTGTCGGTAATGGGTTTGTTTATTCTAGTGAACATATCGATGATCAACTTGCAAGTGAAAAACTCTTACAAAGTCTCGAAGGCGATCCTCTAACCAATCCAAATTTCTTGAGATTTGAAACGGGTCGAAGAAAAAAATTCTGGAACAAAAATTGCTTATCGCTAGGCCTATCAGCAGGCTTTATGGAACCCCTCGAGTCAACTTCGCTTCATCTTATACACATTGGGATAGCACGTTTCCTAGCTCTGTTCCCAAGTAAAGGCGAAAACAGATTATCAGCAGAGGAGTATAATCGTCTGACAACACTTGAATACGAATGGATCAGAGATTTTTTGATCCTTCATTATGTTGCCAACGAGCGAACGTCAGGTGAGCTATGGGCCTACACACGAAACATGAAGATTCCTGACTCGCTCAAGTACAAGATTGATCAGTTCAAAAACAATGGCGTTCTGGTGTCAAGTGGGCTTGAGTTATTCTCTAATCCAAGTTGGTTAGCAGTTTATTTTGGACAAGGGATTATGCCTCAACGTTACGATCCATTAGTTGATATTCGCAACGTCGACGGCGTAAAGTACCTCAAGAGCATTAAGGGATCTATTGATGAGGCCGCCAACGTTATGCCAGCTCACTCGCAATACTTGAACCAGTTGGTATCAGTAAAGAAAATTACAGAAGATTCACCGTTTAGTCTAGCCCATCGCGCAGTTTCTATCTATAAATGATGAATGTGCGGGTAAGTTGCTAGTCGTTTTTTGAATGATTCGTTTCGTGTTGGAGAGGAGTTCAGATAACTGACTTTCGTTTAGGCGATTTGCCATAATGTGATAATTATCGGGAAACAGTCCTTGTCCAAATAAAACCTGAACCCAGTTTGATTCCAAGAACAAGTTTTGAGATTCTGGTCTAATCATTCCAGACGATTTGAATAGAGCCATTTTCTCTTTGAGACTGTCTGGAACATCCATATTGGCACAGTATCTCCAGAACTCGGAGTCGTCTCGCTTGGTTAGATGATAGTGGAGGATTAGAAAATCTCTCACAAATATAAATTCGTTCCTGACAACCTTGTTGTACTCGTTTTGGATTTCATGTGTGATCCTTTGCGCAGGCAATAATTCAAGCAAGCGAGAGACATTGGATTGAATCAAGTGAATACTAGTCGATTCCAATGGTTCAAGAAATCCGCTGGATAGACCTATCGCTACGACGTTCTTGTGCCAAAATTTTTGCCTGCATCCCGTCGTAAATTTCAGATGGATTGGCTCCCCTATGGCTCGTGCATCAATGTTAGAAAGTAATGTCTCTTTAGCGTCTTCATCAGTTATAAAATTATCGCAATATACGTGGCCGTTACCTGTCCTATGTTGAAGTGGGATTCGCCATTGCCAACCGGCCGTTTGTGCTTTCGCCTTTGTATAGGGAACGAGCGGCTCAGTCCTTTTGCAACCGACTGCTACCGCCCGATTGCAAGGTAACCATTTGGACCAATTTTCATAAGGCACCCCAAGACAGTTTTCGATCAAAAGTCCTCGAAACCCTGAACAGTCAATGTAGAGATCGGAATTCAAAGTTCGCCCATCGGCAAGTTTCAATCCAGAGATATATCCGCTTTCACTCCGCGTATGTATTTCAACGATTTTGCCCTCGATTCTTTTGACTCCTTTTTGCTCGGAATAGTTCCTAAGATACATTGCGTAAGCAGAAGCATCGAAATGGAATGCGTAGACAAGGCCATCTAAGCTCGTATTTCCGACTCGATCTACTCGGTCAAATTTATTTGCATAAGCCGCATCATTATTCAGCGAGTATGACCAAAAATCTCCAGCATAACCAGATTCTCTTGCTTTAAGCCAGTAATGATAAAAGCTTAGTAAGGCGACATCGATTCCCATGCTTCCGAACGCATGAAGATAGCGTTCGCCTATATGTCCCCAATCAGAAAATTCAATTCCGAGTTTGAAAGTGCCATAGGTTTTGGCGATAAAGTCATTCTCATCTATACCTAAGATTCCGTTGAGGTGCCTTATTTGCGGAATCGTCGCTTCGCCTACTCCTACAGTTCCGATATCTTCAGATTCAACCAACGTAATCTTAACGTCTTGGGGTAACAGTTTAACTGCAGAAGCCGCTGTTATCCACCCCGCGGTTCCGCCTCCAACAATTGTTATTGACTTAGTAGCTGAGTGCATAACGAGAAAAATTATAAGTTAGTTTCGTAGCAAGCGAAAGGATGCATGAAAAAAATTTCAAACGCTAAAATCTGAACTAATCAGATAATCGTTGTCGCTGGTTCCTCCTGCAAAAATTTGATGCTTGCCACGTTCGATAATCCAATCTCGGTTATCTGGACACCAAAATTTTAAATCCTGATAATTTATATGAAAGTCTAAAGTTTTATGTTCGCTGGGTTCCAAGTTTATGCGCTCAAATCCGCGTAATAATTTTTGAGGACGATCAATTATCTTTCCTGGAAACCCAACATAAATTTGTACTATTTCATCACCATTTGTTTCTCCAGTGTTGTGAACCGTTACACGCACGTTTATACCTGTTCGATCAGGTTCGACGACAAGTCCTCGATACGAAAAGTTCGTATATGAAAGTCCATGGCCAAAAGGAAACAGTGCTTTAATTTTATCCCGCTCAAAGAGAGTATACCCGTGATACATTCCGTATTCTATCTCATCTGCATCTTTGTCGAAAAAGGGATAGTCGTCGGGATAATGTGCGACACTAAATGGCAATTTTCCTGACGGATTTTGTTCTCCGAATAGCAGGGAGGCTAGGGCATTGCCTCCTTCCATGCCGGAGTAAAAAGTTTGTAGGATTGCCCCGACATTATCAGCCCAGTCACTCATCAGTACGGTGGAACCGGCCACAACGACTACAATCGTATTTTTATTTGCTTTGGAAATGGCGTTTATGAGAGCAACTTGCTCGTCGGGTAAACCTAAGTTCGTTCTGTCTCCTCCAACAGGCATTTTAGTGCCAACAGATTCTTCGGATGTCGGGGCATTTTGACCGCCAAAATTTTCCGGAATGTATTCTCCCTCTAGCTTTGCCGTGTAACCAACTACGACAATGGCAGTTTCAACTTTTGAAGCGGCTTCGGCCGCTGCTTCTATATCATTCTCATCGCCTGCTAACTCAAATTCTTCTTTATCTAAGAAATTTCTAATCCCTTGTAACGGAGTTACGACGTAGGATGCATTAACTTTGCTCGATCCAAAGTCGCCCGTATTTTCCTTTGTTGCTAAGGTTCCGAATACACCAATTTTTGTAGCTTTACTCAATGGTAGAAGACCATTGTTTGTCAGCAAAACCGCAGATTTTTCGGCAACTTCTCGGGCAAGCCTTAGGTGTGAACTACACGCAACTAGGTTTTCGGAATACGAATCCAGTGGGTCTTCCGAACATTCAAACTTATAAAGTGTTTTTAGTATTCGTCGACACGCGGTATCAACGACACTCGGTTCGATAAAACCTTTGCGTATTCCTTCTTCAAGTTTCTCGCCAAAGCATCGAGGTTCTGGATTCTCGATATCTAATCCTGCAGACGCTCCATAGGGATGGTACACGCCCATTACCCAATCTGAATGAACAAATCCGTCAAATTTCATTTCGTGGCGAAGGATATTTGTCAATAAATCACGATTTTGTCCGCAATATTCGCCATTGATCTTATTGTAAGCACTCATGACTGAGGCGCATCCTGCGTTAATGACTCGCTGGAAGTGCGGAAGATAGACTTCTCTAAGAGCGCGGTCACTGATTTTTATGTTGACCTTGAACCGTGAATTTTCAATAGAATTAACGGCAAAATGTTTCACAGTTGCAATAACGTTGTGTGTTTGGATTCCCTTAGACAGAGCTGCCCCCATCATACCAACATGAAAGGGATCTTCTCCGTAGGTTTCTTGCGCACGGCCCCAGGCGGGATGGCGCAATAAGTTTATGCAAACGGCTCCTGATAAATTGCATCCTTGAGCGCGAGCCTCAATACCCATGACTTCGCCCACTTGCCGTTCAAGTTCAGGATCCCAAGTTGCACCGCGAGCCATTGAGACGGGGAAACAAGTCGATTGACCGCGAACAACGCCTCTCGGGCCATCGGTAAAATATAAGGCAGGAACTCCTAATCTTTCACAACCTCCTCCTGCACGATAAGGATCCGCTCCCCAAGTATAGTTAGATTCTTTGATCTGTCGGAAAAATCCGATCCCAGCCATCATGGCGATTTTTTCGGAAAGAGTGGATTCAGCGATAATCTCATTGACCATACGATCAATGTTTTTGGAGTCCATTCCCTTAACAGGAGCATATTTTTTTGTTATAGACATGTGTGATTAGAACTTCCCAATTTGGTTGAATAAAAAAATCTGTTAAATTGCCGTTATTCTGACACACAGATAGTTAAATAATTAGATACTATACGTCAGAATACAGGTTCTTCCTGTCTTTGCCGCCTAGATTCTCAAAACCTACTATATTTTCTGAGGAGAACAAAATGTATAAAGTTTCATTGACTGAGTCCTATTTTCCGGCTCAAACCGACGATGAAGTTTATGAGCATACCGTCGGTGGTTTGTTGCGAGACGCAGCGCAACGAACTCCAGATGCCCCTGCATTACAAGGCGCGGATATGGATGGTTCGTTGGGACGAGTGTGGACATACAAAGAACTCTTGGAGGATTCCGAGAGACAAGCGCGAGCCCTTTTGACCAGATTTAAACCCGGTGAGCGGATTACTGTCTGGGCTCCCAACATACCAGAATGGGTGATTCTAGAGTATGGTGCTGCAATCGCCGGATTAACGCTTGTCACTGCCAACCCGGCCTATCAACCGTCAGAACTTCAATATGTGGTCGAGCAATCTGAGTCGGTTGGATTGTTTTTGATCAACGACTATCGCGGAAACCCGATGGGAAAAATAGCAGAGGAGGTCAGGCAGAAAGTTTCTGCGATAAGAGAACTTGTTGATATGGAAGATTCGTCCGCATTCTATGCCGGCGAAGAAACGCAAACCGAATTCCCGGACGTAAAAGCCAGCGACGCGGCACAAATTCAATATACGTCGGGGACTACAGGATTTCCGAAAGGAGCGTTATTGCATCATCGCGGAATTACGAATAACGCCAGAATGGCATACAAAAGACTTGGCTCACAAGAAGGTGACGTGATTCTCAATTATATGCCGATGTTCCATACGGCAGGTTGTGCGGTGTTAACGCTGGGTTCGGTGCAGTTCAGCTCAAAAATGATTATTGCTAAACTATTTTCACCCCCTCACATGCTAGATATCATTGAAACGCAACAAGTTGATATGATGCTCGGGGTTCCAACTATGCTTATCGGATTGATTGAAGCGCAAGCGGCAAACCCGAGGGACACTTCTAGCGTGAGAATCGCGTGTTCAGGCGGTTCAATGGTTCCCCCAGAACTTGTTAGACAAATAAAACGCACATTCAGTTGTGATTTTGAAACGGTGTATGGTCAGACTGAAGTTTCTCCAATTCTTACGCAGACTCGGGCTGACGATAGTATCGACGATCTATGCGACACAGTTGGCCAAGCTTTGCCGCAAATAGAAATCTCAATCCGAGATACAGACTTTAACAGAGTCTGCAAGATAGACGATGTTGGTGAAATTTGTTCTCGTGGCTATTGCAACATGCTCGGTTACAATAACAATCCTAAAGCGACTAAACAAACAATTGATAGTGAAGGCTGGTTGCATACTGGCGATCTAGGCACGATGGATTCACGTGGATTTGTAAAAGTTACCGGTCGCGTGAAGGAGATGATTATTCGCGGCGGGGAAAATTTATTCCCAGCAGAGATAGAAAATGTTCTTCAAGAACACTCCAGCGTAGCTGAAGTAGCAGTTGTTGGGGTTCCCGATCCCAAATGGGGAGAAATTGTCGCTTGCTTTGTTAGAATATCTGCAGGGCATACACTGGATAAAGATGCTTTAGTTGCCCATTGCCGAAAATCCCTCTCTCCTCAGAAAACCCCAGCTCATTGGGTAGAGGTAAGTGAATGGCCCTTAACAGGTTCCGGCAAAATACGAAAGTTTATGTTAAGGCAAAAATTCATTGAAGGATTTTATTCTCAAGACTGAATCCGTCTACGAGGATTGCTATAGATACTGTTAATTCGGATTAGGTCTTCTTATTCCTCGTGTACCGGGTGCAGGCGGGGTTTCTGGGCCTCCAGCAAAACATTGCGCTTTGCTCATCCAGTCTTTAGCGACTGCACCGGTGACTTTTAATGCAGTGTCGGCGATATTTCTAGTTTGCGTTACGACCTGACAAAACTCCTCAGCTAACCCGGCAATTTTATCGGTTTGACTAGGATTGCCAAATTCCCAAATTTCATTTGAAGGTGAGGTTAACGCCACATAAGGCATTTCCTCTGGAGGAGTTTCGCCGCGAGTCTTATACGTCCAACCAAAAGTGTTTACCCCTAGTACAGCAATGTTCTTAATTCTGTCGGCATTTTGGCGATGGACTCCAAAATGGTCATAAACCTCCTGACCATGTGCCCAAGTTTCCATTAATCGAGCGGTAATCGAAGATCGCGCACTCATATCAGGTCCGGCCCATTTTAATCTTTGCTTAGGGTCCGCGCTAGCAAAGACGTTGGCCGTTGAGTGAGCATCGTTATACCAAGCGTCCAGCAAATCTCGCCCTTCTAATCCTGAGAAATGATCACGTTCGCATCCGCGCATACCGTGTTTGTGTGCCATTACTTGTTTTAGTCGATTCATTAGTTCCGCTTCATCTACAACTTGTAATGCAGCCATTTCATTCCAATAGAACAAGTGTTGTAGGACATCGTTCGTCGTCCATTTTTTGAAAAATGTACTCTCAGACATTTCTGAGTTTGAGCGACCTTTCAGTAGCTCATAAAGAGCAGAACTTTCTGCCCGAAAATCTTCCGCTTGTTCTATTGCCATTATGCGTCCTCAAGAGCTCCAACGAGTCGTTCGCGGGCATCAATAAAGTCTTCTTTGAATTGCTGAACAACTTGTCCAGAGGAAAGAGACTGGTTCATTAATCCGACACCTTGGCCTACCCAATAGGTGGCAAGTTCTTTTGCTCCTTCGTGTCCTGTTTGACTTAACTTATCCACTTGCCCCAAGGCAGGTTCCGAAATAAAGGACTGAAGAGGCATTGGCAATGCTTCGGGGGCATCGTCGGCTTCCCAAGCATCGGTCCAAGGCGATCTAAGTTGTCTAGAATGTTTACCGGTTCTCGAGCGAGAGCGAATGGTATCTCGCGATGAGGCAGCCAGCATTTTTTCTTTAACAATGGGGTTGGTTTCAGCTTCGGAAGTTGTTAACCACACTGAACCACACCATGCCCCCGAGGCACCCATTGCCATAGCGGCTGCCATTTGTTCTCCAGTCGTAATTCCGCCTGCAGCCAAGATCGGAACATCCGCTCCCATCTCTTTTACAGTGCGAGCGACTTCTGGAATAAGAACCAAAGTTGACACATCTCCGCAGTGTCCTCCTGCTTCACCTCCTGCTACGATTAAAACGTCAACACCAGCATTAACCTGATTGACAGCATGTTCACGGGCTCCCACCAAAGCTCCGGTGGCTACCGAGTGTTTCTCTGCCATGTCAAGCATGATTTTCGGAGGAACACCCAACGCATTGACAATAAGTTTGATGGGATACTGAAACGCGACTTCTAACGAACTCGCTGTTCCATCCGGATGTAAATTTCTGGAAAAGTTTACCGAATTTTTCCGTCTCTCTTCTAGTTCAGAAGCGTCAACGCCGTGGTCGGAAAGAATTTTTGAAGCAAAGTCTTTGTGTTGTTGCGGAACTGCCCCCAATAATTTATTTGCGTCGAATCCTTCTTCTTTACCTTGAATTTTGTTAGGAACAATAAGGTCAATGCCAAACGGTTTTCCGTCAATATGATCGACTATCCAATCGAGTTCTTCCTTTAGTCTGTCAGGAGGTAAGTTTACTGCACCAAAGATCCCCATTCCACCTGCTTTGGAAACAGCGACCACAACATCACGGCAGTGCGTGAATGCGAGTAACGGAAACTCGATATCAAACATTTTGCAAATCGGGGAGTTCATCATTTTTAGGATTCCTTCTCTGGTTGAATTTCCAAAATTAAATCATTGAGACCGATTTGTGTATTCGCATCGCAATGTACGTCTTTTACGACTCCGGAAATCTCTGCCGTCAGTTCATGTTGCATTTTCATTGCCTCAAGAACAGCAACCGGATCGCCTTTACTAACGGTATCGCCGGGCTTCACGAAAACAAACACAAGCTTTCCGTGCATCGGAGCTGTAACAGCTCCGCTACTCGCTGTGTTAACGTTTGAAACGTTCAGTGTATCACATTTTGTAAGCTCGAAAGCATAAATGTCAGCTGAAACAAATAACTTAGAAGGAGTGTCAGCGTAGAATAATCTGACAGTATTGTGTTTCAAGCTTACTCGTATTTCGTGATCTGAGAAGTGTAGCAGCTCAATCTCAAATTTTTCACCGTCAAGCAATATTTCAAAATGAGATAATGATTGTTGTGTTCTGATTTCCGCGAAATAGCTGTGATCGTCGACTATGAAGTCTAAAAACGAACTAACGTCGTGCGTGGATGACCAACCTAATAATTCGTCATTTATTGAGACTGAGTTCTCTTTTTGTTTAGCATGTCGATTGAGATATTCGATCAATGAAGCCGTAGCTATAACATCGGGAGAAGGGCAGGGCGACTCGTAATCACTATCTGGATACTTTTCGGAGATAAGTGCCGTCGTGGCGCTACCGGACTTAAATTCTTCTTGTTCAAGCAAGCTGATCAAAAAATCACGATTTGACGTGACCCCGCAAAGCGCTGTTTCTTCCAGTCCAGATATAAGGCGTTGCAGAGCTTCGTGCCGATTAGAGCCTCTTGCAATAATTTTTGCGACCATTGCATCATAAAAAGGAGAAATTTCTCCTCCGGTTTCTATACCGGCATCAACTCTAACACCATTTAATGGAGGGGGTTTCCATAAACCGATTTTGCCAGTTGCAGGAAGAAAGTCGTTACAAGGATCTTCGGCGTACAATCGTACTTCGATCGCGTGGCCGTCTAAATGGACATCTTGTTGTGTCAGTGAAAGCGGTTCACCATTTGCAATTGAAATTTGTAGCGCTACCAAGTCCAATCCAGTAATTTCTTCTGTTACCGGATGTTCGACTTGAAGTCTGGTGTTCATTTCTAGAAAATAATATTCGTTATTTGTGTCTAACAAGAATTCGACGGTTCCAGCACCGACATAGTTGACGGCTTTCGCGGCGTTTATGGCGGCATTCCCCATTTGCTCTCTGAGTTCCGGAGTCATAACAGGGCAGGGGGCTTCTTCTATAACTTTTTGATATCGTCTTTGGACGCTGCAATCCCGCTCCCCTAGGTGAATTGTATTGCCAAACTTATCTGCGAATATTTGAACTTCAACGTGTTTTGCTGATGAGACTTCTTTTTCAAGTATGAGTGTTTCTGAACCGAACGCATTAAGGGATTCTGAACGAGCGAGTTTAATTGCATCGGGAAGTTGCGAACTGCTATCGACACGCCGCATACCGCGTCCGCCCCCGCCAGCAGCCGCTTTCAATAGGAGTGGATATCCGATTTTTTCGGCAGACTGGATTAATGTATCATCGTCTCGTTGATCGCCCTGATAGCCAGGTACACATGGAACGCCAGCCTCGATCATTGCTTGTTTGGCTCGGGCTTTATCGCCCATTATAGTAATTGCTTCTACCGACGGGCCAATGAAAATTATTCCAGCAGTTCTACATGCGTTTGCGAAACTAGCGTTTTCAGACAGAAAACCGTAACCCGGATGAATAGCATCAGCGTTAGTCTCTCGTGCCACTCGAATTATTTTCTCAATGTTCAGATAACTTTCATTGACTGCACTTAGTCCAATATGAGCGGCGTGGTCTGCCATCGCGACATGTGGAGCATGCTTATCGGCATCGCTATATACAGCTATGGTATTTATACCGAGCGACCGGGCTGTTTTAATAATGCGGCAGGCTATCTCACCGCGATTAGCAATTAAAATTTTTCTAATAGTCACGACTATTTTACCCAGTATGGTTTGCGTTTTTCAACGAATGACGCAACGCCTTCTCTTCCTTCCTCACTGAGAATTCGATCAGCAAAATTTTCGGCTGCGGCTTGAACTGTCTGTTCTCTATTGAGGTAGGGAATGGAGATGATGAGTGACTTTATATCTGCAACGGCCCCTGGTGCCGTTCGCATAACTTGTTTTTTGATCTGAGATTCATGGTTTTCTAAATCCTCTAAGTTTTCACCAAGAAAGTCCACAAACCCGAAAGTTTTGGCTTCGCGTCCATCGAACCTTGCTGCTGTGAGCATAAGTCTTCGGGCAGTTGCGTATCCAAGTTTTTGAATGACGAACGGCGAAATTTGGGCTGGGGTAATGCCAATTGATGTTTCAGTCATTGCGAATCGAGCGTTCTCAGCACAAATTACAGCATCGGCACAACACGCCATGCCAAAACCGCCTGCCATTGCTGATCCTTCAATGATAACTATTGTCACTTGAGGCATGGTATTGACTAAGTCAAACAGATAAGATCCTCTTTTACTGTCCTCTATTATTTCTTCTTTTGAGCGGTTTGCAGACTGATTGCGATTAAATGATTTTAGATCGCCGCCCGCGCAAAAGACTCCCCCTTTTCCTCGTAGTGTGATACCACGGATTTCACGGGAATTGCGCACGGATTCGAGAGTATTTATTAAGTCACCGACTAGTTCCTTAGTGAGAGCGTTGCGGCTCTCGGGCTGATTAAACCATATTGTTAACCAGTCATTCGATAGATGGAGTTCTAGCGCGGTGACCTTCGGGAGTTCTGACATTCTAATAACCTTTACATTCTCGCAATTCCGAAACTATTCGTACGAACATCACGATTTCTTGCTTCCCAGACAGTTGCAAGCAAAAAGCCTAACGTTTGGCGGGTTTCTCGCGGATCGATCATACCATCGTCCATGTTATGTCCTGAAGTATAAAACCCTCCTGCTTGATCGTTAAACATTTTTGTTAAGTATTGCTCTTGTTTGGCTAAAGCTTCGCGATCGGGTTCAACACCTTTGGCTTTCGCTGCACCTTCGGCGACTATAGACATCACTTGCGCTGCTTGTTCTCCGCCCATCACTCCTGTCGAGGAATTTGGCCAAGTAAACAGAAAATCCGGATCGAATCCCCGACCACACATTCCGTAATTTCCAGCTCCGTAGCTCGCTCCAATCATAAGTGTCAGTCGCGGAACCTCAATATTAGTGACAGCCTGAATCATTTTCGAGCCGTGTTTTATCATCCCGGACTGTTCGTATTGTTTACCAACCATATAACCCGTAGTATTTTGCAAGAATATGACGGGAGTATCCGCTTGATCCATAAGCTGAAGGAATTGAGCAGCTTTTGTAGCACCGTCTGGGTCGATCGGGCCATTGTTTCCAATGATTCCACACTTAAAGCCTTGGATTTCTGCTTGGACACAGACTGTAGATACGCCGTAGCGAGGTTTAAAATCTGAAAAATCCGAACCATCGACCACTCTTGCAAGAACTTCACGCAGTTCATAAGGAGTACGATAGTCCAAGGGGACAATACCTGCGATCTCATCGGGGTCGTACTGAGGTTCATGACCCGAACGAATCTGTCTTATCGGGCATCTTGTATTCCAACCCAATCGATCAACGACTTCTCTCGCCATCAATATTGCTTCTTTATCATTCTCAGCTAGATACTCGACAAGTCCTGATACGTTTGAGTGCATTTCAGCTCCGCCGAGTTCTTCGTCGGTCGCTATTTCACCTGTTGCAGCTTTGAGGAGCGGAGGACCGGCTAAGAATGCTTTGCCATTTTTCTTGACGGCGATGACATAGTCGCTCATCCCGGGCATATATGCTCCGCCTGCTGTGGATGACCCATGCAGAATAGAGATAACGGGAACCCCGGCTTTGGAAAGTTTGGCTTGACCACCAAACAACCGGCCACCTTCGGTAAATCCTTCCACTCGATAGTTCAGAAGATCACCACCGCCACTTTCGACAAGGTGAACGTACGGTATTTTTTGCTCAAGAGCGATTTTCTCTGAACGAATAATTTTATAGGAAGTTGCCCCTGTTAAAGACCCTGCAGTAATTCCGCTATCATCGACAAAGATCATGCAACGGACACCGGAAATAAATCCGATTCCTGCTATTGAAGTAGACCCTGGAATTGACTTTTCTTCTGGGCGACCATCGGAAAGGTATCCACAAAGATTGCCGATTGTTAAGAATGGCATACCGGGATCGAGCAGTCTCGCCAGTCTTTCTCTAGGAAGTATCTGCCCGCGCTTTTCAAATCTAGCGCGGCGCTGTTCTGATATTTTTCGTCCTCGGCTATTTAACTCTGCCAGTTTGTCTATTAGAGCCAACATGTTGACTCTGTTTGTTTTAAAAATCTCAGACGATTTTGATATCTGGGAGTTAAAAACTGGCATTTACAGATCCTTGGCCATACTCTCGGGTACCGGAATAGGGACTTGTAACAGAATCTGGGAAAAGCCTTTACCTTGAGGATCGTTTCGAAGCGATGCGACACCTCCACCACCGAGGGCTTGATCCATAAGAAAATTCATCGCTCCCATTTCGGGCATATAAAATCTTTCTATATCGCCTGCAACGTAGTGAGAGAACCTATCCTCGAGGGTTGATTTCGTCAGTGTTTTCCATATCCAGGGTCCATACTCCTTTTTACGCGGAAGAATGCCGACATTAGCCTTATTGCCTTTGTCGCCGGATCGTGAAAAAGCTAGCTTCACTAAGGGAACGGTAACTAGTTCCTCGTCGCTAGAACAATCCGGAGCCTCTGTTGATGCTGTACTGGTCGCAGCGAAAGGTTGATGATTATCAGTTTCGATTTGATGGAGGGATCCATCAATTTCTATGGTGACAGGAACATTCGATTTATCGAGCGCAAAAGAGAATAGTTTGAACACGGGAGACGGACGGGAACGGCTGCCCGCGAAGCCAGATAATCCTGGAGGAGTTGCTAATCCACTCCCAGCGACTTCTTTTAGCAAACAACCAATTCCTTCTGCCATGGGGTGCTTCGCGCCAATTTTAACGGCTACTGATTTTGATTCGTTATGACGGTCATTGAAGGAACCAAATTCTTCGTCATTTCCGACAGTTTCCACTGCGATTTCCGTGAAATCTGGAGCATTAAGCGATCGAAGTTTTCGCTTGGCTCGGTTTATACTCATTTGAGCAAATTTTTCTGCTCGAATAGAGGCTTTCTCTCCATAGAAGAACAAAACCGTGCCACCTCGCCATCCATCTTCAAAGGTAGCACAGACTTTGTAGGTTTCCGGCGGGGAATGTCCGACCGCTCCCGATACGCGGACCCGTTCAGTGCCTATTTTCTCAATTTTTACATTGGAAAAGTCACAAGTTACATCGGGAAGCAAGTAGGCTTGAGGATCGCCGATTTCGTATAGTAATTGTTCGCCAACAGAACCGACAGATACTATTCCGCCGGTATTATTGGGTTTAGTGATTTCGAAATTTCCATCGGGCTCGATGTGGGCAATCGGGTATCCCACTTCATCTAGCGAGTCTGCGATATCCAACCAGTCGGTATAATTTCCGCCTGTTGCTTGAGGGCCACATTCGATAATATGTCCTGCTAGGCTTCCCTGCGCCAACTTATCTAAATCATCATATTTCCATTTGAATTCGTGAATACAAGCTCCGAGCGTTACCGCGCTGTCGACGCACCTGCCCGTAACGACTATATCAGCCCCCATATCGAGTGCTTTTGCAAGAGGGAATGCTCCTAGATAGGCGTTTATGCTCGCTAATTTTTCTGCATCCGGAAATTCTTCACCGGAAAACATGTCACTATGATTGTTTTTTGCTAGTTCTCCCGATCGACTTATAAGGTCGTCGCCGCAGACGACCGCGACCTTCAAATCAAGACCTGCTTCTTTCACAATTGATCGAATTTCTTTCGCGCACTGTTCGGGATTAACTCCTCCGGCGTTACTCAAAATTTTTATACCTTGCCGTGCAATCTCGTGAAGATTCGGTTTTAATACTGCCGTGACGAAATCTTTAGCGTAACCTGCATCGGGCGATCTGGCACGGGCTTTCGCCATAATCGACATAGTGATTTCGGCGAGGTAATCGAATACGATGTAGTCAAGGCCGCCTTCGTTTAGAAACTGAGGTACGGCCATATCGCTTTCGCCCCAATAGCCAGAGGCCCCGCCGATACGGATAACTTTTGAGTTAGACATAACCTCTCTTAATACTCTGATACCATAGATGTGAATGAGTGGCGAAGCCCCAAACAATAAGTTAAGTTGAAGCTGACTGCCAGACTCGAGCTTTCTTAGCCGGGTGACGTAGTCGTATAATTTTCCACGGCAAATTTCAAGAATCTCTGACTAGACAGTTGTGGAATTTGCATTGGTTTCTGAAGATTCTGGTTATCTCCGAATATGGCGGTTGTCTGCCAAGTGAAACAGCTAATATTCTGTAACCTAAAGCTGTGTCGCAAACCCCTACAGATGCTCAGTCCACTCGCCAGTAGGATAGAAGGGATACTAGATGACTACCTAAAATAGGTTAGCTTCTTACCATGCTTTAGTCTTTTCCAAACAAAATGATGCGTAAACATTGATGGTCGCATCGGCTGGAACAATTTTCATAATCAGACCAATCTCTGAATGCTTTGGTAATGACGGAGGTTCCTTTGGCGATCGAATTGATCTCTCCGAATTGTAGACTGTTGTCAACGTGCTTCATTAGATTTCTTCTGAGACTATTCCATACGAGATATACGAACGCAACGAGTTGCGTTCTTCAAAAAAGAGTATTGTATACTTAGGTGTTGTAAATTCATGGAGAAACACTTTGGACTTCGTCTGAGCGCTCTCTTATATCTGACTATGATAAGAGCAAAAGACTAAATTTGTCGTGATGTTTTTGGGATAACTTTGGTTTTCAAATAGTTCAAAGAACGTCAACTAGTATCGAAAAATCTATGGCAAACATGATTGATGATAACCGAATTCCGCAACGAGAGTCTGAAACTAGTCAGCAACCGCACAATAAGGATACTAGCGGCAGAAATGATACGGTTAACTCGCACGATGATTTTGAGCCTCTTGAGCCATTGCATATCGTTGGAGATGGACCAAAAATGCGAGTGCTTTCCAAGGAAGAAGCAAATGCTCCTTTAGGTGTTCCAATTGTCGTTGTAGGCGAGGAACATGAGTATTATGCCACTTACTCTGTAAATGAGATAGCGCATATTCTTAATGTCGGAGAGAATGAAATTGTAGAATGGACAGAATCTGGAAAACTTGTCGGCGTTCAATTTGAAATCTCTGGATTGAGGGTTCCACAAGCACAAGTTCGGAACGGACAAATTGCGCCATATCTAGAAAATATTAGACAACACTTCACAAGTTCAAAGTATTTATGGCAGTATTTGGTTTCTGAGCAGTATATTGAAGGAAAATGGATACGTCCTCTTGACATCCACTTTAACGATGATTTTGATTATGCTACGGATCTTGCGTATCACCAACGAGCGGAATTTCAATAGCAACATGGGAACCTATTCGTATCTGATGCTACACGCAATACAAAGGCAAAATTCTATTAAATGTGCTAGACTCATAATTTTAGGGGAAATTCGAAAAACCCCATTTAACATGAGGCGCAGTGAAAGCCATTCGTATGCATCGTTCATCAGGAGTATGTCTGAATGCTCGGGATTTACTTGATGGGTTCGCTGCTTGAGAAGCAACTATCAAATTTCTTTGACTGGCACTAGGATTCGGTAAATCGTTTTGTAGTCCAACTTGCGTTCTTATTTTGTATTTTGGATCTAGTAGCAATGAATTCGGTATGTAGGCTTTATGTATTGTGTGAGTGGAATGTATTATGTATTTCAAGACGACCTTGGTGAGACCAATATTGGCCTAAAAAAAGGTAATTATCCGTATCACCAGTTATTTCACTACATTACAGCCGATTGAAACAAGAATGAGATCTATCAAATGATGAACGCAGTTGAAATGGAAGCAGCGTTAGCAGAGCTAGCGAAACAGCCATTTGATCCAGAGGAATTTCCGTACGATTTTTTGGAGGCGTTTGGAAACAAGCCTACGACTTTGAAAAGACTACGTTCTGGTTCCTCAAATCGGTCTGACGTAGGAGGAGTACTGCAAGCCTACAACATTCATATAAGAGTTTGTGATAAAGACACTGTTACAAAGACTTTGTCAGAGCTAAAAAACAGTCCGGCGACCACGAAGGCCAAAGCAAAAATAGTTCTTGCGACCGACGGGAGTTGGCTGGAAGCTGAAGACATTAACACTGGAGAGACCGTTGCCTGCGAACTATCTGATGTTCACGAAAGATTTGGCTTCTTTCTTCAACTTGCAGGTATTACAAAAGTCAAAGAAATACGGGAAAGTTCATTCGACAAGAAGGCTACCGTTCGAATGAACAACTTATATGTTGAGCTTTCTAAGACTAATCCGGAATGGGGATGTGAAGAAAACAGTTTTGACCTGAATCAGTTCTTTGCTCAATTAATTTTTTGTTACTTCGCTGAGGATACAGATATTTTCGGTAGTAGAGATTTGTTTACGGCAACTGTAGAACAAATGAGCGCTATAGACAGCTCAAATACACACGAAGTGATACGGGAAATTTTCAAGGCAATGAGCGTTCAAGATCGTGCAGGACTTGGATTTCGACCGTGGGCAACGAAATTTCCCTATGTGAATGGTGGTCTGTTTTCGGAATCGGTCGACGTTCCGAAAATTTCAAAAATGGCTAGAAGTTACATAATACATATTGGAAAGCTGGACTGGAGAAAGGTTAATCCTGACATTTTCGGTTCGATGATTCAAACTGTGGCAGATGAGGAAGAACGCGGTGCTATAGGAATGCACTATACGAGTGTTTCCAATATACTGAGAGTACTCAATCCTCTTTTTCTCGATAGTCTTCAGAAACAGCTGGACGATGCAGGAGATAGTCCAGTAAAGTTACTTAACCTACGGAAACGAATGTCGAATATTAGAGTGTTTGATCCAGCCTGTGGTTCGGGAAACTTTCTTGTGATTGCATACAAGGAGATGCGAAGGATTGAAGCAGAGATAAACCGAAGGCGCAATGAAATAGACAGGAGAACTGAGATTCCGCTTACTAATTTTAGAGGTATCAAGATTCGAGAGTTTCCTGCCGAAATTTCTCGCCTAGCTCTTGTTATTGCAAACTACCAGTGTGATGTCCTCTACCGTGGACAGAAAGAGGCATTGAAAGAGTTATTGCCGTTGGATCAAAGAAACTGGATTACCTGCGGGAACGCATTGAGATTGGATTGGACTAAGCTTTGTCCACCGAAAGGAAAATCCTCCCAAAAGACTTCAGACGATCTACTACAGAAGCCTGATGAAGAAGATAACGTGAGTTTTAGTTCTACCGGAGAGGGGGAAGTCTACATATGCGGTAATCCTCCATACACAGGTTATACTTTACAAACTATTGAGCAGAAGGATGATTTGAAGTACGTGTTCGGAAAGTACTGCGCTGATTCATTGAAACAACATATGTCAATCGATTATGTGTCAGCTTGGTTTATTAAGGCCGCAGATTACGCGAATCGTTCAAGTGCGCACGTTGCGTTCGTGGCAACAAACTCGATTTGCCAAGGATTATCCGTGTCAAAATTTTGGCCCTCAATGTTTGAACTTGGAGCAAGAATTTCATTTGCACATACAACATTTAGATGGTCGAATCTAGCGAACCACAACGCTGGGGTTTCTGTCGTTATTGTCGGAATCACTGCAAATGAAGTAAGCAAACCTGTTATATATTCAATTGACGAAGAAGGAAACACTACTGCTAAACACGTTAACTTTATAAATCCTGATCTCTCTCCAGGCTCATTTAGAGTTGTCTCTCCGACAAAAACACCGATTTCAAATTTGCCGAATATGGTTTTTGGGAACATGCCAAGGGATGGAGGTCACTTCCTTCTTTCTTTTGCTGAAGCCTCTAAACTAAAAGAAAATTTAGGAACATCATCGTCAAAAATATTTTTAAGGAATTTAGTAGGATCAGTAGAGTTTGTTCGGGGAATTGTTAGAAAGTGTATATGGATTGAGGATGGCGAAGTCAAGAAAGCAAATAAAGTTCCTTATATCAATGAAAGAATAAAAGCAGTACGTATGTTTAGAAAGAAGAGTACTGGAAAGTCGACTCGCTCCTATTCAGATAGTCCGCATAGATTTGTCGAAATTAGGGTTGGAAAAGGTAAATCAACAATCGTAATCCCTAGCGTAACCTCTGAAAAAAGAAACTATGTGCCAGCTGGACTGCTACCTAGCGATTATATTGTGCCGAACTCCGCTTTCGCAATCTATGACCAACCGTTGTGGAACATGGCATTGATCGCATCTCGGTTACATTTGGTGTGGATCAAAACAGTTTGTGGAAAACTAGAAACCAGAATTCGTTATTCAAACACCTTAGGTTGGAATACCTTCCCAGTTCCTATGCTCACCACCAAAAACAAAGACGACCTTACGCGAGCGGCGGAATACATACTGTTAGCTCGTGAAGAACATTATCCTGCGACAATTGTTGATTTGTATAAACCGGATGCGATGCCCGAAAATCTCCGTATTGCTCACGAACAAAATGACGAAATCATCGAACGGATTTACATTGGGCGAAGATTTAAGAATGACACAGAACGTCTAGAAAAACTGTTCGAACTCTATAGCAAAATTACAAACGGAAACAATAACTCCAATCAGCAAGGAACTCAGAAATGACAACTACAACAAAAATTCCGTCTGTATCGGTTACCTACGCCCAAACCGGGACTGCAACGAAATCCAATGAACTTGGCATGCGTCCAATGCAGGAACGTGCCTTCGCAAAACGTGGTGAACAATATCTTCTTATCAAATCTCTTCCTGCGTCAGGGAAGAGCCGTGCGCTTATGTTTATCGCGCTCGACAAGATTCATAACCAAGGCCTCAAAAAGGTAATAATCACTGTACCAGAAAAAGCAATCGGAGCTAGTTTCAACGACGTGCCGCTCACGAAGTACGGTTTTGGTTACGACTGGCATATTCAACCTAAATGGAATCTCTGTAACGCACCAGGATTAGAGCGTAGCAAATTAGCAGCGATGAAGTCTTTCCTCAATAGTGATGATCAGATTCTAATCTGTCCGCACCAAACTTTCCGAAACGCTTTCGAAAATTTCGGCGTTGAAGCATTCGACGATTGCTTGATCGCGGTAGACGAATTTCATCACGTATCAGCAAACCCCAACAACAAACTCGGAACTCAGGTTGGTCAGCTTATAAAACGTGAGAAAGCGCATATTATTGCAATGACAGGATCATACTTCCGCGGAGATGCAGAATCTGTACTCTCGTCAGAAGACGAAGCAAAATTCCATTCGGTTACATACACTTATTACGAACAATTGAATGGTTACTATTGGCTCAAGACTTTAGACATTGGTTACTTCTTCTATTCGGGGCCGTATACCGAAGAAATATCGAAGGTACTTGACCCAAACGAGAAAACTATTGTTCATATCCCGAACGTCAATTCGCGAGAAAGTACGAAAGATAAAATTAGAGAGGTTGATCATATTATAGACCAACTAGGAGACTGGCAAGGTACTGATCCTAATACAGGTTTCCAAATTGTAAAAACTGCAGACGGTAAAGTATTGCGTATCGCTGATCTAGTAAACGATGAGCCTGCGAAGCGAGATAAAGTCTCAATGGCACTAAAAGACCCAAATCAACATAACAATCGAGACCATGTCGATATTATAATCGCTTTGGGAATGGCAAAGGAGGGATTTGATTGGATTTGGTGCGAACACGCACTGACGGTCGGGTAACGTTCAAGTTTAACCGAAATTGTCCAAATCATTGGCCGGGCAACACGAGATGCTAAGGACAAGTATAGCGCTAAGTTCACGAATCTGATTGCAGAACCAGATGCGTCAGAAGAAGTTGTAAAAGATGCCATTAATGATACGTTAAAGGCGATTGCAGCAAGTTTGCTGATGGAGCAAGTATTGGCCCCGAAGTTTAACTTTATTCCGAAGAATCCGGATAATACCGCTATCCCGGGAGTCGATTATGGAAAAGACGGTTACGATCCGAACGGAAACAATGTCGGACTAGATCCAGAGAATGGAGAAATAGTTGTTGAATTCAAAGGTATGGCAACGCCTAGATCCAAAAAAGCTAAAGATATTTGTAGAGACGGTATTAACGAAATCATTCAGAGGTTGTTGCAGGACTTCTACTCTCTAGAACAAGGATTATTTAATCTGGAAGCGGTACCACAGGAAATTACACAGTATAGACTTGGTAAGATCATTCACGAAGCACATCCAGACCTCGATCAAAACGATATTGAAGCCATTCGTCAAAGAGCAGTGGCCTCCTTTGTCGCGATCCAACAAGGAAAGGGTCAATCTAATCCGGAAGATCCTAAACCAAAATGAAAGGATAACACTTCCGTGGTTGATGGTATCCGAAAATTTTTCAAAAACGTGCGAGAACTAGATATAAACTTGATTGAAAGCATAAACCCATTTAGCGAAGCATACAAAATTCTTGCTAAGTCGATGACTGAGGAGCGTCTGAAGGAAATCGCAGCGATTATCGAGGCCAAGAAAGTGCAATTAGGACATGAGGAAGCGCGTGAGCTAGCTAAAAGAGCAATCGCGTGAGCTAGCTAAAAGAGCAATCGCATTTAAGCATGAACGTGGGCGGACACCAAGCATTCTCTCTCATGACCCATGGGAGAGGAAAATGGCAGAAGGTGTCGTGTACTTAAAAAGGCTACAGGAGAAACAATCCAATGGCTAAACCAGAATACTCCCAAGTAGACGAAGATATCTTGAAAGAGCTCGGTGAACTTGAAGATATAAGGGAAGTTTCAAAATATACACCGCTACAAGAACGTGTGATTATAGGATTTGAAGATATTCAGCGTTTCTTCGATGAACATGGCCGCGTTCCCCTGCACGGTGAGGAACGCGATATATTTGAACGTATTTATGCTGTTCGTCTCGACAAGCTCGCTACAAAAGAGGAATATAGAGAACTTCTCAAAGATTTTGATCACCACAATCTGCTTTCAAGACATCAAAGCAAGACTGAAAAAGTGGACGTTGGTGATATGGATGATGATGAGATTCTAAGTCATTTTGAAGAGGATTTCGAAGCATCAGATATTACCGACACTAAGCATGTTCGACCTAATTTAAAACGACAATCTCCTGATGAAGTCGCTGTTCGCAAGCGTTGTAATGATTTTGACAAGTTCAAACATCAGTTTCATAAGGTTCAAAAGGAATTGAACGAAGGTGTTCGTACAACTCGTTTATTCAAAGGAAAAGCTGAGATTGACGAAGGAAAGTTCTTTATTGTTGGCGGTCAAATCGCTTACGTAGTTAAACGTGGGAAAGATTTTATAAACGATCACGGTGAAACCGACGCTCGGTTAAGAGTAATCTATAGTAACGGGACAGAAAGTAATCTCTTGATGAGGTCTCTCCAGCGTTCTCTACGTCAAGATGGAGCGGGCAGGAGGATAACAAACCCCAAATTTGGCCCTTTGTTTGGGCATGACGTAAATGATCAAGATGAACTGACAGGTACAGTTTACATCTTAGAGAGTCTATCGGAAGATGAGAATGTTAGAAAGTATCCCGATCTTTGCAAAATTGGAGTGACAAAAGGGTCGGTAGAACGCAGAATCCGGAACGCTAAATTCGAATCCACGTACTTATTCGCAGACGTTAAAGTCGTTAAAACAATAAAAATATTCAATTTTTCTCCCAATAAAGTAGAAAATTGGTTACACCAAATTTTTGAGAGAGCAAGGTGTAACTTTGTAGTCAAAGATCCATCCGGGAAGGTCGCCAATCCAAAAGAATGGTTTTTTGTTCCAATATTTCTGATAGAAGAAGCGGTAAATCGAATAATAGATGGCTCAATTGATCAATATACCTTCGATCTGGAGCAAATGAGGTTGGTTGAAAGATCTTGAAATTTAGCCTTCGATTGGCCAGAGCCCCGTCAGCGCGCCATTGCATGAACTTCGAAATCTTACCGTAATTTGGAGAAACAGCAACAGAATTGGCTCATTCGATCTAAGCGGTGCGAGAACAAAATTGCATTGAGGAATTTCCCGATGAGTTTGGTGGTCTAGATATCGTTCGCTTCGGTGACATAAGAAGAGGCAATTTTTGGTAGGTTCGTATCCATCCGCTAACACGGAACCGTCTGAACGTTCGCATAGTTTCCTTGTTGATCTAAAGGAATGTAGTATAATGATCTGCCGCAGAGGAGCATCAAATGTCCGAGACAAAAAAAGCACCGTTAAGATCATTCGATTCGATGAAGACTGAAATTACGGCTAGTTCCGGTCAAAATGTGACCGTGCAGACAAGCAAGCAGCTTCAAAACGCTGATGCTTACGCCACAAGAGAAGAATTGACATCAAAGGAAGGAACTGGGCCCGTTAAGTCTGTTTCCGCAGGTGAATCGCTAGGGCTAACTGACCATATCACTACGTCAACAGGTGTCATTGACGATGAAGTTGAAGTTATCATAGGTGATGGAGGTGATATGTTTCTGCTATCGGAAGAGGAAGCGAAAGCACCACTTGGAGTTCCTTTTGTGCGCGTTGGAGAAGATGATGAAGATTATGCAACATACTCCGTTGAAGAAGCAGCAACTCAATTAAACATAAGCCCGGCTATAGTGTTAGGATGGATAAAACACGGCAAACTAGTTGGCCTAGAACTTGGCAAACGCGGGTGGCGAATTCCTAAAATTCAGATACGCGGAAAGCAGATTGCCCCAGGATTGGATCTTATCAAAGATTACTTCGTGGATTCAGAGGATCAGTGGCACTATCTCGTAACACCGCAACTGATTGAAGGTAAGTCAACGCGCCCAATTGATTTGCATTTTCAAAACAAACTGGATTTCGCCATCGGCCTAGCAGAGGGGATGGGAACGGATTTTATGTAGAATGGAACTGCGAACCATTCTTGCCCCTCATTTAATCATAGATTCAGGCGGTTGGCAGAATTTTCCTCTTTAGAACACTCGTCCCATTATGACATAGAATATCGAGGCAGCATATTCTTTACACGATACAAGGTATGCAAAGTTGTCGATGTTGCGTAGGATTTTGATTCATCTATCGTCCCGCATTCTGATTCAAATGCCCGAACTAAATAACAAATGAAGACATAACTGTGGTATTGTTCTCTTTTTAGCCTATAGGAAAAAGTAATGTTCGCAAAAGTCCGACTTTGGATAGCTGATGGTCTACGTTCCATCGCTGACTTCATTCACGAAGAGGAGTTTGATCCCGAGGAGTTTGAACAGGCATTGGCGCAACTCTCAGAGCTCACTGCCGCTCTAGAGGGAGAAATGGAAGAGTCTGATACAGAAGATGAACAGTCGGAAATCGAACAGGATGAGGGACAGGACTCCAAAACATCGGCGTAATTGTTGATGAACCTGACACTAGAACGTCAAAAACTTACCGAGACCAGAGCTCGTCGTGAGCCTCATAAATGTGTTCAAGAGCATAGGTCTTAGAACGCGGGGAGAGTTCAGAAGACGAAAATCCTGTCCTTTTGGTCGCAACACAGCCCGAATTTCGAATTTAGCGATTATCCGGCCTATTCTATTGCAAGAGATGATGTTACTGGCGCACTTGGTATCGTGTCTACCTTGCAAGGTTCAGGCGAATATGAAAGACTTGCTCTCGAAGGAGTAAAAGTAAGATCCGATGATTATATTGAGAGATAAATAGGCTGAAACCGTCTCTGACTAACCTCTTCAACTGATCCAAAGTTCGATGGCATTCGAGTTTACCAAATAGGTTGTTTTTGTAACAGTTTCGATATCGTATCTCGAAATATAATAAAATTTGTTATTAAAAAAAATAGGTAATAACAGATAATAAAGATAAATATAAAAACTAAAATTTTGTTATATTTTTGAAAGCCAAAATATGTCGATTAAGCAATAGAGATAGATTCAGTTTTTCTCGTAACTACCGAAGAATTGGCTAATAAAGATGTAAAAGTAAAACTTATAAAACAAGTTAAAACAATACGATATAAATAAATTAACATATATGTTTTTATTTTAATTGCCGTAGATGTGCAGATTCTCGTTAAATTTGCTTGGAACTAAGCAAAAAGTTGAACCTCTGACCCCTAGACCACAAACTATAAAGGTCTCATTTCCACTGTGGTTATGCCGAAGACCGATTTGGAAGCTGATCAAACATCGAATACTGCATAGATCCTAGCAAGTCACGCAAGACTCCTTGCTTTGTTTAGGTTTACTGGGCCTTCTGCATACTTTTGAGACATTATGCAGAGAAAAAAAGCAATAGAAATCATAGCTCGTGCGAGGTCATTTGACTAGGGTGAAAGTATAATAAACGCATGCGAAAATCTCCATAACGTCCTGTTTATAGAGGTTTCAGCGATTCAGGGGTGTCTTTGGTATAAGAATTTTTGTCGGTTAAATGTTTCGAAACGGACCGACCGTGGTATAGTCCGGCCTTGTTTTGAGCTTTAAACTGCTCGTGCCTTAGTTCCTCGCCTCTAGACTTATGAAAAAACCCGCGTTCCTCGCTACAGTCCTACTGCTCATTATCGTGTATTTCGCTTACCATGCGTTTACGGGTGAGAGCGGTCTGGCTAGATGGGCAGGAATGCAACAGGAACTGCATCATAAATCCCTTCAACTAGAAGAGCTTGAAGCGGAGAACGACCACCTAGAAGACATGATCGCTAGGTTGTCGCCAGAAACTTTAGACGAAGATCTTGTCGAAACTATCGCCCGAGAAAAACTGAAGTACGTCTTTCCAGACGAGCTTATGATAATGGAACCTTCATTAACGGTGGAACCGTGAAAGAGAGACTGGCACAATTAGTCAAGTTGCCAAATACAATTCGCTACCTATATTTATGGCCTTAGCATGAGGCTCCCAATGGCGCGAAAAAAGCAAACGAAAACCAAAAACAGTCTCTCAAAAGAGAAAATTCTGAACCTGTATCGCAACATGTTGCTGATCAGAAGGTTCGAAGAGAAGGCCGGACAACTATACGGTATGGGCGAGATAGCCGGATTTTGCCACTTGTATATAGGACAAGAGGCCGTTGTTACGGGTATGCAAGCTTGCCTAAAAGAAGGCGACCAAGTTATTACTGGATATCGTGATCACGGACATATGCTCGCTTGCGGAATGGATCCAAATGGAGTTATGGCAGAACTTACAGGTCGCATCGGCGGATTTTCAGCCGGTAAAGGCGGCTCTATGCATATGTTTAGCAAGGAACAGCACTTCTACGGAGGACATGGCATTGTAGGGGCGCAAGTTCCAATTGGTACTGGACTGGGGTTTGCAAACAAATACAAAGGCAATGATAATATCAGCCTAGTCTATTTCGGAGACGGTGCCGCCAATCAAGGACAAGTCTACGAAGCTTTCAACATGGCCTCGCTGTGGAAGTTGCCTGTGATCTACGTTATTGAAAACAATGACTATGCGATGGGGACAAGTGTTGCAAGAGCATCTGCGGAGACAGAACTCTTTAAACGAGGAATTTCTTTCGAGATTGAAGGTGAAGCTGTCGATGGTATGGACGTGCTGGCCGTTGAAAGAGCAGGCAAGAAGGCAGTCGAATTAGTACGTAAGGGAAATGGGCCGTATATTCTAGAAATGAAAACCTACAGGTATCGCGGACATTCTATGTCTGATCCTGCAAAATATAGAAAAAGAGAAGAAGTCAACGAGGTTCGCTCGCACAGAGACCCAATTGATCGAATGAAATCTTATCTTATCGATGAGAATATCACCTCGGAAGACTCACTCAGAGAACTAGATCGAGAAATACGCAAAATCGTACAAAACTCTGCTGATTTTGCGTTAGAAAGTCCACTACCGGATGAGACCTCTCTTTATACCGATGTGTTAGTAGAGGTTTAAGGATAACAGTTATGGCAATCGAAATTCTCATGCCGGCCTTGTCCCCAACTATGGAGGAAGGTACACTTTGTAAGTGGCTAAAAGCAGAAGGCGAGACTGTAGAGCCTGGAGATATAATAGCTGAGATTGAAACAGACAAAGCCACCATGGAAGTTGAAGCAATTGATGAGGGTGCGATCGCAAAAATACTAGTATCAGAAGGAACGGAAAACGTAAAAGTTAATTCTGTTATTGCCCTTCTTGCATTAGAAGGTGAAGATATTGAAACTGTAGACGTTGCAAAAAAAGAACAACCTCAGAAAAAAGTTCAGAACTCAAAAAAGCCTGCCGATTCTTCAAAGACTCTTCCGAACATCCATTCGATTCATTTAACAGATCCAGAACTTCCGAAAGATGTGACCTATACGTCAACAGCGGTTCGAGATGCTTTGCGTGACGCGATCGCAGAAGAGATGAGACGTGACGAAACTGTTTTGATACTTGGAGAGGAAGTCGCTGAATACCAGGGTGCCTATAAGGTTACAAGAGGGTTGCTTGATGAATTTGGCGACAGACGAGTCATCGATACACCAATTACAGAACACGGGTTTGCTGGACTTGGCATTGGGGCGGCATTCGGAGGACTGAAACCGATCGTCGAGTTCATGACGTTCAATTTCGCTATGCAAGCCATTGATCAAATAATAAATTCGGCAGGAAAAACTCTCTACATGTCGGGTGGACAAATGGGATGCCCCATCGTCTTTCGCGGCCCAAACGGAGCAGCTTCAAGAGTAGCCGCTCAACATAGTCAAGATTACTCGGCATGGTACAGCCATATTCCCGGACTGAAAGTCGTTGCTCCGTACGATTCCTTTGATGCGAAGGGGTTATTGAAAGCTGCGATCCGTGATCCTAATCCGGTAGTTTTTCTAGAACATGAATTGCTATATGGCGAAACTTTCGATGTTCCTGATCTAGACGACTTCGTGTTGCCGATTGGTAAAGCTAAAGTCAGACGTATCGGTGAGGACATCACTCTTGTTGGTCATTCCAGAATGGTTGGTTTTGCATTAGAAGCTGCACAGATGCTCGAAAGAGATAAAAACTTGAGCGTCGAGGTCATTGACTTACGAACTCTTCGTCCACTTGATACAGCGACGGTCATCGAGAGTGTTAAGAAAACAAACCGTATCGTATGTTGCGAAGAAGGCTGGGGGCAAAATGGAATAGGGGCAGAAATTTGTGCAGCGGTAACAAAAGAGGCTTTTGATTACCTAGATGCACCGCCCGCTAGAGTCCATCAGAAGGACGTTCCATTACCTTATGCGGCTAATCTTGAGTCTTTGAGTCTTCCTAATGTTGATGATATAGTAGCAGAAGCTATCGCGACCTGTGAAGGAATTATCTAATGAACTATCACATCCGTAGAGATAAATTTTAACTCATAGGAACTTTACCAACAATCGGAATCCTATGCCTACTATAGTAACAATGCCAGCGCTTTCTCCTACTATGGAAGAAGGAACACTTTCGAAATGGCTCGTAGAATCTGGGGATACGGTCACATCCGGCGATATAATTGCTGAAATAGAAACCGATAAAGCTACAATGGAGGTCGAATCGATAGACGAAGGGATCGTAGCTAAACTCCTCGTTTCGCAAGGAACAGAGAATGTTCCAGTAAACTCTGTCATCGCAGTCTTGGCAGAAGAGGGAGAGGACATAGGTAGTATAGATTTCGAAACTATTACAACACCCGTATCGACAGATAAGGTAGAAAAGTCTGCCGCATCAGATCAAGTAGATCAGAAGCCTAACGTTAAATCGCCGGATCAAAAGATCGTCAAAAATCCTCAAATGTATTCAGATAGAATAATGGCATCGCCTCTAGCCAAAAAGGTTGCCCGAGAACAAAATGTTAATCTTGTTGGAATTGACGGTTCTGGGCCGAGTGGTCGAATAATTAAGATTGATGTCGATCGAGTAGCACGTTCGCCGCGACAAACAGAGATCACCGCAGTAACTCCCGAAACTTTGATAGCACCGCAAGTCCTTGATGACCGAGTATACCCACCCGACAGTTACACGCTTGAGCCTCTAGATGGGGTTCGCAAAACAGTTGCGAGGAGACTTGCATTAAGCTTTATGCAGGTTCCACATTTTCCGTTATCAATAGATGTACAGATCGATCACCTTCTCTCGGTTCGACAAGACTTAAATAAAGCAGCACCAGAGGGTATTAAAATTTCTGTAAATGACATCTTAATCAAGGCGTGTGCTCATGCATTAATGGACGAACCAGACTGTAATGCGTCTTTTACTGATACTGGAATTGCATATCATAAATCTGCCAATGTTTCAGTTGCGGTAGCAATTCCAAGTGGTTTGATGACACCTGTTATATTTGAAGCACAAAACAAGAAACTGTCACAAATTTCGACTGAAATGAAAGATTTGGCAGAACGCGCTCGGAACCGAAGGTTGAAACCGCAGGAATACATGGGAGGAACGTTTTCGCTCTCGAACTTAGGAATGTACGGAATCAAAAACTTTGGATCTATTATCAACCCACCAGAGGGAATGATCTTGTCAGTTGGCGCAGGAGAAAAGCGGCCAATATTTAACCCGGACGGTCAACTTATTGAAGCAACCATTATGAGTGTAACTTTAACCTGTGATCATAGGGTGATAGGAGGCGCGGAAGGAGCAAAATGGTTACAAGTCTTTAAGCAGTATGTCGAAAGACCAGAAATTATGTTACTGTAAAAGCTGTGATAGATTAAAGTAAATGAGAATTACTTTTTTGTCTAAATAATATGGGAGAAATAAGAATGTTTGAGGTGAACAAAGTTGGTGACGACCGGGTTGACATGCACATAAGCGGTCGATTAACTGCAGATGATATGCATTCAGGAATGCAAGCGTTAAACGCTGCTTGCGAAGGTTTGGCCGACGGTCAAATGCTCTATCGGTTGTCGGATATAAAGTTTCCAACATTCGGTGCTCTCGCAGAAGAAATGAAGTGGCTGCCAAAAATTTTAGGAAACATCGGGAAATTTAAGCGTTGTGCAATACTGTGTGACACGGGATGGATTAGATCTGCTGCTAAATTGGAAAACTTGATTATTCCGCACGTAAAGATAGAAACTTTTAAAATGGATGAAGTTGACGAAGCAGAAGCGTGGCTAGCATCGAATTAGATCGATTGCATTAATATTCTATAAGTTCTAACATTATTCAGAAATTACAGTGGAATTATTAATTTTAATCAAATAAACCTTTAATAAACACTTAGAAAGTTCGTTCTCATTTTTAGCCAAATTAAGAGAATATTCTCAATTTTTGGAATGTGAGACTCTCGGTAATTTCCAGCAAACAGGCAACATAGTTCTCAAGCTACATCTATGGAGTCTATGTAGAACTTTGGTTAAAATGGTCTTATCGCACATGTTGGATTCGGAACTATACCGGGTCGGATCAATAAGTCTTCTAAAAAGATGCTTTCAATCGGAGGGTCGTAAGAATAACTTTGACCTATACGCGAATTGTACATTTGCAAGGTTTCTTTATTTCTCCTCTGGTTCGGTAAGTAGATTGATCCAAAATTTGACGTTGATCGCATGTTTTCTCTCAAAATGCCCGCAAATGTGCGACCTCTATAATCTCTGTGATGAGTTTCAGCACCAAATAGAAGTAAGCACCGAACGATTTCAGTTCGATCATCCTTTGCCGCCGAAATTAACGGAGTGTCACCTTTGTAGTTTTTGATTTCTATTTCGGCGCCAGCGTCCAACAGAATCCGCACTATAGATACACGTGAACTTTGGAGGATAGTTCTCAATGGGTCTGGAAAATCGTCTCGAGTTTTCCAAGTTGAGAATAATGGCGTGTTCCCCATCTCATCACGAGCATTGATGTCTGCCCCCATTTGTATGAGGTATCCAACCATTTGGATGGATCCATGTTTCGTTGCTAAATGCAGGGGAGTGGTATCCATAAAGTTTCGTTGACTAACATCTGCGCCCGCCTTTATCAGTAGTTCGGCCATTTCGACCGTACCTACCTCTGCAACCCGAAATAATGGCGAATATGAAGTTGATGTATTTTTGTTGACATCTGCACCCGCTTCTATCAAAATTCTAACAGATTCTATGCTACCGCTATTGGCGGCGTGGAATAAGGGAGTTATACCAGTGGCATCCTCTGAATTGACATCATAGCCAGATTCTACAAGCCGTAAAACTTCGTTCGGATCAGACCAATCAGGAATTTCAACGGTTTCTTCCGCATAAGTTACGATAGTTGATACGAGCAAAATGCTCAGTGTGATAAGCAACCTGTACATTATCATCTCCTAAGAGGCTAAACAAAAAATCATAGATCCCGATATTCATACATTGATTCCATCAACTATTGCTACGATTTGTTATCCAAAATTAGGAGTAACTGCCTGAAAACCTCAAAATTTAGGTTGAAAATCTCAAATTCCGTTCTACACCACGAGATTTCGTCCTTAAAACTGAGGTTCATTCGTTATAATTCCCATAAATGTAACATTCTCTATCTTTGTCGTTTAGCCTCTAAGTGAGATTAGAGACTACTGACAACTGAACTATAGCGTAAAGGTTCTCCTCGTGAAATTGCTAGCACTCTCAAAGTTGAACGACAATCAAGAATTTCGACCAAAGTTGACCTCCGAAGAGTCTAAGCCAGCCTCAATTATAGAGCGCCGAATGCCGCGAACTCGCTCAAATGTCTGGAATAAAGTATCCCCTTTTTCATCCCTGATTGCGTCCTTCAAAACTTCTAAATCTCCAGAAAATTTGTCTAAAACTCCGAGCATAGCGTCCCGGTTAGACAAGAAAACATCTCGCCACATTGTGGGATCAGATGACGCGATCCTTGTAAAATCTCGGAACCCGCCTGCCGAGAACTTTATGACATCATTCTCTTCTACGTTAGCCATGTCGTAAGCCGTGGCAACCAAATTGAACGCAATTAAGTGAGGAAGATGCGAAGTGATCGCGAGGATTCGATCATGTTGCTCCGCCCCCATGATTTCAACTCGTGCTCCAAGATTACTCCAGAATTTTGAGAGACTTTCGACGGCTGACTGATATTCCGAAGAAGGATTTTCTAATGGTGTAAGAACATGCCAAGCGTTTTCAAACAAGTGCGCAATTCCGGCTTCGGGGCCAGATTTCTCTGTCCCTGCAATTGGATGTCCTGGAATTAGGTGAACGCCTTCCGGACAGACTGGCAACATTTCGGACAAGGCATAACTTTTGACCGAGCCGACATCAGTCAACACAGTTCCTTTGGCAAGTGTTGGCACACAGGCTAAAACGGCTTCCCTTAGTTTGCCTACCGGGGTACAAACTATTACGCAATCCGCCCCGTCACAAGACTCCGGAGCAGAGTCGAAAACTTCACCCAGCGCGAGCTCTCTAGCTTTATGTCGAACGGATTCGTCCGAGTCATAAATCGTAATCCTAGCATTGGCGAGAGATTTTTTTGTCGCTAGCGCAATAGATGAACCGATCAGGCCACATCCAATGATCGCAACATGCTTAAACAGGTAAGAGGTCATGAAGATTTAGTAAATTCAGATAGATTTTTGATGACAGCTTGGTTTGCTTCTTCCAGTCCTATCGAAATTCTCAAACAACTCGGCAGACCATATGCCCCCATTGCCCGGACTGAGATTCCATTTTCCCGTAGAAAATTGTCAGCAAGTTTTGCTCGCTCTGATTTCTCAAAGTCGACTAGAACAAAGTTACCTGCGCTAGGATAAACGGTAAGGCCTATAGTCGAAAGGGCCTCTTTTAGTTTTTCTAACTGAGAGTTATTAAACTGAACAGAATGAGATAAGAATTCCTCGTCTGCTATAGCCGCGATCCCGGCTGCTATTGCAGGACTCGTCAAATTGAACGGCCCTCGCGTTCGATGCAGAGCATCTATGATTTCGTGCGATCCGTAAGCCCAACCCAGCCTTAAAGAAGCCAATCCATAGGCTTTTGAGAATGTCCTAGTAACGAGGACATTTGAAGCAGAGTTTGCCAATGTGATTCCAGATTTGTAGTCAGATTGTTCCACATACTCAAAGTAGGCTTCATCAAGGACAAGTAGGACGTATTCTGGAATTGCGTTATGCAGTCTTTCAACCTCATTCCAAGGTAGATAGCTCCCTGTTGGATTATTAGGGTTTGCTAAGAACACAATTTTTGTGTTGGGGGTTATGCAACTTAGAATCGCGTCCACGTTCGCTTGCAAATTTGTTTCAGGAGCTTTGATTGTTGTCGCGCCGGACTGTTGAGCAACTATCTCATAGACAAGAAAACCGTGTTCGGTCTGTATAATTTCGTCACCCGCTTCAAGGTACGCTCGTCCGATAAATTGGAAAATTTCATCAGAACCAGCACCGCAAATTATTCTATCTTTGTCTATATTGTGTTTTTCTCCCAAGGCTCGTCTGAGCTCGTATGCGCTTCCGTCAGGGTAGATGGCAGTACGCTGAGTTGCTTCGATAATGGCGTCCTTTGCACGTGGGGAGCACCCTAAAGGGTTTTCGTTTGAAGCGAGCTTCCACCCACCGGCTATGTCTCGGCCAGGGACATACGGTGTAACGTTCAAAATTGATGAAAGTGGACGGGGACCTGACATATTTGCTCCTTCGTGATTACATTAAAGTTAAAGGTCTTTGTATGAAGGTAAACGTGATATTCTAATAGTCAACGGGTAAACTTGGACTCTTTGCCACCTTTTGGTTATAAGTCTCGGTTTGATAACTCTGAATGGGCGGCGATATTGGTTTGCATACAGGTCTATTTTATAAAGAGCTGTAGCAAACTACTCAAAGAATAGGTGAACTAACTGGTAACTGCGGCGCGATGTCAATTGAAATTAGCAGTATACTGGACATTTTCAGCTGTCAGTCCCAGGGAAGCGGTAAAAATTCGCGGTAGGCTGTTTATATCTTGAAAATGATTAACTCAACCAAAAAGGTCAAAACTCATGAACAAATCAGAACTAGAAGCTTCCGCTAATGACGTCGAGTCAATAATGCTCGATTCCATAGAAAAATGGCTTGAGCAGAAAGTTAAACCTGTCGCAATGGAACTTGAACATTCAGACACCTATCCCCAAGATCTGGTTGACGACATGAAAGAGATGGGGTTGTTCGGTGCGATAATCGCACCGGAGTATGGTGGTTTAGGACTCTCTGCTGCAACTTACGTGAAAATTGTAGCCAAAATCTCTGAAGAGTGGATGAGTCTCACGGGAATATTCAACTCTCATCTCATGATGGCGCAGATCGTTCAGAAATTTGGAACGGATCGGCAAAGAGAATACTGGTTGCCCAAATTTGCGAGCGGGGAATTGCGCGGTGGACTAGCACTTACCGAACCAAATGCTGGTACAGATCTTCAGGCAATAAGAACCAAAGCCACTCGACATGGCGATGCCTATCGAGTTGAAGGTACGAAAACTTGGATTTCCAATTCCATCGAAGGCCATTGCGTAGCGTTGTTGTGTAAAACGGATGTAACAGCAAACCCACGGTATAAAGGAATGTCTGTCTTGATCACTCAAACAAAAGATCCCAAGAGCGGCCAAGATTTACAAGGCGTTACAAATGGTAAAAAACTTGAGAAGATCGGTTACAAAGGTATCGATAGCGGAGAAATCATTTATTCTGACTATGAGTGCGATGCTGACCTTTGTCTAGTAGGCGGAGACGAAGGAAAAGGATTTTATATGGCAACGGGAGGTTTGGAAATAGGCCGGGTGAATGTCGCCGCGAGAGCAGTTGGGATTGCTAGGCGGGCTTTGAGTGAGTCTATTGCTTATTCGCAGGTTAGGGAAACCATGGGTAAGCCCATTTGCGAGCATCAAGCTATTCAACTCAAACTGGGAGAAATGGCTGCAAAGACTAAGGCAGCCGAACTTTTAGTTGAAGATGCTGCTCGTGCTTATGATGAGGGAGGACGTATCGATATGGAAGCTGGAATGGCAAAGTACTTTGCCTCTGAAACTGCAATGGAGGTAGCGACAGAAGCAATGAGACTTCATGGAGGATACGGATACTCTAAAGAATACGTGATCGAAAGGCTATATAGGGATGCTCCGTTGCTTTGCATTGGAGAGGGCACGAACGAGATGCAACGGATAATTATTGCCAGAAACTTGGTTAAGAGAAATCCTGTATAAGTATTCTGAGCGATGTTTAACACAGAGGTATATGTTTGAAACAAGAAAAAGGACTGTTCTGCGTTGCCATTGTTAAGTTACTTTTCGACGTTCTCATTTTGTAGTTAGAGCAATTTTGCATCGAGTTGTCCAGTTTTAGTTGAATGAGAAAAAGCAAGGAACTAAGAGAAAAGGGTTAGAATTTGTCCGTTTACTCTTTAGGAGATGATCATGGCTGCCCCGATTTTAGAAGAGCTTCGTTTGCTTATGGTTAAAGAAGGTTTATCCGGTTCTCCCCAAGTGGAATTGGCAAAGCGATACGGAGTATCAGAAAAAAGCCTCAGTCGATATGTCAAATAGTACAAGGCAACAGGAAGTGTTGCTCCCAAACCCATAGGGGAGTATAGCCGTTCTGATAAGATAGAACGCTACCACGACGACATTATAGCGATCTTGTAAGAAAAGCAGGACAGAACACTGAAAGAGATGGCGACAACTCTGATCTCTAAATTTGGTGAGAAAGCGAAGTTCGGTATCTCTACGTTATGGCAATTTTTATACGGTCATGACTGCACTCGGAAGAAAAAAACAGAACACGTTGCAAAACAAAGAAGGCCTACGATAGAACAACAAAGAGGGAATTTCATCAGGAAGTATAACGAATCACTTCGTTATATTTTCCTATATGAAACAGGAGTTACGACTAAAATGACTTGGTCTTATGGTCGCTGTAAGCGAGGCGAGAGACTCGATATGGCATTGCCACACGGGCATCGATTAAACCTTACAAGCGTTGCGGCTATAACGGACGAGAAAATGTTATAAAGTTGGACTTTCAAAGGAGCAATGAACACTGACCTGTTTGTCCAATGGGTTGTTGATGCTCTCTCGAAAAAACTGAAGCCAGGAGACGAATTGGTAATGTATTACTTGTCCGCACATAAAACAATTCGTGTTCGAGAGGCCCTTGAAATAATCGGAGTAAGAGTACTATTTCTACCGCCATACAGTCCAGATTTCAGTCCAATCAAGAAAGCTTTCGTAAAACTAAAGGCGCTATTATGAGCCTCTGAAAAATAAACGGTGCCTGATTTAATTGAAGAGATTACGAATATTTTTGACAGTATATCTCCTGAAGAATGTAAGGCTTACTTTCAATGTTTTATAAACCAAAAGAAAAAAGTTCGTCGAGAATATCTTGCTAAGTTGAAAAAACGGACACCTTGATGTGAAATGCTCTAAGGAATAGTCGGACAGGTACCATCTTTACGGTACTGTAACGCTGCCGCCAACATTGCTTCTTGTTCATCGCCCAAATCTCGTGAGAAATCGTCCAGAACAAAACAACCCGGAATTTCCACGCCATATTCACTTTTAGTATTTTTAGGTTTAAACCCTTTAATGTAATCTCCTTCTCCCTTGTCATTTACATAATAAGTGTCAAGTATACCATAACTTATTCCGCAATGATCAAATACCTTATGTGAATGGTAAGGCGATCCGCATGTTTGTTCTCCGATTTGAATCACCTCCACGTCTATTCCTAGAAGTGAGTTGACAATTCGCTCCCCAATATGACAAGTTTCATCAGACGTTAAAAGGTAAACTTTATTCAAGTCTAGCGATGTCAAATCAAAATCAAAGGTTTTTTTATGGACAGGACCATATAGAGCATGTGTAGAAACAAACGTCCTCATTGAGGCATCACAAAATTCCTTTTTTTGTGATTCTTCGCTACTTGATTCACATTTAGAGAAGAACGGAGTTACAGGGGGAAATGTGTTCAATTCCTTATTACCGGTCGTGCCACGTCTAAACCTAAATTTCTTACCATGTGTATTTTTTTTACCTAATATCGTGTATAAGAGCATCGGCTCAGGTTTGCTTGAGTAGAAATATCCTTCGAATCGATTATAGTACCTAATGTCTATTATCACGTCTTTTACTTCGTTGTTTTTAAATTCCTTAATGGATTCGTACAACTGATCAAATCGAAGGAACCAATCTCCGATGTTGACGTATCCAACCAAACCACTATCTGTTTTTATCATCATAGCTGATTCCGTGATATGATCTCGCTCAGCGGTTGGGCTTAAGAAAACTGTTTTTCTCTGCTTTGAGTCTCTATCAATTAGTTCAAATTTTGTAACAACGCCTTTGTTTCTCGGCTCTAGTCCCTTTTCGATATCTTCGGTCGACTTGGTGCTACGAGCGGAAACGAAATCAATATCGTTAACTTTTACCAATTTGTCTCCGCGTTTTATTTTCGGTTCGCCATTTCGTAGTTCTGATCCCGGTGAATCTGCCTTAACAAATTTAACAACATAATCCCGCGGTGGATTCTCTGAACGTTTATCCCAAATGATTCCAAATTGATAAATTTTTGGCTTGTTTAAAAAGGCATTAGCCACGGTATCCTTTCTAATCCTAAACTCTCCGTGTTTCGGCAAACCATCCTTCCTTTTTACTTTTGTACGTAGTTGTTGAAAGTAGCTATCTTCATCCGTCATATTTTTGAAATGGCTGTCAAAATCCGTATACGGTTCAACAAACTTCCGAGGGTCTAAATCAACAACCTCATCACGAAAAATATAATGTCGTTTTACTAACCTACGAACCTCAAAGAGTTCGTCTAACATAGTTCCGTAAGTTAATGTGTTATGCGGGTCTTTGACCTCACTCGGGAAAACACACCGGTTAGCGTAATCGAAATAGTCGTCATCTTGATCTTTCTTCCATTCATAAGCATAAGCTGGAAGTGGTTTCCTCTGCGAATTAAATGGCGATGGTTGTTTTCTTACCGTCACAGGTGGACTTGCTGAATTCGTAGAAGAAGATGTCGTCGATGAACCAGCAGAAGTTGGTTTTTTTTTGGAAGGGGGAGAAGGCGAAGTTTGACTTGGAGATTTAGTTGCAATCTGAGGTGGAGTCAATTGAGGAGGGTTCGTCGATGGAGTCTGATGAGTTGCGACAATCGAGGAACCGTGAGACGCCGTGTTGACCCCGGACGGATTAGTGGTAAAATGATCACTTTGATCATTTCCACACCCCACTGAAAAAAGCAAAATTACGCCAAACATTGTCAAAGAGGCGGAATTTACGGATAATTTTACTTTGTAAGGCACATTTAACTCCGATCTAGAAAAAACCGTCTAATGTTTGTGACTGGAAAAATTAAATTTCCAGAAAAATTATTCTTTGTGAAAATTGAATTCAATTTTCTCCATTGATCAGGTTCAATACTGCTACGAGTGGTTTCCAAAAAGAAAAGACTAGAACAGGTTCCGTAGCCAATTGGTTCAAGACTCCTACGCATAGCCAAACATTTCTATCCTTTATGATCCTTGCGATCCGCCAATGTCATTTCCTTACACCAGAATAATAGTACCCTAGCGTCTCCTGTATTTGTAAACTTTGATGATTAATTGATTCAGAATAGTTTCTATTATTTGCCGAGCCATCTGAAACAGCAAGATAGAAATTAACAGGGTTGTTATTTGCGAATACAAACTTATTTAAATTTAGGTTTTCAGGTTCAATATCTCTGAATTTTGTTGTAAAGGGAGTAAGGTATCGCCCGATGCTTGCCCTGTAGTATCGGTTAGACCTAAGAAAAAACAAATCAGATCCACTATCTCGTGATGCACTCAAAAAAACGTGAGCTTTTGTATTTTCAAATTGTTCTGACAAAATACTATTTAAAGTTGACGTGCTTTCATCTAGGTATGGATTATACGGATATGTAGGAGGATATTTGTTTGGGAACTCTGGAAAGTTCTTCTTCGGCTCTGGTGTCGAAGGTTGGGTTGGAGTTTTCGTCGGAGCAGGTTTGGCTGGCGTTGGTTTTGGGGCAGACTGAGACGGAGTTGAAACAGCGTTGCACGTTTCAGGGGGTTCGTTTTTGGTAAATCGATTACCATAGGGTCCAAGTGAGGTTTGCATTTGAACAGTGTTATCAGGATTCAGTTGAAGTTTGAAATTGTTTGAATTGCTATTAACGATCCATTGTGTACATTTATCTATATACAAAGTAATGAAATTCCCAAAGTTAATAAAATCTTTATCGCCAAGAGGTTCTGGTTCGATTTGGTTGTTTTCAATAGGGTCTTTCTCTGTAACCGACCGAAACATAAACTGTCCTGACAGGAAATACGTCTGAAGTTCATTTCGAGTTAGCTCAATCAGTTTATCGTTTTTACTTTTACCTGGATGTAAATAGTCTTTAGTTAATATAGTTCGATCGCCGTTACCATTATAGTTCATATAATGCGTAAATGTGATAACATTAACTCCATTATCCATTTTGATTTCTTTCTGAGCCTCAACAATATTATTTCCATTGTCGTAAGTTAAGGTAACTTCACCAATAGTTGTAACTCTCCCTTTCTTATCGTGTTTAACTTCTGCATCAGAGTCCTTCTTAATCAAACTATCTCTATATTCTCTATTTAAATTCTTATTTACAAGATTAGTGGAGGGGTTGTATTCATTACCTATTAAAATTGATTTATTTGGTTCGTTAGGAAAAGTTTCAGTCTGTGATAGCAGATTCTCAAATAGATCATATGCGTATGCCAAGTTTTTGCCGTCTCCTACTACGGATTTCAATTGGTTCATATTGTCGAATGTGAACGTACGGTCTCCAACTTTATTATTAGTATTTCGATTATCTTTTACTGTTGTGACCCTTTCTGCCTTATCGTAAGAATTGGAAAATGACATGATGATTTTTTTGTTTGCATCTACTAATTTAGTTGCGCTAATCAATAGTCTATTGTTTAACTCATTAGTAAATGTCATAGTTTCACTGTTTTTAGATTGCATTGTGTTATGCAGCAATGCTCTTTTTAGTATACCGTTAACATGGTAAGTAGCTTTGGAGATATACTTTGTGCTTCCAACAGAAAAACTTGTTGGTTGATTAAGTGCATTGACGGTGAAGGAAAAAACTTTCCCACTTGGTGAGGTATAAGAAGTTAGCCCGCCAGTACTGTTGAATCTGAATGTTCCTTTGAATGTTTTTGTTGTTTTCTTATTGTTTTCATCCGTTTCAACTATTATCAAAGTCTCTGACGTACGTTTACCCATTTTGTTATAAGTGTACTTTAATGTTACATTTCCTCTGACGATCTGAATTACTTTTCCTTCAAGGTCGTATGTAAAGTTTATATCAGGAGTACCATCACTTGGATAGTCTATTTTCGTAATTTGCTCAAAAGCATTATAGTAATATAACGTTCCTGTTCTCATACCTACGTCCGGCACCTGTTCCCCAGGCCCGAGTGGTCTGCACACGTTTCCAATGAGTACTTCATTCCACTTACATTCGGGGGGAGTTGGAGTAGTAGAGGGATTCGTGGTTGGGGTGGTAGGAGGCGTAGGCGTAGTTGGCGTGGTCGTAGGAGTAGTAGAGGGAGTTGTGGTTGGTGTCGTAACAGGCGTTGTAGTATTCCCAGTCCGATACACTTCTGTACAGGTCGTTACTGTCCGATAAACAAACTGAGGTCGCGACGGAGTACCAACATTCTCACAAATTGTCCTAGTACTGCAAACTTTCGTCGGCACAAGACTGGAAATCGATACGCTTACTGGTGTTTTACACTGGTAGTTGTCACTCACTCCTACCTCTACTCTGCTAACTTTTCCGATAGAATTATACTCACGCGCAACGGCTTCACTTTCGGGGAATTTCAAAAAACATAGTTGGTTTCGAGAATTATACTTAAAAGTCTGCGTATAGGTTTTACCACCACCGACATCGCGAATCTGTATAAGATTTTGCCATTTGTCATAAGTCTTGTAAGTCTTACGGCCATTAGCTTCATCGACACGTATCGGTTTTCCATCATCCGGAGACCCGTACCCTGACCTATGAACTGTCGTTACGTTTCCGCTCGGATCTGTATGCTGAACTCGATTTCTATTGAGGTAGTTTGTTTTCACAGTCTTATATGGGGCAACATTCTCTCGCTCTTGAGTTTTTCGTCCCAAAACATCATAAGTTATCTCAGTTCCGTAGATCGCAGACGAACTAGAAGAAAGAAAAGACTTGAATTTCTCGCGTCCTAATTTGTCATATTCAAAACGTTCAAATATGGAAACCCTAGCTGTAACGTCGCGAGTTTCAATCAACAAGGGTTTACCATAACCATTGAATGTGGTCTTAACGATTTTCTTTTGGGAACCACTACCTGTAGTTTCTGTTTTGATTAATCCTGTAGTAGTTGTGGGGAGAGTGTACGCAATGGACGTATCAGCGAACCCGGCCGGTAAGTCAATTTTGGTCTTCAGCCCTAAAGAGTTGAATGTTGTCTTTTCTATAAATCCCAGTGGGCTAGTTTTCTGTATAACTTTCCCACTACCATTAACGATCAGCCTTATTTTCCCGCCATTTGGTAGAGTTGTTAATTGCGCCACCCCTCGCTTGTAATCACTATACTGAGTTATTTCGTCATTGCCATTCCTTGTCGCAGTAAGGGTACCATCATTACTCCATCTAAATCTCATGTGCTGTGCGCCGTAGCGTGTCTCTAGCACTTTTCTACCAAAACTATCGTAGGATGCCCCCGAAATCGGTCTGCCATTAATAGAAAAAGTTCTCACAAGACCGAGTATCCACTTAGACTTATTATGAGTATAGGTTGTTAATTCCTCGATTTTTCCAGTCTGCAAAGTCGAAGATTTCGTGACCTTCGTCGGTTGCCCGTAATCATTATACACATATGATGTCTTATACGTCACGCCTCCTTGTGTAATTGTTTGTTTGGAAAGCCGTACCCAATGCTCAGCGGACTTCGGGCTTAATTTTGTTCTATTATACGCAAATCCCAAACGATTCGTCGAGTAAACATATTCGTTTTTAACCTTGCGTGTAGCGGTCGAACTCCCCCTCTTAAAAACTTCCCTTGATACCTCTAAACCACTATCATTCAAACTTCGGCCAACTTTTACAACATGCTTATTTCCTAATGGGTCTGTTACAGTGCGTTTCTTAGGTTTGGTAATGTCCACGGCCACCGGATTGTTCTGGTTCTTGTGTACAGACTTATTCGCTGAGTACTTGGAAAAATTTGAGTTGAATAAGTCACCTTCATCATAATCGATCGTCCAAACCATAGCCGTTCCGTCAACCAAAGTTACCTTTTTCTCGTAAGTCGCCGATGAAAAGAACGTGGAAAATTTACCGTAAATCGACGTGCCATCACTAATCGACGCGCTTCTCAATGCTGTCGAGTGCATTCCAATATTGTTATACACGTCAGTCGGAGGTAAACACGCCGCCCGGTGAGACGTACTTAGATGTCCACTGGGGGATTGGGCCTGAGAAAAGTTGACAATCTTCTTTGTTTTTAACTCGAGTACCGTTCCATTAGGATGCTTAATGCGTGCATTTTCTCCAAAAGTACAACGCCTAGCGTAGTCATTTCCATAATGCGAAGTGATGCCCGCGAGCTCATTAAACTCCCATTTTTGCTGGTTTCCTGGCAGACTAACAGATTTAAGATACTTCAGTCCCGAACCATCTGAGCGTGTTCCGAAATGGTACACCCGCCAGATAAAATTATTTGACTTTCCTGGAGAATCGTTGGAGAATACGCAGTCCACTGTGCCGTCGGAACGAAACGACATGTAAATCTCTCTTCCATCATTGCTTTTGATTCTTTTCAAACGCTTTTCTGAATTCTCATAAATGTAATTGACAAAATTGCCGTTTACGTCGGTAATCTTTGTTACCAACATTGCATGCTTTTTCTTACCGTCTTTAGTCTTTATAACTCGAACAACACCGTACTCATAAGTTATGCCCTCTGATGTTGTTAAGGTCCACGTACAGGTTTGACCTTTCTTGATCTGCTTAATCTTGGCATTCGATTCCGTGGTGTATTCTGGCTGGTTGCCTCCAAAATAACTGCTGTTTGACGTACCTTGCGTTTTTAGTAACAACTTACGATCGCCAGGTAGGTTTACTATCGGATTTACATACATTTCGTCTCGGGTATCGACTACGGTCGAATCCGACACACAACCTGCCTTGCCGGATGCCTTGATAGACGGTAACAGCAAATAGGAAGCATCTAAGTGAAAATTTCCCAAGCCGACAGATCTAGTTGAACTCGGATTTCCAAAAAAGTCGGGGCGATTCGGATCGCTCGTTGCAATCCGTCTAAACTCGACAGGCAGATCGGAATTTCCTGGAATCGAGACATCTAAATGCGTAATCGTCGTCTCACCATTACCCAAGTTTATCTTTAGACCAAAGAGTTCGTCGTCGAGTCCATCAAGACTAATCTCAGAACCGCTCGCCGTATTCGCCTCGTGGTCAAAAAGCAGTCTACGTTGCGTATCCTGCACCATTTGCTGAGTGTATCCGTAGGGCGAGATCAGCATGCCTAGCCCTACAAGGAATGTTGTAACTAAGTTGGTTAGTTTTCTATATCTCTTCCGCATAGTAATCTCCAATTGCACCCGCCTTCCGAAACGAGTGACTCACTGACGACAAACAAGCAATTCGGACGCTGTTTGCTTAACCAGAAGCGGATAGAGTTGTACAATAGCATGTTTTTCCGGCTTTTTTGTAGAAAAACGAGAATTTGGAAAAATTTTTTTTACCCGCTAGCTTCTCCTGAAATTAGGCCTCAAACCAAACTTCATGATCCACACGATCTCGATTTATCGATCCGCGACCACAAATTTCACAATAATTTTTACGATTAAGCCGGCTCAGTTGGGTGTCGAAAAGCCCGACAATCCCCGCGATCGCCCCCCCCCCCCCAGAATTTTTCAGCAACTTATCCCCCCGCCAAACTCCATTCCCTCAGAAACCATTAATCGTCCTTTGAGCCATTGCTTACTTACAAGTTGATGGCTCCGAGAAAAACCTTGTCCGCGAAATCCTATTGTCACACTTTCCTTGCGATCGAAAAGTTCACTTATCGGGTAAAAATACCGCCACGAAATTAAAATTTGATGAACTATCAAACTATTGACACATAGAGAGGAGGACGAAAGATTGGGAACTGTATTACAATGAGACTGTTGCGAAATACACAAACGGAATCGCAGTTTCCGAATAATTTCGAATTTTTCGTGATTTTTGGTGCCAAACTCCCACGTTTTACCAGCCAATCTGTCAATATTCAAGGTAAGTAATCGCGACAAATCTATTTCGCAACAGTCTCACAATTTTGTGCGACGCAAAATTTAGCACGAATTGCATAGAATTCTCGTTGATCTAGAGTGGTGATGGTCGACCCTTAGATATAGAACGTTACCAAAATTTCGAAATTTCTATCGAAACGTTTCTGTCCGTGAAGTTTTGCAACAGTTTTACGGATTGCTTCAATGATTTGCTGGCAATCATCTACATAATCTAAGAATCTTTGCGATTGAGTCAGTCGCTACAAGTCAGTCGCTACAAGTCAGTCGCCTTGGTTATTCTTTGTGGAAGAATACGAACTCAATTTTTTCTAAACGTTCAAATGCGTCGTAGATTCTCGAGTTTTCTATAGTCAAATGATCTGCTACACATGAGGCTAAGGAGCTAAGTCGCAACCTAAGAATCTACGCCCCACTGACAGTGCAGAATCCATAACTGAAAAGGAACCCGCCGCGGGGTCAACAACAAAATCGTTTTCTGCCGTCGTTGCCTCAGTTAGTCGAGCCTGAATTTCTACGGGCTTAGCATGCGGATGTTCCCTTGTGAAAACTTGCTCCGGAACGACATCGGGAATGATTTCGTACTGTCCAGACGCCTTTTGCTCGTATCGGTTGCTTCTGTACAATAACGCAGTACTCTGATCGTCTACGAGTGCGATATCCCATCCCAATGCGAGTTTTTTGCTACGTCAAAAGATCAACAACTTGCATTTCGGTGCCGCTAAACCATGGTCTGACACCATCACAAAGATGAAATTTGTCTACCTGTTTGCGGGACTAAACATCTACCCAAAGGAAAAGATGGCCTGACGGTATAAGAATACGTTCAACTTCATTAAGAAACTGACTGATCGTCTCTTCGCTCAACTGTTTGAGTTCAGCCCGGCGCTTTGATTTACCGCTAAGTTCGTTGCCATACTTTAACTTGTTTAAGATTCCGCGATACTGTGGATCAAAAAAGACAGTCGGAACTACGCAATCATCTAGCTTTCCTAAAAATTTTAGGCCATCCATTTTTATACGAGTATTTGGCTTCAATCCTTTCGGAACCTTCATAGTCGGTGCATTCACTGCGCGTTCTTTGTCAAACGAGTCTCCTTTTGCACCCCTGGAGTTCATTTCCGGCGGTACCGGCTGATCTGTGGAAGAAGAACTGATTCGCAATGTTTTGATGCTCTATATTCAACCCAGAATATACTAAACTGAGAAACTTGTACCACACCCACAACTGGCCGTAGCATTGGGATTTTTTATACGAAAAGACGCTCCGATGATTTCCTCAGTAAAATCTATCTCCGAACCGTCAAGAAACTCGAGACTCATGTCATCGATTACGACCCTCGCACCGTCCCGTTCAAAAATTTGATCGTCTTCTTCTATTCTGTCTGCGAACTCAAACCGATACGAGAAACCAGAACATCCCCCTCCATCTACGGCGACACGGAGAAGTGAATGGTCAGGTTGCTTAGCAAGTATACTGTTGATGCGTTCAGCAGCAGCAGAGGTTACAGTCACATTAGTCATAAGAGGTGATATAAGAAGATTTATGTTAATTGGTAGTCTAGCATCTTACGCGACAAATTGGAAAGAGTCGAAGGGCCGATACATTGCGGAACAGCCCTCAGAAACGCGTACGCCTTTTCAGCGTGACCGCGATAGGATCATCCATAGTTCCTCGTTTCGAAGATTGAAGCAGAAAACACAAGTTTTTGTCGCACATGAGGGTGATCATTATAGAACGCGACTAACGCATAGCCTTGAAGTCGCACAAATTGCTCGCTCGATTGCACGATCATTGAAGGTGGACGAAGACCTAGCGGAAGCATTGGCATTAGCTCATGATCTTGGTCATCCGCCATTCGGACACGCAGGAGAAGATCAGCTCGACGAGTGTATGAAAGAGTATGAGGGATTCGATCACAATGCACAAGCGTTGCGAATCGTAACACTTCTAGAACAACGATATCCAAAATTTGACGGTCTGAACTTAACATGGGAAATGCTTGAGGGATTAGTAAAACATAACGGACCCGTTCTTAAAGAAGGTGAACAACCAGATAGTCTACCTGTCGCTTTCAAAGAGTTTGAACACATTCTCGATTTGGAACCTACCACTCATGCCGGAATCGAAGCCCAGATTGCAGCTCTGTCAGATGATATTGCCTACAATAATCACGACATAGACGACGGGGTCTGGTCAAAATTGATTACAATTGCAGATTTAAAAGAGATTGATCTCGTTGGCGACGTATTCAGAGACGTGGAACGAAAGTTTCCGTACATAGATGAGAGACGGAGAGTGTTGGAAGCAGTTCGCAGACTTATTGGTATTTGGGTCACAGATCTCGTAAAGGAAACTAATCGTCGCTTAGGAGAATTTGATCCTCAAGACGCTAAAGACGTACGTAACCTTTCTGTCCCGCTAGTAAGTTTCTCCGTTGAGATTAAGCAACAGCTACACGAACTCAGGACTTTCTTGTCGCGGGAGATGTATAATCACTATAAAGTTAATCGCATGCGAAGCAGAGCTAAACGGATACTCAGAGAACTGTTTGACTTATACTTGAAGGAACCGGAAACTCTTCCCTCTCCTTGGAGAGAGCAAGTGGAAGCTGAAAATTCAGAGACCAAAATGGCACGTATTGTCTGTGATTATATCGCTGGAATGACCGATAGTTTCGCAATAAGTGAACACAGAAGACTATTCAATCTAGATAGCATGATCCAGTAGAGGCTTTGCGATGAGCAGATATCCCCAACTTTCAAAGAGACTGATGTCCAATGTCAGTTAAGCGAAAGACCTAGTCGGAACTCGACGAATCTGAAATTAAAAATGTTGCTAAGAGCAATTTCCTATCAAGTTGCGTCTATTTTGTGGTTCTGTTACCCTAAGGAATAAGGGTGATTGTAGAGAATATATGACTAGGTGATCGGAAAATGCTCTAATGCCACAGTGCACAATAGATATCTTCAGTTTTTTCCAAATTCACAGAGTGGTTCCGATGTCCGCTGAGGTGGGATTGAGTACACCTAAGTTTGAACATATCCTGTTCCCTTAAACTTAGCATGTGTAACATTCTCAAATTGAGACTGTTGCGAAACTCGTTACTCGTTCAAATTTCGATGACCTTTAGTCAAACTGAATCGTCTAATGCCTAATTCTAGGGCCAACTAATCGCCGAAACTTCAAGTTTGCGTAGACATTTATCCAAACTTTGTGTTTCGCAACACTATGAAATTGGTTAGTGCAGAAAATAATGAATGGGACTGTTGCGAAGCACCTAACTCGCTCGAATTTCTATGAATTTCTGTCTATTTGGATTGCGTAATGCTAGATTCTAGGGCAATCTAGCCGCAGTAACTTCGAAATTTCAATTGCACTTTTCCCAAACTATCTGTTTCGCAACAGTTTCAGAATGCGATCGCAATATTTGAGGAAAGCTCTAGTGAATAGGTACGGAGCCTAGGATTTCAACGATAGTCTCCATGCAACGGATCAAGCGGCATCTAATCGCTTTCGACGTTCATTGACCTCGTACATATTCTGGAACGTTGATATCAAATTGCATCTATGTCTTTTCATTTCTGAATCAAACTGTTCTGTTTCTGGCCAAGGAACTTTTATATCTAGTATCTTTCGTGGTTTGATACGAGCATGCGAAGCGGATGTCCCGGCCGTCATTGATTGTAGTTGCTCTTGAGCCATGGGCGTTAGAATGCTGTAGGCTAGAGTATATGGATCAATATTCTTCTTTGAAATAAGAATCTCAAATTCTACCGAACAAAGGATTGTCCCGGGTAATTTTGGGACGACTAACACTCTGGGAATTCGAGGATTAATTCGAGATACTAAAACTTCTCCGGGTAGCACTTGTCTTCCGGGAGTTACGGGTTGATATTGCTGTAATGCATTAAGTTCAAGCAGTCCTTCTCCTATGACGTGCAAAATGCTGATGAAGAAAGTTCCAGGTTGATATTTCAAAAGTGGCCGTTTTTCTGAATATTCGGCAAGCTCGTGCAGTAACCGGAAAGCTTTATCTGGTCGTTTCTGTTTAGATTCTTGATACAAGATCGGACGAGGTGTCCACGCATCAAGTTTTTGTAAGTCGGTTTCAACCCAGCGAGAACGCTCGTCACATTTCAACAATTTCTTATTCCAGGCAGACATTGCCTCTGGTAAATCTGTCTCGCTCGTTAGCTTCTTAACTGCAACCCCTTTCTTCTTTGACACCTCGAAGCCAACTTTGCTTACGTCGGCAAAGAAAACCCTATGCGTTTCGACTAGACGACAATTACACGGTAACTTGCGAAAAATGAGAACAGAAGTTTTGGTTCTGGTACCCGCTTGAGCGAATGTCACGGGAGGAAGTTCAATTACGCCAATTATCTCTACGTGCCGTAACAGCATGGATCTTGCTAGTGCTGATGAACCTTTCGCGGAAATAACACTGTCCGGAACTACCACAAGGCAATACCCGCCCTCGCGAAGAAGTGTGATGTAGCGGTCAAGGAACAATAATTCGGAGTCAATAGTGGCAGGAAGTGATTCAGAGTTGGAGAACCTCGGTGTGTTGTTTGTGCATTTCTTGGTGACTTCCGATCTAGAGAATCTTGCGCCAAAAGGGGGGTTAGTTAGAATCAAGTCAACTTTGTTATTCCATCGATCAATTGAAGCTCCATCGTATAGAGAGTTACCGATATAAACTTCGAAATTTTCAGTCTCAGAGAACAGAAAATTTGCTGCGGTGAATCGCGCCATACGTTCCACTTTGTCTTGGGCAACATATCGGATTCTATTTGGTACGCTAGAATTTTGCCTATGAAATTCCCTAAGAAATGATCCCACTCCACTTGTTGGATCCATCACGACAAACTCTTTTTTTGACTTGGATAGGCTTTTGTCGACGAGAGTCTGAGCAATAGATACCATGAATTCAACCACCTCAGGGGGAGTCATATACTGAGCATCTTCTATGTTGTTACGAAAGTTATCTCTAATAAAATATCCGAAAATTTCATTCAACGCTTCGGCGCGCCCACCAAACAGCGATTTCTCATTGAGAATGGAGGATAGAGTTAAGAATAAGGTAAAGCATGTTTCCTCGCCGTCGTTCGAGAATGATAATTGGGATGATTCTCCAAACAGAGAGAATCCGTCGGCGGTTATGAATAGTTTCTGCGTTGCGATCTGACGAAATAGATTGGCTAGTTGTTTGAGAGAGAATGTTTCTCTATGGAGGCAGTTCTTATAGGTTTTCGCACATATCTTTTTTCGTTGTCCGCAAATGTGTATAGCCAGCAGTTTAAGGCATTCGTCAAGTTTTTGGTTCGAGTCGTTCAACCCTCCAAACTTGTGAAAAAGTTCGTGCGATTTAGTCAAACCCTGGTAAATAGGGTTTTGTATTACATTAGGTGTTGCCATCGGTAACGCTCCTTATTCTAAATTAGACTTTATATAGGTGTACGTACATCATGTTGTCAATAGAAGGCGGTTATTGACAAATCTAAGTTTTCTATTTAGTCAAAGTCTTTCCGCCTAAACCAATCTGTTTTGCCCAAATTGTTCTAGCATTCGGACTTTGAACCCCACAGTTGGTCGAATCGCCGAACTGACAAGCAAACATTGAAAGATTAAAGAAACTTCCCAATTCGGGTACGTGGAATGAAAGCGTCTGTCGAAATAGTTAAGAATATCTCCGTTCCACTCAACCACGCTTTGGAGAAGAACTGTGAAACAATGTTGTAGCAAAGCCATCGAAATGTTGGATAGACATTACGAGGCTTTTTATTCGATTGCTGATTTCGCACGAGAGACAAGGCATCCAGTCCCGACTGACACGAGCGGGTGGTCACAGATACTAGTTAGCTTGCTGACTGGAATAAATGGATTAGATCGTAAAAAGGGAGCAGATTTAATCGACGGTTCAGATGTTAAGGGAGCAAATACTTGGGAAGCGATTGATAGGCCGAGGTTCAACAATGTGGTTAAAGCGGGAACTAAGGCAGCGACATCTGGGACAATGGCATCACTAGATTCTCAACCTTACTTATTCCTCGTGCTTTGGGACAAAAATTTGAACAACGATTCCCGTTGTCGAATATGGTGTGTCCGTACTCAGTTCGATGTGGAATTTCGACGCATTAGCAATCTATGGTACGAAAAACGTAGAACTGGTGAGATCAAAAGCACAAATTTTCAATTACATCAACCGGTAAATCAAGAGGGTAATTTGATGAAAAACAAATGTGGGAACTTGCACTTTCCTCTGCTTTTTAGTGCTATTCGGAGCGAGTTCGGAAACTACAAACTTTTAGACTATAATTCAGAATCACTTGAAAATAGTGCTTGTACGTGTTAGTATAAGCGCAACTCAAAATTCCCGAAGAAGGAACTTGACCATGAACGACCAAAATAAAAACGCCTACGCAGAGGAAGGCGATGCGGCTCAAACCGGTGTCTCTAGGAACACCATATACATTGCTGTTGCGGTGGTTGCCGCTGTTGTAGTCATTGGGATTCTCTTGGCGCTCATGTTCTCCGGGTCTGATAGCGATGAAACAGTTGTAGTGACCACGGATCCCGAACTCGTAAAAGTTCGTCCGACTGAACCAGCGACTAAACCGGCTGAGGACGAAAATATAGGGATTTACGATAGGATAGAAACCGGTTCGGGGTCTATGACGGATACCTCGCCAAGTGAAACTGTTGACGACATGGATGTCCCTAGTATGCTGAATACAACTGGAATGACCGATAAAGATCCATTAGATGGGTATTGGCAGCGAACAGTCACTGCAAGGGGAATAAATCCCGACGGACGCTTCATTCTTCAGCTGGCATCCTACTTATCGTATGATGATGCAAATAACGCTTGGCAAAGACTTTATGCAGTAGAACCTAGCAAGTATGCAGACGTGCAAAAAGTTATTGAGAGGGCTGACCTCGGACGACGAGGGGTGTTCTTTCGGTTACGCGTAGGAGCGTTCGAAACCAAAAAATCGGCGGAAGATTACTGCGACGCTTTAGGGCGAGATCGAAAAGATTGCTGGATTACCAACCGTTGAGTTCCGACTCCTTAGCCTACATTCCAAGTCCGTCAGGATTAAGTCTCTCAAAAGACGAACGGCAGCTCTTTCGCGATTGCCCACCTTGGGGCGTAATACTCATGGGGCGGTCAATCAACGATCAAGAGCAAGTATCCGCGCTAACTAGCGACATTCGAGATGCCGTAGGCCGTAACTGTCTAATCTTCATAGACCAAGAAGGAGGGAGAGTAGCAAGACTTAAACCTCCCAATTGGCCAACTTTTCCCTCAGGTCAAGATTATGAAGAACTTTATCATCAAGACAGTACGTTAGGCTTAGAAGCCGTCTATCTAGGCTATCAGTTAATCGCTAGTGAGCTAATTCAAATAGGCATAAACGCAAATTGCGCCCCAGTTGCAGATATTCGTATAGATGGCGCAAGTGATGTGATCGGAGACAGATCTTTCGGTAAGTCCGCTGAAATAGTCGCTAGTTTGGCAAGAGAAGCACTAAATGGTATGTCGTCGCTAGGTGTCGTTGGTGTAGTGAAGCACATTCCCGGACACGGGCGAGCAGTTGTGGATTCACACGAATCATTACCCAAAATTGAAGCAGAGTCTTCAGAGTTGGCAGAAGACTTCGCGGCATTCCAAAAATTAAAAGATGCACCTATGGCAATGACCGGACACTTAGCGTATCAGACAATCGCCCCCGATATATCGGCAACACATTCTACGACCGTTATTAATGATATAATTAGAAATCGCATTGGCTTTGAAGGTGTTCTTATGTCCGACGATATAGGCATGCAAGCACTAGAAGGGAGTTTGTCAGAACGAACGAAGCTAGCCATAGAGGCGGGTTGCGACATTGTCTTACATTGTGCAGGTTTTAAATCTGATCCAGTCGAAATTGTTAACGAAATGCGAGAGGTTGCTGAGTCTGTTGCAGCTTTGTCGATTGAATCAACCGAACGATGTAAAAAAGCAGAGCAATATGGGTCGTCCAATGAGAATTTTTCGGTCGAAGAAAGTTGGAACCGTATGCGCGAACTGTTTCCCAAACTGAGTCTACCCTAGTGAACACGCCCAGAATACATGACGAGACTGACTGGAGCGTCGCCGAAGAGGCTGATGAAGACGAAGTTTTTCACGTCAATATAGACTCGTACGAAGGCCCGTTGCACCTGCTACTCGAACTTGCGCGAAAACAGAAAGTTGATCTCCTGAAAATTTCTGTGCTAGCTCTGGCGGAACAGTATCTAGAATTTATAGCAAAGGCAAAAGCCGAGCGAATTGATCTAAGCGCCGATTATCTGTTAATGGCCTCTTGGTTAGCCCTGATTAAATCTCGATTACTTCTTGTCAGACCAAAGAACGATAAATCCGGTGAAAGCGGAGATCCTAATTTGGAGGCTGCCAAATTAGCATTTAGGTTGAAACGATTGGATGCCATGCGGAGAGCGGGAAAGGAGCTTCTAGACGGCTCAATACTAAACAAAGAAGTTTTCTTACGCGGCGTACCAGAACAATCGAAGGTCATCAAGACCGTTGAATTTGGGACAACGTTGTGGGAACTTATCCAAGCCTTTGGAATGGTAAGGAAACGAAACACAGTGCAAGCGCCGCACACAATTGAACGGCAGGTTGTTCTTCCTATAGAACAGGCGCGAGATTCCCTTAAACTAATAGCGAAAGACTTAAACGAATGGGAACGGTTCGAGACGGTAATGAATAAAATTCCTGTAATGGATGATGAGATACCGGAAAGTTCAGTCACAGCAAGTACATTTTGTGCGGCTCTCGATTTGGCGAGATTGGGACATATGAATTTGCGGCAACAAAAAAATTTTACTGACTTGTTTCTGTGCGGTAATCGTCAAGATGTTGCTGACCAACCCGTCAAACTATAGTTACAAAAATGACCGTTGTTGATACTATCGAAACTCTGTCGTCTCGTGATGAACAAGATCATGCGGACGAGATTCGCGAAGCTGTAAAGAGACTGTCTTCTGTTGATAAAGAGGAAGCCGAACATGTTCCTGTCGAAATGGATTGCGCCGAAGCTGAGCGCATTGCAGAAGCGCTTTTGTTCGCTTCCGAACGTCCACTTAAAGCAGAAGAGATAAACAAAGCTCTGCCAGAAGGTACGGAGATTTCAGAAATTTTGTTGCGGTTACAAAAGAAATATAACGGTCGTGGGGTAAATTTGGTTGAGGTGGCTAATAAATGGAGGTTTCAAACTGCACAAGATTTGGCGTACTTGTTTGTAAAAGAGAAAACACATAAAAAACGACTTGGACAGGCCGCCTTGGAAACACTTGCTATAATTGGTTATGGACAACCAGTGACGCGAGCGGAAATTGAAGCGGTACGTGGCGTTTCTGTTTCTAAGGGAGTGATTGACGCGCTGTTTGAGACGGGTTGGATTAAGCAACGCGGTCGAAGAAAAACACCAGGACGACCGATGACGTTTGGAACAACAGATACTTTTTTGGAACATTTTGGTTTAGCAAACCTTGATATGTTACCTGGTAAATCTGATTTAGAGGTACAAGGATTATTGTCTGATAAACTACCTGATGGTCTACCTCTCCTTGAGGGTGAATTTAGTATGGATGCAGATGACCCGGTCGATGAAACACCCCTAGAAGAAGATCAGGTGGATTTCGTAACGGATTTTATTGAACCTCAGACGGATTTAGAACATTGAAACTTGTTGTGTTCGCGTGTAAGTTTAGAATTCAAAAATTGCATTGGAGATTACAATGGGTCCAAGTTGGTGGCAGATAGCATTAGTCATAGTCGCGGGAGTCTTGCTCTTTGGGGGTAGAGGGCGAATATCTTCCATTATGGCTGATCTCGGCCGAGGAATTACGAGTTTTCGCAAAGGCTTGAGCGAAGACGACAAAACAAAAGAAATTGAGCAGAACGACGTTGTAGACGTTACGCCTGAAAAGGATAAGTCCGAGACGACTTAAACTAGCGTAAGCGGCGTTTACTATGTTACCTCAATTCGGTATTACCGAGTTTCTTCTATTAGCTGTCGTAGCACTGATCGTAGTTGGTCCTAAGGATCTACCGCGAATGATGCACGCTATCGGTCAATTCGCAGGCAAAGCTCGCCGAATGGCCGGTGAGTTTCGTGCCTCGTTTGACGAAATTGCTAAACAGGCCCAAATGGAGGAACTTCGTGATGAGATAGAAACCTTAAAACGAGAGAACGCGGTATCTAAGGCGGTTGAAGAATTAAAGGATGTTGAAGGGGCAATAAATGAAGCGATTCTGAATAAACCTCCTAGCGATCAAACGAACGCCGCGCAAACCAATGAATTCGATACGAAATCACAAACTCCGCCAATAAAACCTGCGAAACAAGTGGAAAGAGCGAAGGACAACGGTCAAGTAAAGAATTCTTCAAAGAAACAGATACGGAAAACGAGTAAGTCAAAGAAGCAAACTACATCAGAACAAACGTCACACAGCAAACCAAAGAAACCTAGGTCAAAGCAAACCTCGAATGTGGTGGCAAAAGAGAAAACTTCGGACAAACGTAAATTTTCTAAGACTGCAAAGACTAAAGAAGAGTTCACAGCTAGAAAACGCCCGAAAAAGAATTTAGCTCCAAAGTCGAAACAGAATAATAGTCGGGTGAAATCGAGAAACCAACAAAGAAAGTCGACAACAGGTGAATCTGTTTCCCGAAATACCAACTAACCGGGCAAAATCGGAAATACCAGCTCTTGAAGATAAGGAATCAAGAGAGGATGAGTCCGATGAATCAAGTGCACCGTTACTTGACCATCTCGTCGAACTGCGCTCACGGTTAATCAAAGCATTGCTAGCGGTTTTTATTGGTGCGATCGTTTCCTACGCTTTTGCCACACAGATATATAACTTTCTAGTTGCTCCTTACGTTGATGCTTCAGTTGCCTTCCGCGAGAGCGATGAAGATAAACTTGAGTTCATATTCCTAGGGCCGTTAGAATTTTTCTTTGCCAAACTGCGACTAGCCCTGTTTGCTGGGGTATTTCTCGCATTTCCAGTTGTCGCATGGCAATTCTATAAATTTGTGGCACCGGGTCTTCTAAAGGAGGAAAAAGGGGCGTTGTATCCATTTTTGTTCGCAGCTCCAACGTTCTTTGTCGCTGGCGCGAGCTTCGTCTATTACATAATCATTCCATTGTTGGCGCGATTTGCCCTTAATCAAGAACAGGTCGCCACGGATGCGGTTGCAATAGAACATATCCCAAGTGTCGGTGCCTATTTGTCACTTATTATGACGTTGATGATTGTCTTCGGTCTATCATTTCAACTCCCTGTGGTTCTGACGCTATTAGGTAAAGTGGGGCTTATTTCGTCAGAATTTTTGAAGAAAGGTCGCAAGTTTGCTCTCGTAGGCGTTCTCGCCGTCGCTGCTTTTCTTACCCCGCCCGATTTTATTTCTCAAATTCTCTTAACAGTTCCGGTAATGTTACTATATGAGCTCAGTATCATCTGTGTCAGGTTGATCGAAAAATCCGATTCGGAAAAGGCCAAAGAACCTGTGTAACCTCTTCACAAGTTTAATCTAACTTACACTTAGCCCCGACAAATCAGCGGAAAATTTTAGATGTTTGACCTTCGATCTATACGGGATAAGCCCCAGTTTTTCCGAGACCAATGGAATCGGCGAGGACACCAATTAGGTTCTGTAGTTGATCAAATAATTTCGTTAGATACAGCCGTACGCGAGGCAGTAACGAAAAAACAAAGTGCTGAGACAACACGTAATACCAATTCGAAATTGATCGGAAAAGCGAAAGCCGAAGGAAACGAAGACGAATTCATAAGACTTCGAGAGAATGTCGCGGACGCTAAAGCGGAGATTGAAACGGCTGAAATTCAGGAGAAAGCCGCTAGAGAAAAACTCGAAAGCCTTCTCTTTCAGTTACCCAACATTCCCCTAGACGATGTTCCGCTTGGAGACGACGAATCGAGTAACCTAGAAGTTTCTCGCTGGGGGAAACCAAGAGAATTCGGTTTCTCTCCAAGACCTCATGATGAGATTGGCGTTGCTCTTGGACTAATGGATTTTGAAACCGCAGCAAAAATATCGGGCGCAAGATTTGTAATACTATCTGGGGAACTAGCGCGTCTTGAGCGGGCAACTGTCTCTCTAATGTTAGATGTCCAGACAATCGAACATGGTTATGTCGAAACGTCTCCTCCATACCTTGTTCGAGATACGTCCTTGGTCGGAACCGGTCAGCTCCCGACAAAATTCGCTGATGATCTTTTCAAAACGGGTCACGGACCGTATTTGATTCCCACGGCAGAAGTGCCGCTGACGAATCTTGTGCGCGAATCGATTGTTGACGCGGACTATCTCCCAAGGCGTTATGTTGCTCATACGCCTTGTTTTCGAGGGGAGGCTGGTGCTGCAGGTCGCGATACAAAGGGGATGATTAGATTGCATCAATTTCACAAAGTTGAGTTAGTTTCAATCGTAGCGAGCGAACAAGAAGGATTAAAAGAATTGGAGCGTAAAACCCGTTGCGCTGAAGTCATTCTAGAAAAACTAGACTTACCCTACCGAAAAGTTATTTTGTCTACGGGCGATATGGGCGCGAGTGCAAGAAAAACCTATGATTTGGAGGTTTGGCTCCCAAGCCAAAATATGTACCGGGAAATTTCTTCATGTTCTTATTGTGGAGATTACCAAGCGCGACGAATGAATGCTCGGTACCGGCCGGAGCCTAAGGCCAAACCAGAATTTGTTCATACACTTAACGGATCCGGTCTTGCCGTTGGTCGGACAATTGTCGCTATAATCGAAAACTATCAGAACGCTGATGGTTCAATAGAGATTCCTAAGGTTTTACGTTCTTATTTAGGTGGAACCGAGAAAATAGGGTAGAAACTGGGGAACGGATTAGTAGCCGTTAGGTAAAACAATCGGAATAGGCAAAAATCATGGATTCTGTTGACGATGAAGAGTCTAATGCGGTAGTGCAGCTTTCTCTGCGACTGCGCCGTGCAGGAGTAAAAGACAATAGGTTGATTGAAGCATTTGAGCGTACAGACAGAAGTAAGTTTGTGGATTCTAAACTGGCTAATTTATGCTTAAACGATGTCTCTTTGCCTCTTCCATTCGGACAAACTTCGCTCCGACCAACCGATGCAAGTCGAATCTTGCAACTCGCCGAGATCAATACTAAGTCAACTTCCGTTTTAGTCGTTGGCGGCGGAACCGGATATCTTGCAGCTTTGATAAGTAATTTGGAAGCGTCAGTTTGGGTTGCTGAAAGAGTTAAGGGATTAGTCGATATTATGAAATCGTCTCTGTCTGGTATAATGCCAGACTATAAAATTTTGCATTGCGATTGCCAATCCAACTGGCCAGACGATACGAAATTTGAAAGAATCATTCTTAGTTTCGCCACAGACAGTTTATCGCGGAGATTACTACGCAATTTAAGAAGAGATGGTCGAATGGTTATACCCCTTCGACGGGGAAGAAGTTTGGTTGCAAACGCTTATGATGGCAATGGAAGGGAAATAGGTAGATCTCAGTTGATTGGCCCAATTACAACAGTAAGATCAGGAATTTCAAACTTAGAATAACTATAGTTCAACTCCCTTAGACTATCGAAAACTTCCTGTCTTCCAAATCGGTTTTAACAACATGCTTAGTCTGCGCCATTCGCTAGCGTTTCAAGCTTTTTAGGTATATATTAGGACAGGTCGTGACTCTACGATCTGAACGTTAACTTTTAGGTTTTGTCTATGAAAAATTGCCTCAAATCCATAGTGGTATTTTCCGTATCACTTTCGTTAGTTGCACCGGCATTTGCTCAGGAAGCACCCGGAGGAGGCAACCTTCTAAGCGCATTAGCGTTACCTCTGCTTTTATTGTTGATATTCTATTTTCTTCTTATTCGCCCACAGCAACGCAGGCAAAAGCAGCACAAAGAAATGGTTGACGGTGTGAAACGAGGAGATACCGTAGTGTCTAGCGGAGGGTTGATTGGAAAGGTTACGAAAGTTGCTGATAATGAGTTGCATGTAGAGATTGCGGAGAACGTCAAAGTTAAAATCGTAAGAGGAATGGTTGCGGACGTTCGCTCTAAGGGTCAACCCGTAGAAGATAAAAAATAGTTCTAGGCCAATCGATAAACTATGCTTCAGTTTCCTATTTGGAAAATCGCACTCATCGTCGGCGTACTCCTAGTTGGTGCGCTCAATGCGTTTCCAAATTTCTTTTCAGATGCTCAATTGGGGCTTGAACCGCGCAGACCCTCGATTGAAACTCCCGAATCTCTCGCAATCTATCGAAGCGAAGTACAAGTAGCGAATAACGCCTTCTTCGTCTGGCAGTTCGTTCCTAAGAACAAGGTCAATCTCGGTTTAGATTTGCAGGGCGGTGTCTATTTGCTTATGCAAATCGACCCAGATCAAGTTGTTGAAGGTCACCTAGAAGTTTTTCTAGCCGATTTGCGACCAGTTCTCAATGAACGCCCGGTAATTATCAGAGACCCTCCCAAAGTAGATGGTACGGTGTTACCGATTAATTTACGTCGTCCAGAACAAATGAGCGAAGCTCTAAAACGACTTGAAAAGCTCAATCCCCGTTTAGAGGGTGCGATCGCAGGGCAACGAACATTTGAAATTAATCAAAGGGGTGATCGAAGAATAGAAATTACTGTATCGAATGCGGCGCGAGAAATTCTTGCTAAAGATGCCCAAAGAAAAACTATTGAAATTGTCCGAAGGAGAGTGGATCCGGATGGTGTAACGGAGGTATCCATTCAACCTCAAGGCATCGATAGAATAGTATTGGAAGCACCGGGAGAACCTGATCCAGTACGGTTGAAATCGATTCTTTCGCGAGGCGGAAGAATGACCTTCAATCTTGTTGACGATACGCCTTCTGCAATAGCCGCTGCTCGAAATGGAATGACCAGACCGGGATTCCGATTGCTTACCGGAGATGGTGAAACCCTTCTAGTGAGCAATGAACTAATTATCACTGGCTCAAATGTAACTTCGGCCAGTCAAGGGTTCGATGAAGGCAATCGTCCGCAAATAAACTTTGTTTTAAACAGCATAGGAGCGCAGAAATTTGGCCGTGCTAGTCAAGCTAATGTCGGAAGGCGATTTGCTATTGTTCTAGATGACACAATAATTTCAGCCCCCGTTATTCGATCGGCGATCATGAGCGGTCAAGGCCGAATTACAGGTTCGTTTACTATTCAGGAAGCGCAAGATGTTGCTGCTGTTATTGAAGCAGGAGAGTTGCCCGCAAAACTCGAATTTATAGAGGAGCGTACAGTTGGAGCGAGTCTAGGGGAAGACTCTATTCGAGCAGGTACTATGGCATCTATTATAGGTCTAGCACTAGTGGCATTGTTCATGGTGTTAGCTTATGGTCTGCTAGGCGGATTCGCTGTTCTGTCCCTTTCTTCCAATATAATGCTTATTTTGGGTGCGCTTTCTATGATGGGGGCAACACTTACTTTGCCGGGTATAGCAGGGATTATTTTAACGATCGGTATGTCGGTTGATGCCAACGTTCTCGTTTTTGAACGTGTTCGCGAAGAACGAGTATCCGGTCGCTCGCCAGCAACTGCAATTTCCACTGGATACGAAAAAGCTATTTCAACAATTCTTGATGCGAATATCACGACATTTATAGCTGCCGCGATCTTATATTTTCTTGGCTCCGGGCCGGTCAAGGGATTTGCGGTAACTCTGGGAATAGGAATATTGACTTCGGTTTTTACAGCCTTTGTCGTGACGCGGTGGTTGACCGTAATCTGGTTACGTACAACTAGACCTCAGAAACTACCGATATAGGAAATTGTTGCCATGCTAATGAAGGGTCTTCCTGTTCGATTCAAAATTCCACTGATGTCATTTCGTAAGATGGCGGCCGTGCTGTCGGCGGGTCTAATCGTATTTTCTATTGGACTGGTGATTGTAAGAGGACTCAATTTCGGTATTGATTTTGTGGGCGGATCAGTCATCGAAATTAGTAAAACTGCTGACCTAGGCGTGGAAGATGTACGGTCTGTTATTGGAGAGGTTCCGGGCGTTACTGGATTACAAGTCAACTCAGCGAGAGGAACCGGGGCAGGTGCTCAAGACATTATTGTAATACGCTTTAAGGCAGTTGGTGTCGGCGATGAAGATGCAGAAGCCGCGCAACAAAACACAAGTAATCGCGTTCGGGCGGCGATCGGAGTACACTTTCCCCAGGTTGGTGATCCACTCTCAAGCGCTTCTGTCGGACCGAAAGTTTCTGGCGAACTGCTACAATCGGGATTGATTGCGTTAGTGGCAGCCCTTGTGCTTATGCTGGCCTACATCTGGTTTCGATTTGAATGGCAATTTTCATTGGGTGCGGTCCTAGCGCTGACCCATGACGTAATACTCACTATTGGAATGTTCGCATTGACGAGATTTGAATTCAACCTGACAACAATTGCTGCTTTACTTACGATCATTGGTTATTCGATGAATGACACGGTCGTCGTTTTTGACAGAGTTCGAGAGGAAATGCGGAAGTATAAGAAAATGCCGGCTCCAGACTTAATAAATTTGGCTTTAAACGGAACGCTGTCAAGAACTTTGCTCACCTCTGGAACAACACTGCTGGCGCTGTTAGCAATTTTTTTGTTAGGCGGTCCTGTTTTAAGAGGTATGAGTTTCGCACTAATCTGGGGTGTCGTGATTGGAACTTATTCTTCAATTTTTGTAGCATCGGCACTCTTGTTGGTCACTGGATTTGAACGCGAAAGACGATCTTACGAAGACACGCCCGGTTTTACCGGAACTGCGTAAGGAAATTCCATACATCTATTTTCTATAGGAGAACGGTTTCTCGTTTTCCGCCAAATCAAGGTATCTGTCCCGTAACTTTGTTTGTCTTGTCTCTAAGGACGTAGCAATTCCATTTATAAAGACCGCGTCTGGGCTAGTTGACACCTCTAGTGGATCTCCGTCCCAAATGACCATGTCTGCGACTATTCCTCGTTCTAAAATACCAACTTCTTCCATTCCGAAAATTTCGGCAGGTACGATGGTAATAGCTTTGAGCGCGTCATCGTGGCTAACTCCATTAGCAACGGCATTTCCTGCAGATTGCAATACGAGGCGAGACTGATGACTATCATCGCCTAAATGCGTAAATGCCGTCTTTACACCGGCCGATATTAACCTAGCTGCATTCTGTTGCGAGGCACCAAGTTGTTCGAATCTTTCCGGCAAATTAGAAAACGGATCAATTATGACTGGGATGTTTGCGGCGGCAAGTTCATCAGCAACTAACCAGCCCTCTTCAGCACCAACGATTGCAATCTTCTGATCAACTTTTGCAAAGTGTTCTATGGTTTTTCTTATATCGCTTGCCCGGCTAGCTGCAATGAGCAACAATTGTTTGTTTTCACGACCTTGTCGTAATGCTTCCGCATCAATGCAGCTAAAGGTAAGTCTTTCTACATGATACGGATCACTATAACAATCGTATCTTGACCTGTTGCCTATAAATCTGTTGGCTTCTTTCATTGCGGTCTTGAAATAAGTCCATAACGAAGCTCGCGAGCCTCCCGCCAATGACGCGCCGCGTTCATTCAAATGAACGAAACTAAAAGCCTTGGCTTTGATAACGCTGTTATTTTTGCCTGATGTACTGGCAACAAATCCTTGCCCGGCAAAGATATTGTTTGATGAGGCGGGAGCGACGGCCATCCGAGTTACACCTTCAATTCGCGTAACAGCGATTGTAGATGCGGCAGGATTGAATCCATCTGACGCGTCTAATGCGGCACTGAACTGCGTATTGCCAGCATAGATATCGTTTGTCGAATCCTCAGCAGATACTTCTACCAACCCAACCCTTGAAAAAGCCGCTATAATTCCTGGCGTAACCCATTTTCCTTTCGCATCGATTCTCCTCAAACCACGAATCGATGCATTCTCAGTCGAACCTACATATAGGATTATTCCGTCACGAACTACAACTGTTCCATTTTCAATTGTTCCGGCAGAAGTACCTGTCCAAATTTTTCCGCCGACAATAGCGAAGTGATCCGCAATCGCAGAATAAGCTAGAGCTAAGGAAATAAAGCCACAAATAAAAAATCGAAAAATCACTTTGTATCTCCTTCGCCAGGATGGCCGAGTTCAAAATCTGTTACTGGTTGAAGATCAGGGTTATGAAGATCAAACATCAATGCGCCGTCGATAAATACTTTCTCAGCTTTTGAATAGACGCTAAAGGGATCTCCAGTCCAAACAACAATATCGGCTTGTTTTCCCGCTTCAATTGAACCGGTTTTATCGAATATTCCTAATGAGCGTGCAGGATTTGCTGACAGCCAAATCCATGCTTCGGCTTTTGAAACCTCTACACCAATCTTGAGCGCATCGGCTCTCGCCTTGGCGGCTTCTTGGTTTAATCGTTGAATTCCGATATCGCTGTCAGAGTGAACGATTGCGCAGGCACCCGCGGCGTGAACAAGTGGAATATTCTCTCGTATTCCGTCGTAAGCTTCCATCTTAAAGCCCCACCAATCGGCCCACATTGAAGAACAAACGCCATTCTCGGCTAGAATATCTGCAATTTTGTAACTTTCGACAGCGTGATGGAAGGCGGTGACTTTGTAGCCAAACTCTTTCCCCATATCGATGATCTGCGCCATTTCGTCAGCGCGATAGCAATGCATGTGAACGAGTATATCTCCATCTAGAACGCCTTTGAGTGTATCGAGTTCTAGGTCTCGCGCTGGCGGGGAAGCGTCTTCCTTTTCGCTCACAGCGTACTTTTCCCATTTTCTTTTATATTCGGTGGCTCTCGCCCATGCTTGTCTGTAGCCTGCAAGGTTTCCCATTCTAGAGTAAGGAGCTCCGCCCGGGTATCGACCTGCGCCATAACCATAGACACGCTTTGGATTTTCTCCGCAGGCCATCTTCAAAGTGTATGGAGCATCGGGAAATTTCATTTCTTGTACTGTTCTTCCCGGTACATTTTTTAGTGTTACACCGCGTCCGCCAAATAAATTCGCGCTTCCGGGAAGAATCTGTAGACTTGTAACCCCTCCTGCCAGTGCTCGAGTAAATCCAGGATCTTGCGGCCACACTCCGTGTTCTGCCCAGACTTCTGAGGTAACCGCACCCGAAATTTCGTTTCCATCTTGGTGAGCTCGAACGCTAGGCGAGGGATAGACTCCTAAATGAGAATGATTGTCGATGATTCCTGGAGTTATCCATTTTCCTGTAGCATCAATAATCTCTGTATCCGGGTGAACTTTTAGAGAACGCCCAACTCTTTCAATGAGTCCTCCGACTAGATAAACGTCCGCGTTTTCTATACGATTACCATTGCCATCTAGAACGGTAGCTTCGCGCAGTAATGTTGGAGTGGCTCTGTAAGGTTTGTAAGTGGAGGGAAACGGATTTGTGTTAACTGAGTGTTTCTTTTTCGATTCTGTTTTCCGATTTTTTTTGGATTCATTTCCTTCGGAAGTTGAACTTGCAGATGCTGATGAAGAACCAGATGACGACTTATTCGACATCCCCATGTTCTGCATGGTGGTCTCGCAGGCATTAACCAGCAAGGTTAACGATAGAGCAATAATTAGATCAAATCGACGCAGTGACAACGGATTCTCCTATAGATGAATCAGTTTTCTGACAAATGGGGGTGGTCTTGACTTCTTTATGCCGAAAAAACGCAATTCGTTTATCCTCTCAACTTAACAGTATATCTGAACGTTCGTTCTAGATTATATATCACTTCTGCAATTACGAATAAAGAATTTGTTGAACCAAGAGAAGATACGCCTTATTCTATTACTAAATGGACTAATTACCCTGTATATTGAACTCTAGTTATAATTCCACTTACTATGTCAGGAAGCATTGCGAATGATTGAGGCAGAGAAAGATACGCCGACTATGCGACAAAGAGAAAGATTTTCAGCTGAAGCGCTTATCCAAGTATGCTTTGACCGCCTATCCCATCATGAAAAATCTGTTGAATTCGATCCCTTAACGAACTCGGTTCGGCAGTTAGCTCATGAGCTTCTCTTGAAAGAGGCAAAAGGGGAAGTTACGCTTGAAAAACTAATTGATGCACAACGATTCTTAACTGCAAAATCGCTTGAGGATCGTGCCAAGCAATTTTCCGAAAGGGTTTTTAACGAACCCACTTCGATTACTGATATCCTAAAAAGTGAGGGATCCCTGAGTTTTGATGAGTTTTCCAAAAAATTCGGTCGACTACGATATGGCATAGTATTCACTGGACATCCGACATTCGGTCTTTCGAATAGAGCAACAGAGTTTTTCAAGGCCTGTATTTCGGACTCTTCGGGTAAGTCTCATCGACATGAACAAAATGACGCATGTTTTCCCGAGAAATTCGTAAATACACATATCGCAATAGCAGACGAACATGCAGACGCACTAGATGCGCTGGATAATGCTAGAGACGCACTTACAGAAGTCATCCGAGAAATTTTAGGAGAAGCACGCAGACGGTTTTCGAAAGATTGGATTACTTTTGTTCCGACACCGATTTCGTTAGCAAGCTGGGTTGGTTACGATCTAGACGGTAGAACTGATATTTCTTGGAATGAAAGTTTGAAAATTCGACTTTTTGAAAAGAAAAAGCAGTTCAAATACTACGCCGAACAGTTAACGGCAATTGGTATTCAGCATATTGAATTAGCAAACCGGCTCGTTCAGCAGTTACAAACAGCATTTGAGATAGTTTCTCGTCAAATTGAGGCATTTCAGAATGATCTTACCGACCATGAGTCTTTTGTGGTCGCAGCCAATACACTATCAGAAAACTCGGGTGGTTCCCTTGCAGATATGCGGGTATGGAAAGAGAAACTTTCAGAATTGATCCTGAGTTCGGAGCTAGAACCAGATAAGAAGTTTGAGCTGTGCGTACTCCGTTCCGTAATAGAAATGGCGGGTGCGGGGACCGCTTTGATACATTTTCGAGTAAATGCAGCGCAGGTAAAATCAGCCATTCGGCACGAATTCGAGATAGAGCAGGATATAGAATTTGTTGACCTCACGACATTCGATCTTGTGTCGGAACAAACCAAATGCGTCGAATCGACCAATATCAATACGGCTTCTGTTTTCTATGAACATAAGACAGCTCGACGACAATTGATGCTGTGTGCGCAAATACTGAAACATGTGGATACAGTCTCACCGATCCGGTTTTTAGTAGCTGAAACTGAAACACCAGCGACCGTATTGGGGGTTTTGTATTTGGCCAAACGATACGGAATTGAGAATGATGTAGATATTTCGCCTCTGTTTGAGACGCCTAGTGCGATTGAGAATGGCGGGCGATTTGTGCAACAGTTGCTGAAAAGCAAGCCGTATCGAGATTATCTGAACCAGCGAGGCCGTATTTGTATTCAAATTGGATTTTCAGATTCAGGTCGATTTATGGGACAAGTAGGAGCGAATCTGGCTATTGAGCGGCTCCAATCTCAATTCCTTGATGCTCTTTCGCAGGCATGTCTCGGCCATTTAGATGTTGTCATATTTAATACGCATGGCGAATCTATGGGAAGAGGTGGTTATCCGGGCAACATTTCTGAACGATGCAACTATCTCCTCACACCGTGGGTTAGAGAACGGTTTGCTGAGAAAGCGGTTCATCTAATTGCTGAAAGCAGTTTTCAAGGAGGAGATGGGTATCTTAGGTTTGGCTCACCTGAAATCGCCAAACACACAGTCAGGAACATTTTTGCTTCCTCCATGCACGTTGAAAAACGTAAGGCACCAGAGTCAGATAACTTCTACGACCAATTCAATTTTACTTGGGACATCTATCAGCGAATCATAAACTGGCAAAAAGACTTATTTGACAGGAAAGATTATCAGGTTGCATTGGGTAGTTTCGCTTTCAACATACTTCCCGTCACAGGTTCTCGCAAAGCTAGAAGGCAAAGTGGTTCAACATTGATGGGTCCAAAATCACTTCGGGCTATACCGCACAATGCCATTCTTCATCAGTTGGCCATACCTGCCAACGTTTTTGGCGGTATAGGGTCATCAGTTGGACACGATCTACAGCCTGTCTTGGAGCAGATTAATGGTTCAGAACGGTATGAACAGATTTTGAACATTGCTCGCGAGGCTCGCCGGTTAACGAGTTTACCTGTTTTAAGAGCTTATGCAGTTTTATTTGATACAATGTTTTGGTCTGCGAAAGCCTCGTCTAGTGTTGATCACTCGGAGAGCGAGAACTGTACGGAAATTGCCGAGAACCTATATGAAAGCACGGTTGCGTTATCGATTAGACAACTCTCTACACATTTATCCTTTGATTTGAAAAAATTTGATCGTCTGCTAAACTGTGTTTATGGCGAAGCAGAGGATCAGTCTCGTTACCGATTTCGTCGTCCCTTACACGCTTTACACGCTGTCCGTCAGTCGCTAATAATGCGTGGTTTTATGTTAGTTACACGTGTTCCATCATTCTCGTTGCGAATGGATATAGACCGCAGTGAGCTTTTCCAGTTAGCGTTTTCACTGAGATTCGGTGTTTTGGCAGATCGCTTGAGCGAACTTTTCCCGATGTCAACTTCGGAGGATCAATTTCATGGCCAATTAGCGGAGAAAGCGGATCCGCTTCAAGTTTCGGAGCGAGGATACGAAGCGATTAACAAGCAACTAACAATCCCGCTACGTAAAATCCATGATTCACTTCAACAGGCTAGTCTCGGGATTGCTAACTTCTATGGAGCCTACGGGTAGGTGAAACAAGACTGATTCAAGGGGGTTTTACTTAGTATATTTAAGGTTTTCGGAATCCGAATATCTACATAGGTTGCAGGTATAACATATCTCGAGTTTACTCGAGGTTTTCTTGCAATTTGGCATAACTAGTATTATTCTACACAAGTAAGTTTCTATTAGCTATTGTGCTGTAGTTGGCGGAAAGTCCGAGATTACCTGACCGCAAAACTTTTGAGGAACGGTTTAACGCAACAAGGGTGCTATATTGTATCACTTTGGCAGAACAATAAAGTTGTAGTGTCGTTAGTCTTTGTCAGATGCTTGTTTGAAGCCTACGGAAAAATTATGCATTCTCAAGAACAAAGTACATCTGATCGTAGCCGGGTTGGTTCACGTCTCTCTGAAGTTAGAAGGTATCTCGGCTTTGAACTAGAAGAAGTTGCCAAAATCCTTGGGATTCAGGTAGTCGAACTAGAACGGATTGAACTAGGTGAAAGCGGTGTGCGCGATAATCTTTTGCTGAAACTAACAAAAATTTATCAACATACGGCAAAATACTTTACGGACGAAAGCGGCGATGACGAATATTTACCAGAAGATATTTTGTACTTGGAAAATCAAACTCCAAGCATGTCCGATGAGGATCGTACGCAACTAAGACGATTTGCGAGGTACCTCAAGGCTCTTGCTGACTATAAGGCGAGTTGAACATGTCAAAGGACTATCGTAATGCTTGTAACAAGGGAGTACTGGCCGCAGCACATCTTCACAAAGAATTGAGCTTGCAGTCTAAGGTAAGTGAGAAAGGAAGTAACATAAAGATTTTCGAAATTATAAACAACCTCAAAATCCCCATGATTTTTCAGCCAGTTAATGGGATTCTTGGTGTGTTTATAAAGTCTCCTAACTTGGGAATGTTAGTTGCGTCGAATACCTCGAAGGCAGTTCAACGGTTCACAGCCGCTCATGAACTTGGGCATTACTTACTTGATCATAATTCTAGTGTTGATAGTAATGTACGCCTTGGAAAAGTCTGGAAAGAACAAGTATTGTTTGAAGGCGATCTAAAAAAAATTCAAGAACTAGAGGCGAATTCATTTGCAGTTGAATTTTTAACTCCGCGCTGGCTAATTGAAACTTACAGATACATGCAAGGATGGAGTAATAACACCATAAAATATCCGAAAAATCTATACCAGCTTTCGCTTCGTATCGGACTAAACTATACGGCGACCTGTTGGGCTTTATGCCGGCACGATTATCTAACCGTATCAGAGACAAAGAAACTCTTAGAGGTTAAACCATCTGAAATAAAGTCGGAACTTGCTGGCAATGTGTTGCCTGAGGGTTTTGAAGGAGAAGTATGGCATATTACCAAACGTGACGACGGACAATTTCTCGACTGTAACGTAGATGACTATTTTGTCTTTGACTTATTGGAACACGGTCACGGGGGATATTTGTGGGATTTTAGACACTTATCAGAAAATAATTTATCTATCGTTGCAGATTGTTGGAAGAAAACAGTTGACAGAACAGTTCACAGACAAGTTATAGCTCGGTCGAGCGATAGTTCACTGTGTGAATTTAGTCTTTTAGAGCGTCGCCGGTGGGAAAAAAATGTAAAACCAATTTCAACCTTAAACCTCAAAATTTGTTCGTCACATTTTCATAGAAGTGGTTTATCTGAAAAAATAAAGCAAGGGAACATGGAAGAAGTGTGACTGAAATAAATGTAAATGTTAATTTAGGTGATATGTTTGGAAGTATTCGTGATCAAGGAGAACGTCCGACTTGTCTGTCTTTCGTTGCGAGCGACATACATGCAGCTTTACGTCCGGGGTGGGAACCATTCTCTTGCGAATTTTTGTATTATCATGCGCAGAAAAAAGCAAATTTATCGTTGAGAGACCCCTCTGATCTAACGTGTACGTTGGAAGCTTTAAAGACGATCGGGCAGCCGTTTGAAGAGGTATGGCCATATAATTTAGAATTACCTAGTGGTGACCAAGATTCTGTTCCTCCTTGCGATATAAAAAAAGTTCATCGCAGGTTAGGGTTCGAGATAAGTGGAAAATTTGATGATATTATTCAATTACTAAATTATGGTCATCCTGTCATGGTAATGATTACGGTATCAGATGCGTTTTTCGAAGCTAATGACGAAAGTAATCAAGTAGTTCGAGAAATAGATTTTTGGCTAAATCCTTTTGCTGAACGACATGCTGTGATTGCTATCGGGCACGGCCAAATTGGAGATGAGCGGGTTATTCTTGTACGAAATAGTTGGGGAGTTGCATGGGGAAATCAAGGTACCGCTTGGGTCTCGGAGTCTTATTTCATTTACCATTTAGAAAAATTAGCTATACTGATAAGTAGAGCAGATAAATCAGAAAATAGGGCGAACTAAAAGTAAATCAAACTTAATGTGTCAAATTAATCTAGATTAGGTTTTGTTGAGTATTTGATACACTTCGTTTCATTTTAGCGTTTCCGAATTAAAATTGTATTCAAAAACTAATTTATCAACGTCGACAATTTGATTTTTGCACATTTCACCTTATATGTCAATTATTGCATATCCGTCTATGATCGCTGGAGATCCTTCTAAAGTTTGAACTCCATACCAAATTTTCAGAGTGTTTTGGTCTTTTGATGACTGCATGCTAATTGTAAGTGGTTTTCCAGGAATAACCATGGCCCCCATTCTGCCGCGTAACCGTCGTAATCTTGTAACATCACGGTTAGCGAACTCAGCAAGAATCTCTCGTCCAGACAACGCCCAAGTTGCAACACCGTGTAATATAATGTTTGGTAAGCCGACACTTTCAGCAACCTTTCGTTCTGTATGAATTGGATTCCAAATGTCAGCACATTCAGAAAACGTATGAGGCAATGTTAACGGGATTTCTATGTGCCGACTGATGATCCCACCTAGGTTCTCTGGCATAGGTGGAGTTGAGGGAATTTCTTCGGCTTTACGTTCATTTCCGGACAGTTGTACATCTCGATAAGTGCTTTGTAGATGTGACGTAAAAACTGATTCTCCCTGTTCGTCCATTGTCGTAATCTTAGTAACCATGTTGGTACCGCTTCGTCCGTTCCATAACGCGATAATTTCTCCGCTAACAGTCAAGGATTCACCTTCGTTCACAGTGCGATGAAAAATAGTGTCTTGGACAGTGTGTACTGCACGAGATATTTCTTCACGGCTCGCCCCTAACCTCCCGCGGAGATCATTTTTAAGGATACTCGCCCATTCCAGAGCAACACAAATTTGCGGAGTTGCACAGAATTCGGGGTGTCGGTCGTCAAACACTTTGTCGGAAGTGTCATCGATGCTTGCGGCAAACGATAGCAATTTGCGACGAGTCATTGGAATGATCACAGGATCAAGCGGCATTCCCAAAGATGAAGATAATATGGGCATAAATTTGCAACAGTGTGAACAAGTTAGTATTTGCTATAGTAGCGACTATATTTGAGTTTATGCGCTAATGGACTCAAGTCTATACTATCCCAAAATTTACTTCAATACTATGAGATGGTATTAGAAATGTGACGCAACGATTTGTTAAACGTGAGTGTGAGACACTTGAAAATGACGTGTTGCTAGTGTAGGATGAAGAATCTAGGTGCTAAAGGCAACTTTAATGGCAGATGATCTCACGTTTGAACATGTGAATTTTAGTCAAGAACTCGGCGATGTCGCGATTCTTGATAGGGACTTAGTAGTACCTAAGGCTAGACCGAAGCTACAGCCAACTGCCACAAAAAGAAAACGCGTTCCGTACACCCATAAGATTCCGCATAGAAATATAGAGTACGACATTCATCAGGCAGATTGCCTGAATAGAAAGGTTCTACCGGCAAATTGTTGCGACTTAATAGTAACCTCCCCCCCTTATAATGTTGGGATGGCCTACGACGGTTCGGAGGAGGGAGATGCCATTGAATACGATGAATATCTCAAGTTTACTAAGAAGTGGTTAAAGAACGCCTATTATTGGACTCGAGACACCGGCAGAATTTGTGTCAACGTGTCAATCGATAAGAACAAGAACGGCAAGCAACCTCTTTCAGCACAGGTTACTCAGTTAGCGATGGAAGTAGGATGGAAATATCACGCAACCATCGTTTGGAACGAAGGAAACATAAGTAGGCGAACGGCTTGGGGTAGCTGGATGTCTGCAAGTGCTCCCCACGTTATTGCCCCTGTCGAAACTGTTATTGTTCTGTACAAGAATGAGTGGAAAAGAGAACGCCAAGGGCAAAGTGATATCAGCGCAGAGGAGTTTAAGGACTGGGTTTTTGGTGTTTGGACATTTAACGGAGAATCTGCGAAGAGAGTAGGACACGAGGCTCCGTTCCCGCGAGAACTTCCAAAGCGCTGTATCAAATTATTTTCGTTTGTCGGAGACACTGTACTGGATCCGTTTGCAGGTTCAGGAACTACCTTGATCGAATCTGTAGTAAATGGACGCAAAGGTATTGGACTCGAGATCGAAAAGAAATATTGCGACCTAGCCAAAAAGCGAGTTTCTGAATGTACAGCAAAATTGTTGGTATAGGAGGCAAAGGAAAAGCTTGGGAAACTTACCAAGATTTAATTTCGAAAGTCGAATTCTCTATACCCAGCGAATTCATGAAGAATTCCTTTCAAATTTACCATGATAAGGAAAAACAAGAGAGTGGAAGAGCAAATGTCAGCCTCACGGGTAGGATTTTTGAGTACTGCGTCGCTGAGTGCCTGTTTCAAATAGGAATTGGCCCCTTCTACTATCAGGCAAAACTAAAATACGTCCCAAACTCGCAATTCGATTTCGTTTGTTATCACGACAAATGGCCGAACGTACTCTCGTGTAAAACTTCATTGAGAGAAAGATACAAGCAAGCAGATCTAGAAGGATGGGCTCTCAAACAAGTTCATCGAAAGGCCTTGGTTTATCTTATCACTGCTGACCAACATGAAGCCTCATCAGTCGAAAGCAAAATTTATGACGGTGAAGTAATAGGTTTGGATAAGTGTATTTGTGTTTACTCACAAAAGTTTGATGAACTATTAGAAAATCTTCGAACAAAGAAATTCCACAAAGCTACAGAGATACTTCCAGTGGAAGGCGAATTTACTGAGGTAAGACCATAATTATTTGCGAATAGTCTTACCAAAGCTTTGGAAAAAATTTGTTACGTCGCTTCATTAACTCTTTGTACTCGGGTCGATGACCCAAAAACCGATCCAAATAGGTCGCGCCAACCAATACAGTCAGAATAAGTGTGTTAAAAATCGTCCCAACAACCGTCCACCAAACCAAGGGATTACCAGCGACGATTACGATCCAAATTCCCCACCATACAACTGTGTTTCCAAAATGATTCGGATGACGGGTTAACGACCACACACCAGTCTCCAAGTATCTTCCATCATTGCGAGAGTCCGCTTTGAACGCTTGAAGCTGAGCATCGGCAACCCATTCATAGTATAGGCCAATCCCAAATATCAATGCCCCTAAGTAGGAGAGTGAATTCAAAGTAGAAACAGGCTCTGACAATGTTGCGATACCATAGACAACTGGAATCGCAACAATCATGATGACTATGGCTTGCGGCACCATCACAAGGAAAAGGCTTTTAATCGCATAATTTTCTTTGTAGCGATTACGAATCTTAACGTATCGTCCGTCGCTCTTGCCAGCTTTGCGAAAGCCAATCCATCGCACCGTAAGATAATATCCGAGCCTAATACTTTGCAACGACACCATAAACAGAATCAAAGAAGCATATACATTTTGCGGTTTGTGGACGAGATACGTAAGCCAAGCAATACCTGCAAAGCTAAACCCGTAAAACGCATCGACCAAATCATGGCTATCTTGGAGCAGTCCAATCAACCAAAACACCATTATCGCCAGCACGGTAAGAGCGAACGCGACAATGTAAGTAGCGGTCGCCGGACCGACTGAAATTCCTATGGATTCTAAAAGTATACTAGTCATCAACCACTCCATTTTGATTGCTGATTATTCAGTACTGAATATGAGTCTATGACAGATGCAACCTTCAAGCAATATAAATTATGTCGCACATCGTCATGTCAAATGAAATAGACAACGGTGCGAAAAACAATTGTCACGAACTAGCGTAGCCGCTCATACAGCACTTAGACCTACCTGTAGTAAGTTCACTACTAAATGTGCATGACCTTTTGAACTCATCGTAAATGGTCAATTTTGTGCTACAAACAAATTTCAGCTTACGCCGACGAGTAAAACTTTATGACCGATAAAATTCCGCCAATCCCAAAACTATCCGCGACGATTCTCTTACTTAGAGATGCCCCGGAACTCCAAGTTCTGATGGTTAAAAGACACTATCAAATTGATTTTGCCTCGGGAGCACTGGTCTTTCCTGGTGGTAAGGCCAGAGACGAAGACACCTCGGACGCTTGGAATGACTACACAACCGGCGGCTTGTCTGGTGAGGAACGGTCTGCCCGAATAGCCGCTATTCGAGAAGCCTTTGAAGAAAGTGGTATTCTCATCGCGTTACAGAAAAATAATGAGAGTTCATTTGTCGATAAAACGACGTTAGCACAGTTAGATACAATGCGATCGGCAGTAGACAAGGAGGAACAGAGTTTTCTCGAGTTAATGCAACAAAACGACCTGCTTCTTCCTTTGAAACAGCTTGTTCATTTTGGTCACTGGATTACGCCGATAATGATGCCTAAGCGTTTTGACACGCATTTCTATATCGCATCAACCCCGCCTGATCAAATAGCTGTCCACGATGGCAGAGAAACCACCGATGCAGTCTGGCTCAACCCAAACGTTGCGCTTGAGATGGAAGAGTCGAAAGAAGCGACGATCATATTTCCGACTCGAATGAACCTAAAAAAGCTTTCTCACGCCAAAAGTGTCTCGCACGCGATTGATTTATTCTCGAATCAAGGTGTCGTAACAGTAGAGCCAAAAGTTACTAAAGATGACAGAGGAAGACCCTGCTTGAAGATTCCTGAAGAAGCAGGTTACGGACAAACTATAGAATTACTTGAGAATGTAAAGGTTTAGACCTCTTCACTCAGTTAGATAGAGACGTACCCCTCACACAGAGAATTGCTCTTGAAGAATTCTCTCATCTAACGCTTGTTCGGGATCAAACAAAAGAGTGAGTTTTCGAGCGCGATCTTCCTCAATCGTGATCGACTGTATATTGCGATACTCCTGATTGTCTGCGAATGCGCAAATAGGTCGTTTGTCCGCTTCAAGAGTCTCAATGTGAACTTTGGCGGTATGCCTCAATAAGGCACCACGCCAACGCCGTGGACGAAACGCGCTGATTGGCGTTAAAGCGAGTAAATTGGAGCCGATTGGTAAAATTGGTCCGTGGGCAGAATAATTATAGGCTGTTGAACCTGCTGGAGTAGCGACCAACGCACCATCGCACATTAAATCGGCGATTCTTTCTTTGTCATCCACACTGATTCTTAAAATTGCCGTTTGAGCCGTCTGTCTAAGTAGAGAAACCTCATTGATCGCAAGACCATTAAACTCTTGGTCGTCGTTACTTTTTGCTTCCATTTTTAGGGGTCTAACCGTTACGGAGGCCGCATTGTTTATTCGTTCCGGTAATTCTTGTGCCGAAAATGGGTTCATCAGAAATCCTACTCTGCCGAGTTTCATACCGTATACAGGTTTTTGATCTTGGAATCGACCGCGTAATGCTTCAAGCATGCAACCATCCCCGCCTAACGCGACAATGACTTCGGCATCACTTTCAGTACATTGACCATATTGCTCTGTTAGCTCGCGCAGAGCCTCTTGCGCTTCAGGACGCTCTGAAGCAACGAACGTAATTCGGAGATCAAACATAAGGAATTCAGGAACTGTGGAAAGTTTCTCGGCTCAATGGTTCTATGGGTACATCAGCGACGTTTATCCGAACTTAGCTTGGTCGGGCAATCACTAAGAAAAGAACACAAATGTTGCCATAAAGGTTACGACAGATTTCAATAGTCTCGGAGACATGACTTTTAGGAAAGACAAGCCAGATTACCACAAAAGTTCAAAAAAGTCGCTAAGCAAATCACGTTGGGAGCAACTAGATTTATGACGATGGCGACTTCGAGTTCTAAGTTGTCTCCAATGATGAGGGCATCGCGGAAGACGTTGGCATCAGAGATAAAGTGCACGACAAAATACTTTGGAGGGGTTTGTCAAAATGAATTCTTGTTACTAATTGCATTTATTTACGGTATAGTATGGAGTAAATCGCCATATCTGAATTTCAGGAGAGATGTCATGGCTGACGGAATGCAAATTAATGAATTGAGAGGTCAAGTAAGCGAGGAGGAATGGGATGCTCGTGTTGATCTAGCTGCGATGTATAGGTTAACTGCTCTTAACGGCTGGGATGATCTGATTTTTACGCATATATCTCATCGCGTACCCGGGCCGGAACACCACTTTCTTATCAATCCGTACGGAATGTTGTTTGAAGAGATTACTGCCTCTTCATTAGTCAAGGTCGACCTTGAAGGAAATATCGTTCAGGAAACCCCCTTCTTTGTCAATCCAGCTGGGTTTACAATTCACTCTGCCGTTCACGCGGCAGCTGAGAAACACCATGTGGTGATGCATTTACACACAGATGACGGAGTCGCTGTTTCGGCGCAAAAAGAAGGATTGCTACCGATTACACAAACAGGGATGATCGTTCGACATGATCTAGCCTTCCACGATTACGAAGGCATCGCATTAAACCATGATGAGCGAGAGCGCATCGTTGCTGATCTAGGTGATAAACACAGTTTGTTACTCAGGAATCATGGTACTTTGACAGTAGGATCTTCCGCAGCAGAATGTTACGTTCGAATGTTCTTTTTTGAACGCGCCTGCTCAATGCAAGTTAGGGCGCTAAGTGCCGGACGCGATGGACTTATACTGGCAGGTGAAGAGGTGCAGAATGTCGTTAAGGATCAGTCTAATCCGCAAGGCACCGCTGTTGTCGCAAACCAACTCGTTTGGCCAGCGTTAAAACGTAAATTGGAGCGGGATTGCCCGGACTATGATACGTAGGCCTTGATTGGTATTTACTTGATCCTTGGCGAAACAACATTCTCTGTTGCACTGATTTACCCTCACGGAAGACAAGTATGAGACATTTACAAGCGTTCGAAAACGCTTTAAACGCGATTCACGGGGAAGGTCGATACAGAGTATTTATTGATCTGCAGCGTCACAAAGGCGATTTTCCTAAGGCGACTGCTCGGTTTGAACATGAAGAACGTGAGGTGACGATTTGGTGTTCAAACGATTATCTTGGTATGGGACAAAACGAAGGCGTAATTGAAGCCATGCATCAAGCGATTGATGACTTTGGCGCGGGGTCTGGAGGGACCCGAAATATTTCTGGAACGACTAGGATTCACGTTGACTTAGAACGGGAACTTGCAAATTTACACGGGAAAAGCGGGGCGTTACTTTTTACATCCGGATATGTTGCAAATGAAGCCACTCTTTCAACCCTTGGTCGAATTTTTCCAGATTTGACCATTTTTTCTGACGCGCTAAATCACGCATCAATGATTGAAGGTATAAAAAGGTCAGGGGCGACTAAGCGGATTTTTAACCATAACGATCTCAACCATCTTCAAATTCTGTTGGAGAATGAACCAGCAAATACAACCAAACTCATAGCGTTTGAGAGTGTGTATTCCATGGATGGTGACATCGGATTGCTGAAAGACTTTTGCGACCTCGCTGATGAACATGATGCTTTAACTTACTTGGATGAAGTACACGCGGTCGGGCTATATGGCAGAGAGGGGGCGGGCATAGCGCAACAAGAAAACCTAATGCATCGTATTGATATTATTGAAGGTACGTTAGCAAAGGCCTATGGAGTCATGGGTGGTTATATTGCGACAGACTCGACTGTTATTGATGCGATTCGGTCGATGGCACCGGGATTTATATTTACGACTTCAACATGTCCAGTTATGGCAGCAGGGGCATTGGAGAGTGTCAAACGACTTCGCGGAGAAGAGGGTAGAGACCTTCGCAAAATTCATCAGCAAAAAACTTTGATGTTAAAGCAAAAATTTTTGTCGGCAGGTCTTCCAATCTTAACGAACAATACCCATATTGTACCTCTGATGGTTGGAGACCCGGTCAAATGTAAAGCGTTATCGGACACTTTGCTTTTTGACTTTGGAATTTATGTGCAGCCAATCAATTATCCGACAGTTCCCAAAGGCACTGAACGACTGCGATTCACGCCTAGTCCGGTCCATACAGAGGCAATGATGGATGAACTCGTTTCTGCAATATGTGCAGTTTGGAGACAGTTAGACCTCGAAGCGGCTGCATAAACTTCAGCATCACTCGATTGATGCAAATTTTTGCATCAAGATACTTAATTTTGATTAGGCGGGTTTCTTGAAACACACCTAAATCGGAGGGGATAGATATGTCTGAAGTGACAGAAAAAATTGAAACCGCTAACGAGGCAGATCCGGTACTGACGCAGGTAGAGACTCTCCAGAATGCTGTCACCGAGGAGAAACCAGACGAAGTTGTACAGATCTTAGCTGATTTAGATCAGCCGGAAGATTCGGCAGATCTCTTGGAGCAATTGTCGAAGCAAGAGTTTATTGAAACGATCAAATTGATCAATGACAGATTAAATCCGAGCATTCTGATAGAGTTACGAGATGAATATCGCGAAACAGCCAACGAGGCACTGACAGATGAAGCCATCGTAAAAATTATAAAAGACCTTCAGTCTGATGACGCAACAACAGTTCTTGAAGATTTGGACGAGAGTCGCCGAGAGGTTATTTTAGATAATCTCCCTAACAGGAAGCAAAAAATATTAGAACCCAAATTTTCTTATAACGAAAATTCAGCGGGTCGATTAATGCAGTTGGAATATGTTGCAGACAAAGGAAGCCGAACAATTGGTGAAGCCATTGAAAGAGCTCGCAAACGCACCAAAAAACTTCCAAGACAATTCTATGAAATTTATGTCGTAGATTCAAAGAATCGAGTTAAAGGATATGTGCTTCTTTCCGATATGGTAAAAAATGATAGAAGTAAATTGCTGTCAGAAGTTGCAACACCTCTAAAGTCGAATATTACCGTCGACTGTAATCACGAAGAAGTAGCCCACCAGTTTCAGAAATACTCTCTTGCTTCTGCACCCGTTAAAGATGCGAAGGGAAGAATAGTCGGTATGATTACTGTAGATGATATGGTTCACGTGATACAAGACATTAATACAGAAGACATGTTGCATTTAGCAAACGTCGATTCAGCTGATACGTCTAACACTGTATGGGAGTCACTGCGAGCGCGTTCACCTTGGTTAGCCGTAAACCTCCTTACTGCTTTCTCAGTTACATTTATCATATCGCTGTTTGAACCCGTTCTTCAAAAAGTTGTTGCTCTTGCAATTCTGATGCCTGTTGTTTCTGCTCTTGGAGGGAATGCAGGAAGTCAAGGATTAGCCGTAACTGTTCGTGCAATAGCGGAACGGGAACTTACAGGTAAAGCCGCTCGCCGAGCAGTTCGGCATGAGATTACAACGGGGTTCGTGAATGGACTAATGTTTGCTTTAGGTGTGGGACTCATTACTTTTGTGTTTTTTAATGATAAACCTGAGTTAGCAATCGTCATTGGTTTGGCAATGTTTTTTACTTTGGTCTGGGCTGCAATGTCGGGTGTTCTGCTTCCGCTTACACTGAAAAAAATCGGAGCTGATCCGGCGGTTGCGTCTTCAGTTTTTCTACTAACACTTACAGATGTTGTGGCCTTTTTTAGTTTTCTTGGAATTGCTAGTCTCATATTTTTGTAGTTTCAGATTAGTGAGTTAATTCTGTGTTTAGAGCAGTTCCGGAACAAGTAAGGATAAATTACATTTTGTACCCGCAGGAACGAATATAATTAATACACTCTTTAGGTGTGAATAATTTCGGCAGTTGTTTTAAAATTTTGGTTAATCGCTCGACACTTCGTTCAGCTTTTTCTCTTAGATGGGCTTTTGACTTGGAAAACAGTTTTTCGATCGGATTTAGATCTGGACTGTAAGGTGGTAGAAACCATAGTTGAGCACCAAGAGATTCTATAAAGTTTCTTATTTTCGGATTTTTGTGCGCTCTAAGATTGTCCATTACGACAATTGAATTTGGCTTTATAATTTTTGATAGTCGTTTTACGACCCATTCATAAAACCGTTCAGTTGTCATTGGCCCATCGTAGACCTCAGCAGCTCGCATTCCTTTTGTTGTAACTGCAGCAGTCAACGTGAGTGACTTCCAGTGACTCTTCGGAACTGCTACCTGTAATCTCTCGTTACTTAGACATCGTCCATAAAGACGGATCATATCAGTGGAAGCCCCCGTCTCATCGCACCAGATGAAGCGTTTGATGTCTATTGTTCTACAGGCGATTTTCTTCCAGATGATTCGCGCTATTCTAACATCACGTCTCTTTTGCTCCGCCGCATGTCCTGTTATCTTTTTCCGGGTAATCTTTCGTTTTCTAAAGAAGTCATAAAGAGTTGATATAGAAAAACGTTCCTTAGTCTTCTCGTACACCCGCTCACTAATCTCTTGTAAAGTAGCCGTGGAATGCTTTTTTAAAACTCCTAGGATATCTTTCTCGTGTTTCTTCGTTCTCTTAGACCGACGATCACCGCCCATTGGCTTCGGCTTCAAATCGACTGATTCGTCGAATTGCTTCACCATCGCCGATACAAATGAAGGAGAAACCTCAAATTTCTCAGCCGCTTCCTTCTGCGAATGGCCTGATTTAACGTATTTGACCACTGCAATACGGATTTTTTCAGGTATTGGTTTTGCCATTGTCTTCTCCTTGAATGGACAAAAACTAAAGTATAGCAAAAATTCTTACTTGTTCCGGAACTGCTCTAATGTGTGTTCGTAAAACTAAAGTAAATTTACGAAAACTATTTTTACCAGAAAAAAACAGTAAACTATTAGATAATATTATCGTCTAGGATGTTTATTGAGAATTGTGACAGCCGTTGCGTATCCTTCTTCGCGACTTTTTTCATAAGATCGCCATTCATTAATTTCGGTTCCTTCGAGCTTTGGCAAAATCATTAAATCTGCTAGTTCTTGACCATCATTCGGACTGATTCCAACTGAACCAGACCGCATTAACAAACTGACGATGGGCGGTGCACGTAGAAAACCATTTTTCCATATCCAGCCGAGAAAATTGGGAGGATCGATAAACTTTTCTGGTTCAATGCCATGATTGACTCTCGCGACATCACATCCAATGTTGAACCCACGATGCATGCGCACCATAACGTCCATTGGAAAATTATTGATTAAAGCTCCGTCGACTAAAACATTGCCATCTTTGACGACCGGGGGAATCAATCCAGGCAGTGACACAGTTGTCCGAAGAGCCTGACGCAACACTCCTTTTCTATGAACGACCGGCTTATCCGTCGAAAGATTTGTGCTTACCGCAAAAAACGGGATATTGAGGTCTGATATATCTCTTTCTCCAAAAACTCCCGCCAGTAGATTGTTGAGTCGCTGATCATTAATGAATCCGACTACCGGTAAGCGGTATTTTGTCATCGGGTTGTTTTTTAAGAATGTTTCAAGAAAGAATTTATTAATATCCGCGACGCTCCATCCACAAGCATAGCCGGCACCAATTACTGCCCCCATGCTTGTCCCCCCAATGAAATCAATCGGCCAGTTGTGTTCCTCCAGCGCTTGAAGTACGCCGACATGTGAAAATGCTCTAGCTCCACCTCCCGAAAGTACCAAGCCAATAGATTTTCCACATATAACGCGGGCTAATCTGTCGCAATCTGCTCCAGCGTCGCCGGTCCAATGAAACACTCGCGAAGCATTGGCAGCATTCAGCCATTCGTTACCATTGGATATTCTCTTGTTTTCGGGATTGTGGAGAAGAACCACATCAACGAGTTTCAGTGAAATAACGGGCGAAGTAGATTGAGATAACAGAGGTTGTGAAGGACGAGAATCTTCTCGTCCAAATATCCATATTCTATCCGCTTGTCGGGTCGCTTGATTGAGCCAGGCAACTTCGCTGATAGTTGCCGTCAGAAATACGATGTCGTGCGAGTGTTCGCATTCATCAAAGAACTGTGCTGATTTTCCGAGTCCTTCGTCACGCGAGACTATCTTTGTCCTTACTCCCAATTTCTTGAGTTGTTCGGCTAACAAATTAGCTCGAAAAGCAATGTCGATAGACGGAGAAGACGCAAGTAGTGTGAAAACTTTGGGAGCGTATCTGAGAATGCGTCGCTTCGAAATTCGTTGACGGGATCTGAGGAGGATCACTCGCGCCAGTCGCTTCAAGATGTTCGGATGATCGGTTATGAGTTGATCAATCCCGTTTCGAGTGAGACCAAACACTTCAGAATCACGGAGTGCGTAAACTGAGTAAATGTGCTTGTTGTCTTGTTCAAGTCCAAGTAGTGAGGATTCACCGATTGGTTCACCGGCCTTGATATGTCCGAACAAAGTCGTAGACCCGTCGCTTGCTATTCTGAACGCTCCGAAAGCTCCATTCAACACAAAATAGATGAGGTTGGCGGGTTCTCCAATCTTTATCAATGGTTCTCCTGCCGGCACACAGAACCATTGCGCTTCTTTACCTAGTTGACTTAACACGCGTTTAGGCGCGTCTTTGAGAATCGGAATATCCTCAACAGTCTCAAAAAAATGTTGTTCGGAAGATGAAACAGTATCAATTGTTGGCATGTGTGTTTCCATATAGGACACTAACTACATATTGAAAACGGAGGGTTGGGGCAATTTGTATAATACCGCATGTTAGACCATTTGTTTATATATAGAGATTATTGAGAACCTGCGGATTATAACAGCGACTCAAAAATAGACTGTTTGATATGGATTACGAAACCATCAGAATCAGATACCCTCAGCCCGAGGTATGCGAAGTTTGGCTCAACCGTCCAAATCGACATAATGCCTTCAACCCGCAGATGATAGAAGAGTTGTCTATTGAGTTTGCGCGGCTATCCCAAGAATCGCAAACTCGCATTGTCGTTTTGAAAGGCGAAGGGTCTTCCTTTTGCGCGGGCGCGGACATTAAGTGGATGAGAGCAGCGGCAGACTTCACAGAGGAAGAAAACGAAAAGGATGCTTTTGCCCTAGCTGAGATGCTAAGGACTCTATACGAACTTCCGCAATACACTTTGGCAGTCGCTCGCGGCAATGTTATTGGAGGGGGAATAGGTTTGGTTGCTGCATGTGATGATGCCATTGCGTTGGAGCCAAGTACTTTTCGTTTTTCAGAGGTTGCTCTTGGGTTGACCCCTGCAACCATTAGCCCTTTTGTCGTTCAGAAAATCGGCGCGAATAAGGCTAAACCGCTATTCGTCAGTGCGCAGGCCTTCGACGGAAAAACGGCGCGGAAACTTGGACTTGTCCGCTTCCTTCTGCGAAAACAGAAATTTCTTGATGAGTGTCAGGACAACTTAGTCAGCGGAGTATTGAAAAATGCTCCGGGAGCGGTAACGGATGCCAAAAAATTGATTAATGATGTCAGCAATGTTCTGATCGATGCCGAACTTTCTAGAATGACTGCGAAGAAAATCGCCAAACGACGAAGCTCGATAGAAGGCAAAGAAGGGACAACAGCCTTTTTAGAAAAACGAAAACCCGATTGGGTCCGGTCATAACCTTGAAGCAAAGATTGAATGAGCTGATGGCATTGCATTTAATGAAACTCTGCATTGGTATCCGTAGCTTGGATGATATGATAGCGTGGCAATCGAAACAAATGGAGAAGGTTGAACATCCCTTCCATAGAACACTGAACATACCTAAACGCATGAATGAGCTGCTTGATGGGGGTTCTATGTATTGGGTTGTCGGCAATAAATTTCTAGTAAGACAAATGTTCGTAGATATTACCCAAGGTATGAATGCGGATGGGAAGTCGTATTGTGAAATGAGGTTTGATAAGAAACTAGTTCCTCTTGTCCCACAGTCGAAGAGTCCGTTCCACGGATGGCGTTATCTTGCGCCAGAGAATGCCCCTCAAGATTTGGAGACTGGCGTAAGTAAAATAGGGATTCCCGCCCGATTGGAATTTCGGTTGAAAGAAGCGCTGGTGTGGTAGAATGCAGAAATAGCATAGAGCCAACACCAAAACATCTCTACTCTTGCCCTAAGGAACTCGAACATGGAATTTGGCATCGACAATCTTCGATCATTGGTGGGCATTGCATTTATCTTCGGCATCGCTTGGCTGTTGTCTGAAAATCGAAGGGCCTTTCCGTGGAAAATAGTTTTGGGTGCAGTCGCTCTGCAGTTTCTGTTTGCCTTAGTATTGTTCGGGTTACCATTCATAAGGAACGTTCTATTTGAGGCAAATACCGTTGTAAGAACTGTTGCAGAGGCAACTAAATACGGCACGAGATTTGTCTTTAACTATCTTGGCGACAATGAACTTGCGGACAGCATGATGGGTTTAGATCCGGGTACTGTTCCGCCCTTGTTTGTCTTTCAGCTTTTGCCTACTATAATTGTCGCTGCGTCCCTTTCTGCAATATTTTGGCATTGGAAAATTCTTCGGGTAATAACGGATGGTTTTGCGTTCGTATTTAGGCGAACTATGGGGATTGGGGGAGCGACATCGTTTGCTGTAGCCGCCAACGTTTTCGCCGGAATGACGGAAGCGCCATTATTAATCAAACCCTATCTCAAGAAGATGACGCGGTCCGAGATATTTATTCTTATGACCTCGGGTTTTGCGACGATTGCGGGTTCTGTTCTCGTAATTTATGTTGCTTTTCTTGATAAATCGGGGGTTGGATTTAACCCAACTGCCCAACTCTTAACGGCTTCGATTTTGGCAGCTCCAGCGGCTGTGGCTATTGCTTTGGTGATGATACCAGAATCCGCGGATTCAGATAAGCATGTTAATCAGCCAGAATTTGGCTATGAATCGACTATGGATGCTCTGGCGACAGGAGCATCCGACGGACTAAAGATAATCCTGAATGTCGCAACGATGCTCATTGCGGCCCTTGCGATTCTTTATCTTGTAAACGCAGGATTGACGCGATTTCCACATTTGGGCGGTGAGCCTTTAAGTATTGAACGTATACTTGGATGGATATTCTTTCCGATAACTTTCATGATGGGGGTGCCTTGGCATGAGGCGGCGCAATCAGGTTCATTGCTAGGCGTGAAAACTGTCTTAACCGAGTTCGTGGCATTTCAACAACTCGGCGAGATTCCGGCCGATGCCATGTCGGAACGAACCCGAATCATAACTGTTCATGCAGTTTGTGGATTTGCCAATTTTGGGTCAATGGGAATTTTAATTGGGGGCTTATCTGCGATCGAACCCGAAAGACGCACGACATTCCTTGAACTGGCTTGGAAAACGCTTGTCGCGGGATCTCTGGCGACATGTCTTTCCGGAGCGGTCGTTGGATTTTTCCCAGTACAGTTCTTCTTGAGCTAACCCCAGATAAATATGAGAACTGATGCAGTGGACGGCTTTGCAAGAGTCCTTGTTGGCTTTGCGCTGAACTTGAATCTTAGCGGGTTCGCAGTCGCGCAGAACGATTTAGACAGTCTGGAAAATTATGACAGCGACGTTGACTCCAAAAATTCTATAGATCAGTCGAACATGTCAAACATTCGAGCTCCCGATTCGAGGTTAAATCCCATTGAAGTTTATGGAGTTCGAAATCTGTCCGAACCCGGTTCATTGTCACAACTTACCTCAGCAAACATTAGAGATTTGGCAGCAGATCATCCAGCCGAAATTCTCAATCTCGTCCCTGGAGTCAATATTCAAATGAACTCCGGACAAGAACATCTGATCTCTATTCGTTCACCTGTTTTGACGGGCGGAGCGGGACAAGGATCGTTTCTCATTCTCGAGAATGGTGTACCCACTAGAGCCTCCGCGTTTGGCAATGTGAATGCGCTGTTTGAACTTCATCACGAAGTTGCCGATGCAATTGAAATCGTTAGAGGTCCAGTTTCCGCGAAGTACGGTTCTAACGGTGTTCACGGTTTGATCAATGTTATCTATTTACCTCCAGAGAATGAGCAGGATATGGCGAGAGTTTCCATGTCTTCACTAGGTCGATATCGCGGTGATTTTTTAGACAGTTCCAAAGATACTCGCATCTGGGCATCAATTCATAAAGATATCGGTTGGAGAGACGATTCTGGCGTGGATCAACAAAAATTATCATTTGTCACGCGAGTGCCTAGAAAGTTTTTCCCTTATGGATACAGCGAGGATGGCGATATTGAATTAGACACTTGGATTGTTGTATCGAACCTTAATCAAGAAACCGCTGACTTTGTTCAGGGGAGGCAAGCCTATAAAGACCGAGAGATGTCTCAGAAGAATGATGATCCATTGGCTGGAAGAGATGCTGTATCTGTTCGAAGCGGTGCTAGGTGGTATGGAGAATTCGGAAAGTTCAGAGCGACGTTGTTACCCTACGCAATCTGGCAAAAAATGTCATTTAGACAGCATTTCTTGCCCAATAAGAGTTTTGAGGAGAATGGCCATAGTTCTATTGGAACTTTGACACGGTTTGAGTATGACGTTTCTCCTAAAATAGTAGTGAGATATGGTTTGGATCTATCTTGGGCGAACGGTTATCTAAAAGAAACGCAGGCTGAAGAATTTGGATTCTTTCCTGGAGATACTCGGTTTCCAGTAGGCACACATTATGATTATGAGGTAACCACTCTGTCTTTGGCTGGCTGGGGCGAGACTCAGTTAGATTGGACAGAATCACTTTCGATTATAGCAGGACTGAGGGCGGAAGAGCATCAATACACGTATTCGACGAACATAGAAGCAGGTGATTATGGACGGTTCCGGGTGCCGGCAGATCGCGACGACAAATTTTCATTGCTCACTCCCAAATTGGGAGTGATATGGACAAGTTTGGATACAGATTTTTCGATATTTTTCAATTTTGCGCGAGGGGAACGTGCTCCGCAAGTTTCGGATCTTTATCGGTTACAAAATCGGCAAGAGCCATCTGCGGCAAGGACTGAACAGTTAGATTCGTATGAGTTAGGATTACGCGGAAGCTCTAGTAATCGGGGCTTTTCTTATCAATTAGCGGCGTACACGGCGCAAAAGAGCAACTTCTTTTTTCGAGATTCAGATGGACTGAATGTTACTAATGGCGAAACTGAACATAAGGGCGTTGAACTTTCACTTAATCTTGCTTTGTCAGACATTATAGACCTAGAAGGGGCAGTCGCTTGGTCAGATCACACTTACGCGTTTGAAAGACGTGTTGCAAGTCAATCAAACACTATTGAAATTGGGAACAAAGTAAAAACTGCTCCAGAGTGGCACGTGGATATGTCTTTGTCATGGAGAATAGATGAGCTCAATCGGCTAGTATTCCGGGGAGAGCATATTGGAGAGTATTTTATGAACGAAGCAAATAGTGTAAAGTATCCCGGACATTCGGTTTATCATCTCTCATGGCATACAGAATTTGATAATGGTATTGCTATTAACGTAATTTTCCGTAATCTATTTGATGAGACGTATGCTGACCGAGCGGATTTTGGCTTTGGCGCGGAAAGGTATTTTCCCGGAGAGCCAATAAATCTAATCTTGCGTTTGCAAAAATTAATCTAAGGATCACACCATGAAACTGTATCACACTCCACACGCGGTTAATCCAGAACGCGTATCAATGTTTCTTAAAGTAAAAAACAAACTTGAAGACGTTGAAATTGTACCCGTCGGCATTATGAAGGGTGAACACAAAACTCCTGAATACAAGGCCATTTCGCCGTATTCTCAAGTACCAGCTTTGCAGTTGGATAATGGGACAGTGATCACCGAGAGCAGGGCGATCTGTGAATATTTTGAATCCGTATATCCGGAACCCAATCTACTCGGCGCGACTCCCGAAGAACGAGGGCTGATAACCATGTGGGATAGGAGAGTTGAATTGCTGTGGATGATGTCGATTGCTCTTTGGTTCCGAAATGGTAGTCCAGTTATGGCCCCTTTAGAGAGTCCTCAGTTACCAGAACAAGCGGAAAAATCTGAAAAAGCTGCGCGTAAATTTGCGAAAGGACTAGCGGCACATTTTGAGAAAGAAGAGTTTTTAGCTGCGGGAAGATTTTCGATTGCAGATATTACTGCCTATGCCACAACAGGATTTGCTCGAGTTGTCGGATGGAAGGTTTATGAAGAATACCCAGCGTTGGGAACATGGTTCAAGAGAGTAACCGAAATCCTTGAGAACGGTACAAAGTAGTATCGCCCTCTATCTATCCCTGTTCTTATTGAATTCTATGAGTTTAGCCGTGAGATGTCGTGGCCGAATCAGTATGGATAGATAAATATTTCAGACCACTTGTTCAATCTGAAGGAGCGGCAGGACTGACAGATGATGTCGCGAGTTTGTCTTATGACCAAACTCGGATTGTAACGACCGATACAATTATAGAGAACGTCCACTTCTTACCTGACGATCCTATGGACTCTGTCGGACACAAAATCGTCACTGTAAATGTATCGGACATTTTGTCGAAAGGGGCTTACCCGACCGAAGCCGTCTTGAATTTGACTTGGAGTAGAAATCGCAAAGAAATTGAACTCGAGGAGTTTGCAACAGGGTTAGGTAGAATGCTACGTAACTGTGACGTGAGGCTAATCGGTGGTGACACAACTACACACAGTGGAAACATTGTTGTTTCAATGACCTTACACGGGCAATGTCTATCAAATCATCCGATCCGACGATCGACAGGAAATGTGTTTGACCTAGTATGGGTAACGGGTAAAATCGGTGGAAGTGGACTCGGTTTGCAATCTTTGAAGGGCAATCGAATTTACAATGAATTCGTTCAAACCTATCGTTACCCTGCACCTCCAGACCGAATCATCGCCCGCGCAATTTCCGATTTCGCAACAGCTTCTATGGATGTATCGGACGGATTGTTACTTGATGTTAATCGACTGTCTAGGGCAAGCGGACTTGGTGCAAAAATAAATCTTGAGACTGTTCCGTTAGCGTTTGAAAGTGAACGCGAAGAGCTAATTCTTGAGCAATGTACAAGTGGAGACGACTATCAAATACTCTTCACTACTCCAGAGACGCGCAAGTCTCAGATTATAGAATGCGCTCAAAAGGACGATTGGGAGGTCAGTTGTATAGGCGTTTTGCAACCAAATCTTGGACTTAGGATTTGCCTGGGAGACCACGAAATCAAGCTTCCTGAGCGATTAGGCTATATCCATCAATCCACAATTTAATTCAATAAACACTTGATAATTTTGGGATTCTTGTCTTAAAAGGGTATAATGACTTAAATTTGTTCGACCGATGTCCGAAGATTCTTTCAGAATTCGGGAATTCCAATAGGAAAGAAAACGTTATGTTACTGTTTACGATCGCCGCTGGTGTGCTAGCCGTACTCTATGGTTTATGGCAAGCTCGTTTGATCCTGTCGTCAAGTGCAGGAGACAAGAAAATGCAAGAAATTGCGGGCGCTATTCAAGAAGGTGCTCAGGCCTATTTGAAGAGGCAGTATAGGACAATCGGGATAGTCGGAGCTGTTGTTCTCGTATTGTTAGCTATTCTTTTTAGGAATTGGCAGGTTCCGATAGGCTTTTTGCTTGGAGCAATTTTGTCGGGACTGGCAGGGTTTGTCGGAATGTACGTATCTGTTCGGGCAAACGTTCGTACAACTGAAGCATCAAAAACGAGTTTAGCTTCTGGACTTGATTTGGCCTTCAAATCCGGTACGGTAACAGGGATGCTGGTTGTTGGCCTAGCTCTATTAGGAGTGGCTTTGTACTATTTGATTCTGGTAAGTTCATCAGAGTATCGCGGTGTTATTGATGGGTTAGTCGCATTTGGATTTGGAGCGTCATTAATTTCGATATTTGCACGACTTGGAGGCGGAATTTTCACAAAAGGCGCTGACGTAGGTGGTGACCTAGTAGGGAAAGTCGAAGCAGGAATACCAGAGGATGATCCGCGAAATGCGGCAACCATTGCAGATAATGTAGGTGATAATGTTGGCGACTGTTCAGGTATGGCGGCAGATCTATTCGAGACATTTGCGGTCACAGTGGTCGCTACAATGGTTCTTTCGTCGATATATTTTTATGATACGCCTTACGAAAATGTTTTGATGTTGTTTCCATTAGCGATCTGTGGCACCTGTGTTTTAGCGTCGATTGTCGGAACATTTTTTGTAAGGCTGACCTCTGGCTCAAATAATGTTATGGGAGCTTTGTATAAAGGTTTGATAGCAACAGGAGTGATATCAGTTGTAGCGCTTCTCATTCTGGTGTTGATATCTTTTAACGGGGGGCTCTCAGGAGATATAGTGGGCGCAGCTAGAAGCATTGGTATTACGTCAAGTGACGCAATCTTTTTGAGCGCCGGTGAGATAACAGGTTTGCACTTATGGCTCTGTGGTGTTATTGGGCTAGTTGTTACTGGCTTGATTGTTGTAATAACTGAGTATTATACAGGAACAAATTTTCGTCCAGTTCAGTCAGTTGCCAAATCCTCAGAATCAGGTCACGGAACTAATGTTATTCAAGGACTAGCAGTGTCTCTTGAATCCACGGCACTACCAGCATTGACTATAGTTATCGGAATACTGCTCACATATAACTTGGCTGGTTTATTCGGAATTGCGATAGCGACAACCACAATGCTTGCATTGGCCGGAATGATCGTTGCATTAGATGCATTTGGACCCGTTACTGATAATGCTGGAGGGATTGCAGAAATGGCTCAGCTTCCAAAGAAAGTTAGAGACACAACCGATAAACTTGATGCGGTGGGCAATACGACAAAGGCGGTCACAAAGGGCTATGCTATAGGTTCCGCTGGTCTCGGTGCTTTAGTTCTTTTTGCAGCCTATACCGAAGATCTAAAGTTCTTTACAGATGACGCTATGCCGGGTGAGTTTTTCTACAATGCTGCTGTTAATTTTGAATTGTCCAACCCCTATGTTGTAGTCGGACTCTTGATTGGCGGGTTATTGCCATTTCTCTTTGGTGGAATGTCTATGATGGCAGTGGGCCGAGCGGCGCAAAGCGTTGTAGAAGAGGTGCGAAGGCAGTTCAAAGAAATGCCAGGAATAATGAAAGGTGAAACGCGCCCGGATTATGGTCGAGCTGTCGATATACTCACGAAGGCAGCAATACGTGAAATGATCGTTCCTTCCCTGCTCCCTGTTCTTTCACCGATTGTTCTGTTTATACTGATTCTGTTGATTGGTGGTAAAGCTGCGGCTCTGGCCGCTGTAGGAGCGATGCTCTTGGGAGTGATTGTGACTGGGCTTTTCGTTGCTGTGTCGATGACTTCAGGAGGAGGTGCTTGGGATAATGCCAAAAAGTACATCGAAGATGGTAACCATGGCGGGAAAGGATCGGAGGCTCACAAGGCGGCGGTAACAGGTGATACTGTTGGTGATCCGTACAAGGATACTTCAGGACCCGCTGTTAACCCAATGATCAAAATAACAAACATCGTAGCCTTGCTCCTTCTGGCTGTTCTAGCGCATTAAGGATTAATCTTAAATTGCAGGAGTTTCGAGATTCTTGCACCAATAACCGTAAAGAAAGATCGACGAACCTCCAACGTAACATCTGCGTTACTGGTGTCGTGTTTATTGGTATTGATTGCTTTAGTTTCGTGTCAGTCAGTAAAAGGGATAGATGTTGACGAAAGCGCCTCTGTAGCCTCGTCGAACTTCACTGCTGGAAGTGTTGACGCGATTCTGTCTCCAGCAAGGGACTTAAATTTAAGGCGCACACCAATACCTGACGAGCTAAAGGAAGTCGAAAACGTGTATTTGAAATCACCGCCAAAAAGGTGCAAGAAGATCGCTCGAGCAGTACTTGAATTAACCGACGTACTAGGGAAAGATGATGATGAAACCGTTGAGGAAACTAATACAACATTATCAACCCAAGTCGGGGAACAAACAGCAAAAAGAACTTTAGACTTGATCTCTAGCACGGCGACCTCATTGCTTCCGGCTCGTGGTATTGTACGACAAGTTACAGGAGCGGCGCGCCATGAAAAGGAGTTACGGGCGGCGTACATACGAGGAGCTCAACGACGGTCTTACCTTAAAGGGCTTGGACAGGCCTTAGGTTGTTCGTATCCAGCGGCACCAATGAGTGGACAAGGTAAGAAAGAAAGCAAAGTCACGATCAAATAGTCAAAGATCGCGATAATCTAGCAAATTTTTGATTCGTAACAAAGACCGCTAAGGATAGAAATTTGAAGTCTCATATACGATAGATACTTGACTTGCATTAACAGCCGTTCTTACTCCTATATTGTGTGGATACGTGCTTGGTAAGGTTGTTTTCACCCTATTGTTCGCTTTGAGGTATCAGCACTATGATAGGAATTGGCAAACGGAAACCCGGTGATGGCCCCGCCAATGGTAGACTCGCCTTGTTAAGCGGAAACGACCTTACAGTATTGAGAATGTAACATAATTTGAACTGTTTTAAAGTCCATATTTGCCAGAGGAACCCGAGCGATTAGAACATCGCTAAAATTTAAGTGTTCCTGCTCGTGCTGAGCATGGTGTTACGAACGTGGTTCATTTTCAACATTCGAAACAAACAACGAAATGTTCGTACTCTCTAGAGTATGGGATTTCGGGAACAATGAAGTAAAGATGTTTGTTTAACTCGCATATCTATGGTAGAATAGTTTGATGTTTTGCTAAGAACAGGTGTTATATTAGCCACCTTTTTTTGGTAGAAAGTAGCAATCGAAAGGTTCACGCCTTTTTGCAAGTTGTTTATCTGTTAGAATCTAAACTTCGTTCTTGCAATGATACCTAATGTTGACAATGTTATGACCGGACTGCAGGCCTCATCAGTTATATCCGATCTGCCTATAAATAGCAGTGACGAAGATTTGTTTTCTTTTGGGGAATGGGTGGAGAAATTTGTTAACCATATTTTCGTTTCTGAACAACCGGAAAGCATCATTGTGGGGTTATCAGGATTATGGGGAAGTGGTAAAACATCTTTTCTTAACTTAACTGAGAAGAAGCTCTCTGGCTTTAGGATTAATGGCAATACTGTTACTACTATTAGGTATGTTCCCTGGCGAGTCAAGAATCGCGAATCCCTGATAAGTGACTTTCTACCGATGTTAGTCGAGACAATCAAAAGAGAAGCCAGCAAAGATCCTTCTTTGAGAGGACAAACAAGTAAACTTCTCAAAAACGTTAAAAAGTACGCAAAGACTCTCAAATATGTAGAGACAGGACTGAGGCCAATTGGAAAAGCTTTGTCCGCCGTCGGATTATCAGATCTGGAACGTATTGTCAAAATCCTTGGTTCATTTAGAAATGCGGTAAACGTAGGTTCTATTCCAAATATTGAAAAACTACACCAAAGAGCGTACAGAACATTGGAAGAGTTACAAATTCCAGTGGTCGTAATGATTGACGATGTCGATCGTCTAGAACCGGAAGAAATCGTTGATGTGTTACGATTGGTAAGAGCAACTGCACAACTTCCCTACATCACGTTCATACTATCTTATGACCAGGTACACGTGATTCAAGCAATTGATAAAGTTCTAAACGTGGATGGACAAAAATTTTTAGAAAAATTCATACAGCTACCGATCACAGTTCCCCAAATTTCCCAGCGACAATTGGACACCTTGTTAGAAAAGAATATCAGTCAAATAATCAAAACAGTAATTGATTACAGCGATTTGCTAAATAATGACAGTATCAAACTAAGAAATATAATTGAAGATATTCAATCAGCAGGCGCAATTGACACGCCAAGAGATGTTTACAGAATTCTAAACACTTGTAAATATAGTCTCAAATCAAGTAATGAAATACAGAACGTCGAGACCCTGATCTACCTTTCTGTAATTCAAACAAAATTTCCATTAGTATACAACCTATTAAGTCGTCATATAAAACAAACCGTAGAAAAATTGGAGTATTCAAATGTCGATGATAGTTACAATCTAGATATCGAAGATATTGTATCGTTGTTAGGAAAAGACGAACGTAGAAATGATGTAGTTATTAAAATCATTGAGAAGATCATGTCTAATCTTCGGTTGGAGTCGAGACAATGACTTTAGATATTCTACAATCAAAAGAAAATATACTTGTCCCTCCGATGACAACAAACTTACAGAAAAAAATAAGTCGCGCTAGGGAATCCCGTAATGTTCGTGACAGAAAATTAGCTGGAGTGCGAGAGTATCTTGGGGTCGTAGAGTTAAAGCCGAACGTAACAGAAGACAAAATAAAAGAATTTATGGAAAGTGTAATTGACGACAAAGATTCTGCAATTGAGTATCTAATTTTAAACTCAATTGTGGCTAACGGATCAGAAAAGGCTGTTTCATACCATTTATTGAGTTTGCTAAGGTATTCTGTGAATACCACCGAGTTTCGAGAAGACCAGTGGATTTCACTTTTCTCAGTTTTGGCAGATGCGGCGGACGAAATGACTAAAACAATCGGACCGGTAGCGCCCTACGACTACCGGATATCGTATATTTGCGAAAGTCTGGCAGAAGATGTACTTAGGTCAGTACAGGCAAACAAAAGAACAGAGTTGGTCTTAAAAGCTATAGAAGAAGGAAAAGCAAAATCATGGGTGATAGGTTTTGTTTTTCATACTCTGCAAAATCATAGTAAAAGAAAAACAGTATGGGGAGAGTTTAAATCGTGGTTGAAGCCTAGTGAAGTTGAAGTCATAACGCAAAAAACGATAGGTAAAATAAAGGAGTATCTAAGCAATGAATACTACAATTATCCGACCCCAATGTATATGATGTTACTTTGGTGGAAATATGGAGATACAGAGGAGTTTATACAATGGATCGAATCAAAAACTGTTTCAGACTTGGACTTTATTAGGTTTGTTACAGTCTTTTCCGAGAAAGCACTGCTTTGGACTGGTAAACTTCAATCTGAGGTTGTTTGGATAGTTTACACGGAAATTTTGGAGAAGATCTTCTGTAGTAAAGAGTTTTTGGAAAGATTGAAATCGATCAGTCAATCCGACAGTGACGTGAAAGAAGCAGCAAAAGAGCTATTGAGAAGAATTGAGTTTGAAGAAGAGGCAGCGAAGAAAGGACTAGAATTCTCCAAGTTTTTTGGGTAGTTCTATTTTTAGTCGGTACTGAAAAACGGATAGTGTATTGAAAATCCATGAGAAAGTGCGTGTTTTGAGGTCTAATCCGAATGCGTTAGACGATTATAACACGGTCGTGGTCTCAAGCGGGAGTTGCAAGCCTAGTGTTACGATTTTGTAATTATGTGTAAATTTGTCGCATTTACAAGTTCAATAGAGATTCGTATATAGTTTGCAAGGTTACTCACTATTGGAGTCAGTCATTAATGGGACTTGGAACAAGTTTTGGGGATCAGAAGCCGCTGTATCAACTGGCGGTGAACTTCAATTGGAGAAAGTTAGAGCGAGATTGGTCGGTTTACTTTACAGAGCGAACTGGGCGCACGTCGAAAAGTCCTCGATTGATTGCAGGACTATTGATCCTATCCTATCTGATGAAATACTCAGATGAGGAGGTAGTGGAACAATTTACGCAAAATCCGTACTACCAGTTTTTGTGCGGGGAAATATACTTCACGCGAGAGCGACCTTGTGATCCTTCATGTCTGAGTAAATGGAGAAAAACACTTGGGCAGAAAGGTATTGAGAAACTTTTAGTCGAGACAATAGCGTTAGGATTATAGTCCAGCATACAGGTGTGCATGAAAATATACAACGGCAGTAATGCGCTTTGAAGAGTATCGTGTTGAGTAAAATGTTAATGCTATCTGTTTATCAGATTATCTAGATTCGCAAGTTTGCCGTATTCGCCCCCAAGTTTCAACTTTTCCCTACTAAATCGGATTTGTTCTTCTGTCGATAGGCTACGAATTGATGCTGTATCGTAAGTTCGGGGAGAATTCTGTTATGCGACATTCGTTTTGTGTTCACCCACTTATTGGAAAACCTCCTGCTGATTGATAGTTACACGTACTTACATGTGCAGTCTTTGACCTTGAAAACTAAGCGAATCTGTAGTAAATAGCATGCAACGGATCGGGTTGTGATCCTAAACATCTTTCAATGGTTGAACTAAACTGTGACTGAAGTCCAAACGCTGGCACTTGAGTACCTGCCTGTCTTACTATTCCTAGCGGTTGGTGCATTAATCTCGATAGGGTTTGTTGTCGCTAACTGGGCGTTAGCGCCTTCGAATCCGGATCCCGCGAAGAATGCTGCCTATGAGTGTGGATTCGATGCGTTCGACGATGCCAGAATGAAGTTTGACGTTCGCTTTTATTTAGTTGCAATCTTATTCATCATTTTCGATTTAGAAGTCGCTTTTTTATTCCCTTGGGCAGTTAGTTTGGGAGACATCGGCGTGTTCGGCTTCTGGTCGATGGTGTTGTTCCTGCTTGTCTTAACGGTCGGGTTTCTTTACGAGTGGCGACGGGGAGCATTGGAATGGCATTAGAGACAACTGAAACACCGAAACCATACGCTTTCGGTGCTGCTAGAACTGGGGTAGATGGTGGTCATTTACCAACAAGCGATGATCCCTTTTATAGTGGATTGTCGGATCAACTTGCGGATATAGGGTTCTTTACGGCTTCAGCTGAAGACTTGATTGCTTGGGCGCGAACGGGGTCGCTTATGTGGATGACGTTCGGTCTCGCTTGTTGCGCAATTGAGCTTATGCAGGCCGGAAACCCACGGTATGATCTTGAAAGGTTCGGAATGGCTCCGCGGGGTTCCCCCCGACAATCAGATGTGATGATCGTCGCCGGCACACTCACTAATAAAATGGCTCCAGCACTGAGACGTGTCTATGACCAAATGCCCGAGCCAAGATATGTCGTATCAATGGGAAGTTGCGCGAACGGAGGCGGGTACTATCATTATTCATATTCGGTTGTCCGCGGTTGCGACCGTATAGTTCCGGTTGATATTTACGTTCCTGGATGCCCGCCAACGGCAGAAGCTCTAGTTTACGGGTTGCTACAGCTCCAGAAGAAAATTCGTCGAGAAAGCACAATTGAACGGTAAGTTTTTTAATGACCGACTTAGATGCTCTCAAAGATTTCTCACAAGATATTCTAACAGACCTCAAAACTGAGGTTCTGAATGTTGAGATTGTTCGCGACGAAATTGTCATTTCGGCTGCTAAAGAGAAAATTGTCGATCTTGTTCAAAAACTGCGCGAAGAACCTCATTTTAGCTTTGAGACACTAGTCGACGTAACTTGCGTAGACTATCCAACACGTTTTGAACGATTTGAACTTGTGTATCACCTTCTTTCTATGAAACTGAACTTTCGGGTACGGATCAAGATGAGAACGACCTCTGACAATACTGTACCTAGCATCACGCAAGTTTTTCCTTGTGCGAACTGGTATGAGAGGGAAGTTTTCGACATGTTTGGAATAATCTTTGAGGGACACCCCGACTTGAGAAGATTACTGACAGACTATGGATTTGACGGTCACCCATTGCGAAAAGATTTCCCTCTAACGGGCCACAACGAAGTTCGATACGATTCATCGCAAAGGAGAGTCGTGTATGAGCCTGTAAACTTGACACAAGAATATCGCGACTTTGACTTCGAAAGTCCTTGGGAAGGGATGCTTCAAGAAAACTCCGCTTCTTCCAATAACGAAACCGAAGGAGCAAAAAGTGGCTGACGATATCAAACAAATTGATGATCGCTCCTTTACATTAAATTTTGGCCCACAACATCCTGCAGCGCACGGTGTCTTGCGGATGATTATGGATTTAGACGGCGAAGTCGTTGAACGAATCGATAGTCATATCGGTCTACTTCATCGTGGAACCGAAAAGTTGATGGAGTACAAGACCTATTTGCAAGGTTTGCCGTATTTCGACAGGTTAGATTATGTCGCACCGATGAATCAAGAACATGCTTGGTGCTTAGCGATAGAAAAACTCCTTCAAATCGAAATACCGCGAAGAGCCAGCATTATTCGCGTGATGTACTCTGAAATTGGCCGAATTCTTAACCACCTCATGAATGTTTGCACTCAGATATTAGATGTTGGCGCTTTAACGCCAATCACTTGGGGATTTGAAGAACGTGAAAAACTTATGGAATTTTACGAACGAGCCTGTGGATCGCGTTTGCATGCCGCTTATTTCAGACCAGGGGGGGTTCACCAAGATTTACCGCAGGACCTGATAGACGATATTGCTGTTTGGTGTGACGAGTTTCCCTCGAAACTCGCCAAGATTGAAGAACTGATTAGCGAGAACCGCATTTTCAAGCAACGCAACGTAGATATAGGGGTCGTCGACGAGGAGACGATATTCGATTGGGGTTTTTCTGGCGTAATGGTTAGAGGTTCTGGAATGGCGTGGGATCTGCGTCGTAACCAGCCTTACGAAATTTATAATGAATTAGATTTTAAAGTTATAGTTAAGAAAATCGACAAGTCGACGAAGAGTAAGGAGGAATCACCCTATAAAGGCGATAATTACGACCGGTACGTTTGTCGAATGGAGGAAATGCTTCAAAGTTGTGAAATAATTAGGCAGTGTATAGAAAAATTGGAGCCGGGTGAAGTTCTCCTTGCAGGATCGAAGATTGCACCGCCGCGGCGTAAGGATATGAAACAGTCGATGGAGGCATTGATCCATCATTTCAAACTCTATACTGAAGGGTTTCATGTGCCTGAAGGAGAAGTGTATGCGGCAGTTGAAGCTCCAAAAGGCGAGTTCGGTGTTTATTTAGTATCGGACGGCTCAAATCGTCCGTATCGCGTAAAAATTCGGGCACCAAGTTATCCTCATTTAGCCGCTATGGAACATCTTTGTAAAGGACATATGCTGTCCGATGTTTCGGCTATTCTGGGGTCTCTGGACGTGGTTTTTGGTGAAGTTGATAGGTAAGGGGTAAAATGAATCAGTACGAAAATTTTTCTAACACTGACTCTGTCCTAACTATGAGTGTGAAACTTGGCAATTTCCCAATGCTAAGTGATCATAGCGAACAGTTCAGTCAAACGGTGTAGTTGTTTAGGTTAAACTCTAATGGTAATTCGCAGGTTTGACATTGAAGCAGGTGGATCGGAATTTGCGTTCCGTCCAGAAACGGAGTCTATGATTGCTTTCTGGTTGAATAAATATCCGGAGGGAAAGCAGGCTTCCGCCGTCATACCCCTGCTTTGGCTTGCTCAAAAAGATAATAATGGCTGGCTGTCAGAACCCGCTATGCGCGTCGTCGCCGATCGTTTGAAAATGCCGTGGATTCGAGTTTATGAAGTTGCAACGTTTTATACGATGTTCCGATTAAAACCGGTCGGAAAATATCACGTGCAGTTGTGTGGAACGACACCTTGTATGTTGCGCGGTGCAAACGATCTAAAAGATATTTGCAGACAAAAGATAGGATCAATCGGTGAACCGACGAAAGACGGGAAATTTTCCTGGGAAGAGGTTGAGTGCCTTGGCGCCTGTGTAAATGCTCCGATCGTACAGATTAACGATGATTATTACGAAGATCTTACCGAAAGGACATTCGCAATTTTACTTGGTGATTTGGACAAAGATGTTGAGGTTAAACCTGGAACCCAAATAAACAGACTTAATTCTGAAGCCTTTGGTGGAAGTGAAACATTGAGAGACGAAAGTTTGTTTAATGGATCTCGCAACAATCTCAAATCACTACCCAATACGAATTCAAGTGAGGTGACAGCCGATGCTTGAAGACAAAGATCGCATTTTCACCAATTTATTTGGGCGGTACTCTCCGGGACTTGAGGATGCCAAGAAGCGAGGGGCTTGGCATTTAACCCGTGACATGCTCGCGCAAGGCTCTGATTGGATTTGCAAGCAAATTAAGGCTTCTGGCCTTAGGGGCCGTGGAGGAGCGGGATTCGCGACCGGATTGAAGTGGACGTTTATGCCTAAAGAACCGGTACGTCCTCATTACCTAGTAGTTAATGCTGACGAATCGGAACCCGGAACATGTAAAGATCGCGATATCCTAAGGCACGACCCGCATCTGCTTATTGAAGGGTGTTTGATCGCTTCTAGAGCAATACAGTCTCATGTGTGCTACATTTACGTTAGAGGTGAGTATATTGCGGAGCGTCAAGTTCTCGAAAATGCCATTCGAGAAGCTTACGAAGCGAAACTTATCGGTAAAAACAATCTCAACGGATGGGATTTTGATTTATACGTTCACCACGGCGCAGGAGCATATATTTGTGGTGAGGAAATGGCTTTGCTGGAAAGTCTTGAAGGTAAAAAAGGCCAACCAAGGATCAAACCTCCGTTTCCGGCAAATGCTGGTCTGTACGGTTGTCCTACGACAGTAAATAACGTCGAATCAATTGCAGTCGCTCCGACTATTTTGCGTCGCGGTGCGGAATGGTTTGCAAGTTTCGGTAGACCGAATAACACCGGAACAAAATTATTTTGTATTTCTGGACATGTTGAGAAACCATGTAATGTCGAAGAAGCCATGAGTATTCCATTCAGAGAATTAATCGACACACATTGTGGTGGTATAATCGGAGGCTGGGATAATCTAAAAGCGGTAATTCCTGGAGGCTCTTCGACACCGTTATTGCCGGCCGAACAAATTCAAGATGCTTTGATGGATTTTGATACTTTATCTGCTTTGAAATCAGGGTTAGGGACCGCCGCAGTCATTGTTATGGATAAATCGACCGATCTTGTTCGTGCGATTGCAAGAATATCGTATTTCTATAAACATGAAAGTTGTGGTCAATGTACGCCTTGCCGGGAGGGAACAGGGTGGATGTGGCGCGTTATGGAACGAATGGCTAACGGTCAGGCAGAGATGAAAGATATTGACGCTTTACTGGAGGTCACAACCCAAGTCGAGGGACATACAATATGTGCGTTGGGCGATGCAGCAGCTTGGCCTATTCAAGGCTTATTCCGACATTTTAGATCAGAAATTGAAGACAGGATTTCGTCCTATCGTGTTCAGCATACAATGGTGCAAGGTCGGAAAGCGGCTTAATGAGTATATTTTATGTCTGACGGTATGGAAACACTGATCATTGATGGGCAAGAAATTGCCGTTCCCAACCACTACACGGTTATGCAAGCATGTGAGGAAGTTGGGGCTGAGATTCCCCGTTTCTGCTTTCACGAACGATTGTCAGTTGCTGGCAATTGTAGAATGTGCCTAGTCGAATGGAAAGGTTCAGCAAAACCAATAGCATCTTGTACTCAACCTGTAGCGGGAATGGCCCGCAAAGATAAAGACGGAAATATTGTTGCCCTTCCAGTTATAAGCACGAAATCCGATTATGTTCGCAAAGCTCGAGAAGGGGTTATGGAGTTTTTGCTTATAAATCACCCTCTCGATTGCCCAATTTGTGATCAAGGAGGTGAATGCGATTTACAGGACCAGGCTATTGGTTATGGCAGAGCGAAGTCTCGGTATCAACTTAACAAGAGGGCCGTAGAAGACAAAAATATGGGGCCGCTTGTAAAAACCGTTATGACCCGATGTATTCAATGTACGAGATGTGTAAGGTTTATAAGCGAGGTTGCCGGTGTCGATGAAATTGGTATGATATCACGTGGAGAAGACGCTGAGATTACAACTTACTTGGAGAAATCATTAGAATCGGAATTATCAGGCAATATTATTGATTTGTGTCCGGTTGGAGCCCTTACGTCGAAACCCTATGCGTTTAATGCACGTCCGTGGGAGTTAAACAAAACCGAATCTATTGACGTGATGGATGCATTGGGTTCTGCAATACGAATTGATTCAAAGGGAAGCGCAGTAATGCGCATTCTTCCTGTCGTAAATGACGACATTAATGAAGAGTGGATTTCCGACAAAACACGTTTTGTTTGGGATGGATTGGGACGACAGCGATTGGATAGACCATTTGTTAAGAAAGACGGTGTTTTGGTTTCTGTTGATTGGCATGAGGCCTTGAGTAAAGTCGCGTTGGCGGTTTCTAATACGAGTTCTGAAAAAATTGGTGCTGTAGCGGGTGACTTAGTCGAAGTAGAACAGTTGAAAGCGGCGTTGGACTTCTTTCGGTCTTTGAATGTGGTGAACACTGACTGTCGACCTGCCGGTGCTAGCTATGGAGCCGACGGCATACGCGAAAAGTATATTCTGAATCCGACACTCTCGGGTATAGATCAAGCAGACGTATTATTGTTGATTGGGGTTAATCCACGCCGTGAGGCAGCGGTTTGGAATGCTCGTATACGATCCAATTGGCTTTGGAATGGCCTAGAGATAGGTGTAATTGGCGAAAAAGTCGATTTAACCTATGATTACACTCATTTAGGTGAGAACCCACAAGTGCTTTCTAATAAGCATGATTTTTTTACTAAGTTAAGAACCGCAAAAAAACCTATGATCGTGATAGGTGAAATTGTGTTGTCACGTTCAGATGGAGGGTCAATTTTAGAAACTGCATTGAGATTGGCGGATGACAGCGGTGCGATCATTAACAAAGAGTGGAATGGATTCGGAATTCTGCATTCTGCAGCTAGTCGCGTAGGGGCTTTGGATGTTGGGTTTATCCCGGAGAAAAATGGATTAGACACTGCAGGTATTCTTTCTGGAAAAGTCGATACGGTATTCCTACTAGGTGCTGACGAAGTAGATCTTTCTAACTTGGAAGACTCTACCGTTATATATATCGGACATCACGGAGACAAAGGCGCAAGTCGCGCTGATATTGTTCTTCCTTGCAGTGCCTATACTGAAATGAATGCAACATTTGTAAATACAGAAGGATGTGTACAACGAACAAAGCGAGCGGTGCAACCTAAAGGAGAAGCAAAAGAAGGGTGGAAGGTTTTTCGGGCGTTAAGTGAGTTAGTCGGTCAAAAACTGGATTACGATAATGACGCTGAGTTGTTTGATTTGTTATGCGAACAGTACCCGGGTGTATTCGGAACTCGTGTTGAGAACGAGGCAGATGAGAAAGCCATACCGCTTAGGGCTTCTACCGAATCTATTGGAGAGATATCTAACGCACCTTTGAAGAATGCAATAGATGATTTTTATTTGACAAATCCAATCGCACGTGCATCAAAAACTATGGTTGAGTGTTCACAGAATCTGAAATCTCTACAAAGTAGGGAAAATTAGAAATATGAACGATTCATCTCACAATTTTGGTTTTCTTGTTTCTTCCGTTATAAGCGACGGAACCTTGGTTGGAGTCGGTCTTGGACTTGCCCAAGTCGGTTTATTCACATTAGTATTATTGCTCTGTATCGCGTTTCTGCTTCTTTTGGATCGGAAAATTTGGGCAGGAGTGATGATGCGAAAAGGCCCCAACGTTGTTGGGGCATTTGGATTATTGCAATCTTTTGCAGATTTTGGAAAGTTTCTTTTAAAAGAGATAGTTATTCCAGATGGCGCTAATCGAGGAATTTTCATCCTTGCGCCCATCATCACGTGTACGTTAGCGTTTGCGGCTTGGGCAGTTATTCCAGTTACGCCGGATTGGGTAATATCGAATATAAACGTTGGAGTACTTTATCTGTTTGCAATCTCGTCCCTAGGAGTATATGGAATCATTATGGGAGGATGGGCCTCCAACTCTAAGTATCCTTTCTTAGGGGCGTTACGATCCGCTGCTCAAATGGTATCCTATGAGGTGTCAATAGGATTTGTTATAGTAACTGTGATTATATTAGTTGGATCCATGAATCTCATAGAAATTGTGGATGCTCAAGGAGGTGGATTTTGGACGTGGCACGTTTTTAGCTTGGATAGACCGATACTGTTTCCCGTGATGCTCGCAATGTTTGTGATATTTTTTGTGTCTGCATTAGCCGAAACAAATCGTCCACCTTTTGATCTACCTGAGGCAGAGTCAGAACTTGTAGCGGGGTATCAGGTTGAATATGGAGCAACTCCCTATCTATTGTTTATGCTGGGAGAGTACCTCAATATTGTCTTGATGTGCGCTATGATGACCGTGCTGTTCCTAGGCGGATGGCATGGGTTATTCAGTTTAGGTGCCTTGGAGTGGGCACCAGGTTGGGTTGTGAATCTTGGCCATTTAACTTGGTTTTTTGCGAAAGTTGGTTTTTTGTTCTTTATGTTTGCAATTGTTAAAGCAATGGTTCCACGTTACAGATATGATCAGTTAATGCGATTAGGTTGGAAAGTATTTTTACCGACTTCTTTGTTTGCTGTTGTAGTAGTTGGTGGCTACGTTGTTGCGTTTCCGGGAGACTATTAATGCCGAATAGAACTCAAATCAATAGAGGGGTTAAGGCTAAACTGAAAGAGACCGTAAAGGCTATTGCTCAGGCGGCTAGAGGTGCCTTGCTTACAGATTTTTTCTCGGCTTTTGTTATTGCTTTGAAGGAAATGTTTCAACGGAAGGCAACGGTCAACTATCCATTTGAAAAAAGTCCACTTAGTCCGAGATTTCGGGGTGAACACGCACTCCGTAGATATCCAAACGGTGAGGAGCGTTGTATTGCGTGTAAACTTTGCGAAGCCGTATGTCCTGCTCAAGCAATTACAATAGAAGCTGAACCACGAGATGATGGGTCTCGAAGGACAACACGATATGATATCGACATGGTTAAGTGTATCTACTGTGGGTTTTGTCAAGAAGCTTGTCCGGTGGATGCAATCGTTGAAGGTCCAAATTTCGAATTTGCGGCAGAAACCCGTGAAGAGCTATATTATGATAAAGAACGATTGTTAAGGAATGGAGATCGATGGGAACGCACGATCGCAAAAAATTTGGAGATTGATTCACCCTATCGGTGATTAATCGATTTCGCAAAAGAGTTTCACAATTAAGGATGTTAAATAAGTGGATGTTATAGCTTTTTGGATCTTAGCTACTGTAGTGGCTGTTGCTGCATTGTTCGTTATTGTGGCGCGTAATCCGGTACACTCGGTGCTGTGGCTTGTTACGACGTTCTTCACGTCTGCTGGATTATTCATTTTAATTGGCGCAGAATTTCTAGCTATGTTATTGGTTGTTGTGTACGTAGGTGCTGTAGCTGTTTTGTTTTTGTTTGTTGTAATGATGTTGGATGTAGATTTTGCCGAGTTAAAAAAGGGAACGTTAAGATACTGGCCATTAGCCCTATTTTTAGGAATTTTATTTTGTGCTGAAATTGTGTTTGCAAGTTTTGCGTCTGGCCAAAGATTAGGAAGTGAAAAAAACCCGATGCCCGGGGCTGAGACCAATACCGAGGCTATCGGTCAAGTTTTGTATACAGATTATATCCTTTTGTTCCAATTATCAGGTATTGCTCTGCTCGTAGCAATGATAGGTGCGATCGTATTGACTCTTCAAGAACGTCCAGGGATCAAACGTCAATCTGTTGCTGTACAAACTGCAAAAAGACGCGACGATACAGTTGAGGCTATTGATATAGAACCAGGTGCGGGATTATAGATTATGGAACTTTCTATTTTTCATTATCTAGGCCTATCGGCGACCCTGTTTATAATTGGGGTTATTGGTGTTTTTGTAAATCGCAAAAACATAATTGTGATACTGATGGCGATCGAATTGATACTGTTATCTGTCAACATTAACTTGGTTGCCTTTTCGGTCTTTACAGGAACGATAGAAGGGCAAATATTTGCTATGCTTGTGCTTACATTAGCGGCAGCTGAGGCAGCGATCGGATTAGCGATTTTGGTAGTCTATTTTCGAAATCGTGGCAGTATTGCAGTTGAAGAGATTCGGTCGTTACGAGGTTAATGCCGGAAACTTGATATGCTCAGTTCTGATTTTCTTATTTGCTTTATCGTATTAGGGTCAGGTATAGCGGCCTTAGTAGGCGGACTATTGCAGTTAGCCGGTCCAAGTTTTGTTATTCATAAACAGAAAGGGGAGATTAGAAAGGAAAAAAGCAATAGGAGCTACAATGATAACAAGAGTAACGAGAATAACAAGAAACCATCAAAAATTTCGAAGGAAGCGGAGATAAAAAAGAATATCGATTCTATAGTAATGATGCTGACAACAGGAGTTGTATTACTAGCGGCGGTACTCTCGTTAGTCCAACTTGTCGGATTTACGTTCGGAGGTGGTTTCAACGAATCAGGACGTATCATTACGTTATTGCGATGGATGGAAATTGGCAATTTCCAGTCTACCTGGTCGATAAGATTAGATTCGTTATCTGTCGTTATGATGGCGGTGGTTACGATCGTGTCAGGACTAGTTCATGTATATTCGTGGGGATATATGGCAGAAACCGAAGATCGGTCTCGGTTCTTTTCATATTTATCGCTGTTTACATTTACGATGTTGATGCTTGTTTCAGCGAATGACTTGGTTCAACTTTTCTTTGGTTGGGAAGGCGTAGGCTTAGCTTCGTATTTGCTTATCGGGTTTTGGTATAGCAAAGTTTATCCTGACGATAGGCAAATTACCCCTAACGCCGCTGCGATTAAAGCGTTTATAACTAATAGGGTTGGTGATTTCGGATTAGCACTCGGAATTATGGGCGTTTACTTCGTATTCAAGTCAATCGAACTCGGACCAATACTGCAAGCCTTGCGAGATAATTCTTTTGCGTCCATAGTTGCGGCGAGGCAGGCGTTCGGTGAAGTTGCCCCAACTGAGGTAATGATTAGTATTGTAGGTATTCAGGTACCTGCACTGGAACTCATTGGAGTATTGTTATTTGTAGGAGCAATGGGTAAGTCTGCTCAGTTTGTGTTGCACGTATGGTTACCCGATGCTATGGAAGGCCCCACTCCTGTTTCTGCGCTTATTCACGCCGCTACCATGGTTACAGCTGGAGTTTATCTAGTTTGCTTGATGTCGCCATTATACGAGCATACCGAGTTCGCATCAGCTTTTATAACGATTGTTGGAGCCGTAACAGCGTTGTTCGCAGCGACAGTCGGATTAGCTCAGAACGATATCAAGCGTGTTATTGCATATTCAACGTGTTCTCAATTAGGTTATATGTTTTTTGCAGCGGGTATAGGTGCTTACGAAGCTGCTATGTTCCATTTGTTCACACATGCGTTTTTCAAGGCTTTGCTATTTTTGGGGGCGGGTTCCGTAATTCACGGTTCACATCACCAGCAAGATATGACGAAGCTAGGCGGGTTGGTAAAGTATCAAAAGTATACCTATGCAGCGATGCTCATTGGAACAGTTGCGATTATTGGAGTCGGTTTGCCGAACGTTTGGGGATTATCCGGATTTTATTCAAAAGACGCAATTATTGAAAGCGCATTTGTTGCGGGCCAGAATGGTGTGACGTACGGAATGTCCGCATTCTGGATTGGCGTGGTCGTAGCCTTTCTGACAAGTTGCTATTCGTGGAGACTGATATATTTGACTTTCCATGGTCAAGACATGGTAGAGAAAAATTATAGAGTTGTTACAGAATCCGAGGAAGAGACACATGAAGTAACTCATCCACATGAATCTGAACTTTCGATGTTGATTCCTCTAGGTTTATTGGCTTTGGGGGCGATTTTTGCAGGTGGTATATTTGCTGGACCGATGTTAACCTTTGCAAAGGAATTTTGGGGAGATGCCATCTACTGGTCAGACGGAAACAGTGTCTATGATGGTATAAAGAAGTTGAAAGAAGGTCATACAGCAGATTGGGTGTTCTGGACTCCTTTAATTGCAACATTACTCGGATTTGCTCTAGCGACCTATGCTTATTTTGTTGACAAGGGGTTACCCAATCGCCTCAAGTCTTCAGGTGGCCCGTTATATAATTTGTTCAAAAACAAGTGGTACTTTGATGAGTTATATCAGTACACTCTCGTAAGAGGAACGCGAGTATTGAGTAATATGTTTTGGAAAGTTGGTGATGAAAAATTAATCGATCGGTATGGTCCGATGGGCGCTTATAATGTTGCGATAACACTTTCGCGTAAAGTAAAGAGCATGCATACCGGATATATCTATCATTACGCGATCGCGATTATATTGGGAATAATGATCCTAGGCGGGATTTTATACTGGCAGATGGGAGGTGGAAATTGATTAACGATATTCCACTTCTGTCATTGTTGACGTTTTTACCGCTCTTAGGAGCGGGATTAATCATGCTGGTGAGCGCGATTAACAGAGAAAAGTTAGCGAGCGGAGAAGATCAGTCGGATGATAGTTTTTCTAAAGAGTCATCGCGAGTTTTGAAATCCGGACTGCTGATTACTGTTTCAACATTTGTGTTGGCGGTTTTTTGTTTCTTTTTAATTGATTTTAATGCTCCAGGATACGCCTTAGTGGAGGAGGTGCGCTGGTTTGCTAAAGTTCAGTATAAACTTGGTGTCGACGGGCTTTCGATGTCTCTTATATTACTAACGACATTTTTGATGCCGTTATGTATTTTAGCAAGTTGGAACACGATAAAGCAGAGAATAACGGAATACGTAGTTGCGTTTCTGATCCTAGAAACATTCATGATTGGAGTGTTCGTTTCGTTAGATCTCGTTTTGTTCTACATTTTCTTTGAAGCTGGTCTGATACCGATGTTTTTTATTATCGGTATTTGGGGTGGTAATCAAAGTGTGTTGGCATCTTTCAAATTCTTTCTGTACACATTAGCAGGATCGCTATTCATGCTCGCGGCGATCGTATTCATATACCTTGCAACCGGCACCTCAGATATAGCTGAACTTCATAACCTTCGACTCGGACTACCGATACAGATATGGCTTTGGCTCGCATTTGCGGCCTCATTTGCTATCAAACTCCCAATGTGGCCAGTTCATACGTGGTTACCCGACGCACATGTTCAAGCACCGACCGCCGGTTCTGTGATTTTGGCCGGAGTACTCCTTAAAATGGGAGGTTATGGTTTTCTAAGATTCTCACTTCCGATGTTTCCTGACGCAAGTTTGTTTTTTCAACCTTACATGTTTGCGTTGGCTGTCGTTGCAATCGTGTATACTTCGCTGGTCGCTTATCAACAGAATGACATGAAGAAAATGATTGCGTACTCTTCAGTTGCGCACATGGGATTTGTAGTTCTTGGTATATTTTCGTTTAATGAATTGGGAATCCAAGGAGCAACATTCCAGATGATTAGTCATGGGCTAATTTCATCTGCGTTATTTCTGATCGTTGGCGTACTCTACGATCGAAAACACACGAGAGAGATAGCAGAATATGGCGGAGTAGCTCATGTAATGCCTTACTTTGCAACGCTATTCATGATTTTCTCAATGGCAAATGTGGGCTTGCCAGCTACCTCGGGTTTTGTTGGCGAGTTACAAACCATGGTAGGGGCGTTTGAAGAAGCCCGTTGGGCATCGGTAGGCGCAGCCTTAGGTGTAATTCTTTCTGCGGTGTATATGCTAAGGTTATATCGTGAAACAGCTTTAGGCCCTCGCAATAACAGTCGATTAGAGGGATTACTACCTATGGATAGACGGGAAATATTTATTTTATCCGTTCTGGCGGTGGGAACACTTTTACTAGGCGTTGCGCCTTGGTTGGTTCAGGATATGACAAGTCAGTCGACAGAATCGATTCTGGCAATAGTCGGTCGGAGATAGAGAGATGATCGACTGGAACCCTGTATTTGTTACGCTAGCCCCTGATCTTTGGCTGGCTTTTGCTGGAATAACGGCAGTTGTCGTCGGTGCAATTTGGAAAGACAGTTTTACCAAATGGGCGTATATAGCTGGGGCTGTTACACTCTTTATCGGATCCGGACTTTCACTGGTTTTCTTTCAAGGTGGTGACGCTTTTGATAGCATGGTAAGGACAAATCAGTTTGTTAACTTAGCAAAAATTGTCGGATATGCTTTTGCCGGAGTGGCAATATTAATGGCAAAGGGGTTTTTGGAGAAGGAGAAAATATCTCGATATGAATATCCTCTGTTGATCGTATTCGCATGTCTTGGAATGGGAGTGATGTTATCAGCGGCAGATTTAATGGTTTTGTACCTAGGAATCGAGATTCTAAGTCTATCGTCTTATGTATTGGCGGCGTATAATAGAAAAGACGTTCAATCGTCAGAAGCCGGACTGAAATACTTTGTTTTAGGTGCTTTAGCGTCAGGAATTCTGATTTATGGTGCTTCCCTTGTATATGGATTTACGGGATCAACGCGATTTGACGACATAGCTTCTGCTGAAATAGATATAGGATTTCAATTCGGAATGGTTTTAATGATCTCCGGATTGGCGTTCAAGGTGTCTGCTGCGCCAATGCACGTTTGGACACCTGACGTATATCAAGGCGCTCCAACTCCTGTAGTAACGTTCTTCGCTACTGCTCCCAAATTTATAGGTGTTGTTCTTTTCGCAAATGTAATGTATACAGCTTTCTCCTCAGCGTATGAAGATTGGAGGCCTATAATTTCTATCATAGCAGCCCTTTCCATGTTAATTGGAGCGTTTGGGGCTCTTCTCCAAACGAACTTAAAACGACTGTTGGGATATGCTTCGATTGCGAATGTTGGCTATGCGTTGGTTGCTGTCGCGGCAGGACCCGAGCTTGGAGCTGGAGCAGTACTGCTTTTTATGGGAGTTTATGCCATTGCTTCCCTAGGTCTGTTTGGTGTGGTGTTGGCAATGCGGCGAAAAGAATCTATGGTCGAAGAAATTTCCGAACTTGCTGGACTGATAAAGAGTCGAACGAATTTAGCGATCGCATTTACTATACTTATTGTTTCGGTATCAGGATTCCCTCTTGCCGTTGGCTTTATTGGAAAACTAGGAATTTTGGAGGCGGCCTTACAAGCCGATCTTATTCCTCTAGTGATTGTTCTGATATTTTCTTCGGTCGTTGCGTTCGGTTATTATTTAAAATTGATATTTATCGTTTGGGTGCAAAAAAGTGAATCATCTGAACATTTTGAACGAACAGATTCCGTTGTGTTAACAACGATTTTTGCATCGGCATTTTTATGTATCGCCTTATTTCTCTTTAGTGGAACTATTCAGTCAGTAACGAACGTAGCAGTGACAGGTTTATAAGGTGTCTGACGAAAATTGGCTTGTAAAGCGTTTTAAGGTGCTTGACAGTACGAACATAGAAGCGTCAAGGATCGCGAGACACTCTTTGTTTGTAGATCAGTGGATTTTAGCGGAACAACAAAATCTTGGCAAAGGTAGATTAGGACGGACGTGGATGTCTCCACAAGGAAATCTTTATGCTACGGCTCTATTCAAAGAACCTAACGGTTTACACGAAGCGACTCGGGTTCCGTTTATCGCAAGTATTGCGGTAGCGGATACGATCATTGCTCTTTGCCCAGGAATAAAAGTAAATCTAAAATGGCCAAACGACGTGTTCGTTGATAATGCAAAAATTTGTGGAATCCTCGTGGAAACAGGAAAGTGTGGAGATTCCGAATTCTGGGTGGCGTGTGGAATAGGAATTAATGTTAACGTCGCTCCTCGTGCAGCAGAGCAGTTGGTAACCTGTCTGTCGAAAGAGTGCGATCAAAAAAATATTGATATCAATAGTGTATTTATTATACTAAAAGAACGTTTCGAAAGTCGTCTAAAACAAAGTAAAATTAATTTTCAAAAAATTTTAACAGTTTGGAGATCGATGGCTATAGGTCTCAATAAACTTATTTCTGTTAGGATAGGCAACAAAACAGTTGATGGAATTTTCAAGGATATAGAGGATGATGGAGCTTTACGTCTCATTTTGTCAGACGGTAGAGTTCAGATTGTAAGGGCTGGGGACGTTTCTGTTGTAAAAGAACCGTTAATTAAATAGAATATTAAATTGTTCGGACTTAGAATAGTTTTAGGATTTCGGAGAATCAAACTGTGCTATTGTTGATTGATGTTGGCAACACGAACACTGTGTTCGGTCTATATGAAGGCGACCATTGTCGCGTTCAATGGCGTAGCGCAACGGATTCGCGGCAAACAGCTGATGATTATGCGGTATGGCTCGGACAATTATTCAAACTTGAAAACGTTGAGTTTTCTGACATTAAATCCTGCTTTATTTCCAGTGTTGTACCTCACGGACAGTTTCATTTTAGAAACTTGTGTCGTCGATATTTTAAATTTGAACCAAAGTTCATCGGCGAAGACGATGTTCGGCTACAAATTGACGTTAGAGTGAAAAGTCCCGATCAAGTTGGGGCAGATAGACTTGTTAATGCGGTGGGAGCATTTATATCTCATGGCGGTCCGTTAATTGTTGTTGATAGTGGTACGGCAACGACTTTCGATATAGTAGGTAGTGATGGTGGGTTTGAAGGCGGTATTATAGCTCCCGGATTAACCTTATCAATGCAAGCTCTTCACGAAGCGGCAGCGAGCCTACCGAGAGTCGCAATAAAAAAACCATTCAGTGTTATTGGAAAGGACACAGTGTCGGCAATGCAGTCTGGAATTTTTATAGGCTATTTGGAATTAATAGACGGGTTAATTCGAAGAATTAGGGAAGAGTATCATGAAGACATGAAGGTTATAGGAACGGGAGGCATAGCATCATTATTTCGTAACGAAAGCAATGAAATAGACATTTTTGATTCCGATATAACTATGAACGGTTTACTTGAAGTGTATCGGCGCAATTTAGGATAGAATCGTGGAAAATAATAATACCGACGAACTCGTATTTCTACCTCTTGGTGGTTGTAATGAAATTGGCATGAATCTCAATGCGTATGGTTATGGTCCGCCGGATAATCGTCGCTGGATTATTGTAGATATGGGAGTGACGTTCGGAGACGCAGATTGGTCTGGAATAGATTTAGTGTGTGCTAATCCAAGCTACCTAAAAGATAAACAAATTGAGGCAATTTTCCTTACCCACGCTCACGAAGATCACATTGGCGCTGTTGGCTTACTTGCCAGTGCTTTCGATTGCAATCCAAAGATATATGCTACGCCATTTACTTCCTATTTAGTAGATAAAAAGTTGGAGGAGGCTGAGGAAGATTTTACTCGTCTTAATACCGTTAAGATGGGCGCAACTGTGGTCGCTGGTCCCTTTAATGTTCTTTATGTCCGTTTGACACATTCGATTCCAGAACCGTCTGCTCTCGCGATTCGGACTCCTTTGGGGACGATTCTACACACTGGGGATTGGAAGATCGACCCTGAGCCAATGCTTGGGCAGACGATCAATGAAACAAAGTTGAAGAAGCTTGGAGAAAAAGGCGTACTAGCGATGGTATGTGATTCGACCAACGTATTTGAGGAAGGAGAGGCAGGTTCTGAAAGTACCGTTGCGTTAGCCTTGGAAAAGCTTATTGCCAAACAAACGGGTAGAGTTGCAGTAACCACATTTGCGTCGAATGTTGCTAGAGTAAAAAGTGTCTTGCAAGCGGCAGATAAAGCTGAAAGACAGGTCTGTCTTATAGGACGGTCGATGCGAAACATTTACGAAGCGGCAACAAAAACGAAAGTTATTAAAAGGCGTTACAAAACCATCGGTGAAGCGGCGGCTGCTAACCTACCTCCTGACAAGGTACTATACCTTTGTACCGGAAGTCAGGGAGAACCCAAGGCAGCGTTAACTAGAATTGCGTTTGGTCGTCATAAACAAGTTAAACTTGATCAAGACGACTCTGTTATATTTTCCTCCCGCGTTATTCCTGGGAACGAAGAACGAATCTACGCGTTACATAATGCCTTAGCCGATAGAGGAGTACAGGTGATTACGGATAGTATGGAATCTGACACGATACACGTCTCTGGCCACCCTTGTAGAGATGAACTGCAACGAATGTACGGATGGATCAAACCAAGAATTTCAGTACCGGTTCACGGCGAGAGGAGGCATATTATTGAACACGCGAGATATGCTAAATCGTTAAATGTAAAAAACACGATCACTCCGCGAAATGGTGAACTCGTTCGCCTCGCGCCCCGGAGTCTTCCGCTTGAGGTGATAGAAACAGTTAAATCCGGAAGATTATGCAAAGACGGAACGAAACTCGTTCCGATTGGGTCACCGGCAATCCGAGAAAGAAATAAGATTGCTCAAAACGGATACATTCATGTTAGCGCGGTACTTGATGATGAAGGTCACTGCGTAATTGGCCCTTATGTCACCGTCAGAGGTTTAGCAGAAGACGATGGTCGTGTTGCTGACGAATCGGTCCGTAACTTGGAAGGAATTGCTACTGAGGCACTTGAGAAGTACGGAGCAGGAAAAGGTTCAGAGGAGGACATTTATGAATCCGTCGTAAGGTTTCTCAAAACCGCCGCTTTCAGTATTTTCGGCAAAAGACCTGTAATAGACCTCACATTAATGGAGGATGTCGATTATGAGTAATTTTCAAATAGGGCGTTTAAATCACGTTGGAATCGCTGTGCCGAACCTGCACGAGGCAATTTCAACTTATGATACGCTGTATGGCGTTACGGATATAGTTGATCCGTTTGAACTCTTGGAACAAAAGGTTAAGGTTTGCTTCGTCAACCTACCGAACAGTCAAATAGAATTGATAGAACCTTTGGGGTCCGATGGGCCTCTGACAAAATTTTTACAACAAAATCCAAAAGGCGGGCAACATCACGTCTGCTTTGAGGTTGTTGATATAGAGCAGGCGAATCGCGAAATGACCAACAGAGGTGCAACTGTTCTGGGAGTACCACGAATTGGCGCTCATGGGACTCCCGTTATATTCGTTCATCCGAAAAATTCTAATGGAGTTTTGATTGAACTTATGGAAACTCCAAAGCACTAGGTGTGGATTAGTCTAAAAGGTAAATTAAAAATGGGCATTTTCGAAATATTTGTAATTTTTGTGCTGACGTGGTGGATATCGTTGTTTGTAGCACTGCCAATCGGAGTTCGAAGTCAAATTGAGTCTGGTAAGGTAACTGATGGAACTGAGGCCGGGGCTCCTAGTCAATCTAATTTGATTCGAAAGGTGAAGTGGGCAACGTACGCCGCAATTTCATTAACACTGTTTATTGTAATAGTATTCTATTTGACTATATCATTGATTTAGAACTTTGAATGGTGAGTGTTTTTCAGCTCCTGCAAAGCAGAAATTATCATGCGTTTATCTCGTTATTTTTTACCCGTCTTGAAAGACGCACCCAGTGATGCATCGATAGCATCTCATAAACTGATGATCCGTTCCGGCATGATCCGTCAGAATGGGGCTGGTATCTACACTTGGTTGCCTTTAGGATATAAAGTCCTAAAGAAAGTCGAGCAGATCGTCCGGGAGGAAATGGATAGAGCCGGTGCAATAGAAATGCTCATGCCAACTATCCAGCAGGCCGATCTTTGGCATGAAACAGGTCGGTACGAAGATTACGGTCCTGAAATGCTCCGGATAACAGATAGGCAAGGGCGAGATATGCTCTACGGCCCTACAAATGAAGATATGATCACAGATGCCATAAGAGCCTACGTTAAGTCCTACAGGCAGTTACCGGTCAATCTCTATCATATCCAATGGAAATTCAGAGATGAGATACGTCCTCGGTTTGGGGTAATGCGAGGTCGAGAGTTTTTAATGAAAGATGCCTACAGTTTTGATTTAGACGAAGCAAGTGCGAGAACGTCCTATCAAAAAATGTTTTGTGCTTATTTGAATGCGTTCGACAGGATGGGGTTGAAAGCCATTCCAATGCAAGCAGATACAGGACCTATCGGAGGAGAATTAAGTCACGAGTTTATCATTTTTGCTGATACGGGTGAAAGTGAGGTTTACTGTGATCGAGATTTGCTGGATATTCCTGTTCCTGGCATCAATCTAGATTTTGAGTCGGATCTTTCAGAAGAAATGTCAAAGAGAACAAAATTTTATGCTGCAACGGAAGAAAAACACGACGCAGAAGCCTTTTCTAAAGTTCCATCTGAGCGCCAAGTTAAGGGACGTGGAATTGAAGTTGGTCATATATTTTATTTCGGAACTAAGTATTCAGAGCCTATGAAGGCGATCGTGCAGACAGAAGATTCTGAACCAGTTGCAGTCCATGGAGGGTCATACGGTATTGGGATTTCGCGTCTTGTTGGGGCAATTATAGAAGCCAGTCATGACGAATTTGGCATTGTTTGGCCTAAGGCCGTTAGTCCGTTTGATGTCGGTCTTGTTAACCTGAGATCAGGAGATTCCACAACGGATAAAGTTTGTTCTAGGATATATGATGAACTCAACAGTAAAGGGTTAGACGTATTGTTTGATGATACCACCGAAAGGGCTGGGGTTAAGTTCAACCGGATGGATTTGATTGGCCTACCTTGGCAAATCGTGGTCGGGCCACGCGGAGTAGAGGCAGGAACTGTTGAACTAAAAAACCGTGGTTCAAATGAGAAAGCAGAAGTCGCTTTTTCCGATGCCCTAGGAAAGATTCTGCAAATCTAATGTCGAATGGGACTGATACCGAGGCAACATTACAAAAGGGCGATGTGAAGGATTCTGTCCGTAGCAATTCGCGCCCTTGGTTTGGTGCTTTTGAACGTAGTTTGGCATGGCGGTACTTATTTGCAAAACGCGAACACGGCGGTGCCTCGCTTATTTCGGTAATTTCATTTGTAGGGATCGCACTCGCAGTTTGGGCTTTGATAACAACGATGTCAGTTTTGGAAGGCTTTCGAACTAAACTATTGGAAGCTGTATTGGGAGGTCAACCTCATATTTACGTCGAAGTTGAAGGTTTAACGAAGACTGAAGTAGAAAAGGTTGTCGAAACAGTTAGGTCACTGCCCAACGTTGAGAGTGCTAATCCTTACATTGCGCAGACGGTGTTGGTGGCTTATCGTGGCCGGGCGGAAGGAGCGGCTATTAAGGCACTACCTAGCGATGGGTTAAAATCGTTACCGTTCTTAAATGAGCAATACGATGCGATACTAGCTGGTGGTTACGGGCAAGGAAGATATGGTGGAAATCAAATTCTCATTGGCAGAGTGCTTGCCAGTAAATTAGGGTTAGTGACAGGAGATGAGGTTACTATTTTGGTTCCTCATACTAATCAAACAGTGGGAGGAGCATTCGCTAGGTCCAAAGCTTACGAAGTCGCAAATGTATTCACAACAGGGAGTGTCGAACTCGATTCCTTGTTTATCTTCATGCCGCTAGAGCAGGGCAGAATACTAGCAAAATTTCCTAGTGAAGCGCAGACCTTAGATATTAGAGTTACCGATCCGGACGCTACGCCTTCCGTTATGCGAGAGATACGCAATTCTATTGGTCCTATGTACTACATTTACGATTGGAAAAGACAGCGCTCGTCTTGGTTTAATGCTTTAAATGTTGAGCGAATGATGATGTTAGTTGTGATGCTTGTTTTGGTATCAATAACCTCGCTTAATATCATTACAGGTGTCGTAATGTTAGTTAAAAACAAAACGAGAGACATAGCTATATTAAGAACGATCGGAGCAGGTCGCGGAATGATGATGCGGGTATTTATATTAATTGGAGCTTTTTTGGGATTTGCTGGGGCTTTGTCCGGATTTACTTTAGGTCTCCTAACTGTACTCAATATTTCAGCAGTTGAAGCAGGCTTGAACCTTATTAGTTCTACGGTTGGAGGCGGACCAATTTTTTCGGCCGAAGTGTATGGTCTTAGCGGATTACCCGCAAAGCTAGATTATCCCACTGCTATAATTGCAACGTTCTGGGCAATGTGCATGTCGGTACTCGTGACGATATGGCCAGCTTGGCGCGGTGCATCGATCGATCCTGTAGAAGCATTAAGATTTGAATAATGACAAAATTTGTATTGCAGTTAGAAGGAGTAAAGCGCAGTTTTAAGAGCGGCGACCGAGAGTTGGACGTGTTGAGAAATATTAATTTAGAGGTCGCAGAAGGTGAGCTTGTTGGACTTGTCGGCCCGTCCGGATCCGGAAAATCAACCTTACTACATATTGCAGGACTCTTGGATCGACCAGACCAAGGTAAAATAATGTTTCAGGGCGCAGATTGTGGTGAACTTAGCGATCGTAGGCGTACCCGACTAAGACGAGAAAAGTTGGGATTTGTGTATCAGTTTCATCATTTACTAGCGGAATTTAATGCCGTCGATAATGTTGCTATGCCATTACTAACAGCCGGAACGTCGCGAAAAGAAGCGACTCGAAAAGCAAATGATCTCTTAGAGCGAATGAAGTTAAGTGAACGAAAGAAACATCAGCCGGCACAATTATCTGGAGGAGAACAGCAACGCGTTGCAATTGCTCGGGCGCTGGCAAACGATCCAAATTTAGTTATTGCTGATGAACCGACGGGTAATCTAGATTGGGATACAACTAACCGGGTATTTGAGGCATTTATCGAAATAGTTCGCGAGAAAAATGCGTCAGTTCTCGTCGCTACCCACAACAGAGAACTATTTGAGCGAATGGATCGAGTCATGACGATTCGGGACGGAGAACTTTGTAAGTTTGAGTGAATCAAGTTGCATCAACCAAAACAAAAAACTGTGAACTAAAGTTGTGCTGTGAATTGGCTGGAGCGTTGCAGGATCGAGAATTTTTCGAGTACGGAATCAAATGTCGAAGTTACTTGTACAATAAATTATTTGACAAATTCCACTTTAAGTGAATACTATAGAGATATATTTCTGTTTTTCAAAAGGGATATTAGATCAGCCTTTGTGCTTGGAGTAGCCTTCACTGCACCAAAAAATAATGCAGAAATTCGAAGTTCAGATAGTCTGTTCTGCGACACAACATGTTCAACACCTCGATGGAGAAAAATTATGACAATTTCAATAGGTGATTCGATTCCAGAAGCGACGTTGATGGAAATGACCACTAAAGGCCCTGTAACTGTTAAAACTTCTGATGTTTTTTCTAAGAAAAAGGTTGCTTTGTTTGCAGTTCCCGGCGCGTTTACGCCAACTTGTGCAGTAAAGCATTTACCCGGATTTATTGACAAGGCGGAAGATTTAGCGGCTAAAGGTATAGATGAGATTGTTTGCACCTCGGTGAATGATGTTTTTGTGATGAACGCTTGGGGTAGTACCAGCGAAGTTAATGGCAAGATCAGAATGTTAGCCGATGGAAACGGCGGTTTCGCAAAGGCTATGGGACTCGATATGGATGCCTCGGGATTTGGAATGGGGTCTAGGTCTCAGCGATATTCGATGTTGGTAGAGAATGGTGTTGTGAAAGAACTTAATGTTGAAAAGGGTGGCAGTTACGAAGTGTCTAGTGCCGATTACCTTTTGAATCAACTGAAATAGACTAAAATTTGATGGGAGAGTTTAGGCCTTACTTGTTTACGAGGTGGGTCTTTTACCTTTTGATAAGGAGGATTTCGTCATAGTCGGGCATATATTTGTCTTCGCGGCACTTGAAGTGACGCGAAAGATTACTATATGAGTTTGGTATATATATTCAGGAGATCAAAATGAATGGCGCTATCATAGTTGTCGGTATTATTGTCGCGGTTGCGTTACTATTTGTATACCGCGGTCTAAAATTTGTTCCTCAAGGCTGGAACTGGACGGTTGAACGATTTGGAAAATTTTCCAAAGTTCTCAACCCGGGTATGAATATCATCAATCCGCTGTTTGATCGGATTGGTCATCGAATCAGTATGATGGAGATGGTACTCGATATTCCGACACAAGATGTGATTACCCGCGATAATGCAATGGTTAAGTGTGATGCTGTGGTGTTTATTCAAGTCATAGATGCCGCGTCTGCCGCCTATGAAGTGAGAGATGTAACGCATGCCATTACCAATCTGTCTCTTACCAACATAAGAACAGTTGTGGGTTCAATGGATTTAGATTCGGTGTTGTCCAATCGGGATGAAATCAATGCCAGATTGCTTACAGTAGTTGACGAGGCGACTAATGCATGGGGTGTTAAAGTTACTCGAATTGAGATTGCCGACCTAACGCCGCCAGAAGATATAACGGAAGCCATGGCAAGGCAGATGAAGGCGGAAAGGTTGAAGCGCGCCGAGATTTTGTCTGCAGAGGGAGAGAAGCAATCCGCGATTTTGAAGGCTGAAGGTCTCAAGCAGAGTCAAATTTTAGAAGCAGAAGGTCGAAGAGAGGCAGCGTTCAGGGATGCAGAGGCGCGGGAGCGGCAAGCTGAAGCTGAAGCAAAAGCCACTGATATGGTTAGTAAGTCTATTGCCGAAGGGGATATAAACGCGATCAACTACTTTCTAGGTCAGCAGTACGTTCAAGCATTCGAAAAATTGGCATCGGCCGATCAACAAAGAACTGTTGTCATTCCTGCCGAGTTTTCATCCCTAACAGGCATGCTTGATGGCATTCGTAGTCTTGGTAGCAAAGCCGGTAAATAGTGGGGAGAATGAACAATGATGGAAATGTTGACCGGCGGGCTAGTTTGGTGGCACTGGCTTATATTGGTAGTTGTCCTCATCGGAATAGAGATGAGCGTAGGAACTTATGATTTTTTATGGATTGCAGTAGGCGCAATATTGACGATGTTGCTCTCGCTAGTTATTCCAGATTGGCGGGTACAGTTAGTTTTCTTTGCGGTTGTTTCGGTAGCACTTGTTTTCATTAGTAGGACATACTTGTCTAGGTTTCGCGAAGACAATCCAGACGATAGTATTTTGAATAAGCGAATGGATCGATTGATCGGAACTAAAGGAATAGCCGTTTCCGATTTTCAAGCGGGAAGAGGAAGAGTAAAAATTGGTGACACCGAATGGTCAGCTGAATGCGATACAGAGGTCAAATCCGGTGATTCTATCTCCGTCGATTCTACAACTGGAAATGCTGTGAAGGTTAAGTTAACCTAAGGATAGGCGTTTTCTAAAGGATCGAGCGTCTCCGTGGACTAGGAACTTCAATTTTTCCATCTTGAAATTCTATTTGAAGTCCTTCTGCTTCCTTGACTTCGTCGACGGTACTCAAAATTTGTAATTCCTCGTTATCATCTGGGTATCCATTACGAACGACAGCGAATCCCCTGTTGAGCGTGGATTTGTAAGATAGGCTCATAAGCATTTTGTTCATCGCGGACAGCCGTTGCATTTTTGTCTCCAATGATCTCTGAGTAGCAGGCTGTAACCGTTTTGCTAATTTGGAGAGGTCGTCAGATTTTCTGGAGATGTCTGATTGAAGCGTTTCAGTTCTCAGACGGGCGGATGCACGAGAGAACCTCAAACGTTTCTCTTGGGTAGCAACTCTTAGAGCATGGCTTAACGACAGTTTTAATTTCTCGAGTTTTTGCCTTTTCATATCAATTACGGTTTCCGGGCGCGGAAGTTTGGCCGCTTTGAGTCTATCTTTGTATTTTGAAATTGAATAGGTCAAATAACGTCCGAGCCGATGCTCCAAGTTACCGACTTGTTCGACTAGTTTTTGCCTCACGGGAACCGCCATTTCCGCAGCTGCCGTTGGCGTAGGCGCTCTAACATCGGCAACGAAATCAAGGATAGATGAGTCGCTTTCGTGACCGACAGCAGATATTACTGGAATGTCGCTATTAAAGGCCGCTCTCGCAACATTCTCCGCATTAAACGCCCAAAGATCTTCAACTGATCCACCCCCACGTCCCACGATCAAAACGTCAGGCCGACTATCGTCCTGTATTTCGTTGAATCCCTTAATCGCGTATTCTATTTGCCTAGGTGCAATGTCACCTTGAACCAAAGTAGGCCATAGAATCACACGTACTGGAAAGCGGTCTTGCACTCGGTGAAGTATATCGTGAATCACAGCCCCTTCACGAGATGTCACGACTCCGATGGTTTTGGGTAAAGTAGGCAGGGGTTTTTTATGGATAGAATTAAATAGGCCTTCTGAATGTAGTCTCTTCTTTAGTTCTTCTAACATAGCTAGTAATTCGCCCTCTCCGACGGGTCGAATCGTAAAAGCGTTGATTTGATACGTAGATTGCTCAGCGAACGTAGTTAGTCGGCCTTCAATTACTACTTCCATGCCCTCCTTCACTTCAATCTGTAATCGAGCAACTTGTGATCTCCACATAGTAATTTTTATTTTTGTTTTCCCTTCAACCAAATTTGCGTATAGATGACCGCTTCCCGCACGATAAACGTCGCTGAGTTCGCCGCGCACTTTTACCCGATCAAAGCTGTTCTCAATTGTCGATTTTATCGACGAGGCAAGCTCAGATACGGTAAACTCGCGCAGATTAGGTTGTTGATTTGTAGACATATTTCCTAAATTGTACTTTTTTTCTAATTCTGCAAGAACTTTATGAACATCCTTATTCTCGGTAGCGGTGGTAGAGAACACGCTTTGGCGTGGAAAATAGCCCAATCCTCTTGGGTTCAAGAGGTTTGGTGCGCCCCCGGAAATCCAGGAATGGATAAGATTGGTCCGTGTTTTGAAATCGACGTGAATGACCCTGAAATGGTCGTAAAACTAGTAAAACAGCTAGAGCCGGATCTAGTTGTCGTAGGGCCTGAAGCTCCCCTAGTTGTCGGAGTATCAGATGCCATAACGGCAACAGGTTTTGATGTCTTTGGGCCAAGTCAAATTGCGTCTCAACTCGAATCATCTAAAAGTTACGCTAAGGAAAGAATGTCCGCTTACGGGGTGCCGACAGCGTCCTACGGTCAGTTCAGTGATTCTGCTGACGCGAAATCCTTTTTAGCGACGATGCAGCCCCCTTATGTTTTAAAAGCCGATGGGTTAGCTGCTGGAAAAGGAGTAGTAATTCTCGAGTCATTGCGCGAGGCGGAAGCGGAAGTGGACGCAATGTTGTCGGGAAAGTTCAACGAGGCATCCTCGTCGCTAGTTATCGAAGAATTTATGGAAGGCGAGGAAGTTAGTGTATTTGCGCTTACAGATGGAAACGCTTATATCTGTCTTCCGCCTGTGCAAGATCATAAACGAGTTGGTGAAGGAGATACTGGCAAAAATACGGGGGGTATGGGAGCCTACGCCCCCGCTCCAATTGTTGATGGAATGCTTATGGAGAAAATAAAGGATGAGATAATTTCTCCGATTATTCAGGGGATGGCGGAGGATGGAAATCCATACAGAGGTGTTCTTTATGTTGGACTTATGATTACCGCGCAAGGCCCAAAAGTTGTGGAATTTAATGCTCGATTCGGTGATCCCGAATGCCAGGTTCTCATGGCTGGTCTAACGGGTGATATAGTTCCAGTATTGATTGCATGTGCATCGGGCAGTCTGAGTGGAGCAGAAAGTGAGTTTGAAGATTTTTTGAAACTTGAGGAGTTCCAACCAACAGCCACGGTAGTCATGGCGAATCAAGGGTATCCGGATAAGTATATTAAAGGTGGAAGATTGAATGGAATTGAACTCGCAAATGCTATAAAAGGGGTAACCGTGTTTCATGCAGGAACTGATATTGATCCTCTTGGCAATTTAGTTGCTACAGGAGGACGAGTGATTGCGGTGACGGCTAGAAGTGACACCCTAACCTCTGCTGTAGCCAAAGCCTACCAAGGAGTAAATTGCGTGGACTTCTCTAATGGGTTTTACCGTAGCGATATTGCTTGGCGGGCGCTGTCTTAGTATCCGTGATCGGAACAGCTAACTATGTCTAAGTCATCTGATTACTTTTCTAAACTTCCTTTTCGACAAAAGTGTCGATGGATCGCTCACTACTTGAAGGCAAAATACCGACATAAAGAACGAAAGCGGTCTTTGATGCTGGCATCTATGGTTCCAGCAGATTGCACAATAATTGATGTGGGAGCTAACGTTGGTCTGCTGACCAAAGAATTCGCGACTGCTCATAGCGGGCATGTGAATGTCATTGCATTTGAGCCGGGGGATTATTGTTTAAGTATCTTGCGTTCAGTTGTACGAAACTTTAAGAATGTCGAAATCGTTGAAGCGGGGTTAGGCGATGAAGATAGCACAAGTGTACTTAAAACGCCTTTGAAAGATGCCGGTTCTATGGGGATAGGACTCTCGCAAATTGGAGGGGATTTGGAGAGGGAACACGTTAGTCAACAAGTCTCTGTTATGAAGTTAGATACGTTTTGTAAAGACCGTCAGGGATTGAACATCGGATTGCTGAAGGTTGATGTCGAAGGCGGCGAGTTCAATGTCGTTAAAGGTGCCGTCGAGGTTATTAAGACTCAACAGCCCCTTTGGTATATGGAAATTGAAGAAAGATGGACAAAAAAATATGGCTATCAACCCAATGATCTTTTTAATTTTATGTTCGAGTTTGGATATTCAGCTTTTTCTGTTTCTGATAACGGAGACCTTCGATATTTAGATGGCTATGAGTACCCTGGAGATTACCTATTCAAAATTGAGGCAGATTAGTCTGGATAGTCGCTAGAGATGTTTACAGTTCTTCGATTCAATCAAACTTGCTCTGTTTTGGCTACACCTAGGTAGTGTTACAACCTCTGTGACTCAGATTGCTTTGCAAGAAATAAACAAAAACGAGTAGAAGTGGTAGAATGAAAAATGTAGTTGCGATAGATTTTCGTTTAGAGCGAACCCATATATCAATAGAAATTTGCTCCATGATTGATCTTTTAACCTCCAACTGAGAGTTGTCAAATGGTACACGGCGGTAACGCTCAAGAAATGTTCACCGGCACGAAAGAAGTTGCTGAAACACATCGATTCAATGAATCAAACCTTTTCGAATGGATGAATACCCATGTCGATGGATTCGTAGGACCATTAGAAGTTAGACAGTTCAGAGGTGGTCAGTCAAATCCAACCTACCAGCTTGTTACACCCACCAAGAAGTATGTACTTCGTCGCAAACCCCCTGGAAAGCTTTTGCCAAGTGCTCACGCAGTAGATCGAGAATTTCGTGTGATATCGGCGTTGTATCCGCTCGGATATCCCGTCGCGAGACCGTACGGTTTATGTGAGGATACCGACGTAATAGGAACTATGTTTTACGTGATGGATATGGTTGAAGGACGAATACAATGGGATGGAACGTTGCCAGACAGTGAGCCATCAGAACGCAGAGCGATATATGAAGCGAAGGTAAAAACGTTTGCCGATTTACATAATGTTGATTGGCGCAAAGCAGGACTAGAGGGATTCGGAAAAGAGAAAGACTACGTAGCGCGTCAAATTCATAGGTGGACAAAGCAGTATGTCGCTTCAGAAACGAAGAAAATACCGGATATGGATGCTTTGATTGATTGGTTACCTAAGAACATTCCTCCGGGCGATAAAACGACAATTGTTCACGGCGATTATCGATTGGATAATATGATTTTACATGAAACTCAGCCGAAAGTCGTAGCAGTTCTGGATTGGGAGTTAAGCACATTAGGTGATCCCCTAGCAGATTTTACGTACCATCTGACGAACTGGGTCATGCCTAGCAACGATCCGAATAGGGGAGCAATAGCAGACATAGAGAATTTGGAAGAGCATGGTATTCCCAATATAGAGGAGTATACTTCTTTGTACTGTTCTCATACAGGGCGTGACGGGCTTCCTGAGTTGGACTATTATTTTTCCTATAATGCTTTTAGATTAGGGGCTATATGTCAAGGTATTGTCGGACGAGTACGTGATGGAACGGCCTCCAATGAGTCTGCAGCATTGATGGAAGAGCGAGTCGCCCCCTTGGCGGCTTTTGCCGCCGATCGTGCGCGAAAAGCAGGGATGTCCGGTTAAATCAATGTATCTAAATGAGTCTCACGGCTCGGATATAAACGGAAATTTTGTTTCAAGTAATGTATTCCTGTCTGCTTGTGCAAATTTGTGAGAACAGAAAGGAAAGTTGCAGGCTAGATAATTGTGAGTGCTCACTCACGGATCATGCAGTTCGACCCGTTTAAGACAATTGCTTGAACACCAACCCTGAAATAAGGCGCATAAACGCTTTTAAATCTAAAGTGGCATCTAGTGCTGAAACCTAAATTTCCAGCCGTAAAATTCGGAAACATGGAATTTCATTCTATAACTCAAAAGTTTCTACCTAGATGGAAACTGAAGTGCATTAACTGTTCATGTTTTCTGTCGAAATAAGTCTAGCCTTCAGAATTAGTGGAGCAATAAACTTTGAATCTGTTGCTGACGTTCCGTGAAGTAGAACCTTTCCGTTGAACAAATTTTTGATCTGATGGTTTCTATTTGAATGTTCAATCCGTGCGAGGATCAGCAATATGTATCGCCTCTTTTATGACCTCTAAGTCACCTATGTGATTCATCAGCAACAGTATAAGTTTGGCGTTTGCCTTGTTGCGTTCCTCATCGGACAAATTTTCCTGCAAGTCAATGATTTTTTCGTAAAGATCATCATGCGCTGTCAGGTTTGTTTTCCGTGTCAGTTTAGTCATGCTTGAGAGCTTTCTGATAGGCTAAAGAAACGTCCTGCGAAGTGCAGTACTTCCAACGGGCTGCAACGACTTGATCCGGGCGTATCAAATATGTGGCACCGTCTTCTGCTCCATATAGTGAAGCTGCCGACGAATCTTTAGGTACGGTAATTGTTTCTAACTCAAATTCTGTCCGTGTATTACCAAATTGCAGGATTTTGAAATCGTTACCTAGAGATTCTAGTATCCAAGACTCAGTATTTTGTCCCAAAGGAGCGTCAACACAAACGTCTCCTGGTCTAGGTCCGGGACTCCAAGGATACTTTTCCGGTGTAGAAAGAGAGCTTGATTTGTATGGAGTTGGAACTGATAACCGACCAGAATTTATGAATGGGCGAGCAAATTCAAAATTGGCAGACAGTTCAAGCACGGCGTTTTTGAAGCTTAGTGAGGCTTGATTTCTCGGCGACATAAAATCCGTAGCACGTGCAGAATTGAGGATGTTTTCGTCTGCCGCTGGCACCCGTTCCTCGTTATAAGTTTCAATCAGTTTACGCGATGCAACTCCTCGAAGGACGTAATCTAGTTTCCAAGCGATATTGTCTGCGTCAGCCAAGCCGCTATTTGCGCCTCGCGCTCCGAACGGCGATACGAGATGTGCACTGTCTCCAACAAAGATAACTGGACCCTCAACAAATTTTTCCATTCGGCAGCATCGGAATGTATAAACTGAGTACCATTCCTTCTCGAACTCAACGTCATTGCCTAGCATTCCTTTGACAAGGGGGGATACATATTCAGGAAGAATCGCTGTCTCACGATCTACGTGTCGACCGAGTTGAAAGTCTAACCGCCATATATTGTCGGGCTGCTTGTGTAGTAAAGCTGTACCCTCTTTACAAAAAGGTGGATCGAACCAGAACCATCGTTCCGACGGGCGGTCTTCGGCTTGTTTACCCTTAAATTTGATATCTGCGATAAGAAAATTATCTTCAAATGTCCGACCAGTGAAATCTAAATTAAGTTCGGTTCTGATCGTCGATTTTGAACCGTCGCAGGCTAAGACATACTCGGTCGTGAGTTCATATTTTTCTTCATCGGTGCAAATTTGCAAAGTCGCGATGTTGTCGTTGATTTCGAGACTTTGGACTTTATGTCCCCAGCGTAAATCAACGTTCTTCATTTTCTCGAGTTCGTTGACTAGGTACTCTTCGACATAGTATTGTTGCAAGTTAATAAACGCGGGGTTCTTTTTGTTTCGATCAGGGAGCAGATTAAATTGGTAAACTGGTTTACCTGAATCCTTCCAAAATAGCTTTCCAGTGTTCCACGCAACTCCTTTGTTTACAATTTTTGTTCCGACGCCAAGCCTATCAAAAATGTCTAAGGATTGTTTTGAGAAGCAGATGGCTTTACTTCCACCTGCGATGAAATCATACTGGCTTAGCAATACGACATGATGTTTTTTTCGTGCTAGATCTAGTGCCAGTGTTAGGCCAACGGGGCCTGCGCCAACAATTACGAAAGAATGATGTTCTCGATTTTCTCGTTCAATTTGAGTTAATGACCGTGGTAATTTTTGTTTGTAACGAGGAATTCTTTTAAAGCGCATAACTTAATCCTGTAGTTGATCCCACACCTCACGATCACGGGCCATTGTCCAAATTCTCGGCCAATCTATTCCAGCATACTCATCCCATAACCTTTGGACGTTGAAAGGTAAGCAATGTTCAAAAATAGGCCACTTACCGAACTTCGGTGCCAATGCCTTGTGCGTAGCCTCAAATGCTTCTTTTAACGTACCGCCTTTATCATACACGGGCTTCACGTTTTCCTGCATTCCTGTGAGGAACTCTCTTGTTTGTTCGATGGCGGCGTTTACGGCTTTTTCTCCTTTTGCAACCGCTCCGCGACCTCCAATCAAGGCCTCGGCGTTAAATGATTTTACAGTATCAAGTGTCTTGCCTGACCAGTCCATATGGAAAGCATCACCAGTGTAAAGGGCCGCTTGAGCCTCTACCAGATCTCCGGCAAAAAGAACTCTAGACTTAGGATGCCAAACAGCAATATCGCCAGCGGTGTGTCCCCGTCCACAAAAACAAAGTTCAATATGACCGTATCCTGCGCCAAGGTCGATACGAGCTTTTTGCGAAAAAGTGAGCGTCGGGTGAGTTAAGCCCGGAATTTCTGAAGGTTTCTTGAAAAGCCTGGGCATACGTCCGAACTCACTATCCCAATCCTCTTTTCCGCGTTCCTCTATCAAGACTCTTGTCGTATCCGATGTTATGATTTCCTGAGCTTCAAATGCCGACGCCCCCAAAACTCGAACGGCGTGGTAATGCGTCAAGACTAGGTATCGTACCGGTTTGGTCGTATGTTCTCGCAAACGAGTGAGCCAGTCTCTTGCTGCTGCAGGCGTAGCTCGTGCCTCAATCGCTACGATAAAATCATGTCCTTCTATCGCGCCGACATTTGGATCGCCTTCAGCAGTCAGTGCATAGACGCCGTTGTCTAACACCTCTAGAGTTTCTGTTTTCTCTTCCAAGTCTGAGGAAGAGGCAAAGGGTTTGGCCATACTAATAGTCCTGTGTTTGTTTTGAACGCCTCAAGCGCTTCTCGATTATACTCTTTATCCACCCATTTTCATCTATGTGCAACTCAAAACTTTGAACGTACCTGCCAAAGAGAGACGAACCTGTTTCTATTTGAACCATAGCAACTTGCTCAAATGGGTTCGGATGGTTTTCCGTTATCTTATACTCTAAGGCCGTTGCATGATTAAGTACGGCTTTACTATGAATGCTTATGGACGCTGCTAATCTGAGCTTGAAACGAATGCTTTTCTCTCGTCCTATTGGGAAACCTATAGTCACGCGACCGGTATTTGCATAATCAGATTTTGGAATTGGATGGGGAATTTCAATTTTCTCACATAGAACACATAAAAAAATTACGAATTTCAGTAATTTTCTTGGTGATTCCCATTTCTAAATCACCTTAAGCTCTTGATTCGATTTGGGTTACGAATCCTAAGTTATCAGTTTTAATTCGATAATCTAGCGAAAACTTGTTTTCTTTGTCGGCAAACGTATGTATTTCGTAGCTAAATTCTTTTAGCCGAGGTTTAAATGCGTTGTACCCCAAGAATTTGGCACTCTCAAGATTTGAATCTACATGAATTTCTTTCTTTCCGGCCAGCCCTAATCGTCTATGTGTGGTTAAGACTCCCGGCGATCCTCTGTATTTGATATTCGTTTCAAGAAACAACTGTTCTTGTATAAGACCATTTGAGATACTTGTAAAAGTTACAAACAACAAAAAAGACAAGAATGTGTAAACAAAAAAATTTGCAACGAACTTCATCAACTTGACACCTATTTTGACGAACTCTTGAGATCACCAGGTTACACAATGTTAGGAGGACGCGATTAAACGATCTACCCAACGTACCCGTTCTATTGGCTTATCTGTACAGTCCAGTAATTGATTCATCCGATCTCTTTGTGTTGTCAATGAGGTGTGAGCTTTAACCTCTACGACTATGTCATGACCTTTGATTGTATATAAATTTGTATGACCTTCTATGGTCATTGCATAGTCACCTTAGACTAACGCTTGTGGAATTTCGTTTTTTTCTTTAGATTGGCGGAAGATTCGAAAGGTTTGACCATTTCATTCGTCCTTCAAAGAACTTGACAGTTTCCTACGCTTCTCGATTATACTCACAATCCACCCATTCTCATCTATATGCAATTCAAAACTTTGATTGTGCTTTCCAGATAAGGATAATCCTGTTTCTATGCTAGCCGTAGCTAATTGAGATCTGCCGTCTAGTTGAAAGGAACCAAAATCAGTTACTTCATATCCGAGCGCTCTCGCATGAAAAAAAACCGCCTCACTGTGAATACTATAAGAATCCGCGAGTCCAAGTTTAAAACGAATGCTTTTTTCTCTTCGCTCGGGGAATTCGACGTTGACTGGACCGGTGTTCGCAAATTTGGATTTCGCAATCGAACTTTCCGATTCTACATTGTCGCATAATTGACATTCTGACGTTAGATTACCAATAAAATTTGTAAATAACCTGACTTGCGAAGGAGGAAGAGCGAGTTCTACAATTGAATCGATAGTCCCGTCCTCCTTCACTTCAACGTTGTATATCAACCACGAAGACTTGTTTTTGTTCAATTGAGTGTCGATCCCATAAACTCTAACACCGTAATTTGCTTCTAAAGGGTGCTCTTCAATCGAGTAACCTAAGTTCTCAGCATGCCTTAGCAATACCTCTAGAGGTAATTGTTCCTGACCTGCTATACCTAGTCGACTTTGGATGCTTTGACGGCGACCGTTAGGATACCAAATTGAATCTTCCGAACGCTCTTTTTCAGGTTGATTCAAAAAAGAGCAGCCACCGAAGATTGTAACGGCAACAGAAAAAGCGACTATTGTTATTAGATTTTTCATTTGAGAACTCCACAAGAACAAAAAGTAAGATTTTTTTAGTTATAAACACGTACTATCCCACAATGATTAGCTGGTTACCGCCTTACTCGAATTTCTTTGATACTTTGTATCCAACCGTTCTTTCCGACTTGTACTTCAAAGTTTTGTATGAAACTTCGAGAAAGAGACAGTCCAGTTTCAATTAGCACGACTTGAATTTCTGAATTGGTTAGGTGTTTACTTGAAAATTTAACTTTGTACCCGAGTGCACTCGAATGGTTGGCAACAGCGTCAATATGTATACTATAAACATCTGCTAAACCTAACCGGAATCTAATGCTTTTCTCCATACCATTCGGAAACACAACGTCAAATGGCCCAGTATTAGCGTATTCGGAAGTTGCTACGGGATGATGTAACTCAATTTTCGGACATAAAAAACAAACAAAGTTACGAAACTTTACATAGTTTACGTAAACACCTAAATCTGCATCAACCAATCTACTTTCTACTATCGATTCAACCGATCCATCACTGGCAACTACTATATTGTAATCCAACCAGAAAGAATTATATCTGTCAGCCATTGTACCGATTATATATTCATTACCAAGAATGGGTGGAAGCTTTTGTATGCCATATCCAAGATATCTAGCATGATTAAGTATGGTATCTATATGTAGTTTCGATCTCCCGGCCAAGCCTAACCTTCGATGAGTGCTGACTCTCAGTCCTTCTGGATACCAGATCGACCCATCTTGTGGTTTAGATTCTGGCCAGTACTTGAGTTGACATCCGGGTAGAAAAGTCAATCCAGAGATAGACAGAATTATTATTGATAAAACTCTCGTAATCATACTTTAAATTTAAACTTTGACACCTAGTAGTAGACAACTTTGTACAGATTGTGTAGGATAATCTACTTTAAAAATGTTTTTCGCTTTTTGGGCGCTTCGGCTTTCTCACCATTTTAAATCGTTCTTTTTGTACAATACGTGAACCGGGTTTTCGCGAGGTTCTGCCAGTGTAGTAATAGTCACCTGATACTTTTCCCTTATCAACGGTAATTTTGTCACCAGTTATTTCAACTAACAGTGCATTGGCCCCCGAGTTTGAGTTGTCGGTAACTAGTAAATATGTTGTTCGACTTTTTATCATGTCTGAAGCGTAAACACTAATATCATGTTTGAAGTTTTCAAATGCATCTGAAGCATCGCCTATGTCGACTTCGATTGTTGTAACTAAGTGAACATTTTTTTGTTTATTTCGAAAATTTGCCTTGTTATCCTTACTTTCTTCAAACGGTTTGTTTTCAGCAGTTATGAAGAATCGCGGTGGAAGTGCGAAAATTTTGAACTTAGCGCCAGCTCGAAAAATGTATCGATCGCTTGGGTCATTGGGGTTAGCATACTCCACAAAAAGATGTGGACGAGCTTTAAACCATAGAATTCGCGGCGTGACCGTGTATGCTTTCAAGTGCATCAAGACTTTTGCTAACCCTAAAGGATCCCAAAAGTTGATTGGATCGCCGGATACATAAAGGTATCGGTTAAGGTGTTCTATCCCACCAGATAAAAAAGTGACTGGATCAGGTGATATGAAGCGACCTAGAATTGGATCGTAGAACCGTGTCTTCATGTATGATAGCCCAGATTCTTCATCTCTTACGTGTCCGGCGTATGCTGGCTTATTATTGTTGACAACACTCTTTTCAAAAGTCTCTCCATAAGGTGATGTGCTTTCTTTCCACGCAACATTTCCATTCACATCTAATCCTAAAGAAAACCCTGTAAATGGAGGTGTGTATATCCATTGACTTGTTCCGTTTTCATTTATTCTTAAAGAAGAAGAGCTCTCAAAAGATACATACTCGGTAAACTTACCCGTAGTTATGTTTTTCGAAAACAATAATTTTCCAGATCTGGCGTAAAACCAATGAGTAGTTTCACCGTCTTCAACAGTTTTAACCCTGAGGAGATTACCACTGTAACTGTATTTACTAGTTACGGAACCAGATAAAGATGTCAGTCGTTCGGCAAAATCGTGCGTCAGTGACAAATTTCCAAGAATAGAAACGTTTCCGCGGTTGTCGTGTGAGACAATTCTTGTTCCGCTGTAACCAGTATCAATGGACTTTACTAATCTATTGGTAGAATTATCGTACTCTAGAGTTACTTTTCGTCTTCCCAATGTTTTCGTAAGGAGATTATCAAATACATCGTACGTGAAGCTACCCTTGCCCCATGGACCATTAGCTGTAATAAGACGATTCAACTCATCATAGGTAAAAGCCCTATTCCGTGAAACATTCAAATTGTCCTTAATTGAGGAAACTTGGTGTCCTTTTCCATATTGAAACGAAAAGTCGAACAACGAACCGAGTGAGTTTGCTAGTTTAGCACTTTCAATAAATGTCCGTTTGTTCACCGTGTTAGTTAAGGTATAACCGTTATTATATAAGGCACTACCTAGAATACCAGATGGAAGGTAAATTGCATTAGAGACTAAGGTTTGATCATCAGTCTGAATAGATGTGATCTGATTAAACGAATTTAGCGTATAATTTACATGTCTGTCTGACGGAGTTTTGTAAGAGGTGAGCCCTCCAGAGGTGTTAAATGTGTACTCTACAGTGTACGTAATTCCGTCTATTGTAAGAGACTCTGACTTTAGCTCGTTCTGCAGTCCATACGTATAATCTATGACTACGTTTCCCCGCTCGGTTTTGATAAGATTTTCTGATTTGTCATAATAGTGCTTAATGTCCTCGGTATTTAATGGATAGTCAATTGATGCTAACAATCCGGCAACGTCATAAGAATAGTAGGTCATATAATCAATGGTTTCACTATGGGCGATCAAACGTGTCTGATTGCAATTTTTGCAAAAAACTGAATTGCTCGTGTTGCTACCCAAAGTGTTTTGATTTGACGAGGTCGTGGTGTTTTTGGAGATCGAAGTGTTGCCGCTACTGGTTGTGTTAGTCGTTTTAGAGGAATTCGGTGTAGTTGTCGTAATATTGTTAGTATCAGACTTAGAAAACAAATTGATACTGGCTAAAGAAGGAGTTTCACACTTGAGTGTTGATGGAGCGTTTTTCTGAGATTTGACTAGCTGATTGATTGAGTTGTAGGCAAAGAATTCGCGGCCAATCTCGGGAGTCGTTTGCAGACAAAGTTGAAATCTAGAGTCACACTCGTAAGAATTGGTGAGCGTCTTTCCTGCTCCTACCTGACGAACTGATGTAACATTGTGCCATTTGTCATGATCAAAATAAATTTTCAGTCCATTTGGTTTTTCCACGAGAGTTTCGAAGCCGTCTAACGGTGAACCGAAACCAGAATGGTGAACTATAGTCTTATTTCCATTGACATCTGTAGTTTGGGTTCGATTATCCGTGAGATACTCGATTTTTGTAGTTGAGAATGGAGACACAGTCTCTTTTTTTTCGACAACTCTACTTAAAGCATCGTAGGACGTTCTAACTCCAGCAGTTTCACTAGGAGACGCAGAAGGAACAGATTCGAATTTGGGCCTTTGAAGTTTGTCGTACTCCGTTAGAATATAGACGGAAGGGATCTGTCCTGTCGCGTCTCGTGTTTCTACTTTCGTTGGCTGATGAAAACCATCAAGAGTCGTGAGTATAATTTTGTCTTCAGTTCTCACGGACTGAACTAGTCCGCCCTTAGTTTGCTCATATGAAATTAAGGTATCTGCATATCCTGCTGGACGATCAACTTTTGTTACCCAACCTGCCTTGTTATGGGAAACGTTAACAGTGAATCCAGATGCGGTAACGGCTCGAGTCATCCAACCGTTGTCATCAATGGTTAAATTATACACCGCTCCATTTGGTAATGTAACTTTCTGAGGGGTTCCTCGTTTATAGGACTCGAAGAAAGTGGTTTCATTGTTACCATTTCTGCTCGCAGCGAGTGTACCGTCTTCATTTAGTTTATATCGTCGTAACGGATTGCCAAATTTAGTTTCGAGAATGACTTGTCCATTGGAATCATACTCTGCGCCGACAAACTCTTTTCCGTTGACCGAAATGCTGATCGGGAGTCCTAGAACCCAGATGTCTAGTTTGTGGAGAAGCTTTGCAGAAACCGTTACCGTATCTTTTTGTAGTGTTGACGATTTAGTTGCCTTGATTTGGTAAGCACGGTCGTCATACTCGTACTTTGTTGTGTATGTTTCCCCGCCCAGAGTCAATATTGTTTTGGCAGTTCGAGTCCAGTACTGTTCAGTCTTGGTATTTACGTTACTTTGATACCATGCAATTCCAAGCCGATTGGCGGAATGGATGTACTCATATGTGGTTACACTAACGGGCGAAGTGCTTCCTTTTTCAAATATTCTTTCCCTGAGTAAATCTCCAGTATTTGTTAAACTACGGCCATATGTGAACTCGTGTTTTGTTCCAAACGGATCTATAACGTGCCTAACTTTCCCGAACTTCGTGTTAACTGCAACCTTATTAGTAGACGATTTGTGTACAGTTGAATCCGAGTTTTTCGTCATGTCAGGGTAGTAGAGATCTCCCTCGCTATATACGTATTTCCAAATGCTTTCTGTCTTATCAATATTTACAAGTTTTTTCTCTACTGGAGCCGACGAAAAGAATGTAACAAAAATTCCGTACTTCGACTTTCCATCGTCCAAGGGTTCAAATTTCGCTTGGTCTTTTCCACTTATAATACTCGAGAGGATCGGTTTTTCATAGAAGTTAGTCTGATATTCAAATTTAGATGGCAGACACGCGGCTCGTTGAGATGCCCCAATATAGCCATAAGGAGGTCTTGCTTCCGCAAAATTTACAATTTTTTTTGTTTTGAAATATGCCTTTACACCTGAAGGATGGCGGACGTAAGCTCCTGAACCAAACACGCAACGATTCTTGATATGAGCACTTGCGCCCTTTAACGAATCATACTCCCAATAGAGTCCATCTGGTCGAGTAACTTTTTTTAGGTAATGCAAGTTGTCACCCCACCACCTCTCTGTATCGTAGCTGTAAGTCCAAGTCCGTCCATTTGCCACCGCTTTAGAAAGTCGTCCTCGATTATTATAATGGAATGTAATGACGCGATCGTCACTGCTATAAATTCTGGAAATACGGTTACCGCGCTTGTTGTCGTACGAATATTTCACCCAGTTGCCGTTAATATCCGTTACTTTGGTGAACACTACTGCGTGTCGTCTTGTTCCATTGAAATTGGAGAGAACGACAGGTTGCTCAAAATAGTATGTGTTTCCCTTTGTATCTTTTGCTTTCCAAGTGCATTTTCCGATTTTCTTGATTTGACTGATTTTCCAACTCTCGTTATTGGTGAATTCCGGCGGATTCTTGCCAAACACCTCAGTGTTAGGAGACTTCTTACTTGATTCAAGCAGTAAACCACTACCCCCGGGGGCGTGAAAACGTGGAACTTCGTAGTACTGATTTTTGTAACCAACGTGGTTCTTATAGTAGATGTCAACATTTGATCTATCTTCGAGACAGCCAACGGTTCCGCTTGGTGTGATTGTAGCAAGCGTTATGTAGGGGAGGTCTAACCCCCATACCGCTCTCGATGCGTTAACGCTAGTTGGGCCAGTGGTTATAAACTTAGGGCTATATTTGTCACCGCTAATGGTACGCGTGAGTTGAACTGGCAGTGAAAAGTTCCCTGGTAGGTCTATATCAGTATTGGAAAATGATAGAGAAACCTTGTCAAGGTTTATGAAGTCGCCCACTAATCCCGAGTTTAGCTCTTCCGGACCGACTTTAAGTCCATTGGCCATATAGGCTTTGACATCGAATAGATGTCTACGTTCATCTTGTTCTACTGCACTTTTGCAAAAACCCAGAGAAGCTAAAAACATTAGTTGAAGTGCGAACAAACAGAGCAGGCGAATAGATGAATCTAGCAGTTTGATGGACATGCGCAAGGCTCCTATAAATTAGTTTCGTGCTTTATTCTACTTCACTTATAAGGTTCTCTAAATTTTCCTATCAATTTTTCTTGAATGTTACTTAGGTCGAATAGGATCGAACGTCTCATTTGACAAAGTATGCTGACTAGCTTCGCTCGCCCCATAGCCCGTTTCGGAACGAAAGTACTGCTCTGCAAAACGATCGCGTTCTAGAAATGCTTCGTCTGATCTGTCATTCAGAGAGAATACCACAGTCAACAAGAAACATACGGGCATTGTTACAACTGTTGGGTATATCAAGGAAACCACGGCCTGTTCATTTCCTAGAATTTGAACCCATACGCCGTCGCTCAGTATAATCATAAGACAACAAACCAATAAAGTAATACCACCTCCATATACGCAACCGCGTGATGTTAAATCTTTCCAGTACATCGACAGTACCAATAGCGGGAAATTTACGCTAGCGGCGATTGCCAAAGCAAGGGAGGTAATAATTGCGATGTTTTGGTTTTCGAAAGCAATCCCAAGACCCAAAGCAACCAAGCCAATAGCAAATGCAGCAATTCTAGATACCACAAACACTTCTTGCGGATTAGCTTTGGAACTAAAGGCACCGTATAGATCGTGGGCAATGGCTGCGGATCCTGCAATAGTCAATCCGGCCACAACTGCTAGGATGGTAGCGAAGGCAACCGCTGACATATACCCAAGCAGAATGTTTCCACCAACAGACTTGGCTAAATGCAATATAACTAGATTACTGCCTCCCATTAGGTTACCGTTCTCGTCATAGAACTGAGGATTGCCCCAAACAATAGCGACGGCACCTAGTCCGATTATGAGGATCGCAACATAGGATATCGCCATTATGGCGGTCGCCACAGACAAAGACGTTCTCGCTGCAGCCGCATTCTTAACTGTGAAAAACCGCATTAGAATATGGGGAAGTCCCATAATCCCAAAGCACATAGTGAGTCCCACAGTCAAAACCTGCATAAAGTTTCCTTGTAACCAGCCTCCTGGACCAAGTAAACCTATACCGCGTGGGTGTTTATCAATGCTAGCTTCGAGAACGGCAGAGACATTAAAATTGAATTCGGAAAGAAGAAGAAAGGCAATGTATACAGCTCCTGACACAAGGAGAATTGCCTTAATCATTTGTACCCAAGTTGTCGCAATCATGCCACCAAACACTACGTAACACATCATTAAGAATACAACTAATGCGATAGCATAAACGTAGTCAAAGCCAAACAATAGTTCAATAAGTTTACCCGCTCCCACCATTTGTCCGATTAGATAAAATATGACGACAAAGATAGACGAAACTGCCGCGACTATTCTGACTCGAGACTGTCTGAGACGATAGGTGACGACATCGACGAAAGTAAATTTGCCGAGGTTACGAAATCTTTCAGCGATGATCATCATCATTAATGGCCAGGCGACCATTACACCGATAGATAAGAGGTACCCATCCATTCCAGTGAAGAACATTAATCCAGTAATGCCAAGAATTGTGGCTGCTGAGACGAAATCGCCGGCGATCGCCAAACCGTTCTGCCATGCGGGGATATCTCCGCCAGCAACGAAGAAGGTTTCTCTATCTTTCGTTCGCTTCGCGGCAAACCAAGTGATGCCTAATGTAGCAACTATAAACAGCAAAAAGGTCGTTATGGCTGTTTCGTTGACCCCGTTTTGATTCTCTCCTGTTTCCTGACCGACTGCTTGCACAGCAATCACATTCAAACAGAAAACTAGGAGAAACAGATATCGCATCTATGGCTCCAGAGATTCAGATTGCAAGCTTGCGATAACCTCTCCTCTTAGAGGATCAAGTTTGTTGGTTGACCACCAAGAATAATAGGTTGCTATCAGGCAACACGTTATAACGAATCCGAGGTTGAGGATTAGGCCATAGTTGAATATTGACCCTGGGACTAATGAAGTTTCGGCAAAACTTGATAGAGGAGAAAGTAACAGCATTAAGAACAAGAAGAGTGCCAAAGTAAAGGAGGACAAGGCGACCACGGCATCTCGTCTGGTGTTTTTCAGTAGCTGGAAGTCGGACCGATCCAGCAGGCTTGGATCAAATTCTTTTTCTTTGTCCATCAATATCACGCCTCAGAAGAGTTGACTGCTTCTTTGCAAATCGAAGTTATTGATAAGGTTAACTGATTAACTTTTTTGTCTCGAAATGAGATCAGAATCCTCGTATCATAAAGAATAGTCACATATGATCTTATCACTAATCCCGAAACTGTTTTTGACTTCTAATTGAACTTGTACGTTGCGGATATCCCATAAGTCATTGGAGGGCCAAAGAGTCCAAACGCAATTCTACTTCCCCTTTGAGAAAAAGCGTGGGTTACATACTCCTCGCCAGTTGCGTTGTTTACAAAGGCTTTAAATTCCATGCGTTGATCTGGCGTGGTATATGCTAACCAGACGTCGACAATAGAATGCGCTGGACTTACTGTTATCGGATTGTTATCGGGATCAAAAAACATGTCATCTTGATAACGATATTTTGCTTTCCCAGTAACCCTAGCTCCATTGTCCATATCAAAGTCGCCTTGCACGTAAAAGCTAAATGTTATCTCAGGTGCCAACCTTAGCTTGTTTCCGTTGAAGTCAGCTTTCTTAGAACCACTTCCGACTTGTCCCTTGAAATCAACGAACTCTGCATTTAGCCATGCGAGATTTCCGCCAACTTCAAAATTTTCACTCAACAAGCCTACGGCTTCAATTTCTGCCCCTTGGATTTCAGCTTCGCCAGCGTTCTCAGTAATAAACTGTCCAAAATCGCTACTTGGAGGTTGATAGAATCTTGTGACCTGAAGATCTTCATAGTTTGTAGTATAGGCAAGAGCGTTGAATAGTATTCGATTATCTGCTAGTCGAGATTTTACTCCTGCTTCAAACGAAAGTGCCTGTTCGCTATCAAACGGAGCGGTTGCCTGTTCAGCTGAAGAGGCACTGCCGGTAAAACCACCACTCTTGAATCCAGTGGATAAGTTGCCATAAACAAGAACGTCTTCATTTAGTTGATAATCTAAAGAGGCTTTCCAAGAAACGTTACTGAAATCCTCGCTAGCTGACGTAGGATCAAATGGCGCACCTCCCAACAACAAATGCTTATTGTTCGCGGTGAATAATCGTGCCGAAACAGTGATATCTTTAGTTTCATTTGAGAAACGTAATCCGCCGGTAAATGTTAGCTGATCTGAGATATCATACTCTGCCTGACCATATAGGGCGTAACTGTTTGTTGTATTTGCTTGTATTGATTGTTCGTCCGCCGGTTCTGTTCCGTAAGCAATAGCGGTGAATTGAAACCTTTCTTTTCGATCAATATCTTCTTTGCTAGCGAACGCACCTAATATCCACGATAACGGCCCTTCAGTTTTTGATACTACTCGAAACTCTTGTGTAAGCTGTTGAGTTTCTTCAAGTGCAGAATTTGTGATGTCGAATGCGAATCCATTGGCAGCTGGTTGAGTGGTGTCTCGCGCATTAACATATAAGTTTACAAAAATCGATGAAGGAGGTAGTCCCTCAGAGTCTTCAAGCCAGTCAAAGTCGCTTTGACGATAAGATGAAATCGAAACAAAATCAACGTTACTGGCTCCACTAAAGGTTGCTTTGAGGCTTATTCCTTTCACGTTCCGAACTGTATACCCTTCGGTTTCTGCTAGAGTTGTATATGGATCGCCATCACCGCCTAGGGCTTTATTGACAGCAATAGGGTCAGAAGCATGTCCATCACCGTGTAGAGGGTTTGTAGACCCAATGGGTTCGCGATTCGTAGCGCCGTGGTTGTCGTCGGCACTATCAATAGATATTACCATTTCTACATCTTCACTAGGTAGATAAACGAACTGTCCTCGGATCGCAAAATTATCTCGCTCTCCTTGACTTTGATTGTAGTCCGGAGACTCGTAATCATCAGTTGGCTTCAGAATATTGGTCAAGAATCCATCGTGCTTTCGTCGACTAAAGGAAACCTTTCCAAACAAATTGTCAGAAATTGCTCCGCTAATCAGTCCTGCACTATCAAAAATTCCGTAGTTTCCAAATGACTGACGAAATCTAACCGAGGTATCGGCAGTCGGTTTCTTTGTCACGAAATTGATTGAGCCACCAATTGAATTCTTACCATACAGTGTTCCTTGGGGACCGCGTAGAACTTCCACTCGTTCTAAGTCAAAAATATCGAAAACTTGAGCAGTTCGCGCAGCGATATAGACATCGTCAACAGATACAACGACAGAGTCGTTTGCAGAGGCTCCGTCTTCTTTTGTGGAAACACCGCGAATAGAGATTTCAGGTTGACCTACGCTGAATGCTGAAAATACCAGACCAGGAGTTTGACTACCTATTCCCAAAAGGCTCTCTACATTGTCTGCTTCAATATCGTTTCCGTCGTGAACAGTTACAGCGATCGGAACGTCCTGCAATGACTCAGTACGCTTTTGGGCGGTTACAACAATTTCTTCAAGGCGCCTTGTCTGATCGTCAGACTCTTGAGCAAACGTGAGGTTGCTAAATCCGAGCGCTACGACGCAACTCGCCATCAATAGTTTTGTGGAAAAATTTGGCTTAACTGCATTGCCAAGAAACATGATTTTCTCCGTTGCATAAAAAACTAACTCTACCCAATTTAGGATGGATGGTTTTGGGTAATCGACACGATACTATTCTAACACAAGATTCGATATTGGTCTAACCAATTTCGTCTAAAGACACCCGAGTTGCATAAAAAGTTTCTTACGACAAAGTAAAATTCTCGCTTTCTGTTATACTTTGAAGAATATCTCGGATAATTTTTTCCTCGCTGTCATATAGCTGAGGACATTGCTCACGTGCTTAGTACTCCAGTCTACGAGATTTGTCCGGGCGGATAACGACCATCCCCTGTGACTTAGGGGTATTGCGATAGAAAGTCATCATTCAACGTTTTCTGACTCGCTTGATTGTTCCTGAAAAATTTAAACAGGGAACGTCATTCGCAGTAACGAGACCACGCACAAAGACCAAACTTCCTCCCGCACGAAGCACCTCTCCTCGTGCTTCAATGAGCTCTCCTAACCGTCCGCCACTGATGAACTCAGATGTAAATGCGATGGTGAGTCCATAAGAATTGTCGTCCATATGCTCTTGCGCTAGCGCAAACAGTGAGAAATCAGCAAATGTCATCAAGCACCCGCCGTGAACGACCCCACCGCCATTCATGTGCTTCTTCTCAGCGCGAAATGCGGCTCTAGGCCCCTTATCATCGACTGTATAGAAGAAGGGGCCTGCGGTTTCAGCTTCAAAAGCTTCGTCCGACCAGTATTTCCAGCCAGCAAATTCGCCTTGGTCGACGATTACGGTATTCATAGCTCATCCTGTATTGTAAATACAATGTTGAATATAAGGAATTATACAGTAATTTTCACCAAGACTGGCAAATTAGAGCAGTTTCGTACCAAGTAAGGATTTTTGTACACTATCGTATTTATACTTTGAATGAGAAGACACAGGCGAATCCTACACCGGAAAAATCTAGTAAGCATATAGAGACTGTTGCGAAACTCGTTTCTCGTTCGAATTTCGATGAATTGCACTCAAACTGGATCGCCAACTGCCTAATTATAGGGCCATCTAGTCGCCGATACTTAAAATTTTTGTTGATATTTCTCCAAACTTTGTGTTTCGCAACAATTTCATATAGAAAGTCCTCCAAAGGCAGTCTTGTTTCTAATCGTAACATAACCAAGTTGCTTCCTCTAAATTAGTCGAACTCTTAGGTCTTGATTCTTGGCGGGGATGACCTTCTGTCTTTGACCGACTCTGGCTCTCGCCATTTCTTCGACTTTTCGGAAGATTAACCTAGAGCGTTTTGCTAGAGCATAGATTGCTACACTCTAGGGGCTTGGATTTTTTCTGATCGCACCTGTTGCAATGCCGTTTTCCTGTGACATCTATCCTACCTCTGATTCTTCCAGAGGGTAATGTGATATAAACAGTGTACCACGATGAGTCGTCAGGACTGTAACGTAAGCCTGATCGCAACAAATCTATGTCTTGCCATTATTCATTACGCAATGCACATAGTCCGGAAATCGATTGTGTTTTTCCGAACAGCCGTCTTTAATACGTCTCTTTTTCCTCTGTATAAATTTTAACTTATTAAACCTTTGTGAATCTACGCTGTTGGCGCACCTTAGAAATCCCTCGGGAGAATGTTTGTTGGATCCATTGGCACAGAAGTCGTATGCCGCAGAGTCATAGGCAATTAGTTTTCTAAATTCTTCTATTTCCGCAGGAACCATTGCTCGAACTATTTCGGGCTTTGCTTTAGGCGAAACCCCACCTGAAATACTCATTCTGTCTTTTAATCCCGCTACTTCTCTCTTTAAGCTCGTATTCTCTTTTTTCAAATTCTCATTACTACCAAGGAGAACTTTGTTCTTGCTAGATAATTCACTCACCTCTTTTTTCAGACTGTCGCGTTGGGAAACCATCCTGTCTTTTTGTTCCATAAATTTCCTATTCTCGTCCTCCAACTTTTGATTGTGTTTCCCCTGCTGGATAAGAGGAAGTTGCATTCTATACTCGTCCACAGACATAGAACATTTGCTAGATGTATGAGAGTTGTATGAGCAGTCATAAAGGATATATGGCGCTATTCTTTGCCTTATTTGTTCCTGCATGTACTCGTTACCTATGTACACTGACCCTGCTCCTATCCCAAGGACAAGGACAGAAACTATAAAGAAGGAAGAAGCGCCGCTATTTTCCTTTCTTTCTTGTTGCATGATTACGTCGGACTTTATAGATTCCTGATGAATCGGATGAGAGTGTACTGACGTGGAGCTGTTACTTAGTTCATTCATTCGATGTCCCTTCTTGATTCGTCTTGGTGGCAATAGAAAAAAGCCAAACACCGCTACTCGCGATGAGGATATTATGGTTAAGAGTAACCATAAGTAATTAATTTTGGGAATTAAGGCAGTTGAATAATACAAGAAACGATCGAAATTGACAAAGAGTTGGCAAGTTCTACTAAAATAGGTCGATAGCGGTAGGTGTTGTCTTTGTTCGTTCTGTCTCAAGAAACTCTGTTGCGCGGATTCCTACCCCCTTTACGAATAAGTTTCGGGCTGCAAGGCGGGCCTACAGGGTCAAATATTGCCATTGGCGCGACTAAAGTTGTCGCTTTGAGCAGGTTAATGAGCCTTACATAGTGCTTTCACTGCACTTTCGGTACACGCTTTTAACCTGACATGGAAGTATCATACCTTCGTTTCCACGTCCGATAGTTTTATTCGACTGTCCGGTGGTACTGCTAGGCCATCAAGCTAGGTAAATGCGGAGCGTTTCGTTCGTCGGCAGGAAGCACAGAATAATGTCTCGATAATGCAAGAACCTTTAACAACTGAAACAACACAATTTCTATAGATTTCCGTACTCCTGTTTTGAGCCAAGCCGCGTCGGGATTAGTCGAAACTCTCCTCTTTACAATCTCTTGAAGTCTACAATCTTCTTTGCAATCCTATGTCGTCACAGTTACTGCCGTCCGAAGGCGGGCCGCAGTCTTGATAACCATTGCGTCAACTATCGATAAGTCTTCTTATTCCTTTCTCAGAATTCATTCTAGGGCGGACTTATGAGAGAATTCTTCAAACAATGACTCTATCAAAACCGATTTGATCTGTGAATTCTGATAACGACAAAGTGTCGTGAAATCCGCAGTCCGAGCAGTTCAAATTTTCACGCACAACATCGTGAAAACTTTGCGAAGTTTATGAACCTTGGTCAACTCGCGATCAGAAACCTAAGAAACTTACTTTAAAGTGTTGATCATAGTCGCACAACTACATCAAAATTGACCGGCCTAGACCTGATCACGTCTTTCGCGCGATCACTAATAGATGGAACCTGTCCACTATTCGTTTGATGATCTAAGGTATTGACTTCCTACCGTTACGGGCAAAATTTTCCTATCTCTTTATCACTAAACGTCATTTGGAGAACTCCGAATCCAACTAACGAATCATTTTTGAAATAGAATACATTGATAATACGGCTAGACAATGGGTGGGCATGCTCAATCTTTTGGGACTCTCGAAACTTAGACTCAATGTATACAGTAACGCACAAGTTTACACCTGCTTAGAACCCGGATTTAAGATATAAACATCAATAGATGCTGATAACCTCTTGACTAAACGAAAACTTTCGCTACTACAAATCACTTGAGAATTTCCTTATAAGAAATATCAAGAAGGTCGTCAGTACAGAATAGGTGCCGTACCTTGGGACAACTTAAAGTTTTGTTCCAAATGGTGTAAATAAGTATATAATTTGCCTAAACTCTAATTCAAGGAGATTCTTAGTTGACCTTCACCGATGACGTGAGAGACGAGCTTATCTCGACCGTTCGCCGGTTTGTGCGCGAGAAATGTATTCCGCTGGAATCACAGGTCGCAGAAGAGGATTCAATCCCGCCCCGAATCATCGAAATGATGAAGGAACTCGGGCTTTTTGGATTGTCAGTTCCTGAGCAGTACGGTGGTCTGGGGTTAGACATGATGACGGAAGTTCAAGTGGGCTTTGAACTAGGAAGGACTTCTCCGGCGTTTCGATCATATGCGGGGACAAATATTGGGATTGGAAGCCAAGCCTTGGTTCTGTTCGGAACAGAGGAACAAAAAAACAAGTGGTTGCCCGGTATCGCTTCGGGCGACTTAATTGCTAGTTTTGCGTTGACCGAACCTAATGCGGGTTCTGATGCGGCTAGCGTGGCAACATCTGCAAAGCTTGATGGCGATTGTTACGTTCTCAATGGAAGCAAACGATACATCACTAACGCCAATATGGCGGATTTATTTACGGTAATGGCTCGAACAGATGAGACAAAATCTGGTGCTGCTGGAGTATCAACATTTGTTGTTGAAAAAAACTCGGAGGGTGTCGATATTGGCAAGCCTGAGAGAAAAATGGGACAGCAGGGTGCTCAGATTTGCGATGTGTATTTTAACGAAGTTAAGGTTCCCGTTAGCAATAGAATCGGGCGGGAAGGGGAGGGGTTTAAAGTTGCAATGAGCGTTCTCGATAAAGGACGATTGCATATATCTTCTATATGTACGGGAATGGCGGAACGCCTGATTAGCGAGATGGTGGCATACGCGACTGAGCGCAATCAGTTTGGCAAACCGATTGCCGAACATCAGCTAATTCAAGCCATGCTTGCAGACAGCCAAGCAGAAGCATACGCTGCACGGTCAATGATACTAGATGCCGCCAAACGTCGCGATTCAGGTGAAAAAGTAACGATGTTAGCCTCATGTTGTAAAATGTATGCTTCGGAAATGGTAGGAAGAGTAGCAGATCGGGCTGTTCAGGTGTTTGGAGGCGCTGGATATGTTGCAGACTATGGTATAGAACGCTTTTACCGTGACGCAAGGTTGTTCAGATTGTACGAAGGAACAACTCAGATCCAACAAATTATAATTGCTAGAGAATTATGCAAAGCTTCAATACGAGGAGACCTCCAATGAACGCAAAAATTATTGATCACAGTGAAAATTGTGCAGCCGCCTCGATGAATTTGGAACGATTGAATCGGATTCCCGATTTCTTTTCGAGTCGATATATCGAGAAAGGCAAAATTCCGTGCTTAGCCTCGCTAGTCTCAAGGCACGGTTCAATAGTTCACGAATCATACACCGGTCAAACCGCGTTTGAAGGTGGGAGGCCAATTGATGAGAAAACGATCTTTCGCATTTACTCAATGACCAAGCCGATCACATCAGTCGCGCTCATGATGCTATTTGAAGAGGGATTATTTCGACTAGATGAGCCTATACACAAGTATATTCCTGAGTTCGCCAAAACCGATGTATGGGACGGAGGAACCAGAACATCCTTCAGAACGCGTAAACCTGATCGTCCGATTCAGATTCGAGACCTACTCACGCATACATCAGGAATCACTTACGGGTTCCTCATGCAGCATCACGTTGACGCACTGTATCGAAAAGAGAAAATTGGATCGCCAAATGAAACTCTCGGGGAGATGTGCAAACGAATAGCAGAAATGCCTTTGGTATTCTCTCCCGGAACTGCATGGAATTACGGACATTCAACTGACGTTGTCGGACATCTTGTTGAAATTCTTTCAGATATGGAATTAGATGAATTCTTCAAGAAAAATATTTTCTCTCCGTTAGGGATGAAAGATACAGGGTTTCATGTGCCGAAAAGCAAAATTGGTCGGTTGATGACATGTTATGAAAAGCATCCGATCACTAAAGAAATTACTGTTTCGGATCCGGGTGGTTCGGACAGTAAAGCCTACGCGAAGCGGCCAAAGTTGCTTAATGCGGGCGGTGGTCTGGTGTCTACGTTGCGGGATTATCATAAATTTTGCAGTTCTCTTTTAGGATCGGATTACAAAGAAACACCGCGACTTATAACTGAGCGTACTCTTTCATATATGTGTCTAAATCATTTGCCAGGACGACAGACGATTAAGGAGATGGGCGACAAAACGTTTTCGGAGGCTAGAATGGACGGAAATGGCTTTGGTTTAGGTTGGGCAGTCATAGTCGACGAAGTTGAGAATTTTCAACCTTGTAATGGGGGAACATACAGTTGGGGTGGTTTAGCGAGTACGTACTTCTGGATTGATCCATTCGACGATCTGATTGCCATAAATGCAACGCAACTGATCCCCTCAAATAGCTATCCTCTTAGACCACAATTTCAGCAACTCGTTTACGGAGCAGTGGATTACGACTTTATCGTATGAGAGCTAATGCTGTTTAGCAGAAGCAGTTTGATCTCCGATGAAATCTAAAAATTTCCCGATTACGCACCTCGATTGAACTAAGGTTTTTATTTTGGGGAATTATATACCTATTTGTATAGTCCTGCAAATAGGTGCGCGGGATGATATACTACCATTATATCGCAATTCCATCTGGGGGAAACAGTTATGGGAGAGGTATTACACACTAACGCAATCACTAAACAGGCGGTCAGAAATTAGATACAAGAAGCACCCTCGTCGATTTTCAATAGCGCATTAGCAAGGTGCTAAGGGTTAAACTACCGGACAGTAAAGAAATGGCGCGAGCGTGAGTCGGTCGAAGACCGACGGTCGGGTTCACAAAAATTCTTCGCACCTGTTTGCATGACAGTACAGTTAATACGATTATGTCAAACTTGAAATCAACGCAAACACACCCGCGAACACGACCCCAAACAACGAAAATCCCAACAAAATCGTGGCAATAAACCACGTTCGATCTATCTTTCGTTGTTCCGATTGTTTTTTATCCAACGTTGCAATCTGTTCCTTAATCGCTATGACGTGAGCCGTTGTAGATTTCTCATGCGCTACGTGGCGAAGGTTATTTTCATTCTCCAATCGCTTGAACCGTTCAAGATTTAACTTACTTTGTTCCGCGAATCTAAGGTTATAAACGATTTAAGTCGGTCAATGAGTGCTTTATTGTCGTCGTTCATTCTGATTGCTCCTATTGAACAAGGTTTATCACCTCGTGCGAGTGTGTTTTCACGTAGTAGTACAAGAAGACTAACGCACAGAGAATCGCACCCGTCAGAATACTAATAAAGGCAATTACCTTCTTATTTTGCCATTGCCAAATTAGTTGTATTCAGAAACTCTTGCACGATTACCGCTATGACAAACATAACGTCACTTCACTTATTCTGCCCTAGCGCACTTCGCGGGAAAATCACCTCCCGCGCCGACAAGTCGGAACTAGTACATCGGAAGTATAGCAACCTTTTTACTTAACTTGGCTAAATAAGTATATAATTAACAATGAATGTGTTCAATGTCGGGAGTTTCCGTTATTCCGTACAGATAAAAGTACACGGCTTCAAGTTGATCTTTTAGTTTAACTCGCTGAAGCTCATCCCATTCAAATGGAGGATTAACCTGATAGTCGGCTGAGGTATAGTCCATATCTTTTGCAAAGGAAGCCATATTGATAATGTTGCGAAATTCGGAAAATTAGGAAATCGTTCTCTTTAAGGCTGAATTTTCTCGAAAAATCAATTTTCGTAAGAAAAATACGCAAATTTATGCCAAAATCAGTTTGATTAGGGAGAAAATGGAGGTGATTGTCTATAGTTTCTAAGGAGTTTCTCACGGCTTTCGTCGTTTTTCAAGGTGTTTTCCTCTTTTCTGTCTGTTTTTCTATGGTAAATTGCTTCAATCCGCTTGTTTGGCTAACTTGTTGGATGCCTTTACGGTCTCCATACATATTGTTTTACGGATCATCTCGGCGGTTACCTTTGCAAGAGTCATTTATCTTGCTCGCGAGTAGTTGAACTTACGTTTAAGTATCTCGAAGTTTTGCTCCACCCGCTAGCGCTTCTTAGAAATAAGTCTATTGAAGGTCTTTCGTGTGTGGCTGAGTGTACAGTCGCGTTAATTTATGGTATTTCCGGCAAATTGAGCAGGTCGCTTTTCGAGAAACGCTTTAACACCTTCACGAAAATCTGGCGATCGACCCGCCGTTCGTTGAGCGTATCTTTCAGCCTGAAGTTGACTGTCAAAATCGTTATCCTCAGACTGCCAAATTAGGCCTCGCATCGCTGAAAGGGCGTGAGTTGGGCCAGTCGCTAGTCTTTCACCATATTGTTTTGCTTCTTCAAGGAGAGAGTCGTGAGAAACGACCCGATTAACCAAACCCCATTCGAGTGCAGTGTCAGCATAGATTTTTTCGCCGAACAGCGCCATCTCCATAGCTCGCGCTCTTCCAATTAAACGCGGGAGTATGAAAGTCGAACCTCCGTCCGGAACCAATCCGATGCGTCTAAAGGCTTGGAGAAAATACGCTTTTTCAGAAGCGATTATAAAATCACCCATAAGCGCGATCGCACATCCGACACCAGCAGCAGGTCCATTAACAGCAGTGATAATCGGATGGGGATGAGTTTTCATCGCTTTGATGAAAGGGTTGTAATGAGTATCGAGACCTTTACCCGCGTCAGGTTTTCCACTATTTTTACGGTCTCCTGAAGAGTTCGGGTTAAGATTTGCCCCAGAACAGAATCCACGCCCCGTTCCGGTGAGAATTGTACATCGAGCATTATCTCCGGCTAGCTCAAATGCCATTAACAATTCCTCGATAACATCCATGCCGGCCGCGTTCAAGGTATCTGGATCATTAAAAGATACTAGTGCGATGTATTCTTCAACAGAATAAGTGATTTTTTCAAAATCCATGGTGTTCTCCGTGGAGTTGGGGACTACATTAAGAATCGATAAGGATTAACTTATCAGCACTAAAGTCATTGCGTGTCTATACTGAAGTTCGCGGTGGTTAGACGTTAACCTAACACATTTATCACAAACACAACGAACAAGCTATCAAATATTAGATCGAAATTCAAGTAAAAAAGTAGGTGGGTTTGTCAAGATTCTGTTTTTTAATGCAGAGGGTATGTTACGATTCTATCACAAGTGAACGGATTTATCTCGATCGCACATAGTATAAACAAGAGGTATTGATATTGTGAGCGAGGCTTTCATCATTGTTAAGTGACTTGAACTGTCTTAGCCCCTTGGCAAATATTCATGAATCTGTTTCCGCGACTTCGTAGAAAAAAGCGTTCAATACTTGCGTGGATTACTTGATTGAGTAACAGTCCTATATGCAAGAGCTTTCATTATTTGCCTGAACTCAAACTCGGTAAACTTCTTAGATTCCGACCGCTCATAAATTAACTCGTATTCGCAATCCGTGGTAATGCACGAGAGAGTCCAAACCTCTTCGATCGTGGAATTGCGACATTGGTTTAGATACTGCGAAGAGTAATAATCCACAAAAATTCACATTTTCTGAATTTCGCCCTAACTTTTGGTATAATGCGACACTCTTCCTAAATTTCCCGCTCTTCCCATCGGAGACTCCAAATGCCTTTAGATAGTGACACAAATGTAACCACGGATATGCATTCAGTTCTCGCCACTCAAAAAGCGGCATTCCTGCGAGATGGTATTCCGTCTGCAAAAACACGAATTGAATGGTTAGACCGCTGTATTGCGATGCTCGTTGATAATGAAAACGAAATTTGTGATGCGTTGAATGAAGATTTTGGCCTAAGGTCAAAAGATATGTCTAGATTCACAGACGTAGCCTCCTCAATTGCGCCCTTAAAGCATGCGAAAAAGCATGTGAGAAAATGGATTAGAAATGAAAGACGTTCTGTGGAACTGATGCTCGCTGTATTGGGTTCGAAAGCGCATATACGGTATCAACCCAAAGGTGTCGTGGGTGTCATCAGTCCCTGGAATTTCCCAGTTCAGCTAACATTTGCGCCGCTTGCCGGGATTTTCTCAGCGGGTAATCGCGTGATGATCAAGCCATCGGAATTTACCGAACATACCTCCAATTTGATGAAAAGAATGATTGAGGGAGCTTTTAGCCAAGAAGTTGCTGCTGTCATCACGGGAGGTCCCGAAGTAGGTGCAGAGTTCTCAAAATTGCATTTTGACCACATACTCTTCACCGGTGCAACTTCCATTGCCTATCACGTTATGCGAGCTGCCGCAGAGAATTTAGTTCCACTGACCTTAGAGCTCGGTGGGAAAAGCCCTGTTGTATTAGGTCAGTCTGCTGACATGGAGAAAGCGGCAACACGAATAATGGCCGGAAAAACATTAAATGCCGGACAGATTTGCCTCGCACCGGATTACGCATTCGTGCCAAAAGACAGTTCGGAAGCTTTTGTCAGTGCGGCCTCGTCGGCAATTGAAACTATGTATCCGACTGGAATGAAAGATAACGATGAGTATACGTCGATGATCAACCAACGACACTATGATCGGGTGATGGGATACATAGACGATGCAAAAACTCAAGGCGCAAAAGTGGTTGAAATCAATCCCAATAACGAAAATTTTACCCAGCAAGAGCATTACAAGATTCCGCCTCATATTATCCTTGATCCGTCAGATGATATGAAAGTCATGCAGGACGAGATTTTTGGTCCTGTTCTGCCGGTAAAATCCTACGAAAGCACTGACGAGGCAGTTGATTATATCAATGCGCATCAGAATCCATTAGGTTTGTATTACTTCGGCAATGATAAAGTAGAACAGGAAGAAGTTATTAATCGCACACGTTCAGGTGGAGTTACAGTAAACGACGTTATTTTTCATGTCGCACAAGAAGATCTTCCGTTTGGCGGAATAGGTCCGTCAGGAATGGGAGCCTACCATGGGCGAGAGGGTTTCCATGAGTTTAGCCATAATCGTGCGGTTTATACTCAGACTGGGAGCGAGATGCTCAAGATGATGCGTCCGCCCTACGGAGATGCGTTTAAGAAACAAATCGAAGGCCGTATCAAAGCTTAATTGTTGATGCAAGTTTCCGAAAATCAGCTTGGGTTAGAGATTCTGGTCGAAGTTCCTCATTTATTCCGGCAGATTTTAGCCAATCACTAGCGGTAACACCGTATTCTCCTGCTAAATTGGATAAGCTTGATTTCAGCATTTTTCGCCTTTGACCGAAAGCCTGAGCAGTTACAGATTCTAAAGTAGGTAAATCCTTAAACTTTTGATGCGTAGGTAAGGGGTTGAAAACGACCAAAGAGCTATCGATTTTAGGGGGCGGGCGAAAAGCACCTGGCGGAAGCGTAAAAGCTATTTTCGGATCCGTAACAGCTTGAGAAATCACTGACAATCGACCATAGTGTTTGCTACCAGGGGAGGCGCAAACTCTCATAGCAACCTCATTCTGAAGAAGTAAGGCCATTTCTGTTCGCCAAGCGGATGCTTTGAGCCATTTCAACAGCAATACTGTTCCAACATTGTACGGTAAGTTGGAAATTATCTTTGCAGGAGAATGGGGACTGTGCCGTTCAATCAATTCCGGCCAGTTCATTTTCGTTGCGTCACCATGAATAATTCGAAGATCCCCAGCCGCTACTTCTGGCCATTCGTGCAGCGCTTGGACAAATCTTTCATCCGCTTCAACTGCGATTACGGGTTTAGCGCCGGCGTTCAAAAGTTGCCTTGTTAATCCACCTGGACCGGAACCGACCTCAATAACTGTTTTGGCATTAACAGAACCCGTAGACAGAGCAATTCTCTGAAGTATTGATGGATCATACAAAAAGTGCTGTCCCAAAGATTTCTTTGGCCAAACGTTATTTTGAGTGGCCGTTTCATGCATGGTGTTTTGCCAAACTATAGGCACACTTTATAGCCGCTACCAAACTGTCACTTCTAAGGTTTCCTTCTAAGGTTGCCTGATAAGCGGTGCCATGGTCAGGACTTGTTCGAATTATGTCTAAACCCAGAGTACAGTTAACTCCGTTCCAAAAATCATGCAATTTGATTGGAATGAGTCCTTGGTCGTGAGTCATCGCAATAACAGCATCATAGTCGTTGTTAAGTGCTTCGTGGAAAACCGTGTCTGCTGGTCTAGCATCAGAAATATTAATCCCTTCTGTTCGCAATTGCTCAGCGGCCGGGTTTATTATCAACAATTCCTCGTCGCCAATACTCCCATTTTCTCCTGCATGCGGGTTCAGACCGGAAAATGCTAATCGGGGGGAAGTGATTCCAAACTTGTTCTTTAGGTCATTGTGAACGATTCTCCCCGTCATGACTAAACGAGAGATCGATAACTGATCGGTAACTTGCTTTAAAGGAATATGAATGGTCGCAAGAGCTACGAGCAAACGACCTGCAATAAGTAGCATTACTGGCTCGTGCGCTATATTAAGTTGCTTAGCAATATATTCAGTGTGGCCAGGAGAATCAAATCCAATGTCATACAAAACAGATTTGTTGATAGGGTTAGTGACAATACCAGCAACTCGTTTGTCTCGCGCCAAATCGATCGCTTTATCAATAGATTGTATGGTTGCTCTGGCATTATCTGCGTTAGGTTTTCCCTTAACAGGAGGTGGTCCCAACATTGGAAGTCGTAAAACAGGAAGTGCCCGATCGAAAACATCAAAAACTTGAGACGAAGTCTCAATAACTTTGACTGGTGCTAGAGACGAATAAATCTCTGGAGGACCAACTACTAAAAATCGAAAACTCGTCGTCGCGAGTTTAGTCCAAGCGTCAACGGTAATTTCTGGGCCGCATCCAGATGGATCACCGAGAGTTAAAGCAAGAGGCGAAAGATCAGCCACCAATCCAAATATCTAGGAACTATCGTCTGATGATCGCCGCTTCCCAACGTAAATTCCTCAATGACCGTTGTGAAATCATTCCGAGTTGTTGGTTTAGCAATTGATTCTTTATTTGGTCTCTAGATGGAAGATTCTCTACATTGTCTTCTCTAGAACAAACAAAAAGTATGGCTTTTGCTGTTCCGGCATCGATCACTTCTGAAGCACCACCTTCCTGTACATCCTTTATGAGTTGAATGCCAGTCTCATCCAAATCGGTAATGTTTACTCTCCCAAGAGGAATTAAATTTAAATCCGCGCTTTCAGAGGTAATGTCGGAGAGACTACCACAACCGTCGCTTCGTTCCACAACACTTGCCAAAGAGGCGATATTTCCAGAAGTGGAATCAACTCTAGCAAGCTCTACAACTGACGTACGCTCGCTCGGCTCTGCTTTCGCGTGAACATACAAAATGTATATTCCAGTGTCGACTTCAATTGGAGATGTCAATCCAGGTACGGAGACCGATTCTATTGCAGTTGCCCGCTGTTCGTCAAAAACATCAAGTGACACCCAGCCCATTGATCCTCCGGCTGCAGCTGTCGGAGCCGAAGAAAATCTCTGAGCAACATTTGTGAGAGGGGCTCCTTGTCTCAATTGGTTGATGATCTGGAATGCTACGGATCGGGCCTGTCGTTTTGCTTGAGGGTCAGGAGCAAAAAGAAAAATCTCATAAACCAAATACCGTGTTTTTGATGTTGCAGACCGGAGCTGCGAAAGCTGATCTTCAATTTGATTGTCAGATACACGGATTCGAGAACCATATAATCCGCTCATTATGCGTTGCCAAGCGATCGATGCTCGTTTTTGATCTTCCAAACTAGCCGGGTTGATTCCCGAAGAAAGCAGCTGTTGTACTAAGGCTTGCTTCGTTATACCGCTTTGCCTAGCCATATCCTCGATAGAAGCATTAATGTCTGCGGAACTAATTTCTAAGTTAAAGTCTGATGCACGCTGCAATTGCAATTTTTCATCAATTAGTTGTTCAAGAGCTTGCCCTGCTATCTGCTGTAGTTGTTCTTGGGAAGGGGTTGTGTTACCAAATCCAAGAAGTAGAAACCGAGCCCGTTGCCGTACATCTGAAAATGAAATCGGAACATCATTTACGATGGCAGCAATACCTTCGAGTGTTTCGTCGCCAGCGTTCTGGCCGGAGATTTGAGTCTGCTGAGCCAGACTTCCGTGAACGGAAGCCATCAACAGAATCCAAACAGAGATTAGAAAACTACGTGTCATAACTCTTCTTAAAAGAACGTTAAACCGATGGTATGAAGTTAGGTAGTGAGTGCAAGGCGTTTTGACAAGATATAATTTGCCCTCAATTCGAATGTAAACCGAATTTTCATAAGTCAGTATCATCCTAGATATGGTGTGTTCAATGGGAAGGTTAACTTGCGAACTTGGCGAAAGTGTGACAGGTCTAGTATATAGCACAGAAACTAAGACTTATGCGCTTTGAATAAAAGGGGGTAAAATGTGAGAATATCTCAAGTGACTTAATGTTTACGAAGTTCAATGCTACTGTGTGACTACGGTGATCATAGGTTACAGAAGTGGTCTCTACTTAATCTATGGAGATTGCCCAACTTGCGAGATTATGGCCAATAACGTTAAAGTTCTGTCATTTAATATAACTAAGAGTAATACGTACTGACCTTCAGGTAAGTGTAAATCTGAAGAGACAGGGCTAATTGTGTACTACAACTTCGCAGAATTGATTCGTTTTCTAACCAAGAAGCGGGATCTGAATTTTATGTGCTTGCGTACAGCTTTGTTGATGGTACACTTAAACGATAGAAAGGAGAATAGATGGTCGCTAGAGTATCATGCGAACGATAATCACTGAGATATTTCGGGTTCGCGGTGGCCTAGACTAGGTCAAGTTTAAATTCCGAGCGAATTGGTTAGTTTACTAGAGCGTTTGCGCATCTAGTTGATAGAAATTCAGGCTATCGCTTTACAAATAACAAATGATCATGACGGAACAAACGCAGGAAAGACTTCTTTTGTATGGGATTAAGAGAAAAATAAGAGAATCAACTCGATTCGCTAACGCTGTAATAGGTTCAGAAGGCAATTCGACAGTTCGTCGACAGCAACTTTCGGAGTCGCCCACGAACATACAAATCTGTAACTTCCGTCCAACCAACGATAAAATTTGATTCCCTGTTTCCAAAGCTGTTTAGCTATGGTGTCGGGCAAAAAAACAAACACTTCGTTACCTTGAACTGGGCTAGCCAGCGAAATTTCAGAAATCTTGCAGAGTTCATTCGATAGATATTTGGCTGTTTGATTGGCCTGTTCGGCTAGTTCCAACCATAAATTTTGAGTAAGCATGGCGTTCGCCTGCGCCGACAGATAGCGCATTTTCGCAGGCATATGACCGGAACGTTTTGCTCGCGCAAGGAGCTCGTCGCTGTATGAAACCGATTCGCCAAACAATACGATCAATTCACACCCAATCGCTCCGGTTTTCGTAAAACCAAGCGTTAAAACGTCGATTCCCTGTTTCCAAGTCGCGTCGGCTGGAGACACATCCAGCGTCACTAAAGCGTTTGCCAGCCTCGCTCCGTCTAAATGAAGACGTAAACCGGCTTTTTTGGCAATGTGCGAATACCGCGCCACCGTTTCGAGATCGTAAACTGTCCCTCTTTCTGTCAAGTTTGTTAAAGAGAGAACGTATGGGGGTGTTTCGTGTACAAAATTACGGTCCATTCTCTGGAGGGCTTCTTGTAGAGAAGATTCGTCGATCAGAGCGTTTGCTCCAGGAAGTAAGTTAAGTTTTCCACCTCCGGTAAAAAATTCCGTGGCACCGCGTTCATCGTGTTGAATATGTGCCTCTTCGTGGCAGAGTATGCTACCTGTGGGAGGACATAACACGCTTAATGCGAGTGCGTTGGCCGATGTTCCTGAATACGTTGGCCATACAAAGACTTCGGTAGTCTCAAAAAGATTTTCAATGTTCGCTCGCAGAGACTGCGTTTCAGAATCAGCACCGTAGCTCGGCTGGTTGGAATTATTTACTGCGTTTAGAGCATTAAGTACAGCCGGATGTGCAGGACTGGCGGTATCTGAGGAAAAGTCTAACACGGTCATATTGTTCCTAGCCATTTAGCGCACGAGGTGTTGTCCACCGTCTACCATGATCATAGATCCGGTCAACGAATCGGCGGAGATTATATAGTGTACTGCTTTGACGATTTCATCCAAATTTGTTCCACGTTTTGTCAATGTTCTTAGCTTCTTTGCTTGGAACTCTGATTCAGTCATATAGATGTTTGCGAGGGTAGGGCCAGGACTAATTGCGACGACTCTGACATTTGGAGCGAGGGCTTGTGCAAGTGTTTGAGTTGCAGTCCAGAGCGCTGCTTTGGAAAGAGTATACGTAAATAAATTTGGTTTGAGGGCCGTTACGCGCTGATCTACGATGTTAATTACCAGTCCTTGCTTACCTTTTGGTAGTTGTAGTGCCATATCGCGGGCAAGTGTTACTGGTGCTCGCAGATTTGGTTCAAAATGGGCATCCCAGCCTTCCCGATCAAAGGTTTGCGCTGAGTCATCTTGAAAATTCGACGCTGAGTTTACCAGCAGATTAACAGGTCTGTCCAATGCTTTTGATGTGCGATGAATCAACAGTTCGGCTTCTTCTGGGTTTGAGAGGTCGCAATACATGGCTTCCGCCTTTTTACCTCTGTTCTGCATTGACTTGGCGCAAGTAACTGCTTCGATTTTTGAACTCTTGTAGTGGATACCGACAGCCCACCCCTTTTGCGATAGGGAATCAACAATTGCCCGTCCTATTCGCTTTGCTCCGCCAGTAACCAATGCACACTTCATATCGTCCATTTTTTGTATCTCCACGATAGACAGCAAATAGTATAGTCGTTTTTTTCTCTCCGTGATATGATCAAATGTGGAGTAACCTTAAAAGTAGGGGGTTTAAGCCAGACGCTTCGCGTAGATCGGCTATCTGTATAGTCGATAGAGATGAACTTGGTGTATATGGCTGATTTCCGAAGTTAAGCAATGAGTCTGGCTTGAGAACACACATTTGGTTAGGAAATTCGCACTTAACCGATTCACTTTCTGCGAAAAAAGGCTAATGAAGGCCTGAGCGACTATATATTTGTCTAGACACTTGCAGATATGTCTGTTCGATCCTATATATGTAATATGCCAATCCTGTTTCGCAGGCACGGGCGGCGTTAAAATCCCGTGGTAGTTTGTTGGGGAAGAATAAGTGAGTGTGACTCACGGGAAACTACGGGGTATTTTCAAGAGAGCTCGGAACTGTATAACCGTCGTCCAGACAAATTATATTATCGCCGAGACTTGAATATTTGGGACTTAGTGCTAAGTTTATCATTTAAGAGCCGTGATTGGCGGCTATTGCGAAAGGCGAATCGATGATTCGAGAAGATAAAGACGAAATTTGAGCAAGGTTTGTTTCAGACGATGAGTTAGCGGAGTCCAGTTAAACTCGCTTCTCAGAATGAAGGCAATTCTGGTCGTATGCAGGACGGCTACCAATGGTTTCTTGGTTCGTTTTGCTACGATAGGGTTTCTAAAAAAGGGGTAATTGTGTCGCCAGTCTAAAGTAAGCCGAGCGAAGAAAGTAAAGGTTGTTGTTGTGAATTCGAGCGTGACAAAAGTACGATTTAACAGGCTGATTTTTCGTCCGAAGGAATGGAACTGGTTCTTTAAGGTTTGTGCCTTGGTCGGTGTATTAGCCTTTGCTGCTTTCTTGTTCTATTACCTTTCTCTGCAATTTGACACTTATCCTTGCTTCTGGTTTTGCGCAACGGTCATTTTAACTGAGGCAATTTTGGCATGGTATATGTTAGATGCCTTTGTTTCTCGCCAAACCTTGTTCTCGTGGTTCAATGACACAGAACAGCCGATAAAACTTGAGATTAGATTTTTTCGTAAAATTTTGTTGCTTGTTGTGATTCTTCTTGGAGTTGTCACATTTGGGAACGAGGCGAATATCAGAGATGGGCACACAACGTCCGAGGGATTATCTAGAATTTTTGGAGGATCGCGAAACGTTGTGCTAGTGCTGGCAGGAATCTTTATTGCTACGTTTGGCTGGATGTACACGAATTTTCAAAAAGAAAAATCAGACAGAATCTCAAATACCTTGTCGGGTGTTCATCAACAAATATACGGGCAAAATTTCGTAGCATTAATTCAACAATTGGTAGTTTTGGTCAGACATGCCCGTGCTTCTGGCTTCGACCGGAACGGTATACTCGTGGCCAAATCATTTGATTTGAATCTTGCCGAACTTTCAAGTGAAAATCAATCTGAGAGCTCTGAGAACGTCACACTGGGTAGCTTGGTCAACAGGCTACTGAATGCACTAGACCAAATTGCTTATGGAGTTCGGGTTGGATATTACGATTTTCATACTGTGGAGATGGTCTTTCGCCAGCGATATATACGGAGAACTTATGAATTTCTGGAATTTATAAAGAAAGGTACCGAAGCAACTTTCGATGAAAGATCTGGGCAGTACAGGGCAAACAATCGGACATGGGAACATTGCCTCTGGTTAGTCGATCAGCTTCCGATTATCGAAAGTGACCAGATTCCGCCCGAAAATCGAAAATTTTTCGTTCTGCCGCCGAAGAATGGATGAACATTACAGATTTCGCGCTATATTCAAAACTGTTTAAGACCAAGTCTGGCTCCGCGAGTAGGACTCGAACCTACGACCGGGCGGTTAACAGCCGCCTGCTCTACCAACTGAGCTATCGCGGAAGATAGAATCTTCTAATTATCAAAAAATGAAGAATTGTCAAAACTTTATGACAACAAACTAAGTCTCTTCGACAAAATTACAATATTTTGAAATGCATTCTTAAAGTGAATCCTGGAGAAAATATGAATGTCTATGAAGCCCTCCATGACGAATATAGATGGAGCAAATAGTTATCAACCTGTTCAGTCCTCGGCGGTGTACTGGTCAGCACTGTATCGGAGACACCTTCCGTTTGCTTATGCTAACTTTAAGAACGAAAGACGATCTCCTGTTTGTCTAAAATTAATATTTGGAGGCCCCGCCCGGATTCGAACCGGGGTACACGGATTTGCAGTCCGCTGCGTAACCACTCCGCCACAAGGCCAACTCAAGATTCAAGTAAGATGGGTATTGCCGACACAAAATTCAATAACGGAATGTGTTGGCTACGACCTATTTAGTCCATTCCGACCGATCAACGACTCGAAAATGCCTGCATATATGATACTACAAGTTTTCAAAATTTACCATCAGATTCGCCCATTTCAAAAAACTGTCTATTGATAAAACACATCACTTGAATTTTGTACGACACCGAGTTTTTCGCATAAACGCTGATCGGATCGTTCAGTTTTTGGTAATGTTGTCGCACTATACGCGTTAGCGATTCAGTTTTTTTGACGTTGCAATACGTGGCGATTATATAGTTGTCTAGATGTGGGGAGGCAATAGGTTGTAATCTTCGGTATGACGACCTAAGTTGGAACTATAAGGTTTCTCCTCTGACATTAAGAAAGGATCCAAACTAATGTCAAAAACCCATAAAAATGCCATTCTTTCACCATCAGGTCGCAAGGCGATGGTCGAATCCGTCTTGATAGACGGCCTTAAACAAGTCGAAGCGGCGGCCAAGTACAATGTAACCCCACAGATAGTGCGGAAGTGGATTAAACGTTACAAATCGGAAGGAGAGGCTGGTTTACAGGATCGCTCATCCCGTCCTCATAACAGTCCGAATGCAATCTCTCCAGAACGAGTGTCAGAGATCGTCGACCTAAGGGTGGAAGGGAAGTTAACTGGCGACCATATTGCCCGTAAATTAGGAATGCATCAAAGAACAGTCAGTCGTGTTCTCGTTCGAGCGGGCGTTTCTCGCAAAAAGGACATTGAAGAGCCTGAGGAACCCCGTCAACGCTATGAACATGAAGCCCCAGGAGACATGATACATTTAGACATAAAGAAGCTACGGAATTTCAACGAAGAAGGGATAAGAAATCCCGGAAACGGAAATCGCCATAAATCAGCCAATAAGGGAATAGGTTCGCAGTGTATGCACGTTGCTGTTGATGATCACTCGCGTTACGCGACAGTTAGTATCTATGAGGATGAGACGGCAGAAAGTGTCACCAAACATCTCATAGAAACTTACCAACATTATGCGTCCAGAGGTATCGTTATAAAGCGAGTGTTAACTGATAATGGTTCAGGGTATAAGTCGAAAATGTTTGCAGAAGCCTGCGAGGCATTGACTATTAAGCATAGTTTCACTCAGCCCTATACTCCGCAGACAAACGGAAAGGCTGAACGCTTTATACAAACGTTACTACGCGAATGGGCTTACGCAAGAACCTATACATCTTCCGTCCAAAGAAATATGTTTCTAGAACCTTTTCTGCATATGTATAACTGGCATAGACCACACAGAGGCATAAACGGTTTTTCTCCAGTCTGCAGACTGGAGAAAAACCGTGACAACCTGCAGTCTACCCACATCTAGACACTTGCAAGAACGTCTGTTCGATCCTATATCTGTAATAGGCCAATCCTGTTTTTCAGGCACGGGCGGTGAATAATCCCGTGGCAGTTCGTTAGGGAAGAATAATTGAGTGTGACTCGCAGGGAACTACGGGGTGTTCTCAAGAGAGTTCGGAACTGTATGACCGTCGTCTAGGCTACTATATAATCGCCCAATATGTTATCTCTATCGTTAGAATACGTATAGATTCTCTATCCATCTGTTAAATTTGAGCGAATAGCACAATGGACTATGCAAAAGAACGAACGGCCATGGTTAACAGCCAGATTCGGCCTGAAGGTGTCGTAAATCCCGCTATCGTATCGGCATTCAAGTCGGTCGGTCGGCATACCTTCGTTAGAAAATCACGCCAGTCGCTCGCCTATTCAGAAACGGTGCAACTAACGTCGGAAAAACGTGCGTTGTGGACTCCAAGTGATACGGCGAAACTTATTGAAGCCGCTGAACCAAAAATTGACGATAGAGTTCTTGTAATTGGCGCTGGTGCCGGCTATGAAGCAGCGATACTGAGTAAACTGGTTCAATCTGTACTGGCACTAGAGGAAATTCCTAGCGACACCACAAATGATGTGATCGCAAAAATGAAAGAAAATTTTGATAAAGAATCTATAAAGAATGCTGTGGCAGTTGGCGGGAATATAGAACAAGGCCTACCTGGCAGAGGGCCTTATGACCTTATATATGTTTGTGGTATGGTGCAAGAAATTCCATCTAAATGGTTTGAACAACTTATTGAAGGTGGGCGACTAGCGGTGGTCGTTGAGATCGATCGCGACCTAGGGCGAGGACGAGTTTATCGAAAGGCAGGTACCTCATATTCGTATGTCGATAGATTCGATGCGAGACCTCCGAAATTCACAGAATTCGATCGAACTGCGCAGTTTCGATTCTGATTCAGCAAAACTTTAGCTGAACGCAACGCTAAAGATAAAAAGTCTCCAACTATGTTTCTGCGAAGCCTACTACTTTCATGGCTAATACTAGTCGGTCCACTCTGCAAGACGTATGGCGAGTCGCTAGAGAGCGCGCTAGATTTGGCAATCAATAACGATCCTCGACTTAAAGCAGAAAGAACAAGTGTTGAGATGGCTGAAGAGGGAGTTGAACGTGCAAGAGCCTCGCGGCGGTTTCAGTTGAGTTTATCCGGCAGTGCAGGATACCAGTGGAGTGATACCAACAGATTTGATAATTTCGTCTTACCGGGGGCTCCCCCTGACGCTGATTTTCCGGGAGTAGATTCGGGTGCTAGAGAGACTGCAGGAGTTCAAGCCGAAGCAAACTATCCGATTTATGCGGGGGGACGATTTGCGAATGCGATTCGTCAAGCAAAAGCCGAATATGAAGGTGCAAAATCTCAGTATCAAAGGGCATTACAAGACGTATATTTGCGGGCAGTGACAATATACGTGCAAGTTTTGCAGAACAAAGATACCGTGAGTATTCGGCAAAGCAATGTAAACGCTTTATCTGAACAACTGAAAGAAACCAAAATAAGATTTTCTCTTGAAGTCGCTACGAAAACAGATGTCGCGTTATCAGAAGCTAGGTTAGCAGGCGCACGAGCTTCCCTAGCGGGAGCAATGTCACGGTTTGAAGCCAGTAAAGTGAACTTTATGACTATTGTCGGTGTACCTGCAATCGATTTAGATGATGTTCCCCCTTTACCTGTACTGCCGGTTGGACTTGACGAAGCAATTGAAGAGGCACTCGCGAATGCTCCGGAAATTCGGAGTGCAAGAAATCTTCTGAGGAGTGCAGAAATCGCTGTTGAAATCGCCAAAGGATCGTCTCGGCCAGAAATAAGTTTCTCTCTCGGGGCAGGAGTTCAAAGCAACGTTAAAGATGACTTGCAAGATGAAAGCGCATCCGCGCTCATAAGGGGGCGCATACCGATCTATGAAGGGGGTGTGAACAGCAGTTCACTTAGATCGGCAAAACTTCGTCGAAAACAGGCTCAGCAGAGTTTAGATGCTGTCGAATGGGAACTTCGTGCGAGTGTCTCGCAAGCCTGGTATGGATACCAAGCCGCAGTTAAGATGGTAACCGCGTCTGAGGCCCAAGTTCACGCGGCGGAGTTGGCTTACGAAGGAAGTAAGATAGAATTGGATGCTGGAGTCAGATCAACACTTGATGTGTTGAATCAGGAACAAGAATTACTAGAGGCGAGACTGTCCGCTTTAAGTGCCAAAAGTGATGCCTATATTCTTGCACATCAGTTGTTACGAAACGTTGGTGGTTTAAGCTTTAATAATTTTAGCCAGCAATAAGTAATTAGAATTTCAACTAAACAACCCTATTTTTGAAGAGCCACCAAATAGCTATGTTAGAACAAAGATTCGATTATGCCAAAGAAGAACCGAAAATCTTTGATGCATGGGATTCAGCAAATTGTTTCGCCCCTTGTGTTAACCCGGAGGCCGAACCCTATTCAATTGTAATTCCGCCGCCAAACGTTACCGGTGTGCTTCACATGGGACATGCTTTAAACAACACGCTTCAAGACGTTCTTGTGCGCTTTGAACGGATGAGAGGACGGAAAGTACTATGGCAAGTTGGCACGGATCATGCCGGAATTGCTACACAAATGGTCGTAGAACGTAATCTTGCGAAATCGGGTGGAAACGAAACTCGGGCTAGTTTAGGTCGCGAAGAATTTATAAAACGTGTCTGGGAATGGCGGTATAAAAGCGGTGGTGAGATAATCAACCAACTCAAACGATTAGGATCATCGTGTGACTGGTCACGCGAAAAATTCACGATGGGTGAAGACGGTGCAGATTCTGATCAAATGATCAAAGCTGTGAAAAAAGTCTTTGTTGAACTCTATAATCAAGGACTGATTTACCGAGCAAAGCGGTTAGTAAACTGGGACACGCATTTCCGAACGGCGATCTCCGATCTTGAGGTCGTGAATGAAGACGTTAAAGGGCATATGTGGCACTTTAAGTACCCGTTAGTCGATGGGGAAACCTACACCTATATTGAACGAGACGAGATGGGAAATATTACTTGCAAGGAGGAACGGGATTATATCTCGATAGCGACGACCCGGCCCGAGACTATGCTCGGAGACGGTGCGGTAGCCGTGCATCCAGATGACGAACGATACAAACCAATTGTTGGAAAACTTTGTGAAATCCCCGTCGGCCCGAAAGAACATAGACGGCAAATTCCCATAATTACCGACGAGTATCCTGATCCGAACTTTGGATCAGGTGCGGTTAAAATTACGGGCGCTCACGATTTTAATGACTACCAAGTCGCAAAACGCGGCAATATTCCAATGTACTCTCTGATGGACGATCAAGGTACTATGAGAAGGGACGGGCAACCCTATTCGGAAACTGCGACTATTGCACGAAGGATTGCAAAAGGAGATGAAGACTGGGATGAGGTATACGTGACTTCTTTAAATCTAGTTCCGGATGAATATAGAGGATTAGATCGGTTTGAAGCGAGGAAGCGAATAACAAATGACATCACTACGGAAGGGCTTGCCGTGATGGTGCAGAAAGGTGATCAGTGGATTCCCTTAGTTGAAAACAAAGTCATAAGCCAGCCGATAGGCGACAGATCGGGTTCTGTGATTGAACCTATGCTGAAAGATCAGTGGTTTGTCGACGCTAAAACGCTTGCTATACCAGCGATTCAAACTGTACAGGAGGGTAAAACCACATTTGTTCCCGATACTTGGACAAAAACATATTTCAACTGGCTTGAAGATATTCAGCCTTGGTGCATTAGTCGTCAATTGTGGTGGGGACATAGAATTCCTGCTTGGTTTGGGCCTAATCTTTCTGATTTGAAAAACATGGACGGAGATCCGTTCGCGAGTCCTCTAATCTTTGTTGGCGAGGAAGTTGCCGAAACCGAATCAGAAATACAGACATACTTTCAGAATAAATTTGGCAAGACTGTTCGATTCTTTGAAGAAGCCTCTGAAGCTAAAATGTTCTGGGAGACCAACAAAGAAGCATCTGATACGTTACCCGTGTATAGAGACCCGGATGTGCTTGACACTTGGTTTTCATCAGCGTTGTGGCCTTTCTCAACGCAAGGATGGCCGGATGACACTGAAAACCTTAAAACGTTCTATCCCACGCGGGTCTTGGTAACTGCGTTTGATATTATATTTTTCTGGGTCGCACGCATGATGATGATGGGACTTCATTTCACTAAACAAGTCCCCTTCAACCAGGTCTACATTCATGCGCTAGTTTTAGATGCCAACGGTCAGAAAATGTCGAAATCTAAAGGCAATGCATTAGATCCTTTGGAACTGATCGATCAATTTGGGGCCGATGCGTTGAGATTCTCATTAACAGCGATGGCAGCGCAAGGGAGAAATATACGGCTTTCAACCAAGCGTATTGAGGGATATCGAAATTTTTCGACCAAACTTTGGAACGCTTCGATTTTTTGTCAGAAGCATAATTGTGTTTTTGACCATGCGCCGCTGAAACTAGAGTCAATTGAAGGCAATGTTAATCTTTGGATTTTGAATGAACTAGCAGCAACGGCAACAAAAATCACGGAAGGGATCGAAACCTATAAATTCAACGAAGCTTCCGATGCTATCTACAAATTTATTTGGAATATCTTTTGTGATTGGTATTTAGAGCTCATCAAGCCAATTTTAGCGGGTGAGGACGAGGGTCAGAAAAAAGAAACTCAGCGTGTGGCAGGATGGGTTGTTAAAGAGACCCTCAAACTGTTACACCCTTTCATGCCTTTTGTAACAGAGGCGCTGTGGCAAAGTTTAGCGAATTCAGAACAAAAAGAACAGAATTTCCTAATGTTGCAGGATTGGAACAATTTTGATGGATTTAGAAAACCAGCCGAAGCGGTATCGGAATTGGAGTGGGTTCTAGACGCAATTTCTGTTATTCGTTCCTATCGAGCGGAGTTAGGAGTGGCTCAATCGGTCAGTATCCCTGCAGTCCTAGTAGATACCGACAATAAATGGTCAGAATCATGGTTAAAGTACGCAGACTCATTTAGCCGGTTGGCGAAGATTGCTTCGCCTAAAATTTCGACAGAGATTCCTCCGGGTTCATTGAGTGCAGTTGCAGGTTCGGCAACGATTGCGTTAAAAGTGGAAGGTCTGGTAGATTTGGGGGCGGCAGAAAAACGCTTAGAAAAGGAAATAAACAAGTTGAATAAAAATTTAAAATCTTTTAATACAAAATTGCGAGATCAGAAATTCTTATCTCGCGCACCGGCCGAAGTCGTTGAAGAAAATCGGCAACGAGTTGCCGACGCGACCGAACGATTATATAAGTTGGAATCGGCTTTAACTGCTATCCAAAGGATCTAATTCATGATTGCATTGTTCGTATTACTTGGCATACTGTTGTTAATCACGATCTATTTGATCTGGAATAACTCGTCTAAACAGCCTGATGACCACAATCAAACCAATCCAAAAAAGTTACCGAAGGCCAAATAGTGGCGTTCGGTTATGAGTCACCTTGCAATTTCTAATGGAGAAAATGGTTATGTCGGATCTATCTGTAAAACCCCTTGAGGGCGTTGGAGCTGAAATTTCGGGAATCGATTTGCGCCATGAAGTGAGTGTAACTGACATGGACGTGCTCAAGTCTGCATTAGCGGAGAACGGTGTTATCTTTTTTCACGACCAAGAAATCGACGAAGAAGGTCATATCGCGTTTGCTAGGAAATGGGGTCCAATAAACATCAATCGTTTCTTTTCGGCGCATGAGAAATTCCCAGAGATAGCGTTAGTTGCCAAAGAACCTGATCAAAAACAGAATATTGGAGGCGGATGGCATACTGATCATTCATACGATCGCGAACCGGCAATGGGGTCAATTCTTGTCGCACGTGAAACTCCTGAAACGGGCGGGGATACGATGTTCGCATCAATGTATCGCGCCTTCGAAACACTAGATGAAGAGATTAAGGAGGAGATTAAAGATAAACGAGCAGTTCACTCAGCGAAGCATGTATTTGGAAAGAACTCTTTCTACGAACAGCAAGACGATTTTTCCAATAGAATAGGGAACTCCGACGCAGGAAGTGAACTAGACGATGTTAGCCATCCCATAGTGATCAATCATCCCGATAGTGGAAAACCAGCAATCTACGTAAACCCTGCCTTTACAATTCGAGTCGAGGGATTAGAGGAAGAAAAAAGTACAAAATTACTCTCTAAATTATTCTCTCACTGCATGAATTCTGATCATGTTCACAGATTTCGATGGAAACCGGGGAGTATCGCATTTTGGGACAATCGCTCTACATGGCATTGGGCTTTGAATGATTATCACGGACATAGGCGAGTAATGCACCGAATAACAGTTGAAGGAAGTGCTCTAGAATAGGTGTAGATGAAGTGAGTGAAGACCTACCCGTTATTACAACAGTCATTGAGCATGTTGGCCGGATAACTCTTAACCGGCCAAAAGCGTTACATGCTCTCAATCTCAGGATGTGTGAAATAATTCTGGAGACTTTAGAGGGTTGGAGAAAAGACGAGGGGATAAAAGTCGTTTTAATCGATCATGCCGACGGTTCACGCGGTTTCTGTGCCGGCGGAGACATAAGGATGTTGGCTGAGAGCGGTGCAAAAGATGCAACGGAAGCGCGGGCATTTTTCAAAACTGAATATCAAATGAATGTTGCGCTTCAGAGGTTTCCAAAACCAATTGTTTCTATCCTAGATGGCATAACAATGGGGGGCGGCGTTGGATTATCTGTTCACGGTAGTCATCGCGTCGCGACAGAAAACACAGTTTTTGCGATGCCTGAAACAGGTATAGGACTATTTCCAGATGTTGGAGGAGGTTGGTTTCTACCGAGGTTAGAGGGTGAGTTAGGCGTTTGGTTAGCATTAACTGGAAATCGAATAAAGGGTACTGACGTCGCGAGTATCGGCGTAGCGACTCAATATACTCGGTCTGATCAGCTTCGGGATATGAAAGAGGAAATTGAACAATGCGCGTATGAAGAGGCGCAACTTGATTCTTTGAATCAAATATTAGACAGATATAAAGAAGAAGTTCCAGATTTTTCGTTAGCGAATCAGCATAGCACAATCAATAGGTGTTTTTCAAAGAATAAGGTCTCAGAGATCATAGAAGCATTGGAAGCCGAGAACTGCGATTGGTCGAGTCGTCAGATCGAAATGCTCCAAACCAAATCTCCTGAAACATTGAAAGTCGCATTGCACCAATTGCGAGAAGGAGCAAAACTTGAATCGTTCGAAGATAATATGAGGATGGAATATCGTATTGGTTGGCGTAAAGTACAGAGTCCGGACTTTCTAGAGGGCGTTCGTGCTGTAATTATCGACAAAGACAATGTTCCCAACTGGAACCCAAGTGGTTTAAAGGAAGTGCAAGATAGGGATGTGAAGCGATACTTTGCTCATTTAGGAGATGACGAACTAACGTTTTAGTTTGGAAAAGCTAATTTTATTTTTTGGAGTTAATTGCGATGACTGTTGTTGCTTTTATTGGAATAGGAAATATGGGATCAGGTATGGCAGCTAACTTGATTAACCATAAGCACGAGGTTCATGCTTATGACATCAATGCGCAAGCATTGGAGTCTGTTGAAAAACTGGGCGCTAAAGTAACCTCTTCGATTTCGGAAGTTGTCCGAGAGGCAGATACAGTTATAACCATGTTACCTGCGGGTAAACATGTATGGGAAGTGTTCACAGCCCCTGCTGGTGTTTTTGCCAACGCTAAGAAGGGGGCTCTCCTAATTGACTCATCAACAATTGATGTTTCTGTGGCTCGAAAAGTTGTGCAAGAGGCGAGCGACAGAGGATTTGAGATGGTCGATGCTCCTGTTTCTGGCGGAATAGGGGGTGCGCAAGCCGGAACGCTCACATTTATGGTTGGAGGTGCCTCTTCTGCATTTGAGCGAGCCAAACCGTTACTATCGGCGATGGGAAATGCGGTTATTCATGTTGGGCAGAGCGGGAATGGTCAAGTTGCAAAAATTTGCAACAATATGTTGTTAGGCATCTCTATGATTGGCACCTGCGAAGCATTCAATTTGGCAAAAAAGTTAGGATTAGAACCGAAAACTTTTTACGATGTATCGTCGAGATCCTCTGGTCAAAATTGGTCTATGACCAGTTATTGTCCGATTGCAGGAGTTGGCCCAGAATCGCCGGCAGATCGCAATTTTGAAGCGGGATTCTCCGCTGATATGATGTTAAAAGATTTACGGTTGGCCAAGGAGGCGGCCGGCGACGTTGACACGACCTCTCGTATGGGCAATTTGTCGGAAGAACTTTTCAGCAACTATGTTGATGTCAATGGGGGTGTCAAAGATTTTTCTGACATCGTCAATTTTCTGAAAAGTTTGGACGAGCAGTAGTTAGGCGAACTGAAACGGTGGAATGTTATTCTTTGGCAGATTCGTACATAATGTAAGCGATTACGTCTTGTCGATCTTGAGGTTTACGAACTCCGGAAAAACTCATTCTGTTACCGGGTAAGAACGAACGCGGATTCGCGAGCCATTCATCAATTTTTTCGGGAGTCCAAACGATACCAGATTCGATTACTGCTCTTGAAAACCTAAAGCCATCAGATGTTCCGGCTTCCCGGCCTATGATACCGTGAAGATTCGGTCCCACTCGGTGACCGCCATCTTTTGTTAACAAATGGCATGAAACGCAGAGACGATAAACTCTCTTACCGTTGTCATAATTGGCAACACTATACGGGGCCGGAAGATTTGCAAAATGATTAATGCTCTCTTTTGAGGTTTTCTTTTGTATGTCTGATTTAGCCATGGACTTCGTTTCCCCTCGCTCTTTCTGAGCTGAAGGATTTTCTGAAGGAGACCCACACGCGGTGACTAATATCATCAAGGTCAGAAATAGAGTTGCAAACTTCATATTGTCATCCAATTTGCTGTAATTATATATAGTATAACAGATTTTGAGAGAACTATGCGCTTTGTTAACACGAAACGCAGTTTCTTCGTAACCTGTCTTTAAGACTGGAATGTTTTCAGGTAGATTTATGAGTGCAACGAAAACTAGGCCAGTTGCCGATTTGTCAACTGCGAGGGGGCGCAGGCAGGCCACTCGAGAGCTAATTTGGGAAGATCATGGGTTTCTTCGCTTGAAGTTTTCAAATTTGCACAAAATTTCCGATGAGATGTGGAGGTCGAATCAACCTTCGCCGAGACAGATTGAAGATCATGCTAGGATTCGCGGAATAAGGTCGATCATCAACCTACGCGGCAAAAGTCCGAAAGGCTATTACTTACTCGAAAAAGAGGCATGTGATAAGTTCGGTATAAAACTGATCGATTTTCAACTTTTTTCCAGAGAGCTTCCACCAAAGCAGAAGATATACGAAGCCAGAAGTCTTTTCCAGTCGATTGCATATCCGGCTTTGATGCATTGCAAGTCGGGTTCAGATCGGGCGGGTATGATGAGTCTACTATACAAACTATTGCGGGAGGAAGTTGATTTCGAGGAGGCTTCCGAACAGCTCTCTTTCAAGTATCTTCATATACGGTATGGAAAAACGGGTGTACTAGATGCTTTCGTTGAAGCCTATCAAAGAGATTCCGCGGAAACTTCGAATTCGTTCTTGGATTGGGTAGAGAAAGAGTACGATCCTATTGAAATCAAAAAAAATTTCCTGAAGGAGTTTCATGCGAGGTTTAATCTAAGTGAAATACTGGCAAGGGAGTGATATGGCTAGTGTTCTATTAAGGGCAATGAACTGTTCTTGTTCAAAAAAATTTGTCAGGGCCTGTTAGTGCATTATCGTGTTGCAATGCACAAGTGAGTGAGGCGTCTTGGGGACTTTGATACCGTCAGAGTTTCCCTTGCTCTTTACTGTTTTTGCAAAGATTGAGGAGGAGTGAATAAGTATAGTCTTATTGTTGATTATACTAACTGTAAACTTCCAAATCTATTAAACCAATACAGTTAAAGGTTCAAGGGTTAGAGTAGTTCTTGCGGTTGCATTTTGTGACCTCAAAATTTTAGTTGGTATCCGGGGGTTCTGAGACACTATGGCTAGAAATTTGATTTAGTGGATATGCTTGTTGCAATCTTCACATTAAGATAGGTTCATAAAGATTCTAGATTTTTTGAAATTGTTCTTGCAATTTTTGCAATTAGAGCTAAGTGTACTATCGTTAGGCAATTGAAAGTTAGAAGCGGAATTTTCAAAACCAAGATCGTTCGCGCAACTTGGCAACAAGAACCAGCAGAACACTTTGACATTCCAGATCACAAGTGGAATACACAATGAGTAATGCTCTTTTGAACCTTATTGAAGAACACGATCTTACCGACCGTATTTTCTCGAGTCGGCAACTCTCTAACATTGTCGGTGGGAGCGATTTGCAACGCTATCGTCTTGTAAGCAAAGCAATCAAGGACGGTGTTATAGTTCGCCTAAAACGTGGACTTTACTGCTTGTCTCCCTCGTTCTCAAATTCCAAGTACTTGCCGGATCCTTATGTTGTTGCAAAAGCAATTGACTCCACTAGTTACGTCTCATTTGAAACAGCACTTAGGTTTCACAATTGGATTCCTGAAGCTGTTTACGTAACGTATAGTGTTACTGCAAAATCGAAGCCGGTTAGATACGCTCATGAAGTATTGGGTTGGTTTTTATACGAGCCTTTAGCGGTAAAAAAGGAAGGTTTTTTGGAGGGGGTTTCTCAGTACAAGTATGGAAAACAAATCGCATTTCTAGCTGATCCTTTGAGGGCAGTCATGGATATTGTCGAACGAAGTAAACAGCCATGGACGGGAATCGATTATATTGAGGAAGGATTACGAATTGAAGACGAAGATTTTCTTCAGCTAAATAGTGAAGATTTCGCGAAGTTGAAGAAAGTGTACAAGCGTGATTCGACAAAAAATTTCTTGCACAATTTTGAAAATGCTGTATCTAAACGTAAATCCAATACTTGACTCATCTAACTCTATCAAAAAAGGAGGATAACAATGTTTGACCTGATTAATCGACGCCTAGAAGGCTACAATTTCTCCTCGGACAGGCTAAAGGATCAAGCCCTTCGCGAAATCGTACAAGAAATCGCTTTATATGGTCTTTCGATGTCAGATTTTTTCGACCATGCTCTGTTTCATGGTGGGACAAGTTTAAGGATTATCCACCAAATTCCTCGATTCTCAGAAGATTTAGATTTCATGTTAAGGAAATCCAATCCTGATTTTCCTTGGCAAAAATACGTCGATCAACTAGAACGAACGTTTAAAATGTTTGGCATCGATTGCGAAATTCAAACGAAAGGCAAGTTGGATTCCAACGTCCGAAAAGCGGTTCTGAAAGACAATTCGATCACGAGACAAATCAATCTTTCCTTTGATAATCGTGATCCTGGACAAAAAATGCGTATCAAACTTGAAATTGATATTCATCCCCCCTCCTATTCGGGCGAAGCAGAATCCACTCTAACATTTCCACAGCCTCACCGTATAAGGCATCAAGACATAGAATCAAATTTTGCGCTCAAGATTTGTGCTATGTTGTGTCGAATGTATACAAAAGGAAGAGACTGGTATGACTTCGTTTGGTACGTTTCCAATAGGGTTCAGCCTAATATTCCACACCTTAAAGCAAGTCTGATTCAGAATGGTCGTTGGATAGATGAAGAAAACATAGACTTCGGCCGGGAATGGTTAGAGAATGAGATCACAAAAGTCGTCGAGCAAATTGATTGGGAAGCAGCTGTCAAAGAAGTGATCGTATTTGCCCCACCAAAAGAGATAAAATCTTTTGATAATTGGGGCAAAAATTTCTTTAAGAAACAAATTGCAAAGTTTATTGATAACCTTGACTAGTTACCTGAACGAGTCTTTTGTTCCCATTCAATCCTATAGGGAGGTGCAGAGGTGACGTGGTAGATGTACTATTCCGTTACCTTATACCTCTAAAGTCTTTAGGTACATTGTACGAGGTTTAGCACATAGAGGTTGTAGAACGTTTGTCTATCTTCAATCCGCAGACCAGAACTTGTTCCTTTCCCGAAAAGTCGTTACGTGATCAGTTACGATACATCTGATCGATTTTTAGTTTAATCACCTGACCCATTCATGCTCAGGCAAAGAACGACTGCAGGAACGGACTAGAGCAGTTCCGGAACAAGTAAGGATAAATTACATTTTGTACCCGCAGGAACGAATATAATTAATACACTCTTTAGGTGTGAATAATTTCGGCAGTTGTTTTAAAATTTTGGTTAATCGCTCGACACTTCGTTCAGCTTTTTCTCTTAGATGGGCTTTTGACTTGGAAAACAGTTTTTCGATCGGATTTAGATCTGGACTGTAAGGTGGTAGAATCCATAGTTGAGCACCAAGAGATTCTATAAAGTTTCTTATTTTCGGATTTTTGTGCGCTCTAAGATTGTCCATTACGACAATTGAATTTGGCTTTATAATTTTTGATAGTCGTTTTACGACCCATTCATAAAACCGTTCAGTTGTCATTGGCCTATCGTAGACCTCAGCAGCTCGCATTCCTTTTGTTGTAACTGCAGCAGTCAACGTGAGTGACTTCCAGTGACTCTTCGGAACTGCTACCTGTAATCTCTCGTTACTTAGACATCGTCCATAAAGACGGATCATATCAGTGGAAGCCCCCGTCTCATCGCACCAGATGAAGCGTTTGATGTCTATTGTTCTACAGGCGATTTTCTTCCAGATGATTCGCGCTATTCTAACATCACGTCTCTTTTGCTCCGCCGCATGTCCTGTTATCTTTTTCCGGGTAATCTTTCGTTTTCTAAAGAAGTCATAAAGAGTTGATATAGAAAAACGTTCCTTAGTCTTCTCGTACACCCGCTCACTAATCTCTTGTAAAGTAGCCGTGGAATGCTTTTTTAAAACTCCTAGGATATCTTTCTCGTGTTTCTTCGTTCTCTTAGACCGACGATCACCGCCCATTGGCTTCGGCTTCAAATCGACTGATTCGTCGAATTGCTTCACCATCGCCGATACAAATGAAGGAGAAACCTCAAATTTCTCAGCCGCTTCCTTCTGCGAATGGCCTGATTTAACGTATTTGACCACTGCAATACGGATTTTTTCAGGTATTGGTTTTGCCATTGTCTTCTCCTTGAATGGACAAAAACTAAAGTATAGCAAAAATCCTTACTTGTTCCGGAACTGCTCTAAATCGGTGTATGAAATGTGTATGTTAGAATCGTTGATAATTCAAATTTGTACATTAGTTCATTGACTATGAAATTTGTTCCTGTGAGAAAAGAAAAGATCGTTCAAACTGTTCAGTTAGACCAATCAAAAAGTACTACCAAGACCACCTAATCCCTGTAGAAAGATACGTTGAATCTCGTTTCTCGACACCGCCTTTCAAACTAGTCTTGAATGCTGCCTGTCCAAACCATGCCGATGTCGGAGATAATTCAACCTCACCTCCGAATCCTATTTCCGCTAACACTGTTCCCTTACTGTCTGAGAAGGTTTCTGTTGCGAAGGTGATGTCCCATGAGTCTAATGTATCTATGTATAAATTTGCAAGTCCATAGAATTGATTGGCATCGCTCTTATACTCTATTCTTGCCCCACCTCTTAATGTCAAGTTTGAATCCCCTCCGAAGTCGACTGACTGCCCTCTTGCTGTTGTGGTATTTCCTCCATCAACGTTACCCCAGTTCAGTTGCCCGCTGTACAGAAGCGTGTATTCATCATTGATTGAGTATCGTTTTCCGACCTCTGCACTGAGAAGCATTGCCGTAGACTCATGACCATCTAGTACTGTTCCAATACTGTTACCCACTTCGAAATCCGCTGAAACTTGATTGTATTGAAGTTGGGTATCAACGTAGGTTCCATCCTTCATATAAACAGTTGCTGTTCCTCCAATTCCAAAACCTTTTGCCGTATATGTTCCGGCAACGTTGAAAGCCGACACATCCACTTCCATACTATTGTATTGAATAGTTGCACCATAAACGACAGTACCGAAATCATTTTTGGTTGTCGCTAGATCATACCCTATCTGGAAACCGGTGTTTGACGACTCATATTCTGCTGAACCTTCACGAGCTGTGCCGTAACCATTATTCCTAGAAAATACTCTGCTCCAGTAAGGGGCATTAGAGTCTGCGGTTCGACGCTCATACAGAGTCGGCGCTCTTGTAAATCCATCGAGCAAAGCAATCGGTGTAGCCACTAACATGAAACTACTGGCAGCGTGTTTCCTTCTGACCGAGAAAGTTGTATCCGTACTATTGAAGGTCAGTTCGTAATCGTAAGCCCCTGATGATTGCGGATTTCGCATAATTTCAAATGCTGACGCTGAAGCTGTTCCAGACACATCTACAATGACAATAGCCTTGTCTTCCTCGCCTCCTGTCTGTGTGGAAACATCTCTGATGTCCAGTTGTGTTATCCCGGTAACATTGTTAACGATATTGACTAAGTCTGCTGACCCTGTATAGAAATTTGCATCCAGCTTTATGATCCCTCCGCCGACGAGGTTTGACCGGAATGTTACTCCGTCTTGGACAGTACCATTTTGAAGAGAAACCGTTCCTTTAAGATCAAAGTCCGTCGCATCCACATGATTATCAGACCCACTGAAACTTACGGTGGCTTGATTACCAACTACGATCTTTTCCCAGTTCAACCATCGTTCTTGTGTCATAGTTGCTGAGAATGTACCTCCATTAAACGTCAAAATGTCTTCAGGTTGCGTGTTACCACTATCATTCCCTCCATCTAATATTGAAGTTCCAAATGTCGGTTCGGCAAAGGTTAGCGTATCAACTCCAGCTCCCAACCTAACTGCTCCGGAGATCGATGCTCCCGAATTTACATTCACTACCGAAGCCCCTTCGTCGTTACGAATGGCAATTGTTCCTCTAATAGCAGCTCCTGAATTTAGAGTGATATTGGTTGCGCCTCCGTCAGTCAGTGTGTCGATGGCCGCGCCTTGTGTTCCTCCTGTGACTGCGCCTGCAAGCGTAATGTTGATTGCTCCCGTCCCAGTGTTCTGAGCATGTATTGCGCTCGCACTCTGACTCTGAATAGTTCCATTCAAAATAATCGAAGTTGGTCCAGAGCCATTGTTTATCGATCGCACTGCGTGGCGAACCCCAGATACATTGTTCGCAGAGATAGTCACACTTGTAACATTCGCTCCGGCATTAACGTTTATGCTTCCCGCGTTCACATCTACGTTACCAACGGCAGTTGCCGTAACTGTCGCTGAAGCAGTTACGGTAATTGTTCCTCGACCGAGGTTTTCGACATCCAAGGCAACAGACCGGCTTCCAGTGACATTACCTGTCGTCGTCACACTAACGTTACCGATTCCACCAGCATTCTTCGCGACGACACCTCCCGAAACAGAAGTCGCGTTTACTGTAATACTCCCGCTGGTCGTCGTAGCATCAATCCCAGATGTTCCTCCGGAAGTTGATCCCGTGGCATTGATCGTTACCGAGCCGTTCGTTCCGGTATTCTTTGCAACGATTCCATTGCGTCCACCTGATGTCGTAGACGCATTAACGCTGACTTGTCTGCCACGACCTTCCGCTTCAATCGCTATTCCAGCTGCATTACTCGCAACGACATTTGCTGCAGTTATTGTTACATTACCGTTTCCAGTGGATGTTGCTTTTATCGCAGACCCGGCTCCGGTTAGAGTCGCCGTACCCGTTAATTGAACTGAAACTGTTCCGTTCCCCGTGGTTGAGGCTAGAATTACACCGCTGGCTGTTCCAGAAGCCGTTAAGGCTCCTCCATTGGCTTCTTGGGTAAACGTAACCGATGCTTTTCCGGACATAGATATGGCCACATCGGAACTCACTGAAACCGTCGCCGACCTAGCAAGGTTAGCGATCAGATTCTCGTTTCCGCGAGCAATGATATTTTCTAAACCTGTAATTGAACCGGAACAGTTAAATGTTCCTGCTGTCGACGTTCCTTGACAGTTAGTTACTCCTGGCACTCCAAGCAGTCTGAACGATTTGGTATTGGAATCAAAACTCAGTGTGTAGACGTACCCTCCTGACCGAATACGAGTTGGATCTAGAGTCAATGCATTTGAGGTGACTGTTCCGGTAACAGTAAGAATAGAGATTGGGTTTTCTGTTCGATTCGAATTATTAGAAGGCGTAATGTCTCTTACGTTTAACTGTTTTCTACCTGTCATATTGCCTCGAACGGTGATTGTATCCGAGGCACCGGTTGCGAAATTAACGTCGACAGCAATAATTCCTTTTACGTTGTTTCCTAGTGTGGTCAGATTCCCTGTCGTTATCAAGCGATCACTCGTGTCACCATCTTGAAGTGACAAAGTTCCAAGAAGGCGAAGTTCCTCAGCAGTCACTGTATTGGATGCGTTGAATTTAAGTGTTGCACCGCTTACGACAGTTATTCGTTCCCAATTTCTTAAATTGGTCGCGACTGCCGTTACGGTTCCCGAACTGAATGTTAGACTATCAATCGAACGATCCGTAGATGCATCTTCACCGCCATCTAAACGGATTGACGAGTTAAACTTCGTACTATTAAAGGTCAGCTGATCTGCACCTCCACCCAGTTCTACATCGCCTTTAAGCTCGGCAGTATTGTTGACCGTGATTACGGAAGAACCGTTGAGATTTTTGATAGATTTTTGTCCTCCTATATCTCCTCCATTGATGACTATTGTCGTTGTCCCACTACCTGCTTTTGTGTTAATCGCAACTCCTTGGTCGCCAGACGTGATATTTCCTGACACCGTGACTGAAACATTTCCTTGACCCTCCACAAAAGCTCTTATCCCGTCTGTTTGTCCGGTGATCGCACCTGACGTTACAATTGAGATGGATCCCGTTGTTGTGGTTTTCGCTTCTACGCCGTGTTTAGCTCCGGTGACTCCGGCGACAGCAAGGTCAATATTATCTCCAGAATTGATAACCTCAATACCCGAGAATGCCCCTGCATTTGCCGTTGAACGCACGAGTTTAGTTGCTGTGGCTGTAATCGTTCCCGTGTTGGTATGATTGATGAAAATACCTCGTTTTTTACCCGTCACTTGACCGACATTCAGTAGAACAGTACCAGAGCCTGTCTTGCTGACATAAACGCCATCGCCTCGAATCCCAGTGACATTACCTGTTGCATTTACAGTTACTCTAGCACCACCCTTATCGTCAACAAAAACACCGTTATGCCCACTTAAACTGCCATTACTCACTACTGTAACGGATACAGCGCCACCGCTAGCATCATTATTGAGAAATATTCCGGCATGTTTATCGCCTGATCCATTTGCCGTAACTGCTCCATTTGCTACTACGGAAATCGCTCCACCAGCAAAATTACGAACATCAATCCCATTAGTGCCAGCAATAAGTGCTGAAGCTGTAACTGAGACTCCACCTGAGCCTGTCTTATTGACATAAACGCCATCGCCTCCAACACCAGTGACATTGCCTGTTGCATTTACAGTTACTCTAGCCCCACCTTTATCGTCAATAAATACGCCGTTATGTCCACTTAAACTGCCATTACTCCCAACTGCAACGGATATAGCACCACCGCTAGCATCATTATTGAGAAATATCCCTGCATGTTTATCGCCGGATCCACTTGCGGCAACTGCTCCGTTCGCGACAATAGTAATCGCTCCACCAGCAAAATTTCGAACATCAATCCCGTTAGTGCCAGCATTAACTGCAGAAGTTGTAACTGAGACACCTCCCGTACCTCTATTCAAAGCGTAGATGGCCGTTGCACTACCTCCTGTTACGGTTCTACTTGCAGAAACAGTGACCGATCCAGTTCCCGAACTTTGATTGAAGGCCGTAATTCCACTTTTTCCACCAGACACAGTTCCGGTTGTGCTTACTGTCACGCTACTACCCGACCCCCGAGCCTCAATCGCCGTTGCACTGGCATTATTTGCGTTGACCTGAACGGCTCTAACGCTGACTGCTCCGGTTCCAGAAGAAAACGCCCGCACCGCTGTTCCTGAGCCTTGTAGATTGGCCGCTCCCGTCAATGTGACGTTCACTGCACCATTTCCAGTTGTCGCCGCATCTATAGCGCCTGAAGCATTTCCAGTGGCGTTAATTGATCCGCCGTTGGCCGCTTGCGTGAACGTGACGGCGGCACTTCCTACCATGCTTATAGCTTTGAACGACGAAACCGTTACCGTTGCGCCACTTGCCAGCGTTGCCGATATGTTTGTGTTGCCTGTTTTTGAAATGTACTCAGGTATCGAAATAGTTCCCGCGCAACTGAACACTCCCGTAACTGAGCTCGATTCGGTGCACCTTAGGACACTGCGAGTCGAATTAAGCTCAATGTGCCGATTACTAGTTACGGTGATCGTATATTTGTATCCGCCCGCAAGAAACTCGTTATTCTCTAACGAGAATACAGAGGCGTTTTGACCGGTTCCGGTTAGCGATAGGATCCTAACTTTTGTATCAACCACATGTTGGGAACCACTTGGCGTTACATCATTCAATCTGATTTTGATGTTGCCAGTTACCGTTCCCGATACGACAACCCGGTCGGAGGTTTTGGTAACGAAATTGACATCAACGTGGATCACGCCGCTACCTGAGAGATTTCCTGCAATATCGAGATGGTCGCCAACAGTTCCGTCTTGAAGAGATAGAACGCCATCAACGACAACACTGTCAAACCCCAAATCCTGACCGCTACCCGTTCCCTTACCAAGGAACTTAGCAGTTCCACTTGAGCTGATTTTTAGGGTTTCCCAGTTGGTGAAGTTGGTGGCTGTTACTGTCCATGTTCCGGAATTAAAGTTTAGAACATCGTTATCATTCGTGTGACTCCCGCCATCAATTCTCTGAGACGCACCCAACGTATAACTTCCACCATTAAACTTTATCTCGTCGTTGCCTTCTCCGAGTTTGACAAAGCCAATCATACTAGCGCCGGAGTTGACAGTAACAGTCGTGGCGATTCGTGCGGCAGCTTGATTCTTGGTAACGACTATCGCTCCCTTACCGGTTGTTCCTATGACAGAACCGCTATTCAGGACGACCGTAGCCGTTGGAGAGGCCGTTGAAGACGTATTGGTATTATCAATTTTTATTGCCGCGATGTCTTTGCTTGTAGAAGACCCGGTTGCTTTTACCGCTCCTGCCGTGGTTATGCTGACGGGGCCGTTGTTCGAGTCGATATTGATGGCGTAATAACCACTGCTCGTTACGTTCTTTGTCGAAACAGCTACACGCCCACCGACATTTCCTTTGGACCGGATGACTCCTAAGGCTCCGGTATTCGTGTTATTTATATCCCCCGTCGTCGTTATCGTAACGACATTGGTCGTCGTGGAACTAGTAGGTTGACGGGTAACAATTGTTCCTGACGTATGGGTTCCCGTCATATTTCCCGTAACTGAGATTGTCGCGTTGCCAGAATGGGCTACTGCAACTGCCTGTGAACGGGCGTTTATAGTTCCCGAAGTGTTTACTGTTACATTTTTACCATTAAGAGAAATAGCGAATAATCCCGTTCCTTCCGTTCGCGCACTGAATGAATTTACTCTGACGTTTATGTCACCCCGACTAGATATATAAGCAATTTGTCTAGCTGTTACAGTCCCCGTTGACGTGAAAGTAAAACTTCGGGTTCCAAGAAATGCGATTACTTCAAACAAAGTCTCACGAACGGTAGCAGAACCTAGCGAAATTGTGACTGGATTATTACCTCTACCAGTATTTGAAACGTGAATCCCCAGAGCGTTAAAACCTGAACCGGTGTGATCGATCCTCCCAATGTTTGCAGATATTGTGGCATCTTTGACAGTAAATTGAATGGCCCTCGAATTATTGTTAGAAACTGAAATTGAACTTACGTTGATGTTTATCACCGACGAAACAGTTACCGAACTCGTATTCGCTTCATCGTTATTGATTGAAATTCCGTGTTTTCCTGATGCGGTGATGTTTCCTGCCGTGATCGATACGTTACCCTTACTTCTCGTCCAAATCCCCCCGCCGCCAGCCGTGATATTCGCCGTGCTAATCGTGATGTTGGTGGCTAGGGTTTGTGCCGTCGTATTGGGAAATCCTGCCGTTCGCGACGTTCTAATTGCATAGTTGGAGGAATCTGCTACCGAGATATTTCCAGTAACTGATATCGTGATCGGAGATTTTCCTGCGTCAACGTAATTGTTATTGCCATAACCATGATTAATGTTGAAAGCCATCGATACGTTAGATGTGGCCACAATATCCTGACCATTCGCTGACTGAGAGAATCTTATGCCAGTGGCTCCAGTTGAAGCGATAGCAACAAAAAAAATGTTCGCACCCGTTGAAACTGAAATATTTGTTGAGGAACCTAAATTTATATTAATGTTGCCCGCATTGTTGCCCCATCCACTTTCTCGAGCAAAACCAGTAGTTGTAGTAATGCTAGACTGAGTACAGTTATAAGTTACCGTTCTTGTCGCACTATTATTAGTTTTCGTGCAACTCTGAGAATATGCTACCCCCCCCCATCAAACTAGTTGTAACCACCGTACCTAGGGCTAATGTTGAAACTGAAACTTTCAACGAACGGGTCATACAAGGGGCAAAGCTTAGAATCTGACCAGCACAACGAGAGATTCTACCACCGACAGAACAGTCTGGTGAAAATTCGGTATTTAAACCCCGCTCAATTTGGAAATTAGCATTTGAAATAGTCATGATGTTTGCTCTTTAGAAAAAGATTCGATTCTGAAACCGGAGGGCGACTCAAACGCGGTGAGCAGAGTGTCGACAAATACAACCAATTTACCGGATACATGGACAAACTATAGCATAGAAAATTTTTTGCGGGGGGGGGGGTAGAAAAAAGTGGTAAAGTTCTAGTAACATGTAGACCTTCAAAAGATAGAAAATAAGTTAGGTTGCACCGATTGAGGTTCTACAAGTCAAATCGAACCTCCAAACAACTTAGCTAACTTCGAGTGCTTGGCGTATCTGCATAGTCGACTATGTAATCTCAGCCATATTCACTTTCCCGAACCCGCTGACATTTTTCGGCCTTGTGTAACTGGACTTTTTGATAGGATTTACTTGGCGCTTATATATTTAACTACCCACACAAGCAAATACGTGGTATAATGCGAACATGACGGCTCCGACACACATAACAGTCATTAGAACGCTAGAGCAACCCGCGCTCTGCACGAAGATTGCTCATAAAGCAATTAATGTGCGACTAGCCAAAGATCGCTGGTTGTATAATTACTTCCTAGAACAAATCAACAAGCACTGCGACAGCACGAAAGAGACGCTCAGTTTTTTTGATTGCTGTGTGAAGTTGACAACGTTACGCGGCACGGATGCTGCACTGGCGAAGTATAATGTTTCGTCGCAACGTTACGTATTGAAGCGCTTATGCAATGCGTTCAATCGTTTTCACAAGAAAAAAGGAGGAAAACCTAGGTTTAAGGGATTAAATCGAAAGATTAGATCTTTAGAGGCTAAACGAAAAATCATCGTTCTCGATATTCTTGCATTGATTCCGTCGACAATTGCTACGATTTGTTACCTACAATTAGGAATAACTGCATGAAAACTTCAAAGTTTGGGTAGAAAAACTCCAGTTCCGTTCTACACCACGAGATTTTGACCTAAAAATTAAGGTTCATTCCCCATACTTCCTATAAATATATCTTTCACAACCTTTTTCGTTTAGCCTCTAAAGCACGATATCCAAACTGAGGCTGTCGAGAATCCACAGAAAATTTAATGTCACTTCGCAACATTTTAGTCTCTGTTAACGTCACAAAATGGAATCGCGGCTTTTTGACATAGCTACGTAACTAAATTTAGAATTTTGTCAAACTAATCCCACTTCCGTCAATATCACCAAGACAGTTTCAGTCCTGCAGAGATTCCACTAGAATTCCTAGAGTTGTCTCTACCATCAATAGACGTGCTGAAGTTGGCTTGGGCAAAGAGGGCGGTATTGTCAGCAACTTGGGAGGAAATCCCGGCCTTTATCTCTGCTAGCATTGCACTTGTTTTGTCCAAGAAAGTCTCGTTTCCCACCCGGGTAAACCATTGATCGGGAGTGTCGGCGATAAGGTTTCCAGTTGCATACCAACTGACTGTGTCTTGTTTATATTCGGCGTGGACTCCAGCGCGAACAGTAAAGCCGTCTTCCATGTGAAGATTAAAGTCGCCAGCGGTGGTCTCGATGTTACCTAATCCGACATGTCCCCACGAAAGTTGTGTTTGAGCATAGATATCAATATTGTCTAGACTTGCGACGAGATAGCCAAACTCAGTACTTAGATAAATCGCTGTTGATGCGTCGGCATCCACTAAGTCCGGTAAGATACTTGTATCTAGATTTGTTGTTATCCGATTAACTTGTAACTGCACATCGGCGAAGTGGCCTGCCTTTCCGAACCAAGTCGCAGTTCCTCCAATACCGAAGCCAGATGCCTCAAGAGTACCGGAAATCGTTTCGAGATTGATCGTCGATTCAACGTTATGACTCGAAACATTGACTCCGACCGTCCAAACTCCGTTATCGTCCTCGAATAAATTCAAGTCAGCACCCACTTGAAATCCTAGTGTCGTATTGTCATAAGACCCATTTGTAACGTTCGATTTACTGTACTCGTTACTTCTACTGTTTGTCCTCATCCAGAATCTGGGTTGGGAGTCTCCGGCAAGTCTTTGTCGATCAACTACACCGAGACGTTGGTACATACTCGGAGCTCGGGCAAATCCATCAAAGAGGGCAATTGGCGTAGACAATAATAAAGAGCCGACAATCGATGTGCCGTTAATCTGATAGGAATTACTGGCACTATCAAAATTCAATCGGTACAGATAACCGGCCGATAAAAATTGATCATTGCCTGCCAATGCAAAGGTAGAGTCGTTCGAGTCGCCATTAACTGTTGCGATCGTAATCGAGTTCGCACGTGCAGTTGCATTATCAGGTGTAATATCAGCGATGGCTATTGTCGTCGTACCTGTTGCATTACCGGAAACAGTAATTGAATCTGACCGGCCAGAGGCAAAGTTCACGTCAATTCTAAGAGTTCCCCCACCAACGAGGTTTCCATTCACGACAAACGAGTCATCAGGTTGGTTGTCCTGCATTGACAACGTGCCTTTTAAGTCCACTTCATTAGTATCGACCGTTATTGATCCATTAACAGATACAGTTGAACCGGACGCAAAACTAATTCGCTCCCAGTTGATGAAACGACTAGTGTTTAGAGAACTACTCCCCGAAGCAAAGGTCAATACGTCAACGGAACGATCCGTTCCTTGATCTTCACCGCCATCAAGCCTAGCTGCTCTTAACCTTCCTCCAGATATCCTAAGCGAGTCGGTTCCGCCTCCTAACTCAATTATGCCTGATATTGTCGCTCCTTGATTTAAGGTAATCGCGGTATCACTATTTCCATCTGTGATTGCTGTTCCTCCTTGTGAGCTAATCACCGCTCCGCTATTGAGAACGATTGTCGTAGAACCACTTCTTGTTTTTGTGTAAATACCGGCTCCGTTTGTGCCGCCTGTAACGGCATCGGATACTACGACGGAGATATTTCCTGTTCCTGTATGATCAACTGAAATGGCATGGTTTCCGTCAGCGGAACTTGATATTGCACCGCCAGTATTGACAGAAACTGTTCCGTTCCCACTATGGGAAACGCGTATACCAACCTTGGCTCCACTGACTGACCCTCTTGCTGTTACACTTATATTGGAAACATTTCTGTTACTTGTAACGTTGACCCCATACTCTGTAGTTCCAATGATAGTTCCCGTCGTGTTCACGGAAATATCACCCGTTCCCGTGTGCGTGGCCATTATTCCGTTGGTCTGCCCTGTGACAGCATTTGCAGAAATCCTAGTAGACCCTCTTCCACCATTGCTCGCATGTATTCCGGCTTGAGTTTGACCGATCACTGTCGCGTTAGAAGAAATTTGAATATTCGTGAACGTTAAACTAGCGACTTGTGCATGGATACCATTATGGTTACCAGTGACATTTCCGGAAGTGTTCACAGTTACGTTTCCAGAACCCATAACTCGAATGGCACTTGCCCCTCGGCTAATCAACACACCAGATGTTGTAACCGTGATTGTTCCTGTACTCGCATTGACAGCGTGGATTGCCTCTTGTCCAGCCGAGATCGCTCTTGCTTGAACCGAGACACTAGTCCCGCTTCCCATTGCCATGATTGCTGTTCCCGAAGCATCACTAGCGGTAATGGTGGCACCGGCGTTGACGGACACACTCCCTGAACTCATGGCTTTTATAGCGGTACTTCCACTACTACTCACAGCACCCGTCGTCCTGACTGACACTGTGCCGGTACTAGAGTTGACAGCGACAATACCCTCACTACCAGCCGATAGAGCGGCGGCTCGAACGTTGACACTTGAGCCGTTCCCCGTTGCCATGATCGCCGTTCCTGAAGCATCGCTTGCCGTCACACTTGCGCCAGTATTTATATCAACGTTACCCGAACTTATAACCTTAACAGCGGTGCTACCGCTAGTCGTTACTTCGCCAGTTGTTGTAACGGAAACTGTTCCCGTGCTTGAGTTTTCTGCGACGATCGCTCCACTCCCTCCATTAGTGGCTCCTGCTCGAACGGATACGCTTGACCCGTTTCCTTTAGCTACTATTGCTGTTGCCCTAGAATGAGAGGCGGTAACATCGCTCACTGAAAGAGAAACATTTCCGCTTCCCGTTGACACAGCTTGGATCGCTGCTCCTGAGCCTTGTAACGTTGCTGTTCCTGTCAGGGTTATTGTTGTATTTCCAGATCCTGAGGTGTTTGAGTGAATTACGCCGGTCGCAGAGCCTGTTGCATTTAATGTATTTCCGCTTGCATCTTGAGTGAACGTTATATTTTTTCGTCCTGACAGAGCAAAGGCCGTTAACTCTGAAACATTCACGGTCGCCGAACGATTCAAAGTTGCCGTAACGTCATTATCTCCAGACGCTATAAGATTCTCTTGTGCATCAATTGCACCCGAGCAGGAGTAATTGAGTCCGCCTGCAGAGATATCGCAATAGGTGGTACCGACTTCGCCTGTTAGAACATACGTCTTAGACGAAGCATTAAAACTCAACGTGTATAGATAGTTCGCTGAACGAATGGTTTTGCCTAAACCTAAACTCACGGAGTTCGCAGTTGCTGTCCCTGTAACAGAAACGACTGTGATTGGATTTTCTGTTCTGTTGGTATTGTTGGAGGGCGTTACATCGTTGATTTCAATGGTAATTGTTCCAGACAAGTTTCCGCTTACAGAAAAAGTATCAACGCTTCCTGTAGCAAAATTCGCATCAATGGAGAGTATGCCTGTTCCGGAAAGTGTTCCCGTCAACTCTAACTCATCACCAGGCGTACCGTCTCTCAAAGATATAGTCCCAGCAATATTAAACTGCGTCGCGCTTAAACTATTTGTTCCATCAAAAGCAATCGTGCTTCCAGAACGAACGTTTACTCTCTCCCAATTGCTTAAAGTGACACCGGTAAGATTTGTTGTTCCCGACGCAAAGTTAATAACATCAACCGACGTATCTGTTCCGTCATCTGTTCCTCCGTCTAGTGTTACACTCGCGGCAAGAGACCCTCCGGATAATGTCAGGACATCAACACCGCCGCCTAACGCTATATTCGCTCCAATCGTTGCCCCCGAATTTACGGTAAGGTTCGAATTTCCTTCGTCGTTCCGAATAGCCGTTCCACCGGTCGCCGTCACTGTTCCGCTATTGAGAGTAACGTTGGTTGTTCCTCCGTCGGTATGAGTGTCTATCCCTGCTTTTCCGCTAGCTCCCGTTACGTTCGCGCCAACAACGATTGATATAGAACCACTTTGTGCGGTGACCTCAATTCCATCCTCGGAACGTCCGGTAACGGCCCCTGAGATATTCACAGTTGTATTAGCACTGCTTTGATTATCAACGAGGATTCCGTTACTGCCTTGTACAGTTCCAGAACTTCCGATAGACACATTAACAGCGCCTGCTCCGGACTTATTGTAGATCAGTATTCCGGCATCAGTATTTCCGGTTCCATTACCTGTGACCGCTCCATTCAGGGTCGCGGCTAATGTTCCGGTACCTAGCCCCCTTAATTCAATGCCTTCGTCATCACCTGTGACGACAGTTGTCGTGACGGCTATGTTTCCTGTGCCTTCACCGACGGCTCGTAACCCGTCTTTAGCCGATCCCGACTGGTTAGATACCTCTCCGGTAACATTAATCGAGAGATTTCCTGAGGTCTTATTCGTAGCAATGATCCCATACTCTTTGCCAGATACATCCCCTGTCGCTGTTAAAGCGAGGTTGCCTTGACTGTTTTTGTATAGAGAGATTCCATTGCCGTTCGTTCCTGTTACATCTCCAGAGACCAAGACCGTCGCGCTACTTGCCCCCGAATGTTTGTTTACAACTTTAAGTCCGTCAACACTGCCTGTTATCGTTCCCGAGGTGCTGACTGCTACTGATCCGTTTTTGTTGTAGGCATAGATAGCATGGCCGCTATTGCCCGTAACGGCTGCAGACGTTGTTACAGACACCGTGCCGTCTCGATCACCTTTATGGGTGACAGTTATGCCATGGGCGCTTCCCGTAACCACTCCTTTTGTTGTGATCGTTATATTCCCACCTCCGCTACCAGTGTTACGTGCATCAATTCCATCCTCTCCTCCGGTAACGGACATGACTTCGATCGAGATAGTACCGGTACTATTATTTTGCTTCACATAAACACCGTCTTTTTCTTCTCCCGCTATAGATCCAGAGGCTACGACCGAGATTGCTCCATCAGTTGCCGCGGATACTTTGATACCGTAGGTGTTCGCCGAAATGTTTCCTGTTGCAGAAATCGCAAGAGTGCCACTACCTTTACTATAAGCATCAATCCCGGCTCCGCTACTACTTGAGATTGTTTGAGTAACGGCAACCGAAACAGATCCTGTCGTTCCCATGTTTTTGGCAACGACTCCGGCTTTGCCGCCAACTATTGTAGCGGTTGTAATCGATATATTTCCCCCATTCGCAGAAGCTTCAATAGCCGTTCCTGAGGAATGATTGGCAGTAACATCAGCGGTTGTAATCGTTACATTACCTGTTCCTGTAGTTGTCGCTTTGATAGCAGTACCACTTGACGAGAGCGAGGCCGTATTGGTAAGCGTTATCGCGATATTGCCATTAGCAATTGTGTTAGCATGAATCAAGCCGGTTGCCGATCCCGAACCAGATATCTGATTTCCGCTAGCCTCTTGCGTAAACGATAAGTTACCTCTTCCCGACAGATAGAATGCTAAGCCCGACTGAACATTTACCGTCGCTGAGTTATCTAAAGTTGTCGTGACGTTGTTGTTGGAGAATGCAACCATATACTCGGAGGCACTTATTGTTCCATCACAAGTGAATTGACCGGTCACTGTTGTTGATTCAGCGCATTCTGTAGCCCCGGGCCGGGTTATGATGGAATAAGATTTGCTGGTGGAATTGAAGGAAAGTTGAAAAATTCGTCCGCTAATTCCGACTGGACCGCTTTCTATTGATATCGCCGATTCAGTAACTGTTCCAGAGACGATAAAAACGGTAATCGGACTGGTCGTAACCGTCGTCGCGTTGGAGGGAGTAACATTGTTGACTTTGATAACATGCTGACCAGTGACATTCCCTCCGACGGTAATTGTATCGGTTGCTCCGGATTGGAAATTAACATCAATGTAGAAAATCCCGCCGGTTGTGGCCGTTGGACCGCTCAAATTCCCGCCTACGTTTAGGGCATCACCCGTTGCGTCGTCTTTTAAGGAAGCCGTTCCATCTAAGTTTAACGCTATGCCGGTCAGGATCGTGTTGTTATTAAAAGTTAAAGTACCAGAAGCACCGACAGTAATGTTTTCCCACAGGATGAACTTTGTTGCGTCCCAAGCTGTCGAACCCGCATTAAATGCAATCGTATCGTTTTCGGGAGTGGTTCCAGTATTTGTTCCTCCACTGAATATTGCACTACTATCTCGTGTTGCACCGCTAAGAGTAAGCGTATCAGCGCCAGCATTGAGAGAAATGTTTCCTGAAATTACGGCTCCCGAGTAAAGGATAACATTCGAGTTGCCCTCGCCGTCTGAGATAGCGCCTGCAACTCCAGAAATCGTTCCACTATGGATTTTGATTGTCGAGGATCCGCCACTTGTGACCGTGGTAATTGCAATAGTGCCTGAACCCGAACTGCCAGAAACATTTCCAGAAACAGAAATATTTATATTGCCTGCACCGATCGCTCGGGCATCAATTCCATATCGATTCCCAGCTACTGCAGAGGTTGTGCTAATCGTTATACTGCCGCTTTTACTGTACGCAAAGATTCCTTTTCCACTAAAGGGAGTTCCGAAAAAGGTCCGACCCGCGCCAGAAACATTTCCAGAAACAGAAATATTTATATTGCCTGCACCGCTCGCTCGGGCTTCGATTCCATATCGATTCCCACTTACTGAAGAGGTTGTGCTGATCGTTATGTTACCGCTTTTACTGTACGCATAGATGCCTTTTCCGCTTGTAGCTGACACGGCTCCTGAGGTATTGATTGTTACATTGCCAGTGTCGCTCGTAAGTTTTGCAAAAATGGCATTTAAGCCCGCAGAAACCGAGTTAGTGCTGACAGAGAGACTTGCTCCGGCCCCTTGAACATGTATCGCATTACCGGAGGCATGACTTGCCGTGACGTTGCCGGCAGAAACGGACACATTGCCCGTTCCTGTCGACTCGGCTTTAATCGCTGTTCCAGAACCGGCAAAACTTACCGCTCCCACAGTTGTTATGGATACGTTGCCATTGCCTGTCGTTGTCGCATGGACTATTCCTCTTGTGTTCGCACCTCCCACGAGAGCCCTACCACCTGTCTCTTGCGTGAACGTTATTCCATTCGCGCCAGACATGGAAAATGCAACCGCTGAAGAAACATTTATTGTTGCTGAATCATCTAGCGTTGCGACGATATTTGTTGTGCCAGTTTTGATTATATTTTCTGAAGCCGAAATCGTTCCCGAACAATTATAAACGCCTACATTCGAGTCGGATTCAATACACCGCAGAATAGCAGGGGAAGACTGTAGTTCGATATACTGACTAGACGTTACCGTCACGGTATACTTGTAGCCGCCCGCGGTGAAAGATGAATTCTCTAACGAAAATGCCGACGTGTTCTGTCCCGTTCCGTTCAGAGATATAATCCGAATTTTTGAATCTACCACATGGGCTGACCCGCTCGGTGTTACATCATTCAGTCTGACTTTGATGTTCCCAGATACCGTTCCCGAAATTACAACTCGGTCGGAGGTTTTGGTAACGAAATTGACATCAACGTGGATCACGCCGCTACCTGAGAGATTTCCTGCAATATCGAGATGGTCGCCAACAGTTCCGTCTTGAAGAGACAGAACGCCATCAACGACAACACTATCAAATCCCAAATCTTGGCCACTACCCGTTCCTTTACCAAGGAACTTAGCAGTTCCACTTGAACTTATTTTTAGAGTTTCCCAATTGGTGAAATTGGTGGCTGTTACTGTCCAACTTCCGGAATTAAAGTTTAGAACATCGTTATCGTTCGTATGACTTCCGCCATCTATTTTCTGAGATGCGCCCAACGTATAACTTCCACCATTGAACTTTATTTCGTCGTTGCCTTCTCCGAGTTTGACAAAGCCGATCATACTAGCGCCAGAGTTGACGGTAACAGTCGTGGCGATTCGTGCGGCAGCTTGGTTCTTGGTAACGACTATCGCTCCCTTACCAGTCGTTCCTATGACCGAACCGCTATTCAGGACGACCGTAGCCGTTGGAGAGGCCGTTGAAGACGAATTCGTATTGTCAATTTTTATTGCCGCGATGTCTTTGCTTGTTGAAGACCCCGTTGCTTTCACCGCTCCTGCCGTAGTTATGCTAACGGGGCCGTTGTTGGAGTCGATATTGATGGCGTAATATCCACTACTAGTTACGTTCTTTGTCGACACAGTTACACGTCCACCGACATTTCCTTTTGACTGGATGACCCCAAAGGCTCCGGTATTAGTGTTACTTATATCCCCCGTCGTCGTTATGGTAACGACATTTGTCGCTGTGGAACTGGTCGTCTGAGTGGTAAAAATTGTTCCAGAGGTGTGTTCACCAGTCATATCTCCAGTAACTGAGATCGTCGCGTTGCCAGAGTGAACTACATCAATTGCCTGTGACCGGGCGTTAATTGTTCCCGAAGTATTTACTGTTACATTTTTTCCGCGGAGGTCAATTGCGCGTAATCCCGTTCCCTCCGTTCGCGCACTGAATGAATTTACTCTCACGTTTATGTCACCGCGAGTAGTTAAATTAGCAATTTTCCTAGCTGTTACAGTCCCCGTTGACGTAAAGGTAACTGGTCGCGCAGCTAGAAACGATACGAATGAAATCAAAAAATCATGGACGGCAGCAGAACCTATCGAAATTGTGATTGGATTATTACCTCTACCAGAACTTTCAACTATAATCCCCTGAGCATTTGAACCTGAACCGGTGTGATCGATTCTCCCAACGTTTGCAGATATCGTGGCATCTCCGACAGTAAATAGTATGCCCCTCGAATTATCGTTCGAAACAGAAATTGAACTTACGTTGACGTTTATTACCGAAGAAACAGTTACCGAACCCGTATTCGCTTCATCGTTATTGATTGAAATTCCGTGTTTTCCAGATGCGGTGATGTTTCCAGCCGTAATCGATACGTTGCCCTTACTCCTCGTCCATATCCCCCCGCCGCCGGCCGTTATATTCGCCGTGCTAATTGTGATGTTGGTGGCTAGGGTTTGTGCATTTGCTGCAGAACGTCTTACTCTAATTGCGTAGTTGGAGGAATCTGTTACCGAGATATTTCCAGTGACTGATATCGTGATAGGAGAATTTCCCGCGTCAACGTAATCGTTATTGCCATATGAATTGATTGCCCTGATCGCAATGCTTGTTAAACCTGATACTACAATATTTTGACCATTCGCCGACTGAGTAAAAGAAATACCGCCTGGTCCAGTTGAACTATTGTGAAGCAGAAAAGCTTGCACATTAACTGAAATGCTAACTGTTGTTGTTGAGCCTATGTTTAAATTGAGGCTTCCCGCATTATTGCCCCATGCTGTTTCTCGTTCAACAATAAGTGGCGAAGTGATGCTAGACTGAGTACAGTTATGAGTTACTGTTCTTGTTGCATTATTATTAGTCTTCGTGCAACTCTGAGAATAGGCTACCCCCCCCCATCAAGATAGTTGAAGCCACTGAACCAAGAGCTAAAGACGAAACTGTAAATTTTAATGAACGAGTCATACAAGGGGCTAAGCTTAGAATCTGGCCAGCAAAACGAGAAATTCTACCACCAACACAATTGTCTGGCATAGATTCGACATTTGAATCCCGACCAATGGAAGGATTTGCAAGGGAAATGCTCATGATATTTTGTCCTTAATCAAAGATTTGATTCTGAAACCAGTAGGTGACTCAAATGCGGTGAGATAGAGGTCAACAACTACAACCAATTTACCGGATATATGGGCAAACTATAGCATAGGAATTTTTTTTCGGGGGGGGGGGGGGGTAGAAAAAAGCAGTAAAGTTCCATCATCATCTAGGCCTCCAACACATAAAAACTTAGCAATGTTGCATCGCGATTGAAGTTCTACAGGTCAATTCGAACTTCCGAACAACTGGACTAACTTCAATTATACGGAGTTCTTGTCTATCCTACAAAATACTTGGCAAAGAAAATTTACCCAAAATCTGAAATTTTGTTGCGTAATTTGAAAAAATCGTGTATAAGAGTGCATGTCAAGACTAAATTGTTAAAGGAGATTAACAATGACTTCGAATTTACAACACCAAATTCAGAATGCGGCGGCAAATTCACTAAGCGCCGCCGAACTGGCTCAAAAAGAACTTCTTCAATTAATTGAGGAGAGTTCCTCTCACTCTATACCAAAGGAAACGGAGGCGGATATGGAAGATTCAGACTCTAGCACCGAATCGAGACTCGCACTACTGGAAAAGATTGCGGCGAATCAAGCCGTGGTAAACCAGACGATTTTGACAAAGCTAGATGGCATAGAAAAGACTGTCGGTACCTTGGTTGAAGATGTTAAACGAATTAAACTCGATCTGGCTTGGATCAAAATAATAGGTGGAGCAGTCTCTGGGATGATCGGAGCATTGATTGTCGGAGGATGTGTCGCTCTTATAGCAAGCTTACTATCGATGTTATTTAAAGGCTCGTAGCCACCTAGCGGGGTTCGACTATATTCAAAGGAACCGTAAATCTAGAGCTTTAGGGTTTAACGTGTCTTGTTTCGGGATTGTTCCGCGATTACATATCTGATCATGGAGAAACTCAGGTCATAGGCCTGTTCGCCAATACTTCCTAAACAGTAGACCTATTATCTGCCATCCAACAACCCCAAACAATATCAGCACAAATCCAAACATCCATCGAACCGTTACAAAAGTAATTCTCGGTCTCGTTATAAATACTTCTGTATGATCTAAACTCAGAAACTTTTGATCGCCTTGTGCGATCATTGACGGTTCTAAGGTCATCTCAATTAAGTCTTTCAGGGATCGATACCGAACAACTGCGACGCGGTCCACTTGATTCCCATATTCGCCCAGCATTAAACCTGCACGATTAGATACAAATACGGGATGTGCAGCTCTCTTGAAAAGGAGAGGAACAACAACATTCGTGTAGGCAATATCTGCCTGTCGTGCGGCCTCTCCAGCCTTTAGCTTTTCGAGATTGACGGCGTAGAATTCTTTACCGTCGTCATTTGGAATCATTTCAGCTAAATTTAGTAGAAGGCTACCCGGTTCAGGTTGCGAAATGTCATGTGCAATCTGAACTTTTTCAAGCAGAGCGGTTCCTTCTTCGATGCTAAGAGGTTTACCGTTGCCTCCATACCACAGAATACCTAGGATAAACAAAAAGAACAACGAAGCACACCATATTGTCTGAATCAGGCGCATAAACTCACTCCAAATATTAGATCACTGTTTATTTACTGAGACATTAAAATTTCTTCAATCCAAGGAAGATGCTCTCGTCCGATAAATAATTGATCATGAACTAGGTAAGCAGGCGTGTCTATCACTCCAAGTTCTTCTGCGACAGTCATAGCTTCAGTTAGTGTGGATTGAGCCTTGGAAGTTTGAACAAGACCCACATTATCACTTTTCTCAATAATCGAGTTCACTGTTTCTAAGTCATTTAGATCCAATTTGTCATGCCAGTATGCTTGAAAGGCTTGACGAATATAGTTTTCAGCGCTGTGTGAAATTTGAGAAAGTACGCCTAAGGCCAAATCAGTTCTTCCCGGATCATCACGGAAACAAAGGTAAATGCCCTGAAGTTTTGCATAATGTTTATGAGTCTTTTGACGAGCTATCGCTCGTATACGGCGATGAGATTGTCCCGCGGTTTCATTAGCGACTTTCTTTGGAATTGGTTGTTGGACTGCTCTAAAAGGGAGCCAACGTACCGCAACCCCAACTCTGTCAATGAGTTCCATAGTCGGCTGAAAGGCCAAGTATGACGCGGGCGATTTAAAATCAATATAAATAGTCAACATTTATCAATCTCATATGCAATGTCCGGGATACGGCCAACACGGCCCTGCAGTTGCCAGCGAATATATGGCAAGTGTTCTCTTCCAAAAAATATCTCCTCTCCCAAGACGTAGGTAGGAACGCCATAAATTCCTTTTGCGTGAAACTGCTTTTGAAGTCCATCGTGAATGACACGTCCTTCTCCCAATTGGAATTCTCTAAACCCGCGCGAGCTGACACCTGCTTTTTCCATACAATCTTCTACTACGGAAATATCTTCGACATCTAGTTCTCTACGCCAGAACGATGGATAGACTACCTCAAAAAACCGAGGGAGCTGGTTTCGCGCTCTCTGGCGCACCCATAAAATTGCTATGCTTGCAAGACTTGTATCCCATATTTTTTCCGTGCCTTTTAGGATGTAACCTTGTCGTTCAGCGTAACGACGAGCATCCATATAAGAATACTTAATTGTATTCCACGCCGTTTTGCTTCGTCCTTCTGATTTGATTACTTTTCCTCCTCGTTTTTCAGCCGAACCTAAATAACTCGGGATATCGAGAGTCAGAGGTCGCCAATCAAATAAAATGTCGAGTTCTGCTTCAAGCGCGAGGGTAGGTTTGATGGATACAAACGCGTATGGGCTTTTCACGTCAATATACACGATCAGGGGAGCATCACTTTTTAGAACGTCCATAACATCATCTCATCCAAAAATTTTGCAGACTCACTTTTACTAATTTCCAGATTTTATGGCCTCGGATACCGCTACTAAACGATGGGCCTGCTCCAAATGAAGCCTTTCGGTCATTTTTCCGTTCACTTTTATCACTCCTTTGTCGGAATTTTCTGGCATGTCAAAAGCATTTATTATCGCCTCTGCATGAGCGACATCAGATTCTGCTGGTGAGTAAACTTCGTTGCACACCGCTATTTGACTTGGATGAATTAGGGTTTTACCATCAAAACCGAGAATTCTCCCTTGCTCGCATTCAAATTTAAGCCCATCAGAATTGCCGATGTCGTTATACACACCGTCGATGGCAAGAAGATTGTTGGCTCGTGCTGCATATACTGTTTGCGACAGAGCATTCTGGAATGCTTGGCGCTCAGGAGTCAAAACTGCTCGTGTCTCTTTTGCGAGATCATTGGTGCCCATTACGAAGGCCGATAATCTTGTTGACTGAGCTGTTGTTCCAATCTTAGCAATATTCAAAATTGCTTCGGGCATCTCGATCATGATCCACAAGCGGACTTGAGAGTTTGCTTGATGTTCCCGCATCAATGAGTCTAGAGTCTCGACATCTTTAGCTGTCGCTACTTTTGGAACAAGTATCGAATCCGGCTCGGCAGCTAGCGCGTTTCTTAGATCATCGTTGCCCCAAGGTGTTGCAATAGCATTGATCCTGATTACAGTTTCACGACTACCGTAAATTTTTTCTCTCGAGGCAGTGCAGACTGCATCCCTTGCTCCAATTTTGGATTCAGGAGAAACAGCGTCTTCTAGGTCAAGAATAACGACATCAGACGGAAGTATAACAGCTTTTTCTATAGCCCGAGAATTGTCTCCGGGTATATACAAGCAAGATCGCCGTGGTTTGAAACTCAATGAATCCATAAGAATGATTATTTATAAGAGAATTTTATTTATGTCTACGTGAGGGATTCGAGAATTGGTCGTGTTTTCCCTGACGAGATTCCGACTTTAGGAAAGACGGTATCAGTAAAGTATATATCTAATTTCCAATGAATTGGTAAGAGGCTAAACAAAAAAGCTTGAGAAATTCACATTTGTGAGAAGTATTGGGAATGAACCCTAGTTTTCAGGGCAAAATTTCATGGTGTAGAACGGAATTTGAGATTTTCTCTCCGAATTTTGAAGATTTCAGGCAGTTACTCCTAATTGTGGGTAACAAATCGTAGCAATTGTTGACGAAATCAATGCAAGAGTTTCGAGAACGATGATTTTTCGTTTAGCCTCTAAGAGGCTAAACGAAAAAGGTTGAGAAAGTCACACTTATGGGAAGTATGGGGAAAGAACCTCAGTCTTCAGGACAAAATCTCTTGACGTAGAACGGAATTTGAGATTTTCTACCCAAATTTTGAAGATTTCAGGCAGTTACTCCTAATTGTGGGTAACAAATCGTAGCCATTGTTGACGGAATCAATGCCAGAGTATCGTGAAAGATGATTTTTCGTTGAGTCTCTATGACATATTCTACTGACTCAACAGAAATCGAGCGGTTAATTTTTCGTAGCCAACCGCTCTTTGTAAATCGCCATATGTTTCGATATTCTGCTTAGAATCGATTATTTTTATCTGACTAGTATTTTCTGCTAAGGTACGAATTAGTGATCTCAAAATTAAACGGGCGTGGATTGCCCCGAGGCAAGTATGTGGACCGCTTCCAAACCCAATATGAGGGTTTGGAGATCGATCTAGAATGATCTTTTCCGGGTTCATAAACACTGCCTCGTCGAAGTTTGCAGAGGCCCAACACAGAGAAATTCGGGAAGATTTTGAAATCTCAGTCTCTCCGATCATTGTGCTTTGTGTACAAACTCTACCGATATGAGTAAGCGGAGACAATACTCGAATAAATTCCTCAACGGCAAGGTTAGTTAGTTTCGGCTTTGAAGCGACAACTGTGAGTTCGCTACTGTTGAAGGCGAAGTACTGGATCACAAAACTGATAGCGTTGATTATCGTGTCGCGTCCACCCGCAAAAATTAGATTGACTACACCGAGTGCTTCGTCATTTGTGATCGAGCGACCTTCGATTTTGGAACGCGTTAAACTAGCAAAAACATCAGTTCGTTCAATTTGGTCAACCGCCGAATCTAGGGATTTGATCAAGTAAGATTCGAGTGCTGAGCCTTTGGAGCTTGGATCTTCGCCATCTCGGAATACGTGTGTGCCCCATCCTATCCAAATATCTGCTTCAGATTCTGGTAACCCGAGTAAGTATGTTAGCGATCGAGATTGAATCGGCAAAGCAAATTCTCGAACAATGTCAACCTCGCCTTTCTTGCTTACCTTTAGAATTTGTTCGTAAATAACATTGTCTATTTGCGAGACATAGTCCGGATGATGAGGTTTTCGGAAAAACGGTTCAATTAAATCTCGATAAATCTTATGGCGAGGTGGATCAATCTCAATCGGGAGTTGGCGGACAGATCTTACCTTTTCCTCCGAGGGAATCGGAACACGAAACGGAGCATCTGAGCTAAAGGTTTGCCAGTTCTTTGCTGCCTCTCTTACGTCGCAGTATCTTATTAACATCGGAATTTGCTCGTTGTCAATGTCAATAGTAAAGGGTCTGTTACTTTTACGAACTGATTTAAAAGGATCTGATAGCACTATTGGTTTCCTTATGAATTCGGCAATGTCTTTTTGATCTCAGGTTTTTCATTTGGAATTATATATTTATTTACCTAAAAATTGACGAACGAGCAATTCTGGAATATCACAATCTTGGAGGTTTCTTCGCACCCTTGCAACGATTACAGTCTTACACAAAATCGGTCGATAAGTGAGAATGGTTGCACCGTGTTCGATCCTAGGCATTATATGATCGCATTCCATTTCATCAAAAGGCTATTCTTGCTGACATTTCACTCATATGCCGACTTGTTCTTTAAACTTTGGCAACTTACAGATGCTATGCGATGGTTGCAATCGCCGAAAAAGGTTTGAACTAGAATTTTAGGTAAATAAATATATAAACCCTTTTTCATTTGGCAACTTAGCTAATGTTGCCAAGACATAAACATGAAACTGTTGCGAAACACAAAGTTAGACTGTTGCATAATGCGATAATTGGGAGAAAATCCGTCACAGTTTGGCGATCCTTGACCCTTTCGTAGTCGATTTCGGTAGTTTTGGTGTGCGAACTAGGAGTAAATTGAGGATTTCTAGACTGTTCATTGGTATTATGCAACAGTCTCAAAGTAAGGAAAAACATATACAAAAATTTGAATTTTAGGCAGATAGATGGCCCTAGAATAAGGCATTTGGTGATCCCGATTGAGTGCAAATCATCGAAATTTGAGCGAGTGACGAGTTTCGCAACTGTCTCAACATGCATAGAATCTTGTTATAATCCAGCAATAGTCGCTTCACAGGCTGACTTTTACAATTTACGAAAAGAGCATTCAAATGACAGTTCGTCCGATCGCTGGCATAGCCTTAACCCTTATCCTTTCAGCGTGTACCACCAAGTTTTTTTCAGGACATCAAGATGACGTATTTGACTTTGACGGCGTGTTCGACGACACCTACGCTGGAGAGATTAATCGAACTGTCGTTCCTCGGAGACCCGAAGGACCGCCAAATGTTGTGCTGATTATAGCAGATGATTTAGGGTGGCCCTACCTCGGTTTTCTCGGAGATAAAAATGTTTTAACCCCCAATATGGATGTTATTGGCCGTGGTGGAACTGTATTCGAGACAGGCCACACGACTGCGAATCACTGTCGTCCTACATTACAAAGCTTGATTACAGGCCTATACCCAAGTCAGTACGAACGCCGCGTTGCAACGGTTACGGAAAAAACTTTAGACTCGGTATCTATTCCGGAGGATGTCGTAACAGAAAGAGACATCACTCTATATCGTAGGCAGATTGAGACATCAGCCATTTCGCATTTCGCGACGCTACCGAGACTACTTACAGATTTGGGGTATGTTTCACATCAAAGTGGAAAGTGGTGGGAACAATCGTACCAACATGCTGGTTTTACAGAAGGGATGACCAAATCTTGGAACTGGCGTGATGCGTTGGAACTAGGAGATAAATGGTTCTTTACATTTATGGGAGGAGCCGGCAATGATATTGGCCGGAAAACCATGAGGCCCGTTACAAACTTTGTTCGTGAGAACGCAGAGAAACCTTTTTTCGTCTGGTTTGCTCCGGCCTTACCGCATACTCCGCTTAATGCTCCTGACAAATTTTACAAATACTACCAAGACAGAGACGAATTGTCTGAGTCAGCAAAACTATACTATGCGAATATAACTTGGTTTGATTGGAGTGTCGGAAAATTGCTCGATGTACTTCGTGAGGAACGCCTTCTGGATAACACGCTAATAGTTTACATAAATGATAACGGTTGGGAACAGCCTGCCGATGTTGAGTATGCAGATAATCACGTTACGTTTGCGAACGGAGGCCCACGAGGGAAAGGTTCCTTCTTTGAGACAGGATTTCGTACACCAATTATTTTCTATTGGAAAGGTCGAATTTCGGCGGTAAGAGATTTAGCGACTCTTGCAAGTGCGATAGATGTCATGCCGACTATTTTGGACTATGTTGGCGCTAAGCCCAGTGAGCATTTGCCAGGATACTCGTTACGGCCTGTAATCGAAGGAAAGCACTTAAAAAAACCGCGAGAGTACTTTGTAGGTAAGATGACTCAACACCGAGCTGGGACTGATTTTCGTGGTAACCCGAGCGATTTTACTGATGATCACATGGGGGCGGCGTTAACGGGTTACTATAGAAGAGATAAGCGTTGGCATTTTGTCTGGTTACCTCTTTCCGATGAGACAGCCTTGTACGATCTTGAAAAAGACCCTGATCAGGCGCTAGACGTGTCAGATCATCGAAGTGATCTAATTTCTCAGTTCAAAGACGATATCAATAGTTGGCGGGATCAATACGAATGAGGGAGCATATTTGAGTTTGTTGAGGAATTTGCAGGTTAGGTTGCGAGTAAATGTTCAATTCCATTCTAACCTTAAAGTACTCTGCACAAAGTTGATTAAGTTTTTTGGAATACCTAAATTAATTGCTTCAATCCGCCATTTTGAGAAGGTCTCAACTGTTCTCTCTAAGACCTGTTTCGCCCGACCGCGTGGCAGACCAGCAAATGCAGCTAGGCTACGGATATCTGAGATATCGAAATCACTAACTTTACCGTTCAAGCGCAGCTGATGAAAGCGAGTGAAGTCGCTTCCCGCAGCGTGACACAGGTCATATGCCGGAGCAATACTCCAATGACCTTGTCGATCCATCAGGAAAGAAAAATTTTTTACATGGTCGTCTTGGTTGCAACCGACCAGATTGAAAACGACTCGTCTAAACTGTTCTTCTAACGAAGATTTTGGCATATTTAATCGCTGCATCGTGTTAAACAATTGTTCGTATGAATAGTGGCCACTTTCCCAATAATCATAGTGTGAAATAGCAGCGTACGTTTGAGTAAATACTTTTGGTTTTCCCCTAGGCCTGTCGAATCGACGAGTCATAAAGTGGTTTCGAGTGTTTTCTGATAGTAACCGGCATTCCATCATGTCGATCGCGCAAGCCTTCGCCATCAAATGGTAGCTATATTCAAGAATGCCGTATCCGGACGGGTCGGCTACACCCCAATCTCCATTCATGTTCACTCCATCAAACTTAATCAGCCAATGTTCGAATCCTTCGTCGAGGTCAATTTGCCCAGAGCGCACTTCCCGGGTTTCGGTGTTAAATGCTACAACTGCTTTTGCTCGCGCCCCGCCAGCAGATGCTCCAACATTGAGAATTTCGAGTAATGTTTCGGAGATGTCAAAAGATTCTATGTTCGCTCTGAGACTTTCTTTTTCTACAAATGCCATATTAGCCAGCATCAACAACTGTTCGATCTCTAAGGAAGTGTTAGAAAGATTCTCTCCTTCTAGTGAGGTTTCATACTCAAGCGCTCCCATTCCTCTTTTGCCTATGTAGCACAGGCGGTCTACGGAATTAAACTCGTTGGATATCCTTCCGGTTTGCTCTAACCATATATCAATAAGTCGATGTCCAAACCTGTCAGGGAGACTGTCTGCAAGCAATCCGGGTAGTCCATGAAAACTTCGGGTATGAAGGTTTGAAAACTGATAGACTCTGTTTGCGATTAACGGCATTTTTAGTGGAGACAGTTGAACACCAAGTTGGACAAAATCTGGATCGTATTCAAATCGTGCGAATCGTTCTCCACTACTCATTGAAACGTAGCCGATTACAGTATCCCAGATTTTCACTGTGGCTACCGTCATGACTTTTCGTCTCCCCAGATAACTTCTGAAGGACTGTTTCTTGAATTGCGTCGCTTACTTTTCCCAAGGGCTTCTTCCATCGGTGACTTCATTACTGGAGGGATAACGGCATCAATGGTATGAACGAGATCTAGAACTTTCAGTATCTTGAGCCAAGTTTCCATCTGGCCATCTTTTCCGGATTCGATTCGACGGAGTGTTGCCACACCGATACCGGCCTCTTGCGAGATCTGTATTTGAGTAAGACCGTGTTGCTTTCGCAAAGACGCTAACCGTCGACCAAGTTCGCGTAGAATCACCTTATCAGGAGAATGTTTTGTAATATTCATGCTATCTAATATGATATATTTTGTGCAATTTTGCAACAAAAATATCGTAAATGATATAAAAAACATCAACAAACAGGTCGGTGCAATCCGGTCGCATAATTTTATAGCAGTTCTAGGTTGCATTCTTGTGACGTATGAGCTCTCACGGTTCTACTTGACTTGACATTTTGAACGAAAGAGCGAATTGCAGATTTCGTTTAACAGATTAATCTTGTTGGGGAAGTCGACTTCAAATATTTTACTATTGTCAAAGAATGTGGTAGTTTCAAACTTAATTTTGGCATGCTTAATAAGCCAACGACCTGCTTATGCTGGAACCTTCAAGTGAGACACATACTAACTCGAATTTTCTATTTTGGACCGCTGATCTTCGCTTTCGGCTTCATCGCGCCTTTGATACTTCAGGTGATCAATCACTTTAAATGGATACCACCATTTGGTATCCAACCTATACTTTTTGCGTTAGTCGTTGCAGGTATTATCGGCTTAGTTGCGCAAATTAGAGGAAGATGGTTATGAACAACAACCTTGACTATACAACAATGTCGAGCAAAGAACTGCAGCAGTTGGAACGCGAAATCGCGGATCGACATATCGGCAAGTTTCCTTATCTAGCGGTATTCTGGTCTATTACGAATTTCGTAACCTTCCTATCATTGTGGCCATTGGTTCTACTGAATGTTATACCGTTGTGGCTAGGCTTTTGTATTGCAACTGTGTGCGTGACTATATCGTATTTACCCAGCCACGAAGCACAACATGACATCATTGCGAAACCAGGAACGAAGTTAAGGTGGCTAAATGAGTTAGTCGGTTGGATTGGCTCAATACCTCTCGTTATACCGTACCCAGTTCTAAAGTATACACATTTAGAACACCATAAACACACGAACAACCCAGAACTGGATCCAGACTATTTCGTTCACGCTGAAACACCTTGGAAATCGGTATGGCAGGGAATACAATCACGGCAACCGCGCCCGAAAAATTCTCAAAACGATAGCTATGGCACCACGCTAAAACGAATCGGTCGCGAAAATCTGATCATCGTCTCGGCTTTGACTATACTTGGATATTACACTTTGTTAATAACATTAGCATGGACTGGATTTGCTATAGAGGCCGCGCTACTAATTTGGTTACCGAGACATTTGGGATTGAGTTATATCGTTTTCTTTTTATCGTGGGCGCCGCATACGGGATTAGGAACAGGTCGTTACAAAGACACGCGGAGCTGGAGATCAATGGTTGGCAATATCGGTTCTTTAGGGATGCAATTTCACCTCATCCATCATCTATATCCTAGAATACCGCTCTACCGTACGCCTTTGGCCTATTGGGAAATGAAGCCCCTACTAGAACACCGCAAATGCGAGCTGAACAATCTTTAGACCGAATTCATGGAATGATAAGGAGTTAGCGAATACTGTTGAACAAAGAATTTTTTTCTATCGTGATCGTAGAGTAGATACCGTCATGTTGCGATGTCTACGATTCTATACTCAGCAAAGACTATAATTCATCGTTGCTAATCTTTGGCAGATGGTGTCGAGAACTGCTAAAGGTATTATAAGAAAATGTTCCACTTGCGAACGAGTCATAAGTCGCGTGAACGCACCGTGGGCAATTCAAGGCCGTTCGGTTTATTCTGGCGATTAAAGGCGTAACACGAATGCTACAGGACGATATTATCAATGGGAGTTTGTTCTCCACAAATTTCTATACAGAAACTGAAAATTTATCTGCGGGACTCACAGATCTAGAGTTCGCTGCATTTAGAAAAGGTTTGAGAAAAACCTTTAAAACGTTCTTTAAGGACAGAAATCCTAACGAGCGACAAACTGCGGATACTCTTGTTTTGCCAATCCTAAAGTTGCTAGGGTGGGATGATGTTATTCAAGAGCAAAATTTGTCAGCTAAGGGGCGTTATGACGTGCCAGACGGCTTACTGTTCTTAGACAAACAGAATAAGGAGTTCGCGCAAAGTCAAGAGCAGCAATCCGACAGATTCAAATACGGAGGAGCGATTATTGAGATCAAAAAATGGATTCAACCGATTGATAGACAAGTTCAAGAAGAGACCAAAGTGCAGTCGCCATCAATGCAAATGTTACGATACATTCGGCGCGTCGACGATCTCACGAACGGGAAACTAAGGTGGGGAATCTTAACCAATGGTGCCAAATGGAGGCTGTACTATGCAGGTGCAAAGACGATCTCGGAACAATTCTTCGAATTAGATCTTGCGAATGTGTTGATGTTAAAATCCTATAATCAAAAAAAGTATAAACTAAAGAGGTCGCAGCGGGTTCACTGGCTGAAGGTTTTTCATTCTGTATTCAACAAGAACGCTTTTAAACCTTCGACCGTCGATTCTAAAACATATCACGAGAAGATCATAATTGAAGGTCAGTACTACGAGCGTAGGGTTGGAAACAGCATTTCAGATAAAGTTTTCAATGACGTATTTCCGACATTAGTTAAAGCCATTTCTAATGCTTCTCCTGCGACTCCCTTAGGTGAAGTACGTGACGCTTCCTTGATCGTGCTTTATAGGTTGCTGTTCATACTATACGCCGAAGATCGTGAACTTTTACCGATCAAGAGTAAGAAATATAGAATTTACAGCCTACGTAGCAATGTGCGTATAGCAATTAGAGAGGAAACTGACGGCGAAGATTTGTATTCAAAGAAAGCGTCAAGATTCTGGAGATTTATAAATCTACTGTTTAGTCTGTTAGACAGTGGTGACGAATCGATCGGCCTTCCGCAGTATAATGGTGGACTTTTCGATAGCAAATCCCATACCGTTTTGAATACGATAGAAATTTCAGACGACACCGTATCTAAGATAGTTTCAGCACTATCTTTTGAAGAAACTGAAAAAGGATTGGAATATGTCAGCTACCGAAACCTGTCAATCCAGCAACTAGGTGCAATTTACGAAAGACTATTGGAGTACCGCGTTCAGAAAATAGACGACGAAATTGTCATTCGACCCAATACATACTCGAGAAAGAACACCGGTAGTTACTATACCTCAGACGATTTAGTGAAGTTAGTGGTTGAAGAAACAGTCGGTCCACTGATTGAAGAGAAGAGAATGGAGTTCTTCGAAAAAATAGCCTCAATGGATAGTGACGGCCTCGATAAAACCGCATCTCATGAAGACATAGATTTAACGGTATCAATCCTTAACTTGAAGATTTGCGATCCAGCCATGGGATCGGGTCACTTTCTCTGCAGTTTGGTGGACTATTTGGCCGATGAGGTTTGTGAAGCCATTGCACTAGTGGAAAAGCACTTTCAAGAAAAGTTGAGCTCCTATAAGTCGCCGGTTTCATCAGAAATTGAAGATATTCGTAACAGAATCATACAGCTCGCAATAGAAAATGGCTGGGAGTTCGACACACAACAGCTGGATGACAGGAAGATAGTGAGGCGTATCATTCTTAAACGATGCGTATATGGTGTGGATAAGAACCCTATGGCGGTCGAACTTGCAAAAGTTTCACTTTGGTTGCATACGTTTACTGTTGGGGCTCCGCTATCATTTATAGATCATCATCTCAAGTGCGGTGATAGCTTGTTTGGACTTTGGTTCGCAACGGCGCAAGAGAAATCTAATCGATACGGCTCCCCGCTGATTTGGTCTGATCAGATTCAGAGTTTGTATGGTGCCACTGGACATTTGAAGGTCTTAGAAGCGATTCCAGATTCTGAAGTTGCAGAGGTGCAAACTTCGATCAAGAAGTATAAAGAATCAGAGGAACTCGTATCCCCTCTTGACTCCCTAATGAACTTTATACAGGCATTAGATTGGATAGACTTGTCTGACAATGGGCGGTTATCAACGATTCAAGGCTTTTTTGACGGACGTTTTGGTAAACCGCTGGATATACTTTACAAGAAGGAAAAACCGAAGAATGGTAGTAAAGACACCGCGATCTTTGAGGATGTGCTGTGTGAAATTGATGAGGTAATTGAGCGAGAGCGATTTTTCAACTGGCAAGTCGCCTTCCCAAGCATATGGAAGGATTGGGAGGAGACAGAATTAGTAGGAGGATTTGATGCGATCGTCGGTAATCCGCCTTGGGATCGCACGAAATTAGAACAAGTGGAATGGTTTGCCGAACGAAAACCTGAAATTGCTTTCACAACGAGGGCATCTGACAGAAAGAAGATGATCAAGGCGTTAGTTGAATCGGCGGATTCACTTGCGATTGAATACAAAAAAGCGTCAGAACAATCGATCCTATACAGGAATCGAGCAAGGAACTGTGGAGAGTTTCCATTGCTTTCGGGCGGTGATTTGAACTTGTACTCGCTTTTCGTTGAGCGTTCAATGAAATTGGCTAAGCCTGACGGGCGAGTTGGATTGTTAGTGCCTTCGGGCATTGCGCACGATAAGACGGCAGCAAAATTCTTTAAGTCAGTCTCCTCAAAAGGCCAAGTCCGGTCCTACTACGACTTCGAGAACGGTAGACGTGGAAAAGGGAAGGAACCTTTTTTTCCTGATGTTCACAACTCGTTCAAGTTTTGTGCAATTACGTTTTCAAAGAAATCTAGCGATAAACCGACCCAATGCGCTTTCTTTCTTCATGACGTTTCCGAACTGCAAAGAAAAGGTTCCCGATTAGAACTCAGTGTGGCTGATTTTGAGAGATTTAACCCAAATACTCAGACTATGCCAATATTTAGATCGACAAAAGACGCTGAACTCGCCGTTAGAATCTACGACAAATCAGTTCCGTTGGTTAAACACTCGGACGGTATTGAAACTAAAGCTTGGCCAGTGAAGTTCAGTACAATGTTTCATATGACAAGTGATTCAGAAAAGTTCAGGACTGTTGAGGAACTAAGAAAGAAAGAAAAGGCCTATCATATTGGAGAAAACGTCTTTGACAGTCCGACCGGGCGATGGCTACCATTATATTTAGGACGCATGTTCAATCAATTTGATCACAGAGCCGCTTCGGTCTCCTTTAACGAGGAAAATTTGCAGAATCCTAGGTTAAGTGATTTGATATCGACTGACCGCAAGAAAGATCCGAAATTACTGCCAGAACACCAATACTGGGTCGCCGAAGATAAAATTGTAAGTGGTTATGTAGGAAGTTGGTTTCTCGCGTTTAGAGCCATAACTAATGCAACAAACGTTAGAACGATGATCGCGACGGCTATCCCACGTTCGGCAGTTGGTAACACGGCTCAACTCCTTCTATGGGACGGAGAACCAGCGCAGATTGCTGACAATGCATTGTTGCTTGGTAATATGAATAGTATTATCTTCGATTTCACTGTTCGTCAGAAAGTTCAAGCAACGGCACTGAACTGGTATATTGTAGAACAGCTACCAGTTATAGAGAGGGAAGTTTACAAACAGGTAATCTTTGGAGAAAAAAGCGCAAAAGAGGTGGTCAAAGAGATCGTCTTAGAACTGACCTATACCTCTCACAATATGGCTCCATTTGCTCGTGACCTCGGATATGTTTTTGACGACGGAACTGTAAAACCGCCTTTCGTGTGGGACGATCTAAGGCGATTAACTCTTAAATCTAAACTTGATGCAGTTTATTTTCATCTCTATGGCATCACCGCGCCGGACGAAGTTGACTATATCTATTCGACCTTTCCTATTGTGCAAAAGGAGAATGCGAAGACCTATGATAATGCGGACATATCGACAAAATTGTGCCTTGACTATCTCAATGCTTTGTCAGCCGGCGACCCAGATGCTGACATAAGTCTGTGATTTTAGGTTTGACATGCAAAGAACCTCGTCAAACTACTAATCGAACCTTCTACTCGAACGGCAGAGTTACATTTATTTGGCAAATTTTCCGTGTGTTTGAATTGTCGCATTAAAATCAATATGGTTCATGACTACTTTCTAAGGGACTGCACTTGAGATTGATTCCGGTTATCTCGTAGACTGTTGTCGAAGACTAGCCGGACCGTACTCTCTCAAGTACAGAATCAGCATGCCCTTTAACTTTAACTTTACGCCAGATTTCTATAAGCCGACCGTCTTTATCAATCAAGAAAGTTGATCTTTCAATTCCGATTCCTACTTTGCCGTACATCCGCTTTTCTACAAGAACCCCGTATGATTTACAGATGTCCCCAGTCTTGTCACTTGCAAGATCAACGGAAAGAGAATGAGTCTCTTTGAATCGGTTATGACTTGCTATAGAATCGCGGGAAATCCCTAGAATAGAAGTGTTTTCTTCCTCGAATGCTAATTTCAAAGCCGAAAAATCTTTAGATTGAGCGGTACAACCCGCAGTATTATCTCGCGGATAAAAGAATACTACGAGGTTTTGTCCGCGATAATTTGCTAACGAGACTTCTTCGGCTGATGTTGCTGGGAGAATAAAGTTGGGTGCTGAATCGCCAATTTTTAGTTGATTTGTCATGGTAGAGTCTTTCTTGGTGAAGAGCTTTTAGTGCATTGATTATTGCGAAGTTAGAGATGGAGCTGACCTGTTGATACGAAAGGTCGTATTTTCCTTAATCCTTGAAATTATTTCGGGGCTGTTCCTGCTAGTGCCAGCAGGATTATACCTTGTTGCCAACCAATTGGCTACAGGACCAATAGACATAAGTCTTGTATCGAAACAGTTTGTTCAAAATAGAATACAAATGAATCAAGGTCAATCGCTGGCATACGATCAGATGATTCTCCAGTGGGATAGCGAATTCCAGCAACTGAAAATTGTTGCGAATGAACTTAGGGTTTTTGACCTTGAAAAAGAAGAGGTTGCTCACTTTGATAGTGCGCAAGTGTACTTTGAGCCGTTACCAGCGATTTTCGGTCAGTTTCAACCTACGCTAATCGACATTAATAACGGGTGGATAGCGATAAACCAGATTGGCACAGCGCAATGGGCTCTGGCAAGTATCCCACTTCCACCACTCCCGGAGAGACGGCTACCGAGAACCTTGTCTGGATGGGAACGACTCCTAAACAATTTAGTTGCAAACAGTTTATCTTTTTTATCAAATTACAGGGGGGCGAATAGGGTACCAGCTGTAATTGTTAAGGAAGTTGGAGTTAGGTACTTTAATCTTGATGGCCTTCCTACCGTTTCTATTGCGACCTTCAATGGTGCTTTTCTAAGAGAAATGCAGGCTTCTCAACTTGAAGTTAGTGGAGAAAGTGAAAATTCAAGTGGTGGATTTGCTGTATCTCTTAGCAGTTCAGATCAGTATCAGTCTGTAAAAGCAAGTGTTTCAGCCAGAAACCTCGCAGATTTCGAGATTGATCGCGTTTCGGAATGTGAGACCAAGTCATTCTGTTCAAACTTCAAATTACTTGACTTAAATTTTGAAGCAGATAGTTCGGGTATTTCTCAAATTAAGTTTCTAACAGAAGTTAAAAACATCTGGGTTCAGGGTCAAATGTTAGCCTCAGAACTTAGTTTAGACGGAGTATATAATGATCGTGAGGATGTTCTCGATATCCAGATTTACTCCCAAGGTACTCCTGTCGTAGATGGTAATACTTCAATAGTTATCAAAGGCGTGTCAAACCAGCCGAGTCAGCACGATTTTACCTTTAACGGTAATGACTTGCATGTTCAACTGATCGATTGGTATCCTAAAGAAAAGTTGAAGTTGAGAGGGTTTTCGGCGAAGGGGATTCTAGATTTTGAGTCGCAAAAAGCTGAACTCGAAGCGTCTCAGTTTCAGTTGCGTGAAGCCATTCTCAAAATGGACGGCGAGTTACGCCTAAACCTTGATGCCGCGACTTGGCCAATTATCGGAAACGTAGACATTTTGTTAGATGGCCAATTATCGCGCGACGATCTTCTGGAGGTCTGGCCAGAACATGTGGTGAGTGATAGTCGTGAATATGTTGTTAAACAAGTCCGAACAACGACTATAACAGATGGGGCAATAAGGTTTCAGTTTGACGAAGACACGATTGAATTTGATACTGCTCGGTTGGTTGGAGATTTTATCGACATTGACTTCGAGGCAAAAGATTCTGTAGTAGACGTATTGTATGATGCACCACTAGCGCGAGATGTTTCGGGGAGTGTTAGTATAGATTCGGAGAAACTACTCGGAAAAGTTAAGCACGCTAAGGTTAGCTCTTGGATTATCACAGAAGCGGATGTTGAAATTGAACATCTCGGTTTGGAAGATGCTCAAATAAACGTTGTCGCTGAAACTTATGGGGACGCTACAGATATGATGAGTGTGGTTGCGAAATCGCGCTTACAGCTTACGGAGTTATATGATTTAGACCCTAAACGATTTACCGGTGAAGTGGTGGCAACCGTTAAGTATTCCGGACCCGTTGAAGATGAACCTGATGTCGAAGAAATGAAGCTTGATGCAATAGCAACAGTCACGAATGCAGGATTGGCGGATGCGGTAGGAGAGACGGCTCTTACGGATGTGGAGGCAGACATTGTCCTAACGTTTGAAACCATGGAAGTGATTGGCAAAGGGAATTTTGGTTTTGCTGCTGTCGACTTTACTTATTTTGATGATTTTACCGAGGAGGATACGCCAGCAGATGTCGTGACAGAAACAATTGTAAACCCGGATATTTTGAGCCGACTCGGGTTAATCGGAAGGGCGTATTTTACTGGACTAGTTCCAATCTCTATTGTAGCAACGAATACTGCCGAACGTGTAGAGACGGCGAAGGCCACAATCGATTTAACGGATGCAAAAATTGATATTGAGGAAGTTGGCTGGTTTAAACCAGAGGGAGAGAAAGCCAGTATAGAAATTCTATACAAGGATCGAATAGATCAACTTGATGTAGATGCGACGGTTATTTCGCGCACCGCGAGATTGAATTCTAGTTATGTTTTTGACGATGAGGGAGAACTACTCTCCGCGGATATTGAGAATGCCTATGTTGAAGATCAAGCTAATTTATCGGGGACTTTCGAATTGCTGTCAAATGGGGGAATGAAGATCGAAATAGCTGGAGATTATGTCGATATATCGCCGGTATTGGAAGATTTAACTTGGTTGGCCCGGTCAGATCCGTCGACTGTACCTATATCGGTGAGCGCAAAGCTTAAATCTATCAAATTGTTGAATGAGAATACTATCGAAAATGTAGAGTTCAAACTGCAGTCAGGGTCAGATGGTTCTGTTTCACTAACAGGATTTGGACAAACACCGGAGGGGTCCGGGTTTGTTGCAGAAGTTGACAGCAACAAAACGCCTTATCATGTGAATATTACAAGTGAGGACGCAGGATTCTTCGTGTCTGCGTTTTTGGGGTGGGATGGGTTGAAGGGCGGTGAACTAGCTGTAGACGGAAATTTGAGTAATGATACTGAGCCCGGTCGCTTTGATATTGGCATCAAAAATGCAAGAACTCGGAATGTTCCGTTCGCTACACAGTTGTTGTCTTTGGTGTCCATCACAGGTTTTGCCGATGCATTGACGGGAGAGGGTGTGTTATTCTCGAGCATTGATGTGCCAGTCACGATTCAAGACGACAGATTAGAAATTAGAGGTGCGAGAGCGTACGGTAGTGCTTTAGGAATTACTGCCAATGGTTATATTGATAATGAGATAGATGTTATCAACATTGACGGTGTGTTAGTCCCGAGTTTACCGTTGAATCTAAACACAGTTGTTGGAAATATACCGATATTTGGACCTTTGATTGTTGGATCAGACGGCCAAGGCGTATTTTCGATAGTTTATCGGATCAGAGGTAACGCTACCGCACCGAGTATAGGAGTTGTGCCGTTATCTTCTGTTGCCCCGGGTATTTTGAGGCGGATATTTGAGAACCCCACGACTGAACTACCCGACTATGGGCGAAGCGCTGAGACTCGCGGCGAATCGACTGTTCAGTCCCAAGATGCGGAAGGTCAGACAGAATAATTTGATTTCGACTCTCGCGGTTAATTTGCCGAAATCATATTAGAGGGTACGACTATTGAATCGTAATCCTCGCTGGAAATACCCGCTCTAAGCGCTTCCTCGCGTAATGTGGTATTATTAGTGTGAGCATTCTTCGCAATCTTCGCTGCAAGGTCGTATCCAAACTTTTCTTTCAATGGAGTGACTAGCATCAGTGAATTCTGCAGTCCGTGGTCAATATTCTCTAGGCGTGGTTCAATTCCAACTGCACAGTTATTTGTGAAAGACGTTACTGCTTCTCCGAGCAAATGCACGGATTGTAGGAAATTATAGACCATTACGGGATTGTAGACATTTAGCTCGAAATGACCTTGACTTCCTGCAAATGTCATTGCGCTATTATTTCCGTGTATTTGTACGCACACTTGAGTTAAGGCTTCGCATTGGGTCGGGTTAACTTTTCCGGGCATAATCGATGAGCCAGGTTCGTTGGCGGGTAGGGCAAGTTCACCAAGGCCAGAGCGCGGCCCGGAAGCCAGAAATCGAATATCGTTTGCAATTTTGTAACAAGACATAGCGACTGTTGTAATCGCGCCATGAGCGAAGACCATAGCATCATGGGCTGCTAAAGACTCAAATTTGTTAGGCGCAGTTACAAAATCATGTCCCGTAATAACAGATATTTTTTCTGCTACCAGTTGGTCAAACCCTAAAGGTGAAGACAGTCCAGTCCCAACGGCAGTACCCCCTTGTGCGAGTTGTAGTAAACCCAAGAGACTAGACTCTAAGCGTTCAATACCATTGGTGAGTTGTTGTTCGTACCCGGAAAATTCTTGTCCAAGAGTTACAGGAGTAGCGTCTTGTGTGTGGGTTCGACCAATCTTAATAATCGATTTCCATTTAACGGATTGATTGCCGAATACGTCGCGAAGTTTACTGAGAGCAGGAATTAGGTGATGTTGCAATTGTTCGACACAAGCGATATGCATAGCGGTCGGGTATGTGTCGTTTGATGATTGACTCATATTACAGTGATCATTTGGATGAACGGGAGATTTAGTTCCAATTTTACCGCCAAGAATCTCAATCGCTCTATTTGCAATGACCTCGTTGGCATTCATATTGGTTTGCGTACCCGAACCAGTTTGCCAAACGACAAGTGGAAACTGATCGTTTAGTTTACCGTCGATCACTTCTTGAGCGGCTTCAATGATTGCTTTACCTATCGTTTCGTCTAGTTTACCTAAATCCATATTAGACTCGGCAGCGGCTCGTTTTATTACCCCAAGCGCTCGTATCACTGCGATAGGCTGTTTTTCCCATCCTATTTTAAAATTTTGGAGTGACCGTTGTGTTTGCGCGCCCCAATAACGTTCGGCAGGAACTGCAATTTCGCCCATAGTGTCGGATTCGATTCGTGTATTTGTTGTCATGTTGGAACCTTCAGAAATTTTGTTTAAGGTTAGGGCGTGTTGGCATATTGCAGTATAGCCTAGACGGTATATAGTCTATACGAAGGAAATTAAAACTGGCCATACAAAAAGGTGAACGAATTGACTAAAAAAGATAACTCGCCTGAGACCTTCGTAGACTCTGATCTAGACTTGCCTCAGGCATCTCGGAGTGCTGAAAAACGCCTGTCTGAAGAAATCCCGCTGAAAGATACAAATAGCGAGTTTACTGCCTTTGGTCTGGATGATCGGGGCGGAAAATTACCTCAACACGTCTCACATTCGGATTTAAGATTTGGAAAGACTGGCTTATTACTCGTCAATCTCGGAACACCTGACGGTACCGGCTACTGGGCAGTTCGACGCTATCTTTCCGAATTTCTTTCGGATCGTCGGGTTATTGAGTTGAGTCCGTTATTATGGCAACCGTTACTTCAAACTATAATTTTGTCGACGCGTCCTTTTAGGTCAGGTAAGGCATATGCCAAGATTTGGATGAAAGAAACTGATCGTTCACCTTTACTTCATTATACCGAGCAGCAGGCGAAACTTTTGGCGAGTCGGCTAAGTGAAGAAAAAAATCTTGTCGTTGAATTTGCCATGAGATATGGTAACCCGTCAATCGAATCGAAACTTAAAATATTAAAAGAGCAGGGGTGCAATCGAATTGCTGTTATAGCTCTTTACCCTCAGTATTCGGCTGCTACCACAGCGAGTGTTTACGATGAAGTTTTCAGAGTATTAACAAAAATACGTTGGCAACCGGCGCTTAGGACTGCTCCTGCTTTCCACGACGACCCTTTATACATAAAGTTGCTTGCTAAATCTGTAAAAAGCGGACTCCGTTCGTTGAGTTTTGTTCCAGAGAGACTCTTGACTTCCTATCACGGAATTCCGCAGTCGTATTTCTTCAAAGGAGACCCTTATCATTGTCATTGCTTCAAAACCTCCCGGTTGTTAAGTGAGCAGCTTGATTGCGACGACGACTATTTACGCGTAACTTTTCAGTCGCGGTTTGGACCGACTAAGTGGCTTACCCCTTATACAGACAAGGTTCTTGAAGAGCTTCCAAACTTGGGAATTCGGAAAGTTGCGATAGTTACTCCCTCTTTTCTATCTGATTGTTTGGAGACACTTGAAGAGATTGCAATTGAGGGCCGTGAAACGTTTTTGGCTGCTGGTGGTACGGATTTTGCTGTTCTACCGTGCTTGAATGACAATTCGGACGCGATAGATTTGATAGAACATCTTGCGAGCCGAGAACTCACTGGGTTTTAGATTGGAGTGATTCTCAGTCGTTTACGTTCCAAACGTGTTTTGATATTCGGTTTCGATCCAAGCCACTTCTTTCTCAGTGAGTTTGGAAAACTCTTTCGAGAGCGCACGTTTTGACAGTTTCCCATTGTTTTGGCGCAAAAAAATCACGAGAAGAGAAAACACTCTGTCTGGCATATCAATATAGTCTTGAATCACGTCATACAACTCATCGTATTTGACGAGGTAGTCAATTTCTTCGGGGAGGACTTCATTCAGGGTTTCGGAGACACAATCGTATAGAAATTCAGCTTGGTTTGTCGCATCAAAATAACGGTACAGGTCGATTGTGTCATTCAGAACTTCTATATTGTGGGTCTTAGTTGGCTTCCACTCTATCATTCCAAGAACTTTTGAGGAATAGTGTTCCAATGTATGGCGATACTCGCTCAGTCTATTTAGAATGACATAAGATACTGGAAGTGTTAAACTTTCATGTGTGAATTTCTTTTCCGCCAAGACATGCTGAATCAGGTATCTGTGAATTCGGCCATTTCCATCGGCGAAAGGATGTATAAACACAAACCCAAATGCGACAATCGCCGCGGCTAGGATCGCATCAAATTCGCTATTTTTTAGCAGTTCATTTGTAGCGATAAGGCCCGACAAAAGAGTTTCAACGTCCTGATGTTTCGCCGAAATATGAACTGGAACTGGTTCTCGGGTGTGTCGTTCGTGACGACCAATAAAACCGCCCTCAGTTCGACAGCCTAAATTTACGAAACGACTGTCTTCAAGAACAACAGACTGTTTTTTTTCAAGATTTTCAATGGTGAGGGGGTTTTTCCCCGCATCACCAATAATTTTTCCCCATCTTTCAATTCTGTTACGTGGTGGTGATTCATTTTCTATGATGAATGATGCTTTCGAGTCTTCAAGAAGTAGAAAGGCAGACGCTCGCTTTAACACGTCGGTTCTTGTATTTCGAGCAACGGTTTCCGCAAGGTCGGATAGCTTAAGCTTTCGCAAAACCTCAAGTTTTTCCGTTCGTCGTACCATGGGGCAGAAACCTTGAGTACCGGGCAAGTTGTTATGGACACGATGGCGAGTTGAGCTCTGACTCGGCCCACAGTATTGGAGACTAGGGTTGACCAACGACACGTATGAGCCAAGTTGGGCATCATCTATCTCTAGCTTAACTTCTAGCAGCCACTCATAGAGAAACCAAATTCTACGCCCATAGCTACTTGTCGGTTTAGAGGTGATAATGTCAATAATCTGTTCCTGTTTCAGAGAGCGGAATAGAGTTTTGAGGACGATTAAGTTTATGCCTTCATATTTCAATGCAAATACTAGGTGACCGAACAAAGAGTCTTCAGGGAAGTGACGTGGTGTAAAAATGCGCCATTGACCAATAAGTTCCTTATTGTGTTTCGTTCCGATCACACTGAGGCTGTCGGGTTCGGGAACCTTTAGATTGTACTTCACGATTAACGCTGCGTAACCTGCGAGCTGGAAACCAATCGGGAGTTTCGAATACTCTTTACAGGCGTAAAGTTTGTTCAGATTCTCTTGATGGGATGTCATTATATTCTTCTCTTGCTGGAGATGTTATTGTGTCAAGGAATGCAACTATAGCATAAAAATCAGTACTTTGTTGGGAAAACCGATTATATTTAGGGTAGTTTTGTGAAAAACAGTTACTTTTTATGAAAAATGGTTATATTGACGTTAGAATCGTGAAACACAAGTACTTTTCGTGAAAAACGTTTACAAATAGGCGATATTTGTAAGAAACGGTTACATTTTATAAAAAATGGTTACAAATAGGCTAGTGTTGTAAAAAATGGTTACATTGACGTTAGATTCGTGAAACACAGTTACTTTTTATGAAGAATGGTTACATTTAGGTTAGATTTGTGAAAAACGGTTACAAATAGGCGCTATTTGAAAGAAACGGTTACTTTTTATGAAGAATGGTAACATTTAGGTTAGATTCGTGAAAAACGATTACAAATAGGCAATATTTGTAAAAAACGGTTACTTTTTATGAAGAATGGTTACATTTAGCGATTATATACCTATTTAGCCATTTTTCGCTTAACTTACCGTTGATAAAGGCTTCTGCGTGATTTCCTGCTTGTTCACCGGAACAAATCCCGATGCAACGCCATAGTCAAAGTACCCATTTGGTGAATGGTGTAGAGAATAGTGATAATGGCTAAATGGGTATATAGTCGCTTTACATTTAGGTTAGGTTCGTGAAACACAGGTACTCTTCGTGAAAAACTGGTACATCAAGGTCAAATTCGCTAAAATAGTTACATATTGTGAAATCTGGTTATATTGAGGTTGAATTGGAGATAAATTGCTGTTTTATGTGAAAAACAGTTACTTTTGTCAACATTGTTTGAGTTAGGTAGTGACAGCATAAACTTGATCGAGCAAACCTGTTGCTTATCCCATGTAGACTCCACTTTCCGAGACATCGAATGCTAGAATTTCTTGAACAACTTTGGTAGAGCCGTCGCCGTAGCACTTGCGACAAGGCGACCGTCAGAATTGTAGCACGAAGCTTCGGAGAAACATGCAGATTTACCGAACTTCAAAATCTTCGCTTTAACAACTGCGGAACCAGGCATCAATCGACCGAGAAAACTAGTCTTCATTTCGAGTGTTGGTGCAGACATGGTAACGTTTGATGCAATGATTATATTAGTCGAAATGGTTTCATCAAGCATAGCAGTGATAAACCCGCCTTGAATCGCTCCGGTCGGATTGGTGAACGATTCCGATGCGACAAACTCAGCTGTCACCTCCATAGACTCCTGATTAACCGCGGTTAGCTGCATACCGAGTGTGTCCGTGCAGGGAGGACGCTTGCTGGAGTTTTGAAATCTCTCCAGCATTTGGGCATCAGTTAGTTTCGGCTGTACGACGGATTCTTGGCTCATTAGCGTTGCTTTCGACGAAATTTTTCAAAACTGACGACATTTTCTAAATCGTCATAGTTCGTGTTTGCTGTGGTATCCTCTCGTTCATCATCGTTGCTTTCTATTACAGGCTTGAAGGTCAATTGAAAGTTGGCGTGAGGATCATTAAACTCAATGAGAGAAGCAAAAGGAATTACCAAAGTCTGCGGAATTCCGCCAAATCTTAACGTGACCTCAAAATCGTCGTCGTGAATCTGAAGATCCCGATACTGACGCTGGATGACAATTGTCATGGTCTCTGGAAATCTCTTGCGAAGAGTGGTTCCCATCCTAACTCTTTTGTGGCTAGTTAGAAATTTTATATAAAAATGATGGTCACCAGGCAGAATGCCTTCGTTATCAAGGACGATGTTCAAGGAACTTTTTACAATATCTTGTAGCGCCTTTTGAACTAAGGCATCATAGTTAATAGAGTTGATCATAGATGATAACCTTGCGTACGGATACTGTAACGGGCCAAAGTTCGTGGCTATTCGATTGGTTTCTTGGAATCTTCAAGCAGGCTTGACCGTTCAGCACTTGTAAGCTGACGCCATTTTCCAGAAGGCAATGTAGCCAACTTGATTGAACCGATGCGAACACGGACGAGGTCTTTAACTTCAAGGTCGACAAGGGAACACATTCGCCGAATTTGACGGTTTCGACCTTCTGTGAGAACAAATCTCAAAACGGTGTCATTGATTTGAGCGACCTTGGCTTCTCGTAGCTCCTTACCATCGAGAGATAAACCTAACCTTAGTTTTTCAAGATTCGCGTTCGATATTTCGCCTGCAACTTTAACCAAATACTCTTTTTCGAGATTGGACTCTGGGCCTATTACCGCTCGAGCGAGAACACCATCTTCAGAAAGAAGTAGAAGTCCTCGACTATCTTGATCAAGTCGTCCAAGCGGCGCAAAAGACCTTTTGAGCGAAGCCAGAAAGGGAGCGTTTCCGTGTAGATTTTCTTGAGAAACGAGTCGGGCGGCCGGAACCTGACCGCCCTCTGGTTGCGCCGAGACATAGCCAATTGGCTTGTGCAAGACCACGGTAACTTGTTTCTTTAGATGCGACAACCCCGCGGTAGTGACAGAGATGAAGTCACCGTCAGTTAACCGAAAACCGAGATCAACGGCAGAGGTTTCATTGACTGTCACGAGGCCTCGAGAGATTAAAGCATCAGCCTCTCTGCGAGAACATATGCCTTCCTCTGCCAACCACTTATTTAATCGGACAGGTTCGGCACCAACAAACTTCTTAGACCAAGCCATTAGTTCTTTATGCCTTATTAAGCTACAATTTTTTTCTCAAAATATTCGTCTATAGTAGAAGATTTAAGTCCACAAGACTCTAATATCTGACGGGTATGCTCGCCTAGCCTCGGAGGCGGCCCCTTCGGACCGTCATCAGCACCGGGAAACCGAATCGGTGAACCGGGTGCGTTAAAATCTTCTGCGCCAATCTCGGACGGTGTCGATACTATACCTCCAGCAGAGATAACTTGCGGATCCTTAGCCACTTCGGCTAGAGTTTGAACGGGTGCCCACGCAATTTTTTCGTTGTCTAATCTCTTTCCCATCTCATCGTAAGAATTTTTCTCGAAAACGTTATCAATCATTTCGACTAATTCAGCGTTGTTCTGACGACGAGCTTTGGCTGTAGAGAACTTGTCACTTTCTATAAATTCCTCTAAACCGAAAGCCCTGCACAATCTAGGCCAATCTTCGTTCCCTTGACGAGGAACAATACATATCCATTTTTCGTCCTTCGTCCGAAAGAAGTTCATAAGGGGCTGAATTTGCTCTTTACGTGACTTGGTTGATCCAATTCGTCCGAAGAAAAGTTGAATAGCGAAATCGGAACCTAAAGCATAAAGAGCAGCGCGGAGTAACGACGCTTCAACTAATCGTCCTTTGCCAGTTCTTTGTGCCTCAATCAACGCTGCACAGATTCCTGCAACCGTCGCCATGGAAGTAGTGTGATCGCCGAACGCCGTTCTCAAGGCAAATAAATCTTCTCCTTTAGGAATTGTTAGAGCGGCTACGCCAGACCGTGCCCAAAAACTTGCTACATCAAAACCGGGTCTATCGCGATCTTCGCCTTCCAATCCATAACCAGTGAGAGAGCAATAAACGATTTTTGGGTTAACCTTTGATAGATTTTCATAATCCAGTCCAGAGCGGCTTAATCCCCCCGGACGAACATTTGTGAGAAACACATCTGCGTCTTGAGTAAGGTGTTTTAGTATGCTGCGACCTTCGTCTGTATTTGTGTCCAGAACAATTGATTGCTTACCGCGGTTATCAAACGCAAATACCGGATTGTCGGTGATGTCTGTGCCAATCGTTTGGAAAAACTTGCGAGCAGGATCGCCGCCGGGTGGTTCGATCTTGATGACACTTGCCCCCCAATCTCGGAGCATACCTCCTGCGCCCGGGGCAGCCATGTATGTTGCGTGTTCGACGACTTTTATACCTTCAAGCATTCTTTCTCACTTTTTGAGGTTCGCGTTAGCCATTAAATCATGAGATTCAGAATATACCAAATTTAAGAGAATTTTTTTGTACGAATTGGAAAAACCGTTGAAAATCTGCTTTGCCATATTTTTCTGTAGAGCTCTATAATTGTTCTAATCGCGAGAACTTGTGCCAATAATTTTTGTTTGGGAACGAATTTTCTCTATATAATGGCCCTGCTTAGGCTTTGAATGTTTGAGGCAAATAAACCTGCTGGCACATTCGAAAAAATTCTTCCAACTTTATCAATCTTTGAGGTCTTGCATCGTTCAAGAACCTACTCTGAACTATAGAGTTAAGCTTCTCAACCCAGGAACTGTTCGCTTGCTATGACTGACTTATTTGACCCAATGAAGCTGTCTCGAGGCCCAGAGTGGTCCAACCGTTTTTTGATGGCACCGCTAACAAATTCGCAAAGCCATAAGGATGGAACGCTAAGTGATGATGAGTATAGATGGCTGACAAAACGCACTGAAGGAGGCTTTGGAGCAATAATGACGTGTGCTAGCCATGTCAGTGCCAATGGAAAGGGATTTCCGGGTCAACTCGGAATTTGGAAAGACGAACACATTGATGGATTATCTCGATTAGCAGACAATTTGAATTCACACGGAGTGTATTCGATTTCGCAACTTCACCATGCCGGTATGCGTTCGCCGCACGAGGAGATTGAGGGAGCTCCAGAATGCCCATCGGATCAAGAAAAATACGGGGCTAAAGGCTTATCAGAAAGCGATGTCGAGAGAGTTCAGGATGACTTTGTGAATGCTGCAATTCGTGCAAAGAAAGCGGGCTTCTATGGAGTTGAACTACACGGTGCTCATGGATATCTACTCTGTCAGTTTTTAAGTCCTGCCATTAATCGACGTGAAGATGATTACGGTGGTTCAGCAGAGAATAGAAGACGGATAATTACAAATATAGTCGAGCGCATCCGTTCAGAATGTGGAAGCGAATTCAGTTTGGGAATACGGCTCTCTCCGGAAAGATTTGGACTTGATATGAGTGAGATGAAAAATTTCACAGAACAAATTCTTATGGACGATCGTTTCGATTACTTAGACATGTCTTTATGGAACGTGTTTGATGAACCGAAGGATGAGGCTCATAAAGGACAAAGTCTCATTAGGCACTTTAGTGAAATGGAACGTGCTAACGTTAAATTGGGAGTTGCAGGTAATATTCGTAAAGGTGCAGATGCCCAGAGAGCCCTTGATGAAGGTGTTGATTTTGTGATCATCGGGCGGGCGGCGATATTACATCACGATTATCCGAATCGCGTTGAACAAGATCGAGAATTTATACCTGTTTCGTATCCGGTCAATAGAGAACACTTACAGAACGAAGCTCTAAGTGATACTTTTGTTGACTATCTCGTAAGTACTTGGCCTCATCAGTTTGTCGACCAATAGGTAAGAATCATATCTAGAAGTTAGTTATTGCTCGCTTAGCCGAATATTGGAGTCTAATCAGTTCAAGCAGATGTGTCAAAGACTGACCATTCGTCGGAGATCTCACCGTTATCGTAAATTGCAATCCCTCCGAATTGAAGAAACACGGCTTCGCTTTGATGGGGCCGAAGGAATACGAATTCGTCAGGTGAAATACTTAAGTTTTCCCCTCCATTCCACATCTCTTGATTTGACGACCGCCCAAAAGTTTTGTTTGTCTCTAATCCGGGCGGATCAACAGGTGTGGCCATCCATTTTCCACCGTAAATGAAAATAGTTTTGGTGCTGTTTGGATTTAATGTTCTATTCATGCCATCGGCAAATTCTAATCCAGGCATACGCGTACGATCAAATGACTTAATGACGGGCGTTGCAATGAAGCTTGCAGGAACGTGAGGTTCAAGTAACTCTGTATCAAAATCCGTTGGTTTAACCAAACACGAACCGGCTGAAACTTCGTTCGCAAGGGACGTATCCTCATAGTACCTATAGGTTGGGCTACCTGCGGTATTCAAAGTGACTTGCCACATATACTCCTTTCCGAATATGTCGTTGGCAAATGATTTACATTGACGGTATTTATCCCAAGCACCCATTTTTGCACGATCTCGCCAACCAAATGCAGTCGGAAGAGCAGGCAGGTGAGGTTCATATCCCATAAACCCAGAAAAATTTAGTTCCGGAGAGTTGTTTATCGTTTTTAAAACAGACTGTAGATCAGAATTTGGTTCGAATCCTCCACGATGAAGTCCGACATCCAACTCAAGATTAACGCGTAGAGTTCTCCCAACAGATTTTGCAAGACTGCTATACTGTTCGAGCCGTCTTGGCGTATCAATCAACCATTGTATTTGGTCTGCGACCTCAGAGTTTGCCGAGCCTAATTGTTGAAAATACGTTTTTGCTCCGTTGACCGGTAACGGTTTACCTAGAAGTTGATCGGTTTCAGGCATTTTACTGCTGATTGTATTGAGCATCGGTTGGTTGAACGTCATTAATCTATTTGTTTTCGTTCCTTTACGTATGTGGTTTAAAAGTTCTATTGAAGGGAGAGATTTAGCGACTATCCGATATCCCATTCCTTTCGGTAGATGGCTGTTCAACGTGTCGATATTGGAATTCAGTCTGGTTAAATCTATTACCAAAATCGGTTTAGCGATGCCGGATTGCATTAGAGTGTTCTGCATCTTCAGAAAGTACGGATCTCTCACGCCACTGTTGTCGGGTTGCTTGACAGTCATATATCCAATTCCTAACGCTCCAATACTTCCCGCAATCAAGAAAGTTCTGCGAGACGGTTTAAAGGATGAAAGTGCCTCAGGCACTATTGGGTTCTCCGAAGATAGATCGCAAATGCGAGTTGAGAAATTTACCGTCAGGATCTAAGTCTTTTCGCAATTCGACAAAACGTGAGAAGTCTGGGTACATTAATTTTAACTGCTCAAATTCTTGCGAGTGTAATTTACCCCAATGCGGTCTGCCACCGTGTCTCAGGAATACCGGTTCAAAATCTTGATAGAAATAATCGTATCTCTCATCAACTGCCGCATGTATTGCGATAGACGCTTTGGCCTCGCCTTGGAAAGGACTCAGCCAAGCAGTGTCAGGAGCCGTATTTCGATATTCGACTGGAAAGAAAGTGTCACCCCGTTTATCTAACATCTTAATGACTTCCCGGACAACTTTCGGACCTTCAGCGCGAGGTAGGTGGTATTCCATTTCATTGAATCGAATGGGTCGTTCAGTTGAAAGTAATTCGTGCGACCAGCCTGTGCGGTTTTCTATTTCGCCGACCGGGAAATTAGCTTGTGTTATGGATCGTCGGAGCCAGGGCGCCCAACCAAATTGGTCTCGTAACATTTTCAATGAGTTGAGCGAGTCGTCATCAGTGCTTTCAACTGGAGGAGACAAGGGTTGGTCTGTTTCATCGTGAATGATTGCAAGTCCTAATCCTGTTCCCGGCAAATAGAAAAACTCGAAATTACGATGGTTTTCTGACCGTTCTTCGATTCGATCAAGCAAGTCTTCGATTTTTTCTACGATGGTTCTTCTATGAAGCTTAAATTTCGGAACAGTTTTTATTGTGTATTCGGTTATAACTCCTAATGCCCCGAGAGAAACGCGTCCTGCGTCAAAGAGTTCAGAGTTCGATTTTTTCGAAACGTTCAAAATTTCGCCTTTTGCAGTGACAATTTTGAAGCCTTCAACATGGTCGTGGAGAGCGGTTTGATGAAGTCCTGTACCGTGTGTTGCAGTTGAGAAGGCTCCTGCCAGTGATTGCACGTCAATGTCTGGCAGATTTGAAAACGCTCTATCTTTGTTTGCTAAATGTTCGTAAGCTTCGAAGATTAGCGTTCCTGATCCAAACCGGGCTTTACCGGTTGCCTTACTGAATGACCGTAAACCGCTTAGTGAGTTACAAGACAGAATATGTCCATCGGTTGGCCCAAGACCAGTCGAAGAATGTCCACTACCGATTGGTCTTACGGCGTGTTTCGTTTTCTTTATAAATTCTGCTAGTTCTTGCTCTGATGAGGGTGAAAAAATATCAATGGGCGTTGATCTTTCAACCCCTGACCAGTTCATCCAACTCACGCGATCAGCAGGGGCCTTGTGCAACGCAGGATTATAGTTTGGTCTTACGAAATCCCTTTGACTCCAGCGCCAATTCAGAAGCGATGGAAGACCGATTGCCCCTCCAATCAAGCCTAAGGATACTAAGAGTCGTCGACGCGAAAGGGCCTTTTTGAATCCTTCTAGCATAGAGTTTAATGTTTAAAGTGTCTCATCTCTGAGTGGGGCTAAATCTGGGAATACAGGTTCCCTTTTCTCAGATTTCGCTACAAAAGTTTCCTGAATATGCGGAATAGAAAGCATACCTGAATTCCAGACCGCGATATAATCGAGTGTATCTGCGGTATTGTGATCACGGCCATAATTTATCAAAACCTTTGAACCCGTAACGGCTAATGGATTCTTGGAAGCAATTTCACGAGCAGTTTTCAGGACGTATTCGATCATTTCTTCGTGGGTGTCAAAGATATCATTTACCAGCCCGATTTCTTTTGCTTTTTCGGCATTTAAGCGCCGACCGGTGTACGCCATTTCTTTGACCCATCCTTCTGGAATGTATCTTTGCAGGCGCGGGAAGGTACCCACATCGGCAGTCATACCTATGTTGATTTCTTGGATGCAGAACCATGCATCCTTGGTACACCAGCGAATATCGCCCGCGGTAATCATATCGATTCCTCCGCCAACAACACCGCCTTGACAGGCGAACAATACGGGAGCTCGGGCATCTTCAATGGCACTGAATGCTGAGTGCAGGCGTTTCAGGTCGCTGCGGAATTTTTCAGCCACGACATGGCGATCATATTGCCTTGAAACAATCGTGTCGCCACCGAAACTGGCTAAATCTAGTCCGGCGGAGAAATGTTTTCCTGTCGAGGAGAAGACGATAACTCTTGCCAGCGCTTCGCCGTCAATTTCTTTAACAATTGCTCTGATTTCGTTCCAGAAAGCTTCAGTGATGGTATTCAAAGCATCGCCGCGGCTGAGTTGAATATGAGCAACCTTGTCTTCGATTGTGACGTCAAAGCAGTCATAAGTTTTGCGTAACATGGGAATTCTCCTTGGAATGTTGGGTATACAGTATACCATCAATAAAATGTATTGATTCACTAATTACGGAAACTCATACAAATTGAAAATATTACCGATTAACTATATTATGATTCGCTTAGTATCGCTTACCTAATCTGATTGGGAAAACTAAAAAGGTTCATAGTATGAGAACGACCGTAACAATTGACGACGATTTGCTTGAAAATGCTACCGAGTTCACAGGAATTTCGGACCATAAAACTCTAGTTCGACGGGCAGTTGAGTACATAATTGCATACGAAAAGGGGGTTGCACGGTCTCACGAAACAGGTAACTTGCAGGACGTAGGTCTTGTAGTGCGACAGCTATATGAAAACATTGAAGATGAATAATCTCTTGAAATTAATGTGTTTAGTCTATTACATCAATACTCTATTTGGGAATATTCTGTCATGAAAATTTCTGTTACACTAGACGATGAGTTGTTAGCTGAAGCCAAAAAGCTAACAAAAATTGAGAAAACGTCAAGTTTAATTAGACACGCCATCAAGTATTTGACGGCCTACGAATCCGCTAAGTATGTTTTGACTCTAGGTGGGACCGAGCCTGGATTGAAACTAACCCCGCGTCGTCGATTAGAAAGACGGAATTAGAAGACTCCAATCAAACTCTTGATTGAATCCTCTTTGTGGATTGAATTTCTGGATAAACAGGCAGCCGCTATTGAAAGATTGGTGCTTGCCTCAATCCTCTGTAGTCATACGTTTGTCATTTGCGAACTTGTCTTTGGATGTCTCGGGAAGAGACGGAATCTCAAATTCAGACTTTGCGAAATAACGAAGCAACAATCTGTTTAGGTTGTGAACTTATTTGACGGTTAGTTCCTTACTCTTTTGCTCTTTTTAAAACATTCTTGTTGAAAAAAATTATCATCCGTCAATCTTCGTTCAAAAATACTGTGGGTTCACAATGTGTCCATATGTATTACACTCATTTAGAGGTTTGCTAATAAACGACAAATACTGTATAAGACTTTATATCAATCTGACATCGTGAAATACTCCGTGCCTTCTTGTTTCTGTGAAGGTTGTTTGTAGTAACGCCGATGTGAATCTTCTTTAAAATTTCAGAGAGCTAAAAATGGCAGTTCCAAAGCGGAAAACAACGCCGTCAAGACGCGGTATGCGCCGATCGCACGATCGGATTCGGAGTGGCACCTTTGTTGAGGATAAGGACAGCAATGAATTATATCTGCGCCATCATATAAACCTTAAAACAGGTCAGTATCGAGGCAAGCAGATAGTAGAAGTAAAAGAAGACAGTATTTGAGGAACATCTAGAGTGTTAGGATTAGAAATTGAAAGTATTCGCGCTAGAGAAATTCTTGATAGCCGAGGAAATCCGACTGTAGAAGTCGATGTTCAACTTCTCGACGGTAGTTTAGGTCGCGCTGCCGTTCCCTCTGGTGCTTCGACGGGAATGTTTGAAGCACACGAATTGCGAGACGGTGACAAGAAGCGATTTCATGGGAGGGGCGTTTCAAAGGCGATTGAGGCCATTCACGGCGAAATTTCAAACCTGCTTTGTGGTCTTGAAGCGCATAATCAGACGGTCATTGATACCAGTTTGGTTGCGCTCGACGGTACGGAGAACAAGTCACGACTAGGTGCAAACGCGATCCTCGGTGTGTCTCTAGCGGTCGCTAAGGCAGCCGCGAAAGGCTTTGATATGCCGTTATATCGTTACATTGGAGGATGTAAAATTGATACATTTCCATCGCCGCATATCAACGTAATCAATGGCGGTGCGCACGCAAACAATAATTTGGCGTTTCAAGAATTTATGATTGTCCCGCGTATCAGAGGCAGTTTCAGAGAAGCAATTCGTTCAGCATCTGAGGTGTTTCATACCCTTAAAAAAATTATTGATGACAAGGGCTTAAGTACAAGCGTCGGAGACGAAGGTGGATTCGCACCGAACCTGAATTCAAACGAAGAGGCGTTAGATTTACTTCTCCAATCTATCGAAAAGTCAGGATATAGACCGGGAGAAGACTTCAGTCTGTCGTTAGACCCGGCGGCGAGCGAATTCTATTCCAAAGGGAAATACTCAGCACAGACAGGGAAAAAGCCACTGACTTCGGAAGATCTCGTCGACTATTACGACCAACTTACTGATAAATACCCGATAAACAGTATCGAAGATGGTATGGCCGAAGAAGATTGGGACGGGTGGATGCTTCTAACAGAGAAGCTCGGGGATTTTTGTCAACTTGTCGGTGACGATCTGTTTGCAACCAATATTCATCGGCTTAGAAAAGGAGTTGAACTAGGCGCGGCCAATGCAGTACTGGTAAAAATAAATCAGATTGGAACTCTAACCGAAGCCATGAATGTGATGGAATTCGGTTACCGCAAAGGTTACGAAATGATGATATCGCATAGATCAGGAGAAACAGAAGATACTTCTATTGCGGATATTTGTATGGGTATGAATTGCAGACAAATCAAGACCGGGTCTCTTTCCCGTTCCGAAAGGTTAGCAAAATACAATCAGATTATGAGAATCCAAGAGGAACTTAACCGGCCTGCGTTTGATCGTCTCGCCGAACAAGCAGATGCTCAGGAAAAATTTAACTTTTCCTAACAGAGGACATTCAAAAACTAAAATTCTTCAGATTTAGAAATGTAGAATCGAAGCATATCTAACGTGTTCAAGTGCGTTAATTTTTTCAATGAGTTGTTGTTCAGGTTCAGCATCTATGCCTACTAATGACACGGCTTCATCGCGGCTTTCCGTTCTTCCTAAGTTAAATGTCGCGATATTCATATTCGCTTTACCTAGGACAGCTCCGAGAGCTCCTATGAATCCGGGACGATCGTGATTGTTGATGTAGAGCATAGTCGGCTGAAAATCGGCTTCAAGGGAAATTTCTTTCAGCTCTACAATTCTTGGACGACCTGCAATAACTGTTCCGGCCAGTGTTCTCCATCCTCCCGCTGTTGAAGCAGGCCCGGTTAGTTTAGTTTTCACTTTTACCCGAATCAAACTCTCATAGACAGCACTCGAATCTGTTTTGGTTTCGATCAATTTGACACCTGAGTCTTGCAAAACAGTCGGGGCAGAAACGATATTGACCTCACCGCGAGATGGTCTTAGCAATCCCGCCAGAAGGGAAGCGGTAATAGGCTTCCGATTCATTTCCGAGATGATTCCCTCATACTCAATTATGACTTCATCAAATCCATCCCCTGAAATCTGTCCAGCGAAGGCTCCAAGCTTCTCAGCTAGTGAAATAAATGGTTTTAGCCGGGGAGCTTCATCGGCAGTGATTGAGGGCATGTTTAGTGCATTGGTAACCGCTCCTGTCAAAAGATAATCTGACATTTGTTCGGCAATCTGAAGAGCGACATTTTCTTGAGCTTCCGTAGTCGCAGCCCCCAAATGCGGCGTAGCGATAAAGTTAGGAGCGTTAAACAATATGTTCGTAATTGCTGGTTCTGCTGAAAAAACGTCAAAAGCAGCACCTCCGACGTGACCAGAATCCAATAGTTCTCTTAAAGCCTCTTCATCAACTAATCCTCCTCGTGCGCAGTTAATGACTATTGTACCGGGTTTGGTTTTGCTCAAGGCCTCTTTGGATAGAATATTCCGGGTTTGGTCGGTTAGAGGTGTATGGAGACTGACGACATCTGAACGCTTTACCAGCGAGTCAAACTCTACACTCTCTACCCCTAATTGCTTGGCTCGCTCTTCTGTCAGGAAGGGATCAAAGGCAATGACCTTCATTTTTAGACCTAAGGCACGTTCTGCGACTCTGCTCCCGATATTTCCACAGCCGATAAGGCCAAGGGTTTTGTAGGAAAGCTCACGTCCCATAAATTCTTTCTTGGGCCAGTTTCCACTTTGGGTGCCGCTATTTGCAGCGGGAATTTGCCTAGCACATGCGAACATCATTGCGATGGCGTGTTCTGCTGTGGTTATTGCATTGCCAAAAGGCGTGTTCATCACAACAATCCCATTGGCGGTGGCAGCCTTAACATCGATATTATCGACACCGATTCCCGCTCTACCAATTACCTTTAGATTTCTTGCCGCATCAATAATGTCTGCGTCAGGTTTACAACCTGATCGAACAACAAGTCCGTCATAGGCCGGAATCGTTCTAATTAATTCTTCCTTTGATAAACCAATTTGAGTATCAACTCCTATGTTGTTTCTCTCGAAGATTTCGATTGCTGCAGGCGAGAGGCTGTCCGCTATTAATACTTTTGGCATGTTTTTAATGTCCGATCAGATTTAGGATTGTGGTGCGATTGCAAAAACAGCCACTAAAAGCGAAGAAGCGCTCAAGGCGTATGCAAAGGCGTTATTTGATTTGGGTTAGTTTAACGACCGACTACTTAAACTATTGTTTGAGCGTATGCCCACTCGATCCAAGGAGTCAGTAATGCTACGTTATCGGGTTCGACTGTCCCACCACACCAAATTCGCAAGCCTGGTGGAGCTGTGCGATAAGCTGCGATGTCAAATGCAACAGTCTCATCTTCTAACAATTTTGTTAACTGCCCGACAAATTTCCATTGCTCTTCGACCGACAAAGAAGATATCTGCTCGTCAACAAACTTAAAAGTAACGCCTGTATTCGAACGTACTGACGAATCAGAACACAGAAATTCGATCCAACTAATCTCGCTAGCCCAGTTTTCTAGAATTTTTAAACTCTCGTCAGATCGATTTTTTAAACCTTTCCAACCACCCAATGATTCCGCCCAATCAAGGCATTGCAAATAGTCTTCAACACATAGCATAGACGGCGTATTGATCGTAACGCCTTGGAACAAATTTTCGTCAAGCTTTCCGTTTTTCACCATTCTAAAGAGTTTTGGAACTGCTCGTTCCGGCGTGTAGGTTTCCAATCTATGAACCGCGTTTGGACTTAGAATCAGCATGCCGTGCGCAGCCTCTCCGCCAAGAACTTTTTGCCACGAGTAAGTAACAGCGTCTAATTTCTTCCAATCAATTTCTTGTGCAAAGCATGCTGAAGTCGCATCACATATCACCACGCGGTCTGGATTAGGCTTTATCCAATCTGCATTAGGAATCCTAACTCCAGAGGTTGTTCCATTCCAAGTGAAAATGATGTCAGCGTTATCTCGCGCTTCAGTAAAATCGGGAAGAAGGCCATAATCGGCAACGTGAAGTTTGGCATCGTCGAGATGAAGCTGTTCTCGAGTATCGATTACCCAGTCATTGCCAAAATTTTCCCAAGCAAAAACATCAAGCGGATTTTTTCCAAGCATTGACCACATACACATTTCAACTGCGCCGGTGTCAGAGGCGGGGACGATCGCAATTTTATAGTCGTCGGGAACCTCGAGAATATGACGAGTTCTGTCAATCGCTTGCCGTAAACGATCCTTTGCCGTTGCGGAACGGTGCGAACGGCCTAGGGCCGCGGACTCGAGAGAAGTAAGAGAGAATCCGGGTCGTTTAGTGGTCGGTCCGGATGAAAAGTAAGGACACGAAGGTCGCTTACTTGGTTTAGCAGGTGTGTTCATTTTGGAAATCCTATCCTCACAGATAGGGCGAACGCCGTTGGGGGCGTTTGGCCCACAAGTGTAATGCCATAAAAAAGCAAAAAAGTGAAGTCTATAATTTAAAAATGCGGCATAATGTTTTAGCTTTTGAATGCCGCGATGGCCAAATATCTATACATTTCTAGGCTTCTAAGGAGAGTTTAGAAAAAACTATTCTAGGACTATTGAAACTTATGTCACAACCCAGATTGATTACATCATTATCCGAGATAGCATCGAATTACGATACGATTCTGTGTGACGTGTGGGGAGTCATACACAATGGCCGAGAAGCCTTTAAACCGGCTTGTGAGGCACTAGTGGCTTTTCGAGAAGACGGAGGAAAGGTCTCTCTAATAACGAATGCGCCAGTTCCAGAAGAAAGAGTGAGGCGGTATTTCGAACCCCTTGGTGTGCCTGACGAGGCTTTTGATATTTGTGTTTCTTCAGGCGACATTACGCGGGAATACTTACACAAACATCGCAGAAAGAACATCTGGCGACTAGGCGAGGATGGAGGTTGGGCGCATGATAAATATCTCGTGGAGGGGATTGACTTGAATTTCACCCCGATGGAGAAGGCTGAGTATATCTTGTGTATCGGAACGCCGGGTGGTGGGAACACTGATCCTGAAACTTGTCGCAAAATTTTGGCCGAAGCTGCTAAAAGAGACTTAGAAATGATCTGTGCGAATCCCGATATTCAAGTTCGGGTAGGAGATCAATTATACTGGTGCGCAGGTGCGCTAGCTCGTATTTATGAACAAGAGGGTGGAAAAGTCATTTATGCTGGAAAACCCCATTCTCCAATTTATGATTATATTCTGAGAGCGCTCGCGACTAGGCAGATAGAACCATTGAAGTCTCGATGTTTGTGCATTGGAGATAGCCCAGCGACCGACCTGCGAGGTGCCGAGGCGAATGGTATGGATGGACTATACGTCGGCACGGGGCTAAAGATTCATACAGGTAAGTTTGAAGATGAGGTAGATTCGTTACTGAAACATTATAACGTAGGGGCAACTTACGCAATTCCAGCTCTAAAATGGTGACGAATCACGATAAATTGTGGTAAAACCCGCCTATATCCATGGCAGGAAAAACAAATGTCTAGAACAGAAGGTTATTTCTACGAAGATCTTGAGCTCGGTATGTGTCACGAGAGTGTTCATACTATAACGGAGCAGGCGATTATGGACTTCGCGAATGTGAGCGGTGATCGCAACCCGCTTCACATGGATGAGGAATATGCCAAAAATACTATATTCAAAAAACGAGTCGCGCATGGGGCGTTGACGGCGAGTTTTATTTCTGGAATTATTGGTAATTACTTGCCAGGCCCTGGTAGCATATTTGTAGATTTATTTTGCCGATTTCGCCGTCCGGTCTATATTGGTTCCGTCGTAAATGTTCATGTTGAAATTACGGAAATGCAAGATCGCGGAAATCGAGTGACTCTTACAGTCAAGTGCAGTACGAATGGTAAAGTCGCGATTAGTGGTCATGCGAAAGTCATGGTTCCCGGTAAAAAATCTGAATGACAGTCTTCGCAGAGTACTCGAATCTGCCCGATAATGCGCGTGGATATTCGATTGCGCTGGGGAATTTTGACGGTGTTCACGCTGGACATCGAGCGGTAATGCATGCGGCTGCCGAAGCAGGAAGAATGGCTGTCGCAACTTTTGAACCTCCGCCGCGAGCGTTCTTTCGTCCTAATGATCCTCCGTTTAGAATATTCACTCCAACCTACAGAAACAAAATACTGCTTAAACAAGGTGCTGAGATCGTCTATGAACTCCCATTTAACACGAATATGTCATCTATGACTGACGACCAATTCGTTGCAGAGGTACTTGAAAAAGGATTAGGGGTTAAACACGTTGCAGTTGGAACCGATTTTAGATTTGGTCGTGGGCGAATGGGGGATGCCTTGCGTCTTTCGTCTTTGGGACGTGCTCATGGATTTGGCGTTTCGGTTGTGGAAGATGTTGAACGTGATAATCGGAGAGTATCTTCAACAGCAATTCGTGAAGCGATAATTGCTGGAGAGCCAACAAAGGCAGCGGCTCTACTAGGAACAGTGTGGACTGTTGCAGGTATCGTTCAGCATGGACAAAAGCGAGGAAAACAATTAGGATTTCCAACGGCAAATATACATTTAACAGATATTATTCATCCAAAGCATGGGGTCTATGCAGTTTTGGCTCGATTGGATGATGAAAAGAATTGGCGAGAGGGTGTCGCCAATTTTGGTCGAACACCGACAACTGGAATCCGCTCTCCATTGCTTGAGGTATTTCTGTTTGACTTTGATAACGATATTTATAGTCACCAACTTGAAGTTGCGTTTATTGAATTTATGAGACCTGAACTAACGTTTGAAAGCGTCGAATCAATGGTAGACGCTATGCATACCGATATTGATAATGCTAAGAGTGCATTGTCGCAAAAAAGTTGCATTTTGTTGCCTGAGTAATACATAGAACAAGAATCCCGCCTTCGCCTATTTCGTTCTGCAAGACCTCTTCCCCATCATCCTAGAGTATTTCCTTATCACCTCTCAATGAATGAGATAGAAATTTGTGATTTAGAATCAGTAACATGCCGGACAATCCCTCCAACGTAAGCGAATCTCGAAATTATCGAGAAACTCTGTTTTTGCCGAAAACAGATTTCCCAATGCGAGGCAAACTTCCCAAAGCTGAACCAGAATGGATTAAGCATTGGGATGATATGAATTTATATCAAAAAATGCGTGACGATGCGGCATCACGGCAGGCAAAACCTTGGTTGCTACATGATGGTCCGCCTTATGCCAATGGCCCGATTCATATCGGAACAGGCATGCAAAAAATCCTTAAAGATATTGTTATTCGATCCCACCAAATGGCTGGATGGGATGCTTCATATTTACCGGGTTGGGATTGCCACGGTTTACCGATCGAGTGGAAAGTCGAGGAGGACTATCGTTCAAAAGGAAAATCTAAAGACGAAGTACCGAGCGGAGAGTTTAGAGCCGCCTGCCGTGCATACGCAGCGAAGTGGATTGAAGTTCAGAAACAAGGATTTCGTAGGCTAGGCGTAGAAGGTGAATGGGACGCACCTTACTTGACTATGGACTTTGTCAGCGAGTCGAGAATCGTAGCTGAGTTTCTGCGTATCGCAATGACGGGGAATCTAGTACGAGGTGTCAAGCCGATTATGTGGAGTCCTGTCGAGAGAACAGCACTGGCAGAAGCAGAAGTAGAATATGCTGACCGAGATACGCCGTCAATTTGGGTGAAATTTGGAATTAGCCAAACAAGTGCTAGCAAAGAAAGTGTCGAAAATCTGTCAGATGTGTCCGTCGTAATTTGGACGACGACCCCTTGGACTATTCCTGCAAACCAACTCGTTGCGTTTGGTCCAAATATGAATTACTCAATCTATGAAGTTGAAGAGGTATGTTCAGAGGAGGAGATAGGTTTTGTTCCTTATGCTCAAAAAGGTGAGAAACTGATTATTTCTGAGTCTCTTGTGGACTCAGTCATGTCTGCAGCAAAAGTCAAAACTTACAAAAAAATTTGCAGTGTTTCTTCGGATCTATTGCAAACTCTAAATTTGGTTCATCCCCTCAAAGAAACGTCGCGATTTTTTGAACACCGAATCCCACTTGTTGCTGGTGATCACGTTAGCGATGATACTGGATCCGGTTTTGTCCATTCAGCTCCAGCGCACGGAGAAGAAGATTATTTCGTGTGTCTTGCAAGTGGTATGTCACCAAAAGATATTCGAGACATAGTTGATGAAAATGGTTGCTACAATCATCCTGACCTACCCGACTACCTTCAAGGTTTAGATATTGTTCGGACTTCGGGAAAGAAACGCGGAAAAGCCGGCAAAGCAAATGACGCAGTTATTCGAGCTCTTGTTTCGAGTGGAATGCTTCTAGCACGTAACATAGTTACTATACGTGACGCACATTCGTGGCGGTCGAAGGCTCCGGTTATTCGGCGAGCGACTCCTCAATGGTTTATTCCGATGGATAAACCTGATGAACTTGGGCGTACTCTGCGGCAAAAAGCTTTGGAGGCTGTCGACCATACTTTGTTTTTTCCAGAGTCTGGAAAGAAACGCCTCCGTTCAATGATCGAATCGCGACCCGATTGGTTAGTCTCTAGGCAACGGAATTGGGGAGTTCCGTTGACGTTGTTTATAAATCAAAACGGTGAACCGCATACTTCCGCACTCCCTTCTGATCAAGCCCAAATAATCAATCAAACTATATTGGAGAAAATTTCAGCAGGCGGTGTCGAAGCGTGGTTTGATACTCCAATAGAGACATTCTTTGAGAATACTTACTACTCTCATGAGGACTGGACAAGGGTAACCGACGTACTCGATGTTTGGTTTGATTCCGGCACGACTCACGCATTTGCCATGCGCGAAAAGGGAATAATTGAAGAAAAAGCCGGACAAGTTGATCTGTACTTGGAAGGCTCTGATCAACATAGGGGATGGTTTCAATCGTCCCTCTTAGAATGTTGTGCTACGCGAGGAATGGCTCCTTACCGACAGGTGTTGACACACGGATTTATTGTCGACGGCAAGGGGCAGAAAATGTCAAAGTCGATTGGCAATACGGTAGATCCTAAAGAATTTGCGAATCAATACGGTATCGAAATCCTAAGAGTTTGGACAGCGGCTTCCGATTTTACAGAAGATTTAAGAATTTCCAAAGAAATCATCGAATCGAACGTTGAGATGTATCGAAAACTTCGCAATACATTGCGATTCCTCTTAGGCGCTCTGAATGATTTTGAAGAATCTGAAACTGTTGACATCAATGAAATGCCGTACCTAGAGCGATGGGTTTTGCACCGGCTTTCGGAACTAGATGAACTTGTTCGAAAATCGTATGAGGTCTACGATTTCAAAAAAATCATGGCCGCGTTAATAAATTTTTGCGGAGTTGACTTGTCAGCTGTGTATTTTGATATCAGGAAAGATAGTCTCTACTGCGATGCACCGTCAGATGTACGCCGGCGTTCTGTCCGTACAGTTATGGATCATACGCTGCGTTATTTGCTATCTTGGTTAGCTCCGATCCTCGTGTTTACAACAGAAGAGGCTTTTAGAAATTCTCGATTTTTGAAAGAGAAAGATAGTGTTCATCTAACGCTATTTCCGGACGTTCCTGAAAAATGGAGAGATAGTCAGCTGGCAAGGCGTTGGGAGAAAATTTTCCAAGTTCGACGAGTCGTGACAGGGGCCTTAGAAATTGAGCGAAAGGAGAAACGAATTGGTTCGTCTCTTGAAGCCGCACCGAAAGTATACATCAGAGATAAGGAGCTTATAGACGCTTTTGACGGAGAAGTCGCAGCGGACATATTTATTTCGAGTCAGGCTACCTTGATTCAAGACTCGGCCCCAGCAGATGCATTCAGTTTGCCAGAAACTCCAGAAGTGGGAGTGATTCCCGATAGAGCCGTCGGCATTAAGTGCGCGCGTAGTTGGAAATACTTTGATCCTGAGACTGCCATAAAGGGATATGAGGATATAACGCCTCGGGATGCCATAGCTGTGCAAGAATGGGAAGCATTAACTGCTAACGATTGAATCTCATGTCCCTTCCGCGATATTTATACGGACTTGGGCTTGCCTTTATTGTTGTTAGCCTAGATCAATGGACGAAGGTCATCGTCTTGGCGGAGGAGAGGTTAAATGCGCTTGAATGTCTCAACGCTACTTATCTGTGTGGTCATATCGAACTCGGTCCAATAATGGACCTAACGATGGTGTGGAATCGTGGAATCAGTTTTGGGATGGCACAGTCAGAAGGAATTATGCGTTGGGTTCTTGTATTGGTAAGTTTAGTAGTTACATGTGTTTTTCTTGTTTGGACTGTGAGAACGAAACGCTTAGCGACAATAGCGTGTTTGGGACTTATTATTGGAGGGGCAATTGGCAATGTCATCGACCGTATTAGATATGGAGCTGTAGTAGACTTTTTGAATTTTTCGGATATTTATTTCTTTTATGTGTTCAATGTTGCTGATGCCTCTATCACTTTTGGAGCCATAATGTTGCTAGTTGATCATTTTGTCATGTCTCGTCACAAAAAAAACAATAATTCAGATTAGAAACAATGTGAAGGAGAAATGGAATGTTTTCTATGAGAAAAACTCTTGGAATTTTAGTTCTGGTCGGATGCTTAGCTGCAACGACGGCGTGCGTAAGTAGAAATCAGAACTATGCGGTTAACCCTAATTCTCCTGACGAATTTCGGGTTGTTACGAAGCCGCCTTTGACAATACCGCCAGAATTTAACCTCCGTCCACCCGAAACGGGTACTACGCAGCCGAGCGAAGTTGTTCAAGCAACAGAAACGCGAGGCCGGATTTTTGGTACTGAAAATTTTGCGATAGGAGCTAGTGCTGCGGAACGCGCACTGGTTGTCGCTGCAGGAGCAAATGCCGTTAGCCCGTACATTCGTTCGATAGTCGATTATCAGGAAGCAGGTGTGATTCGTCGTTCTGATCGCCTGACAGATCGTATAATCCAGTGGTGGGGAAGTGAAGCTCAGCTTAAAGAAGCGTCTCAGGATAGTGCTACCGCAGGTGGGCAAGTCGAAATCAATCGCGCTGATAAGCGCAAGAGACTAAAGTTGCCAGGAACATAAACTCATAATATCTACGTTGTGACGTGGAAATTATAGATATCGTGTGCTAATGGTTTTACTTTTTCCTAGAATAATGACAGCACGAAACATTCTTTTTTCTGTATTTGCGTCTGCATTGTTGTCCTTGACGGCAATGGCCCAAGACGAATGGAGACCATCGCAGTTCTGGTTAGCGAATGGAATGGAAGTTGTAGTGCTTCCTGACCATCGTGTGCCTGTTGTCACTCATATGGTTTGGTACAGAGTTGGGTCTGCTCACGAAGAGCAGGGAAAGTCTGGGATTGCTCACCTTTTTGAGCATGTCATGTTCAAAGAAACAGACGATATCGGCCCGGGCGAGTTTTCTAGTATCATCAATGATATCGGTGGACGAGCGAACGCATTCACGAGTTACGACTATACTGCTTATTATGAACGAGTAGCGAAGCAGCACCTCGGGTTAGTTATGTCACTTGAGGCGGAGCGGATGACGGACTTGATAATTAACGATGATCCGCAAGGGCCGTTTATTTCTGAACGGGATGTCGTTAAGGAAGAACGCCGGCAAAGAATAGAAAATAATCCCAGCGTAATTCTTTGGGAAAAAGCAATGGAAGTGTTCTATGAGGATCACCCGTATGAGATAACGATTATCGGAAAAATGGATGAGGTTTCTCGGCTGACACCGCAAGATGGATTAGATTTTTATCGCAAGTATTATTCTCCTGAGAATGCGGTATTGCTCGTCGCTGGTGACGTTACAGAAGACGAAGTCCGGGAACTGGCGAACTATTACTACGGTACCATTGAACGATCTGAGACTTTCGAAAATGAGCATCCTTGGAAGCCGGTAAAACGAATTGCAGAATCCTCATTGATCGTTCATAAAGATCCTAAAGTTCGGCAACCGCAGTGGACTCGTTATTACAACGGGATAAGTTGGATAGAAGATAAGGAATTCGTGGTCGCTTTGCAAGTTGGACTAAACTTGCTTGGAGGAGGATTAACGAGTCACCTTTACCAAACAATTGTTGAACAGCAACAGCTCGCTATTTCTGTCGGTTCGGATTCTTGGAGTGAGCGTGACGAAGGGCCGGCCTATTTGACCGCTACCCCAGTCCAAGGTGTCGATCTTGAGACACTTGAGAAAGCTGTGATGAAGGAAGTTGAGTTTGTCTTAGAGTATGGGTTTGAAGAGAAAGCTGTCATAACAGCACGAAACAATTTAGCCGCGAACGCAATATATTTGAGAGAGAATCAACAAAGTATGGCATCAACATTTGGCCGTGCGAGGGCAATCGGTATTCCGATAGATGATATTCTGAATTATGCAGAACTTGTAAAAAGTGTAACACCAGACGAAGCCTTAGACGCTTTAAGGAAAATTTTTGGAGGAGATGCCAAATATATCGAGACTCATCTTTTGCCGGAAGGTGACTGGTGATGAAAATTTTACTTTCTGTTTTGCTGTGTTGTGCAGTTGTAGGATGTTCCTATTTTCAGTCAATGCAAGCGCCGAATCTAGCATACTTTCCTAATTTCGGATCGAAAGTGGAGGTTTCTGTTCACGAAGGGAGTTTCACTACGATTAAGGAGGTCACGACCAAGCGCGGAGTATCAGTTTGGCTTGTGGAAGAGCCTTCGATTCCTATTGTGTCGATCTTAATGAGTTGGCCCGTTGGGTCAGCCAAAGACCCAGAAGGCCTTGAAGGTCTTGCTTCTTCTGTTACGTATCAGATGAACGAGGGTGCTGGGAAATATGACAGTTTAGGATTCCAGACTCGTATGCGCGAATTGAATATGAGTTACGGTTGTGGTGCTCAACTTGACCGGGTGCAATGCTCGGTTACGACCTTGTCGGAGAATATTGACGAGGCTTCGGATCTCGTGAAACTCGCTTTCAAAAGACCTCGTTTTGATGAAGTCCCGTTCGAGAGACATAAGCGGGAAGACCTAGTCGCAATTAAGCGTCGTGAAACTTCGCCGCCAGCCATTACCAACGAAATAATCAATCAATCACTCTATCCGCATCATCCGTATGCGAGAATTCCTACGCTTGAAAGCGTTGAAGCTCGAACGAGAGACTTAGCATTAGCGCATAAAGACAAGATTATGACTAAGGAAGGGCTAATAGTTACGGTCGTAGGAGATATTTCAGCGGATAAAGTCGCGTCTTTGGTCGATAAAATTGTAGCTCCCTTACCAAAGAGTAGCACACTCCCAGAAGTTCGGAATGTCGTTCCAAATCAACCGGTTGCTGATCCAATTGTATCAAAGTTACCGCAACCGCAGACTTTGATTACATTTGTTGGGCGAGGCATAACTCGAGACAATCCAAATTTTTACTCTGCAGTCGTCCTGAATCACATTTTCGGGGGAGGAGGTTTTGAGAGTCGTTTAATGAAAACGCTTAGGGTAGAGAAGGGACTAACCTACGGAATAAGCACGAATCTGGAATCCTCTTTGAAGCATACGAGTCTGTGGGCAGGTTCTAGCCAGACCAAAAATGAAAGTACCGCTGAGTTTATCGAGATTGTAAAGGAGGAGATGCGAAAAATCTCAACAGAGGGGGTTACGGAAGAGGAAGTAAAGAAAGCGAAACTTTATTTAGATGGTTCCTATCCGTTGGGATTTGATTCAAACGCAAAAATCGCTTTGCAGATGTTGGCCGTGCGTGAACTAGACTTGGGTATCGAACATTTTGACAATCGTAGCCGGCTGATTGATGCGGTCACGGTCGATAGCGTAAACGAGTTAGCGAGGAAGTATCTAGTCCCAGAAAACTTCACATTTATCGCGGTTGGTCAACCGAATCTGTAGGAATAAGTGTATAGATTCTCGAGGAAAACTCGCTTCAGTAATACCAGAAAGACCGATCTCTAGAACGCCTCAAAGTAGTGCTAAGAGCTTCGTTAAAAAAATTTATGGTAGCTATGAGGAGATCGTATTAGGAAACTTTCAAAGCGTGAAAGTTGCCCGAATATTTATAGAGGTTGATTTTGATATTTCTTCGGAACATTGCCGCTTCGATAAATTGGGGATTCCGGCCTAAATACTCGGGAATTTCGATCGAATCGCCGATCGAGCAATTTTCGAGGTAGTTGTAATACTTTTGATACTTACTTTTTCTACCTCGACGTCCTTTACTGTTGGAAGTATTATGGATTTTTTGCTTGATTTTCGCGTACTGAATATCTAAGTCACTGTCGATCTCGTCCTTATTACTGCTCGATAAGATTCTTGATTTTCTTTTGCCTTCAAACATCATGCGTACCTCAGTCGCTAGGCAGTAAGCAAGTTTGGGAGGCACAGCGTTACCGATCTGTTCGAATTGCGACAACCCTCTCTGCCAACTCATTCGCGTTTTCAATCCGTGAAATACAAAGTCGTCTGGAAACGACTGGATTCTTGCCCCTTCTCGTGCAGTGATGTTGCGATTTTGAGAGTAATGAATTGTTGTTGTTACAAAGTTCGCGACTAATGTAGGCGCTGGCTTGTTAGCGATTAACCGTCGATAGCAATGCTTTGTGATTTTGGCACCTCCAAGAGACGGGTCTCGGTCCATTGCGTCTCTGGTACTTTCACCCGGTTTCGTGGCGGCAAAACGTGCGACAATTCTTGATGTGTGTTTCATTGGCTCGTGATTGTGCTTAGTATGTTCAAGACCAACTAGATCATCTATGGCTTCCTGAACAGTAACTATTGGTTGTTTGTACAGATCCAATGAAATCAAACCAGATTCAATGTTGTTTCCGACAATAAACACTCGTTCTCGTTTTTGTGGGATTCCGTACTCGACTGCATTCAATTTCAAAACTTGACATGCGTATCCTAACTTTTTCAACTCTCGGAGGGCAACTTTGATGAATATTCCTTTGTGAAGTGTCAGAAAGCCAATCACGTTCTCAAGAACAAATATAGATGGATTGGCGGCAACGATTGCCGAAAGACAGCTTCGGAAACCACCTCCTGAGTCACCCTGAAATCCGTTTTGCAAACCTGAAAGAGAAAAAGGTTGGCAAGGAAATCCACCAATTAGAACGTCTGCTTTACCGAAATCAGATGGTTTTAGATCCGATATATCTTGGCAAATAGGATCTATGCCGATGTTATCAGAGAAGGTGTCACTAGCCGAGGAATCTATTTCAACAGCGCGATGAATGGTAAATCCCGCTTGCTGGAATCCTTTAGAGAAGCCGCCGCATCCGCTAAATATGTCAATAACGTTCACGTCAATGCACTTGGCTAATATCGAAAATTCGAGCTACGAATTTTGGAAAGTGACTCTAATGGTGCCGGTTAAGGGACTCGAACCCCCGACCTATTGATTACAAATCAATTGCTCTACCAGCTGAGCTAAACCGGCACGGTATGAACTCTATTTATATGCGACTAAGCTAATTTGCAAGTCTGGCTGGCAAAAAATTTTGGGATTTGTTCTATCTATTGACAGTTAAATGCGAAACATGGCGTTAGAATTACATGATTATAGGTTCACATAGTTGGTTAATGGTAATAGACTGCTCCGGTATACTTAAACATCCAGCCCTTGCACTGATACTCAGGTCTCATCCCCTTTTTGCCGTTGCAAGGCCTACATAGCAATTGAATATTGTCTTCAATATCCTGACCGTTTATAGCTTTTGGAATGATATGATCCATTTCAAATTCTGTATACTGCTTGTTTTGTCCACACCCTTTACACTTACCTGTTTGCTCTCCAAACAACCTCATTTTGAGTTTATAACGTTGGCTAGCACTAAGACTAGTTTTAATTTCAGGTAGTGGAAAGTAGGTTTGTTTTCCTATTGTTTCTGTGGAAGTATATGAATATCGGCCCTGATGCAGATCTTTTTGCTTGCCATACCACTTCCCGGTTTCTAACAACCATAACCGCAGTTTTAACAAAATTACTGCCATAAAAGATATATCTGCAGTTATCCATTTCCTGTTTAAAATGTAGGCCGCGTGACAGGTCGTAGCACAACCTGCAAATGGGTCAAAGACAATCTCGTCTTCATTTGATGCTACTTCGATAATTCTTTTCAGTATCCCTATAGGCTTCTGGGTTGGGTAACCAAGATTATCTCTTGTTTTCTTTACTGAGCAGAAACCATTCTTGGGTGCTTCAGCCCACCACGTTTCGGCTATTTTTCCGGTTTTTCGCATGTTTTCTACGTATTCTTTTTCGAAGTGTTCTTCGTTACCCCAAGCTCTTCTAGGCCTTTGATTTGGATCCTTATAGGGAACACGAGCCTTGTCGCTATTGAAAGTCCACAAATTGCTTTTGGCGTACCAATAAATTGTCTGATGTTTTCTGTTGAACTGTCGCATACCTGGCGATCCAGCCCCAGTATAGCACCATACTATTTCATTTACTTGGTTGTTTTCGCCATAGATTAGGTCTAACAAAATACGAATGTAACTATTAGCTTCGTAATCACAATGCAAAAACACGCTTCCCGTTTTTTTCAAAATTCTATACATTTCTATAATCCGAATTCCCATAAAAACTAGGTAAGCTTTGGTGCTTTCTGACGGAACAGACCGAATGAACTTATACACATCAAGATTTTGCTGTTTTATCTGTTCCTCTAACTGTTTTTCTTTTTCCTTGCTAAACTCCCAAGCGTCATTAAAGGACATTATGACCTCTTTGTGTTTGGAGTCTAATTCAAGTGAGTACAAATAGGCTTCGGCATTCTTAGCGAAACTTACTTCAGACTTGTCATCAGAGTTATAGCAGTAATCCAAGAATTCAAGCAGAGAATCTAGAATATGAGGCTTCATATTCCCTGAATAGCTGTCTTGCTTTTTAAAAGGGGGATCTAAGTAAATGAGGTCGACGGTCTCTGTGTTCAATCCGCGCATAACATCCAAATTGTCAGCGTGCCATATCGTGCCTGACTTAAAATTAGGCTCACAATACCCCCCCCCAAATAATTTTCTTTGTTCCGATTCATCAGTATTCTCCGTTGTTCATTTGCATAATGGCTTGATAGTTGTCCAGCTGATTTATACCTGCGGACGCGAACGTTTTGGTCTCTACAACTTTTAGAGTTACGTGCGAGGTATTGACCGGTGCGTTTTCGAAAAAATTGACAAGATTTGTGTTTCCGCTGAGATCGGAGGTATGGGGTTCGTTGACTTCTGCCTCGTACAGAAACGCGAACGAAATATCGGAGTTCAATACGTTGCTATGCCAAATTGAGGTGCTGGATTTTTGACTCTTTCTACCTGCAAGACGCATAGCCGAGGCCTGTTCGTATCCATTTTTCACAGTTCGTCTGAACGATTTATACGCATCCGAGCAGACTGTACCATCCTGTTTGACATTCTCTTCAATGAACTTGTGTAATGTAAACTTGGCGGATTCTCTTTTAGCCCGTGTAAGCACACTGTTTTTTTGACTTTGTTTGAATGTTAAATCCGCGATATTACCAAATGCTCCGCAACAAATGTTCAGGCGCGTTTCGTTATGTTTGCGCCGCTCAGTTACCCGATCACTAGTGCAACAATGACATGCTAAGCGGGCATGCCATCGTAGTTGTTTAAACCATAGGTTCACCGTATTTTCTTCCGAGAACGTCGTGGTAATATCTGTTAGTGACAATTTCGTGTTCATTGTGGATACTCACTTGCTATGTTTTATTCAATACCATGTAAGTGCTAACGTTGCAAGCGTTTGTTGATGTTCGGGCCTTTCAGAAGAGATATGTAAAAGTGCATACAACAATTCTTTCTAGAGAAGAACTGAGATATCTCACTATTTTCAATCCTCATCGCTTCTTACGCAATTGCAAAAGAAGAAACAGTGGAGTCGACAAAATTATAAACATTCCAAAATCTATGTAGGAAAAATAACTGGAAGATTAAACGCACCGACAATGACAAAAGGATTCAAAGCGATATCATGATGGTTGCGAGTCGTTCCAACGAAAAATTGAAGCCTCTTGATGTTGATTAGGTCTTCGTATCGTCGCCTAACTCGTCTTGCTACCCCCAATTCGGTTGCCTTACTGTAGCATTGCCAGTAATACTGTCCCAGTTCCCAGTCGTCATCTGGTTCGGGCGAATCTATTTCGGCAGAAAGATATAGAGCCTCAGGAAACAGCCCCACCACCACGTCACAAACCCAGAGATTCATGAGACCTAGTTCATCTTGACATCGAGACACAACGGAATTTCAACGAAGAGGGGATCAGGATCCCGGACAGTGAAAACCGACGCTAACCAGCGAACAAAGCAACAGGAACGCATTGTATGCACGTAGCCGTTGATAATCACTCCCGTTACGAAACGGTAAGTATATTTGAAGATGAAACAGCAGAAAGTGTCACCAAACATCTGTTAGAAACCTATCAAGAGTACACCTCTCGAAGCATCACAATAAAACGAAGTTTGACAGATAATGGTTCAAGGTATAAATCGAAAATGTTTGCCGAGGTATTTCAAACTCTAGGCGTGAAGCACGTATTTACTAAAACCTAAACTCCCCAAACAAACGGAAATGCAGAAAGATATATACAGACATTACTGCGCGAGTGGGCTTACACGAGAATATATAAATCATCCGTCCAAAGGAACATGTTTCTAGAGCCGTACCTTGCATATGTATAACTGGCAAAGACCCTATCGAGGCATAAACGGTTTTTCTCGAGTCTGCAGACTGGAGAAAAACTGTAACAATCTACAGTCTACCCATATGAATCTCCAGACAAATGCTTGTATAATCACTCGGTAGGCCAACTACCGATAGCCTCTTGGTAATCAATATCGTCGACATTGCGAGGCTGAAAACTCTCCAGTCGCGTATCTGAAGACGATTTCTTTAGCTCTAGCGCAATCCGTTGGTTTTTCCTGAGCGGAGGATCACTTTCCAATAATCTGTATGGGAGCGGAAAAATCCTTATCCAAGAGCCATTTTCTCTGAATCCAGCGGCGCAAATGCAATTGCCGTACTTTTTGGAGAAGCATGGTTAGGCTATCACTGAAATGAATATGCGCTCTTTAGCCATTTGGTCCACTCAAATGTATTGTTTCTTTAAAATATCTGTCCCAATAGCGCTGAAACGGTCTATGAAAATCAGCAATTGTGTCACAACCTGATTCAGTTGTTAATCGGGTAACTGCAATCGTACTACATCTGTCAAGTTGTTAACATAGCAAATTTAGAGCAGTTCGGTAATCTTCTCTATGAGGCTAAACTTTCTGTTGTGCTAATCTGACATTTAGACTTGCTTCATGGAAGTACTTAACTCCCCGAAAGGAGTAGAGACTGACATGGTTTCGAGTACACGTATCAACTGCTTAGAACGATCGAAAGTTAAGGGGAGTACAAATTTTTACGACTCGCGTTTTTGTAAAGCTCTCAATTTATCGGGGAGAGGCACCGTCATATCCTCTATCTTAATTTTATTGACGAACACGTCAGTTATCTCTAGTTCTTGCCTTTGTGTCACTGACATATTCTGACGACAGAGACTTGCGATATAGGCAAATGATGTTTCGGTCAACGTCGGAGGTACGCGCCACCGTTCAATCGGATGCATTTGGAGTTGCTCGGCAACCAAACCTACAGTTTGCATATCCCTTGCTAGATTCTCTACATCTTCTAGAATCGAGGGCGATTCACCCCCAACATGTTCCCAAGGTTCGCCGTAAGCTTGATGACAGCATGTGCGAATTCGTTGCGCTTCTTCGTAATAAAACCTAGCGTTCTCTGGGAGATCCCTAAAACCTAGAAAGGCATTTATGTTTAAACCTAACGAAAGCCGTTGTAAGGGCTGAAGCTCAAACTCCTCGTTATATTTGTATCTATTTGAATCGAATGGAGCCTTCAATTTTACCCCCTTCAAAAAGAATGGAAATAATTTTTCATAGATTTCTTCTGTGTCAAACTTACAGCATACAAGATTCAGGTAAACTGAACCGATAGCGTGAATTTCTTCTAGAGTCTTTGTTGCCGTTTCGAGATAGTCCGCCCAACTTTGAGCGCCAACAAATTTTGAAACTGTGATTCCTGAATTAACTGCAAAATTTTGTCTGGCCAACGTTACCTCTTTCTTGTGTATAACATTGAATGGTGCGGAACGGATTTCCTTGCCATTCTCGTCAACGATAGCCGTTTGTGTGTAGACTGAATCTGGGTCTAAAAGCCTTAATGAATGGCTATACTGATTTACTATATTCTGAACGTCGATTTCGTTATCGTTTAAGATATCTTTATGGATATTTGCTGCCAAGATGTTTCCGAATCCATCGTCATCCTCTTTCCATGGAAGGGCAAATGGGGTGTTTTCTTGTACGCGAATCTCCAGAGGATCAGTACCTTCCAACTGATTATAGGCTTGAACCCATTCGTCAAATAGTTCGGGGCTTAAACAATAAGCGAGGTCAAGAATTTTCATAACATGATCAATGTTCAATGAAACAAATGTGCTTGCCACTGTTGAATGAATGTCGCATAACTGTTTTACGTAATGACGTTCCACTCTATGAATTTGGAGTACATCCATAGCATCGCAGATCAATTCTGGGGCGAGTCTATCGAACTGTTCAGTAAGAATATCAACAATGTTAGAGCTGATTATTCGAGGCAATTTGGTGGATTGAATTCTCTTGAACCAAGATTCACCTCGTGGATAAGCATCCGAAATATACGGATCGGATAAAGCGAAACTTTTAGTTCCAGTAATGGCATAAGATACCGCTGGAAGACAGTATCGCTGTGTTAACTGGGGAAACCGAAACGTCTTTACCCAGTCTCTTGTAATCTTGAGGAGATTTCCTTGAAAGATTCCCCGTGCGAGTTTAACCCATTCTTCAAGGTCACGACTTATGATGTCTAAATCTTCCTGAGAAGTAGGGGAGTTCTCCGACGAACCAGCCACAGAAAGGCTATGATGCTTTCGATTCTCAAAACGACTTTTAACAGCGGTAGTGATTTCAGAATTACTTAGGAATTCTAATCCGGCCACGTGTGCCGCTATTTCTTCCAAAAGATTTGAATCTACGTTTTCAATTGCTGCTGAAGCAAGTTCGCTCCAACTTGTAAACCCTACCTCCACCAAAGCTCGGCACATGCCGTGCGCAGATACAGGGTGTACTCCAAACACTGTATGATCTGTTTCGTCTTTAAAATAGAGGCCAAGCGCTTGTACGCGGTCGATGGCGGAATTTAGTCGGTGGGCTTCTAGGGTCAGGTTGGCTTGGAGAGATGCTATAGTTACCCTGCCTTCTATCGCAGTAACAAGTGCAATTGCAATCAGTACATCGAGTTCATCATTGCGGTCTTGCATTAGCTGTTGGTCTTCGGTAGAGTATTCCTTTTTCGGTTCTATGGGAGGTTGCATTTGAGCGGCTTGACTGGACTTCTGTTTTTGACGAGTCTTAAGTTTACGAGATTTTTTACTTTTTCGAAAACTGACGGACTTGGAAGTTGGTTTCAGCCCTCCTTGTTTTAAGGTATTTCGCATCGTGATTGCGTATTTATTGAGTAACAGATCGTCTAGGGAGTGGTTTATACTTATGCGACCGTGAGCTACAGCAGGGTCGGAATCCGGATCAGTCTCGGTAATTAATTTTTCAATTTCCTTTTTACTTTCTTCCGAGTCAGAAAGTATTTCGGCAGTTTGTGCAACTAAAACTTTATCGAATTCTTCGTCGAAGTACAGCGGGTATATCGCCAATGACTTCTCTGCCGACACAAGATAGCAATCCATAGAACTGACAGTACCAGCTACCCAAATGTTTTTATTGAATTTGGTCAATTCGATAAGTGAACGAAATATCCTGGAGTTACTCAGATTGATGTTGTCAATAACAAATCCTATTGGATAGTCGAACTTATAGGATGCAATGACCTTAGAAAGAGACGCAATGTCAAGTGGCGAGGTTGAGGTAACCTGATACCAACATCGATTATCTGATGTCTGGTGGACTACGGACCATAATAGGGCAGACATTCCGGTTCCGATCTCGGCAGTAATAGCACAAGAGCGAAATAGTTTGAGCTTTTGTAAAACCTCTTCGACTAATTCCGGTCGATCAACGAAATTTTTTGATGAGAGATGCTCTGGTTGAATGCTAAGGTTGCTTGATGCAGGGTGTTTTGCTTCAGTGGACGGAAAAGTCACTATGCTAACAGCTCGGGAGAGTTTGATTGGGTCAAAAGAAGCGCGGGAGCGGTGAAGTAGGACATCTCGGATGATCCAGTGGATGTTCGCTTTGGATACTTGCTTGGGCTTAGCGAATATGGTTTGATTCGACTTTGTCGCAGTCTCATGAATAAGCTGGGATACTAACTGACGAATGATATCGGCATAGAATTCGTCTATGTCGAGTTGCTCTGCTATGAGTTTTGAGGCTTCGGATTTGGCATCACGCAAAACCACGGCGAACGTCCGAGAAGATTCTGGAATGTTAGCGGATTCGCCAAAAACATTATCTACTAGCGATCGTTCCGAATCGAACTCGTTCGAAAATGCTTTCAAATTCGCATCAATTACAAGCCAGTAGTTACAGTCCGAATTTTTCTCAGTTGCAGGTCGAGTCCACAGCCGATGGAGTTCATCTTTAAATTCGTCAATATTGATAGGAAACGTTTTTCTGTATTTGCTAAACGGTAGCGCTCTAATTTTGCGTGAGTCTCTGCGGAACTCCCATACGCCGTCTTTAGCTTGCACTATAGATTCTAGCTCCAGTAGGTCGAAGTATCCTTGAAGAGTTAGAAGGGTCGCGTAATGTTCGGCAAAGCTACTTGCGGAACGCGAAGGTGTTGGTTTTCTGGCATCTTTAGGGGAGAATAGATTGCGAATGAGGGAAAGTTGAGTCATTGACGAGGCCATTGTTTTGAATGTCGTAACGTTAAAAACACCTAGCTAATTGCAGTTAGAGTAGGCGGTATGGAGTAGACAACTAGGAATAAAATGCTTGAGTACCGATCTGACATTGTGAGAGGACTTGGTTTCAGAATTTTGGCGTAGTCACTCATACACTTGCTCTCAGCAATCAGAGTACTCTGATGGTTTAGGCAGAATCAAAATACGATCACGTGTCATTTTCGTACGTGTCTATCGACCGGCCTGCTAACTAACAATTTAAGTTAAGATGATTCTAGAGAGAGTTCTATCCGCCAGATCAATCAAACTAGTGGACTTTAGAGAACGAGTATACGGCATACTTGCAGAGATAAAATGGAGTGGAGGCTAACTTGTTTAAAAAAACTGTGGAAATTCTAATTGGGGGACTGAGGTGAGCGAACGTCGGTAGTTTCATGTTCAAACAGAATAGATGGTTAAGCGATAGTAGGCTCGGACATTGAGGTTTAAATGGATTAGCAATCGAATCGCTCTGCTAGAGCAGTTACCGAACAAGCAGTCCGTTTTCTTCTCGTTTTAAGCCTATACCATCGGAACAATTAGCCCCGGAATTGAGAAAGTTTGAACGAAAAATGCTCTAATAAACTTTCCGTAGACGGATCCTTTTGTTCGTCAAAATTGATCACTTTAGCCTATAATTATGGTATAAAACTACCTTAGATACGATCTAGTACTGTTCTTTCCGAAAAAAAGGGGACTAAGAATGATTGCAGATGCACTAACTCTTGATTAAAGCTGTGAAGATGTCGATTCAGGTTTGGCATTGGCGAACTCCTGTGCTTATCGCATTGAAGAGCGCGATAATTTGGACTTTATGCGAGAGCTGGACTCGGAGTCCATCAAACTAGTTGTTACCTCTCCACCTTACAATATAGGAAAATCGTACGAAGGGCGAAAAACGAGTATCGATAGCTACGTAGAGAGTCAAAAGCAAGTAATCAGGGAGTGTGTCAGACTTCTTCAAAACGATGGGTCAGTTTGTTGGCAAGTCGGAAACTTTGTTGATAAGGGAGAGATTGTCCCTCTAGACTCCATTCTTTATCCTATTTTTCGCTCTCACGGTTTAAAGTTAAGAAATCGCATTGTTTGGCATTTCGGACACGGACTTCATTGCTCAAAACGCCTTTCTGGTAGGTATGAGACCATCAACTGGTGGACAAAGAGTGATGACTACACGTGGAACCTAGACCCGATCAGAATCCCGACTAAATATCCAGGTAAACGTTATTTCAAAGGGCCAAAGGCAGGCGAACTATCTTGTAACCCACTTGGAAAGAATCCATCAGATGTTTGGATATTCCCAAATGTTAAGAATAATCATCCTGAAAAGACGGAACATCCTTGCCAGTATCCTATTGAACTTGTTGAACGTCTTGTTTTATCAATGACAAATGTGGGGGATTCGGTGTTCGATCCGTACATCGGAGTTGGGTCAACTGCACTAGCTGCTCTTAAACATGGTCGTCGTGTTTTTGGGTGTGACATAGTTGGAGAGTATATTGAAATTGCACGTAACCGTATTCGTAGTCTCAGAAGCGGTGAGTTGAAGACCAGGCCAATGGGAAAACCTATTTATGATCCAGCCCTTCCAAATGGCGGTCACTGATGGAAATTGTCTCCAAATACTCGCATCTGAACGGAGAGGAATATTTGAAAGTTCATGCGCCTAACCTTTTGGAAGAGGTATATCAGGTAATAGAAAATGTAGACGCGGTTGCGTGCAAAACTAAAGTTTCGCAAGAAAAGAAGAGGAAAGGGATTAAACTATATTCCCCAGCTGATCTGAATGAAGCGTTCAAGCGCGAATTTCAAAATTTTGATTGGCATCAACATAGGCAAGCATTCTGGGTGACAGGTGACGAAAAAGTGATGCGCAAGGTAATCACTCTTCCTCCGAACCAGCAGAAGCAAGAGATTGAAGCTAGTGGTAACGAGCCTTATAGTTCCAACAATCAAATTGACTTCATCAAAGAAAGAGTAGCGATCGAGGTTCAGTTTGGGAAGTACGCGTTTGTTGCTCATGACATCTTTGTTAAGCATCAAAGTTTTTATGCTGCTGGGTTGATTGATGTCGGGATTGAAATTCTTCCAGTAAAAGCGATGGAGAAGGAGATGTCGTCGGGAGTACCTTACTATGAACGGGACATTCTTAATGTCGTGAGACATGGTCGTGGAGTGCCGACAGTTCCTTTAATAAAGATTGGAATTCAGCCGTGAATTTTAGCCAAATTCAAATGAAAATCTTGACTATTGTTGTGTGTTTAAGGTATTCATATTGACTTTTCGCATTCAATAGAGAATTTAGAAGCGAGTTCTGATGACGATACGGAGGATTAAACTGAAGGTGGGTATTGTGGAGGTAGAGGTTGAAGGAGAACAACATGATCTAGGTAAGGTTGCTTTAAATCTTCTAACTCGTGCTATCGAACTGCCCGCGGTAAGTACCTTCTCGAATTCGAATAACGATTATTCAGACATAAATCAAGAAAATCCTGATATTAGTTGCTTTATATCTAGAGCCGAAATTCCGAGTATTGCAGGTCGTAAACAGTCTATGGCCAGTTTGGCCAAGTTTCGAGGCTGTGAAACAGGAGAACACTTGGTACGGTTAGCTTGTGAACACCTACATTTCGTGAAGTCCAAGTATGTCGTTAGCCGAAAGGAAATTTTGTCTGAAATGAAGAAAGCCAAGCCGGTTTACAAAAGCTCCCTTCAAAACAACATATCCACGCAATATTTGAAACCATTCTTGGAGGATGGATTTCTGAAGAAACGAGAAAAAGGCGATTACTCATTGACAAATCAGGCGATTAAAACTGTTCATGTTCACTTTTAGAACTTTGTTTGCCTTAGATTCTTGGCAATAGATGTATAAGTTAGACGGAAGCGTTACGCCGGAGTTTAAGTTAAAATTTCTTGCGAACAAGGCAGTATTTTAGGGTGCAAAGGTGTTCAAATAATGGAAGTTTCAATTTCTACATCCTCTAGTTCCACCTTAGAAGATTAACATTTTTTGAAAGAAGAACAATCACGGATGGTCAAACTGCCGTTCATATGCTCGTGGAGAAGATACATCTGCTGTCTTGATCCTACTTACGAAATTGGTCGCAGGATGGAGTGCGTTCGATATATTTCTCTAAGTGAAGATATTTTGCGAGATAATCGTGGTAAACAAGAGCGCGACCGTTGCAGCTTGATTGTATCCACTATACTTTCTCCTATTATGACGTATGGCAAGGCATTCTGGAGCAGTAAAGTTTAAAGCATTTGTGACAGGTTACAGAAAGTTTACAATAGATGTACAACTAGAAAAGGAAAATACTGACAGGCAAGAGAGCAAGAACGAAAAGCGATCTAAGATTTTGGTATTGTATCCGTTCAGAGAAAAGTTCCCCGTGATCTCAAGATTTACCCGGTGCTTCAATCTATTTGTATACTACCAAGTCCTTACCGTGACTTGTATCTCATAAGAATTAGGTTCCAAGTCCGAAATGACACATATATTCATAGGTTTGTAGACTCGTAACCGTGCCACTGTGGTAAAACCACACAGTTCCCATTCTGGCCGTCATCAGAAAGTCAAGAACTTTATACATTCCTTAGAATGGGCATTACGACAGCGGAAACGTCAAAAGAAATAACTTGAACGTAACATAAACTAGTTGCATTCTTCGTCTTGTATAGTATGATTATGCACCTATATACATTAAGAGGCATTCAAACTATCACATGGTGACTGTGAAAGCTCGCGTCTTGTCTGTCGCGACTGCGCAACAATCGCCGAGCAGTTGGAGCATCTTCACAGCAAAGCTTACCGATTCAAGTTCAGCCGTTATGACTCAATCGCTTATCTCGTCTATCAATTCAGATCTGCCCATCAGTAGTAAGGCAGAGGATGTTTTCTCTTTTACACCTGTGGTAGACGAGGTCATTACACACTTGTTCAGTAACAGTCTGCCAGAAAGTTTAGTAGTAGGTCTTTCAGGTAAATGGGGAAGCGGTAAAACTTCTTTTTTGAACCTTATTGATGAGCAACTGACCAACTTCAAAATTGGCGAAAAACATATCATAACGATGAGGTACGTTCCGTGGAGAGTTGAAGACAGAAAATCGATGCTGAGTAATTTTTTGCCTCTACTAACTGAAAAGATAGAAGATAGTCAAACATCATCAAGAGAAGACTCCGAGTTTTCAAAATTGTTTCGGCCTGTGAAAAACTATGTCAGAGCTCTTGAAAACCTCGAACCCTCTCTGAGCGTCGCCGCTAAAGTTCTTTCTGCTTTAGGAATGCCAATCTTAGAAAAGGGGCTAGAGATACTAACGGACGCGAAGTCCACTTTGAATGAAGAAAAAACTCCCGATATTGAAGAACTTCACCGTAGTGCATACGTTGCATTGAGTGAACTTCAGATTCCAATTGTAGTCATGATAGATGATATTGATAGACTAGAGCCATATGAAATTGTAGATCTGTTACGGTTAGTGCGAGCGACAGCTCAACTACCTTACGTGACATTCATACTTTCGTACGATCAAGTTCACGTTATGAAGGCAGTACAGGAGGTTTTGAAGGTCGACGGACAAGAGTTTCTAGAAAAATTTGTTCAACTGCCAATAGCAATTCCGTACGCTGACCAGCAGAAATTAAAAGAAATTGTAGAGGACAAACTGGTAGTACTGCTAGATGGTACCAAAGAGTCTAACTCTTCAAGCAATTACGTAATTGAAAATATGGAAGCTGTTCTTACTAATATTGAGGAAACTGGTGCGCTAAATACTCCGAGGGATGTATTTAGAATACTGAACACTATAACGTACAAATTGAATTCTATAACAAAGACTCTTACTGAAGAAAATACAATATACCATTCCGTTATACAAACAAAATTCCCTTTTATTTTTGAAGCATTAAATAAAAGTATCGAGCAAAAAAAGAATAATCATAAAGATTTCAAAAATAAGAACACAAACAATCCTTTAGATTTGGACAAGTTCATAAACCCTGATTTGTCAGAACACAAAGCAATCAAAGATATTATCGATAAGATTATATCTTCTTAAAAATGGAGCTACACAATGACTGTCTCGAATTTACTTGAAACTGAAAACGACCATGTTGATCACATTAAACTCAGTATGGAAGAAAAGATACGTCGTGCGGTAATTAATCAAAAAAACAGAGATAAACAATTGGCGGGGCTAAGACAGCTCAATGGGAACAGAGAGGTAAGACCGAGCGTTGATGAAACAGACATTGAGGAATTCCTTGATGCTGCTGTAACAAACAAAGAGGATGCTGTCGAATTTTTGATTCTCAACTCTATACTAAGTGAGAATCAACATAAATCTGTCTCTTTTCAGTTGTTAAGTTCACTAACTTATTGTACGGAGTTGAGCACAGTAAGTGATGACCAGCGTATTGCCGTAATTGAAGCAGTTGCTGATGCCACGGACGAAATGGCAAAACTATCTGGTTCATTTAATGTAAGTTCTTACAATATATTCTTTATGAGCGAATCAATTTCGAAAAAATTTTTAAGATCACTGCCTTTGGATAGTAGAATGCGCGTTCTTATGAAAATTTTGAAGGAAGGCAAAGCTTACTCTTGGTTAGTGTTTTTTGCTAGAGTCGTTATTCGAGATCACCAAATTGGAGATACAAGTTTTGCAAAATTTGTACCGTGGCTAGTGGAGAATGAAATAGAAGTTGTAAGAGAGACGACAATACAAAGATTAGGCGCTATCATGAGTAAACATTATGATAGTGTCTCAGATCCCTTTCAGTTACACTTATTTTGGTTACAACATGGAAGTGATGAGGATAGAGATTGGTTAAAAAAATGGGTTGAAGAAAATACAAAGGAGGATGAAAGATTTGTGGATTTTGTTGAAAACTTTACCGGTCGCGCAGTGCTATCGACAGGAAAATATATTCCAGATAATGTAAAAATCGCTTATCTAGAGACCTTGGGATCGTTAGTTGAAATTAAAACATTGGTTCAAAGGTTAAAAAAGATCACTCAAAAAGAAAGTGATTACAGGGAAAGGTCTGAGAAACTATTGCAGACAGTACTATATACATTGTCTGCAAAAGAGCGGGGTCTTCGAATTATAAGCAAATATCGTTGACAGAAAGAAGGATAACGATACAAAGTTGAGTGTTTATTGCGGACTTAAAATCCTAAGCAACGAATTCGTGTGAAGAAGAAATTTAGAGGTTATTGTTTACAGAGTCTTGTTACGGTTTCGTAGAAACGTTTACACAGTGTGAATGATCAATAGAGAAAGAGGAGTGTTTACAATAAGTAATTTAGTTAATAGTGTCAAAACTATTGTTTTGACATTAATTTATTTACTGTTGATAAACTTTTTTCGTCGACTAACGCTATATGTGAAAGGTGAGTAGCTAAATTTTGGTAAATGTTTTCAACCGAGTTGTGAATTTGGTTAAAATATTCCTGGGGGCTTATCCAATCGCTAATGCTGTCAAAGCAGTGTTGTTTTAGTTCGTTTAGAGCATCGTCTACGTTTTTTAGAATATCTGTTAGTTCCTCGACCGCGTCTTCAGGAAGGAGTACCAGAGGAAGTTCGGGCAATGGACGAAGTAGAGTCTTGAGATATTCAAGGTTCTCTTTGCGTTTCCTAAGCCAACTGTCGTTCTTCCACGTGTTCAGATTTAGCGCGGATTCTACGTCGCAATCGACAATTGCGCGTATTGAGTTGGTTAGTCTTGTGACAGTGTATGTATGCGCCATTTCAAAGCTCCACTAAAGAAAGGGTCAGGATAAGGGGGGGAGGGTTTCAATTTCATAGTGAGATTACTACAAGAGTGAAAATGTGTCAAAGGATTTTGTATCCATGGGAATTTGAATTTGAGCGATAACTACGTAGTTTATAGGTTACAGTGGTAGAGGGTTCTATGTGCAGGTTTCATACGGAAGAGGCGAATAACCTCGCGAATTTGTCATCACTAACATCTGGTTTTGCTAAAATTGGCGGATGACAATCTATTTTATCGCGCCCTCCAATCGTTTATGGTCATCTACAACTGGTGTCTCCCTCGTATCTAAGGCTAACTGGTTTCGCGGGAATTTCCCCGCACACGGTCTCTTGTCCGATTACCGAGACTGACACTCCACATCGCGTTGACCTATGGTTTTACCGAAGCGCATACGGACAAAAGTGCGCGATTCAGTCGGATCGGACTTGCGCGATTTTGGGTCGGCGCGCAGACATCTAGCTTACTTCCTCGTCCATTTTTTAGTTCGGAGAGGAAGTTAGCGACAACTTGATATCGACCCGAACGCCATAATACAATGTGTTCCGAGGTAATGCGCGGATAGTATTGGATGAAAAATTCAGCCTTTGTTCGACAGTTCGATGGAACTTTCTCTATACATAGCAGTCTTGTCAATGTTTAGTGACTGCAGTACGCGTTATTGATGGTGGGTACTGTAACTTTTTATAGCGTATTGAGTGTTTCACTCCTTGAAGTGTGGCAAATTTTTTAAGGCGCGGGGATGATATTGTTAGATTGAGAGGTAATGCCTAGTTGAAAGGTTACACGAACATTCTTTATGAAATCGGATCGTGGTCTAGCGGCGACAAGCTCTATAAGTTTCAGTTATTCTCATGGGCAACTGAAGTTAGAACGACCTTTCAACTAATTGAATAGTCGACAACCAGTTGTAGATATCCCTAAGAGTTCTAAAAAATTTTAACATGAAAAAGATATGTTAGTTTAGGCCGAAGAGATTCCTTACTAAAGTTAGAGCAAAGTGCTATACCCCCCCCCCCAAAAAAGAAACTGTAGAGAAACACAAAGGAAAAATGGTAACTCACAAAAATTTGAATTTATACCGGAGTTTATCTAATAAAATTAGCTGTTCACCTATATGTTATGTAAAATTATGGAGGTTTATTGACAACAATTCTATTTTGAAACAGTCACAATTACTTCTTGGCGAGTAGTGACGCGGCTAAAAAAATTCCAAGATTAAGAGTTTTGATACCTCTGTGAACTTTCCAAATTTGTAATTTATGGTTTTCAGAGGGAGATACGGAATTTTTACAATTATTTCTATAGTTATTTCGGTCTCCACCATCTGTGTTATCCTCGGCGACGGAAAATTTTAGCATTGATTGAGAACTAACGGGCTACTAAGTGCATAAGTTTCGAACCTGCTCTATTACTTACAAGATCATATTCTTGCAGTACCGATTTATCTGCTCTTTCTTCTTTCGATGAGTAGAGAGTTTTAGTGTGTGTGATTTAACTCTGAGAATGACAGTGCGAATACGCGATTTATTGCAGGTCAGTAAAACTCTTTCGTGACAGTCGTTACAGATTATTTATTTTTACGTCTGAAGTATTTCAGACATACTGAAACTATTTCAAAGTCCCGAGTAAAAGGCTGGAATTAGACAAAATTAGCCGATTTTAGAGCCCCACATATAGATGTAGGGATATAGCTTGCTTTTTGAGCAGGTTTACAGCATTCGAGAAAGGAGGTTGGATTCTACAACATCCTCCAACAATTGTGTTCTTCGTTGGTGCTGTTTAAGCACACGTTGTTTTAGAACAAACATAGAACTGGTGAGAATCTGTTCTCACCTAAGTCTATGTCGACCAAGAATTGTCTTATCAGATAGTCTGAGACTGCTGCAAAGTACCAGCCGTCTATTTTGACTCCCCGAAATTCTCAATTTTGCGAACGTTGCGCAGATTGTTCGTCACCTACTTTCCCGGGGTTGTGAGAAGACTGTATGTTGTAATTGTTTTGAACCAGTCTCCTGACAGGAGACTGGTTTAAAATTCCGCGATGGGGTCTATGCCAATAATACATATGAGACTGTTGCATAATACCAATCAACAGTCTAGAAATCCTCAATTTACCCTAGTTCGCACACCAAAACTACCGAAATCGACCTCGAAAGGGTCAAGGATCGCCAAACTGTGACGGATTTTCTCCCAATTATCGCATTATGGAGCAGTCTCCTTATGAAGAAAGGGCTCCAGAAACATTTTTTGTTCGGAAGATTTATAGATTCTGGCGTATGCCTATTTTCGCAGTAAAGTTTGGATGAAGCGTTCAGCCTCTTCGATTGTCTGTGGAGTATAGGGCTGAGTAAAGGAATGCTTAATGTTCATTGCCCCGCATGCCTCTGCAAACATTTTTGACTTATACCCCGAACCGTTATCGGTTAGAACTTTTTTGATGACGATGCCTTGCGAGACATAGTGTTGATAAGTTTCTATGAGATGTTTGGTGACCGTTTCTGCCGTCTCATCTTCATAGATACTAACTGTCGAGTAATGCGAGTGATTATCAACAGCAACGTGCATACATTGCGAACCGATCCTCTTATTGGCCGATTTATGGCGATTTCCGTTTCCGCGGCTTCTGATTCCTTCTTCGTTGAAACTCTGTAGCTTCTATATGTCTAAATGTATCATGTCTCTTTCGGCTTCGAGTTCATAGTTTTGACCCGGGTCCTCAAGCTCTTCAATGTCGTTTTTGCGAGTAACTCCCGCTCGACTAAGAACACGACTGACTGTACTTTGATGCATCCCAAATTTACGGGCAATATGGGCGCCAGTTAGATTCCTTTCCTACCTTAGAGGCTAAACGAAAAATCATCGTTCTCGATACTCTTGCATTGATTCTATCAACTGTTGCTACGATTTGGTACTTACAATTTAGGAGTAACTGCCTGAAAACTTGGGGTAGAAAATCTCAAATTCCGTTCTACACCATGAGATTTTGCCCCAAAAACTGATGTTCTTTTCCCATACTTCTCATAAATGCAACTTTCTCAACCTTTCTCGTTTAGCCTCTCAGGTAGCGCGAAGTATATAAGAATAGAACTGGGGTAAGTTCGCAGCTCTGCTTTCCTACAAGGCCGAAAGTGCCGGTGGTAAAGTTACGCGAGTCTATCCCAAAAAACACGAGCCGGATGTGCTTTGGATGCGGCAAGACCAAAAAAGACTTGTTACTTTTGGGAACTATATACTTTTTGACACAAAAACGAGAAAAAGAAGGCATACAGATAGGGCGTTTTCAGGCGATTCACTCCCATATTTGCGGAGTAACCGGGAGATTATACGAAAGTTTCTACGTTAGCCAACCACTCAAAAATTTGTGTGCAACTCATCCACCACGATGCCTATCCGTATTTGTGATCTTGAAGTTTCATTTTTCGCAACTTGAATCTGTGCTTTGATTTGCTTTACGCACTAACTCATTCAATTGGATTGACACCCCTTAGAATGTTACATTACCAACGTTTGTCACTCAAGAGCAAACTCACAAATTTTCTTCAATACTGGGAACTCATTTCATTTTTTCAAATTTTTTCTTGAAAGATTTAACGAACCGTAGTATAAAGGAAGTCATCATATATCCTGAAAGGAGAAGTCTCATGGAACTTGAGGCTAATGACTCAGTTATCGAGTCTACGACTGTCATCACTCGAACATATACGCGTACCGCCAAACTTAGCAAGGGCGGACACAAGAAAGTGCGTGATTTCATTGCGATGCAAGCGATTTTGTATAACAGTGCATTAGAAGAGCGAATAGACTGTTACAAAAAAACGGGTCGGTCTATCAGTTTCTATGATCAGTGTAAGTCACTAACGGAAATACGAGCTGATGATGCGGAGTTCTGTAAGTACTCAGCACTCGTTATGCGTTCTTGTCTCAATCGTTTGGATAAAGCGTTCAAGAACTATTTTAAGCGGGTCAAAGAGGGTGCAAGCAAAGTCGGTTTTCCGCGATTTAAGCCCCGTAGGCGAATGCGTTCGTTTGACTGTCCGAAAGGGAGTTTTCATCTAAGAGAACGTAAGAAAGGGTGGACTGTCAACATCAAGGGGTTTGATCCGTTCTATGTCAACGATATTCCCCAAGGTGAAATAAAGTTGGTTCGTATAGTCGTAACGGAACGTCGTGTGAATGTTCAGTTTGTGGTCACGACGAGAAATGAAGTCAAACCGTCTGATGCTTCAGTGATTGGCATAGATATGGGCGTGAACAATTTAGTGGCTCTGTCGACTGGTGAAATTGTCAAAGGCCGTAAACGGGATCTAAAGCGACAAAAGAGACTTCAGAAGAAATTGAGGGTAGAAGTCAAGAAAGACAAGGGGAAGAAAATTCCGGAACACAGGAAGGGAAAAACGAGGGGAAGTGGATCCTATCTGAAAGCCCGAACTCGTTATGCCAAAGAATGTCAACGGGTTCGCGAAAGTGAGCACGGCTACATCCATAGAGAGACGACGAGGATCGTTCGGTTATCTCCCAATCTAGCAATAGAAGATTTACAAATACAAAACATGACCAAGAACCCTAAGGTTGCACGAAGTATATTAGAACAGAACTGGGGTAAGTTCGCAACTCTGCTTTCCTACAAGGCTGAAAGTGCCGGTGGTAAAGTTACGCGAGTCGATCCCAAAAACACGAGCCGGATGTGTTCTGGATGTGGCAAGATCAAAACAGACTTGTCTCTTTCAGAACGCGTTTACTCGTGTTCTAACTGCGGTATTCAAATCGATCGCGATGTGAATGCCGCCATCAATATCTCTCGCATTGCGAAGTCGGGCGGGAATCTACCTGGAGAGTTCGGAGATATTGTGTTTGAGAGACCTAGTGACCTTCGAAAGAGGGGTGATAGGTCGAGAGCTCAGAACCGTATACCTGTGACACCCAATGTGTCAATAAGTATATAATTCCCTTACTTTTAGAACGCGTTTACTCGTGTTCTAACTGCGGTATTCGAATCGATCGCGACCTAAATGCCGCCATCACTATCTCTCGCCTTGCGAAGTCGGGCGGGAATCTTCCTAGAGAGTTCGGAGATACTGTGTTTGAGAGAACTTGTGATCCTCGAAAGATAGGTGATAGGTCGAGAACTCAGAACCTTATACCTGTGAGACGCAATCTGTCGATAGAGCATTTTTCAAACAAGTTGAGACTGTTGCGAAACTGGTTCGTTTTTCGATTATATGCACTCAAACCGGATCGCCAAATGCCCTATTTTAGGGCAATCTAGTCGCAGAAACTTCAAAATTTTGCAGATGTTTTTCCGAACTTTGTGTTTCGCAACAGTGTCAAGTTGCCTCGATTTCAAGGGAATATTTCCGATAGTTTAGACCAAACGGAAGAATGAAATAGACTACCTGTTCGGAAATTGCCCTAAGTAAATAACTCCCAAAAATAGTAACAGAGATTCTTCTTGTCCGCATCCATTACTTCGTCCAGAGGAAGATTTGACTAAAAATTTGTTCTGAATGTGAACAGGAAATCGGACTTCTGAGCGACTTCACAAAAGCTGCTTCTATATCAGAACAGTCTAAAATTCTAAACCAAGGGAGAAAGGTTACTGTTCTTTTGTATGGTTGGCATAGACTGACTACTTCGCGAAAATTATAAAAGGTATCTTGACTGGAGATAGGTTAAGAACATTTACATTCTGTGGTCTTAGCACATAATCAGTTAGTTATATAATCTCCACAAAGGTTGAAACTGTTGCAAAACATAGGATATGGGGAAAGTTCGACAGAAAGCGCTAAGTTTTGGCGACTAGTTGCCCCTAGAATAAGGAAGTCGGCAATTCCGTTTAACAGAACGACAGCGAAATTCGAGCGAGTAACGCTTTTCGCAACAGTCTCAGGTTGATAGTGTAAAGATAAGTCTTGAAATCAAGAATCTGCGCGTGGTAAGGTGTCTATTTTTGAGTCCAAAAAACTGATACCCGGGGTTCCTATTTCGATACGCAGCAAACATGACTTAGAATCGATTTACAACTAGTAGTTAAGACATACTTCCGCAAGTTTGGCAGATTAAGATTGAATTTTCAGTTTGACAAGGCGAAAAAATTAAGCTTGTTTTCTTTAGACAATTGCCCTAATAGCGCGTAATTTTCCTTGATTTTTTTAGCGACTAAGTGTAGTATTTAAGTGTTTGTCGGCAAAATGATTCGTACACAGATTAGTTAAGGTTTACTACCGCCGAACCCTAGGAGTTCAAGTTCAATGAATGATGTTTCTGCCAATTGCCTCCAAGAGATTTTTGGGCAAGGCGGTCGCCTACGGCGAAGTACCGTGGGTGTGTTAACTTACGCCCCCACACTAGGCTCGTTGGGGAAGCTTCTGTCATCGACTTCAGCATTGGGGGTTGCTACACTTGTTGCAAGTTCCATTTTTGCCGATGTTAGTGAGGCGGCGTGTGCCGGAGCTAATTCGTTAGGTTGGCTTTGCAGGGATAGGGATACGGTCCAACGATCGTTTACATCTTTCCGACACACTGCTAACGTTGTTGTCGTAAATCTCTCGGCTAACTGGGTTATGGATCGGCCTTCAAACACTTCAGCGAATGCCCACGGTCTGAGAATAGGCAATAACCAAGGACTAGGAACAACAGTAACTCAATTTGGATCGGGTTCGGATACAATATCAATCTCTGCGCAAGGACACGCGGTCGATATTCAAGCGGACGCTAGTCATGTCGCATCTTCAGCAGTATCTGTAACACTGGTTAGGGGTGTTCGGAGTAGAGCAAATATAGGAATCAATTTAAATGGAGCCCGGGGGCACGCCAATTTGAACGTCAGAAATGTCGAAGGAAAGACTGGCGGGATTAAGGCAATTCATAGAACGACCAACACTAATAATCGTAATTTAACCGTTACAGCGACTCATACTGTATCAACGGAAAGCAATTTCGGAGTCTATGCTAAGAAGGATTCGAGCGGAACATTAACTTTAAGTCTTGCAGCTGTAACTGGTGGTTCAGCCGAAGCAAGTTCGTCGATTGGTGTACATGTAATTCGGACGGGGGGTAACGGAAGTGCCATTGTAACCACAACTGGAACAGTAACGGGAGGAATGTACGGCCTTAAAGCAAATCTAACTGCCAGTGGCCATCACAATATTAAGATGGCTGCTATAACCTCCAGTGGTCACGGCGTTCATATTTCCGGGAGTCGGCGAGTCACATTTTCTTCCTCAGGTACGATTCTAGCGGGTGATGGACACGGGTTTTACATAAATCGAGGGAGCCAAACGTCGACAGGAGCGTTAAATCTGCAGTTTTCAAATATAGGGTCTACGAAAGACGGTATTCATGTATATGACAACACAGCTTCAGCGATTACGATTACAACAAATGGAACCGTTGCAGCATCAGCCTCAGGTTACAACGGAATATACGTAAATAATAAAGGGTCGGGAAATATTGAAATTAATATTTCTAGGGATGTTAGGGGCGGAGGGAAAAGGAATGCTTCGCCGGGTCCGCCAGCCGTTGCAGAAAAATTAGGATATGCTCTCAATTTGAATAGCATCACGACTGGGACAAGAGCAAGTGGCACGGGAACTGTCACTGTTACCATTACGAGCGGAACAATTTCCGGAACGTCGACAGCGGGTGCAATTCTGAATGGCGACGGAAATTCTTCAATAACCTTCAGTGGTGGAAATGCTACGTTAAGTGGTGATGTAAAACTGGGTAAAGGAACTGACACTTTAGTTTTTAGTGGAGCAAAAATTACTGCTGCTTCAGAACTAGATGGTGGACAAGAAGCCGCCAACAGTACACTTGTTGACACCCTTACATTTCAAAATGGAGCGTTTACTGCAAATTTTGTTATTCAAGTAGACCCGGCGAAAGTTAAGAATTGGGAGAGAGTCAATCTGAAGGCTAACACTTATTGGAGAGTTCAAGGAACGAAGACGCTATCTACCAAGAATTTTCAAATGTTGGGTCGATTAGTATTGGCTGATGCCGTTTTTGCATCGGCACAAGCGGATGACAGCCTGACAGTTTCGGGGAACTTCCTTGGAGGAGGTCAAATCAACCTCGACGTGAATTTTGCTACAGGAATCTCTGATACTATCACAGTCACTGGCAATGTAACGGGTTCAACAACAATCGCCATACAAAACATAACACCGACGGGAAGCGATTCGATCGTTAATCAAGATATTACATTAGTTACCGTTCAAGGAACTGTTTCGGCAGGCGCGTTCTCCATTGCCTCTGCTACTCCTTTGCCATCCGATATCAACTTTGCATTTCGCTCGGCAACCAAGACATTTGTCGTTTTCAATCCACGTGAACCGCTTTGTGTAGAAAGCGAGGGAACTGCAGGGGAATTTACCTGCTCCGGCACAATAGATTTCCCAGAGACTATGTCTGCGACGGGAACTACTGATATCATTGCTACATTACATTCTACTTCGACGACGGTCGCGAGTAATCGCACGGGTTATATTTTCAAGCTAAGGGGACAAAACGGTATAACCTTCACTCAGAGCACAGGCGGTGGAACATTAGCGGCCACTGGCAGTGCGATGGGAATTATTGATGCGTCTACAACTGGGAACAATAATGTCACAATTACATTGGTCGGAAGCGCGTCTTTAGCGGGTTCAGGAACTGCAATCAAAGTAAGTACTACCGGAACTGGACGCGTTTTTGTGAATACGAATAATGTGACTGCTAACCACAGCCAAGCGATGGCTGTGAAAGTTACTGGGGCGGGCTTAGGTGTACTTTTAAATGCAAAAGAGGCAATTGCTGGTGGAATTGAACTTAAAAACACGCATACCACAGGCACGGTGACAGTTAGTGCGAGTGCAGCCGTTACGAAATCGGCTGGGACTGCAATCTATGCCTACGGCAAAGGTAACAATGTCAAAGTAAATACGTCTAGCACAGTCACTGGTAGCGCCTCACGAACAACATCTGGAACGGTTGGCGGAATTAAAGTCGTAAACAAAAACGCCGGTGCAGGCACTGTTACAATTTCAGCTGCTGGAAAGGTAACCTCAACTGGTGGTATTGGCATTCGTGCTGAAAATGATGGTTCAGGGGTATTAACCATCACAGCTGCCGCAATTGAAGCTCATCAGACTGGATTAAGTGTTGTTAGTAGAAACTCGGGCGATGTCACCCTAAACATTACAGGAGCGATAACAATTGGCGGAGTAGCGCGTACAACCCAAGATGGAATTCTCGTTTTAGACACCGGCGTCGGAGATGTCGATATTAATACCGTCGCCGTAACTGGAAATGATGATGGAATAGAGGTTGATAAGAGAAATAGCGGTTCAGTCGAGATTACTGTAGCAGGCAATATAGAAGGTAAGTCTTCTTCAAACTCTGGTTACGGTATTGGAATTAAAACCTCGGCAAACGTTACCGGGAATGTGACTCTGAATCTTTCTAATCATCAAGTTATAGGAGGATACGCAGTTAACATTTTCCATGAAGCCAGTGGGACTGTTTCTATGACGTCTTCGGGGATCATAGCTGGACGACAAGGGGGGGTGTATTTATATAATAAAGGAACGACAGTTGATTTAGATTTACACACAGTAACGGCTTCTGCGATTCATGGTGCCTACATCAGAAACTATGGTGGTGCAGTGGATATTTCAATTTCGACTGGAGGGAAAATTGAAGGAGCGCAATACGGAGCGTTTATTTACGATCGGGGCACTGGGGATTTTACTCTTTCTTCTTCCGGAACGGTTAAAGGCTCTAATGGAATCGGGATTTGGGTAAATCAGTCCAATAACGCAAATACGTCTTTGACGGTAACATCTGTTTCGGGTACTTTGGAAGGTATTAAAATATCTAAAGTGGGTTCTGGCAATGTAACCGTCTCATCAACAGGAACAATTGAGACGGCAGCCAATTCTACTAAGGACGCAATTTATACCAAGGCAACAGGTAGCGGAAATATAGCTCTTACCGTTTCTGCTGTAACGGGCAAAAAAAATGCAGTTTATGTCAAGAATTTAAATGGCGGAACAGTTACAGTTAGTGCCAAAGGTGCTGTCTCGGCAACTGGTACGGGATCTAAAGACGCGGGAATATATGCTTACGCAGATTCTTCTGGCGGTGCCATTTCGATAAATGTTGATAGTACGGCAAGCGTGAGTGGAAAATTCGGGATTTACACAGAAACTACTTCGTCGAGCAATATCACCATCACAACTTCCGGCGCAGTTACAGGAACTGGAGAAGATGGAATTAGTGCCAAACTCACCTCCGGAACTCTCAGGATAAATATATCTGGCAACGTTACGGGGTCTTCCGGCAAGACTGCTATAGATACCCAAACATCTGCAAGTGGAAGATCCATTATAACGATCAATAGTGGAACGGTGACAGCCGCAGGAGCCAATGGAAAAGCAATCGTTAATGGAGCCGGTTCTTCGACCACAGTTATACATTCAGCAGCGAGTGTAACTGCTGACATTGCAATGGGGGCAGGTGTTGACGTTCTAACTTTCAGTGGCGGGTCAACTTTTAATCGAACGATTACGATTGATGGTGGAACAGATACAGGAAGCGATACGTCTTCCGATGTCTTACATATTAACAATATCTCGGCCTTGCTTGACGCATCAAAGCTTACAAACTGGGAAGAGATCAGTTTTGGAACGGGTACGACAGGACGATTTGATGGAACAGCTACGTTAAGTACCGATAAACTGACGTTACCGAGAGGCGCTTTTCTTTCCCTCCAAGACAATGCACCCGGTGATACTCTGACAATTGCTGGCGATTTGTCTGGGGGTGGCACTATTCGTCTAGATGTAAACCTATCGACAGGTGCTAAAGATTCTATAGTCGTTCAAGGCAATATAACGGGTGTCACAACAATTTTACTTAACGATAGAACACCGGCAAATGCTTCAAGTCGGCAGGTATCGATACAGCTGATAAGTTTCACAGGAACATCAACCGCAAATGCAATTAGTTTTACCGGACCATTAGTTTCTCGAGGATATAGCTATTCGATTGAGTATGACAACACAAATAGGAAATTCAGCCTAGCGGGATCTCGGACAAATTTACTGTGTGTTGAGGATACCGGTACAGAAGGGTCATTTGCGTGTTCAGGCACAATTAACACTTCTGAGAGCATGGTTGAATCGGGTTCAACGAATATAGTTGCAACCTTAGCAAATGATGCGACAGTATCGGTGTCTTCTTTCGTCGCTTTCTATATGTTGGGTGCGAACGGTATTACTTTTACACAGGCAGCAAGTGGAGGATCGATTAATGGAACAGGGGATGCGACGGGCGCAGTTAGGGCCAAAACAACTGGAAATGGTAACATTCAACTGACTTTGACCGGTACAGCAACTCTGGCAGGTTCCGGAAACGTTGTTTTTGCTGAATCTACAGGTACCGGCAATATTACAATAACGACTCAAAAAGTTACAGCATCAACTAACTCTGCTGACGCAATCGAGGCTCGAGGCAATGGTGCGTTTACTATTAGTGCTAATGACGATGTTACAGGTGGGATATATGTTAGAACGGGTGTTGCTGGCGGGGCTATAAAAGTTGATACGAGTGGTGCAGTTGTTGGCAATGCTACAACTGGATATACTGGCGCAATATACGTACAACGATTTGGTGGTTCCAGTGGAACGGGCGCAATTACTATAACCACTCATTCTGCAGTTTCCGGTCGAAATAACGGTATCGCAATTAGGGATGAGAGTCCAGGAAGTTCACTGACCGGTGACTTTACGATTACGACATCTGGAACTGTTACTGCAAGAGATAAAGCCGGTATCTACGTTCGAAAGTATAGCTACAATAACGGGAGTGCAAATGTTGGTCTTAGCATTAGTACGTCGGGAGCAGTAACTGGAGGTAACCATGGTATTCGTGCAAAAATGTATTCAGCGGGTGATATTTCAATTACTACCAATGGGGCGGTCACCGGTACACGTCAAACTGGTATTCTTGTTTATGCTTACAGGGGAGATCTAACGTTGAATCTCTCTGGGGACGTAACAGGAGGAAATGGGGGGGTGACTTTAATTCATTCAGGCCGTGCAGGCGGAACGGTATCTTTCACGTCGTCTAGTAGTATCACAGGAGAAAAATATGATGGTGTCGTATTTAGAAGTAATGTGATAGGAACACGTGCTAATGTATCAGCGACTATGGCTGAGGTAAAAGGAGATGACAATGGTATATATTTCCGTAGTTTAGGAGTCGTAACTTTATCCGCAAATGGAGCTGTAACTGGCACAAAGGAGAATGGAATAGATATTGAAGGTAAAGGTGCCAACGTAACAGTTACGACTTCATCGACAGTCTCAGGAGGGATGAGCGGCATTAGAATCGAAAATCAAGCTGGTGGTTCTGGGTCTCTTCTTCTCCATACGTCTGGAACTGTATCTGGCACAAAAAATGACGGAATTCACCTGCTAAATAAAAGAACGGGGCCAACGACCGTTACAGCCGCTTCTACCGTAACAGGAAGTACTTCAGGGATCACAGCGAAAGGAGAGGGAACGGGAACGAGTACAGTTTTGGTCTCGGCACAAGCTAACGTAAGTGCAACAGCGGGCACAGCAATTTATGCCTACGGTAAAGGTGCTTCCGTTACCGTAACCACCTCAACGACAGTGATGGGAAGTGGTGTTACGACGGTAACGGGAAGTGTTGGTGGAATTAAGGCTGTTAACAAAAGTTCTGGAGCCGGAACGGTTGGTGTTACCGTCGGAGGAAAAATTACGACAACAGGTGGAAGTGGAATTCATGCAGAGAATGAAGGAACGGGTGGTTTAACGATTACAGTTGGAGAAATTGCGTCTCATGGAGCTGGAATTGTAGCAACCAACTCAAATTCCGGAACGTTAACACTTAATATTTCGGGTGCGATTACAAAAAGCGGGGAAGCGTCTACTCAGAAGGGTGATGGAATCAAAGCCACGAACAATGGTGCTGACGATTTAGTTGTTAATACAATGTCTGTTACCGGTTCGGAAGACGGAATAGACTTAAACAAAACCGGAGGTGGGTCTATCACACTAACCATCTCGGGTGCTATTACAGCTAATGGAAACAGTAACGACCAGGCCGGTATAGCGGCTATCAACGATAGTGAAGGCGAAGATATAACGCTAAACTTGTCTAATCACGCGATAACCGGAGGTTATCACGGGCTGTACGTTTATAATGAAGGGGAAGGTAATATAACTATTACCTCGACAGGTACAATCACCGGTAGTGGAAAACACGGAGTTTATGTTAATCAAGAAGGGGGAGCTGTCAATCTTTCGCTTCATACGGTGAGTGGCAAAGAATATGGTCTTCAGCTCAAACATTATGGTGACGATTCTGCGGCTGTTACGATTTCGACTGGCGGTGGTGCGGTGGGCGGCGAGACAGGCGTATTCCTATACGGTCAAGGTGATGGTGATATTTCTTTGGTTGCCTCTGGAACTATAACGGGCTCAAACTCTGATGGTTTGTATGTCTACCAATCAGGCGATGCGGCTGTTACGATTTCCGTGGCATCCGTGAGTGGTAAGAGTGACGGCATCGACTTGCGGAAGTATGGTTCTGGAAATGTTTCCGTAACGGCTACTGGAACTGTGCAAGCGGCTAGTGGTTCCGAACAGGACGGGCTTGAAGCTCTGTCCTCGGGAGCAGGAAATATATCAATCTCAGTAGCCTCCGTGACAGGGTATGCAGACGGAATCGATGCTCGGAATTATGTGGGGGGAACACTTGATCTAAATGTAACAGGAACGGTCGTTGCGAATGGAACGGGAGCTAGTCACACGGGTATTTATGCCTATGCCGATGAAGAGGCCGGTAATATCACTATTTCGGTTGGCAGTTCAGGGAGTGTAAGTGGTCGGTTCGGTATAACAGCCTCGAGTGAATCCTCGGGCAACATCACAATTAATACGTCTGGAGCTATAACAGGAACAGCCGAAAGCGGAATCCTTGCTGAAATCATTGATGGAGACCTTTCGATAACCGTTTCAGGGAACGTCACAGGGTCTTCGTCGAAAGTTGCTATTGATACAAAATCTGAGGCTAGTGGAACAACGACAATCGTAATAAATAGCGGAATTATAACAGCCACCGGTGGTACCTCTATCCAAAATAGTGACGGAGCATCGGAAGTTACGATTAATTCAGGGGCTACGATCAACGAGAAAATCTCACTTGGAGGCGGAGCCGATAAACTTACATTTGTAGGTAAAGCTCCGGCTTCAACTCTCGAACTGGATGGTGGAAGTGGAACAGGCGATGTTTTAACGTTTAGTGGGTTTACGAGTTCTGTCTCGGCACCACAACTTAAAAACTGGGAAAACATAGCCGTTGTTGCGGGAACAACGATCTCATTCACGGGAACGCAGACTTTAGATGCTGATACGCTAACTTTATCCGGCGGGGTTGTTTCTCTTGGCAATGAACGTGTTGACGACGTGCTTACAATTTCTGGTAGTATAGCGAGTGGTGGTAGTTTAGGAATTGACGTAAATCTCTCGACAGGTAATTCGGACACGATAACCGTGACCGGAAATTTAACAGGAACGCACAGACTCATCGTTAATGATATAACACGAGCTAATGAAACAAACCGAGTTACTTCGGTTAAGGTTGTATCTGTAAATGGAACGACCTCTTCTCCCTCACTTACGTTGCAAAATAGGTTTAAGTCGGGCGGGTTTGCATACAGCTTAGAGTATAATGCTGGTCAAAAAGCCTTCTACTTAATAGGCATTCGCAGCACAATTAACTGTATCGAATCGACTGTCAGTCCGGGCAATTATGTCTGTCGCGGCAATTTCTCTTTGACCGAGAACATTCTAGGTGAAGGAAGCGGGAATCTCGTTGTTGTTCTTGACGCGTCAGCCGTAGTCAACGTCGGTGCATCTGTTGCTATGAACTTAGAAGGTGCCGGAGCTATATCGTTTACGCAAGCAACGGGAGGTGGTTCGATTAATGCTACGGGTAGCGCGATTGGAGTTGTTCACGCCAAAACCTCATCGAGCGGCGCAATCAATATAACTTTAACTGGAACGGCCAATTTAATCGCTTCGGGAACAGCAATCCTCGTCGACTCGACTGGTACGGGAGCGATCACAGTCTCAACTGCACACGTTACGGCAAATAATGCTGAAGCAACGGCAATTAGTTTGATGGGTTCTGGAGATTCCATAAATTTAAATACTCAAAGTGCTGTTTCGGGTGGTAAGGCTGGCATAATTGTTAAGAACGTCAACTCAACAGGAACAGTTACAGTCAGTGCCGGTGCTGACATTTTGAGTACTAGCGGGACAGCCGTATATGCTTATGGAAAAGGTGCTAGCGTTACAGTTTCGACGGGTGGTAAAGCGTCTGGTAATGCCATGGGTATTAAGGCTGTTAATAAGAGTACTGGAACGGGGACTTTGACCATCACCGCAAGTGATTCCGTTTCGGGAAGTAGTAGTACAGGGATTTACGCTAACAACAGCGGAGAAGGTAGCCTTGCCATCTCTGCAGGTGTCGTTGGGGGCGGTAAAGCCGGTATTGATGCTCGTAACTATACGTCAGGAAATTTGACGATAAATGTTACCGGAACTGTAACGGTGCCAGATACGGCAGGCGATGATGGCATTAATGCTTATAACAAGGGTGTCGGAAACGTTAACATTTCTACGGTTGCTGTAACCGGTGATGCAAGCGGTGTTGATATTAGAAATTATGGAGGGGGTTCGATTACTGCATCCTTTAACAGTACAATCGTTGCGACTGGTGATAGCACTGGCGACGCTGGTGTCGTGTTAATCAATGATGCGCAAGGTTCAGACGTTACAGCAACAATTACAAATGCTGCCAGCGTTACAGGACAACATGGTATTAGGGGAGTACAGCAGGGCAGTGGGGCTTTCTTGGTTAATGCGAGTGGGGCAATCACTGGAAGCAGCGAAGATGGCATTAACCTAACAGCTGGTACATCAGGAAGTATTACTCTGAACGTTGCAGAAGTTTCTGGGGCAAAGCGCGCTTTGAGTTTTACGAACACGGGAGCGGGAAGCTTCGCGTTCACGGCAACGGGAACGGTGAAAACCAATGCGACTGTTACTGCGGTTACAGCTGTGTCAATTGTCAATAGCGGTGCGACGACACTTACTTTATCTGCTGTTCAAGCAACTAAAACAGGAGTGTATGTCAATAGCACGGGGTTAGGTTCTGCAACGATTACCCTTAATGGTGCTGTTTCTGCGACCGGAGACTCAGCCGAACACGGTGTTTATGTTAAAGCAGGGACTCGTGCTGGTGATATTGCGATCAATGTACCGACTGGAGGAGGCGTGACGGGTCGATCGACTGCAATCAAAGCTGTAAGTGCCGGATCAGCCTCAGTGACTATCATTACGAGTGGAAATCTAGCTGGGACACATCGGGGAGTTCATGCGACTGTTGCAGAGCGAGGAAATATCTCCCTCAATATAGCTAATGATGTATCGGTTACAGACTCCGGTGCTATTGGAATTGAGACAAGTTCGCGTTCTGGAGCGTCGACGATTGTTATTGGAGGAGGAACCATAGGCGGAGCGACTTCAATCAAGAATAACGATGGAGACTCGACTGTTACAGTCAACAAAGGTGTCGCACTCGAAGGCAACATTGAGTTAGGCGGCGGCTTAGATAAACTCACCTTTAAGGAGAGTTTTAATTCCGAAATAACCATTGATGGAGGTAAAGACACTGGGATTGACAGATCTAAAGATGTCGTCACCATAGAATCTGGTAAAGCGTCTATTGACGTAAGTAAGTTGCTTAACTGGGAAATTATGCAAGTCGGTTCGGCTGCAACAGTTGCATTGGAAGGAACTCGAACATTATCTTTTGAACAGGTTATGTTAGCCGGAACATTGTCTCTGAAAAACGAATCAGCAGAAGATGTATTGACTTTAGCAGGTGATCTAGCCCCGCACGGTACCGAAAACGTTGGAGTGATAGAAGTTGATGTCAATTTTTCAGTTAGCGACGAAAAAGATACAATTACAGTAAGCGGTGATATTTCGGGAAGCTACAATCTCACGCTTTATGATGTCACACCTTCAGAGGAAACCGATCGATACTTAAATCGTATTACGATTGTAACGGTAGATGGCACAAGTACGGCATCTAGTTTCTCATTAACAGGTACGCGATTTGCTTCTGGAGGTTATTTATACAAGCTCAACTTCGACGATCAGTCGCGAACCTATTATTTAACGGGTGAGCGTGGAACGTTGAAGTGTTCTTCGACCACTGAAGGCGTTTATACGTGTGCAGGTAGTCTCGTCTTCCCAGAGAATATTCGCACCATTGGTAACACTGCTGTTCGTGCGACTCTCGCAGCGGGAGCCACGGTTAATGTAACTGCTGGCGTTGCCCTTCAGATGACAAGCGAAAATTCAATTACTTTCACTCAAGAAGCCTCCGGACAGCCGATTAATGCGAGCGGTAATGCAACCGGCGTTTTATTGGCTTCCAACACAGGCCGCGGGGATGTTTCTGTAACGTTAACGGGAACAGCAACGCTGGATGGGGCTGGTACTGGAGTGGCGGTGCGAAGTACAGGAACGGGTGACGTTAGCGTAACGACAGCGAGTGTTGTTGCTAATCATGTTTCAGCGACGGCGATTCGTGCAAATGGTCGAGGTGAGCAGGTTTCTGTAAATGCAAGCTCCGTTTCGGCAGGCCGAAACGGAATTATTGCAACTAATAGTTCTAATGGTGGTGCATCTTCCGTCAGGACAACTGGCACTATAACGAGCAGTGGAACGGGTATTTACGCATTTAGTATGAGCGGTAACGTAAACGTTAATGCTGTGGCAGTAACGGGCGGAGTTAGCGGTATTGTTGCCAAAAGTGATGGAGGGTCGGGGAATGTATCTGTCGCTGCGACGGGTGCCATCACAAGTAGCGGTAATGCGATACAGGTTTATAATTATGGTTCTGGATCCTTGAACGTTATAACTTCCAATCAAGTTAACGCACGAGGTAGCGATGGGATAAGTGTGTTTGCAGGAGCAAATACGACTGCAATTTCTGTATCAGCGGCAAGTACTACCGGTCAACGTAACGCAATTCGTGTTGAAAATTCAGGAACGGCAACGGCGAACATAACCGTGTCAGGTAACACAATTGGAAGTCGAGGAAGTGCGATCCATGTCGAGAGTAACAATTCCGGCGATATAAATATAATTGCATCCAGTCAAATAACAGGCGGTCCTCAAGGCTCAGGTGTCGATACTCGAACGAATGGCGGTGAAACGAAGATTACTCTTAACGCTGGAGCTTCGATATCGGGAGCAAGTGGATTTGCAATACGAAACGACGAGGGGGCTTCGGAAATTTCTGTCAGCGCAGGTGCAACGGTATCCGGCAGGGTTGAACTGGGGGGTGGAGTAGACACATTAACTTTTGCTGATGCGACTTTTGGAAATTCTATTCTCAATGGTGGTAGCGATACAGGAGCCGATGTCTCGATTGATGTTTTAACGATCAATGGGGGAACTTTCGCATTATCGGAAGATAGTTTCGTTAACTGGGAAAGCATCGTATTCGGCCCTCAGACCAATATCAGAGTTGATGGAGTATCAGCGATTACGACCGACACCTTGACCGTTCAAGGTACTTTGTCAATGCAAGATGATGTTACTAATGACACTCTCACGATTGACGGAAATTTAGTCGGTGGTGGAACTATTAAGATTGATACGGACTTCTTCACTGGCAGTACAGATTTGCTGACAGTTAGTGGAAATGTCTCCGGGCGTACAACGATTGATGTTAGAGACATTTCGGCCTCTGCAGGTGGTCAAGACCAAGAGGCGATCAACATAATTACGGTAACAGGGTCTAGTACGACTGTCTCGTTCTCGCTTGTGAATGGTGGTTTTACCAGTGGAGCGTATCAATACGAGCTTGAGTTCCTTCCTTCAACTCGCCAGTATGCTTTAAGTAAGAAGCAATCGGTTGGCAGTGTGATGTTAGTTGCGGCACCTATAGCATTGATTGACGGTTTTGCTAAACTTCCAAGTCTGCACGAGCGACGATCTATCGATTCGACGCAAAGTAATTGGAGCCGGGTCATTGGGAATACGAATTCCTATGGCAAAGCCCCGGTTGGTCAAGCGGAATATGAGTCTCAAACCACCGGTCTACAAGCTGGGTTTGATTTTGCCAAACAGACAACGCCGACGGGAACTTGGGTGTACGGATTTACCGCTCAGTTCAATAGTTTGAATACGGACATTAAAGTAGCATCCACCGAAGGTGAGTTGATGGCAGACGGATATGGTGTGGGTGCGACGGCGACTTGGGTTGGAGCCAATGGAGGTTATATGGATATCCAAGCTCAGTACAACCAGATGACGATCGACTTTAATGTAGCAGGCAGTGATACATCTTTCATTGAAGGGCAAGATGCTACCGCCATGGCTATAAGTATGGAGATCGGAAAGCGTCATTCAATTGAAGAGAACTTGACGTTCCTCACCAATGCTCAGATTAGTTGGGGGTTAGCGGATATTGGAGATGTTGAGTCAACAGGTGGTCAGCCAATTGTATTTGGAGACGACGCGAACATTACGGCGCGTTTTGGAATGAGACTGGAGTATAACGAAGAGCCTTATAAACTTTATTTACTCTCCAATCTTTATTACGACTCGTTAGAGTCTTGGGAAGCGACTTTTGCCAATGCGACCTATAGAGATACCAAAGATCCGGTGTCGTTAGAGATAGGCTTGGGAGGTTCAATGAGAATGTCACCGAACTCCAATTTATTCATGCAGGGTGGATTTAGGAAAACGACCGATGATGAATTTGAGCAACGAGATTCAGCACACTTCACGACGGGTGTTCGTTGGTCTTGGTAGTGGATATAAACTAGGTTACGCCGATAGAAAGCACTCCAACAATTTCTTCGTTAAAAAATCCATATTGCAAATGTCGATAAATTAAGTACACGTTAAGGTACTGTAACGTGATGTTTGGAAATTGAATATTGGAAATTAATTCCTAGGGATTTTAAAACACTCAGAAACGTAACGGTCCTTCTTGAACTCCAATTTACCAACAAAAAAGTTATTAGATTCGAGTTTTGGAAATACGAGTACATCATTCTGAATCGAGATTGTGTATAGGGGGAGGATTGAAAGTATTTCTGTCAAACTGGATTGCCTTTTTTTCAGGGGAACCGAGTTGCCGAAACTTCGAGTTTTCTGTTGAACTTTCCCCATATACTTTCTCAAGCAACAGTTTTAGGGTGCAAACTTATTCCCTTACCGTAACTATTTTAACGACCTGCGGTGCATCGTTGGATTCGTATTCAACGTAAACTATCACGAGTCCAACAACAATAAGAAGAATGCTAATAGTCTACTTCAAAGAACTGCAATTCCCCTCTAGAGACTTGAAATTCGTCCTTGTAACGTCCTCATGATTCCCAGGTCGCATTTTACTGTCATCCGGTAGCCGCTTTTCCATACCTGGCAGGTACTCCTTGAGATCAAGTGATATTTTGCGATTATCTGACATTGGACTTCTCCTAAGGAGGGTAGATGGCAGAATCATCATACTTTATTCGTAAGATTGTCAAACTGTTGTATTGCGCTGTTCCGCAAACTCTTGTTATAATTCTCTACAGAAATTCTACCTAGATGAAACAGCTTTGGGGGATTGTCTAAGAAATCAGTAGGTCGCCAACAATTCAAGTTTATTTATTTCCGATTTCAAAACTATGTCCAGCGAGTATTGATAGATTCCACTCGTTTCTAACAAATTATAGTCTGGTGAAGAAATTTTGCGAAAGGTAAGATATCTCCATCTGTATCCGCTTTCTCCAAAGAATTGAAATAGTCGGATCGTTTTTCTAATTCTATGACTTGCCATGGTATCCCTGTAGCTGCGAACATGACATTCATAATAAACCGAGCAATTCGGCCATTTCCGTCGAAGTACGGATGAATATAGACGAAGAAGAAATGACCGAGAACGACTCTAGTGAATGAATCAGTTTCCGCTTTCAATAATTCAAAAAACACCTCCATGCAGTCTCGCAGTGAGTAAGCGTTCATCGGCACGTGACGGGAACCCCGAATGTAGACTTGGTTATTTCTGTAGCCGATAAGGCTTGAATTTTCGATTATTCCCGCTTCAACGCTTGGAGAAAAAAGCGTCTGAAACCAACTCTGAATGTCGTCGCTTACAGCTTGTCCAGGATTCTTACCGTGTAGCACATCTTGGACAGTTTCTTTCACTCGTTGAAAAGAACGTCGATATCCGACGGCTGCTAGCGCGTTGCGGTCTTTGACATACTGTAACTCGTGCTTTGCGGGCCAAGTTCCTTTTTGAATTGCCTTTAACAGGTTGTCGGTTACTTGGTAACCTTCGATAGATAGAGAGTGGTAAGCGTCTTTGACATACATTTTTTCCATCGAATCGATATAGGATTCTAACTCAACAGAATCCGGCACTGATCGAAAATTATACTGAATTATAGTGTTCCTCATATTGTTCCAAAGCAATCTGATCCTGTTCACGTATGGAGAAACTGGAATTGACGTGAACGGGGAACGCTTTTTGTCTTTGGACTCAACCGATTCACTATTCATACCATCGATATTCAAGCCAGAAAAGATCTTCTTGGCAACTGCAGTGTTGCCAACGTCGATAAGTATAGAGGTTAGAGTTTCTGCTAATGAGATACGATTTGCTACTCTTAAATTGTCCAGTAACAGTTCCGCATTGATGTCTGAAAGCAGGACAGTTTTGATCTCTGTCAAATGCGAATTGATAAAATTTTCCCTGACTGAAGTCAAAGCAAACTCCGGTCTAAATAGCCGCAGTCTATTTAGTTTCAATACTTCATCTACCGACGCTGTTCGTGCCTTAACCTCGTAAAGTGAAGTCCTATACGGAAACTGAGTAATATTGTTTGATGCTATGCTGGAGCGGACGATCAGTTGATTCGGTACGGTGTTGTTGCCCGCATAAAGTAGAATCGACTGTTCGGGTGAAAAGCACCAGTTTTCGCCAAATCTATGTTCTAGGTACTCGGACATAAAATTCCAGTATACCGCGAGCCAACCAGAATCATCAAAATCGTAAGCATCTGGCCGCGATGATCTATACCATCCTTTGATAACTTTTCTAAGAAAACCAAATTCTAGAAGCCTATCTTTGTGTGTTCGAGTTAGATCCGCCGACCGAATCGCCGTGCTTCCTCCAGTCTGAATGGCTTGGAGTAGAGCTAAAGAAGTTGCCAGCTTTTTATGGAATATGGACATTTAGAGTCTACAGTATTGAGAAAGGTCAGTGATGAATTATCTTCTTGTCGTTAGTATTATTAGTCGAAAAAACAAAGTCATTTTGAGCGATCTGTGTTTTAGACAATAGAAATTGTCACTTCAGAATACCACAAAATAGACTTTCGAGTGCAATTTGGGATGAATTTTGTATTAGTGTTTTTTGTTACAATTAGTGACGTAAGGAGATTGGACTAGATTCTATTGGTTGAAAGTTCCGAATCAAAGATACTTGAGGACACTTACGCGATTGCTTCAAAGTTTGGGTAGACTTTAGAATGTTATGGTTTGTCTCTAGTTGGCAGACCTAATGCTGGGTGGATATTGGTCTTTCCTCTTTTAGATTCGGAAGATCGATCACGCGAATCGGTTCTCTGCAGATCGTAGGTAACCGCGCTCAAACCAAGTTGTTCTTAGAACACGTAATTTGAAAATTTTGTTTGATAGAAGGCTCGTTATCAGTGGGTGTTTGTCAACTGCATCTCGAAAACTGTGAAAAAATTTTGTTATGCACTTGCAAATTGACGATGAATAGGAGAAAATAAACTTAGGCATTGAGTTACGGTTACATTTCGTACTTTATACCGATTAGGAAAGTTGGCTACATCACAAAGGGGTGCAGGAGGTAGTCATCGAAAATTTGGGCACATTTTAGTAGGCCACAACGCACTAGGTGGTCTACTTGAGTTTGATTTGATGACAATTCACATGAGTTCACGTTCCACGGATCGTGGAGAAGTCGCGAGGACAAGAAACTCGGAACAAACGGTCAATTTTGTCTTAGGGAGAATTATTCGGGCTAAGAACGTGCGGTGGAAAGAAGCGATTGAGCCAGGCAAGACGGAAGCGATTCTCGATAGTCAGGGTAAGCGGCCGGATATAGTGGTGAGTTACCCCGGTGGACTTCCAGTCGTGATCGAGACAGAGTTTGCTCCGGCAAGAACGGTTGAGGCTGATGCGAAAAAAAGATTAGGTAATTCTTTTACAAAAGATAGTCGTAGGATTGAGCAAGCAATAGCTTTGTGTATTCCTGAGGATATTGCGACGGAATACAAAAGTCGAATAACGGAAAGTTTGGCATCGGCAAAATTCAAGTACTGTTTGTTTTTTGAACGATTTGGAGAAGGCGTGAAACAATTGAGATGGCCTGAGGCAGGTTGGATTGAGGGAGGTATAGACGATTTCGTAGGATTTGTTGAACGAACTGCTCTTACCGAAAGCTCAATCGCGCAGGGAATGGAGACACTACAATTAGGTATAGGTAAGGCAACAGACATAGTTCGAAGAGATAACAAGGTAAATCTTAGCGCACATAAGAAAATTTCGAATTTGCTAAATCAAAAAGATAATGCACAGACCACTCGAATGGCGATGGCCATTATCGCCAATGCAATTCTATTTCATTCTGCACTTGAAAACATTCACGATGTGAAACCGCTTAGTCTGGCCAAGGATACTAATGGAAAGTATCGTTGCGATAGATTGCTACATATTTGGCAATACATTTTAGACCAGATTAATTATCGGCCAATCTTCAAGATTGCTTCAGATATTTTAGGGTGCTTACGAAAAGAATTAGCGGATAGAGTGATAAGGCATCTAGTGAAAGTAGCACTTAAACTGAGTGAAATCGGAACGGCAAGTCAACACGATTTAAGCGGACGTTTGTTCCAGAGACTGATAACGGATCGCAAATTCCTTGCTATTTTCTACACGATGCCAAGTTCTGCAGCCTTACTTGCTGAACTGGCAGTTACAAGGATGAATACCGACTGGTCTGACGAACATCAGGTTACAGATCTTCGTGTGGCAGATTTCGCATGCGGAACAGGTTCTTTACTTAACGCAGCCTACAATTCCTTATTGACTCGCTACCGACGAACAGGCAAGGATGATTCCAAAATACATGCTGAGATGATTGAGAAAGTTATCGTCGGTACAGATATTATGCCTGCTGCAACTCATCTTACGGCCTCTATAATTTCAAGTTCACATCCTGCTATTCCTTTTAAGAATACACAGATTATCACATTACCATACGGAAGAAAATCAGATGTAACAGGTGAACCAATAGAAATTGGTTCGTTAGATTTGATTAATGAAGAGGGCGTTTTTCCTTTGTTTAACACGGGACAGGAACGACTTGCTGGAACATCTACGGGGGATAAGGATCCTGTAAACCTTTTACATAGATCATTTGACTTAGTTATTATGAACCCACCCTTCACTCGACCGACTGGACATGAAGCTAAATCTATCGGTATACCTGTACCTGCTTTCGCCGGGTTTTCTACGAGTAAAGACGAACAGAGACTAATGTCGAAAAAACTAAGTGCTTTCCGTCGTCCAGGTATGGCGGGTCGCGGAAATGCTGGGCTCGCATCCAATTTTATTGATATCGCCGAAGCAAAAGTTAAAGTTGGAGGAGTCGTCGCTTTTGTTTTGCCGGCGACGTTTGCCTCGGGGAAAGCTTGGTCAGCCTCGCGAGAACTATTCGAACGTTACTACCAAGATATAACGGTGATCTGCATCGCAAACACAGGTACAGAAGACAGAGCATTTTCCGCAGATACAGGACTAGGAGAGGTTTTAGTCATCGCTACGAGAATGGAAGGCGAAAATACCGAAGTACCGCCTGTAACCTATATAAATTTAAGCAACAGACCAGAGTCTATTTTAGAGGCGTTTGAGTTTGCTCGATTGATTTCTGACATTGAATCGGATTCCGTTAAGGGGGCGTTAAGGGTCGGCGATAATCCAAGTTTCGCCCAGTATATTCGTAGCAAATCCGGATTCAAAGGATACACAGGTATTTGGGATGTTGACTTAGCAGAAACGGCGAACGACTTAGACAGCGGATTACTCAAAACACCTCGCGAAGTAAAGAAATTTAGGTTGCCCTTAACCAAACTTGATGAACTTGGCGAAAGAAGTGTCTATTGCTTGGACATAAATGGAACGGAGAAGTTAGGCTCTGGTTTGCAACGCGGGCCTTTTGATATAGAAAAATTGGATTCTAAGGGATTACCGACATACCCAATTCTATGGGCACACCAAGCCAGTCGAGAAACAAAGTTAGTTGTAAAACCGGACAGGCAGGGTCAGGTAAGAGAACGGCAAGAAGAAAGAGCAGCTATAATGTGGAAGACGTTTGCTGGCCGCCTATGCTTTAACTGCGATTTTGCAATGACTTCTCAGCCCTTATCGGCTTGTATGGCTTCTGTCGATGTCATACCGGGAAGGGCTTGGCCCGGGTTTCGATGTGATAACGCCGAGCATGACATTCCAATCGTTCTGTGGGCTAATTCGACGATCGGTCTAATCTCTTATTGGTGGAGAGCGACGCGACAACAGGCTGGACGAGCGTCATTAACAATTACAAATTTACCTTCGTTAATCGTAATTGATCCACGTAAGCTTTCAGAGCAACAAATTGCTCTGGCCAACAAGATATTTGAAGATATTTCTAGCCAAGATTTATTGCCAGCAAATGAGGCATATAGAGACCCAGTGCGACAGAAACTTGACGAGGCGCTGTTTGTAGATTTGCTTGGTTTTGATCGAAAAATAATGCCATCTCTTTCGTTATTGAGGGATAAGTGGTGTAACGAACCTTCAGTACACGGCGGAAAATCTACTCGTCCGACAAACCAATCAAATTTACTTTAAGTGTGTTTTACAAACGCAAAACCGGGTCTGAATTTGGTTTCGCGTCTGTTAGACTCATTCTGCAAAAAAGTTGATCAATCTTTGAAAAATACCAGTTTGTTTGTTGTCGCTCTTCGCATGAATTATCTCTGCACACTCTCTATTGCTCTTGCAAAATCTTCGTTCCATACGTGTCTGCGCCTGAACAGTCTTAATAACGTCTTCGCAAAACGTTCTTAAGTGTGGTCAAAAATTTTATCAAAATGATTCTCTGTATGACTTGAAGTTGATTGAGCGTGTTGATAAGATAATCGCCATTCTTAGATGTTACGACCAAAGGTCAGAAGCTTTTGTAGCCCCAGTTGTTTACGAGATGTTTGCCCGATTCCGTATATATAAAGGACGTTAGAAGTGGATTTTAATTGCGATTTCCAAAAATCCATGCACTCTCGATTCTCGAAAAGGTGATAAGTTTCCCATCTCATACGCATATTAACTTTCTAATCAGATGTCTTGTTCTTTGTCATCGTCGATTGCCTGAATCAATCCATGCATTTCTGATAATTTTTTCCTTTGCCAACCGCCGTATGATAGAGGTAATCCAAAATGTACGCAAATAAGTCTATTCAAATAATAAACAATATAGTGTTTCCCGTCCTGCCTAACGGGAATTGGCATTAATAAGTTGTTCACCACCAAAGTTGCAAGAGTCTCTCTAATAACCGCTAAATTAGGCTTTCCATTTTTCGATTGATAATCAACAAGCTTGTCGCGGTCAGCGACAGTGATTGCGACCCCACTTACCCCATTTGCGTATGGAGTATTAGGTTGAAAGGTTTTTCTCTTACAGAATTCCCCTATGTTTTTGAGAAAATTTAATCCGTAGGAACTTTTGGGAAGTCGATAGATTAAATCTTCCCACCTCTGTTTTGCAAATTTGCGGATCAGTTTATCTTGTATCTCAGAGTTTAGAGTGTACGAGAAATCGTTATCATGAGCAACTTTGCTCGCAATCCGTTCAAATACTTCACTTGTAATGGCCAGGAATTGTTCGACATTCGAAGATGAGACTCCTGCGAGAGTTTTGAATCCAAAATAAACAGGGGCTTCTATCTCAGTCAAAAGGAAGTGTTGCGCCAAAATACGGGCTCCTGACTCGCGTTCTTTAAATTGCTCGACTGTAAAGGGGAGGCACAAATCTTGCTGTTTTTTTTTTTGATCTTGTTGGGACAGTATATCGACAGTCTTCCAGCGAATTGCTTTTTCCAAAGTACTTGATCTCTCTTCGTCTAAATATTCAACCCAATTCGAATATAGTTTCGCCTCCGCATTCAAGCGAATAGATTGTTTTACTTCATCAATTTTCTGAGTTAACTTTCTTTCCCATAAACTGTACTCGAGGTTGTCGTCTATAAAACTTCTAAAGTAATGCCCTTCAAAGCCTGAGGCTTTAGATACTCGAATATCAGCGACATCATTCAGGAAGATTTCGAAAGATTTAGACGACTTCGGTCTTGATCGCCATTCTTCGAGATTAATAATTGCTTGATAATCGCGATTCCGTAACGCTCCATTTTTTAGAAATTCATAATCAGTTAACGCTTCTGTACGCTCTGCGATCCAAACTCCGCAATTTTCCCGAGACTCGATGATAATTGTGAGAAGTCGTTCGCGTTGTACTGAACTCAATGAGTGTATTTCGTCTAGCAACAGAGTTCGTTTCGCAGTTAGCTCCGTATCTTTGCTGAAAATTTTTGCATTAGAAAACCATTTTAGACCGTCAAGACGTAGATGTTTGCAGTAGTTTGCATTGTCAGTATCTAGACTATCTAGTTGAGCAAAAAATTTATCTTCAATCTTCGAAGCCCAATTAAAGAGGTCTAAACCATCTGCTGAACTAGGGATCGTCGAACCAGACTCTGGTTGCCAAGAGAAATGAATGTCTGCTAAATTTTCAGGATAGGATTTACCGAACCAATCAAGTGCAGAGCGGATGCTTGATATAACGATTCGAGCATTCAGAAGTGCTTTAAACGGTCCGTTGGTATGATTCTCAGTTGGAAGATATCTGTACTCACTAGAAAATCCGATCATAACTCCAAATATGTCAGGACCATTTTCGTTGACGGCACCTACCTGTCTCAATAGCCGAAATGTTTTTTGGACATTTGCGTTATGAGTGTACTTACAAACTAGTTTGAGCGATCGAGGGGTCAAAAGCCGGAAAAGTGTTGACTTCCCGCCACCTGGTGCACTTCTAATGATACTGATACCGTCCCACGGATTGTCCAGCTCGGAAAGCAGTTTGATAGCCTTAGCCCCGAACAATTCGACAAAGTTGTCGTCATGAATTATTCGTTCAGAAGATCGGAACAAAAATGGATTTCTCATCTCTACGTTATCTCTCTATGACGAGAAACTCTTGGTCAATCCTTTACAAACTTAGACAAAGTACTCACGTTTTCAATGATTGTAACTGAGTAAACATCATTAAGACGATCAAGTTTTTGCTCGTGCCGCGTTTTCATATAGTTCTCTGTTTTTCCGATTACGCTATTTAGATAATCATGGAAAGTTAGATGTGGGTGTAGGTGAAAAATTGTTATCGTCTATTAACTTGAGATAAGTTGGCGAAGTAGTCATACTCACTGCGAACCCGGTATTGTACTCGCTGAATATGTCACAATTGCACCTGTTGACAAAAAAGCATTCCATATTCCCACTTATCTATAGGTTTCAAATCCAAAACGTCAGAGTGACGTTTTCCAATTTATTTGTTCTTCTCCGCAAACAGTTTCGGTGTAGCAAAAAAATTTTCTGCGGCTGTCAATGACAATTGTCCTTTTTTTCAGATTGGTCTTTTGGGACAGCCTCAAATCGAAGAAAGTATTCTTTGCTATATGGCTCCATTTTGTCCCGCAGTTTCTTAACAGCCTCTTTAGAATGCGCCTCAAACCCGAAAAATACTCCGGTCTTAAACCTTTAGTACTGTTTACCAAGACCACCTAATTCCGGCAGATAGGTCTCCAAGCGACGGTCGTTCAGTTCCATCTGGGAAGTCGCCCCCGACAGTATTTCGGTACGTTCCTTGCATAAAGAACATCGCTTTATCAGTAATCGCAAGTGAACCTCCAGCAACAATTTCAAGTGACGTAGGCGACTCAATCTGGTCAGAGAAAGTTCTTGAAGCGAAGTTTACGTCCCAAGAGTCCATAGTGTCGTGATAGATATTGCCTCGAATATAACCTTCGAACTTCGTTTCACCCATTTTTCCAAACTCAGCACCACCGCCTAATCGGAGCGTTCCCCCGCCTTCAAGTCCAAACTCTGCTAGTCCGTTAGGTGCATCTACAGTTTGCGAAATCACACGCCCCCAAGAAGTTTGAAACTGAGCGACGAGCGTAATATCCTCGCTAATCTCCATTCTCTGCCCTATCTCGAAACTTATAAACTGCGCTGAGGCTTTATCTTCATTTAGAATGTTTAGCGAGTTTGCAGAACTTAGATCAGTAATGATCTGGTTAAATTGGCTTTGTAAATCGAGATACATTCCATTGTTACGATACCAAGTAGCAGTTGCTCCAACCCCAATACCCGTAGACTCGAACACCCCTGTTTCACTATTGGTGACAATATCGGTCTCAATCGTAGAATTCTGAGCTGTGAATGAGAAAATCCAGACTCCTTCTGGATTCTTCAAGACGGCAAAATCATAGCCAGCTTGGTACCCGAGCGTTGCAGTTTCAAATTCAGAAGATCCACCTCCCATAGTTCCATACTTGCGATTTCCGCTGATCACTCGAGTCCAAGTCGATGTACGGTATGACCCTTCGCCATCTCTAAGATGCTTACCACCGATTCGTTGATGCATGCTAGGTGCCCTAGCAAAAGCATCAAATAATGTTATCGGCATCGCTGTTAACATCGGACCAGTTACCGGAATGCCAGCCAATACAAAAGCATTTTGATTCGAGTCGTATGTAAGAGTATAGCTAACACCGCCAGACGAATAGATTCTATCTAATTCAAATGCTGTTGATGATGACGCAGCACTAACTCTAACGACAGGAATACTTCTTTCCCGGCCGCCAATGCGAGACACATCGCGTAAACTTATTGTTGTTTTATCGGATACAGCACCTTCGACTATTAATTGGTCGGTGAGCCCAGCTGCAAAATCGACATCAATGGTAAGTCGACCACCTCCAACAAACGCTCCAGAAACTGTTAATGTATCGTTTGCTTCGCCATCTTGAAGATCAAGTGTTCCTTTCATGGTAAGCGAGTTTACGTCAATCGACTGTTCTCCTCGGACAACCAAACTCGTTGGATTCGACAATATTATTTGTTCCCAATTCACGAATTGGTCTTTTCTTAGAGCAATAGATCCCGAATTAATTGTTAGAACATCGCCAGTTCCCCCGCCTCCATCGAGCTTGAAATTTCCAAAAGAGTTAGTCGCCAACGTTAATCGATCAGCTCCTCCACCGAGTTCTATTCTACCCGATAATGTCACCCCCGAATTTACAGTGACGATCGAAGGTCCATCACCATTGCGTATGGCTATTCCGTTTCCACCACCGATGGAAGCCCCCGGATTTAGTGTGATAGTTGTCGAACCGGATGTTGAGGTGTTAATGCCTGCGCCAGCGGCTCCACCTGTAACTGGATGAGCAGTTGTTATGTTGATCGCCCGACCATTATCGTGCCTTGCTCTAAGAGCATCGGAGGTTCTTGCTACTATAGCCCCGCTGAGATTAATTGTTATGGCCCCGCTACCATTATTCCAAGCGTTTATAGCGTTGCGTTGCCCCGAAACTTCTTCAGCATCTATAGTAATAGTGGTTCCACTTTCGGAAACAAAAGCATAAATCGCCGTGCCATTATCGGTTGTAACGGAATCGCCAGCATTGATGTCTATTCCACCAGATCCTTGAACTCGGGTATTAATAGCGTTACCGCTCATACTTGAGACAGATCCTGTTGTTGTTACGACGACATCACCTGTACCACCAGAGTTTGTAGTGATTATTGCGTCTTTCGTTGCACTGACTCGCACGGCATTTACTGTAACGGCTCCCGATTTGCTATAAGCACGAACGCCTGACCCTGTTGCGTCAAGTGTTCCTGTAATCGTAACCGAAACTGCTCCTGAACCTTCCGATATTGCAATAATTCCGTGTGCATCAGGATTCGGTGGAGGAGGGGGTGGCGGTGTAGTATTAGTTCCAGTGTTGGTACCAGTATTACTGCCGGTGTTAGTTCCAGTATTTGTTCCAGTGTTGGTACCAGTGCCAGTTGTTGGTGGTGGAGGAGGGGAGGGACGTATAACTTCCACATCACCTACATTAACTGTAACTGCACCCTTTTCGCTCATCGCGTAAAGGACGTTAGCACTACCTTTGAGGGTTCCTGTAGACCTTATTGTGACAGAACCAGACGTTCCCGTGTTTTTCAGTACGATTCCGCTAGCATTCCCTCCCTCTACATTCCCAACTGTTGCATTAACTGCGCCCTGTTTGCTCAAAGCATAAAGGGCTACTCCATCACTCTTAACCAGTCCTGTGGACGTTACCGTGACTGACCCCGAATCACCAGAGTTCATCAAAACAAGCCCACTAGACGTTCCTGCAGCGGAAGCTATGTTTACAGAAACCGAACCTGCTACGCTCGAAGCTTTGATTGCAGTTCCGCTACTTGTGATCATTCCAGTTGACGTTATTGCAACTGAGCCAGCATCTCCTGTGTTTTTAGCTTCTATACCTATAATGTTTCCTGTTACTGTGAGGGCATTAACAGTAACACTTCCCTCCATGCTCATGGCATATATAGACGTACCGTTGCTCGTCACAGTTTGATTTGCTGTAACTGATACAGACCCAGACGTTCCTTCATTCTTGGCGACAATACCACTCGAATTACCCGTAGTAGCCGAAGCAGTGACGTTAACATTTCCTTCTTTGCTAGACGCGTAAATCGCAGTTCCACTGGTAGAAACTTCGCCAGTTGTTGTAACATTTACCGCTCCCTTAGTTCCGGTGTTTTTCGCAACAACACCGGAACCGTTTCCAGAAATTGCAACTGCGTTAACATTGACACTGCCTTCCTTACTCATCGCGTAAATAGCAACGTTATTGGCAGTGATCGTTCCGGTTGCTCGTACCGTTACAGATCCAGATGTGCCAGTATTCTTCGCAACGAGTCCGCTTCTTGTTGCTGAAACCCCTCCTGAAGCATTTACCGTGACGGTTGAAGCCTTACTGTAGGCGTACACACCTGTTCCACTGCTAGTGACAGTCCCTCGTGTGAGAACAGTCGTCGCTCCGACGATATTCTTTGCATGAACACCTGCATTGCCTGCAGACACTTCGTTTACGTCAATTTCAACTCTGGCTCCGTGTCCAATGACGTAGACAGCCGTAGCAGCTGGGTGAGAGGCCGTAACTTTAGCCGTCGATTTTACAACGACGTTTCCATTCTTGGTGGAACGCGCATCTATGGTCTTTCCATTGCTATCCAATTTCGCAGTTCCTGTCAGACTGATGGATACGTTTCCGTCGCCCGATGATGAGGCATAGATTACGCCCGTCGAAGCACCAGAGGCACTGAGTTCACCTCCATTGGCTACTTGAGTAATTGTTATGCCAGCTTGATTTTGAAAATTAAAGGCTCTTCCGCCTTGAACATTAGATGTTGTATCTCCGCTCAAGGTAGCGACTAAACTCGTGCTACCTTCGGCGAGAAAGTATTCAGAAACAGCAACACTGCCGGTACATCCATAAACTCCAAGGGAGGTGGCGATACAGCGTATATTTCGTGCTTCTCCTGAGAGTGTGAAAGTTTTTGTGTTGGAATCAAAAACTAGTGAGTACCGGTAAGACCCGGAAACAAATTGGCTACTCCCAATTGTAAAAGCAGATGCTGTAACAGTTCCAGCAACCGTGATAATGTCTATTGAATCATCTAGTATAAATCCTGGACCAGATTCATCTGTGATTCTGATGGTTTTTACATCTGTAACGTTTCCATTGACCACCACGGTATCCGCTGTCCCCGTTAGGAAGTCGACATCTATTACTATTAGGCCATTACCAGAAAAATTGTTTGAAACCGTCAGTGTATCGCCAACTGTTTCATTTGCCATAGAAATAGTGCCAGAAAGTTTGAGCTCGTCAGTTGCGACAGTTAATGCCCCCGCTGCAGTGAAAGTTGTACCCGTTCCTAGAACAATACGTTCCCAGTTAATCCATTTGGTGGTTTCTAATGCTCCATCTCCGGTATTCAATGTGAGTTCATCTACAGAGGTGTCGGTACCAGCATCTTCACCCCCATCTAATATCTTCGTGCGATCAAAACTGCTACCCGCTTCAAATGTCAAAACATCTACACCGGCAGACAGTCTAATCTCTCCGCTTATTGTTGCTCCCGAGTTGACTGTGACTGAGGTATTGGATTCATCGTCGGAGATTGCGACTTCGGCGGCGATAGTGCCGCTGTTAACAACGATAGTGGAAGTTCCATTATTCGTAAAAAGTGACAGTCCTTTAGCACCTGAAGCTGTTGCGGTTACATCATCCCCAATCGTGAGTGAGTTGTTTCCAGACGAGTTTATTGCAACGATCCCGTTACGTGTACCTGAAATCGCTCCCATGGTTGATATAGTCGTACCACTCGAAGCTATCGTTTCAACTTTTATTCCGCCCGCTACGCCCGTTACACTCGCTCCTGAGTTAATCGTAAGTGAAACCGTTGGTGCGCTTGAGAACGAACGCAGAAATATTCCGTATTCAGCACTCGCTCCAGAGGCTGTTACATCTCCAGTAACTGTAACAGTGAAAGCTCCCGTTGAGGTGCTACCATCTCTGCCGTGAACGGCTTCAATCCCGTGCTTGGTTCCTTCTACATTTTCGGCTGATAGAACTAAGTTCGTTCCGTAATGCCTAACTTCAAGACCGTTTCTCGCGGTTGAACTACTCAAACCTCCTCTAATTGTACCCGAAGCTGTAATCGTACTAGAGCCTGTTGCGTTATTAGCATTGCTTTGTTTATTCTGAATCCAAACACCGACTTTCTTACCGTCAATGACACTCCCAGAATGACTGACAAAGGTCACATCACCACTGAATGTTCGTTGAAACACTCCGTAATCTTGTGCCGATTTAACCGTGCCAGAAACGGTTATAGACGTGTTACCGGACGATTCATTGTAAGCACTGAGTGCGGTGGTTCCTGATGTTCCACTCGAGGTGACCGAACCGCTCACCACTAGGGTTAAGTCTCCACTGTAGCCATCATCTAAATAGAGTTCTACACCATCGCTCGCAACAGACATTGTTCCCGTGAAGGTTACACTAATATCGTGATTTCCGGACGCGAAAACAACGATACCGTCTCGGCCTGCTGTCATAGTGCCGGAAATGCTTACATTTACGTCTCCGGAGGAGTCATCCCCGTAATGTCCGATCCGCATTCCAGACCCGGTCGAGCTGACATCACCCGTGACTGAGATCGTAATATCTCCAACATGATCTCCTTCCATATCTATCAGTATCCCCGCCGAACCAGCGTTTGTATCTGCTCCTGTCACAACAATATCGCCAGTGACCGTGACTGAGATATCCCCAGAGGTTCCTCGACTGTAACCACTATCAATGTAAATTCCGTAGTTTCCAGCTGCAATCGAGGCCGTCGTAATGGACATTGCACCAGGCCCTCTCGGATCTATAGCAATGGCGTGTTTACCAGATGCTGTAATCGCTCCTGTTGCCGAAATGGTTATGCTTCCACCACTCTGAGACGACTTAACGTAAATTCCGCGTTGCTTGGCAGTAATCGTTCCTCCTGTCGTAATGGTTTTGTCGCCGCCAGTTCCGTCAGCTCTTATATGAACTCCGTGCCTTCCACTCGCTGTTAGATTGCCAGCCGCACTGATTGAAACTGTCCCGCCTCCGCTAGACGATTGTTTGACATAAATCGCGTCAGCCGAATTACTTGTTACTGAACCCAATGCTGATATGACGGTGTTAATACCGGTTCCACCACCTCCAGTTACATAGATTCCAGTTCCGCTTGAAGTTATACTGGCACCGGATAGAAGCGTAATCGAAGTCAATACAGTACCGCTCGTGTTTCCACGACGAGGTGTCGCAACTGCGATACCTCTACCACCACTTGAAGTCACTGTGTTCGTATTTACCGTGACATTTCCGCTAGTCCATTGAGAAACAAAGATTCCATCGCTTAATGTAGCAGATACGGTTCCCGATGAGGAAACTGAAATGTTCTGAGAACTACCAAAATCGCGTATTTCAATCCCTGTCGGTCCAACAATGGTTGCCCCAGACGCAACGCTGACAGAAACGGGGCCAACAGCATTGGAAGAGTTCTTAACATAAATTCCAGCATAATTTTCTGGATAGTCACCAGTAAGTCTTGAAGATACCGTGCCACTCAGGATATTTACGGATAATGCCCCCGCTCCCTCGACGTAAATCGCATATTTCCCCCCGGTTACGTTACCGGAACTGCTTATGGTAATTGAGCCGGTTCCATAATGATTAGCATAAATGACGCTATGGTTATTAGAAAATGTTCCAGCCAAATTTCCCGATGAATTGATTGTGATACTATTGGCACCACTATTATGGATATAAAACACTGAAGCAGTTGCAGTTAAGTTTCCATTAGTTGTTATGTCTATATCTCCTGTTGAAGAAGACGTATTATTTGCTGAAATTGAATAACGACCTTGCTGAATTCCTCGCGTATTAATCGTAATATCCCCACCAGCCGTTAGGGCAACGATATTCTGGCCAGATCCATTTGTGCGTACCTCGCCTGAGGTTGTAATAGAAATATCCCCCGTCGTCGTTACGGCACGTATGGCCATAGAATTGCGATGGGACCCCTGTGCATCAACACCTCCCGGAGCGGATATTGTTATATTTCCAGTCGTTGCTTGTGCATCAATTCCATAGGCTTTATCATAAGTTTGTACGTCGACCTCACCAGAAAAGTTAATCGAAATATTTCCAGTTGTTGCTATAGTCCTCACACCATGCCCAACCCCAGCTGTCGTTGAGATGGAGATACCTCCAGACGAACTGATCGTGACATTACCTGTCGTCGCCTTAGCATAAAAAGCACTTATATTAGTACCACCCGTTGACATCGTAACTGAACCGGCTACAGAAATTGAAACCGCTCCTGTACCTGTAGTTTGGGCGTGAACGATTCCTTTGGCATTCCCGGATGCGGAGAAATTGCTACCTCCGCTACCCTGTGAGAAACTCAGACCATTACCACCCGTTAGACGAAAGGCGACATCTGCTGATATATTTACTGTCGCGGAACTATCTAGCGTCGCAATTATGTTCGTGGCACCGGATTTGATCATGGACTCGGTATCTGCAACCGCGCCTGCACACGTGAATACTCCAAGCGGCGTTCCTTCGGTACATCTCAAAGTCGATCGCAATCCAACCAAGCGGAACGATTTACTTGAAGCTTGGTATTCAATCGTATACGAATAGTTACCCGAAATTATTGAATTATTCTCTAGACGCAACGCTCCAGAGGTTGCTGTTCCAGAAACTGTCAATACTGTAAATGGGCCGGCGGTTCGAGATTGGCCGCTCGTGCTTAAGTCGTTAATTCTGACTTTCAGGCTCCCACGTATGTTGCCGGTAACATCCAAACTATCCACGACCGGATTGCTACCGGTAAACCTAGCATCTAGAATGAGTAGGCCGTCACCTGACAAATTGGTAGTAAAGCCAATGTCGTCGCCAGCGTTATTATCTGAAAAATCAAGGGTGCCATCAATATCAATATTGTTAAAACTGAGTAGGGCAGCTGACGGTGTAAATGTTGTCCGACTTCCTAAAAATACAGACTCAAAGTTAATTGCGCCGCTAAAGTTAAAAGAACTTCCGGTATTAATTAGTAGTGAATCTGTTCCTGCTCCACCATCTATGGTCGCGCCGCTACTGATCGTGCCTCCATTAAAAGTGAACGAATCGTCTCCCGAACCAAGATTTACATTGGCATTTAGATTGCCGCTATGCATTAAGAAAGCGTCGATTTCTGTTCCCAAGTCTGCGGGGCTAGCAAGCGTCCCTCCATTAAATGTAACTTTGGTACGACCCGAGCCGTGCATAATACTTTTTGCACCGGTTGCTGTACCTGCTGAAATTACTCCTCCCTGAATAATTATGTCGGCAAAACCGGTTCCCCCAGTCCTGACTTTGATAGCAGCATTGTTTACGATAGACGCTTGCGTGGTTGTACCCGCAGTAATGTTCCCATTTACTGTTATTGTGACATCATTATTTAGACCTGCAGCAGCATAGATTCCATCCGTTGCCGCAGTGATTGCGCCTAGAGCAGAAACTGTTACATCTCCATTTGCAGTGATTCCCCCACCTTTCCTAGCGTATATGCCCCGTCGGCCCCTTGCAGCAGACGATGTGGAAATGCTAGCTCCAGATGCTAACGTTACCGAAATGTCTCCTGTTCGTCTGTCATAAACCCTGATACCATAACTTATAACATTGACTGTACCGCTTGCGGTTACTGTAGTTCCACCGGTTCCGGAATTTTTTATATTAATACCCGCATTTGTTGAACTCACATTCTTAACCGTAGCGCTGACGCTTCCCGTACCGGAATTCCCATTTTTTAGGTAAACGGCTGTTGTAGAGAGACTACCTCTCGTTCGTATTAGCCCCGACGAGTTAAGCGAAATATTACCAGTTCCGGAATTAACCACTAGGACAGCATTTCTATTACTCACCGCGTCATACGCTGTTATCGAAATATTGCCGCTAGCGCTAGAACCGCGATTAACTTGGATCGCGTTTTGTCCTAAAGTCTCATTAGTACTCGTGACTTTTAACAAAGTCGTGGAAGTCGATGGACCGATCGTCACGGCTCCTAGGGTATTTACGTAAATACCCTTTCCAGTGGCCTTCACGGTGGAGGCTTTTATCGAGACGGCTCCAGACCCTTTGGCCCAGATTCCTAAACCTCTATAACCGCCCGCGCTTATAGTTGTTCCACTGTTTAATTCGATAGTTGCGTCACCGTTATTGGTTATGCTGTAGATGGCAGCAATGTATCTCGAATTGCTAAGTGTACCTGCTGTCACATCTCCGCTTAATGTTATCGAAAGATCGCCGTCATCAGTTCCAGCAATGATACCCTCTAGAACGGATGAAATAGAACCAGCCGAAATTGTGACATCTCCCGTACCGCTCTTTGCAACTTTTAGGCCTACTCGACCAGTTGATCTCGTGTTATCGATATTAATACTTGTATTTGAAGTCAAATTAATTGTAACCTCACCCGAATTACTGTCTTTAACTTCAATACCGTCTAACTGGGCTGTAATTGTCCCATTAGCGGTTATGGTTGTTCCTCCACTTCCTTGATTACTGACGTAGATACCAAAATTTTTGGAATTGATATTGCTGGCCGATATTGAAACGCTACCCGCTGCACTCGAACTATTTACAAGTAAAATTGCAGTAGAATTCGCCGTAGAGTTAGTAACTAGGGATCCAGCAGCGGTAACTGATATATTTCCTGCGCCACTGTTTCTTACGTCAACGTTTGATTTAGGACTCGTTGCAGCAGCCAAATTTACCGATATGTTTCCTTTGGCAGAGCTTGAGTTACGAATAATTTTTATCGCTTCGGAACCGTTGGTTTGATCAGATACAGTGATAGTCAAGGGATTGGCCGAGCTCGATCCACTTACGGTTACCGCGTCGTTGGTCCGGATGCTAAATCCGCGCTGAGTCGTTCTGATCGAATAGGCGTTTATGGTCACCGATCCTGAAGAGCCAGAATGTAGAAAATCGACACCTTGTTTGGTTCTAGGTAGATCACCAGTTATTGTAATTGTTGTAGGGCCAGAAGACGATGCGGTTCGAGCTATCCTTACTCCATATGACCCACGTGACTGGTTATTCTGTACCGCTCTGTTTGCCCCAAGGTTGGCAGCAGAAATCGTTATTGTCCCAGCACCGTTGTGGTCAATCCAAATCGGATGCTGTCCACCGAAAATTGATCGTGCAGAAATACTAATGTTTCCTCCGCTTTTTGAATCAATAGTAATTCCTTGGGAACGGATGTCGCCAAACGCAAAACTGTTGGTTAAATTTACCGTCGATACATTGATTGTTACAGTAGAGCCCGAACCGCCATATTGACTTATTCGAATAGGACTTTTGTCGGCACTAATAGTGTTTGCTGTAATTGTTATATCACCGCCGCCGCCCATATTTATGCCATATCCGCCAGCACTCAGATTATTCATAGCGAGATTTAATGTTCCAGATTGATAGTCGTCTGAGTTAAAATGTCTGTTTCTTATAATTATTCCAGTACTTAAATTTTGTTTAGTAGTTATATTCCCTGTTAGTGTAACGCTGATCGATCCTGTAAGACCCGAACCTGGATCAGAACCCGCTCGAATATAAAGTGCCTGTGCGCCTGAGATTACTCCGCCGCCAGCGGCCTGCGTGAGAGTAATACCATCTCCTTTAGTGAATACACGTATAGCCACGCCAGTGAACCCAGTCTGCGTCAATGCCGCGCCAGATGCGATGTTCATAACTACCGCATTATCACTTCCTGTAATATTTATCCCTGCTTGCGCTGTAAATGAACTTGAACAATTCACCGTCATCACTTTTGTTGAAGAATTCACACTCTCCGAACACGATTGTGTGTTGCCAGGTGCAGACCACAATCCGAGCGTAGCCAATCCAGTAATGGCAAGCGGTGAGACTGATCTCAAAACGCGTCTTCGCGGTGATAAGGAAGACGAAGAAGACATGCGAATCCCGCGATGATCTGTAGTATTATTATTGTAACTTAGACCTTGAAGTCCAGACTCCGTGTATACAGCATCAGAGGAACTGCTCAAAGCCGATTTGTATTGCTCTCGCATGGTTAGATAACCTAAATTATGATGGGCAGAGTTTAGTAAATGTTGACTGTCTTGTATCTTACCACAGATAACAAAATTTTCGCATATTGTTTGCGGTAAATGCGGATGTTGTCTCGAGTCTTGTTTTTTCGCGAGTTACGACATTGTTATGTTGTTGGAGGGGTCATTAACCTTGTGTTAAGAGAATCGGTAGAATCCTTATTATGCTCGCTTTCAAGGATGTTCTCGGTCTAACAGACAATGAATTGTGATTCTGCTCGATTTTGGGGAGTTCTTGATGGCCTAGTCTTGGCGCAAACTAAAGATTCTGAAATCAATTACTGAACAGACGTTTGCCGCGAAGTACATTAGAACAGGGATCGGACTTGCTGGAATTGATGTTGTGCCAAAAGTTAAGAATCATTGAAGGCAAGGATAGTCAAGCGTTCAAACGAAACGCGAGTGATTCGTATCTAAGATAGAGTGATTCTAGGCCGGGATATTCTCATTCCTAACGGCTGTATGCGGTTTGTGCGAGAGGTATTGAGATCGATCCAGATTTGAATGAGACGGTTGCGGGCTAATGGAACCTACAGAATCTCAGATACAGCAACATACGAAACCTGTACGTGCTAAGTTTTGAACGATTCGCTCTCTACTGCAAGGATTTGCCGGAAACCTTTTTGAGTGTTCAAAATAAATTTGTGACGATATTGGGAAGTGAATAGATGGGCGAATATATATTGGACTTTGCTATAACGAGATTACCATGGTATCAAGGTAAATATGTCAACTCCAACGCTTGTAACAGTTATTAGGACTTTGGAGTAGCTTGCACTTTGCACGAAGGTTGTTCATAAAGCAATTAGTATGCGACTGGCCAAAGATCGTTGGTTTTATAATCAATTTTTTTGAGCAGATTATCAAGCATTACGATGACACAAAAACGAGACGTTAGGGTTATTCGTGTGCTGTGCGAAGTTAAAAGAGCTATACGAAACAGACGAAGTGCTTGCGCTGTATAATGTGACTTCAGAACGATAGTCATTGACGCGATTATGTAATGCCTTCAAAAGATTCTATAAGAAGGAAGGCTACAAACCTAGGTTTAAGAGACTAAACTAAAAATCTCCGCTAGTAAGCTTCGTACATTAGAGCGTTTGCAGCTCAAGTTGATGTAAATTGAGGCTCCAGCTTAACAAATGAACAAATTCATCTTGACGCAACTACCGAAGGCCGAAACTTCATCTATTAAAAAACGGAAGAGATTGAGACAATCAACTTGATTCGCTAACGCTCTAGTTCAGCGAAATCTTGGCGAGATTCGATACTGAACGATGGAGTACTGTTAGAAAACTTCAAAAAATTTGCCCAAAACCCCATAATTTCATTCTAAACTACCTAAACTTTTCCTGTTTAAGTGGACATTCAGTTCCCAGCCCTTCGAGAGTACGCAATTTTATACCTTTTCGTTCATCCTCTAAAGGATTAAATCGTAAGATTGAGACTTTTGCGAAACTCGTTACTCGTTCGAATTTCGATGAATTGTACTCGAACTGAATCGCCAACTGCCTTATTCTGGGGCTAACTAGTCGCCGAAACAGCAAATTTTTTTAGATGTTTTTCCAAACTTTTTGTTTCGAAACAGTTTCGGATTAGGTGTTTAGAGATGGATAGTTCCCGAATACTGTCAAACAAGAAGATCACGGGATTGCCGGGGTCTAAGAGGCTAAACGAAAAAAGTTGGTAAAGTTACATTTGTCGAAAGTGTGGGGAATGAACTTCAGTTTTAAGCGCAAAATCTCATAGTGTAGAACGGATTCTGAGATTTTCTACCCGAATTTTGAAGTTTTATGGCAGTTGCTCCTAACTGTAAGTAACGAATCTTAGCAATAGCTGACCGGATCAATGCAAGAGTATCGGGAAAGATGTTTTTTCGTTTAGCCTCTAAGGTCAGATCAATTTCAGAAGTTAAGATAAAGTTGGTTCGTATAGTCAAGACGGCGTTACGTGTGGCAGTCTAGTTCTTTGTAGAACAGCTTAAAGAGGTTATGTCATCGAATGCTCCTTTAGTCGGTGTAGATTTTGGTATGAACTCTTCGGCTGTTTTGTCGGACGGAAAGGAGATTGGCAATTGCAATCATTCAAAGATGACGGCGTTGGACAGGTATCTACACTTGCAACCCCGTAAAGGTAAATCAGGTAACCATATCAAACCTAGCACAAAGGGAAGTAACGCACATCACGCAGTAAAGTTTAAGTTGGCGAAAGAACATGAACGGCTACGGATTACAGAACGGTATGCATTGCATTGGGTTTCACGTGAAATCTTCAACAGTCATTCAAACCTTGCGATACAAGAATTACAGATACCTAATATGGCGAAGAACAAGAGTTTGTCGCGGCGTATATTAGAACAAGGCTGGGGATATTTGAAAACTATGCTTACCTACAAGTCGAAAGAGGCTGGGGGTGAGGTCATTCAAGTGTCTGCGCGAAACACGAGCAAGCCGTGTTCTGGATGTGGTAGGGTTAAGGAGGAGCTGTCACTTTCCGAACGCGTCCACACCTTTTCGGAGTGCGGTATTGAAATCAATAGCGATTTGAATGCTGCCATCAACATTTCAAGACGTGCAGAGTTGTGTTGGTCAGGTGGCGATCTAGTCTGCGATTTTGGAAGTGTTGTAATTACTATAGGGCAGTGACCTAGACGGAGCTTAAAGTTTTGTTTGGGGTAATGCCTTTAGAACGAATAAAGATTCAATGACGACGTAGTCATCTATAGAATCGTCAGTAAATGTTTTTTATTTTTGGCAATCTCGATAGAATCACTAGATCTACGCGAACTTGCTAAGCAACTGGCTTAGAGAGCCGCTTTACAGATTTTATAGCAGTTCAATAAGGAGCAGTATTTTCCATAAAGTCCGAAACCAATAAACGGCATTTTTTTTCGCAGACATACTACACGGGAACGAGCATGTAGATAATTAAAGCGACTATATACCTATTACCACAAAACGCTCAATTTAGTGCTTGCAAAAAACGCGGTTTTAGTGTATAAGACTCCTATAGTATCGGAGTATCCGCGTGAAATCACCTAAACTTTCCCTGTTGCAAATTTCTCGAAAATTCCCGGACAACGAATCCGCGGAACATTGGTTCATTAAAGAACGCTGGAAGAACGGAGTTGAATGTCCTCATTGTTGTAGCAAGAGAGTGTTAGAACGAAAGAAACTTGATAAACGTCTGTTTCGTTGCCGCGATTGCAAAAAAGACTTCAGCACAAAGACAGGTTCATTGATGCACGATTCCAAGATTGGATTTCGCGAGTGGGCCATTGCGATCTTCCTGTTGTCGACTAATATCAAGGGAACACCGAGCACAAAGTTAGCACATGATCTTGGCATTACTCAGAAGTCCGCGTGGTATATGACCATGCGTATCCGTGAAGCCTATTCACTAGATAACCCAAAACTAACAGGGGAAGTTGAGGTAGACGAAACTTACTTTGGTGGCAAGGAGAGTAACAAACACGAACACAAGAAACAGAATAAAGGCCGCGGTCCCGTAGGTAAGGCGGGGGTTCTAGGAGCGGTCGAACGTGAGACAGGTTATATTGTCGCTAAACCTATAGAGGATACGAAGAAAGAAACTCTAGAAGGTTTCATACAGGACACGGTAGAAGAAGGTAGCACAGTCTACACCGATGGCCACAAGAGTTATGCAGGGTTGAAGAAACTTGGTTACGAACATACCGCTGTTAAGCATTCAGCTAATCAATATGTTCTCGGGATGGCGCATACTAATCGCATCGAAAGTTTCTGGAGCCTAATGAAACGGGGAGTGACAGGCGTTCATCACTGGGTTTCTGTCAAGCATTTACCGGCTTATATAGACGAATTTGCAACACGTTCAAATCTCCGTAAAGGCGGTACGCTGTATTTCATGTGCTTCATCGCAAAGAATATGTCTGGCAAGCAGCTTTCGTATAGTCAATTGAAGGCGCGAGGAAAGTCCAATGACGAGGGGTAAGATATTTGAGCCGATAAACGACACGCCTGAAAACATTGCGAAGGCACTGTTTCGGAATGATCGCATACGTAAGCAGAAAATGAAGGAAAACGCGAAGGCTACCGACCAGAAGAAGGTGAAGGCGGTTGTAGATAATGGAGACACAAATGACTAAGTTGAACAGTCAAATGCACAAGGCACGTACGGGAAAGAATGATGAATTCTATACCCGTATCGACGACATCAACGATGAAATGAGGCATTATAAGAATCATTTCAAGAACAAGGTTATCTATTGCAATTGTGACGATCCAACAGAATCTAAATTCTATCAACACTTCAGTAAGAAGTTCCACGATTACGGCCTCAAACTCTTAATGACAACTTGCTACAAGAGCAAGGATTCGACATTATTTTCTAAACACAATTCCGAAACGTCGTTTGCAAGATTCTTTGATGGAGAGAGAGAGAGAGAGAGCTTCACGGCGATGGGGATTTTAGAAGTGAAGAGTGTATCGAGTTTTTGAAAAAAGCAGACATAATTGTAACTAATCCACCCTTTAGTCTGTTTCGCGAGTACATCGCTCAGTTAATCCATTTTGAAAGAGAATTCATAATTCTTGGGAATATGAATGCCACGGCGACCAAAGACATATTCCCGCTATTTCAGTCAAACAAGTGCTGGTATGGTCTGAAAACCAACGGAAGTTTCCGATTCACAGTTCCTAAACATTATCCGTTGACAGGTTCTCAATCTGGAATTGACGAAGCCGGAAACCGGTATGTAACGGTTCCGGCTATTTGTTGGTACACAAACTTAGAACATAAACACCGCCATCAGAAATTAATTCTATACGAAAAATTCTCGCAGTCCAAGTACCCGAAATATGACAACTACAATGCAATAGAGGTAAGTAAGACGGTCGAAATACCGAGGGATTACGATGGCATTATGGGAGTTCCCATTTCGTTTTTGGCAAAATACAATCCCGATCAATTTGAAATACTAGGGATGGACATGTGGACTAAAGAACCAATCCGAACCAAGGTCTACAGAGAGCGGTCTTTGAAACATCTCAACGGAGCTTCCGTCTTGAAAACGACTGATGGTCAATATGAGAAAAAGTATAAACGGGTATTTATCAGGAGAAAGCTATGAAGATCAAGCAACAAACCATTCTAGTTAGCGAAGTCGTCGAGGATTACTTTGACCACCAAGAAGAAGGTGTTGTTGGATACGGCGGCAAACTAGACATTCGTCCTGCATTCCAGCGTGAGTTTGTTTATGACGTAAAGCAGCGAAACGCAGTAATTGACTCAATGCTCAAGGGATTTCCTCTTAATGTAATGTACTGGGTTAAGCGCGGTGAACAGTTTGAAGTTCTTGACGGCCAACAACGCACAATATCAATATGCAGTTACGTAGAAGGCGAATACTCTATTGTAATCTCTGGTAATGATAAGTTTTTCAGTAACCTGTCGCAAGAACAGCAAACCAAAATTCTAGAATATCCTTTAACTGTCTATTTCTGCGAAGGCACTGATGACGAAACTATGGATTGGTTCAGGATTGTCAACATTGCAGGCGAGGTGTTGCGTGAACAGGAACTTCGTAACGCAATCTATGGAGGGCCGTGGGTTGAATCGGCTAAACGGTATTTCAGCAAACCTAACAGTCCCGCCTACAACGTAGGCGGCAAATACTTGAGCGGAAGTGCAATCCGTCAAGATTATTTAGAAACAGCGATAATTTGGTACTCTGAAGGAAAGATCAAGCATTTTCTAGCAGAACACCAACATAAACCGAACGCTGACCAACTGTGGGATTATTTCAATACAGTCATTGATTGGGTGAGAGATTCATTCCCAAAATACCGTTCTGTAATGAAAGGCATTAACTGGGGAAGACTACACCGGCTATACGGCAACGATAAAATAGATGTCGAAGAACTAGAAAGAAAAATTGCTAGGTTACTCAAAGACGAAGAAGTGACTAACAAGAAAGGGATTTACGAATACGTATTTTCGGACGACGAGCATCACCTTAACATTCGGGCGTTTACGACATCTATGAAGGAGGAAAAATACCACGAGAGTGAAGGTATATGCCCGAGCTGTGGTAAGAAATTCGAGTACAAGGAAATGGAAGGCGATCACATAGACCCTTGGCGCGAAGGAGGAAAGACAGAAATTGATAACTTGCAGATGCTATGCAAGCCTTGCAATCGTCGCAAGGGCGCAAAATAATTTCCAAAGTCGGAAAACTCTTGAAACGCTCATTCTCCAAAATTTTGTGGTAATAGGTATATAGTCGCTATAATTAACATTAAGCCAACAATTACGAAATATGTTACCACCATCCATCGCAAGTCGTTCCGAAATTCTTCTCTTTCTGCTTTCACTTCTGCTCTAAACATACTGAACTGATTATCCATGTACGAACGTAAATCGTCTTGCCGTTTAATGTTCTCTTCTAGTAGACGACTCAATTCTAGAAGACGCGCACTCAACTCGCCAAGCTTCAGATTAGTCTCGTCAATTCTTTCCCCATTTTTGCCAGTTCGACCTTTCAACTCGGCGCGAACGTTTTCAATTAGACCCAAGATTAGGTCTATTCGACTGTTGAACTCAATACGAACGTTTTCAATTTGACCTTTCAACTCAGTGCGAACGTTAATTTGACCGTCTTCTAACTTTTCAACACGGCGAGTTAGCCCGTCAACCTGGGCAGCAATGGTCGCAAGTTGTACCTCTATATGCGAATGCTTCTCTGTGTTTCTATTCCAACAATCTGAGTTTTCGTTGCTTTTGTCTTGAACAGCCATGAAATTTACCTCCTTGAGAATTTGAATTTAGCGACTATTGTGCAGTAAAACTGAGAAAATTGCAACAGAATTTTGCTGTTCTGTGGGATATTGCGACTGACTTTATAGCAGTTGAAGCACTGCAATCCAGATTACGAAAGCTTCAAAAGTATGGATTTCAAGGACGACTTTGAGAAATTTAGAGCAATTAGGATTGGCTGTCTGCTTGATTAATGTATATCTCTATTGAAAGGTTTAGATGGAAACCCTTTTTCAGTGTTTGAAACGAAATCGTTACAAACTTAGGAATTGACGGATAAATGACATTGCTCAGGCGGTCAAATTGGAATTAACAGACCCGTAAGAACTTGCGTAGTAGCTTTCACTGGGAACCACCTCACAGATTTTATAGCATGTCAGGAAGCGTCAGTAATCCTCAAAACTTCCGAAATGATTCAACTACATAATGTACCCAGACATATCTAGAAGGGAAAGAGCTTTAAGAAGGTTATGATTAATCCAGTAATTGCGAGAAATGTTCCCACCATCCAACGTATTTCGTTCCGTAGTTTCTCAAAATCTGCTTTCGCTTCCTTCCGTTGTTCTTCTCGATCTGCTTTCGCTTCTGCTCTAATCATACTGAACTGATTATCAATGTACGAACGTAAATCGTCTTGCCGTTTAATGCTTTCTTCTAGTCGACGACTCAATTCTAGAAGACGCGCACTCAACTCGCCAAGTTTCTTATTAATCTCGTCAATTCTTTCCCCATTTTTCTCAATTCTATCCCCATTCTTGTCAATCCTACCGTTCAACTCGTTGCGAATGTTGTCAATTTTATCCAAGGTCAGGTCTATCCGACCGTTCAACTCGTTGCGAAAGTTTTCAATTTTATCCAAGGTCAGGTCTATCCGACCGTTCAACTCGTTGCGAACGTTTTCAACTTTATCCAAGGTCAGGTCTATCCGACCGTTCAATTCAATGCGAACGTTTTCAATTTGACCGTTCAACTCTGTGCGAACGTTTTCAATTTGACCGTTCAACTCTGTGCGAACGTTAATTTGACCGTCTTCTAACTTTTCAACAGAGCGAGTTAGCCCATCAACCTGTGAAGTAAGAGTCGCAAGTTGGGCCGCCATACGCCCGTGCTCCTCCGCGTTTTTAGTCCAATTGTTTACATTTTCGTCGATTTTTTCTTGGTCAGCCATGAGATTTTCCTCCTTGAACAGAATGATTTAGCGACTGTTGTACAGTAAAATTAAGAAAACTGCAACAAATTTTCGCTCTTCTGTAGGATATTGCGACTGATTGTAGAGTACTCGCCGCATAACAAACTAGATGACAAATGCTCTCAACGCACAGATTTCAAGAACAAATTTGAGAAATTTCGAGTTCATCAAGATTGACAGAGGGCTCGGGATTTACGTCATTTAAGCCTAGAGCCTTTTGGCAACGTGTGTAAGTGAATACTTTGGGCAATTTAGTGCGGAAAACTAGGATTTTTGCTGTAAAAGCTGAGATATATTGAGGAGGCCGAGGAAACAGTACATTGTTATTTTGAAAAAGTCGCGTTAACGGTGTCTGAAACTATTGAAAAACAAGTCCAACACGTTCATCGGGTGCTAATAATAGTTCCTTCAACGTCCTAGATGTTGAGTTCCTTCCTTGAATAATGTTGGGCAAATGCGGGAACATTAACTGAGTCTATGAGGAGTATGAAGACCTTTCGGTGACTCTGTAAATATTTCAAAGCCATTCTCTGTTACTCCAACAGAGTGTTCGTACTGAGCCGACTTCCTCTTGTCAAGTGTAATCGCTGTCCATTTGTCTTTCAAAATTTTGCATTTTTTTGTTCCAGCATTCAACATAGGTTCAATCGTGAAAAACATTCCGGCTTCCAAAACAGGACCGGTTTTTGCCTTCGCAACGTGGACAACCTTAGGTTCGTCGTGGAAGACCTTACCAAGCCCGTGACCGCAAAAATCTTCCACGACAGATATTGAACGCTCGTCTTTTTTTTTGGCTGTCAATTCAACACCCCCCGCAACTTGACTGATCGCGTCGCCGATATCGTTCAGATGACTTCCTGGTTTTATCGTGCGAATTCCTGCCATCATTCCGTCGTAAGAGGCATCCATCAGCTTCATATCGTCGATACTTGGCTTTCCACAAGCAAACATTCTACTATGGTCGCCGTGCCAACCATCAAGAATCAACGTCACATCGATATTGAGAATATCTTTGTCCTGCAAGACACGATCGCTCGGTATACCGTGGCAGACGACTTCGTTCAACGAGATACAAGAGGCATGCCGATATCCCCTATATCCGATCGTTGCCGATTCGGCGCGATGATCAAAAACAAACTCCCGAATCAAATTATCTAAGTTGATTGTTCGAACTCCAATCTTCACTTCCTCGACCAACATATCTAGACATTCAGCAACAAGCCGTCCGGCTTTACGCATCCCTTCGAATCCTTCGGGACCGTGAATTAGAATTCCATCTTTGTTACGCTTCATTGGTCTTTACTCTTCCCAAATTTGTTCCCAGTTGTAGAGGAATATGGCGTATAGAACGATCAAGTTGATAGAGTTGGCACTTTAGCATACTACCATATAACAATGTTGGGTAGAATCGCTAGACGAAACAAGCTAAAGAAATTCGAGTATTTGGACTCAAATATGGTGAGCAAACACAACTTCTTTCAGCTAAACTCGTAGAACAACCTGAAAGAATTTGGGTGCAAATCGTACTCTCTAGATGTCGTCTGTATTTTCTGTAAGAGTATACTGCTGGGGAGCGAACCAGAGTATTATAGTCATTATGCCGACGGAATGCTATACTACCGAAGTTTCGGGTGGGAGGATTAAATGTCGGTATGCTTGTTCTGAATAATGGATAAATGTGCATTCGTCAGCTCACGAAAGGCTAAGCTCATGACTAACGAAAGCAGTCTGGCGCAAGTGTATAGAGTTACGAACTCTCTAGTCCGGTATCCATAACATGTCTAGAACGTTACCGACGGAACTCGTTCGAGCAATGAACGGAACTGAGAGTGATCTTCCGCTCGCCGCGTTCCTACGAGTGAAACACGCGGCGTTAGATAATCCGCTGCTGGTCGTAAACTATCCGAACGAAGTACGAAACACGAAGGGATTGTGGAAGTCGTTCCCGTTTTCGGTAACACTTCCAGCGATAGGCGATGATCAAGTTCCAGTGTTACACGTTACCGTCGCGAATATCACGCTCGAACTTACGGAAATAGCGAGACGGATCGCTGGAACTGCGGATCTTGCGAAGTGCGACATATATATACTGAATGCGGACTTACCGGAACGTCCGGGTTTATCGTGCGAAGACTACGAAGTTCTATATATCTCCGACGACCTAAACTCTTTCACGTTCGAGTTACGTCTATATATATTGTTAGATAGAGAACTAGCGAAATACCGATTTACGCCAACGTTAGCGGAAGGATTGTTTTAGGAAAATTTTTTCTTTCACTGGCGAAAAAAACATGCGCTACTTCTCGCTATAGCAATCTTCCTAGAAGTAAACTCTCTCATGTCTAACGAAAAAACCATTATCAATGCGTACGAACTGTGCATGGTCGTAAGCGAACTCGCTTACGCTTTGAACAGCTTCTACGGTCCGAAACCCGACGACGGAATAGAGAAGGTGATCACGGAACGTAAGAACGCGCTGCTACAACACGGAGCGAAACCGGAAACAATCGCCGAGTACGATAGCGCGTGGAAGAAAGTGGCTGCTGGAGTATTAGAACGTGAAAAAGCGGACAAGATAATAGCAAAGATCGTAGAAGAAGTGGTAAGCACGAAAATAGAGCGCGGTAAAGCGAAAGGTATTTATCACGTGCATTTCGAGTTCTTCGAGTTCGACGACGAATAGAAAATAAATTTATTTTTTCACACTATTCCGAAAATTTGAGTGCTGTTCGTCTCGCTATAGCAATCTTCCTAGAAGGAAAAATCTCATGAGTAAAGTGCGAAAACTCTCTTTACCGCAGGTCCGCGACGTTATGGGCGCTTACGGTGAAGAAGCCGAGAAATACTATCGGAATACGTTAGACGAGAGTGCGAAAGAACGTCTAGCGATTGCTCGCGAGAAGCTGTCTACAATGGGAGTGGAGCCTGCACTATTGGAAGAGTTCGAATCTTACGTCAAGAAGATTGTGTGTGGAGTGGTTCCGTTAGATGAGGAAAAACTCGGGAGCTTCTATCACCGGATAATGGAGAACGTGCTTATAAGCGCGGTCTGGAAGTGTAAGGCCGATGGAATAACGAACCTGCATGTTTATAACGGTGACGAATAGAAAATAAATTTATTTTTTTCACACTATTCCGAAAATTTGAGTGCTGTTCGTCTCGCTATAGCAATCTTCCTAGAAGGAAAAACATCATGTCCGCAATCACAATCGACGTGAAAGAAATAGTCGAATACGGCTTGTGCGTTATCGCGGTAGCGTCCGGTGCGACAGCAGTACCACCGAAGGACGGAGCAGTCGAAGCACTAGCGAAGCTGCGCGAACGTCTAATCGAAGAAGGAGCGAGCGGAGAAAAGATCGACGAGATTGTTTCGCTTACGAAAAAGTTCGAGGCCGGCGTTATAGAGTTCTCTCGGGTAAATACTGCTGCAATAGAAATGTCCACTGGTATTTTCGAAGAAACGCTACGGCGAACGCTGGAACGCGCGAAGAAAACGAAACAACTGGTGGAGGTTTGTAACCTAGACGGAACTGTGTACGAACTAGATCCTAGGAAAAAATAAATTTTTTTCACACTATTCCGAAAATTTGAGTGCTGTTCGTCTCGCTATAGCAATCTTCCTAGAAGGAAACTCTCTCATGTCTAAAGAACAAGTCGTCGTAGATCAATACGAACTAAGCGTCGCGGTAAATAAACTCGCTGTCGCGTTCGCGCAGCGTTACGAGAAAACACCACCCGCTGGAATAGAAGCGGAGATCGCGGAACGTACTAATACGGTTATAGCACACGGAGCGAAGACGAAAACTGTCACCGAGTTAGACGCGGTGATAAAGAAAATCGTCGCTGGCGTATACGAAGTGGAAAAAATGAATCCTGTATTAGAAAGACTTGTCCACGAAGTGATAACAGCGAAAATAGAAGAAGCGAAAAAGAATGGTAGTTACCATGTCCACTTCGAAATGTTCCGGTTCGACGACGAATAGAAAATAAATTTATTTTTTTCACACTATTCCGAAAACGTTAAGCAGTACTGGCGCTGCGACAGACTTTTGAACATCCAACTTCCTTAGTTGGTGCGCCATTTACTGTAACAGCACAGGGATTCGACTTTCGCTTAAGTTTTCAGTTTGGTATCAAGTGCCTCCATTCCTTCTTTGTCGATCACACATTTTAAGTTGCTTAATTTGGAAGTTTTTGATATACATAATTGAAAGGTGTTTTCCTTTAGAGAGTCGCTCTCTCGTCTAACTGGGAATAAGCAATGAATCAACACTCTTACACTCGTTTCTCCGCTAAGCAGTTATCGCCAGCGATCGGTGCAGAGTTGCATGGGGCCGACCTCAATACCTTTGATACGACGTTGGTAGACGAAGTCAAAGACGCTTTGCGTTCTTATCAAGTCGTGTTCTTTCGCGATCAGTCTATTTCTCAAGAAAAACACATAGATTTTGCACGAGAATTTGGTGACTTGGAAGTTCATCCATCAACTCCTGAACATCAAGAAAATAGAGAGGTTTTGCGTATTGCTCACGGACCGAAAAGTCGCGGCTCCGAGAATAGATGGCATTCAGATGTGACTTGGAGGGATACGCCTTCATTAGGCTCAATTTTGCGAGCTATTGAAGTTCCAGAGGTGGGTGGAGATACGCTCTTTGCAAATATGGCTTTGGCTTATGAGCGCTTAGATGAAGAAACTAGGGAGCAAATTCCCGGAAAATTTGCCGTTCACGATATTGCAAGAGTTTTTGCTAAGCGGCTAAATAAATCTGTCGAGGAATTGCATGAAAAATACCCACCTATGACCCATCCAGTTGTTAGAACTCATCCGGAAACAGGTCAGAGGGTTTTGTATGTTAATGGTGCCTTCACAAGCCATATCGTTGATATGGAACCTACGGAAAGTGAAGAATTGTTGGGCCGTTTGTATCGGACGGCTTCAAATCCCGAAATCCAATGCAGGTTTAGATGGCAGGCAGGTTCAATGGCGTTTTGGGACAATCGCGCTTGCCAGCATTTCGCGGCTAGTGATTATTTTCCTAAAGTCCGAGTCATGGAACGGGTGACGATCGCCGGTGATCGTCCTTATTTTGATCGGGAGGCTTAATGGAATCGGAACATTCTGTAGCGGTGTTGCTGATTGGCGATGAACTTCTTTCTGGTCGTACGCGTGATATCAATCTTCAGAACATAGCGATTTACCTTGCACCTTACGGGTTGCCAGTAAGCGAAGCTCGTGTAATTCCTGATAACCAAACTACGATAATTGAAGCCGTTAATGTACTCCGCAAGAAACATACTTATCTCTTTACGACCGGAGGTCTTGGTCCTACTCATGACGATATCACAGCAGAATCGGTAGCAGCGGCGTTCTCAGTTGAAATATCGGAGCATCCCGATGCGATATCAGAGCTTTCCGCTCGATATCAAACTATGGGGATCGAACTTACTCCTGCTCGCAGACGCATGGCAAGAATACCGCACGGTGCTTCGCTCATCAAAAATCCCGTTTCGGGTGCACCGGGTTTTCAGATGGAAAACGTGTTTGTACTAGCCGGTGTTCCTACGATAGCAAACGCAATGCTTGAAGATATTGGTCCAAGGCTAAAAACAGGGAAAATCGTTCATTCGTTGACTGTCAAAGCGCAAGGATTGAGGGAAGGAGATTTTGCAGAGCATTTAACCAAGTTAAATTCAGAATATTCTGAGGTTTCGTTTGGATCGTACCCATGGTTTGTATCTATCGAGGACTCTGGCGTAAGCTTAATTGCTAGAACAAAAAACAAAAATCTCTTGGTTCCCGTTCAAAAGTCTTTAGAGCAACTCGTTCGTGACCAAGGAAAAATTCCGATAATCTCTTAACAACTTAGAGTCTAAACGAAAAAGGATACAATTACGTATTCTCGAAGGGCTGGGAACTGAATGTCCACTCAAACAGGAAAAGTTTAGGTAGTTTAGACTGAAATTATGGAGTTTTGGGCAAACTTTTGAAGTTTTCTGAGAGGCTAAACGAAAAATCATCGTTCTTGATACTTTTGCATTGATTCCCCCACTACTATTGCGACGATTTGGCACCTACAATTAGGACTAACTGCCAGACGAGTTAAAAATTTGGCTCGAAAATCTAAAATTTCGTTCTGAACGAAGAGATTTTGCCCTCAGAATGATGGTTCATTCCCTGTACAACGTATAAACGTACCTGTCTCAATCTTTTTCGTTTAGCCTCTGACAGTACTCCAACGTTCAGTAACAAATCTCTCCACGATTTCGCTGAACTAATGTACGAAGTGTAATAGCGGCGATTTTTCGTTTAGTCTCAGCGAGACTGTTGCGAAATGACCAATTTGACTGTGCTTTGAAGCGTTTCTGTTATTATGAACAGCCAATAGCTGATATCTTGGACTAGAGCGTCTGCAACTCACGTTGATTGATATCTAGGCTAATGCTTTATAAAAGAACAAGTTAATTTGACGGAACTACCGAAGTCGGGAACCCCTTCTATTGAGAAATCAAAGAAACTTAGACAGTCAACTTGATCTGCTAACGCTCTGTTGGCTTTCGAATATTTGGGCGACTATACATTCGTCTAGACGACTGCAAAAATGCCTTTTCGTTCCTATATCTCTGTCACGGCAATCCTGTTTCGCTGGAACGGGCAGCGACAAAATCTCGTGGTAGTTTGTTGGGGCAAATTTAATTTCTGTGACTTGCTCGAAATTACCGGTTATTCTCGGCAGTGCTAGGAACCGTACACTTACATCAGAATAACTGATCATGACGGAACGACAGCAGGTGGAGACTTCTTTTGTTGAGAAACGGAAGACAGTAATAGAATCAACTTGATTCGCTAACGCTCGCAGGCTGAATATTTTAGCCCATCTTAGCTAAACAAGAGCAATGTTTTTAGAAGAAACTGTACTTTGGGAGCTATGGTATTGAACTCTAGTTAACTATTGCAATTAGCTAGGCCGTCAATATCACGACAATGTAAAAACTCCGTCTCAGTTTTCGTGGTAGTGGAAACTTCTACCTGTAAAACGAATCGGACTTCTTTCGATCTAATCGCATACTTTTTGGAATCTGTGTCTCTAATGATGCAGGTTTTTGATCGTTGCAAATTCTATCAAATAGAACATCATTTCAAGTCGAACGATATGTTAAGGGATTATATATTTATTTACCCAAAATTCTAGTTCAAACCTTTTCGGCGATTTCAACCATCGCATAGCACCTGTAAGTTGCCAAAGTTTGAAGAACAAGGCGGCATATGAGTGAAATGTAAGCAAGAATGGCCTTTTGATGAAATGGGAGGCGATCATATAACGCCTTGGCGTGTACACGGTGCAACCATTCTCACTAATCTAAAGAGTTGTGTAAGGACTGTAATCATCGCATGGGCGCGAAGAAACCTCCAAAATCGTGATATTCCAGAATCGCTCGTCCGTCAGTTTTTGGGGAAATAAATACATAATCCCTATATGTTTATGGCACTTAGTTGATTCGGGGGCCAAACAACCCGGTTCCGATGCGAACATGAGTGGCTCCGAGCTGAGCGGCAATTTCATAGTCGCTACTCATTCCCATTGACCTAAATCTTAGACCAAAGCGATTAGCTAGCTTGTTTATTAAGGCGAAATGCGGAGCCGGTGGGTCGTCTGCCGGAGGAATACACATGAGTCCTTGCAATGGTAACTTTAACTCTTCGCGACAATATTGATAGAATTCTGGAAATTCCTTTGGCGCGATGCCGGACTTTTGGAGTTCTTCGCCCGTATTGACTTGGATGAACAATTTTGGTTTACGGTTTGATGTTTGAATAGTTTTGGACAGGGCTTGAGCAAGCTTAGGACGATCCAGCGATTGAATCACATCGAACAAAGAAACTGCCGCTTCAACTTTGTTGGTCTGGAGCGGTCCAATGAAATGTAACTCTAGATCATGGTATAAAGGCCTGCGGGTCGTCCAACGGTGCTGTGCTTCTTGAATGCGATTCTCTCCAAATACTCGATGACCGGCTAGCAAAGCGGACTCTACTAGTCGTTCTGGTTGTCGCTTGGTGACGGCAACAATTGTCGGTGCTTTGGTACACGTTGTACTTAGCTGTTGTATGATAGCTTTGCGCTTTTCAGTGAAATTAGAGGGTTCGAGGTTCATTTTTATGTCTCATATAGAAAATTGTTGTTTATCTACTAAGTTTCGTAGAATCGCAAGAGTTGCTTCGACCAATCTACCTGCAGGTCTTCCGCCGGTATTATACTGTACAGACGAGGATCGAAAAATTGATGACAGTAAAGTTATTGCAACCTTACCCAGCGGGTGGGGGGTAATCTACAGAACCAGAAACATAGAGCAGAGTATTGAAGAAGCCTTTGAATTGAGTCTACTATGCAAGCGTCGAAGCGTTCGGTTTTTGTTGTCGCAGTACCCGTCAATAGCAAGAGAGATTGGTGCTGACGGAGTGCATTGGCCGGAAGCTATGATTCAGAAATCTAGGTATTGGAAGGGGGACTTTCCCTTGGTCACTGCAAGTGTTCATTCTTATAGTGGAATGAGAAACTCGCTAAAATTTCCGGTAGATGCAGTACTTTATTCGTCTGTTTTTACGTCTAGCAGTTTGTCATCTCAATTTCCTATTGGGGCCATTAGGTACAGAAACATCGCCCGATCTTCCGGGCGTTCGGTTTATGCGCTGGCAGGAGTTTCCGCACGAAACGGTCATTCAGTTGCATCGGTTGGAGGGATTGCTTCAGTGTCCGGGGTAGTAACAGCTCTTACGAACTAGTCGTACATCATAACCTCTGAACATTATTTGCGTTCTATGGTAAGTTAGAGAATAAGGAGAAGCGATTTCATTGAAGTTTAGCCTTGTTTTTGCGATTCTAGAGGTTATATGATATAACCAGACTGAATCCAATATGTTCAACGGACGAACTATGGGATGAATCCGAGATCAGAATTGCTTTACGGCCACCTTCGTCATTGTAATCGATGTAAATTTCAGTTATATGCAGTCATTATGAGTACTAAACGACCTTCTCTATATAGTTCTGACCTACCTATTCAGAGTAGTGCGGAGGATAAGTTTGAATTCACTCCGTTTGCAAATCATATTGTAGACGAAATTCTAGGTAACCAACAACCTGAGAGTCTGGTTGTTGGTCTATCAGGTACTTGGGGTAGCGGTAAAACTTCTATTCTCAATCTAATGGATGAACGGCTAAACGCGCTCAAATCCGACAACAGGCCGATTATCTCGATACGATTTGTACCTTGGAGAGTAAGAAACAGCGAGGCATTACTTACGAGTTTTCTCTCCTTACTTATTGAAAAAATAGAAGCAGAAATTTCAAAAGACGATACCCTCAAATCTAAATTTTCGAATAGTCTTGCACCAATTAAAGAGTACGCAAAGGCGCTAGGACAAATTGAAAGCGGCATTAAACCGATAGTAAAAGCCCTTTCCTCATTTGGCGTACCTCTAATCGATCGAATTTTCGAAAGCTTGGCCGAGGTCAGATCCGCATTCGCTGAAGAAACCTCTCTAGATATCGAAACACTTCACAAGAACGCCTACGAAGCACTCAAAGAACTACAGATCACCGTCGTTGTAATGATTGACGATTTGGATAGGTTGGAACCATCGGAGATTATTGATATTCTTAGGCTGGTCAGATCAACAGCCCAACTACCCTACGTAACTTTTTTCCTGTGCTACGATCATAATAATGTTAGAGAGGCTGTTGAAAAGGTTCTAAAACTAGACGGTAGAAAATTTCTGAGTAAACTAATACAACTTCCAATCTCTGTTCCAATTATTTCATATAAAGTACTCATTCAAATAACAAAAAACAATCTTGAGTATATATTTTCCGAGGAAAATAGTAGAGACGTTATAGAGGAATCGCTTTTTACAATCGAAATTCTTTTACGACGTAAGATTATAAAGACATCCAGAGATATAAGTAGAATAACTAACTCAATAAAATTTGGAAAAAATCTGACTGAAAGCGATAATGGCACAGTAAAAGTTTGTATGGCAGTGATTGAAGCATTCTATCCGGAAACGTTCGAGCAGATAAATGAGAGTATCTTTAGAGAATTTGGTAATAGCAGAAACGATATAGCGAGCAAACAAAACATTGACAGTTTAAAAGAATTTAGACAGACAAAAAATTCAGAAAATGAAACCAATAATGCTGTAGTTCAAATTTTGGACATTTTGATTACTCGTTTAGAAAAGGAATATGTGTCATGATTTCTAACATAGAATTAATCAATAACTCGAAGTTAGAGTTTAGCATTCCAAACGTTTGGGTTAGAGACAAAATAAAAATTGATAGACTTAACGATTTTCGGCAGCATGAAAACATCAAGGAGGTTCACTTGGATATACATGATTCGCGGGTCGAATACTTAATTAAGTTGGCAAGATACAGTAGATTGGACGCTGTATACTATTTACTTCAGAACTCACATGAACATGGTAGTTTCAGAACGTCTCCGTCTTATGAGTTGCTGAAGGATATTTTGATATTTGGCAGCCTTAGTTCATTTGAAAGTGAAGACCTAGCGGCTTTGCTTCTAGTGTTGGCAGATGCAGCTGATGATATATCTCGAATTAATGGCCCAGTATCAATTTGCGAAAGCAATGTTTTCCAACCGTGTGGTTGGTTAGCAGAAGAGATTGTTGCCCTACTCACTGAAGAGTTACGAATTAGAGTTGTTTCTGATGCCATATTGGAAGGAAAAGCCTCTTCGTGGGTTATTTATTTTGTTTTACAAATGTGTAAAGGAGTAATTGTAAAGGTTAGAAATTCTGAAAATGTAGTAAAAAGACTTCCTCAAGATGAATTCAGACGCTATGTTAAACTTGCAAAAAGTAGACTTTCAGAGATTCTTAACGACGGTTTCCATTATACTTCTAACCCTTTCTATTTGTTTGAGTTTTGGTGGCAGGCATCCTCTTTGACAGAAAAAGACGAAATTAGAAAATGGGTGAGAAAAAATTTAGAGACGGATATGGATTTTTTGTGTTTTGTAGACGCTTTTTACGAAAAAAAAGTTTTCATTGAAGGTATTAGGATAACCGAAATTAAATGGAAAATACAGATCAGAAAACTTGAAAATTATATAAGTCTGGACAATGTCAAGAGTCGTTTGAATGAAATAGGTTCCAAAAGAGGAAGTGTGGGGGATGTTGCTCGCGAGCTACTTAATAGGATCGAGTATGCGGAATCATACGAACATGAAGTTAAGGCGGGCTTACATAAGCGATGGTCGTATAGTAGTTTATAGAACAGTTTTGAACCAAGCAAGGAATATTGCTGCGTTGTTTTGGTAAGAAAGGACAATGTAAGAAGATACGTTGCAAAGGTATGTTAGAACATGGGGTAATTATGTTCAATCAAGTCTAGTGTAGATAAAAAAATAGAAAGATTAAAAATTTCATTTTACTTAGATAGTTCGCGATTGGAAAGAAGAAAGTTGGAAGGCCAAAGAAAGTATATCAGCTATCGTTATAGTATTGAAGAAAAAAAATTCAAGATTAAAAATGTTGCACCACTATCTAAAGCACTGAACAGACTCAGATACATATTGCAGAGATTTAGGTCTTCACAAAAAGAGGAAGATCGTCCATACTGTAGGTTCGAATACAACCCAAACAGCAGGAGATCTTCCCATGGGCAATTTATCACAAAAATCGAATGTTGCAAAACAGAACGCCCCTCGAATTTACGATACGGCCTCCATTCGTAGCTTATCGATAGAAGAACAAGTCCGATTTCGGAGAGAAAAGGTTGAAACTTGGGATCGGATACGGCAATCGGGCAGAACGGCGGAAGACGCGGCAGAGCAGGTCGGTATTCCCGTCAGGACTTTGTATGCGTGGAAAAGGAAGCCGATACCGGAGTCGACGCGCCCGCACAAAGTGAGAACTCGGGAGAATCAGGAACAATACGATGAACAGAAAAATAAAGTTTATGAATTCCGCAAGAAGTTCAAGTCGTGGGGTGGTAAAAAGCTCCATACCTATATGGAAAGACTCGGATACGAGATCAAACGTTCAAAAGTCTGTCGCATAATTTCGGAGTTGATCCGCGAGAAAAAGATCAAGTCGTATTACAGTGGAACTTTTGCGAAGGCACGAGACAGCAATACCGGAAAAGCTCCCCGAACGTATGCGATTCCTCTTCCGGAATTGCTAATAAGTAGTTGGCCTGGCGAAGTCGTTCAGATAGATACTCTACATTTCCGCGTAGGACCAGACCGTTTCCTTTATATAGTCAATGCCATCTGCATCTATTCAAAACTGGCATTTTCACATGTGTTTGAGGCCCATACAGCGAAGAACTCTGCTTATCTCCTCAAAAAACTGATCCGGCGAGCGCCATTTGAAGTTCAAGCGGTGCAAACAGACCAAGGCACTGAGTTTAGAGCAGCATTTGAACAGGCCTGTCAGGACAAGGGCATAACCTTTTATCTTAACGATCCTCGTTCGCCGACAGAAAACGCTTTTGTCGAACGCTTTAATAAGACCATGAGAGATGACTTCCTGTCCAAAGAAAATTTGCCTTTGGACAATCTCAAAGCCCTGAACAGAAGACTCGACAAATTCATTGAGTTCTTCAATACACAGCGACCTTACGAGACAATCGATAATCTAACTCCCATGGCTTACTTTCAACAATGTTGCAGTTAATAAGTAACTTTAGCGCTTGTCTGAATACTTGACCAAAGTAATGCGATCCCAAGGGCTTCTAAACTCCCTTGGGATCGCTCGTCAAATCCTGCGACCAGCAACAAAAATCGGTCAAAAAATTATTGGGGGCAGGCAAATGACTGGAGAATAATAACATACCTATGGCAATTACAGAAAAATATTCCCTGATGAGCGTATTAACTGCTATTCAATCCCGCTTATACATCAGCAACTCCCAATCTTTCTTTGCGAAAAAACTCTTCTTTACCTGTCCACAACGTTAGCTACTGTATCGCGAATTCGCTTCCGTATAAGTTGATACTTGTGAAAAAACCTTAGTACGGAACTGAAACCTATAGCCCAAGGCCCGATTTCGCGTCCAAAAAATGGCCTTTAGACAATCTCATAGCACTGAATAGAAGACTCGACACATTCATAGAGTTCTTCAATACAAAACGACCGTAGGAGACAATCGATAACCTTACACCAATGACCTATTTTCAACAATGTTGCAATTAACAAGTACCTTTACCGATCCTCTGAAAACTTGACCACAGAAGGGCGAACCCAAGGGGTTTCAACACTCCCTTGGGTTCGCTCGCCAAATCCTGCGACCATCAACAAAAATCGGTCAAAAAATTATTGGGGGCAGGCAAATGACTAGGGGATAATAACACACCAATGAGAATCGCAGTGAAGAATTGTCCACGATGAGCGTATTCTCTGCTATTCAATCCCGCTGATACTTCAGCAACTCGCAATCGTGCTTCACAAAGAAATTCTCCTTAATCTATCGACAACGTTAGCTACTGTACTGCGAAATCGCTTCCGTAAAAGTTGACACTCGTGCTGAAACCTCAGTGCGAAACTGAAAGGGTTAGTCCAAGGCCCGATTTCGCGTCCAGAAAATGGCTCAATAAAGCGAGTAAAGTCCAAATCTTTCAACAAAATCTCTTTTGTCCACAGTTCAACATAAAAACGAGGGTTCCTAACCTCGTTCTTGTCATCCCCGATCGAGAACAAACTATTCTTTTTGTTAATCTGGTTTGCTGTTCCTTGGTCTAGGCTTCCTGTTTCAGAAACCCAAAATCTATTTAAATTTTATCAAAAAATCGTTTTTTTCTTGTTTTTTGTAACCTTTACAGGTAACATAATCCCCACTACAGTAACTCTCAAATCTCTGCAATATGTCCCGAGGCAGGACACTTTGTTAGCCTTTAACCTTTTAGCAAGATTATGGGCATCTATAAAACTCTGGATGTGTTCTTTCAGTTTGTCATGTGTCTCATAATGATACTTTTTTACAGTAGCTTTTTCAATGGTTCTATTCATTCGTTCCGCTTGTCCATTCGTCTAGGGATGATTGCGAATAAATGTGCTAGAGTCAAAGACATACATTGTGCTATTCCTTAATGTAATACTTTTCAAATTTTTCAAGTTGTTTATGTTTTATGTTCAGGTAGTCAGCGAGTTGATATTCGTCGATTTTATTTTGATAGTAGTTAGAAAAAGCGAGTTTTATATAATCTGAGCCTAGGTATGCGATGATAGTTCTGTAGAAATCACCCCCAGAGGTTTTTGGTTTGATTTGCGCTGTCCATTGGGATACGGCTGTTTTGTACTGACTCTGAGTAATATCGTTTCGATCCAGTATTTTTCGATATATGAGCTCTCGAGATACGTGAAAATATTTAGCAATTTGCTCTACAGAATGTTCGGATTTGTCGGTCGGTTGATAGATTTGTTCAAATTCGTAATCCGGCACTAAGAAGTTAGCCGCAAATTTGTTACAGTCTATTTCTATCTTGCTTGATTCAAGATATTCGATTTGGTCTCTATTGTACTCGTTGAAATCAATTCCACTAGTTTGGAATAACAAATGAGCGAGTTCATGAAACAGTGTGAATATTTGACGGGTTTTTGTATTAGTATTGTTTACATATATGATAGGAAAATGTTCATCAAACAAACAGAAGCCAGAGTATCCTTCAACACGAAACTGATCTTTAAAAACATAGATTCCCGCGCCGGTTAGAGCCTGTCGCCATGCGGCTAGCGCTTCATTTTCATCTCTCCATTTCGTTTGTTGCTGAACTGTTATGCCCAAATAGTTTCGTACTTGCATTGCAAGTTCAGTAAAGTTTTTTGTTGAATGATTAGCAAATTGTCGCGTTATAAGGGATTCCGTTAATAGTGGTCTAGTATGAAGCTCTGATAAGCTAAGTTGAAACGCTTTGGCTTTTCTTAGTAAGTGTGTGATTCTAGGTGGCAAGCTATCAATGAATCTCGTTTCGACGGTACGAAACGTTTTGTTGATGGTCGGAACGTCAGGGGGTTCCGGAAAAAAGAATACAGCAACTGGCACCTTAAATTTGTCTGCTAGACTCTCCAACTGATTATATGTGGGGTAGACATTTGAGTCCTCACACTCCCATTGCCTTATTCTGGCAAACTGTTTTTTACTCTCTAGTTCTTCTATTGAATAGCCAGAGCGGATCCTTGCCCAACGCAACACTGCTGGGGTGATTGGAAGTTGCGCGGTCACTAAGGTTCCCACTTCTAAGGCTAGGCAGAGTTACACGAAACCTTATACATCAAAAGTCTCACTAAGTGAACTTTTGCCAGTGAGATTTGATTCAATTTCGAGAGAGAAAAATTTAGAGAGTTTGTGCAAGGGAGTAAATCTATTTCATTTCTTGTCGCATACTTATGCTAAGGCAGACACAACAGGTAAGTAAGATCAACGTGAATGGTAGCGCTGCAATAATCGTGCCGGCTTGAAGCGATTCTAATACTTCTTTACCTCCACCATATAGTAACGCAGATGCAGTTAGCCCGAGCAAACATGCCCAGAACACTCTTTGGGAAACAGGAGCATCTGTTTTTCCTCCGCTTGTGATACTGTCTACAACCAAAGCACCTGAGTCAGCAGAAGTGACAATAAAGACCATCAGCAACATTATCGCAATTACCGATGTCAGTCCAGCAAGCGGCATGTCCGATAACATTTGGAACAGAACTAGCGAGGTCTGAGTGATGCCGTCCGAGAGTACACTACCTTCTTGAGAACTTTGAAAAATCGAAGTTTCACCAAAAGCCGAGAACCAGATGACGCAAATTGTGAAAGGAGCGACAAGAACGACCGAAATATACTCTCGAACTGTTCTTCCTTTTGAAATTCGGGCAATGAACATACCTACAAAAGGTGACCAAGAAATCCACCAGGCCATGTAAAAGATTGTCCAGTCGTGGAACCATGCTTTGTCGGCTCGGTCAAAAAAGTTAGTGAGCGCAGGTGTATCAAGGAAGTAAGAGAGTAAATTCTGCCCGAAGCCGGTGAATATCAAAATCGTCGGTCCAGCGATTATTACAAAGACTAGAAGCCCAAAAGCAACGCCCATATTTATGTTACTTAGTAATTTAACGCCTCCATCCATTCCACGTATAACAGAAACCACAGCCAAGGCCGTCATTGCCACAATCAAACCGATCTGTGTGAAGGTATTCGGTTCAAATCCAAAAATGTGTCCAATGCCACTTGCCGCTTGAGTTGCACCGATTCCTATCGTGGTCGCCAGTCCGAAAATAGTGGATACGACTGCAAATAGATCGATCACGTGTCCAGGCCAACCCCATACTCTATCGCCGAGTATTGGATAGAATGCCGACCGAATCGTCAAAGGCAATCCTTTGTTGTATGCAAAATATCCTAGTATCAAACCCGCGATTGCATAGATTGCCCAAGGTGCAATTCCCCAGTGAAACAAAGTTGCGCTAAATGCGAGTCGTTGAGCTTCGTCAGTGAAAGGGGTAACGTCTAGTGGGGTTCCGGAGTGTCCTAAGTAGTAAGCTAATGGTTCGGCAGCGCCGTAGAACATAAATCCTACGCCAACTCCCGCTGCAAATAGCATAGCGACCCATGAAGGGATTGAAAATTCAGGTTTAGCTTTTGCGCCGCCCAACCGAATGTTACCTATTCGCGAAAATGCGAAGTATAGGCAAAATATCAACGTGATTATCGGAGTAAGTGCAAACAACCAGTCTGCGGTATGTAAGGTCTGGTCGCGTGTGACTATCAACAAGCTTCCCGCAGTGTTTGGAAAAAGCAAGGTTAATGTCGAGAATAGAATTACCAAACATGCACTTAGGAAGAAGACCGGATTGTGTAGGTCGAACCCAAACAATTCCACATTGTCTTGACCAATCTCATAGTCAGTATCGTACTCGTGAGAATTCTCGGGAGGTTCGTTCATAAACTCTGCAACTCAATGCGATATTTAGACCAGAAAACTAAATTTTTCGCTGACTGAATTAGGAAAGTCGGCTATTTAGTCCGCAGAATCAAAAAATGCGACAATATTGACGACAAAAGTTTACCACAAATTAAAAATTTGTTGTAATATATATTTCAATAATCTAAATAGTTTGGTATGTTCTGATGTCTTCAGAATTTACGATATAGCTCCCGATTCGTTGATTCAGCGGCGCATGGAGGTATCAATCCAAGGAACGAAAATGTCCCATCTAAAGCAAAGTGTTTCGATAGTTGCACTTTCATTGGCGTGTTCGCCTCTCTCGTTGGCTCAAGAATCTGACGATGGTGACGAGCGTCGACTAAAGTCAGTAACAGTTACGGCAACGAAAAGGTCGGAAGATGCTCAATCGATTCCCGTCGCTGTTAGTGCGCTCGGTGAGCAAGACATGGAAGATTTTGGGATCAAGAACTTTACCGACTACCTCGTACAGTTGCCTGGAGTAACAGCGGGTGGTTCCGGACCAGGACAGGCCACAATCTATATACGCGGACTTGCATCGACTACTCCGAACTTGACTACTGCAGGAGTGGCGGGGCTTGCGCCAAACGTTTCATTCTACTTAGACGAGCAACCGTTAGCCCAGCCAGGTAGAAATTTAGATGTCTACACTGCTGACCTCCAGAGAATAGAAGTATTGTCCGGCCCCCAAGGTACTTTGTTTGGCTCGAGTTCGCAGGCGGGGACGGTGCGTTTGATTACGAACAAACCTGATCTAAATGGCTTTAGTGCCAATCAAAAGGCCTCGACCTCTTTCACTGACGGTGGTGAAATGAGCAATAGCGTTGAGGCCATGCTAAATGTTCCGTTTAACGATCGCTTCGCGCTGAGAGGGGTGGTTTATACCGATAAACAGGGTGGTTATATTGATAATGTTCACGGAACCAGAGACGCAAAGGAATCAGCTTTGTTTCGTGCTGAAGGGACTATGCGAGCGAATGGTGTACCAGTATCGTCGAATAGAAAAGGAGCTAAGGCAACGGACAATAGGGATAAAGTTGTTTTCCTTGAATCGGACAATTCTGGCTTAGTCGAAGATAATTTTAATGACACAATTTACTCGGGTTTCCGACTTTCGGGCTTGTACGAGCTTGACGAGAACGGCAGAATACTTGTTTCTCACTCAAGACAACGACTTGATAGTGAAGGTGTATTTTTTGCTGATCCGAATTTAGAGGAAGATTATAGCATACAGCGTCATTCAGACGATAATTTTGAAGACAGTTTTCAGAATACGAGCTGGACAATTGACCGACGGATTGGAGAGTTAGAAGCCCTTTATACGGGAGCATTTACGGAACGCACTACAGACCAGATTGTCGATTATACCGACTATTTGTTTGTTGGTCAGTTCCTGCCTTACTATATATGTGACCACTCAGTTTATTACCCAAGCGATAAAAATGCGGTTACTGGAACTTGTCAGCCTCCAAATCTTTACGTGAAATCGTTAACTGAAACCAAAGTTCAGACACACGAACTGCGAGTCAACACCCCCGCAGTTAACCAATATAGAGCCACAGTTGGTGCATTTTTCTCTGATCTTGAACTCGCAGAACTTAACGATTTTACATATCCTGGTTCATTGAGAGTGTTAGCAAAGGATGGGACAACGGTTGGATTTGCACCAAATTATCCTCTAACAAACGCGACCGCAGTAAATCCTACAAATGCAAACAACAATCAAGGTGCCGGCTACTATTCCCATCCTGGTCCGTTTCCAAAAGGTGTGATATTCCGGAATGATATCCGACGCACAGATAAGCAGCTTGGAGTTTTTGGAGAGGCGACTTATGATTTTAGTGATAAATTTGCGGTGACAATTGGACTTCGTTGGTACGACATAGAGGTCGATCTGGAAGGATCTGCTAATTCTTCTTGGGGAAATCGAGGTGTCGACACGGATCAACAACTATATGGAACTAACATTTCAACTCAATTTAGTTCTAACAATAGTGGGAATGTCCCGGATAAAGCTTCCAAAGATGGTACGATTATAAAATTATCCGGGAGCTGGACTCCGCAAGACGATCTTCTTTTTTATGCAACTTACTCGGAGGGGTTTAGACAGGGATTGCTTAACAGACCGGGGGGAAATTCACCGGATAACAGTGATTATGTTGTACCGTACTTAATTCTATCTGATGAGGTGAAAAATTACGATTTCGGATGGAAAACAGAGTTATTCAATAACTCTCTTCGTTTCAATGGATCGGCATTCTTTGTGCAGGTTGAAGGACTCCAAACTACAATTTTTGACCCATCAATTACCAATCTATTCTTTTCCGACAACGCAGCCGATGCCGAAATACAAGGACTCGAGGGTGACTTTACTTGGGTACCAGAGACTGTCGACGGGTTGACGGTCAGCGGGGCATTCTCCTTCTTGAATACCGAAATTACAGACGTGATTACGCCAACTGGCGACGTTAAAAAGGGAGAACCCTTAGCATTTGCACCATCCTACCAATTTAACCTACAGGCAAGGTACGAGTGGGAACTCGAACAAGAGTTTGCAGGTAGCCTCTTAACGGCCCATTTTATGCCTCAACTTATAATGTCCGATTCTTCCTTTAGCGACATCATCGAGATCAATAAAATTGAGAGCGACGGATATGTCATGATTGGCGGTACATTGGGTGTAACTGCCGATAACTGGTCGGCCGAGGTTTTTGCAACCAACTTAACCAATGAGAACGCTACTATAAGCAACAATTTTGTTTTTGACCGTGAACGTGCAACCCCCGCTAGACCAAGGACAATCGGTATTCGAATGTCTTACGATTTTTAGGTCACCTGAGTGTTGGATTGGAATGAACTCAGATTCTGGTCAGGTTAGACAGATATTGTTAGATGCTCAGGAACTAATGCAGTCCGGGCAATTTGCAGAAGCGAACACTCTTGCCACTTCCATTTTGGACGATAGCCCGGATAGTCAAGATGCTTTGTATTTAGTTGCTGTTTGTGCCAGGTATGAACGCAAATACGAGCAAGCCAGCAATACTCTAAAGAAACTCAGACTGGCGGCTCCAGACTATGGTCGTGCTTTCCAAGAAGAGGGTCATCTAAATCTTGCTCTAAACAAGAATACTGACGCTTTAAAGGCGTTCAGGCAGGCAACGAGGCTAAATCCAACGCTATCAGCTAGTTGGAAAGCTATTATAAGACTCGCAACTCAGTTAAAACTGCAGAATGAGGCAAAAGAGGCTCACGACCAATTAAGTCGTATCGATAAACTTCCACGAGAACTATTGGCCGTTACAAACCACATTTCTGAAGGACGCATTCTAAAGGCTGAAGAAATTGCTCGACGATTTCTGCGAAAAAACCCGAAACATGTAGAGGGGATGAGGCTGTTAGCAGACATAGGCTCACGCTTAGGCGTTCAAGAAGATGCGGAATTCTTGCTCGAATCCGCGCTATTTATTGAACCGTCGAATATCCAAGTCAGAATGGATTATATCCAAGTCCTTCGAAAACGGCAGAAGTTCGCGAAGGCACTAGAGCAGGCCGAGAAACTGCTCGAAAAAAATTCTGAAAACCCAATCTTTCAATCACTCTACGCTATTGAAAGTATGCAGTCCGGAAACTACCAGAATGCAATCAAGTATTTCGATAGAATTCTACAAAAACATCCCAATGACGCAATAACGTTGACCTCGAAAGGGCATGCCCTGAAAACTATGGGCAAATCCGAATTAGCAATTGAGACTTACAGAGAAGCCTTAAAGTCCGATCCATTGCACGGTGATGCTTGGTATGCACTGGCAAATCTGAAGACATTTAAGTTTTCGGAGAAAGATTTGCAATCACTAATTGAAGTTCAGTCCTCTGACCATTTAACTTTTATCTCCAACGTCTATATAGCCTTCGCATTAGGAAAGGCTTTTGAAGACCGCAAGGATTATGACAAGGCATTTGAAAACTACGAATTTGGAAACAAACTCAAAAGCAGGCAGACTCGCTACACTACGGAACAAATGTGTAAGGAGTTCGAATCGCAAAAAAGACATTGTACTTCCGACTTGTTTGCAAAACACGTTGGCGCAGGTTACTCAGCGGCTGATCCAATCTTCATAGTCGGCTTGCCCCGTGCGGGATCCACCCTCATCGAACAAATTCTGGCATCGCACAGCCAAGTCGACGGTACACTAGAACTACCGAATATAATCTCATTAGCCCATCGATTGCGCGGAAGAGAATACACCAGCGATCCGGATCGTTACCCTCGCATTCTGCACGAAATGTCTCAGGATGAACTCAATGCGTTAGGCAAAGAGTACATCGACACCACTCAAATTCATAGGTCAGGAGCCCCATTTTTTACCGATAAAATGCCTAATAATTATAGGCATATCGGACTGATTTACCTTATATTGCCGAACGCTAAGATAATTGATGCTAGGCGAAATGCAATGGATTGCTGTTGGTCGTGTTACAAGCAACTCTTCGCCGAAGGGCAGGAGTTCACCTATAGTTTAGAGGATATCGCAGAATACTACAAAAATTATGTGGATTTGATGGAACATTGGAATAGTGTTATGCCAGAAGGAAAAATTTTGCACGTTCAGCATGAGAATTTACTGGATAATTTTGAACTCGTGGTTAGGCAAATTCTAGATCATTGTGGATTGAAATTTGAACAATCTTGTGTAGAATTTCATAAGACGAGCCGGGCGGTGAGAACGGCAAGTTCTGAACAAGTTAGACGGCCTCTGAATAGGTCGGGACAGGGGCAGTGGCGAGCTTTCGAGCAACATTTATCGGCATTAAAATTGGCGCTAGGCGACAAATTCTGTGAGGATTTATGAGTGAGTTGGGAAATTTGAGATCCGATGATGCTTTGATAGCACTGAGGCAAATACAGCGAAAGACGGAAATAGCTTCGAAACGTCTGGCAAATCAGGCGGGATTAACGCCGTCGCAGCTGATGGTCATGCAAATATTAAACGAACGAGGAGAAACATCAGCGGGTGATATTGCGAAGCTCACGCAACTCAAACATGCAACAATAACAAGCCTTGTTGATAAGCTTGTAGATCGTGGGATGCTAAATCGTAGGAGATGCACTGAAGATCGTCGCCGAGTCTGGTTAACGCTATGCGATCAAGGTAAAAATGCCATCACGTCAGCTCCTGATCTGTTGCAGGACACTTTTCAGAATCGATTCGATAAACTCCCGAGTTGGCACCAATCTATGCTAGTCTCTAGTTTGGAACGCATCGCCGCACTCTTGGATGCTGAAAGCTTAGAAGCAGCACCAGTTTTGGATGTTGGAGCGCTAGACGAGAAACCGCATTAGCGCCTAGAGTTGTTGTGTCAAGAATATTTTTTTCGAGAGATTTTCAGAACACGCAGTCCACTTTTTACTTCTGTTAAGTCTTTACAACTATTGAGGAAAGCCCCCTTAATCGCGACAGCTTAAACGAATCGTATTCTAATGTTTGTCGCACATTAAAACTGTCATCGAATGATGTCGAAATTTCTGATTCTGTCACTGTTATTGCTAATCGGCGGGTCTGCATACCCACTTACGGAAAAAGGGAACAGCGAAAAAACCGAATGGGTCAAATTAGATGGTGGGTGTTTCAATATGGGAGAAACCCGAGTGTACCGAGAAGAGGGACCAATAAGAAAAGTATGTGTGAAACCATTTTTAATTATGAAATTTGAAGTCACAGTAGCGAATTTTCAAACATTCGTAGCAAGTACTGGGTACAAAACACGAGCGGAAAGAGGCTGGCAGAAGGACGAAAAGAATGGAATAGGAGCGGATTTACCTCCGTCATCAGCGATTTTTAATCCGAGGCCGGATTTGGTTAGAAGAAATATGAACTGGTGGAAATTGCAAGAAGGTGCTAACTGGCGCACACCGCTTGGGAACGAAAATGCTTTTCGCCCGAGTCTAAATGAACCGGTTGTTCATATTACGCGAGAAGATGCCGAAGCTTATGCAGAATGGCAAGGAGGTCGATTGCCGACAGAAGCTGAATGGGAATTTGCTGCTAGAGGCGGGGACGACAACCAATTACTCGCTTGGAGCGAGGTTAAAAACGAAGCCGTGAAAAAGAGGGCAAATACTTGGAATGGAATTTTTCCAATGGTTAATACCAAGGATGATGGTTATGCCGGAATAGCCCCTGTTGGAATGTTTCCTCCTAATGGCTATGGATTATATGATATGATTGGGAACGTTTGGGAGTGGACGGCTACGCCTTACGCTCCAAGTTACTCAGAGTCGGATCAGAAACGTGCAGGTGATCACGGTTTCGATCCCAGCCAACCTAATGTTCCTGTTGGAACTATCCGAGGCGGATCTTATTTATGTTCAAAGTCGTATTGTTACAGGTATCGTCCGGCAGCTAGGCAAGCTCAGGACTTAGCTTTTGGTACGTCGCATATCGGATTCAGAATTGTTAAAGATATTGAGTGAGCTTAACCATGAAAATACTCGATCGTATACTGTTATCATTGGCCTTCTGTTGTGGCATTGTAGGTTGCCAATCAACCGAACAAGTGAATTTATCTTGCGACACCGGACGGGTTCAGATTAAGTTTGATTTTGAAGGGGCTAGTCGTAGTGATTGCCTGCGCTTAGGGCCTTCAAATTTTGAGTTGTTAATCAAACCAGAAGCGTTGCCAATTAATTCGAGTGCTTGGTATGCTTTTGACGTTTTGTCGAAGAAACCCTCGGACGTAACTGTGACGCTTAAATATACCGAGGCAAATCATCGTTATCATCCTGTAGTAAGCTTGGCAAACGGCGAATGGGAGAAACTACCAGACGAATACGTAACTGCTTCGGAAGACGGAACGAAAGTCGTCATTTCGTTGTCAGTTCCAAACTCTAGAATGCGGGTCGCCGCTCAGGAGTTATTCAATGCATCGGAGCGAGCAAAATGGTTTGAGAATTTTGCCTCACGAACGAGATTACCATTGAGTACAATCGGTTTATCCCAAGACGGACATCCAATTTATGGGATAACGACTCTCTCGAATTCGAACAATACACCACTAGTGATCATATTAGGTGGACAGCATCCGCCCGAGGTTCCTGGTACATTAGGACTTCGAGCCTTTTTAGATGAACTATTTGGTTCTGAAACGGATTCCTCTTTGTTTGAAAGGTTCAAATTTATGATTGTGCCTGACATCAATCCTGATGGCATTAACCGAGGTTACTGGCGTTTCAACGCTGGGCTAACCGATATGAATAGAGATTGGGGGCCATTTCAGTATCCTGAGACACAAGCGGTTAAAGCATTACTTGACAAGCTCATTTCTAGTGGCTCGGTTCCTGTCCTACTTCTAGATTTTCACGCTACAAGAGAAACAGTCTTATATACTCCTCCGGAAGACAATAATCTGCGTCCTAAGCAGTTTACAACGAAATGGATGCAACACATGCACAAGTCGGGTGTTAAACCACCGCGTCGGCAAGGGGCCTCGAATCCACACCTTCCTACGGCAAAATCTTGGTTTCCTGTGACATATTCTGCTCCGGGTATTACGGTTGAGTTTGCGGACGAGATGGATCGTCAGGAACTCGATTTAACCGCTAGAATGCTTGCTGCCACATTATCCGAAGTACTCTTGTCTCTAGATGGTCAAGATCTAGTTGACGTTGCTACAAAGTGAGTTTTGATAAACTCGATTAACCTATCCCAAATTGACGAGGGATCCAACACTTGGAATTTGCATAACGTTAATTGTTTGCTAAGTTAACGACTTGCATTCGCATCTTTTCGAATGCGGGTAAGGTGTTTGGGTCGTTCCAAACGTCAAAGGTCGTTAAGACCTCTAATTTTGATTTTACTGAACGATCATATATTGCAAAACAAATTTGATCGTCTAGTCGTGATCTGTAAAAAACCGTCGACCATTGGGAGGTGGTTGTAAACTAGCTCAAAAAGCTCGCGTGAAGAGTTGTAGTCGGTGTCGTGGCGTACTTTGGACGAAATTCCAACTTTTGAGGCGTTACCGTCAGTTAAATTTAGTAATATCAAATTTCTTGTTGATTTGATCGCAACTCCCGCATACTCCTTTATTGTTTGAGAACTTATTTGTCTAGTAACTCCATCGTCATACCAGTCTCTGACAAAGACTTCGATCAAAGCAGTTTCATAATTTAACGCTAGATATAGAACTTTAAACTCACCATTTAGAGCCGAAAATCTACTTTTACTTTTTCCAGTTCCCAGTGGATTCATTATGTGCTTCTTTTCTACGATATGCCATGCCGATTCAAATGATAGAGAGAACGAAATTTCCATGTAGCATTTAACTAGTTCGCTGTCCATATTACAAATAATCCTTTCCGAAGCTTCCACCTAATTGAACTGCGAGCGCAATTCTACCATTAAAGAGTAAATCTAACGGTCGAATACGGTCGTCGTCTATCACATGCGTTGTTACCAAGAAATTCCAAATTGTTTCGGGGCCGGAGAACATAGAGGCAATTTGTTCTAGTCCGGGAGCTATTTTTCCCGACCGGATTTGTTCCTTTGGTATTAACCATTGATTTTTCGCGTTCTTCATTCCAATTAATTTCTTTGATTGTATCCACTCGTCAATTTTAGTTATATGAACCTCAAGGAAACTTGCTGCTTCGTGGTGCGAAAAAAATTTGTAAAACTGGTTCGTTTTGTCAGGAGGAATCATAATTTTCTTCCAACGCCGTTCTGCTTCCTCATCCGATAGAGGCGTAGTATCTTTGTTGCATTTGAACTCAATATGCTTAGATGGCAACTCAAGACAAGATTTTAGCTCCTCGAACGTCATTTCGTAAACGTTTTTGATGTCACTTGTCCTATTTTCATCCTTGGCTCCGTTACTTACTGATACTTCTTGAACTGATTCCTCCATACGAATTTTTAGCAAATCTTCAATTTGCCGGGGATCAACCTCCAACGGCTGGTTCATAACGAATCGTTCGGTAGATACGCTGGCATTCCTCGCAGTTGTCTTACGCTTCTGCGGCTTCGATCGATTTGATCGAGGAGCTTGACGTTTTGCCATGATTGACCTCTATACAAGTGCAAGCAATGCACCTTTAACAAAAAAAGCTATGACCGAACGGCTATATAACGATACAATGTCTAAGATTGCAAGTTTGAATTGGAAAAGGGAAGCCCGATAAATCTCTACAATACACGATTCTCAGGAGAATGTAACGGAATCATAGGAATAGTTCGAGCTTGGGATCGAATCGCTATTAGAGCATTAGCTGATTTGTCCAGCAAATAGGTGCGCAGGATGCCCCACTAACGTTAAACAGCAATTCCATCTGAGGAAACCGGAACCAACCAAGTAAATTTCGCAGAACTTGAACTCACGAGTATACTTACTATATCCTTCTGTGAATGGTACCAATGTTTCACCACAAAATAGGGATAGTGTTGTATGTTGTTATGGCCTGCCACGGCAAATTTCCCTAGAGGTCTTAAATTTAGGCAGTAAAACTGATCGTTTGCATAGAAAAATTGGTATGGGTAGCATAAGTATATGAATGACTTTCTCCGAGATAGGTTCCCGGGACACTGTAAGTCTAGCAATACGATAGAATTCACCACATTCTCTAACCCATTCGGGAGACAAAAAGTTGAATGACATATTTGAAGAGGAAGTTGATGAAGAACTTTCCAAAGAACGTTGGGAACGTCTTTGGGAGAAATGGGCTCCATTCGTCTGGGGTGTTCTAGCACTGGCCATTGGCGGTGTTGGTGTTAGAGAGTACTTAGTTTTCCAAGAGGAACAAAGAAGTGAAGTTCGCACTGTTCAATTTGAAGATGCGATCTCAAAATTTCAAGAAGGCCTTTATGACGAAGCTGCAACAAAGTTCCAAACCATAGTCGAGGAAGATAACGCGATGTCTCCGATCGCAGGTCACTACCTTGCAAGCACCTATTTGGAGGGAATAGGCAATCGAGACGAAGCAGAAAAAGTTTTAGAGAAAATTGGCCGGCATGATGGAGAACCTTTTGAACAACTAGCAATGCTGAAATTAGCCTACCTACGTTCAAGCAAAACAAGTAGGGAAGAACTTACCACTTATTTGCAACCTCTCATCGATGGAGAATCATCGTTTGGAGCTCTGGCGCAGGAGCTTTTAGCGGCGAAAGCATGGAAAGAGGGTGATTTCACAGTAGCTCGCGATTTATACTCAGATATACAGTTTATGCTAAATGCACCTGGCGGACTGACGACACGGGCGAATATTGCATTAGCAGTTATTCCCGATGAGAGTCAAGGTACGGAAGAAGAGACGACTCAACCAACAACAGACGCTCAATAACTGAGGCAAAATATGAAGTTTTCATCCCTATTTCTAATTGTAACGCTTAGCGTATCTTTAATTGGCTGTTCCTACTTTAGAGGACAGTCTGAGGCAAGAAAAGCTAAGGAAGCCGCTGAAAAAGCCGATCGGATAACGATGGTACTTGATGAACGGCAACTCGAACCCGATCCTGGGCTAGCGGGCGTAAAAATTATGTTGCCCGAAGCAGTTAAAAACCTCGAATGGCCACAGACGGGATTGCGTCCGTCTAAAGTACTTGGCCATGTTGCAGCGGGAGAAAGTTTCGAAATTGCTTGGCGGGCTGATGCAGGAAGAGGGTCAGACGCTCGTTCGGCTCTTTCAACGCCTCCTGTCACAAGTGAAACCACAGTTTTTACTTTAGATGCGGAACAAACTGTTTATGCGTTTGATATTTTTACGGGCAAAAGACTTTGGGACAAAAAACTGGATTCAGGGCTTCCGGAAGATCCAATTGGTTATGGGGGTGGATTAGCCGTAGATGGAGATCGACTGATTGTAACAAGTGGTTATGGATTCATTGCAGCGCTTAACGCTCAGAATGGAGAGCAATTATGGCGTCACAATATGGATTCGCCCATGACTGGGGCACCGACTCTTTTCAAAAACTATATCCTTGCGACCTCAAACAACAATGAGTTGTTTGTTTATGATGGGAACTCTGGTGATTTGTTGTGGAGTGATCTGGCGATCGCCGAACCTGCTCGAGTTCTTGGAGCGACGAGTCCCGCCGCAGTTGATGGAATAGTAATTTCTCCGTTTTCTTCTGGAGAGGTAATTGCTTATTTGCTGGCAAACGGACAGCGGTTATGGGATGATGCTCTTGCTAGACCTGGAAGATTTACGCCGATATCGGCGATTAACGATATAGCCGGTCGGCCGGTTATTGATGCTGGTCGTGTTTTTGTTGCGAATCAGTCAGGAACGTTATTGTCAATAGAAGGACGTTCCGGCGGACGAGTCTGGGCAGCACCGATTGGCACGACAGAAGCGCCGGCCTTAGTAGATGATACCTTGTTTGTTATGGGAGGCGATGGTCGATTGATTGCGCTTCAGGCTAGTACAGGTTCGGTTTACTGGATCAAACAACTGCAACGATACAAGAAAGAAAGAACTCAAAAAGGGCGAGTGTCTTATGCCGGTCCGTTAATTGCTTCCGACAAAATAATCGTCGCTAACACACGTGGTGAGGTGCAAGCAATTCACGTTCAGACAGGTGAAGTTCTCAATACACTCAATCTAGTTCGTCCGATTTTCCTAGAACCAGTCGCTGCTCAAGGAATGATCTTCATTCTAACGGATGATGCCGACCTCTACGCTATCAAGTGACGACATTTTCTTGGTAGAACAGTTTTGAATGAATTTGGATAGTTATGCCTCTGAAGGTTGCGATTATCGGTCGCCCCAATGTCGGAAAATCGACTCTATTTAACCGACTAGCCGGTCGAAGAATTGCCATTGTCGATAATCAGCCAGGGGTAACTCGCGACAGGAAAGAGTCAAAAGGTAGTCTCCTTGGTCTTCCACTTGAGTTAGTGGATACTGCAGGTTACGACGAAATTTACGGAGAAAAACTTGAATCTCGAATGCGTGAGCAGACGGAACGGGCGATAGAGATAGCTGATATTGCATTGTTTATGATTGATTCGCGAGCAGGCGTTACTCCTTTAGATAAAGATTTTGCTCAAACAGTAAGAAAAAGCCATACAAAAGTCGTTCTGATTGCAAACAAGGCAGAAGGAAGGGCGGGTGAACAAGGAGTATTGGACTCGTGGTCGCTTGGACTAGGCGAACCCATTCCGTTTTCTGCTGAACACGGCGAAGGATTGGCAGAAGTTTTTCAGGCGATTCGTCTACTCTTGGGCGAGGAGGAATTTGAAAAACTTATGAATGAAGAAGAAATGGATGATATTTCTTCAGAACACGAGACAATACTAGATCGCCTTTCGGACATAGATATTGAAGATACATCCATTGACGACGATGAATTGGTGGCAAAGATCAAAGCGTTGGAACTTGGTGATGACGAATCACTTTTGGAGCAGATTGATCAAACGCCGATAAAACTTGCGATCGTCGGTAGACCAAATGTTGGTAAATCAACTCTAATCAATGCTCTCGTTGAGTCGGAGCGACTGATTACTAGTCCCGAAGCAGGAACGACGCGAGATTCGATTGATGTGGAGTGGGAATGGGACAATCGGAGAATCCAGTTAGTTGATACGGCTGGATTGAGGAAAAAATCGAAAATTACTGAGCGATTAGAACGTTTGTCGACGGGTGCGACGATACAGGCGCTGAAATATGCAGAAATAGTCGCGTTAGTTATGGATCCCGCTCAGGCGTTAGAGAAACAGGATCTTCAAATAGCTGATTTGACCTTGCGAGAGGGAAGAGGTCTCGTTCTTGTACTGACGAAGTCAGACACCGTTTCCTCTGCGAAAGGATTGATTAGAGATATACGGGAGCGCGTAAAGAGACTGCTTCCCAATGCGGGCAATCCACCTGTCGTCTTGTTGTCGGGATTGACTGGAAATGGACTAGGGTTTCTGATGCCCGCGGTTGCGAAGGTTCACACAAACTGGAAGGCAAAAGCGAAGACAGGTGATCTCAATCGGTGGTTAAGACACGCAGTTACAAAGCATCCGCCACCTTCAGTTCATGGGAGGCGAATCAAACCGCGATACATGGCTCAGATCAAGGCCCGGCCACCGACATTCGTTCTAATTGCGTCTCGCGGAGAACGGACTCCGGAGCAGTATCGCCGCTATCTTATTAACGGTCTGAGAGATTCCTTTGGATTTATAGGAACACCTGTGAGATTGATAATTAGGCAAGGCAAGAACCCGTTTGAAAGTAATGATCGACGGAAGTCAAGGTAGTCAACGCGGTTTACCGGTAAAAATTGCCCTTCAAAACAGAATTTAGTTGACAATATGGGAGAGTCTTGCTATTTGAAAGTATAGTCAATCACAGTTGCGACGACTGCTAAACTGAGAGAGTCGAGGAAGTCGCGGTGTACATAGATTAGTTAGGGTGACAAGATGGCTACTGCTACGGCGTATTTGAAAGGTTATCAGGTATTACCAAGTATTTTGAACATGAAACCGTTCGGACATCTGTTCATAGAGTACTTTCTAGAGGGTGGCGACGAGGAATCTCGAATTTTTCGCGCTGGTCCAAGAGGGATACATCTTTCAGTGGATCACTCTCTCGAACATTTAAGTAGAGATGCGTGCAGAAATAGCTTTGACAAGGGAGTCGTAACGTTGTTACGACACAGGATCAATCTTGATACGACGCAAAACCGACATACTGATGATAAAATAAAATTCGGTAAATTAGTAGACTTCGTTGAAAATTTGGCCGAACTAGTAAATATCAAAAAGATAAAGTATAAGGTTATACGCGATAACTCTAACGCAGTCGCATTCTATGTTTGGAAACTGTGTACAAATACTAATCCTGCTTGTAAGATAAGAAATAGTGTCTATAATTTTATTGGATATGACGATTTGTCGATAAAAAAAGATATCACAGTTCATTTTTACCCTAAAGTTGAAGGATCTGACTTTGACTTACCTAAATTTACTACCTAATTAGTTTCTTTGCCGGAGATAGAGATGCCTAATTTCGAAAACAGAGAATTTAGACTATTTGGCGCGCCCGAGAAAAGGATACGCCATCGTCTCGGCTTAGGCCGAAAGAAAAGTATTACACTTGACGAATTACATTGCATTTCAAATTTGCTTGGTTATCCGGTTCACTTCTATGAACGTAAGCATTGGGAACTTGAATCTCAAGGTTATTACCGAATATATACTGGCGATTCAAAGTTCAATACTCGCACATACCATTATGATATCGGAGTAGACTCCCAAAACTTTGTTACTGCGATTTTTGAACATCGTAGTACTGATCCAGACTACGGAATAGGGAGGATCCTTGCTAAACTATTCGGATACGGTAGAAGGGGTAGTAAAGACGTTACTAAAATCGAACAAAAACCGGCTAGCGTGATTGCATTCCCAAAGAACATGGAAAAGAAAATTAGAGAAGTCCTAGGTTTGGCGAATCTTAGGCAAGTAAACTGCGAACAAGTAGTCCAGCTTGCGAAAATACATGGCTACAGTACACAGCTAGATAGGGGAGACAGTATCGGCCAACTTAATGTGTATTTTACTGAACACGATGGCGGCAAATTTGAGCGCCAATTACAAATGACTGTTGGAGCCAACGATATGGTACAAAGTATTGTCCTGCGAAGCGCTAGCTAGGTCGTCTTAAAGCGAAAATTCTATAGTTTTTTGAAGGGTTAAGGCTGATGCCGGAAGCAAGGTCAGATGCTCGTTCGGCCCTTTCAACGCCTCCAGTAACAAGCGAAACCACAGTTTTTACTTTAGATGTGGAACAAACTGTTTATGCGTTTGATATTTTCACAGTCAAAAGACTTTGGGATAAAAAACTGGATTCAGAACTCCCGCGAAGATCCAATTGGTTACGGGGGTGGACTAGCCGTAGAAGGACATCGATTGATTGTAAGAAATGGTAATAGATTTATTGTCGCACTTAACGCTCGGAATGGAGATCAATTATGATGTCACAATATGGATTCTCCAATGACAGTAGGACCGACTCTATTCAAAAACTATATTCTAGCGACCGCAAACAACAATGAATTGTTTGTTTTTGATGGTAACTCTGGGGATTTGTTCTGAAGTGATCTCGCGATCGCAGAACCTGCTCGGGTTCTTGCTAAAATTCCTGCAGCAGTCGATGGGATAGTAATTTCTCCATTTTCTTCTGGAGAGGTAATTGCTTATCTGTTGGCAAACGGACAGCGGTTTTGGGACGATGCTCTCGCTAGACTTGGAAGATTCACGCCGATTTCGGCGACTAACGATATAGCCGGTTGTACCGATACTGATGCTAGTCGCGTTTTCGTCGCGAATCAGTCAGGAATGTTATTGTCGATAGAAGTGTGGTCGGGTGGACGAGTCTGGGCGGCAGGTACTCTAGGATTAAGTGTAGAAATTCAAATGTGGGGAAAATCGAAAGTTACTGAGTGATTAGAACATTTGTCGACGGGAGCGACCATTTAGACTCTCAAATATTCAGAGATAATCGCGTTGCTTATGGATACTGCTCAGGTGTCAGAGAAAAACGTGATCTTCAAATTGCCGATCTAACCTTGCGAGAGGGAAGAGGTCTCGTCCCTGTACTGACCCAGTCAGATGCCGTTTCTTCTGCGAAAGGATTGAAAAGAGATGTTCGGGATCGCGTGACGAGACTGCTTCCCAATACGGACAATCCACCTGTCGTCTTGTTGTCGGGGTTGACCGGAAATGGACTAGGGTTTCCGATGCCGGTTGTTGCGAAGGTTCACGCAAACTGGAAGGCAAAAGCGAAGACTGGTGATCTCAATCGGTGGTTAAGACATGCAAGTACAAAGCATCCGCCACCTTCGGTTCAGGGGAGGCGAATCAAACCGCGATACGTGGCCCAGATCAAGGCCCGACCACCGACATTCGTTCAAATTGCGTCTCGCGGAGAACGAACTCCGGAACAGTATCGCCGCTATCTTATCAATGGCTTGAGAGAGTCCTTTGGATTTATAGGAACACCTGTGAGACTGATAGTTAGGCAAGGCAAAAACCCGTACGAAAGGAATGATAGACGGAAGTCACGCTAGTCAGTCTAATCTGTCTACAGGTAAAAAATTGTCGCACTAAACAAATTTGAGTTGACAATACGAGAATCTTAGTATTCAATTAAATCAAAACTACATCAAGTCCGACGACGGCAAAACTGTGAGCATCATAATAGTCGCGGTGTACTTAAAAGAGTTGGGGTGCCAAGATGGCTATCGTTACAGCGTATTTGAAGGGTTATCAGGTGTTGCCTAGTATATTAGGGATGAAACCGTTTGGACACCTGTTCATAGAATACGTTCTTGAGGAGAGTGAAGAAGAGGCTCGAATATTTCGCGCAGGCCCGGTGGGGGGGGGGGGGGGGGGATATTTGTATGTATGGGACACTTTTGAACGACTAAGTATAGACTCTCATTTACGTATAATCAGTAAGAAACCTATTTGCATAATTAAACAGCAAATCAATCTAAATGTTAGAAATCGAAGCTATAACGAGAAATTATTTGCTTGGTCTCAATTTATAAACTAGTTGGGAATATTAAGAGACTGCATTAACAAAACTAGGACAATGTACGGCCTAATTGTTGACAACTCTAACTCTGTCGCAAGCTTGGGATGGAATTACATAACAAATCAGGATATTTCTCTTTCTTGTGAAACCAGTGAGTATAGATTTGTCGGAATTAGTAGCATGAACAAAGATCTACAGAATCTTCAAAATATGGAGTCCAACGTAGAAAGTTCTTATAATCTTTGGCACAAACTTTGAATGGATAATTGAAATGACTGAGCAATCAACTAAAAAAATAAACTTCGTAGGGGGTTCTGAAAAACGAATCCGACATAGGTTAGGATTAGGTTCTATAAAGAGCATTACAGTCGAAGACTTACTCGGTATAGCCAGAATACTGGGATATTCTATTGAGTTTAGTAATCTTAGACACTGGATGCTAGGTTCGGAAGGTTATTATAGCATATTCACCGGATTCTCGAAACTTGTAATATATAGTTTTGATTATGATATTGCGCAGGATGCGGACGGATACGTTACTGACATTTTAGAAGTTAGAGGAGAATATCCGGATTACGGAATCGGGAGATTGTTGGCGTGGATATTCAAGTATAAAAAGATGAAGGCGTGGGCTTCAAGTGATTCAATTGGGGAACAGAAAGTCAGTTTTCCGAATAACAGAGAGACACGAATTAGAAATTTGCTTGGCCTAGCAGAACAAAAACAGTTCAACAGAGATCAGGTGTTGAAATTGGCAAACATACATGGATATAAAGAGAGGTACTGTGAAAAAAATAGCGCTAATCAGTTCAGTGTCTATCCTAAAAATGCAGCAGGGACAGCGATGAATCACTATTTTCAGGTGACCCTAGGAGACAACGACATGATAGAAAGTATAGTCTTGGGTAATCAGCGCTAGTGCGGGTACGAATACAGAATTCTGTGACATCGGTTTAGAGTAGGAACATCTGTGACTATAATGTTAGAGTGAACTAGAACGCTGTCCCGAAATTTGTGCGTTGGAATAGGCAATAGAGTCCTAGGGTGTATCTCAGTGGTGTTGCAAGTTGGTCCCGAAGGCTGTCTCGATAGAATCATCGCACACTTCTCCTAGCGAACATCAAGTGTGAAGTTAATGCCATTCTTCAGGAAGCCGATTGTAGCCTCTCCCTAGTCATTCATTATTCACATCAACAATAAGAATCGAGGCAAGCAGCTGCGTTTCCTAAGCCAAACTTCCAGAGAAAACACTTCGCCGGTTCTTTCGATAAGCCTTAGGCGATCGTCTTCTGCCGACCTAACGTTCGATTACGGAAGATTGACTCCCTTGGTACCGAATCAAACTTGACTATAACATTGCTGTGAAATCCAATCTAGAGAACTTAAAGGTGTTCAGGTTCACAGCTCACAACTGTTTCTATGCCTCGTATCTGTAGGCGCAAGCCCTGCGCTTGTCTCGCCTGATTCCGAGAGTCTCTTCTCGCTCTCGTTGCATCAACAAGATGAAGTTACTTGTCATCATTTCGATGAAGTCTCGGATGCCATTTTTAGCAAGTTGGATCAAATTGGGCCATAGTACTCTGATCTTGAGTCTTGTTTACCAACTAATTTTTTTAAAAATTGGCTGTCGGTGGTTAGTAAAATCTGACCTACGTCTCAGAGCTGAAATTTCCAAACATAACAGTACATTATCGTTAAAGGTGCGGTATTTCAAATTTTTGTCTTATACTATAGTGATATAGTTCTTATAGGTGCAATCGCGACCAACTAATCTTAGCAGTAGATTTAGATTAACTATAACGCTCTCATGGCGTGTATCAGGAGTACAAGAAATTGCCTTCAACAGACAAAGTAGCCAATAGGATCAGCATTGGCGGAAAATTACGCAAATCCTCGATTGGTGTTTTGACACTTGCCCCCGTCCTAGCGACTCTTGCGAAAGCGATTACGGTCACGACGGCTATGACAGTCGGAGGAATCGTCACAACGACCTTGGGAGCCAGAGATGCAAATGCGACGTGCAACGGAACCTACTCTAACGTAACCTGTACCGGCGACAGATCCAGTACCATAGAACGAAACAAGACGCAATTAGCGTACTCGAATATAACCTATCGAATTAACTTATCAGACAATCTTACGTTAAGCACCACAGGTAAAGGCATAGACGTCAATAAAGAGCGAACGGGCAATATTCGTATCGTTCAGTCGGGTACCGCTACCGATACTTTCACGATCGATGTGGGAGGTACTGGTCTCGAACTTAGCAATACTTTGACGGGTGCAACCTATGTCAATATGATTAAGGGAATCAAGGCAGGGGGCCGAGGAATTGATATTTCTACCAAAGGACACGTTACCGTAAGTGCTAGAAACATTAGTGCAGGTTCGGACGGAATCTGGATTCCAGTCTCACAAAATAACTATAATGTTACGGTCAGCACTACCGGGGCGATTTCAGCTGTCGGTCAGGGTATTTATGTCAAAAATAGCCGTGGTCGAGTGACAATGAATATGAAGGATGTGCGGGGAGGAACAGGAACAACGAATCACAGCGCCGTAAATGTGATAATGACCAGCGGCACGAGGTCGGCAACTATAAATTCAAATGGAACATTGAGCGGAAGCCAAGAAGGTTTAAAGGCTTCACTATTCGCAACAGCGACTCACTCCATTCAAGTTCGAAATGTCACCGGCGGAAGGCATGGCGTACATTTGGTCATTCCGAGAGCTTTTTCTTTCACAGCGACCGGTACCGTTCAAGGAGGATCAGCAGGGAGAGGAATATACATAGCACGCGGAAATTCTAGTGCACTGTCACAAGGTAACATAAGTATAACGGTCTCAGCGGTTAGCGCAGGTCAAGAAGGAATCCTTATACGTGAATGGACACCAAGTACAACTGTATCTGGATCGATTACCTTAACGGCAACAGATCATGTGCAAGGTACAACTTCTGGTGCTGTCGCAGGAATTGTCGTTGATAAAAGAGGAAGCGGAGATTTGAGTGTTACTGCAGAACAAGTTACGGGCGCACAACACGGTATATTTGTCAGAAAATATAAACAAGGAACAGTAAGCGTAACAGTCTCGGGGACTGTACTAGGAAAGTGTGGTGCTACTACCCTAGGGGGGGATTGCTCTGAATCCGCCGCCGACGCAGGAATTTCAGTCGTAACTGATAGTGGAACCAGTTCAACAAATATTGAGGTTAAGTCCACGGGTGTTGCGTCGGGATTTGAAGGCATTTACGTAAATCACAAAGGAACTGGTGCCTTAACTATAACTGCGGCGGGTGATATTGTTGGAAAAGAGAGTAATGCTTTGACCGTTGTGAATTCCGGCGCAAATGACATCGATACCACACCAGTGATAAATATATCCGTCAAAGATATTGAGAGTGCAAAGGATGGAATATCTGTCGTGAGCGACTCAGAAGGGGAGGGGGGTATAAAAATTGACGTAAGCCAATCAGCGGACATCTCCGCCGATGAGCGAGGGATATTCGTCGAGAATAAGGACGCGGGCGGAGTTTCTATCTCACTTAGTCAAAGTGCTAAAATTACTACAAAGAAAAAAGAAGGTATAAGAGTTCATCAATCTGGTGATGGTAACGTAACCGTCACCGCTAGCTCTGGCTCTGAAATTAACTCTTTCTCATCGACAACAACAGGAGGCGTAACAACAATCTCCGGCGACGCAGGTCTTTCCATTTATAATGGCGACAGTGGAGGAACTGTTTCGGTAAACCTTTCTGGTAATGTCAAAGCAAAGGGAGATGGAATAAGAGTATACAACAAGTCAGACAATACAACGACAATCACCGCCAATAGCACGATTTCAGGAGCTCAGGCGGGTTTTGACGGAATATACGTCAACAATACGGGTTCAGGCAATGTTTCAATTACTATCTCAGGAGGTGTGACTGGAGGAGGTTTAAGAAGCGCAGTTACGGGCTCTCCTCCTACACCGGCCAAAACGGGTTACGCGCTGAACTTAAATAGTGTTACTTCGGGTTCCGGAGCCAGTGGAACAGGATCAATCTCAGTTACCGTAAATAGTGGAACAATTAGCGCAGCTTCCAACGGAGGAGCTATCAAGAACGGAAACGGCAACGCGACCATCAGTTTTATGTCAAATGCGGGATTGAACGGAAAAGTTTCTCTCGGCCAAGGCACGGATCAGTTGAGTTTTAGTGGATCTACCATCACTGCGACAAGCGAACTCGATGGTGGAACTCAGGTAGGAAATGTCGTTGCTGCCGATATTCTGACTTTCGAAGGCGGTGCTTCAACTGCCAACAATGTGCTTACACTTGATCCAGCCAAAATACTAAATTGGGAAAGAATTAATCTAAATGCTTCGACTGTCTGGCGATTTGACGGTTCGAAAACGATAACGACTCCTGACTTTAGTCTAGCGGGAACTATCTCGTTGCAAGATACGGGTGGCGCAGCCGTAGGGGATTCATTGACTCTTTCTGGAGGTTTCAATGGAAACGGAACGATCTTGGTTGACGTGAATTTTGTTGCTGGAACGTCTGATACGATCACTGTTACTGGAAATTTGGCTGGCACTAAATCTATTACTATACGAGAAGTCAATCCCGCTAGCACGGCTGCCCGAACAAGCGACGATATAACCGTAGTCACAGTTACCGGTACATCTGTTGCAAATGGTTTTAGTGTTACGGGTGGGTCATTTACCTCCGGCGGAATTCCGTTCAGGGTAGAGTTTCGTAGTGCTTCGAAAACATTTGTTCTTGTCGGAGGTACTGCGGTTACAAACTGCTCAGAAGGGTCTTCTGGAACGTTCACATGTACAGGTGCGATATCGTCCTCAGAAGTTATGGTTGCAACCGGTACAACAAATATCACCACAACTCTTGACGACGCAGCAACAACAAACGTGAATACAGGTGTCGCATTTGTTTTGACCGGAGGAAACGCCGTTTCGTTCACGCAAGAATCGGGTGGTAGAGCTCTGAGTGGAGGTACAGGTGCAACGGGGATTGTTGATGCGAGAACAACCGGGAACGGAAATTTAACAGTTACAACGGTTGGGGCAGTCACTTTGGCTGGCTCTGGAACGGCAATTAAAGCAACTTCTACTGGAACTGGAAATGTTGTAGTGACAACCGCAAATGTCACTGCTTCGCATGCGTCGGGAAAGGCAATTGAGATCGATGGTAAAGGGTCTAACGTATCTCTCAGTGCCGCTACTATTGTTGGAAGTTCCCAAGGTATTGTCTTCAAAAACAAAGGTAATGGTTCTTCAAATATTACTATCACAGGATCAATTACGAGTAGTGGAGATGCCTTTTATTCGTATACAAAAAGTGGAAATACGACTATTAACATTTCCGGTGCAATAACCACCACGGGCAACGAGGGGTTTGACCACGTTCAAGGGAAAGACGGAGTTACTAGTTCGGGTTCTATTTCGATCACCACGGGAAGCGTCAAAGGTAAAAAGGGAATAGTTGTCACCAATTATGGTGACGGTGCTATGACAGTTACCGTAAATGGATCAGCCGAATCAACGAATACGACTTACTCTGGAAGCGGTGCAGTAGAAATTTTTAATTATGGCAAGAATGGAATGACATTAAATATCGGCTCCGGTGCGAGTGCAAGAGGAAATGATGGCATTTATATATTTTTGGCAACGGATTCATCAGGCACAACTAATGTTAATGTGTCGGGCGATGTTACCGGAGTTTATGATGAGGGGATAGAAATCTTTTCAAGTATTAGTGGAAATATAAATGTGACAATTTCAAGCGATGTAACAGGTTCGTCCAATGGAATTTCGATAGAGAACGGAAATGGTGGATTGGGTACCGTCATTATAAACAGCGGAACAATAACAGGTGGAGATTCGTCTATTGAAAACAATTCGGGTAAAATCGAAATCACTGTGAACTCGAATGCATCGTTAGCCAGTGGTGTTGACTTAGGCGCTGGTGACGACAAACTCACATTTAATGGAAGTAATCCCGGTTCGTCTACAAAGGATTTCGATGGAGGAACAGGAGCAGGCACAGACGTTCTAACAATAAATAATGTGAGTGCAACACTATCTGCAACAAAATTTGATAACTGGGAACAGATTATATTTGGAACAGGAACAAACATTAAATTCGACGGTACCCAGACCTTAACAACAAATAGTCTGACACTATCCGGAAGTGTCGTATCACTTCAAGACAGCAGTGCTGGTGATGCTTTAACTTTATCAAGAAATGTCGCAGGTAGCGGTACGATTAATGTTGACGTAAATTTGTCTACGGGAGCCACTGATACAATTACGATCGGTGGAAATTTAACAGGAACACACAAATTATTCATTAACGATATTACCCCTTCTAACCTTTCAACTCCTGCCCAAACTATTACGATCATATCTGTAACAGGAACGGCATCTGCAAACATGATTAGTCTTAGTAACGCAAGATTACCGAAACTCGGAACCACCAAATTTAATATCTCGTATGACACAACGGCTAAAGCGTTTCAGCTGAAATCAATTCGTGGAACACTGAGATGTATCGAATCTAGCCAAACAGCCGGGCAGTTCAGTTGTTCCGGTGCGATTACGAGCCCAGAAAATATGGTCGTTGGTAGTTCAATCAACATATCTGCGACTTTAGAAGCGACCGCGACAGTGAACGTCGCCTCATTCCAAGCATTTAGCATGGAAGGAGGTGGGGCAATTACTTTTACACAAGGTACCGGTGGAGGCAATTTAGCCGCAACGGGAACGGCGACGGGAGTTGTTCATGCGAAATCTACCGGTAATGGTGCAGTTTCAATAACTTTAACAGGATCAGCCAGTTTAGTAGGATCCGGTACGGCCATCCAAGTTGAGTCGACGGGAACGGGGAATGTTGTTGTTAGTGCGGCTAATGTGACAGCAGCTCACGCATCTGGAACAGCAATCAAAATAGAAGGTAAGGGCTCTAACGTATCTCTCAGTGCGGCTACTATTATTGGAAGCGCCAAAGGTATTGTTTTTAAGAACACTGGCAACGGCTCATCAAATATTAATATTACTGGAACGATTACGAGTAGTGGGGAGGCCTTTTATTCTTATACAAAAAGTGGAAATACTACTATTAACATTTCGGGTGCCATAACCACGACGGGTGACAAAGGGTTTGATCACGAACAAGGGAAAGACGGAGTTACTAGTTCAGGAACCGTTTCGATCACGACGGGAAGTGTCAAAGGTAAAAAGGGAATGATCGTCACGAATTATGGTGACGGTGCGATGACAGTTACCGTAAATGGATCAGCCGAATCAACGAATACGACTTTCTCTGGAAGTGGAGCAATAGAAATTTTTAACTACGGCAAGAATGGAATGACATTGAATATTGGCTCTGGTGGGAGTGCTAGAGGAAAAGATGGCATTTATCTGTTTTTGCCAACGGATTCATCTGGAACAACTAATGTAAATGTGTCAGGCGACGTGACCGGAGTTTATTCTGAAGGGATACAAGTTAGGTCAAATAATAGCGGAAATATAAATGTGACAGTTTCGAGTGATGTAACAGGTTCCTGGGCTGGAATTTTAGTTGAGAATAAAAACGGTGGACTTGGCAAGGTCATTATAAACAGTGGAACAATAACAGGTGGGACTTCATCCTCATCTATTGAAAACAATGAAGGTCAAATAGATATTACGGTGAACGCAAGTGGAACATTAGCGAGTGGAGTAGATTTGGAGGAGGGAAACGACAAACTAACCTTTAATGGTAGCAACCCAAGTTCCTCTACAAAGGATTTTGTTGGCGGAGATGGAACAGACGTTGTTACATTTAAAAACATGAATACTTCAATCAATTTCACAAAGTTTAAAGAATGGGAAGAGTTTGGTTTTGGATCTGGAGCCAATATCGTCTTCAATGCAGCGCAAATTCTATCTGTGGCAACCGTAAGGTTTGCAGACGGTGGGACATTATCTCTCAAAGATAATCGCCCCGATGACTCCTTAACGATCTCGGCAAATGTTGTCGGTAGTGGTGTTTTCAGTGTTGATACAAACCTGTCAACTGGATCAACGGATACAATCGTTATATCGGGAAATTTTTCAGGGACCCATAAATTAACAGTTACAAATGTTGCACAAAGTACTGAGACTCAGCATTCAGCGTCAATTAACGTCCTTTCGGTCACTGGAACGACATCATCAAGTGCGCTGACTTTGAATGGAGTTCCTCGCTTCAAAGGGTATCTTTTTAACCTAGAATACGATTCGTCGGGAACTAATAAAGTCTTTAGGCTTGTAGCCAAGAGAGGTAATTTACTTTGTGTCGCATCAACTCAAACGCCCGGAACATTCACATGCGCAGGTACTATAAATGCTCCAGAAACTCTTATCGCAGATGGCGATGTTGCTATAAGAGCAACTTTAGCGAGCGATGCAACTGTTTCGGTTTCGTCGTTTAAAGCGATCAGTATTTCTGGAAGTTCATCGGTTTCATTCACCCAGTCAGCTAATGGAGGAACGATTAACGCAACCGGAGAGGCCTCAGCGACCATAGATGCTTTTACGACTGGAAGCGGAGACGTCGCCGTAACATTAACCGGTACCGCAACTTTGCAAGGCGCTGGAACAGCGGTGCGAGCTGCGTCGACTGGGACTGGAGCCGTTACTCTTTATACCGCTCAGGTAACGGCAAGTAACGCAAATGCGATGGCGATTGAAGCGAGAGGGTCAGGAGGTAGCGTCACAGTAAGTGCATCAGGTACGGTATCAGGAGGGAAAAATGGAATCACTGCATTTAATCACAGTTCTGGAGCAGGAACGGTGACGGTTTCGGCTGGTGGTACTGTTACCGGAGGTAATGCAACAGCAGTTTACGCTTGGAATAAAGGAACAGGAGGCGTGACTGTGACTGCTAGTGCAATCAATGCCGGCAATACTGGCGTCGACGTAGTCAACTTATCAGGTGGATCTGTTTCTGTGACAGTGTCGGGAAACGTTCTTAGCCGAAATGTCAATGAGGACGGAGTCGGAATTGCTGCCGTTAATGATTCCAAGGGCGATGGCATTTCTGTCGTGTCTCAAGGTTCTGCGAAGGTAGAAGGGGGGTACGGGATATTCGTTTATAACCACGGAACGGGTAGTGTTTCAGTGACATCAGATGGCGAGATCGAAGGAACTTTGTATCACGGACTATATGCTATAAACGAGGGAAACAATACAAATATTTCCGTAAAAACAGTTTCTGGAGTTACTTTCGGAATGGAGGTTGCTCATTATGGAACGAATACGGCCAACATAGCTATTGTAACAGGTGGAAGTGTTACAGGCGACGAGGTTGGGGTGCGAATAAATAGTGACGGAGATGTCATTCTCAGAGCTTCTGGTGCAATCACAGGAACGACAAATGATGGAATTTATGCCAGTCAAAGTGGAACGGCTAATCTTACTTTAAGTGTTACCACTGTCAAAGGTGGAACAGATGGCATTCAAGTTGTTAAAACGGGAACAGGTAATGTCACGATAAGTGCGACAGGGGCGATCACTGCTACCGGAGAGAATGGCGAAGACGGAGTATATGTTAGTCATTCGGGTAGTGGGACTATTTCAGTGAATGTAGGTGCTGTTTCTGCTGGCCAAGATGGAGTAGATGTTAAAAAGACAGGAACAGGGAACATAACAGTCGTTGCAACAGGTGCGATTGCGTCAACCGCAGACTCGACCGAAGACGGAGTGTATATAGGAAGTTATGGAGAAGGGAATGTCTCCGTCACTGTAGCCTCTGTCACAGGAGATACTGATGGTTTAGACTTGCGAAATGGTGGCGGTGGAACAATGACCGTCGTCGCTAACGGAGCGATTACAGGTTCTGGAACTGGAAACAAGGATGCAGGAATATTTATTTATAATGATGCCAGTGGGGGTGCGATTTCAGTCAGCGTAGGTACCAATGGAACTCTAAACGGCCATAACGGAATCATTATCGAAGATGAAGGAGGGTCTAATGTTCAACTCAATTCATCGGGAGCAATCACTGGAGCTCGAGGCGATGGCATATATATTGGCAAAACCAGTACTGGAAACATAACATTAAGCGTTACAGAGGTATCGGGTAAGAAAAGTGGATTGAAAATAAATCACTCGGCAGGTGGAAATATAACTGCGACTGCCACAAGTATGGTGAAAACGACGGCTACTACGGAGTCCTATTCTGGTGTAGAAGTTTCCGGTCAGGGTGGAAGTATTGGACTGACTTTGGCAGGAGCTTCTGGCACAAAACATGGTATCGAAGTAAAAACAAATGGGGCAGGTTCAATATCAATAACAACCTCGGACGTGGTTACAGGAACAACAGATGGTATTCGAGCTTTTGCAGAAGGACAAGGAAACGTTTCGTTGACGATCTCTGGAAATGTCACGGCGGGGTCTCAAGGGGTAGGTATTGATACAAAAGCGAGCAGTGGCACAACGACTATAATTATAAATTCTGGAGATATTGGTGGTCAAACGTCTATACGAAACTTAGCTGGCGCGTCGGTCGTTACAATAAATAATGATGCCGAATTTAAGGGCAATGTAAATCTAGGTGCAGGAGTCGATCAGCTTACTATAAACAGTAGTAAGTTTAATACCGATATTAGGTTAGATGGCGGTCAAGATCCATCGCCCGACAATTCTGTCGATGTGCTGACATTTAGTTCAGGTACCGTGACCGCAGTTGCTGCAAACCTAAGGAATTGGGAGAGAATTACTGTAGCTAAAGGGGCAACATTAAAATTTAATACATTCAATACGGTAATAGCTGGCGAGTTTCGTATTTTAGGAACCTTGTCTCTTTCAGACAATGCGACGGACGACAGACTTATTGTAACTGGAAATCTCACAACTGTCGGTGCAGGCGAGACCGGGATCATCTCTGTTGATACAAACTTTGCAACAGGAGCGACTGACACAATAACAGTACAACAAAACATGACAGGTAAGAAAACATTGATGGTTAATGATGTAACTCCAGCAAATAATCAGACACGGTTTTTAGATCCTATTAAGGTCGTTACTGTAACTGGAACAACCTCTGCAGATGCCTTGAGTTTGAACGTTACACGTATTCGCTCGAGAGGATATTTCTACACTTTGAGTTTTGATAGCGCTTCGAAGTCATTTATTCTACAAGGTAAACGCGGAATACTACGCTGTGCTGGAACAAATAATTCGGGGACTTTTAACTGTACGGGAACGATTGATAATCCAGAAAGTATAATTGCTCTCGGCAATGAAAACCTAAATGCAAGTCTAGCCCGTACAGCAACAGTTTCAGTGGACGCAGATGTTGCGATTACTGTATCAGGAAGTGCTGCGGTCACATTTACGCAAGAAGCCAACGGCGGGACGTTAAATGGAACCGGAAATGCTACAGGCGTAATTAAAGCCTCAACGACTGGGAACGGAGCAGTATCCGTTCAACTAACCGGCACAGCAACTTTGGCAGGTTCTGGTACTGCGGTTGAAGCAGTATCTACCGGAAATGGGAACGTTACTATTACTGCGACCAACGTCGTGGCAAGCAATGCTCGTGCTACTGCCATTAAAGCCACAGGAAGAGGAAGTCAAGTTAATGTAAATGTTGCTACGGCTTCGGGTGGACGAGACGGAATTATGGCTCGCAATACCGGAACTAACGGAGCTATTACTGTTTCAGCGTCGGGAACGACAACAGGTGCTTCTGCTGCTATCGATGCCTCAACTACAAGTGGAAGTGTTACGATCAGTGCGGCTGCCGTATCTGGAATGATTATGGCCAAAAACTCAGGTGGTACCGGAAATGTTAACGTTACTACAACTGGTGATGTAACGGGAGCGGGCCCGGCTGCTATGATGGTTGAGAATCAAGGAACCGGTACAATCGCCGTAACAGCCGCATCAACGGTTACCGGCAGTCGGACAGATGGAATCAATGTTGTAGCGGGTTCTCAAGTCACTAGTTTGAATGTTACAGCCAATTCAGTGTCAGGCGTTAGAAACGCCATACGAGCCAGTAATCAAGGAGCGGGAGCGACAACAATCGTTTTGAATGGAACTATTCAAACGCGAAATTCGAGTGCTATACATGTCGAGAACTCTGGCACGGGAGCGATCAACGTTACGCTAGCAGGAGCAATCACGGGCGGCACACAAGGTGCGGCAGTTGATACTGTGACGGATGGTGGGGCGACAAATATCACTTTAAACTCTGGAACTAGCATAAGTGCTACTAGCGGAATTGCCATTCGTAACGATGAAGGTGCCTCAGTTGTGACTGTTAATTCTGGTGCCACACTCTCGGGTTCAGTATTACTTGGCGCTGGCGTTGACACCTTAACATTTGCGGATCCAAGTTTTGGAACATCCATACTGAATGGTGGTACAAATGGAGATGGTAACACTGAACCCGTTGACGTTCTTACCTTTAATGGTGGTTCCTTTGCCCTAGAAGACGATCGATTATTGAATTGGGAAAAAATTGTTATCGGTCCTCAAGCGACAATGACTGTTACAGCAAATAAGTCTATACACCTTACCACGACCGACTTCGAACTGTCAGGAACAGTTACTCTTCAAGATGGAGCGACAAACGACAAATTGACAATTGGAGGAAACTTAGTCGGTGGAGGCACGTTAAAACTGGATGTTGACTTCTATGGTGGAACAAAGGACACAATTAATATAGCAAGAAACGTTACCGGTACAACGAAAGTCGATATACGAGATATTTCGACAGAAATTGGTGGCATGGATGACCAAGCAATTCCGATAATTGCCGTTTTAGGAACGGCTTCCTCTTCGTCTTTTGAGATTGTCGAAAACGAATTTGCGACAGGGGCCTACGATTACGAATTAACCTATAACAGCGCAGATCGTAGTTTTTCAGTTACAAAGAAACAGGCGGCAGGGAGTGTCATGCTTGTATCTACCCCGATCGCTTTATTTGATGGATTTGCTCGGGTTCCGAGTTTATATGAACGGAGAACGGTTGATTCCAATGATCAATACTGGAGCCGGGTTTTTACAAAAAGTAATGGCTATGGCAATGCACGAGAAGGGTCTGCAAAATACGATTCAACTAATACTGGTTTTCAAGTCGGATATGACATTGCAACAACGACCAATGATCTCGGAACAATCGTATACGGTGGAACTATTCAGTTTAATAGTGTTGAGGCAGACGTAAGCGCGTTCAATGTTCCAGGGACATTGTCGGCACAAGGTTTTGGGATTGGTGGAACAGCGACTTTATATATGGAAGACGGTACTTATTTTGACGGACAGATACAGGTCAATCAAATTTCGTCAGATTTCGAAGTTGGAAACAAAATCGGCTCTTTGATAAATGGTCACAATTCTACAGCTTTTGTCCTTAGTGCAGAGGCCGGTCGAAGATATACGATAAATGACGAATACACATTGTTATACAATGGTCAGCTGAGTTGGGGCAGTGTTGATAGTGGTAACGCTACGACACCACGAGGTAGGGCAATAGATTTTGGCGGGGATTCGGGATTGGCGATACGAGGTGGAGTGAGGTTAGAGTATTTAAGTGGAACCAATAATTTTTACGGTCTCGCAAATATCCATTTAGATTCGATGGATTCTTGGGACGTGACTTTTGCAGACGAAACGTATTCCGACAGCAAGTCGTCTACTTTTTTTGAGATTGGCGGTGGTGGAGATATAAAACTGTCTCCGACAGCTTCATTGTTTGGCCACCTAGCTTTCAAAACATCGTTAAAAGGCGGTGTTGATAAACGCGACTCAACATATCTTTCTACCGGAGTAAGATGGTCTTGGTAGGTACTAAATAGAGTTTCGAATTTATTGAACTAGCATAGAGTCACACAGTTTTACCTTTGCTCTGTCAACCAAAAGTTTTTCTGCTGAACTTTGGTTGGTTTTATTAAGGTTCCACTTAACCATTTGACTTAAAATTTGGTTCGTTCAAGTTCACTGAAAATTTTTCGTATTTTACAAAAACAGTGCATTATCAATTTTTGGTTCCAGAAGCTTTATCTTAATAAAAAGCGACTATATACCTATCACCACAAAACGCGCAAAATTGACGCTTACATAAGAACGCAGTATCGTGCAATACACTCCCCGTGGTAACGGAGAAACAGCGTGAAAAATTTTAAGTTTTCACACTTACAAATAGCTCGATAATTCCCGTACAGCGATTCCGCGGAACAGTGGTTCGTTGGACCACGCTTGCGACAAGCGTAGAATTCCCTCTTCGTTGGAACTTTGTGGTAATAGGTATATAGTCGCGTAACAAAAAGAGTAATACTTATGTCTGATAGAAGAGGATATAATCCCGAACAGGCTATTAACTTTGAGTTAGGCAAAGCTTTGCGTGGTTTGCATCCGCGATGGAGTGAAAACGCAGTTTTTGTAGAGCAAACTGGATTGATATCTGACAACCCAAGTCAAAGAGTAGATATACTGTTCAATCACCCGACGGGAATACCAGTAGCAATCGAAACGGAATTTTCACCAGCTAGGACAGTAGAGAAAGATGCTCAGTCACGATTAGGAAAATTGTTCGCGTTAAACTCTAATATGATTGAACAAGCCATCGCTCTCCGAATTCCTAATGAATACAAATCATTACCACAAGAGAAACTCTCAGGATCAATTTCCGACGCAACATTTGAATACTGCCTACTTTCATGTTCTGGTCGTGATATATTACCCGAGTCCGTTCGTTGGCCTGAGTTGGGATGGATATCTGGAACCATTCAAGATTTAGCAACCTTTATCGAATATACTTCTCTTTCAGAGAATAGAATTGCTGAAGGTATGACTATTCTTGAAGAAGGAATAGACCGTTCCTCAAAATACTTACGGTATTCGATAGAGAAAGGAGACAATACGCTAATAGACATTGCTCGGTGCTTGAGACAAGAGGACAATGAACAAACAACTCGAATGGCGATGGCGATAGTTGCTAACGCGGTAGCGTTTCATAGTTTAATCGCTGGAAAAAACGATACTCAGTCTTTGTCGAAACTTAAAGTAGAGGGTACGCATATTCTAAACCGTATCGACGGCGAAGGGGCAAAAATCAGGGATAGCATAAATTATTGGCCAATATTTGACATAGCGTTGCAAATTATTTCAACTATTCGACCTAAATTTGTTGCGAGAATAATGGACTTGTTGTCTGAAGCTGTAGGCAAACTCGAATCCTTAGGCGCAACAAGTCAGCATGATTTAAGTGGACGGATGTTTCAACGATTAATCACAGATCGGAAATTTTTGGCGACTTACTATACGTTACCTAGTTCGGCGACTCTACTAGCAGAATTAGCAATACCACGACTTTCGACAGATTGGTCCGATAAAAAATCGGTGACTGCCTTGCGGATTGCTGATTTTGCTTGCGGAACTGGAGCATTGTTGAACGCTAGTTATGCAGCAACTTTGTCTCGATATAGACGAGCAAAAAGTGGAGCAGATGATGCAAAGATTCACGCGGAAATGATAGAGAAAGTTCTAGTTGGAACCGACATCATGCCAGCTGCGACACATTTAACGACCTCAATATTGTCTAGTGCTCATCCGATGGAAACCTTCCAAAACACCCAGATCGTTACATTGAAATATGGTGAAGCAGATAATGGAACAGGAAACGATGTATATATTGGAGCCTTAGAGCTGATAGAGCAAGAGGACACTCTTCCAGAGTTCAGGATTCAGCAAGAGCATCTTCATGGCGGGGAAGGGAACATAGAGAAGCCCGTAGACTTGCCCCACGAGTCTTTTGACTTGGTCATTATGAATCCACCATTTACACGGCCTACAGGGCACGAATCGGATAAGATTGGAATTCCGGTACCTTCATTTGCAGGATTCGGAACGAAAGATCAAGAACAGCGCAGAATGTCAAAGAAACTCAGCAATATCAAGAGACAAATTAAAGCGGGAAATGGGCTAGCCGGGCTAGCATCAAATTTTATTGATTTAGCAGATGCAAAAGTCAAAAGGGGCGGCGTTGTAGCACTAGTGTTGCCGTCAACCTTTGCGTCAGGTGAAGCTTGGTCTTACGCTCGAAACTTGTTTGAACAAAATTATATAGATATTTTAGTCGTGAGCATAGGATCTACTAAGTCAAATGAGATGACATTCTCTGCGGATACAGGGATGGCAGAGGTTCTGGTTGTCGCTACACGGAAAACCTCTACATCGACAAAAAAATATCCTGTGACATTTGTTAACTTACTAAAACGTCCGAGTTCACTTCTCGAAGCCTTCAACATAGCTAAGGTCATCCGCGAACGAAGTAAAGACAATAGTGGTGACTGCCAAGAACTGTATTTGGATGTCACGAGGAAAAACGTAGTTGGTCATCTCGTTAGGACAAAATCCGGGTTTTACGACAAGTTAGGACTGCCAAGAGTAATTCGCGTACGTGATATAGATATTTCACGAGTTGCACTGAGGTTTTCACAAGGTCATCTACAACTTCCTAGGCAAAGCAAGAAACTCAATCTACCGATCGTCAAACTTGGTGAACTAGGTTCACGTGGTCCCTATCATCAAGACATTAACGGCCCCTCAGCAGGACTGTTTAACATAACAGATATAGTCCCGGGGACTACGCCAACTCATCCGGTACTATGGGCACACAACGTGAACTCGGGTCGTGAGAGTCGTATGGTAGTGACCCCCGATAAACAAGCGAATCCTCGCGAGGGAAAAAACAGTCAAGCGGGACATTTTTGGTCGAAACACTCCAGTAGATTGTGCTTCAACAGGGATTTCCGATTAAACTCTCAACCTTTAAGTGCTTGTATTGCTTCGACACCAGTTCTAGGAGGGGTTGCTTGGCCAAGTTTTAGATGCGACGAGTCTCAGTATGATATTCCGATTGTATTATGGATGAATACAACATTAGGCCTCTTCTCCCATTGGTATACTGGAACTCGGCAACAATCGGGACGGTCGAGACTTTCTATATTACTACTTTCTTCGTTAGCGATAATTGATGTTCGGAAATTGACGAAGTCTCAGTTGGAACAGTCTCACAAAATATTTGAAGATTTTTCGAAGGTGGAATTGCTTCCCGCGAACGAGGCTTGGAGAGACGAAGGACGAAAGGCCTTAGATCGAGCAGTACTTGTTGATCTGCTGAATCAACGTCCTCAAATTATGGAATCGCTTGACTTACTTCGTACAAAGTGGTGTTTGGAACCATCCGTGCATGGCGGTAAGAGAACGCAACCGGACTTAGATTAACGAGTATGCTTCGGTCTATTGATGCTGGGTATATATGACAAAATATCATCAAAAGATTTGTCGAGTCCCCTTGCAAATTGAAGCATAACAATATAAATAAGGAGAATACTCTGGATGCTCCCTTCGTCTATCGGTTAGGACATCAGGTTTTCAACCTGGAAAGAGGGGTTCGATTCCCCTAGGGAGTACCAACTGCGCATTTTCAATAAAACTTGATCTACAGTGTCTAGTTCCATTGGTGCTGGTAACGTATCGGTGAGATTCGCCGTGATGCAGACCAAAGTTTTGGATTGTTGCGTTGGGAGGCTTCTTGCAAGGAGTGCTAATTTCGTGGGTGTGTAGTTAAGTAAACCAGTTCATACTAGATGTCCAGTTTGTTATTTTTGTCATTAACTTGGTTCTGCAACTGTTGGTTTAGTTGCAATGCTGGTTACTGAGAAAACTGATTTTCGCTTATTTAGACCTATCAGAAAAAAGGATCGTTCTTATGCGTGTTATTTTTTGTTGGATTTTCCTTGTTGGACTAGTCTCACCGTTTAAGCTTGCAGCTTCGGAATTAGAGAAAGCGATACTAGAGACATCATCGGGGCAAGTGGAAATTTCAGTTGAAATTGCCGACGAGCCTAAGGAATTCACCATTGGATTGATGTATAGAGATCATTTAGACGAACTAAGCGGGATGCTGTTCGACTTTGGCGAAATGGCCGAGCGTGGCATGTGGATGAAAAATGTAAAGATCCCTTTAGACATGCTGTTCTTGGATATGCAAGGTAATATTCTTGCGATCGCGCATAATGCTGTTCCGGGTTCAATTCGAAGCATTAATCCGGGGATTCCAGCCGCGGGGGTTCTTGAACTTCTTGGGGGTCAAGCCGAAAAGTTAGGTGTCGTACCTGGCGACAGAGTGCTTCATCCGAGATTCGGTAGTGATCTGTGAGCAAAGAATGGTATCCGTACTAGAATTGAGATCACGTTTTTATAACTGAATGAAGCAATTCTGGCGAGTCTCTATGATCTGATGAACCCGAGGTATAGAGAAGTTGAAACACAGAATACGTTTCTGGCTTGGATTAATGGGCTATTGAGGATTGCAATGTTTGAGTTGAATCCGAGAGTATCACCCTTTTCCTACAATTGTATTTGAAAAAAATGCTAGAGATTCCTGCTCGAAATGGAGTTACTCGAGTAACTATACTTGGCCCCGTAAAAACCGATAGAATTAAGACGAAAAACAGTCGGAAGTCACCGATCTGTATAGATATAGCCCGCTTTACTGTCAAATTACACAAGATAATTTAAGGTCGTAAGAAAGCATGAATGTCAAACGGCTTAGCCTGTTACGAACTAGCGGCCATCTAGTGGAGAAGTTCGAATCAAATGCCGCTTTAAGGTCTATTTTGTCAAGAATATTGATAGAAAGTTTCAAGAACAAAAATAGAACAAGCGGAAAGCCATCGGAGAACATTTCGCGAATTCCTGTGCAATTAGACCTTCTCGTAATTAGGAGAGTTAATCACCTTTGCTAAAAATGGTTCAATTGTGTGAAAGTAATCCTATGGCATTTGACGGTGTTCAAAATCTGTTATCAAGTGACTTTCTCAATACTGAACCCAATCAGGCTCAAAAACCGTTGCCTATGGTCAGTGTTGACGGTGAGCAACTTCAACCTACCCCAGTATTTCAGTGCTACTGGGAATTTGCGTCGAAACGACAACAAATCTTCTGGGATCGAATACACGGACGGCATTTGGCTAACTGCAGTGATCCGATCTTATCCCAATATAGGTTTACTAATGCTTATCGAGCCTCGGATAGGGTAAGCCAGTTTTTGATTCAAGACGTGATATATAAGAGCAATGCTCCAACAGATATCGAAAATACGTTCTTTCGGATCCTTCTCTTCAAGCTGTTCAACAAGATTGAGACTTGGTGTACTCTAGAGAACGAGTTCGGTTCTGTGGAACTTGAAGGCTTCGAATTCCAAAGATTCGATAAATTTCTTACAGATATGCTAAAGAGTGGTCAGACTATATACTCAGCCGCGTACATGATGCCTTCGGGTGCTTCCGAATTCAAGCAGAAATATAAGCATTCAAATCACCTTCGCCTTATAGAATGGTTGCTGGAACGTCGCTATCCGGAAAGACTCCGTAACACTGCGACCATGGCAGAAGGATTCGACCTATTGTTAAGGGTTCCGACAATAGGTAACTTTCTCGCCTACCAGTATATTACCGACATCAATTATAGTGAACTTACGAATCATTCGGAACAGGAATTTGTGATTCCAGGCCCTGGAGCGCTCGATGGAATCGCAAAATGCTTTGTTGACACTAAGAACGTTAGCGCAATTTCGATCATCGAGTTCATGGCGAAATCTCAGCATGAGTACTTTGATTTGTTCGATTTAAAGTTCAAGGATTTATGGGGACGAGACTTGCAACTTATAGATTGTCAGAATCTATTCTGTGAGATTTCCAAGTACGCTCGTGTAGCCTTTCCCGAAGTAAAGGGGGTTTCTAACCGGACTCGCATAAAGCAGAAATTCCGTCCGCGTGGTAGATTGCCAAGACCAATGTACCCTCCTTCTTGGGGGTTGAATGACCGCATTGAATCCGAGTTAGCGGGGTTATTCGCACCAAAGTTCGCACCAAAGTTCGCACCAAAGTTCGCATCAATGGCTTGCGATAATGGCAATCGTGAATTTCAAAATTATTCGATGCAGTCATTGGTGGGGTAGAACCTACACCCGAATCGACTATGACTTGAATTGAATGGCATGTATTCAACTGGTAAACTTTTAAATTTTTGACACTCGCTATTGTCTTCTTGGCACTAAACCAGAAACAATACTCCCGCTACGTCGAATTTTGACATCATATACGAAGGCTATATTAGGCGAATCCTGAAAAAATTTCCGATAGATTGATGATATTCAACTGGGATTACGATTAGATTACAATACCCGATCTAAAAATAACAGTCTGCTTTGGAAACTGTTCAGACTCCCTATGTTTCACCTTGTTGAATTTACTTCTTTCGTGGAAGTGAATAGGCAAATATTCGTCGCTAAAGCCCGATTAGTTCGAATTCGCCGTTCAGAATTTTTCCCAACAACTAAAGGTTCAGTTACCGAGCTTCTAGTATGTATTTTGCAAAATGATCGTGTAAGTATTCTTCTAATCTAGATTTCTACTTGAAAAACCGGAACTTGTGATATACTTTGCTATCGGAGTGACAAAAAATGTATGTTAATGCAACTTCTAATGTCGGAAGCACCAACTTTCGACTATTCTCGTTGAGTTGGGACAATGTATCCAACGAACTAGCAGCGTCGGCTAGCGTTTGGCTGATCTTAGGATTAGTGGGTCTAACAGCTATTGTTTGGCTCATTTGGATGCTACTTACAGCAAGGTTCTCGCTCAAAAATATCGAGTTTGACGAAGCTCAAATTGGAATAGGCAAGGGAAAGATCTCCTTTCGTCCAAATATAACTGATCGACAGATAGCATACGCCATCTTGATTGAGGTTAGCACCCGAAAAATTGGTTTACCTATAAGTTTCGAAGATGATGTTATCTCAGAAATCTACGATTCGTGGTACAGTTTCTTTGGCGTAACTCGCGAACTGATAAAGCAGATCCCTGTTCAGAAACTCAATCGACAAAGCACAAGAAAAATCCTGCAAATCTCGATTGAAGTATTGAACCAAGGTCTTCGTCCACACCTAACCAAGTGGCAAGCAAGATTTCGATTTTGGTATGAGCGAGAGTTGCGAAAGTATAACGCTAACGATAGTGAGGATTTGCCGGATCCTCAAGCGATCCAGGCTCGATTTCCGCATTATTCGGAGCTGAAAGTCGATTTGCAACGAGTTAACGCCTCGTTAATCGCGTACAGAGAAAAGTTAAGTGAACTTGTCTTAAATACTTAGAGAAACTCTCCATAATTATGACATGGTTATCAAAACAGATTTTTAGAAATGTCTTTCCAAACAAAAAACGTATTCATCAGCCATATACACGAAGATGACCCCGGCTTGGAAAAAGTTAAGAAATTGCTTGCTAAGAACGGAATGCAAATTCGTGATTCGTCAATTAATTCCAACAACCCGAACAACGCTAAATCTCCGGAGTATATAAAATCAGATATCCTAGCCCCCGCTATAAATTGGGCTGGAACTTTTATCGTGTATGTTTCCAAAGATACCAAAAATAGCCAATGGGTAGAATGGGAAATAGAATATGCTCATCAGAAAAAAAAACCTATCATTGGAATATGGGAGCCAGGGTCGAAGGGATGTGAATTACCTGCGGCTCTTGACAAATTTGGCGATGCAGTAGTAACTTGGGATAGTGATAAGTTGATTGATGCAATCAATGGTGATTGCAGAGATTGGAAGCAACCAAATGGTGAAGAATTTCCGAATCGCAGAATTAAACCACATAGGTGTTAATGAGGTATCTAATGACTAAAATTTTTACATACGTAGTGCGTTACGACAGCGGATTTGCTCCCAACCCGTTTTTTGGATACTGTACGTTAGCCACGTGCAAACCTAGGATTCGTAAGAGTGCGAAGATAGGTGATTGGATCATTGGGACAGGTAGTAATGAGAAAACGATTAAACGGGGTAAACGACTGGTATACGCGATGCGAGTGACCGAAGAAACGAATTTCGATCTATATTGGCAAGACGAACGATTTTATAACAAGCGGCCTATACGCAATGGAAGTCGAAAACAGCAATGTGGCGACAACATTTACCATCGTTTATGCGATAGTAGTCCTTGGGAACAAGTCGATTCTTACCATACCCATGCTGAAGAAAACATTACAATGAAACATATACGCAAGGACACCAAAGTTGATCGAATCCTTATCAGTGAGGACTTTTACTATTTCGGTGGGGAAGGTCCGGAGATTCCGAAGTGTTTTCGTGACAAAGCGGGCGTTAATATCGTCAATTCAGGAGCAGGTGAGACACATGTTACCGATGATGAGCAGTTTGAAGAAGTCATTAAGTGGTTAAGAGGAATAGACGAACAAGGATTCCTTGGTGAACCTTTAGAGTGGATTCACGACGATGCGAGTAGAAACTAAGGTATCAAAAATGACGTTAGAAGAGTACATCAAGAAAGTTGCCTATACTGACAAACTGCCCAAAGATATTTCCCCAATACTCTTCGGTGTATACGGAGAAGTTGGTAGTATCATGACAGCGGTAAAAAAGGAATATCGTGAGCCGAATGAAACCGAGGTTCAAAGACAAAATAGACTAGAGGAGTTTGGCGATACACTTTGGTATATAGCTGCTCTCTGTCGCAGACTAGAACTACCATTAGAAGAAATTATAAAGGAAGTTAACTCGAACGGCAAATACGACTCTAAACATTCGACTAGTAAGGCACCTGATGGTTCCACGAGATATTCGACTGGAATCGATTCGGGAGTAGAGGTAGATTTGTTGCAAAAAGAGCTAATGTTCCTAGGAAAATCAGTTGCAGATTTGTTTGATGATACAACTAAGGCGGTTGGTAAAAAAGGTCATTTGAACAATTTAGTTGACGGCTTCCTTCGAACCCTTAATGTAGCAGATTTTTCGCTTAAAGAAGTAGTCTGCGCAAATTGGAGAAAAATTTCTGATCGTTTTTTGGAACCTGAATCACAAAATCTGCCTAACTTTGATTGCGAATTTAGTGAAGACGAGCGACTCCCAAGTAAGTTTAGCATTGAAATTCGACAAAATAAAAGCGAACAATGCTATCTTAGATGGAAAGGTGTAAAAATTGGCGATCCTTTGACAGACAGCATTTCCGATCGCGACGGATATAGGTATCATGACGTATTCCATTTTGCTTATGCGGCAATTCTTCACTGGTCTCCTGTAATTCGATCGCTAATCAAACACAGACGAAGAAGTAACAGAATAATTGATGAGGAAGAGGATGGGGGGCGAGCTAAAGTCGTTGAAGAGGGATTAACGGCATGGATATTTACTCAAGCGAAACATAGAGAGTACTTTGAGGGTTGCAGCACTCTTTCGTTCGACATACTAAAGACTGTAAGACAGTTTACAGAGGGGTACGAGGTCAACCAATGCCCTTTATATCTTTGGGAAAAGGCTATACTCGAAGGTTATCGCGTTTTTAGGGAAGTGCAGAAAAATAATGGAGGGATCGTCACTGGCGATCGAAATGCTCGAAAATTTGATTACTTTCCTAGCTAAGTGTGCAGTCCCTGCATTTCATGTAGTAAGTGTTCAGTTTCGAGAAGGTATGAACGTAAACAAGAATTTGCAAAAAATCTAAGATATTGCATATTGATAAGAGTTACCGTCCAATAATATAGGATAAAGTGCAATGTCTGCGATTGCAGAAAAGGTTCAAGAGTCTAATGTGATCGCCTCCTCTGAAAGCGCAAAGGCGCTTCGGGATGCTGCGTCACTAATGATCCCGGTATTGAATAGCCTCAGAGGCGACGAGGACGCGACATTTGTTTCGAAAAAGAATCGCTACAGGCAACTAACCATCTCTCCTGAACTTTCAAAACTGCTATGCCAAGTTTTGAATCATATAGAAGAAGGAGGCGAGGTGGCCTTTCCGCCGAACACGAGACTGTTCGCAATGCAAGAGGCGGCAGATATTTTGAACGTGCCAGTCAAACACTTAAACACACTGATTGAACAAAGACTTCTTGCCGTTAGACGCATTGATGGCATAAAGTTTTTGACTGCAAGCAGCTTGTATGCATGCATGCGGAAGCGAGACGAAGAATCAGATAAGGTTTTAGATGAACTCATTGATTTAACAAGGGAATACTATTGAGCATATGGAGAATAATATCGGAAAGTGCCAGATAGATGCCAATGTATTATTCAGCGTTCCGAAACTAGAATTGACAGTATTGCTCACCCGAGCAGGCCCTATGCGAAGGTATTGGACTAGTACCATACTCGCTGAGACACAACGAGCCTTAGAACAAAGAGTCTTTCATCAGACTAGCAATAGCCTTTGTTCTAAGAGAGACACTTTAAGGGTTTTGAATAATTTGAATTTGTATAGTCCAACTCCGTTGCTAGTAGGGGACTACTTGTGGGTAGACTATTGGCTATTTGTCCCAAATCAAGTATCCAGCTCCCGGATGCTAACACCATGTGTCAACAAGTAAGTAATTCCCGATAAAGAGCCTCACCCAAATTTTCCGTTACCCACGAAGTCACTAATAGTCTTTCCAAAACAAAGAGACCGTTGCAAAGCGTCTGACTCGATCGAGTTTTTCAGATTCTCTGTCAAACTGTAGTCTGACTTGACACGTTCTGGGGCCGACCATTCACCGATACTTCGAATTTTCTCATTATCTTTCACCCACAATCTGTGTTTCGCAATAGTTTCACACCTGAATTTTTAGAATGGAGTATTTACCTGTAAATCGTACGAAGGATTGAATGCGAAGCTGGAAGTATCGTGAGAACAAGAGCAATCTTCTAAAATCGCTCAATCTGAATGAAAAAATTAGTGTATGTGTTGTATTTTGAAACAAACGATGCTACTTTGAATAAACTATGGGAGAAACCAAATGGCAAGAGTGTTCACCAGTTTCGCAATCGAAGACAAAGAATTGCGAGATTTACTTGTTGGGCAAAAGCAAAATTCAATCAACGACATAGAGTTCACAGACTATTCCGTGAGAGAACCATGGGATAGAGAGTGGAAAACGAACTGCCGTGCAAGAATTCGTTCCTGTAAAGGGGTTATAGGGATTATAACCAAGAACACTCCTAATGCCGACGGTCAAATATGGGAGTTACAATGTGCTGTGGACGAAAAGAAACCGTTATTCTTGATTCACGGGCATCCGCGGCAGATAGATCGTTTAACTGTTCTTCCGACATCTATCGAAAGAAGGAAGGTATATAGTTGGAGCCAATCTACTATCATTAAGTTTTTGAATGGACTTTAAGGACAAGAATAAAGGCAATGAAAAAAGCATTGATAATTGGGATAGACCATTACGATAATGTCCCCGCACTCAATGGCTGCGTACGGGATGCGGTTGAAATGGCCACTGTCTTAAAGGTGAATGGCGACGGGTCGCCAAATTTTGACGTGCGACTTATAACTAGCGACAACTGCAAAGTTTCCACTTCAGTTATTGAGGGAGCGTTAAATGACCTCTTCAGTGGAGAATCAGAGATTGCTTTGTTTTACTTCGCTGGGCATGGCACTCTTAAAGATGACGTAAACCACGGTTACTTGGTTGCGGAAGATTGTAATCCACCTTTTGATGGTGTAAGTTTGCAAGATCTAATGACGAAAGCTAATAATTCTAGTCCGCAGATTAAATCTACCGTAATCTTGCTCGATAGCTGTAAATCCAGAATCGTTGAAAAGTCTTTGCACACTGGAATTGATGCGGTGCATTCGCAACTCGGCCAGGGTGTAACTTTTCTGTCAGCATGCCAAAGGGATGGTGATGCCAAGGAAGTTGTAGGTCAAGGCAAGTTTACGGATGTATTGCTAGAAGGTCTTCAGGGAGCTGCTAGTAATGTAATAGGAAAAATCACTCCTGCTTCTATCTACGCACTCGTTGATCAAACTTTCGGTCCAGGGGATCAGCGTCCAATATACAAGGCAAACGTGCAAAATTTTGTTACTCTACGTGAGGTCGATCCTAAAGTACCATTAGAATTTTTGAGAAACTTGCCCAAGTATTTTCCAACCCAGGGTCACGAATTCGAACTCGATCCAACGTTTGAACCGAATCGAGGCGAAGAAACTGAAAACTTAAAGGATATTCCTGTCATTGAGGCAAACGTCGAAGTCTACCGTCATTTACAGAAGTGCAACCAGCACGGATTAGTCTCCCCGACTAATTTCCCTTTTATGTGGCATTCTGCAGTATTCTCAAGTACGGTCAAGCTTACAGCTCTTGGAGCTTTTCATTGGCGTATGGCAAAGGATAATAGAATCTAGATTTGTCGATAGCAAGATATTGAAAACTACTTCGGAATGTTCAATTGTTTTTGGAACTGAACATTTAACATCGAGCCAAGTATTTGGGTTTTCGTTTCAACGGTTTGCATATAAGGTATTCCACATCACAGATTAAGGTCGATTTAAATGTTATTTCTTAGTTCTGGTGTTAACTTCAAGTTTAGTACGATCTAACACACAATCCGGACACTTTCTTAGTGGTTTACACGATTAGAAACTGTTGCTAAACGAGTACTATGGAAAAAGACCAACAGAAAATTTGAAATTTCGGCGAGTACCGAGTCCTGTTGTGTTGCAATGGACACTCAAGTTTGACAGACAGTCCCAGAAATTCGAACGGGTAGCTAGTTTGTAACAGTCGCAATTAGGGACGAGACGATGAAGTTTATCTACGTTGATGAAAGAGGAGACGCTAGCCAAGGAGAGGTCTTCGTGATGTGCGGGCTAATGGTGGATGCTTACAAACTTCGGAAGAAGACTGCCGATGTAAATGAACGGCTGAAAAGGTTATCAAAACAGCATGAGGGAGAAGAATTTGAGTTAAAGACCAAGAAATTTATAGAGGGTAGGGGTGGTTGGAAAAGCATAAGTAGATTGGAGCGTCAAAATTTACTTTCTGGCTTAATTCAGGATGCTTTGCACGGGGGATCAGAAGTATTTGCTATAGGGCTATCATTTGAAGCGTTTAACAACGCGAACAATAGTAATCTCGGACAACCGTTCGGGAAAGATTACTGGGTTGGGGCAGCGATGTTCATAAGCGCGCTCGTTCAAAGACAAAATCAAAAGCTATCTGGCAATAAAGGAAATACCGTGTTTATTGTCGACGAAAATAAGCAGGAAACTTCAAAATTTTCCGATGAGCTATATTCGTGTAACTCTTGGTATGACGGATTGTATATGCAACAGCGAAAGATCCGGGGTAAACGAATATGGCAACCTCGCAAGCCTGCAGACAGATTTGATCTGATTATAAATACTGCGTTCGGGATCAAATCGAACAACTCATCCTTGATTCAGGTAGCCGACGCGATGTCATATGTCTATCGTCGCTACTTAGAGTTGCTTAGCAAGTCAGAAAAGTATCCGGGAGAAAAGAAATTTATTGAAGAACTTGTCTCAACTATGGACAAGAAACGAAAGCCTATTGGTAATGTCCCTCCTAATGCACCTTGTATAGATTTCTACCAACAAATTAAGCATGCAAACTGGAAGCTTTAAGTTAGTTTCTTGGTCTTCCGTGTTGTGAAAAGTGAGCTATCGCGAGGTCTCCAGTATGTTTTCAGATACTTGATCTCTATATGCACATTTGTTTGCGGGACTGAACAACTACCGTAATCATCCGGTTTTTCTGTTCAAGATGGAGAAATTTATAAACAAGTTGTTTGTGTCTGGTGTTTGCTATATTCAACCTCAGATTTGGCATACCAAAGGGCAAACTATAAAGAAATACGTTGACATTGATAAATCGAACGTGCGGCGCGTTCTAGACACTCGCTCGTGTTGGCAATCTAGATTCAATGTTAGATTTGACGGGAAGTTTCTTCAGTGTGGAATCTGTAGTGCTTGTTTGTTGCGACGAATGAGCTTGTATGTAGCAGGTGTCGAAGAAGATTCTGAGAAGTACGTCGTCCAAAACTTAAACGCTAAGACCTTTTCGAGTGCGTTAATTAAGAACGACAAACTACGTTTGACCAAATCATTCGCAACGATGGGAAGAATTTCAGCACGGCAAATGCAACGACTTGCAATTCTATCGGAGTTACCGGATTCTGAATTTTATGATCATGCTTCGGAAATTTCGGGTATGGTTAGAACTCTCGGTAGGTTTGAAACTACAGACACTTTGCAGAAAAAACTTTGGACCATGTTGAAGAATAATGCTATAGAGTGGCAATATTTCAAAAAAATTGTGGTAGAGAGAGTTTTCTCACCGCATGGCTTGAGTAATACAAAATGACCGATATGAACGCACTTTCTGCCCAAGAGATTGGCCGCCGTCTTCGGGTAGCTCGTGAAAATGCAAATAAACTACAGGCAGAAGCCGCAGGTGTCATCGGTAAGTCGCGTCCGACGATCGTTTCTATAGAAAAAGGAGAACGTGTAGTGCGGGTCGACGAACTGCAGGTTCTTGCTAATTTTTATGGACTTAGCGTAAACGGGTTGATGCGTCGAGAGGCTGTCCACGTCAATTTGATACCTAGATTTCGCCGTCTGAAAGAATCTCAGTCACAAGGTATCGCCGACGCTGTAAAGATCCTCAACATTATGGTTAGTGCAGAAGTCGAGTTGGAGAATATACTGGGACTGCAACGTTCGGTTCAATATCCTGAGGAACGGGCAATCAACTCGGGTGATGTAAAGTCTCTTGCGGAGCAGCACGCGATAGAGCTGAGGAAGTGGCTTGATATTGGTTCGGGTCCAATTGCCGATATTTTTTACCTAATCGAGTTTAAGATGGGAGTTAGATTGTTCCATAGAAACTTGGCATCGTCTATCTCAGGGCTATTTGTATATGACGAATCGGTGGGAGCATGTATTTTACTAAATTCGAAACATCCATATCGACGAAGAGTTTATTCAGCTGCCCACGAACTCGGTCATTTTATTGGAACTAGACATGCTCCTGAAACGTTTGAGAAAAACGAGAAATTCACGTCGCGAGAAGAGCGATATGCTGACTTTTTTGCTCAAGCCTTTCTTTCTCCTAAAGACTGTATCACCTCAATTTTTCGCGAGGTTACAGCTGGATCAGTAAGAATTACGAGGAAGCACATTATTCTAATTGCAGAACAGTTCGGGGTATCTCGGGAATTCTGCGTTCGGCGATTAGAGGAACTTAATTTGGTAAGGAAAGGTACCTGGGCATGGTTTCAGGAAAATGGTGGAATTACCAAAAAGCACGAGAAAGAAGTTCTCGGGGACTTTCAGGAAAAACACGATCAAGCCAAGTTAGAGGCCGAGCAACCGGTTTCGCATAAACTTGGTTTAATGGCTACTCGAGCTTGGGAACGAGGATTACGTTCTGAAGGGCAATTATCAGAATTATTGGGGATTCATCGCGTTTCGTTGAGAGAAATATTCTACGAGAATCTATCAGAGGAGGGGGATTCTGATGACATTCTCAAGTTCCTTGTCTGTTGAATGTCATTCAACATTAGTACTTGATACCAGCGTCATTATTAATTTAGGGTTTTGCCGAATCGGGAATCAGATCTTACAGGTAATCGACAATCGCTTCGTAATAACTAACAGGGTTGCCTTCGAAATTGTAGGTGCGGTCAAAGGCTCAATTCATGCTCCGTCAAAAAAGTTTAAGCAAGAATTAGTTGATGCGAATATACTTTCAGTTATTAATCTTTCCCTTGAAGAAGCGACGTTTTCCGACTATCTAACAAAAATGCAGGATAGTATAGATGACGGCGAGGCATCCACGATAGCGTTGGCGGCACAGCGGGGATTTGTGCCGGTAATTGACGAAAAGAGAGGAAGGGCTCGTGCGAGTATTGAACTGAGTAATAGCACAGTAGGAAGATCGTTGGATGTGATTCTACATCCTACTGTACGGTCACACTTTGACGAATCGGAAGTACAGGAGGCTGTATATTTCGCTATGAAAAATGGCCGTATGCATATATCTCCTGTTCAGGTGCAGACACATGTGGAACCAAAACTGCCATAAACTGTAGTCGGAGTTATGGATACATAAAAACTCTGAAATAATCAAGTAAAAAAGCAAAAGAAGGTAGTTCACTCTGCAAGAAATAATCTCCTGCAACTGATTTTTTTGAAAAGCGCTTCCAGGGGATTTTAAAATCCCCTGAAAGCGCTTCTCGGATTTAGCAAAGTTTCGATTTCCGGGGATTCGCGAATCCCCGGAAATCGAACGGCATCGTTTGGTTCCTCGTATTCAGGAACTTCGCAAAAATTTTAGCGAGAACATAGGTATGGCCCAAAGACATACGTTGAGTATTGCTCCCGTTTGTCTTTCTCTTACAACCCGATCAATGGTGCCTTTGCACACTCTACCAGAAAAGGTATTTAACTTCGTGAGATAAGTAAGGCCGTTTAGGTTTAGGAACTTTGTACTTTAGAAAGATGGAAGGAGGACAATCGAAAAACCTTTAGACAGTTTGGAACTCAAGGGGATAAAAATTTAGGCTAGCGCTTTATCGTGGACAGTATATCTAGTCTGAGGTTTCAATGGCGATGACTTTTTCTTTTGAAGAACGGAAGCTCATTATCGATTATGCGAGCATTTGTCTGCCTAACGGATTTGCAAAAGCTCTAGATCAGCTCAACAAAAAGACCGAGCTAAAGTATAGCGGCAGCTAAACTCTCTGAGGAGTCTCGATTAGATGCTGTCCGTTGCAGCATCTTTTGATCTAACTTCCCGCTAGATGGCTTCTGAAAACCTTAGAAGTTATATAACTGCGCGGGTTGCCTAAAATTTTGTGTAATGCATTTCCAGTTTGAGATAGACTCCAATCACTCTGAAAATCTATTAGCCTAGTCTTGCGAGTTCAGATAGTTTTCATAGTGCATCATTGGAGTTAAGTGATTAATGCCTTGGTGGGGGCGTTTCGTCTTGTAGAACTCACTGTAACTGTCTAGCCGTCGTTTGAGTAGTTTTAGGTCATTAAATGGTAAGTCCTCCCTCGAATAAAATTCGTCTCTTACCGTCTTATTAAATCGCTCAACAAAGGCATTCTGCGTCGGACTGTGAGGGTCGTTGACATAATGTGTTATTCCTAGATCCTTACAGGCTTGTTCGAATTCCGCTCTAAACTCAGAACCGCGATCCGTTTGAACGGCCTGAATCTTAAATGGCGCTTGACGTATCAGCTTTTTCAGCAGATACGTCGCATTCTTTGCCGAGATTGAACTGAAAGTGTGACAATACGTCAGCTTTGTATAACAACAGATCGCGTTGATTTGATACACAAACTGATTCTTGCCATCAACATTGATAAACAGCGTATCAATTTGCACAAGCTCACCTGGAGTCTCACTTGTCAAACCTTCCTCCGGTCTCGCTATCGCATGCGGACGAGACTATTGATCGCTCTTGCTTCGCTTCTTCGCAAACTTACTACCATAATAAGACTTGATCTTCTTCTCCCGTATCAACTCCGATATCATTCGACAAACCATCGCGCAACTGATTGTTATACCCTGAAGATGCAGAAAACGTTGTATCTTAGCACCACCCCAAGCCTGCCACTTCTTTCGTATCTTTAAAACTATGGCTTTGAGCTTGTCATAACAACTTTGATCTTCCCGGGAACGAACGTTATGTGGACGTGTCGACTTCGGTATCGGCTCCTTCCTCCAGCGATTTAATGTGCTGTATGGGATACCAATAGCCTTAGCCGCACCCTTTACCGTTAGACCCCTTTTGATGAGATTTTGCCAAGCTTCTAACATCATCTTCCGATAAAACGCTTGTTCCTCAAGAGACAAACTACGAAGCCAAGCTGAATCATACTGACCTGCTTCGACTTCTATTTCATCCCCGAAATTTTGTGTTACAATAGACATGGAAGATCTCCTACTGTTGATGGTGATTCAAACCTACAGTATGGACGATCTTCCTCTTTTTGTGAAGAACCTATTTTGGTTCCACATGTCCCGAGTCAGGTCAGGTAGAATAAGGGGCAGTAACTGAGTATACTTTGTCCGCGGACAGACTGCCCTCCCCTTGAAATCGTTAAAGTTATGCCCTATTTTGTGTATTATGAGACAGATAAACCTTCAGGCATGGTCAGTCTGTCCCCGCCAACTTTGGAGTTTATTATGTGTTGGTTTGTAGCTCAGACTTGGCCCATTATTGCCTCTAACGTTGCCTTCACGGTATCGTTAAGTAGGAGATTCTTTGATGACTGAGGTACATGAAGACTTGTAAATAACTATGCAGTGGTATATGTTAGCAGATAATTGCAAAAGCAGATATATACCAACTAATCATAAGGGAGACCAAACATGTCCGAAGAAAAACTCGATAAGCTCTTCGATGCAGTGAACGACATTAAAACAGAAGTCGCCGTAATTAAGAATACGCAGGTCAATCACACCCAGGCATTTAAAGATCATGAAAGGCAAACAAATGAGAAGGTGAATGAGATCAAGAGCAATATCCGATGGTGGGTAGGTATTGCCACTACAATCTTAATAGCGGTAATCGCGAGTGCTTGGGCTGTATTCACATATATCGATTCTAAGAACTTAGGGGATTCACAGATAACGGCTACGATCAATCTGAAGGGGAATGTGACTGACGTGGTTAAGAATGAATGATTGCACTCAATTCCTCTGGTCAGCACCACTTCAAATCGTTAAAGTGTTGCCCTATTGTGTATGTTGTGGGGCAGTAGCTTAGAGCGCTGTGTACTCGGACAGACTGCCGCACCAACTTTAACCTTTGATGTTTGTCATTTACTTGTATCTTCGAAATGGGATGGCGACTTGCATGTGTATTATGAATTTGCGGGACTATACAGTTAAGCTACTGTTCTGACCGCGGTTCATTGTGTTCGGATATGGCGGTGTGTCGACCGAACCCGATATCATAGAAACCTGCGAGTTCAAAGAGGCTGACGCGTTAGGCAGACCATCCGTTTTTTAACCATTCCTATCCCCTCCTTCTCGCCAACCCGATGACCATAACTCCTTCCGAGACATATTTCGCAACCGAGACGAACGACCATATCAAACAACTGCTCCAACAGCTCCCCGAGCGGAGAGAGATTAGCTTGAGATAGCAATTCCATCGCATCTCGTAGACACGTATAGTCTTCTATGTTCATTGATCGACTCCCAATGGGGACAAAGACGAATTTTGGGGATCGATTGTTCGCGAAAAGCGTTTTTAGGGGATTTTAAAATCCCCTAAAAACGCTTCGTTCCCAAATTTCAATTTCGAGACTTAATCCTACAGCACCTTAAACCTCAGGGCCGATAACCTAAACTTGGAATGCTCCGTACGGCCAGTGAGCAGATACTGATTGGTAACGCCTCCTATGAATAGGGTAAGACAATGATCGAAAATTGCCCTCAAAAAACGATTCCAGGGGATTTTAAAATCCCCTGGAATCGTTTTTCAGAACCGAATAAACCCGAACGATAACATTTCGCAGAATTTTTTGAAGTGGAAGAGAGTCTTTCTAAAAAGTGCTCTCGAAATCTTGCTTTCTTCCCTCCAAACGTGTAACAACTTCAGAACCTGCAGAATCGCGATATTGATTCCACAAATACTTGAACCAATTCAGCGATTCTATGGAGGTTTTGCTTCTCCAGAAATTGTTGTATGCAACGTGAAGACAACATCCTTAACAGTTGACTTGACGTTTCTATGTTGATAGAGTGACAATGGTATTATAGCTTACGCAAGATTTCAAAGGATTGAGCTTATGACATCTACATTATCAGAAGATTTTTTGGATTTTGGTCATACGAGATTCGTGGAGGTAAGTGAGGAGCAAGAAGCTCTGAAACTTTCGAACGGTGGGGAGCCTAACTCAGCAACAAAAGGTAAATGGGAAGTGGCGGCCGTTATCTCTACCGCAACGTCTAATTGGATAGCTAATCGAACGTTTCTAAACTTGTTAAAACGTGAACTACCTGACTATGGATTCTCGAAGATATGGTCTTTAGAGGGAGTAAATGGGTTTGACTACATTCGACCTAGAGTTTATTCAAATAGATGGGAGAATGTCGCAATAAATGATAACGAGGAAACGAAGTTGAGGTGCGAGTACTTCAATATATTTGACCCGAAGGGAAAATTTTACCACCTCCGTTCGTTAGATGATGACCTTTATTTCGATCGAGAAACCAAAAGTTCAGGGCAATGTTTCGATGTACATCTTCCTATAGTTCAATGCATTCAGTCGATAAAGACGATTCTAAAAATCGCTAAAAATTTTGAACTCCAGGAGAAAGACTACATCGAGATAAGTTTTAGATGGAGAGGTCTAAGTAACAGGGAACTAGCATCTTGGCTACTCAAAGAAAGTTATTTCAATTTAGAGTACAAGGCCTACCAAGACGGTATAACGATTACGATCTTTGTTAACCCCAATACGGAATTAGCGAAATTGCACTCAAAGATTCACTATCTGCTACTTCCAGTTTATCGGTTGTTTGAGGGATTTGAAATTGATACTGAACGGGCGAATTCTGCTGTCCAATATTGCCTCAAAGAATAATCTTAGTAACATTTTATGCCGTCTAGGTTTCTGCGACAATTGCGGTCGAATGAGGATCGTTGTGCATTTTCCGCGTTGGGTGAGTTATAGACGGTTTGTATCTCCTTAGCAGTAAAGTTTGTGATTTTCTTTATAGTTTCTCTAGAGCGCTTTCACATCAAGCTGTCCGCTTTTTCCTTTTTCAATTTAGCAAGATATTCTCGACGAACTTTTTTCATTTGGTTTATGCAACATCGAAAGTAAGCCTTACATTCTTCAGAAGATATACTGTCAAAAATTTTTGTAATCTCGTCAATTAAATCCGGCACCGTCCGTTTTTCAGCGGCTCGTAATAGCGCTTTGAGTTTTGCAAAAGCTTTCTCGATTGGATTGAAATCTGGACTGTATGGCGGTAGAAATAGTATTCTTACCCCGATTTTTTCAAGAGCCTCCCGAACACGTTTTGTTTTATGCACGGACAAGTTATCCATTACCAGTACGTCTCCCGGCTTCAGTTTCTTCGAGAGATCATCAACAATCCATTTTACGAACAGGTCGGTGTTCATTGCTCCTTTGAAAGTCCAACTTGATAATATTTTCTCGTCCGTTATAGCCGCGACGCACGTAAAGTTTAATCGATGACCGTGTGGGAATGCCATATCGAGTCTCTCGCCTCGCTTACTGCGACCATGTGACCGTGTCATTTTGGTCGAAACCCCTGTTTCATCTATATAAATGCGACGAAGTGATTCGCTACACTTCCTGATGAAATTCCCTCTTTGTTGGTCTATCGCAGGACTTCTTTGTTCCGCAGCGTGTCCTGTTTTTTTCTTCCGTGTGTAGTTATGTCGGTAAAAGAATTGCCATAACGTAGAGATTCCGAACCTCGCTTTCTCACCAAATGTAAGGATCAGAATTGTCGCTATCTCCTTCAATGTTCTGTCCCTCTTTTCTTCCAAGATCGCTATAATGGCGTAGTAGTAGCTTTCTATCTTATGTGAACGACGATCTCCGCCCATCGCTTTGGGAGCAACACTTTTTTGTTTCCTTGTACTGTTTGACATATCGTTGGAGGCTTTTTTCTGATACTCCGTATCGCTTTGCTACGACGCGTCGCGGAACACCGGATAAAACTTCCTTAACCATTTGCAAACGAAGCTCTTCGTTAATTGGGGCAGCCATGCTCATCCCCTAAAGAGTTAATGAACGAATTCTAACCCTTTTCTCTTAGTGCATTGCTTTTTTCTAATTTCCCGATCAGCGAAAACTGGACAGATTGATGTAAAATTGCTCTAGCGATGGCATTGATAGAAATGTAGAACAGGTAGCGTCTCCATTTTGCGCATGAGAAAACAGCGTGTTTAATAGCTTTCAGCTCGTAACGGTCGAAGGTGGCGATGTTTTCAGCTTTGGTAAGTCATTGTTCAACGAGGCTTGAAGTAAGTCCTTCCAACAAACAGCTACCTCGGAAAGAGACACTTCAACTCCGAGAATACTTCTTGTTACATCTTTGCGTATACCAATATCAGTAAGAATCGCAACATCACGAACTGCCCTGCTGACGCAGACTTTCTCGTTACGGGCATCAAGGACGAGGTAAGAACATTCACGGAGTGGTCTAGAACTCCCTGCTTCGACTTACCTCTTCAATTCGTATGCTAAGCGCGACACTGTTGTAGAGGAGAGGATTTTACGCCCGAATTCCTATAGAACCTAAATTACATTCATCATTTGAAATACCGTTTGTTTACAGGTATAGCCCGATCAATGGTGTCGGTGCGATGTCTCTCACGTTCAAGTATCTCAGGATTGAACGGAGAATCGCCGCGACCGATTGTCTTGGGAATAGAAAGGGTAAGAGTTACTAACCCGCTGTTCAGTTACTTTGGCTTATGTCCGTTCGCTCATGACAAACGATTACTGGTACGTTCGTAATTCCTATAACAGTGATACTCTTCTCGCTTCAGTTGCATCGCTATGTTGAAGATTCTCGTCGGAACTTCACCAAAGCCAAAGGTGCCAGTTTGCGGGAGCTGCTTCTTAACTGCCCAAACTTAAATTATTATAGTCTTGTCTCGAGTCTAGTCTCCAAAAAGTTTTCGGGCGGATTCTTGATTGCGAGAAGCGTTTTCAGGGGATTTTAAAATCCCCTGAAAACGCTTTTCCCAAAAATTTGAATTTCCAGACTTAACCCTACAGTACCACGGATTAGAGGAGTGTACAGATAACACTTGGATATTCGGAGAGAAATCTAACTTATGTGTGACTGACAGAAATTTGATGAGGGTGCTTGAAAAGTACAGTGAGTACTTGTATCCAAACATTCAAATAGATGAACCTGTAACCTTGGTCGACAAAAAAAAGAGGATTATTGACCTTATGCTGTCACAACAAACACATTTAGAACATAAGTTTCCAGATTGGTACAAGTAACGAATTACTCCGTTGATGGGTACTTCCTGTTACTGTGCATCAAGAATGACACAACACTACAGTCTCAAAATGTGATATAAAGAGAACTCGCTGACAAACCTATTGTTACAGAACAGTTTCTTATAGCTATATTTGAGCATGTTCGAGAATCAGTGTTGCCACGAGTATAGAAAATTAGTAATTGATGGAGAGGGAAATGTCTCAGCGACGCGAAATCGAATTTGTTAGGCTGTATGACGTGTCGAACCAAAAGTATGTTGACGCTGAACTGAGAAATTTTATCTCAGAAGACAGTGTTGAGGATTGGCGTAGTAATTGGGTACCCGAAATGTTTAGACTTGTTGGTCGTATATTTGATCGTGGAGGTGAAATTAGGGAACATATAGATAGTTCAAAGTGGAATTGGAGTGCAAAGGTATCAGACATGCGTTTAACCGACAGCCAAATGGGATGTTCCTTAGTTAGTCAGGGAGAAACACAAGCGATGATGATCGTCGACATTAATAAAAAATGTAAACTTCCGCAGCAACAAAATGGAGATTTAGTGTATATTGAGTACATTCAAACTGCGCCGTGGAACAACCGCCGTTTGAACGATAATTTTGTTCGGTTCGCAGGTTGCGGTAGTATTCTGTTTCATAAGGCGATCAGATTAAGTAGAGCGATGTCAATGGGCGGACGCATAGGGCTCCACTCCTTACAAAGCTCCATAGGTTTCTACGAAAGAGCAGGAATGAGCAATTTGGGTTTTGATTTTGATAATCCTAGACTTACATACTTCGAAATGACCCCGCAACAGGCGGACAACTTTACACTTTAAGGACGAAAAAATGGCAACCTCACCCTCCCTCAGTTGGCACGAAAGAGCGGTAGAACTCGAAATGTCATACGGCGGCCCAGTTGAAGCAGGTGTTTTAGCTCATCGATTTGAAAAATTCTTTACAAAACAACCAGATGCTGAGAAGCGCCATTTAGCTTCACTAAACTTCTACTGTTTCGTTCATTATTCGCGCAGGAAAAGCAGACTGAGCGTTAGAGACTTGGCTCAGAAATCAGGAGTTGAGTACAGTGAACTTATCTCTTTAGAACGTGACACCCAGTACAAACTCAAACGAGACTCAGTGGTTAAGCTTGCGAAATTTTTTGGTGTTGATGAAAACGCGCTCGTAAATATGGCGCGCTTGGATGAACCGCAGTTCGATCCGACCTGGGAAGACGACCCAATTCAATTTCCTGATCATGTTGCGACAACAGTTGAACTAGGCGAATTTGAACGGATAGCCGTCCTAGCACTTGAGGAAATTTTGGCGCAAATGGCTAGTATCGACTGTGCTGATTGATATGTTACCTGTACCATTTGCTATTCTGGTGTCAGGCCCTTTTCGTCTAGGATCACCCACATTTATGGCGATGTTTGAGAAATTTAAGGTCTCATTTAGACGAGTTGAATGGGAAGATCCTCTGCGATAGGTGTTGAATGCTACTTAAATTTTGGGCGATCTTCCCCTCTCTGAGAGACCTAGTTTCCATAATTAGTGGACCAATGCAGCTTGTTATTTTGTCCAATGTACGTTAGGACAACAAAGATTTCCGTATGTGTTTCCCAATACTTGAATTTTTATAGACTCAACGTTATATGAAATCCATTGAGTAAGGAAAAATATTATGCCTCAAAATCTCGCAGTTGGACTTCACCAACGCACAAAGGTTCTTACGAAAGCCGTGATTCGTTCGGCTGACTTGCTGGGGATACAGGAGCATGATCTTGCACTAATTCTAAAACTTCCAGAACAGTGTATTCATCAAATGGCTAACAATCAGTACTGGCTGGAAGAGGGTTCGAAGCCCTTCAAAAATGCCGTTAAACTAGTGCGGCTATTCCGTTCTTTAGATTCTATCACGGGTGGAGATAGCGAAATTGCAAAAAATTGGCTACTTTGTCATAACATTGTTTTAGGCGGTCGCCCAATAGATAAAATTAAAACTGATTCAGGACTTGTAAATGGCATTACCTACTTGGATTCCCGACGCGCTCCGCTCTGAACAGGGTTCGCTGGAAAAAAAATTATGGCGGTGCGTTGAGGCTCAACACATCGTCTCTACAATGAAGATTGTCAGTTCGTTGCCAGAACAGTATTTGCTTGAAGATATACTTGAGGAAGATAAGCCAGAAGTACCAAACGAGTGCAATGGTCTACATTATCTGTTTATGACACCTTTTCGATACGGGTTATACAAAAACGGATCCCGTTTCCGGCGGGCTGGGTTCACTTCGGGGGTCTTTTATTCTTCTGAGAGTCCGTCCACTGCTTTGTTTGAGACAGCATTTCATTTGTTTTTGTTTTACGCAGAATCAGAGAACCTTTCTTTTCCATCTCAACCAAGCGAACATACGATTTTTGATGTGCCTGTTAAATCGAAACATGCGATTGACCTGACAAGAACCCCATTTAATAATGTTGCACCACTATGGACACATCGTACAAACTACGAACCGTGCCAGCAACTGGAGGAAATTGCGCGTCAACAGGGCGTTCAGCTAATTCGTTATTCATCGGTGCGTGACCCGGATAGAAAGGCGAACGTTGCGATTTTGAACTGTAGCGCCTTCGCCTCGACAGCACCAAAGGAACAACAAACTTGGCAGCTTTCAATTAACAGTAAAGGTCTAGACGCTTTCTGTAGATTCAGAAACGAAAGAATCAGTGTCTCCTCAGTCGATTTAGTTGCTGATGAACGACTTAGGAAGTTGTGGACTTCTTGAACTATATTTGCCGAAGGGAAGATCCCCTTCTGTAGGTGTTAAACTGGTACCTAAAGTATGGGGCGATCTTCCCCTCTCTGAGAGACCTAGTTTCCATAATTAGTGAACCAATTCATTCGCTTGCATTTATTTTAAAATAGCTATAAACTTACTCATCCTATCATCCTTCACCCCTCGGCAAATGTAATGGCTGAAGATCTTCATCAGAATCCGTCTACCCCAGATGGAACTCCCGATTTCTCTAATTTATCGCGGGGTTTCCAACACGAACATACTTCAGATACATCCAACAATCGGATTGCTGGTGAAGGGGAAGAGGCCGGGTTAGACCAAGTTGACGAATTCGAAACAGCGGCGAACAATACTCTCATTAATCGGCAAAGTCGCGTGGAGAGGGCAGAAGCGAGTTCTAAAGAGAGAATGGACAAACTAGAGAAGAGTTTGAAAGAAACTGTAAACGGACTAGTGGAGAGAATAGACAAGTCAGAGTCGGATTCTAAAGAGAGAATGAACAAACTAGAGAAGAGTTTGAAAGAAACTGTAAACGGACTAGTGGAGAGAAAAGACAAGTCGGAGTCGGATTCTAAAGAGAGAACGAACAAACTAGAGAAGAGTTTGAAAGAAACTTTAGACGAACTAGTGGAGAAAATAGACAATTTTCAGGCAGAAAATAGAGAAAATTTTCAACTATTGGTGACTGCCCAAAAAGAACTCAACCAAAAAATGGACACCTTAATTGAAAAAGTGATGGATAGGCTCGACGAGAATGAAAAAGCAACTGCAAAACTTCAATCTGAGGTAGCGACCTTGAAGCGAATCGATAGTTGGATTTTTAGAGTTTTGGCTATCTTGGTAACAACTGCTATCTTAGTTTATCTCTCATTTACGCTACCAAAATTGTTCTAAGTGTCTGCCAATAACTCAAATTTGAGGAATGGCACATGTATTTTCAATCAATCTAACTGTCGTAAATCATTGGGTGCGATTTCATGGAGAGTGCAAATCCTTAGAATAGTTTTGTCGATTAGCAATTGAATCTCGCTAAGATTTGCTCCCGTAGAGCAACGCTCAGCAACCAACAACTCCGCCAAATAATGACAGAGCCAACGGCTTAGGACATTTCCTCGTGCGCTAATCTTCATTTTTTGAAAAATTCTTTCTCCAAGTGCCAAAGTTTCGTTCGGCGCCTTCAATCTCTCCAGATCCTCTGAGGAGCAAGATTCGCACGAATGTAACCTCATTTTCGCTTTTTGAACCAGATAAATGCCTTTGTTGCTGTCGCTCATTTCGGGTTACTCCTACCTCAGTTATCAAATCAAATTTTTCTATTTCTAAGAGTTTTGCAATATCTCTCCTACGAGCAAGCAGTCGATGCCCCGAAGAAACAACGCCCTCCACAATTCTCAGATTACTGTCACTTTGTACTCGTTCGCCCCATGCCTCGTATATAAAACTTGGAAGTTTGTGTCCTTTTCTATACCATGCCAGATTTGGTGAGTAGGTGCGCGTAAGTTCCAGACTTCTCTGCGCAATTGTACCTGGCATTATGGCAATATTGCCAATGTCTTGGCAAAGTGAATCTTTAGAGTCTAAGCCTAAATTTCCGTCAGGTTGAACGAGCCAACTCTTCAATTCAAAGCCATCTTCTGTAATATCCGACCTACTCCCTTCCGGACCCAAGTAATAGTCAGACGTGTATTGAGCAGTTTGAAGAGCATTCACCAAAGAATGCGCTGTTTGCGGCGATACTAGTGATGAGAAAATCTGTACGACTTCTTGGTGATTTCGCCATTTTGTCTCAGTGCTAGCGTGAACAACTAAGTAGTCTGGGCGATCAGATGGCATCAGTTCTGCAATAAACTCCTCATCATCAATACTCGAAAACCAATTTGTAGAGAATGAGTTCGGACTGCACCAGTGTTTCAAATTGAGTGGCCTTAATCCAACCATATCGGAAAGCCAAACTGGTGGAAAACTAAGCATTCCGCAAGAAATTTGGTCGGCTAGTCCTTCGTCACCCTCATATCTTGGTTTTGACAATTTATGTGAAGAAAGCAGTTCCCCTACAGTACACCACATTGCGTGCCATTCTAGGTAGGTGCGATAGTGTTCAACTGTAGGTAAGTGACCGTGACTATTCGTTGTTCGTTCCGAATGATATTTTTTGAACCTTACCGAACGAAAATGCCTTGAGCCATTGGACTCCTTGCCAATGTATCCCCATTTATCAATAATCCAGCGTTCTGCTATTCTTTGAAAATCGTTATTCGATAGCCCCTCAAATATTCTAGTCCAAGGTTCATACCAATAACGTAGTGTATCCAAGCCATCAAAATCAAACCTAGTTTGCTCTTTTTGTTTTTGTCCTCCGTTAAGTAATAGATCTATCGTAACTCTTACGTCTTCCTCCTCCAAGTCTACGTTATCAGCTCGTGCTAAAGGACTCTGATTTACTTTTTCTAAGTTACTAATTTCATCTTTTCCGAGCGATAAAAATCCCGATGAATGAAGTTCTAATGCTGCGTCACGGGCATATGCCTTTATAAGAACATGAGGAAAATCATCACTTACAGCAATCTCAAATAGTTCCTGTCCCAAACTAGCGATTTCTTTCGGGGATTCTTCTGAAATCCTGCTCAGAGCGATTACTAACCAGAGGCGAGCAGAGATCCAGTAAAATGGTTCTTCAGGACTACGAAACACAGGTTCTGACATACGACCCCACTGCCGCCATATACAGTCGATTAAATCACTCTCTCCTAATCTAGCCAAACGTCGAACTGCATGAGCCGCACGCCATCGGACACGCAAATCAATGTCACCGAGAAACGCGTAAATGAAGCGAGCGACTGTCTCGTTTGCAGAGGTGGGAATGGCATCCCTTACCTCCATTTCTCTATCATCTTTTCGGATGCTCGTTAGAAGTCTATCGACATACCATTCGAAAAGTTTTGCCGCTGAAGCGGGTTCTTGTTTAGAAGCGATTATTCCTGCTATCGCCAACGTAACACGGGAACTCAATTTTTCGCCATTTCTTTGAATAACGTCTAGCAAAATTTCAACAGCTTGTTCGTTTGAGGCTTTCGACAGATTAAGAATTTCCGAAAGTCTCTTATCTACCCCGTGGAGAAAATTAAAATCAGTAGCGAAGTACAACGAAATTATTCTAGGCAGTTCATTTCTATACCACTCCAGCACTGCGTCTTGCGCTTTCCATTTAGCGACTGTATCAGTGATCACGTTCATAATAGACTCGTCTGGACAATTTTCCTGCACCTCCATTAGAGCTTCAAGATGATTTATACTGTCGCCGAAAGCAACTTTATTGGTTGCCGATTCTAGGACCATTTCCAGTGACACATTCTCTTTATTCTCACGGCAAATTCGAATGATAGCATCGGCTCGGACTTTCAATCGCCGACCGCTTAATAGATCTTCGCGATCCCAATGATGGGAATCTAGCGATGCAAACTGCTTCTTGTGCAACTGCTGACCTACGTCGTTATCATTTTTCGCCGCGGGAAGGCTTTTTTTGAACTCAAAGTACTGTGTTAATCGAGCATTAGAAATTCCCGTGCAGTATTTAGACACAAAGTCTTTTATGCGATCTGTACAGTCAATTCGATTAGATAGTAAGTCTAGACGAACCTCTTCAGCTATACCAACGCAAGAATCTTGCTCTTCTGTTATGTCAATCATCTTTTCTACATCTTCTGGCTTTGTAGTCTCTGCTATAATCATAAGTGCATGGCCAGCTGAACAGGAAATTTGATTTGTTGAAGTAGCGATGTGTACAATTCTCGCTAAGTTGTTTTCTAAACTGACAATTCCTTGGTCATGCCATTTCGCAATAGATGCTAACGCTATGTTCGCATCTAAGCGAGCAATTGATGAAAGAGCTTCTCGCCATGGGAAGTGATGAGCGTACTTGACCCGTCTATAGGCATTCTCAACGATTAGGGTCAGAGCCGTGGCAAATTTTGATCGATTTTCGCTCATGCTCGTTAAGCCGAAGCGGACGAGAATATCAAACAGTCGGATTACATCTGCGATTTCAGATGAAATATCTCCAGCAACGTCAATCGATTTGTTGAAGATAATCTTACTCTCGTCGGAACTTATTGGTATTAATAGTTCTGCTAAAGACATCAAACATTGGCTTTTCTCATAGGCTCCTGTTCTATCTTTTTGCCAAATTTGCGCTGCTTCGCGTACCTTCAGGTAGAAAGACCTATACAATTCTTTGTGAAGTAGGATCCTAGGAGCAATCCTTGTTAAGTTCAGTAACCATTGATTGCCGGACACAGTCCAAATTGCGGTCATTACGTCATTTTTTAGTCTTTGTTCTTTCAACAACACGGTTAAACTATATGCTGCTCGAGATCTTAACATCGCGAAGTCATGATCCAGATAGTTTTGCCACCACCCAGATTTAAGTTCTCGGCAACTCTCGTGAAGTAACTCAGTTACTTGATTTGACGGAACCTTACCTGCGAGTATTCGGGCTCTCGCAACATAAACCTGACCTATCACCGAAACTTGCTCTCGAAGTCTCCGATCGCGTTGCTTGACTTCATAGTTATGTTGATTCCGTCCACCTTTTTGAGATTCAGGGCGGTCAATCAGAATTTTGGACAAATCAGTTTGTTTGTCCTCAAGACAATTCGAAAGTGTAAAACATCGGACAATTGCATCGATTAGAGAATCATCGTGTTCCTTCACTTGGTCGATTCGGCGAATCTTTGGATCCAGAAATAGTTCCAAAACCTGATTAACAACTTTGTTTTCCTTGTCGGATGCCGATAAAATCTCAACACCTGTTAGCAACGTGTCGAAGATATAAGACACAAGAGCATTGTTTTCAAATGTTCTGCTTAACACGGGAGATCTGATATTCAATCGTCGTAGTAGAATTTTGAGTCCGAGTGATAACCGGGCGTGGTCGATCTTACGTCCGGCCAAAGCAAGGGAAACAAGTACAAAAATTGACTTTGAAACTGAAAGCGATTCCGCTAGCTGCTCCATTAACTCGAAACGACGCTCTTGTCCCAGTCTTTCTATAAGAAGCTTGGCCGAAAGAACTAAAGATCTAAGTGGACGAATACGGCGAAGTCTTGCAATGGTTGCCTTCGCGCCAGATTCAAGTAATTCAGTGTAGAGTAAGCAAGCCATGTCCGCAGCGGATAAAACCGGGTCGATCGAAGTATCAGTTTCATTTTCGTCTGTTTCGAGATCGTATATTCGACGACTGAGCCAAGATTCAAATCGCCTTCTAAAATCACGAACTCCTATGAAATCTTCATTTGCAGCACACTCAGCCATCATGTGAATTAGCAGTGGGCCTTGATTTTCCGTCTGTTGAGGATCGCTCAGAATTAGTCGACTACCTGACTCTGGAGCATGTTTGGCCGTCAATTGGGGATTTTCCGTAAGAAGTGACTGTAATATTGCTTCATTCTTCATCGCCTCCGCCCCAAGGAGTACGAATCGGAGAGTTCTTTCAGATTTTCCTGCGTCGCGACAAACACCTATTGCTAACTTCAGGCGCTGTGTTCGAACCTCTTGTCTTATCACAAGTTCAGCAACGGCATGGGCATCTGGTTCTGGATGTTTTTGGACTAACTTCAAAAGACGTTTATGTTTTTTGGCAAGCTTCAACATCGGTGCAACGTTTATTGCTGCGTATTCGTCGGTTTTGTGCCTAGTCAGGAAGCGGTCTGCAACAGATGTCAACATGTCATCTATAAGAGGATCAGCAAATTTTCTAACGTACGCTTCAATATCTTCGTCAGCAAATGTAACAAAATCGCCTTTAGATTTTACTCCGGGGTCTAAATCTATACAAAAATCTTTAGCAGCTTCCTGATCGATTTCCAAAACCTCTGCAATCTCGCAAATTGGAATAGGTCTCGGCAAAACCGCTATACAAGCACAGAACTTTTGCAGTTCTATCTTTATTCCCGCTTTTTTTCGTGCATCTTGGAAAATACCATCAAATATCTGGTTCAGATCCTTACCCGAAGGTTTCAGTAGATCAATTCTCTTTTCTATCGGCAGGGTAGGGCGTTCTAGCGCATAACCTTGCATCCTTGGAACGCCATCTGAAAGTTCGTGGAGCTCATTTATCCAACCCTGAGGAGCATCCCAGTATCCTCGGGCATTTGCCGCTGTCTCTTCTAGAACAAATTTCTCTAATTCAATTTTCACATAATCGTCTGGTATTTTTAGTTGTTCCAATCTGCCGCTTCGCGCACTAACTATAAATCGAACATTATTGGGAAGAACTTCATAAGACATAAAATCGTAAATAAAATTTCTTTCGACTGAGCCTCTTTCTCGCGCAGCATTCTCAGAGTTGTCAGCCGCATCTATAGCAATCAACAGTAACGCCTCGCTGCTTCTTAAAGAAATTAGTTTTGCGAATTTTTCGAGTCGATGTCGAAAAACTTTAGCGTAATCAGTATCAGCACGTGCTGATAACAACAATGGCATTCGCAAGCGAATCGCGATTTCGTTACACATCTGTACGAATGCATCCTGCGGTCGATGGCGTAGCGAACTAGCATCAAGATACGACCCTCCTCCGTAGCAATCGAAGATCACCATCTCAGATTCTTCTGGTAGACACTTCTCTAATTGCGCCAACGTTGTCGTTTTACCAATGCCGGCCGCGCCATGAAGGCAAATCTTCTGTTTTCCAGCCAGCAATTGTTTGGTAATGTTTTTGGTGGAACTTCGCTTGACACAAGAATCGCTACTCTTGATCTTCGACGGACAAGGGAGCAACGCTCGCAAATCCGAAACTCCGAACTGAGCTAAAACCCTACCACGATCTATATAGTCGTTAGAGCTGTCCGATATCATCTGACGGCGAACCATTTCCCGAAGTCGGCGCGTTACTTCTGCGGATTCGATTTCAGTCCATTGGGCAACCTCGTCAAAAATTTTGCATTCAAACGCAAATCGTGATCCTGCCTCGCCTGATAAGTCAAGAACCTTGGCAAATTCTTGAAACTCATCGGCGGAAAGACCGCTCGCCTCAAAAATCCTACGAAGATTATTATAGTCCTGACTTTGAGAATTACGTCTTTTAGCATGTAGCCCTTGCCGCGCAGATTCTATCGCCGCCAACAAACCGTCACAAACAGGTTGATTCGTTATCAATGATACTCCTATGGAACTGAAATCTTTTTCTGGTCTTTCTGCTTTCAGTTGCAAGTACGCCGTTGCGAGTTTTGCGATCAGCGATTTCGAAGGTTTGCCGTTTTTACCTCGAGAAATTTCTGCGATCGTCCATTTTCTAACTGTTTTTGCCCTCGAGTACTTTAATTGCTTAATTTCGACCCGGTCAGCGTCGGAATTTGTTGTCCCGCCAAAGTACAGCGCGCAATCGACTCCATGCCATTTGAATTTCTTGTTCGAGGAATTGGTTCCTTCAATCTTTATAGCATCTAGACTTGATTCGTGATCAAGAAGGCGCAAACATTCACGAGTGGCCCAAAGCTCGTGAAATTCGTGACCAGCATTTGAACTGCTTGCTCCAGTAAGCTCTATCACTTAGTTTTTACTTTCATTGCTGTTTCCGCAGGCGATCACAAAAGAGTTGCTCGTGCGACCTTGCGTATATGTCGGTATAACTCGCATGAATTTGGTTAGTTCTTTCCGACGCCCTTTAGAAGCACGAAAATTCATCTTTTTACATTCAAACTAGAAACTACGCAACTAAGTGGGTCCAATACACATTGACTCACTTCCGTATACACCATCGGTTTTAAAGTCGAAGTCTCTAAAAGTTTAACACTGCCATATTAGACTTCCGTCAGAACATATACCTTTTCCGAACGACGAAATATAATGCTAAAACTATTTATAGAAGTGTACAACAGGCACAATTCAAACCGAGATAAGAACGGATAGTCCGCAGACGAAAGAAAAAACTTAGCACCCCATATTCTTCAAACAAACAGGCCTTCCTAGCAGAAACTGTTGCCAATCACCAGAGGAGTATGATGATTTGCAGAAAAATCTAATCTCAAGCGGTTTTTAGCTCCAAATCAACGTATCATCTGAGAAAATCATAGACTTTCAAGAATTCTCGGGCAACTATTCTTTTCGCGTCTACCTCAGTTTGACTAAATTTACTTTTGGACAATCTCTAAAGTCAGAGAGGCTAGTTTCGGGTTTGGCTCGCTATTTATGAGTTCATTTCGCAAAAAAGTCGAGAATCTTTTGAATTAAGCCTGTCCGTATGTCAACTTTCTTCGTTCTGAATAACTCAGCACATTCTCTATTGCCATGGCTAAGTTGCCATTCCCATTCATCTTGGTCTTCATTATAGCCAATCTCGTAAGCAATTTCATATGCAGTTTTACCGTCGACGTTTCTAAGGTTAAGATTAACATTACTGTCTAAATCGACCAATTCTCTACATGTGTCAGTCACTTCTCTAATTCGTTGTGCGGCAGACAACTCAATTTTACCATTTGAATCAAATTTTTCAGACGAGTCAAAAGAAGGATGGAGAGCATAATTTCCGGCTGCAATGTGAAGTGGAGAGACGTTGCTATATTCATCTGGCATATCTATCAAATCTGGCATTTGTCCGTGTCCGAAATATTCAGATTCGACGAGCATAGGCAACGAAACTGAAAGATTTGGATACATAAAGCGTTCTGAAAGTTTTTTACCGGTTCGGACATTCACAGTAGCCCCGTAATAGCCGAGAATTCTGATCGCATGCGGGTTGGCTGTTTCTGCTGCGAGGTGCATTGGCGTGACATTTCCTCTGTTCTTGACATTAACTTTAGCTCCATAGTCAATCAGAAGCCTCATCAAACCTGTCTCTTCTAGTTCAGTCGCAAGATGAAGTGGAGTATTTCCTACTGAGTCACGGGCATTTGGATTCGCGCCATTCGCGAGTAAAAACTTGACGTTACTTATGACTACTTCTCTGTGTTGATACAAATTTGCAGTCAGCATTGCCTCAAATAATGGGGTAGCTCCAAAAATGTTCTTTGCGTCGACCAAGCTTCCTTCATTGAGCAGATATTCCATTATAGGTATTGCTCCATGGTATTGCGATACCTGGTGTAACGCAGTTCTCCCAAATTTTTCGTCTTTCTCATTCGGTTCTCTGTTTTCGTACCCGACGCACTTCGTAACCCAATCTAATGGCCGAGAGTCTAGAAATGACCACCCATTCGATCCCCAATCTATAAAGTTTTGAAACTTTAGCATCCATTTGTCAGAACATTCGTAGTCACTGTATTCGTCAATCCAAGAGTCTCCCTTAGCTTGGAGAACGCTCAGAGTAAGTACCGTTAGAAGCGTATAGATTGCAAAAGTTACCGTAATTCTCATTTGTCTCTAACTCGCCGAACTAAACTGATTGCAGACTAATGTCTGTGGCTCTCAGATGTTCAAAATGAAGGTGACTATTTCACTTATTCCTCAATGACATTGCACTCTTTGCTTTACAGCCGAAGGAAACTAAGTGTTTACCAACGTCTGTGTGCGGCCCTGTACAAACGTTCCTTAGTTCAGAATAATTATTGCGCGAGTTCAATACATACAGATTCTTCAGGAAACTCCCACAGTTTCGGAGCGCTATACAAGCATTAGAATATTATGCCACAGAAAGTTTAGAAATTGCGAAAGTAATAAATTTTTGTACATTTTCCCCGGACCGAATATTTACCCTCGGTCATTGCTAGCGGTAAAGCGTAATCCCCACTTCTCATATGTTGGTGAATAAACATTAGTTTCCCTTGTATACGCAGACGCGATCGGAGGGTCAAAGTGACCTGGACGGATGTATGTCCTCCACTTGGCCCAGCTTACAGGATACACTTTCACGAATATCGCAAGCAAAAGCATAGCGGTGTGTCAGAAACGCTCGTTAACCGCATAACAGCACTTTGTCGCGCCGCGATTCGAACCCTTGGTCGGGTAAAGTCCAATCGTCTAAATTGACAGGAATCACTAAGGGTTCCGAGGTTTTCTTAATCTTATGTGCTGTAACCAACTTACTAAGCATTCCGCCCACACAATAACTTCGCTACCTAAATTCTGGGCTTGAACAGTATCTCTGAATACTCCCGATCGAATTCTAGTTGCCGCGGATACGATAACCTTTTGGTCGCAGTAAGTTTCAAGTGAAGTGTCGAGAGTTGCTTCTCCCAGATGAAACTCGCCGCTCCGAGCCACTTGTTATGGGCGCATAACACTTTTCCTCTATTTGTTGCTGTGCAGTCCTTGTCCACCATGGATTTATGTCAATTCCAATACATTCGCTGTATCGGCTCGAAGACATATGGAATCTAGGTCTTTTTGAAAAAAGGGAAGATTGCCCTATATGTAGGTAAACATTAACCACCTAACAAAGGGTATCTTCCCATGCGACTAATTTACATGAGACCACTAATTTTTCAAGCCTCAGCGTCAACGCGGGCGAGGTTAGCGGAAAAGGGTATGACTCCAGCCAAGAAGATGGAGCTGGAACGGGTTCGTAAGGTTAATCTCTGGTTAACATTGAGGAACGAAAAAGACATGGGCGCGAAAGAGGCAGCAGAAGCGGTAGGTGAGACTGTTGCCAATCTGTATCGCTGGCAGAAAGACCCAGCAGTTCATTCGACGCGCCCGAAGACACTGCGCGAGTCGAAACGAACTCCTGAACTCGTCGAAGCTGTGAGACAACTCCGTCTTGAGCAGAAAACTTGGGGAAAGGAGAAGATCGCCAGAAGATTGCAAGAAGAAGGCTTTGATACCAGCATTGCGACAGTCGGGCGCATCCTTACTGATCTGATTGCAAGAGGCAAAGTCCAAGCCTATGATCATTTTATTTCCGGGAGCCGAAAACGTCGAAAGAACAAGTCTTCCCGTCCGCATGCCATCCGATTACCGAAAGGGTTAAAGCCGACGATACCAAGAGAAATTATTCAAGTGGACACAGTTCATGTCGAGCTCCCTGACGGAACAAAAATCTATCATATCAACGTCATCTGCCCGGTTACTCGTGTTTGCTATGGGAGACCTTCACGAGTGCGAGCGCAAAAAATGCCAGCCTCTTCCTCAAAAACATGATCGACTATATGCCCTTCAACGTTCAGGCGATCCAAACAGACCAAGGCTCTGAGTTTAGAGGGGAGTTCGAAACAACCTGCAAAGACTTAGGCTTGACACTCTACATTCTTCCTCGGAAATCTCCTAAACTAAACGCTCACGTTGAACGCCTTAACAGAACTTGGCAAGAAGATTTTTATAACTGTTGGGAGTTCAGCAATCATACTCTCGAAATGATCAATCGTAACATTGAGTCCTATACCAATCACTATAACTCTGAACGGTATCACAAAAGCCTAGATTTACTCACTCCATTCGCCTATCTGGAGAAATATTGGCCGTCTCTCCTCGCGTCCGGTGACTAAGTCACCCCTTCTCCCTCGAATGTAGGGAAACCTTAATAACGACTCTCCTGAGGTATTATCAGTCAACGCGAGCATAACGTCATCCAATGGGGCACTAGGTTTGTTATCTGCGACCTAGTCGACACAGACCGTTGCCAATGGCCATAGGGACTTTAACCGCACACGATTAGGCAATTACTTTGCGGCGAGGGGGCGGAACTATGCGACTATGGAAGGGAGATACCTAAGGACTCTCGAATCCCTTATAATCGCTCGTTAACTCCTGCTACCGTCTGCAAAAATCGGTCAAAAAATTATTGGGAACAGTACAGTGACTAGAGAATAATACCAGACTTTACTTAATAACTAAGCAACAATCTGCTTAAAGTATGAACATATTTGCGGGGGCGTTCCTAACTCTTTTCCATTCCCCCTATAACAATCTTGTTGCAAAAATATTATTTTCCGTATATCAACGCTCAAATCTACGATGGGTTCACAAAAATCCCACACGTGTTGAGCGTATACATATGCCAGATTTACTTGTAGAATGGGCGAAGGATATTCGTCATGCGAATTGGCACCGATTACTTGAGCTAAACGTTTCAAGTGTAACAGGAGCCGGTGTCTATCTTATATGGCATAGCGGGACTGCGCCGAACGTTGTTTACGCTGGAAAAGGCAATCTTGCGGAACGTTTAAGGAAACACCAGTCGGATTCTGACATCCTCAGATTTGGGGAAAGAGGGACGCTTCTAGTATCTTGGGGGATTGTTCCTTCACATCGATTCGCTGGGGTCGAACGTTACTTAATTGAATATTACCGCCCAGCCCTGAACAAGCAGGTTCCTGAAACGCCTCCGGTTGCTGTCAACCCTTTGGTTTGGTAGCTTTTGCACAATTATATAAGCCCTAGTAATCCAGTTCTTGCCATTGGTTTTAACAGACTGCTAAGACTGATTATCAACAGGATCGTTTGAAAAATTGATAGGGAAATGAGGAAAAGTTAATCACTTCAGATTGTCACAGTTGGGGCATCCTCCGAATTAGCAAATGCACTTTTTCTTAGAAAGAACCTATAGTGAAGGTAAATGTTCCAAGGAATCAAGCCAACTTAGTCTTTAATTGCTACAAGTCCCATGATCCTATCGTATCCAAAGCCATTTGCCGAAGTTTAACATTCTTGGGTATTAGTTTACTTTTTAACAGTCTACAGTTCCAAAATTAGGGAATTACTTACTTGTTGACACATAATGATGGAAATTAGTCCTTGTTAAAGTGTTGGTGACGGGGTAAACTCTCGTACAAAAATGGAGTTGCACCGTGACCACCCAAAAACTTTCGGTCATACAAATCGCCCGTAAATTCCCGGACAACGAAGTTGCGGAGAATTGGTTTATCAAACATCGCTGGAAGAACGGCGTGGAATGCACTCATTGCAATAGCAAGCGAGTGACTGAGCGTCGGAAGGCAGGCAAGCGAGCGTTTCGATGTAAGGATTGTCGCAAGGATTTCAGTTCTAAGACGGGTTCGTTAATGCACGATTCGAAGATTGGTTTTCGTGAATGGGCTATCGCGATCTTCCTGATGGCGATTAATATCAAGGGAACATCTAGCACCAAGTTAGCCCACGATCTAGGTATATCTCAGAAGTCGGCTTGGTTTATGGCTATGCGTATTCGTGAGGCTTACCAAGGTGATGATCCGATATTGCTAGAGACTGCTGTAGAAGTTGATGAAGCCTACTTTGGCGGAGTTGAAAAGAATAAACACGAAGACAAGAAGCTGAATAAAGGCCGCGGTGCAGTTGGCAAGATGGCGGTTGTAGGTATCAAGGAACGTGAAACAGGCCGTTTAGTTGCGAAACCCGTCTCTGATACGTCCAAAGAGACACTGCAAGGCTTCATTCAAGATAATGTCAAAGAAGGTACTCATGTCTATACAGACGAGTCCAAGTCCTACGACGGACTAGAAGATAACGGCTACGAACACAGCACGGTCAAGCATTCGGCAGGAGAATGGGTGAAAAAGCAAGCGCACACGAATGGCATTGAATCGTTCTGGGCGTTACTCCGAAGATCGTATCATGGGACTCACCACTGGTTGTCGGCTAAGCACCTAGCCTCTTACGTCAATGAGTTCGCTACCCGCTCTAATCTGAGGGGTGAAAACACAATGAACTTCATGGGTCATATAGTTCGTGAGATGTCGGGGAAGCGGTTGTCGTGGAAGGAGTTGGTAGCACGAGGACCTGTTCCAGCAGGGTAAGATCACTTATAGGTATTGACGACACACTGGAAAATGTTGCGAACACACTATGCCAGTCGGTGAAGGTAATCGGCAGGTATACGAGACAAAAATCTAGAAAACAACCTACTTGTCGACATCAACGGAGAGTAACTCCCTTATGCAAGTAGTAATCGTTGAATAAAGTATTTTGTAGAATTCTAGGGAGTTACGATTTTGCTACAGCAGAATCAGCGGATTAGTTTGACACTAATCACTTACTAGCAACTAAGCACACTGACAAAATCTCATCGCAGAACCGAATTCGTTTGCGACGAAGCGTTGAATTGGCTGTTTTATTGAATGCCGCGTACGTTCTCGAGAACTCTTCCATTTCCGAATTCTTCATAGACTCTTATCTCTTGGTCCAAAATCAAGTATCCAGCTCGTGGAAGCTACCACTATGTGTCAACAAGTAAGTAATTCCCCAAAATTAAGTGAAAGTTTCTTTCTCTAGCCTATCCACTTGATGTTAGTCAGTCGGCTTCCCAAATTGCAAACTCAGATTATTGCCGAAAATTTGAGTTTATAAAAACTGGCATTCGACGATATTCTATGCAATTTCTGCTTTGTCTATGGTATAACTTGTTATACTTTATCGGTGTAAGCTGACGGTTTTGCCTTATTTGAGTTTTATAGCCCCGGAGTATTTAGATGAATGCGCGCTTTGATACAGCGAATATGACTTCTAACAGGAAGTACAGGTACGAGGGCCTGCGCCTTCGTTGGTCAAGAAAGTATCTTGGATATAGCCGCGCACAGGTTTCGTCGGCACTCAGCATTGAACAGTCACAGCTCGCTGCGATAGAAATTGGGATTCGTAAGGCAAACAATGAATTTCTTGCAAAATTCTCACGCCTTTATGGTCGACCAGTAGATTGGCTCGCGAGCAACGCGAAGCTTGACAGCGTTGAAACAGAGAATCCAAGTAGCTATAATCCTTGGCAGTTTTCCGAGGAAGACCGCTTAGAATTTCGCAGTTTCAGGCAAGTTATTGAAAGCACCTCTTGGAAGGTAAAATTCAAAGAAAAGGTAGAGGCGTTAAGTAGCTTATTTGATCGCAGTGCCTGCGTAGAAGAAGTACATGAATCACTTAACACCTTTGAAACAGCTTTAAGATCGGGGTACGTCGATATTTTCGAGGCAATATCTGGTGTAGGCGTAGCGACAATTTTTCGACCATTAGGATTCTTGGGTGCTTTGTTTGGAACGGATAAGTGTTCCGGCTTAATGTTGTCAGTTTCGAAGTCTTTAAACGAATTGCGCCTAGCTGCTGCTAGCGCCCTTGCTAGGCTTACGGCTAATAACCTGCACGAAGAGCTGACTCTTACCAAACTCTGGTATTCGCTGTCTCCAGAAAATGAGTTACGAGAAACAGACGAGAAAAACTTCAGAATATCGTTAAACTTATTGCTACCGAACTTCCTTCTTGTCGAAACTCAGAAAAGATTCAATTGGTCTAATCGTGATATGGCTTCTCCTATCAATATGTATCAAGCGTCGTTGCGACTTGGTGCTAGTTATAGCGCAACGACAATCGCATATTGCCAATTAGGGGTGATATCAGAATTGGAGGCGAAAAAACTGTTGAACGAAAGCTTAGTCAATATCAAGCAAGCTATTTTGCAGAATTATTTGCCGGATAACATAAAAGATATTAACGTATGGCTGCTTACTCGGAGTGAAGAAGGATCGGTTATTCGGGCGAATCCTAATGATGTTTTTGTTATAAAACTTAAAGAAAATCGTGCAGCGGGCTATCGTTGGGATTTTTCTAAACTTGAAAAAGAAGGGTTTTCGATAATTAATGATGAAAGCTTGAATTTAGACGCGCATCGAGTGGGAGCGCTGAGCCTTCGTTCTGTTCTGGCGAATCCTGCAACACTTCGAGAAGGCGACTTAGTTTTGGAGGAGTCATGTCCCTGGGAGAGAGTCCCCACGGAACCCAATGAGATTCTAGTCCCATATCGAAGATTACCTCAGTTTAAGATTGGTCTTTACGGTTCTGAATCACTTCATAACCAAAGTTTGGCCGACTAGAATGGACGTAGTTGTAGATTTCAGTGACCGATTCGGTGAAATAGGCGATCAGGGGAGGCGCTTGACGTGCCTTGTATTTGCTTCAACAGCAGCACATGAGTATTGTCAGAATTCTGATCAACCTCTTTGCCTAGAATGGTTGTATTTTCACGCTATAAAGATCGGTGGAAGTATGCTTGGAGATGGCACACGGGTCGAGGATATTTCAGTCGCACTGCAGCACCATGGTCAGCCATATGAAAGGGTTTGGCCATACGACAAAGCTACAAAATTTCTGAATTGGATGCCGCCCTTTTATCCAGGACACCGCTACTTTGCTGAAGGGGCATACAATGATTTCGATCTCAAGCACATCCTGACTACACTGGATCGTAGAGTTCCTATAGTAATTTCGTTTTGGAACGACAGAGAATTTGAAGATCCAAAAACTGTTGGTGAGTATTCTTTAATCGAGCAGCGGCGCGAAAAGTCTTCGTCTAGTTTGCATGCGGTTTTGGCGGTTGGATATGGTTATAAGAACCAAACTTTATACGTAAAGGTGCGAAATTCCTGGAGTAGGAATTGGGGAGTAGAAGGTTATGGTTGGGTAAGCGAGCATTTTCTGGAGCTTAGTGGTGTTAAAACTTTTCAGTTATGCGCGGTGAACTAGATAGGTTTAGGTGTGTTTAGATGTTTTGCCCGAAAATCTTGTTAGTTATCTTCTTTCACATCTGCCGGTCTGGCTTTCTGATTTCGTTGGTGTCAGGCCACTATAGGTTGCACGTTGGTATCAACCGAATCACGTGCCATCGGACTAGTTCTCACGAATATCCGATGAGGAATTTTTAAAAGAGTTGCTACCTAATGACCGGACAGATTATATCGTTGTCGATGCTCGTTTCGAGACTAGTTGGATTCGTTACAAAGAAACTATCGAGATTTCTTCAGCATTGGTATCTCCTGATACAGCCCACACGCTAGTGAACGCCATACAAACTGTAGAGTTTTCTAGCGACTATTACCTTTGTCCGGAAGCAAGCCCAAGCGAGATATCGGAAGTTGGTTTTGAGTTAAAAGGTTGGCTAAAGTCTCCGGCAGATTGTTCAGGCTTTGACGATAAAGATCCGTTTTGTAACGAAGTACGGCCGATTGTTATGAGGCCCGGTGAATTCGTTACTAATAGTCTCGGTCTTACAGTAGATTGCATCTGAAGCCTGTTTTGGTATAGAAACGAACGGGCAGACCCAAGCTTCATATATGAAACTTGGGGAATGAAGAAGCTCGATTACTCTAGAGTCAATAATGGTAATGGAGTTGTTTCATGAAGTCATCGATTGCTCGTGCGTAAGGAAGATTTGGAATTTTTTCTAGCGGCAGAGGTTTTTGACTTGATCACCAGGGTAGGAGTAAAGCGTTATGAGCGAAAAAATCGACAAAGTTTACATGGTTCGGAAGGCGAACTTCGAGTTACTTTCGACAGAGTCATGCTACTCAGAGGAAACAGTGAAATTGAAGGCACCAAACGAAAGTTTGGCTCTTGGCGAGAGAATCATTCGACTGCTAAAGATTAGTTCATATAACGATACTTTCGGTCGCTGGCTTTGTCATTATCTTTCCGAACTGTTGATCACTGAACGAAACTCAAGCGGATCGGAACGTGTAGAGATATGTTCTAAGATTGACGAAATCGTTTCAAGAATCAAGGGAGAATGCGATAATCGTCAGAATACTGCAGAGATAACAGAAAGTTTGCAGAGGGTTATAAGATCTGCTATATCTCGTTAGTGTAAACTGCTGCGAAACGACGTCACAATCCAATGTCTTCCAGCATAAATTTCCGGACTATTGGTTGTAAAATCATAAGTTAACACGTAAATTCCAGATTTCCCCCACAATCCTACAGAATCGCCAAATTGTGACAGATTATCGTTCTGGAGGAGTATTATGCAACAGTCCCAGTTTAAAATAATCCTTCGTTACTTGTTATTAATACTTTGGCTTCAATTTCTTATTGTCGAAGTTACTGCGCAGCATTTGCATAAGGAGTACGAAGATTTCATTTGTGACTACGATTGGATGTACACTCAGCCTGACGTTTATAATTCGGGACGTTCCCATTATGACTGGTTCAAGAGATGCATTGAATTCGAGAACCAAGATGTTAACGATCAAAGTGCAGCTCATGGTTCAACAGCTCTGCACACGGCAGCTGGTCTAGGTGATGTGGCGGCTATTGGATATTTGATCGAGCTGGGAGCAGACATAGAAGTATTAGACTTCGTTGGGGGATACACACCTTTACACGAGGCAGTATCTTCGGGTAAATCTGGCGCGGTAAGGATGCTTCTTGATCAGGGTGCGAATGTTAATGCAAAGACATATTCAAAAAGGTATAAATTTGCCAATGGAAAAAGTGTCTTGCATATTTCTGTGTTTAAATTAGATGTTATAGTCACACGGATTCTGCTTAGGAGTGGGGCTCGGGTGAACTCATTAGATCAAAATAAATACACGCCGCTAAATTATCTTTTGGAATCCGCTAGTTGGAGTCTCGCGGAAAGAGACAAACTGGGCCAACTGGAAAAGGAGGCACGCTTTTCAGAGATTTGTAAGTTGTTGGTCAACGCAGGAGCGAGTACTGTAAAGCCGAATGAACAGGGTAGGTCTCCAGAAGATATTGCTATGGAACTCCTCGAAGACGAGGAAGCTTCCAGTGAGGTGGAGGTTTGCGCAAGAATTGTTTTGTCCAGGTAAATGCAATCATGCCGTAAACGAGAAAACATCTACAGGAAGAAGGCCAAAAACCGATCGACACTCTAGAACTAACCTGTTGCATAGTCTTAGGTAGTTCAGCAGAAATTTGGTGCAGAGACCTTGCCTTCGTGTTAATAGAGGGAAGTCAGTAGATTCTAATGAAGGACAGGTTAACAAATTTTCCGCTTGTCAATTGTATAAGTTTAAAGTAAAAATTCTTAGTGATATGAATATTTCATTCTTTGAAGAACCGATCCTAAATTCTCCTTACGAAGAGCCATCAAGACATCATGCGCTTGATGAAGAAGGTCAACCGACCAATCAGCCTCCTATACTGGGGCAACGACCGTCAGCTCTATTATCACCGGTTCCAAAGCCAAAGAGACGACGGTCCGGTAATTCAGTCGACGACCAAAGAAATTTGAAACTTTATGCCGATGACGGAATTTCATCCGAAGACCAAGAGTACAATCCGACACCAGTTATAAATGATATCCGTTCACAAGTTAAACAGTGGCGATCTATTCCGAACCCCAAAGATTGGCATGTAACACCTGCTACAGAGCGATTGCTACAACATTGGCGACACTATGAGTTCCAAGGTTTAAGGCCCTTTTTCTGTCAGGTCGAAGCAATTGAAACTATCATTTGGTTGACAGAAGTCGCTCGTAGAAACAAAATACACAAGCGGGTTTGGAGTCATATTGAAAGTGCGAACGCGAGTGCAAACCCTGAGCTTTTACGTCTGGCGATGAAAATGGCGACAGGTGCTGGGAAGACCACCGTAATGGCGATGATTATCGCATGGCAGACGATCAATGCTGTCCGTTCTCCAAAAAGTAAACTGTTTACACGAGGATTTCTTGTAATAGCGCCCGGTATAACCATTAAAGATAGGCTTCGCGTTCTGCAACCGAGTGATCCAGACAGTTATTATAAGAATCGTGAACTTGTGCCTTCAGGAATGCTAAATGACCTTTCCAAAGCAAAGATTGTTATAACAAATTATCATGCATTTCAATTGCGTGAATTGATGGAGACGAATAAGACTGCCCGTTCCTTGCTTCAAGGACGATCTAAACCGATTCAAAGTACTGAGACAGAAGGTCAAATGATCCGCCGAGTTGCGGACAGTCTTATGGGGATCAAGAATATAGCTGTGATTAACGACGAAGCGCATCACTGTTATCGTGAAAAGCCAGATGGCGAACAGGAGAAGCTCAAAGGTGACGAACGAACAGAAGCCATGGAAAATAGCAAGGCGGCTCGTCTATGGATAAATGGGATCGAGGCTTTTAAACGAAAGTTGGGAGTGCGGGCAGTTTATGACATGTCGGCTACTCCATTCTTCTTGAGTGGTTCTGGTTGGGCAGAGGGAACGCTGTTTCCATGGACTGTTAGCGATTTTTCATTGATGGATGCTATCGAATGCGGAATAGTCAAGCTACCTAGGATTCCGGTGGATGATGATATCCCTGAAGAAGATATGCCCATCTTCCGAAACCTATGGGATCACATCGGAAAAGACATGCCCAAAAAGGGTGGGCTCACGTCTGACCCTAACGATATTCCCGATAAGCTAAAGACTGCCTTAAATTCACTCTACTCTCACTATAGAAAAGTATCGAAAGACTGGGAACAAGAAGGGATCGATGTTCCTCCTGTATTTATTGTAGTATGTAATAATACGACTACATCCAAGTTGGTTTACGAATGGATTTCGGGCTGGCAACGAGAAAATAATGATAGTGGCAGCATTATTTGTAACCGAGGCCATTTACCTCTTTTCAGAAATTTTGATGAAAATGGACAGACGTTAGCACGACCGAATACCCTGCTGATCGATAGTCGGCAGATTGAAAAGGGCGAGATTGATAAAAAATTCCGTGACATAGCTGCTCCCGAAATCGAGAAGTTTAGGCAGGATAGGAAACTTCGCGGGGAGCATGGCGAAATTTCGGATTCAGAACTTCTGCGAGAAGTTATGAATACTATTGGTAAGAAAGGTCGACTGGGCGAGCAAATTCGTTGTGTCGTTTCAGTTTCAATGCTGACAGAAGGTTGGGATGCTAACACAGTAACTCATATACTGGGAGTGCGAGCTTTTGGCACTCAGCTTCTTTGTGAGCAAGTGGTCGGGCGAGGGCTAAGACGTTTAAACTACGAACTCAATGAACAACGTCAATTTAACGTTGAGTACGCCGATATTATGGGAATCCCCTTTAGTTTTATTAGCAGACCAGTTGTCGCTCCGCCAAAGGCTCCCAAAAGGCCCAATCATGTTCATGCGGTGAAAGAAAGAGCTTCGCTAGAAATTCAGTTCCCGCGAGTGGTTGGGTATCGCATAGACTTACCAAGAGAACGTTTAAGGGCTAAGTTTACCGAAGACTCTTCTTACGTAATTGAACAAGAGAAAATCGGTGCAAGCGAAACAGATATGTCTGGTATAGTTGGTGAGGGGCATACGCTTAGACTAAGTGAAGCTCAAGAAACTCGACGAAATAATGTTATAATGAATTTTTCAGTATTTGTGATGAATCGACATTTTGTCGATAAAGACAATAACCCAGAAATTAACCTCTTGCCCCAAATCCATAAAATATGTCGTCGCTGGATTGATGAAGGATATTTAGAATGTCCGGGAGAGACAGGGCTATGGATGTTGACAGCCTATCCTGAAATTTCTGCGCAGGCTGCCGAACGAATTTATAATTCGATACTACGGGCTGACGATGGCGATGGACAAATTAAAGCAGTTCTGGACCCTTTTAACCCATTAGGTTCAACTCGCAACGTAAATTTCTCGACAACTAAAAATGTATGGAGAACCGATGCACGTAAAAGTCATGTCAACTACGTAGTGTATGACAGCGACTGGGAAGCAAAGTTTGCCCGCGTTGCCGAAAGCCACCCGAATGTTATGGCATATGTGAAAAACCAAGGACTCGGGTTTACTGTACCATATCGAGATGGCAACGTAGCCCGGGAATACCTTCCAGACTTCATTTTGCGGATTCATGATGGGGGGGGGGGTAGAGGATCCCTTAAACCTAATCGTCGAGATCAAAGGTTATAAAAGAGAGCAAGTTAAACTCAAGAAGGATACCACGATCGAGAAATGGGTTCCCGGAGTGAATTCATTGGGTATTTATGGTCGCTGGAAATTTGTTCAGTTTGAAGACATACTCGAAATAAAAGAAAATTTCTTTGCGTTCGTTGAACGTTTAAAAGAAAACTATAGTTCAAAGAAGGAGGCTAAGAATGGCTAGCAATAGCAGTTCCAATCCTAAGAAGGTAGAATCACTACAACACAAAGGTGCGAAACGCAGGATAATACCTACTGCCGAGTTGCAATCTACCGCTGAAGATATAGAAAAACAGGATCCGTTTGAACCTGTAGTTTATAGACGAAATAGCCGATTACCTAAGGGAGAAAAGTATCAACGCGATGAGGATATTGATCCACAGATCATTTGGAAAGGAGCCAGCGTTCGCCTAAACAAGGATCAAGCCGAAGACTTGAAGCTAGGTAAAGAGATAGAGTTGGGTGAAGCTCAGCTGACGTGGCGCGGTAAGGACGCTCAGGACTGGTCGGACCTCGTTGTTCAAGCTCCACCTCTTTACATACAGGAGAAAATTCATCCTAAGCAAATCATAAAAGATCTTGAAGTGCAGACAAAGGCTCGCCGGCAGGAGGAAGGGGAGATGTTTGACTTCTTTGGTGACTTTAACGGAATTGACCCTGGCACAAAGACAGAGTTTTATAAACACGATCAGAATTGGCAAAACCGGTTGATTCTTGGTGATAGTCTGCAAGTTATGGCAAGCCTTGCCGAACGGGAGAATCTAAAAGACAAAGTCCAATGCGTATTTATTGACCCGCCTTACGGAATTAGTTTTGGTTCGAATTGGCAGGTTTCCACTCGTTCTCGATCAGTAAAAGATGGCAATCTCGAGGAAATCACGCGAGACCCTGAGCAAGTAAAAGCTTTTCGTGATACTTGGAGAGACGGAATCCACAGTTATCTCACTTATTTGCGAGATCGACTAACAGTCATCAAAGATTTGCTCAATGATTCGGGTTCAATTTTCGTCCAAATTGGCGACAAGAACGTACATAGGGTTCGTTGTCTTCTAGATGAGGTTTTCGGAGAAGAGAATTTTGTGTCGTCCATCAATTTTCGCACAATGAGTCCTTTGAGCGCGACCAACATAACCAATGTCTATGATCATATTCTTTGGTACGCAAAGTCGTTGCCTGTAATGAAGTATCGAAACATTTACCAAAGCCGAGAAATTTCTGATGAACCGGAGTTTAGATTTGTTTCAGATGAAGCTGGTTACGCGCATGAGATTAAGAAATCTCAAGATGTACTTGAGGCTAACAAAGATAAAGTATTTAAACGGTCGGTTTTGATGTCATCTGGCTTTGGGCCAACCTGTTTTTATCCGTTTGAGTTTGAAGGTAAAACTGTGCCAGTAGCCCAAAAGAGTTGGAGAACACACCGTACTGGTATGCAACGCTTAATCAAGGCAAATCGCCTGATCAGGTTAGGGAAAAGTGTCTATTTTCGACATTACCATAACGATTTTGGTTTAACCCACTTGGAAAACACTTGGACTGATACTGCGGCCGGATTCTCAGAAACGAAAATTTATGTAGTCCAAACACATCCTAAAGTTGTCCAGAGGTGCTTATTGATGACGACAGACCCTGGTGATCTTGTTTTAGATCCAACTTGTGGATCTGGAACAACCGCTACATCAGCGGAACATTGGGGACGGCGTTGGATTACGATTGATTCTTCTCGAGTTTCGTTAGCATTGACTCGGACAAGGCTAATGGCATCGAAGTATCCCTATTATTATTTGGCGGACTCTAAGGACGGCGCAGTCTACCAGCAAAAAGTAAGTGGTGTGGCGACGGCAAACGAGCATTTTGGAGAAGACATTAGACAGGGATTCGTGTTGCAACAAAAACCTAGGGTATACCTAAAAGATTTTGCCAATAACACCGAGATTGATGTCATTTGGGATAAATGGCAACGGCAATTAGAGGATATCCTTGAGGAATTGAATAACTCGTTAGGAGAAAAATGGAGAGACTGGGAGATTCCTCGCGAACCGAGAGTAGATTGGTCGCAAGAGGTTAAGAATCTACACGGAGATTACTGGGATGTTCGGACTAAACGTCAGCAAGAAATCGAAAAGTCAACGGCAGAGAAAGCAGAGATAAAACATCTTTATGATAGACCCTATGAGGACAAGTCGAAAGTTCGTGTAGCCGGACCATTCACTGTCGAAAGTTTATCACCCCACAGAGTTATTCCCTCTGACGAAGACGGTTCTGTTGATATTAACGACGGTTTGAGTAGCACTCATTCGTCAATCAAAACTCCTAGTCAAGATTTCGCATCTATTGTGCTGGAGAACTTGAAATCCTCTGGTGTACATCAATCTAAAAAGCGGGATCGAATTGCGTTTACAGATATTGAGGGCTGGCCGGGTGAGAATATTGCTGCTCAAGCTACGTTCGAGCAGGACGGAACGCCAAAGACAGCTGCAATTTTTATAGGCCCCGAATTCGGTACAGTTACTAAGCGAAATCTGGAGGTGGCTGCAATAGAGGCTATAGAAATCCAGTGCGATGTTTTGATTGCTTGCGGATTCAACTTTGACGCTCACGCGTCGGACTTGAACAACTCGGGAACTTTACCAATTCTGAGAGCTAAAATGAACCCTGATCTTCACATGTCGGATGATTTGAAGAATACGGGGAAAGGAAACCTTTTTGTAGTTTTTGGTGAGCCTGATATTGAGTGGAGGTTTGACGGTGACGGAAATATGGTTGTAGAAGTTCTGGGTATCGATGTGTATGACCCAAAAACGGGAGGAGTTCGGGCATCCGGAAAAGACGATATCGTGGCTTGGTTTATCGACACAGATTACAACGAAGAAAGTTTCTTTGTGCGTCATGCTTATTTTTGGGGTGCCAATGACCCGTACGGCGCGCTCAAAACCACCCTTAAAGCTGAGATTGACGAACAGGCATGGTCTACAGTTTATTCAGATGTCTCTCGTCCATTTAAGCGTCCATCAAATGGTTGCTTTGCAGTTAAGGTTATAAATCACTTTGGGGATGAAGTGATGAAAGTCTTTAGAGTGTGATTAGTGAAAAGGTTTCGAGAGTTAAACGCTTTGTGACCATGTTTTTTGCGATACCAGTCTCAACCTGACGGTCTGGCAAAGCATGGGTTCGATTTTACTTTCGTGTTGTTCAACCGAGTTAAACGGGCAGTGGAGTATTGGCATTTCCCTTGAAAGTGAATTTTCCGAACATCCTATTTCCAGACTTATCATTGCATTACCGAGGAAGCTATTGAGGATATGGCGAAGGAGTTTGAGGTCAGTACGATGGCGATGGCAATTCGCATTGGGAACATTTGGAATTGAGGTAGTTTTAGGTACCCTAGAGCAATGCATAATCAAACAGCACTTGCTTGAGAACGACTGTGAGAACTGTTTGCCTGCGCCGGCGGATAATTTTGAATAATCTTAATGCCGTCTTGTTCCGGTCATATCTCAGAAGGAAGTTGGAACTTCGCCAAAAGAGGCAGTTCCTCCAGACTCTATCGTTCATTGGTTGTTCTCGGTGTCGTTATCATTTTGTGAAACTGTTTCGTCGATAAACAAATGATTTGCAATTTTCAGTTTCAAAGATTCCTTTTTTTCATTGTCGTCTAGCAATGCAAAATAAGGTCCTGCAGAAACGAGAGTCAGCTCTCGTCTTCGATGTCTTTGTTCATTTATCCGGTGTTTGGTTGATTCGCGAGCACAGTAAAAGGCTGTAATAAAGAATGCGCTTGAAACTGTTGCTCGGGTTAGCAACTCCTTCCAACTAAAATCATAAAAATGGGAAGGAAATAAGCTGACAGCCAGTGGTGCTGCGAGCAAGACGCTGGCAATTACCATTAGGGAAATGCTGACGATCCTCAGACGGTCAGCGGAATCTTTATCCTCATTCGCTTGTTTTTTGTATGATCCTGCTTGAGTTGCATCAATGATTACGCCAAGAATCTTTTGAGCGTCATCCTTGGCAGAGTCCATTTCGTCAAGAGACTGCTTGGCTTGCTCACCGTATTCTTCTAGCTCAACATTGAACCTTTCTGTTCTCTTCGCCTCTGTGTCCGCGAACTTATTGTCGAACCCTTGCACGAATTCGTCAAGTTTGTTGTTTGCTTCGGCATACCTGGTTTCATAGGCATTCTGCTTGCTTTTTTGATCTTTCTGTTGGTCGGAAATTTTAGTTTGCAACTCTAGCAACTCCTGTCGTAACTTTTCATACAAAAGATTGTGCTGATCAGTTTGTTCGTTTATGGCTTCGGCATAGGCTTTCGCTGCAGAGGTTAAACTGCGTTCAACGTTACTACTGGATGTTATGACTAGTTGTCCGATGAAGTGCATGATGCAACTAAGTTCGTGATTCGCATTCTGCAATTCCGCTATGTCCGTATTTAGAATAAAGTTTGAGATGCTGTTAATGAAATTATCCAAGTGAGGGCTTGCATCAGATAGTACTTGTAAATTTGACAACTCAGGATCGATTCCTTGCAAAATTAGATCAATGAACCGTTTGACCTTCTTTAGTCGAGCGTACTCTAACGCGACTGGCTTATGTGACAACACTGATTTATCAATATTTTGCAGCATATCTTCTATGAGAGACCACTGCTTGACAAAATGTAGCTGTTCAAATTCTTCGTTCCATCGTGACATAATTTTATTCCTTTTTTGGGGATAGACTTGGTAAGGAGCGGTCGGTGTTTTTTTGCTTTATTCTCGAGTATTCTATCAGTGGTCACTGGGAATGTGCAAATTTCTTTATGCTGGTTGTTCTTAGTATAGCGGATTTGATTCAGTATCTTTGTTTCGAAATATCGAAGGAAACTAGAAAAAATCACCTCCTTGAGTATCTAGTGCGCTCAATCGGATTTGCGATATTGAAGGTTAGAACCATACTCAAAGCTAGCCGGCTTGAAGGGGAGCGAATCGCAAATCGATTTGGGAAGACCGTTGCAAAACGCGATACTAGCCTTGCTTGTCATTGATTATAGTCCATCCAAAATGCCATTCACACTATGCAAGTTGCGGGAGGGGTCTAGGTTGCGATATCAAGACAACCAGTGTGAATCGAATCAAATTACCAACTACGTCAAACGAAAGTACGTCATTTAACTACAGCTATGGCCGGCAAAAGATCATTTACCGAAATATATGCAACTAATTTAGCATTCGTTTGGGGATGCTCTGATACCAGTTGATTCGCGTATACTTGGTGACACGATGGGAGGCTGTTACGTAAGGCTATCCTCGAGTGTGCTTCGCTAGCATCTCACCGCCTCGACCAGTAACGACTTTTATTCTAACGTTAGGTTCCACTTGAATTACGAAAATTCAACAATACCATGTACTCTCCGCTCGTTTCGCGACAGTCGCTTCTCATACACATAGCACCAGTTTGATTTTCCATAATCGAAGTAAGCATAATGGGGATTACAAAGATGTGACTACAATTACGAAAAATCGCTACGTCTGTCGAAGGCTATGTGGATGGTACTCGAAGTCGGTCTAAGACCTTGGCGACAGTTCGCGATTAGACGTTTTTCCAGCGAAGAATTTTTCTCAATCGAACAACGCTAAGTGATTTGATGCAGAATAATGGTCGGAAGTTAAACGAGAAAGTTACGAGGAAAAGGGTCAGTGTGTAGACTCTCAAGAAATGTGGTATCATAGCTTCGGATTATCCCAATCTTCTCGTCCGGCAACTATAGAATTTCCTCGAATCGGCTTATAGAGAGGATATCGTGAGACAATGTTTGTAAGAGACGATTTCAAAATACAACCTCAACCCAAACGAAGGATGCTATGAGTGAGCCATTTGATACGATTTTGAATCGAGTTTCGTCGTACAATCTCTTTAACTACTTGCTTCCGGGAACAATTTTCTGTGTACTGATGGAAAAAATGTTCGGGCTGCCCCTCCTAATAGAGAATCTTTTTGCGGCATTTTTCTTCTATTACTTCGTCGGCTTGGTGATAAGTCGCATAGGCTCTCTGACCATCGAACCAGCACTCTTGAAGTTCAATTTTGTAAAATTTCGACCTTACGATGAATTTGAGCAAGCCTCCAAACTCAATAACAAAATCAGCATTTTGTCTGAACAAAATAACACTTATCGTTCGTTGATTTCGCTACCTCTTTGCATTGGTTTGTATTACGCGGGAAGCATGATCGCTTTGCATTTTGAAATCGCGCCTTATGTCTATCACGTTGTGTTTTTGGTTGCAGTTTTCGTATTGTTTCTTTTCTCGTATCGCAAACAAACTCAGTACGTAGTCAAAAACATCAAATCAACATTGAAAAATCGTAAAATATAGTTATTTGCATACTTGCTGCTTGGCTGAAACGCCTTGGAACAGATTCAACTTTTGCGATACTAGGCGCTAGTCACATCCTAGTGTTGCTTCAAACAAGAACACTATGTCCCCGACCAAAGTTCACTTTATAAACGTAGGCCAAGGCAATATGGTCTTAATCCAGTCAGAAACTGGTCACAACTTCCTAATGGACTGCAACGTTACAGAAGTTAATCAACACAGGGTTCTCGCCTATGTTGGGGAACAAATTGGCTGGAGATCGCCAATTACGGCTTTCATATGCTCCCATAGAGATGCAGATCACATAAGGGGGATAGAGAAGGTTCACGAAATTTTTCCGATTCAGGAAGTTTGGGACTCAGATTATCCGGGCACAGCAACCGACTCGCCAGAGTATCGTAACTATATGTATGTCCGTAGCCACCTGCCGAATAGGCGTGTCATTAGTTGCCGCGACCCCTTTATTTATGGTTCTACTAAACTGCTATGTCTTTCAGCGCAAGACAAGAGACTCGAAAAGAGTGCCAATGCCCAAGGGATTGTATTGAAAGTGGAACACCGCCTTAGTTATTCGAACTTATGTGTTGGAAGCGTCATGTTGACGGGCGACAGCGACGCAAGTACATGGAAGGACGGGATACTAAAAGATTTTCATCCAAGTGTACTGAAGTCTGATATCCTGATGGCTGGGCATCATGGATCTGACACTTTTTTCGAGAGTTCAGCTGGATATGCATTCGATACACGTTATACTTCTCACATAGAGGCAATTTCTCCGGATATGTGTGTTATATCTGTCGGTTCTAACGGATACGGGCACCCGGACAGAAGAGCATTAGATATTTATGAACGTTATAGCCGAGGATCTAAGAATGGGATGAAGATCGCGAGAACTGATCTCCAAGGTACAATAAGGCTCGAGATAGGATTATCGTCGACGCAAAACGGAGGGAACTGGGAAATGAAGTTCTTTTGCTGATCAAATGGGGGCTACCGGGTAACGATTCTCTTGAATCGATTTGTGATCGAAATTTATAGTCTTCCCACCACTACTACAATTATTCTTGGCATTGTTTTGCATTGAAAAATGTTCTTGCGACTGATGATCTGTTCAGTGAATGCATTGTATCTTTCAGCCATGTGTTGAATGAGTTAAACAGGTAGTTCGTCCCAAGTTTTTCCATCAAGGATTCGTCCTGTTTTCTTTTTGTTTGGGCCACCCCACTGCTTGAAGTGAAAAGCTACATTTTGTGAGACACACTGGTCTCTTATCCTCCGAACCCAGTCTGGACTCAATGGTCTTGCATTTGGTCCACTCTCACCTCCTACTATTACCCATCCGATTCCGCTCAAATTGATTTGACCTAAAGGCCCTAGCAATGGTTCGAGGCTCAGAAAACGTACGTGAGAAGGGACTCTTCGTAGACTAGCAATTCGCGGGTAATAGTCTTGGTTTTCAACACTGACTCCCATCCATATATTTGACGACCAAGTTAGTTTTCTTGCTAGTTCTTCGAGGCGATCTGCTCTTTTCGTGAGAATCTGGTAGGTATGTTGAGGAGTATCATTCATTACATCAAACACATCTTGGATAAAATCTATGGGAACATTCTCGTGAAACAAATCTGACATGCTGTTTACGAAAATTGTACGACCATTCTTCCAGTTTCTAGGATACTCTAGAGTCTTATAGTCACAGTGGATTTTACCATTCCATTTGGCACGACCGCCTGTTTGTCGCGTTAAGCCGACATACTTCTTCTGTCCCATTAGTGACAGTCGTGCTGCCATGCGCATGGCATAACAATTGGTACATCCGGGGGACACGACGGTACATCCAGCCACAGGGTTCCAGGTGGTTTCAGTCCACTCAATCGAAGACTTACTGACCATTTGTTCAACTCGCAGGAAAAGTAATTTTCACCTATCGACTATTGTAGGGTTCCGGTTTAGTCTCGGACGCTCCGTCGCGGGCGGATTTACCTTGATTCTATTGTCCTTCTCAAGTTCAATCAGCTTGGCCATATAATGCTCTTCTATAAATGGTTTACCTACATAATGTTCTCGGTATGTATCATACACTGTCAATGTTCGAACTAGAAAGTTTTGTTCGTGCAAGGTCTTGCAAGCCCAATCCCTGACATGTGTTTGCGGGACTATACACTATATCAGTCCCTAAATTTTGTGTTACAATAGACGTGGAAGATCTCCTACTGGTGATGCTAATTCCAACTTACAGTATAGACGATCTTCCTTTTTTTGTGAAGAACCTATTTTGGTTCCATATCTCCCGAGTCAGGTCACATATCAAGAATTTCGTCACATTCTCAAAGACAATACAACTATGTCATTTTGGTTGAAACCCTCGGCGCATCAACGAAAAAACGTGTGCACTGATTCGCTGTATATTTGAACAGTTCCGTATACAATTGTGGTTTCGCAGGTTATACTGATTTTCAAACCTCTCACTGGATGAATAAGCTCCGTAGGATTCATATTTAGAAGACTTCTTTTTCACCATTCTTTTGCAACTTCAATTCGAGCTTTAAGTTCAACAGCTTGTTCTTGTAACTTACCTGGTTCCATTTTAATCGTATCTAATCTTTCGATGGCCTTTTCTAAGTCGATGAACATTCTCAGATCACTTAGAGAAATAGACCAACGATCACCAAACTCGCTCGATGATTGCATCGTAGAAAATATTTCAATAAATTTAAGTAAGTAGGAATCATCCTTAATGGTATCTTCTATCCACAATCGCATCTCAGATTGCTCGACATCATCGGCTAGATCGTGCCATGCGTAGAACACCCACTTAGATTCGAAAACACTAAATATGAAATTCTTATCTCGGATCAAGCGTCTAATTATGCGCAATGCTGTTTCTTTTAGAGTAGCTAGTTCACGTTCATTCATCCAATTTGGTTCGTCAAAACTTTGATCGAAAGGAAGCGTTCCATGTATCTTTAATATATTACGAATGAAAAACAGAATCCAAGATTTAGACTGACCGTTCTCAAGTGTATCGAACATCTCTGTCATTCTAATTTGACTTGCAATTGGCTTTAGCAAAGTAATTGTAAGCGACTGTGCCTTCCAAAACATGATATATTCTTTGTTATATGCATCTGACTTAGTGTCTGCTATCGGATCGATAGAATTTACCAAAACCTTAAACACACTCAATCGATCGGCGTCAGACATTTCGTCGTTCTCAGCCATTGACTCGATTAATTCGATTATTCTTTCAGCTTCAGTTCCTCCAGAGGATAGTTCATTCTTAGATGCTCTTAAAAGTTCCTCAGCTAAATTGTCTGGCTGTTCTGTCGAATGCTTAATGAGATCGCTTATCTTTTCTAAACTCCATCCTAATGATACGTCTGCATAACTAAAATAATTCCGCCAGTGAAGGTCGCTTGCTAGCCGTTTTGTCTTACGATTGTTGAAGACTTTCCTGTCGTCCACGGGGGTAAAAAGTTTAAACATATATCGACTCTCGTTTTCATCCGCTTCTTCGTCTTTAGCAATAAGACGTTCAATCCCTGGTATAGCCCCGGCTAGCAACGGTTCAATACTTTCAAGTGTAGTGCCGTCTTCCTTACATGCTAGTATAAGGTTAGAGAGGTACCTACCCCTTTCTATTTTGAGTCGCTCTGGGTCTTCAAACAGATAAGAGTTCATACGTGCACTATACATACGTGCACTATACATACGTGAGTAGTCTCGAATCCAATTGTACAAACGTGGATATTTCATTTCCAGAGTCCATACAAATGTAGCGTCTGCTGGATCGATTTTGTTCTCTGATAGACGTAAACGAAACGCCATTAGATTGAGTAGGCGAGAAATATCTCTAGGGTAACCAGCACTACCGACTTGAAACAAGTTTTGAATTGTAAGATCGAGTCGTTTCTTACATTCAGAACTTAGTTCATCTATGGCAATTAGACGATATAGTTTTTTCTGTAGGTGTTGAGACAATATTGATGACGAAACTTCAGGTACCTTTATAGGAAGTTGTATGATTTTCTCTAAGTAATGATGCCCATCGATACGCAAATGATCAGTTAGCATTTGTGCCACCTTGTCATGATCGTAAGATAAAAGATATACAATGTATGGAAGGTTAGCCGTAGAGCGAACCAAGCGCAGTATATTCTGAATTTCTATTGGTTCCAGTCGATCAATGTCGTCAAGAACTACAAGAACTGGAGTTTTATGTTGGTTAAGTTGTTTGATGACATCTTCTTTGATATCCTCTAAGCTTCTATTGGATTTATTGGGACATAACCATGATACGATAAGGTTAAAAACTTTTATCATAAAGCCTATAAGATTCAAGTTCGCCCAATCCAGGTTACTTAACTCTAGGTTTAAGCCGTGTATTGTCTTTGAGACGTACTTTGCATAAGTGCGAAGTGTATCGATTTGTTTTTTGCTCGAGCTCTTCGATCTGATTTTTTCCTCCAAAGCAGGCAGAAATTTCGCCAGAATAGATTCATGGTTTCCAATAATCCATGGAGAATATTTTAGGACTATATGATTCTCTGTTCTGTTTGGTCTCTCAAGATTTCGAAGTACTAAGTTTATCAATGATGTTTTTCCTGATCCCCATGGACCAGTTACCCCAAGGACGAGGCTGTCAGGTTGCTTAAAAGATCCAACGATTAAATCGGAGACAACTTTAGCTTGGATCGAAAACCTGAAACTATCATCTTCCTTTTTGTTTATCGGAACATCCGCGCTGAGCGATACGTCGGTGGTATTATCTGTCATAGAATAATCCTTCATCAATGAGAATTGCTTTAGCGGTATTTGGTATACCCGTTACATAGCCAATTTTATTACCAACTAATGTATTTACGGGAGTTTGAATGTAAGTACTGAGAATTTACCGAAAAGTGATGGGGCGTAACGAGAACTATACTTTTTGTTTGCTCGGAGTATGGTTTCGAGAATTGTCTCATTCAAGGTCAATAGTTATAGCACGGACACTGGTTATAGATATTTAGTCCTTAAAAGCTTACAATCAAGTGCTAAGTGTTATTAGAGTAATGTCCTATCTAGCAGACACTCGTAGAATGTGAGGGAATTCCACAGAAAAATTAAAGAAATTGTTCGTAGTGTAATGATAGGTCTAGAAATTGAAATTTGGGGAAAAAGCCTCTCGCGATCAAGCGATCTGCAAAAATTCTCTTAATCCCTATTAGGAGCCTATCAATGAGTATAAAAGATTATAAGCGTCAACGATCAGCGATGGAAGTTCCGTCTCAAGGTAATTTCTCTCTGTTCAAGGAGCTGTTAGAGCAGTTGTTTGATATGGTCGTTCGTCTAGGGCGCGAAGCCAGTCTCGGAGGGAGTTACGGCCATCGGGTCGGCGAGATTGGTGGTTATAGGAATGGTTACAAACCTGAAGGTCTACCTAAGAGGCTGAACGAATAATCATTGTTCTCGATACTCTTGCATTGATTCCGTCAACAATTGCTAAGATTCGTTACCCACAATTAGGAGTAACTGCCTGAAAACTTCAAAAATCGGGTAGAAAATCTCAAATTCCGTTCTAAACCACGAGATTTTGCTCTGAAAAAAGAAGTTCATTCCCCATACTTACCATAAATATAACATTCTGGATCTTTTTCGTTTAGCCTCTTAGGGACTTGCCTGTAAATATCATGTCAATCTACCTCTTGCGTTTCCGGATACGATTCAGGGATCGCATTAACTGAATTCATTCTTTGTAGAGCGTTCGCAGACCTTGTTCGGAGCCATCCGCAATTCTCAGTTGTAAACACCTTTGCACCGCGATGCATGAACCCACGTATGACGGCTTTCTTCGGGTGTTCATCGTCATCTCTCGAAGCACATACGTATGCTTTTTTGTTCATATCATCAGGTGAAACTCTACTCGGACTCTTTGCTCCGAGCAAACAGTCCAATAAGAATTCATCAACGTTCCGTCTAGAACCATGGTGAGGAACCTGAATTTTCGAACCGTGTTTCAAGGGAAGTCTCAATCCAGCTTGATGGGAACTGTTGATAACATTCCTAAGTGCACTCCTTCCCGCGTCTCCAGTTAACAATATATCGACACCATCGAAATTTGCCCACTGAACTACACTCATTTCGTTCTCACAGCTTGTTTCCTCTTTCTGGAAATATTCAATACCCCATTTATCCCTTAGCCAAGGATTAGCCGTTCGTAACCCTCTATTAGGGCTCTCATCAAATTTGTTTATAACTTGGTCTGGAGTTTTTTCAGACTCCAAGAGCATACTGCAAAAGTGTTCTGCGGTAGGCGAAACAACCTTGAATTTGCCGATTTTTTGCCTAAGGAACGGTTCACGAACTTCAATCCCTCTATCCAACGCAAATTTTTCTAGTTCCGCCAGATTTGAGTAAGTTTTTCTCAGTCTTTCTGCCAGATTCCTCGGGTTTTGAAATCTTTTGAAATAGGGTAGCAGTTTGTCCTGACTCGGGACATATTGCAGAGAGATGAGAGTTACTGTAGTGGGGATTATGCTACTTGGAAAGGCTACGAATGGATACCGTATCGTAAGTTCGACCAACAATCTGGTTAGCGTCATTCGATTTTTGTCTTAAACTGCCCATTGGAAGCTCTCCTACTGTTGATGTTGAAACGAACCTACAGTATGGACGATCTTCCTCTTTTTGTGAAAACCTAAATTTCTGCAATATGTGTCCGAGTCTGAGCATCATTGGAGGGAGTTTCTAGATTGCCTAGTTCACTGTGGAATACCGGGGAGGGAGAGAGTATATCGCCTCCGACGACCATCCTAGACTTAAAGCCGTTCGCCGGAAGGTATTCACGGGTTCCAAATAGCAACGGTGTCAGCACAACCTTATCGAAGATACCCTGAAACAAGCGACGAGATTAGAAAGTGTCTCTTTGCAGAACTCGGAACAGTTTACAGCGCAGAGACCGTTAAAGTTGCCGAGGTCGCTTTTGAAAATCTTGTCACAAAGTATTCTTCCCAAATCCCTATACTCGCTAAATGGCTCGAAACAAACGGTCTTGACACTCTGTCGTAGTGCAGATCACACGAGATTCAGTTATCTTCTAAACGAGATTTTCCTGTTAGATAATGAGTTTTACTTCGATAGATTTTCAGATCACTGTCGTTTTTGGCATTGGTAACCGGAGCAAACCGGTTCGTTTTGTCACCAATTATCATGTTTGAATTGGTTTGTAGCGCTTTCTGTCGTTGTTCTATGGAATCGGTGTTTTGCTGGACAGTTTTGCGATGATTCTTCGTAATGTCGCCAATAGAGGAACCATTATCACTGATCGGATCATTTAGATATTGATCTTTACGGTTATTCAAATTGGAGATTTTTGACGTATTGAAGCTAGCGATCTGTTCGATGTCTTCCTGACTTTTGACTATGGTTGTTGGAAGATTAGAAGGTTTTTGCCAGTTGTCCAAGGTCGGTTGTCCTAAAAGTTGGTTTGCTTGTTCGCGAATAAAGTTTTGTGCTTGGTGTTCTACCCACAATCGATCAGCTTTATCTCCAGATGTCCATCTTCGGCTAGCTTCGGTATAGCCGACCGTACCGCCATGGTCATTTTCTTGGTTGGACATGTAATCCAAAAACGCATTATCCCAGTTTGCCACAAACTGACTTCCACTATGTTCAACTCTTGACGAAAGATCTCGTGCCGCGTTTGCTCGAGCGTGGTATTTTTCAATGTCCTCGCTAGCGTTTTGGGCTTCAGAATAGTTTGCCATAAATGATTCTTTCCATTCAGTTTCGCTACCAGCAGAATTTGTTTTGGAATTCCTCAAGAGTGTTCCAATAACATTGCTATTCCCCTCATTGCTCGAATCACTGATTACGGCATCGCGAGCCGCTTCTATGATTTCGGACTCTCTGGTTTCATTGCCAGCGGAACCGCGAATCCCAATTTCTGCCCTTCCTACACCAGCTAAAGGAAGTCCAAGTTCTTTCCTTGCACTTAATCCTGCATAGGCTTCAACCGCTAATTTTCGATCACGAGAATCCGTAAAACGTTCCGCAAATCGGTTTGCCGACGTAACTATTCGGTTGACACTCTCGGAGGCTTCCGTTGATGAGTGTATTCCTGTGAGCTCCTGAACTCCTCGACCTTGACTGACTTCCCAAGTTAAATCTGCAACATTCTGAGAAATTGCGGAATAAGCCATACTTGACCTGTTTGCGGCAGCCTCGCGTTCTTCCTGAGACCGACTGGCCTCTGATTGAAGGCTGGCTGATAATCCACTTTGATAATCGATATGCGTTGCTCCGCGAGACACTGCTCCAGTGCCATCGTATACGCGTTGCCCAGCAGTGGTTGATTTAGTTCTTCCACCTTCCACTGTATTCCAAGAGCCTTCTCCAACATCTAAGAATCCACTTGTCACTTGCCGATTTCCCTCCAAGGATGAAAATCGGTGAGTGTTAAATCCCGTGTTACCCAGCGAAATGTTTCCGGTAGCCATTTCTCTCGCCGTGGACTGGGCAGCAGACTGCGCCGGGTGGAGAAAGCTCTGACTTAGACTTGCAAAAGCTGTCGCACCTTGGCCAAGTTTTGCTGCCATGAATGGAATCATCAAAGTCAGATATCCCGCGATCATCGAAATATCAGCGTGAACTGCTTCAATGCTTCTTTGAGTCACTAGTGTTATCGCTTCTTCCGAAGCGGGCGTGTAACTTGCTCCTAGGCTTCTCAGCTCGGCAGCCCCGAGCATTATTCTATGGAGTATCTGTAAAGTCCCACACTCTTGGGCGCGAAATGATATACTACCATTATACAGCAATTCCATCTGGAGGAAACAGTTATGGGACAGGTATTACACACTAACGCAGTCACTACACATGCGATCAGAAAAGAGATCCAAGAGGCCCCCTCGTCGATCTCAAATCGCGCATTAGCGAGGTGCTACGGATTAAATTACCGCACGGTGAAGAGATGGCGCGAGCGTGATTCGGTCGAAGACCGACGGTCGGGTCCGCAAGACCCGCGGCCAAAGAGTTTGAGTAAAGCAGAGGAAGCCGCCTGTGTTTATTTCCGGACGACAACGAGGTTGTCGTTGGATGACTGTTTGTATTCTCTGCAAGATTCAATTCCCCATTTAAAGCGATCGAACCTCCATCGTGTATTTCAGAATCACGGGATATCAACACTTCCAAAAGAAGAAAATAAAACTCCCGAGACGAAGAAGTTCAAAGAGTATCCGATCGGTTACTTCCATGTCGACATAGCCCAAGTCAACACCGAAGAAGGTCGGCTCTATATGTTCGTAGCCATCGACCGCACATCGAAATATGCCTACGTCGAACTGCACGACAAATCGACGCGAAAAGTCGCAGTTCAGTTTATCGAAACGTTGGTTGAAAAAGTGCCTTACACTATCCATACGATCTTGACTGACAATGGCAGTCAGTTCACTAATTCGAGAAACCCTAAAGTCTCGGTGAAAGAAAACGAATCATCCGATCATAAAATCAATAAGGATGTCAAATGCAACGCATTTGACGCTGTTTGCTCAGAGAATAATATCGAACATAAGTTGACACTTCCCTATCATTCCTGGACGAACGGACAAGTGGAACGAATGAATAGAACCATCAAAGAAGCTACTGTGAAAAAGTATCACTATGAGACACATGACAAACTGAAGGAACACATCCAGAGTTTTATTGATGCCTATAATTTTGCTAAAAGGTTAAAGGCTCACAAAGGTTTAACTATCTTCGACTTTATCAACAAATGTTGGAAAGAGGAACCAGAAAGATTTATTAAAAATCCCGCGTCCATGTTTGCGGGACTATACACTTTACATCATTCCTCTCCAACTTAGCGCGTTTAGGTCCTAACGATTCTCTAAATTTTCTGCACTCTAACCTCCTATCGGTTCAGATACTATATGGAAACTGTTTGATTTGGTTCATTGACTATAGAATCTAAGTCTTTCAAAAAAGGAAAGATCGTCCTATTCTATAGATTAGTATCAGCACCTAATAGAAGGGATCTTTCCATGCTACTAGTTCTGCATGAGACAGTTAATTTTGCAAGCAGCCGCTTTGATGCGGGGCGATGTTAGCCGATTAGAAATCTCTTCTTCCATCTTAAATTGTCATACGGTTCGCTTGCAATTTTTCAGAGAGCAGTATACACTGAAAGATAGAAATTGATGAACTCAAAGGAGATTCCGATGGATAGAGAACTACAAACACTTCAACATACCCCTAACACAGAATCTGACGACCTTTTGGTGTCTAGCGCAACTCGTGAAATGCCTGACACCGCTAGAATGCTTGGTCGTCCCGAAACATTGGACAAAACTAGCTCCAACTTAATGGAGAATACAGAAACAGACTCCAACGATATCTTAGCGACCTATTTAGATCGCCTTGTACGTACCGAGTCGAGACTTGATAAGGTGGAAACCAACCAACTAGACTTCTTTAAACTTATGGAATCTAGAATCGACACGTCGGAGGTTGAACTGAAAGATTGCATGAAACAAACAGAGTCAAGACTTTTGGAACGCATCTCTAGTTTGGAGGATATTCAAAAAACACAAAATGCCAAAACAGACTCTAACTACAAAGAACTTTACAGCAAGATAGACGCAGTCCACAAAGATCTAAGTGAGAAAATGGAAAAAATGTTTGAAAAAATGATGGAAAGCTTCAATGAGACACAGATACAGTTTAGTGAGGTGAACGAAGAACTTGGGAAACTCCACACTGAAATTTTACATCTGAAACGCATAGATAGTTGGATTTTTGGGTTTTTGGCTTTGCTGGTATCAGGCGCAGTTATTGCATAGTTTGCGAACTTGTTACCGTGATCACTCGGAGCAATACTTTTGACTATTGTACAACTAAAGAGGGGGATTTGGAAGATAAAACGTCAAAGTTACCAAATCCCGTAGACCTAGTGTTCAACTTAAACCACAATTGATTGCAATTTCGGTTCCATATGTGTTTGCATCTCAACAACAACCCACAGTCAACTCATATTTAGGAAGCAATCATTATGAACTTTAAACAATACACGTCCGGAGGGAAACATAAGTACAAACGATTAGCAAAAGTAGTGAGAAAACTGCTTAGAAAGGAAATTCGAAAGCATAGTTGCTTACGACTGGTGGCAATCCAAAGTAGAGCAAAAGATACGAAATCCTTACGAGACCATTTCTCGGAGGAGCAATTGCAATCCGATTTAGATATCGCAAGAGACCGCAAAGATCTTGCCGGATGTCGTGCGATATTCTATACAAATCGAGATATCCGTGCTTTTACAAGCAAAGCAGTCCTGCAAGGCCTGTTTGATATAGATTGGCAACGAACGAAAGTTCACCATCCCAATCTAGACGATAATGCGGAAGACTTGTTTCGGTCAGACAACTATGTAGTAAAACTTAAAGCGAACCAAACAAGCAGGCCGAAGTACAAAGAGCTAACTGGTCTATGGTGCGAAGTGCAGGTTCAGACTGTTCTGAATCACGCTATTTCGGAGCTGTCTCACGACATCATATATAAACCTAAGATAGAAGGTGAGTTTGGACTTCAAGTGCTTAACGAAATTCGAGAAGCAGTGAAGGAAGTTGATGGTAGGCATATTGTTCCTGCTGGCCACATGTTGAGTAAGATTGATAGCGATTTCAGGCGCCTCCGAGAAGATAAGGCAGTCTATGATACAAATATAATTACTCAAATCTCTAAAACTGCTAACCAAAAAGACCGACTATCGTCTCTAGAATCGTTGCGGGAACATATTCTGCCAAATTTCATTGATCCTTTACAAGAAATTCCGGAATTACTTAAATACCTGCAAGATGCATGGATTTCTGCAGATCGGTCTTATACAGAAATTTGTGATGATAAAGCGCCGCCAAACGGAGATGACATACTTACTGACGAATTGCAAGAAATTTCGTCTATTTACGGAGAGTACCTTATTTTCTATCCTGAACAGGGCTACAGCATACTTAAACACCTCTATACCAATACAAGGACAGATGAAAGTCATGCAGAACTTAGTGATTTGGCGGAACAACTGGTTAGGCACGACAGGTGGATTTGGGAAAGATATGGTCCACGTATGCAGGTTGTATATGCCAACAAAATTTATGAAGATGAACACAAACTTGGCATCTCCTCGATTGTCATTCGGATTGCCAGCAAGATACTTGGTACAGAGGTGGACGAAGCACAGCAAAAGATAAATTGCATTCAAAGGGGTAAAGCGAGCATATTGTACCGAGGAGAACTTGCAAAAGCGCGAAGAAAGGCTATTCAATGTTTGTTCAACCTCCACAAAGGAAGTACAGAAATTAGCACGAAGAAAGAAACCATAAGTGTCCTTTCGCAAGGTTTGGTGGTTCCTTCAGTTCCAGGGTTTGATGGCGCAATAATCCGAATGTTGATTAACGATTTTTGCTTTGTTTTGAAGAATTTAGCTAATCATTTCGATTTTGATGACTTTTACGCTTTGTTAAAGTTGGAAAAAAGAATTTTCTTTTGCTGGAAGAGCTACTGTGAAACAGTAGGTAAACTAATAGCCAACGATAAACTAGAAGAAGCAACAAATCGGCTATCAAGGAAAATTAAGAATTTTAGTACCTTATTGAATCAAGATTCAGGATTTGTTACTTACAAACTCCTGATAGGTTTTCGTCCGATTTTTGCATTCAATTGGAGCACCGGCAAGTTAAAATTGGCGGAAAACGAAAAGTATCGTCAGGACGAACGGGTTCGTCTTGCGGACGAAATTAGCTCCAACTTTAGCGATGAATGGAAGATACGTTTACAGACGCTCATTTCACAAAATTCATCGGATCTTGCTAGATTTCAACCGTTGTATGAATTTTTTAGCGTCCTTGGGGAAAAGAACCCCCAAATTTTATGGGAGTTTCTCTGTAAAAGCGACATATTGCCTGAACGGGCAGTTTCAAAATTTACTGTTCCTCTGTTGCGAACTGACTATGAGGAACGGGTGTTAGAACTGATGTCTCAATGGGCAAATGATTCAAAGTATTGTCATGAAATTGCATTCACACTGTGTGAATATGAAGGTACGGACAAATGTCTGGTGTTGAGTCTGTTAGAATCTGTATTTGAACAGCGAGATTTTGAGACATTGAATACATTATCCAGCCTCTCGTTTCGAAGATATAGCGAAGACAAAAAATTTTGGAAGGACGAGTTGTTCGTCCCAGCGCTTTCATTCTATATCTGTAATGGAGACTTCGGTTGGCTTGACGCGACATCATACCTAGCAGATGGAGCGTCTATGTATGATGAATTTGAGGATACAGAGAAAGATTTAGCGCTTTCTGCACTTACAAGAAAATCTATTCTGTGTGACGATTCTATGATAATTTTGTATGCTCTAACATCAAAAGAACCAGAGCGGTTACTTTCATTCTTCAGAAGTCGGATTCAACTCAGTCAGGAGTCGAAAGGCGAAGGCTATAAAATTGTCCCAGATAATATTTGGCGAGTGCAGAAGGTTTTGCAACCTCATCCAAAGCTACTTGTATCAACAATTTTAGAATGGTGCAAAATTTATCCTCATGTGCAAGACGACGTAGTCAATGGGGTACTTAGAAAGATTTATACTATTCCCACCGATAGCGTTGTCGTGGTGCTGAAAGATACAGTCGCAACGGCAAGTAAAGACACTCTATTGGTTATAGTAAATATGCTAGGTGGGTATCTTGGTGATCATCGGTTACTCCCTGTGTTAAGAGACATCATAGCTTCTTCTAATTGCGACGCAGAGATTGAAAACGAGGTCTCGCAAGTTTTGTAAGAGTTTGACGGGGCATTTGGACCGATTGGAGTTGCTGAGAGATTCGAAGACAAGATAGAGTTGCTTCAAGAATGGGGTGAAGACGAGAGCAAAAAGGTTCGATATTTTGCCCTTCGATTGTCAAAGGAATTGAAGAACAAAGCACAACTTGACCGACGCCGTGGAGAAGAAAAGATTGCTGAAACCAAATTAGAATTTGGAGAATCCTTGAATTCTCCCAAGATTCCTGAACACAAAGAAAACGAAGATTAAATTTTGAGAAGCCAGCAAGTTCGACAAACCTGACGGGTTAGGTAGATATCCAAGTTTGTAACCATCTGTTCCTATACACTCTGATCTCGCCAACCAGATGACTATACCCCCCCCCCCCCCCCCGAGAGATGCTTCGCGATCTAGACAAACCAGTGTATCTAAAAACTGCTCTAACAATTACGTGAGCGGAGAGAGTTTTTCTTGAGACGGAACTTCCATCGCATCTCGTTGACGCTTATAATCTTTGATGCTCATTGATAGGTTCCTAATAGAAATTAAGACGGTTGTGTGTGTTGGGGGGGGGAGCTTGATTGCGATAAGTGTTTTGAGGGTATTATAAAATCCCCTGAAAACACTTTTTCCCCAAATTTGAATTTCCAGACTTAGGCGAAAAGTTGAGTCTAGGCGTAGAATCCTGTTGAACAGTCGAATTTTCTATGGTTTTTCGCTTGGTATTGTTACTCCGCAACAGTTTGATTTTTTTATTTTCGCATGGTTTTTGCCTTGAAATATCCTTGCTCAATGTCCATGTAAACTGGGATTATGTTATGTATCTAATTTCTGGGAGTATTAATCTTGATAAATGTTGTCTGCTCGTATTCGCACGAGGATGAGATCTACTGCGCAGAATTGGTAAAACACCTAAAGCTAATGGAATCTAAAGGCCTCATCAACACTTGGCATGACAGGAAGATAAAACCTGGCCAGGTACTTGACGAGGAAATAGACGAGGCATTTTCTTCGGCTGATATTATTCTATTGCTGATTAGCTCTGACTTTTTTAATTCTGACTACTGCCGCGAAACAGAGATGCCAAATGCGCTCAAGCGACACGATGAAGGCAAATCTATAGTAATTCCAGTTATTCTTCGCTCGTGCGACTGGGCAGACTCCCCAGTCGGAAAGTTACTTGCAGTCCCGACGGACGGTGAGCCGCTGAGTCAGTTTTCAAACATTGACGATGGGCTTGTTCAGGTAGTGGATGCTGTAAAGAAAGCTCGAAAAGTTCTTTTGCAGAGGAAAGAGGAGTCTGGAAACCGAATAACTTCTTCTTCCAACAAAACAAACTCAAATGAAGAGAGTTCGCTCAATTCTCGGAACACGTTCATCACTAGATCAAAGAATCTCGAAATCAGGAAAAATTTTACTGATCGTGATTACGAACTTGCGTTAAAAGAGTGTATTCGCTTTCTTGGAGAGTTTTTTACGAATTCATTAGCGGAATTGTCTAACTCGAACGGCGAGATTGATTATGACATTGATTGGCATGGCAATGATAGGTTTGAGTGTAAAATCTATGAGAATGGACGAAGTGTAAGCCATTGTCACATTTGGCGTGTACGAGATGAATTCAGTCAGAACGAAATTCGATACTATAGCGGAGAGTGGTCTATGGGCACTCATAACTATAGCATGTCTGCAGGTTCAGACGGGAGATCAATCGGATTCGAAGTCGTCGTAGGGAGGACTTTCGATGCCGAGCCAGAGAAATTGTTGAGTCAAGTAGAGGTGGCAGAATATTTTTGGGCGAATTTTATTGAACCGTTACAAATTTAGTATGAACTATTTGGACTGAACATTTAGCCTCTATGGTATTCAACATTACAGATTCGGGTAGACTTGCATGATTTTTCATTGCTTTGGTGTTAACTTCAAGTTTTGTACGATTTCATACACAATCCCGAACACTTACTCCGCGGTTTCCGCAATAAGAAACGGTTGCTAAACGAGTAGTATGGAAAAAGACCAACATAAGTTTTGAAGTTTCGGCGACTACCGAGTCCTTTTGTGTTTTGTGTTGGAATGGACACTCAAGTTTGACTAACTGTCTGAGAAATTCGAACGGGAAGCTAGTTTGTAACAGTCGCAATTAGGAAAGAGACGATGAAATTTATCTACGTTGATGAAAGCGGAGACCGCAGCCAAGGAGAGGTCTTCGTGATGGGCGGGCTAATGGTGGATGCTTACAAACTTCGCAAGAAGACTGCCGATGTATATGAACGACTTAAAAGGTTATCAAAACAGCATGAGGGAGAAAAGTTCGAATTAAAGACCAAGAGATTTATAGAGGGTAGGGGAGGTTGGAAAAGCATAAGTAGATTGGAGCGTCAAAATATACTTTCTGGCTTGATTCGTGATGCTTTGCATGGGGGATCAGAAGTATTCGCTATTGGGCTAACATTTAAGGCGTTTGACAATGCAAACAGTAGTAATCTCGGTCAACCGTTCGGGAAAAATTACTGGGTTGGGTCAGCAATGTTCATAAGCGCGCTCGTTCAAAGACAAAATCAAAAGCTATCTGGCAACAAAGGAAATACCGTATTTATAGTCGATGAAAACATGCACGAAACTTCAAAACTTTCCGATTGTTTAGTCCCGCAAACAGGTTGTCAGGATGATATACTTCCATTATACAGCAATTCTATCTTTAGGAAACAGTTATGGGACAGGTATTACACCCCAACGCAGTCACTACCCATGCGATTAGAAAAGAGATCCAAGAAGCGCCCTCATCGGTCTCAGATCGCGCATTATCAAGGCGCTACGGATTAGGCTTGCCAACAGTTCAGAAATGGCGTAGGCGGGGTTCTGTTGAAGATCGCCGTTCTGGCCCTCAAGAGCCTCGGCCAAAGAGTTTGAGTAAAGCAGAGGAAGCCGCCTGTGTTTATTTCCGGACGACAACACAGTTGTCGTTGGATGACTGTTTGTATTCTCTGCAAGACTCAATTCCCCATTTAAAGCGATCGAATCTCCATCGTGTATTTCAGAATCACGGGATATCAACACTTCCAAAAGAAGAAAACAAAACTCGCGAGACGAAGAAGTTCAAAGAGTATCCGATCGGTTACTTCCACGTCGACATAGCCCAAGTCAACACCGAAGAAGGTCGGCTCTATATGTTCGTAGCCATCGACCGCACATCGAAATACGCCTACGTTGAACTGCACGACAAATCGACGCGAGAAGTCGCAGTTCAGTTTATCGAAACCTTGGTTGAAAAAGTGCCTTACACTATCCATACGATCTTGACTGACAATGGCAGTCAGTTCACTAATTCGAGAAACCCTAAGGTCTCGGTGCAAGAAAACGAATCACCCGATCATAAAATCAATAAGGATGTCAAATGCAACGCATTTGACGCTGTTTGCTCAGAGAATAATATCAAACATAAGTTGACACTTCCCTATCATCCCTGGACGAACGGACAAGTGGAACGAATGAATAGAACCATTAAAGAAGCTACTGTAAAAAAGTATCACTATGAGACACATGACAAACTGAAAGAACACATCCAGTGCTTTATCGATGCCTATAATTTTGCTAAAAGGTTAAAGGCTCACAAAGGTTTAACTATCTTCGACTTTATTAACAAATGTTGGAAAGAGGAACCAGAAAGATTCATCAAAAATCCTGACAACCTGTTTGCGGGACTAAACAGCTACCTAAACTTTTCCTGTTCGATTGGACATTCAGTTCCCAGCAGTTCGAGAATACGTAATTTTATATTTTTTCGTTTAGGCTCTAAACTTTCACTCTTACGATAAGCACGAAAATTCCCGGACAAAAACAATACCGCGGAACTTTGGTTTATCAAACACCGTTGGAAAAGCGGCGCTGAATGCACTCAATTCAGTAGCAAGCGAGTAACAGAACGGAAAAAAGTTGATAAGCGAGCGTTTAGTTGTAGGGACTGCCGTAAAGACATCAGTTCGAAGTGTGGTTTCCTTATGCATAAGTCCAATATCGGATACTGCGAGTGGGCTGTCGCACTATTGATAATGACGACCAATATCGATGGACCGTCCAGCACGAAGTTAGCTTAAGATCTTGGGCTTATTCAAAAGTCGGCATGGTTAATAGCTATGCATATTCGTGAAGCCTACCTAGGTCATGATCCTATATTGCCAGAGACTGCTGTAGAAGCTGATGAAGAGTACTTTGGCAGAGTTGAAAAGCACAAACACGAAGACAAGAAGCAGAATAAAGGTCGCGGTGCATTTAGCAAGATCGTGGTTGTAGGTATGAAGGAACGAGAAGCACGCCATTTTAGCAGCGAAACCCGTCTCAGATTTGCCCGAAGATAGACTGCAAGTCTTCATTCAAGATAATGTCAAAGAATGTAGTCGTGTCTATACAGACGAGCTCAAGTCGTACAACGGACTGAAAGATTACGGCTACTAACACCGCGCGATCAAGCATTCGGCAGGATAATGGGGGAAGCAATCGTACACGAATGGCATAGAATCTTTCTCGGTGTTACAGCGTCTTTCATATCAAGGAATGCACCACTGGTTGTCGGCTAAGCACCTCGCCTCATACGTCAATGAGTTTGCTATACACTCTAATCTGAGGGGTGAAAACACAACGAACTTCGTGGGTCATATAGTCCGTGAGATGTCGAGGAAGCGATTGTCGTGGAAGGAGTTGGTAGCACGGGGGCCTCTTCCCGCAGGGTAAGATCATTATGGATATTGAAGACACGCTGGAAAATGTTTTGATAGCAATGTCTGGTGGGCCTGTCGGAAATCTTCAGTGAAAAGTTGCGAACACAACAGTCCAGTCTGTATGGGTAATGGGTATGCACACGAGACAAAAATAAAGTAAACAGCCTATTTGTAGACGTTCATGGATGGTAACTCCCTAATGTAAGGGGTAATCGTTGAGTAAAGTATTTTGTAGAATTCAAGGGAGCTCTGATTTTGCTACTGCAGAATCGGAGAATTTGTTTGACATTCATCATTTGCTAGCAACTCGGTACAATGACAAAATCTCATCGTAGAACCGAATTCGTTTTCGACGAAGTGTTGAATCGGCTGTTTTATTGGAGCCGTGTACGTTCCCGGAGGACTCATTCGTTCCAAATTTTTCATAGACTCAAATCTCTTTGTCCAAATCAAGTATCGAGCTCGTGGATGCTAGCACTAAATGTCAGAAAGTAAGTAATTCCCAAAATTTAAAGTGTTTCTCGTCATTCCCACTAAAGTCTGCATCGTTAATGGGCAACACTCACAGCCGATTCAGTAAATACTGTCTTACAGTTTCTGCAAAAGCATCGATTTCAACTGATGAAACTAGCATCAATTCGTATAACGGTTTTAGTTTAGGAAAAACTATCGGCAATATCTCTCCGTCGGGTGTGTTACTTGGAATAACTACGGACATTTCGAATTTGTCTTCGCAAATTTTCTTGTGAGATTCAAACAACCATCTTTCATTACCACGTATCCAAGAATTCGCTACCCGTCCATCGAGTCCAGACCATTTGAAAGCCAAGGTTATTCTACCAACTTCTTGATTGAGGTTCATCGCCTGACCGTATCGAATCGCGATGATTGACGAAGCAAGAACATCAATCACTGGAAGATCAACATCGATACCAATGAACGGCTTTCTTTTCTTTCTTCCATGACTTCGGTCGTCGTCGTCCGCTAAAGTTCTTAGGTGATAGAACTCTCCCTTTGTCGAAAATCGATTGAATCTTATAGAATCAATAGAACCTTGTTCATCTTCGGAATAACAATGAGTCTCAAATCCGTCACTTAACTTATTGGTCTGATAGTATTTCCCACCAACTTCGTCGTGAAATGACCATGAATGATAATCGCCAACGTATGGTGTCGCTTCTTGAATCGTTTGGATGAACTTTGCCTTGTCAATGGAACTTGGCTGGAATTCCTCAAACCTAGCTGCAACCTCAAAAAGACCGTGCGAGGGAAAATTCTTTCCTTCAGTTTCAAGTCTCTTTTCTGCAAACCGACGACCGGTATTTAGAAGGGTGCTGGGATTCATGTTCTTTCCTTACATTTTTTGATCAATGTTTTTTGTACCGTCGCTACGCTATCAGTATTCCTTGCCAAGATTCCATTATGGTTTTCCGCAGTTCTTGATGTAACAGGAATCGAAACTTCAGGCTCGGTAGTTCCGGCTAAATTGGGACTAATGAGCGGAGTAGTCTTCTGTTCCGTGTTTTTGGTCGCATTATATTTCTGGAGTAGTTTATTTGCCGCATCCTTTACGGCTAGTACTACCTCGAGATATGCTTCATCGCTATTTTCAAACGTACTGATTGCTATACCATCTTTTGGAACAGCCATAAGTTTACCAAATGGCAGTTCTTCCCAGTTGCAGGGGCGTAGGATTACTGGTATCACGATTGCGTCCCCTTTCTCTGATCGACCCAACGCATTCTCCATCTCAATTTCATAGCAAAAATCCGAGTGTATAAAGTCAGAACTGATCATGAGAAGGACTATATCGGCAGAATTAAAATTTTTGCCGATCTCACTCTTGAAATCCGACCCGGCATCAATATATCTGTCGTACCACAGATCAATCAATCCTTGGCGACGAAAGGAGCTTAGATGCTTTTTCAGGCAGTCTACACGTTGTTCGTCTTCATGAGCATAAGAAATAGCGAGTGACAACAATGCACGTTCTCCATTCATCTAGCGTAACGGAACAGTCTGAATATAAGTTGAATTTAGGAGTTTTCAAGTAAACTATAACGACTATCTAAAGTAGAATCGGATTGAACAGTATCCCATAGGGCGAAGGAGCGGCGATGAGAACTAGTTGGTTGGGAACTACATCGGCGGCCATTAATTTTCCTAATCAGAATTTCAGAGAGATGTTTTCTTAAAAATTCTACTTGTACCATTCCTCAAACTTGTGTAATGAGTGTCCCATAACTTGTTCCTCCAGATGGAATTGCTGTAGAGTACTATAACACGAGTTTGCAGAATGGTACATATATACACCCTTGATATAGCATTCTGCAGCAACATTCAGTAATGCCCCACTACTCCGCTGACCGCAGTTCATTGTGTACGGGTATAGCGGTGTGTCGACAGAACCCGATAATTTGGAAGCCAGAAAGTTCAACGAGCTTGATGCGTTAGGATCACCGTCAGGTTTGTAACCATTCCTATAGCCACTGATCTCCCCAACCCGATGACCATACCCCCTCCGAGAGATGGATCTCGATCCAGACGAACGACAGAATCTAACAGCTGCTCGAAAAGCTCCTTAAACGGAGAGAGATTTCCATGAGACGGAACTTCCATCGCATCTCGTTGACGCATATAATCTTCTATGCTCTTTGATAGGCTCACGATAGGGATCAATACGATTCTTGGAGGTTACTTGATTGCGAGAAGCGTTTTCGGGGGATCTTAAAATCCCCTGAAAACGCTTTTCCCCAAATCGGAATTTCCAGACTTATCAGTACGCTACCAAAGTAGTATGCTCGAGCGTTAGCAAATCAAGTTGATTGTCTCAATTTCTTCCGCTTCTTAATAGATGAAGTTTCCACCTTCGGTAGTTCCGTCAAGATAATTTGTTCATTTGTTAAGCTGGAGCCTCAATCCCTAATTATGCACGACTTGCACTATTTTTGGAGGATTGTCAAGAAATTTCACGAAAAATCGGCAAAAAATATCGAATTTTCGAGATGAGTCTAAAAATTTCAGATTCGATCGGACGATTTCAAACGTTTTTGGTGAGGTTGCTCAGATTTTGTGTTGAAAACGGCCAAAATCCACCAGATTCCACCAGATTCCACCAAATTCACCTATTTTTGGCCGCAGGAATGCTGTCTTCGATCAGGAACGGCAGGGATTTCTAAGTTTTTGACGAGTGTCAGATAGACTGACGTTTTAGAGGTTCTGTTTTACGTATGTTTTCAAGGATTTTCTGTAATAGTAAGTACTCAGGGAACGAACTGCTAAAGGCAAAGTGTAATCTGTTCTCGGTTTCATAAGACAGGGTTGCAACTTTTAGTAGATTTAGCTGCAGACAAGGTATCGCACTTGTTTTCAAGTATGATTTGCCAGGGATATGATCGCGAAGGAGAACAAAATACCAATGAGCGGCTGTGTGAAACACTTGGCGCACCTGATTTGCCTTAAATGATGTGCAGGACATACGATCACTTTTGAGGTAATTCTTATGTTCTTTGATTAAATTTTCCGCTTGACCTCTTTTGCAATAGACTTTTGAGTATAGATATTTAGCAGTGCGTTTCTTAATGGATGTAACTATGAATCGCATTCTGGTGCGAATTTTACCATTTTCTTTTGTCGACCGAATAACTGCGATGACTCGTCTTTCTTTGCCGTTCCAACTCTGGGCGGCGTACATGAATTCGCAGTATGTCGATCTTGTTACCTTCTTATAGCGACTCTCCGCGCACTGTTGTTCACACTCAGCAACGGCCTTCTTGACACACGGTTCAGACTTTAAGCGGGAATTTGAAGACAATCCGGTAATATAATCTATCCCCTTCTGGGCTTCACACCAACTAAAGAAGTTTGGACGGGCATAATGGCTGTCACCCCGTATATAGATCCTGGTTTTCGGCCAGAACTGACGGATTTTCTTTAGCACAGGACAAACAAGCTGTTGAACCTCTTTATCACTTAACGTTCTTGCCGGTCTCATTTTTACGACTATAACACAGCCGCGATCAATATCATTCAGGTGTATTGGTCTAAAACCTTTTGCTTTGTCGTAGCCACTAAAAACCGAACCTTGTTGATCGCCATACGTTTTGCAGATCGTTTCATCAACATCTATGAAAATCTTTTTCGGCGGTGAACTATATCCGTGGGTGCAGTATATTTCAACGTTGTAGTCTAAAAGACTTTCGACATCCTCTTCCTGCAATGAGTTTTCCATCCTTGACAGAGTCGCCTGACAGGCTAACTCTTTTAAACTCGATGGAAGTATCCGTAAAGCGGCTCTGAAAATACTATCCTTCCGTAACGTGTTTAAATCATTACAGTCTTCATAACCCGCTACAATCGCTAGTATCCTGAAAAACAGAATATCGAATAAACTATGTATGACCTTCACCGGATCTCGAGTATCCTTCCATTTTTTAACCAACCCTTTGACAATCCCAAACCTTTTCTCAATCGCCACAGGTATTGCTAATCCACCATTCGAACTAATAGGATTTGCACTATTGTCCGCTGTAACCTCTACACCGTCGATATCGTCGAATAGTTTAAACGTTGAATTTTTTGAACTCATGGGAGGGGGTATCCCTTACATTGAGGAGAAGAACACATAGCTTCTCATATAATCACTAAATCCGTAAGTACAATATGTTAAACTTGATGCGAACGGTGAAATAATGTCGCAGGCTCCCCCGGGAATGTGAACTCTCGTGCATAATCCGGGTCAATATACATCAACTTGAGCTCCAAACGCTCTAAGCGGCGTTGTTCATGTCGCTGTTTTGCATATTCGCGTGGTGCTAGACTGTTTTATTTATGAACTCAAAAACACTTCCATCTATTCGAGTTTGGCAGTTGCACATGTTTTAACGGGACTGTCCACCAATTGGAGGCAACAGCTGAAAACGTGCTTTATTAAATGGTCTTCCACCCAATCACTTCGAAAATGGTAAATAGTCTGGATTTAACTTTCAAGTGGCAGGAGTAATGAAAATACCTCACGATGACTAGTGATCTTGTTCCGACCTCGGATAAATTCTGTCCACGACTTTGTACCTTTAGTTCTATTGCAAGGCCCACATAGCAAATGGACGTTATCCCAAGTATTTGTACCACCGTTCGCTTTTGCTACAATATGATCTACTTCAAAATACTCCTTTGTAAGATGTTTCTCACAGGCAGGACATTGCAGCTTGGAGTGCTTACCAAATACGTTTCTTTCAATTTGCTGTTCTACAGCTCGTTTGAACAAGATATCACGAACTTCCTTGTTGTCAGGGAGCTTTTCGTGACTTTCAATATCTCGGCATTTTGGAATGATTTTAGAAATTTTTACCATCTCGCCAAGTTTTAGCAGTGGTAACTCTTTCCTAAAACGGTTCTCCATTATAGATTTAAGCCTGTGGTCTGTGTCACAACCGATATACTTAACGTTATACTGTTTTTCATTACTGTGCTTCTCCAGATGAGTTTGCATTTTCACAGCAGCAATGATCGTTGTTCCGCATCCGCAAAATGGATCAAACACTATATCGCCTTCATTTGCGCTTGTCCGTATAATCCGGTTGAGTAGCGCTACTGGTTTTTGCGTTGCCCAGCCAGTGTTTTCCTTTGACTGCTTTTGTATACACGGGATATCTGTCCAAAGATTACCAAGCAGCTTACCAGCGTTGTCCCTCAGAAACTTCTTTTTTCTGAGGCGACCACCACTCTTCTTAGGAGAAACCATTAGATTTTCGCGAATGTTTTGTAACATTTTTGCTTTTGGTGCCCGCCAACCTTTTGCCGGCGGTTCGTAAGTTACGCCGTCAAGCTCTACGTCGTACTTATAACTTTCGTTCTGTTGAGGTGAAGAATAATCATCGGCAACCCAAGGGCCTCTTGGATCGTTGTCCGGATTCTTATATTGCTTCACACGATTTTCATCAAGGTCTACTCGTGGAGCATTATGTGTCTTGTCTGTTCCTTTTGTGTATTTGAAAATTGTGTCACAAATTCTACCGAAGTTTGTATCTGCATTGTTCTTTGTTGAAGTCCTCTGCCAAGTAATTTCGGAACCTCGATTATCTACTCCTGGCCCGTTTTGGTGTCCGAAGATTGCATCTAAAAGTAGTCGTAGGTATGTGTTGGAGGTGTCATCACAGTGGAGATAAAGTGTTCCGTTTCCTTTAAGGATTCGATACATTTCGATAATTCGCATACCCATAAAAATCAGGTACGAATACATTGACGGGCTATGAACTGTTTTGGCTGTTGCAACTATACTGTAGACCTTCGGGTGCTTAATTTCTAGTATACGTTCCGAATCAATTTCTGTATCTTCAATTCTCCAAGTGTCAAAGAACATTTGTCCTGCAGACTCACTGTTTTCATCGCCTTTCCAGTTTTTCTTACTGTTAAACGGAGGATCTAGGTATATGAGGTCAACTGTTTCCGAATTCATTCCTCGCATGACTTCTAAATTGTCGGCGTTCCATATGGTGCAAAGTTCAAAATTGACGTTAGGCCGGAATACCCCCCCCCATGGGGGTTTCAGTGTTCGTTCTCATTTTACTTACTCCATTGCGGGTTCAACCGGTGCAATCTATGTTGTCAAGATTTTAGCCAAAAGTCCATTTTCTCAAACGTGTTTGCGGCATTAAGCGGTGTTTTGCGAGCCGTTCACCGTTGACTTGGTTAAATTCTGCACTCAAGATAAATCGAAAGGCGTGAAATTGCAACTGTTAAGAAGTTTAGTCATTCGGCTCAATTTTGGTTCTTGGGAAGATTCTTTGAGTCTACGAATGCACTCTTTCAACAATGTGTCAAGCGGTTGCCTGCAATCTATCGATGTCTGGTTTAAAGGGCTAGCGTTCCTCTTAATCCGTGTATGCAACGCTATATGGCCAACTTGTTTTGTGACATTCTCTAGATGTTCCAGTTGCTTCTTTACTGCATTGTTCGGCCAATGCGCAGCAACAGATTTGAAATCAATCTCATCAAACAGAGGGGGAACGTGATCAATAATAGCGCGAGTCAACATCGCACAGGAGTAGTAGTTTCCTGACGCAAATGCGAAATTGAGCTCTTCGCAACATCGGACAAGTTTGTTAGTATCGCAGTCATCGGTACTTTGAGCCATAAGAGAAGCAATTACTTGCTTGTTCACGAACTCGGTAGAATGAAGCACGTGCGGTTGGGCAGAAATCGGAAACCGTAATGCCGAGGCAGTATTTCTTATAAGCTCCGTCATTTCGAAAATATAATCTTCGGAATAGCCGATTAGCGGAAAGGATATCAACGAAAAGACTCTTCTTTTCAAGTGAGATAAGGTCGGATTACTAATTCGAAGCCTTAGTGAAGCCAATTCGTCGGCTTCAGCAAAAAGCGCTTTTGCTTTGGCAGCAATTTCTGCGGGAAGTATCCGATGTCTTCCCCTTTGTTCGAACTTTGTCTTGATGACTTCCAGTTGATCAACGATGTAGCGAAGTTCTTCTTCGATAGTCTGCCCATTAGCGCTATCTGCAATCCATTGCTTTGCCAACTTTGCTTGAACAGGCGTAAAACTGTTCGTTTTGAGCTTATACTCGACTTCTTTGACCCCTATCTCTTTCAGGCGATGCAAAAATTTCCTGCGTTTCTCCGGAGTTTCACATTCAAAGGGAAACTGACCATTCATCTGAAAAAATTCCTATGACTGAGTTGTGCTGTCGAATTCAATATGTGAATTCTAGGTCAATAGTCAAGGTTGTCGACGATATTTAGAAGCCAAAATTTTGAGTGAACGTCTAGATTAAGAGACCTTCGGGGAAGATTGTAGAGAGTCCGGCCTGATATCGGTAGATCATTACACTACCCCGATAAACTCAAAAGGATATAGTCAAACATAGATTTGAGGAAGATTATGTATTGGTTCATTGACTATGCAATCTAGGTCTTTTTGAACAAAAGGGGAAGATCGACCAATGCCGTACGAAACATTAATCACCTATAGAGGGGTTCTTCCCAAGTGTCAATCTACGGTATTCTCACAGACTGTCGCCAAGCGATAGTTGAATGGCATACAAATAAACTTTCTAATTTTCTCTTTCGTCTCAAACCTTTCCGTACTGAATGTCTGAAGGCGAAGCAAAGGGATTCGGAAAAGATCGGCAAGTTTACGAGCAAGTATCGCGGATTGGTGTCGATTTGTCGTTGAAAGATACAAGATTGGGCAATGTGATAGTTGTACAGTCCAGCAACCTGTGCGAGGGATCTTGATTGATTCGGAGGTGGAGCATTTCTCCAATACTTATTGAAGAAGTAGAAGCCAGCACACCAAATTTCATGAGAGTTGATTCCCTGAATTGTAGAAGTTAGATATACTTTGACACGGTTAAGTCAAAGTCGTTCCTCGCAATTTTCTCGTTGGGTACCAAGGATGAATATTTCGCTCTTGTCTCTTGGTTGAGGTATGTTGAGACTATCTGGTTGACGTGTTTATACTCACCATCAATCGATGTATCTAAATTTTCGAAACTTTTGTTGCCATCAATAAACATGACGCCAAATTTGTTGGCATTCTTACAGTCCCTTTCCCGGGATCGATCTATTACAAGAATCTTCGCGGGCTGTCGGTTAAACATCTTCTGTGCTGGGATACTGATGACTGCATCAACCAAATTACTTGAAAGAAGGTCTTTTCGCCACAATCGTTCCGGCTCACCTAGTGATAGCATTTTGGTTGGAATGACAACAACCAATTTACCTTCTTTCGGTTTTGTAAGCTTGAACAGAGTATCTACGCACAAAAGGTGTCCTGTCGAACTGCGCTGTAGTTGCTTCCATTGTTGTTCGTAATCCTTCGGGGGAGAAGCTACGTTTATATTGGCGACAGATCCTATATCCAGTTTACTCGTTGGAGGATCAGCTATTACACGGTCGTACTGCCGCATGAGTATATCTTGGCTGAAAAAGGATGTTGCTAAACTGTCGTTATCAGCGATTAGCGAGTCTTCAATTTCATTTATCATCAGATTCATCCGTGCGATTGCCTGAACAGCGCTATCTTTTTCTTGACCGAAAAGCCGACATTGATCTTTACCCACCTCTTGAGATATTCGGACGAGCATAGACCCAGTTCCGCAGAAAGGATCGCAAATAGTATCTCCTTTATTTGGAGTTGCTAGTTTCGCCATAAGAGTCGCGATATCGTCGTGAGTATAGTATCGATTCGGAATCTTGCCTAGGCTAGAATAGTATCGAGAGATTAAGTGAAGGAAAGTTTCTCCTAAATCAAAATCAGAGGATTGCGACGGACGCATATCCAAAGCTGCGACATTGAATTCACTGAGTAGCCCATTAAGATCATCAGAATAAGCTGAGTGTGGGGTGAAATACTCTTTTCTTGATGAAACGATTTGTTCAAACGTTCCAGCCAATCTGCGGCTGTTCGTTTCGGACAGACTTTTAAAGGTTTTACGCACTAGAGTGGTCAAGCCGGGGTATCTAAGTCTGGAAACGACATCATAGAATGACGTTTTCTCGGGTAGTACGAAACGTGACTGCGCGAGTTTTAGATTCCTCTTAGCAACGCTATCGAGGTTTTTGGCACGTTCAACGTCCTCTCGCCAGATATCCGATATGTATTTCCAGAATAGGACCACAAGAGACATCTCGTAGGGGCGTTCGTAGCAGCCGAAACCTTTGCTCTTAGCGTTAGCACGGTTAGCGGCTTTGACAAAGCGTTGGAATTTTTCGTTCTGTATCATAGGTTGTTTCGTCATGTTTTCTTCCGACAATTGGAGTGAAGCCGTATAGTATCACTGAGAAAGCAGGAGGATCAGTCATAGCATAACAGTTATCGTAACATTCTCGGTAAATAATTCGAGACTGTTGCATAATATCGTCACCGGGAGAGAATCTATAAAAATGTGTAGATTCTTGACCCTGTTGGAGCCGAGTTTGTATGTTTTGGAATGTGAATCTGGAACAAATTTACGACATATATGTTGATCGTCGTCATTATTCAACAGTCTCAATTCAGATTTATCTTAGGCGTATAGAGCAAATCACGGGCAAGTTGATTCTATAGAAGTACACGGGAATTCCCTAGAAGAAATTGAGAATTGTTAGACTTGTTTCATTTACTGTATAGGAGATGAGCATGCCTGCACCTCTGAGTTTAGATATCCGCCTACGAGTGCTCCTGAAGCGCGCAGGGGGAAACTAACGTCAAGATTTCCGAAGAGTTGTCTATATCGGTTGCCAGTGTCAATCGAATACTGAAATTACAAAAAGACACAGGAAGTGTCGAACCGAAGCCAAGGGGGAGAGAGAGCGGCGTTCGCCAGAGATTGAAGTCTATAACAAGGACAGCATAGGAATCCTAAAGGCGAAGAAAGATGCAACTATAGTGGAGATTGACAGAAAGCTGGCAAGGAGATGTGGTCGAAAAGCAAGAGTTAGTTATTCAGCAATTTAATGCTTTTTCAAGCAGACACGGTTATACTAGGAAGAAGAAAACGGAGCATGCCTTAGAACAATAACGTCAGGAACTAGCGAAGGAAAGAGCGAATTTCATTGACAAATATACCGAATCAGTGCGCACTTTTTTCATTCATGAGACGGGGGTTTCTACCAATATGACGCGTTCGCAGGGTCGTTATACAGGTTGGCGAGAGATTTACAAAGGCTGTCCCACACGGTCATCGGGTTAACTTATTTTGTGTCGCCGCAATCTCTAACGAGAAGATAGTATCGAGTTGGACATTAAAAGGAGCAATGAATACAAAGAAATTTGTGCGTTGGATCAAATACGGACTTGCCAAATATTTGAAACCAGCGGTATAAATTAGTTATGGATAACCTGTCCGTTCACAACACTAAACCAGTGCGAGAAGATATCGAACAAACAGGAGCAAGATTAGTCTTCTTACCACCTTATAGTACGGACTTCTATCCAATCGAATAAGCTTTTGCCAAACTAAAGGCATTGCTTCGAAAGGTTGAAAAACGAACGATACCAACCTTAAAACAACAGATAAGGCGTATCTTTATTAAAATTTTGCCTGAAAAGTGCGAAGGTTACTTTCGACACCGTTATAACGAAATGATTAAATGCCGAGACGAATAGTATAAAGCTTTGCAAGAAAAACAAATTGTATCGACTTGAGAGTTTTTTGCTCTAATGATGCAGGATAAGTGAAATTGCGCGTATCAGGCATTGGTCGCGATGCTGCCGTTCTTACCGCCGTCGGAATTGACCGAGAAGGTCGTCGCAGTATTCACGGGGTATCTGTCTAGTTGACGGACGTATCTTTATACTGATCAAATGACATCAATTGTCGTTTTTTTTGATTAGAGCAATAGTCTTTCAAATAGACACTCTCTTTGTTTTTTGCCTTTCATAGTGATCTTCCGTACAAGCGGTGCAGGCATAGTGTTCTCCTGTATAGAAAGCCAAACGAGTTTAACAATTCTTTACTTATTCTGTGAAATTCCCCGACAGTTTGTGAGTGTCTACTTGATCGGTTTTTGCTCTAATTCCGAGTGTGTTATGTATCCAGAAACCAGACCGCAGTTTTTGGCAGTTATGGTTTCATATTTGTCTGCGCTTGAACAGCATCCCGCATTTGAAACTGGTGGGTCAACCAATAGTTTTTCGCCAGATTACCTCTGCGAATCCTGTGATTAATTGATTATGATCAACATGTTCATGCACACTATTCGTAAGGTTGTGTCCTTCGAGTACTAATTCAATTTGCTTACATAGCCAAACTAGAGCTTTGTTGTTTACTCTTTCGACGGTTGGTCGAAACTCCGAATAACTTTTCCTAAGAGCAATCACCGCTTCGTCGTGTACTTCAAATTCTTTCTCTAAACTACGAGATCCATCAAAGTTACCGAAAATGAAAGAATTTACACCGCATAGATTTACAAAATCCTCGTAAACTGTGAGATTCTGAATATCTGGCAAGTAATTCACGTCGTTGAAAAGGACTTTGTTGGGAAATAGGAATCGGTTTAGTTCCAGAGATGTCTCACCTGTTTCTTGAATACGCGCTGTTCGAAGAGTTTCCAATCGATGTTCCCACCTGTACCCTACTCCGAACTGGCCCTTGATTACGGGGATGATACTGAAATCTTCCTTGGAACGAAAAATTTCAGATAACTCCTTTACGATTGAACTAGCATTAGTGAACCACTTCGTCCATTCAGAAAATTCAGTGAAGGGAAGCTGAATAACATGCCTCGTATGGAATTCGATGTTTGGTTCATATTCTGATCTTATTACTTTGGCATGTGGAACCAACCTATTCAAAGCTTTTTCGATATTTTGTTGTCGGTCATCTAGATAGGAATTAAAATCGTTGACAGCTTTCTGGAACCGTATCGAAAATGCTCGATCGTGTGAATCGTCGGAAATTTCAATAAGTTGCCTTAGAGGGTTCGATCCGATACGATTGGCTTCCAGTGCGACTTTCCTAATTGTATCGAGAAACATATTAATGTTGACGAATAATCTTTCTGGTATATATGAACTCAGTTCCCAAGGTTCGTCGGCAATTTCTTGTAAATCTCTAATTGCCCGAGTTACGTCTGCCGCGATCTCATCGGAACTTGAGGGTAAATTGTACAGTCTCCGAAATAACGTATACCCGATCATTTTCACTACGCTTTTCAAGTGAGAAGAATAATTGAAAGGGGCATCATCCTTGTCTGATTTGCGATCTGGCGGTAATAGTGAATCAGCGCGGTCGGTAAGCTCTATGAATTCTTTCATTTTATCGTCGTAGCAGTTGATCCCGAGAGTCATCCTGTCAAGGTGTTCCAAGCACAATTCCAACAACCTATGCAATAGATTTTCTTCTTTTTTTAGAAACGACATCCAGTCGTTCGCACGGTAGTTTCTTTCAATGGCTCTTACAACTATTTCACTGTGCTTGTTCATTGCGAGTGTTGATGAATCATTTTCTATTTCGAACGATTCCTGATACTGAGAAACGTTTCCGTTAATATCAATAAGGTTTGATGAGAAGTGTTTAACCTTCGATATTAAAGATTTTATCCGATCCCAGTGTACTTTCATCACTTCGGTAAGATCTATATCTCTTGCGTTTTCTCGATGTATAGCGATGTTACTTCCATCTTGATCATCTAGGGAAGTGATAGTTAAAGTTTCAACGTCGTGATTTCGACCGTTTCCAATTTCCTCAACTTCTGTGTCGGCACTTTCGATTTGTAGTGAATTGGCCAACAAGATACAATCAGCAAAATTACCCTGTACCATCGAACCCTTATCACCTTCGGTAACAATTATCGGCAACGCAAAAAGTGTCTCATCTAAAAGTCGCGAAACCAGCGGTCTTTCCGTTGATAACATTTCATAAGAATCGATCCAAGCTTCCTGAACCTCTGGAGAAATTGCTAAAGCGGTGTCTAAAATGACTGCGACATCGAAAATGCAGAACGATCTAAAGTTAAATTTCAATTTTTTTAACTGTTTGAGATATTCTTCGTCAAGTTTTAGGCCAACCAAGACGGATAAGGCCTCATTTATTTGGTTCGGGTGGAGTTTTGAACCATGCAATCTGAAACTGTTCAAAATTCCCGTAATAATCAGATGCGGAAGCAGGATTGAGTCTATTTTCTCAAATAACAGATAACTTAAAATTTGCGCAGAGTCTTTTATATCCTGAGGAAGGACATCGGCTTCGCTCTCTTGGTTCTTGACTTCTTGACTGAACGGCGGAGAGAAAACTACTGCAGTTGCCAAGCTTGGTGGGAAGTCAGATTTAAGAAATTTTTTGTTATACCAGCCGTTGACCACTTCTTGCAATAGACCACGGTATATGCCAGTTCCGATTTTTGTCCAGTAGTCGATTACGTCCTCGTCGCGTATCTCTAATCTACTAGGTGTTTTCACGATTTCATCTTTCGTCATCAGTCCATCAGAGATGACTCGGAATGATACATGCTCAATCGTGTTGATGTTTGCATATTTGATCGCTGTGTCTGCAAGATCCTTTCTACTCAAACATCCCAGAGTTATCAACGCCTCGATGGAGGCTTCGGTTCGTAAGTCATGCAGTCCAAAAACTTCATCGTTGTTTCTATCTCGAGAGACTAACTCGTCTGTTAGTACGGCCAACGCCCGCGCTAACCTATAATCGGAAGCACTCTGTATCTCGGTTCTATGGTCTATTGCTGGGAATCGACCAAATTTCGAGTCTGAACTTTCGTTACGAAACATTGCTCGTAGCGTCGCAAAGTCGACTCTACCGCCAAATGCTACGACTGGTAAAACCGTTCTCAATACATCAAGCTCGTCCTCTCTCCTGCGTCTGGTAGTTTCATCGCCAACTAGCCTAGACTGTATTTGATCAAAAACAACTTCGCGAAGAGAATTTTCGTTTGTTAACAAGTAGATATATTCCATTAACAAGGGATCGGACCTTTTCCAAGCGTCACGCCAGTTTGAGTTCTTTGCTAACCCTTTTGCATTTAGTCTCTCAAAAACCGCTTCGGCAAGATCAATGTTTGGACGATAATGGAATGTTGAAACCATTTTGACGTTGGTCGAAAGTACAAGATCTTCTACTCGAATTGATCCTAGAATCCAGACGTTCTCGTTACCCTGAGTGTTAAGAATTAGTTGGTCTAGAACACCGGATTTTCCAGATCCGACATCATCTATCACAAAGCCAACTAGTTGTTTATGGCTGGCGGATCTGAGAAACTTAGTTAATGCTGAAGCATCAAACTCAGATTTTGTAGAAACCTCGTACCATAAAACCTTGTCGCGTGTTGAGGCTACAACCTGCCACATTAGTGCAGATTTGCCGAGTCCAGATGGCCCGACAATGAAACACCTTCTGCTAGATTCTAGCTGATCTTTTAGGCTTTCGACGACATGATCCTGTTGGATAACTTGACCAGAGGTAACATGTCCTAGTCTTACATCCACGTTGAGAAGGAGCTTGGGGTTAGCGGGGGCTGGAGTAAAGTCACATTCCTTGAGTTCCCCAGTCCCGAGTAGTTTTTCAACGTTCTTGTTTTGACATACATGCAAGACGTCTGTGATCACCTTTCTAATATCTTCATTACTTAAACTAGCTTCGTGTGTTGGCGAACGATGACGGTTAGAGATGGCGGCAGCTATTATCTGATGTGTTACTTGCGAGCAAACAATATTGGCAATCGCGTTGAGTACATTTAGTTTTGTGGAGACTAATCTAACTGCATGCGAAAACGGATCTTCTTCGACGATAATGTATGACTGGTCAAACTTAGTTTCATCATCCAAAATATCGCGAAAGTTTTTGTGATCAGATAGAATTACGGGCTTTTTACCATTCGAAAGATTGTAACTCTTGTGACCTCGATTTAGAACCAAATGGAACTCGTAAACCGAAATCCTATCTCTTGTAGCCTTATTCCAAATTTCTTTAAGAGACTCGGCATCCCTTTTTAATGTCCGTGGGTTACCCTGTTCGTCGGTCGTCTTTGTATCTATCAGGATCAGGCCTTGAGACGTATGAATTTCGTAGTCATCGCTACCTTCGGGAACTATCTTTTCAAGGTCAAATAGTCGAAAGTAACTCTTTATCGCCAGCAACATTCCATATACGTGCTGGTAGTGGAATCCACGGATTCCATATGCCCCACCTCTGCTCCTTCTGCTGAAAGTAGCCTGTCCTGTAGGCTCTTTGTCAGTTATTGGGTCAGTTGGGGCCATTCGAGAGTACTGAAACGATTAGTCAGGAAGCTGAAGTTTGGAGATCGACACATGGGGATTTCGAAATCCCCCGGAACTGATCGTTAAAATCTACCATCCTAAATTAAGGCATCTTTGTAACATAGATTGAAGAGATCAGCTAGGAGACCAGAGGATAATACCCCAGTTTAAGTCGATTTGAAACAGCTTGAGCATTCTGGCATCAGAGTACTTAGGCGAAGTCATAACTAATATTTGTATATGGCTATGCAATTAGATACGAGAAGGGTTTCCCCCAGTACGGAATTACGAGCGCACCGGTAACCGTCGTGCTGATACAAACGGGTACAAGACTATGAATCTGCAGTTCGTTTCGGGTTCCCTAGCATTTTAGTTCGGAAGACGGCCGATCAGGGCGATATTTTCTTTGACACATATTCACTTGAGCGCGGATGTAAGTAACCTTCAAATGCGGTAGTAGCCTTACGTTTGGCAATATGGAACAGAGTTCCTTGGGGGAGTATGGCTGAATAACTTGATAGTTCCTAAAACAGGTCATTACAAAATGGAGTCAAAAGGAACATGGTTTCCAAAAAGCTATTTTGGCATTACTCCGCCATACTTTAGATTTCCGCGTTCAATGATCAAGTAAGTTTGATCATCTCGAAAAAAATTTGTGAATTTGTCGTGGTTTTCCTGACAAGAGTTGGCATGTTTTTTAACACTTGAAGTCCCATAATAGCCGGTATTGGTATCATGGTCGGTGACCAAAACAAACGTGCTATCCCCTGTATTCGAAGTGTTGCAAACTTTGATTCCGTGATAAAAATACCGATTTTCAAATCTAATATATTGAACAACTGAACATTTGTGAGCATTTTGGCAGGCTTTTCGGAGCCTTATATGTCTTTGCTTTAACTCGTCGATAGTTTGAAAATTTTTGCAGTATCTTTTTCCGTGATCATCATAGTCGTGTTCCCAACAGAATCCAACGGTTTGGGCGTGAGCCGTGGGAAGAACTTTTCCGTTTAAAACGAGTAATGTCCCGATGTTCAACGCGAGGACAAACAGTAGTAAGAACTTCAGTTCAACCGAATAGTACTTTTTCGACAGAATCATTTTGCAGCTCCAGTTTGCAGACGAACTCGTTAGTAGAAGGATTTGTAACGGAGAATCAGTGCACGGTCTCGCGAACATTGGTTCGGTTAATGTTTAGAAGTGAACTATAGAAACTGTTGATATAAATAGTTTCGCGAATTCATTGAAGTTGGAATTTTTAAAAGATACTGTTTCGAGAAGCAATATTATACCATCAAAATTAACACCGCTTCCGCTTTGAATATAGATGTTCGCGCCTATCTCGGTGCGCCAAAACTTTTGATTAACCTATTCTACCGCTTTTCAACAAAGAATTTACTAGTTGTGGGAAGCAGTTAGTTCTAAATACCTTCCCCTTCAATGTAATACTATTGTATCGCTATTTTCCACAGATTCCCACCGTCAAATTTGGATGATACGTCTTTATAAGTACCTCGGTAAGCTGTTCGCCCCTTTTGCTTAGTAACTCAATGTCGGTTAGTTTCATTGAATTGAAGTCATTCGGGTAATCACGAACATCTTGGATATCTTTTCTGATCCCATGGGTAGTGACTAAGTTGGGGTGTAATAACTGTCCCATAACTGTTTCCTAAAGATGGAATTGCTGTATAATGGTAGTATATCATTACGCGTACTTGTTTGCGGGACTGTACACATAACCACGACGGTCTTTGCCAGTTCGCTCGTGGTGTTCTGCACCGAGGAACTGCTCCCGTTCCATTCGCATGACGACGTTAAAGACCGTCTTCATGATCTTCTTAAAGGGAAACTGCCCTTCGCGATAGAATTGCTTCAAAAAAGCCTTCATTAGGTTATAATCATCGTTGTTCATTTTTGTTCTCCTAAATAGATGTTTAACAGAACCCCCTATAGAGGGTAGCAGATTTTGACGATCGATTCTTGGGGATTTTAAAATCCCTAGGAAGCGATTTTCAAATTTCATTTTCCAGACTTATCATTACACTACCGTGTGAGTATCCCCGATGCAAACAAAATCAGTATTAGAAACAATATTTGAGTGGTCTAAAGATCGTCCACTGTGGATGAGGGATGCATTGCGTCGCATAGTCTTGAGCGGAATCCCTACAGACGACGACCTGAAGGAATTGAGTGATTTGTGTAAGAAAGAACATGGGGATCAATCAGTCCTGCTAGAATCAAAGCCGCTAGACAATCAGCATCTTCCGAAATGCGCTAAGATAGAAGAGTCTGTTTCCTTATTAAGTATAAAGAACGTAAAAGGTGTTAATCAGTTAGCAGAAAAACAAGAACTCGAGTTTGAGCCAGATGGCCTTACTATTATCTATGGTCGAAATGGAACAGGAAAGTCGGGGTACTCTCGTATTCTGAAAAAGGCATGCAGAGCAAGACAAGCAGGTGAAATTATGCCAGATGTCTTTAAACCGACAGCTACTGGAAACGCGACTGCACAGATAGTCATACAGAGACCTAAAGGTAACAAAACTGAAATTGATTGGGAAGATAACTCATCTGCGGTCCGAGAACTTTCCACTGTTACAGTATTTGATCGAGAAAGCGGTTCTGTTCATATTCGTGAAAAGAATGAAGTTTGGTTTCGACCTTTTGGGTTGGATATTCCTGATGAACTGGCTCAAACTTGCAAGAAGTTGCAGACTATTTTCGAATCCGAAAAGAAATCGTTAGAATCGAATCAGAACGTCGTTTTTGGTACTCCTATATGGTCGAAGGAATCAACTTTCGGAAAAGTGCTTTCGAATCTAAAACATGACACTGACCTTGAAACGCTCAAGAGTTTGCCCGAATTTTCATCCAAGGACGAAGCGGAGCTTGCTCAGCTAACTTTAGACTTGGCCAAAGACAGTTCCACGACTGTTTCTGAACATAATCGGATAGTGAAGGAATGCGACGATGCTGTATCCGAGATAAAGACCACTCTCAAGGAGTTTTCGGACGATCGGTTCGCTGAAGTTCAATCATTGTCACGCGCTGCTAAAAATTGTAGAGAGGCCTCCATTACAGCTGCTAGAATAGCATTTGCGGAAAACAAACTTTCAGGGGTAGGTGAGGAGGTATGGCGAAGGCTTTGGGAGTCGGCCCGCGAATACTCAAATAGTCTGGGAAAGCAGGTTTCGGGTTTTCCTCCCACAGAGAAAGACCCGTGTGTCTTATGTCAGCAACCAATTCAGATTGACACGCAAACCAGAATGGCTAAGTTCGAAAACTTTATCAAAGGCGACTTAGAGACCAAAGCGCAAGCAGCCGAGCGCGATCTAAAAACAGCCCTAGACAGGCTTGTAAACTGTCCTGTTCATATACGGCAAGTTTCTAGGGCATACGGTCATCTGCGAGGGGCAAATCCGAAAATTGCTAAAGCAACACTTCGCTTTTTTGCTCGCGCAAAGATTCGCAAGTGCCAAATGCTAAAGTCTATAGAAAATAAAACAACAGATTCTTTAGTCCCTTTTTCTGTTTCGCCAGTTGATGAACTAAATGCTTATAAATCTAAACTCATTGAATATGCTAATTCACTATTGGCTAATGAGAACAGCCCTGAACGAATCAAACTGAAACAAAAAAGGGCAGAATTGTCCGATCGTAAACGGTCACCAACATTGCTAAAGATAGCAGAAGTCGAAATTGAGCGTCTAAAATGTCTTAGGTTGATTGAGGATTGCGAGCGTACTACCAACACTAGCTCGATTACTCGTCTCGGAAACAAAATAGCAGATGAAGTAATGACGCCCCAGCGGAAGGAACTTTTCAGAAATGAGATATCAGCCCTAGCAAAAGGCAGAATCCACGTCGAAATTGTTCGGGCAGGAGGTGGACAGGGGTCGCCTAGATACCAAGTTAAACTTTTGGGAACGCAAAATTCTAAGGTCTCTCAAGTTTTAAGTGAAGGAGAACAAAGTTGTGTCGCTCTAGCGGCTTACCTCACTGAACTTGCTAATGCCACTCACAGATCATCTCTGGTTTTTGACGATCCAGTTTCGTCTCTCGATCACAAATGGCGCAAAAACGTCGCTGTTCGTCTTGTTAAAGAAGCATCGCTTCGTCAGGTAGTCGTGTTTTCGCACGATCTGGTATTCATAAACGATTTGCTCAGATTCGCTAACAACAACAATATTGCAGTTAGATCGTTGTATTTAAGTCGTTCTAACCATGCTGTCGGTTATGTCAACGATAATTTGCCATGGTATGCTGGTAAAATTAAGCAAAGAGTACGTGATTTGCATATAACAGCTAGGAAAGCACGCATAGAATACGACCAACAAAATGAAGAAGAATATCGAAACATTGTTTCAAATTTTTATTCTAGGTTACGAGCAACATGGGAACATGCTCTTGAAGAGATTGTCTTCCAAGGGGTCATAAAGCGATTTAGCGACTACATTGATACACGTCGATTGAAAAAAGTGACGGGCTTAGAAGAAGATGATGTCCGCACATTTTCTATAAACTTCCAAAAATGTAATAGTTTGACTGATGCGCACGACGCTTCAGGTGGTCACGATATTGAGCCTCCCACCCCGGACGAGCTAGAGGAGGATATCAATACATTTTCCGAATGGTCTAGTAATTTGGGAAAAAAGTTGAAAAATGTGAAATAGAAGACGATTCGGGTGTGAGGTCAGTATGACTATTTCTCAAACGCATAGTTTTGGGTATCCGGGTTTGAGACATAATGAGACCGTTGCGAAACTCGTTACTCGCTCGAATTTCGAAGATATGCACTTAAACGGGATCGCCAAATGCCTTATTCTAGAGCCATCTAGTCGCCGAAACTTCAAATTTTTGCACATGTTTTTACTAACTTAGTGTTTCGCAACAGTTTCATATTGCAGACTATCGAGAGATTGTCCGCTCAATCTGTGTATTGGTAAGATTTTGGAAATTGAATAGTTCTTAACGCTATCATTTGAAAAGACAGCAGTCTAACGTAACGATGGTGCAGCGGTTGACACTGCAAAAACAAACCCAATGACAGTGCTACCGATTGAGAAACTCTTCGTGCGCTCGAAAAACCTGCAATACGTTCTCAAACAAATCTCTAATTCTGTTACGTATCAGCGATACGCACTCCCCATCAATCAAATTTGAATTTTCTAAGTATTCGTAATAGTCATTGACAGTTATGCAAGAGACGAGCGCGATCCCCAAAATTGGTTGTGGTCGAGGCCGCTTGAATTCTGGAACGGCCTTATAACCTCCCACAACTGGGCGCATGTGAAACTCATACAAATCCATGAAATTTCCATGAATAAAGTTTGAACTGCTCCCGAAAAACAAAAGATATTCTTCTTCTAGACCAACTTCTTGAGATTTCTCAAATATGTTCCTACTTGCCCAATTCTGGAGAGACTTGGTTTCTATATCATCAATAGAGTATCCCAACTTGTCAAAGACTCTTTGAATGGAAGCCAAGATTCTTCGATGAATTGGTAAAGGTTCGCCATGGTTCTGCTCAATCTGTGCCGTGACTAGGTTGTGTAGTTTCTTCTCGAACTTCAAAGAATGTTTTACATACGAACTAAAGGTGTCCTCACTCTGATTTCCGATCAGAAATCTGATATTTACGTTGGTTTCGAATGCCAATCGAAGGAAGCCCATAACCAATTCACCTCGACGTTGGGTGGTTTGGTCTAAGATTGCTAAAAACAGCTTATACAAACGCACCATATTGCCACCTAAAATTGCTTCATTTCTGCTCCAAGTTTCCCTTCCTGCCGGTAGGATGTTAAACGCTATACAGATGTAACTTCCTAGTTCAATCAGGTGTTCAACGCCGCGATCAACAAAATCGAGTTCGTTTTTGAAGGAGTTTAGTCGATCGTCGGAATATCGGATACGATGAACTTTTCCAATTTTAGATTTGACCTCTTCGAGCATGAATTTCACCTTTTTGATTGGGGCAGAGGGGATATCCTGACGAAAGCGAATTTTACACCAAAATTTTGGAATTATATCCAATTGACTCCAAAGTTGAGAATCGCTTGCAAAGAACGTGGTTTTATAGTATCAGAATCCTATAGTATTCGGAATAACCGTTCGGTAGGACGAAAAATGTCCCCATTGCAAATTACTCGTAAATTCCCGGACAATTATACCGCGGAACTTTGGTTTGGGGAACAGCGGTGACCTAACTGAGTAATCTGTCCTCACTCAAGTGAAAGAAAAGCTGAATGGCACAAACAGGACAACCCCGCATTTCGTTGCAAGGATCGCCGGAAAGACTTCACTTCCAAATCAAACACTATTATGTATAGGTTCAATATCGGATACGGCAAATAGGCTATCGCTCTTTTTATAATGACGACCAGTATTAAGGGAACATCTAGCATGAAGTTAGCACACGATACAGGCATTACTCAGAAGTCCGCGTGGTGTATTGCGATGCGTATTCGCGAGGCTTACCAAGGCAAAAATCCAATTTTGTTAGAAATTTGGGTTGAAGTCGATGAAGGCTACGCTGGCGGCGTTAAAAAAAACAGGTACGAAGACGAGAAACAGAAAAAGGGACTAGGCGCAGTTGCTAAGTTAGATGTTTTAAGCATCAAAGAACGTGGAACAAACCGCGTCATCGCACAGTCAGTCAAAGATACGACTAAGGAGACGTTACAAGACTTCATTCAAGATAGGCTTGAACGTTGCGGTGAGGTCTGCATGGACGAGTATAAATCCTACACTGGACTAGAGGAAAAGCGTTACGAACACGAGACGGTCAAACCTTACGCTAGCGAAAGGGTACGTAAGCAGGCTCATACGAATGGTATTGAATCTTTTTGGGCGTTACTTAGTCGTTCGTATCACGGAACCCTCCATTGGGTATCGATGCGACCCCTAGAATCTTGCATGAATGAGTTCGTAGCACGTTCTAACATTCGCGGCCATGGAACAGTGAACTCTATGCAGATGACTGAGAAAGACATGCTGGGAAGGACATGCTGGGAAGGACATGCTGGGAAGGACATGCGAAGGACAATTACTTACAAGGAAATAATTGAGCAGGGCTGTGACAATGTCTGATAAGTTTATTAAAGGTGATGACGACATGCCTGAGAATGTTGCGAAGGCAATGTTTCGGCTTGATCCTACAGCTAAGTGTAAAACAAAATCGAAGGTTATGGATTTGAGAGTTAAAACAGACAAAGTAGTCGTAATTCGTGAGGTAGCGAATTGATGACTTTAGTTCTAAAAATGGAGGGGCTAATCATCAACTGAGTAACGGAGAAAACTAATGTCTAAAAACGCTGAAACGCCGATGGGGGGGCTTGCAGGCCAAATTTCGAGGTAGGAACTATTTGGAATGCAGACAATCTTCATGTGATGCGAGGTATGAATTCGGAGACTGTCGATCTTATCTATCTTGATCCTCCGTACAATAGTGCGAAAAACTACAAGGGCACTGGAAAAGCCAAAAATCAGGAATTCGTAGATAACTGGTCGGAAAAAAGATTGCTAGAATGGAATATGCTAGACGGTATTCAAAGTAGCATTGAGATGTTGAAAGAACAAAAGTGGTTTTCCGCGTTGGAAATGATCAAGCTACAGCATTCAAAGGCAATGTACTACTATCTAAGTTTTATGGCCATTCGAATTATTGAGATGCACCGTGTACTTAAAGGCTCTGGGTCACTATATCTCCACTGCGACGATAGTTCAAACTCTTACCTTCGAATGATAATGGATTTTGTATTTGGGCATAAGAATGGCCCTGGAGCAGAAGGACGTGGGGCTGAGATCAATTGGAAACGTTCGAATCCTAAGAATAACACAACCTCTACATACGGACGATGTACGGATACCATCTACTATTACATTAAAAACGCACAGCCTCCGATCTACAATCAGCAATACACCTCTTTAGATACGGAGTACGTAAGAAAAAATTATAAACTAGATGATAATGATGGGAAAGGCCCATATAGGCTTTTACCGCTAAGTGCTGGGTTTAGATCAAAGTATCATGAAAAATGGAGAGGTTTTACTCCTCCACCAAATGGTTGGGTCCATACGCTTGAAACTAGGGAAAAAATGTTCAGAGAAGGAAGAATAAAATTTCCACTCCTGAAAAATGGACAGATGGATTATTCTAAAAGGCTCAACTACAAAAAATACCTTACCGAATCTAAGGGAACGCCTGTTGTTAATACTTGGTCCGACATAAGTATAGAGAGTAAAACTTATAGAACCGGTTGGGAAACGCAGAAGCCACTAAAACTGCTAACACGAATAATTAAGACTAGTTCTAACGAAGGTGATTTAGTGTTCGATCCATTCTGTGGATGTGCCACAACAATGTTAGCGGCTAGCTTCAATGGAAGGCAATTCATTGGCTGTGATATTGACTCGGAGGTTACTAGAATTGCTGAAATGAGGTGGGAAGATCAAAGAGATTTGCTACTAGAAGGTAATAAAGACGCGCCCGACACCATAAAAATTAGTACTGATCTTCCTGTCCCGTCAGACGGAAGAAGCATTGAAGACTACTCTTTTCGTGAGACTAGGAAGCGGATACCTGTTCGTCGTCTGTATGGATACGAAATTTATGCTGCCCAAAACGGTAAGTGTAATTTGTGTCGAAAATCGGTTAACTATAAAGCCTGCGACGTGGTTCATATTGACAGGCGGAAAGATAGCTTGTCAAACGAGTTTGAGAATCTACAAATTCTTTGCGTTGAATGCCATCGCGATAGATATGCGATGGAAAACATGTTACCGCTAGATTGAACGCGTTTCGTCTATTATAGGAGTCGGACGGGTACTGTAGGATCAAGTCCGGAAATTCACCGTCTTGGTGAGGTCAAAGACAGGTTTCCGGTAGCAAACAGTTCTACAAAATTTTTCGTTAGCTGAGAATGCGATTCCTTGTTACTTGCTGATTTGCATCAGTCTCAGAATATATCGGAGTTTTGGCAGATTATCTGGCAAAGCTTTAGGAAGCATACTTCTTAGTCGCTTCGCAACTAACGACACCAGAGCAATCTTTTGTGAAACGAAAGATATCGTGATTATGAAGAAAGTCGATTGTCGGAAAAGAATAAGTCAGTGATTCTAAAATTTTTGTGACTTCCGTGACAAATTTTTCATCTTTATCAAAGTCACTAACGTTATAATAGACAATCAGGCCGACCGAATCGTCGTACCCCTTAGAAGCCTTTTGCTTTATGATTTTGGTAAGTTGCCTAAACCCTGACAAAGAGCTCGCTTGCATCTGTTCTTCTGTGATTTCGGTCAACTCACCGTCAGTTTTATTTTTGTATTCGTCGCCTCGTTTGCGTTCTTCTTCCATAATCTCGGTGATTTCAAATCTTAAGCTCTCGCCATTCATAACGATTTCGCAATCATTTTGATTTAAGTGTTGAGGAATAAGTCGAACTTTCTCGGCTTTTTTCAACTGGCCAAATGTTGCGGTGACGTGTGCTTCAAGGACAAACGTGAGACCTGAGCGGTTGAATAGTTCTCCATCTCGAAACTTTGACCTCAACTCGTCGTTAAGATGCATTAGTTCTTCGGGAGTTCTAAACTCTTCAAACTTTTTCGCCCATTCTTTCAGTTCCTCGTTGCTAACTGTCTCATTAATCCGTTGCAGTGCCATTTTATATCTCCTATAAATCGAAATTGTCAGAGTTTCGCAACCTATTTTTAGTTCTTATTCTCCTAAATCTCACCGGAGTTGAAATCCGTACTTAAAAGCGAGACTCGAACGGAAGGGTGACGATACTTCAAACAAATGGCGTTAATGGTTATTCGTCCATTATGATCGAAATAATGCAAAATGTCAATCCGATATTTGTTCACTGACTATGAAATCATAGGTTTTGTTGAAAAAAGGGAAAATCGTCCGATGCTGTAATTGTCATCAATTACCTTTAGACGGCCCCCTCCCATGTATCAATCTAGGGGCTTCTCAAAGACTGTCGCCAAGCGATAGTCGTAGGGTATACAAACAAATTTTCTAATTTTCTTTATTGTCTCAAACCTTTTTGCACTGAATGTCTGAAGGCGAAGCAAAGTGATTCGGAAAAGATTGGCAAATTTGCGAGCAAGTATCGCGGATTGGTGCCGATTTGTCGTTGAAAAGTTACTAAGATTGGGCGATGTGATAGTTAAATACTCCCCAAACTACCATTATAACCACCAGTAGAACGCCTTGAAACAGCAGAACAGTTCGTGAAAATGCCGCGGAAAACAAGCCCTGGTCATTGTCTTGGACAGGTTGAAAATTCATGTCAAAATCAACATTTTCAGGATTCTGACGGCGAATATGATCATACGAAAGACGCAATAACCGTTCCTACCAATGATAGTAGCCGTCTAATCCCCAAAACACCAGAACGGGCAAAATGGCTAAGATTGCGATATTTGGTGTTCCTTCTATTGATCCCACGCCTAAAATTGCGGCAACTATAGACACACTCCAACCTTTGAGTTGGAACGAATTTGCCTCTAGCCGGTTCACAATTCCTTGAATGAACTCTAGTTTGCTTTGTTCTGTTTTCCATTGGTTTATTCTCCGCGGCGATCACTGTAACGAATCAATTCTCTATGTGATTCACAGTCTCGTCAAACGAATCAGTCCGCGAAATATTTTATGTATGCGCGGATATATCGATTTGCGAATCAATCAGAAATGCAGCGATAATAGCATCCATAGGTATATGGCGGATAAACATCATCCGTCTCGAGTGACAGGGTCGGGCTAGTCCGCCAAAATCAGTAGGCTTTTTCCCGTTCCCAAGGAGGTTTTCCGCGATTCTACTACGCGACAGCACACCCATCGCGGTTACAAAATGGCCATTTCGAATGCACAAATGGGATGGAAGAGCAAACATCAAATGCGCCGAAATGAGAGTATCTGGAAATCTTTTGTATGTTAGACAACGGAATTACTACGAATATCGATCTAGGAATTTGTCGTGTTTTCTTGGAATTTGCAGTTTAGAAGTTAAACTGTAAGGATTGCTTCTTAGTAACCTTTGCCTACATGGCATGAGTTTATTTCTTCAGAGGATAGTTACGATGAACAAAATAAACTTGGTAGGCCGGTTGGCCGCCGATCCGAAATTCACCAAATACAAAGCCGATGTGGCAGCGGGTTTGCCCAACGACAAGTGCAGATTCATAGTGTACTTTGAACTAGCGGTTGAACGAAGTAGCAAGAAAGAAGGGAGTGATAAACAGAAAGTTGATTGGATACCAGTATCATTTTTTCACGGTCAGGCGGCGAAGTTCATCAGAGATTACATTCGCCGGGGAGATATAGTTGCGATTACGGGGAAACTTGAAACTTCAGTATACGAACAACCCGACGGAATCAAGAAAAAAAATATCAGGGTTATCGGAAGCGAAATCGATAATCTGACAAAGATCCGTAAGGATAGAAAAAAAAGAGAGTCGGCTTAGAATCTTTACCGTCAGGGTCGTTCGACTCCGAAGAAGATTGACTGCTATTCTGACTAACAGTTTAATCAATCAGCTTAAATTGGATCGAGACTGTTACGAAACGAGGTGCGTTCTCGAGCATCTCAACCTTTCTGTCTTACCTGATCGTCAAATGCCTTATTTTAGGGCCATCTAGTTGCCGACACTTCAAAATTTTGTAGACATTTTCCAAACTTGGTGTTTTGCAACAGTTTCACTCTAACATTTTTCCTGTTCTTTTGATCCTACTCACTTCGCAACAGTTTCCATTTCTATTTTGACGACAACTTTGGACATAAATCAGCCGGGGACATTTGCTATAAAGCGCAAAGTTTGGGTTTGGATGACAGTAAAACGAATCAGTCGGGAATCGAGGATGTTGATGAGGCAAGCGCGAATTGATCCCGCGGCAATGGCCTCTATGTTTGATTTGAGGAGATGTCGTTTCGATTGCAGAAGAATCGGCGGTCAGCGAGTCTTTCATGCGTATAAGTTCCCCGTAATACGGGAAGGTTTCCCGCTATTCTTCCAGCCGAATTAACGATATCGCGGAAACCAAACCGCAATTTCAAGTGTCAAAGCGAGGAGGCAAACCAAAAATTAGGTGCAATGTTGGGGAAGTTACTGTATATTGATAAGATAAGGAGTTTGTCAGTGGTTCTTGTCGTATTGCAACGTTTTGCCCAAATTTTCTAGTTTCGCAACGACTGCTAGGTTAGCGAAACCAATTTTTAGTACTGGTTACGGGAGCTGACTCAGATAGGTAATGTAATGAACGAATTTAGTGACACTTCAGCCTCCTCAGGTTCTGGGCGGGGTGCGTTTCCTTATGCGACTCAGTCGCAAGAACCCGAGGATGTAAAACTTCTTGGAAAGGGCGGTCGACTTGCGCGAGGAACAGTTGGCGTGATGACCTTCGCGCCAACCCTTGGTTTCATTGGAAAACTATTATCATCGGCAACAGCACTTGGTGCGAGCGTCATCGCCGCAGGCGGTTTTTTCGCGGGGTTAAGTGAGGCGCAATGTACTGCGTGGACCCCCGCAGATACAAATAAAACATGTGCAGGTACGCAAACAGGAACCATAGATATTGTAAGTGGAGGATTTATTTTTGACAGAACATTAACTTTAAGTGGAAATTTTTCGATAAATAACACCGGTAGCGGCAGCACAAATCACGGTCTGATTACTGGCAAAGTTACCGCCGGGAATTTTAGTAATCAAAAATCCCTGACAGTTACACAAGCTGGAACCGCGTCAGATGACTTTACAATATCCGCTGCTGGTCGTGCGGTTTGGCTTAAAGCTTCCATTGCGACGGGTGGCACCGCCAACCCGGTTGTCAACCTGACGTTAATAAAGGGCATTCAAAGCCGAGAAAATGTTGGCGCTTATATCGAAGGTTCTCGCGGACATGTAAATGCAACATTTCGTAACGTTAGTGGTAACACCGGCGGAATTCATGCCAGACATAAAGACAATACCGCCGGTCATAATATGACGATCACTGCCACCCGCAGTGTTACGACGGCAACAGGGAAGGGAGTTTACGCGAGAAAAGATACCAATGGCAATTTGACCCTTAGCCTTGCGTCAGTAACGGGTGGATCATCTGGTACCTCAGGCCTTTCAAGAGGAGTCGATATACAACACAGAGGAGGCACAGGGAGTGCGACCGTAACGGTAACAGGCACAATCACGGCTCGTGACTATGGGATATTCGGAAATTTATCATCAAATGGCAACCATTATATCAAGACGGCCGCCATAACTTCAAGTGGTGATGGAGTCAATATTAAGGCACCTCGACAATTAAAGTTCACTAGCACGGGAAATATAGTTGCCGACGATGCCGGTTTTTATTTGAGACGTGGATACGGTAGCGTTACCGGGGCCTTAGAGCTGACTTTTTCAAATATTACAGCGGGAGCACAGGGTATTTATATTTATATGGGTGGCTCTACATCCTCGCCCATAACAATAACGTCTAATGGCTCGGTCACTTCGACGGATTCTGGCAACTCTGGAATCCACTTATTAACTAGAGGTACAGGAGGTGTCACCTTAAACATCAAAGGAGACGTTCAGGGAGGTGGGAGAAGAACTGCCACAGAAATTGGTTATGCAATTCATGCAAACGCGGGTACAAGTTCCGCGGCTGGCGCAACAGCCGAAGTAACTATTAATGTTACAAGCGGAACAGTTCGCGGGTCTTCGAACGCGGGAGCGATTCTCAACGGAAGTGGAAATTCAAGAATCACGTTTAGTGGCTCGAACGCAACTTTAAGCGGTGATGTAAAACTCGGACTAGGACGAGATTCTCTTGTCATTAGCGGAGCAACGGTCACGGCCGGATCAGAACTTGATGGTGGGCAGGAAGCGGCAAATAGTAATATCGTTGATACACTCACATTCCGAAACGGTGCAAAAACAACAGGTACGTTCCTTACGCTAGATCCCGCAAAAATAAATAACTGGGAGCGAATCAATCTAAGCGGAAGCACGAGTTGGAGAATAGTCGGAACCAAAACGCTTACCGCTGATAATGTTTCAGTCTCGGGAACAGTTAGTTTGAGCGAAGCGGCAGCAGGTAGCAGATCTCCCGACGACAGATTAACCATCTCCGGAAACTTTATTGGCGGGGGGACGATCGTCCTAGACGTGAACCTTGCTACAGGTTCTGCCGACACTGTTACCGTTACCGGTAACGTAACCGGTGTAACGACTATATCGGTTAATGACTTAACACCTTCGAACGCTACAACTTTTACCTCTTCAGACATCACTGTTGTTACGGTGCAAGGAACAACTGCCTCTAGCGCTTTTACGTCATCAACGATCATTAAACCCGGTAAGGGATTTAAGTTAGAGTATCGGCAGGCGACAAAAACATTCGTGTTAAAAGGAGCTAGTCTACGATGTACAGAGAGTGAAGGAACTGCGGGTGAGTTCACGTGTTCAGGAGCAGTTAATGCTCCTGAAGTTTTGCAAACGACAGGGACAACGAATCTCGTCGCTACCCTGAATTCAGCATCAACGACTGTCGCAAGCAGTTTATCTGGTTATGTATTCACTTTGCGCGGGCAGAACGGCGTAACCTTCACCCAACAAACTGGCGGAGGCACATTAGCCGCCACTGGCAGTGCGACGGGCATTCTTGATGCTTCTACAACCGGCAATGGAAATATCGCTGTCACATTGGTCGGAGCTGCCTCATTAGCAGGTTCAGGAACAGCGGTTAAAGTTTCGTCGACGGGAACCGGGACAATAACAGTATCCACCAATAATGTTACCGCCAATCACAGCCAAGCCATGGCTGTGAAAATAGCCGCAGCAGGCACTAACGTATTATTGGATGCAAAAGGCACAATTTCTGGCGGTATTGAAGTTAAGAACACCCATACGACGGGAACAGCAACTGTAAGTGCGAGCGCAGCTGTTTCAAAGAATTCAGGAACGGCAATCTACGCGTATGGTAAGGGTAATTTGGTTGAAGTAAAAACATCCAGTACAGTAACAGGAAGTGCTACAGGCGCTGATGGAGTAGGCGGTATTAAAGTCGTCAACAAAAGCTCTGGTGCAGGAGCGGTCTCAATTTCAGCTGCCGGAACCGTTACAGCTTCGGGCGGTATTGGTATTCATGCGGAGAATGACGGCACAGGAAATATAACAATCACAGCTGCCGCCGTGACCGCCGCGAACCACACACCGATTGGTGTAGTAAATCGTAACTCTGGAGATATTACTCTTAATATTTCGGGAGTGGTTACCGGTAGGAATTCAACGACTGCAGGTGAAGGGATAAAGGTTGTAGATAGCGGATCTGGAGATATCGAAATAAATACGGTGTCGGTAACCGGAGGTCAACACGGAATATTAGTTGAAAAGAATAATAGTGGTTCTGTCGAAATTACGATTTCGGGTGCGGTTACAGGACGGGGAGGAGGTATTAATGATTATGGAATAGGAGTGCAGACAAGTTCATTTAATATTGATACAGAGATCAATCTCTCTAATCATAAAGTTGTCGGTGGTTACGGAGTTAGTGTTAGCAGTTATGCTAGCGGGGATATAACGATCTCATCATCCGGAGAGATTGAGGGTAAGCGGGGCGGAATATACATCTATTCTGGCGACGCTGTAGATATAGATATCGATGTTCACACAGTAACGGCTTCCGCAGCAAAAGGAATTGACATTCAATCTTTCGCTGCAGCAACAGGGTCGATTACGATAGCGTCCGGAGGTAAAATTGAAGCCGAAAGTTTCGGTATTGCTTTCTATAATTATGGTTCTGGCGCTATAACACTGGATGCCTCGGGGACGATTTCAGGCGATAAAAATGTAGGGGTTTGGATTGATCATAATGATGACGGTGCTATCAACCTAACCACTACAGCCGTTACCGGTGGTAAAGAAGGTATAAAAATAGATAAAGAAGGAGGTGGTAATGTTACTTTGACATCGACCGGGCTTATCAAATCAAAAAGTTCTTCTGGCTATAACGCAGTAGAAGCCAATGTGTCTGGTGATGGAAATATCTCGCTGACCGTTTCAGCATTGGAAAGCCATAAATCTGGCATATTCGCTAAGAATGTAGGTTCTGGAACAGTCACAATAGTTAGCAAAGGAAACATTACAGCTTCAGGTACCGGAACTAAAGACGCTGGAATTTATGCCTACACCAACGCTTCGGGCGGTAATGTCTCAATAACTGTTGAAAGTGCAGCAAGCGTAAATGGTAAGTTCGGCATTTACACAGAATCGAAATCGTCAGGCAATATCGAAATCACAACCTCCAACGCAATTACAGGAACTGGCGATGACGGAATTAGTGCAAAACTCACGTCTGGAACACTTACGATTAATGTCTCAGGCAACGTTACCGGGTCGTCCAATAAAACCGCTATAGATGCGCAAACATCAGCAAGTGGAAACTCCCTTATAACGATCCATAGTGGAACGATAACTGCCGCAGGTGCTACCGGTAAAGCCATTACGAACGGTGCAGGATCCTCAACGATCGTTATTCATTCTTCGGCAAGTGTTACGGCTGATATTGCACTCGGGGCTGGCCTAGACAAGCTAACGTTCAGTGGAGGATCGAATTTCGATAATTCCATTACAATAGATGGTGGCGAAGATACCGGAACCGATACTGCCAATGATGAATTACATATCAATAGTATTTCTTCCCTGCTCGATGTTTCAAAAATTACCAATTGGGAAGTCATTAGTCTCGGATCAGGAACAAATGCACGGTTTGATGGAACCGTAACGCTATCCGTTGAAGAGTTGAAATTGCTTTCCGGAGCAACTCTTTCCATGAAAGATCAGACTCCCGGCGATACTTTGACGGTTTCTGGCAAGTTGACAGGTGGTGGAACAATCGAGATAGATGTCAACTTGTCTACAGGAGCAAAAGACTCGGTCGTTGTTCAAGGGAACATTACGGGTACGTCCAAAATAAAAGTCAACAATACGACATCGCCAAGTGCTACAACAATTCAGACAACCATTCATGTACTGACTTATACAGGAACATCAAGCGCAAGCGCGTTTAGTCTTGATGGTGCACTTAGAGCTAGAGGATATACTTTTTCTCTTGAACACGATTCTACCAATAAACGCTACACAATTTCAGGTACGCGGGCAAATCTGCTATGTGTCGAAGACACAAACACTTCAGGAACCTTCGCCTGTGCCGGCACGATTAACGCTCCTGAAGCCATGGTAACAACGGGTACAACGAATGTCATTACGACATTAGCAAATAACGCAACTGTGAATGTATCGAGTTTTGTTGCCCTTTATATGGCGGGAGCAAACGGAATTACTTTTACGCAAGCAGCAAATGGAGGATCTATTAACGCATCAGGAGCTGCTACCGGCGCAGTAAGGGCTAAAACTACTGGAAACGGTAATATCCAGATTACATTGACCGGTACAGCAACTCTAGTAGGTTCTGGAAACGTTGTTTTTGCTGAATCTACAGGTACCGGCAATATCACGATAACGACTCAAAAAGTTACAGCAACAAATGACTCAGCTGACGGAATAAAGGCCTTAGGCAAAGGTGCGTTTACAATTAGTGCTAATGACGATGTCAGGGGCGGGATACATGTTAGAACGGGTGTTGCTGGCGGGGCTATAAAGGTTGACACGAGTGGTTCGGTGGTTGGCAATTCTACAACCACATATACTGGAGCAATATATGTACAACGATTTGGTGGTTCCAGTGGAACAGGTGCAATCACTATAAATACTCACTCGGCAGTTTCAGGTCGAAAAAACGGTATCAGAATTCAAGATACGAGTTCAGGAAGTTCGGTGACAGGTGATTTTGCGATTACAACATCTGGAACTGTTACTGCAACAGATGCAGCCGGTATCAGTGTTCGAAAGTATAGCAACGGTAACGGGAGTGCGAATGTTGGTCTTACCATTAATACTTCAGGAGCAGTAACCGGAGGTGACGACGGAATTGAAGTGGAGATGTATTCAGCGGGTAATGTTTCGATAACTACCAATGGTGCGGTGACCGGTACACGTCAAGACGGTATTTTTGTTTTAGCATATGGGGAAAATGTGACACTGAATCTGTCTGGGACTATTAGCGGAAAGCTGAGAGGTGTGTTCGTTCGGCGATGGAATAGTGGCTCTGTTGGGGCAATTCAATTCACATCGTCTGGTAGCATCACTTCAGAGGATAATGAGGGCGTTAACATTAATGGTAGCGGAGCAAGATCTACGGTTACAGCAACACTGGCAGCGGTAACAGGAGGCTCAACGGGCATAGCTGTGAAGGATGCAACAGCGGTAACACTAACTGCAAATGGGGCAGTAACTGGCACAAGGGGTGACGGAATTTTTGTTCGAGGTAAAGGCGCTACTGTCAATGTTAAGGCTTTATCGACAGTTTCAGGAAGAGAGATCGGTATCACAATCGAGAATGAAGGAAGTGGGGCAGGGACACTTCTTCTTGATGCATCCGGTGCTGTCACTGCAACGAACAAACAAGGAATTCATGTACTGAACAAGAGAACAGGAGCAACAACAGTTACCGCTGCCGCTGTTACAGCAAGTACTGTAGGGATATTTGCAAAAAGCGAAGGAACCGGAACGAGTCCTGTCCTAATTGATGCGAACGGTGCAGTGAGAGCTACGTCGGGTACAGGAATAGATGCCTACGGAAAAGGAAACTCGGTTACAATTAGTACCTCGTCTACTGTTACGGGAAGCGGCTCGCGTACAACTGCTGGGAGCGTTGGTGGAATAAAAGCCGTTAATAAGAGTTCTGGGGCCGGGTTGTTAAGTATTTCAGCAGGTGGAAAAGTCACATCTTCAGGCGGTTTCGGTATTTTTGCTGAGAATACCGGCAGTGGAAACACAAGAATAACGGCTGGTATAATTGAAGCCCACGGAACAGGCGTTAGAGTTGTAAAAAATAATACGGGTAATGTCATCCTCAATATCACCGGGGCCATTTCAAGTTCGTCAAATTCTAACGGGGTTGGGATTAGCGTTTCGGATACCGGTTCTGGCAATATCACTGTTACGACAAACGCAGTTACCGGCGATGTAGATGGAATCAACATTTCAAAAACCAATACCGGAGCGGTTTCCGTTACAGTAAGCGGTGATATCACTGGGGGAGATTCAGAAGACGGGGACGCTGGTATTGCGATTGACACTGATGAAGGCGTGACCAACGTAACTGTGACTTTATCGGATAACGATGTCACTGCAGGCACATACGGCGTTTATATTTTGCACGATGGTGATGGAAGCGTAGAGCTTACATCAACCGGAAGCATATCCGCCACGGCAGATGAGGATACCTCAGGGTCTAGTGCTGGCGTATTTATCAAAAATTATGGCACAACAGCTGATATATCGGTGAATGACGTTGAGGGGGCTTACTTTTACGGAGTTTTCTTAAAACACTATGGTTCGAGTACAGCGACAATTACGGTGTCCTCAGGGGGCGAAGTCAAAGGATACGAGACAGGTGTTCGTGTAAAGGCAATCGGGGACGGCGATGTTACGATTAAGTCTTCTGGACATATTGAAGGCGAAGCTGATGACGGACTTCTCGTTTATCATTCCGGTGAAGCTAATCTATCGGTGACAGTCAGTACTGTTACAGGCTATGGCGATGGTGTTGACATCAAAAAATACGGTACTGGGAATGTAACTGTAAGCGCCACTGGAAAGATTTTATCGACGGAAGATTCTGAAGAGGATGGTCTCTCCATACGAAAAAACGGTAGCGGAAATGTTTCGATAACGACATTGGACGTTGAAGGAGAAGTTGACGGAATTTATGCTCGAAACATAGGAACTGGAACCTTAATGATCTCGGCCAACGGCGATGTCGTAGGAAACAGTACTTTGTCCACTGATGCTGGGATATCTGCTCGAACAAGAAGTGATGGTGGTAATGCGTCAATAACGGTAGGAGCGTCTGGAACTGTTTCGGGAGCCTTTGGAATTTGGGCAGATACCGCAACGACTGGTAACATTACAATTACGACCTCAGGAACAGTCACTGGAACAAACGAAGATGGTATTCGTGCCAAACTTACTACTGGAACAATCCAAATAAACGTATCGAGCAATGTTACTGGAGCGTCAAGTAAAACGGCGATCAAGACACTGACAGACTCAGGTGGTAATTCGATAATCACAATCAACAGTGGAACAATAGCAGCCTCCGGCGGAAATGCAATCACCAATGATTCTGGTGCTTCCTCAGTTACGATTCATTCAGCAGCCAGTGTTACGGCCAACATTAGTCTTGGTGCAGGTGTTGACGTTCTTACATTCAGTGGCGGGTCAACGTTTAATCGATCGATAACGATTGATGGGGGTGAGGAGTCCGGAACCGATACATCAACGGACGTTCTGAACATTAATAGTATCTCTGCTTTACTTGATTCTACCAAGTTTACGAATTGGGAAGTGATCAGTTTTGGAACAGGGACAGTTGGACGGTTTGATGGAACGGTAACTTTAGCAACTGACGAGTTAAAAGTATTAACGGGAGCAATCTTATCGTTAAAAGATGACGCTCCCGGTGATACATTGACGATAGGAGGTGACTTTGTTGGTGGCGGCACCATACAAATAGACGTAAATCTATCTACCGGCGCGAAGGATTCAATTGTCGTTCAAGGAGATATTTCGGGTGTCACTAAAATAGTCGTGAATGATAGAACTCCCAGTAATGCTACTGGACGGCAAGAAACCATTCAACTTATTAGTTATACAGGAACGTCAACATCTAATACCTTCAGTCTTGAAGGTACTTTGGTCTCGCAAGGATATAGTTACTCAATTGAATTTGACTCGAGCGGAAAAAAATTCAATTTAGCGGGGACTCGTACGAACTTACTTTGCGTAGAAGATACCAATACGGCTGGATCGTTCGCTTGTGCAGGAACGATAAATATATCGGAAAGTATGGTTAAGACGGGTACAACAAATATAGTTGCTACATTAGCGAATAACGCAACAGTTTCGGTCTCGGCATTCGTTGCACTCTACATGTTGGGAGCAAATGGAATTACATTCACGCAAGCCGCTAATGGTGGAACGATAAACGGGACTGGCAATGCCAGTGGTGCGATTAAGGCTAAGACGACTGGTAATGGCAATATTCAAATGACTCTTACTGGCACTGCTACGTTAGCAGGGCAAGGAAATGTTGTAGCGGCTGAGTCTACGGGTACAGGAAATATAACCCTTACAACTCAGAAAGTTACCGCGACAAGTAATTCCGGTCGCGCCATACGAGTCGATGGTAAGAACCAAATTACAGTCAATACCAATGACGCTATATCGGGGGGAGTGGAGATTCATTCCAATGCGGTGGCGGGGCCAATTACAGTCAATGCGAGTAGCACGATTTCCAGTAATAATAATGATGCTATCTATGTAAAACGATCAGGAAACAGTCAGGCGACAGGAAATATTAATATTAACACGTCGGCGGCGATTACAGGTAATAGACACGGGATTTTTGTTTATGACGAAGCAAATCGAGCCTCTGGAACTATTTCAATCAATGCAACAGGGGCTATCACGGCTACGACTGATTCCGGAGTTCGAGTCGAAGTAACCGGTTATGACGGTACAAAAGTTGCGACTTCAATAACAACCTCGGGAGCGGTACAAGCTAAGAAAAGTGCTATATTTGCAGAGTTAAAGTCACGAGGAAACATTACAATCTCGGCACACGGAACCTTAACTTCGACTGATGAAAACGGGATTTACGCAATTACCAGTGGACGTGACATTTCGATCACTACTTCAGCCGCAGTCAGTGGTGGATATGATGGTATTGTTGCATCACTACTTGACCACAATTATGCCAGAGCTCATTCAGTTACTACAACCGCAGCAATAACCGGTGCAGGCAGATTTGGCCTTTATTTAAGAGGTGGTCGAGCGGCGAGATCAAGGGCTTCCGTTACGGCAACAGTTGGGGCAGTTTCAGGAAAGAATCATGCGGTATACCTTAAATCGGTGGGATCGGCAACATTATCTGCAAGTGGCGCGATATCTAGTACGGAAAATGATGGCATTAATGTTGATGGTTCAGGATCCACCGTTACCGTTACAGCATCAAGTACAGTATCCGGTGGAGGTTCCGGTATCAGACTTCATAATGGGTCAAGTGGTGCAGGCACGCTTCTTCTCAATGTTTCAGGAGCAGTGACGGGGACGAAAAATGATGGTATCCATGCAGTAAACAAGAGATCAGGCGCGACAACTATTACGGCTGCTTCAACGGTAACCGGAAGTACTTCAGGAATCACTGCCAGAGGAGAGGGAACAGGATCCAGTCCAGTATCGGTTGAAGTTACGGGAGCTGTTGTTGCATCGAACGGGACGGCGATTGACGCTTATGGTAAGGGGGATTCTGTTACAGTTACTACGTCTACTACTGTCACAGGAAAAGGCTCGACGACAGTGACTGGAAGTGTGGGCGGTATTAAGGCCGTCAATAAAAGTTCAGGAGCAGGAACGGTTAGTGTTACAGCAGGTGGCAAAGTTACGACGACGGGGGGAACTGGAATTCATGCAGAGAACGAAGGTACGGGTGGTTTAACGATCACTGTTGGAGAAATTGAAACGCACGGGGCGGGAATTGTTGCAACCAACTCAAATTCCGGAACGTTAACGCTTAATATTTCGGGGGAGATTAAACAAAATGAAAGCCAAGGTGTTACCAACCACACGGGTGACGGAATCAAAGCCACGAATAATGGTGCTGACGATCTAGTTGTTAATACAATGTCTGTTACCGGTTCGGAAGACGGAATAGACTTAAACAAGACTGCAGGTGGGTCTATTACACTGACGATCTCGGGTGATATTAAGGCTAATGGAGACAGTAACGACCAAGCGGGTATAGCGGCTATCAACGATAGTGAAGGCGAAGATATAACGCTGAATTTATCTAATCACGCAATAACCGGAGGGTATCACGGTCTTTATGTTTACAATGAAGGCGAAGGTAATATAACAGTCACCGCCACGGGGACGATCATAGGAAGTGGAAAACACGGAGTTTATGTCAATCAAGAAGGAGGTGCTGTAAATCTTTCGCTTCATACGGTGAGCGGCAAAGAATACGGACTTCAGCTCAAACATTATGGTGACAGTACAGCAACGATAACATTATCGACAGGTGGCCGAGCGGTAGGCGGCGAAACAGGGGTATTCCTTTATGGCCAGGGCGGTGGCGATATTTCTCTGGTAGCCTCAGGAACGATACGAGGCTCAAACTCTGACGGGCTTTATGTTTATCAGTCTGGCGATGCGTCAGTTACGATTACAGTGGCCTCAGTGAGTGGAAAGAGTGACGGTATTGATATACGGAAATACGGTGCAGGTAATGCCACATTAACAGCAACTGGAACCGTGGAGTCGGCGAGAGGCTCAGAGCAAGATGGTCTAGAAGCTTTATCCTCAGGTGCCGGAAATATATCAATAACAGTAGCATCCGTTACAGGTTATGCAGACGGGATAGATGTTCGAAACTATGAAGGTGGAACAATTGATCTAAATGTTAATGGAGCCGTAGTAGGAAATGGAACGGGAGCTAGTCACACGGGTATTTATGCCTACGCCGATGAAGATGCGGGAAATATCACGATTTCATTAGGCAGTTCCGGGAGCGTCAGTGGTCGTTTCGGGATATCAGCATCGAGTGAATCGTCTGGCAATATCACGATCAATACCTCAGGAGCAGTCACAGGGACAGCTGAGACGGGAATTGAAGCGGAAGTCCAAGACGGGGAAATTTCTATTACAGTATCAGGCAACGTGACGGGGTCTTCGTCGAAAGTTGCTATAGATACGAAATCCGGATCCAGTGGAACGACGACAATTGTAATTAACAGCGGAATTATAGCAGCCTCAGGTGGAACTTCGATCCAGAACAATGGAGGAGCATCTGATATTACCGTAAACTCTGGTGCTACCATCAACCAGAAAATCTCGCTTGGAGGCGGAGTTGACAAACTCACTTTTGTAGGAAAAGCTCCAGCGACGACACTTGAGATAGATGGAGGAGAAGATTCGGGAACAGATACGTCGGTAGACGTGTTAACGTTTAGTGGTTTCTCGAGCACAGTTTCCGCTACGCAACTTAAAAACTGGGAAACCATTGCCGTTGTAGCAGGAACAACAATTTCCTTTACGGGTTCACAGTCTTTATCAGTCGGAAAGTTGACTCTTTCGGGTGGAGTTGTTTCTCTTAGTGATGACAACGTAGGCGATTCACTTTCAATATCCGGCGATATAGACACTAGTGGTAGTTTGGGGATCGATGTTAATCTTTCCTCAGGTACGGCAGACACGTTTACAGTTACTGGGAATCTAACTGGAACCCATAAACTGATCGTTAAGGATGTTACACCGGCTAATCAGACGACTCGGGTTACTCGAGTTAAGGTCGTATCTGTAGGCGGAACAACCTCCTCTCCGTCGCTTACTCTTCAAAATAGATTTAAGTCGGGAGGGTTTGCTTATAGTCTAGAGTATAACGCTACTGAGAAGGCCTTCTTCTTATTGGGAGAGCGAAGTACATTAAATTGTATAGAGTCGACTACAAATCCCGGAAACTATACATGCCGAGGTAATTTCTCACTATCAGAAAACATTCTCGGTGAAGGAAGCGGAGACATAGTTGCCGTTCTAGATGCATCAGCCGTGGTCAATGTCGGTGCTGCGGTTGCTATGAGTTTAGAAGGTGCCGGATCTATAACGTTCACACAAGCAGCTGGAGGGGGTTGGATTAATGCTACGGGAGATGCAACAGGTGTCATTCACGCCAAGACATCGGGAAGCGGATCTATCAACATTAGTTTAACTGGAACGGCAAACCTAATAGCATCAGGAACAGCGATTTTAGTTGACTCTACAGGGACGGGAACGATCACTGTTTCTACCAATCATGTTACGGCGAATAATAGTGACGCAACAGCCATTAACTTAATGGGCTCAGGCGATTCCATAACATTGAATACGCGAAGCGGGGTATCTGGTGGAAAAGCTGGCATCATCGTTAAGAACGTTAATTCGACTGGAACAGTCACAATTAGTGCTAGTACCGATGTTGTGAGTAGTCGTGGAACTGCCATATATGCTTACGGAAAAGGTGCTAGCGTAACGATCTCGACCGGTGGTCAAGCATCTGGCAATGCGATGGGGATTAAGGCTGTCAATAAGAGTACGGGAGCAGGCTCTTTGACCATCACTGCAGGAAACTCGGTAACGGGTAGTAGCAATACTGGGATTTACGCGACCAATAGCGGTGAAGGTGGACTAGCAATTACTGCTGGTGTCGTAACAGGTGGAAAGGCCGGAATCGATGCTCGCAATTATGCTTCAGGTAATTTGACGATCAACGTTACTGGAGCTGTCAACGTGCCTGACTCGGCTGGCGATGACGGCATTAACGCTTACAATAAAGGAGCGGGAGACGTTACAGTTTCTACAGTGGCTGTAGCAGGAGATGCGAGCGGCGTTGATATTCGTAATTATGGTGGTGGCTCGATAACAGCATCCTTCGGTGGAACTATTGTGGCTACGGGAACAAGTGCTGGCGACGCTGGCATTGTATTAATCAACGATGCTCAGGGTTCTGACGTTACTGCGACTATTACAAGTGCAGGAACTATAAGAGGACAACATGGTATTCGGGCAGTTCATAGTAGTAGCGGAGCTTTCTTGGTCAATGCCAGCGGGACAATAACCGGGAGCAGTGAAGATGGCATTAACGTCACGGGTAGCACGACCGGTAGTATCACGCTAAATGTAGCAGAAGTCGCTGGTGCAAAACGTGCGATAGTCTTAACTAATACGGGAACGGGCAGTGTTTCCGTTACCGCAACGGGAACAGTAAAAACCAATGCGACTGTGACTGCATTTGGAGCTCTTTCGGTCGTCAATAGTGGTTCGACGACACTTACATTGTCTGCAGTTCAAGCCACAGAAACAGCTGTTTATGTTAATAGCACGGGTGTTGGATCGTCCACTATAACACTCAATGGTGCTGTCACTACTTCTGGGGATGGAGCTATTCACGGTGTATATACCAAAGCCGGAACACGTGCGGGAGATACATCGATCACTGTGCCAACGGGCGGTGGGGTAACAGGTAAATCTACAGCAATCAAAGCAGTAAGTTCAGGTTCGGGGTCAGTTACTATCGTCACGAGTGGAAACTTAGCAGCAACACATGTCGGTGTACACACCACTGTTGCTGAGCGTGGAAATATCTCGCTTAACATCAATAATGATGTAACTGTTACAGATTCTGCTTCGGTTGGAATTGAAACGAGTACGCGTTCGGGAACTACGACGATTGTTATTGGAGGAGGAACAATAGGTGGAGCGACTTCAATCAAAAATAATAATGGTGCTTCGACTGTTACGGTAAACAAAGGCGTTGAACTCTCGGGCAACATTGAGTTAGGTGGCGGCGTTGATAAGCTGACCTTTAATGAGAGTTTTGATTCTACGATTATTATTGATGGTGGTCAAGATAGCGGTATAAACAGATCAAAAGATGTAATCGCCATAGAGTCCGGTAAAGCATCGATAGATCTTAGTAAGTTGCGTAACTGGGAAATTATTCAAGTCGGGTCGGCGGGAACAATTGCTTTTGAAGGTAACGTGACGTTAGCAATTGAACAGGTAATGCTAGCAGGTACATTATCATTAAAGAATGAGGAGGCTACGGATGTCTTTACTCTGAGCGGTGACCTAGTTCAACGCGACACAGAGAATGTTGGTGATTTGGAAGTTGACGTAAATTTTGCCACAGGTGCAACGGATACAATTTCTGTAAGCGGTGATGTCACGGGTCGTCATAATGTGACATTAGTCGACGTAACACCCTCGAATGAGATAGAACGCTTTCTTACTAGGATTACGGTAGTAACAGTCAGTGGGTCAAGTTCTGAGTCTAGTTTTGCATTAACAGGAACGAGATTCGCTTCGGGGGGTTACTTATACAAACTCAATTACGACAGTCAAGCAAGAGCCTATTATCTAACAGGCGAACGGGGAACTTTGAAGTGCGAGTCCAGTACTCCGGGTGTATTTGCGTGTGCAGGTACCCTTGTCTTCCCTGAGAACATTCGCACTATAGGCGATACTGCGGTCAGTGCCACACTGGCGGCAGGATCGACGGTTAATGTAACGGCTGCTGTCGGCATTCAGATGACGAGTCAAAACTCGATATCATTCACACAAGCGAGTTCCGGTCAAGCTCTGAATGCAAGTGGAAATGCAACTGGGGTTGTTCAAGCCTCTAATACCGGACGTGGAGATGTTTCTATAGTGCTTACAGGAACAGCGACATTAGACGGTGCGGGAACTGCCGTTGCGGCTCGAAGTACAGGAACAGGCAATGTTAGCGTTACAACAGCCGGCGTCGTTGCCAATCACGGTTCAGCGACTGCTATTAGAGCAAGTGGTCTAGGGGCTCAAGTTTCGGTAAATGCTGGCGCTGTATCAGCAGGTCGTAATGGTATTATCGTAACCAACAGATCTAATGGTGGAACATCTACTGTTGTAACAACCGGAGCCGTTACAAGTAGTGGAACAGGCATATATGCCTTTAGTTTAAGCGGAAATGTTAATGTGAACGCGGTCGGCGTAGCCGGCGGCACAAGTGCTGTAGTTGCAAAGAATGATGGAGGATCCGGGAACGTCTCAGTTACAACGACTGGAGTGGTTACAGGTAGTGCCGGAGCAATCCAAGTGTATAACTACGGCATCGGATCATTGAACGTTCTCGCTTCTAATCAAGTTACCGGACGAGCGAGTGACGGTATTACCGTCATTGCCGGAGCCAACACAACTTCTGTTTCCGTCTCAGCAGCAAGTAGCACGGGCCAACGTAATGCCATTCGGGTTGAAAACGAAGGGACTGCAACGGCTAATGTAACAGTTTCCGGTAACACAGTTGGCAATCGAGGGAGTGCAATCCACATTGAAAGTGATGGTTCTGGGGATATAAACATCATTGCTTCAAGTCAAGTTACCGGTGGACCTCAGGGAACAGGCATTGAAACACGAACGAATGGTGGCGAGACAAAGATCACGCTTAATGCTGGTGCTTTGGTCTCTGGAGCAAGTGGATTTGCAATACGTAACGATGAAGGGGATTCGGAGATTTCAATCCGTGCCGGAGCTACGGTATCGGGCAGGGTTGAACTAGGGGGCGGAGTTGATAGACTAACTTTTGCTGATGCGACCTTTGGAACGTCAATTCTAAATGGAGGTAGTGACACGGGAGCCGATGTTTCTGTTGATGTTTTGACAATCAATGGAGGAAGTTTCGTATTGTCAGAAGATAACTTTGTTAATTGGGAAAGTATTGTATTCGGATCTCAAACCAATATCAGCGTTAATGGGGTTTCAGCGATTACGACCGGCACCTTGACAGTACAAGGTACTTTGTCGATGCAAGATGAAGTAACTAATGACACGCTTACTATAGACGGAAATCTGATCGGTGGAGGAACCATCAAGATTGATACTGACTTCTTCACGGGTAGCACAGACTCGTTGACAGTAAGTGGTAATGTCACGGGACGTACAACGATTGAAGTTAATGACATTTCTCCATCATCAGGAGGGCAAGACCAAGAAGCGATCAACATCGTTACGGTAACAGGGGCTAGCACGACAGTTTCGTTCTCGTTGGCGGATGGTGGATTTACCGGCGGTGCTTATCAATACGAACTTGAATTCCTTCCTGCAACTCGCCAGTATGTATTGAGTAAGAAGCAATCAGTTGGCAGTGTGATGTTGGTTGCGGCACCGATAGCCTTGATCGATGGTTTTGCTAAACTTCCAAGTCTACACGAACGACGATCCATAGACTCGACCCAGAGTAATTGGAGCCGAGTGATTGGGAATACGAATTCCTACGGCAAAGCTCCGGCTGGTCAGGCTGAGTATGAGTCCCAAACCACGGGTCTACAAGCCGGATTTGATTTTGCTAAACAAACGACTCCGACAGGAACTTGGGTATATGGATTTACTGCTCAGTTCAACAGTTTGAATACCGACATTAAGGTGGCCTCTACCGAAGGTGAGTTAATGGCAGATGGCTATGGTGTGGGTGCCACGGCGACTTGGGTAGGTTTGAATGGTGGATACCTCGACATCCAAGCGCAATACAACCAGATGACGATAGATTTTAATGTGGCCAGTGATACTTCGTTCATAGAGGGGCAAGACGCTACGGCTATGGCTATAAGTATGGAGTTAGGTAAAAGTCATACGATTGGAGAGAATCTGACACTCCTCACCAACGGTCAGATTAGTTGGGGGCTTGCAGATATTGGCGATGTTAAGTCTACTAGCGGTCAACCTATAGTCTTTGGAGACGACGCAAACATTACAGCTCGGTTTGGAATGAGACTAGAATATAATGAAGAGCCCTATAAACTTCACTTGTTGACCAATCTATACTATGATTCATTAGAGACTTGGGAAGCGACGTTTGCTAACGCGACATACAGAGATAGTAAAGATCCGGTCTCGTTAGAGTTAGGTCTTGGAGGCTCAATGAAATTGTCACCTAATTCAAATTTATTCATGCAAGGTGGGTTCAGAAAAACGACGGACGATGATTTTGAACAACGAGACTCAGCACACTTCACAACAGGTGTACGTTGGTCTTGGTAGATTGTAGTCATTGATTCTCATTGCTAAGAAGCACACGAATCTGTTGATAACCCAAAAGGACGTTATAATTCCGCAACCTGAATAGGAGCTGTTGCGGTTTAAGTCAAAGCCATCGGAGACTAAGATTCTTCCGTAAGTTAAAACGAAATATTGTAAAATTTGGATTTTTCTGGAAACAAAAGATTAAACTGGAGGGATGCTCAATGATAGGTGCCCAATCGGGATTAAGACGATTTTTTGGGGGTTATTTGATTGCGAGAAGCGTTTTCAGGAGATTCAAAACCCGCTGAAAACGCTTTTTTCTCGAATTTGAATTTCCAGACTTAATCCTACAGTACCGAAAAGTTTTCGCGCAGTCACGCGGTTCCTCAGATACTATAGGACTTTTATACAATAGAATCGCGTACTTTGAGCGCTAGGTTGGGTCAAAAGTGTCAAAATGCCAGTAATTCTCTAAGAAATCGCATATTAAGGTAGTCGAACCAAATTGCTGTGGTATAATCAAGTACTATATCTATGTGGAAACCGAAAATTGGTTTAAGATCCCTTTAACGAGTCCCCTGTTTTAACATGGCATCTGCTAAGAACACACATTTTCCTATAAAACACTCATTCTACCAAAATAGTAGTTTCGGCGAGGGGAGGAGAGCGTGTACATATAAACTTCTAAAACAAGGCAAATCGCTAGTAGTTCTTGGTAAACCTAGTATGGGAAAAACCCATTTCATGAGGGAAATTTGCGAAAGCTCTAAGGATCATGTTTGTGCACCACCTTCGTCATTTGTCCTAAAACCTGAAAAGTCTAGACCAAAAAATTGTAAACAGCGTTTTGTCATCGACGATATGTAGGGACGAACAGATGAAATCCGAGTCTTTGTACTTGATTTGGAGAACAAACATGACTGAACTTGATATAATGCAGTATCTTCCTGTTCGACCAAAAAAATATGTCGATCGTCATGTTGGAAAGTTAATTGAGAGGAGATTCAATGGTGTTGAATGTATTGTCTTGTTAGGACCTCGTCAAATCGGGAAATCAACATTAGCAAGAACACACTTTGTTGAGAAAAAAGGTGCTGTGTATCGTGATCTTGAAGATGAGTCGGTAAAAAATGAAATCGGTAACGGACTCAATTTCTTTAAGAAATATAAAGACAGAATAGTAATCCTTGACGAAATTCAAGAGAACCCAGTTCTGTTTCGTTCCGTAAAAGTTCATATTGATCAGCAAAGATTCGAGGAGAATAGAGAAAGCAAATTTTTGTTACTTGGTTCGGTGAGTCTCGAACAACAAAGAGGCTCGGCAAAATCATTAACTGGACGAAGCATGGATATCCAGATGACAGGGATCTTGCTAAATGAGATTTTGGATGTTCTCCCTGATTCTTTTACCTCACCATCTGAAACTGCTGAGCTAAAATCCAAACTGTCAAACTCTCTTTATAATCAGCTTAATAACTTGCTACTTATACGCGGCGGCATGCCCGATAGCTTGTTTGCCGCAGACTCGGAGGAAAGCCAGTTAATACTAACCCGTATGGTCAATACATACGTTCAAAACGACCTGCGTTCATTTGGTTTGAACGTTGATGCTAACAAGTTCTTCGATTGTTTAAATCTAATTGCTAAAACAAACGGTCTGCAGTACGAGCTAGGACGATTTGCTCGAAAACTAGAGTTTAATCGGGAGGAAGTTCAAGAATCCATTAGTGCTTTGGAACAACTTCTTCTAATAAGGAAACTGCATCCACTGAACGGGTTTGGAAAATTGAAAGTCAAACTGTCGAAACAACCTAAGTTGTATATTCGAGACTCGGGAATATTGTCCTCTAGGTTAGGCATAAATGATCTAACAAGCTTGACCAAAAGCGGTCGTATTGGAGAAGTTTGGGAAGGTTTCGTCGTAGAGACAATTATTAGTGCAGCGATTAACGCAGGTATCTACAAGGATTGCAGATATTTTAGGACTTATCAAGGTCATTTAGAGTTAGATTTAGTGCTTGAGCTTTCGAAAGGAGGATTATGGGGAATAGAGATTAAACGTTCGGCGTTTAGTCAGCCTAGTCAAGGAACGATTGAAGCAGCTCAGATGATCGAGGTCGACCGCCGCATCGTTGTTCACGCAGGCAACGAAAAAGTTGAACTGAATGGCGGCTTTAAGGGCTTACCACTAATAGAAGTATTGAACGAAATAAAACGTCTCGGCGAATCCAGAGTGAAAAAGACAAGTATGGCATAGACCGTTGCGCACTTCTAGTTGGGAAAAATTGACTTGGGTGTAAAGTCCTGCAAACATGAACGCGGGATGATATACTTCCATTATACAGCAATTCCATCTGGAGGAAACAGTAATGGGACAGGTATTGCACACTAACGCAATGACTACATATGCGATCAGAAAAGAGATCCAAGAAGCCCCTCGTCGATCTTAAATCGCGTATTAGCGAGGTGCTAGGAATTAAATTATCGCACGGTGAAGAAATGGCGCGAACGTGAGTCGGTCGAAAACCGACGGTCGGGTTCGCCAGACCCGCAGCCAAAGAGTTTGATTAAAGCAGAGGAAGCCGCTTGTGTTTATTTACGGTGGACAACGAAGTTGTCTTTGGATGACTGTTTGTATTCTCTGAAAGAATCAATTCCCCATTTGAAACGATCGAATCTCCATCGTGTATTTCACAATAAAGGGATATCAACACTGCCAAAAGAAGAAAACAAAACTCGCGAGACGAAGAAGTTCAAAGAGTATCCGATCGGTTACTTCCACCTCGACATAGCCCATGTCAACACCGAAGAAGGTCGGCTCTATATGTTCGTAGCCGTCGATCGCATATCCAAATATGCCTACGTTGAACTGCATGAGAAATCGACGCGAGAAGTCGCAGTTCAGTTTCTTGAGACCTTGGTAGAGAAAGTCCTTACACCTCCAAACGATCTTGACTGACTATGGCAGTCAGTTCACTAGTTCGAGAAATCCTAAAGTCTCGGTGAAAGAAAACAGTATTGTGAACATAAGTTGGCACTTCCCTTTCATTCCTGGACGAACGGACAAGTGGGACGAATGAATAGAACTGTTAAAGAATCTACTGTAAAAAGTATAACTGTGAGACACATGACATTCTGAAGGAACATATCCAGTGCCTTATAGATGCCTATAATTTTGCTAAAAGGTTAAAGGCTCACAAAGGTTTAACTATCTTCGACTATATTAACAAATGTTGGTACGAGGAACCAGACAGATTCATAAAAAATCCTTCGCACCTCTTTGCAAGACTGTACAACAGACTATTTTGATTTCAAGGTGAATGAAATTTGTACTTTTTTGTAGTATCATAACTTTTATGTATGGTACATCGCATTAAAAATTCTATCGAAATCATCTAATGTCTTTAATTCCTTATTCTGTACATCTTGAACAGTTAGATCCCACATAAACTCTCCTTTTGGTCTCAGATGCATCTTCTTTTTATTTACGGTGAATTTGTTATTTTTTACTCGGAATGGTAAATCTGTCTTTCTACCGCAGGTCATGTACACTTTGGTAGGTGCGACATCAATCAATACAATGGCATCGTAATCACGTTCTTGTTTCAAATTTTCGTGTTGGAAGGTTTGATTAGTTCGGCCTCTCGTTGCTAGTTTTACTTCGACTTTGAAATGTCCATCTACTAAAATATCATATCCTTTTTCAACTAGACTAGTTTTTTCGTCTCTTTGAGTTCGATATCCAATTCGATTCAAACAGTTTTGAACAAAAACTTCACCCACGTATCCCCTTGAATCGATTTGCAACTCCCTTATAGGTTCAAATCGCGAATTCTCCCAAGGCAGGATATCTCTGTAACTTGTTCGCTTTTTTTTGAATTTTCAACTCTTTTAACCAAATTTAAAAGATCATTGCCGAGCTCAAATTGCATCGAAAAATCCTTCTCTTATAACTACGGATTCGATTAGGCTCATTCTTAAATTTAGCGCGCCGTTTGTGGAGTTAAACGCTGTTTGTTCCCAGTCGTGTGACTCTAAAACTTCTTTGATTGTTGATTTGTTTTTGTAAATCACTATTCCATACCCTCTTCTGTGAGGAAGTAATTCAAACTCGGAATAGGCCTTCATTCCTTTGAAGCAAGTTGATGGAAGATAAACGTCACATCGATTAATCATCTTCTTGTTTCTTGTCGATGCAGGAGTGCCGCCATCAGATAACGAATACACCTTAATATAATCCTTACAAGTTTTCTGCCTGACTAGTGGGATCTTAGGATGTGACACTTTGCTCCATACCTGAAAAATTGTGCTTACGACGGTATCTGTACCATCGGGTAGTAAGAAATGATTATGTTCTAGTATCTCCGAGTGTGCCAATCTTAATCGACGATCAACTCTCTTTGCCGGAACACCTTTGCCATCACTTGCAAACAGTTGAGGAAGTATGAATCCTATCAGGTCTGCAAACTTAGCCGACCTGTTAATAAACTGCAAGGCTAAATGCCCTCGTAACCCAAAAGGTGGATTGCCTAAGACAACAAGTTTCTGTCCTTCTGTGGGGTGCCATTGTAGAAAATCGTCTTGACGAATTTCAATTGGAGAGTTTGAAGTAGGTTGAAGATCAATGCCGATTCGTCGATCTACTGGAAAGAGGTTAAAAAAAGCTCCTTCTCCAGCGCTAGGTTCAAGGTAATCATATTTGCTTAGGTCAACGTCAAGGGACAAGGCTACTTTCTCTAACACATCTAGACAGTATTGTGCTGTCCTTGGTTTTGTATAGAAACGATCTTTGTTTCCATTCTTGCCCTTGTTTGTCGATCCCCTTTCACAGAATCTGATCAAGTCATCGTAGTAATGAACGGGTATAGACTTAAGTTCCCACCATCTTTTCACTGTATTTATATGCAAGCCTAGATAGTCAGCTATGGGTTCGGATAGAACTTGATGGTCATCCATTACTTTCAATCGGAGTGAATCGAGAGTTTTCCTATTATTCTGATCTTCCAAATCAACTGCAGTCGATTTTAGGAACTGGTGAAGGTCTTGTGTTGATTCTTGAATTGTACACATTGGCCTATTCTCCATTACTGTTGTCACCTTGGAATGATGCATTTGCGAAACGATCTTTCCCAATTAGTCGTTATGTGAGTAAATTATACCACGGTCAAGAACCTACTGCAATTCTATCTCGTGCGACATATTTGTCGCAGTACTATACCATTCCTCCTATTTGTAGAGAGTATCTAACAACTAAACAACCATTTGCCTCCCCACATCTAGTACAAGTTCTTGAAAAACTTGGCCCTTTCACAGAGTTGAATGCTATAAGGTTTTAGACGGAAAATTACATTAAGCAAATCTGCAAGTGTTAATGTGCCGCTAATATACACCGGAGAAAGACAGTGGTGGGTAAGAACACTGAAATTCCAATGAACAAAGACTTATGCAGGGTGCTCTGGAAGAAGCATCCTCTTTGGCGACATTGCATAGAGACTGAACGCTTCGGACTTGTTGCAGGGGAACCTCGTTTGCAACTCGACATACTTGTGCGCCACTCAGGAGGTTTGCCCGTTACCATTGAGACGAAGTTTGGGTCAGCGCGAACGGTCGAGAAAGATGCGATCGCACGGTTAGGAAAAGAACTCGCTGACGACAATTAGCGGATAGAACAGGTGATAGCGTTACGCCTAACAGAAAGTCTACAGGAGCAAAGTCAGGCATATCTAGACAAACATCCTAAAACTGCACAGTTCACTTTATGTATCTACTCAATTTTAGTAAGGCAACATCTAAGTTTAGATCATCGGCGTTGGCCCAGCGACGGGTGGATTGAGGGTAGAATTGATGATTTGGCAACGATTATAGAACATGCAGCCTTATCGGAGAATCAAATATCAGACGGTATGGAAATACTAGATCTATGAGTAACAGAGGTGGCAGAAATCCTGCAGAATTGCTGTAAGTGGAAAGCCGATAGTGTTCCCGAGCAAATTGCTAACTGTCTTCGTCAATCGTGTAACAGGCAAACCATGAAAATGGCTATGGCAATAATCGCCAATGCTCTGGCTTTTCACGAGACTATAGCAGGTATTAAAGATGTTCCGACGATCAATAAAACACGAGGAAAAAGTGGAAATCCGTGACTTTAACTTTAACAACGAACGCTACCATGATGAACTCGAACAATTCACATCTAACCCCCGACACGTGTTTGAAGAATTGAACAGATTGCTATACTGTCACATGTAAATTGTTTGACTATTTATATTTAATGACTTAATTATGAAACATTACTTCCAAAAATGTGAGGCAATGTATCAAAAATGCTACAAAAAATAGACTTTGCGACGGCTTCCAATCGAGCAATCACCGAAGCTTTATGCAAACAACTTAACGAGGTCAGGTTAAGTCGCAATATCAGCCAATCTGACTTAGCAATCGCGGCGGGAGTCTCGCGGAGTACTTTGACGAGAATAGCGGAAGGTAAGTCTGTTTCGCTGGATTCTTTTGTTCGAGTGATGACGGCCTTAGGGCTTTCCGGTCATCTGAAAGCACTATTGCCGGATACGCGGATTCGGCCCATTGAGCGCCTTAAATTTGGAAAAAAACAACGACAACGAGCAAGTAAACGCAAGGTTAAGACATCTAAATGGGTTTGGGGGGATAGTAAGGGATGACCGAAACAGCAAGCGTAAAACTTTGGGGAAGTGAAGTTGGTGCAGTAACTTGGGACGCAGATCGTGGGATTGGCGTTTTTCAATACTCGGCTGAATTCTTGGAATCCGGTATTGAAGTATCACCCCTTATGATGCCTTTAGCAGAAACTATCTATGAATTTCCAGAATTGTCTAGAGATACATTCAAAGGCTTACCTGGTATGCTGGCCGACAGTTTACCTGACAAATTCGGAAATGCTTTGATTGAGGCTTGGCTAGCCCAGAATAACCGTTCACCAAACAGTTTTACACCGGTCGAACGTTTGTGTTATACCGGTGTTCGAGGAATGGGAGCATTGGAATTCGAACCAAGTCTGTTCGATAATGTCAGCGCCAATGAAATCGCAAGCTTCGAGTCACTCGTTAGATTGGCAAATCGAGTCCTCGATGACAGAATTGCCTTGGACGGAAAATTCAGTGGCGACGACGATCAGAGAGTTATAGAGGACATCCTTCGTGTTGGAACATCAGCAGGTGGTGCGTGTGCAAAAGCAGTTCTTGCGTTGAACGAAGATACCTTAGAATTTTATTCAGGTCAAAATCCGTCGCCAGCCGGATTCTCACACTGGCTAATAAAATTTGATGGGGTTGCAGGGAATCAAGATAAGGACATTGCTGACCCACAAGGGTTTGGTCGCATAGAGTACGCTTACTACTTAATGGGAAAGGAGGCAGGTATTAACCTTAACGAGTGTAGACTTTTTGAAGAAGGCGATAGAACACATTTTATGACCAAGCGATTTGATCGAACAGAGAACGGTGAGAAAATTCACATGCAATCACTTGGAGCAATGATGCACTTCGACTTTAATTTTGCTGGGGCGAATGCCTACGAACAGGTTTTGCAAACGATTCAAAGACTCGGTTTGCCGAAAAGTGATATGGACCAACAAATTCGACGCACCTATTTCAACATTCTCGCTCGAAATCAGGACGACCACGTGAAAAACATTGCATTCCTAATGAATCGTGAAGGAGAATGGCGACTTTCACCAGCATTTGATGTTGCTTACTCGTTTAACCCGGCTGGCGATTGGACAAGTCTACACCAAATGACTTTGGCTGGAAAACGTACTAATTTTACGGTTCAAGAACTAATTGAGTTTGCCATGGTTGGCGATATTGCTGGTGTCAAAGCGCGAGGCATTTTATCTGAGGTTTCGAATGCTGTTGCTAATTGGAGGAAATTTGCTGATTTAGCAGGGGGCCCTCGAAAAGATACAGATAGGATATCGAAAACCCACCGAAGAGAGTTATTCGTTTAGGATTATAGGTATCGCAAGTTTTAAATTGCGCAAATCGATAGATTAAACGACGAGGGCGGTAGATGAGTACATCAAGAAAGTTGCCGATACTGACAAACTGCCCAAAGATATTTCCACAATACTCTTTGGGGGGGGGGGGATACGGAGAAGTTGGTAGCATCATGACAGCGCTATAGAAAGGGATATCGTGAGCCGAATGAGACCGATATCCAAAGACAAAATAGACAGACGATGACGGGCAAGAACACTGAAATTCCAATGAATAAAGATTTATGCAGGGTGTTATGGAAGAAGCATCCTCTTTGGCGACATTGTATTGAAGCGGAGCGCGTAGGGCTAATTTCGGGAGAACCGAGATTACAGCTTGATATACTTGTGCGCCACCCAGGAGGTTTGCCAGTTGCTATTGAGACGGAGTTTGGGGCAGCGCGAACAGTTGAGAAGGATGCGATCGCACGGTTAGGAAAAGAACTTGCTGACGACAATAAGCGGATAGAACAAGTGATAGCGTTGCGCCTACCAGAGAGTCTACGGGAGCAAAGTCAGGCATATCTAGACAAAAAGCTTGAAACTGCACAGTTCAGTTTATGTGTCTACTCAATCTTAGGAAGGCAACATCTAAGTTTAGAGCATCGGCGTTGGCCCAGCGAAGGATGGATTGAAGGTGGAATTGATGATTTGGCGACGATTATAGAACATACGGCCTTATCGGAGAATCAAATATCAGACGGTATGGAGATACTAGATCTAGGAGTAACTGAGGCAGCAGAAATCCTGCAGAATCGCTGTAAGTGGAAAGCCGATAGTGTTCCCGAGCAAATTGCTAACTGTCTTCATCAATCGTGTAACGGGCAAACTATGAAAATGGCTATGGCAATAATCGCCAATGCGCTAGCTTTTCATGAGACTATAGCCGGTATAAAAGATGGTCCGACGATCAATAAACTACGAGGAAAAAATGGAAATCCGTCCGCAAAGAACATATTGACAGTCTGGAATCGGGTTATGGATGATATCAATTATTTTCCGATCTTCAGTATCGCGACAGAGTTGCTTGAGCTGATCCCAGAAGATATTGGTCAAGAAGTACTTGGATCGCTAGATAAAGTCGTGCAGGAACTGATAATACTAGGAGTAGCGAGTCAGCATGACTTTAGCGGACGAATGTTCCAAAAGCTGATTGAAGATCGCAAATTTCTAGCAACATTTTATACGCTACCGACCTCGGCGACGCTGTTGTCGGAGCTGGCTGTATCTAGACTGTCAACGGATTGGAGTAGCAAAAAAGCGATAACAAAATTACAAATTGGAGATTTTGCCTGTGGGACTGGAGCATTACTGAATTCTACCTATGGAGCAATTTTATCAAGGTATCGACGAACCGGCGGAGACGATTCAGACCTCCATCGTGACATGATGGAGAAGGCTTTGATCGGTGCTGACATTATGCCGGCTGCTACTCATCTAACGACATCGGTTCTTTCGAGTGTTCATCCGAGAGTTGAGTTCTTTGATACGAACATTATCACGATGCGATATGGCGAGAATACGGATGACAATGGAAACAAAGATGTTTTCATTGGTTCGTTAGAATTGTTTGACGATCAACAGGGATTTCGTTCAATATTGAATACCACCCAGGAATTTGTGAGTGGAACGGGCAGAGGAAAGAAGAAATATGTCGAATTTCCACATGGTTCATTTGACTTAGTCATAATGAATCCACCATTCACGCGGTCAACTAATCACGAAGGCAGTCATAAGGATGTAAACAACCCAGCTTTTGCGGGGTTTAAGACCAAGACTGAACAACAAATAAAGATGTCTGAGAAGCTGAAGCGCATTCGACCTTCAGGTATGGCCTCGGATGACAACGCTGGTTTAGCCACAAACTTTATAGATCTAGCGAACTTAAAGTTGAAAGAGGGAGGAGTACTTGCATTTGTAATACCGGCAACATTCGCTTCTGGCAAAGGCTGGGCGAATGCCCGTGAAATTATTGAAAAAAACTACGAGAACGTTGTGGTTGTGAGCATCGCAACTGCTAAAGCCGGAGAATCGGCGTTTTCAGCAGATACCAGTATTGGTGAAGTTCTAGTCATCGGAAACAAAAAAACTGGATGTGACTCAGCTAGTTCTCCCATTACTTACGTCAACCTACCTCAGCGTCCAGCGTCGATTCTTGAAGCGATGTGGTTCGCTAAGGCCATTGAGAGTCAAAGACTGAATGCTAGTGAAGAGGGATTCGTATTGCAGATAGGGACGGACGAGCAACATATTGCTGGACATATAATAAAGAGCAATGCAGGTTTCATTGAACACGCAGGAACACCGGGGGTTATTCGTGTTAAGGATGTCACAATCTCAAATATAGCGTTGAAACTGACAAGAAGAATCGCAACTCTCCCGAGAATCGGAAAAATCAATTTACCCCTTGTTAGACTTGGGGAGCTAGGAATGCGTGGATTGGTTGATCGTGATATAAACGAGAATACTAAAAATAAAAGCGGTTTGTCTAGAGGCCCCTTTAAGGTCATTAAGTTGAAATCAGGTGACGTTCCCACATACCCAATTCTCTGGAGCCACGACGCTGTCTCAGATAAACCAGGGCGGGAGAGTCGTTTAGTTGTAGAACCCGACCGCCAAGGCATAGCTCGTCCAAGCCATCAAAAGAAAGCAAATGAACGATGGGAAAGAGCAAGTAGAATATGTTTTAATCGAGATTTCGGACTTGGGTCGCAACGTTTAGCGGCTTGTCTCACACCGTTGCCAGTATTGGGTGGTATGGCTTGGCCTAACTTTCTGTGCAACGAAATTCGACATGAAGTTCCGTTGGTTCTTTGGATGAATACGACTCTTGGATTATTCTCATTTTGGTGTACGGGAACTCGTCAACAAAATGGCCGATCACGTATAACAGTTACCCGGTTACCTTTGCTGTCAGTATTAGATGTCCGTTGTCTTTCAGAGAAGCAATTAGATCTTGCAGAGGAGATTTTCAAAAGGTTTTCTTACAAAGAGTTGCTTCCCGCAAACGATGCCTACCGTGACGAGGTTCGACAAAATTTAGATCGGGCGGTAATGATTGAATTGTTAGGACTTCAAGAAGATATCCTCGAACCATTAGAATTGCTACGAAATAAATGGTGTTCGGAACCGACTGTGCGCGGAAGTAAGCGAATGCCTCCAAAGAATATTTAGTGTGTGTTATATTTAGACTGTTGCGAAACACAAAGTTTGGAAGAATTTCAACAAAAATTTGAAATTTCGCCGGTTGGATAGCCCTAGTATAAGGCATATGGCGTTTCAGTTTGAGTGCAATTCATCGAATGTCGAACAAGCAACGGGTTTCGCAACAGTCTCATATTGAGCTCGATTTAGCACGAAAGACCTTTCATAATGAACTGGCTCCGAATAGATAGTAGGATGTCGGACAGCATTGACTACAAGCAGATAGAACTCTATTTTCAATTTACTCTTGAACGGTAGTTGCTAAAACCAAAGGTTGCAAAATCGATTTCGAATCTATTGGATGAGATTGAAGTCCAATCGTCGTAAATTATGACTGTGTATCAAGTTCGTTTTGTCTAACTGGTATACCCTAGTTGTATAGTAACGACAGCTACTAAAGTAATTTCGCTACGCCAAATTCGCCATTTTATTAAATAGAGTGCTATAAGGTCTGTGTGCCAAGTATTCAGCATGGAAATAGTGTCGGTGTTAACGAACCGCTGAAAAAAAGGAAACAACACAGTGGCGGGTAAGAACACTGAAATACCAATGAACAAAGACCTTTGCCGGTTGCTCTGGAAGAAGCATCCTCTTTGGCGACATTGTATTGAAGCGGAGCGCGTAGGGCTAATTTCGGGAGAACCGAGATTACAGCTTGATATACTTGTGCGCCACCCAGGAGGTTTGCCAGTTGCTATTGAGACGGAGTTTGGGTCAGCGCGAACGGTCGAGAAAGATGCGATCGCACGGTTAGGAAAAGAACTTGCTGACGACAATAAGCGGATAGAACAAGTGATAGCGTTGCGCCTACCAGAGAGTCTACGGGAGCAAAGTCAGGCATATCTAGACAAAAAGCTTGAAACTGCACAGTTCAGGTTATGTGTCTACTCAATCTTAGGAAGGCAACATCTAAGTTTAGAGCATCGGCGTTGGCCCAGCGAAGGATGGATTGAAGGTGGAATTGATGATTTGGCGACGATTATAGAACATACGGCCTTATCGGAGAATCAAATATCAGACGGTATGGAGATACTAGATCTAGGAGTAACTGAGGCAGCAGAAATCCTGCAGAATCGCTGTAAGTGGAAAGCCGATAGTGTTCCCGAGCAAATTGCTAACTGTCTTCATCAATCATGTAACGGGCAAACCATGAAAATGGCTATGGCAATAATCGCCAATGCGCTAGCTTTTCATGAGACTATAGCCGGTATAAAAGATGTTCCGACGATCAATAAACTACGAGGAAAAAGTGGAAATCCGTCCGCAAAGAACATATTGACAGTCTGGAATAGGGTTATGGATGATATCAATTATTTTCCGATCTTCAGTATCGCGACAGAGTTGCTTGAGCTGATCCCAGAAGATATTGGTCAAGAAGTACTTGGATCGCTAGATAAAGTCGTGCAGGAACTGATAATACTAGGAGTAGCGAGTCAGCATGACTTTAGCGGACGAATGTTCCAAAAGCTCATTGAAGATCGCAAATTTCTAGCAACATTTTATACGCTACCGACCTCGGCGACGCTGTTGTCGGAGCTGGCTGTATCTAGATTGTCAACGGATTGGAGTAGCAAAAAAGCGATAACAAAATTACAAATTGGAGATTTTGCCTGTGGGACTGGAGCATTACTGAATTCTACCTATGGAGCAATTTTATCAAGGTATCGACGAACCGGCGGAGACGATTCACAGCTCCATCGTGACATGATGGAGAAGGCATTGATCGGTGCTGACATTATGCCGGCTGCTACTCATCTCACGACATCGGTTCTTTCGAGTGTTCATCCGAGAGTTGAGTTCTTTGATACGAACATTATCACAATGCGATATGGCGAGAATACGGATGACAATGGAAACAAAGATGTTTTCATCGGTTCGTTAGAATTGTTTGACGATCAACAGGGATTTCGTTCAGTATTGAATACCACCCAGGAATTTGTGAGTGGAACGAGCAGGGGAAAGAAGAAATACGTCGAATTTCCCCATGGTTCATTTGACTTAGTCATAATGAATCCACCATTCACGCGGTCAACTAATCACGAAGGGAGTCATAAGGATGTAAACAACCCAGCTTTTGCGGGGTTTAAGACCAAGACTGAACAACAAATAAAGATGTCTGAGAAGCTGAAGCGCATTCGACCTTCAGGTATGGCCTCGGATGACAACGCTGGTTTAGCCACAAACTTTATAGATTTAGCGAACTTAAAGTTGAAAGAGGGAGGAGTACTTGCATTTGTAATACCGTCAACATTCGCTACAGGGGATGGATGGTCTAATGCCCGTAATATCATCAAGCAAAATTACAAAGATGTGATTTTGGTAAGTATAGCAAACGCTAAAGCCGGAGAATCAGCGTTTTCAGCAGATACCAGTATTGGTGAAGTTCTAGTCATAGGAAAGAAAAAGACTGGAGGTGACTCAGCTAGTTCTCCAATTACTTACGTCAACCTACCTCATCGTCCAGCATTGATTCTTGAAGCAGTTTGGTTTGCTAAGGCTATAGAAAAGCAACTACAAGAAGCAAGTGAAACCGGTTCAGTTTTACAGATCGGCAGTGACGAACATCACATTGCAGGTCACATAATCAAAAGTGATATCGGAGTTACAGAACGGAATAGAAATTCGGGAGTAATTCGAGTTAAAGACGTTTCCATTTCAAATACAGCCTTAAAACTTGCGAAGGGAATAGTAAGTCTACCTAGGATTGGATGTATTGATATACCAATTGTGGAGCTTGGCGAGCTTGGTAAACGTGGTCTTCTTCATCGCGATATTTATGAAGCCAAGAAGAATAAACAAGGCATATCAAGAGGCCCTTTTAAAATAGTCAAACTCAACTCCGGCGACGTTCCAGAATATCCAATTTTGTGGAGCCATGATGCTAAAGCTAATATGCCTGGACGTGAAAGTCGACTAATCGTTCAGCCCGATCGCCAAGGAATAGTTCGGCCTCAACATGAGTTCAAGGCAAAAGAGCGATGGGAAAGTTCCAGTAGACTATGTTTTAACAGCGATTTCGGTCTAGGATCCCAGAGGCTCGCGGCTTGCTTGACTCCGAAACCGGTGATTGGAGGCAGAGCTTGGCCAGGATTTATATGTGCGGACAAACGATTTGAAGTCCCCTTGGTACTTTGGATGAACACTACCTTGGGATTGTTTTCTTTTTGGTGTACAGGTTCACGTCAGCAGAATGGCCGATCAGGCGTAACGATTAGTCGTTTGCCAATTCTACAAGTACTAAGCGTTGGGCAACTGACAGATCAACAATTCAAGATGGCAGAACAGATTTTCATAAGATTTGCGGAGCAAGACTTACTTCCAGCGAACGATGCTTATAGAGATCAGGTACGTCAAGAGTTAGATAAAGCTGTAATGATTGAATTGTTAGGACTTCAAGAAGATATCCTCGAACCCTTAGAATTGCTACGAAATAAATGGTGTTCGGAGCCTACGGTAAGAGGACGAAAGAGAATGGATTCGAAGAAAATTTAGAATAAGGTAGTACTATTGAGCAGTCTACTCCGGCCTTTGAGATATTGAATTCTCGCCCAAGCCGGTACTAGGTCGAAACAAACGTTAACATGAGATTACCTAAGTGGAGCGTATTGTAGCCTTAGATTCATTTTTATTGATAAGATACTAAAAACCCTTTGCTACAATATCGCTGGCGAATCCATTGGAAGCAAAGCAATTCCAATTGTCGTCGGAAAGAACTAGAATTCGAATCCGTTTTTGCCGAATCGCATCTGAGATTCGTCGAGTGATGGCGTAATCTAGTATAAGCACGTAAAAAATTTATCCCTTATTAAGCGTTGAATGCTATAAGGTTTTAGACGGAAAATTACATTAAGCAAATCTGCAAGTGTTAATGTGCCGCCAATATACCCCGGAGAAAGACAGTGGTGGGTAAGAACACTGAAATTCCAATGAACAAAGACTTATGCAGGGTGTTATGGCAGAAGCACCCCTTATGGCGACACTGTATTGAAGCGGAGCGCGTAGGGCTAATTTCGGGAGAACCGAGATTACAGCTTGATATACTAGTCCGTCATCCCGGTGGTTTACCCGTTGCGATAGAAACAGAATTTGGAGTAGCTTCTACAGTTGAGAAAGATGCGATAGCTCGTTTAGGTAAAACTCTTTCTGAAGACAATAAACGGATCGAGCAGGTCATTGCGTTACGTTTGCCAGAGAATTTGCGAGGCCTTAGTCAAGGAGATTTAGACGAAGAACTCGAATCGGCTCAATTTAGTCTGTGTATCTATTCAATTTTGGGAAGACAACACTTAAATTTGGAATACCGACGCTGGCCAAGCAAAGGATGGATACAAGGCGGAATAGACGACCTAGCAACAATTATAGAACATACAGCTTTGTCTGAGAATCAAATAACGGTCAGTATGGAAATATTAGATTCAGGTGTAACACAGGCTACAAATATTCTATTGAACCAGTGCAAGTGGAATGCAAATACTGTTCCAGAACAAATAGCGAACTGTCTCCACCAGTCTAGTAACGAACAAACCATGAAAATGGCAATGGCTATTTTAGCCAACGCACTCGCATTTCACGAAACGACAGCAGGTATAACGGAAGTTCCAACTATAAACAAACTGAGAGCAAAAAATGGTGGCCCCTCGCCATCTAAAGTATTGAAAGTGTGGAACCGCGTCATGGAAGATATAAATTATTTTCCAATCTTCAGTATTGCGACCGAAATTCTACAGTTAATACCACAAGAAATTGGACGTGCTGTTCTCGATAGACTAGACGATGTGGTGCAAGAACTCATTAAGTTAGGGGCAACTAGTTGTGCGAAGACTGTAGGTTGTAAATGCAGTCTGGAGTATTTGATAATGGTCGATTTGCGCAATGTTAGGCAGATGACTCCACGCTGTTTTTCCATATTAACTGACGTTGTTAAGTTAGGATGAAAATGTGAGAAGAATTCACCTTTCCCCACAAGGTGGATTATAGTGAGTGTGTAAATTCTTTTCAATGATTTTACAACTGTTCAAATCGCCGTATAGTACTGCACAACCCAAATACTAGTAGCGCTGTTCCTTCCAGCTTCGTTTTCTGTCGTGATTCACAATTCGAGTTCGTATATCTTCAGATACTCCTACGTCAATTACCTTATGCTCCTCTTCACTACGGTTTTGTCCGGTAATTACATAAACTCCTGAACGATTCTGTAGAGATACAGTTGAATTGTACGGCCCTTCAAACTCATAGCCGTTAAGATTCACCTTACCGTATGTCATGTTTTTCTCCAATGCGCTAAACATGTTGTGTCGAAACCAAACCGTTTGGCTGTCCCTTAGACTGATCAGTTGTATAGTCCGGTAAGAAAGACCGTAATACATAGAACTTCCTCTGTTTATAACTTAAATATAGTCAACTTGCTCAAAAATCAAGTAAAAATTTACTTTTAGACCACGTTATGTTCAAGTAGTCTCATATTCTCTTCAATCACTCTTAATTCATAGGGGAACAGAACCATTTAATCGACGCAACTTGATAGAAAATTGCTCTAGTAGCTTATCTTCTTGTCATAATGTGTGTTGAGAACTTTGAAACCGTAAGAGTCGTGCAAGTTGTGTGACGGTGAAACTGGGTACTTTTCGGACTCGGATACATATTGCGAAGATTTAGAGTCTTCACAAAGAAGGAAAATCGCCCATACTATCGGTTCGTTCTAACCAAATCAGCAGGTGATTTTCTAATGGCCATTCTATCATAAAGACAGAAAGAAACAAAAGAGGGTAACGATCGTATTTACGACACGGCCTCGATGCCAAAACTATCAATAGAAGAACAAATCCGAGTTCGGAAAAGTAAGGTAGAAACTTGGGAACGCTTACGCTACCATAAAGAAACTGCAGAAAAAGCGGCTGAACTGATCGGTTTTCCTGTATAGGACTTTGTGTGACTGGAAAAGAATGCCGATCCCGGAATCGACACGCCCCCATAATGTGAGAACCCGGGTGAATCAGAAGGAAAGTGATGGTCGAGTCAGTTGTGAATGAAGGGATAAAACAAGTAGAAGCGACGGAGAAAGTCAGTGTAAAGTCACAAATAATAGGGATGACGATAATGCCGCAAAAATTGGAAATTGAATCCGGATTAGAGGATAGTTCATCGCGTCCACTTAGAATCGCTAACGCAATCCCGCCGGAACAAATGGAAGAGATTGTAGATTCAAGGGTAAAAAGGAATCTGACTAGCGATCAAATTGCCCTAAAATTGGGAATTCGTCAAAAAACAGTCGGTTGTATTGTCGTTTGTACCGGACAACGGAGAGCCAGCCCTACCGATCAATGCCGATGGCAAAAAGGACAACGACATCCTGATCAACGCCGTTAAGGCACATTTTCTCGTAACGAGCATCAAGGATAAGATAAGTAAACTCGCCCAGTTCTCGGTTTCGTCAAACCTCAAACTGCTCGTCTAACGTCTTGTTCGCTTTCGACACTTGGTTTGAGGACATGGTCTCGATGCCGAAATGCTTGAAAATGGTTTCAATATCACGAGACGAAACGCCTTGGAAGTAGCACGAATATGCCACAGAAAGTCTGGAAATTGCGAAAGTAATGAATTTTCACACATGTTTGCAGAATGGTACAGTTAACGGTCTCAATCTCGCACTTGAACCCCTAAAGTTGAATAATGGCCCCGGTGGCTTACTTGTTGCTGTCACTCATCCGTTATGTGTGTATGGGGGGGGGTATGAAGCGGCTTGCAACTATTCGAAGTCGAATCTGATTATCGCAATGAACTCCGAATCGATGAGACTTTTAACAGACGTACTCTTCCAAAAAGCTGGCATCAATTTAGCTATTGCTCACGGAATACCAACCAATGAGATTGTCGGCGACGGAGCGGCACTTTTCAAAGATGGCTACACCTTGAATGTGACGAAAATGATTTACGAAAATTGATTCGTTTGAATAATACGATTATCTAAGGACTAAGCGCCATAAAGATGATACTTTTTTAACAAACCGAATCATACAATAGCTTTGAACGCGAGTACTGTTAATTATGTAACCCCTGAAAGTGTCAAAGTTTTGCGGGTCCATCCCAGCGCCCTCTTTGCGTCAAAAGCCCTTTAACCTATATATAATCGCACACTACCAGTCAGCAGGTCTCCAAACGAACCGAATAAAATCGCTTCATAAGACAAATTAGCTGTTCGTTTGCGCCTATTATTATCTTGCAAATTTTGCCAAAAACGGTAGAGTCTCGAATTGCTGTTTCTTATGCACTCTTTATGCACTTTTTGAACGCCCCAATACCGTTTATGGGAGTCCACTTAGATACTTGGTAATGCAATGAACAAATTCAGTGATGATTCTTCGCCTGACAGTGGGCGAGGATTGCTCCGCCATGCGCTACGGTCATCCGATACCGAACGACCGAATCTGCTGGGTCATGGAGGTAGGCTTGCGCGTGGCTCAGTTGGCGTGATGACATTTGCGCCGACTTTGGGATTGCTAGGAAAATTTTTGTCTTCTGCTTCAGTATTTGGAATTGGCATAATGGCGGCCAGTTCGATATTTGTGGGCGGCAGTGAAGCAGCGTGTACTGGAAACAAACCAGCGGGTTTCAATTGCTCTGGGAGTCAGTCAGGCAATCAAAGAATCGAAAATGATTGGCAAACAGCTTCAACTAATATAACTCTTAAATCGAATTGGGTACTCACTGGCGATTCGACTAAATCAGGATCCAATGATCACGGTTTGATTATCAAAGCGTATAGAAGTGGAGGTATACGGCTAAGGCAAGAAGGAACGGGATCAGACACATTTTCGATAACGGCATACGGAATTGGCTTCGACATAATTGGGGATGGCGGCAGAACTAGCCAAGATCCGCATCTTGCCGAGTCTGCCGGTGTTGATGCAGAGTTGATTAGAGGTGTAAAAAGCACCAAGAACATCGGCGTGAAAATTAATTCTTCGCGCGGGCATATAGCGGTGAAAGTCAGAAATGTCGACGGAAATACGGGGGGTATATTTGCCGAACAAAGAACAGGCAATACAAACAATCGAAACATGACAATCACCGCGACGCACACTGTCTCGACATCGACGGGTAAAGGCGTATATGCGAAAAAAACTTCCACTGGCAATTTGACGCTAAGTCTAGCGGCAGTAACGGGTGGTTCATCTGGGAGTTCAGGCACTGCCTTTGGAGTCGATGTCCGTCACACGGGAGGCACAGGTACGGCGACAGTAACGATCACAGGAACAATAACGGGTCGTGATTATGGGTTAAGTGCAAACCTAACGGCAAGTGGTGAGCATGATATCAAGACGGCTGCCATAACTTCAAGTGGTGACGGAGTTCGCATTAGCGCGACTAGGCAATTAACATTTTCTAGTTCGGGAACCATCACTGCGAACTCTGGATATGGTTTTTCCCTAAGTCGAGGGTTTGGTACCTCCACTGGTACGGTAGATCTGAGTTTTTCAAACATTACATCCGTTAAAGACGGAATTTACCTTTATGGAACAACAGCTTCTGCCACAACAATCACCACTAATGGTACGATCTCTGCGTCTGGATCTGGCTATAACGGAATCTACTTACTTAATAAAGGCACAGGAACTATCACCGTAAACGTCAAAGGTGACGTTCAAGGCGGTGGAAAAAGGAATGCCTCACCAGGACCGCCCTCAGTCGCAGAAAAACTCGGCTACGCAATTAGTGTAAATGCCGGTACCGGATCTGCATCAAATGCAACTTCAGCAGTTACAGTGACCGTTACCAGTGGAACTGTTAAAGGCACGTCTACCGCAGGAGCGATTCTCAACGGAAGCGGAAATTCAAGTATCACCTTTAGTGGCTCAAACGCGACTTTGAGCGGTGATGTCAAACTTGGATTAGGACAAGACAGTCTTGTCATTAGCGGATCAACGGTCACAGCAGCATCTGAATTGGATGGTGGGCAAGAAGCGGCAAATAGCACTGTCGTCGATGAACTCACATTCCGAAACGGAGCCAAAACAACCGGTACGTTTCTAACCCTTGATCCAGCGAAAATCAAAAACTGGGAAAGAATTAACGTTAGTGCAAGTACGAATTGGAGAATACTCGGAACCAAAACCCTTACTGCCGCGAATGTATCCGTCTCGGGTACAATAAGCTTAAGTGAAGCTGCCGCGAATAGCAGAGCCCCGGACGACGCACTGACTATCTCAGGAAATTTGATTGGAGGGGGAACGGTCGTCTTGGACGTGAACCTTGCAACCGGTTCTGCAGATACCATAACTATTACTGGAAATGTCACCGGTGCAACTGTAATCACGTTTAGCAATGTTACACCATCTAATAATACCAATAGGACAGCAAGCGACATCACTCTGATAACTGTTCAGGGAACCGTTTCAGCAGGGGCGTTTACCTCAACTACGGTGCCAGAGTCGACCAAATATAGATTAGAATTTGACTCGGATGCGAAGACATTTGCTTTGGGTGTTATCCGTATTCCACGCTGTAAAACATCAGAAGGGGGTACGGTAGGAACATTTGTTTGCTCGGGTACCATTGACGCTCCGGAAATTATGTCGGCTTCTGGAACAACGAACCTTATAGCAACTCTAAATTCATCAACAACAACTGTCGCTAGTAGTGTTTCGGGTGTTATTTTCACTATGAGTGGTGAAAATGGTATTACATTTACGCAAGCCACCGGTGGTGGAACGTTAGCGGCCACCGGCAGTGCAACAGGGATATTGGATGCTTCAACGACTGGAAACGGAAATATCGCTGTAACTTTGATCGGAGCCGCATCATTAGCAGGTTCTGGAACAGCAGTGAAGGTTTCGTCAACTGGAACTGGGACGATAACCGTTTCAACTAATAATGTAACCGCTAACCATAGCCAGGCGATGGCTGTAAATATTGCTGCCGCTGGAACCAATGTATTGTTGGATGCAAAAGGAACAATTGCTGGTGGTATTCAAGTTAAGAACACGCATACGACAGGAACCGCGACAGTTAGCGCAGCCGCAGCCGTTTCAAAGAATTCCGGAACAGCAATCTACGCGTACGGAAAGGGCAATTTGGTTGAAGTAAAAACCTCTAATACGGTCACGGGAAGTTCTAGCGGAGTTGGAGGAATTAAGATTGTTAGCAAAAGTGCTGGTGCTGGAGCGCTTTCAGTTTCTGCCGGCGGAACCGTCACAGCGTCCGGTGGTACGGGTATTCACGCTGAGCATGATGGCAGAGGGGCGTTGACTATAACGGCAGCTGCGGTATCGGCTTCAAACAACACTCCGATCAATGTAATTAATCGTAACTCAGGTGACATCACACTCAATATTTCTGGAGCCGTTACGGGACCAAATTCGTTGACTTCAGGGGAAGGTATAAAGATAGTTGATAATGGGCCGGGTGACATTGAAATTAATACGGCTTCGGTGACAGGGGGAGAACACGGAATCTATGTAGATAAGAATAATGTCGGATCAGTCGAAATTACAGTTTCAGGTGACATTACAGGAAGAGGTACAACGACTAGAGATTACGCGATAGGAATAAAAACTAATGTTACTTCCAGTGATATAATCCTCAATCTTTCTAATCATAAAATTACCGGCGGATACGGTGTTTTCGTTTACGGTCAATTAAGCGGCGACATAACTGTTTCATCGTCCGGGGAAATTGACGCGAAGCAAGGAGGTATCTATATTTATTCAATCGCTGCTGCGAATTTTGACGTTGATGTACATACATTGACGGCTTCCGGTACACGAGGGATCCAAATTCAGGCAGTTGGAGGCGGTACTGCAACGGTAACGATAGCATCGGGAGGTAAAGTTGAAGGTGAATCGTACGGTGTAACTATTGTTAATACGAGCGCTGGAAAGGTAACATTAGAAGCCTCGGGCGCGATTACTGGCTCCAATGCGATAGGAGCTTGGATCAATCATTCGGGGGCGGGAGCCGTAGAGCTGACAACGACCTCAGTTACGGGTGGAAGACAAGGTTTTAAGATTGATAAAACAGGAGCCGGAAATGTTACTTTGACAGCGACCGGGACAATAAGCACAACAAGTTCTGCTAGCCATAATGCTCTGGAGGCTAACGTAACAGGCGACGGCAATGTTTTATTGACTCTTGCTGCAGTCACCGGCACCAAGAATGGTGTTTTCGTTAAAAACGTTGGTTCAGGAACGCTCACGATTTCAGGTAACGGAGCCATTACAGCGACGGGTTCAGGAGATAAGGATGCAGGAATTTATGCTTATACAAACGCATCAGGGGGGGCTATATCAATAACCGTCAGCAGTACAGGAAGTGTTAGTGGTAAATACGGTATTAGAGCCGAATCGAAATCGTCCGCTAATGTTACAATTACGACTTCCGGTGCTGTCACAGGAACTAGCGATGACGGCATATCGGCTATGCATGCCTCAGGTACAATCGCTATCAATGTATCCAGCAATGTAACAGGAGCATCAAATAAAACTGCAATTGATGCAACAACAAACGCATCTGGTAATTCTCTTATTACGATCCACAGTGGAACAGTAACTGCCGCTGGAGCAACTGGAAAAGCAATCGTTAATGGGGCTGGTCCTTCTGCAGTCGTTATACATTCTTCCGCTAGTGTCACCGCCGACATAGCCCTTGGGGCAGGCGTTGATGTTCTTACATTTAGTGGAGGTACGAATTTCAGTCGTACAATTACTATCGATGGCGGTGAAGATTCTGGAACGGATTCGTCTACTGACCAATTAAATATAAATAGCATCTCTTCCTTGCTTGATGCGTCAAAACTGACTAACTGGGAGGTAATCAGTTTCGGAACCGGTACCACCGGACGTTTCAATGGAACTGTCACACTAAACACGGACGAGTTAAAAGTACCCCGAGGGGCTATCTTGTCGTTAAAAGACGAAGCGCCAGGCGATACACTGACGATCGCAGGTGATTTCACAGGGGGGGGAGCGATACATATAGACATCAACTTAGCGACGGGTGCCAAGGATTCTATAGTTGTTCAGGGAGATATAAGCGGCGTTACAACAATTGTACTTAATGATAAGACTCCTAGCAATGCTGTGGGTCGACAGGAGTCGATTGAACTTATAAGCTTTACTGGAACGTCAACCGATAATGCCATTAGTTTCCCTGTGTCTCTTGTCTCTCAAGGATATAGTTATTCAATTGAGCTTGAAAATAAAAAGTTCAATCTTGCTGGCCGGCGTACTAATTTATTATGTGTTGAGGACACAAATACCGAAGGCACGTTTGCGTGTGCTGGGACGATTAATACTTCGGAAAACATGGTCGAAACTGGGACAACAAATATTGTTGCGACCTTAGCGAATAATGCGACCGTATCGGTATCTGCATTCATTGCCTTATATATGTTTGGTGCAAACGCAATCACTTTCACTCAGGCAGCGAATGGTGGGTCGATTAATGGAACGGGTAACGCAACAGGCGCGGTTAAGGCTAAGACAACCGGAAACGGTAACATTCAAATGACTTTAACGGGGACAGCGACTTTGGCAGGTGCAGGGACTGCTGTTTTTGCTGAGTCGACGGGAACTGGTAGCATATCTATAACAACCCAGAAAGTAACAGCATCAAATGCCTCGGGAAGAGGAATACGAGCGGACGGAAAAGCCGCTATTACAATAAGCGCGAATGATGAAATTACAGGTGGAATTGAAGTAAACGATCGAGGTCTTGGGGGGACAGTTTCAATTAGTACCAGTAGCACAGTTTCAAGTAACAACAATGATGGAATCCATGTTAAACGGCATCAGGGCGGCGGGACTTCGGCTTCGGTCGAGGTTAACACAAGTGGAGCAGTGACGGGAAAAAGGCACGGGATTTACATCAACGATGTTACCGGTGTTACTAGATCAGGTACAGTTACGGTTAATGCGACCGGCGCAATTACAGCTACTGATAATCGCGGAATCTCGATTGATATAAATTACGGTACCAGCATGCCAGTAACAATAGTGGCTTCTGGTGCGATTAGTTCTAAAAGACGTGGGATAATGGCTTGGCATAAGGGGGCCGGTGCCGTTTCTATTACAGCTAACAATACCGTCACTTCCACAGATTCGGATGGCATTTATGCCTATACAGTAGGTGACGATATAACTATAAATACCACTTCAGCAGTTACGGGCGGATTGTTCGGCATAGCAGCGAGACATTGGGGAAATCAGTCTTCTGATAAAGTAACTGTATCAGCTTCAGCGGCAATTAACGGACGTGGTAAGTATGGACTTTATGTACGTGCAAAGCGCGGTCAAAGTTTATCCGCTACCGTCGCTGCAGTCACTGGCAAAGAGCATGGAATCAAAACGAAGGGGGTGGTAGGAGCAATCAGTTTAACGGCGAGCGGTGCGATAGTCGGAACAGATAAAGATGGGATCAATATTGAAAGCACGGGTTCCTCGATTTCCCTGACGTTTTCATCGACTGTAACTGGAGGTGAGTCCGGAATTGTCGTCAATAATCAGGGCGGGGGAGCAGGTGCAGTCCTCATTAACGCTTCAGGAGCAGTGACGGGAACGAGTAAGGCTGGGATAAACGTCCAAAATAGCCGTGTAGGAGCAACAACTATTACGGCAACTTCCACGGTGTCTGGGAGTTCAGCAGGGATAGTAGCAAAAGGAACGGGTTCGGGTGCGAGTGCCGTCACCGTGTCAGCCGTTGGAACTGTCAGTGCATCGGCAGGAGTTGCGATTGACGCTTATGGCAAAGGAGCTTCGGTCACTATTAGTACGTCTACTACAGTTACAGGAAGTGGTTCTACGACTGCGACTGGGAGTGTTGGTGGTATTAAGGCTGTTAATAAAAGTTCTGGAGCCGGAACGGTTAGCATTACTTTGGGTGGTAAAGTTACGACGACGGGTGGAACTGGAATTCATGCAGAGAACGAAGGCACAGGCGGTTTAACGATTACTGCTGGCGAAATCGCTTCAAACGGAGCCGGAATTGTCGCAACAAACTCAAATTCCGGAACGTTAACACTTAATATCTCTGGAGCGATCACTCAAAACGGAAGTGGAGATACTCGAACGGGTGATGGAATCAAAGCCACGAATAATGGTGCTGACGATCTAGTTGTTAATACAATGTCTGTGACTGGTTCGGAAGACGGAATAGACTTAAATAAGACTGCAGGTGGGTCTATTACTCTAACGATCTCGGGTGCTATTACAGCTAACGGAGACAGTAACGACCAAGCCGGTATAGCGGCTATCAACGATAGTGAAGGCGAAGATATCACACTGAACTTATCTAATCACTCCGTAACCGGTGGTTATCACGGTATATATGTGTACAATGAAGGGGACGGGAACATAGCAATTACCTCTACAGGTACGATCACCGGTAGTGGAAAACACGGAGTGTATGTAAATCAAGAAGGGAGTGCTGTAAATCTTTCGCTTCATACGGTGAGCGGCAAAGAATACGGTCTTCAGCTCAAACATTATGGCGACGGTACAGCAACGATTACACTATCAACGGGTGGCCGAGCGTCAGGAGGCGAGACAGGGGTATTCCTTTATGGCCAAGGTGATGGCGATATTTCACTGGTCGCCTCTGGAACGATACGAGGCTCAAACTCTGACGGGCTGTACGTTTATCAATCAGGTGATGCCGCTGTTACCATATCCGTGGCTTCGGTGAGTGGTAAGAGTGATGGTATTGATTTACGGAAATATGGTTCAGGAAATGTTTCCATAACAGCTACGGGAACTGTACAGGCAGCCCGGGGTTCTGAACAAGATGGTCTAGAAGCTTTATCCTCCGGTGCCGGAAATATATCAATAACAGTAGCATCCGTTACAGGTTATGCAGACGGGATAGATGTTCGTAACTATGTCGGTGGAACAATTGATCTAAATGTTAATGGAGCCGTAGTAGGAAATGGAACGGGAGCTAGTCACACGGGTATTTATGCCTACGCCGATGAAGATGCGGGTAATATCACGATTTCGGTAGGCAGTGCTGGGAGCGTAAGTGGTCGTTTCGGGATATCAGCTTCAAGTGAATCCTCAGGTAATATAACAATCAGTACGTCGGGCGCTGTAACGGGAACAGTGGAAACGGGAATAGAAGCGGAAGTCCAAGATGGGGAAATTTCGATCACTATTTCTGGTAATGTTACGGGGTCTTCGTCGAAAGTTGCTATAGATACGAAATCCACCGCCAGTGGAACGACGACAATTGTAATTAACAGCGGAATTATAGCAGCCTCAGGTGGAACTTCTATTCAGAACAATGGGGGAACCTCTGATATTACGATTAATTCGGGAGCAACGATCAATCAGAAAATCTCACTTGGAGGCGGAGTCGACAAACTCACTTTTGTGGGTAAAGCGCCAGCGACGACACTTGAGATAGATGGAGGAGAAGATTCGGGAACAGATACGTCAGTAGACGTACTAACATTCAGTGGTTTCACAGGTTCTGTTTCGGCTACGCAATTGAAGAACTGGGAAACGATTGCCGTTGCGGCAGGAACAACAATTACTTTTACTGGATCACAGTCTTTGTCTGTCGAAACTTTGACTCTATCGGGTGGAGTAGTTTCTCTTAGTGATGACAATGTCGGGGACTCCCTTGCAATTTCGGGCAATATAGGCGGTAGAGGAAGTTTGGGGATCGATGTTAATCTTTCATCTGGTGCATCAGACACGTTTACAGTTACTAAAAACCTAACCGGAACCCATAGATTGATCGTTAAAGATGTTACACCGGCTAATCAGACGACCCGGGTTACTCAGGTTAAGGTCGTATCTGTAGGCGGAACAACGTCCTCTCCGTCGCTTACACTTCAAAATAGATTTAGGTCGGGAGGGTTTGCTTATAGTCTAGAGTATAACGCGAGTGAGAAGGCCTTCTTCTTATTGGGAGAGCGGAGTACATTAAATTGTATTGAGTCTACTACAAATCCTGGGAATTATACATGCCGAGGTAATTTCTCTCTATCAGAAAACATTCTCGGTGATGGAAGTGAGGACTTAGTTGCAGTTCTAGATGCATCAGCCGTGGTCAATGTGGGTGCTGCGGTTGCTATGAGTTTAGAAGGTGCAGGATCTATAACGTTCACACAAGCAGCGGGAGGGGGTTGGATTAATGCTACGGGAGATGCAACAGGTGTCATTCACGCCAAGACATCGGGAAGCGGATCTATCAACATTAGTTTAACTGGAACGGCAAACCTAATAGCATCAGGAACAGCGATTTTGGTGGACTCGACAGGGACGGGTTCGATTACTGTTTCAACTAATCACGTTACGGCGAATAATAGTGACGCAACGGCTATAAATTTGATGGGGTCCGGCGATTCCATAACATTGCATACGCAGAGTGGAGTGTCAGGTGGAAAAGCCGGCATCATCGTCAAGAACGTTAGTTCGACAGGAACAGTTACAATTAGTGCTAGTACTGATGTGGCGAGTAGCAGTGGAACAGCCATATACGCATACGGGAAAGGCGCAAGCGTAACAGTCTCGACCGGTGGTCAAGCCTTAGGTAACGCAATGGGGATTAAAGCTGTTAATAAGAGTACGGGATCAGGCTCGTTGACGGTCTCTGCTGGTAACTCGGTAAGAGGTAGTAGCAATACAGGGATTTACGCAACCAACAGCGGCCAAGGTGGACTGGCGATTACTGCTGGTGCCGTTGGGGGAGGTAAGGCCGGAATCGATGCTCGTAATTATACGTCAGGTAATTTGACGATTAACGTTACTGGAGCTGTCAACGTGCCTGATACGGCTGGCGATGATGGCATTAACGCATACAATAAAGGGGCCGGAGACGTTACAGTTTCGACGGTGGCTGTAACCGGGGATGCAAGCGGTGTTGATATTCGCAATTATGGTGGCGGCTCGATAACAGCATCCTTCGGTGGAACAATTGTGGCAACTGGCTCGGGTACTGGCGATGCTGGAGTTGTATTAATCAACGATGCTCAGGGTTCTGACATAACTGCGACTATCACGAGTGCGGGAAGTATAAGAGGACAACATGGTATTCGAGGAGTACATAATAGTAGTGGAGCTTTCTTAGTCAACGCTAGTGGGACAATATCCGGAAGCAGTGAAGACGGTATTAATGTCACGGGTGGCACGGCAGGTAGTATCACATTAAATGTTGGAGAGGTCTCAGCGGCTAAACGTGCGATTGTTGTTACAAATACGGGAGCTGGAAGCGTTGCTGTTACGGCAACGGGAACTGTAAAGACCAATGCAACTGTGACGGCAGTTGGAGCTCTTTCGATCGTCAATAGCGGTTCTACGACACTCACATTGTCTGCAGTACAAGCCACGGAAACAGCAGTTTATGTCAATAGTACAGGTCTCGGGTCATCCACTATTACTCTGAACGGAGCAGTCTCGACTTCTGGGGATGGAGCTGTACATGGAATTTATACTAAAGCGGGAACACGGGCCGGTGATACCGCAATCACTGTGCCAACGGGCGGAGGTGTAACAGGAAAATCTACGGCGATCAAAGCTGTAAGTGCAGGTTCTGGGTCAATTACTATCGTCACGAGCGGAAATCTATCCTCAACACATAAAGGGTTGGATGTTTCGGTTGCTGAGCGAGGCAATATTTCGCTTAACGTCAATAACGATGTCTCCGTTACAGATTCTGCGGCTGTTGGTATTGACACAGGTACGCGTTCGGGAGCGACAACGATTGTTATTGGAGGGGGAACGATTGGTGGAGCGACTTCAATCAGGAACAATGCCGGTGACTCGACTGTTACGGTCAATAAAGGTGTTGAACTCTCGGGTAACATTGAGTTAGGTGGCGGCGTTGATAAGCTCACCTTTAACGAGAGTTTTGATTCTACAATTACTATAGATGGTGGTCAAGATAGCGGTATTAACCGATCAAAAGATGTAATCGCCATAGAGTCAGGTAAAGCATCGATAGATCTTACTAAGTTGCGTAACTGGGAAATTATTCAAGTTGGATCATCTGGAACGATCGCTTTTGAAGGTACTCAAAACCTAACGGTAGAGCAGGTTATGCTGGCTGGCACACTCTCTCTGAAAAATGAATCAATCGAGGATGCCTTTACTTTAACTGGCAACCTAGTTCCTCATGGAACAAATAATGTTGGTGTATTGGAGTTAGATGTTGATTTTTCAGTCGGCGACAAAAGAGATACGATTACGGTAAGCGGCGACGTTACCGGGAGCTACAATATTACCCTTTATGATGTTACGCCTTCAGACAAAACCGATCGCTTCTTGAATCGGATTAATATTTTGACCGTTGGAGGAACAAGTTCTGAATCTAGTTTTTCATTAACAGGAACGAGATTCGCCTCTGGAGGGTATCTGTACAAACTCAATTACGACGATCAAGCAAGAATCTATTATCTGACAGGTGAACGTGGAACTTTGAAGTGTGAGTCTAGTTCTGAGGGTGTGTTTGCGTGTGCAGGTAGCCTTGTCTTCCCAGAGAATATTCGCACCATAGGCGATACAGCGGTCACTGCCACACTTTCAGCAGGATCGACAGTTAATGTAACGGTAGGTGTTGCCATTCAAATGACGAGTCAAAACTCGATATCGTTTACACAAGCGAGTTCCGGTCAACCCCTCAACGCAAGTGGTAATGCAACAGGCGTTGTTCATGCTTCTAATACGGGACGTGGAGATGTTTCTATTACGTTGACAGGAACAGCGACATTAGACGGAGCAGGAACTGGCGTTGCGGCTCGAAGTACAGGAACAGGCAATGTTAACGTAACAACTGCCGGTGTTGCTGCCAATCACGGTTCAGCGACAGCTATTAGAGCAAGTGGTCTCGGGGCTCAAGTTTCGGTAAATGCTAGCGCAGTCTCAGCAGGTCGTAATGGAATTATTGTGACCAACAGATCTAATGGTGGAACATCTACTGTTGTAACAACGGGAGCCGTAACGAGTAGTGGGACAGGCGTTTACGCCTTTAGTTTAAGCGGAAACGTTAACGTAAACGCAGTCGGTGTTGCAGGTGGCACAAGTGCTATCGTCGCAAAGAATGATGGCGGTTCTGGGAATGTCTCGGTTACAACAACAGGAGTGGTTACAGGCAGTGCTGGAGCAATCCAAGTTTATAACTACGGCATCGGCTCATTGAATGTTCTCGCTTCTAATCAAGTTACCGGACGAGCGAGTGACGGAATTTCTGTCATAGCCGGAGCCAGCACGACTTCTATTTCCGTCTCTGCAGCAAGTAGCACGGGCCAACGCAATGCCATTCGAGTTGAAAACTCTGGAACGGCAACGGCGAGTGTAACAGTTTCCGGTAACACAGTTGGCAATCGAGGGAGCGCAATCCACGTCGAAAATGATGGTTCTGGGGATATAAACATCATTGCTTCAAGTCAAGTCACCGGTGGACCTCAGGGAACAGGTATTGAAACACGAACGAATGGTGGAGATACAAAGATCACGCTTAATGCTGGTGCTTTGGTCTCTGGAGCAAGTGGATTTGCAATACGCAACGATGAAGGGGATTCGGAGATTTCAATCCGTGCCGGAGCTACGGTATCGGGTAGGGTTGAACTAGGGGGCGGAGTTGATAGACTAACTTTTGCAGATGCGACTTTTGGAACGTCAATTCTAAATGGAGGTAGTGACACGGGAGCCGATGTTTCTGTTGATGTTCTGACGATCAATGGAGGGGCTTTCGTATTGTCGGAAGATAACTTTGTTAATTGGGAAAGTATCGTATTCGGATCTCAAACTAATATCAGCGTTAATGGGGTTTCAGCGATTACTACTGGTACTTTGACTGTTCAAGGTACGTTGTCAATGCAAGATGAAGTGACTAATGACACGCTAACTATTGACGGAAATCTGGTCGGTGGAGGAACCATCAAGATTGATACTGACTTCTTCACGGGCAGTACAGACTCGTTGACAGTAAGTGGTAATGTCACTGGACGTACAACGATTGAAGTTAACGACATTTCTCCATCTTCAGGAGGACAAGACCAAGAAGCGATCAACATCGTTACGGTAACAGGGGCTAGCACGACAGTTTCGTTCTCGTTGGCGGATGGTGGATTTACCGGCGGTGCTTATCAGTACGAGCTAGAATTCCTTCCTTCAACTCGCCAGTATGTTTTGAGTAAGAAGCAATCGGTTGGCAGTGTGATGTTGGTTGCGGCACCGATAGCCTTGATTGATGGTTTTGCTAAACTTCCAAGTTTACACGAACGACGATCTATAGACTCGACACAGAGTAATTGGAGCCGGGTGATTGGGAATACGAATTCCTACGGCAAAGCACCTGCAGATCAGGCAGAATATGAGTCTCAAACCACGGGTCTACAAGCCGGATTTGATTTTGCTAAACAGACCACTCCGACGGGAACTTGGGTATATGGATTTACCGCTCAGTTCAACAGTTTGAATACCGACATTAAGGTAGCCTCTACCGAAGGTGAGTTAATGGCCGATGGGTATGGTGTGGGTGCCACGGCGACTTGGGTAGGTTTGAATGGTGGATACCTCGACATCCAAGCGCAATACAATCAAATGACGATAGATTTTGATGTGGCGGGTACTGATACCTCGTTCATAGAGGGGCAAGACGCTACAGCTATGGCTATAAGTATGGAGTTAGGTAAAAGTCATTCGATTGGAGAGAATTTGACACTCCTCACCAACGGTCAGATTAGTTGGGGTCTTGCAGATATTGGAGATGTTAAGTCTACCAGCGGTCAACCTATTGTCTTTGGCGACGACGCAAACATTACGGCTCGGTTTGGAATGCGACTAGAATATAATGAAGAGCCTTATAAACTTCACCTGTTGACCAATCTATACTATGACACATTAGAGACTTGGGAAGCGACTTTCGCTAACGCGACTTACAGAGATAGTAAAGATCCGGTCTCGTTAGAGTTAGGTCTTGGAGGCTCAATGAAATTGTCACCTAACTCAAATCTATTCATGCAGGGTGGATTCAGGAAAACAACGGACGATGAATTTGAACAACGAGACTCAGCACATTTCACGACAGGTGTCCGATGGTCTTGGTGATCAAGCATGATTGGGTTGCAATGCGAAAACACCTGCTTGAATCAATTGTGATGCAAGAAGGAAGTTAAAGAAATCGGCGATGTGCGATGAGATCACTTGTTGTATAAATGCGTATAACGGAACAACTATAAGCTATATCCGACGGAATAATAAATTGCAAAATTTTGACAGTTGCGGTAATTGCAGATAAGACTACGGTCAGTTTCAAATAATCTCATTTGCTTTTAGGAGTTCAAATGATGCCGATTGAGAGATTTGATTTGCGCGGCTTCGGCAACGACAGCGATGACGACCAAGTTAGTTTACAAAACGACGATGAGGACGAAGTTCTTTTATTAGAGGGCTAGAGCTTCGAAAGGTTTGGTGATGTACAGGTTATCAGCCCTGACGAAGCGATAAAGCTGGTAGCTGCCGCTAGAGCAAAAATCCGTCCGGTCGATTTACAGATTATAGAATGCATGCGAGAAGAGGGGGTAACTGAGGAACTTGCAGTTAAAGCTTTCGTAGGTCTGTTCGGAGGAAACGAGGTACGAACAGCGTTTTTTTGAATGCCGATTTCTATTATGGAAGTGAAGCACCAACTCCACTTGATCGTTTAAAAAGGCAATAGCTGAGGATTCGATTCCTGAATGCATTGAGATGCTAGAGGGAACAAGAGAGAGTTTAGCAAGGGGAGATCACTTTTAATGAGTATACTAACTGTGAGAAGACTTTAGAGCGTTTGCAAATCAAGTTGATTCAAATACTAAGCTGGTAATTGCTAGAAATAATATAGTTTTTGCACTCTTGTGGAGTGTATAATTTTCCGATTTTTTCGAGATACTTTAACAAAGTCGTCACACATCTGATTTCCTTTTTTCGCAAATCGGCTTTCAATTTAGAGAATGCCATTTCAATAGGATTAAAGTTTGGACTGTAGGGAGGTAAGAAGACGAGTCTTGCTCCGGTCGATTCGATAATCTTTCTTACTTCAGCATTTTTGTGGGGGGAGCAATTATCCCAAATCACTATTGCTCCTGGAAACAATTTGGGTTTCAGTTCTGTTTCGACATATTCTTTCAGAATCTCAGAGTTCATTGGACGATCATAGCTTTTGCAGGCGACCATTCCTTCTGTTGTAAGAGCTGCAATACAGGTGCAATTTTTGTAGTGTCCGTGCGGAACTTTTGCTACAAGTCTCTTACCCTTTAAACTGCGACCGTGGGTTCTTGTAAAATCGGTTGCGGCCCCCGTCTCATCTACGAAAAAGCAGTCTTCTGCTTTGAAACTTTTACAGTCCCAATTCTCTCGTGCTTCTTTTACATCTGGACGATCTTGTTCTGCTGCGTAGACTGTCTTTTTTTTTCTTGTTATGCCCCTACTTATGAGAAAATTTCGTATTGTGCTTTCACAGAACTTTTCTCTCATATGCTCGTTTAAGTGATTCGCTATTTCTTTGAGAGTAGCATCAGGGAAAAAGTGTAAAATTACTCCGATTTCCAAAGAATAACTATGAACAGTTCTCTTTTTGCGATACCCGCCCCGTGGCAACGGATCAAGACTTTCGCCTAGTCGCTTTAACCTTACAATACGATTCCGCAATACAAAGTATGGAAATTCGAGCAACTAGTCGTTTTCAGTGTTGTCCTACCAAGTAAGATATTTTCCGATTTTCAATTTTGCAACAAAAAGTCTGGTAACTCATTTTTTGCTGGTTATAAAATTACTTGTTCCAGTCAACATCGCGGATATAGACAGCGTTGTTGGGTAATCCCTGTCCCATAACTGTTTCTTCTAGATTGAGTTGCTGTATAATGGTAGTATATCATCCTGATCGCCCGTTTGCGAAGCTGAACACATAGAGTTTGAATATTTTTATTCGATTTTTTAGAGAAGTTCATACCCGGAGAATAAGATGTTTTCACACATACTTTTGAGTTTGGCAATTTTAGTCTATATTGTGTTAGTCCTATACTTGATAGAGTTCTCTGATGATTGAACAACCTGACTTGAGTGGAGTCTCGTTATTGGCAAGTAGACTTTATGGCTCACGACCATATCTGTCAAAGTCACCGAGAATGCTCTCTTTATTTCAGAATGCTTGCACTAAGGAGGCCTATCACTTCAATGCGAACGCGGACACAAAGTTTAAGGCATTTTCCGCGCTAGTAATCCTGTTATTTCTTCCGACAGACCTATAATGACGGGATTCAGACCACAGATTCAAGAAAATTTGGTTGAAAAATCCGTTAAAGTTCTAGAGTATCAGATTGCAGGACTGTAAAGTTAGTTTTGTGGAGTTCATCTCAGTCACGCCGTAATTGACGCGTCTGGATCGCCAGCAGATAGGGCATTCAAGTAGTCGAGGCACAGTTTTGTTGTAATATCGGCATTTTGAAAATTCCTCTTGTTCTCGCGCTTAACGATTGGAAAAGATGAATAAATGTATTCAATGTCGGTGGGTTCCGTGAGTCCGTACAGATAAAAGTAGACGGCATCAAGTTTAGCTTTGAGTTTAACTCGCTGAAGTTCATCCCACTTAAATGGAGGATTCACCTGATCATCGTCCGAAGTATAGCCCATATCTTTTGCAAACGGAGCCATATTGTGAGCGGTGTAGGTTAATTCCAATACGGTCTCTTTTACAACTTCACCGGCAGTTTTTGTTCCGAACAAGACATCCTTGTACCGGCTTCGTTCAATTACAGGTAGCTGCTCTACCATATACCAGTTTAGAGAGGTTGATTGAACTTTCTGGCGAACAGTAAAGTCAAATATGAGACTGTTGAAGTTCGCTAGGAGTAGAGCTAGATCGCTAATTTCAGAAGGATCCCCTTCCCACAACAGTAACTGAGCTGTATTACCTACTCCGGAACGAGGAATAACAGAGGCAATCATTGTCCGATTATTTGTGATACTAGTGATTGCTCTGAACGCAAAAAACCAGTCGGCGTTGTAAATTTTTTTAATTTTATGTTCGGACACCCAAGAATGATGATTGGGCACGAACGAGGGCTCTTCCTTTTGTTGCGCTGATACTAATTCACTTAACCGAGGATTTTTCAAATTTTGTTTATTCACGACAACCGAAGCCGCTCTGTGGTCATACTGGTTAAACATTCGGCCTACGTATAGGGGTAACCATTTGCCGTTGGCACTGTCATACACGTTTTCTCCGATATGATAAGCTTTTTCTTTTTTTCTAAGTTCCTTTTCCGAACGAAATAACCCTGAATCATTGGTCATATGAAACATCGTAGTAAACCTAACCGGCCATGCCTTGATTTCTTTGTTTTCAGCATGGACGACTAAGGGAACAGATGTGTCATAAATTTTCGTTGCGAGATTTGCGTCTCGCTTTGTCCGAAATATCGGCATCGTGCCGGTATTTGGATTAAATTTTTGAAAATCACGGACTTTTAGCGCAATGGTAGTTTCATTATCTTCAATCTCAGAGACATCGTGAAGAAAGAAAGCACATTGGATTGGTTCGTCGCTGGGCTGTTTCGATAGAATAAGTGTGCAAAACTTGAATCGACTATCAACGTCGGGGAAATACCTAAACTGACCTTTCTGGCGTTGCCCCGTCTCACGTCGACCATTCTCAAAATCATAGAACGTCCGAACTTGCCCATTTGTTGATACGGAACGAAAGAATTTGGAGGCGGTCTTATCATGGGCTATACCCGATGGAACAAGTAATCCGACACGACCATCAGGTTTAACCAGTTTCATAGCCCGTTCTACAAACAAGGAATAAAGATTTACATCACCTCCAGACAATAGGGGATACTCCCCGTTATCTCTAATCAGTTTTCTAAACGACTCGGAACGATTTGAAGCTTCCTTGTATTCTCGCGCTAACGGATCACGGGATTTAACTAACGTCTTAATCATGGCTTTTCGATCGGAAGCACGTGTTGCAAACGCAATGTCGGACTGTCGTTCCGAGAACCATTCAACTTGCTCTAACTTCGTTCGATCCCAAGGCGGATTTCCCACTATCGCATCGAAACCTCCTACCAAATCCTCCTTGTCCCAATCGGTCCAGACACTTGGGAATACAACCTGCCAATTTAAGAATCGCTCACGGTCAATGATTTTCCTGACCTCAGACAACGTCTCTTCAAATACAGCCGTATCCTTGCTGCCGTTCTTCGCTTGTTCTTTACCATGAACGATATCCATCTGATCTCCAAAACGACCATCAAAAAATCCCTGCACCGAAGCAAGCGTGTCTTTATCTTTTAGGTCTATCCAGTCCAGAGCTTGTATAAAATTCATGATGGCATTTAAGGGGGCAACCAATTTTTCTGATTCTTCATATTTGCTGAATGAAAGTCGCACTTCGGAGACTTCCGAATCCGGTATCATTTCGAGAGTTTCAAGATGTTTGGTTGCTCCATAAAGCCTTTGCATCTGATCAGACCATATCAAAGGCGAACCGTATTTATCCGAGTTCGTTTGAGCAGTCGTCAGCCATAATCCAATCAAACTATCTCCGCACTTCAAATGATGGTCGATAAATGATAACGGAGCCCCAACTGTAAAGGTATGTAACCAAAGAGATACTTTCGCGAGTTCCACCGCCATGGGATTCTTATCGACACCATAGATACATCGCTTGAGTATAATTCGTCTCAGTATGCGCCTATCGTCCAACTGATGGCCATCATATTCCCAACCACTATCGTGCGCTAAACCGATTATCTTTTTCCGTATATCGTCGATCTCTGCAATAATCGGTGATTTGTATTCACCCCAATAATCATGAACGAGGTTTTCAACTGTTGCGATGGCATCGCTTACCTCATCGGCTAAATAGTCGACAAGGCAAACCAAGAAGTGACCGGAACCCATCGCAGGATCACAAGTCCTCATTTTCAGTATTGAAGACGTTAAGTCTATTCCTCTAATGTAAGCGCTCTTCTCGCTCGCCGCATATTCAGATGTCTTTAACTTCTCAAATTTTTCTATAAATTCCTTCTTCTTTGCGTCGATCAGAGGTTGAATCGTTTCTTTTATGACTAACTTCACCAAGTCTTCTGAAGTGTAATAACTCCCCGTGTTCTTTCTAGAAAATGTGCTTGGCCTTATAACGACTTCGTCGTCTAATCTATGGACATGATAATCCAGCAAACGTTCGTATATGGCCCCCAATTGCTGAACAGATAAATTCCTATAACTGATATAATCATAACCACTTTGCGTTTTTTCGAATGACAAAGCTTCTATAATTTTTGCCATCGTGTGATCGGTTATTGCTATTCTGGTTATTAGTGTATGGGCTTCGCGATCAAATAAACCACCATTATACTGCGGAAGTCCAATCACATCGTCGCCCTTGTCTAGTAGGTCGAATAGTAACGAAACATGATTCCAAAACCGTGTCGCTGTTTGAGAATACGTATAGCGTTCATTGATCCGTCCTCTTATCGCTTTTCGAACGTTCTCACGCAAACTGTATAGTTTATATTTCTCACTGCGAACCGGTAAGAGTTCACGATCTTCAGCATAGAGAATAAACAATAGTCGATAGAGAACGATCAAGGCTGAATCACGCACTTCGCTTAATGAGGTTTTCGGTGACGCGTCTGCAATCGCTTTTACCAATGACGGGAAAACTTCATTGAACACTTTGTCTGAAATGCTGTTCCCTACTCTCTGCTCATAATAGCGACCTTCATCGAGAACTATTTGGTGATAGGTTTTGTCATCAATAGTCCGTGGGCTAAAGGACTCTTTCTTGAATACAGTGTGAAAAACTCTTAGCCAATGGTGCGACTGCTCTTCATCAAGGAGGTATTTCTGATACTTGTACGACTTCAGTCGCAAAATACTTCCCAAATCGAGTTCGAAGAATTGCTCCGATATCGTCCGCGCACCATTATAATACAGTCGCCATTGGGTTCCATTCGTTAAGATACCCCACTTCAGTTTTCCATCTGTCTGAACATCGACACGTCGCATGTATCGCAACATTTGCATCGCTGGTGAGATCGTGATCGGAGATTCGCGTATCTCTCGATCTATCGGGTGAGTCCACCTCTTAACCTCTAGAATGGCTAACCCATACTTAAAACGTTGATAGTGGTGTTCTTCTCTTTCAGCGGCAAGTCGATTTTGTGAGTCGAGAAAAAGAAGACCGTCCGGAACGTCGGTTCGGCCAGATACCGCTAGGTTCTGTTCTTGCAAGACATCTTCCCAGCCGAGCAGTTTGAGGATCGGTAGGATTAACTTATCCGTCGTTTGACGTTCGTTGGGGTTCTTGTCTTTTAGGAAACTAGCGAATACCGAGCGTACATCCTTCCTAAACCTCGCGACCTCTAGCTCCCCTGAACCATCTATTAGGTTCGTCGTCTCCGTAAAAAAGTTCGTGGAGAACAAGCTTCCGTTGATGATGTCGTCTTGCAACATGTAATTGACTCGCTTACTTCGGTATATGCGCCGACTCAATGTAATGATTTAACGCTTAGACTAGCATACACTTTTAACTTGCGCAAATACTTTCGTGGACTAGAGATTGCATTGGTTCGCTAATTATGGAAACTTGGTCTTTTAGAGAAGGGAAGATCGTCCTATACTGTACGTAAAGTGAGACTGTTGCGAAATAGGCAGATTCGAAAAAAATCTCAAAATTCAGTGAGAAATTTGAGAAAATCTGTTTTTTCAAGAAAGATTTCTCAATGATTAGCCAAAAACGATTAGTTTCGAGCAAAAATAGTGGTGATTTCACTTAATTTTCGGGGTGTTTCTCCTAGTTTTTACCGTTTTCATGGTTTCTTACTCTGGTCTGTCTGTATTTCTTTTGATTCCTACTTCAATTTACTTGTTTAGCTAACTTGTTGGATGCCTTTAAGGTGTTCATAAATATTGTTTTCCAGATCATCTCGGCGGCTACCTTTGCAATCGTCATATATCTTGCTCGCGAGCAGTTGAACTTCCGTTTAAGTATCCCGAAGCTTTGCTCAACCCGCCAGCGCTTCTTAGAAATAAGTCTGTTGAAGGTCTTTCGTGACTGGCTAAGGGGCTTGTTGCTACTGGCTTTGTGCATGATGCCAGATTTCATATTAATCTCTTTTAGATAGTCCCTATTCTTTTTACTTGCACTGCCTTTGTCTGAGTAAATCCATCGACCGTCAAAGCGTTTCGGATCAGCAATCTTGTCAAAATTGATACACTCTGATTCGTTTACTGGGCGCACAACGACTTTCTCCCCGTCCCCTTCTTCATCGGTCGCTAGGTTTTTTTTGTAACCAAGAACACAGGTATTTCCTCGCCTGTGAAAAGTCGCATCAGGGTCTTTTGATAATTGCCTAGGCTCCTGGTTACTCCTTTCTTCCTGAGAAACTTCTTGCTCTTGCACTTCTTCCCTAGTAACCTCCTGCGCTTCTTCCTGAGAAATCTCTTGCACTTCTTCCTCTTTTGGTTTCTTCATCGGACGGGCGGCGCTCTGAATCACCGTCGCGTCAACGATCGCTATACTGCCTTTTTCAACCTTCAAGCCTTGGGCTTCGAATTGTGAGTTGAATTCGTCTAGAACTTCCTCTAGCAAACCCGAACGGACTAAGGTATTGCGAAAATCACACAGCGTCGAGTAATCTGGAAAGTCTTCGTCATGATACATCCCGCAGAAAACACCAAAATCTAATTGCTTTTGTAGTTGTGCGGCTAGATTCCTATCTGATAGGTCATAATAGTTCCCTAAGAAGGTCGCTTTTATCATCGATTCTACCGGAAAACCTGCGCGCCCCTTCCTTGAACGTATCTTAGGTTCAACTTGATCTGCAATCTTCTTGAAATTTATAATTTTCAGAAACTTCATTATCTCGCTGTCGACCATTGCCGAACGAGACATCAACGCTGAATGAATCATCATGTCCATAACTATAGACCTTTTTTAAAATGTGAAAGTTCGTCGAAGCGAACGAACCTTAATTCTACACCATTTCTATTTCGACTGCTCTAAAATCGCTTACCTGTAGCGTAATACTACTATACATCATTTATGTGAATATGTCAAATTTTCGGCTATTTCGCAACAGTTTCAAAGTGCAACTACCTATAAAAGCGGTTCTTAGAATGTAACGACCTACAGTCTAGCCAGTATTGAAGGAGGCGGCCTAGTTATAACCTTCGGAATGACATCCCAATTTGTCTCGTTTCCGAGGTTGAATTGCATTCATAAAAGACTTATTGGAAAAAGAATATAACGCCAGTTCGCAAAATGTGATAACGATTGCAAGAATGCTCTAAAAAAAACAGTATTGATTGAGCGAGATTAGCTGTATAGTCCTGCAAACAGGTGATCAGGATGATCTACTATCATTATGCAGCAATTCCATCTGGAGGAAACAGTTATGGGACAAGTCTTATGCAACCGTCCCTATAGGGTATCTTCGACCATATAGTTTTTTATAGTAGCTGAACTCTCTGCAGAATTCCCTTGACAGAAACTTCGAATTTCTTGACTTACCTTCACATTCAAGGCTTCAGCAATTTCTAACAGACGATAAAACTCGATCTCAGAATATGCGTCTACTTCGTGTTTGACAAGTCTCATGGTGTCCATGCCCAACTTTTCGGCTAGTTCTTGCTGACTAACCTGTGCAATGATTCTTGCTCGGATTAGGCCAACCCGTAGTTCATCGATATGGGCGATTTCGGCAATGGGTGAAGCAACATTAGTTAGGTTCTCGTATTCTTCAAGTTCGTGGCGCAAACTCTCGATTTGTCCGCATAAACTATCTCGCACTGCTTTACGATGAAGAGGGTCTAAGTCTTTCCGCTCAGTACAAGATTCGTTGAATTTCTCCAATGCACGTTCGAAATTTTTCGCATGCATTTTAGTTAGCTCATATTGATGTTCGTTGGTGATCATTTTACACTTCGTAGGTCAACGAGTAATACGCCCTTAGCAATTCCTATCCTATCAGTTCTGAAGAAATCCCTAAAATAAATTTTGCCTTCTGCAAAATTATCGGCCAAGAATAGTTCACCTTTGTATTTTTCCTTCATGTCTTTGCGATCGTTGTAGAACGATAATAGTATTGGGTCAACAAGATCAAGGTTTCCCCTTTTCTTTCCCAAGCACCGTCGTAATCATTTGGTTCGACTTTCATCGACACAAAACTTCCGTCTAAAAAGAGCTTACTGCAACCTGCTACTTTAAGATTCAACAGTGCACTTCGTAAACCAACTAGCAAGTCCATTCGGTGATCGTTGAATCCACATAGTTCGATAACTTCTTGCCAAGATACAGCGTGTGTTCCTGGACGAAGATAACCAGTAGAATCCTCAAATTGCAGTGACATTTTGGTTTAGTATATAAATAAGTGGTCGAATTGCAAGACTATAGTTTGATTCAGACACATTTTAGAGGTTAAACGAAAAAGGTAGAGTAAGTTACATTTATGGGAAGTATAGGGAATGAACCGCGGTTTTAAGGGCAAAATCTCGTTGTGTAGAAAGGAATCTGAAATTTACCACCCAAATTTTGAAATTTTCAGGTAGTTACTTGTGGGTAGATGTTCAGTCCTACAAACATATGCGCGGTATTTTTTATGAATCGGTTTGGTTCATCATGCCAGCATTTGTTGATAAAGTCAAAGACAGTAAAACCATCAAGTGTCTTTAACCTTTTAGCAATGTTGCAAGCCTCAATAAAAGTCGGCAAATGCTCTTTGAGTATTGCGTGACAAGGCGAAATGTGGTTGCGTTGGACTTGGCTATCCGTTCTGCCGTCGGCGGAACCGTATTTTCGGGGTTGCTTGAGCGCGAGAAGCGTTTTCAGGGGATTTTAAAATCCCCTGAAAACGCTTTTCCCAAAATTGGAATTTCCAGACTTAATCCTACAGTACCCGAACGATCCGCTTTGCCACGCCCGAGTCCCTGGTGCGATATATGTTCATGATTTTCAGCCATGTCTTTTCGATCCAGGTGTGGTTAGACTGGAGAAAAACCGTTTATGCATAGGTACGATCTATACCAGTTATACGTATGAAAGTACATCTCTAATAGCATATTTCTTCGATCCAAGTTTTATGTTTTTCTCGTATTTGTAATACCGATTTAACCAGTTCAGGACAACGTTTCGACTTTCGCAACGTGTGAGGTCACGTCGATTTGATTGAAGGGTCTTTTTTTGCCGCCTCCTGAGCCACAGATATCCTTCTTTTTCCGTAGTGTCAGTCAATCGCGTTATATCAAAAACTTGCAAAGTCAGCCAACACATATATTATAGTGAGATGGGAGCATTCCCTCCTGTCAGTGGTTAATCATGACTCACAGGATAGGGCGGTCTTTTCTTGTTCTCAAAATCTCGAGACCCCAAGTGTGTTTGAACCTGTTTACTATATGAATCATGTTAGACTTTACGCTGAATTCAGATGATTTCAATTGGTCATGGTAAGAGTACTCGTTTACCCGGTTTCATCCAGAATTGCACGTTAATCAAGAGACTACAAGGAAAATATGTTATGACTGAAATTTTTTTAGAATGGCGCAAAGATCCAACCAGTTTAGGATGGTATGAACTGTTGAAGATTAACCCTCAAGGCCTTACGGGTTATGGTGTCTACGTCATATGGCATAGCGGAAGCAACCCCCGGGCGGTTTACATCGGTCAAGGAGCATTCTTTGAGCGACTATCAGTGCATCAAAAAGATGAAAGAATTCTGAGGTGTGAAGCTGAAGGTACGCTACTCACCACTTGGGCAACGTTAGAAATGCAATTTAGGGATGGTGTCGAACGTTATTTGATTGACACCTACAAGCCTTTGGTAAATGAGCGAATTCCTAATGTAACTCCAATCCAAGTGAACTTGTTGGTTTGAAGACTGTTTTTGGTGTTGAACACGTCTATGCTTCGAGGGTAGTAAATACTGATTATAAATAATACAGCTCTTGAAAATTTTTGGGGTGTTTGTTATTATATAAGTTAAGCGGCTTGTTCATTAAGATATCGGGCATCATTGATGACCGATAAGAGAGTCTTATGTTTGTATAGGCGCTTAGGGCTTCTTTCTGTAGACCAAGTAGAGTTATTAGGTTAGGGTTATGGAGGCACTTTCTAATAGAAACTTTCCTTCGAGAGACGGAAAGTACTGGTGTTCTAGCCAGAGGCTACTGCGGGCCAGAATGTTCTTAGGATTGAGTGTTGAAGAAGCCGCAAGGAATCTTGATATAGAGAAGCCTAAGCTGTTAGAATTGGAGAAGACTAGTAAGGAAATTAGGGGGGAGATTCTAGATAGGATAGCAAAATTTTATGATCGGCCATACGCTTGGCTTACAGCAGAGTTGCTTACTAAAGACAGCTCAAAAGACGTATCGGTTGCTCCAGCTTCTGCTCTCACAAAAGATGACCAAAGTGAATTTCAGGATTTCTTGCAAGTATTAGAATCTAGAACGCAGAACGCAAATGGAGACGAGAATCTTAGAAAACTAAGTTTGTTATTCGTTAAGCATAATTCCGTTGAAGCCTTACACAACGAACTAGATACCTTTGACTCTTCGATCAAGACTGGTCGAGTTGATATTCTTGAGGCGGTTTCTAGGCTTGGAGTAACCGTGATTCTGAGGCCTCTTAACAACGTTATTGGGACTTTGTTAAAGTTAGAACGCGGTTCAGGTCTAATGTTATCGGTATCTCAGTCAGTGAGGCTCTTAAGAAATGCTTCTGCCTTCGCACTAAGCATCTTACTTTATACTTCGAATAAGGAGGAAAGTATTAATTTTAGAGCTTGGTATAAGTTTATAGCAGAAAGTTTGCCTAAGTCCCCTGAGGACGAATATTTTGTGTCTGTACAGGATCTGTTGCTTCCAAACTTCCTGTTAGCTAATCTTCAAGTAAGACAAAAATGGAGTAATAGTGATTTGGAAGATCCTGTGAACATTTACCAAGCATCGCTTAGGCTTGGTGCAAGTTATGAGGCTACGGTTCACGCTTATGAACGGATGGGATGCTTTTCTCCTTCTGCCAGTCAAAAGTTACTAACGATAAAATTATCGGATATCAAAAGAACGTTGCTTGAGGACTATAACCCCGAAAATATAGACGACTTAGATGTATGGTGTCTCTCTGACGATAAGGAGGAATGTGCTATCCCTGCGAACCGAGACGACTTGTTTTTGTTTAGGTTGAAAGAGAAGGGATCAGCAGGGTACGCTTGGGATTTCGAAGCCATTGAAGAGAAAGGATTTGCAATCCTAGAAGACAAAACAGAAATTGTGGATAGGAAAAGAATTGGAACGCCGAGCCTTCGGAAAGTTATAACCAAGCCACCAGAGTTGGTAACGGGTGATTTTTTGCTTGAAGAGACCTGTCCGTTTCCAAGAAAAATCACAAGAAGTAACTTGGTTAATATAAGATATAGACTGGAGGCTGAACTTGAAGAAGGCATAATTCACAACTGAGTGGTAGAAAATGGAAATAAAAGTTGACTTCAGTAACAGATTTGGTTCGGCGAGAGATCAAGGCGAAAGAGAGACCTGTCTTGTGTTTGCAACTACAGCAGCGCATGAATTTCTCCAAAATTTAGGTCGATTCCTGTGCGTCGAATGGTTGTATTACCATGCATTAAGATTCTCCAGAGCAAGTCTTGGGGCAGGAACGACAATTCCTGATGTTTCAGCGGCAGTTCGTCATTATGGTCAACCGTTAGAGGAAGCATGGAACTATAAGCAAACCCCAGATTATAGTCGATATGTTCCTCCGCATAATCCACAGCCTTTATTTTACGCTAAAGGGGAGTTTGCAGAGTTTGGTGTGGATCAAACTCTAGATATTTTAGAGAGAGGTTACCCGATTGTCATCACATTGGCGATAGATCGAGCATTTAGGGGGCCTTCTATCATTGAGAACTTGGCGATCGTGGAGTATGAGTCGGCTCAGATGACTCATATGCTACATGCAGTTTTGGTCGTCGGACACGGCGTATACGAGAATCGGAGATACTTAAAGGTGCGAAATTCTTGGGGAGAAAATTGGGGTATCAATGGTTATGCCTGGTTAAGCGAGGAGTTCCTGACAAGGAATGCTCAGGCTATGCTTTGGTTGCAGAAGGTTGACTGAGTTTTTTTTAGTTACCGCGGCAATAGAATGACTAATATGGCAATAATATAGTTTGCTACCCGTACAAGCGAATATATGGTATAATACGAACATGTCAACGCCGACACACATAACTGTTATTCGAACGATAGAGCAACCCGCGCTCTGTACGAAGATTGCCCATAAAGCAATTAATGAGCGATTAGCCAAAGATCGCTGGCTATATAACCACTTCCTAGAACAGATCAATAAACACTACGACGACACGAAAGAGACGCTAAGTTTTTAAGATTGCGGTGGCCTTCTAAAAGAGTTACGTAGAACAGACGAAGGACTAGCAAGGTATAATGTGACTTCACAACGTTACGTATTGAAGCGATTATGCAATGCGTTCGTGAGATTCTATAAGAAAGAAGGTGGGAAACCTAGGTTTAAAGGTTTAAATCGAAAGATTAGATCGTTAGAGACGGACAGTTTCAGGATACTGCCAAACAACAAGATAAAGATAAAGGGATTGCCGGGTATCAAGGTTAGAAAAGTCCCTGAAGGCAAGATCAAGTTAGTTCGCATACTGAAGACGGCGTTACGTGTAACAGTCCAGTTTGTAGTAGAACAAGTTAAAGAGATCGTTCCGTCGAATACTCCAATAGTTGGTATAGATGTAGGCATTAACTCTCTGGCGGTATTATCTGACGGCACGGAGTATGGTGGTCGCAATCGCGATCACTCAGAGATCAAGGCCTTGCAAAAAGACTTACACTTGCAACCGCGTAAAGGTAAAACAGGTAAACACAATAAACCTAAGACGAAGGGGAGTAACGCACATCGAGCAGTCAGGTTTAAGTTAGCGAAGACACATGAGCGGGTGCGGATTAGAGAACGGAATGCGTTGCATAGGATTTCACGTGAGATCGTCAACAAGCATCCGAATATGGCTATAGAAGATTTACAGATACCTAATATGGTAAAGAACAACAAGTTGTCGCGGCGTATATTAGAACAAGGCTGGGGATATTTGAAGTCTATGCTTACCTACAAGTCGAGAGAGACTGGAGGTGAGGTTATTCAAGTGTCTGCGCGAAACACGAGTAAGGCGTGTTCTGGATGTGGTAGTGTGAAGGAGGAGCTATCACTTTCCGAACGCGTTTACACGTGTTCGGGGTGCGGTATTGCGATCAATCGTGATTTGAATGCCGCTATCAACATTTCAAGACATGCGGAGTTGCGTCGGTCGGGTGGTGATCTAGTCAGCGAGTTCGGAAGTGTTGTATCCCGCAGGGGCAGTGACTTAGACGGAGCTTCAAGTTCTGTTTGGGGTAATGCCTTTAGAACCAATAAAGATATAATGGCTGGTAGCCATCTATATAATCGCCATTAATATATTCAAGACCTGTGGGTAGATATATCGTTGTAGTTATCGTTGCATGACCATGAACGCAACTGTCAGTTATCGAAATTCGCTTCCCTTATGATCCTTATAAATTCATTCCTACCTTGTATTCAGAGAAATCTCCGATTTATATAGTGTGGAATCTTCAAACAAACCCTCCAATGGTGACTGCTTGCCTGCGAACTCTATCGTCTCTATGACCCTCGAGAGGCCCTATTCCTTAACATCTAAGGATAAAACAATTATCGCTTGGTTCACTGTGTTATGAGGCTGTATGGCAGTGCAACGATCACTTTGGAGAATAAACGATTAACAATTTTTCCGCCTTATGAATCTCCGCTAGCTTGAATCCCGTTAGTTTGACAACCACAAGTATCACAAATTGCTTCCAGCGAGTTTATTTCAAACAAAGTGAAACTCCCACATTGAGAACATGGATTTCCGAGATAATTTCTAGTTTGTTCTTTTTCATTTTCAGTTTCTTTCGTGTCAGTTAGGGGGCGACGCCTGTCGAGGATAATTATATTGTCCGGTAGTTGACCTCGTGAAAATCCAGTGGAAATTAGTTGATTAGCATTTTCTGAAGTTATTTCTTGAATCTCCGAACTATCCGCTTTGCCACGCCCGAGTCCCCGGTGCGATATATGATCATGATTTTCAGCGAGGTCTTTTCGATTCAGGTAAGAGACTGCAAGTTCTCTAAATATGTAGTCAAGTATTGATGTTGCTTTTTGAATACGATCGTTTCCGGTGACTTCACCTGCAGGTTCAAATCTCGTGAAAACAAACGCATCGACAAACTCTTCTAAAGGTACTCCATACTGAAGGCCAAGCGAAACAGAAATTGCAAAATTGTTCATCAGAGATCTGAAAGCTGCTCCTTCCTTATGCATGTCGAGGAAAATTTCTCCTAATTTTCCGTCTTCAAACTCACCCGTATGAAGGTATATTTTGTGCCCACCGACGGAAGCTTTCTGAATATAACCTTTGCGCCGGTCAGGTAGTTTGGCTCTAACTGCTAGTCTTCGATCGATTTTACCTGAATCGAGAGATACGACCGTCTTCTCTTTGGCACTATCGAAAGTCTGGGAGGTTTGCAATTTCTTTATTTTTTCAAGACGGGATCGTACATCCGTAACTTTGCTTTGATCAGATTCAACGATGATATCTATGCCAATATCATAATTTTCAATCTCCGTGATGGTAGCCGAATTCGGTATTTCAGACAATGAAACACACGGCGGGATTGAGGTAAATGGTAAGCAAAGTTTGGCAATTTCGATTTCGTCTTCCATCTTAGACTCTGACCAGAGTTTATGATTTGCGAGTAGGCTTCGAGCCGTTTGTTGCCTCCAATCGCTCAAATATCGTTCAGTTTTCTTAATAATTTCGAGCGGTACACTTTTGGCTAAGAGAATTCCATAGCCATTGGGGTCGAATTCTTTCGGGTCTAGTTGCAAGTCTTTGGTGATCAATTCATCACCGAGGGTTACTCGTGAGAATGCCGTCGATAAGGTCTTTCCGCGGTTGATCGCATCTTCAGCTTTTTGGATAATGGTATCGGAGAATCCATACCGTTGTAAATTGGCAGAACTTAGTTCCTCAAGCTCGGAGAGATTTACTGAAGCGTGTACTTTTTCTAAGAGTTTAGGTAGAGACTCGGGGGCTCTAAATGACATTCCTAATCTTGCACAATTTACAAGATTCTGTGCACCGTCTCGCGGAGGGACGATATCCAAAACAGGAGAGAGACCATAACTTTCCGATTCGAGTGTGTCATGTACGGTTTTTGCTAACGGTAGAATCGCAAGATGAACATGTTTGACTGAATCTTGCTTTTCGACTGAAAAGTCTAAAAGCTCCGGAAGGTTTGATTTTTTTGCTTTGCCTGTCAGAACTGCGTCGCATAAAGAAAACAACTCGACGATAATCTGTTGACCTGTTGTTGATCCGTATTCGTAACCGAGGCTCATCACGGATGCAGCAAGTCCAGTTACGAGAACAACACCGTTAACCCCGACCTGGTCAGCACAATCTGTAAGAACAGCAATACATCTCTTATAGTCAAATCCCTCGAGCTCAATAAATTTAGCCAGATCAACAACTACCGCGGACGAATCGGGTTTAAGGGGATTCAGTTTTTGAAACGAAATGCGACCACCGAATGATAGAGCGTTTGTCAGAGCAATTGTCCATTGTCCTTGAAGTGTTTTTTCGAATCGAATAGGTTCGGCGTGAGAAGCCGAACTGGCAACAATCTTCAGGGCATGCGCATATTGAGGTGGGCCGCCAGGCGTTAATAGTGCGTCTACAAGAACGTCTTGCGGAAGATTCTCCTTTCGCAGTATGGTTGCGAGTTCCTCATCATTGGGGACTACACCGAGCTGTTCTAAACTAGTGGCGAGCGAAAACAGGCCGGTACTCGTCGCTTGATTTGTTGTGGTCTTTGCACCGTAGGCACCTAAACACGCCAGTGGATCGGAAACTTGATTAACAAAAGGTAGGGATGTAACCTGCGACAATGGCGCCACGCCGTAGACAGCTTGTGATTTGACTGCCTCATCAAAAGAGTCGCTGGCCTCGAGGGAGTCGAGCAGGGATATTTGGGATTGCTGTTTCATTACGGGCATAGAGTGATCCGTGAGCTTCGTTTATCAAAATCTTCCCGATTCTACAAGGAAAATTTTTTTGATATTCAATTTCCAGCATTCTACGTGGTATAGTGAATGAGTGACCAGCCTCTCAAAAATAGTACATGGCGGATTGCATGATCGTTACTGGTTTGAAACCAAACTGCATTTGAAAATTGAGATCATGGTATTATATAGTCAATTTCGTTTGTATTTGGAAAACTCCTAGCTGATGTTAGCAAGATTCTTCATTTGGTGGCGAGAAGCCACGGTAGGAACGTTGTTTGACATAAAACGACGGTCTAAGCTAATCGGTTCCGATGAATATGGAAATATATATTACGAAGATAAAAAGCCGAGCGTAAGCGGTCGTCACAAACGTTATGTTATCTATAAAGGACTTGCGGAACCCTCCAAAGTACCAGCAGATTGGCACGGATGGTTACATCACACTTTCGAGAATCCTCCTACTGTCGAGCCTTTGCGCCGACAAAACTGGGAAATTGATCATTGTCCCAATATGACAGGAACGCCTTACGCCGAAAAGCCAACCGGTAGTTTGTCTAAACGAGGAATTCGTCAAAAAGCAGATTCAGATTACGAGGCATGGGATCCTAATGCGTGAGGGAGCTTTTGAAACTGTCGTCGGTGCAGCTGTCGCTATTGTGACGGGGCTTTTCCTATGGTACATGTTAGCCGCAACTGACCAAGGAACGAGCAATGATCGTTATTTTTTGACAGCTCGTTTCAATAATATTGGCGGAATTAGTACTGGGAGCGATGTCCGGTTAGCCGGTGTAAAAGTCGGTGTTGTCCAGTCTATCGAAGCAGACTTTGACCGCGCAGAGGCTGTTGTTATGCTGTCTGTTGACAAGAATTTAACTTTAGCTGATGACGCGGATGCACGCGTAACGACAGATGGTTTGCTTGGGAATGCTTACATATCAATTGAACAGGGAGGGGGATTTGATGAGATAGCTAAAGACGGTAGTGGTGAGATCATCTATACTCGTGGTAGCGTAGATCTGTTAACTTTGGCTGCAGAGTTAATGTCCGGCTCAGACAGTTCTAACGAACAATGATTCGTATAATCACACATGTATTTTTTGTTTTTGCTTTGGGGCTTCATGCGGAGTCTGCGACATATTTTGAAGTCGACAGGGCGGTACTCAGAACTCTCGATAAGATAACTGGCAAGGCAACTGACATTGAGGTAAGTGTTGATGAAGTTGTGACCTTTGGGTCATTGGAACTTGTTCTCAAGACATGTCATCAGACACCTCCTGAAGAGCCTCCAGAAAGTGTAGCTTTTTTGCAGATAAAGTCCGTAACTCAATCCACTGATGATTGGTTGTTTTCGGGGTGGATGTTTGCGTCTTCACCAGGATTGAACGCCTTAAACCATGCGATTTACGATATTTGGGTAATCGAATGTACTAATGATTTGGCAAAAACATTAGAAGACATGAAGGCGAAAACGTTAGCCGAGCCGGTAGGTGAAGGGGGAGAAGCAATTGAGGACGAGGAATAACACTCGTTAGAGATTTCGAATATAGCTTAGGTGCTCCGGCCAGCAAATAGGTGACGCAATACCTATTAGAAATCTGAGTTGAAGTTGTTTTTGTCTAAGGAGAAGGCAGAATTCTGGGGGGGGGGTGGTAGTTGACAAATAAATAGATCAAATCAATACGAACTTAGGGTGTAAGTACCGTATCTGGTGTTTAAGATAAGACTTACATTCAGAAAACTTTCTGTTTCTGCTTAATATTTAGCCGACTCGATTATCTCGACCACTTCAGCACCTGAAATTGGTTTGTTCTCACCAAAATCTCTGTCGTGTTTTAGAAGCTCCGCAAGGATAACTTCAAACTGTTCGTTAGAAACATGCAACAATCCAAACTGTTCTAGGTGCGGACTAGAGAGTTGTGCATCTAAGATAAGGAATCCGGAACGAATTAATCGAGCTAACAAGTGCATAAATGCAATCTTCGAAGTGTTGGGTCTTGAAGAGAACATGCTTTCGCCAAAAAACACCGAGCCTAAAGCAACTCCGTAGATACCTCCAACCAGATCATCGCCATCCCAAACTTCCACACTATGAGCAAATCCATCGCGATGCAGATTACAGTAGAGGTTGATAATTGGTGAACTGATCCAAGTTTCTGGTCGCTGTTTAGTGATCGTAGCACATTTCTCAATTACCGTGGGAAACGCTTCATTAACTGTAATCTCAAATTGATCTTGCCTGAGCTGTTGTTTCAGTCGCCGGGGAATATGAATAGCGTCTAGTCTGAAAATACCGCGAATGTCAGGAATTACAAAGTAAATATCTAAGTCGAATCGACTGTCAGACATAGGAAACGCCCCTCGACAATAACTGTCGAGTAATTGTAAAGTTCCGAAACGTGCTGTCATTCTTCTCTAATAACAATGAGATGACGATAGATTACAGATTCTGCGCTAGATAGGATTCGAGCCAGTGAATATCATACTGTCCATGATAGATGTCATTGTTGGCGGCTAAGCGCTTATGTAAATCTACAGTTGTATATATAGGTTCTATGACCATCTCGTCTAAGGCCCTCCTAAGTCTCATTATGCATTCTTTACGGGTCGGGCCGTGTACAACAAGTTTCCCGATCAATGAATCGTAATAGGGAGGAATATCATAACCCGCGTATGCAGCACTATCTAGTCTAACACCTGGGCCTCCAGGAGCGTGAAACTCTTCAATCTTTCCTGCACAAGGTGTAAATGTTTCAGGGTGTTCCGCATTGATTCGACATTCAATTGAATGCCCATTCAAACTTACTTGATCCTGGGTAAACGAAAGTTTGTTTCCTGATGCTACCGAAATTTGTTCCTTTACAAGGTCGATGCCAGTAATCATTTCTGTCACAGGGTGTTCAACTTGCAGGCGTGTGTTCATCTCTATGAAATAAAAATTCCCATCTTCATATAGAAATTCTATTGTTCCGGCTCCTAGGTATCCAAGTTGACCGATAGCCTTGGTTACTATATTTCCGATTTCTTCCCGTGCGGTCATGTCTATTGCCGGAGAAGGAGCTTCTTCGAGAACTTTTTGATGCCTTCTCTGAATCGAACAATCACGCTCCCACAAATGACAGACATTGCCTTGAGAATCAGCGATAATCTGAATTTCAATATGCCGGGGTTTCGCCAAGTATTTTTCGAGGTAGACTGCGTTGTCACCGAAAGCAGCTCCCGCTTCGGTCTTAGCAGTATTTATTGCATTTACCAAATCATCTTCAGTCTGTGCGATTTTCATTCCGCGACCACCCCCGCCGGCAGCAGCCTTAACTAAGACAGGGTAACCGATATAGTTTGCCTCTTTTTTGGCACTTGGGATACTTGATATTGCACCTCGGGAACCGGGGACAACCGGAATACCAATTCTTGTCATGGTTTGTTTTGCGACTATCTTGTCTCCCATCATGCGAATTTGTTCAGCGCTAGGCCCAATAAATGTCAATCCATGAGCGTTCACCATTTCCGCGAATTGAGCGTTCTCGGAAAGAAAACCGTATCCGGGATGAATTGCATCTGCATTCGTTATTTCTGCTGCAGAAATAATAGCTGACTTTTTTAGATAACTTTGCGAGGATTGTGGTCCACCGATGCAAACACTTTCATCGGCTAAACGGACTGTCATCGCGTCACGATCGGCTTGCGAATGAACGGCCACAGTAGCCAGGCCCATTTCTTTGCAGGCGCGATGAATCCGCAGGGCGATTTCCCCGCGATTCGCTATCAAAACTTTTTCTATTGACATATGAGTCGTCGAAATGGAACCGAAATAGTCAGAATCACTCAATCAAAACCAGAGCTTCGCCAAACTCAACGGGTTGTTCGTCTTCAACATAAATAGCTTTGACCGTGCCGGAAACTGAAGATTCTACCGGGTTGAAAGTCTTCATTGCTTCTATTAGCATCAACGTGTCGCCTTTAGAAATTTGCTTGCCAATTTCAATGTAAGCATCAGCCCCCGGTTCTGGTCGCAGATAAACTGTTCCGACCATCGGAGACGTTATCGCATTTGAAGGAATTTCGGCAGTTGAGATAGGAGTTATAGGTTCGGGCAATGGAGGAGACTGAGTCTGCGGCGCTACATTAGCAACTGGGGTTGGGCTAGGTGTAGGGATTACGACCTGTGGAGCGACCTTAGATGCTGCACGACGCACACGAACTCTAAAATCTGCGTGTTCAACTTCGATTTCGCCGAGATCAGCTTCGCGAAGTATAACTGCCAGTTCTCTTACGACACTGGCATCAAATTTGGTTTTCTTTTCACTCATAAGAACTCGTTCCTTTGTTATCGGTAGGGTCGATCAATTGCAATACTGCCTTTATTGCAAGCTCGTATCCTAGTGCGCCTAATCCTGCAATAGTGGCAGAGGCGACAGGAGATATATAGTTGACATGTCTAAATGGTTCGCGTGCTGATGGGTTTGAAAGATGGACTTCAATTATAGGAATACTTAGTGCTCTTAAAGCATCATGAATGGCGATGGAAGTATGTGTATAGCCGCCTGCATTAATGATTAAGGCATCAGCTTTGTTGCCAGCTTCTTGGATCCAATCGACAAGAGTTCCTTCGTGATTTGATTGTCGGGTCTCAACACGCGCATTACCTGCACCGTTGCGCATTCTTTTGTGAATGCTCTCTAGAGAATCAGATCCATAGATTTGTGGTTCACGTTTGCCGAGTAGGTTAAGGTTGGGACCGCTCAGCGCATAAATCAGTTTGGTCATAATGAATTTAGTTCAGTCGAAGTATTTCTCACTAGCCTATTTGTGACGGATAAATAAGGATTCGGCAAAGTAGCAGAGACGTAGGGAAGCTGAAATCTAAGCCGCTCTTACAATTTTGATTATACTACAAGTATAAAGAAATACCAAATTATTTTTGCGTAAGCTACGCGGAAATGCCTTTTAAGATTGTAGAACCATCGCGAAACGCCTTACTCCTTCGAAATTCTATGACTTTCGGGTGAACTGGATCGCAAATTACCTTGCTCTTGGATGAGTTAGTCGCCGAAATTTCGAATTTGTTGTTTATCTTTTCCCAACGCTACGCTTCGCGAGAGTTTCGTCATCTTGAAGAATGGGACGTTACGAAGTTAATATATTTCGACTAGACAAGTGTGACGATTCAAATTGTTGACAGACCGTTGGGATTTGTGTATTCCTTTATTACCTAACTGAAACCAGATTGGTTCGGTTCAAACTAAGGGAGATTGTAATGCTTTCTGTATTAGATAAAGATACCGCTTCTAACGTACTTGAAACCCATTTGAAAGAATTGGGAACTATATACTTTTTGACACAAAAACGAGAAAAAGAAGGCATACAGATAGGGCGTTTTCAGGCGATTCACTCCCATATTTGCGGAGTAACCGGGAGATTATACGAAAGTTTCTATGTTAGCCAACCACTCAAAAATTTGTGTGCAACTCATCCACCACGATGCCTATCCGTATTTGTGATCTTGAAGTTTCATTTTTCGCAACTTGAATCTGTGCTTTGATTTGCTTTAAGCACCGGCTCTTTCAATTGGTTTGACACCCCTTAGAATGGTTCATTACCAACGTTTGTCACTCAAGAGCAAACTCACAAATTTTCTTCAATATTGGGAACTCATTTCATTTTTTCAATTTTTTTCTTGAAAGATTTAACGAACCGTAGTATAAAGGAAGTCATCATATATCCTGAAAGGAGAAGTCTCATGGAACTTGAGGCTAATGACTCAGTTATCGAGTCTACGACTGTCATCACTCGAACATATACGCGCACCGCCAAACTTAGCAAGGGCGGACACAAGAAAGTGCGTGATTTCATCGCGATGCAAGCGATTTTGTATAACAGTGCATTAGAAGAGAGAATAGACTGTTACAAAAAAACGGGTCGGTCTATCAGTTTCTATGATCAGTGTAAGTCACTAACGGAAATACGGGCTGATGATGCGGAGTACGGTAAGTACTCAGCACTCGTTATGCGTTCTTGTCTCAATCGTTTGGATAAAGCGTTCAAGAACTATTTTAAGCGGGTCAAAGAGGGTGCAAGCAAAGTCGGTTTTCCGCGATTTAAGCCCCGTAGGCGAATGCGTTCGTTTGACTGTCCGAAAGGGAGTTTTCATCTAAGAGAACGTAAGAAAGGGTGGACTGTCAACATCAAGGGGTTTGATCCGTTCTATGTCAACGATATTCCCCAAGGTGAAATCAAGTTGGTTCGTATAGTCGTAACGGAACGTCGTGTGAATGTTCAGTTTGTGGTCACGACGACAAATGAAGTCAAACCGTCTGATGCTTCAGTGATTGGCATAGATATGGGCGTGAACAATTTAGTGGCTCTGTCGACTGGAGAAATTGTCAAAGGCCGTAAACGGGATCTAAAGCGACAAAAGAGACTTCAGAAGAAATTGAGGGTAGAAGTCAAGAAAGACAAGGGGAAGAAAATTCCGGAACACAGGAAGGGAAAAACGAGGGGAAGTGAATCCTATCTGAAAGCCCGAACTCGTTATGCCAAAGAATGTCAACGGGTTCGCGAAAGTGAGCACGGCTACATCCATAGAGAGACGACGAGGATCGTTCGGTTATCTCCCAATCTCGCAATAGAAGATTTACAAATACAAAACATGACCAAGAACCCTAAGGTTGCACGAAGTATATTAGAACAGAACTGGGGTAAGTTCGCAACTCTGCTTTCCTACAAGGCTGAAAGTGCCGGTGGTAAAGTTACGCGAGTCGATCCCAAAAACACGAGCCGGATGTGTTCTGGATGTGGCAAGATCAAAACAGACTTGTCTCTTTCAGAACGCGTTTACTCGTGTTCTAACTGCGGTATTCAAATCGATCGCGATGTGAATGCCGCCATCAATATCTCTCGCATTGCGAAGTCGGGCGGGAATCTACCTGGAGAGTTCGGAGATATTGTGTTTGAGAGACCTAGTGACCCTCGAAAGAGGGGTGATAGGTCGAGAGCTCAGAACCGTATACCTGTGACACGCAACGTGTCAATAAGTATATAATTCCCAAAGAATTGGAGGGTAGCATCAATCAGAGAATTGATGATGTCGGTCAGAATGTAGCCACGATCGTTCAGTCTGTTGCTACGGTCTTTAATAAATTAGAGGCTTTGGCGGAACAGGAACAGTCTGTAGCGCAACGAGTTGATACGCTCACGCAATCTGTTGCTACGGTCTTTAATAAAATAGAGGCTTTGGCGGAACAGGAACAGTCTGTAGCGCAACGAGTTCATACGCTCACGCAGTCTGTTGCTACGGTCGTTCATAAATTAGAGGCTTTGGCGGAACAGGAACAGTCTTTAGCGCAGCGAGTTGATACGTTCGCGCAATCTCTTGCTACGGTCGTTCGAAAAGTAGATGCTGTGGCTCAACAACAGTCTAAAGTGCAGCGAGTTGATACGCTCACGCAATCTGTTGCAACGGTTGTTCATAAAATAGAGGCTTTTGCTGAACAGGAACAGTCTAAAGTGCAGCGAGTTGATACTCTTGCCCAGTCTGTTAATGAAGTTGTTCAGAATTTAGAAGTTCTTGCAATAGATAAACAGCCTACCAAACAACAAGTTGCAGCTGATGGTAAAGAACATCATTTTACCGTTCAGCGATTTGAGGCTTTTTCGTTGCGTTTTGACAAGTTTGAACGGAACCTTGATGCGTCAATTGAGACTAAATTGGATAAGTTTGAACAAAGCGTAATACATAAAATCGATGAACAAGCGCTTGCTCGTGAACGAAATACAAAAGCACACTTTGATGGCATCCACCGCAACTTTATAATTTTAGGAGTTGCAGTCAGCTTAGCGTTAGGAGTAAGTCTTCTGACTAATTATGAGACGAAGGCAAACGGACTCGTTCAACCTGCTAAAGTGTGTGCGGAGGTCTACAAACACGAAGACGGTATGCTCCGATGTCTTCGTTGGGACGGTGACGACAAAACGGTCGGACTCGATGAATAAATCCAAGCATACGCTTTTTTGAATGTCGTCTGGATGCGATTTGGTCAAGCGATTATATCTGACGCGGAAATACATCTCGATAATTGTGCGGCTAACGGCTGGGGCTATTTTGCCATAAATTATGATATAGTAGGATTTGACTCGATTTCCTTGTTTTAAACCTCTCTCGACAGACTCAGAGATTGCTATTTTTATCGTCGGTTTCATTTAACTTCATAGGGAAATTGTTAAGACCAGCAAGCTTTATCCGAGGGAACGAGTTGAGATTGGCCGGATAGTTATGCCAAAATTTGTTAAATTAGTCTGTGCAGGTTACTCCTTTAAGACACTTCAACCTAAAAACCCGATAAAAGAAAGGTATTCCTTATGGAAATTTTTGTAAATGGGGAGGCAATGCAAGTAGATCTCGGGATAACCCTTCAAGGTCTGGTTGAACAAATCTCGGATGAACCTAGGGGAATCGCCATTGAAAGGAATTTGGAGATTGTACCCAAGTCACAGCATCCTAATGTTGTGCTAAAAGAAGGAGACAGACTGGAAGTTGTCCAGTTTGTAGGGGGAGGTTAGTCTCAAATTACTAGGGGAACAAAATGGAACCACGGACTTATGAAGCATCAAGTAACGATACACTTGAGATAGCCGGTAAGACTTACTCGTCTCGATTGATCATCGGAACAGGAAAATACTCATCGTATGAACTAAACGCAGAAGCAGCAAAGGTCGCAGAAGTAGAAATTGTAACGGTCGCATTAAGACGCGTTAACCTATCTGATCCAAATAAAGACCGGCTAAGTGATCATGTTTTGCCGGAAAAATTTACTTACCTTCCAAACACAGCGGGATGCTTTACGGCAGATGAGGCGGTCCGCACCCTGCGCCTAGCAAAAGAACTTGGCGGATGGAACCTAGTTAAACTTGAAGTTCTTGCCGACCAGAAAACTTTGTATCCCGAAATGGAGCAAACATTACAAGCTGCTAGAACGCTACTAAAGGAGGGTTTTGATGTGATGGTGTACTGCTCTGACGATCCTGTATTTGCCAAGAAACTGGAAGATTTGGGTTGTTGTGCGATCATGCCATTAGGAAGCCTTATAGGTTCGGGATTAGGTATAGTAAATCCAATCAACATTAGACTAATCGTTGAGCAAGCCAACGTGCCAGTGATAGTAGATGCAGGTGTCGGAACTGCTTCTGATGCCACGATAGCGATGGAGCTAGGGTGCGACGGTGTGCTAATGAATACGGCAATCGCGGAAGCTAAAGATCCCCTGCGAATGGCAAACGCAATGAAACATGCTGTTATTGCTGGGCGAGAAGCCTATCTGTCCGGTCGAATGGCGAAGAAGAAATACGCTGATCCCTCGTCGCCGCTTGCCGGGTTAATATAGTTGTTGGGTTTATAGGAACTGGCTTTGTGAAATTTCAATGCCTACCGGTTCCACCAGCCTCTTCGAACCTTTTTCGGTTTTTCGTCGGAGTCTTGTTCAACCGTTTCTGGCGTATGCTCATCCTGAGTGTCGTCTTCAACTTCCGAAGTTTCTGACCCTAACTGTTCCTCCAAATCTTCAACCCCGCTACTTTGGTCGGGTTGAGATTTCTCCACAACCTCGTCAGGAGTGAGTTCCGAAAGTAAATCTGGGTTGGACTCCGTAGGCGTTTCATCCTGAGGAATGTCCTTGCCCGCGTTCTCGTTTTGTTGAGCTTCTGTATCCGATGAACTTAAATCTTCGCTTGGTGGTTCTTGGTCAAATACTGCCAATGGGTCATGTTCGGACTTTGCCTTTTCCTCTGACTCGATCATAGAACTATTCGTTAGTTGTTCTTCAACACTTTCTTGGTCTTTGTTCTTGTTCTTTCTTCGTCTAGGTTTCTTACGGTTGCGCTTTTTAGACTTCGACTGACCGTCTCTTCCGATTTCATCAGTTTCGTCAGAATGAGCATCTGCAGTTTGTATATCGGTTGAGGTGAAAGATTGGGAATCGGGAATGGAATCCAAGTCGTAACTGTCTTCTTTCTGTTGTGCAGATTGGCTTTTCGCCCGGCTCTTGCTAATCCTATACTCTCCCATCTTTAGCCCGTTGGATGCAGAAATACGAATTTCTGTATCAGTAGAGTCTTCTAGTTCGCCAATAATGCGCCGTTTTTCGTTTAGAAGGTAGATCGCAAGTTCAGTCGGTACTTCAGTATCGATCATACCGATGTTTGATTTTCGAATTCGAGATTCTATTGCTCGAAAAACCTGAATAGCCGCGAGTTCTGGCGAAAGAATATGTCCGGTGCCATCACAATGTTGACATGGAACCGATATCACTTGAGTGATATCTTCACGTCGTCGTTGCCTCGAAATTTCCATTAGTCCGAGGGCAGTTATTCGATAGGATTGCACTCTGGCGCGATCATATCTCAAACATTCTTTGACTCTACGTTCAACGGCCCGCCGATTACGATTGTCGTACATATCGATAAAATCAATAATGATAATACCAGCGAGATCTCGGAGTCGCATTTGACGGCAAGCCTCTTCAGCGGCTTCCAAATTTGTCTGTAACGCCGTTTTTTCTACCGATCGTTCTTTTGTCGAGCGTCCAGAATTAACATCAATGGAAACTAACGCCTCGGTATGATTTATAACAAGATAGCCCCCCGACTTCATCTGAACTGTAGGTAAGTGAAGCCGGTCTAACTGATTCTCGACTCCGTGAGCGACAAAAACAGGTGCGCGCTTTTCCCATTTACGGATGATATGCATGCGGTCAGGAGACAGTACTTCCGACAGAGACATGACCTCGCGGTAAGCAGTGTCACCGTCAACTAATATTTCGTCAACACTTTGATCGTTGAGGTCGCGCATTGCCCGTTGCAGAATTCCACCTTCTTTATGAATCAAGCAGGGGGCTATTGAAGAAAGTGTTTTTTCTCGAATGTTGTTCCACAAATTAACTAAGTAATCGTAATCTCTAATGATATCTTCGTCCGCACTAGCGGCACTCGCTGTTCTAATTATCAACCCAGAGGGTGTGTCTAAGTCTTTTAGAATCTTTCTTAATCTCTTGCGCTCGCCGACGTTCGCTATTTTGCGAGAAACCCCGCCGCCTCTCGTAGAATTCGGCATTAGTATCGAGTATTTTCCCACTAAGGAGATGTATGTTGTGAGCGTGGCTCCTTTGTTACCCCTAGGTTCCTTCAAAACCTGAACGAGTACAACCTGATCAACTTTTATGACTTCCTGAATTTGATAACGCTTATAGATAGGTGGCCGCTTTTTCGGACGTTGCCTTGGTTCAGGGCGTTGTTCAGCTGACGTTTCTTCAAAGGCATCACCGCTAAGATACCTTTCTGCAACCGATCGAGAGTCGAGGGCGTTGCTAGCGTTGGATAAGGTCGGTTCGCTTGTTAGTGAGTCGATGCTATCTTCATCCTCTTTAATGTCATCTTCAGATTCGAATTCAGTTTCGCTAGCATTACCCGAATCACTCGTTTGCGCGATTTCTTCGTCTGACAATGGTCTTGGTGGTTCAAATTCGTAATCCTCACCGTCAATCGAATCTTCCGGATAGTATTCGGAATTTTGCCGCTCACGCTCTTCCTCTTCGGCTTCGCGAAGAAGCTGTTCGCGATCTTCTTTCGGAACTTGGTAATAGTCTGGGTGGATTGCGGAGAACGGTAAGAATCCCTGTCGTCCTTCACCGAAATCAACGAAAGCGGCCTGTAGAGAGGGTTCTACGCGTGTGATCTTTGCGAGGTAGGTGTTACCTCGGTTTTGTTGCTTACCTGTGATTTCAAAATCGTAATCTTCAATTTTATTTTTAGAAACAACCGCTACTCTGGTTTCGTCTTCGAAAGTAGCGTCTATTAAAATACGCTTGTTCATTCCTTTTGGTCCTGTAATTCGGAGACCGCCGTCCGATTTGTGGTCGGATTAAATTGGGCGGCAAGATTGTTTGGGTTAAGGCACAGCAGTTAATCAGTGGAATGCCGAACTTTGCGTCGGCATCAACTGTGATCTGATTGAAAAACTGTGTCATGTTATTTTCACGTTTCGATCACAAAACGATTGGACTCGCTTACAGAGCAACTGCGTCAACTCTTGAGATGATCGAAGTATATTGGAGATTATAACAGAATCTGAACGTTCCCTGTCTGATTCTAAATTATGTTGAAACGCCAACATTAGTGAAGGCAAATTTAGCGATTATACATCTAACTTAGCAGTCACATATACATTTCTAAGTACTCTCGAATAGATCGCAACGCTAGGTCTAACGTCCCATCGATAATTTTACTCCAGCGTACTTCGCGGGAACTCCTTCGAGTATTATCGCCTCCCGCTACCGACGAATCGGAACTGGTAAGTGGTATACTATCATAGGTTCGTTCTGTTTGCAAACGCGAAGTTAGTTAGAGTTAGAGTCGCTTAACTGTAAAGCTGATCCGTCTGAAGCTAACGCAAACGTAAGTTTTGACAGAAATCCTCAGCAGGTTGACTGGTCTCTTACTAATACTGCGCCTTACGAGATTGATTCGGCAAATTTCGCGAACAGTGATATAGCAAAGTTGCTGACATCGGAGTATAGGGTATATTCTGTTTTGTTGAATTCGTACTCAGGCAGTTTAGTATTTTCGCCATATTTGCGAAATCGACTTTTTAGGATCAAGGTACGTTGGTGTCAAAGATTTGCCTACTTATGTGTATAGTCCTGCAAACAGGTTTTCAGGATGATATACTGCCATTATACAGCAATTCTATCTTTAGGAAACAGTTATGGGACAGGTATTACACCCCAACGCAGTCACTACGCATGCGATCAGAAAAGAGATCCAAGAGGCTCCCAAAGAAGTCTCAAGTCGCGCCTTATCAAGGCGCCACGGATTAAGCTTGCCAACAGTCCTGAAATGGCGCGAGCGTGAGTCGGTCGAAGACCGACGGTCGGGTCCGCAAGACCCGCGGCCAAAGAGTTTGACTAAAGCAGAGGAAGCCGCTTGTGTTTATTTCCGGACGACAACCCAGTTGTCGTTGGATGACTGTTTGTATTCTCTGCAAGACTCAATTCCCCATTTAAAGAGATCGAATCTCCATCGGCTATTTCAGAAATACGGGATATCAACACTTCCAAAAGAAGAAAACAAAACTCCCGAGACCAAGAAGTTCAAAGAGTATCCGATCGGATACTTTCACGTCGACATTGCCCATGTCAACACCGAAGAAGGTCGGCTCTATATGTTCGTAGCCATCGACCGCACATCGAAATACGCCTACGTTGAACTGCACGACAAATCGACGCGAGAAGTCGCAGTTCAGTTTATCGAGACCTTGATTGAAAAAGTGCCTTACACTATCCATACGATCTTGACTGATAATGGCAGTCAGTTCACTAATTCGAGAAACCCTAAAGTCTCGGTGAAAGAAAACGAATCACCCAATCTTAAAATCAATAAGGATGTCAAATGCAACGCATTTGACGCTGTTTGTTCAGAGAATAATATCGAACATAAGTTGACACTTCCCTATCATCCCTGGACGAACGGACAAGTGGAACGAATGAATAGAACCATTAAAGAAGCTACTGTGAAAAAGTATCACTATGAGACACATGACAAACTGAAGGAACACATCCAGAGTTTTATAGATGCCTATAATTTTGCTAAAAGGTTAAAGGCTCACAAAGGTTTAACTATCTTCGACTATATTAACAAATGTTGGAAAGAGGAACCAGAAAGATTCATCAAAAATCCTGAAAACCTGTTTGCAGGACTATACACTTATGATAGTAAAATGGATTGAGAGTCTATTCCAATGTAGAACAATTGGGTAGGTCTGAAACAGAGGTTTTGATTGACCCTTTGACAGTAATCTCGCCCAACGATTTAGTTCAGTTAAAGTCACAATAGGTCTGAAGTTAATGATCAGAAGCATTTTTGTATTGCTTGCTGGTGTGTTTTTCTGTGTTTCGATGTATTTCGAAGCAGTGGCTCAGACTGTCTCTGACGTAAGAATTGATATGGAAGGCCGTGCAACGCAGCTTGTCCTCAAAAGTGATCTTCCATTGAAACGGCAAATATTGTACCACGGTAGTTCAGATCACCCTGCCATCATTATCCGCCTTCCGGACATTGAATGGAACGTCACCAAGGAGAATAATGTCCGTAACAGCGAAATTGATAGACTTACTTGGCATGATTATGCTCTAGTTGCGAAGTTGAAACACCCGATGTCTGCGAACGTTTTGGAGTTGCGACCAGATGAGCAGGATGAACGATATAGAACTGTTCTAAAATTACAAAGAATTTCGTCTGAGAGTTTTGCGGGCTTGGCTAAAGGCCATATGGCTGTCGTCGAGGGACTAAAACTCCCAAATATGTATGACCTGACTAATCGTGTCCCCCGGCCATTTGTAAAACCTGACCAAAAGGAGTTTCAGTTACGTCGCAAAGACTTACCAGATCGTTCGATTTCTATTCCTCCTGCCACTGATACTTCGAGCAAGAAAACCGAGGGAGTTGACAGTCAAGTTAAAGGTATCATTCCTCATTTTCTGATGGAACAGAAAAATGATTCGCGAAAGGTTATCGTAATTGACCCGGGCCACGGAGGAAAAGATCCGGGTACTTCGCAGCACGGTGCGATTGAAAAGGAAATTGTCTTAGATGTCGCTCAACGGATGAGAGACGTACTTGTAAAGAACGACAATTATGTTGTGTATCTAACTCGAGACGGTGACGAATTTATCGGACTAGACGAGAGACTGGAGTTTGCTAGAGATATGAATGCAGATATATTCGTTTCATTACATGCAGATGCGGCGGAGAGTCCTGTAGCATCGGGCGCATCAGTGTTTACGTTATCCCCACAGGGATTAGTAAGATCTGAAGACATGATCGAGACCAATAACTGGATGTTACACGATAATTTGGCGGTAGATGAACTTTCTAATAGTGTGCTTGATGATTTGTGGAAGCGACAAACTAAGAATTTGTCTCCTGTCCTAGCTGAAAAGGTGATTGATGAGTTCAAGGAACTCATTCCGATGGTGGATTATCCGCTAAGAAGTGCAGGATATTACGTTCTATTGGATTTGAAAGCTCCGGCAGTGTTAGTTGAACTTGGTTATCTAACCAACATCCTAGATGCTAGGCGGCTTGTTTCTGCAGAGTCGCGAAGCGAGGCTGCACAAGCCATTGTACGAGCCATCGATTCGTATTTTGAATACTTCGACAAACTTGTTTCTACTGAATAGCGATCGTCAAATCAAACAGCAAGAACGAATCAATAAATAGCGGTATGGACAGTTCCGCAGGAACTTATCGTTATGCGCGGCTAGACGCTTATTCCTGTTTACTCTCTAAACGTTCTACAGCATGACTTAAATCTTGAATTGCGGAATCTAAACCGCGAATTTCATGTTTGAAACCTTGAACTTCATGTTTGAAACTTTGAACTTCATACTTGAAACCATAAACTTCATTTTTTAGACCTTGAACCTCATGTTTGAAACCTTGAACTTCATACTTGAAACCATAAACTTCATTTTTTAGACCTTGAAGTTCAGACTTTGTTGATAGCGTTTCCATTACCAACCAGAAACATAGACCATAGAAACCGAGGGTCAGGCCAACAATTATCCAGCTAAACGGATCGAGCTGACCTATGAAGTTTAGGGTACTCGCGTCGGTACTTGATTCAAGTTTGCTTAACTTGCCGCGACTTATGTCACCTGAGTCGTATAGTGATACTGAAGAAGACATAACATGGGCCAGTGATTTAAATTCTTAACAATGTAACAAACTTGTCTCTAATGACGAGGCATAACCAAATCAAGCAACCAACTCAAATCTATATTTCGTATTATAGACGAGTCTTTGCAACTTACAATTTTACCTGTCTATCCGCTTATTCTAATTTTCTTTCTATACGTTCCATAGCCGCGCTTAAACTTTGAACTTCAGATTTTAATCCCTGAAATTCAGATTTAAACTCCTGAAATTCAGATTTGAAATCTTGATGCTCAGATTTAAAACTTTGAACTTCATATTTTAGACCTTGAAGTTCAGATTTTGTTGCAAGTGTTTCCGTAACTAGCCAGAAACAGACACCATAGAAACTGAGGGTTAGCCCAGTTATTACCCATTTGAATAGGTCGATCTGACCTTTGGTGTTGTGGGCAGTTGCCTCTGTATTTGAAACACGAATGCTTAACTTGTCTCTGTTATCGCTAATGCGTTCATGTAGTTGGTTAATATCATCTTTGTAGTCGGTCATTTTGCACTCCTTACGGTTTAAGCGTGATGACAATCATACAGCCAAAAATGTGTCGATGGGGTGCGACAAATTGTCTATTGAGGTTTAACGGTAATCTAGTTGCACTGTTCCTTAAAGAAAATCGTTCTACGGAGGTCACAAGATTAGCTGATCATATAGATGATTTCGCAGCCATTATATCTTTATCGGTTCTAAAGACGTCTCCCCAAACAGAACTTACAGCGCCGTCTAAGTCACTGCCCCTGCAGGATACAATACTTCCAACCCATCGACTGTACAGCTAACGACGCGTTCCACGGGACAATCAGTCTCCGAGTAAAATACACATCAGTCTGTACTTCAGGGATGGATCGATGAAAACTAGCAGGTGATCCGACCCCGTTCTTCATTCTACTAATGGTAAATGTTTAGTTTTCCAAAAAAGGCAGTTGATGCACTCTGCTCGCAAACTATTTGGCTCGACAACAAACTTCCAAGAACGCTATACAGAATCAATGCAACTTTCGGAATCACGGGCAACAAAATATGAGATAGAGTGAATTTGGTTTGATGAATCGCCGTAAGGTTCGACTGAACTCCAAGTTTGAAAGCTCGTTGAACGTTTTTTGCCAAATTTTCTGCTTCGAGTTAAATCCGTCGACAATTCTAATTGCAAAGATCGCACTATCAATAAGGTCGCCCTAAAATTTGGCAAAGAGTAAGTCTGTCACAAAAGGCTTTTGACAAGTAACCGAAACAATGAAACTACGGTAAAATATTTAGTTTAGATGTTGGAGGAGTTAAAGGAAGCTCCCATGTTAGAGGCCATCTGGCAACTCGACCAATCTAGATTTGACGAAAGTATACGAAGCGAGTTCAGACCATTTCGTGCGACAATTTGCAAGGACTCGTTGAAATCCAAAGAATAACGCTACAATGGGTACATTCCTTGCTACTTATCAACAGGCCTAGGAATTAAATTATGACCGACTCAATTTCGAAAGACTGGCTGAAGGCCGAATTCCTAGCCTTACACAAGAGGTTGGAGGACAATGAAAAGAGCATCAATCGTCGGATTGATGACAAGGTATCACGCGCACGAGAAACAAACTGACACGTACACGAGGAATCTTCGAGAAAAAATTGATTCATATGTTAAGAACCTAGGCGAGATAGTTGGTTCAGATTTGAAGAGTCTCAACGAGAAAGTAGACAGTCAAAAGCACTCGAGCACCAACATAATTATAACTGTGATTCTCTGTGCAGTCGCTATAATCGCGGCGATGATTGGAATGGCATTTTTTGTTCCGCAACACTCTCACGGACAAGAATATCTTGAACACAACGTAGAGACACAAGAATGTATAAATTCTTCGTTAGTATCCTGAACTTGCATTCTATACAGTCTGATTCAAGATTCTAAACTCCCCCGAATAACGTTACGCCGATTATTCCATTGCTACGTACCTCACGGTAACTTTTTCAAGAACGATCGCTGTCTCCGTTGGTTGCTCGAGACTGGAATGGTCGTACTAAACCACATTCTTCCCCCTCTTGTTGATGTTTAGTCTTGTTTATGTGGTCAATTCTAAAAAAGGAAATTTACAAGTAGCATGTTGGAACGTTTTATACCTGTATGAGCAACAGCAGAAATTTGAGCTTAACAAACGAAAGTGCGTTTGCCACAAGATTGTTTACGGGCTTGGCGATTTGAATCTAAGAGCGTATCCCATCATCTCTGGAGGCCCCGTTGTGTCAGAGCGAGTGCTGTAGGTATACTTGTTTGTTAAATGGCTCTTTAACCTATATAAAGATTAGCCAAATCCCGCTACATTCTTCGCAAATCCTCCGAAGCCTGCTATGCCAATTTAAGCGTACGACGATAATAGAAATTGGCGTTCTCAGTAACCCCTCAAGAGATTTTTGTTTGCTCAGAAAATGGCATTTACTTACACCAGAATCTAGAAACTATCAGAAGAAAATCATTTTTCGGTGGGATTTAATCTCAAAATATGGTATAATCTGTCAATAAAGGGCGTTCGTAGCAAGCGATTTCTTTAGCCAGAATGCTTAAGAAATATGGTCGAGTGGAGTTCATGATTGAGGCGTATGAACTTGGTCATTGTAGGGGGCATCAAGCAGTGGTTATGCTTACTCGCGGTAAGACTTAGTTCTTCTCGTGAGGCGATGGGTATATTTTGTTGGGGGGGGGGTAAGCGGTAAATGGTAGAAGACGAAACAGTTTCTGACAAATTTATGGACCGTCGGTCAAATCATTCGCCTAACCCGTTGGTTTCAGGTGGGCGCTTGGCTAAGCTTACGATGGGGGTCGTTAGCTTTGCTCCCCATCTACTGTCCCTTTTAGCAATATATGCAGGTGCATCCGCGGTACAGGACAGTCTAGGCCCCGCACTTGCCCAAGCACCGTGTAACACTTCAGGCACTAAATCCTCTGAATACTCTTGTAGTGGAACAATATCTACAACACAAACTCTCAGCGCAACGGGAACTAATAATCTAAAAGTAACCCTGAACAGCGCTGCGACTGTAAATTTTCAAGGGTCTGGCACACCAGCATTCAAACTAACATCAGATGCCGGAATAAACTTCACTCAAAACTCCTCAGGGCAAAACCTTACTACAGGGAGCCAAGCGACCGGGATTTTCAATGCTAAGGCAGGGGGTTATGTAACACTCTCTGTCACCGGAGACATAAACTTTTCAGGGGTGGGGACGGCGATATACGCCAATTCCTCAGGTACAAGTAGCGGCGATGTAAAAGTCTATACGCAAGAAGTCAGTGCGTCCAATTACACTGATTCCGTTGGGATCGACATACGCAACACCAAAGGTGCAATTACTGTTAAATCGTCTGGTGCGATCACTGGGAACGCCTCCGGTGTCTACATTCTGTCCAAAAGTGACGATAATATCAACCTGAGTTTTGCCAATAAAGTTCAAGGTCGCGACGGTCTTGCTATCGTAACAAATGAGAGTTCAAGTTCCAATAAAACTATTACTCTGAGTGCAACATTTGGTGCTGAACATTTTGTTGGAACGGGAGGATCAGGGATTAAGTGGCAGAATACGGGTTCAGGAACTACTGAACTTGTCATAGACCACTCGTCGACACTCAAACTTGCGGGAACCAAGTATGGAATGGAGGTTGTTAACAATAGCGGCAATATAAAGATTAACTTGAAAGATGTCCCACACCTCTCAAATACGGGTTCACAATCTGCTTCCTCGGCAATCCACATCTACAACACCCATATGGCGAGCAATACCGGAAACGTAACAGTTTCTGTAAATGCTGTAACGGGCAATATTCACGGTGTTCATGTAATAAATAATACGCCGGGAGCGTTGTCTCTTGTAGCAAAGGGAGAAGTTATTGGTGCGGGGAGCTCAGGTTTTGGAATTTTCGCCGTATCAAATGAAAGCGGAGCTTTGACGTTATCAACTGGTAAAGTAGTTGGTGAGGGTGGACACGGTATATCAATTGTAAAGGTTAACGAAGATTCTGAGGTAATTACTAGCCCCACCACGGCCAATCTCAATAGTTCTGGCTCCATCGAAGGCAAAAAATCTGCTGGAGTCTCGGTGACGCAATTGGGTTTGAATGCTGCGATCGATTTAGTTACGAGCTCTGTAACAGGCGCAACATTCGGATTTAGCATCTTTAATTTTGGCGGAAGCATTTCGATCTCCAGCTCTGGATTAATACACGGAAAGGGATACGACGGGATATTTATTAATAGCAATGGCACTGGAAATATCACTATTACGGGAACCCAAATAAAATCTGATGCCGGACGTGGAATACGAGTTACCAAGTCTGCTCCAGGTTCCATAAGCATATCCACCACAGGTTACATCACGGGATCGGGAAGAGGAAAAGAGGGTGTTCTAGTTTCGTCTACGTTCGGCACTGCTGGTGATGTTTCGATCACAACAGGTGCTGTGACCGGGTCAGCAAGTGGAATTCACGCCACCCAAGCCGGTACTGGGAATCTTACAGTTGCCGCCACTGGTAACGTGCAGGGAAAACATGGCGATGGAATTTTCGTTAGTAATTCGAATAAAGGCAGTGTTTCTGTCAATGCTTTAGGGATTACAGCAAGTGCCGGGCATGGAGTAAATGCATTAAACGTTGCTTCTGGAGCTCTATCGATAAGCGCATCAGGAGCTGTTACGGGATCGGGGACAGGTAAGCATGGAATTTTCGCTAAGACTACTCACAATTCGGCAACCACATTAACTATTACAGCAAATGCCGTGACAGGTTCTGCGAGTGGGATTCGGGCTGAACATAGCGGAACTGGTAATCTAAAAATTAAAGCCAGCGGTGCAATCTTAGCTGGAGGTGGTACAGGGGTATTGGCGACTAACGCAAGAGGTGGAAATTTAGAAGTGGACGTTGCAGCCGTCACTTCGCAGTCTGGTCACGGAATTTATACGAAAAATACTGCTACAGGTGATATCAAAATCACGGCCACTGGCAATGTCTTGGGCTCGGCCGGACACGGAATCTATGCAGTCCATACCAGCTCAGGGGCTATATCAATAAGCGCCTCAGGATCTGTTACAGGTTCAGGGACGAACAGACACGGAATTCTCGCCAAAGCTGCTCACTTGGCCCCCAAATCACTGACAATAACTGCCAATGCTGTAACGGGTTCAGGTCATGGAATACTAATTGAATCCGGAGGACCAGGAGATATTTCGATATCTGCAAGTGGGACAGTGTTAGGTAAAACAGCAGCGGGGATTCTTATAAGTGGACAGTACGACGGAAATATCAGTCTTAATCTCGCAGCTGTTACATCGCAGTCAGGTGAAGGAATTAATGTAACAAATATAGCAAGAGGATCGATTACAGTAAGTGCTAGCGGTTCTGTTACTGGAACAGGAAATGACAAAGCGGGAATATTTGTTAGCAACACAACTGCACTGGGGGCATCAATAACTCTTGACGTTGCAGCCGTAACAGGATCTTCGGATGGGGTTAAAGTAACTAATTCGGGTATTGGTCATATAACGATTTCAGCCAGTGGAACAATAGAGGGAAATGCTGGTGCGGGGATAACAGCGACAAGTTTTAGCAATGGAAATCTTGATGTTTCGGCAACCAAAGTTACAGGAAAAGGTGGGCACGGAATTATCATCACAAATCAGGCAGGGGGGTCTATCAGCGCTAAAGCCACAGGTGCAGTTTCCGGCGATGGCGATCGCAGACATGGCATACTTGTTCGAAATCGGAATACAGCGGCTACGTTTTTAACTATTACGGCCAATGCTGTAACCGGATCGGCTAGTGGGATACGCGTCCAACAGAAAGGTTCAGGTGAAATCAAGGTATCTGCCAATGGGACGGTGCTTGGCAAAGGCGCGCCTGGGATTATAGTTATTAATAATAGCGGAAGCGACGTGACGATCACAGCGGCAACGGTTACATCCCAATCTGGACATGGCATCGACGTTCAAAACGAATCTAATGGAGCTGTTACTGTAAATGCGTCTGATGCGGTAACAGGTTCTGGATCAACTAAACACGGGATTTTGGTGTCGAATGTATCGACGAGCAAGGCTGTCACGATATCAGCCGAACAGGTGACAGGATCAGCTTCTGGTATTTACGTTATAGATTTAGGAACCGGCCACCTCGCAATTACAGCTACTGGAACTGTTCTTGGGAAAGGCGGCACGGGAATACATGCCAAAAGTAACGTATCTGGAAATATAACAATTAACGCTCGAAGCGTTACGTCAAAGTCTGGACACGGGATTCTAGCTGAAAATCTTGCTACCGGGTCTATTACGGTCAATGCTACAGGAAACGTAACCGGGTCTGGTTCGACACGCCACGGTATATTTGTCAAAAACAGTCTGACCGGTTCTGCGGTGAGTATCATGGCGAATAACGTTACCGGTTCATCTAGTGGAATTTATGTTAACAATCCAACTCCTCATGCCACGACTATAACCACAAATGCAACCGGAACTGTATTAGGAAAGGGAGGGCATGGGATATTTGTCAAAAGTGACGGTAGTGGCGGTGCCGATTATCTTAAGTTGGGACATGTAACGTCCAATTCAGGTCACGGGGTTTATTTTTATAAGACAAGAGCCGGGGGAGTTTCTATTAGTAGTCTAGGTAATGTAACTGGGAGTGGCTCCGGGCATCACGGAATTTTCGTCAAAAATACAACATCGAGTGACAGTAAGGTTGAAATCCGAACACAAAAAGTAACCGGTTCGGCCAGTGGAATTAGGGTACTAACTGAAGCAAGCGGAAGAGTATTTTTATCAGCTGTAAATAATGTAATTGCTCGAGGCGGGGATGGGATTTATATAAAACACACGAATGCTGGTAATGTTCAAATGCTTGTTGGAACCGTTTCCTCACTGTCTGGACATGGATTAGCTATTGTACATCAAGCGGTTGGAAGCGTTGATGTAAATGCACTCGAAGGTATCACCGGAACTGGGACAGGTAAACACGGAATATGGGTTAGTACGAACGCTAAAGCAAAGAATATTTTAGTAAGAGCGCAAAATGTCACGGGATCCGCTACAGGCATAAGAGTCACTCAACAGGGCAATGCTCGTATCCATATCTCGGCTCAACAACTCGTTCAAGGGGGAACAGGAGAAGGAATCTACGCTCAAAACTTGGGTACTGGCGAGATTAGAGTGAGTGCGCTTTCGGTCTCATCCCAATCAAGTCATGGATTGCATTTTAAAAATTCCCTATCTGGGTCAATATATGTTGACGTTAGTGGTACGGTATCGGGTGGAACAGGGAGTGAAAGTCACGGAATCTATGCCATCAATCAAGCTAAAGAAAACAGATACTTAACGATTACAGCGGCGACAGTTACAGCATCTGGTAATGCTATCCGTGCAGTAAACACCGGATCCGACAATTTAAAGATTATGGCCAAGGGGAAGTTAACGAGTACAAAATCGAAAGGAATTTATGCCAAAAACTTAAATGGGGGGGACGTTTCGATCACAGTAAGTGGGGTAAGGTCAAATTATGGAGATGGAATCTATATAACAAATGATGGTGACGGTTCTATTTCTCTCAGTGCTTCAGGTGATGTAATTGGTGCTCAAGATGATGGACACGGAATTTATGCCAAACAAATGTCAAGCGGAACATCCGTCACAATTACTGCGCGAGCAGTGACAGGTTCTATGACAGGCATCACAGTATCTAGTGCAGGTTCGGGAGCAATAAGTATAGAGGCAAGTGGCAATATTGTTGGAAAAGAAGACTCGGCGGTAAAAATCGATAGCACGGGTTCAGGAAATGTTACTGTTTCGACGTCAAGTTTTGTGCTGACAGATTCCGGACATGGGATAGAAGTTAACAAATCGGCTACTGGCAATATTCGAGTTTCAGCCACGAAGAGAATAACGGGAAGTGGCGCTAGCGGTGATGGGGTCAGAGTGTTTGTATCGGCAGGTGCAACTAGCACTGGGGGAGGAACAGGAACTATCGGGTTAGCGCAAACGGCTAACACGGCGAGTTCGTCGCCTCAGTACCTAGTCTCAATAAATGTAAGCAGTGTCGTTGGTTCTGGCGCTGGAATCAACGTTAGTAGTACCAAATCGGGAAACATTTCGATTTCGACTGTGGGTACAGTGGAAGGGTCGAGCGGAGCAGGGATTTTAGTTTACACAAAAAGTGGTGGGAGTATAACTTTCAATACTCGAAAGGTGACCGGCAAAACAAATGCACATGGAATTCATTTAACAAACTCGACGACAGGAATGTCATCGATCCTCATTACCACTAATGACTCGGTCCTTGGAGCGGGAACGGGAAAACATGGAATTTATGTTGACAACAAAAACACAACCGCTCTAGTTACGATTTCAGCGGAAGCAGTCACGGGTTCTGCGGGCGGAATTTATGTTAAGAATGTTGGTGGCACGGGTGCAATCTCCATTAAGACCTCTGGTGCGGTACTTGGCAAATCCTCGCACGGAATATTTGTGAGGACAGGAGCGACAGGTGTTGTAACTATTTCGGCAGATCGCAACGTAACCGGAACGCATGGAAATGTGGATCCTCGGTTCAAAGATGGAATAAAGGTAGAACGGATTGGGGGCGGAACCATAAACATTCATGTCTCAGCGACTGTTCTAGGTTCCGGTGGAGACGCAATACACTTACTGAACTCAGGCTCGGGTGACTTAGCCGCAAATGTCTATGTGTCGTCCGCTGGTATTTTAAAAGCGACTAGTCCAATTACGGGGTCTACTGTACCGTCGTCTGCAAACGTAATTCTTGCTCACGATTCTGGTCCGGGTAATCTCACATTAAATGTAAGTTCGTCAGGAAGTTTTGACGGACCCGGGGGTATAACTGCTATAAATTCCGGTGGTGGCAGCTTAACTGTCGATACCACTAGTGGAACAGTTAGCATAGGTTCTGGAGGATTATCGGCCACTAACATGTCTGGAACTACGGCAGCGACAAATGGAGATAATTTAACAATTTCGACGGCAGCCTTGAAGGGAGATAAGTACGGAATTGAGGCAGATAACATGGGTTCGGGATTGCTATCGATTTCAGCAACAGGAGCGGTTAGTGGTGAGAAGGGCAAAGGGATTTATGCCCGAAGCAGAGGGGCTGGAAATATCGAAATAAATATTGCAAGTGGAATTACTGTTCTGGGAGGTAAAGGGCATGGAATAGAGGTATTCAATCAAAGTGGTGGTTCGGTTGCTATTGACGTTAAGGGAACTGTCTTCGCTTCCGGACAAGATGACGGAGGGATGGGGTATACCGGGATCACGGTTCAACAAACCGCAACAAGTTCACCCGTTACTGTTTCGACTAACCAAGTAACGGGATCAGGTTGGGGAATAAAGGTTATAAATTTAGGCGTTGGCGACACCATGATTGACGCAAAAGGAGATATTTTAGGAAAAGGATTTGACGGAGTATATGTCGATCATAGGGGCGTAACGGGGCGGGTAGTTATATCGGCTACCGGGAAAGTTACATCAAATTCCGGACATGGTATTGTTGTTAAAGAGAGTGCAAGTACGGCTAATGTATCTATTAGAGCATCTGATGTTGTAACGGGGACAGGAACGGGGAAGCATGGAATTTTTGTTGAGAACACAAGTTCTAATGGAGGTGCTATTACGATTATTGCAAATGCAGTCACGGGATCAGAGAGTGGAATCCGAGCCGAGTCTAAAGGAAATACAAATTTTAGTATTACGGCAAGTGCAGCGGTTCTTGGGCAAGGTGATAACGCTATTCATGTTCATTCTCCGAGCAGAGCAAATATTACGATTTCGACATCAAGTTTCGTTACGTCAAATTCAGGCCATGGAATTTCGGCAGTTAAAGTCTCACAAGGCACGATTGATATAGATGCTTCAGTCGCTGTTACCGGTTCGGGGTCCGGCAAACATGGAATTTATGTAAAAAGCTCTGATGAAACTAATCTGAATAACATTACAATAACAACTAATGCGGTAACAGGATCGGCGAGTGGTATACATATCGAAGATTCAGGACAAAGTACAATTACAATCAATACAAGTGGAGAAGTAATTGGAAGAAACAGCAGTGGAATTTCGGTAGAATCATTATTGTCCGATATTTCTATAAACACTTCCGGAGCAGTTAATGCAAGTACCTCGACTGCGGGTGTTGGAATATATGCAAAAACAGGCGGCGGAAACTTAACACTAAATATAAGCGGAGCGGTTTCAGGTGGAACAGGAAGTTCTGCAATTGGAATTGACACAAACATCGACGAAACAGCGAATAGTACAAAATCTGTTACAGCCACAATTGAGGGTGGGAATGTAACAGCCGCTAGTGGAATTGCGATAAGAAATAATGGTGGAGTATCCAACTTCACTATTAAAACTGGTACTGAAATAGTTGGAGCAGTTCAGCTGGGCGCGGGAAAAGATGTAATCACCATGTCAGGTGGAACATTTCATTCTACATCACGGATTGATGGAGGTGCAGATGCTGATGAATTAATATTCGCTTCGGGAAATCAAAGTTTAATAGGATCTAATTTTGTTAATTGGGAAAAAATCACTGTTCAATCGGGAGTAACGTTAACATTCCTAAATACTCAAACATTAACCACTCCAGAATTAGTTCTTTCTGGAACAATTTCTCTTCAAGATAATTATGCAAATGATTCATTTACTTTAAGCGGAAATTTAACCGGTGGGGGAATAATTGGATTAGATATTGATTTTTCAACGGGTAGTGCTGATGTTATAACTGTTTCCGGCAACGTCGCTGGGTCGACGACTATAGATATTGATACGGTTACTGTTCAGGGTTCGGCACGAGTCGAAAGAATTAAAATAATAGATGTATCGGGAACGGCTTCAGCAAATTCATTTGTACTTTCTTTTGGTCGATACAACGCGTTTCATTATGCCTATTCTCTTGAATATGATTCAACCAAGAAGTCGTTTGAGCTTGTACGCGGAGCACAGTTGTCTGTCGGGTGTTTTGAAAGCACCACTCATTCTGGGTTATTTGATTGCTTTGGAGATATTACAGAGGCTTATTCGTTTTCCAAAACGGGCAGTACAAATATCATTGTCATTCTTGATGATGCAGCCTCGATGACTGTGTCGGGAGCAAGGACCGCGTTCGAATTGAATGGACAGGCAGGCGTAGAGTTTAGACAACAAAGAAGTACAAATGAAATTAAGTCTACGGGTTCTGCTACTAGCGTTGTTTTTGCTAAAACGACTGGTGACGGGCCTGTAAAGATCACAACAGTTGGAAAAGTTACGCACCAAGGAGCTGGAAATTCGATTCATGCCGAATCTTCGGGAACTGGAAATGTCGATGTATTTGTTGGTACTATTAGCGGTTCTTCAAACGCTTTAGGAGTAAACGCTGAAGGAAAAGGCGCTCAAGTTACAGTAAGTGCTGATACGATTACAGCAGGCGCTGGAGGAATTAAGGCGCGTAACATTGGCACAGGTTTAGTAAATGTATTAGCGAGTGGATCTGTTACGTCATCGAGTGGAACGGCAATATATGCTTATACCAAAGGAACTTCTCTGACGATCAGTTCGAGAAATTTAACGGGTGAAAAAGGTATTGTTGTAATAAACTCCGGAACGGGCCTAACTTCGGTAAATGTTTCAGGAACTGTTACGTCTCAATCCGGTGATGGAATTGATGTTGATGCCAAAGGTGTTGGAGGCGTAGAAGTTTCTACGACGAGTGGTTCGACAATTACAGGTGGTAGCGGCGACGGGATTTATGTAAGAAACGCAAATTCGGGATCTGTAGCTATAGAAGCACTCGGAGAAACAATTGGGACGGGTTCCGATAATTTACAGGTAGGTTATGCCGGTATTCAACTAATAAATAGTGGTGGGTCAGCTACGATAACAGCAAATAAGGTGACAGGGGCGGGCAGAGGTGTACTTGTAAGTCACGAGTCGAGCGGTGCGCTAGAAATTTCGACAATGAGTGCAATTTTAGGGCAAGGGGGAGACGGTATAAGGGTCACTAGTGCGAAGGGTGGCAATGTTACGATAAATGCGTCAGGAACGATCACTTCGCATTCTGGTCATGGAATAGATATAGACGATACATCAACTGTGAAAAAAACTATATCTGTAAATACGTCTGGACTTGTAACGGGTTCAGGGGCTAATAAACACGGCATATATATAGTAAATGAAAGATCGGTAGGTACAAACATTTTGGTATCTGCCGGCTCTGTTACAGGTTCCGCTAGCGGTATATGGGCTCAAAATGATGTTAGTGGAGACTTCCAAATTGTAGCGAGCGGTACAGTTACAGGAGAAAAAGGAGATGCTATTCACATAATTGGAAAAAGCGTTAGCAATATAACAATTTCGACTTCAGGAGAAGTTTCATCGCAATCTGGACATGGAATATTTGCAACGAGAACGTCAAAAGGTTCGATCAATGTAAATGCCGCGGATTCTGTAACAGGATTTGGATCAGATAAGCACGGTATTTACATCAAAAATGCGGATACATCCGACGAAAATCCAATTACAATCACTGCAAATGCAGTGACGGGATCATCAGCAGGAATTTTAGTTAGCGATGCAGGACGGAATACAATTTCTGTTACAACTGATGGAATTGTTACTGGTAAAGGCGGATTCGGAATATCAATTACGACACTTAACGCCGGTATTTCGATTACGACATCTGGGGCTGTAATTGCAAGTGAAACGTCCAGCGGGATCGGAATACTTGCCGATACAGGTTCCAATATTGAGTTAAATTTAAGCGGTGCAGTTACTGGAGGTGCTGGAAGTACAGCTATTGCTATCGACACAAAAGCTCGAACGGGTAGTGTAACTGCTACCATACAAGGTGGAAATATTACAGCGAATAGTGGAACCGCGATACGAAACGACGGTGCAAGTTCTAATTTTACTATTAAAACAGGTACTCAAATAATCGGAGCCGTTAAACTAGGAGCTGGCATAGACATATTTTCTATGTCGGGAGGAACGCTTCATTCAAGTACGTCGTTAGATGGAGGAACAGGAAACGACGAATTACATTTTGTTACAGGAACCCATGCTTTAACGGCAAGTAATTTCTTGAGTTGGGAGAAAATAACGGTACAAAGTGCTGCCGCAGTATCGTTACTTGGCACTCAAACTTTAACAACTGGCGAGTTGGGATTATCGGGAAGTTTATCTCTGAAAGATAATGCAGGGAATGATACTGCTACAATCAGCGGGAATTTAGCTGGCGGTGGAACGGTGTTATTGGATGTTAATTTTGTAACAGGAAGTACAGATTCAATCGCTATAAGTGGGAATGTGACAGGCGTAACGACACTTGATATTTCTAGCGTTCCGCAAAGAGGTCAATCTTTTACAGAACGAATAAATGTTGCGCAAGTATCAGGAACTAGTTCAGCAGGTTCATTCATTCTTAAAGGGGGGGCGGTAACTGTTAACAGATATGCCTATACTTTGCAACATGAGGAGTCGACTAAATCATATTATCTCTTTCGCGGAGATCCGGTTGTTGCCGGGTGTTTTGAAGATGGCGTTGTAGACGGTTTATACACATGTTACGGTGACATAACAAATGCTGTTTCGATTTCTAAAGAGGGTGACACAGATATAACAGTAGTGTTTCGTTCCTCAGCTTCGATAAACGTTACAACGTCAAATGCATCAATGGAATTCAGAGGCGGCGATGGTATCGAATTTAGACAGGAGGAAAATGGGCAAGAGTTAATTGGTAGGCGTTTTACAACAGGTGTTATAGATGCTAAGACAACTGGGACCGGAAATATCAAGATAACAACGAAAGGAAAAGTCGATCATAGAGGTTCAGGGACGAGTATATTAGCTGAATCTACAGGAACGGGTAACGTAGACCTTATATTACATACTGTTAGTTCTTCGATTTCTGCAACTGCGGTTAAGGCCTATGGTAAAGGAGAAAAAGTTACCGTTAGTGCGAAAGGAATTTCGGCCGGCTTAGGAGGTATAATCGCAAAGAATACGGGAACCGGTCGAACGTCTATTCGTGCTAGTGATGAGATAAAAACGTCTAGTGGAAATGGCGTATACGCGTATACTAAGGGTACTAATCTTTCGATAGTTACGTCATCTGTGTCTGCGGGTGATCACGGAGTTTCTGCTGTAAATAAAGGATCGGGAACGACTACCATAACTACATCTGAGGGCGTAACAGGTACAGGAACAGGAAAAGCTGGAGTATACGTTTATTCAAAAGGATTAGCTGTAACTGCGAATATGAAAGCTGTTGCTGGAGAAACAGGAATATTAGCAAAACATACAGGATCGGGGAATACAGTTGTATCGGTTTCAGGTGCAGTCACAGGCAGTACAAGTCAAGGTATTCAAGCAGAAAGTACGGGATCTGGCAATATTCAAATAGAAGTTAAGAGGAATGGATCGGTAACAGCTAGTTCCGGGCATGGGGTTTATGCCAGTAACCAAAACACAGGAACAATTAGCATTAACGCCAGCGGAACTGTAATGGGGGCAGGAGCAGGTAAACATGGAATTCTTGCAATAAACTCAACTACAAGTGGTGATGCAGTCACAATTACGGCCAATGCTGTAACGGGTTCTGCGAGTGGGATAAGAGCAGAGAATGCCGGCTCCGGGAATTTGAAGATTGAATCGAGCGGAGCAATTTCCGGTCAAAATGGTGCAGGAATTTTCGCAAAAAGTACCGGGAGTGGTAATGTCACTGTTTCTAGTACAAATACAGTTTCTTCACAATCTGGCCATGGAATATACGTAGCTAATACCTCCACAGGTACAATTACTGTTAGTGCTTCCGAAACGGTAACTTCATCAACGTCTGGAACACACGGGGTTTATATCGTGAACGCCAGTGCCGGTGGTAATATTTCTCTCACAACGGGGCAGGTTACAGGTTCTTCTCATGGAATTTTTATCAAAACTTCAGGTAGAGGAACACATACTGTAACAACTACTGGAATTGTTATAGGTCGGGCGGGGCCAGGTTTATATATCGATGACAACGATACAACTTCAACGAATACAATTAATATTAGTAGTACAGTTACAGGATCAGGGACAGGAAATGCTGGTGTTCGAATTAAACGAACCGGAGGGGGAACAGTTAATCTCAATGTTTCGGCTTCTGTTACTGCAGGTTCAGGTCATGGATTACATATAACAAATGCATCAGCAGGAAATCTTGTGGTTTCCATAGTTGCAACGGAAGCAGGAGACATTAAGGGATTTGGTGCTCCAAATCACGCAATATATGTCAGTAATTCTGGCCCTGGAAATCTTTCATTAACTGTTAGTTCTGAAGGTGACGAGAATAGAGCAGGCGTAAGAGGACATGGTATCTACGCGATAAACTCAGGTGGCGGTTCGGTATCGGTTAATACTAAAGAGCAAACTTTTACATTAACGAATGGAAAAGATGCTGTCCACGTTATTAACAGGTCAGGCACAACGCTTACTGTAGAAACTCAAAGCGTGACTGGAAAGTCACGCGGAATACGAGCTCAAAACTTAGGCTCGGGTGATCTTACGATATCATCGAGTGGAACAGTTACAGGAGAAACAAGCACCGGTATTGATGCTCGAATGGAAGGAACTGGAAACGTTGAGATAACGACACAATCTGTTTCAGGGCAAAGAAAAGGGATTCATGCAGAGAATATAGGTGTTGGAAACATATCTGTTACCGCCACAGGAGAGGTCACCGCAAGCGGAACCGGAAACGAAGGAATACTTGTTAAAAGTACAAGTACCGGAAATATAACAGTCATGGCTGTAAAAGTGACTGCTAATTTAGGTCATGGAATTTGGGCGTATAATTCTGGCACGGGATCTATTTCAATTAGTGCGAGTGACGATGTTGAAGGTTCAGGAGCTAACTCCACTGGAATATTTGCGAATAACAGAGCTCCAGGCGGAACAAGTATTACAGTTACAGCAAATGCTGTTACGGGGTCGGCTTCTGGTATTCGAGTAGAAAATGCAGGAAATGGAAAAATAACGATAAAAGCAACAGGCTCGGTTTTAGCGAAAGGTACAGGAAGTGATGGAATAATTGCTACGAGTACGAATAGTGGGGACATTTCAATTGATGTTACAAGTGTAACTGCCAACTCGGGTCACGGAATTAATGCTGATAATTCAAGTACGGGATCAATCACGATTAACGCGAACGGAACAATTATCGGTTCGGGCGCAAACACCAAACATGGAATAACAGCAAAAAATACGACGGCTAGTGGATCAACACTTACTATAACTGCGAATAATGTCACCGGTTCAGGAAGGGGTATAAATGCTTCTGTCGCAGGAGGCGGGAAGATTACAATTAATGCTACTGGAACAGTTTTGGGAAAGAACAATGACGGTATTCATGTAAGTAGAACGGTTAGTGGTGATATTTCAATCTCAGCAAGTACGGTTACTTCGAATTCAGGACACGGAATTAATACGGTTGGAAATACTTCGGGCAACGTATTAATAAGCGCGGCAGGAACGGTAACAGGGTCAGGACTTCGAACTCACGGAATTATAGTAAATAAAACAGGTGCAGGAATTGTCGGATACGTAACTATTACGGCTAATAGCGTAACGGGATCAACAAGTGGAATTTATGTAAATACTAATACTTCAGGCAATATAACTATATCATCCAGCGGAACGGTAACGGGCGAAGCATCAACCGGTATATTTGCCAAGAGTGAGGGACAAAGTAATATCGAGATTAATGCAAACACTGTAACATCAAATTCTGGTCACGGCATTTATGCGAGTAATACTAAAACAGGAACAATAGAAGTTAACTCTACGGGGACAGTTACAGGATCGGGAGCAAATAAACACGGTATTGAATTGATAAACTCTGCCCAAGGAACAACGTTAACGGTATCAGCAAATAATGTTACTGGTTCAGCAACCGGAATACGTCTGGAAAATCTTGGCACAGGAAAATCTAAAGTTACAACAACTGGGGATACGGAAGGTGAATCATCGGACGGTATATATGTGTGGAACAAAGGATCGGGCGATATTGAAATTAAAACGTCTGGAAATGTCACAGCTGAAGATTCAGTAAATGGAGTTGGAATTAGAGCACGAGCTGATGGCACCGGAAATATCACGCTTGAAGTAAGCGGAGCTGTTACTGGTGGTAGTGGGAGTCTCGCAGTTGGAATTGATACATTAACAAACAGTGGGTCAGCGACGGTAACTATTCAAGGTGGCAATGTTACGGCAAGCAATGGAGTTGCGATTAAAAACGACGAGGGTGATTCACAGTTTACGATTAAAACCGGTACTGAAATATCAGGTAAAGTTGAGCTTGGTAGTGGTAAGGATGTTTTTATTCTTTCTGGAGGTACATTAGACAGTTCTGCAACGCTTGATGGAGGAAGTGATCCTGATGATGACGTTGGCGGCTTATCTCAAGGGGGATCAATTAATAACCAGTCTGAAGATGAACTGCAATTCGCTTCCGGAACACACGGAATAACGGGTTCAAATCTACTAAATTGGGAAAAAATGTCTACACAGTCTACCTCTACTGTTACAGTATTAGGTATTCAGACAATAACTGTTAACCAATTCACACTTAAAGGAATATTTTCATTACAAGACAATGATACCAATGATACGGTTACTGTAACCGGAAATTTCATTGGAGGAGGTACGTTAAAAGTTGATGTGGATTTTTCTGGCACAGGAGCTTCTGATAAATTAATTGTAAATGGAAATGTAACTGGCTCTACGACGCTTGACGTTGCTACGGTTTCAGCCGAAGGAAGCTCAGGGGCGCAAAGTATTACCGTAGTTGAAGTAGGAGGTACTGTTTCGTCAAATGCATTTGTTTTATCAGGTGATACTTATGATGCGAGTCCGTGGTCATATTCTTTGCAATTTGATTCGACCAACAAACGTTTTAATCTTGTGCGAGGAGGTGCCATTGTACCAGGTTGCTACGAGAGTAGTACAACGCCCGGACTATTTAATTGTTATGGCGATATAAAGACTTCATTTTCAGCGACCAAGACTGGAAGCACGAACATAAAAGTTATTTTTAATAGTTCAGCGTCAATGACCGCGTCGTCATCAGATACTGCGATTTTATTGAGTGGTCAAGCCGGAGTTGAATTTCAACAAGAGGCAAGTGGTGGGGAAATCAAAACAACGGGATCAGCAACCGGAGTGATTGATGCAACAACCAGTGGAAATGGAATTATAAAGATTACAACGACCGGGCAAGTTTCGCTCGCCGGTTCGGGAACTGCAATTGAGGCGGAATCTACAGGAACAGGAAACGTTTATATTTACGCTAACGGTGTAAGTACAACTTCCTCAGGCCAGGCTATTCGAGCGGTAGGAAAAGGGGCAAAGGTTATAATTCATGCAACGACCGTGACGGCAGGAACGGACGGCATTGTCGGAACTAGTCTGCGGTCAGGCGCTTTAACCATATCATCAAGTGGCACGATCAGTACTTCGAGTGGAACAGCGATACATGCAAATGTTGCTTCAGGAAAATTGACAGTTAGTGCCAAAAACATTACGGGTCCGACCGGTATAAACGCGAAATCTAATAATTCAGGTGCTATTTCGGTTTATGTTTCAGGGGCAGTTACAGCGACGACGCAAACTGGGATAAGTGCTGTTAGTGAAAAAGCAGGCGATATTGAAGTAGAAATTACGAGTGCGGGTTCTGTAACTGGAAGTGCCGGTCACGCTATTGAATTACGCAATCAATCTGCTGGTTCAGTTTCCATTGATTCAAGTGGAACGATCACTAGCAGGGGAATCAATAAACACGGTATTTTTGTTTCGAATGCTACGACAGGCAACGCAGTAACCATCACTGCAACAGTAGTAACGGGATCGGCCAACGCAATCCGAATTGAGAGTTCGGGTGCTGGTGATTCTACCATAGAAACCAAAGGTACGATTACGAGCCTAACGTCAGATGCTATTCACGTTACAGGCTCTAGTGCGGGAGACATAGAAATTTCGACTTCCGGTGACGTGACCGCTAGTGCTTCTAGTTTAGGAGCCGGAATTGGGGTTCGCGCCAATGGCAGTGGTGATGTTACAATAAGGACATCGGGCAACGTTACTGGAGGAACGGCCGGTGCAGGAATAGACGTAAGTACCAGAAGCAGTGATATAGAAATAAGAACAAGTGGAACAGTTTCAGCAGGTTCAAGTGGAAAAGGAATCAGTGCTCGAGCGCGTTCCGGAGGCGATATAAAATTATATATTAGTGGAAATGTTTCCATCAGTGGAAACGGTACTGGCATTGAGACATCTGGAAGGACCGGATCTTCGACGATCACAATTCAAAATGGAAATTTATTTGTTGGCGCTGGAACGGCCATTCAAAATGATGAAACGAGATCTAAAGTTACAGTGCAGACGGGTGCTGTAATTTCAGGAGCTATTCGTTTAGGAGCTGGATTAGACGAACTATTTATATCTGGTGGAACATTGTCTGCGGCGACTATAATTGACGGTGGAAGAGATGATTCATTTCCGCAATCAAATGATCATTTACGATTTGCATCGGGTTCTCATTCGCTAACGCAAAGTAATATAATAAATTGGGAAGAAATAACTATTCAGTCTGGAGCGAGCGTAACATTTGGAGGAGAAGATGAACTTGGAGTTAGTACCTTAAATCTTGACGGAACGTTGTCTCTCAGTGATAATTCTGTTGACGATAAATTTACTTTAAGTGGAAGTTTAGTCGGAGGAGGAGTTATAAGCCTAGATGTTGATTTTTCCAGAGGAAGTGCAGACCTTTTTCATGTTCTAGGAACCATTTCCGGCGTTACAACAATTAGTATATCTACTGTTTCCGCACAAGGTGCTAACAGGCAAGCCCGTATTAAAGTCGCTAGTGCTAAAGAAACGGTTTCTGCTGGCGTTTTTGTAATTGCTAACAATGTTTATAACGCAAGAACTTACGCATACTCATTGGAATATAATGCAACAGATAAATCTTTTGAACTTGTTAGAGGTGCTGAGATTGGAGGGTGTTTTGAAAGTAGTGTCACTCCTGGTCTTTTCGAATGTATTGGTACTATTACCGAAGCTTATTCTTTCAGTAAATCCGATAGCACAAATATCCTAGTAGATTTTGACGCGAGTGCGACGAGTACCGTATCTTCATCAAGTATACCATTTGTAATTAGAGGCTCCGCTCGCGTTGAGTTTCTCCAAGAAGCAAGTGGAGGTGAAATTAAGTCGACAGGATCTGCTACGGGAGTAATTGATGCCAAAACAATTGGCGATAATTTATTAAAAATTACGACCACAGGAAAAGTAACTCACGATGGCTCAGGGACGACTATTCTAGCTGAATCGACTGGTACCGGAAATGTGGAAGTTACAACAAGTACAATAAGTGCCTCGTCATCTGCAACGGCCATTAAAGCTTATGGAAAAGGCTCACAAGTAACTGTTACTGCAACAACGATTGAGGCCGGAACAGGTGGCATTTTAGCGAAGAATACAGGTACGGGATCGGTAACAGTATCGACTACCGGATCAATTAGCACGTCAGGCGGAACTGGAATATACGCATACACTAAAAGCTCAACATTAACTGTCAGTACTAAAGCAGTGCAAGGTCATACGGGGATTAGGACAAAACACTCTGGAACCGGAAACACATCAATTAATGTATCTGGAAATGTTACGGGAACTGGGAGCAGCGGCATTCATGCGACAAGTACGGGTTCGGGTAATTTGCAAATTTCCATTGAAAGCGGTTCAACTATTTTAGGGAGTGCAGGCCATGGAATATATGCGGGTAATACTAGTACGGGTGTTATCCTTATACATGCAACAGGGACAGTAACGGGTTCTGGAAGTGGTAACCACGGAATATTTGCAAAAAATACGACAGCTAATGGAACATCAATAACTATAACTGCAAATGCCGTGACCGGCTCGGCAAGTGGAATTCGGGCAGAGAATTTTGGTAGCGGCAACTTAACAATTTCAGCGAGTGGGGCGATTCTTGGCATAGCAGCAGATGGAATTTATGCTGCAAGCTCGAACCGCGGTAATATTTCAATTTCCACATCCAATACGGTTACTTCTCGATTAGGACATGGGATATACGCTACGAATACCTCAACTGGTTCTATTCTTGTTAGTGCTTCAGACAAAGTAACAGGTTCAGGAACCGGCAAAAACGGTATTTTTGTTAAGAATGCTTCTCAAGGTACAACTGTAACCATTGAAGCAGAGGAGGTGACGGGTTCGACAATTGGTATACGGCTAGAGAATGCAGGTTCCGGAAAATCAAAAGTTACGACGAACGGAGCAATTAGAGGTCAGGGGGGCGATGGAATTTTTGTTCAGAATACAGGTGCAGGTGATATAGAAATCACTACTTCGGGATCTGTTACGGCAGGTTCACTTGTTGTCGGCGCGGGAATAAGAGCTCAAGCGGATGGTGCTGGTGATATTACCCTTAATGTTAGTGGAGCTGTAACGGGAGGGGCCGGTGTCACATCGGTAGGTATAGACACGCAGACGAATGGCGGGTCTGCCACTGTAGTCATTCAAGGAGGAAATATAACTGTTAGTTCCGGAATTGATATTCGTAATGATGAAGGAGAGTCTAAGTTCACGATTCAAACAGGAACCGAAATTTCAGGCAAAGTGAGATTAGGTGCAGGTAAAGACGTTTTTATATTTTCTGGAGGAACTGTAACAGGTTCGGCTACCATCGATGGTGGGCAGGACTCAGGGAATGAGCAGTCCGTAGACGACCTTCAGTTTACTTCAGGACTGCATTCTTTAACCGGCGCAAACCTCACTAATTGGGAAAAATTGACTGTCAATTCTAGTACGACAGTTTTGTTTTTAGGTACGCAAACTTTAGCTGTCGGAGAACTAGCCCTTTCAGGTGCTGTGTCACTTAAAGACAATGCAGGTAATGATTCATTTACTTTATCTGGAAATCTCACGGGCGGGGGAACCTTTAGCTTAGATACCAATTTATCAACGGGGAGTACAGATACGATTTCCGTCACCGGAAATGTTACGGGTACCACATCACTTGAAGTTGCAACGGTAACAGGTCAAGGAAATGAAACTCAGGAACGCATACTTCTTGTTTCAGTAACAGGAACGGTAAATGCTAATTCTTTTGTTCTGAGTGCGAGTTCATTTGAGAATAGTGCATATGTTTATTCTTTGGAGTTTAGTAGCACAAATAAAACTTTCACATTAATTCGTGGAAGTCCGGCCGTTGCAGGGTGTAACGAAAATACGACAACTTCTGGTTTTTATGAATGTTTTGGGGCCATAACGTCCGCCTACTCGTTTAGTAAAACAGATTCGACAAATATACTTGTTGATTTAGACACAAGTGCAACCGTTACGGTATCGTCTTCAAGTATCCCTTTTGTTTTGAGCGGAGCTGCTAATGTTGAGTTTCGACAAGATCCAAGTGGTGGAGAAATCAAATCAACGGGCTCAGCGACTGGAGTGATTCAGGCAAAGACCACCACTGGCAATGGAACGGTCAAAATAACGACAACAGGAAAAGTCACGCACGATGGATCGGGAACAACGATCCACGCAGAATCCTCGGGAACAGGTAATGTTGATGTAATCGTTAGTACGATCAGTGCGTCTTCGTCGGCGACAGCTATAAAAGCATACGGAAAAGGTACCCAAGTTACAGTTAGTGCGACGACCATATCTGCAGGAACAGGTGGAATAATTGCGAAAAATACGGGTACGGGAATTGTAACTGTTTCAGCGAGCAATGCGATTTCAACAACTACCGGATCGGGTGTATATGCGTCTACGTCAGGCACCAATCTTACAATCACAACGTCTGGAGTCTCTGCTGGCGGTCATGCAGTGTCAGCGGTAAACAAAGGAACAGGGACGACTTCACTAACAACAGATGGAGCAATTACGTCAACGGGGACTGGAAATTCTGGAGTGTATGCGTACTCGAAAGGAACTGCACTAACAGTTTCAACTAAAACAGTCATGGGCGATACGGGAGTTACAACAAAACATTCGGGCGCGGGTGAAACCTCTATATTGGTTTCAGGGAATGTTACCGGACGAAGTAGTCATGGCGTATTTGCTTCAAGTACTGGCAGTGGAAATATCCGGGTTAGAGTTGCATCTGGAGTTACCGTATTGGGTAATGCCGGTCATGGTATTTATGTTAACAATACGAGTACTGGCACGATCAGTATTAATGCGACTGGAACCGTAACGGGTTCTGGGATTGGAAGTCATGGGATTTTTGCAAAGAACACAACAGCAAATGCAACGTCTATAACGATTACTGCAAACGCTGTAACGGGATCGTCAAGTGGAATTAGAGCAGAGAATGTAGGCGTAGGTAATCTGACTATATCGACAAGCGGAGCGATACTCGGGAAATCAGGAGATGCAATATTTGCTAAATCTACGAACAATGGAAACGTATCAGTATCAGCTTCTAACACAGTCTCTTCAAATTTGGGTCATGGGATATATGCAGGAAATACCTCCACGGGTTTGATTACTGTCAGTGCCTCCGATGCGATAACGGGAACCGGAACAGGTAAGCACGGCGTTTATATTAATAATTCTAGCTCAGGTGGTGTAATTTCCGTCTCAGTTGAGCAAGTTACTGGGGCTACGCACGGGATTTACGTCAAGAACGCTGGGAGCGGAACCCACACAATAACCAGTTCTGCTGCAGTACTTGGTCAAGCCGGTCATGGAATCTACGTCAATGAAAGTAATACAACTGCCACTAACACGGTAACAGTTCAGAGTTCAGTTACTGGCTCTGGAACAGGTAATGCAGGAGTAAGGGTTAAACGAACAGGTGGAGGAACAGTAAATCTTGTTGCATTGGGAGGAGTTACGGGAAGTGCGGGACATGGGTTCCATGTGTCCAACGTTACAGGTGGAAATTTAACAGTTTCCGTCGTAGCAAATGCTTCGGGTGACATTAAAGGATTAGGAGCAAATAGTCACGCCATTTACGCGGTTGATACTGGAGCGGGTAATCTCTCGATTATGGTTAATAATGCGGCTAGCGACAACAGAGCCGGAACAAACGGGCATGGCGTATTTGCAAAGAACACAGGAGGAGGGTCATTATCGGTCGACACAAAAGCGCAGAACTTTATACTAGCTGTCGGTAAAGATGGACTAAATATTGTAAACGAGTCGGGTACCTCCGTTACAATCCGGACACAGGGGGTTACGGGTAAGTCACGTGGAATTTTCGCATCGAATGCTGGGACAGCAGGTTTAGAGATTACTTCCACTGGAACAGTTTTGGGTGAAGGCGGAGTAGGAATAGAAGCAAGGAGTACAGGTTCCGGGGATATAACCATTACAGCTGCGAGTGTCACCGGTAGTGCAGGCCATGGAATCTATGCGAGAAACAGTAATTCAGGGGCCGTCAGTATAAGTGCGTCGGGAACGGTTATTGGGTCAGGAGAGGAATTTCACGGAATTTTCGCTAATAATATAGGAACTAATGTTGGCACAATAACGATTACAGCAAATGCAGTAACAGGATCGGGGAGTGGAATTCGAGCGGATAATAGTGGGGCCGGTAACATTGAAGTTTTAGCCACGGGTGCAATTCAGGGAAATAAAGGAGCAGCAATTTCCGTCAAATCGACGGGACGCGGAAATTTATCAGTTACGAGCTCGGGAACCGTTACGTCTCAATCTGGACATGGGATTTATGCCGGAAATACATCAACCGGTACGATTACTATAAGCGCCTCAAGTTCTGTATCTGGAGTAGGAGCTGATCAGCACGGAATTTATATTAGCAATTCCGCTGATGGAGGGGTAGTCTCAATTTCAGTTCAGCAAGTGACGGGCTCTGGCCATGGAATTTATCTTAAAAATGCAGGCAGTGGAACCCATACCATAACAAATACTGGAGCCGTTCTAGCTAATGCCGGTCATGGAATTTATGTTAATGATACCAATACTACGGCTACCAACACCATTACTATACAAGGTACGGTGACCGGTTCTGGAACAAGTAATGCTGGTGTTAGAGTAAAAAGAACAGGAGGGGGAACAGTCAAGGTAACAGCATCAGCGAAAGTCACAGGGAGTGCTGGCCACGGTCTACACATTACAAATGCATCTGCGGGAAATTTGACAGTTACAGTAACTGCTAACGCGTCCGGTGATATACAGGGATTAGGAGCGAATAGTCACGCTATTTATGCAAGTGATGCGGGAACAGGAAATTTATCGCTTACAGTAAGCAGTGCTGGCGACGACAACCGAGCAGGAAGCGGTGGTCATGGAATACGTGTTTCGAATTCGGGAGGCGGCTCACTCTCTGTCGATACAAAAGCTCAAAACTTTGTTCTAAAAGCGGGAGGTGATGGAATACACGTTACAAATGTCTCAGGCACTTCGGTTACAATTACAACACAAGGTGTAACAGGTAAGTTACGCGGAATTTTTGCAACGAATGCTGGGACAGCAGGTTTAGAAATTACTTCCACTGGCGCAGTTCTAGGAGAGGACGGTGTGGGGATAGAGGCAAGAAGTACGGGGTCTGGGGATATAACCATTACAGCTACGAGTGTCACCGGTAGTGCTGGCCATGGAATTTTTGCACTTAATTCCGATTCAGGAACTATTTCCATTGAGGCTACTCAGACAGTAACCGGATTCGGATCGGGTAATCATGGAATATTTGCCAAAAATTCTGTAGCGAGTGGAACCTCGATATCAGTGACAGCGAACGCAGTTACTGGCAACGATTATGGAATTTATGTAGAGAATGTTGGTTCTGGTGATATAACAATTGTTGCATCGGGGACTGTTTTGGGAAGAAACAAAGCAGGGATATATGCTGAAAGTACGGGAACCGGAAGTATAACAATTCGAGTAGCCGATGTTACATCAAATTCAGGTTATGGAATTTGGGTTGAGAACAGTAACTCTGGGATAATCAATATTAATGCGACGGGAACGGTTACGGGATCAGGATCGGGATCTCACGGTATTCTCGCTACGAGTTCGGGGACGAACGTAGGTACAATAACGATCACTGCTAACTTGGTAACGGGATCGGCGAGCGGAATTCGAGTAGAAAACTCTGGATCAGGTAACACGGTAATATCAACAAACGGAGTAATTACAGGACAGAGCGGTGATGGCATTGCAGTCGTCAATTCGGGTGCCGGAAATATTTCAATCACAACTTCGGGTGCTGTCTCGGCGAGTGGATCAACGACAGGAGCGGGCATACTCGCTCAAGCCGATGGTACCGGAGACATTACTCTAAATGTGAGCGGAGCCGTTACCGGCGGTTCGGCGAGTACTGCAGTTGGTATTGATACTTTGACCAATGGAGGTTCTGCAACCGTAACAATTCAAGGTGGAAACGTTGCAGCGAGTAATGGTATCGCTATCCGAAATGATGAGGGCGAGTCTAAATTTACTATTCAGACTGGCACTCAAATTGCAGGCAAAGTTCAACTAGGGGCTGGTAAAGACGTTTTTGTAATGTCAGGAGGTACTTTAACCACTTCAGCGACATTTGACGGAGGTACAGACTCAGGAAATACTCAATCAATCGATGAATTCCAGTTTGCATCTGGAACGCATGCACCAACGGGTGCAAACCTGACAAATTGGGAGAAAGTTTCGATACAGTCGGGTGTAACAGTTTCGTTCTTAGGTACACAGTCTCTAACCACTCCTGAGTTAGTTGTTGCAGGTATTCTTTCTTTGCAAGACAATGCGGCTGACGATCAGTTTACGTTAACTGGAAATCTTACCGGCGGAGGCACGCTTGTCCTTGATGTCGACTTCGTTACTGGCGTAGCAGATACGATAACAGTTACGGGAAACGTAACAGGTTCCACGACTCTGCAAGTTGCCTCTCTTTCGACAGTCAGAATTGCTAGAGCAGAGCGAACAAAGGTTGCGCAAGTTGATGGAACAGCTTCGGCCAGTGCTTTTGTACTTACAAACGACAAATTTGTTGGAACGATGTACGAGTACACTTTAAATTATGAGTCGGCTACTAAATCGTTCTTCCTTGTTCGTGGTGATGCTATTGCTGGCTGTTATGAAAGTACATCTGTACCTGGCTTCTTTGATTGTTTTGGTGACATTACGCAGGGGTATTCCTTCAGCAAAACCGGGACGACAAACATTCTGGTGAACTTGGATGTAAGTGCAACGGTTTCAGTCTCTGCGGCATCTATCCCTTTCATTCTTAGAGGACAAGCCGGGGTAGAATTTCGACAAGAAACCAGTAGCAACGAAATTAAATCGACGGGTTCAGCGACTGGCGTTATTGATGCAAGAACCACAGGAAATGGGATTGTCAAAATATCTACGACTGGCAAAGTTACACTTGCTGGCTCTGGAACGGCAATCCATGCAGAATCAACAGGAACCGGCAACCTTGAAGTCAATGTTAATCAGGTTAGTGCGTCAAACTCAGCAACAGGGGTCAAAGCCTATGGAAAGGGAAGTCAAGTTAAGGTCAGTGCCACTTCGGTTTCGGCTGGAACAGGTGGAATCCTAGTCAAAAATACCGGTACAGGTTATGTTAGCGTATCCGCTACAAATTCGGTTATTACGACAAGTGGTGTAGGTATCTATGCTTCAACCTCGGGAACAAACCTAACAATTTCAACCTCTCAAGTTTCTGTGTCTGGGGGGCATGGAGTTTCCGGTGTCAATAAAGGCACGGGTACGTCATCAATTACGACTCACGGTACAGTTACCTCGACGGAAACTGGTAAATCAGGCGTTTACGCATATTCGAAAGGAACGGGATTAACTGTCAGAACGCGAGCAGTTACCGGAGATTCCGGCATAACAACGAAGCACGCAGGGGCTGGAGCGACACTGATTTCGGTTTCGGGTAATATTATTGGAAGTGGCAGTCACGGGATACGTGCGGAGAGTTCTGGAAGTGGAAATATTCAAGTTGATGTTGCCGCTGGTGCAACTGTTCTGGGTAGCGCTGGTCATGGAATTTATGTAAGCAATACAGATTCAGGGGTCATCAACATAACCGCTTCGGGGTCAGTAACAGGTTCCAGTGCAGGTAATGCAGGTGTAAGGGTTCATCGATCGGGGGGAGGAAGAGTCAATCTAACGGCATCTGCTTTGATTAAAGGGAATGCTGGACACGGGGTACATGTTTCGAATGAATCTTCCGGGAATTTGACAGTCTCGTTAGTAACGAATGGTGCTGGAGATATTCAAGGAATAGGTGCGAACAGCCATGCTATTTATGTCAACGACTCTGGAACAGGCAATGTTTCTCTAACTGTCAACAGTCTCGGCGATGACCATAGGTCTGGCACAGGGGGGCATGGCATTGTCGCGAAAAATTCTGGAGGTGGTTCTGTCACAGTTGACACGAGGGCTCAAGACTTTACTCTTGCGCAAGGTGGAGATGGAATCCATGTCATCAATGAGTCCGGAACATCCATTACGATATCAACGCTTGGTCTTACAGGTGCCTCTCGCGGAGTATACGCGTCAAACTCCGGCACAGGTAACTTGTCAATAAACACCCAGCGAACTGTATTAGGTCGGAGCGGTGCTGGAATATTCGCAAAAAGTACTGGAACAGGAAATATTTCCATAGTTTCGATAGGAGTAACAGGAAACGCTGGCCACGGAGTTTATGCTGTTAATTCTAATTCGGGTACGATTTTTATAGACATAAAAGGGACAACGACTGGTTCTGGTGACGGTAGTCACGGAATATTTGCGAAGAACACCTCAGCAAGTGCATCTAGTTTAACGATAATAACCAATGCAGTAAATGGATCGGCGAGTGGAATCGTGGCCGAAAATGCTGGCGCTGGTGATTTGTCAATTACCTCTCGTGGCCCATTAACAGCGGTTAATGCAGACGCTATTTTTGCTAAATCTACAAATAACGGAAATATTTCTGTTACAGCTACTAACTCGGTTGTATCTCAATCAGGTCATGGAATTTACGCGATCCACACGTCGACCGGCACAATTACAATTGATTCCACAAATACCGTAACGGGTTCACAAACTGGCAAACACGGAATTTTTGTCAAGAATTCCTCCGAAGGATCAACCGTGTCTGTTTCGGCAACTAGCGTAACCGGTTCAGCGAGTGGGATAAGACTCGAGAATATCGGTACTGGAGATTCTGAGGTTGAAACTAAAGGAACGATCGTTGGCCGCGGCGGGGATGCAATTCATGTTGTTAACTCAGTTTCGGGTGATATTATAATTGAAACTTCTGGAGCAGTGACTGCAGCGACCACGACAACTGGTACCGGAATAAAAGCTCAGGTGGGTGGTACGGGTGACATAGATATTACTGTTAGCGGAGCGGTGACTGCCGGTACTGGAAGTACAGCGGTTGGAATTGATACTCTTACAAATGGAGGTTCGGCGACTGTAACGATTAAAGGAGGTAACGTAACGGCTAGTACAGGTTTTGCAATTCGTAATGATGAAGGCGAATCGAAGTTTACAGTTCAAACGGGAACTCAAATAGTTGGGAAAGTTCAGCTAGGAGCGGGAAAAGATGTGTTTGTTATGTCGGGTGGAACAATAAGTTCCACGTCGACATTTGATGGTGGAACAGATACTGGAAACCCGCAATCAATTGATGAGTTTCAGTTTGCCAGTGGAACGCATGCAATAACAACGACTAATTTCACAAACTGGGAAAAAATATCTGTTCAGTCGGGCAGCGTAATATCGATTCAAGGGACTCAAACTCTTACTACAGGAGAGTTTTCATTATTAGGGGTTGTGAACCTGCAGGACAGTGCTGCCAATGATGCATTTACTTTGTCCGGTAATCTCTCGGGAGCGGGTAACCTTTCTGGTGGAGGAACGATTAATCTTGATGTTGATTTTGCGACAGGAAGTGCTGACACAGTCACGATTTCAGGAAACACCACCGGAAACACCATTCTAGGAATTTCAGGGCTTGAGCTAAGCAGTTCTGAGCTGCAAGAATCCATCAACGTCGCAACAGTCTCAGGTACTACGTCTTCAGACGCATTTGCCATGGTATTCCAGTACTATTCTATTGGGCAATACTCTTATGAATTGAAATTTGATGCATCAACAAAAACGTTTAACTTAATTCGTGGACCGAGAGTTCCTGGTTGTTATGAAAGTAGTACAACAGCAGGTTACTATGAGTGTACTGGCGATATTCGGCGAGCCTACACGATGCAAAAATCGGGTACTGTCAATATTCGAGTTGTATTCGACAACAGTGCAACGATGTTGGTGAGTCGTGAGTTAGTTCCGTTTGTTCTGAGAGGCTCTGCAGGTATTGAGTTTACCCAAGAAGCAAGTGGAGAGGCAATAAAATCAGAAGGTTCGGCAGCGAGTGTAATTGATGCAAAAACGACAGGAAATGGAAATGTTAGCATAACGCTAACCGGCGAAGTCGAACACAGTGGTTCTGGTACATCGATTCTAGCGGAATCCACGGGAACAGGCAACGTAAGCATAAATGTTCATACTATTAGTGCGTCATCAGCATCGGCAACTGCTATAAAGGCTTATGGTAAAGGCGCGCAAATTACCGTTACTGCATCGACTATAACAGCGGGATCAGGCGGAATTGTTGCGAGAAATACAGGTACTGGGGCTGTCACAGTATCAGCGAATGGTGCGATTACCGCAACTAATGGAACAGGTGTTTCTGCGTATACGAAAGGCACTAACCTAACGGTAACTACCTCGGGAGTTACCGGTGCAGTTGGTGTCTCAGCAATCAATAAAGGAACGGGTTCTTCGACCATAACGACTAGTGGTGCAATTTCGTCGACAGGCACTGGCCAGACGGGAGTTTATGCTTATTCAAAAGGAACGGGTCTGAATGTTAACACGAAAGCCGTTACCGGTTCTATAGGAATTCATACAAAACATTCTGGAGGGGGAAATACTACAATATTGGCTTCCGGAAACGTCACGGGAAGTTCTGGAATTGGTATTCGAGCCGAGAGCTTAGGAACCGGTAATATTCAGGTTAATGTCGCAAGCGAGACCACTGTTACAGGCAGTGCTGGCCACGGAATTTACCTAACGGGTTCAACTGTCGGAGCCTTAAACGTTAATGCTACAGGAACTGTAATCGGGTCAGGGGCAACAAGCCACGGTATTTTCGCAAATATTTCTGCTGATACTGGAACTTCGATAACTATTACTGCAAATGCGGTTACGGGTTCTGCCGCAGGTATAAGAGTAACAAATACAGGAAGCGGTAGTTCAGGAGATATCGAGATTGTAGCGAGCGGTGCCATTCTTGGTGAAACAGCCCCGGGAATTTTCGCACGTAGTGGTGGAAGCGGAGATATAACTATCAACGTTGCAGATGTTACATCTGATTCTGGAAATGCAATCGATGTTTTGAATAGCCGATCGGGCTCAATCTCAATTACAAGTACAGGCACCATCGAGGGAAAGACAACTAATAGTAGTGACGGGATCTCGGCGATTAATGCGACAGAAAATGCAGGGTCGTTAACGATTAATGTGAATGCAGTGACGGGGTCTGGATATGGTATTTTTGCTAATAACCCTGGATCCGGAGACCTTAGTATTTCAGCCAGCGGGCTTGTTACAGGAAAAGGGGGAGCCGCAATATTCGGCGAGGCGAACAGTTCTGGAGCCGTTATTGTAAAGGTCAGTGAAATCACGTCTGAAGATTATTCGGGAATCTACGTAATTCAACGCGGTAAAGGTTCAATATCAATATCAGCTTCAGGGCATATATCCGTTGGCGAATATGGGATTAAGGCCCAATCTCTTTCATCCAACGGAGAGACATTGACCATAACGGCCAGCTCTATATCAGCAACAAATAGAGGAATTGATGCTTTAACTACTGGCAATGGCGATCTAATGATTTCGGCAACGGGTGCAATTGTTAGCAAAGAATCGGATGGAATATTTGCAAGGAGCCTTTCTAGCGGTAATATCTCAATACATGCTGCAGATGTTACGGCAAGTACCAACGGTTATGGAATTTATGGCAAAAACGAAGGAACAGGTTCGATCAGTATAAGCGCTAGTGGAACTGTAACAGGGTTCGGCACAGATCGGCATGGGATATATGCAGGAAATACTTCGATAGCTGGAACGTATATAACAATTACAACGAATGCCGTGACTGGATCGGCCAGTGGAATTGAAGCAATCAACTCCGGAATTGGCGATATAACTATTTCTGCAAGTGGAACCGTGCTGGGCAAAACTGCCGATGCAATTTTTGCAAGAAGCGTTAGAAGTGGAAATATATCTATTCGAGCGGCTGAGGTAACATCTAATTCTGGCCATGGCATTTATGCAAGAAACCAAAACACGGGTTCAATTAGTATAAGTGCAAGTGGTGCAGTGACAGGATTTAGTACCGGCAAGCATGGTATTTTTATAAAGACGGTTCAAAGCGGCACAACAGTTACAATAACAGCAAATGCTGTGACAGGATCAGCAAGTGGAATTCATGCTGAAAATCAGGGTACAGGAACACTCTCTATTTCAGCAAGCGGAACAGTTCTGGGAAAATCGGGAAATGCTATTTTTGCAAAGAGCATTCGAGCCGGAAATATATCAGTTCGAGCGGCTACGGTGACATCCAACTCCGGACATGGAATTTATGCTGTTAATATGAGCGCTGGGTCAATTAGTACAAGTGCAAGTGGAACGGTAACTGGAGCAGGAAGTGGTAAACATGGCATTTACGCCAAGAATACAACTTCGGCCGGAACGTCCATTACAATAACAGCGAACGCCGTAACGGGTCCGGCGAGTGGAATATATGCCAGTAACTTAGGAATTGGAAATCTAACGATTTCCGCAAGTGGGGCAGTTTCCGGTTCTACGGGTGATGGGATATTTGCAAAAAGTTCACAAAGCGGAAATATTTCAATTCGTGCAGCAGGAGTAACTACTAGTGCTGGACACGGGATTTATGCGAGCAATACGCATGTCGGCACGATAAGCATTAGTGCTAGCGGGGCGGTATCTGGTTCAGGCAGTGGCAAGCATGGGATACTCATAGTAAATGTTGCAAGCGGAACAGCGGTCACGATAACTGCCAATGCTGTTACGGGCTCAGCGAGCGGTATTCGTGCTGAGAATCCGGGCGCTGGAAATCTTACGATTTCAGCGAGCGGAGCCGTACTAGGAAAATTGGCTGACGGGATTTTCGCCAAAAGCACGAATAGAGGGAATATTTCGATAAGAGCGGCTGGCGTTACTTCAAACTCCGGCCACGGAATATTTGCCGAGAATACCAGTACTGGCTCAATTAGCATAAGTGCAAGCGGAACAATTGAAGGGAAAACACTTGGAAAACACGGAATTTTTGCCAGCAATATATCAGTTAATGGAACCTCAATTGAGATTACAGCGAATGCAGTGACGGGTGCAGCGTATGGAATTTATGTTAGAAATTCGGGTGCTGGTAATACTACGATTTCAGCTAACGGGGCCATTTTAGGGAAAGTTGGGGCAGGGGTGTACGCAGAAAGTGCAGGCAACGGCAATATTTCAATCACTGCTGCTGGTGTCACATCAAATGTAGGACATGGAATTTATGCAATAAATAAAAGCACAGGAACAATTAACATAAGTGCTAGCGGATCAGTGGTTGGTACGGGTTCTGGTAAGCATGGTATCCTCGCTATCAATTCGGGAACAAATGGAACGAACGTCACGATAACATCAAATGCTGTCACAGGTTCGGCGAGTGGTATTCGATTAGAAAATGCCGGGACTGGATACTCCAAAATTACAACGAATGGAACAATTACCGGTCAGGGTGGTGATGCTATTTTCGTTCTTAACACGGGTTCTGGAAATATTTCCGTTACAACAACTGGCGCGGTTACTGCTAGTTCAACGACCTCCGGTACCGGAATAAAAGTTCAAGCGGGAACATCCGGGAACATCACACTCAATATCAATGGAGCGGTTACGGGAGGTACTGGTGCCACGGCTGTTGGCATTGATACTCTAACAGATGGAGGGTCAACCACTGTTACAATTAAAGGTGGGAACGTTACTGCGAGCAATGGGGTTGTCATTCGTAATGACGAAGGTGCATCAGATTTTAACATTCAAACTGGTACGCTTATTGCCGGCAAAGTCGAACTGGGAGCGGGTAAAGATGTATTTACGTTCTCAGGAGGAACTCTAAATTCTTCTGCAACTTTTGATGGAGGCACGGATACAGGAAGTGAACAGCCCGTTGATGAATTAAAATTTGGATTAGGCACACACGCTCTGACTGCACAAAATCTGACAAACTGGGAGAAAATGACAGTACAGTCGGATGCAACAGTCTCATTCCTAGGTACACAAAACTTTACGATCGCTGCCTTTACTCTGGCGGGTAATCTTTCTTTACAAGATTCTGCAGCAGATGACACATTTGGGCTGACTACAAACCTAACGGGCGGCGGTAATCTTAGTCTCGACGTAGATTTCGCTACTGCTTCTTCTGATGTTCTAAATATAACTGGAAATGTTACAGGTTCGACAACTCTGCAATTGGTTAATGTTTCTGGACAAGACCAGAAACGGTTAGACCGAATAACTGTCGTAACGGTGTCCGGGACGGTTGCGTCGAACTCTTTTGTTCTACCAAACAATACCTTTAACGCAAGTCCGTATTATTATTCAATAGAATTTGATGCAACAAACAAGGCTTTCATACTTGTTCGTGGACTGCCAAGTGTTCCGGGATGTTACGAGAGTATTGTAACGTTGGGAACATTCGAATGTTATGGCGATATAACTGAAGCGTATTCATTTACTAAAACGGGAAGTACTAACGTTCTTGTAGATGTCGATGTAAGTGCCACGATGACAGTATCGACGGCGAATACGGCATTTTTAATTCGAGGAGCAGCCGGTGTTGAATTTCGTCAGGACGCAAATGGAGGAGAGATTAAATCGACCGGGGCTGCGACTAGTGTCATAGACCTTAAGACCACGGGTAATGGAATTGTAAAGATTACCGCTACGGGTAAAGTTACGCACAGTGGATCGGGAACAACAATAGTTGCAGAGTCTACGGGGACAGGAAATGTTGATGTTATTGTCGGTACAATAAGTGCCTCGTCTTCTGCAACGGCTATTAAAGCTTATGGAAAAGGTACTCAAGTCACTGTTAGCGCAACGACAATATCGGCTGGCACCGGAGGAATTATTGCTAAGAATACGGGGACTGGAATTGTTACTGTTGCAGCGACTGATGCTGTCAATACAACTACTGGCAAAGGAATCTATGCTTATACAAAAGGAACCAACCTTACGATAACAACGTCTGGCGTTACTGCGAGTGACCATGGTGTTTCGGGAGTAAACAAAGGTTCAGGAACAACAGCAATTTCTATTGCTGGAACAGTCACTACGACTGGGACAGGGAAATCCGGCGTTTATGTTTACTCAAAAGGAACTGGTTTAACTGTAACCACGAAGGCCGTTTCAGGTCACTCTGGGATAACCGTAAAACATTCGGGAACTGGATCATCTACGATAACAGCATCTGGTAATGTCACCGGGACAGGAAGTCATGGTATTCACGCGACAAGTACTGGAAGTGGGAATTTAAAGGTCGAAGTCGCAAGCGGTGTGACTATTTTGGGAAGTGCAGGTCATGGAATTTATCTTAGCAACTCTAATACCGGAGCGATCGAAGTAAATGCGACGGGAACAGTTACTGGGTCTGGCGCAGGTAAGCACGGGATTTTTGCCAAAAATACAGCTAGTAGTGGATCGTCGATCACGATCACGGCTACAGCAGTAACGGGATCCGCAAGCGGAATTCGAGCTGAAAACGCTGGAGCGGGTAATCTCACTATTTCAGTAGGTGGAGTTGTACTCGGTAAAGGAGCTGATGGAATTTTCGCGAAGTCAACTGGCAATGGAAACGTTACCGTTTCGACCTCGAACACTGTTACCTCTGAGGCTGGTCATGGAATTTATGCAGGCAATACGTCTACCGGTTCAATAACAATAGAGGCTTCAAATACTGTATCCGCATCGGGAGCCGGTAAGCACGGAATATTCGTAATTAATGCCGCTTCGGGAAGTGCTGTTACGATCGAAACAAATGCAGTTGAAGGCCCTGGAAGCGGTATTCGAGCGGAAAATGCGGGTTCTGGAAATCTCTCCATAACAGCAACTGGAAATGTAACTGGTGACAATGGTGATGGGATTTTTGCTAAGAGTACAGGCACAGGAAATATCTTACTGTCAGTAAGTTCTGTCCGAGGCGGCTATGGCTCAGGAACAGTAACAGGCCATGGAATTTATGTAGATAATACGACTTCCGGAACAATCTCGATTACTGCAACCGACTTTGTTCATGGTAATGGAACTACCAAACATGGTATTTTTGTCAAGAACGCTTCTGCGGGAGGTGCGATCTCCATAGAAACAGAACAAATAACAGGGTCCGGCCACGGTATTTACGTAAGTACAGCCGGCAGTGGAACGCATACGATCACAAATACGGGAGTCGTTCTCGGGAATGCCGGTCACGGTATTTACGTTAAAGACACCAATACTACCGCTACGAATACGATAAATGTTCGAGGCAATGTTACGGGATCGGGAACAGATAATGCAGGTATAAGAGTAAGCCGAACGGGGGGGGGAACAGTAAACATTAATGTGTCAGCAGCTGTTTCTGGCAATTCTGGACACGGAATATATGTTTCTAATGCATCAGCCGGTAATTTGACAGTTTCCGTGAATGTGTCGTCATCCGGCTCCATAGAAGGTTCTTTAAGTGGAGTATCTCAAAAAAGTGCGATTTATGTTCATGACGTAGGAACCGGTAATATTTCATTAACAGTAAGTAGCGCAGGTAATCTCGAGGGACGATTTGGCGTACAAGCCAGAAATTCGGGAGGTGGCTCCGTTTCCATTGATACGAGGTCTCAAGATATAGAATCGTCGAAAGCACGTGGCACGGTTTACGCTCGAAACAGTTCAGGAACTTCAGTTACGATCCAAACTAGAGGCGTAAAAGGCGAATTTTGGGGAATTTATGGAAGAAATCACGGGTCAGGGCTAATTTCAATTACTTCGACGGGAGCAGTTGAAGGAGAGAAATTTGCTGGTATCCGTGGGGCAGCTTGGGGAACCCAAAGTGGTGGTATTTCAATAACGGCTACTTCAGTTAGCGGCGGTTTACATGGAATTGCAGCAGTTAATTATAATAGTGAAACCGGATCGATAGAAATAGATGTAACGGGAAAAGTCGTTGGAAAAGTTAATTATGGCATTCACGCACATAATTTTAAGTCGACTGTCGGAGAGGGAATCGGTTCGGTAACAATCACGGCTAATGAAGTAACAGGAGTATCAGGTGGTATTTACGCAGCGAATACGGGATCTACAGGGGGGGTAAGTATTCTGACCAAGGGGGAAGTTAAAGGAGACGGTCCAGGCATAAAGGTTTACTCTGGAGGCCAGATTTCAATTACTGCAGAAGACACAGTTACAAGCAAAGAAGGAGATGGAATTTCTATATCAAGGTATTTAAGTGGTGGAGATATTACCGTTATTGCACACTCAGTAATTGGTGCAGAAGGCTCGGGTAATGTCGCCGGGCACGGGATCAGTGTTAATAATTGGTTTAGTGGAAGCATAGATATAACGACGAGCGGATTAGTTAAAAGTAAAGGTAGTCAAAAACACGGTGTATTTGTTCGGAATACTTCGTCGACAGGGGGGGCTATTACGATTACAACAAGTCAAGTGACTGCATCCGGCCATGGAATCTATGTCAGAACGGCTGGAAGCGGAACACATTCTGTGACAAATACAGGGGCAATTGCCGCAGGAGCCGGACACGGAATTTTCATTAGAGATACTAATGCGTCCTCGACGAATACGATAAATGTTCGAGGTTCAGTAAATGCGACCGGTGCGACAAATGCAGGTGTTCTCGTCAAACGAACGGCTGGAGGAACAGTCAATATTACCGCTTCTGCATCTATTGGTGCAAATACCGGGCACGGTGTGGAGGTTACGAACGAGACTTCAGGTAATCTTACCGTTTCTATCGTCGCTGATGCGTCTGGAGATATTCTAGGATTAGGTTCAGATAAACATGTTATTTATGTGAAAGATTCCGGAACTGGAAACCTTAACCTCACGGTAAGTAGCGCAGGTGACGCTAACACAGCGGGAACAAATGGACATGGGATCGTAGCAAAAAATACTGGAGGAGGCTCGGTTTCAGTTGATACTAAGTCAGAAAACTTTGTCTTAACGACAGGAAAAGACGGGATACACGTTACCAATGAGTCTGGAACATTGGTCACAATTGAAACGCAAGGTGTAACAGGCCGGTCGCGAGGTATATTTGCTACTAACGCAGGAACCGCCGGGTTATCAATAACTTCAACTGGAACCGTGATAGGCCGAGGAAGCGCTGGAGTTTATGCAAAGAGTACCGGTTCTGGCAATACGACCATTACTGTAAGTTCCGTCACAGGAAGTTCTGGTCACGGGATTTACGCAACGACCACAGGTACAGGAACACTTTCAATAAATGCGAGTGGAACTGTAATCGGATCAGGTGCAGGAAGAGTTAATCACGGAATATTCGTGAAAAACACGGCTTCAACTGCGGGTTCAATTACCATTACAGCTAATGCTGTGACCGGCGCAACCAGCGGAATAAGAGCAGAAAATGCTGGAGCCGGTGATACGACTATCTCGACGAACGGAGCAATAACCGGGCAAGCAGGCGATGCGATCTTCGTTCTAAATAGCGGTTCCGGTGACATAAAAGTAACAACTTCGGGAGCGGTCACAGCTAGTGCAACGACCGCAAAGGCTGGTATTAAGGTTCAAGCAGGCAGTTCTGGTGACATTGTTCTGAATATAAGTGGAGCAGTATCTGGAGGTACGGGAAGTTCAGCAGTTGGTATTGATACGTTAACTGATGGGGGTTCGGCAACTGTCACAATTCAAGGTGGCAATGTTACCGCAGGAACGGGAGTGGTAATTCGGAATGATGAAGGAGCATCAAAGTTTACTATTCAAACAGGAACTCAAATCGCTGGCAAAGTTGAACTTGGCGCTGGTGTCGATGTGCTAGCGTTTTCAGGCGGTACATTGACATCCTCGGCTCGATTGGACGGAGGTACAGATTCAGGAAGTGAGCAGTCAACTGATGAATTACAATTTGTGACGGGGACGCATGCATTAACTGCCTTAAACCTTCCCAATTGGGAACAAATCTCTGTTCAGTCTGGTGCTACTGTTTCATTTTCGGGTACCCAAACTCTTACAACAAATGATTTGACGGTAGCAGGTACAATGTCGTTCCAAGACGGGGCCGGCGACGATGACTTTACTTTGACAGGAAACTTTACAGGCGGAGGCTCCATTAACATTGATGTTAATTTTTCTACTGGAACCACTGACTTTTTCACTGTTTCCGGAAGTACAACGGGTTCAACCACATTAAGGGTAGCAACAGTTACAGCCCAAGGGGCGGGTGAAGTTGACAAAATTGATGTCGTTCGGGTTACTGGCACGACAAGCGAAACGGCTTTTGTTCTTCCGGGTGGGACTTATACGGCCCGTACATTCTATTATTCGTTAGAGTACGACTCTACGAACAAAACATTCTCGCTAGTCCGAGGACGTGCCATTGTTCCAGGATGTTATGAGAGAACTAATGTTCCAGGTTGGTTCGAATGCTTTGGCGATATAACCGCGGCTTACTCAATAAGTAAAACAGGCACGACTAATATTCGGGTAGATATGGAACAGTCCGCTTCCGTGACTGTTGCCACTGCTGATACGCCGTTTGAACTCAGAGGATCAGCGAATATCCAGTTTACGCAAGCCGCCTCAGGCGGTGAAATCAAAACGACGGGATCGGCTACTCGCGTATTAGATGCTCAGGCGAGTGGAAATATCACTATTACCACGACTGGGATGATCACACTAGCCGGGTCAGGGACAGCCGTTCAAGCGGAATCCACTGGAACAGGTAATGTCGCTTTGAACCTTGGTTCAGTAAGTACTTCCTTGTCTGGCACGGCAATAAAAGCATATGGAAAAGGAACACAAGTTTCTGTCACTGCAACCAAAGTTTATGGAGGATTGGGAGCAATTGTTGCGAAGAATACCGGCACAGGAGCGGTAACTATTTCGACAACTGACATTGTTAGCACGACTAGTGGTACCGCTATTTATGCCTACACGTCAGGCACTAATCTTACGATTACAACTTCAGGTATTTCTGGGTCTTCTCGTGGTGTTTCGGCAATCAACAAAGGATCAGGACCAACTCTCATCACGATAGGCAATTCGATTAGAACCACAGCCACGACAGGGCTTGGAGTTTATGCTTATTCGAAAAGTGGAAATCTCACTCTAAATGCAAAAGGATTTACTGGTACCACGGGAATTACAACTAAACAATCTGGTGCTGGAACAACTAACATATCTGTATCAGGAAACATATTTGCTACCGGTGGACACGGTATCCATGCGACAAGTTCGGGAAGCGGGAATGTTCAGGTTACTCTTTCAAGTGGGTTTTTTATACAGGCCGATGCAGGACACGGTATATATGTTGGAAATACAAATACCGGCTCGATCGATATTAATTTATCCGGATCAGTAACAGGATCAGGAGATGGCAAGCACGGGATATTTGCCAAGAATACCGTCGCCAACGGAACAAATCTTACGATCACATCCAACGCAGTTACCGGTTCTGCTAGTGGAATTCGAGCAGAAAATGTTGGAGCGGGTAATCTTACTATTTCTGCAAATGGAGCTATTCTCGGAAAATCAGGCGATGCTATATTTGCTAAAAGTACGGGTAATGGTAACCTATTAGTATCCGCTACTAACACCGTAACGTCTCAGTCTGGTCACGGTATCTACGCTGATAATACCACCACAGGTTCCATTGAAATCAATGCAAGTTCAACAGTTACAGGATCGGGCACAGGAAAGCACGGAATTTTTGCAAAGAATGCGTCCAGTGGAACCTCTCTCACAATCGTAGCCAATGCGGTAACGGGTTCTTCTAGCGGTATTCGTGCTGAGAATGAAGGGACAGGCAATTTATCGATTACTTCAACAGGAACCGTTACAGGAAATGCGGCCGACGGCATATTCGCTAGAAGTACAGCCAGTGGTAATATAACAGTCGTAGCAGTTTCAGTATTAGGTGGTAACGGCTCGAGTGCAGTAGGACACGGTATTCACGTTGACAATACGTCCACCGGAACAATTGATGTAACGGTTACTGATGCTGTTACAGGATCAGGTGCTAACAAACACGGAATATTCGTTAAGAATGCATCTACGGGCGGAGCGATTACGATAGATGCTGAGCAAGTCACAGGTTCTGCACACGGTATATTCGTCGATAATGCAGGCAGTGGAACACTCACGCTGACCAACACGGGTGCTTTGGTAGGAAATGCCGGACACGGTATTTATACGAAAAACACAAACAGTTCTGTTACTGAAACTATAAATGTTCGAGGGGCTGTAACGGGTTCTGGAACAAATAATGCAGGTATTCGAGTCCATAGAACGGGCGGAGGAACCGTAAATCTTAGTGTTTCAGGTGCGGTTACGGGGTCTGCTGCTCACGGACTTCATCTCACCAATGCCACGGGAGGCAATCTAACAGTTTCTGTTGTTGCTGATGCATCCGGTGACATCAAAGGAGTAGGCGCTAACAGTCACGCAATCTATGCCAGCGACTCTGGAACAGGTAATCTCTCGTTAACCGTAAGTAGTGCAGGTGATGATAATAGGGCAGGTATTAACGGTCATGGTATATTCGCAAAGAAGACTGGAGGCGGCTCAGTCTCAGTCGACACGTCGGATCAGAACTTCGCGTTAGCAGTAGGAGGAGATGGGCTTCATGTAACTAACGCGTCCGGAACCTCGGTTACAATTGAAACACAAGGAGTAACAGGTAAGGCAAGAGGGATTTTCGCAACGAATGCTGGGACAGCAGTATTATCAATTACTTCAACTGGTACCGTTATAGGGCAAGGCGGTATTGGGATTTACGCCAAGTCGACGGGGTCTGGCAATTTGGAAGTCACAGCCAGTGCTGTTACGGGCAGTGCTGGCCATGGAATCTATGCCGGAAATACTGATACGGGTTCCATTTCAATAAGTGCCAGTGGAACTGTAGTGGGTTCAGGGGCTGGAAATCATGGAATATTCGCTAAGAACACCGTTGCCAGTGGAACAAGTATCACGATAACAGCCAACGCTGTTACGGGATCGGCGAGTGGTATTCGAGTTGAGAATGCTGGAACAGGTAACATTTCGATTACAGCGACGGGAACGATTACAGGCGAAACTGCTGATGGAGTATTTGCGAAACACATGGCGAGCGGGAATATTTCCGTCTCTGTCGCGACTGTCACAGGTGCAAGTGGTACAGGGGCGACGGGACATGGAATATATGTTGATAATCAAGCGACAGGCACAGTCGCAGTAACAGCGACTGATGCGGTAACGGGGTCAGGATCGGGTAAGCATGGTATATTTGTTAAGAATGCGTCTACAGGAGGCGCGATTACGATAGCGGCAGAGCAAGTAACAGGTTCTGCCCACGGCATATTCCTGGACAATGCGGGTAGCGGAACGCTTACAGTCACAAACACGGGTGCTGTGTTAGGTAAAGCCGGACATGGTTTGTATACTAAGAATGCCAATAGTTCCGTTATCGAAACTATAAATGTACGAGGCTCGGTAACGGGTTCGGGAGCAAATAACGCTGGCGTTCGCGTCGTCCGAACAGGTGGTGGAACTATTAATTTCAGTGTATCGGGAGCTGTAACGGGTTCTGCTAGTCATGGCCTTCATGTTACTAATGCCACTGGTGGTAACCTAACAGTTTCTGTCGTTGCTAATGCATCCGGTGATATCAAAGGACTAGGAGCAAATAGTCATGCGATCTATGCTAGCGACTCTGGAACGGGTAATCTTTCCTTAACGGTCAGTAGTGCGGGAGATGATAACCGTGCAGGGAGTGGTGGTCACGGTATCGTTGCTAAGAATACGGGAGGCGGCTCTGTCTCGGTTGATACCAAGGCACAGAATTTCGTGCTAGCGGCAGGAGGAGATGGGTTACGAGTAACAAATGAATCTGGAACGTCAGTTACGATCGAAACACAAGGAATAACTGGTAAGGCTAGAGGAATTTTTGCAACGAATGCTGGGACAGCAGAATTAGAGATTACTTCGACTGGCACGATTTTAGGTGAAGGCAGCGTAGGGATTTATGCCAAGTCGACAGGTTCTGGTAATTTGGAAATCACTGCCAGTGCAGTTACAGGTAGAGCTGGCCACGGCATTTATGCTGGAAACACCGACACGGGTACGATTTCAATTAGTGCAAGTGGAGCAGTGGCTGGCTCAGGAGCTGGAAGTCACGGGATATTTGCCAAGAATACTTCCACTAGTGGAACAAGTATAACAATCACTGCGAACGCTGTAACAGGTTCAGCTAGCGGAATTCGAGTAGAGAATGCTGGAACGGGTGACATTTCAATAACTGCAACGGGAACGATCACAGGCGAAACTGCTGACGGAGTATTTGCTAAACAAATAGCGAGCGGGAATGTTTCAGTCTCAGTCGCAACTGTTACGGGTGCGAGCAGTACAAATTCAGTCGGACATGGTATTTACGTTGATAATCAAGCGACAGGAACAGTTGCTGTCACAGCGACCGATGCTGTAACGGGTTCGGGAACCGGCAAACACGGTATTTTTGTTAAGAATGCATCTACGGGAGGAGCGATCACAATAGCGGCAGAACAAGTAACAGGTTCTGCACACGGAATATTCCTAGACAATGCGGGTAATGGAACGCTTACGCTGACCAACACGGGTGTTGTGCTAGGTAAGTCCGGACATGGTATTTATACCAAGAATACAAATAGTTCTGTTACAGAAACTATAAACATTCGAGGGGCTGTAACAGGTTCTGGAACAAATAATGCTGGTATTCGAGTTCATAGAACAGGTGGAGGAACGGTTAACTTTAGTGTTTCGGGAGCTGTTACGGGTTCAGCCAATCATGGTCTTCATATTACTAATGCCACCGGAGGCAATCTAACGATTTCTGTTGTTGCTGATGCTTCTGGTGACATCAAAGGATTAGGAGCAAACAGTCACGCGATTTATGCGAGCGACTCAGGAACTGGTAATCTTTCTTTAACTGTCAGTAGTGCAGGTGATGACAACCGAGCCGGAAGCAGTGGTCATGGTATCGTTGCTAAGAATACAGGAGGCGGTTCAATCTCGGTCGATACGAAAGCACAGAACTTCATACTTGCAGTAGGGGGAGATGGATTACGGGTTACGAATGAATCTGGAACTTCGGTCGCGATCGAAACACAAGGAATAACAGGTAAGGCAAGAGGGATTTTTGCAACGAATGCTGGGACAGCAGGATTAACGATTACGTCAACGGGTACCATTTTAGGTGAAGGTGGTGCAGGGATTTACGCCAAGTCAACGGGTTCCGGTAATTTGGAAGTCACAGCGAGTGCAGTTACAGGCAGTGCTGGCCATGGAATCTACGCAGCGAATACGAATACAGGAACAATTTTGATTAGTGCGAGTGGGACTGTTATAGGTTCTGGATCAGGTAGTGACGGTATTCACGCAACAAACACAACGGCAAGCGGAACGTCAATTACGGTAACAGCCAACGCCGTAACAGGTTCGAACTATGGGATATATGTCTTGAACTCGGGTGCCGGCGATATAACGATTTCTGCGAGTGGTGCCGTATTAGGTACTGCGAGTACGGCAATTTTTGCAGAAAGTACCGGGAATGGCAATATTACCATAAGAGCGGCAGGCGTAACATCGAACTCGGGATATGGAATTTACGCAAGAAATGCCAATACAGGTACGATCAGGATAAGCGCAAGCGGAACAGTCATAGGAACGGGAACGGATAATCACGGAATATTGGCAACTAATTCAGGAGCAACAGGAGGGGCGATAACGATAACAGCGAATGCTGTAACGGGTTCAGCAAGTGGGATATTCGCAACGAATTCCGGAGCTGCAAACCTAACTATAGAAACGACAGGGGCAATTCTCGGAAAATCGGGAGCAGCCATATACGCCAAGTCGACCAATAACGGCAATGTATCAGTTTCGGCATCGAACACGGTGACAGCTCAGTCTGGTCATGGAATATATGCTGGAAACACCTCTACGGGAACAATAACCGTTGACACATCAAATACTGTCACGGGAACAGGAACGGGTTATCACGGTATTTTCGTTAAGAACGCCGCTCAGGGAACGACGGCTTCGATTACAGCTGGAACAGTAACCGGTTCAGCGAGTGGTATTCGACTTGAGAATGCTGGAACGGGCAACTCCACGGTTACGACAAACGGAACAATAACAGGGCAAGGCCGAGATGCGATATATGTTCTGAATACCGGTGCAGGTGATATATCTATAACAACTTCCGGAGCTGTTACTGCTAGCGGAACTACCAGCGGGGCGGGGATTAAGGCGCAAGCGGACGGTGCTGGAGACATTACTCTGAACGTAAGCGGAGCGGTAACAGGCGGCGCAGGGGCTAATGCTGTTGGAATTGATACTCTAACGAATAGTGGTTCAGCCACGGTAACAATACAAGGTGGGAACGTCACGGCGAGTAATGGAATTGCCATACGTAATGATGAAGGCCAATCTAAGTTCACTATAAAAACCGGCACTCAGATTTCAGGCAAAGTTCAATTGGGAGCCGGCCAAGACACATTCACCTTCTCTGGCGGAACTTTAACCTCTGCAGCAACGTTCGACGGTGGAACAGATTCAGGTAGTACGCAGTCTGTTGATGATCTTCAGTTCGCATCAGGAACACACGCCCTCACAGCAACAAATCTGACTAACTGGGAAAAAGTTTCCGTACAATCAGGGGCAACAGTCTCATTCCTAGGAACTCAGACGCTAACAACCGGTGAGTTGGCACTTTCGGGAATTGTCTCTCTCGGTGATTCGGCTGCCGATGACGTATTCACAGTTTCCGGGAATCTTAACGGTGGCGGTACATTCAACATTGACGTAGATTTTTCGACGGGTGTTTCAGATACTATTTCAGTCACTGGCAACGTGACGGGTTCAACTACGATACAAATAGCGTCAGTTGCAACTCAAAGTACTATTAGTCAAGAACGTATAACGGTTGCTAACGTTACAGGTACAGTATCAGCCAACGGATTTGTTCTACCTAACAATGTATATACCGGCAGTACGTACAATTACACGTTAGAGTACGATTCTGGCACGAAGTCGTTCGTACTTGTAAGAGGTCTCCCAAACATTGCAGGCTGTTATGAGAGTGTTACCGTACTCGGCGAATATGATTGTTACGGTGATATCACACAGGCCTATTCAATAACCAAAACCCTTAGCACGGATATTCTGATCAACTTTACTGTCAGTGCTACGATGACTGTCTCGTCAGCAAATACGCCGTTCGTTCTCCGTGGAGCTTCGGACGTAGAGTTTAGACAGGCACCGAATGGAGGAGAGATTAAATCGACAGGTACAGCAACCGGCGTTATAGATGCGAAAACGACAGGAAATGGAATTGTCAAAATAACAACGACGGGCAAAGTCACGCACGATGGCTCCGGAACAACGATACTGGCCGAGTCGACGGGAACAGGCAATGTTGATGTGATCGTAGCTACGATCAGTGCTTCAACCTCGGCTACAGCTATTAAGGCATACGGTAAAGGCTCGCAGGTCACGGTAAGTGCAACGACTATTTCTGCTGGCACTGGTGGAATAATCGCGAAGAATACGGGTACTGGAATTGTAACTGTTGCAGCTAGCGATGCTATAAACACGACATCTGGATTCGGAATTTACGCTTATACGTCTGGAACAAATCTTACGATAACAACTTCAGCAGTTTCAGGAAGTGATCATGGTGTTTCTGGAGTTAATAAAGGCACTGGAACGACCTCCATTACGACAAATGGAGCGATAGCGTCTTCAGGTACCGGTAAGTCCGGTGTTTATGCTTATTCGAAAGGAACGGCTTTAACAGTAAATACAAAAGCAGTAACCGGTCATACCGGGATTACAACGAAGCACTCGGGTGCAGGGAATACATCTGTCTCGGTATCTGGTAATGTAACAGGAAGATCTGGTGAAGGCATACATGCGGAAAGTACGGGAACCGGGAATATTCAAGTTAATGTTTCAACGGGCGTGACGGTTTTAGGTAGTTTAGGACATGGTATCTACGTAAGCAATACGAACACCGGAACAATTGGGATCAACGCTACCGGAACTGTTACGGGTTCAGGGGCAGGAAGCCATGGAATATTTGCTAAGAATACAGTTGCGAGTGGAACGACGATAACGATCACGGCAAACGCTGTTACGGGTTCCGCTAGCGGTATTCGAGCGGAGAATGCTGGCACGGGCAATCTCACTATTACAACGACAGGAACTGTTACGGGTAATAATGCTGACGGGATATTCGCGAAGAGTACGGGCAACGGAAATATCTCGGTAACTGCAAGTTCAACGTACGGTGGATTTGGATCGGAAGCCGCTGGTCACGGTATTTACATAGATAATACGGATACTGGAACGGTTTCCGTTGTAGCAACAGATAAAGTAACAGGATCAGGAGCAAGCAAACATGGCGTGTTTATTAAGAACGCAGCCAATGGTGGAAACATATCGGTAGCAATAGAAGAAGTATCAGGTGGCGGTCACGGACTGTTTATAGACAATGCAGGCAATGGAACATTTACGGTCACCAACACGGGGTCTGTAACGGGAAATGCCGGACATGGTATTTATATTAAGAATACAAATAGTTCTGTTAGAGAAACTATTAACATTCGAGGGGCTGTAACGGGATCGGGAGCAAACAACGCTGGGGTTCGCGTTGTCCGAACGGGTGGTGGAACTGTTAATTTCAGTGTATCGGGAACTGTCACGGGCTCTGCAAGTCATGGTCTTCATATTACTAATGCCACTGGTGGTAACCTAACAGTTTCGGTTATTGCTGATGCATCCGGTGACATCAAAGGTTTGGGAGCCAATAGTCACGCGATCTACGCTAGCGACTCTGGAACGGGAAATCTTTCATTAACGGTGAGTAGTGCGGGTGATGACAACCGAGCCGGAAGTGGAGGTCATGGTATAGTCGCGAAGAATACAGGAGGCGGTTCGGTCTCGGTCGATACGAGCGGTCAGAACTTCATACTCATAGCAGGGGGGGATGGGTTACAAGTTACGAATGAGTCCGGAACTTCGGTCACGATAGAAACACAAGGAGTTACAGGTAAAGCGAGAGGGATTTTTGCAACGAATGCTGGGACAGCAGAGTTATCGATCACTTCAACTGGGACGATTTTGGGTGAAGGCGGTACTGGGATTTATGCCAAGTCAACGGGTTCAGGTAATCTGGAAATCTCTGCTAGTGCTGTTACGGGCAGTGCTGGCCATGGCATCTATGCAGGAAATACCAGTACGGGAACAATTTCAATAAGTGCCAGTGGAACTGTCGTTGGTTCAGGCGCCGGAAATCACGGCATATTTGCTAAAAACACAGTTTCCACTGGAACAAGCATCACTATAACGGCTAACGCTGTTACAGGCTCGGCCAGTGGTATTCGAGTTGAGAATGCTGGGACTGGAAACATTTCGATAACAGCAACAGGAACGATTACAGGAGTTTCAGCTGACGGGGTATTTGCGAGACACACAGCAAGTGGAAATATATCAGTGTCTGTTGCAACGGTTACGGGGGCGAGCGGTACAAATTCAGTCGGACATGGTATTTATGTTGATAATCAAGCAACAGGTACAGTCGCTGTAACAGCGACCGATGCCGTAACGGGTTCAGGAACCGGCAAGCACGGTATCTTTGTTAAGAATGCTTCAGACGGAGGAGCGATCACGATTGCGGCTGAACAAGTTACAGGGTCTGCCCATGGCATATTTGTAGATAATGCAGGTAGTGGTATTTTAACATTAACCAACACGGGTGTTGTGCTTGGTAACGCCGGCCATGGTATTTATACTAAGAATACAAACAGTTCTGTTACGGAAACTATAAACATTAGAGGGGCTGTAACAGGCTCGGGAGCGAATAATGCTGGCGTTAGAGTCCATAGAACAGGTGGCGGAACTGTAAATCTTAATGTTTCGGGAACTGTAACGGGTTCAGACAATCATGGTCTACATATTACTAATGCCACTGATGGTAACCTAACAGTTTCTGTTGTTGCTGATGCTTCGGGTGACATAAAAGGAGTGGGAGCAAACAGTCACGCGATCTATGCTAGTGACTCTGGAACGGGAAATCTTTCATTAACGGTCAGTAGTGCAGGAGATGATAACCGAGCCGGTAGTGGTGGTCACGGTATAGTTGCTAAAAATACAGGAGGCGGCTCAATCTCAGTTGATACCAGTGACCAGAACTTCGTACTAGTGGCAGGGGGCGATGCATTACGAATTACGAATGAATCAGGAACTTCGTTAACTATAGAAACAAAAGGAATTACAGGTAAGGCCAGAGGGATTTTTGCAACGAATGCTGGGACAGCAGGATTAACCATTACTTCTGCCGGTACAGTTTTAGGTGAAGGAGGCGTAGGGATTTATGCGAAATCGACGGGTTCAGGTAATTTGGCAATCACAGCGAGTGCTGTGACAGGCAATGCTGGCCACGGAATCTACGCGTCCAATACCAATACAGGAACGATTTTGATTGATGCTAGTGGAACAGTAACGGGGTCAGGATCTGGAAAGCACGGGATATTTGCCAAGAATACCGTCGCCAACGGAACAACTCTTACGATCACGGCTAACGCAGTAACGGGTTCAGCCAGTGGTATTCGGGCAGAAAATGCTGGAGCTGGCACTCTTACAATTTCGGCGAACGGGGCAGTTCTTGGAAAAAGCGGAGATGCGATTTTTGCTAAGTCTACTGGTAATGGTAACCTATTAGTATCCGCTACTAACACCGTAACGTCTCAGTCTGGTCACGGTATCTACGCTGATAATACCACCACAGGCTCCATTGAAATCAATGCAAGTTCAACAGTTACAGGATCGGGCACAGGAAAGCACGGAATTTTTGCAAAGAATGCGTCCAGTGGAACCACTCTCACAATCATAGCCAATGCGGTAACGGGTTCTTCTAGCGGTATTCGTGCCGAGAATGTTGGGACTGGCAACCTGTCGATCACTGCGACAGGAACTGTTACAGGAAATGCGGCAGAGGGTATATTCGCGAAAAGCACGGCTAGTGGTAATATAACAGTCGTAGCAGTTTCAGTATTAGGTGGTAACGGCTCGAGTGCAGTAGGACACGGTATTTACGTTGACAATACGTCCACAGGAACAATTGATGTAACGGCTACCGATGCCGTAACCGGATCAGGTGCAAACAAACATGGAATATTCGTTAAGAATGCTTCAACCGGTGGTTCTATTACTATAGAAGCAGAGCAAGTTACCGGTTCAGCTCACGGTATATTCGTGGATAATGCAGGCAGTGGAACACTCACGCTTACCAACACGGGTGCTTTGTCAGGAAATGCCGGACATGGAATTTACACGAAAAACACAAACAGTTCTGTTACCGAAACTATAAATGTTCGAGGGGCTGTAACGGGTTCGGAAACGAATAATGCCGGTATTCGAGTCCATAGAACAGGTGGAGGAACCGTTAATCTGAACGTTTCCGCAGCTGTTACGGGTTCTGCAGGACACGGACTTCATTTCACGAATGCCACGGGAGGTAACCTAACGGTTTCGGTTGTTGCTAATGCATCAGGTGACATTAAAGGACTAGGAGCAAACAGTCACGCGATCTATGCAAGTGATTCAGGTACAGGAAATCTTTCGTTAACAGTAAACAGTGCAGGTGACGATAACAGGGCAGGCACTAACGGTCACGGCATTTTCGCAAAGAATACCGGAGGGGGATCGGTTTCTGTTAATACGAAGGCACAGAACTTTGTTCTAGCAGTTGGCAAAGATGCCATAAATGTTACGAACGAATCTGGAACGTCAGTTATAATCGAGACACAAGGCGTTACAGGAAAGAGTCGCGGGATTTTCGCAACGAATGCTGGCACTGAGGGATTAAGGATCACCTCAACGGGAACAGTATTAGGTGAAAGCGGTATCGGAATTTATGTCAAGTCAACGGGTTCAGGTAATTTGCGAGTCACAGCGAGTGCTGTGACGGGAAGTGCCGGACACGGCATATTTGCTGAAAACACAAACACCGGAACGATATCTATAAGTGCAAGTGGAGCCGTTGTTGGATCAGGAGCAGGAAATCACGGCATATTTGCTAGGAATACTGTTGCCAATGGAACGAACATAACGATCACTGCTAATGCCGTAACTGGTGCTTCGAGCGGAATTCGAGCCGAAAACTCCGGTGCTGGTAATCTCACGATATCTGCAAGTGGAGCGATCATCGGAAGGACTGGCGATGCCATATTTGCTAAGTCGACCAATAACGGAAACATCTCAATTTCTGCATCGAACACTGTAACCTCGCAATCTGGACACGGAATTTTTGCAGAAAACACTTCTACGGGAACTATTTCAGTCGATGCCTCAAATACCGTAACAGGAACCGGAACTGGGAAGCATGGTATTTTCGTCAAGAACGCTACTCTAGGAACTACTGCTTCAATTACGGCTGGAACAGTAACTGGACCAGCGAGCGGTATCCGATTAGAAAATGCAGGTACGGGCAACTCTACTGTAACAACAAATGGAACAATAACCGGTCAAGGTGCTGATGCCATAATTGTCTTGAATACCGGTGCCGGAGATATTTCCATCTCAACTTCAGGAGCTGTTACTGCTAGTGGCACGACAACCGGAGCGGGAATAAAGGCACATGCCGACGGTGCCGGAGACATTATTTTGAATGTCAGTGGGGCCGTTACCGGAGGAACGGGTAGTAGTGCTGTAGGAATTGACATTCTTTCCAACAGTGGTTCGGCTACAGTTACGATACAAGGTGGAAATGTTACGGCTAGCAATGGAATTGCGATCCGAAACGATGAAGGGCAATCACAGTTCACAATTCAAACGGGCACCGAGATTTCAGGTAAAGTTCAACTTGGAGCTGGTCAAGACGTATTCGCCTTCTCGGGAGGCACAATATCCTCGTCAGTAACTCTGGATGGAGGAACGGATTCTGGGAGTACCCAGTCGGTCGACGATCTGCAATTTTCTTCCGGAACACACGCACTGACAGCGTCCAATTTGACTAATTGGGAAAAAGTAACAGTTCAGTCTGGGGCAACAGTTTCATTCCTTGGTACGCAATCCATGGCGACGGGAGAATTTGCCTTGGCCGGTACATTGTCGCTACAAGATAATGCCGATGATGATGTGTTTACGATTTCTGGAAACCTAACGGGAGGCGGCACGTTAAGTGTTGATGTCGATTTTATTGGAGCTGGAAATGCAGATACAGTAACTGTAACAGGAAACGCAACTGGAACGACAACTATCAATATAGCTGACGTTTCAGGACAAGGAAATGCCGGAGCAAATCGCATAACTGTTGTCACTGTGAATGGAACGGCTGCTTCAAACGCTTTTGTCCTATCCGGAGGAACATTTGAAGCCAGTCCATACGCTTACTCCTTAGAATATGACAGTACAACAAAGTCGTTTGCCCTAGTGAGAGGTGACGCAATAACACCAGGCTGTTTTGAAAGCAGTACGACACCCGGATTATACGAATGTTATGGAAGTATAACGGAAGCATTCTCACTTAGTGAAACTGGCGCTACAAATTTGACTGTGGTCTTCACCCAAGGTGCAACACAAACCGTAACGACTTCGGATACACCATTCGTTCTAAGAGGACAATCTGGCGTAGAGTTCAGACAAGAAGCGAATGGGGGAGAAATAAAATCTACAGGTCCGGCAACAGGCGTTATTGATGCAAAAACTACGGGTAATGGAATAATTAAAATTACGACAACAGGTAAAGTAACACATGACGGTTCGGGAACGACCATACTTGCTGAATCAACGGGAACAGGAAATGTCGATGTCATAGTTGGGACGATTAGTGCTTCCTCATCAGCGACAGCGATCAAGGCCTACGGAAAGGGCGCTCAGGTTACCGTAAATGCAACAACTATTTCAGCGGGTAAAGGTGGAATAATCGCCAAAAATACCGGAACTGGGATTGTATCTGTCTCTGCTAGTCAAGCAATAAACACAACGAGTGGATTTGGAATATACGCTTATACCTCCGGAACAAATCTCTCAATTACAGCGTCTGGAGTATCAGGAAGTGATCATGGGGTTTCCGGAGTTAATAAAGGCACTGGAACCACAACAATTACGACTGACGGAGCCGTAACGTCGACAGGTTCGGGCAAGTCCGGCGTTTACGCTTATTCTAAAGGAACGGCTTTAACAGTTAACAATAAGGTCGTTACCGGTCATACTGGGATTACAACGAAACACTCAGGGGCAGGAAACACGACGGTAAATGTCTCCGGAAATGTTACAGGAAGTTCGAGCCATGGTATTCACGCGACCACTTCAGGAAGTGGAAATTTACAAGTTAATGTCTCATCCGGCGTAACGGTACTCGGAAGTGCAGGTCACGGTGTTTATCTGAGCAACACGGACTCTGGAACAATTGGCATCCATGCCACGGGAACTGTAACGGGTTCAGGAACAGGTAGTCACGGAATATTTGCTAAGAATACTGTTGCAAGTGGAACAACGATTACGATCACGGCTAATGCTGTAACGGGATCAGCCAGTGGTATCCGAGCCGAAAATGCGGGAGTAGGGAATCTAACGATATCGGCAAGCGGAGCTGTTCTCGGTACGGCAGCAGATGGTATTTTTGCCAAAAGCACAAATAATGGAAATATTTCAATCTCAACTTCGAGCACTGTTACGTCTCAATCCGGACATGGTATTTATGCCGGAAACACGTCAACAGGAACAGTAACGGTGAACGCATCCGATGCCGTAACCGGAGCGAGTGCAGGCAAACACGGAATTTATATTAATAATACTAGTTCTGGAGGTGTTGTAACTGTTACAGCTGAACAAGTCACGGGGGCTTCACACGGAATTTACATCAAGACTGCAGGAAGTGGAACGCATTCGATAACGACGACGAGTGCCGTTCTTGCTAACGCCGGACATGGCATATATATCAATGATAGTAATACAACGGCAACGAATACGATTACTGTTGAGGGGGCAGTAACGGGATCGGGAACAGGCAATGCGGGAATTCGAGTAAAACGTACAGGCGGTGGCACTGTCAACGTAACAGCTTCAGCAACAGTCACAGGTAGTGCAGGACACGGTCTGCACATTACCAACGCGACAGCCGGTAATTTGACGGTTTCAGTTGTTGCTAATTCTTCGGGTGACATCAAGGGATTAGGAGCAAACAATCACGCGATTTATGCTAGTGACTCCGGAACAGGCAATCTTTCTTTAACGGTCAGTAGTGCGGGCGATGACAATCGATCGGGCAGTGGTGGTCACGGCATAGTCGCTAAGAATACAGGAGGAGGTTCGGTCTCGGTCGATACGAGTGATCAGAACTTCACACTAATAGCAGGGGGAGATGGGTTACAAGTTACAAACGAATCTGGAACCTCGGTCACGATCGAAACTCAAGGTATAACCGGTAAAGCAAGAGGGATTTTTGCGACGAATGCTGGGACTGCAGGTTTGGAGATAACTTCCACTGGAACGGTTTTGGGCGAAGGTGGCGTTGGGATTTATGCTAAATCTACAGGTTCAGGTAATTTGGAAATTACAGCAAGTGCAGTGACGGGCAGTGCTGGTCACGGAATCTATGCCGGAAATACAAATACGGGTTCCATTTCAATAAGCGCGAGTGGAACTGTGGTTGGCTCAGGAGCAGGTAGCCATGGAATATTCGCTAATAACACAGTTGCCAACGGAACAAGTATTACGATAACGGCTAACGCTGTTACGGGATCTGCGAGCGGAATTCGTGCAGAGAATGCGGGTGCAGGTAATCTCACGATTTCAGCAAGTGGTGCTGTTCTTGGAGAAACAGCAGACGGTATATTTGCCAAATCAACTGGAAACGGGAACTTAACCGTTTCGACATCAAACACGGTGACCTCTCAGGCTGGGCATGGGATATTTGCAGAAAATACCTCCACGGGATCTGTATTGATTAAAGCGTCGAATACAGTTTCAGCGTCAGGCGCAGGCAAACATGGCATATTCGTGAAAAATGTTGCGTTAGGGAATTCCGTTACGATAGAGGTAAACGCGGTTGACGGATCAGCCAGTGGTATAAGAGCCGAAAACGCCGGGTCTGGTATTTTGTCGATCACCGCTACAGGAGATGTGACAGGAGATAACGGAGATGCAATCTTTGCAAAGAGTACCGGAAGCGGTAATATTTCTGTAACGGCAGCGACGGTTTGGGGAGGATACGGTTCGGGTAATGTCGCTGGCCACGGAGTATACGTTGATAATCAAGCGACAGGAACAATAGTTATCACTACTACGGATTCTGTGAGAAGTACTGGGACTGGAAAACACGGTATATTTGTTAAGAATGCGTCTACGGGGGGCGCAATCACGATAGATGCTGAGCAAGTAACGGGTTCTGCTCACGGTATATTCGTAGACAACGCTGGTAATGGAATCCTCACGCTGACCAACACTGCAGCTGTGCTAGGCAATGCCGGTCACGGTATTTATACAAAAAATACAAACAGTTCTGTTACCGAAACTATAAATGTTCGAGGGGCTGTAACAGGTTCGGGAACGAATAATGCCGGTATTCGAGTCAATCGAACGGGTGGTGGAACGGTAAACTTCAGCTTATCAGGAGCAGTTACGGGTTCAGCGGGTCATGGACTTCATCTCACCAATGCAACGGGAGGTAATCTAACGGTTTCTGTCGTTGCTAATGCATCTGGTGATATCAAAGGAGTGGGAGCGAATAGTCACGCGATCTATGCAAGTGACGCAGGAACAGGAAATCTCTCATTAACAGTGAGTAGTGCCGGAGATGACAACCGAGCTGGCAGTAGTGGTCACGGTATTGTTGCCAAGAATACAGGAGGCGGTTCAATCTCGGTCGATACGAAAGCACAAAACTTTATACTTGCAGCAGGGGGGGATGGATTACAAGTTACGAATGAATCTGGAACTTCGGTCGCGATCGAAACACAAGGAATTACCGGTAAAGCCAGAGGGATTTTTGCAACGAATGCTGGGACAGCAGGATTAACGATTACGTCAACGGGTACCATTTTGGGCGAAGGTGGTGCAGGGATTTACGCCAAGTCAACGGGTTCCGGTAATTTGGAAGTCACAACGAGTGCAGTTACAGGCAGTGCTGGCCATGGAATCTACGCAGCGAATACGAATACAGGAACAATTTTGATTAGTGCAAGCGGCACAGTTATCGGTTCTGGAACCGACAACCACGGCATTTATGCAAAAAACACAGTGGCAAGCGGAACGTCAATTACGGTAACAGCCAATGCGGTTACGGGTTCGGCCTATGGGATATATGTGTCTAACTCAGGTGCTGGCGATATAACGATTTCAGCGAGTGGTGCGGTATTAGGCACAGCGTGTGGGGCAATTTTTGCAGAAAGTACCGGGAATGGCAATATCACCATAAGAGTTGCAGGGGTATCATCAAACTCGGGATATGGAATTTACGCAAGAAATGCCAATACAGGTACGATTCTTATAAGCGCAAGCGGAACAGTCATAGGAACGGGAACGGGTTATCACGGAATATTGGCAACTAATTCTGGGGCAGCGGGTGGAGCGATAACAATAACGGCGAACGCAGTCACGGGTTCGGCCAGTGGAATATACGCAACGAATGCCGGAGCGGCAAATCTGACGATAGAAACGACTGGTGCAATTCTCGGAAAATCGGGAGCAGCCATATACGCCAAGTCGACCAATAATGGCAATGTATCAGTTTCGGCATCGAACACGGTGACAGCTCAGTCTGGTCATGGAATATATGCTGGAAACACGTCTACGGGAACAATAACCGTTGACACATCAAATACTGTCACGGGAACAGGAACGGGTTATCACGGTATTTTCGTTAAGAACGCCGCTCAGGGAACGACGGCTTCGATTACAGCTGGAACAGTAACAGGTTCAGCGAGTGGTATTCGACTAGAGAATGCTGGAACGGGCAACTCCACGGTTACGACAAATGGAACAATAACAGGTCAAAGCGGAGATGCGATATTCGTTCTGAATACCGGTGCAGGTGATATATCCATTACAACTTCCGAAGCTGTTACTGCTAGCGGAACTACCAGCGGGGCGGGGATTAAGGCTCAAGCGGACGGTGCTGGAGACATTACTCTTAACGTAAGCGGAGCGGTAACCGGCGGCACAGGGGCTAATGCCGTTGGAATTGATACTCTGACAAATAGTGGTTCAGCCACGGTAACCATAGAAGGTGGAAATGTTACTGCAAGTAACGGAATCGCAATTCGCAATGATGAAGGCCAGTCTAAGTTCACTATAAAAACCGGCACTCAGATTTCAGGCAAAGTTCAATTGGGAGCCGGGCAAGACACCTTCACCTTCTCAGGTGGAACGTTAACGTCTGCAGCAACGTTCGACGGTGGAACCGATTCAGGTAGTACGCAGTCCGTTGATGATCTTCAGTTCGCCTCAGGAACACACGCCCTCACAGCAACTAATCTGACTAACTGGGAAAAAGTTTCCGTACAAACAGGGGCAACAGTCTCCTTCCTAGGAACTCAAACTTTAACGACGGGTGAACTGGCGTTGGCCGGTGCATTAACGATGCAAGACGACGCTGCGGATGACGCGTTTACTTTGAGTAATAATCTTACAGGCGGTGGTTCGATTAGCATTGATGTCGATTTTTCGACAGGTAGCACAGATACGATCACCGTATCAGGAAATACCACAGGTTCGACAACTATAAACGTTGCGACAGTTTCTAATCAAGGTACGGGCAGGATAGAACGCATAACAGTTGCTCAGGTCAGCGGCACTACGAGCGCAAATGCATTTGTGCTTCCCGGAGGAAAGTTTGAAGCTTCGTCATTTGAATATACTTTGGAGTTTGTATCTGCGAGTAAATCCTTTGATCTGGTTAGAGGAAGAGCGATTGTGGCAGGTTGTTATGAAAATGCAACTGTACCAGGCTTTTATGAATGTTACGGAAATATCACTCAGGCATACTCTTTCTCCAAAACTGGCAACACAGGAATTTTAGTCGATTTTGATACGAGTGCTAGTATGACGGTTTCTTCTGCGAGTACTCCATTTGTGTTACGAGGGCAGTCAAGTGTAGAATTTAGACAAGAAGCGAATGGTGGAGAAATAAAATCGACAGGTACAGCGACAGGTGTTATAGATGCAAAAACAACGGGCAACGGTATTCTCAAAATCACAACGACGGGCAAAGTCACGCATGACGGCTCTGGAACGACTATTCTCGCTGAGTCGACAGGAACCGGTAATGTCGATGTGATCGTAGGTACAATCAGTGCTTCTTCGTCGGCTACGGCAATCAAGGCTTATGGTAAAGGTTCGCAAGTTACAGTAAGTGCTACGACAATATCGGCTGGCACCGGTGGAATAATCGCTAAGAACACTGGAACAGGAATCGTAAGAGTTTCTGCCAGTCAAGCGGTAAATACAACGAGTGGATTCGGGATTTATGCTTATACGTCGGGAACGAATCTAACGATAACGACCTCGGGAGTTTCAGGAACTGATCATGGTGTTTCAGGCGTAAATAAAGGCACTGGTACAACATCAATAACGACAGATGGAGCGGTAACGTCCACAGGTACAGGCAAGTCCGGCGTTTATGCGTATTCGAAAGGAACATCTTTAACACTAAACACAAAAGCAGTAACGGGTCATACAGGGATAACGACGAAGCATTCGGGAGCAGGGAATACGTCGGTTTCGGTATCTGGCAATGTAACAGGAAACTCCAGTCACGGTATACATGCGGCAAGCACAGGTCGTGGAAACATTCAAGTCAATGTATCAAGCGGTGTCACAGTTTTGGGTACAGCAGGACATGGAATATATCTCAGCAACACAAATACCGGAACGCTTAGCATCAATGCAACGGGAACAGTAACGGGTTCAGGTACAGGTAGCCATGGGATACTCGCCAAGAATACAGTTGCAAGTGGAACAACTATAACGATCACTGCCAATGCCGTCACAGGTTCGGCGAGCGGTATTCGAGCAGAGAATGCCGGAACAGGTAACCTTGCAATTACGGCTACAGGAACAGTAACTGGTAAAGGTGCAGATGGTATTTTTGCCAAGAGTTCAGCGAGTGGCAACATCACGGTAACTGCTGTTTCAGTGAGAGGTGGAAACGGTACAAATGCATTAGGCCATGGAATATATGTCGACAATACCTCGACCGGAACAGTTAATGTAACGGCGACAGATGCTGTCACTGGATCAGGGGCTAGCAAACACGGTATCTTCGTCAAGAATGCAGCAGATGGTGGGAACATCACCGTAGCTGCCGAACAAGTGACGGGTTCGGCTCACGGTATTTTCATTGATAATGCTGGCAACGGAACATTAACCTTAACGAATACAAATGCTGTTTTAGGTAATGCTGGCCATGGAATTTATACCAAAAATACAAACTCGTCTGTTACCGAAACTATAAACGTTAGAGGCTCAGTCACGGGTTCGGGAGCAAATAACGCTGGCGTTCGCGTCTTCCGAACAGGTGGTGGAACTATTAATTTCAGTGTATCGGGAGCTGTAACGGGTTCTGCTAGTCATGGCCTTCATGTTACTAATGCCACTGGTGGTGACCTAACAGTTTCTGTCGTTGCTAATGCATCCGGTGATATCAAAGGACTAGGAGCAAATAGTCATGCGATTTATGCTAGCGACTCTGGAACGGGTAATCTTTCCTTAACGGTTAGTAGTGTGGGAGATGATAACCGTGCAGGGAGTGGTGGTCACGGTATCGTTGCTAAGAATACGGGAGGCGGCTCTGTCTCGGTCGATACCAAGGCACAGAATTTCGTGCTAGCGGCAGGAGGAGATGGGTTACGAGTAACAAATGAATCTGGAACGTCAGTTACGATCGAAACACAAGGAATAACTGGTAAGGCTAGAGGAATTTTTGCAACGAATGCTGGGACAGCAGAATTAGAGATTACTTCGACTGGCACGATTTTGGGTGAAGGCGGCGTAGGGATTTATGCCAAGTCGACAGGTTCAGGTAATTTGGAAGTTACCGTATCAGCTGTTACGGGAAGTGCAGGCCACGGAATATATGCTGGTAACACCAATTCAGGAACCATTTCGATCAGTGCAAGTGGTTCTGTTATCGGTTCCGGAAACGCTAGTCACGGGATATTTGCCAAGAATACTTCCACTAGTGGAACAAGTATAACAATCACTGCGAACGCTGTAACAGGATCAGCTAGCGGAATTCGAGTAGAGAATGCTGGAACGGGTGACATTTCGATCACGGCAACGGGAACGATCACAGGCGAAACTGCTGATGGAGTATTTGCGAGACACTCACAGAGTGGGAATGTTTCAGTCTCTGTTGCAACGGTTACGGGTGCAAGTGGTACAGGGGCAACAGGACATGGAATATATGTTGATAATCAAGCGACAGGAACAGTTGCTGTCACAGCGACCGATGCTGTAACGGGTTCGGGAACCGGCAAACACGGTATTTTTGTTAAGAATGCATCTACGGGAGGAGCGATCACAATAGCGGCAGAACAAGTAACAGGTTCTGCACACGGAATATTCCTAGACAATGCGGGTAATGGAACGCTTACGCTGACCAACACGGGTGTTGTGCTAGGTAAGTCCGGACATGGTATTTATACCAAGAATACAAATAGTTCTGTTACAGAAACTATAAACATTCGAGGGGCTGTAACAGGTTCTGGAACAAATAATGCTGGTATTCGAGTTCATAGAACAGGTGGAGGAACGGTTAACTTTAGTGTTTCAGGAGCAGTTACGGGTTCAGCCAATCATGGTCTTCATATTACCAATGCCACGGGAGGCAATCTAACGGTTTCTGTTGTTGCTAATGCTTCTGGTGACATCAAAGGAGTAGGAGCAAACAGTCACGCGATTTATGCGAGCGACTCAGGAACTGGTAATCTTTCTTTAACTGTCAGTAGTGCAGGTGATGACAATCGAGCCGGAAGCAGTGGTCATGGTATCGTTGCTAAGAATACAGGAGGCGGTTCAATCTCGGTCGATACGAAAGCACAGAACTTCATACTTGCAGCAGGGGGGGATGGATTACGAGTTACGAATGAATCTGGAACTTCGGTCGCGATCGAAACACAAGGAATTACCGGTAAAGCCAGAGGGATTTTTGCAACGAATGCTGGGACAGCAGGATTAACGATTACGTCAACGGGTACCATTTTGGGCGAAGTTGGTGCAGGGATTTACGCCAAGTCAACGGGTTCAGGTAATTTGGAAATCACAGCGAGTGCAGTTACAGGCAGTGCTGGCCATGGAATCTACGCAGCGAATACGAATACAGGAACTATTTTGATTAGTGCAAGCGGCACAGTTATCGGTTCTGGAACCGACAACCACGGCATTTATGCAAAAAACACAGTGGCAAGCGGAACGTCAATTACGGTAACAGCCAATGCGGTTACGGGTTCGGCCTATGGGATATATGTGTCTAACTCAGGTGCTGGCGATATAACGATTTCTGCGAGTGGTGCGGTATTAGGCACAGCGTGTGGGGCAATTTTTGCAGAAAGTACCGGGAATGGCAATATCACTATAAGAGCTGCAGGGGTATCATCAAACTCGGGATATGGAATTTACGCACGAAATGCCAATACAGGTACGATTCTTATAAGCGCAAGCGGAACAGTCATAGGAACGGGAACGGGTTATCACGGAATATTGGCAACTAATTCTGGAGCGACCGGTGGAGCAATAACGATCACGGCAAATGCAGTTACGGGTTCGGCCAGTGGAATATACGCAACGAATGCTGGAGCTGCAAACCTAACAATTGAAACAACAGGTGCAATTCTCGGAAAATCGGGAGCGGCCATTTATGCCAAGTCGACCAATAACGGCAATGTATCTGTTTCAGCTTCTAACACAGTTACTTCACAGTCTGGTCATGGAATATACGCAGGAAACACGTCTACGGGAACAATAACCATTGACACATCAAATACTGTCACGGGAACAGGAACGGGTTATCACGGTATTTTCGTTAAGAACGCCGCTCAGGGAACGACGGCTTCGATTACAGCCGGAACAGTAACAGGGTCAGCGAGTGGTATTCGACTAGAGAATGCTGGAACGGGCAACTCCACGGTTACGACAAACGGAACAATAACAGGTCAAAGCGGAGATGCGATATTCGTTCTGAATACCGGTGCAGGTGATATATCCATCACAACTTCCGAAGCTGTTACTGCTAGCGGAACTACCAGCGGGGCGGGGATTAAGGCGCAAGCGGACGGTGCTGGAGACATTACTCTTAACGTAAGCGGAGCGGTAACCGGCGGCACAGGGGCTAATGCCGTTGGAATTGATACTCTGACAAATAGTGGTTCAGCCACGGTAACCGTAGAAGGTGGAAATGTTACTGCAAGTAACGGAATCGCAATTCGCAATGATGAAGGCCAGTCTAAGTTCACTATAAAAGCCGGCACTCAGATTTCAGGCAAAGTTCAATTGGGAGCCGGCCAAGACACTTTCACCTTCTCTGGCGGAACTTTAACCTCTGCAGCAACGTTCGACGGTGGAACCGATTCAGGTAGTACGCAGTCCGTTGATGATCTTCAGTTCGCCTCAGGAACACACGCCCTCACAGCAACAAATCTGACTAACTGGGAAAAAGTTTCCGTACAAACAGGGGCAACAGTCTCTTTCCTAGGAACTCAGTCTCTGACGACCGGTGAACTAGCGTTAGCAGGTACGCTGTCATTGCAAGATAGTGCAACCGATGATGCCTTCACTGTTACCGGAAATTTAACCGGCGGGGGAACATTAAGTGTAGACGTTGATTTTAGTTCAACAGGGAGCGCTGACACCATAAATGTGACAGGAAATGTAACTGGATCCACGACCCTAAACATTGCTACGGTTTCCGGACAAGGAACAGCGCGAGCAAGAAGCATAACAGTTGTTCAAGTTACTGGCACCGCCTCGTCGAATGCTTTTGTATTATCAGGGGGGTCATTCGAAGCTAATCCTTTCGCCTACACTTTGGAGTACGACTCATCGACTAAGTCTTTCAATCTTGTTCGCGGAAATGCAATCTCACCGGGTTGTTTCGAAAGTAGCACAACTCTAGGTATGTATGAGTGTTTTGGAGATATTACTGAAGCTTACTCCTTTACCAAGACCGGAACAACGAACATTACAGTTTTATTCACAGAGGCAGCGACTCAAACAATCTCGTCTTCAGAAAAACCATTTGTATTGAGAGGTCAGGCCGGTATAGAATTTAGACAAGAAGCAAATGGTGGAGAAATTAAATCAACTGGTGATGCCACCGGTGTCATTGATGCGATGACCACTGGTAACGGACAACTAAAAATCACAACGACGGGCAAAGTAACGCATGACGGCTCTGGAACAACGATACTAGCGGAATCTACGGGAACAGGAAATGTTGATGTCATCGTAGGTACGATCAGTGCGTCCTCATCGGCTACGGCAATCAAGACTTATGGAAAAGGTTCACAAGTAACAGTAAGTGCTACGACCATATCGGCTGGAACTGGTGGAATAATCGCTAAGAATACCGGAACAGGAATTGTAAGAGTTTCTGCCAGTCAAGCGGTAAATACAACAACTGGCTTCGGGATTTATGCTTCTACCTCGGGAACGAATCTCACGATAACGACTTCGGGAGTTTCTGGCAGTGACCACGGTGTTTCTGGTGTAAATAAAGGCACAGGAACAACATCCATCACGACGGATGGAGCGGTAACGTCATCGGGTACAGGTAAATCCGGTGTTTATGCCTATTCAAAAGGAACGGCTTTAACACTTAGTACAAAAGCAGTAACAGGCCATACAGGGATTACAACGAAGCATTCGGGAGCAGGGAATACGTCGGTTTCGGTATCTGGCAATGTAACAGGAAACTCCAGTCACGGTATACATGCGGCAAGCACAGGTCGTGGAAACATTCAAGTCAATGTATCAAGCGGTGTCACAGTTTTGGGTACAGCAGGACATGGAATATACCTCAGCAACACAAATACCGGAACGCTTAGCATCAATGCAACGGGAACAGTAACGGGTTCAGGTGCAGGTAGTCACGGGATACTCGCCAAGAATACAGTTGCAAGTGGAACAACGATAACGATCACTGCCAATGCCGTGACAGGTTCGGCGAGCGGTATTCGAGTAGAGAATGCCGGAACAGGTAACCTTGCAATTACGGCTACAGGAACAGTAACTGGTAAAGGTGCAGATGGTATTTTTGCTAAGAGTTCAGCGAGTGGTAACATCTCGGTAACAGCTGTTTCGGTGAGAGGTGGAAACAGTACGAATGCATTGGGCCATGGGATTTATGTCGACAACACTTCGACCGGAACGGTTAATGTAACGGCGACCGATGCCGTCACTGGATCAGGGGCTAGCAAACACGGTATCTTCGTCAAAAACGCAACAAGTGGCGGGAACATCACCGTAGCTGCCGAACAAGTGACGGGTTCGGCTCACGGTATTTTCATTGATAATGCCGGCAACGGAACATTAACCTTAACGAATACAAATGCTATTTTAGGTAATGCTGGCCATGGAATTTATACCAAAAATACAAACTCGTCTGTTACCGAAACTATAAACGTACGAGGCTCAGTCACGGGTTCAGGATCGACGGGTGCAGGGATCAGAGTTGCCAGAACAGGCGGTGGAACTATCAATCTCAGTGTTTCGGGCGGTGTGACTGGAACTGCAAGTCATGGATTACATTTCACAAACATAACGGGAGGTAATCTAACAGTCTCAGTCGTCGCCAATGCAGCCGGAGATATTAAAGGCTTAGGAGCAAACAGCCATGCGATTTACGCGAGCGACGCAGGAGCGGGCAACCTTTCATTAACTGTCAGTAGTGCGGGAGATGATAATCGAGCAGGAACAAATGGTCATGGAATAGTAGCTAAGAACACCGGAGGGGGTTCAGTTTCCGTTGATACCAGTGATCAGAATTTTGTGCTGGCTGTTGGCAAAGATGGGTTAAACGTTACGAATACATCAGGCACTTCGGTTATGATCGAAACGCAAGGAATAACCGGTAAGGCCAGAGGGATTTTTGCAACGAATGCTGGGACAGCAGGGTTAACGATTACGTCAACCGGTACAATCTTGGGTGAAGGCGGCACTGGGATATACGCTAAGTCAACGGGTTCAGGTAATTTGGAAGTTACCGTATCAGCTGTTACGGGAAGTGCAGGCCACGGAATATATGCTGGTAACACCAATTCAGGAACCATTTCGATCAGTGCGAGTGGTTCTGTTATCGGTTCCGGAAACACTAGTCACGGTATATATGCAACAAATACAACATCAAGTGGAACATCAATTACCATAACAGCCAATGCAGTAACGGGTTCGGCCTATGGGATATATGTCGTGAATTCGGGGGCTGGCGATACGACAATTTCAGCGAGTGGTGCAGTATTAGGTGAAACGAGAGATGCAATATCTGTAGAAAGTACAGGAAATGGCAATATCACTATAAGAGCTGCAAGCGCAACGTCGAACTCGGGATATGGAATCTACGCAACAAATGTTAATACTGGAACGATTAGAATAAGTGCGAGTGGAACAGTCATTGGAACGGGAACAGAAAGACATGGAATAGTAGCGAGTAATTCGGCAGCAACTGGTGGAACAATAACAATAACGGCGAACGCTGTTACAGGTTCGGCTAGTGGAATATTCGCTACGAATGCCGGAGCTGCAAACCTAACTATAGAAACAACGGGGGCAATACTTGGAAAATCGGGAACTGCGATATATGCCAAGTCGACCAACAACGGCAATGTATTGATTTCAGCCTCCAACACGGTCACGTCACAGTCAGGTCACGGGATATATGCTGCAAACACAACAACAGGAACAGTAACGGTCAGCACTTCAAATACTGTCATCGGAGCCGGAACTGGTAATCACGGTATTTTCGTTAAAAACGCCGCTCAGGGAACTACGGCCGAGGTTTCAACTGGAGCAGTAACGGGGGCAGCCAGCGGTATTCGACTAGAGAATGCCGGAACGGGTAACTCCACGGTAGAGACAAATGGAACGATAACTGGGCAAGGCGGTGACGCTATAATCGTTCTGAATACCGGTGCCGGTGATATATCTATAACAACCTCGGGAACTGTAACTGCTAGTGGATCGACCAGTGGAGCGGGAATCAAGGCCCAAGCGGACGGTGCTGGAGACATTACTCTTGATGTGAGCGGTGCTGTAACAGGCGGCACAGGTGCAAATGCGGTAGGAATCGACATTCTCACAAATAGTGGTTCAGCCACGGTAACAATACAAGGTGGAAACGTTACAGCGAGCAACGGAATTGCAATCCGCAATGATGAAGGTCAATCTAAGTTTACGATCGAGACGGGCACTCAGATTTCTGGCAAGGTGCAGTTGGGAGCCGGACAAGACACATTCACATTCTCAGGTGGAACCTTAACGTCTTCTGCAACTTTTGATGGAGGAACAGACTCAGGAAATACACAGTCCGTCGATGATCTTCAATTCGCCTCTGGAACTCATGCATTAACAGCAACCAATCTAACTAACTGGGAAAAAGTTTCCGTACAAACAGGAGCAACAGTCTCGTTCCTAGGAACGCAAACATTAACAACGGGCGAACTAGCTCTTGCTGGAATTGTATCCCTACGAGATGATGCCGGAAACGATGCATTTACTTTATCTGGTAATCTAGCAGGTGGAGGAACAATCAACATTGATGTCGATTTCTCAAGTGGAAATACCGATACGATTACTGTTTCAGGAAACACCTCTGGATCGACAACTCTTAGTATCTCAACAGTTTCCACTCAAGGCAGTAGTAGAACAGAGCGAGTAACTGTCGCTCAGGTGAGCGGAACTACGAGTGCCAATGCTTTTGTATTGCCAGGAGGAAAATTCGAAGCGTCGTCATTTGAATACACATTGGAGTTTGTGTCTGCGAGTAAATCCTTTGATCTCGTAAGAGGACGAGCGATCGTCGCGGGATGTTATGAAAGCGCTACCGTTCCAGGCTTCTACGAATGTTATGGAGACATAACACAAGCCTATTCCTATAGTAAAACAGGTAATACTGATATCCTAGTTGATTTCGACGCAAGTGCTACAATGACCGTCTCCTCTGCGAGTACTCCGTTTGTACTTCGAGGACAGGCAGGAGTTGAGTTCCGACAAGAAGCCAGCGGAGATGAGATTAAATCGACGGGTTCAGCCACGGGTGTGATTGATGCCATGACCACTGGAAATGGATTGGTCAAAATCACGACTACCGGTAAAGTTACGCACGACGGATCAGGAACTTCCATTCTCGCCGAGTCTACAGGAACTGGCAACGTCGAACTAATCGTGAGTACTGTCAGTGCTTCCACATCTGCAACGGCGATTAAAGCCTATGGAAAAGGAGCGGAAGTTACGGTCAGTGCGACGACCATATCAGCAGGAACCGGCGGAATAATTGCCAAAAATACCGGCACTGGAATTGTATCAGTCTCAGCGAGTGACGCTGTCAACACAACGACCGGTTTCGGGATTTATGCTTATACGTCTGGAACCAACCTCACAGTAACGACTTCGGGTGTTTCTGGAAGTGACCACGGTGTTTCGGGTGTTAATAAAGGAACTGGTACAACTTCCATAACGACTAATGGCTCGATTACCTCTAGCGGGACAGGTAAATCTGGTATTTATGCGTATTCGAAAGGAACTGCCTTATCCGTAGACGCTAAAGCAGTGAGTGGTGATACAGGAATTACGACGAAGCATTCAGGGGCAGGCACCACTTCAATTTCGATATCAGGGAATGTTACGGGGAGTGCAAGTCATGGTATCCACGCGACAAGCACCGGTAGTGGCGGCGTACAAGTGGATGTTGATAGCGGTTTCACAGTTCTGGGCAGTTCTGGTCACGGCATTTACGTTGGAAATTCAAATACCGGAACTATCGAAATTAATGCAACTGGAACAGTTACCGGCTCTGGAAACGGTAGTCATGGTATTTTCGCTAAAAATACGGTAGCCAGTGGGTCAACAGTTACAGTATCAGCAAACGCTGTAACGGGGTCAGCTTCGGGTATTCGAGCCGAAAATGCTGGTAATAGCAATCTTACGATTTCAGCTATTGGGGCAGTTCTAGGAAAAAGCGGGGATGCGATTTTTGCTAAGTCCACTGGTAATGGTAACCTGTTAGTATCCGCTACTAACACCGTAACGTCTCAGTCTGGTCACGGTATCTACGCTGATAATACTTCTACTGGATCTATTGAAATCAATGCCAGTTCAACAGTTACAGGATCGGGAACAGGAAAGCACGGTATATTCGCCAAAAATGCCGCACAAGGGACTACAGTTACGATCACAGTCAACGCTGTAACTGGGTCTTCCAGTGGTATTCGAGCAGAGAGTGCTGGAACTGGAAACCTTTCCATAACCGCAACGGGAACCATTACTGGAAACGGAACAGATGGTATATTTGCTAGAAGCACCGCAAGCGGTAACATTTCTGTAACGGCTGTCTCTGTTTCTGGAGGCAATGGATCGGGTTCAGTAGGACATGGAATATATGTTGATAATCAAGCGACAGGCACTGTTGCAGTAACGGCAACGGATGCCGTAACGGGTTCAGGAACAAGCAAGCACGGTATATTTGTTAAGAATGCGTCTACGGGGGGCGCAATCACGATAGATGCTGAGCAAGTAACGGGTTCTGCTCACGGTATATTCGTAGACAACGCTGGTAATGGAATCCTCACGCTGACCAACACTGCAGCTGTGCTAGGCAATGCCGGTCACGGTATTTATACAAAAAATACAAACAGTTCTGTTACAGAAACTATAAACATTCGAGGGGCTGTAACAGGTTCTGGAACAAATAATGCTGGTATTCGAGTTCATAGAACAGGTGGAGGAACGGTTAACTTTAGTGTTTCAGGAGCAGTTACGGGTTCAGCGGGTCATGGACTTCATCTCACCAATGCAACGGGAGGTAATCTAACGGTTTCTGTCGTTGCTAATGCATCTGGTGATATCAAAGGAGTGGGAGCGAATAGTCACGCGATCTATGCAAGTGACGCAGGAACAGGAAATCTCTCATTAACAGTGAGTAGTGCCGGAGATGACAACCGAGCTGGCAGTAGTGGTCACGGTATTGTTGCCAAGAATACAGGAGGCGGTTCAATCTCGGTCGATACGAAAGCACAAAACTTTATACTTGCAGCAGGGGGGGATGGATTACAAGTTACGAATGAATCTGGAACTTCGGTCGCGATCGAAACACAAGGAATTACCGGTAAAGCCAGAGGGATTTTTGCAACGAATGCTGGGACAGCAGGATTAACGATTACGTCAACGGGTACCATTTTGGGCGAAGGTGGTGCAGGGATTTACGCCAAGTCAACGGGTTCCGGTAATTTGGAAGTCACAACGAGTGCAGTTACAGGCAGTGCTGGCCATGGAATCTACGCAGCGAATACGAATACAGGAACAATTTTGATTAGTGCAAGCGGCACAGTTATCGGTTCTGGAACCGACAACCACGGCATTTATGCAAAAAACACAGTGGCAAGCGGAACGTCAATTACGGTAACAGCCAATGCGGTTACGGGTTCGGCCTATGGGATATATGTGTCTAACTCAGGTGCTGGCGATATAACGATTTCAGCGAGTGGTGCGGTATTAGGCACAGCGTGTGGGGCAATTTTTGCAGAAAGTACCGGGAATGGCAATATCACCATTAGAGTTGCAGGGGTAACATCAAACTCGGGATATGGAATTTACGCACGAAATGCCAATACAGGTACGATTCTTATAAACGCAAGCGGAACAGTCATAGGAACGGGAACGGGTTATCACGGAATATTGGCAACTAATTCTGGAGCAGCGGGTGGAGCGATAACAATAACGGCGAACGCAGTCACGGGTTCGGCCAGTGGAATATACGCAACGAATGCCGGAGCGGCAAATCTGACGATAGAAACGACTGGTGCAATTCTCGGAAAATCGGGAGCAGCCATATACGCCAAGTCGACCAATAATGGCAATGTATCAGTTTCGGCTTCGAACACGGTGACAGCTCAGTCTGGTCATGGAATATATGCTGGAAACACCTCTACGGGAACCATAACCGTTGACACATCAAATACTGTCACGGGAACAGGAACGGGTTATCACGGTATTTTCGTTAAGAACGCCGCTCAGGGAACGACGGCTTCGATTACTGCCGGAACAGTAACCGGTTCAGCGAGTGGTATTCGACTAGAGAATGCTGGAACGGGCAACTCCACGGTTACGACAAATGGAACAATAACAGGTCAAAGCGGAGATGCGATATTCGTTCTGAATACCGGTGCAGGTGATATATCCATTACAACTTCCGAAGCTGTTACTGCTAGCGGAACTACCAGCGGGGCGGGGATTAAGGCTCAAGCGGACGGTGCTGGAGACATTACTCTGATCGTAAGCGGAGCGGTAACAGGCGGCACAGGGGCTAATGCCGTTGGAATTGATACTCTGACAAATAGTGGTTCAGCCACGGTAACCATAGAAGGTGGAAATGTTACTGCAAGTAACGGAATCGCAATTCGCAACGATGAAGGCCAGTCTAAGTTTACAATCGAAACAGGCACTCAGATTTCGGGCAAAGTTCAGTTGGGAGCCGGGCAAGACACATTCACATTCTCTGGAGGAACGTTAACGTCTGCAGCAACTTTCGATGGGGGAACAGACTCAGGAAGTACTCAGTCCGTTGATGATCTTCAGTTCGCATCAGGTACACACGCCCTCACAGCAACCAATCTGACTAACTGGGAAAAAGTTTCCGTATTAACAGGAGCTACAGTCTCATTCCTAGGAACTCAGTCTCTGACGACCGGTGAACTAGCGTTAGCGGGTACGTTAAATCTGCAAGATAATGCCGGCGATGATGCGTTTACGGTAACGGGTAACCTCACAGGTGGAGGAACGATAAGTATTGATGTCGATTTCAATACCGGAGCAACCGACACTATAACCGTAACAGGCAACACTTCTGGTTCCACAACAATAAATATCGCAACAGTATCTGTATCGGGGTCTGCAAGAATAGATCGTATTACGGTTGCTCAAGTTTCGGGTACCACAAGTTCAAGTGCGTTCGTAATACAAGGGGGAAGCTATCAAGCGAGTCCTTTCGCTTACACGTTAGAATATAGTTCTACGAATAAATCATTTACGTTGGTGCGTGGTGATGCTGTCGTTCCTGGATGTTACGAGAGTTCAATAACCTCAGGGTTGTACGAATGTTTTGGAGATATAACGGAAGCATTTTCCTTTAACAAAACAGGAAACACTGACATTCTCGTCGACTTTGACGTGAATGCAACGACCACGGTATCTACGGCAAGTACTCCGTTTGTTCTGCGAGGTCAAGCCAGCGTTGAGTTCCGGCAGGATGCTAATGGAGGAGAACTCAAATCGACAGGTTCAGCTACGGGTGTTATTGATGCCAAAACGACTGGAAACGGTATTGTCAAAATCACAACGACAGGCAAAGTCACGCATGACGGTTCCGGCACAACGATACTAGCGGATTCGACAGGAACTGGTAATGTCGATGTCATCGTAAGCACGATCAGTGCGTCGGTTTCTGCTACGGCAATCAAGGCTTATGGAAAAGGTTCACAAGTTACAGTAAGTGCTACGACAATATCGGCTGGCACCGGAGGAATAATCGCCAAGAATACTGGAACTGGAATTGTCAGAGTTTCTGCCAGTCAAGCGGTAAATACAACGACTGGATTCGGGATTTATGCTTCTACGTCGGGAACGAATCTCACGATAACGACTTCGGGAGTTTCTGGTAGTGACCACGGTGTTTCAGGTGTAAATAAAGGCACAGGAACAACATCCATCACGACGGATGGAGCGGTAACGTCATCGGGTACAGGTAAATCCGGTGTTTATGTGTATTCGAATGGAACGACTTTAACACTAAACACAAAAGCTGTTAGAGGTCATACAGGGATTACAACGAAGCACTCCGGAGCAGGGAATACGTCGGTTTCGGTATCTGGCAATGTAACAGGAAACTCCAGTCACGGTATTCATGCGGCAAGTACTGGTCGCGGAAACATTCAGGTCAACGTATCAAGCGGTGTCACAGTTCTGGGTACAGCAGGACATGGAATATACCTCAGCAACACAAATACCGGAACGCTTAGCATCAATGCAACGGGAACAGTAACGGGTTCAGGTACAGGTAGTCACGGGATACTCGCCAAGAATACAGTTGCAAGTGGAACAACAATAACGATCACTGCCAACGCGGTAACAGGTTCTTCAAGCGGTATTCGAGCAGAGAATGCTGGAGCAGGTAATCTCACGATTTCAACGAACGGGTCGATCCTAGGAGAAGGTGGAGATGCAATCTTTGCTAAGAGTACAGGCAATGGGAACATTACCGTCTCAACAAGAAGTACCGTCACCTCTCAATCCGGTCACGGAATATATGCTGACAATACCACAACCGGAACGATAGCCATAGATGCTAGTGCATCAGTTACGGGTTCTGGAACAACCAAACACGGCATATTTGCTAAGAACGCTGCTCAAGGAACATCCGTAACAATAACGGTAAATGCCGTTACAGGTTCGGCGAGCGGTATTCGAGTAGAGAATGCCGGAACAGGTAACCTTGCAATTACGGCTACAGGAACAGTAACAGGTAAAGGTGCAGATGGTATTTTTGCTAAGAGTTCAGCGAGTGGCAACATCACGGTAACTGCTGTTTCAGTAAGAGGTGGAAACGGTACCAATGCATTAGGCCATGGGATTTATGTCGACAACACTTCGACCGGAACGGTTAATGTAACGGCGACAGATGCTGTCATTGGATCAGGGGCTAGCAAACACGGTATCTTCGTCAAAAACGCAACAAGTGGCGGGAACATCACCGTAGCTGCTGAACAAGTAACGGGTTCAGCTCACGGTATTTTCATTGATAATGCAGGCAACGGAACATTAACCTTAACGAATACAAATGCTGTTTTAGGTAATGCTGGCCATGGAATTTATACCAAAAATACAAATTCTTCTGTTACTGAAACTATAAATATTCGAGGAGCCGTAACAGGTTCAGGATCGACGGGTGCAGGGATCAGAGTTGCCAGAACAGGCGGAGGAACTATCAATCTCAGTGTTTCTGGCGGTGTGACTGGAACGGCAAGTCACGGATTACATATCACAAACATAACGGGAGGAAATCTAACAGTCTCGGTCGTTGCTGATGCCTCAGGTGACATCAAAGGTTTAGGAGCAAATAGTCACGCGATCTATGCCAATGATTCAGGTACAGGTAACCTCTCATTGACGTTGAGTTCGGCAGGTGATGATAACCGAGCAGGAACAAATGGTCATGGAATAGTAGCTAAGAACACCGGAGGGGGTTCAGTTTCCGTTGATACCAAGGCTCAGAACTTTGTGTTAGCAGTAGGCAAAGATGGACTGAATGTTACCAACACATCCGGGACTTCGGTTACGATCGAAACGCAAGGAGTTACAGGTAAATCTCGAGGTATTTTTGCAACCAACGCTGGTACAGCAGGTCTATCAATTACTTCCACAGGAACAGTTTTGGGTGAAGGCGGCACTGGGATATATGCTAAGTCAACGGGTTCAGGTAATTTGGAAATTACCGTATCAGCCGTTACGGGAAGTTCTGGACACGGGATTTATGCCAGTAACACCAATACGGGAACAATAGAGATAAGTGCTGGCTCTACTGTCGTTGGTTCAGGTGCAAATAATCATGGAATCTTCGCTAAGAATACCTCTTCCAGTGGAACAAGCATAACGATCACTGCCAACGCCGTAACAGGTTCGGCTAGCGGAATTCGTGCTGAGAATGCTGGAGCAGGTACCTTAACTATTTCTGCAAGTGGAGCCGTTCTCGGTAAGACGGCTGATGCCATATTCGCAAAATCTACCAACAATGGAAGTATAACAGTCTCAACCTCAAATACAGTCACCTCTCAATCCGGTCACGGTATATTTGCCGAAAACACCTCAACGGGTGCGATTTCGATAAGTGCTTCCAATACAGTTACGGGTTCGGGAACAAGCAAACACGGTATCTTCGCAAAGAACACATCAACAAGCGGGACGACTCTCACTATAACGGCTAATGCCGTCACAGGATCAGCACACGGAATCTTCGTTGATAATGTAGGTAGCGGAGCATTAACCCTCACTAATACTGGAGCTGTTTTAGGAAATACCGGACACGGAATTTATACAAAAAATACAAATAGTTCCGTCACAGAAACTATAAACATCAGAGGAACAGTAACGGGGTCTGGATCATCCAAAGCAGGGATTCGAGTTGCTAGAACAGGTGGTGGGACAATCAACCTCAATGTTTCGAGTGCAGTAACAGGTTCTGCTCATCATGGCCTTCACATCTCAAATGTAACAGGCGGTAATCTTTCGGTTTCTGTTATCGCTAATTCTGCTGGTGATATTCAAGGACTTGGAGCAAATAGTCACGCAATATATGCCGTTGACTCTGGGACCGGTAATCTTTCATTAACTGTTAGTAGTGCTGGCGATGACAATAAAGCTGGCACAAACGGACATGGTATATTCGCTAAGAAGTCAGGTGGCGGATCAATAGCAATAGATACTAAAGCTCAGAACTTTGTACTTACTGCAGGTAAGGATGGAATAAACGTCGTAAATGAAGCAGGTACGTCAGTTACCATCGAAACACAAGGCGTAACGGGTAAAGGACGAGGAATTTTTGCAACGAATGCAGGAACCGGGGGATTAACACTTACTTCGACGGGTGCAATAACAGGTGAAGGTGGTGCTGGAATTTATGCAAAAAGTACAGCTTCAGGAAATCTATCAATTACTGCAACGGAAGTAACAGGTAGTGCAGGTCACGGAATTTATGCTGGGAACACGTCTACCGGAACCGTGACTGTAAATGTTTCAGACGCAATAAATGCCTCAGGTGCCGGTAGTCGCGGCATTTATGTGAAAAACGCCAGCACCGGAGGAAGTGTTTCAATCTCTGCCGAGCAAATCACAGCTTCCTCTCACGGCATTTACTTGAACACTGCTGGAAGTGGAACTCATACGATTACCAACACTGGTGTAGTTCTTACAAATGCTGGTCATGGAATTTACATCAACGATACCAATACAACGACTACGAATTCGATAAATATCCGAGGTGCTGTAACTGCATCTGGTAACAATAATGCCGGGATTCGAGTAAAACGAACGGGTGGAGGCACGGTAAACTTAAACGTTTCAGCCGCGATTACTGGAAGTGCCGGTCACGGTCTCCACGTCTCAAACGAAACAAATGGCAACCTGACGGTCTCTGTTGTTGGAAACTCTTCGGCTGACATTAATGGCTTAGGTGCCAATGGACATGCGATCTTCGTTAGCGATGTTGGAACAGGAAATCTATCTTTGACAGTTAACTCCCAAGGTGACGACAATAGAGCAGGAACAAATGGACATGGAATCGTTGCTTCTAACTCAGGTGGAGGATCTATTTCTGTCGACACCAAATCACAAAACTTTGTGTTGGCAGCCGGCAAAGATGGATTGCACGTTACAAATATATCAGGAACGTCAGTAACGATCGAAACACAAGGTGTCACAGGTAAAGTACGCGGAATCTTTGCAACGAATGCTGGAACAAGTGGATTATCAATAACATCGACTGGAACAATTCTAGGTGAAGGTGGAACAGGAATCTACTCTAAGAGTACAGGTTCTGGTAATCTTTCCATTACCGCTACTACTGTTACAGGAAGTGCAGGGCATGGCATTTACGCTGGAAACACAAATACTGGCTCTATTGCAATCAGTGCAAACGGAAGAGTAACCGGCTCAGGAGCAAATAATCATGGGGTTTTTGCAAAGAATACGTCAGCGAGTGGAACAACAATTACGATAACAGCGAATGCAGTAACAGGGTCTGCTCACGGGATTTTTGTTGATAACGCTGGTAGCGGAGCTTTCACGTTAACAAATACAGGGGCTGTGCTAGGCAACGCTGGTCACGGAATTTATACTAAGAATACAAATAGTTCGGTTACAGAAACTCTAAACATTAGAGGGGCTGTGACAGGTTCAGGGGCAACCGGAGCAGGAATTCGCATTGCAAGAACTGGAGGAGGCACTATTAATCTTAGTGTGTCAGGAGCAGTGACAGGTTCCGCTCATCACGGCCTCCATATTTCCAACGTAACCGGTGGTAATCTAATGGTTTCTATCGTTGCTAATGCACAAGGTGATATTCAAGGCCTAGGAGCAAGTAACCACGCGATTTATGTCAACGACTCAGGAACGGGTAATCTTTCCTTAACTGTCAGCAGCCAAGCCGATGACGTGAGAGCGGGTTCTAATGGTCATGGCATAGTTGCAATAAATTCAGGTGGTGGCTCTGTATCGATTGATACAAAAGCTCACAACTTTGTACTTGCTGCTGGAAAAGATGGTCTCCACGTTACAAATAATTCGGGAACGTCAGTTACGATTGAAACACAAGGAGTAACCGGTAAATCGCGAGGAATATTCACTACCAATGCCGGAACGGGTGATTTAGACCTGACCTCAACCGGTGCCATTGTGGGTGAAGCGGGAGTTGGTATCTACGCCAAGAGTACCGGGTCAGGTAATGTCACGATAACAGCTACTAACGTAACAGGAAGCTCTGGTCATGGTATCTATGTTGGAAATACAAATACGGGTTCTATCTCAACCAGTGCTGAAATAGTAGTAGGTTCGGGAAACGGAAATCACGGAATATTTGCGAAGAACACAGTTGCAAGCGGTACGTCACTGACTATCACAGCCAATGCTGTTACGGGTTCCGCTAGTGGAATTAGGGCAGAAAATGCAGGGGCCGGTAATCTTACAATTTCTGCAAGTGGAGCGGTTCTAGGTACTGCAGCCGATGGAGTCTTTGCTAGAAGCACAGGTAACGGAAATGTTTCCGTACGAGTCGCTGGAGTAACTTCCAATTCCGGTCATGGAATTTATGCTGGCAATACCAACACAGGCGCGATCAGCATTAGTGCAAGTGGAACAGTTGAAGGAAAACAAGCCAACAAGCACGGTATATTCGCGAAAACGACTTCATCAAGCGGCACAACGATCACAATAACAGCAACTGCCGTAACTGGATCCGCAGGTGGTATTCGGGCTGAAAATGCGGGGGCCGGCAATCTCACAATTTCTGCTAATGGTACAATTCTTGGCAAGGCAGCTGATGGAGTCTTTGCTAGAAGCACTGGCAACGGAAATGTTTCAGTTCGTGTCGCAGGAGTAACTTCCAATTCGGGTCATGGCATTTACGCCGAGAACACAACTACGGGAGCAGTGACAGTAACTGCGACGAATACCGTAACAGGATCAGGAACGAATAAACATGGGATTTTTGTCAAGAACGCTTCGCAAGGATCCACTGCTACAATTAACTCTCGTTCTGTAACAGGTTCTGGCAACGGTATTCGCTTGGAAAATGCAGGAACGGGACTCTCCACCGTTACGACAAGTGGAACCATTACCGGCAAAGGTGGCGACGCAATACTTGTCCTGAACACCGGTGCAGGTGATATTTCAATTACAACATCAGGAGCCGTAACGGCGAGTGGGACGACTGCGAGTTCTGGCATCAAGGCGCAAGCGGATGGAGCCGGTGACATTACTCTTAATCTTAGTGGGGCAGTCACAGGCGGTACAGGAAGTTCAGCAATCGGTCTAGATACTCTGACCAATGGTGGTTCTGCTACTGTCACTATTCAAGGTGGCAATGTTACAGCAAGTAACGGAATTGCAATTCGGAATGACGAAGGTGAATCGAAGTTCACTATTCAGACTGGCACCGAAATTTCAGGTAAAGTTCAGTTAGGAGCCGGCAAAGATGTATTTACAATGTCGGGAGGAACATTAGCCTCTGCTGCGACACTCGATGGTGGCACAGATACAGGAAACACACAGTCCGTTGACGAGTTGCAGTTCGCATCTGGAACATTTGCCCTAACGTCCACGAACCTCACCAATTGGGAAAAAGTATCCATACAATCCTCTGCAACGGCTTCGTTCTTAGGCGGACAAACATTAGCAACTGGTGAATTAGCCTTAGCAGGAACAATAACACTGCAAGACAATGCTGTTGACGATTCATTTACAATTGGTGGTAACCTGACCGGTGGTGGGTCTATTAACATCGATGTAAATTTCGCAAATGGAACGGCTGATACGATTACAGTGAGCGGAAACGTTACAGGTACGACAACTATAGGTGTAGAAGGTCTCACTACGCAAGGCACACAAAGAGCAGAGACCATTACTGTTGCACAGGCAACGGGAACAATTTCTTCGAGTGCATTTACACTTTCATCAAATACAATTGAGGCAGGCACTTTTGAGTATTCGTTAGAGTTCAGATCGACCTCCAAATCTTTCGTACTCGTACGCGGTGATGCGCTTGTTGCAGGATGTTTTGAAAGCGGCACGACAGCAGGTCTCTATCACTGTTATGGTGATATTACCGAAGCTTTTGCTTATACCAAAACCGGAAACACTGACATAACGGTTATTTTTGATGATGATGCGACACAAACAGTTTCCGGCTCAGATACCGCGTTCGTATTGAGAGGGCAAGCCGGAATCGAGTTTAGACAACAAGCGGATGGCGATGAGATACAGTCGACCGGAGCGGCTACCGGCGTAATCGATGCGATGACAACTGGAAATGGAATCGTCAAAATTACAACGACGGCCAAAGTTACCCATGACGGATCAGGAACGACAATAAAAACAGAATCGACAGGAACCGGTAATGTTGATGTTATCGTAAGCACAATCAGTGCGTCCACTTCGGCTACAGCCATTAAGGCCTACGGGAAAGGCGCTCAAGTCACGGTTAGTGCAACAACGATTTCGGCCGGAACAGGTGGCATCATAGCCAAAAACACAGGTACCGGTATCACAACGGTATCAGCGAGTAATTCGATACTAACGACAAGTGGTTTTGGAGTTTACGCCTATACAAAAGGAACAAATCTGACTGTGACGACCTCGGGCGTATCAGGCGGTGATCATGGTGTCTCGGGAATCAATAAAGGTACTGGCACGACTGCCATTACTACCGATGGAGCGATTACATCAACAGGCACGGGAAAATCTGGAGTCTATGCCTACTCGAAAGGCACAACTTTAACCGTTAACACCAAAGCCGTAACCGGTCCAACAGGAATTACAACGAAACATTCGGGTGCTGGATCGACCTCCATCTCGGTGTCAGGGAATGTAACAGGGAGTGCGAGTCACGGAATTACGGCTACCTCGACTGGAAGCGGTAATATTCAAGTTGATGTCACAAGTGGATTCACGGTAACCGGCAGCTCAGGCCACGGAATTTATGCGAGTAATACCGCTTCAGGGGCAATCAATATAAATGCTTCTGGATCTGTTTCTGGATCAGGAGCAAACAATCACGGTATTTTCGCTAAACATACTTCGTCGAGTGGAACGTCTCTGACGATTACAGCGAACGCTGTTACCGGTTCAGCAAGTGGTATTCGAGCAGAAGTAGCGGGAACAGGCAATCTTGAAATAATAGTAAGTGGGGCAGTTCTTGGCAAACTTGATACTGGGATATTCGCGAAAAGCACGGGTACCGGAAATGTTACCGTTTCAACGTCAAATACAGTTTCATCGCAATCCGGTCATGGTCTCTACGCTGGAAACACATCAACAGGAGCAATGTCGATAAGTGCTTCTAATACCGTTACGGGATCAGGAACGGGGAAACACGGTATCTTTGCCAAGAATACTTCCGCAAGCGGTACGACCTTAATGATTACTGCAAACGCTGTAACAGGTTCGTCGGCAGGTATTCTTGCTGAAAACGCTGGAGTAGGTAATACGACAGTCACAGCAGGCGGAGTTGTTCTAGGAAAAGGTTCGGCGGGGATATTCGTAAAAAGCACGAACAGCGGCGATGTCTCTGTTACGGCATCTAATACAGTAACCTCTCAGTCTGGACATGGTATTTATGCTGGAAATACGTCAACTGGAAAGATTGACGTAAGCGCTTCAAACACCGTAACGGGCTCAGGAACCGGTAATCATGGTATCTTTGCCAAGAATACCTCTGCAAGTGGTACGACGTTAACCATCACGGCGAACGCTGTAACGGGTTCTGCAGGTGGAATTAGAGCGGAGAACGCTGGTGTAGGTAATCTTACAATTTTAGCGAGCGGAGCAGTTTTAGGTGCAACGGCTGACGGAATATTTGCAAAAAGCACGGCAAGCGGTAATCTTTCTGTAACGGCATCAAGTACGGTGACGTCTCAATCCGGTCACGGTATTTATGCTGATAATACAGCGACTGGAACGATTCTGATTAATGTGAGCGGTACTGTAACCGGTTCAGGAACAGGAAAACACGGTATATTTGCTAAAAACGTTGCTCAGGGATCAACGATTTCATTAACCACGAATGCTGTCACCGGTTCCGCGAGCGGTATCCGAGTTGAAGACTTAGGTACTGGGAATCTTTTAATCACGGCAACTGGAACTGTAACTGGTAACGCTGCAGACGGAATCTTCGCCAAAAGTACTGCTAGCGGTGATATTTCTGTAACAGCAGTGTCTGTCAAAGGTGGTGAAGGTTCCGGTGCTTCGGGCCACGGAGTATATATTGATAATACAACGACCGGTTCCATCTCTTTGAATGTGAGCGATGCTGTAACCAGTTCAGGAGCAGGAAAGCATGGTGTTTGGGTGAAGAATGCCTCTGCAGGTGGAAATATTACTATCGCCGTGGAACAAGTAACAGGTTCAGCAAATGGCGTTTTTGTTGATAATGCGGGTAGCGGTACTTTCTCAATTACGAATACTGGTGCGATCCTCGGAACTGTTGGCCACGGAATTTATACGAAGAATACAAATTCTGCCGTGACAGAAACGATAAATGTTCGGGCAGCAGTGACGGGTTCGGGAACAAATGGAGCAGGTATCCGAGTTGGCAGAACTGGCGGTGGCACTGTAAACTTCAGTATTTCCGGAGCAGTAACAGGTTCAGCGAGCCACGGGCTTCATATTACCAATGCGACTGGAGGAAATCTAACAGTTTCCGTTGTTGCCGATGCGTCAGGAGATATTAAAGGATTGGGAGCTAATGGTCATGCAATCTATGCAAGCGACTCTGGCACAGGTAATCTATCTTTAACTGTTAGCAGTGCAGCAGACGACAATCAAGCCGGAACAAATGGTCACGGAATATTTGCTAAGAACTCTGGTGGCGGTTCCCTATCAATTAATACGAAATCTAATAATTTCGTATTAGCTGCCGGTAAGGACGGCATTCGCGGTGTCAACGAGTCAGGAACGACATTAACCATTGAAACGCAAGGTATCACAAGTAATGGCCGTGGCATATATGCTTCTAACTCTGGAACAGGCCTTCTTAAAATCAACGCAACAGGAGCTATTATTGGTCAAAGCGGAGCTGGTATACTTGCTAAGAGTTCTGGTTCTGGAAACATAACGATAACATCAGTAGCTGTTACGGGTAGTGCAGGACATGGAATCTACGCCGGAAATACTAATTCAGGTGAGATATCAATAAGTGCGAGTGGAAACGTTCTAGGGTCAGGAACAAATTTCCACGGGATAATCGCTAAGAATACAACGAGTAGTGGGTCGACAATTAAGATTACAGCCGCTGCTGTTACCGGATCCGCTCACGGGATTTATGTATCCAATTACGGAAACGGAAATGTTTCGGTAACAGCAACTGGCACCGTTTCTAGTGAAGAATCTTCTGCAATATTTATTGAAAGCGTAGGTAGTGGAGACGTTACTATTAATGTTGCAACGGTTACGGCAGCCTACGGTAACGGAATATACGCCAAGAACGCCAATACCGGTTCCATCTCTATAAGCGCAACGGGAACAATCACCGGAACAGATGAAAGTTACGACGGAATTTACGCAACAAATACAACTGCAAGTGGGTCCTCAGTTACGATTACAGCGACTGCCGTAACAGGTTCCGCTGGTGGCATTCATGTATGGAACGCTGGAACTGGGAATGTGACTATTTCTGTCACCGGTGCAATTCTAGGAAAAGCCGACGATGCGATTTTCGTAGAATCTATCGATGCGGGTAGTATATCGGTATCTGCCTCAAATACAGTAACATCGCAATCTGGACATGGTATCCATGCCAACAATACGGCGACGGGAACTATTTCGATCAGTACATCAAACACCGTTACAGGTTCAGGAACAGGTAAACATGGCATATTCGCTAATAATGCCACTCAAGGAACTATCGTTACACTAACGGTCAGTGCCGTTACGGGTTCAGCTGATGGAATACGAATAGAGAATTCTGGAGCGGGTAATACGAGTGTAACAACCACTGGCGTAATCACCGGAGTAGGAGGTGCTGGTATATTTGCCAAGTCAACAAATAGTGGTGATGTAACAGTCTCGGCTTCACAAAACATCACTTCTCAATCTGGGCACGGTATATACGCTGGAAATACCTCAACTGGAGATATTACAGTCAACACATCAGGCACTGTAACGGGGTCTGGAACTGGCAAACACGGGATTTATGTGAAGAATGCTAGTGACGGTGAATTGGTAACAGTATCAGCAGAACAAATTACAGCGTCTGGTCATGGAATTTTTGTAAGTACGTCAGGACTAGGAACGCATTCTATTACGAACACAGGTGCAATTGTTGCCAATGCAGGCCATGCGATTTACATCGATGACTCGAATGCTTCCAATTCGAATACAATTTCAATTCAAGGATCCGTAACCGGGTCTGGAACTAATAATGCAGGTGTGAGAGTCAAGCGAACAGGAGGCGGAACACTCAATTTGACTGCGTCTGCACAGATTACCGGAAGCTCTGGACACGGAGTTCATGTCTCAAACGCAACGTCAGGCAATCTATCGGTCACGATTAATGCGAATGCTTCGGGTGATATAGAAGGTTTAGCGAGCAGTGCGCATGCAATTTATATTGTGAATTCTGGAACTGGTAATTTGTCGTTGACGGTTAGCAGTGCGGCCGACGATAATAAAGCTGGGGCAAGCGGTCACGGAATTTTTGCTAAGAACTCTGGTGGCGGCTCAGTATTAATCGATACGAAAGCAGACAATTTCATTCTGACTGCTGGTAAAGACGGTATTCACGGAGTTAACGAGTCGGGGACGACATTAACGATATATACGCAAGGCATCACAAGTAGCGGCCGAGGCATCTATGCTTCTAATTCTGGAACAGGCTTACTAAAGATCAATGCAACGGGAGCTATTATAGGTCAAAGCGGAGCTGGAATTTTCGCGAAGAGTTCGGGTTCCGGAAATATAACCATAACGTCAGTGGCTGTAACGGGTAGTGCAGGACATGGCATTTACGCTGGAAATACTAATTCGGGAGAGATTTCGATTAGTGCGAGTGGAAACGTTATAGGGTCTGGAACAGATTTCCACGGAATTATTGCTGAGAACACCACGAGCAGTGGATCGTCAATAACAATAACGGCTAACGCTGTAACCGGTTCGGCAAGTGGTATTCGAGCCGAGAATGCTGGAACAGGAACTCTTACTATTTCCGTTACAGGAGCAATTCTAGGAAAAGCCGGCGATGCGATTTTCGCAGAATCTACTGACGCTGGCAGTATATCAGTGTCTGCCTCAAATACAGTAACGTCGCAATCTGGACACGGTATCTATGCCAACAATACTGCGACCGGAACGATTTCGATTAGCACATCAAATACCGTGACGGGTTCTGGAACAGGTAAGCATGGCATATTCGCCAAGAATGCAACTCAAGGAACGACCGTTGCAGTTACGGTCAGTGCTGTTACGGGTTCAGGTGACGGGATAAGGCTAGAGAATTCTGGTACAGGAAATACCAGCGTAACGACGAATGGTATAGTCACGGCAGTAGCTGGTACCGGTATATTCGTAACGAATACAGGGTCAGGAGATATTTCAGTAACCACATCCGGAGCAGTTGTAGCAAGTGCGGGAACAAATTCTACGGCTATCAAAGCGCAAGCCGACGGCATAGGAAACATCGTACTAAACATTAGTGGAGCGGTTACAGGAGGAAGTTCGGGAGTAGGGATTGATACCCTTACGAATGGTGGCTCTGCGACCGTTGTTATACAAGGTGGAAACGTTTCTGCTAGTAACGGAGTTGCAATACGAAACGATGAAGGAGAGTCGAAGTTCACAATTCAAACGGGAACGCAAGTGTCTGGTGAAGTTCGATTGGGTGCTGGAAAGGACACATTCACATTGTCCGGTGGAACATTGGCCGCGTCTACCGTACTTGATGGTGGTAGTGACTCAGGAAACACGCAATCGGTTGATGAATTGGAATTCGTGAACGGTACCCATGCACTGACAGCTTCTGGGATTACCAATTGGGAGAAAGTTACGGTTCAGTCGAGTGGGAGCATATCGATCCTTGGAACAAGTACTCTTACGACCGGCGAACTTGTTTTAGCGGGTTCGCTTTCACTAAGTGACAATGCTAGCGACGACGCATTTACATTGACAGGAAATTTGACTGGCGGTGGAACGATTCAAATTGATGTTGATTTTGCAACAGGTAGTGCCGATACTGTAACGGTAACAGGCAATGTAACGGGTTCAACCACTTTAGCGATTAACGCAATTTCCAATGACGGTGAAGCGAGAGCGGGAGAAATTACTGTTGCTCAAGTTAGTGGCACGGTCTCCGCTAATGCCTTCGTGCTTGCGGGAGGACAATACTTAGCCAGCCCATTTGAATACAGTCTCGAATATAATTCAACGAACAAATCGTTCTCCTTAGTTAGAGGAAATGCAATCAGTGCAGGATGTTTCGAGAATTCGACGACAGTTGGACTGTATGAATGTTTTGGTTCAATCACGCAAGCTTTCTCGGCGAGTAAAACAGGTAATACAAATGTAACGGTATTGTTTACTGATAATGCCTCGATGACAAACTCGTCTTCGAGTACAGCATTTGTCGTTAGAAGTCAGGCTGGTGCTGAATTTAGACAAGAAGCTAATGGGAAGGAAATAAGGTCTACTGGATCGGCAACGGGTGTTATTGATTTTAAAACGACTGGCAATGGAACGGTAAGAATTGCAACGACTGGAAAAATCACCCATGCAGGATCAGGGACAACGGTTTTAGCAGAATCTACCGGTACGGGCAATGTCGAAGTCAATGTTAGCACAATAAGCGCTTCGTCTTCGGCGACTGCAGTGAAAGCTTATGGTGGTGGCGCGAGCGTAACTGTTACTGCAACGACGATCTCAGCAGGGGCAGGAGGAATACTGGCCAAGAATACAGGAGACGGATCAGTTAATGTAACTGTGAGTGACACTATTAATACTGCGAGCGGAACAGGTATTTATGCTTATAGTGACGGCTCTACAATCACAGTTAGTTCGAAAGATATTTCTGGTTTAGCAGGTATAAAAACCGAACATTCGGGAACAGGAGATACATCAATCACAGTGTCCGGATCAGTCGCTGGTTCAGGTGGACACGGGATAGAAGCTGGTAAACATAATCCGACAAGCGACGTGAGCATAAAAATTTCGGGGGAGGTAACAGGATCAGGAGCAAGTTCTGATGGTATTCACGTTAGTTCTGCAAGGGGAGGAACTGTTGAACTAGATATTACAGGTCAAGTTAAAGGTGGTCGCCACGGAATTTACGCTAAGAATAGTGTGAGAGGAGATTTTGCTGTTTCCGTGGATCTTTCGGCGAGTTCAAGTCAATCAAACGCAAATACAGTAACTTCTCAATCCGGTCACGCAATTTATGTTGGAAATACTGGCTCCGGTGGAGTAAATGTGACTGTTTCTACGACCAATGCACTTGGCGTAACAGGTGGTCATGGTATTAGAGTCGACAATAAACGAGGTGGAGCCGTTGTTGTCAACACAGCAGGTTCAGATATTGCGATTGCCGGAACTACGGGTGATGGGATCAATGTAACCAGTGATGCAGCAGGAACAAACGTATCCGTTCAAGCTGCCGGAGTTGTAGGACGATCGCACGGAATCTTTGCTAGCAACTCGGGAGATGGCAATGTTAGTGTTACCACAACGGGAGAGATTGAAGGCAAAGCCGGTCACGGGATTAGAGTTGCCACTTCAGCAGGAGGGTCAGCTACTATAAGTGCCTCTGACAAGGTAACGGGAACAGGCTCTGCAAGTCACGGAGTAAGTATTTATGCAAATACTAGGACAGATAGCGTAAGTGTATTTGCTGAAGAGGTTGTGGGTGGTTCTCACGGTATATATGCTGTAAATCTTGGAAGTGGTCAGACGACAATTTCAGCTTCGGGAAGTATTTCAAGTTCTGAGGACAATAGCATAGGAATTTATGCCAAAAATCAAGGAACGGGTGTTCTTTCTATTATTGCTTCGGGCTTGATTAATGGTGGTTCCGGTGGCGTCGGCATTGACGCTCAGACTAATGGTGGATCAGCAAGTATTGTTCTTAATTCCGGTGCAATTGTAAGTGCAGAGAATGGTCAATCGATCAGAAACGATGAAGGTCGTATTTCGGTCACTGTTAATTCTGGTGCAGAGCTAAGAAACTCGGTCGCTCTGGGAGGAGGAGCAGATACGCTTACTATTAACAGTGGAACGGTAGCACAAGGAGCCATATTGGATGGTGGTTCGGATAGTGGTGGTCAAACTTCTATAGACATCATCGAATTCGCTACTGGTTCCTTCACTCCTAACCTGAGTACTTTAAGAAATTGGGAGCAAGTAAAAATTGCTTCGGGCGTTAATGTATCTGTTTTTGGAACTCAGTCCTTAACCTCTGGCGATTTGATGCTATCGGGTACATTATCCATGCAAAATTCCGATGCCAGTGACATTCTCACCGTAGCAGAGAATTTTGTTGGCGGTGGGGTATTGAGTCTAGATGTTGATTTTGCCTCAGGTAATGCCGACAGGATGGTGGTTATTGGTAATATAACTGGTACTACAGAGATAAGTGTTGCTGATATATCAGGTGCATCTTCCGATCGAGCTATTGCGATTAATGTTGTTAGTGTATCTGGGAATGTCGCTTCTAGTGCATTTACGTTAGATGGTGAGACAATAACTTCAGGTGGAAACAGATACAGTCTAGATTTTGATAGTGCTTCAAAGACGTTTAGACTGTTGGTACAGCGAACTCCACCGCCACCGACAACATCTCCTCCTCCTACCGGAACTCCACCTCCGCCAGCGCCACCGGGAACATCACCACCGGGAACATCACCACCGGGAACATCACCACCGGGAACATCACCACCGGGAACATCACCACCGGGAACATCACCACCGGGAACATCGCCTCCAGGAACATCGCCACCGGGCACATCACCACCGGGCACATCACCACCGGGCACATCACCACCGGGCACATCACCTCCGGGCACATCACCTCCGGGCACATCACCTCCGGGTACATCGCCTCCGGGTACATCACCACCGGGAACATCGCCTCCGGGTACATCGCCTCCGGGTACATCACCACCGGGAACATCGCCTCCGGGTACATCACCACCGGGAACATCGCCTCCGGGTACATCACCACCGGGTACATCACCACCGGGAACGTCACCACCAGGAACATTACCTCCTACGGGTTCGCCTCCCGGATCTGTTCCACCAAGTCCTCCTCCACCGACGGAAGCGGAGGTGAGATTTGCTGGGGGCTTGTTCTCTGTATTACCGGGAATTATTGCAAACGAGTTTCTAAGACCAGAGTCTCTTGTCGAACGTCGATTAGTTAGACGAAGTGCGAATCGTGACGACAATTCTCGGATTAGCTTTTGGAACAACGTTAATGGGAATAATGTTGATTATGGCATGATTGATGGAAGCGATATGTCATATGATAGCGATAGCCGGAAGTTTGAGTCAGGTTTAGACTATGTCGGTTCAAACGATGAACGTGGGGTTCTGACTGTTGGAGTTTCAGCAAAAATAAGGACTGTCGACGTAAATATTGAAAATCGCGAAGATATTGGTCATATTGAAGGTCTAGGTTTTGGACTCTCGTCTATGGCTACACGTGTTGGCAAGGATGGATCCTACGAAGCGTTCCAATTCGAAGTTAACACTGTTAATTTCAGCATGACTACAAGAGAGCAGGGCGACTTATATGAAGGTATGAATTCGACTATATTGTTTGCTAGTTTCGAAAAAGGACAAAGATTTGCTATAGGTGACTACCTTGCTATAGTTCCTCAAGGACAGATCACGATTGGTCAGATTCGTGGAGAGAGATTCAATAGTTATGACGGAATCAATGTTAAATTTAAAGGAGAGAATGTGTACAATGGTCGTCTAGGAATTTCGGCAGAATATGAGAAGAACGGATTTTCTGCCTACGCAACGACGCATGTCCAGTATGATCAACTAAATGTGTGGGATGTGAATTATGCTGATCGAACCTTCTCTGAGGGAATCGAAGATCTATCGGGTGAATTTGGTTTCGGGGCCGCGATGCGTGTTAATCGAAACATTGATGTTTTCTTAAAAGGATCTATTCGCGAATCGTTCTCGGGCGAGAATGATCAGTTGGGGGCCTCAAACATTTCGACCGGCGTTTCAATAAACTGGTAAATGCATTCGTCGGAAGCGTTGTACCGACACTATAGACTAAGGTTTAACAGCCAATTAGGATTTATTTGACTTCCCTAAAGTTGGTTAGAAATTTCAGATAATGAGCAGTTGAACGACTGTGTAAATAAGCTACATTCCAGTTACGACGGCTAGAACCGCGGAACACAAAAGCGAGGTCAGAAAATAAATTGTGGGGTGCTTGTAAATTTTCAGAAAAAGTATGCTACAATTGGGTATTCTGTTGAACATGTTCTTAAAATAGCGATTTCGGTTGATCTGTCAGTCTAGGTGCTTATCGGAGTGTTTTAGCAGGTGAAGAAAAACAGTACTTAGTCGGAGAATGGGTTATGACTTGTCAGATTGAAACAGAAATCGTTCAGTTGTACGACATAGAGAAACAGCATTTTGTCAGTGCGGAATAGAGGAATGCAATCACAGATGAGAATATTGATGATTGGAAAACTTTGTGGGCACCTCGAAAAATAAAGAAGTTAAATCGTTTTCTTAACCAGGGAGGAAGTGTTTCGAACATTTTGGAGAGTTTCCATTGGAGGTGGGACAATAAAGTGTTCAATATGCAAACCAACCCGAATCAGCGAGGTTTCTCGCTGGTAAGTGAGGGTATAACAGAGGCAATGATGATCGTTGATCTAAGCAAAACCGCTAAACTTAAAACGGGGAGAGGCAAACCTATTGTGTACGTTGAGTAAGTACAATGTGCGCCATGGAACATAAGTGATCTCATTGAGAAAACAGAAAAATATAGAGGATGCGGAACAATTATGATTCGGAAAGCGATAGAATATAGCGCGTCAATTCGAAGAGAAGGTCGTGTTGGACTTCATTCTTTACAATCTACCATTGAGTTCTACAAAAGAAAGATAGGAATGACGGCTTTAGGGTTCGATCGCAAGTATCAAAACCTAATGTGCTTTGAAACTACCCATGGTTTGTCTAAGCATATACTCAATCTAGGAGATTAACAATGACAAAGTCTTTGACACCTCAATGGCATAAAGAGGAGGATGAATTGAACCTCGACTGGTATGAAGATTACAGCGTCGGACCTTTATCGGTTTATGATCCGATGAACCTGATTAAAGAAGCGCAAATCAACAAACGTCACCTTGCATGTATAAACTTCTACTGTTTCGTTCATTTCTCGCGAAGAAAGTCACACCTTAGCGTGAAACAGTTAGCTCTTAAAGCTAATGTTGATTACAATGAACTTATGTCTCTCGAAGGTGACACTCAGTTTAAACTGAAGCGGCAGACAGTTATTAATCTTGCAAAATTCTTTGAGGTTGATCCGGACTCCTTGATAGAAATGGCGCGCCTAGATCAGCCATATTTTGACCCAACTTGGGAAGACAAGGTGATCCAGTTTCCTCATAACGTTGGTAGTGTTGAAGAACTTAATACATTTGAGAGGGCAGTTGTCGATGGTTTAAAGGGGTTCTTGGAAAGGCAAGCAAGGGAGCATAGGGAGGATATCGCAATAACCCATTGAAAACAGCCAGAATCGGTAAACATAAGCCAAGTCAGAAATTTTTTTTGGTTAGACTGAAAGCTTGGAGAAAAAGTATGCTATAAGCGAGGCACGTCTGTTGAACATGTTCTTCTTGTAACGAACATAGGTGGTTGTATCAGTCTAGGTGCTTATCTGAGTGTTTTGGCGGGTGGAGAAAGTAGTGCTTAACCGGAGAATAAGAAATGACTTGTCAGGTCGAAATAGAAGTTGTTCAGTTATACAACGTCAAGCGAAAGTGTTTCGTAGATGCCGAGTTGAGGAATGCGATCACGGAAGAGAACATAATTGATTGGCGCAATACTTAGGAGCTTGAAAATGTCAAATTTGTTTACGCCGGAATCCGATAATTTGATGGATGAAGAGTTTTACCGCCCGGGCGGTGATCCTGATATTGGGTTCATGACCATATACGACTTAGATTATCTGCTTGATAAGGCTGAGACCGATAAACGACATCTTCCGTGTATCAACTTTTACTGTTTTGTCCATTTTTCTCGAAGAAAACGTCATCTAAGCGTGACTGAGTTAGCGCACAAAGCAGATGTTGATTACGGTGATCTTATGTCTCTTGAAAGCGACACTCAGTTTAAGCTTAACAGCGAATCGGTAATCAATCTTGCGATGTTTTTTGAAGTTGATCCCGAAGTGCTACTAGAAATGGCGCGTCTGGACAAACCATATTTTGACCCGACTTGGGATGAAAAACCCGCTCAGTTTCCGCGGAATGTTGGAAGTACTATGGAGCTCAATCCAATAGAACTAGGTGTTGTTAATGGATTGGAGAGTTTCTTGGCTCGGAAATCTAGAGAGAAGCACCTGAAGTTTGCTGCGTGATAGTACTACCTTAAATTCGGAATTTTGTTCCAAGCGTATATCGAACGTAGGAGATTAACGATGACGATGTCATTTACACAGGAATTGTAAGGAGAAGAGAAAAGTGCGGAGTACGGTTGTTATGGAGAATTAGTATGGTATAACTGATCCGATCATCGGAACTATGCGTCATTGGCATATTTTGAAAAGACTCAGGCTTAAATAGACAGATTTCTTACCAAGGGAGATGAATATGAAAAACGAAATTTCGCTTGGCTGGCTCAAGTGGGTCGAAGAACGTGAAGAAAAGAGAGGCGGGGCAGATAGCTGCCTGGCCTGATGGCTAAAAAATATCCGCCATACTTAATAGAGCAGGCTAAAGCGAACAAACGTCACCTTGCGCACATTAACTTCTACTATTTCGTCCATTTCTCGCGAAGAAAGTTACACCTTAGCGTGAAACAGTTAACTCTTAAAGCTGATGTTGATTAAAGTGAACTTATGTCTCTCGAAAGTGACACTCAGTTTAAACAAAAACGGCAGACAGTTATCAATCTCGCAAAATTCTTTGAGGTTGATCCGGCCCCCTTGATAGAAATGGCGCGCCTAGATCAGCCATATTTTGACCCAACTTGGGAAGACAAGGTGATCCAGTTTCCGCATGACGTTGGTAGTGTTGAAGAACTTAATACATTTGAGAGGGCAGTTTTCGATGGTTTAAAGGGGTTCTTGGAAAGGCAAGCAAGGGAGTATAGGGAGGATATCGAAATAACCCATTGAAAACAGCCAGAATCGGTATACATGAGCTAGGTCAAAAAAATTTTTTGGGTAGATTGAAAATTTCGAGAAAAAGTATGCTATGAGCGAAGCACGTCTGTTGAACATGTTCTTAGTGTAACGAATACGGTGGTTGTGTCAGTCTTTGTGCTTAGAGCAATTTCACATCAAGTTGTCCAACATTTTGTGAAATGGCAATTAGATTGGAAGGTTACGAATTCGAATAAAAAGGTTAAAATTTGTTCATTAACTCTATAGGAGATGAGCATGCCTGCCCCCACAGATGAAAAAACACGTTGGCTTATAGTTAAGGCTATCGAAGACGGCGTTCCTCGCAAGGAGGTTGCAGAGACGTATGGAGTCAGTGTAAGAACTGTCGGACGAATCTACACCCAGTACAAAAATACAAAATCAGTTGCTGCAAAGCCAATGGGCGGCGATCGCCGGTCTCATAAAATTGAAGCCTATCACGACGATATTATAAAGGTCTTGAACGAAAAGCGGGACAGTACACTGAAGGAGATGTCGACAACTCTGATCGTTAAATTTGGTGAGAAAGCGAGGTTCGGAATCTCGACGTTATGGCTATTCTTTCACCGACATAACTACACACGGAAGAAAAAAACAGGACACGCTGCGGAACAAAGAAGTCCTGCGATAGACCAACAAAGAGGGAATTTCATCAGGAAGTGTAGCGAATCAGTTCGTCGCATTTATATAGATGAAACAGGGGTTTCGACCAAAATGACACGGTCACATGGTCGCTGTAAGCGAGGCGAGAGACTCGATATGGCATTCCCACACGGTCATCGATTAAACTTTACGTGCGTCGCGGCTATAACGGACGAGAAAATCTTATCAAGTTGGACTTTCAAAGGAGCAATGAACACCGACCTGTTCGTAAAATGGATTGTTGATGATCTCTCGAAGAAACTGAAGCCGGGAGACGTACTGGTAATGGATAACTTGTCCGTACATAAAACAAAACGTGTTCGGGAGGCTATTGAAAAAATCGGGGTAAGAATACTATTTCTACCGCCATATAGTCCAGATTTCAATCCAATCGAGAAAGCGTTTGCAAAACTAAAAGCGCTATTACGAGCTGCAGAAAAACGAACGGTGCCGGATTTAATTGAAGAGATTACAAATATTTTTGACAGTATATCTTCTGAAGAATGTAAGGCTTACTTTCGATGTTGCATAAACCAAATGAAAAAAGTTCGTCGAGAATATCTCGCTAAACTAAGAAAAGAAAAATCGGACAAATTGATGTGAAAACGCTCTATCGGAGTGTTTTTAGCAGGTAAAGAAAAACAGTACTTAATCGGAGAATGGGTTATGACTCGTCAGGTCGAAATAGAGATCGTTCAGTTATACGACGTCAAGCGAAAGTGTTTCTTAGACGCCGAGTTGAAGAATGCGATCACGGAAGAGAACATAATTGATTGGCGCGATTTGTGGATACCTATGCAAATTAGGAGACTGAATCAATATTTGGATCGGGGTGGCAGTACATATGGCGTTCTAGAGAGTGTACATTGGAATTGGGCCAATAAAGTGCTTGATATGCAAACAAATTCGAATCTACGCGGTTTTTCGCTGGAGTACGAGGGCCGAACAGAAGCGATGATGATCGTGGATGTCAGTAGGATATCGAAACTGAATGAACAAGGCGGAAAATTTCTTGTTTACGTTGACTATGTGCAGAGTGCGCCGTGGAATAAAAGTGATGGGGTTGAGAGTATGAAAAAATTTAAAAGATGCGGAACTGTTACAATAAAAAAGGCCATACAGTATAGCCTTTTGTTGCAACGAGAAGGACGAATCGGACTTCATTCATTACCATAGGCTATTGGTTTTTACCGGGATAGATTGGGAATGACTGCATTGGGGTTTGATCGGACTTATCATAACCTCATGTATTTCGAAACGACGATTGCTCAGTCAATGGAAATTCTAAACCTAGGAGCTTGAAAATGTCAAATTTGTATACACCGGAATCTAACAATTGGACAGACGATACGAATACCGATTGGGATTATGACCCTGATATGGGGTTCATGACGATCTACGACTTAGATTATCTGCTTGACAAGGCAGAGACTGATAAACGACATCTTCCATGTACCAACTTTTACTGTTTTGTCCATTTTTCTCGAAGAAAACGTCATCTAAGCGTGACTGAGTTGGCGCACAAAGCAGATGTTGATTACGGTGATCTTATGTCTCTTGAAAGCGACACTCAGTTTAAGCTTAAACGCGAATCGGTAATCAATCTTGCGATATTTTTTGAAGTTGATCCCGAAGTGCTACTAGAAATGGCGCGTCTGGAAAAACCATATTTTGACCCGACTTGGGATGAAAAACCCCCTGAGTTTCCGCGGAATGTTGGAAGTACGATAGAGCTCAATCCAATAGAACTAGGTGTTGTTAATGGATTGGAGAGTTTCTTGGCTCGGAAATCTAGAGAGAAGCACCTGAAGTTTGCAGCGTGATAGTACTACTTTAAATTCGAAATTTTGTTCCAAGCGTATATCGAACATAGGAGATTAACGATGACGATGTCATTTACACAGGAATTGTAGGAAGATGAGGATCGGGCGGAGTACGGTTGTTATGGAGAATTAGTATAACTGATCCTATCATCGGAATTATGCGTCAGTGTCATATTTTGAAAAGACTCCGGCTTAAATTGACAGATTTCTTACTAACGGAGATGAATATGAATAAGGATATGTCGCCTAGCTTGCTCAAGCGGGTAGATGAAAGTGAAGAAAAGTGGGGTGGGCAGATAGCCGCTGGCCTGATGGCTACGCGCTATCCATCTTACTTGATTGAGCAGGCTAAAGCCAACAAACGTCACCTAGCGTGCATTAACTTCTACTGTTTTGTTCATTTCTCGCGAAGAAAACATCTTCTTAGTGTGAACGAATTGGCTGGAAAAGCAAAAGTTGATTACAGCGAGCTTATGTCTCTTGAAGAAGACACTCAGTTTAAGATGAAAAAGGATACAGTAATCAATCTTGCAAAATTTTTTGATGTTGATCCTGATGCCCTTATTAATATGGCGCGTTTGGACGAACTGCACTTTGACCCGACGTGGGAAGACAAAGTGGTTCATTTTCCGCATAATGTTGGCACTATTGAAGAGCTTAATCCTTTTGAGAGAGCAGCAGTTGATGGATTAGAAAGTTTCTTGTTAAGGCAGGCACGAGAATAAAATATGGACAAAGTAGCGTGACTTTTACAGCCCGATGGAGGTTAAATGTTGATTTCATATGTGGTTATTGGAAGCATTGATTAAAAAATTGCGAATACTCTCACTTATAAATTTACTACATTGACTGATATTGAAGAAATTTTCGTAGACAGTTGGGAAAGTAATTTCGAAGGTAATTTGATGTTTAAACAAGTTTCGTTCAAATTGTGTCGATTGTGAGAAAATATTTCTAATAGAAGAAGGCAAACTACATCATTACAAATCGCACAAAGAAGATCTTTACGGTGAACAACAAGGATACTGCAACGGTTGTGAGAAGCATTTTGAACAGCGACACCTTGAAGTCGATCATATTATCGCGAAGAAAGTTGGAGGAACAGATCATATAGAAAATCTTCAGTTGTTATGTGGACATTGCAATAGCGTTAAAGGGAAACGAGGTCAGGAATACCTAATCAACTATCTGCAACTTAACCAAAAACTTCTAAAACAATCTCGAAGATAATTGAAGTAAGACATAGAAGGGATTGAGTCCCTTATATTAGAAAATATGTTTGGCCAAATAGGGTCTATTTTTTCACAAACTGAAACCGCTTCACTTCAGAAAGGAAATCACGACCTAAGCCATTGCGGTGTAAATCCGTTAGTCGATTGCTGGCTTTATCGGGCCGCTCGCTCGTCCGTTCACGAACTGATCCAAATACTCGTTTCCAGACGAATCCATTGAACGAGCAGAACCCCGCCAAATAATCTTTCCACCATGCAACATCGCAACTTCATCCGCAATCTTACGTGCAGACGCGATATCGTGAGTTATAGAGATTGCGGCCGCCCCTAATGCTCGCACTTGCTCCAATATGAGGTCGTTGATGGCATCGGCTGTGATTGGATCAAGCCCTGTTGTGGGCTCATCAAAAAAAATCAAATCCGGTTTAGTTATAATCGCTCGGGCAAGACCAACACGCTTCTGCATACCTCCGGACATCTCGGAAGGATATAAGTCCGCAGTGCTTGCATTCAAATGTACTTTACGCAAAGTCTCGATCGCCAACTCTTTAGCTTCTGTTCGTTTAATCTTGTCAGTGTTTAACAAACGAAAGGCGACGTTCTCCCAAACAGACAAGCTGTCAAATAGTGCAGCGGACTGGAACAACATGCCTATTCGCCTCAGCATTTGATCTCGCTTTGCTCCTTGAACGGACGTGACATCGTCTCCGTCAAACGCTACAGAACCTTTGTCCGCACCTAACAACCCTAACGCTATTTTGAGCATAACAGATTTGCCGGTACCAGACCCCCCAAGTACTACCAAGGATTGTTTCGATGAAACGTCGATCGAAAAGTCTTTTAGAACTTGGTTCCTTCCAAAAGATTTGTGAATTCCTTGCAACTGAAGAATCGGCGTGTTCATAGTCCGATCCTCACAAAGAGAGTAGACAACAAATAATTAAATGCCAAAATCCAAACAGCAGCACCAACCATCGACAAGGTTGCTGAACGACCTACTCCCGTAGCGCCAGCGCTCGCTCTATCGCCCTGGTAGCATCCCATGATCGCGATAACACATCCGAAAACGACTGCCTTTATTAATCCGGCAACTATATCACCGGTAGTAACAAAATCTACTGTATTGCGAATATAAACTGTTGAATCAAAACTCAACGCATAAACCGAAACAATCCAGCCACCCATTACGCCAATTATATCGGCAACAACAACTAGAAGTGGCAGAGCTAATACCGCAGCAATAAGCCTTGGGGCGTATAAGTATCGGTATGGGTTTGCTGACAAGGTTTTCAACGCGTCAATTTGTTCAGTTACTCGCATCGCACCAATTTCAGCAGCAATTCCTGCCGAAACCCGCCCCGCCAACATTAATCCTGTAACCGTCGCTCCTAACTCTCTAGTGATTCCTAGTACTACAATATTCGGAACAAACTGTTCCGCTCCGTATCGAGATCCCCCAGTGTATATATTTAACGCTAGAGCAGCGCCAATGAAAATAGCCGATAATCCAACAACTGGCAGAGAATGAAATCCTATTCGAATAAATTGTTTAATTATCTCGCTAAGATACCAACGTGGAGTTATCGCTGCCATCAGCGTCGCGGCAGCAAACGTCGATAAAGTCCCAATCTCTCTAAATGTCGAAAGAACACCTTTACCGATCCACTGAAAAGGGTTAAATATATTTGGCATAGTCGAAAATTTTAGCGTGAACGAAATCACAATCTATATTTCGGAGTAATCTTCCTCGTTACGAGCAAGGTCACCAAACCGAGTATAATGAGAGTCAAACGCGAGAGTAGCCGAACCGATCGGGCCATGTCTTTGCTTACCAATTATTATTTCTGCTAATCCATTTACTTCATCCATTCTACTCGCCCATTCTACAAACTTTGTGTTTTCATCGCCTTCATTATCGCTTTTTCTTGGTTCCTCCCGCTCAAGGTAATAACTCTCTCTATAAACAAATAATACAACATCCGCATCTTGCTCTATAGATCCGGACTCTCTTAAATCTGCAAGTTGTGGTCTTTTTTCTTCTCTTTGTTCGACTTGCCGCGATAACTGTGAGAGAGCGAGAATCGGTATGTTAAGTTCTTTTGCCAAAGCTTTTAGCGCCATGGTTATTTGAGTGATTTCTTGAACTCGACTGTCGCTTGCACGGACTTTATTTGAGGATAATAATTGTAAATAATCTATAATTAGCAAATCCAAGCCTACGGTCCGGTGAAGTCTGCGAGCTCTCGCAGATAGTTGACCAATAGTAACGCCTCCCTGATCATCAATGAATAAAGGTAAATGCTGTATTTCCTGACTGGCCTCCCGAATTTTGTCAAACTCATATGCAGTAATTTGTCCTTGACGAATCTTGTGAGAAGAAATTTCTGCGCGGTCGGAAATTATTCTTGTTGCCAATTGATCGTTTGACATTTCTAATGAAAAGAAACCAACAATCGCTCCATCGACTGTTCTCTTAGAACCATCGTCTTGTGTTTCAAAACTATACTTACTTGCGGCATTAAATGCAATATTAGTCGCAAGTGATGTTTTTCCCATCGCAGGTCGACCCGCCAATATAATTAAATCAGATCGATGCATTCCGCCAAGTTTCTGATCTAGGTCTTTGAAGCCCGTGCTAATCCCTGCAATTTTGCCGTCTCTTTTATATGCTGCTTCCGCCATTTCAATTGCTTCGGTCAAGGCAACTGAGAATTTGTTAAATCCACGGTGTATTGTTCCGCGTTCCGCCAATTGAAATAATTCTTTTTCGGCGGTTTCAATTTGACTAGCGCCATCCTCGTGTTGTTCTGGCTTAATTGCGCGATTTTGTACTCCTGAACCAATCGTAATAAGTTCCCGTCGAATGGCTAAATCGCGAATGAGTTTGGCATAATCCGAGACTTCAGGCCCAAAAGCGGCGTACTCAAGTAAGGTGGTCAGAAAAGTTGCGCCGCCGATTTCGGTCAGGCGATCTTCACTGTCAAAATGTTCGCGAAGCGTAACGCCATCGGCAACTCTTCCGACGTCGATAAGATCCTGACATACTTCAAAAACGGCTTGATGAGCAGGAGCGTAGAAATCTGTTGTCCGCAAAATATCGCGAACATTCATAAAGGCGTTGTTGTCGAATAGTACAGCACCAAGCACCGCTGCTTCCGCCGCAACGTTATTCGGTGGAACAATCTGAACAGACTGAGATTCAATTGTTTCGTGATCTTTTGGCATTCTGTAACTTTAGCCGAAACTGCAATAAATTGCTTTTAGAATTTTATCGCAGGGGACAGAGATTTGCCTATTACAAGGAAACTCTGTTGTGAAATTTTAGATTCGGAGGTTCTTTTCAACAGGTTTTCAACTGGCAACTTTACGAAGTTAAAAAATTCTCCTTGCAAGAGTTGCGATCAGAACCAACTCGTAATTTGCGCAAGCATTCCTAAGTTGTATCTGATTTTTTGGATTTTTCAGGTTTAGTCGCGTCCGAGTCTTCGTCAATGGACTCGGCGGCAATTTCCTCTGCTAACTGATCGGTCATGGCTTGGCGCTCTTCCGCTAGTGCTTGAATCACATCCTCACCACTTGCCTGTCTTTCTGCTTCTTCTGCTGTACGCGCAACATTAACCTGCACCGTCACACTAACCTCGGCATGAAGACGAATCTCAACATCAAAAATTCCAGTAGTCTTTATAGGACGATTTAGTCGGACAGCACTCCGCGGAATGTCGTGATTATTCTCTGCAGCAGCTGCAAGAATGTCCCGATTGGTTACTGATCCATATAACTGGCCAGTGTCGCTAGACTGACGTATTAGTACGAAGACTTGCCCGTCCAAGGCTTCACCTTCTTTGGCGGCCGCTTTACGGGCTTTCTCGTTTCGTTTCTCGATTGCCTCTCTTTCTGCTTCAAACTTAGCCCTATTCAGATCATTAGCTAGTAAAGCTTTGCCGTGCGGAAGTAAAAAGTTACGAGCAAAACCGTTTTTAACACCGACTTCATCGCCAATGTTGCCAAGCTTTTCAACACGCTCAAGTAGTATGACTTGCATAGAATTTGCTCTCTTTATTTAACTGCAAACGGTAACAAGGCCAGCATTCGCGCTCGTTTTATGGCTTTTGACAGTTTTCGCTGGTTTTTCATTTTCACCGCAGAAATCCGCGATGGAATGATTTTCCCTTGCTCCGAAATATATCGACGCAGAAGTTTTACGTCCTTGTAGTCTATTTTAGGCGCATTGTCGCCCGTGAACGGGTCAATCTTGCGGCGGCGACCAAAGTTCCGACGCGCTGGAACATTCGTAATGTTCATTCTTGTATTTTGTTCAGTCATTGTAATTCTCTAATCCCTTGTGTTGCGTTCGCGACGAGCGGCTAGGGGTGACAAATCTTTCGATAGTTTTTCCACACGAATGCTCATATAGCGAATCACGTCGTCCGATATTCGATGGCGGCGTTCAAGTTCGTGTACTGCCTCTGGTGGGGCGGTAATGTACAACAACGAATAATGCGCTTTGTGTTGTTTGTTTATCGGATAAGCGAGAGTACGAAGCCCCCAATACTCGACTCTTTTCACTTTTCCTTTGCGATCGCTGATAAACTGAGAAAGTTCTTCAACCAATTCTTCAACCTGGCTGGGTGAAATATCTGGTCGTGAGATCATTACGTGTTCGTAGAAGGCCATTTTGTGTTCCCGGTCTTGTAAGTCGCGGCACCAACGTAACGGGATTGTACGAAGATGACGGCCCCTAATGAACTATTCAATAGGGCCGCGACTCCAAAAAGTGTACTTTTATACCAAAAACAAAGTAAAAGCAAGGGAACTTTATAGGTGTTAGCGACGCATATGGTCGCACTTTGTATTGTTAGAATAAAGTTAAGGTTGAACAATGTCACATATCGCTTTTATTTTTCCAGGGCAAGGAAGCCAGTTCGTAGGAATGGGCAAAGAACTTGCTGACACCTTTCCAATTGCTCGCGCTGTTTTTCAGGAGGTTGATGAAGCATTGGAAGAAAGTCTTTCCGAACTGATGTGGGAAGGAGATATCGAAAAACTTACTTTGACATCGAATGCTCAACCCGCTTTGATGGCTCATAGTCTCGCGGTAGTACAGGTGCTAGAGAACGTTTTTGATATTTCAGTTTCTGATGCTAAGTTTGTAGCAGGACATAGTCTAGGTGAGTATTCTGCTTTGGCTGCCAGTAAATCTTTTGATGTTGGCACAACAGCGAAACTTCTTCGAATACGCGGAAACGCTATGCAAGGCGCAGTTTCTCAAGGAAAAGGAGCGATGGCCGCATTGCTTGGAGCAGATATTGAACAGGCACGAGAATCTTGTGAAGTTGGAAGAGTTTCGGGCGGAGTTTGTGAGATTGCAAACGATAACGCTCCAGGACAATTGGTAATATCCGGTAGTGTTAAATCAGTCTCGGTTGCATGCGAACATGCGAAAAAATTGGGTGTCAAAAAAGCGATGATGCTAAATGTTTCAGCGCCTTTTCACTGCTCTTTAATGGAACCCGCTTCTGTAGCAATGGAGAGTGCTTTATCGGAAATTGCTATTCGTCCACCGATAACTCCGATAGTATCCAACGTAACCGCTCAACCAGTTATCAATCCTAGCGAAATACGTGATAATTTGGTTAGTCAGGTGACCGGTAGAGTTCGGTGGACTGAAACAATTCAGCATATTGCTAATTCTGATGTAACAACCACATTAGAGGTTGGATCGGGTAAAGTTCTAACAGTTATGCAGAGACGAATCGATAAATCCCTAAAGGGATTCACATTGGGTACTCCGCAGGAAATAGAGAGTTTTGCAGAAACAATCAAAGGATAAAGTAATGTTTGATTTAACAGGGAAAAATGCACTAGTTACAGGTGCATCAGGGGGTATTGGACGTGCTATCGCCCTCGCCTTATCGGCGCAAGGCGCGAACATCGGACTGTCGGGAACTCGCGAAAACGTTCTCAACGAGGTTTCTTCCGAACTCGCAACAAGAGGCGTTGTTTTGCCTTGCAATTTATCTCAGTCTGATGATGTAGATGAACTCGTTAGTCGAGCGGAGGAAACCTTAGGAACTGTCGACATTTTGGTTGCTAACGCAGGAATCACTCGAGACGGGTTAGTGATGCGGATGAAAACTGAAGATTGGGAAAGTGTCATTGACGTTAACCTAGGTTCATTCTTCAGACTTGTTCGGTCAAGTCTTCGTGGAATGATGAAACGTCGCCAAGGTAGGATTATTGGAGTTACATCTGTTGTAGGAGCAACCGGTAATCCCGGGCAGTCAAATTACTGCGCTTCAAAGGCTGGCATGATTGGATTTACTAAGTCTGTTGCCCAAGAGATTGCAAGTCGCGGAATCACGGCCAATTGTGTAGCTCCGGGGTATATTGAAACACCAATGACCGAAGCCCTGACCGATAATCAGCGTGATGCTTTGAAGCAAAGAATTCCGATGGGTAAGCCTGGACAAGGAGGAGATATTGCTGCTGCCGTATTGTATCTCGCTTCAGATGAAGCTGCCTACGTTACCGGGCAGACTTTACACGTCAATGGTGGAATGGCGATGCTTTAGGAAAGAAAACTTTTGCAACAAACGCAATCATGTGGTATTATCACTTTTGCTTGTTAAATTGATTAATTATCTCTTGAGGAGACAGACGCTATGTCCGACGTATTTGACCGTGTAAAGAAGATTGTCATAGATAATCTTAGCGTTGAGGACGATAAAATTTCGCCAGCGGCGAGTTTTATAGATGATCTTGGAGCTGATAGCCTTGACCTGGTTGAACTAGTTATGGCATTTGAAGAGGAATTCAGTATAGAAATTCCCGATGATGTGCAGGAAAATATACGAACGGTAGGGGATGCCGTCACGCATATTGAAAAGCACCTGTCAGAAGATTGAGGTTTCAGTGCGGCGCATCGTAATTACTGGGATTGGATTAGTTTCCCCTTTAGCAGCTTCAAGGGAACCAACTTGGCAGCGTCTTGTCGAGGGCCGTTCCGGTGCGGGGCGAATTGATTGTTTTGATCCAAGTGATTTACCGTGCCAAGTAGCCTGTCAGGTTCCTTGGACTACTGGTCGTGGTGGAGGCGAGGGGGATGAGTACGCCTACGATCCAGATCAAACCACGTCGGAAAAAGAACGGCGACGTATAGACGAGTTTATCCTTTACTCAATGAAAGCGTCAGATGAGGCTTTAGAAGATGCTAATTGGCATCCCGAAACGGATGAACAAAAACACAGAACTGGAGTTTTGATTGGCTCGGGAATTGGGGGGTTGAACTCAATCTTTGATACTTGTATTACGCTTCACGAGCGAGGTCCTCGAAAAGTCAGTCCATTTTTTATTCCGTCATCGTTGATTAACCTTGCAGCTGGGCAAGTTTCCATCAGACATGGTTTGAAAGGCCCTAACCACGCAGTTGTAACAGCTTGTGCCACGGGAGCCCACGCTATTGGAGATTCGGCGCGAATTATCCAGACAGGTGATGCTGATGTTATGGTTTGTGGAGGGTCTGAGGCTGTAATTGGAAAGATCGGAATTGCGGGATTTTGTGCTACGAAGGCTCTCTCTACCAAGTTTAACGACACCCCAGAACGAGCTTCGCGACCTTATGACCGCGACCGTGATGGTTTTGTTATGGGCGAGGGAGCGGCTTTACTTGTCCTAGAGGATTATGAACACGCCAAATCGCGTGGTGCAAAAGTTTATGCGGAGGTTGTCGGATATGGTTTGTCGGGCGACGCTTTTCATATTACTGCGCCGGTTGACGGCGCAGAAGGCGGTTACCGAGCAATGGAAATGGCGCTTAATCATTCGGGCTTAGCACTTGAAGATATTGACTATGTAAACGCACATGGAACATCGACACCGGCCGGAGATGAAGGGGAAGTTCGCGCTGTCGAACGCATGTTTAAGGAACACTCGAAAGATTTATCGTTATCGTCTACAAAGTCAGCTATTGGCCATTTACTTGGGGCGGCTGGCGCAATTGAAGTAGCATTTTGTGCATTAGCGATCAGAGATCAAGTAATGCCGCCAACATTGAATTTAGACAATCCTGATTTTGAGACTGAGATAGATTTGATTCCGCACCATGCCAAACATGGACAGGTTCGGGCAACATTGTCGAATTCATTTGGATTTGGGGGAACTAATGCAGCTGTAATTCTAAAGAATGTCGACTAACCTTAACGTCTAATTTTATCTGATCAGTTATATTTTTTTGATCGTTGTTATAAAGTTGACAATTTCTATTTTTACTCCGCCTAAGAAAAAGTAGAAAATGTCTGTAGGTGTTTTGATTTGGAAGATTAACAAACAATAATTTTGAAAGGGAAAAGTCTTACAGAGTGTTTTTTTAAACATATAATGTTTTACGAATCTTTCTAGATTGTTGCGTTTTGTATTGTAATAATTTGTTACTTTAAAATTTTGAAAACGGTATATTGCGATGGATTATGCAGAGTTCGATCATCAGTTAGTTCATCATACGTCTTGCTAGATCGAACAACTTACAGTAGAAAGTATATTTATTTTAAGATATATTTTGTTGGATGAAAGCGATTAAAATTTCCGAAAACAAGTTTGAAGAGAGTGCTTGCGTAAACATGAGAAAGTATAGAAAGTTAAATCAGTTTAATGAAAAATCAAATTTACTTTAAACAAAAGAGAGGAATCGCAATAACTTCCGATTTGACTATGAATATTGAGTCTAAGTCTATTGTAAACTTAAACGAGTCAATCTCCGTTTCCTTTCGTGACGAATTACTTGTAGCAAAAATTGTTTCTGAACTCCTTTAAGTTTCGTCAGCACTTAAAATTCTTCCATGAATTCCAGATGATATTACTCGCAAATTTTATAATTCCAGATTTAGTAAATATGTTCGGAAAGTAGATAAATTGATGTAAGAAATGTTAGAAGAATTTTCTTAGATTAGATTTGGCACGACATAGTTAAGTTTAACTATTTCTTGAACTTTTATAAACTAGAGTTTTGGGTAGAAAGATAAACTTGGTAACAGAGAGTTCGAAGGTTTACAAAAAGTTTTCGGTTTGCTTGGACTCACGATTACTGGTATTCGTTTTCGGGTTGTTTGATAGTTCCTCGAACGATACAGTGTATGCATTGCCCTAATTGTAACTCCTTCTCTCTATTGTACCTTGGAATAAAAAACTAAAGGCAATCTAAGATGTTTTCAAAGAGAATGATTTTGATTGGATTCGTTTTAGCGATCCTCGCCGTAGTTATTGCTTTTTCGTGGATAGAGTTTGAGATTCGGCGACCTGGAGCATCAAATCATCCGACAAAAATTGAGGTGCAATCAGGCGATACTATTTCAAAGATAAGTCGAGACCTGTTCGAAAACAAGGTAATAAGAGAGCCGATGTTGATGAGAATAGATGCCCGTAGACGTGGAATGGAAAAGTCCTTGCATATCGGAGAATTTCTAATTCATGAAAGAGCTAGCATTAAGGAAGTTTTAGATATTCTAGAAGAGGGGAAGGTTGTTCAGTATGCTGTTACGATACCGGAAGGGCGAACAACTAGACAGATTCTCAGTCAGCTAGGAGACATAGATTTCCTTACAGGACAAATCGGAGAAGGAGAGTTGGAAGAAGGAACACTGCTTCCGAGTACATATTTCTTTCCAAAAGGTACAACTAGGTCAGCTGTAATCAAGCGAATGAGGAGCGCGCAGGAACGTTTACTAGACAGGCTATGGCCCATGCGATATCGGGAATTGCCCATCAACAGCCGGAAGGAGGCAATCATCCTCGCGTCTATAGTCGAGAAGGAGAGTTCTCACACTGAAGAGATGCCCTTAGTTGCTGGTGTTTTCGTACAACGATTACGTCGAGGGATGCGATTAGAAAGTGACCCGACAACAATATATGGTATTTCTCGAGGAGAACCACTATATAATGCGAGTGGACAACGTCGAACACTTTATCGATCGGAGTTGCGAGCGAAGACAGATTGGAATACCTATCAGTTAAAGGGCCTACCCAGAACACCCATTTGTAATCCAGGTGAGAATGCAATTCTTGCAGTTCTACAGCCGGAAGAATCGGATTACTTGTTCTTTGTTGCTGATGGCAAAGGTGGGCATTCTTTTGCTCGAACGCTTGAGGAACATGAAGCAAACGTAGTAAGGTATCGTGAGTATGAAAGAGCGGAAATCAAAAGAGAACGCGCCAGTGATCGTTGATGTTTCTGTCTACCAACTGTTGTTGTGGTAAGTTGTAAGTTTTATGGAGCTTTCTTGAAATGTCAGATTACCATTCTGAACGACGCGGGTTAATGCTCGTGATCTCGAGTCCATCGGGAGCAGGTAAAACTTCCTTAGCCCGCGCATTGCTGGAGGAGTATAACGATGTAGTACTGTCTATCTCTGCAACGACCCGTAAACCGAGACCAAAGGAAGTTGAAGGTCAAGACTATTATTTTAAAAGTCAATCCGAATTTCGTACTATGGTCGATAACGAAGAGTTTCTTGAATGGGCACGAGTTTTCGACGAGTTCTACGGCACTCCGCGTATGGATACCGTCAACTTCATCGAATCAGGTAGAGATGTGTTGTTCGATGTTGACTGGCAAGGAGCAGGGGCATTAAGAGATCAGATGCCTAATGATGTTGTCTCGGTGTTTGTGTTACCACCGAGTCTCAAGGAACTCGAATCTCGTTTGAAAGCGAGACTTGGCTCAACAAGCGAAAGCGTTAGCAGACGAATGCAGGATGCAAAGGCAGAGATAATGAGATGGAGGCATTTCGATTATTGCATCGTTAACGATGTCTTTGAAGACACATACGCTAAGTTGAAGCAAATTCTTCATGGTGAACGCGAAAAGCGATTACGACAGACAAAGTTAGAGCCTTTGGTTAGGAGGTTGCTAGGCGATATGTAGAAAAGTTATCGAGATTGACTCAACTACCCGAGAGTATTATTTTCTATGGTAAAGTGATAATTCACATATACAGCCTCTTCAGTGAACGAAGGGTGTTTTGACTTGAATCTCTCAATTGTACAACTTATTCACAATGCATTGTAATTGTTTTTTGAGAAGAAAAAGATATTCAAAGTTCTTTAACTCTTCTCCATTTAGCCAATCAATAGTGATTACGTTTGCAGTGTTACAAACAGGTACGCGGTATGCTATACTACCGTTATACAGCAATTCCATCTGGAGGGAACAGTTATGGGACAGGTATTACACACCAAAGCAATCGCTACGCCTGCGATCCGAAAAGCGATCCAAAAAACACCCCCGGGCAAAGAGTTTGAGTAAAGTAAAGGAAGCCGCTTGTGTTTAATTTCGGACTACAACTAAGTTGTCGTTGGATGACTGTTTGTATTCTTTGCAAGAATCAATTCCCAATTTGCAACGATCGATTCTCCATCGGGTATTTCAGAAACACAGGATATCTGCACTTCCAAAAGAAGAAGACGACCGGCCAGAGATCAAGAAGTTTAAAGAGTATCCGTCGGTTATTTCCATGTAGACATTGCCCATATTCTAGCTGTTTTGTAGAAGGTTCCAACTATGTCTGGTAAAGATATGGTAACTTTTCTAAGAAGAATTCCTAGTAAGGACAGCCATTCCTCAAACGCAGTCTAACTGCGGAATCTTGTGTTTCGAATAATATTCAGTCAAAGTTAATTTTGTAGTGCATAAAGCCAAAAAATGTTATATGGTAACCACAGCAAAGATAATTTGTTGCAATCTACCTCTAGTTCAAAGGGTCTGCGTATGATGTCATTTTGGTTCGAAATAAGGACTATACTATTGATACCAGTAGTTGTATCAATTGCTTCGTTAGCTTCCGCGCGGCTATTTGAAGTTTCTGCTCACGGATATTCAAGTTGCCAAGTTTATGTATGGCAGGGTTTAATAAACAATCTGGCATCCGATCAAGAAGCATTCGAAATTGCCAAACACTGCATTGAAAAACATAATCGAGATGTTAATGAACGCGGCGGCCCATTTCGAGCAACAACGGCATTGCACATGGCATCCGGTTTTGGACATGCTAGAACGGTTTATTATTTGATCGCGAAAGGGGCCATTGTTAGCATACCCGATGAGGCCGGGTGGACTCCGCTTCATTACGCTGCTGCGGGCGGGAGAACTCAAGTCTGCAAAATTTTAGCGACCGAAGGTGCCGATCTTTATGCTCAAAATGACCAAGGACGGACACCTGAGGAAGTTGCACATCAAGGTGGCAATCAAGAATGCGGCAGATTCTTACTTCAACTAATGTCCAGGAGATAATGATGAAAGCGTTACTAAAAATGGCTTGTTTATTTTGTTTTATAGCAATTAATGCTACAAGCTTGTTCGCGTTTGCAGACGGACGCAATAGCAGATATCACTGCGGCGAACGCTGGCAAGAAATGTACGACAAAAGTAATGCTAGGGAATGGCTAAGACACTGTATTGAAATCCATGGGCGAGATGTCAATAGCACCGAAGGAATGACTTATAGTCACGGACTTTCGCATGTAACTGCTTTACATATAGCTGCCGAAAAGGGAGCATTGAATGCCGTCATATATCTTGTCAGTGCAGGCGCGAATGTTGACGCTAAGAATGTTCTTGGACGAACTCCTCTTCATATTGCTGCAATTGAAGGAAACGCCGATATATGCCATGCTCTAAAAATTCTTGGAACGAACTTAGACCTTCGTGATGTTGAGGGATATACCGCTTTTGAATACGCCTTCTTTTTATCGACTGCTCGTCAAAGTCTCAGCCATGTCGATTGTGCAGAAAAACTCTTAGAATGAACAACGTTCTCCCCGAGTATCTTTGATTCCATAAAAAATTTTTGTTTTGGTTCAACGTCATGGAAGTACAAAAATTAAACGTTAAGACTTGCGTATCTACCTGTATACCAGTTGTAACTGTAATCTAAACAGAAACAGTCGTCGCAACCATATATAAAGAGAATCTGCAGTACTGTTTGATATCAAAGAACGAGCGCATATATACTAAAATGTAATTTGTTAACGAATTCATCATCTTTAAATTTACTAGATAAGAAGTGGAAGTTATGATTCATCGACTATTAACACCCCTTATCCTTATTTGCCTTACCAGTTGAAAGTACGTTGGACTGAACATATATCCAATTTCAAATCATTGCAAGTGTTGTTACGAATGTCTTTGAAAGGACTGATCACTGTCGGAGAATAAAGGCGGGAACGTATTTGCCAAAACCTGTAGAAGCTTGGTCAGATTTGTGTACACTATTGTCCACATTAGACCTTTTGTCTTGCTTGTTTCGATCATGCGTGGTTTGTTGCGTGGACTTATCCATCTTACGTAGGTTAGACTCTGTAACTTCCTCAATGTTTGTGCCTATCCGATCAACTATTGTCGTCCAAGACTTGTCGTCTTCTGGACCGACGATCGTATAGCTTTCACCTGAACGTCCGGCCCGTCCGGTCCTACCGATTCTATGCACATAGTCATCATCGTTGAATGGAGGAGCCAGATTGAAGACGTGAGATACCTCAGGAATGTCTAAACCTCTCGCCGCCACATCTGAGGCAATTAAAAATTTGATTCGACCATCCCGAAATTTTTGTAAAGTCTCTGTTCTAACAGACTGATGCATATCTCCGTGGATCGCAGAGGCATTTATCCTATTCTTACTTAACGATTTCGCGACCATATCTACTTCTTTTTTCCGATTACAAAACACGATTGCGTTAGTGACATCGCAAGATTTGAAAAGATTCTGTATAGTTCGGATTCGAGATGTTAAGTCATTCTTTGCTATTTTAACGACACGTTGCTTAATCGTGTCAGCAGTATCAGTAGGTCGAGCCACTTCTATCTGCGCGGGAGTGTTCTGGAATGTTTTAGCTAGTCGAGCAATCTCTGGTGGCATCGTCGCTGAGAACAACAATGTTTGTCTTCGGGGTGGTAGTAACTTGCAAATTTTTTCGATATCAGGAATAAACCCCATATCAAGCATTCGATCAGCCTCGTCTAGAACAAGATGCTCAACTCCCGTTAAGAGTATTTTACCGCGTTCAAACTGATCAATAAGGCGACCAGGAGTCGCAATTAGGACATCGACTCCTCGGACAAGAAGTTGCTCTTGATCCTTGAAACTGACTCCGCCAATCAACAAAGACAAAGTGAGAGACTTGAATTTTCCGTATTGTGCAAAATTTTCCGCGACTTGGGAGGCCAATTCCCGGGTCGGTGCAATTATGATGCAACGCGGCATCCTTGCCCGGGTGCGTCCTTTTGACAAACGTTGAATGAGCGGTAATACAAAGGCCGCTGTTTTCCCAGTTCCTGTTTGAGCGATTCCTGTGACATCCTGTCCAGCCAGAACGAGTGGTATGACCTTACCTTGAATAGGGGTTGGAACTGAATATCCTGCGTCGGTGACAGCGTTCAGAATCGCTACATCTAGATTCAACTGCTCAAATGAACTTACCGCAGAAGTATTGTTACCTGACATGTATCTGTTCAATCCAATCTATTTGGTTGTCTAATAATTCTCAAAATGCTACTTAACTCCATAAAGCCCATGTCGTTTGTTGAGAATCAATGATTTGAGTTCGTCAAATAACGGCAGTAACAAAACTTTAGACTAATACTTAGCCGGCAACCAAACCTATATGCAAATAGACGGTCAAAAGCCTTAACTGTTAGCCAAGTTTTGATTTGCGAAGTCCCAATTAACCAAGTTACTCAAGAATACGTCCATATACGTTGGACGAGCATTCTGATAATCAAGATAGTATGCGTGTTCCCACACATCCATTGTTAACAGCGGTGTCACCCCAGCTTCCGTTAACGGCGTATCAGCATTAGCCGTTTTACGAATCGCAAGTTTTCCGTCAGAAACAACAAGCCAAGCCCACCCTGATCCGAACTGCGTTGCACCTGCTGACTTAAACTGATCGCAGAACGATTTTAATGAACCAAAATCTCGCTCAATCAACGTTGCAATCTCACCGCTCGCGTCTCCACCTCCGTTTGGTTTCATTGAGTTCCAATAGAAAGTATGATTCCAAACTTGCGCTGAGTTGTTAAAAACACCAATTTTTGCCGAGTTTCCAGCAGAATCTTGTATAACTTCCTCTAGACTCGCATTCTGGAGATCCGTTCCGTCTGTTAGCTTGTTTAAATTGGTAACGTAGGCGGCATGGTGCTTACCGTAATGGTAATCTAATGTGTTTTCGGATATGTGAGGTGCCAATGCCCCTCGGTCGTAAGGAAGCTCGGGAAGAGAAATAGCCATAACGGAGTACTCCATGAAAGGTTGGTGGAATCTAAGGCATAGTATTAGACTGTAACACTATATGGTAAATCGTTCAAAAATTTCAAGTTTTGACTCGAATCAAACTTGGCGAAGCATCGATCGTTTGGTCAAAAATTTCGACGAGGATCGTTGGATTTCAAGCCGTTACGCCGATAAGGAAAAAAGATTAGCTATGATTTCGCTCTATGCGTTTAACATAGAACTTATGAAAATTAGAAAGTCAGTTTCTGATGAGTCGATTCGGACTATACGTTTTCAATGGTGGAGAGACGTTCTGATTCGTCTCCAGAACGAATCATTTTCTATTCATCACGATATAGTATGGGGACTTCGTCAATCTCTAAACAGTGGCACACTGACGATTGAGTTTTTAAGTCTTTTGACTGAAGAACATGCCGATTTGTCTGATAACACCGAGATAATGGTGATGTCTCAGGCCGCCTCTATCCTGAACCAAAACCACAACTGGAACGATCATATAAGACATTTAGCCTTGAGCTACGCTGATTCGCGATTAGGAGGTAACAAAGATATCTATACTATCCATGACAAGGTACCTCTAGCGATTCGTCCTGCACTTAATCACGCAGTTCTTCGGCATAGATACTCGAGCAGAAAGAAAACTTCGTCATTAGGAAAACGTTTAATAATTTGCAAATCCATGCTTTCAGGGTATATTTGAAGTTAGTTGGCATTTGGCCATTAAATTTCCCGAGTTTCCCCATGGATTTAAGCTTAAAGCCGGAGTACGTAGATTTTCGAACGGAAGTGAATGAGCGGCTCGAAAGTGCCCGTTCTTTAGCACCCTCCGTGACGGATCGCGGTCTCAAGCATCCCAAAAGATTGGATTGGCAGAAGTGGCTAATTGAAAATGGTCTGGCGGCCAGAACCATCCCCAAGGAATATGGAGGCTATGGCGCAACGCCTGATCTCTTGAAATCCCGAATCATCGCCGAAGCGTTCGCGACCAAAAATCTGCCCGGGCCAATAGCTAATCAAGGCATATCTATGTTAGTTCCGACTTTGTTGGAACTAGGGACTGAGGAACAGAAACAAAAATATATTAAGCCGACTTTGCTTGGCGAAATGGTTTGGTGCCAAGGGTATTCAGAACCGGGATCAGGATCAGACTTGGCAAGTTTAAAAACCAGTGCAACGATCGAAGGTGACGATTATATTATTAATGGTCAGAAAATTTGGACTTCAACGGCCCGACAAGCCGATATGATATTTTGCTTGGTAAGAACAGAAAAAGATGCTCCTAAACATAAGGGGATATCGTATTTACTTTTCTCAATGGACTCACCCGGAATTGAAGTACGTCCATTGGTCGACATGACTGGCGAGGCAAACTTTAATGAAGTGTTCTTTACGGATGTTCGAGTACCGATATCATCGGTGGTCAGCAGTCCGGGCGAAGGTTGGAAGGTCGCAAATGCAACTTTGACTCATGAGCGAGGAATGCTTGGAGACCCTAACGCTGCAAAAACAAGACTTCTTGCTATAGCCGAGATAATGAAGGAAGAGACTGTTGACGGTCAGAGGTTGATAGATCATCCCGTTTTTCGAGATAGACTCGTAAGTTTACAAGCCAGAGTTTACGCAATGCAAGCCAATGGAATGGGTATCACTACAAGTCTTTTGAAAAAAGAGTCACCGGGTATTGCCGGATTGATCGTAAAACTCGAAGGATGCGAGTTGAACCACGAACTCGCGAGACTTGCTATAGATGCTATGGGAGAAATTGGCATACTGTACGGCAGTGGGAAGTATTTAAAAAACTTTGGAGAGTGGCAAGTGAAGTATATGTATGATTTGGGATTAATCATCGGGGGAGGAACTGCTCAAATACAAAAAAACATAATTTCGGAGAGAGGTTTAGGAATGCCACGTGAACCAAAACCTGCGATAGCGGGGTAACAGAACAATGGAATTTGCTCTCTCAGAAGACCAAAGACTTCTCCAAGAATCGGTTAACCGTGCATTGAGCGAAGTGGCTACTTTGGATAATGTTCGCCTTGCGGTGGACGATTCCGAAGTTGCAAATAAAATCGAAGATGAACTCGTTGAACTAGGCGTATTGCAGCTGAACGCTCCGATAGACCAAGGAGGCTTAGGATTAGGTTTGCTAGAGGCGGCTCTCGTTCAACAATCTCATGGAAGTTTTGTTGCTACGTCGAGAATGCTTTCAACTGTCATGTGTATGCAGCTCTTAAAGGATTCGAGTAATGCCTCTTTGATTCCTGAGATCATGTCAGGTTCGGTTCGGATTGCAGTTGCGTTATCTGAATCAACGGGAAGTCGTCGCGATGCTGGAATTTTCAATATTTTTGGTGAGCTTACAGGAAAATCCCTTTTCGCCTTTGATGTTATTGGGGCAACGCATGTTTTAGTGGTCGACAAGGATAAGAACGTTCATTTGATTGATTTATCAAGTAGTTATGTCTCAGTTACAGAGTTGGAAACAATTGACCGGACTCGTAAATTTCATGAAGTTAGCTTGTCGAGTTGTCCAGAAAACCCTGTCGAAGGCGCGAACTTGAGTGCAGCAATAATGGCGGGCCGAGTATTGATTGCGGCTGACACCGTGGGTGTTTGCGAGACTATGCTCAATAAAGCCGTTGAATATGCACTTGAACGGAAACAGTTCAATCGTATAATCGCTTCCTTCCAAGCCGTTAAGCACCTATGTGCAGAAATGGTCGCGAAATTGGAGCCAGCTCGCGCTTTGGTTTGGCACGCCGCTCATGCAATCGATACCAATTCGGAAGAGGCAGGCTTGCTTGTTTGTTTAGCGAAATCTCATCTTTCTGAAGTTGGAACATTTATAGGCCGAACAGCAGTGGAGGTGCATGGTGGGATGGGATTTACGGATCTCCTCGGATTGCATTATTGGTTTAAGCGCATCGGCGTTAACCGGCAGCTTTTAGGAAGTCCAGAGAGAGTTCGAGAGGAAGCAGCCAAATTACAGAATTGGATTGATTGATGGATGAGGAAGAACAGGAAGCACTCTCCAAAAAGGAGTTAACTCGCGGAGGTACATTGAGGTTTCCAGAACTATTGTCGATCTCGGAAATGAAAGAGTTAGAGCGGCAGGCAATTGAGTCTGGCACGAGCGCTAAACAATTGATGGAATCTGCCGGAACTGCTGTCGCCGAGGCCATTGGAAGAGAGTTCCCAGATAGTAAAAAAATTATAGTCTTAGCAGGATTAGGTCCGAATGGAGGAGATGGGTATGTTGCGGCTAGACTATTGCTCCAGAGTGGTCTAGAGATAAGCGTTTACTCAGTTGGTGATGTGGAAACGATGACGGGAATAGCCGGCGAGGCTCGTGACGCTTGGCTTTCTGAAACAAGCAATACTGGAATCACGCCTGTCGAAGAACTATCAGACGAAACATTAGACTCTGCTGACCTCGTAATTGATGCGATATTTGGGATTGGTTTGTCACGAGAACTTTCAGATGAACTTGTTGAATTAGTAGAACGGATTAACGACAGCATTGTGAAGGTTGTATCTGTAGATGTTCCAAGTGGACTAGATGCTGACTCCGGAAACGCGTTACCTATTGCAGTTATGGCGACGACAACTGTAACATTCTTTCGAGCAAAGACTGGACATTTTCTGTTTCCCGGCAGAGATTACTGTGGACGCCTTTTATTAGAAGCTGACATAGGGCTCGATGACTCGAAAGTGGAAGAACTTCCGACTCCGAGAATAGGGGGATGCTTTTCGGTTATTTTGGTATCTATAGAAAACTATCATTGGTCTCAACATAAGTATGACAGGGGACATGTTCTGGTTATTTCCGGTGGTCGTTATACGACCGGAGCGTCAAGGTTGGCAGCATATGGGGCTTCGAGATCTGGAGCAGGATTGGTGACAATAGCAGGACGGACGAACGCGCTCGACGTTCATGCGAATCACGTGTCTTCAATAATGCTGAAGCCGTATAATAGACTCCAAGAATTGCAGAAACTAATCACAGAGGAATTGAAGGTTGATAGTATCGTTGTCGGGCCAGGCCTTGGAGAGAACGCAAAGAACATTACACGAGCGATTCTTGAACTCCAGATGCCAACGGTTCTTGATGCCGATTCTCTGACGGCATTTGAAAAAGATCCTTCAGAGTTATTAGATTACTTAAATTCCGATATGGTTTTGACTCCACACGAGGGTGAGTTCAAACGACTTTTTCCTGACTTAGATATTGAAAAAAACAAGCTTGCGGCAGTCGAAAGAGCGGCAGAGTCGATAGAAGGTGTGGTCGTTCTCAAGGGCGCGGATACTATAATTTCGATGTCTGAACCTGCTGGAACAATCATTAATGATTGGGCACCTCCTTGGCTTGCAACGGCTGGATCAGGAGATGTTTTAGCAGGAGTTATTGGTAGCTTGATAGCACAAGAGATTCCCCCATTCCTAGCGGCAGCTGCGGGGGTGTGGTTGCATGGTGAAGCGGGGTATCTCTGTGGGGGTGGTTCCAATGCGGAAGATTTTGTATTAGGGGTAGGGCATGCTTACCAGTTTGCAACAGATTCTCGACAGTCTAACTTGGCAACGGAATTAGAAAATTCAGTCTCAAAATAAATGCGAATATTTAGACGATTATAGAAGCTATGGCATCTATGCCGTTTAGACAGAGGGCATTACTTTTTGTAGCATCCGAAATTTTATACAAGTCGGCCCCTTCAGTGACGAACATCTTTCTATCCATCGACAGTTCGGTTTTGCTAATAATAATTTGTCGTCAAAAAGAATATTTAAAAATGTAATCTTGTAACCGAACTATTAATCAAACTTAGTCGTCATCTAAAACTCTCGCCTCTTCCTCCAACATTATTGGAACCCCTGATCTAATCGGATAGGCAAGCCCCGCCTTTCTAGAAATCAATTCTTTTGCTTTACGATCGTATTCGAGTTTCCCACGGGTTAATGGACAAACAAGAATTTCGAGTAATCTTGGGTCAACTTCCTCGTCAGAATCTTCGTGTTGTTCGGTCATTGCAAAGTCTCCGGCACGTTACCGACAACATCCATTTCGATAAGTTGTACCATGGTCGAGTAACGACCATTCAAATCGTGAGCCTCCAAGAGAGCTTGCTTTTCGGCGGGTACAAAAGGCCAAAGGCTACACAGGAGGTTGACTAGACCCTCCTTAGACAGTTTTTTGATGTTTTCCCAAGTATCTGGCCTAACATACCGAGCAATTTTCGGCTTCATGATCGCAAGAATTTCCTCGGCCTCTGGCACCTCGTCCGTACCATCTTCGGTAAAATCGATCTTAAACTCCTCCCATCCAGGAGAAATGAGGCGGTAGGGGGTGTCAGTACTCAGTTCGGAAATTACCGAAAATCGGCAAACTCCGGCAAGTTCCATAAGATATTCACCGCTGTCAGTTTCGTACATCGATATTATCTTTGCAGCGCATCCGACTCGCGATAAATCAGTTGTTGGTTCACCTCTATTGTTTAGCAGAGGTTGGATAATTCCTATAAACCCATTGGTATGGTGGACGTATTCAACCAGAGCGATGTAACGAGGCTCGAACACCCTGATTGGCATATCCCAGTTTGGATAAAGAACTGCACCGGGAAGAGGAAAAATTGCCAATTGATCTGGTAGGTCATCAAAACCTACCGTAAATGACACCTCTTCAAATTGTAATCTTTCAGTCATGAAAACACTAGAGAAGAAAGTCGTCGCCGCCCTGTTACGGCAACCGGGTCAGTCGGGCCGACTGCCTCGAAGAGTTGCAGAAGTTTTTGCTTAGCTTTGCCTTCCTCCCAATCTAACTCGTTTTGAAGAATTGCTAACAACTGGTCTGCTCCCTCCTGATACCGATTGATGGAAATAAGAGCTTCGGCGATCTTAAACCGTGTTGCGTGATCTTTGGGGTTTTCTTCAAGTTTATCAACAAGTTTTTCGAACTCATCTTTAACAGGAGGATTGCCGGCAAGTTCAATTGCGGTTGCAACACTTTTCACGGCTGGATTGTCTCTTTTTCCTTCTGGCACCATATCAAGCGTCATTTTTGCACGGTCAACATCACCATTGGCTTGATAGCATCGGGCTAACCCGGCTATGGCTTCAGCGTTATCATTCTCTTGGTTAACGATTTGAGCGTAAATCTGAGCAGCGGTTCCGATATCTCCGTTTCTATACGAATCGTCGGCTTGCTTAATCAAGTCAGCAGTGGCTTGACCACTGTCGGTGCCAGCTAATTGTTTATCAATGAATTGATCGATCTGGACTTTCGATAAGGCTCCTTGAAAGGCATCTACAGGTTGACCGTTATTGAACGCGAAGACTGTCGGAACGGATCTAACGCCTAACTGACCTGCAATGCCCGGATTTTGGTCTATGTCAATTTTTACGAGTTTGACCTTTCCAGCTTTCCCACGAACCGCTACTTCAAGATTAGGGGTTAGCGTTTTGCACGGGCCACACCAAGTCGCCCAGAAGTCGACAAGCACAAGCTGAGACTTAGATGCTTCAATTACATCATCAACGAACGTCTGATCCGAGCCGTCGATAATGTTGACATTTGCACCAATTTCGACAGAGTTATCCATCAAAGAGTTCCTTTTGCATCAATGAACTTAATGTGGGACGGAATTTTAGTTTTTCAAGACACTGAACTTTACCAAATTGAACCAAAATATCTGTTAGCAATACATTTGGTTTACGGCAAAATCCAATAATTGGTGGTAATAAAGAGTTTATCATAATCAAACGGTTTTTAGTGGATTATCAATCGCGCTAAGTTCAAGCAATTGCCAAAAGGTATAAATGGTGACAGTCGGAAGTCGTTCACTCCCTCCGAGAATGCGTAATTTGACAGTTGTTTTATTGGCGATTGCCTCTGCTGTAGTTACAGCAAACGCATATTACATTCATCCAATAGTCTATCCGATCTCGGAAACATTCGGGATTGAGGAGGGAGTTGTAAGTTTTGCTCCGTTCTTAAACCAGTTTGCGATAGCGATTGGCGTTCTGCTGATTTTACCGTTAGGTGAAAGTTTTAACAATCGAAGCCTCGTGACGATTTGTCTCGGTATTCAAACCGTTGCGCTACTGGTCATGGCAACAGTTCAATCATGGGTTTTATTTGTTCTAGCGGCAACGGTAGTGGGGCTTTTCACGATTACGCCATATCTGCTTCCAGCATATGCCTCTAAACGAGTCGATCCGCACCACCTTGGTGAGATCACAGCGGCCCTGACTACGGGAGTGATTGCTGGCGTGTTTTTATCTCGCACTTTATCTGGTGTTGTTGCTGAGGCGATTGGATGGCGCAATGTATATTGGATTGCGTTTGGTATGATGGTAATGGCGACTATAATCGTGCCAAGATTAATGGATGATGATTCGACTCATCCTTCAGACAATCCTCAAAGCTGGCCAACTCTGATGAAATCGTTAGGCCCTACGATTGCTGAACATTTAGATGTTTTGGTTTCAGGTTTAATCCAAGGTTTAAGCTTTGCGATTTTCGTATCTTTATGGATCGGAATAGGATTTTATATCACGAGTGAGGAAATTGGCTTAGGTACAGATGTCGTAGGATGGTTGTCGGCTTGCACCATACTCAACATAATGACTACTCCTTTTTTAGGACGATGGGCTGATCATGTTGGCGCGGAGCGAGCGAGGTTGATCATGGCATTTGTACAAATACTAGGAGTGTCACTGCTCGCTTTGACGAATTTCTATTGGTTTTTGCTCGTTATTCCGATTGTTATAACAGCCTCGGCTGGCCCTGTAATCGATGTTACCGGAAGAATGATAAGTTTAAGGCAAGACGACCACATTCGGACGCGCATGTTAACGGTTTACATTTTTATGATGTTCTTGTGCGGAGGCTTAGGCAGTTTGGCCGGGGGATACACTTATCAGTTTGCAGGATGGTTTGGTACTGTGTGTCTGGCGTTGGGGTTGTCTGTCGTCGTTACGTCACTATGTCTTCATCAGTATCTAACACGCCAGCCTGAGAACGAGGAAGAGTCTTGAACGATAGAGTAATTTTTGAACTTAGTCGAAAATTTGCTGTTGGCGATATAGGAAAGAACTGGTATACTCTAGGATGTGCGGGCGTGGCGGAATCGGTAGACGCAACGGACTTAAATTTTTGAGTGCGCCCTTGGAAACAATGGATGTAGAACTGCTCAAATTCGGGGAAGCCTTTGAACTGGTAATCCCGAGCCAAGCTTGATCGTACGATTCGGTATGGTTTAGAAGGTGTAGAGACTAGACGGGCAGCACCTAAGGCTAATGCTATGGTGAAGGGATAGTCCAGACCACAAACTCCGTTTAGGAGACGGCGAAAGTCGTAGCTGGTATGAAAATCCGTTTTCCGTATGGAAGTGGGGGTTCGAGTCCCCCCGCCCGCACCACTTTTTTTGTTTTCAACAAAATTTGTTTGTGATAGTGATGCTAATTGCGTTTTCTTTAATTTAGTGCTAATTAATAAACCAAAATTTGATATTTGAAGTCCGTCTTCGCGGCCGCTCATTATGTTTGACTCACAACAAAACAAACATGCCGAGATTATCGGCAAACTTCCGGTCGGTGCCATTGTTGACTCGCGGTGGATGAATCTACACGGAATATCACATTCCCTGCGACATTACTACGCTAAAAATGGTGTTCTTTCAATACTGGGCCGCGGTCTATATGTAAAAGAAACAAGGGATATCAAGTCGACTGTTAAGCACAACTGGATGAGTGTTGTGACTTCAATGGCTCAATTGATGAAAGTGGAGTTTCATATTGGAGGGCTTACAGCACTCAATCTTACTGAAATACTTTACTCCATTGAAGGTTATGAGGAACAGGCAATCTTTCTGTATGGCGAAAACTTTCCTGTTTGGTTAGCTAAGGTCAGCACTGACAGACCAATACTGTTAAGAAAAAATAGATTGTTTAAGAACACGGAAATCGGGTTAAGAACAATTCCAATCCGTAGTTTCCAGAAGACTTCCAAGACTATCTGCCAGGTTTCTACCCGAGAACGAGCAATTTTAGAAGTGATAGACGAAGCCTATAGTAACGTGAATTTGGGAAGTGTCGAAGGAACGTTCCGGCAGCGGCGAGCTATGCGATCGTCGATGTTGCAGGTGTTGTTTGAAAATTGTCAATCGCCCTTTGTAAATAAGGTTGCTTTAGATCTAGGGGATAAATACAACTGCCACTGGGTAAATGGAATCGACCGACAGAAGTTTGCTACTTAGCATATTTTCGATGATCCTAAGTCTTCGTACAAAGATAACGTTTATTGTCTTTAATGGATTTGTTGACGGATAAGAGCATGACACGCAAATTTAAAGATCGAGTACAGCTGCTCGGAGAAATCCTTCCTATCGTAGCCGAACAGACTGAATTCGCTATCAAAGGAGGAACAGCGATCAACTTGTTTTATCAAGAGTTTCCTCGTTATTCAGTGGACATTGACTTGACTTATTTACCTTTAGAAGATAGGGATGCGAGTTTAAACGGAATAGCGAAGGCTTTGGAATCCATTGGAAACAAAATTACACAAAATTTCCCTAACTTTAGTGTTCGAAATATATCAGGAGGTGGGAATCTAGACACAAGAATTCAGGTTTCAAATACAAGCGCAGAAATAAAAATTGAAGTGTCACCAATTGCTCGAAACACTCTTTTTCCACCGACAAAAATGAGGGTGAATGAAACTTTCAGACAAAACTACGCAGATGCATGCATCTTGGTCGTGAATTATGAAGAGGTTTACGCCGGCAAGTTTTCTGCGGCACTAGACAGGTGCCTACCTCGTGATCTTTTCGATGTCAAAATTTTCTTTGAAAACGATCAAATTACAGATTTACTGTTTAGGGTGTCATTAGTTTATCTGCTCTGTGCGCGAAGACCCATACACGAAATGTTGTCACCGAATTGGAAAGATATTGAACACAGCTTTACCGAATTTGAGTGTATGATGAGAAAGCGTGTGGAGTTGAGTGATCTATACTTGGCTAAAGACCTGTTAGTCAAAGGTTTGCAACAACGGCTAGACAGTAGGACTATGAATTTCCTAGAGGATTTTCATCAGGGCCGGCCAGATTTTTCTATGATTGGATTACCGCAAGCCGAGAGTCTTCCTGCGGTTCAATGGAAACTGTTGAACTTGGAAAAGCTTAGATTACAGTCGCCTAAAAAACACAGGCGACAGTTGGATCATATTAAAAAGTTGGCAGGATCTTAGGGATCGACGTTAATCATATTCAATAGCATGTGATTATGAGCAATCCAAGGTATTCTCTTCTAAAGAAAGTGTTTTCTGAATTGCCGGCCGGTGCCTTAGTTGATACCGCTTGGTTTAAGCGGCATAATATCTCAAATCAATCTGTCTATGGATACGTCCGAAAAGGCCTACTAATTCGACTATCTAGAGGAGTATTCCTTTTGAGCGGAAGCGATTATGACTCTAAAGAGCCAATCGACTGGGAAGTGATTTTGGCATCGTTAGCTAGGGTTATGGACGTTAAGTTTCATGTTGGAGGACTTACGGCTATTGAGTTGCTGGGAAAACAGCATTTCGGCACGTTCGAATCGATGCGCCGTGTTCAAGTGTACGGGAAAAATCTACCGAGATGGCTTACAAAAGTTAACGCTAATGGCAAGTTTAGACCTTGTTCCAACTATCTATTTAAGACGGCGTGTTTAGGAATTGAGCAATATCAGGGGCATCATCTAACATTCGGGACTGAAGTTTCGTATCCGATGTCGGGATTAGAACGATCGATATTTGAAATGATAGATTCTATAAGAGATGAGGCTTCTTTCGAGCATGTAGATTTGTTATTTCAAAGCATGTACGACGCGAATCCAGAACTTTTGATTGAGTTGCTCAAGGATTGCCGCAAAATCAAAGTTCGCAGACTATTCCTATTACTGGCTGAACGGCACAACCACAGTTGGATGAACTCAATAGACAAGCGCAAGTTTGATTTGGGCACTCACAGTAGGCAGTTCATTAAACACGGAAGATATCATCCGGAGTTTAAGATCACTGTGCCGGATTTTATATTGCATCGCGAAGATGAGATATGTTACTTTTGAGTTTACGATCCTAACGACTTAGACCGGTTGGGCAGATTCTCGATTATGTTTTAATCTCAACTATTATCCCAGTAGTTGTGCAATCAACGCGTCTAGTCTCGGACGATTAAATCCCTGTATAATTTCTTCGCCAATCACATAAGTTGGAGTTGACCGCGAGCCAATTCGACCAGCTAAGGCTCTGTTATCTGATAAGTGTTGGCGTAGCGACATCGTATCCATATCTTGCTCCATCTGTTTGACATTAACGCCTACTTTCTTCGCTATTCTATTGATATCAGTCTTTTTGAATGGAGAGCGAGATTTCATTAGAGCAAGATGCATTTCGTTATACTTGCCTTGCTTCCCCGCGGCTAAAGCAGCCAGAGCGGCTTGTTCACTCTCTGCTGACAGAATAGGGAACTCTTTGAATACGACACGAACACGGTTTTTGTGTTCTTCTGGCAAACTTAACACCCAAGAACGAGAGGCTTTGCAATAGCCACAACGATAGTCGAAAAACTCAATTATTGTGAGTTCAGCATTCGATGGCCCGATAGAGTAATCGCGAGGATCGTTGACTAGGGCATCTCTACTATCAATCAATACCTGCTGCGCCTCTTCTTGTTCTTCGAGCTCTACTTGACGGGCGATTTTAAGTAACGCTTCGTGAATAATTTCTGGATTTTCAGCAAGATACTCTTTGACTATCTGCTCTATCTCAGACCGTTCCTGATCAGAAATAGATTTACTGAACGCCATGAACGAAACAACTGTGGCTACGCAAGCCAGAAAAACATATCGAATCATTTGCGGTTACCTAGAATACGATTGAAATCGTCAGTGGTAGTGTTACTCTTTTGTATCGTCTAATCTGCGCCGTGCTTGGAAAGCTTCTGCCAATACAGGATTCGTTGTAGCCACAATGTCATCAGCACGATGCCAAAGCGGAGTATCTTTCTTCAATCCGATTATCGCTCTTTTGGCGAATGCGTTGGCTCGGGGGAGATTACCTATATGGTAGGCTGCTTCCGCCGTTGCTAACTCTGCTTCTGAGCGACGGCCTAGTCTTTCCATGGTAAAGGCCAATTGTGCCCACGCGAAAGAGTTGTCAGGTTCGTAATCCAGAGCACGGCTCAAAGCAACTTCACTTTTCGCATAATCTCCTTCTTCTCCGCGAGCCGACAACGAACGAGCATAGTTAATGTAAAACAAGGGTTCAGTTGGGGCAAACTTTAATGACATTGAGTGTGGTTCGACCGATTCAGCAACGCGGCCAGATTCGAACAGAATCTGTCCATGAAGTTCGTGATAGTACGGATTTTCTGGTTCAGTTTCAATTAGCAATTTAACTTCTCTAAGCGCTTCTCTTACGTCGGCAGCTTGCATCGCAGCAATCGATCGAGCATACCGTGCGGGCTGAGATTGATCAGTTTTCGGATAGAGTTGATAGGTGCGTTGAGTGGGTTCTAAGAATCCGATTAGTTTTGCTTTCATCATCTCATATTGTCGTTGAGATCGGGGTGTTGGTGGCACATCCATTAAGCCAGATTCTTCCGCCAGCATGCGAGTTGTACGAATTCTGCTTGAAGCAATCGGGTGTACTCGAAAATAAGGATCACGACGCGAATCTGAGAGAATCTCCTGATATCGAAAATTTTCAAAGAACTCAACAATGCCTGCAGGTGATTCACCTAATTGCGATAGGTATTCGACGGCTGCTGCATCTGCAGTGGCCTCTTCTGCTCTTGTATGCATAAAGAAGTTTAAAGCTGAGAATTGTTGAGCGCTAGCAAACAAAGCGGCTCCGGCTTCCCCAGAACCCGAAGCCATCGCAAGAACTCCAAGTCCAATTGAAACAAGGGCCGGTGCCATAGCTGTTCTGGCAGCCCTAGACCTTGTAATGCTATGTCCGCAAGCAATATGACAAATCTCATGACCAATAACGCCTTTAATCTGTCCGGGCGTTTCCGCTGCTATGAGTAGTCCCGTATGCAAGTGAATTCTGGCTCCGTTCGCAACAAAAGCGTTTAAGCTTTTGTCTTGGATTATATACATTTCTACATCTTCGGGATCTAATCCGGCCACTTCCAAAATAGGATCTGTCCACTCTCTGAGTATGGACTCTATTTCCGCGTCTCTAATAAGGCCTTGACCTTGCGCAATAGTGGCAAGGTTCAAGGCAAGAAATGCCGAGACTAAGAGACGATAAGCAAAACGCATCTTTTTTTACCTAAATTCAATCCAAAGATGAACCCATATTATTCAAAGCGGAAACAGACATTATATAGGAAGTATAAACGAAAAATGCTAACAATTCGAATCAAGAAAGATAAACACTCCATCTAAGTCGACATCAATGTTAATCTGGTCTCCAACTTTAAGCCTTCGATCAACTTCACAACTAGCATAAAATTGTTCATCTTTCGATTGTAACGTTAATCTTGTGAATCTTCCAATATTTCGAGCATCTATGACCTCTGCTGTGACCTTACTGCCTATAGAGATAGCGTCTTCGCGAACGATCACGTTTACCCGTTTTCCATGAGGATAGCGACTTTCGTCGAAATTTCCGAATGGTGTTTTCACTTTGTTATCAGCCTCAATAATCGAACTAAACACGTTAACGGGTCCAAGCGTTGCCGCGACCGAAATACTTTTTGGATGAAAGTAAATCTCTGCGGGGGAACCTTTTTGTATGATCTGTCCGTTTTCCATAATAGCTAGATTATCAGCTGCAATTACGGCATCTCTATGGTCATGTGTAACCAAAAGTGTCGGCAAATGCGAATTCTTTGCTAATTCTATAGCGTAATCCCGAATGAACTCGCGTCGTGCGGGGTCAAGACCTGAAAAGGGTTCATCCATTAGAAGAATTTGTGGTTCAGAAGCAAGTGTGCGGGCCAAAGCAACTCTTTGACGTTGGCCGCCGGATAGAGTGTTTGGATATGCGTTGGCAAATTTTTCTAACTCGACACGTTCAAGCCAAGTATGCGCGATCTCTTTTGATTTTGTTTTCTTTTGTTTTGGAATAGCGAAACTAACGTTCTCGATCACTGTCATATGCGGAAAGAGTGCGAAGTCTTGAAATATGAGACCAACTTGTCGATCCTCCGGTGGAAGGCAAGTTCTTCGATCCGACCAGAGTTCAGAACCATACTCTATAACGCCTTCATCAAGTGTCTCTAATCCGGCAATCAATCTAAGAAGCGTTGACTTACCGGCACCAGAACCACCAAGTAAGACCGTTATTGTCCCAGGGGTTAATTCCAACGATACATCGTCGACGGAATTGATCTTACCGAATTGCTTGGAAGCGTTTTTCAATACTAACGAAGTCACGACGCGTATCCCGGTCTCGATAGCGCTAACTGGCGACAAAGAATTGAAACAGGAAGTAACCCTGCCAATATAATCAGTACACAAGGTAGTGCCGATGCATCCAATCGGTCGTCTGAGGCATAGGAGTATGCTCGAACGGCTAGGGTATCCCAGTTAAATGGCCGAAGGATGAGTGTCGCAGGAAGCTCTTTCAAAATTTCAACAAAGATTACGAGTGTTCCAACAAGGATACCTGGAAGTGCAAACCTCACATCGATGTTAAGTATGCGTCTTATTGGCCGAATGTTCATTGTTCTTGCCACCTCAATAATTCCCGCGGGAGTTTGTTGAAGCGAAGCATTGATCGACTCAATCCCGACGGCAGTGAATCGGCAGGCGTACACCCAAGCGAGAATAAGAATTGCAGTGAATCCTGCTAATGGCATGTTTAAAAAAACTGCTACAATTATAGCACCGATTGCCAGCACAGCTCCGGGAGTTGCATAACCAGCGGTCGCAACCCATTTCGCGATTCTTCCCGCCAGTGAGGTTCCAAAGACGAGAGCTAGCCCAATAATGACTGTTACGAGCGTTCCAATCGATGAAAGCAGCAATGTGTTTTTCAATGCTTCCCCAACTCGAGAAACATACTCTAAATTTTCCACTGAAAGCCAAATCAGTCTTGTTACAGGGATGAGAAACCCCCACGCGAGAATTATAGCGCAGAACAAGAAGAGAAAAATTGAGAGTTTCAACGACGGAGTCAATCGCTTGTGATTACGCCACCGAGTGTTGTTATCTTCAGTTCCTCGACTTCGAAAACTGTAATTCAGTACTTTTCGTAAGATGACAGCGATCAAAATCAAGATACACGCGATTCGAGCCGCTACATTTACATCTCCGAAACTTTGCCAACTTCTGACTAATCCAGTGGTAAGTGTATTCACACCTAGAAAATCCGCTGCACCGTAATCTGCAGCTGTCTCCATTAACGCTAAGCTCAGTCCGGCAATTATAGCGGGTAGGGCAGTCGGAATAGCAATTCGAAGGAAGATTCGCGATTGACTTGCACCAAGAGTTCGAGAAGCTTCTATTGAGTCACTCGTCTGGTTAACAAAAGCGGCTCTGCTGGTTAGGTAAACATATGGAAACAAATTGCCTGCGAGTATGAACGCGCAGCCCATTACATTTTGAACATCAGGAAACCAGTAGTCATTCGCTCTCAATCCAAACTTATCTTGAATCAAGGATTGAATTGGCCCCGCAACTCCTAACAGATCGGCATAAGCGATTGCCGCAACGTATCCGGGTATCGCAAGGGGAAGGATAAGCGACCACTCGAATAAGGCGCGGCCATAAAAATTGTAGTTCGTTACAATCCATGCCGCAGGAACCGCCGATATCAAAACGGACATTCCGCAAAGAACAATGACCAGTGCAGAATTAGATGTCCATCCGAGAAGACTATTGTTTACGACGTGTTGCCAAACATCACCGCCTCCAAAAAATATCCCACTAATAATTATGAGAATTATGGGGGTAGAGATTAGGACGGTTATTGCCCATTTTGGCAGATCAAGTATATGGATCACTCCCATCCAGCCTCAACATAGAGTTTACGGGCTTGTGCTTGTTTCGGGCCAAGTTGGTCTAACGGAGTGTTATTCGTCTCAATCGGAGGAAGGACTTCGAGTCCAGGAGGTAGTGGTACTTCGTCTACGATCGGAAATTCTTTTGTTTCGTCTACCAAAAGACTTTGACCTTTAACTGTTGACAACCATTCTATAAATTTGATCGCTCCAGTCGTGTTCTTGGCGTGACGTGCTAATGCCGCCCCGGTAATATTTACGTGGGTTCCGCCCATAGACGAATCGGGGAAGGCAAGGGCTGTTTGTTCTGCAATTTTACGTTTGCTATCGGAATTGCTTTGAGACAGGCGAACCCAATAATAGTGATTTACATTAGCAATAGAACATTCTCCCGCGGCAATTGATTCGAGTTGGGCTGTATCTCCTCCTTGAGGAGGTCTAGCGAAGTTTCTAGCGACATTGCTTGCCCAGTTCGAGGCAGCATCAGTTCCATTCCTGATAATGAACTCCGAAAGCAGGGATAAATTGTATATATTTGAACTTGAGCGAGCGCAGACTTGGCGGTTGAATTTTGGTAGAGCAAGAACATCATAGTTGCTAACTTCACTAGCTTCTAACTTTCGTGGATCGTACGCAATTCCCCGATATCGTTTTGCGAAGCCATACCAATAACCGTCTTTGTGTCTAAGATTTGAAGGAATGCGATTGTTTAGGATGTCCGAATCAAAAGGTTGAATGAGATTAGCCGATTGAAACTGCCAGAATGTTCCGACATCGGAAAGGAGGATTACGTCCGCGAGTCCCGACTCTCCTTCTGCTTTCATAGTTTCTAGAAGTTGGTTAGGGCGAGCCTCTCGAAACTGAACGCGAATTCCTGTTTCCTCTTCAAATGTCTTGTACATAACTCGATCGGCTTCATAGTGCCGAGAGCTATATACATTAACTGTTTCTTGTCCTCGTTGCATGTCTTCTGAAGAGCAAGCAACTAATAGAACAGTGACCAGGGCGACTAGTAAGGGGAATTTCAATGGAATGTCTCCTAATTGCGAAGTTCGCTCAGTTTACCTTGGATTAGCGTGAACTGCAAACGGATAAATAATGTAGTTTCGCTGAAAAGTCTGTACGTTTGACGTTTGAGCAGGCTTGAGAGATACATCGATTGTCGGCGAGCAGAGAACAGGGAACCAGTCTTTTAGGCTTGTCAAATTCGGCATTTGAATTCCAAGTTCGTCGAAACAAGCGTCTTCTGGCGCGAACCCAATTGCTTGCCTCAAGAAAGTTTTTTACTCTGCATCGCCCTTATTTGCGTTCTAAGCTAGTTACAGGTTAGAAAATTTGAAAATTGTGATTTTTTCCAAACACACTGCGATTTGCCGAAAAAAAGTTATTGACAAATTTTCATAAATCGAGTTTAATCAGCCCAACACAAAGTTTGATTCGACGTGTATAAAGTGACATGCTGGCGCAAATTTATGATAAACCCGCATGTCGTAGTCCTAGATTTCGTTCAGTAGCAACAGAGAATGATCCATGAGAAACAAATTTTTGCTTGCAGCTATCCTATTGTCAAGTTTGTACTTGGGCGGTGCATCGCTCAGTAACGCTGAGTATAGCCCAACTTCGGGGCAACGTAGGTTGCTTTATGATCATGAGGCACATATTCCCGACAGGCAAAAGCATGGACCGGATGAGCTTAATATGGGGAAGATGGGGGATTACATTAGCTTGGATACAGGGGAACTATCGTTCCGGCATACTGACATTTCTATACCTGGCAACTTTGATCTTCCTGTGGAATTCACACGAATCATAGACAGTGACCTAGATCGTCCGACATTTACAAATTCGCAAATTCTTACAAAATCTTCGGGATTAGCCAATTGGGGATTAGACCTTCCTTATATTCTCCTTCCGTCGATAGAGTCATCTGGAGTTCTCGGATGTTACTCCGAATCTACAGAAGTAGACGAGAAAGACGAAATGTTTGTTGTCCCTCGAATAAGCGTTCCCGGGCAAAGATGGGTCGTGTTAGACACTTCTTCAACCTCTAACTCTGCTGTGTTTGGGAAAAATGAACCAGATTATACGAATTCGGAGATATGGAAAATTAATCAAACAAAGAAAAATGGCAGGTGTCTTTGGACGGCGATTGACCCAAATGGTGTAACATACGAATTTGGGCAGCCATTCGCTCTTAAAAAAAAGAATGGAAAGACAAAACATGCTGTTATGATTACGAAACAAACTGATGTCAATGGAAACACCGTCACATATACATACGACAGTACGCACAAAAGACTTACGTTGATCGAAGGTAGCGACGGGCGAGAGATAAGTATAGTGTACCGTTATAATGGATTGGTAGAGTGTATTATAACAGATGACGGTAATCGAGTATGGATGTACGACTTTGACAATGTTTCAATGTACTCAAACGAAAAGTATTTGTCAAAGGTTTGGTTGAAGCAGGATCGAACACTGTTTTGGAAATATGACACACTGGCTGGAGTAAACAGATATAACTCATTAAGAAGGTTTTCTGGTATCACTCAAGCAAGACGTTGTGTTTTCGGAAAGCATGCAAGTGTCCGCAACCCTGACGGATTAAGAGCTAATTATGTTACAAAAAAGATTGTTAACTTTGCGCAAGCCAACCCCGGTAGCAAAGGACGGGAAGGAACCTCACATAGAGCGGCATGTTTATCGTCGTCTGATGGAGGAGATTATGCCGATGGTGTCTCGACGTATGGCAACTTTTCTACCAGTTTTAGCTCCGCGGTTGTAAGCAAAACTCTTACTGATGTTGACGGCACAGAATCTATTTGGAGATACGAATACGACGAAGGAGACGAGTTCAATAGTAATTTAGACTATCGCTCTGTTCACAAAAATCGCAATAGTCCTGTCTATGTAGACATCACGAAGCCTAAAATTCGTAAGGTTACGGATCCTCTAGGAAACAAATACGAGTTTGCAATTGGTAGAAGTTTAAACAATTCTGGGAAGCTCGTTTCGATGAAGGTGTTCGAAAAAGGGAGCACGTCTCCTGTTCGAAAAGTCGAACATGAGTATGAGTTATCTGCAGGTATACTGGGGAAAGCTTGGAATCGAGATAAATCAAGTTACAAAGTAAATGAACACTGGAGCAGAGAAACAAAACAAATTTGGACAGAAAACTCCGAAAAGTACACAGTTGTTTCCGTTTTTGATGACCTAGGCGCAAAGATCAAGTCAACTAAATCGTCTACTGTTCAAGCAGGAACTATTGTTGAAGAAATTGAGATACTTCACGTCGGGTCAAAATGGATACTTGGACTTCCAACTAAGAGAACCGTGAATGGTAAAGAAATATCTGGTGCAGTCTATGACACACTTGGTCAGATCACCCTAGAAACGAGATTTGGTGAGCAATTTCAACGTTACAAATGGAATGACGCGGGAAACCTTATTGCTGTTCGCAATGGTGCTGATCACATAACTGAGTTCTTAAGCTACAAACGCGGATTTCCGAGGCGAGTAGTTCTTCCAAATGATGCGGTTTATGTTTTTAATGTTGACAATAACGGTTGGATCACAAGTATAACTGATCCGCATGGCTATAAAGAAATCTTTGGATTTAACAGCAATGGATCACTCTCTAGCATAAATCGTCCAGCGGGATACGCCGATACTACTGTTACATTTACCGCGCCCGTGAAGAATAAAGGAACTATTCAAGTTGAGAAAACCGGACAAAAAATCGTAACGACCACTTTCAACGGATACGGGAAGCCTATACTTATTGAAACAAGCAATAAAGCAAAATCAGAATCAATCTTTCGGCAAATCAAATATGACAAACTTGGAGAAAAGGTATTTGAGTCATGGCCATCAAGTTCAAGAACAGCGTTCGAGGGGCTAAAGTTTAAAAACGATGTGCTAGGACGAATGACACAGATTCAAGAATCTGTAGCGAATTCTGCAAAAATTGATATTAGCTATTTGACAGATAATCGGATTCGGAGAACAGATGAGAACGGAAATTCAACAGTACTACATTTATCCGGGTACGGATCCCCGTTTGATGGAGTAGAAACGCTTATCGAGCATCCGAATTCGTTGAAAACCTACCTAACTTACGATAAGTGGCATAACTTGACAGAGATTAGGCACACAGGAAATGGTAGAAATTTATACAGAAGGTTCAAATACAATTCCAGACATCAACTGTGCTTAGTATATATGCCAGAGATCGGAACTGAGGCCTACACACATAACTCCGGAGGACATATAGCAAGTTTAGAGAAAAATGTTGGTGAAAACTACCAATGCGAAGTACCTGAAACTGTTTCAATTTCTAAGCTAAAGGAAACCTGCACAACAAAAACATTTTGGTCCGGAACCATGATAGGTTTTGTTGGTAACGTCGTTACTACATGTAACTATGAGAATTCTAACAGAAACAAACCAATAGCTCCTCGAGTACCAGTTGACCCATGTCGAGTAACAATATCAGCCAATCACACTAATAGCTCATCGTTGTGTCTTGGTATAAATGCTAGGGCGGAAGCGATGGCTGAGAATACTACTATAAAAAATAACACAAACAAGGTTATCTTTGGTCACGATCCATTAGGTAATGTAACGCAAGTTATATTTCCCTCAAATGTAAACGACAAAAACATATTTAACACTTATAACGATACTGGAGATTTACTGACATCGGTCCGCGGTGATATAACCTTAACATACAGCTATGGTCAGAAGCGAGAACTGCTTTCCGAAACATTAAGTATTGATGGCCATACGTTTGTATCAAAAAACGAATACAATAGTACAGGAGGACGTACTTCGATAACCACGCCGAATGATATTAAGATTAAATTCAAATTGAATGATTTTGATCAGATAACTGGTATATCCATTGGTACAACAAAGTATGTTGACAATATAACATACCATCCAAACGAAATCGTTAAGACTGCAAAGTTTAACACTGATGTCTCCAAATTAACCAAAGCACTAAATTATTCAACTACACTGAACAGTAGAATGATGGTTGATAAGTTTAATATTACACAAAATGGCAGTCCTATTGTTTCTTTTTCTCACAGCTATTTCAAAAACCGAAATATTAAAACTATCACGAATCTGATTGACTCTGCCAAGGGAATAGGGAACCGCACATATTTTTATGATAAAATTAATCAATTGACTTCGGCGAAGAACAGCACAAGGACGGAATTCTATACTTTCGACATACTTTCTAATTTTTTATCGAAAAAGTTTGAGTTAGATAAAGTTAAGTATAGCGAGTTAATAGGATACGATATGAATAAAAACCGCGTTAAGAAGATCACAAAACGAAAAGAATCTCCGATTTCCGGATTAATCAACCATTACACAAGAAAAGACGAAAGCATTAATTTGTCACATGATGAATACGGAAATTTGTCAAAGTATGGTAGTGGAATAAAATTAAAATCGAATTATAACGGGAGAATAACAGAGGCAACAAGAGAAGACGATTTTACACAATTGTTTTTATACGATGGAACTGGCAATCGTACTAAGTATACAGAAAAAAATAATGACTTTACATCAACCAAATATGTCTTTTACTCTATCGACGGCGTACCTATGTTTGAGGCGATAACTAATGAGAGTGGTAAGATAATTCAAAAAGTCGCATTATTTCATTTTCGTAATATAGCGTTACTGAGAATGGAAAGTTGTAATTATTGGATATTCTCGGTTCCATCAAATAACACGAAATTTTTATTTACTAACAAGAACACGAAACTAGAGCCTGTAACAGTTAATCCGTTTGGCTCTACTTGGAAAAGTTCAGAACAAGAGCGAAACAATTCATCAGATAGATGTGAAGCTGAGAACTCGCCTAACAATACTAACAATACTAACAATACTAACAATACCAACAATACTATAGGCTTTCCATACTTACCAGTATTCCCACCAAACACGTGTTTCTTCTGCGGATTAATAGGAATTGCGAGTGAAACTACAAATGTTGGATTTAGAAAAGACAAATACCTATTTCGAAACGTATTCCGAGACTTTCAAACTGGATTTTATTATTTACCAACTAATAGATATTACGACGCGGATGCAGTTCGATATCTGTCACCTAGTAAATTCAAAGTTGGAGAAGGTTTTAATAAGAGTAAATATTGGTTAAATTTGTATAGCATTTCTAACAACAATCCAATCAGTCACATTGAAACAGGATTCAGTGAAGGGTTTGGTTTAGCAAAGAATTACATTGATTATGAATTTTTGACTCAGAATGAGTTAATTGAGAAGCACCTACAAACAAAAGAAAGTATACAAAAAAAGGATTTTTAGCGCAACCGACGTTTGACTAATGGAGTTTCCAGTGGCACCGAAAGTTATTACAATATTGTTTTTACTTTTTTTTACGATTACCTGTAGCGAAGGTAATCGTTTACCCGATACATCTGATTCTTATGGTTCGGGTTCTACGATCAGTTCAAGTAAAAATAACAGTCAAGTTACTAATAATACAACTTCTAGTTCTTCGAACTCTTCGGCAAGAACGAATACTGTGACTAGAGATGGTGCAGGCAATACTCAGTATGTGTGGAAAAGAGATATTTTCGACGATTCAAGTTTGTTTAAGGGATGCGCGTTCTCTAGCAATGGTGTCGGTAGTACAGGAAACAAAGGGAGCGAACTAACAGAATTGTATTTTTTACGATCGGCTGTTAAAGAGCAGTTTTTTTGGAGTAGTGAACTTACTGATATTAGACCGAACGATTATCAGAAAGATCCTAAGAGTTTCGAGAATCATATAGTGAACATGAAAAGTAGTAATGGGTATTACGCAAAATTTCTAAGTACTTCTATTACATTTAAGAACGATAACGTTATAAGTAAATACTTGTCTGTTCTGTCTGATGACGAAATAGAAAAGAGTGAAAGAATATCAGCAAGCGCAAGTTTTGGAATTAATTGGGGGTTGAACGAAGCTAAAAAGAGTAAGAAATTGTTTGTTAGGTTTAAAGAAGTTGCATTAGGAGGAGTACAATATATAAAGCTTCAGAACGTGAACAGAGGCGATAAGTTGATTAGTTTAGATGGGATTGATGTCAGAAAGCTATTGGAAGCGGGAAATTACGAAAGATTGTATGGGTTATTATATCCGAAAAAGGTCGGAGTGGTAAGAAAGTTTGTTTTCGAGAATCGTAGTGATAGAACGAAAAAGACGGTTTTCTTATCATCGTATACTGTTTACGATTTTATAATCAATAATCATGAGAAAACGAGATTATTTGTTGAGAATGAGCCTGATCCTTTTAGTATTGGTTATCTCATAATTCCAAGGTTAGACACGCAGAACGGAGTAGCTGAGAGAGAACTAAATCACGCTTTCGACAAGATGAAAAACTTCTATAAGGTTAAAGATTTGATTGTTGATTTTAGGTATACTTCGAAAGGATCGTTAGAAGTAGCGTCCCAACTTGCAACGTTGATCGCAGGAGATTCAACTACAAATAATAAGATATTTGCAAGATTTAAGGCTTCAGTAAGTGATCAATCCGATGCACGAAAAGGTGTTAAGAAAAATATTCCCTTTATCTGGCATTGCCTTGATTATCAGTTTCCGACTTGTCCTAATGTAGACAATTCTCCGTCGTGGATAAGTTATGTTCCACTTAAGCATCGTTTTAGGCACATATTGGATTTAGATAAAGTTTACGTTATAGTCAGCAATGAAACATGTGGTGTCGCAGAGGCATTTATTAATGGCTTACTAGGAATAGACTTTGAAGTAATTTTGATCGGAGGTAATACGTGTGGTAAGCCATATATAGATTCGTACATAGGTTCTTGCGGAATAAAATACAATGTTCCTAAGTTTCAAGTTTTAAATCATAAAGGTTTTGGCAGTTACGAAAAAGGTTTCAGACCAAGTAACGCAACACATTTGGGTGGTATTCCAGTAAAAGGGTGTTTTGCAGAAGAGAGTAACTTTGAACACTCTTGGGGGAGTTTGAGAGATCCGTTCATTTCAGCGGCGTTACAGTATCGTAAAGATGGAACATGTCCGTCAATTCCAAAAAATGTTTTGCAAAGTCACAACTAGCGACATTATCAACTTTCACTTCTATAACGTTACTCTCTATTAATTCTTACATCGGTAAAATTAGTTTAAGCAGTGAAACTTATTCAAGAATCGATTGGCACGTGACTTTGTACGGGATCTCACCTTTAGCTTTTTGATACAACGTCATGTCACCTTGAACTAAGTCGTCATCGAACGGTAGATAAGTAAACTGGGCAACCACCAAATCTAAAAATGTTGAGCCAACGAGTAATCCTGGAATTCCTTCAAGAATGTGAAATGCGGCTACCCACTCTCCTTTTCGATCTCCTGCTTGAACTTGATAGGAATACTGTTCCGGACTAAGTGAGTATACGGTCATGGTGTTTTGTCCGTTACATTCGTCGGGAAATGCAAATTCAAAATTCGGTAGCACGTTGGGAAAATCAGATGGCCCCTTGTTGTTTCTAAACTTCACGCCAGTATAAGGTTGAGTGGAGGTTCCATCTTTGTAGGGTTCAAATATTTTGTTTCCATTTGCATCTGTGTATGTTAAAAGAGCATCTAGTATCGGCTTAATTGATTTTGCTTCTGCTTTGAAGCGAGAAGAACCGGTATCCAAGTACATTACCGAATTTGAAAGGTCTGGGAATGGAGCTGACCCTAATCTCGCAAGTTGTAGTTCTGTACCCCATAAGTACGCTAGTTCAGGATCAGTGGAAGTCTTAGGCGTAAGAATGCTATAAACTTTGGAGAAAGCATTCGAATCTATGTATCCGATGTAAAAATTTCCTGTTTTTGAATTTTTGTCGGTTCTTACTGAAAACTCAGGGGAGGGTAGGTTGTAAGAGTAATAAAGTTGTTTAATCAATGACTCTATCTCCGCGTCGTCAAAGGTGGTATCAGAAGGAAATCCGATTCCTCCACCCCATGCTAAGTACTGAAACTTGGAGCCTGAGTAATCAATAGATGCGTTAAACTTAATCGGAACATTCGTCGGATTCTCATTTCCTATGAGGATCGGAATTGAACCAAGTTTTACGGTCATCTTTCCCCAAGCCCCGAAATCTACGGTTTTTGGATAGGCGGGATCAGAGATATATTGAAAATCGGCTTGTCCTGTGTCTGTACGTCGGTGAACTTTACAAGCCTCCGTTCCACAGTCACTGACAGTCGCCCAAAGCAACTTAGTGCCTGTATCTAGGGCCAAATTCATCTGACTATCGCCGAATTTTACATCTGAAGTTCTCCAAGGGGTAGCACCATAATCTGCAACAAGCCCCATTGAAAGGTTCAATGTGATTCTTAGCTCTTCCGATTCAGTAGAGGCTTTGGTATTAGTTGTCTTCCAAATTCCATTTCCATCAATAAAGTTACACGATCCAAGTAAGTGAGCGGAAATTGCAAGTAACAGCACCAAAAATAGGCAATTTGAGAGTTTTGACATCGGATTTCATCCTGTAATTTGAACATTCGGGAGGGTAAGAGTTACGTCTTAGTCGATCAATTGTCGCTCCTTAGCAACGGAGACTGCTTGAATTCGCCGAGCTACCTTCAATTTGCTAAAGATGTTTTTCAAATGGAACTTAACCGTGTTATCGGTCATGTCTAACGAATAAGCAATTTCTTTATTCGATTTCCCAAGAGACAGTTCGTCTAATACTTGGAACTCTCGATCACTTAGAAGAGAACTCTTGTTCCCTCTAGTTGTTAGTATCTCAGAGAGAAAGTTCGTCACTAAAATTTTGTCTACTTCATTCCTGATACGGCCTCTAGCTGAACGCAGTAAACGTACAGAGCTAGGACTTCGAAAAGGTTGGATAATCTCGCTAGGTGCTGCAAGTTCTAAAGCAGAAACGACGGTATCCACGGCTTCTTTCCGTCGCTTCGCCTCATCTAACGCGATGGCTTGATTTAACAGACATCGAATTAAGAAAAAATTTGCGTTGATACCTGAGACGATCATCTGAAGACTTTGAGCAATTCTAAGAGCTTCTCTATACTCACCAATTTTCAGCAAATAACGACACGACGCGAGACCAGCAAACATTCTTACAATCCAAGTCGGAGTATGGAGCTTGCGGGTGTTGGGAGAGTTATGTTGTTTAACTTCTTCATACCGGATTGCTGCCTTTCGCATATCGTTCTTGACCAGCAAAATCATGAGTTCGAAACTATCCGCTATTACTGACAGTCTTTCTAAGCCCCGTTGCCTAGACGTTTCGCGCATTCTCTCGACATAATCTGAAGCTCTGTCAAAATCTCTATTGTATAGTGCGTCATGAAACAAAGCATCAAAACCTACCGCGTACGCCTCAAACCAGCCATCAAATTCGCAAATCTGAAACACGGCTGTCTCGAAGTCCGAATTTTGTAATAGTTCGATCTCGTTTTTCCAAAACTTCAGTGCAGAATAATGAACAGTTGTAGCAGCTTTCAGGCCACTGTCAGCACCAAAATTGTCATCTGCCATTTCTTCGGCTTGTCGATAATTTGCAACTGCTGTTCTGTAGTCACCACAGTAAAAAGCGCACAATCCTATATGGAGAAGGGCATAGTTCAAGCCTAATATGGATTTACCTTCTCGCATTGATCTTGCACTTGCTTGCGCGATTTCAGTTGCTTTCTTAAACTCGCCGAATGCTATATGTCTTGAGACCACGCTTGCTTGAACTACGCCCCGTGTTATAGGATCATCTAAAGGTTCAGTATGGCTGATTTGCTCCAAAAATTGATTATCGTAGTCAATGAGTGGTTCGTCTTCATATGATTCTAGTAGAACTCGTATATTGACATAATCTCGCATCAAACCATTATCAGATTTGTCGAAATTGTCGGACGCACATGCTACGTCAAAGTCAGCTCTTGCATTGAGAACGTCACCGCTTTTCAGATAAAGATAACTTTTCGCAATTTGGAGTCGCGGGTGCTTCGCCAATTCTTGATCAGGAAAGTTACGCAACAGCCCTTGGAGATAACCTATTCCTCCAAATAGTATCAATTCCCAACCTCCAGCATTACAAACTAAATCAGCCCAATCGTCATACGCTCCTATTTGACGTAAATGTTCGACGGCCTCTGCCGTCCTTCTGCGTTCTCCCAGCCATTTGGCGGCTTTTAGATGAAGTTCGTTATATCTGTCCGGAAACTTTCGAATCAAGAGTTCGTTTAGACACTGTCTAAACAATAGATGGTAACGAAACGATCGATGTTCTGAGTCAAGCGGCACCAGCAAAGCATGCAGTGATTCAAGTTGCCTAAGATGGTCTCTACTATTCCCGTTTCCACAGACTGCATCAGCAAGCTCTGCATCAAATGAATCCAAAATACTTGTGTTCAAAACAAAATCTTGAAGATCTGAGCTAAGATTGGATATGACTTGATCTGTAAGGTAATTTTCTAGATGCCCGGTATGACCGTGTAAGAGCGATAGTGAACTACGATCGCCCGAATTGCTTCCGATCAATAATTTAGCCATCTGCAATGCAACGGGCCATCCTTCAACCTTACTTTGTAAATCTTTATACTCTCGCTCGTTTAAGTCTTCTCCAAAAGTCTCTCGAATTTCTATTTCTGAAAATTTGAGGTCGTTGACTTCTATAGAATCTGCATCAGCTTTGAGTAACAAGTTCGTTAAAGTTGGACTCAATACGTTTCGGGATGACAAACAAATTTTGAGTTTTTCATTAGTGAGATGGGATAAATCGATTAGAATTCTATCGATCTCGTTGCATTGAACACGGTGGTAGTCGTCTATACACAACAATAAGGGATTTTCTAATTTCGCGATACTTTCGGCAGTTCGTTTCAATACATTCGAAAGAGACGTTCCAACAAGTCCTACTTGCGCTAACATCGACAATTGTCGCATCTCTAACCCGGACTCCTCAGCCGCTAGGATGATGAGTGCAAGAAATTGACTGGGTTCGGCATCAGACTCATCTAAGTTTAGCCATGCGCATGATCGCGTCTCCGCAACATTTTTATTAAACCATTGCGCTAGGAGAGTGGACTTTCCGTAACCTGCAGGTGCCGTAATCAAACTAAACGGGCGGTCTTGAGCGAGCGTCAGTTTATCCAATAGTCGCTGACGATGGAGAATGGCTGGCGTAATGGTTGGTGGCCGAAGCTTCGACTTTGACAACCAATGTTGGTCTTCTAATTCAAACGAATCGTTTACCGAATCAATCATTTTGGAAATTCTTTAGGTGCAATTGTTTGTTACGAATCGATTTGACGTACCGACAATTAATACTTCAGATAAACCTAACACTATGAACAAGTAATTTCAAACTACCCATTTCGGTAGTTGCAAGACACCGGAACGCCGTTCTAGCCTTGAAGGCAGGATAAACCTGAGTCTGCAACTGTTCTTGAGCCATACCGGATAAATCATGTTTACCACTCTCGTCTATATCTATTTTGGTTTAGCCATAGGCTACAACGTACTGAGTCAGATATGGCTCGATGTCAAAGGAAAATCATTCGCTCCAACTGAACCGTCCTATGGTTTTCAAGTTATGACGGTTGTTTTGATCCTGTTCGCGATTCGAGACGTCGTTCCTGACGGAATTTTTCTGTCCCTGTTCGGATTATGGACGTTATCGACAATCAGATTCGGTGTCGGCAATCACCTACCTGGCTTTAAACCCGAGACCTATCTGAACAAACTAACTTGGGCGAGCGCTCTCTCAATAAACATATACGGATCAATAGTTTTCACGATTTTCATAGCGCATGAGTTGCTGATTCTGATTTAAGAGTCTGCAAACTGACTACCCATTAAATCTAACAAACTACCCGAACGGTTAGTTGAGGAATCCCTTAAATTAAGTCAATCTGCCTGCTAAGTGCGGTTTCTTGCCTCACTTTCCAACCCATTCGTAAAAGCAATTAGGAGTGTATCCGCAATGAAACGTCTAAAGACTCTTCTCACTAGCACAACTGCCCTCATAGCATTGGTCGGCATGCCGATTGGCGGGACAATAGCACAAACTTCGGAACAAGATGACGATTTAGTTCAAGAGACGATTTTCGTTACAGCTAGAAGAGTAGAAGAAGGTATTCAGGATGCTCCTTTGTCCGTTCAAGCCTATAGCGAGCAAACGATTATCGATGCTGGAATAAGTGAAACTGCGGATTTCATTCAACTTACGTCCAATGTTACTTTAGCGGAATCTCAGAGTATAGGAACGGCGTTCTTAACGATTCGCGGATTGACGCAAGTTCGCAATGGGGAAAGTCCTGTTGCCGTAGTTGTTGACGGTGTACTGCAATTTAATAACAGGCAATTTGTCAGTCAGTTGTTTGATATTCAACAAATTGAAGTCGTGAAGGGCCCCCAAGGCGCACTCTATGGTCGTAATGCAACGGGCGGAGCGATTATTATAAACACTAAGAAACCAAGCAACGAGCGCGAAGGGTATGTTGGATTTGGAGTCGGCAATGGTGATGAATTCTCGGCCGAGGGAAGTTTCAACGTTCCTCTTGTTGAAGATGAACTTTTGTTTAAGGCTTCTGGCAGAGTGGTAAGCCGAGAAGGTTATTTTTATAACGTTACACGTAACGATAAAGACGATCCTTACTTTGATCGTGCTTTTAGAGGTCGATTGTTGTGGACACCAAGTTCAAAGCAATCCGTCGACATAGTCGCGAGTGTTGCTCGGCATAATGGACGTGGGATCGGTTTTCAGTATAGTGGAACAGCGACCGCTGACGATACTTCCTTGCCGTTTCAGGCGAATAACGAGGATGTAGGGGAACGTCAAACGGACGGCCTTTCGATGCGTTTTTCAAACGAGATGGAATGGGGAACGATCACTTCAGTGACATCTTACGATGCCTTATCAACGATGACGAGAGCCGATCAGTTTCCATACACCGCCTTAGCAGATGGCCTTGATCAGAGTAACCCCGATTGGTTCTTTGATGGCACCCAAACTCAGTACACTGACATGAAGGCACTCAGTCAAGAATTTCGATTTACCTCTAACACAGACCAAGAGTTACGATGGGAAATTGGGGCATACTATCTGAGTTGGGAGCGATTCATATCGTCTACGACGGGAACTGATAAAGGAAAAGGGATTAAGAGAGTATATCGAACGCCTTTTGGTGCGAACACAACTAATCCGACCACAGGATTCTTGGCTGACGATAACAGTAACACGGCTTATGCTGTGTTTGGGCAAGTAAGCTACGACATTGCAGAAGATATGGAATTAAATATAGCGGGACGCTTTGATAACGAGGATCGCGAACAGAATGTTTCTCCGTTAAATACAGGAGGTGTAAAGGGGGCAAAAAATTCCGCGTCTTTTGATAAATTTTCCCCTAAAGTCACTTTTAAGTATAAGCCTGATGAAAATACAAACCTGTACGCAGTTTGGGGACAAGGCTTTCGAAGTGGACAGTTTAACCAAAATGGAGTTGCCGAAGCGGCTCGTAACGCGAAAGATGAGAATGGTAACCCAAAACCAGTGTTAGGAGTTAAAGATTTGGTTGATCAAGAGGATAGTACGTCGATTGAACTGGGCGTAAAGAGTCTTTTGGCAGACGGGAAACTAATTCTCAACGGCGCTTTATTCGATACAAAGGTTGAAGGTGGTCAGTATTTTGTTTTCATCGGAGGAGTCGGTGCACAGGTTTTAATCAATATTGACGAAGTAAAAATAACAGGATTTGAAGCTGAGGCCATTTGGAAACCCAATGAGAATCTAGACATTTATGCCTCGTATGGCAAAACTGATTCGAAAATTGAAAAATACACAACAAACGCTAAGCTAAAAGGCAATGCTGCTCCGTACATTCCGGAAGAAACAAGAAACATAGGGATTCAATGGAAATCTGAAATGAACGCCGATCTCAATTTTCTTGCACGAGTTGATTATGAGCATCGCGGAAAACAGTTTTGGACTCCCGAAAATAATAATCCTCGTTCTGCTTTGGATTTAATGAACGCTAGGATAGCGTTGATCGACAGGCAAGGTGGATGGGAGCTGGCAGTTGAGGCCAACAATCTCACTGACGAAAGTTACAATTCAGAGTATGTGTCAGGAGGTTTTCTCCACCGGGCTAATCCACGTGCTGTTCGAATGGAGCTGAGATACAAGTTTTGATGCACCCTTTAATCTTCCTGACAATCTTCGAAAATGGCAATTTTAAATCTATATGACCGTAACCTATTGAGTCAGTTTCGTTTTCAAGTTACGGGAGACTAAGCGTGGATCAGCAGCCATCACCTCGTTCAGTCGATCCCGTTACTATTGAAGTCATTCAACAGTCACTTAGTGCAACTACAGATGAGATGTTCGCAGTAACCCGAAAAACGGCGATGAGTTCTGTAATTTATGAAGTTCTAGATTTCGGTGTAGCAGTGACAGATAAAAACGGGGCTCTCGCCAGTGCTGGTGCAGGAATTCCGTCATTCATCGGAATGGTAGATCCCGCCGTTCGAACGATCATAAAGAAGTTCGAGGCTGACTCTATAAATGAAGGAGACATTTTTGTTTCCAACGATCCCTTTGCAGGAGGAGTGAGCCACACAAATGATGTCGTTGTCTCAATGCCAATCTTCTACCGAAGTGAACTGGTTGCTTGGGTTGCAAATAAAGGACATTGGATGGATATAGGCGGAATGCGTCCGGGGAGTACATCTCCCGACGCAACCGAATTGTTTCAAGAGGGATTATTACTCCCTGAAGTGAAGATATTTGAAAAAGGAAGTTTGAATGAAGCCTTACTGCAAACAATGTGTGCCAATAGTAGGTTGCCAGAACAGTTGAAAGGCGATTTTTGGGCTGCAATTGCATCCCTTCGACTCGGTGAAAGACGCATAAAGCAAATTTGTGAGAAGTATTCCAAAGATCATTTTCTTTTCGCTATAGAAGATTATTTTGACACCGCTGAACAAAGAGTAAGACGGGCGCTGGCCAAGTTACCAAAAGGTCGATTTGAGGCAAGTGACCAACTTGATACGGGTCAAGAATTGCATGTCATCGTAACCGTGACAGATCATGATTTCGATGTCGATTTATCAAACAATCCTGAACAAGATACGGGTCCTCTCAATTCCACCTACGACGCAACGATGGTTAGTGTTCAAGCTATGTTCAAGAGTTTGACAGATCCTAGCGGTCCTGCAAACGCTGGTTCTTTTCGGCCTTTGAAATTAGTCACAAAACCGGGAACGCTGTTTGATGCTAAGAGACCTGCGGCGACTGGACTCTATTATGAAAATAAGTTACGTGTCTCGGACTTGATTCTAAAAGCAGTGGCTCCTTATTTTGATGTTAATCGTGCGGCCGGACATTTTTGTTCAGTTTGTGCAACTTTAGTTGGCCAAGTTGACGCGACAGGAAAAATGTCGAGTTTTATCGAGCCTGAAGTCGGTGGCTGGGGAGCTTGTAACGATAGAGACGGGGAGACAGCCCAATTTAGCACGTCGCACGGAGACACGTTTAACTGTCCTGTTGAAGTGAATGAAGCTCGAAATAAAGTTCAAGTAGACTGTTTATCTTTGAATTCAGAAGAAGGAGGAGCCGGTAAATTCAGAGGAGGAAAAGGGATAGATTTACAATATCGTATACTTGAGAAGTCGGGATGGGTAACTGCGTCCTATACGCGATCTAAAGTTAAGTCTTGGGGATTAGAAGGTGGGCATACGGGTACGAACAACAGAATCTCGGTAATTAGATCAGATAGTTCTGTTGAACATTATGCGGTGGCTAACTCTATACCTGTGAGTAACGGAGATGTCATTAGAATTGAAACCGGAAACGGTGCTGGATTTGGTAACCCTAGGGAAAGAAACAAGAGTTTAGTTCTTGATGACCTCCATAATCAATATATCACCGAGCAAGAAGCAACTTCCGTATATGGTCTTGATCCGGCTACCATAAGGAAAATGGTAGCATGAGTAATTCTGAATCCAAGCAAGAGTCGATAAAAAAGAACGAGCTTAACCTTGTTTATTCTTGGTTGATCGTCGCCGTTCTTATGGTGGCTTATCTGCTTTCCTATGTAGACCGTTCGATCCTTTCGTTATTAGTCAATCCTATTCGATCAGACCTTAATCTTTCCGATACACAGCTCAGTCTATTGCATGGATTTGCGTTTGCCCTGTTCTATGCCAGTTTGGGATTTCCACTTGGAAGAATGGCAGACAGTCATAATCGACGCAACATAATTGTTGGTGGAATAAGTTTTTGGAGCCTCTTCACGGCAGCTTGCGGACTCGCGACTAATTTTTGGCAATTGTTTTTGACGAGGATGGGAGTAGGGATAGGCGAAGCCGCTCTTAATCCCAGTGCTTATTCAATTATCTCGGACAGATTTCCGAAACGATTGTTGGCTCGCGCTCTAAGCACTTATGTTATGGGAACATACATGGGATTCGGGCTCGCGTTTATAGTTGGCGGTCTAGTTGTACAAGCCGTTACCAAAACACCAACCTCTGTTGTGCCTTTACTAGGAGAAGTATACACTTGGCAGTTAGCGTTCTTTTATGTTGGCTTGCCCGGTTTATTGGTTGCACTACTCGTCTATTTTACAGTCAAAGAGCCTATGCGAACGGGGGTAGTGAGCAAGTCAAGCAAGCCGTCGGCTGTTCCGATCAAAGAAGTAGTAGGTTTTGTTGTAAAAAACAAGCGAACACTTATCTGTCATCTAGCCGGTTTCAGTTTGATTGGGATTCTCGTTAATGGGTTAGTCCTTTGGACGCCCAGTTTTTTCTTCCGAACGTATGGAATTCCAGTAGCTGAAGCCGGCGTGATATATGGAGTGATTTTGCTGATTTTCGGCCCCATTGGAATATTTCTAGGCGGTGTGATTTCTGATCGTATAGATCGAAATGGATTGAACGGAGGTGGATTTCTAACAGCTGCTAGTTTTGTTGCGTTCGCCATCATCCCAGCATTACTGAGTCCATTGATGCCAACGGCAGGTTTATCATTCGCATTTATTGCCATACTCGTTCTGGCAACCAGTGCGCCGTGGGGCGTAGCCGTCTCTGCAATTCAGCAGATAACGCCCAATGAAATGCGAGGACAGGTATCAGCACTATATTTGTTCGTCGTTAATCTAATTGGGATTGGATTTGGTCCAACACTAGTTGCACTCCTTACGGATGAAGTTTTTGGTCAGGATTCGATGTTGAAATACTCAATGGTCTGCGTCGGTACAGGGGCAGCCATTGCGGCAACGGTAGTATTGTTTATCGGCGTTCGACCTTTTAGAGAGAGTTTGAAGCGTGCTTCAGATTGGGCATAAGACGAAAGTTTTCTTAATGAATGAACGCTTTTCAGAATAGATAATTTTTTAATTCAAGGTAATGATGTGACAAAAATTCGATTATCAACCGATGTGGGTGGAACGTTCACTGACCTCGTTTATTTCGAGGTTAATGATGACGGAACGATCACGTCCCTCAATGCTGTGAAAGCCCATACGACACCTCCGAACTTTGAAGTCGGTGTTCTTGAAGCCATTAACAAAGCCGGAATTGATTATAAAAGCGTTGATGTGTTTGCTCACGGTACGACCGTTGTTATAAACGCCTTAACAGAGAGAAAAGGCGTGAAGACCGGCCTAATAACGACGAAAGGATTTCGGGATATACTTGAGATTGCTCGTGGAAATCGACCAGATTTTTTCAATTTGAGGTACCAAAAACCAAAACCCTTTGTTCAACGCTATTTACGTCGGGAAATTTCTGAGCGTATGAATTATAAAGGAGAAGTACTAAAACCGATCAGTCTTGAAGGATTAGAAGAGATCATTCGCGATTTTAGATCAGACGGTGTCGAAGCCATTGCTATCAGTTTACTTCACGCCTATGCCAATCCTTCCCACGAAGTTCTGCTGAAATCCGAAGTGCAAAAACTTTGGCCCGAGGCTTCAGTAGTTGCATCTCACCAGATCACGCGAGAATGGCGAGAATATGAACGCACGAACACCGCCGTGCTTTGCGCTTACGTGCAACCACTCGCTGAGGATTACCTCACCAAGATGGAACATCAGCTTGAGGAAAACGGATTCAGGGGGTCATTTTATGTCATGCAATCCAATGGAGGGATTGATACGGTAAAATCGGCTAAAGAAACTCCAATAACAATGGTAGAATCGGGCCCAGCAAGCGGCGTACTAGGTGCGGCGGCACTAGGAAAAATAATCGGAGAAGAGAATATAATTGCGCTGGATATTGGAGGTACGACTGCAAAATGTTCTTTGATTGACCAAGGACGAGTAGAAATCACCAGTCAATACATGATTGGTCGTAGCAAAACGTCTGCCGGCTATCCGATTATGACTCCTGTTGTCGATATAGTTGAAATAGGAAACGGTGGGGGGTCCATAGCGTGGGTCGACGAAGATAACAAACTACACGTCGGACCAAAAAGTGCGGGAGCAGTTCCAGGCCCCGTCGCTTATGGTAGGGGAGGAACAGAGCCTACAACTACAGATGCTAATCTGTTGTTAGCAAGAATTAATCCCAGCTACTTTATAGGTGGTGAGATCGAAGCAGATATGACATCTGTAAGAGACGTTTTTGCGAGTATCGGTGCGAAGTTAGGATTATCGGCAGAAGAGACTGCGCGAGGTGTCGTGCGAATCGCTAATAACAATATGATGAACGCACTGAAACTGGTATCGATCAATCGAGGATACGACCCTAGGGATTTTACGATGATTGCATTCGGAGGAGGAGGCGCGATGCATGCTACCGCGCTTGCAAAAGAGATGAATATTCCGAAAGTTATTGTTCCAGCCCATTCTGCTGTATTTTCCGCTTGGGGAATGTTAATGTCCGATTTGCGTCGAGATTATATTCGGACACGCCCATTACAGATTCGTGAGGGAACTGAAGAGACTATCAATGCAACCTACATTGAGATGGAAGACCAAGCGCGAGAGGCATTTTTAAGTGACGGACTCTCTGAACACAAACTATACTTTGAACGTTACTTAGATTTACGGTACGAAGGACAAGAGCATTCAGTCCGTATTTCCGTACCCAACATCAAAATTAGCAAGCAAGTTCTAGATGAACTCATAATCCGTTTCCATGATGCTTATGAACGCGAATATACTTACCGACTGAAGAATAATGTTGAGCTTGTCACTTTTCAACTTGTTGCGTTCGCTTCGGTTGATTTACCGGAACTATCGAAAATAGAAACGCAAGGAACTGTTGAAGAGGCTATTAAATCAAAGCGTTTAGTCGACTTTGACGACGATGGCACACTAACCACGACAATATATGATAGAGAAAAACTTCCTGCTCTCTCGATCATAAACGGGCCTGCAATTGTCGAAGAATCTGGCGGTACAACAGTCGTTTTTCCCGATCAAGAACTCGAAGTTGACGAGTTTGGCAATCTTCACATAAAAATTTAGGAGTTCAAAATGGCCTTAGATTCTGCGAATCAACTTACAAGCACCTATGATCCTATTACCATAGAGATCATCCAAAACTCTCTGACAGCAATCACGGACGAAATGTTTGCTACGATGAGAAAAACTGCCATGAGTTCGATCATCTATGAGGTATTGGATTTTGGAGTTGCAATGTTTGATGCAAAAGGAAATCTAGCAAGTTCGGGTTCAGGAATTCCCGGCTTTATCGGGATGCTAGAACCGGGCGTCAAAGCTATATTGAAGAAATACCAAAATGACGATTCGTTCGAAGAGGGTGATATTTTTATGACCAACATGCCACATTTTGGTGGTGTCAGTCATCTCAATGATGTAGTCCTAATTATGCCCGTGTTCGCTGAGGACGAGATAATTGGATGGCTTGCTAACAAAGCGCATTGGGTAGATGTTGGAGGAGCCTTTCCTGGGAGTATCAGTCCAGATGCTGTTGATGTCTATCAAGAAGGTTTGCAAATTCCCGAAATTAAAGTTATCGCCGCAGGAGAACCTAATCAAGCTGTTCTAGATATTATAACCATGAACACACGAGTTCCGGATACAACAATGGGCGACTTTTGGGCAGGAATTGCGTCGATGCGAGCAGGGGCAAGAAGAATGCTTGCTATCGTGGAAAAGTACGGCCGGGATGCGGTTGAATTCGCGATCGAAAATTATATTGAGCTTGGAGAAAAAATGGCTCGCCGATCCTTACAGGATTTACCGAAAGGGACGTATTCTGCTCATGAGATTCTTGACGACGGAAGAACTGTTCAAGTCGAAATAACGATATCCGATGACGAATTTCTAGTTGATTTACGGAACAATCCGGAACAAACAGCGACGGCATTGAATTCATCATACGATGCAACAATCGTTGATGTACAGATGATTTTTAAAGCAATAGTCGATCCTCAGAGTTTCGCTAACTCCGGCACTTTCAAACCAATCAAAGTTTTGGTCGACAGAGGGTCTATGTTCGCCGCTGAATATCCAGCGGCTATGAGTGTGTACTATGAAGTGAGTATGCTTTTGTTCGATTTACTTTGGAAAGCATTAGCCGATCATATGAAAGAATATTTTCCGGCTGGACATTACTCGTCGATATGTGGAACATTTATAGGTGGGCCAAGTCAGCGTGGTGGAGATGATCATAGTATCGTTGAACCACAATTAGGAGGTTGGGGGGCATGTCACGATCGAGATGGTTTGAACGCGCTCTATACTGGTTATCATGGAGATACTTTTAACTGCCCGGTAGAAGTTACCGAGCAAAAGAACGGTCTTATGGTCGATCGACTTGAACTGTCCAATACATCTGGAGGAGAAGGAGAGTACATTGGAGGTAAAGGAATCGAGTTAGATTATCGTATTGTGGCAGATGGCTGGTGGCTAACTATGGCCTATACGAGATCAAAACATGGGCCGTGGGGCTTACAAGGAGGTACTTCTGGTTCGACCAATCATGTGATTGTCGAACGCGCAACCGGTGAACAAGAGCGATTCAGCGAATGTACTGCCTTGACGTTAGGTAAAGATGATCTGATTAAAGTTTATACGGCTAATGGGGGCGGATACGGAGATCCAAAAAACAGACCGAGAGAAAAAGTTCTAGAAGATATAAAGAACGGATATGTTACGAAGGATCGAGCTGCCGAAGTCTATGGAGTGACAGCCTAAAATGGCAGAAAAGGAACAATCGTTACTTCTCAAGAACGTATATGTTCTTGATCCAGATTTGGAAACACCGCAGTATCCCAGCGATATTAGGATCAAGGGAAACCTCATCTCACAGATCGGCAGAGATCTAGATCATAACCAAAACGAACAGACCATTGACGGCGAGGGGCGTTTCGCGTTACCCGGTTTAATTGATTGTCATGTTCATCCGTTCTTAGCCGAAACCAATCTTTCGAAACTGGCGGATATTCCGCCAACTTTGATGACTGCTCGGGCTACAAAAATACTTAAAGAGATGCTTTTGAGAGGGTTTACAACTGTTCGTGATGCCACGGGAGCGGATTGGGGTATCAAGCAGGCCGTAAATGATGGAGTCATTTTGGGACCGAGACTTTATATTTCCGGCAGAGCTCTTTCTCAAACGGGAGGTCACGGGGATTTTCGCAGACTCACCGAAGAGACCTCACCATGTCAGTGTGCTAATGCCATTGCCTATACGTCTCGAATAGCCGATGGCGTAGACGAGGTTAGAAAAGCTGTTCGAGAAGAATTACGACAAGGTGTCGACCAAATAAAGATAATGGTCTCTGGAGGAGTCTCGTCACCTCATGATCCATTGGAATGCGATCAGTACTCAGCAGAGGAGATTTCGACGATTGTCTATGAAGCAAAGAAACGTGGCACCTACGTGATGGCCCACGCCTACGGAGCGAGTGCAATTGCTATGGCTCTAGAATGCGGTGTTCGCACAATTGAACACGGAAATATGATAGATGCTGAAACTGCAAAACTCGCAGCATCCAAGGAAGCTTTTGTTGTCCCGACTTTGGTGACGTATGACGTTTTAAATGAAACGGCTCACGAACATGGTTGGTCTGAATCGATGTTTGAGAAATTGAAGACAGTCAGAGATGCGGGTCTTAGATCCATTGAACTGTGCGTGAAGTACGGCGTTAGAATTGGTTTTGGAACAGATCTAATCGGAGATAATTTTGAGCATCAGTCTCGTGAATTTGAGATTCGTACTAAGGTGCAATCTCCGAGAGACATTATTCGTTCAGCAACAAAAATTAACGCAGAGATACTTCGAGAAAGCGATCGATTAGGCGTATTGAAAACAGATGCCTACGCCGACCTGATTTTGCTTGATGAAAACCCTTTTGACAAACTCGAAGTCTTGCAAGGACAAGGTAAGCAAATGCCACTCGTGGTAAAGGATGGGGTGGTTATCAAAAATCAACTAGAAACGGGAGCTCAATTCAATGGATGAAATATCAAAAGCCATAAACGCTGATGACTATGCGAGAAGCCGGGTTCCGGATCAAGCAAATGCATCGGGACTCAGGTTAGCGTTGATAATTGTCGGGGGAACCATAGGATTTGCCGTATTTGTTATTGCCTCGCAAATTGGCGGTTCTCTCGGATATCAGGGGGCGGCACTGGCTTTTGGAATAGGAAGTTTGATTTTGGGAGTCATGGGTGCAATTACCAGTTATGTCGGTGCTAGAACAAGATTCTCTACCTATCTTCTGACTGAATTTTCGTTTGGCCCGAAGGGAGCAAAGATTGCAAATCTTGCCGTAGCTTTATCGCTAGTGGGTTGGTTTGGTGTGATCAGTAACACGCTTGGTCAAGCGACTCAGCAGATGATCTTCGAAGCGTTTGGAATTTCTATTTCTCCGTACATTACTGTCTTTGTTGCAAGTGTTTTGATGGTAGCAGTAACAGCAATGGGATTCAGTGGAATAGACAAGTTAGCTTTATATCTTGTCCCGTTTATGGTTGTCTTCATTGGATATGCGGCCTTTCTTGCACTTTCAAAATCCAGCGGAGGTTCTTTGGAGGTCGCAAATTCGTTCACCTATCAAACCGCAATTTCCGCTGTTGTTGGGACATATATATCTGGGGTAATCATTCAGCCGGATTATAGCCGGTTTGCTGTCAATACACGTCACGCTATTTGGTCAGTATTTATAGCGCTTGGTGTGATTTTTCCGATGATTCAGTTTTTCTCGGCCATTCCGAGCATGGCTACTGGTGAACCGAATGTCGTTATGGTCATGGCGCTCCTTGGTGTAGCCATTCCCGCGTTCTTCCTTCTGTTTTTAGGAGCTTGGTCTAGTAACGTGTTGTGTTTGTACTCTTCTGGATTATCTATCGCGACAATTTTGGAACGATTCAAACTACGACACATCATAATTGCGATAGGAGTGATTGGCACTGCTATTGCCTTCGTTCCCGCTCAAGCATATTTAGTCAACTACCTTGTGCTATTAGGGGTAACCATTCCCCCGATCGGGGCAATTTACATTATTGATGCATTTTTTGTCAGACGTTTCAATATGAATATAAACGATATCAGTTCAATTGACTCGTTTCGATTAAGTGCGTTTGTTGCGTGGGTAGGGGCAGCCTTCGCAGGTTATCTTTCCAATGAGACTGGGATTGGTATAACGAGTATTGCTTCGTTAGATTCGCTCATTATTGCTTCGGTATTGTATTCGGTTTTGAATTTCAAAAGTATAACGTCTTGATCTGAAGACTCAACAATGGACAACAAATTTAGATAATAGTTTATGGACTGCATTGGAAAGGTCACTCAAATTTGGCATATAGGTGCTTCAAATTACTGACATCGAATTTGGGTGTTGACTTCTAAGACTTTCATTTGAGAGGTACGAATGTTGAAAGTGGCGCACAAAGTTACTATATGAGCTGTGTGCAATTTCTTTATAAATGCGAAGATCACTCTTGATTTAGGAGGTAACAAATGGGAAAGTTTCGAGTATTCATAAGTTCTTTTCAACATGAACTGGAGGTCGAGCGTGGATGGGCGAAGTACACGTTGAGCAAAGTTCCCTCATTAGATCCGTTTTTCTCTCCTGTATTATATGAACACGAGCCTGCGTCTTCAAATGTTGCAGTAGAAGAATGCGTAAACCTAGTTAACACTTGTCAGGTTTATGTACTGATCGTCGGTGAGAAATCAGGTTTTATGGTTAATGGTATATCGATCACTCATGTCGAGTTTAAGAGAGCAGTTGAGTTGCGAAATGATGGAAAGATGAAGATACTCGTTTTTCGAAAACGTACCAAAGAACTTGAACACGGAGCAAAAGGTTTACTCGACGATGTAAAAGCTTCAGGTGTAAAATACAAAACTTTCTCTAAACCGTCCGAACTTGCTGATGAGCTTGAATTTGCATTAAAAAGTGCTTTGAAGAACGATTTTAACCGACCATCTTCTCTTCATATCGAAAGCAAAACTTCAGCAAGTCAGATTATTGAAAACGCCTCTGTTTACGAAAATTTACCGACCAAATGCCCATACTCCGAACTCAATCAAAGCATTGCGAAACGTATGATCGCCTCTTGGGATGCGGAACAAACAAAGAAATTGACCCCAGCAATTCTTAGATTAAGACTGCTTAATCGTAATCTACTTTGCCTAGACGCGGGTGAATATGTAGCCACAAAGGCGGGTGCCATTGTCCTCGCTAGAGATCCGACTCAACATAACGGCCAAACCAACAACTATGTTACAGCAGAGTATTATGAGGGGAGTGAGGTTACAGCAGACGCGTCAAATCACGAATCGCTTTACGGCCCGGCATCGAGGATTATCGAATCAGCAGTTAAATTTGTATCTCGTTTCACTCGAAAACAAGAACGAATCGTTGGTACGCGCAGAATCACAATTCAAGAATACCCGATTGAAGTCGTACGTGAGGTCATAGTAAATGCAATTGCCCATAGAGATTACGAGAGAACAAGCGCACGGATTTTTCTGAGAGTTTTCGACGACCGCGTAACTGTATCAAGTCCTGGTTTACCACTAGATCCCTTGACACCAGCAAAGCTCCGGCAAGTGGAAGTCCGTGCAGTATCAAGAAATCCCTTAATTGCGCAAAGTCTCCTCCATTTAAAACTTATGGAACATCGCGGATCGGGATTCAAACGCATTCGTGCCGCCGTGGGAACATCTGGTATAACGAGGTTGGACGTGCGAGAGGAAGACGGCTTTTTGGATGTTACACTTCATGGTCGGGGAGAAAAAATAGGAAATTTACCTCTTCCTGAAGCTGCCCTGAATGAAATACTGCAAAGTGAAACTGTTCCGGAGTTGAATGACCGCCAACGTAAAATTGCCGAGCGTATTATGTCGGGCGAGACTCTGACTAGAACAGCTGTAATAGAAGAGTTTGGTGTTAGCAGAGATACGGCCTATCGTGATCTGTTAGAACTCATTGACGCAGGGTTAGCCGTGAGAATAGGAGCTGGACGATCAACGCGATATGTTCATCCTCAGTTTTCGGAAACTTTTACGCGAAACAATGGTAGTAAGTAAACTGGTTAGAAGTTCGGATTGCATTATAGATAGATCCTGTTCTTGGTGGGATTTATCGTCAGATTGCAGGACAGCTACGACTGTTCTCGGTTGGATTAATCGTCAGATAATCGTCAGATTTTTAGGGCCTAATCGTCAGATTGCATTACAATGGCTACTGTTCTTGGTAGGATTAATCGTCAGATAATCGTCAGATTTTTAGGGCCTAATCGTCAGATTGCATTACAATGAATACTGTTCTTGGTGAGATTAATCGTCAGATAATCGTCAGATTTTTAGAGCCTAATCGTCAGATTGCATTACAATGGCTACCGTTCTTGGTGAGATTAATCGTCAGATAATCGTCAGATAATCGTCAGATAATCGTCAGATTTTTAGGGCCTAATCGTCAGATTGTAATGTTCTGGGATGCAAGTCCTATCGTCAGACTACTATCCGATAATTTACGTACTTTTATCAGATTTCAGTTTATTTGAAGGCGTTATAGGTTCTCAAACCAAAGTATGGTTATTCATATTGGAGTGTTTTTCGATCATTTGATCTAAGGTATTGAACACCATATCTAGGTTTTGGAATGGTACAGATTCGTACGGCGATAATCGTCAGACGGTCGTCTGGTGGGTTGCCTGTTCTATCATCAGATTACTGTACGAATTTTTTCACGCTATCATCAGATTTCAGTTTATTTGAAGGCGTTATAGGTTCTCAAACTATTGTATGCTTCTTCATGTTGGAGTTTTGGCCGATCATTTGACCTACGGTATTGAACACCGGATTTAGGTTTTGGAATGGTACACCTAGACCTCGGTAGACTGACAGCCCGAGCGAAGCTGAAAGTTCATTTGTTGCCTCTGATGACAGCGAACTTTAAAATATTTACGATGTCGTGGGGTGAATTATTCATATCTGGTTCTTAAACATTTGAAGAAACTCAACAGTTTTGTGAAGGTTGTGTCGATCTCTCCAAACATTCAAAAGAGTCTCGACGTCCATAGGTGGTTTTTTTAGTCGATTCCGAATTAACTTAATGTTATCCAAACAATCTGCTGTGTTTGATGCCAACGTTTCAACTATAAGGGTATCTGAGTTCATAACTCTAATGTCTTTGAGTGTGCTGAACTGATTAACTCTGTCATCTGGAAAGTCTCTTAAATTTTCGGTTACGATAACATCTGCACCGCAAATATATGCAGATTCAACTACATGAAAGTCATTAGGGTCAGGTAACAGACCTCGCGATTTCACTCGAAAAATCGAATCAAGATTGTCCACCATGCTGTCAGGATGCCTATCCATCATTCTTACGATTGATAACTTGGCTTTGATATCGGCCGGTTCTGGTGCGATGCCATTCTTATCGAAAATATGAACTAACGTCTTATGAGTTTCATTGAGAATCTGTGGTGACCAAAAAATGTCAAACATTTCAGATTCAGCAAATGTCAAGAATATGTCTCGTTTAACAGCACTAGCTAGAACGTTTGCATCAAGTAACAATCGCATCCTTTCACTTAGTTGTGATTCAGCGCTAAACTCATTGGTCATAGAAATATGTGTCCTGATCCATTCCGATCGTCTCGTCGAATGCTTTAGCTTTCCGTTTTTCGTGTTCCTCTTTAAACTTAAAGAGCGTGTCCGCTTTGATGACATCTTGAAAACCGTGCTCAAAGAAACACAACGTTCCTTTGGATGCCAATTTGTCCAAATAGCTAAGCGACGTTCCTAAAATTTCTGCAGCTTGCTTAGCACTGATTAACCGCGAACTTGGAAATATTGTAATCCGATGATTACTCCTTACTAGTTCGCTGACAAGCTCAATGAGCGATTCAGACTTGTTATCGGTGAAAACTACCTTTTTATGTCTTTGGCGGCTGTCTAACACATACAGTACCAATTCCTTTTCACCAGAAAAACTCTCTAAGTCGCCCATCCTAAAGTCTTTCTCTGCGACGATTAAATCACCAACATCAACAAGGGAAGATTTTGCTGTCATGGTCAATATCCTTCAAAATAAGAAGTTCAAGCTAACATATATTACATTTTTATGCAACAAATACAGCGCCGACTTTTCTAAACTCTTACATTTTGACACATTCGTTACGCCTATAACCACGTGCTTCTAGTTATGGACATCGCCCGTTCCAATGTTGTCGAAGAGGTCTCTTTGAGCATCGAGTATCCACGAATCTTGCCCCCTACCATCTACTCGTGATTCAGTACGATTTGCAGGGTCAATACAATATGGAACTATAGCGGAGTTTCTTTAGATTTCTAATATTATACAGGCTAAACAGAATCTATGGACTACTATGCTTACTACCCCCCCCCAATGAAAACAACAAATGTTGGCAAGAAGAACTAGACAGATTCATCAAAAACCCGGACTACCTGTCTGCGGAATGGTACATCTAAGCACAATCTAGGAAGTGGATTGCGTTTTGTTTCAAAAAGAATCGCATCTGCCTATAGATGTCTGCGAAATTATCAATGATATTTGCCCTATATACGCAGAAACTGGAACTTTTACCAAGGCTGTTTAGGATTCAGAACGAGGAACATGGACAAATAAAGGTGGCATATTCAAATTTTTATGCTGTTCTCTGCTTGGTTCAATCTAAACGGTGTTAAACTGTCATTTCTATTAGGAGATTTCACAATGGCCTTAGGTAACGGTATAGTAATTTCAACAGATCTCGTGGATCTTGACGATAGTTCTAGTTCAGGTGATGAACATGTCCCCATAGTCATTGAAGACGAGGACGTAATTACTTTAGAAGGTGAAGATCTATCGAAGATTCCCGGAGTAAAGATTTTAAGTTCAGAAGAAGCGCTTCGGGATGCAGAGGAAGCTCGAGCTCTTGAACGTCCTATCGATTATAGATACATTGAACAAATGAAAAAGGAAGGTGTAACTGAAGAGCTAGCCATCAAAGCCTTTGTCGGTAGATTTTGTGGTAACGAGGATCAAACACAGTTTTTTTTGAACTCAGATTTTTATTACGGTAGTGATGCTCCAACTCCTCTGGATAGATTGAAGAAAGCTATAGAGGAGGATACAGTTTCAGAATGTATTGAGATGTTAGAAGGCACAAAGATAAGTTTAGATTTTGGAGACCATTTCTAATGATTGTTGATCGAAATACCGAGACTTATTCTATAGATTCTTGGAATGGTAGTCCAAGCAGCGAGCAACTTGTAACCCTTGCTCAAGGAAGACTCGTCATAATGAAACGATGTAGTTTGTCAGTTCTATTATCAGACTACTATCCGGTTTTTTCGCACTATCATCAGATTTCAGCATATTGAAGGGCGTTATCAGCACATAGGACAAAGCAAGATTCTTCTCGTCGATATTTCAGCGGAACACCTTATAAATTGGGGGTTGAATGCCAAATATAGGTTTAGGGAGGTTACAGATACCTTCGACAAAAAATCGTCAATTTGTAGACTAAAGCGATGCTGTTTTCGGCAGTCAGACTAACGTCTGATTCTTTGTATCTGAACGTTACAAGGTCAATCCTATGTACAGAGTAAGCCTAAACGTATTTTTTCGGTAAATTCTTGCCTCTTTGTCTTCACTCGTATCAGACTGAGTAGCGCAATGGTGTTGAACCTAATTCCGATCTGCGGTCTCCATTTGGAATCGTTGTTTACGGGAAATTGATCCTTCCCTTCAATTCCAAAAGTTATACTAAATTATTTCTATAGTGACAAAATACTTGTTGACAGAAAATTTGAACGACGATATACGTGTTGCCCGATAACAGAGATCACGAACCCATAGACCGAGTTGGTTACTTGGTATAGCAATATTGCAGTTACGGATTAATCCCTTGAAACATTCTAAACTTTTACTTTTACAAATAGCACGAAAAATTCTATACAACGAACCAACTGATAGGTGGTTTATTCAACAACGGCGCTTTGTATGGGATGTTCAATGAGTCGAGAAAGGCAATGCAATGTCCACTCTTAACAAATCCAGGTTGTCGGAAGCGACAGTAAATAATGCCCTTGTACGGATGATGTGGAAACGGAACCGCCGCTGGCTCGAATGTATAGAATCGGAGAAAACGGGAGTACTTTTACAAGAGGCTAGTAAGCGACCAGACATAGTTGTAAATCACCCCGGCAGTTTGCCCGTAATAATTGAGTCTGAATTTGAACCCGCACGGACAGTTGAAGAAGACGCACGATCACGGCTAGGGAAAATACTATCCCTCGATGGTCGCAGGGTAGAGCAAGTCATAGCGCTAAAGTTCGAATCTAATATCGCGACAATTAAGCAACAGCATTTAGATAAAGCATTAGAGACGACGGTATTTCGATATGCGTTGTTATCAGTTGATGGTTTAGTTGTATCTCGTTGGCCCGAGAAAGGCTATATAGAAGGCGGTATTGACGACTTTGTATCATTTGTGGAACAAACAGCGTTGTCAGAAAGTATTATGACTAAAGGTATGGAGGTACTTGAAAATTGCATTAACGAGGCTGCGAATATAGTTAAGAGGGACAATGATCCTGCAGTGAACACTCAAGAGAATATTGCAAATTTGTTGAAACAAGACGAAGGTGAGCAAACCTTGCGAATGGCGATGGCGATACTAGCAAACGCCGTATCGTTTCATAATACTATATCCAATCTGCATAAAGTTATTCCACTAGGTAATCTCGCTAATTCCTGGGGTAGATACAGCCAAGTTAAGATATCAACTGAATGGCAACGTATTTATACTGAGATCAATTACTGGCCTATATTCTACATTGCGAGAGAAATATTAAATTCGTTACGGACAACGACTGCAAGTAATGTATTTTCATCGTTAGTCAAAGCTGCTGTAGAGCTCGAAGGGATCGGGGCAACTAGTCAACACGACCTGAGCGGTAGGATGTTACAACGGTTGATTTCGGATCGTAAGTTTTTGGCAACGTTCTATACACTTCCAAGTTCGGCCGCATTACTAGCAGAATTAGCAGTATCTAGATTGAATGTTAATTGGTCTAGTAAGGACGAGATAACTAAGTTACAGATTGGCGACTTTGCTTGTGGAACTGGGGCGTTGCTTAATGCCGCATATAGTTCAGTTTTAGCGCGATATAGGAGAACAGGTGGTGACGACAGCAAACTTCACGCACCCTTAATCGAGCACACGTTAGTCGGCACAGACATAATGCCCGCAGCTACTCATTTAACGGCGTCTATTCTGTCGAGCGCTCATCCAGCTAAACCATTCTTGAACACAAGGATTATTACTCTACCGTATGGAAAGAACAAGAATGCGGGTGGAGAAACTATAGATTTAGGTGCTTTGGACTTAATCAAAGAAGAAAACGTGTTTTCCCTGTTTGAGACAAGTCAAGATAGGATTAAAGGTGGTGACTACGGAGATACTGAGAATGTTAGTATTCATCATAAGTCATTTGATGTAGTGATTATGAATCCTCCGTTCACTCGAACTAATAATCATGAAGGCGATAGGGAGGGAATTCCGATTCCCGCGTTTGCTGGTTTAGGCACGTCTGATGAAGAGCAGTATGCTATGGCCAGGAAATTGAAGAAGAGCAGTGAAAACAAAGGAGGTAATGCGGGGCTCGCAGCAAATTTCATAGAAGTTGCTCACGCCAAACTCAAAGAAGGAGGGGTGCTTGCACTGATAATTCCGTTCACGTTTGCGAGTGGAAAGGCTTGGGCGCGAACTAGAGAATTTCTAGAGAAATTCTATACGGACATTACGGTGGTCAGCATAGCAAATGCCAACGCAAAAGGAACTGCTTTCTCTGCAGATACCGGTATGGCAGAGGTTCAACTGATTGCAACTAGATCGCAAGGCGAGAATGAGATGAAACCAAAGGTAACTTATGTTAATTTGACTCATAGGCCAGAATCTGTGGTTAGAGCACATTACGTGTCGAGGTTGATTGACAATATAGATTCACAAAAAATTGATGGAAGTTTGTCGATTAATGAAAGTGATTTTGTTGGTAGTTTTACAAGAAGGAATAACGGTTTTGGGAACAGCATGGGAATCTTGGATGTGGATTTGATTAGATCCGCGAAATCAATTTACCAAGGGGGAATTTTGTTACCTAGGTGCATTGAATCGATAGACATAAAACTGATTGAGATTGGTGTATTGGGCGATCGCGGTCCTGGCTCTCGAGACATTAATTCGCCAGAGGTTAAACGATTTGGGGGGGGGGCCACGAGGACCGTTTAAACTAGAAGAGATAACCTCTCCGATAAACTCTATAACTTATCCAACGTTGTGGAATCATGATCATTCGAAAGAGACTAAGTTGGTGGTTGCCCCCAATAAGCAAGGAATAGTCAGAGGTGGATGTGAGGAACGAGCGCAAAATTTGTGGGAAAAATATGCGGGTAAGTTGTGTTTTAATCAAGATTACCGGTTAAACTCTCAGCCACTGACAGCTTGTTTAACAACAGTGAAAGCACTAGGCGGGCAGTCGTGGCCTAGATTCGTTCCAGATGACGATTCGCACGAAGTTCCTATAATGTTATTTGCGAATACTACTTTGGGATTAATCGCGCACTGGTGGATTGGGTCGCGACAGCAACTAGGACGGTCAAGGCTGTCAATCACGAAAATCCCTGATATGATTACCATCGATCCTCGAGAATTCACGAAAGATCAGTTTGAGACTGCAAACATTATCTTCGAGTTATTCAAAGAGAAGGAATTCCGGCCTGCGAATGAGGCCTATAGAGACAATAGCAGAAAGGATTTAGATTATGCCGTTTTGGTTGATCTTCTAGGATTACCCGAGTCAGTTATGGAGTCTCTAAATATACTTCGATATAAATGGTGTTGCGAACCTTCTGTTCACGGTGGGAAATTAACTAGACCAGAGGTGTAACATTTAGAGGAACGTCGGTTAATGCGTTCTAACGTTGAAATTTTGGGAGTTTTGTGTTAATTCTGCATAGTCGGTAAAAATTGCCTCCTAATAGTAACAGACTTCTCGCGCTTGAAGTCGACTAAAAAAGAGTGTCGAAAAGGAAGGACAAATGTCTAACAAAACCGAATCAAATGAATTTTCCCACCCTCCTGAGGTGAGATTGAACGAAATGGAGGATCGTTTAGGTTCTAGTATCGATTCCTTAGATCACAAGGATGATCTAAAAACCGACTCACTCAGTAAGGCCATTGATAAGCGGGGAAATGCAGTCATTAGGAAGATCGAAGACCCGGTTGTTGCTCAAGAAAAAATCACATCAATGCAAGTTGCAAAAGTACACAAATTACTATCAACAATGCTGCAGGAGCATAAAATTCAAGCAAACAAAAACCGAAACAGCTTTATATTATCGGCGATAGTCCTTGGAGCTCTTATTGCCGGAATAGGTTGGTTTCTGTCATCTAATTCGCATTCGAATGAAAACTCTCGCACGTTCATAGTTCAACAGGAAAATGTTAAGATTTGTTCAGTGATTTACTTTGATACGGACGGTCAGTGGAAGTGCTTACATTGTCAGAGTGAGGGGAACTAGCAGATTCAGAAATCTGTTGACTCCAATGTAGCGTTGAAAAGACAAATGCGAAAGAAAGAGTTACATAATTTTTTGAAAAAATTTTACTTGCGAAAACCGACGGTTCCTAATCCTAGAAGGAGCCACCGAGCAATGTAAACTAGTCCTACTTTGTTTGATAACGTGGACAAACTCTCGAAGAGTAGAGGTAATCTTATGGCACTTGAGATACGGGTCATTAGTTAAGTCACCAATACCATCTGCTGGCATCAATGAAACACGTTTCAACAGAGTACCAGCGCCAACCTCTTTATCAGTTCAAAGACATGTGGAATGATGATGGATGAGTTACATGCTCGAGTCCTTATATCTAACAGGCGTTCGTAGTGCGTTATCATATTTGAGTGATTTCTTCGCTGAGGTCGGTTGGCACAGCGAGTCACCTTGAACACCTTGTATCCTGAAGTTTACTTGTGTTTACCGACAATAATACGTTAGGGAGTGCAGTGGAACGGGCGCCAAAACGCTCTGGCATCTTATAGACCGATCGCGTTACTTACGGCAGATTTCATAGATGTCGGATAACCGAATTTTTGATCGTCACTACCAACAATCCCCGAACGTTCGTTGTGTGACAGTTTTATGCCTCTGGTGGCATATGCGAAAATGCCACCAGATACTTTGTTTTGGTTCTCATAGGTCTTGCCATGCATTTGATTATTTGACACTGTAGGCCTCATTTAACTTTATTGCCAATTCTCGTTTAGATAGCGACCGCGTACCAGCTGTTTGACTAGTTATACTGACCCAGTCGATATCACTCAAAAGATCGCGTACCCCCTTCTTTTTTTCCTTCAAGAAGTAGTGTGTCGTAGAGGACAGCGTATTGATTTGCTCCGTCTTCACACGACCAGCATAGAAACCTACCCGACGCATCGCAAAGTCTGCATTCTCCGGTGTGGTAAATTCAATTAGACCGTCAATGCTCGGAATAGGTCTAGCCGCCCGGCGCTTGTTTTTACGGCTCCATATCTGCCAACAGCATGGCACATCGTGTTCTTTACCGTTATACAAAAAGGCGTTCTTTTCAACGTCTTCGTCATGCGCGAGGTGGAACATTGGATGTAACTTAGAATGAACGCTCTCTTTTCGGAATGTTCTAGGCAAGACAAACGCGATTTCATCTGCAAAATCTGCTGCGCGATTAAAAAACCTTATAGCAAGGCTAGAGTTTTTGCCGAACGGTGGGTTACCGATCACGACTGTTGATTTGTGTTCACCATGCAGAAAAGCGTCCGATTTAAGGAAGTCCAAACGTTCTATATTCGAAGATTTTGGTTCAATATCGATTGCGCGAAACTTACGTTTAGCCTCAATGAAGGGAGGTAAGAACGATCCAGTTCCCGCAGACGGTTCTATAAACAAAACGTCCGCGTTGTTCCAACGCCGGAGAATATCTTTGGCGTACTTAACTGCCACAGACGGATTGGTGTAGAACTGGTCTAGATTTTTGGCAGATTTCACTACAAGTTCTCCGAAGCTTATCGGCAATTCTATCACTGATGCACAATGTTTGACAAGTTGGAATTTTTCCAAACTGAAGTTTAGCAAACACATAGAAGATAGTGTTGCATTTTTATTCGCTAAGTCTGAGACTGTTGCGAAACTAGTTTCTCGTTCGAATTTCGATGATTTGCCCTCAAACTAAATCGCCAGCTGCCTTATTCTAGGATACTCGAGTCGCCGAAACTTCAATTTTTGTAGGTATTTTTCCAAACTTTGTGTTTCGCGACAGTTTCAGTCAATTTTGTTCACGGTCAACCTTCGATAAAATATTATGGTATAATGTACTAGCCTGGCTGACATTAGACGAGGTTCCCATATTTGTTCACGGTAATCGAGATTTACCTGAAATTTTTCTTTCAGAACAAGTTCAAATATATCAAAACATATGGCTAGCATCTATAAAATACTTCTCATCACAACAGGATTGTGCTTAGCCTGCAGTTGCCAATCATCAATTGAAAGGGTACGCGGAGCGCTCACGTCTGCCCCAGACTGGTATACAAGCAAACGAGATGAAATAGCGGGCGAAGGATACCCAGCGTTGATCTGCCGCGCAAATGAGATCGAGACTATTGCGTCTTTCCAGCAGGAATCGATTTTTGAGGAAGCCTTACTTGAAAAAAGGATTAGTTTTCTGACGAAATTTTCTAGTTTGATTGATGAAACCGACAATCATAACAAACTAGTCCAAGCGAGATCACTATTGTCGTCTCTACAGAATGAATTAGAAGAATCGAGAATCTGGACTCAAGATGAGTTGAATGATCTGACTGAGTTGCTGGACTCACTTCCTGATCCGTCGTAGTTATAATAGAATAATTTTGAGAGTCCTAGAATACAATGCAAGGAGAGTTCCATAAGATAAGGCGTTTACCACCGTACGTGTTTGAGCAAGTCAATCGCAAGGCAGGCGAACTCAGGTCAAACGGTGCCGATATTATCAATCTCGGAATGGGTAACCCGGATCTACCACCTCCCAAACACATTCTTGACAAATTAATTGAAACGGCAACAAAGCCCGGTGTCAATAGATACTCCTCATCCCGTGGAATTCCGGGACTTAGACGGGCCTTATCCCGGTATTATGATCGTCGGTTTGGGGTCAAGCTTGATGAAAATAATGAAGTTGTTGTCACTCTAGGATCTAAAGAAGGATTTGCAAACCTCGCTCAGGCAATTTCAGCACCGGGCGACGTTATACTTGCTCCCGATCCCTCGTACCCGATCCATTCATTTGGTTTTCTAATGGCTGGAGCGTCAATTAGAAACATTCAAGCCTTAACATCTGAACAATACCTCTCAAATCTTGGTAGGGCAGTGAGACACTCTCACCCGGCTCCTACAGTTATGGTTCTGTGCTATCCGTCGAATCCAACAGCAGAGGTCGTAGATTTAGATTTCTACAAAGAAGCAGTAAATTTTGCTCGAAAACACGATTTGTGGGTTTTGTCAGATCTAGCCTATAGTGAAATATATTTTGACGAACCTCCACCTTCAATACTGCAAGTCGCAGGAGCAAAAGACGTTGCTGTCGAAACAACGACATTGTCCAAGACTTATTCAATGGCCGGATGGCGGGTTGGATTTGCCGCCGGAAACGAAAGATTGATAGCGGCTTTAGCACGAGTCAAGTCGTATCTCGATTATGGAGCCTATACGCCGATTCAAGTTGCTGCAGTTGCCGCGCTAGATAGTACAACGTCAGTTGTCGATCAAGTCAGGGCTGTTTACAAATCAAGACGGAATACATTAGTCTCTAGCTTAGAACGCGCAGGGTGGACTGTGCCGACTCCATCAGCGTCAATGTTTGTTTGGGCTCCTATTCCTGAACAGTTTAACGAAATGGGGAGTTTGCAATTTTCTCTGAAATTGACCGAAGAGGCAGAAGTTGCTGTTTCTCCGGGGGTCGCTTTCGGGGAGTATGGCGAAGGATATGTTCGAATAAGTTTGGTCGAGAATGAGCAAAGGTTGCGACAAGCTGCACGAAACATACGAAAATTCCTTGATGCAAACTAAACAGATGGCATATTGTTCAGATAAAGTTTACGAAAACCGGAGCTAAATAGAATGAACAAACTAACCGTGGGAATTGCAGGATTAGGTCATGTGGGATGTGGATTAATTTCACTGCTGAACGAACAAGAGTCCACGCGATTACCGGGCAAAGTCGAAATAGCAGGAGTTTGCGCTCGAAACAAAACTCAAAAGCGTCTCGTAGATGTCTCAAATTACACTTGGTTTGACGATCCTGTTGACTTAGCCTCCGATCCAAATGTCGATGTATTCGTGGAACTAATGGGGGGAACGAATAAGCAAGTAAGAGCTACTATAGAAACTGCTTTATCTCACAAAAAGCCGGTTGTGACAGCAAACAAGGCTTTGATCGCGGAATATGGTTCTAAATTAGCAGAACTCGCTAGGGAAAATGAAGTTGATTTGATGTTTGAGGCAGCGGTAGCGGGAGGAATTCCAATTGTCCGCGCAGTCCGAGACTCCTTAGCGGGTGTTCGAATCGAAAGAGTCGCAGGAATTCTTAACGGAACATGCAATTACCTGACAACGACAATGCTTAGCTCAGATCGTGAATACTTAGATGTTTTAACGGAAGCTCAGAAATTAGGTTATGCCGAAGCTGATCCAACACTAGATGTGTCGGGATTAGATGCTGCGCATAAAGGCGCTATCCTCGCCGCAATGGCCTTCTCTGCTGAAATTGATTTTTCTAAAGTTTCAGTGAGCGGAGTAGAAAATATCGAATTGCTTGATCTCAAACTTGCCAAAAAACTCGGTTATACAATAAAACTAATAGTCGAGGGATATTTGAAAGACTCACAGGTCGTATGTAGAGTTAAACCGAAGGCGCTTCCGAATAATCACGAACTCGCAAATATAGGAGGAAGTCTTAATGTTGTGAGAATCGAAGGATCGCCAGTTGGGGCTGTAACATTCTCGGGACCAGGAGCTGGAGGAGGACCAACTGCCAGTGCTGTACTTGGCGATATAGCAAAATTATTTACGCCAACAAAAACTCACGCATTTGGACAAGCGGATCATCATCGTACACGATCGTTCGTTAAAGAAGATAATTCAAGCGAAGCCTGTTTCTTTTTGAGGATCAGACTTAAAGATACTTCCGGTGCTTTAGCAGAACTGACGGAAGTTTTAGCTGAACAAGGTGTTTCAGTCGATAAATTAATTCAAGAGGGAGCGGATGTAAGTGGAATTTCGCCGGTCGCTATAATCACGCATAAGAGTCCAATACAATCCATCGAAAAAGCGATTGACTATATCGCAAAGTTACCCGTCTGTTGCGATCAACCTAGGCATATTTTAGTCGAAGATTAAGGTCTTTAAGGCTAAAAGGAATATATTTATGAATACTCCCAATAGTTTATCTTCACTGGTAGACGCACTTTTAAGAGTTTCGGAACAAACCGCTGCCGCTGCCACCAAGGCAGTTGGGTATGGGGATGAAACCTTAGCAGATAAAATTGCTGTTGATGCCATGCGTTCGGCATTGAATAAAATTGACATGAAAGGTCGAATAGTCATCGGCGAAGGAGAAAGAGATGAAGCTCCAATGCTTCATGTCGGCGAGGAGGTCGGAACAGGCAAAGGAGTAGAGGTTGATATAGCCGTCGACCCGTTAGAAGGCACGTCAGTGACCTCAAGAGGAATGGCGAACGCATTAGTTGTCTTAGCTGTAAGCCCTAAAGGAGGGCTACTCCATGCTCCTGACACGTATATGAATAAGATCGCGATAGGCCCGGGCTATCCCGTAGGTACAATCAATATCGACGAAACTCCTTCAAATAATGTTCAATCGCTTGCCCGAGCGAAAGGTGTAAGTCCAACCGAAATCTGTGTCAGTGTTTTAGATCGACCAAGGCACAAAGACATCATAAAAAGTTTACGGGAAGCGGGTGCAAGAGTGATGCTTATTCCGGATGGCGATGTTGCAACGGTCATAGCAGTCGCGCTTGATGATGCAGTAGTCGATATGTACATTGGGATCGGAGGCGCTCCAGAAGGTGTACTTGGAGCGGCGGCTTTAAAATGCTTAGGAGGGGAAATGTATGCTCGATTAGTTATCAGAAATTCTGAGGAAGAACAAAGAGCCCGGCGTTTGGGAATAGGTGATTTAGCTCGCTGTTATAGTTTAGATGATTTGGTGACAGACGAGGTCAGTTTTATCGCTACTGGTGTAACTGACGGAACACTTGTCGATGGCGTTAAAACCGACGATCATTCGATATCAACGCACTCTCTCGTTATGTCTTCGGCAAGTAAACTTGTTAGAACTGTTCATTCGCAGTGGCAAATCGCGTAAACTTATGCTATGAAAAACCGATCATTTCGGTTATAGTAAAGCGCACATACGCAAACAATTAGGAAAAGACGATGGAATTTAAGAAAGAATCGGCATTAGGTCGCATATGGCGTTTGCATGAGTACAACGACCAAGACGTTCAAGTTTTACAAAACACGCTCGGAGACGAGGATGATTTTCGTGCCAAATTCTTGTCTCGCCAGAACATTCCAGTTAACGAGTTAGCGAAGTATTTAGCTCCGACATTGCGGGAACAGTTTCCCGATCCATTCTCTATGCTCGGAATGAACATTGCTACCGATAGAGTTGGTGAAGCCATTTTAAACAATGAGAAGATTGCTGTTTTCGCCGACTATGACGTGGACGGAGCAACTTCTTCTGCTTTACTTGTTCGCTATTTTCGCGAGTTAGGAATAGAGATAGGATTATACGTACCCGAACGCGCCGAAGGTTTTGGCCCAACCTCCGATGCCTTTGAAAAACTCAAAAACGATAAAACTGAACTAGTGATAACCGTAGACTGCGGCGCTGCTGCACAGCAAGCTATCTTAGTGGCCAACAAATTGTCAATGTCTGTCGTCGTTCTCGATCATCATCCGATCAGTTCTGAAGAACAACCGGAATGCGACGCTTTGGTGAATCCTAATCAGAGTGAGGATACGTCCGGATGTGGATATCTTTGCGGGGCCGGTGTGACTTTTGTTTTTCTGGTTGGATTAAACAGATTGTTGAAATCTGATAAGCGATTTGAAAACTACTCTCCGCCGGATCTTATGCAGTGGCTGGATTTATGTGCGCTGGGAACGGTATGCGACATGGTTCCTCTTGTGGGGGCGAATCGCGCAATAGTTAAGCAGGGCTTAAAGGTAATTGCCAAAAGAAAGAATCCTGGGCTTTCTGCATTAATGGATGTCGTGAGGGCCGGAGAAGATTTCGATGAAGCGCTGTTCGGATTTAGTTTGGGGCCGCGTTTGAATGCCGGAAGTAGACTTGGCCATTCGAAACTCGCAAGTCAATTGTTGATAACGAATGATGAAAGTGAAGCTCGCGTTATAGCCTCACAGCTCCATGAGCTCAACAGAACACGAAAAGAAAAACAAACGCGCATAATTGAAGAAGCGAATGCTCAAGCTAAGCGCGAAAGATCTTTACATCCGGATCGTCCAATTCTGTTATTGCATAAAGACGATTGGGGTTCAGGTGTATTGGGCATAGTAGCTGGACAGATGGTGTCTATGCATAATCGTGCGGCGATTGTTTTGGCGACAAGTGGTTTAAAACAAGAATTTGCGTCAGGTTCTGGACGTTCAGTAGAAGGAATAAATTTGGGTGGACTATTTGAAGAGGCGCAGAAAATCGGTCTGGCAGAGAAGGGGGGCGGACACGCGATGGCGGGTGGTATTAAGCTCAAAATGGAAAAGGTTGAGGAGTTTTATGAGTGGATAAACGCGCAAGTTGGACCGTGTACGGAGCAACTAAAGAAGGCTCGAGAAACTCAGTTAGATTATATGATTCAGGGCGGAAGAGTCGACGGTGAATTTTGTGAGAAAATAAAGACTCTTGGTCCTTTCGGGCAGGGTGTTGAACAGCCCGTTTTCGTTACCACCCCTGTGACGATTAGTTATTATCAGATTATGTCCGAAGTTCACTTGAAGGTTATATGTGAAGACGAATACGGAAAGTATGAGGGTATAGCGTTTCGTCATGCAGACTCAGAACTTGGGAACATGTTGAAATCCGTTGCAAATTCAGATTCGAGAGTTCGGTTAGTTGGAAAGTTTGATAGTAGTATTTGGAATGGGAGAGTTCGGGTTCAACTCATGGTTAATGATGGCATGCTTGTGGACTAAGAAGCAGGTTATTGAAATCTACTGGATTCTTGGTTTGTCTAAGATTTGTTATTGAAGTTGTATAGGTTGTATAAAATGTTTTTAATCGGAACCAGCATTTTACATCTTAAACCAGTAACTCTAAGATTAGTTCTTTTGGTATGTGCAGTTTTGACGTTCTCAAACTTTCACGTAGTTGCTAGCGAATCGCTTGTGATAGGAACTGACAAAGAAGAACAGTTAAGAATCAATATGTCTTCCGCAAGTGTCATTGAAGGTTCGCTTGGGTCTCCTGCAGCAGCGGTTCGGCTGAATCCTCCGGCGAGAGCTGGATTTGGGATGATTCCAGGTCGAGTAGATCATTTTCAAATAATGCTTACTGATCAGCCTGTTTTTATAGTTGAGCGAAGTTTAGACGGTAGTGCGAAACGAATTGGAATGTTGACTGAGGAAGACGGATCACTCAGATTCGTGATGATGCAGGGTGAACAGAACTTTGTAGAGTATATAATAACCGAGGAGCAAGTACGTGTTCAAAACGAATATTACAAAGAATGGTTAGCAAAGAAAAAATCTAAGAAAAACAAATAAAACCACAGAGTACTTGATCGTGACTTACATTTTCAACATATTAACTACGTTTATAGTGTTGGGGTTGTTCATGAATTCTAACAACCAAGCACAGGCCATTGAATATAGCAATGAAAAAGTCGCGTGTATGGCTCATAAATATATGGAAGTGAATGGTTTCCACGGACATGAAGGCGATAAATATCATCCTTTTTTTCAAGCCTATTTTATGATGGATTTTGTTGATGAGAGCGGAAACCTAATCGGAAGCTGGTCGGATCTATGGAAAAAACGTTCAGATTATGTTGTCAATCCTGTTCATCGCGGAATTTACGAGCGTACCGACGATTATGTAATCGTCTTTCGAGCCCAGTTTCTTGGTAAGTCCAGCGATACTTTTTGCATCACCATAGATAAGCAGGAAACTCCAAAACCTTATATGGGGAGTTTCGGGTGTCGCCCATATTTCGGATTGGAGGCTCTGGATTCCAGCAAGTGGGAATTGAAGTTTAGGAATTTCAAGCCCGAGAAACACTGTCCATCATCGTAAATTAGCGAATGCAATCGCGTGTTTACGAAAAAATCGTTCAAGTTGTCGTCAAATTTCTTTTGACAAATACCAGCAGTTCTTAGTGGAGAGAACAAATATGGATCATCAATGGGATAAGTCGAAACTACCGTCTCGACACGTTACGGAAGGCCCGTCTCGAGCCCCCCATCGAAGTTATTATTATGCGATGGGGCTTTCCACTAGAGATATCGCAAAACCCTTTGTCGGTGTTGCTTCGTGTTGGAATGAAGCTGCCCCCTGTAACACGGCTCTGATGCGACAAGCCCATGCTGTATCAGAAGGTGTCAAAAAGGCTGATGGGACTCCAAGAGAATTTTGCACGATCACTGTAACAGACGGAATCGCGATGGGGCATGAAGGAATGCGTTCTTCACTTGTCTCTCGTGATTGGATTGCAGATACCGTTGAACTCACAGTTCGAGGGCATAGTTACGACGCGTTAGTCGGAGTGGCGGGGTGCGATAAATCCTTACCTGGCATGATGATGGCTATGCTTCGTTTAAATATCCCAAGCGTATTTCTATACGGGGGTTCGATTATGCCAGGACAGTTTCAAGGGCGTGATGTAACTGTGTTAGATGTTTTCGAAGCAGTGGGGGCACATGCGGCTGGTGTAAACGATATGGATATTGAAACGTTAACAGCATTAGAGAAAGTCGCTTGTCCGGGTGATGGAGCCTGCGGTGGACAGTTCACGGCAAATACGATGGCGTGTGTTTCTGAAGCGATCGGGTTAGCCCTTCCTTTGTCGTCAGCCCTACCTGCACCATACCTTGATCGAGACGAATATGCCATTGCTTCAGGGGAGGCGGTAATGTCTTTAGTAAAATCTGGTTTACGCCCAAGAGATATCTGTACGAGAGAGGCGTTCGAGAACGCTGCAATCGTTGTAGCAGCGACAGGAGGGTCAACTAATGCTGCACTTCATTTGCCAGCTATGGCGCACGAGTGTGGAGTCGAGTTTACGCTCAGACACGTTGCTGAGACTTTTCGGCGAACTCCGTATATAGCGGATTTAAAGCCCGGAGGTAAGTATGTAGCAAAAGATATGGGAGAGGCGGGCGGAGTTCCGATGTTAATGAGAACACTTTTAGATGGAGGGTATTTGCATGGGAGCTGTAAAACAGTCACTGGAAAGAGTCTAGGCGATAATCTCGAATCAGTAACCTTCGACGAAAACCAAAAGGTTATTTATCCAGTTAGTAATCCCATCACGAAGAATGGCGGAGTAGTGGGATTATGGGGCAGTTTAGCACCAGAGGGAGCGATCGTCAAAGTTGCAGGATTAACGGATTTGAAATTCCGAGGACCGGCAAGAGTTTTTGACGGTGAACAAGCGTGTTTTGACGCGGTAGCGGCTAAAAAGTATAACACTGGAGACGTACTCGTTATTCGGTACGAAGGGCCAAAAGGCGGGCCAGGAATGCGTGAAATGCTCTCCACGACAGCGGCAATTTATGGTCAGGGCATGGGTGACAAAGTGGCTCTTATAACAGACGGCCGGTTTTCTGGCGCAACGAGAGGGATGTGTATAGGTCATGTCGGACCTGAAGCTGCAGAAGGAGGGCCAATTGCTCTTTTACAAGATGGCGATATCGTTTCAATTGATGCTGAATCTGAAAGAATTGACATTGAGGTATCGTCCGAAGAACTAGCCGAGCGAAGGAAAGTATGGAATCCTAGGGCTACGGCATACGGTTCGGGAGTATTAGCAAAATTTTCGAAACTCGTCGGTCCAGCGCATTTAGGTGCAACGACACATGAGGGATTCGACAGCGAACGTCATGTGTATGCTGATATTTGACCTAAACGATGTTACAGGTCAAGAACTGAAGACGAATTGGCAGTCGCACGGGAACGCAGAAATTAAGTAACGAAATTGAGTGCGGTATAACCTTGAGTTCACAGTCTTCATATAACAATCTAAACGAAGATATTACAATAAAATAGAGCATAAAGCTAGGATGATTCTAAGTTTAGTATGTAGGTTGAGGTCAGGAGAGGTGAAAGATTCATCAGAACTTTGTTGTGGTTTATCCTTATCATTTTCGAGATGAGGTAGGTTATAACGCAATAGTCGGGTAGGGGGCAATTATCTTCGGTTTAGCCTGATAAAGAAATAGACTAAATGGATCCTCTTTCGAAAATCGAATCAGTAAATTAGTATTTCGTCAATTTTTAGTTCAAGGCAAAAACACTCATTGAAGAAATTTCTACTGTGCAAATTATTGAAAGAATTCCTCAGAACATCAAAAGTCGATGTGAAATCGCCTTGTTTTTGCAATCGTGCAAATTATGACCTCCCGAACATTTTCTATAGTAAAAGCGAATCAGTATCTATCAACCCTTATAGCATAGATAGGGTCGTCGTTCTCAAGTGAGGGTAGCCTTAGTATTCGCTTGATTAGTTAGAGTTATAACTCCGTCGAATCCACGGAAGACCTTCCATCGAATTAACTCTGAATGTCAAACCTAATTCACCAAATCTGAGTTCTATATCATTCCTGCTATGCAACCTCTGATACATCTTTTGGTAATTTGCTAGGTTATGCCCATTTCTTGGCAAATCTTGTTAAGAGGTGTCATGCTCTACAGTATGCGGCTGGATAACGAATCGTCAAAATAAAGTCGCTCGTTCAAAAGGTTGTTTAGATGTGTTACTTGGATTGGTAATACTTCCTTGTTTTATGTGATTTAGATATGGTTCCATTGTTTGCAGATTAACGCCATAGTAGGTAAAATCTAGCTAGGTTAAGATTTACAAATGAAGGCAATTTTGTTTGCAAAAATATACGAAATTGTGGTAAACTGAGAACAGTCTAACGTTATCGTTAGATAAGGCGCAAAACAAGTAGGTTTTTTAACTATGCGAGAGCAACATAAATCGGCTTTGAGCAGTTCCTCGACTGTTGATCATACACAGCTAGGACTCGAGCATTTAAGTTACAACAATATTACTACAGATCATCGCGGAATTCGCATGTCTTCTTCGTCTTCGTTATCTCCGCGAAGACGCATTTTGAGATCAGTCTCACCGCTTGCCATAACTGGATTGGCGACACTCGGATTGTGGTCTGCACCGGGCAACACACAATCGTGTTCGGAGAGTGTGAATTCTTCAACAAAAGTGATGACGGTGAATTGTTCAAGTTCATTTACAGCGCAAGCAGGGATAAATATTACAGGAAGTGATAATGCGGTAGTTATGAACATCGCATCTGGCGCGGCATTGACGCAGACTGGGTTCACTGGCGTGGCTATACGTGTATTCACTAAAGGAGATGGTATTACTCTCACGCAGGCCGCTGGCGGCGGAGTAATCTCAGGCGCACAGGCACTTTATATTCGAGCGGGTTCTGATCCAGGTTCGGGTCTTACAGGATCGATCAGCGTTACACTAACAGGGAATATAACTACAAAACAAAATTTAAGTACTGGAATAATTATAAGAAACAGACATTTTAACTCAGACGACTATCAATCTGGAACATTAAATCTCGCAATGAATAATCTGAGTGCTGGCGGATATGGCATAAATATGGGCGGCGGCGGTGATATAACAATTACAGCAAACACTATTAGTGCCGACAAAAGTCCTATTCGAATAAGTCAATATGGCGGTTCGGGCTCTACTGTAACAATCAATGTATCGACGGTAAATCTAACCAACAGTTTTGCGTTTGGCGACATCCGTTCCCAAGGAATCACTATTGATTCAGAAAGTGGAGGAAACGTTAATATTTCTGCAGGAACAATAAGCGGGGGACAATACCCGATTTGGATAGAACACAAAGGCACTGGAAATATTTCGATTTCAGCGACCAACCTGAGTACACATAGTGCCGTGCAGAATAACCAGTCACGTGGGGCATATGGAGTAAGGATAAACAGAAACGCGTCTTCCTCTGGCCTTACGACAATAACAGTAAGTGGTACCATAGACAAATCGAAAGAAGGTATAGTTTTTCAGCATGCCGGTTCTTCCGGGGCAGTAACGATAAATGCCAAAACAATTAGCACGTCTCAGCGAGGAATAATCGTCAGAAGCCAAGATGCGGTTACAATTAGCGGAGCCAGCAGTACACTTCCCTTGACTATCAGTGTATCTGATCAAACCAACGGTAGCGAAGCGATAAAAGTTGCACGCTATTCTACTGCCGCCACGGGTGACATTTCGATAAATTTGGCGAGTGCAAATAGTCCTAAATTTAGCGTTGACATTAGGAACAGTGGTGCAGGAAGTATATCAGTTTCCGCAACGGGACAATTAACTACAAACTCTACAGCGAGTTCTACTGCAATTATTGCTGTAAATAGTTCGAGTTCAGCGGGTAGCGTTTCTATCACAGCAAACAATATCAATTCCAAAAATTTTGGTATCTACGTCAAGAATCAAGGAAGTGGTGGAACGACTATTACTGGAAACGGAACGATCACTGCGCAATTAGATGGTATTGAAGTTAAAGACAATAACTCGGGCGATGTTACAATTAACTTGACTTCAAGTACGAGTATTAATATTGATAATACGAGATCAACGGGTCGAATAGGTATAAAAGTAGCGAAAAGTGGGGCAGGTAATGTCTCAATTTCGACAGGGTCAATATCCGCAATATTAGAGGGGGTCGTTGCTGGCACAAGCAGTGGAAATGTCACTTTTACGGGTCGCGGTGATATCATCGCGTCGACGCTCAGTAATACTACTGGAATAGCTGCTCTAAAGATAATTAATACAAGCGGCAATGCAACAATAACAATGAACAGCGGCACAACTGTAAGTGCAGGTGGAGCTTCAGGGGTCGGAATATATGCTAAAGGCTCTGGGGATATTTCTATCAAGGCAAGTACGGTCAGAGGAACAGATAAAGGTATCTACGTCAACACGAATAAATCTGTAACGATAGGACCCTCTAATAACTCGGCATTGCTGCGCGCCAGCGCCACGAATACAGCTTCAAAGGCAGCAATAGAGGTTCGCCGTGCGGCAGGTTCAACTGGCAATATTACCATCAACACCTATGATGCAACAAGTCATTCGCCATCCGTCTTAGTTTATAATTCTGGAGCTGGAAACATTTCGTTAACGTCTTCTGGATTGTTGCGAACTGTTGCTAGTGGAGACTACACTTGGGCAGGGATCGTACTGCTGAACAGATCATCTAGCGGAGGCAGTATAAACGCAACGGTAAAGAACATAAGTGCTGCACAAACTGGGATATTTATTGACAATTCTGGGACAGGAGAAAGTTCCGTTACGGTTAATGGAACGGTCTCTAGCCTGCTAAACGGCGTTTACGTTAAACGCACCAATGAAGGAAACATTACAGTTAATCTCGCTTCGGGTTCAAATGTAATTGCAAGCGGTACTGCAGCGGACTTGGGTATCTTTGCGGGAGTAACGTCTGCATACGATAGTGCTGGCGTAACAATTAATGTTTCCGGATCCATAACAGCAGGCACAAACGGAATATACGCAAAAAGTCGGAATAGGCCCGTTAGTATAACTGTGAATGGAAACATAACAGCAGGAGTAACGCCAGGAAATCGCGTCGGTGATCCATCGGCTATCCGTGCTATTGCGGAAGCCAACAGTGCGACTATAACTATAAATGGCGGAACAATTACAGCAGGCACTAGTACCGGAGCGAGTAGTATATTTGTTCCAAGTCAAACCGCAACTGTTGCGATAAATGGAGGAACAATAGTTAATCCGATTGAATTATCCATTCGTAACGATACATTGACCATATCTGGAGGCACAATAAATGGAAATGTCGACTTAAAAGGTGGTAATGATACAGTTAATATTTTTGGTGGCACTATCAGTAGTAGTGTAACAATTGACGGAGGTGCAGGAGATAGCGATCTAATAAACTTTCAGACTGGAACAGTCCCTGATTTTACTAAATTTTCAAATTTTGAGAAATTTGTACTTGGAGGAAACGCAACATTGACAAGTGTCTCGGGAATTTTGGGATTCGACGAAGTCACGATTGATGGTACTTTAAACCTTGCAAATAACAGTGCTAATGATACGTTTCAATTCGAAGGTGATTTAAAGGGCAATGGGCTAATTATATTGGATGGTGTTTTCACGGGAAATAGTCCCTCTGTTGATGAAGTTAGAGTTAGTGGAAACCTTTCCGGTAATCTTGAAGTCAGAATTAACGACCGTAGTACAGCCGGCGCACCACGTAATAGTACAGATGCTTTTACGATCTTGACAGTCTCAGGAACGGCAACATCAAGTTCTTTTACCCTAGAAAATACATCATTTGTCTCGGGAAACGTCTCCTACACTTTACAATTTAACTCTACAAGTAAAGAATTCAGTTTGTCAGGAACACAAACTGTACTGCAATGTGTTGAAAGCTCTACTTTAGGAACGTTTGATTGTGCGGGAGAAATCGACGAATCAGAAAACATCACCAAAACTGGAGGTTCTGTGAATATCGTTACGACGTTAGACACTTCAGCGACTGTGAATGTTTCGTCAGGCTTGGCAATAAGTATGATTGGAGCGAATGCTGTTTCGTTTACGCAAGAGACAGGTGGACGAGCTTTAAACGGAACCGGTTCAACAACAGGATTAGTTCACGCCCAAACCTCGGGTACTGGAAACGTTGCTGTTTCGTTGGTGGGAGCTGTCTCACTAACCACGAACAGTGGAAATTCGAAAGCCATTTATGCGAAAGGATCAACCGGCAACGTTACTGTCTCTGCTCCCGGAGCTCTTACAGTTAATGCGTCAGGTGGAACCATAAGAGGGATTGAAGCGATAGCGACAACTGGAAACGTTTCTATCACAACTTCTGCAGCTATAACGGTATCCGGAACAGGAGGTGACGTTAAAGCCCTTGTCGCATCTGCCACGACTGGAGATATCTCAATACTCACTCCAGGTGCAATTTCTGTATCAGCGTCGACAACTAACGGGATTCCAAGAGTTATTGAAGCGGATGCGACAACAGGTGACGTAACAATCTCAGCGTCTGGAACTGTTACATTGACGACTTCCGGAACTGGTGTGGCTCGGGCTATCGACGTAGAAACAACGACGGGGGATATTTCGATCAATGTTTCGGGTAAAGTTTCCGTAAGTGACACTGCACGTGGTGCCTTTGGAATTCTTGCATTATCAAGAGGAGGTGACATTACGATCAACACTAAAGGTATAGAGTTATCTGCGTCAAGGTACACGATTTCGGCGAATAACAAATCTTCATCCAATGGTGATATTAACATTACCAACACTGGTGATTTAGATGGAAAGTTTTATATTCATAATTCCGGTAATAATAGTATCACGATTAGCACATCGGGAGATATAACAGGTTCTGGTCATAGTGCTATCTACGCTAATCATTACGGGAACGGCTCCATAACTGTTACTCATTCAGGCGATATCTCCGGTACAAATTACGGCATATATGTTGAAGGGCAGGGTACACTGACTGTCAATGTCACCGGAGGTGTAATTAGTACGTCATCAAGTTATTCTGATTACGCTGGCATTTACGTAAGTAATCAATCCGGTGCGACTGGTTCGATTACAGTAAATGTAGCGTCTGGAGCCAGCATTTCAGGCGGAGGAAGAGGCATATCTGTTTGGGATTTTGGTAGTTCTCAGGATATCACAGTGACGGCCACCGGAGCAGTTACCGCGGTAACAAACATAGGGATTCTCGCCTATCAAGTCAGAAGCGGAAACGTTACAATTAGCGCTCACACGGTAACTGCCAGTGCTCAACGAGGAATCAGCGTTTACATGTCACGAAGCGGAAACACTAGCGGCACGGTTTCCACAAATATCACTGTCATGTCAGATGGGAGTATTACATCTAGCAATACAGGGATCTATGTGTTTGCTGAAAATGGAACTGGTATTAATACGGTGATTTCTGCTTTTGGCTCTGTTACCAGTAATTCGGCTGACGCGATTTATGTCCGACAAACGAGTAGTGGAGGCGGGACAGTATCGATCAGTGCGGCGGGCAATCTAACAGCGAGTGGTCGGCACGGAGTTCATATAAGAGCTGACGGAAGTGGTGGTGACAAAACTATTACGACAGCTGGAACGATTGCTGCCAAACAACGCGGAATTTACGTAAAGTCGTCTCAGAGTGGTGGAAGTATAACCATATCAGCGACAGGAGCGATTACAGCATCAGGTAAACATGCTATCGCTATAGATCCGAGAGGACCTGGTGCTATGTCTATCACGACGGCCTCGATTGCAGCTGGAAACTACGGAATTTTCATGGATAGTGGTTATAGTCGAAATACCTCAGGGGATATTTCGGTCACGGTCACTGGCGATATTGTTGTGACAGGAGCAGATACAAACGCTGGTTCAGCGGCGATATTGATAGATATGGAAGGAGATCATAATGGAGATATTACGATCTCAGTCACGGGTGATGTCACGTCAACCGGGTCTGGCATGCGTATCGGACATTACGGGGATGACTCCTCTGGAGACGTAACTGTAAACATGTCAGGCACTATGACGGGAGGCCGAGACGGTATCGTTGTTTTTGCGTCCGGAAATCACGATATTAGTGTAACTTTCACTGGAACAATGTCTGTTGCGAGCGATGGTGTCGAACTCTATTTAGACGATGGCTACAGTGGAGACTTAACCCTAGTGGTGAGCGGTTCGGTCACCACGAGTGGAACATCAGGAACAACCGCACTAAGTGCTTACAATGAAGCTTCCGGTAACACGTCTATAACCGTTTCTGGCACGGTTAAATCGGCACAAGATTACGGAGTGTTTCAACGAACATTCAGTGGTGATGTGACCTTTGTCAGTCATTCTGGGAGTGTCATCGACGGTAAGAAAGTCGGTGTTTGGATTCAGAATAAACAAAGTAATGCTAATAACGCAACAGGCTCTAGTACGATTACAGCTTCGGGTACAATTAGAGGAGGATTGAGTAGTTCAACAGCGAGAAACGGTCTTGAAGTTAGGCATTACGGAACGAACTTAGTTCTGTCAGCCGAAGATGTAGAAGGAACCAAGCACGGGATTGAAGCCGTTCACGGTAAAGATGGTAGCACCTCAACGGGAACGTTCACTGTTACAGTTACTGGGGATGTAACAGCCTCCGGAACGAGTGCTGAATACGGGATTTTCCTCCGTTCGTTCTCAAGCGCCCCAACGGTTTCACTGACGATTAACTCAGGAGCGAGCGTAACTGGAGTAGCGGGTGGTATAAAGGTTGAAACGATAGCTTCGAGTGGTACGACTATATCAACCATGGGAGCTATTTCAGGTACACGTAACGGGATCGTTGCTATAAACTCATCTGGAAACAACACACTCACGATTGCAAATGATATTACAGCAACAGCTTCAGGTGCTAAAGGACTATCACTTTTTACAAATAATGGAACATCCACTGTCGTCATTAACAGTGGCACAATCACTGCCGAAGTCGCAATCTCCGACGATGAATCTAATACCTCCGTCACAGTTAACTCGGGGGCAACAGTAAGTGGAGAGATAAGACTATCTGCCGGTGTAGATGTTTTGACATTTGAAGCGGGTAGCAGTTTTGATCGCACGAAGATATTAGATGGAGGTGAAGATGCTGGCACCGACACCTCTGTTGATGTGCTAACACTGAATTCCGTTGGAGGAGCCATAGAAACCACCAATTGGATTAACTGGGAGCGTATTGTTCTTGGAACGGGTACAACTTTTACTGCAGGAGGAGCATTAACTGTCACGACTGACGAGCTCAAGCTTTCTGGCACGATTTCTATGGCAAATGAAACGGTCGGCGATACATTGACGGTTTCAAACAAATTCTCTGGTGATGGTGTCATAGTGATAGATATCGACTTCGTTACAGGAACGGCTGATACGGTGGTGGTCAGCGGAGATGTAACGGATGTAAAAACTATCAGAATTACAGACGAGTCGAGTCCCGGATTTATATTGGATGATTCCATTGACATTATAACGGTGGCTGGAACTGTTACGGCTTCTGCTTTCACAATAGGGAGTAGCCAGTTTGTTTCCGGGTCTTATCGGTATTCACTGCAATTTGATTCCAACACCAAAACTTTCACACTCTCAGGAGAAGCACGAAATATACGCTGTACCGCTTCAGCCGTTGGAGTTTATGGTTGTACCGGTAGTGTTTCTCTTTCGGAGTATTTTTTCGCCGGTGGAAGTACGAGTTTAGTTGCTACTTTGAGTGGTGATACAACGTCTAATGTTGAAGGCGGACGGGCATTTCACTTTGTTGGACAGGCTGGCATAACGGTAACCCAAGCCTCAGAAGGTGGAACGTTAAGTGCGTCTGGCTCAGCCACGGGAGTTGTGTATGCGTCTACAAGTGGCAATGGCAATGTTTCTATCAGTTTAACAGGAACCGCCTCATTAGAATCGAATGGTACAACAATTGAAGCAAAATCCTCTGGAAATGGAAACATTAATGTAAGGTCAACCGCCAAAGTTGCTGCTTCCCATCCAGCAGCAACTGCCATTGATACGAAAGGAAAAGGAGCCAGAGTCGAAATTGATGTTAATGAAGTAGAAGCCGGTAGCATCGGCGTAACGGCGAAGAATGAAACTGGTGCCACGGTCGTTCAAACGCGAGGTGCTGTCACCAGCAGTGGAACGGGTGTCTATGCCTACAGCAAAGCTTCGACTGTTACCGTAAATGCGTCGGGAGCAGTTACAGCAACAAGAAGCGGACTCGTCGCGAAGAATACCGGTACGTCCGGATCTGTAACGGTACGAGCAACAGGAACGATCACTGGCAATAACGTTGCCATTTACGCGATGAGTAAGGAGGGCAGTGTCAATGTTAACGCAGTTGCTGTCTCGGGTAATGGTTCTGGTGTTGTTGCTAAGAATACCGGAACTAAAGGAACGGTAACAGTCGCAACAACTGGAGAGGTTTCTACAAGTGGCACGGCAGTTTACGCGTCTAGCGAAGAAGGCACCGTTAATGTATCGGTATCAGCTACCAATGGCAATGCTAGCGGTGTTGTTGCTAAAAACGCAGGAACATCGGGTTCTGTAACTGTAACAGCAACTCATACTGTAGAGAGTGACGGAACAGCAATCTACGCTATGAGCATGGAAGGGAGTGTTACTGTCAGTGCGCTCACGGTAACTGGAGATAGAAAAGGGATAGAGGTTAAAAACACAGGCGATGCTGGTTCTATCGCAATAACCTCGACTGGAACGATCACAAGTAGTGGAACTGCCGTCGATGCTTCAAGTGTAAATGGTACTATTACTGTTAATCTCGCCACTGTGACGGGGAACTCAAGCGGACTAGTTCTCAAGAACACTGGCGAATCGGGATCGGTTACTGTAACGACAACTCAATTGATTAAAAGTGACGGAACAGCAATTTACGCTATGAGTAAGCAAGGGGCGGTTAATGCAACGGTTTCTAGCGTCACAGGAGGGAATTCTAGCGGCGTAGTTTTGAAAAACACCGGAACATCAGGTTCTGTTTCGATAAGAGCAACTGGGGCATTGATGGGAAGTGCAACTGTTCTCTATGCAGCAAGTAAGGAAGGAGATGTCACAATTAATGTAGGTGAGATTGGCGTCATTAGACCCTCCCCACCTCCGCCTCCAACGACCGGAACAGGAACAAATACCGGCACGAATACGGGAACAAACACCGGAACCAATACGGGGACGAACACAGGCACAAATACGGGGACGAACACAGGCACAAATACGACACCTCCGCCTCCACCACCTCCTAACTTTGATGCCCACGGGATCATTGCTAAATCAGAAGGAGCTGGAGCCGTCTCTGTAACTCTCACCGGCAACCTTGATGCAACAGGCTCTGGAGTACATGCGTATAGTAAATCTGCAGCTGTTACCGTCAATACCCGCCAAGTCAGTGCAACCAAAGATGCGATCATCGCTACAAACTCTGGAGGAACTGGCGATGTCTCCATTACCTCTACAGGTTCCATTACGAGTCAAAGTGGTGTCGCGATCAATGCTAGGGTTCAAGGGTCCGGAGGCATTGATATAAATGCCAATGGAGACGTAACTGCTCAAAACGACACTGCTATTTCGGCTTTTGTCGCTGATAGTGGAACGACGCTCGCAATTGATGCCGGAGAAGTCTCAGGTCGACGTCACGCTATCGACGCATGGAGTGCAGGTAACGGTGCAATCACTATTAATCTCAGCGGTGATGCTACTGCCTCCGCATCAAACGCTATAAGAGCTCGTCATGACAGTAGCGGTGCCATCAACATTACGACAGCGCATTCGGTGCGGGGTGGCTCGACGGGAGCAGCTATAGAAACATCCACTTCAGGGGCTACTACGATTACTCTCAATAGAGGAGCAAATATCTCTGCGAATAGCAATGTTGCGATCAACAACGGCGAAGGCCCGTCTACCATAACCGTAAATGCCGGAGTAACCATTGCAGGATCTATAACACTAGGCGGTGGTGACGATCGACTGACGTTTGCTTCAAACTCCTTTGGATCCTTCGTGCTTGATGGGGGAGCAGGTTCTGGAGATGTTCTCACCATTAACTCAGGTGATGTGGCATTACGAGCTAACCAGTTTGTTAACTGGGAACAGATAGTAATGTCTAATCAAACAAGCTTAGTCGTTCGGGGAGAACAAACACTTAGCGCAAACTCCCTCACGCTGACCGGAACGCTCAATATGCAAGACGGCGAAGCCAATGATTCGCTTACCGTTTCAGGAGCTTTCATAGGCGGTGGCAGAGTGACTATTGACGTTGACTTCTCAGCTGGAAACACCGACAAACTTATAGTTCAAGGGGCTGTTTCCGGAAAAACGACGGTGAGTTTACGAGATATTTCTCGCATCGGTGGACGAGAAAGAAGTATTCCAGTCGTTAACGTGAACTCTGCAACGTCTTCAGATGCGTTTGTCCTAGACAGAGTTTACTCGTCTGGTGGTGTTAGCTATACGATGACTTATGATTCTCAACAAAACGCTTTCGTGCTTGCTGGAATACCAGTCACCGGTCCAATGCTTACGGCAATGCCGATTACTCTATTTGATGCCTTCGCACGAGCACCGAGTATGCATCAAAGAATCGGTGGAAAACATCTCAGAGACGGTAATGGCTCAATCAGAAAATCAACGTGGACAAGGGTAATCAGTGGAACTCGCCAATACGGAACAATGGGCGGTGGGTCATCTGAGTTTGAAACAGACACGCTTGGTTATCAGGCAGGATATGATTTTGCTGTATTAGAGAACCCGGAGGGCGTTTGGGTCTTCTCGATAACCGCTCAAAACACTACGATCGAGACAGATATCGTCACCAACAGTGAAACCGGATTATTTGAATCGAGTGGAATGGGGGTCGGAGCAACAGCGACGTGGTACCGCAATAATGGAATGTATCTCGATTTACAAAGCCAGTTTAATCAGATCACAACGGATTTAAATTCGTTAAACTCTCTCAATATCTTAAATGGAGATAAAGCCTCCGCTCAGTTTATCAGTTTTGAAATCGGACAAAGGATGAAAGTCAGTGAAGACGTTACTCTGGTGGCTCAGTTCCAAACTTCCTGGGGAAGGGTCATCTCTCAAACAGTCGATGCTCCCAATGGATTAGCAGAGTTTGGACTTGAAGGCGGTGGAACACTCAGATTAGGTGGGGGTGCTGAATTCGGAAAACTTGGCGAGACCATGTTTGAAGGGTATCTGCGGGGTAATATCTATCACGACACCATGGACTCATGGGATGTTAATTTCGCCTCTAGAACATTCTCCGACCAGATAGAATCTCCAACCGCAATTGAGATTGTTGCTGGCGGTTCTCTTGCGATCACCAATAGGGCGATGCTTTTCATGCAAGGCACATATCGAAATACCGTTGGCGGCGACTTTCCTGACGGTACTGAACGACCGTCCGTTGGAGATTTGTCGGCAGGAGTGCGGTGGACATGGTAGGTTAAGAGTACTTAGCCATTGAACGAAGACACAGGGGAACTATCGAATTTTGAGTTAAGAATGTCTCTTAGCAAAGGAGATAAAGCAAGACAGAGGCTTTGTTCCTTTACGAGAACGATTTGAATAATTGAAGTTTCTTCTATTTCAAATTGGACATAGGTTCTAAATCTCAAATCCTAACCAGACACAACTAAAAATTTAACTCTACCGAGATTATAGAAGTAAAAAATGCCGGAAGCGTACATTATAGATGCCGTAAGAACCCCGACGGGTAAAAAGAAAGGCGGACTAGCTCATGTTCATGGCGCTGACTTAGGAGGATTTATACTTAGAACTTTGGTAGAACGAAATAATGTTCCGGCCGAAGACTATGAAGACGTGATTCTTGGATGTGTCGACACCGTCGGCCCTTTAGCTGGCGATATAGCGAGAACTTGCTGGTTAGCAGCTGGACTTCCTCTGCACGTTCCCGGCACAACAATCGACCGCCAATGCGGTAGTTCTCAGCAAGCGATTCATTTTGCTTCACAAGCTGTTATGAGTGGTACACAAGATGTTATTATAGCAGGTGGTGTACAGACTATGACCCAAGTTCCCATCTCATCGGCAATGCTAGCCGGGCAAGCTCTGGGATTCAATGATCCCTTCACAGGATCAAAAGGTTGGGTAGATAGATTTGGTGACGGACTAGTTACACAATTCAAATCCGCTGAATTGATTGCCGAAAAGTGGAACTGTTCTCGGGAAGAGATGGAAGAATATGCTGTGGAGAGTCATAACAGGGCATCAAATGCGATAGAGAAGGGATATTTCGAGACAGAAATCATGCCATTAGAGAATGTAACTATGGACGAAACTGTTCGGAAGAACACAAGTCTAGAGAAAATGGCAGAACTTGAACCATTGCAAAAAGGAGGCCGAATAACAGCCGCTGTCTCTAGTCAGACCTGCGACGCAGCATCGGCCTTGCTTATTTGTTCTGAGGAAGCGGTCAGACGATACGAACTCAAACCAAGAGCAAGAATTCATCATATGAGTGTACTTGCAGACGATCCTATTTGGATGTTGACAGCCCCGATTCCTGCAACCGAACACGCTTTAAAAAAGTCTAAGCTTCATTGGGAAGATATTGATTTAGTGGAGATAAATGAGGCATTCGCATCAGTTCCAATGGCTTGGTTAAAAGAAACCGGATTCCCACACTCGAAAACTAACGTTAATGGAGGAGCCATCGCTTTAGGTCATCCCCTTGGGGCAACTGGAGCTAAGCTGATGACAACCCTCTTGAACGAACTTGAACGCAGAAAAGGCCGTTATGGCCTTCAGACCATGTGTGAAGGCGGTGGTCAAGCGAATGTTACAATTATTGAAAGACTAGGCGATTAAATAGTTGTCTAGAAAATTGCAAACATGTCTGTTCGATCCTATATCTGTAATATGCCAATCCTATTTCGCAGGCACGGGCGGTGATAAATTCTCGTGGTAGTTCGTTGGGGAAGAATAATTGAGAGTGACACGCAACAAACTGCGGGGTGTTCTCAAGAAAGCTCGGAACTGTCTGACCGTCGTCTAGACAATTATATAATCGCCAAAGACTAGATTAAGAGAAGTTGGAACATGGGAATTTGTAAAGGACGAGTAGCGATAGTGACCGGCGCAGGGGGCGGACTTGGCCGAGCGTACGCACTACGATTGGCGAAAGAGGGGGCTAAAGTTGTCGTCAACGATATCAATTCGGAAACTGCCAAGAACTGTGTTTCGGAAATTAATGAAGCAGGCGGAGAATCTATAGTAAGCACATATGATATTACAGACTATGAAGCTTCAAGCAAGATCGTAGAGGAAGCTATTCAAACATTTGGCGATCTACACGCTCTCGTGAACAACGCGGGTAACAATCGTGATCGAATGTTTACTAGTTTGACTTCAGACGACTGGGAGGCGGTAATGAATGTTCATCTCAAAGGACATTTCTGTATTGCTTCTCATGCCTCAAAGTATTGGAGAACAAAGTTCAAAGAAGGAAAGAGCGTTAGCGGGAGAATCATAAATACTTCGTCTGGTGCTGGATTATTCGGTTCGGTCGGACAATCTAATTATTCAGCAGCCAAAGGCGGAATTCTTTCCCTTACCCTAGTACAAGCAGCAGAACTGAGACGATATGGAGTGACTGTTAATGCAATTGCCCCACAAGCCCGAACAGGAATGACAGCCGGTGTTTTTGATGATGTAATGAAACCTCCAGAAGACGGTAGTTTTGATACTTACGATCCTGCCAACGTTGCTCCAGCAATAGTTTGGTTGGTATCCGAACAGTCGAGTGAAGTTACAGGACGTTGTTTTGAAATCTATGGAGGAAAAATGTCATTAGTCGATGGGTATAGACGGGGGCGGGAAATTGACAAAGAGGCTCAGTTTGAAATTGAGGAATTTGGAAAGAACGTTCATCGACTAATTGAAGAAGCAGAGACACCTCAACCTGTGTATGGGGCATAGTGTTGCCATTATGGATGCCAATTTTACCGAGGATCAAGAAATTATACGCAAGACGGCTGCATCGTTTATGAATGATTGGAAGAAGTCGGGTGGGTTTAGAGCATTAGTTGAATCGTCTAAAAAAATAGACGTTGACGTATGGAATACGTTTGCAGTCAAGCTTGGTTTCTCCGGTTTAACGATACCCACAAAATTAGGAGGTTCAGGACTCGGCGCAATTGAACGAGCTCTTGTCGCTGAAGAAATGGGAAAAGTTCTTTTCATGTCGCCGTATTTTGCGACATGTGTTTTGACGACGGATGTATTGCTTTCCGCTAGAAGCGATGTAGCAGACACTATTTTGTCACGTATTACCCAAGGTACTCTTACATCAACCATCGCCGTACTAGGTGACTTGTCTAACTCAGGTACTATTTCAGGGACAGTAAAAAACGTCATTGATGGCGGAACGGCAGACTTGATATTTCTCGTAACCGACACTCAGATACTTTCTGTTGATAAGTCAGATACTGCTTTAACAGTTACCCCGGTTGAAACAGTCGATCAAACTCGTTCGATATGCGATCTAACATTCGACAAGATCACTCCTAAACTTGTTTTTGAAGACAAAGAGTTACGTAAGAACCTTCTTCAAGCAAAAGCTAAATCAGCAATATCGCTTGCAGCAGAACAAGTTGGAGGAGCAGAGGCCATGCTCAATGCTACAGTTGCTTATGCGAAAGAACGTAAACAGTTCGGAAAAGCGATTGGATCGTTTCAGGCGATAAAGCATCGGTGCGCCGATATGATGACAGCCGTTGAGGAAGCGCGTTCAGCTGTATATCTAGCAGCCGCTAAAGCGGAGACCGATGAACTTATTGAATATGCCGCGATTGCGAAGTCCGTAGCATCGGAGACATTTTTCAAGGTTGCAGCAGACGCTATTCAACTCCACGGGGGTGTTGGAGTGACTTGGGACTATGATTTACATTTCTATTTTAAGCGAGCGAGGGCTGGTCTAGCTTTGCTGGATACTCCCGAAGTATGGCGTGAACGAATCGCGGAATCTATCGAACAAAACAGTGTCGAAACATGAAATCAGAATTTAATTCAAAAAATGAGGATTTTCACTCTGACGCTTGAGACGAGCGGGAAGACGATTAGGTGTGCGATTATGAATCTGTTCTATAATTCTTGGTGGTAGGGCTCGGTGAGCGGATACTTGGTGACGGAGAATACGTCGTTAAAATTTCGCCTGAATTTCACAGACCGTACACAATTTGTTAGAATGTTCAAGAAACAAAATTGATTACCTTAGTTGCACAAGGTGATGTTTCCTAAACAATTCACGTGAAAGCCTAGATTCAAATATAATTGTTTATGGCACCCCGAATTTGAACTTAGTATCAAAAATTTTTTGCTCCGGTTTCTGTTTGTACTCAATTCCAAGTTCACCGGCTACAGAATTGAGTCGCCTGTCATTAGTCCAAAGCCGGGCATTTTCATGTGAAACTGTTGCGGCTAGTAAATGGCAATCAATATAACCAACACCTCGTCCGTAAACTTTGTGTTTTTCCATAAGATCAAGCACTTCATTATCTGGAGCAATTTTAAACTGAATAACAGACTGGAGTCCTGATATCACTTTACTTCTATTGCTGAGACTCCCAGCCGCTACTTCCCCAATCACAAAAGGATGACTTACAATATCTGGATCTTTAATAAGCTTGATAAGCCCGTCGTGTCCCTGACGAAGGTAATTGATTCAAACGGAAGAATCGGCAAGAATACTTGCAGAAGGCATCTAGTCAACAACTACTGGTCTTCGGCGTGGAGCTAAGCGCAAATCTGGTTCAGTCCCTCCCAGCTTCACTAACTCTCTCAAGGCCTCATACTCCTTCATGCGCTCAACGGCATATCGGATAAGATCCTGAGTGTGGTTGATTTTGGTAAGCTCTTTAGCTTCGCTTATCAAGTCATCTTCTATATTAACAGTTATCCTCATTGAATACACCTTCGTCAATTGGAGAGTAGGGTAAAAATGGTTAGATATTCTTCAGTGTGCGGGGTTACTTATCCACGACATCGTCATATAACTTGGTCACCATGTCTATCTTGTCTAGTCTATTTCCAGTTTGCTCAGCATAACGAACAGCTTTTTCTTTTGCGATGACGAATAGGAGCGCTCGTCGGATTAGTTCCGTGTTTTTAGAAACCCCCGAAAACTCCTTAGCCTTCGCAAACAAATCATCTTTAATGGTAACGGTTGTTCTCATGAGATAAATTCCTCTGCGACTATATGTTACACTACTACGAAGAATAGTAGTTTCCTATTAGTTCATTTTACCACAGTTCTCAAACTATTCAATAGAAAGGCGATAGATATTCGTAGATCGGACTGAAGTTGATTCAAGTAAGCTCGTTAGCTTCGCTTAGTAAGTCATTTTCTGTTTGAACAGTTATCCTCATTAAACATACCTTCTTAAAAACGGAGAGTCTGGTAAAACAGCATTGATATTCTTCAGTGTGCGGGGTTACTTATCCACGACATCGTCATATAACTTGTATACCATATCCGTCATATCGTGCAAATTTCCAGTTTGCTCGGCGTAACGCACAGCTTTTTCCTTTGCTATGACGAATAGGAGCGCTCGACGGATGAGTTCCGTGTTTTTAGAAACCCCCGAAAACTCCTTAGCCTTCGCTAGCAAGTCATCTTTAATGGTAACGGTTGTTCTCATGAGATACATTCCTCTGTGACCATGTTTATACTACTACGAAGAATAAAAGTTTCCTATTTGTTCTTTTACCACAATTCTCAGACTATGCGGTAGATATTCATCGATCGGACTGAAAGACGATTGAACTAAGTTATTTGGCTTCGCCAGGCAAGTCGTATTCGACTTGAACAGTGATCCTCGTTCAATTTGCCTTCTTATAATGGAGAATCAAGTAAAACAGCATTGGTACTCATGAATGCCCATAGTCACGTATCAACCTTACTGTCATATAGTTGGAACATCATATCTCTCAAATCTTTCCTATTTCCGGTTTGCTCAGCGTAACGAACAGCTTTTTCCTTTGCGATGATGAATCGGATCGCCTGACGGATTAGTTTGGAATTTTCAGAAACCCCCGAAAATTTCTTTGCTTTTGCTAACAAATCATCGTTAATGGTAACGGTTGTTCTCATGAGATACATTCCTCTGTGACCATGTTTATACTACTACGAAGAATAGTAGTTTCCTATTTGCTGATTTTTCCACAGTTCTCAAACTATTCAGGTAGTTGTAATGATAAATCTGGAAATTGAAATTTGGAAATCGATTCCAGGGGATTTCAAAATCCCCTGAAAACGCTTCTCGCAATCAAGCCTCCAAATCGTCTTAATCCGTATTAGGAGCCTATCAATGAACCTGGAAGATTATAAACGTCAACGAGAGGCGATGGAATTGCCGTCTCCGGATTTTTGCCAAGAAATGGTTCTTCCGAATCAGCTTGGCGCAAATCGCGGAACTCTCCGCTAATTTGGGCGAGCAACGCCTGATAGATAACCTCATCTTCGAAAAAGTTGACAGCCACGAGTTCCCGCGTACGGTGGTATGAGACTTCATCAATAGATGTAAGATCATCATACGAAGCATACCATGCACCGAAATCGACTGTTTTGAAGCGATTGCCTTCAAGACGACGGTGTGAAAATGCTGCATTTATATGTGTTTGTCCCCAAACTTGCAGCGCATCGTCACGAAACTTAATTCTGTAGAGTCCATTTAAGCGACTGTTGAGACTTTCGTCAGTTATACTTTCCAACTCAAGTAGAACGGGTAGTTCCGATTCGATTTCTGCTAAAGGTTTTAGAAAAGGCGGAATATAGTATTTAGTCGGAATCAATCAAACGGTAGCATCTTGGTAAATGTTTGTTAGAGGCGGTGTCATAGCCCACCTCTAAGTGCTTCAACATAGTTCCGTATTTTCATTACGGCGGGAAAACCGCCATCTAGCATGAGGTTTATGGGCTTGTTTCCGCCAAAACTTTGACCTGTATTCGCCAAACTTACCCATTTGTTAGCTAGTTTCTCACTAAAGTAGAGATGAAGTGCCTTGTATAGCCCAACAATGGCGCTGATTCGCCTCAATTGATCTTGTTCTAGCCTTCCGTTCCATTCCTCATTAATGAAACTTTCCCAAGTCCGAAGACTGACACCAATCAAAGATGTAGCAATAGCATCAGGTAATTTCCATGCTTTGGCAATGCGAGCATAAGCCCGTGCGGCAACTTTAGAGAAGCGTTCCGAATCAATCTGTATTGAAGCCGAATCCAATACCGTCGTTGCACTAGATTGAAATTGTACATCCAATTCAATATTCCTTCTGGATAGGGGATAGGGGTAGTGTAATGACAAGTCTGAAAATTGAAATTTGGAAATCGATTCCGGGGGATTTTAAAATCCCCCGGAATCGATTGTCAAAATCTGCTACCCTCGATAGGGGGTCCTGTTAAACGTCTATTTAGGAGAACAGAAATGGACAACGATGATTATAACATAATGAAGGCTTTTCTGAAGCAATTCTACCGCGAAGGGGAGTTCCCCTTTAAAGAGATCAGGGAGATGATCTTTAACGTCGTCATACGAATGGAACGGGAGCAGTTCCTCGGTGCAGAACACTACGAGCGAACCAGCGAAAACCGTCGTGGTTATGTCAACGGTTACAAGCCGAAACGTCTAGCGACGCAAGTTGGAATGCTGGATGTTCAAGTTCCGAAGACGGCCAATCACGGAGATACTCCGTTCTATCCGAGTACGTTAGAACGTGGTTAGCGTAGCAATCAAATCTTGCTTTTTCGACAATTATTTGATACCATATGGAATAATATATTGATGGAGATTTTGATGACAAAAGTCTCAAACAAAACTTCGAGTCAGCAACAGAAGAAAGGAAATCCTCTGGAGCCTTCTAGTAAACTGACTAAAACGAGACGAAATGTTGCCCAAGTCGTTTCGAAGGGAATGACTTATACTTTGGAACCAAAAGTTCCGGAATCTTTAAAAAGTAAACCGATTCTGACTAAGAACCGCCAAACAAGTTTCTACGACGAATCTATAGATCCCTTTGCGGAATCGATCTTAACTGATAGTACAAAACTCCAAACACCGAATATTAACTCGTCAGAAACTACACCTAATTTGCTTCCTGTTAACATTGTCGGAGATGGCATTGGAATTGTACCTTTGTCTGACGAAGAAGCAAATTTACCACTAGGTGTTCCTGTAGTTTATGTAGAAGAAAACAATGAGTATTATGCCACCTACTCAATGGAACAAGCAGCTGCTATACTTGAAGTTGAACAGTTCATTGTAAAAAAGTGGGTTGAATCTGGCAAAGTAGTTGGTTTTGTAAACAAGAACGGAGAAATGCGCGTACCAAAAGCGCAAATTCGCGACGGCAGAATAGCACCATTCCTAGACAAACTCACTCATATTTACGAAAAACCTACAGACTTATGGCAGTATTTAGTAACCGAAAAATTAGTACAGAATGAACTTATTCGTCCTTTAGACGTTCACTTTCAAGAAGATTTAGGGCGTGTGCTAGACTTGTCTGTCAGCTTGAGGATGGATTTTACTTAGAATGGGGACTAAGCGTTTTCCTGACCTCCATCTTATTTCAAGATATGTGACCATAGGCGGGGCTTGGCGAATTATACCTAAAGAATTTAAAGATAACCCGCTCGGAACCGGCTATGGAGATGGACGATTCTCCGCGCCAAACCGCGAATATAAGATACTATACGCCGCTTCCAGCTTCAAAACTGCGATTCGAGAGACTTTGATTCGAGATGAATTTAATAACAATAAAAGCAGAGTGCTTTCGGCAGGCGCTTTGAATGCCTGCGCTTGCGTAGTAATCGATTCAACTTTGCGCCTAAACTTGCTGGATTTAAATGATGGAAACCCGAATTCGATTGGTGTTCCAACCGCTTTTCGTCAAAGTACAAACTACGATGAATCTAGAGCATTCGCATTAGAAATATTCCGGGAAATGCCAGAAATCGACGGCTTCTATTACCGGTCAAGACTTGACGATGAGTTGTGCTTTGCCATTTTCGAACAGTCTGTGAGGTCGAAACTACGCGCAATTAAAACAATGTTACTGACCAACAACCCGAATTTGCGTACCGTATTGCAAGAGTTAAGAATGAAATCTGAAATCTTCGAAGCTTAATCAAATTTTTTGGGAACTATCAAGCTATTAGCACATATAGTGGAGGGCTAACGAACTCGAACGGTTTGATTATACAAAGGATGCCTATTGTTGCGGTGTAGCAGAGTAAATATACCGCAACTTTCTGTATAGCGAATCACTTGAAATTCCTGTGTGACGATTGTCCATTAACAAAGGTCGTTGTGAGCAATCTTCAAATACTGTTAAGGCCTTGATTCCAGCGATATGTTTCAAAGTTCTTTGGTAGTATATGTGTCAATAGCTTGATAGATCCCTAATTTACAGAATAGTTATCTCGGAAATCCAAAAACAAGACGAATTTCTGGTTCGGAAAAGTTAATGGATGATTCCAAACAAACATACGTCTGTGTTTATAGGATAAAGGGAGTTGACGATGCGCGTTAAGTGGTATACTTACGATCATCGAATGCCGAAGTAGATGGACTGATCGGATATGTAGCAATTATGCGATCAGTAGCATCTTGCACATTTTTCTAATGTAAGCAGGCGATACTATTCAACGCCGTGGGGACGAAGTTGTGACTTGGGATTATGCCTCGCATCTCTATTCTATGCGAACGAGGTCTCGTATGGCTTTTCTGTATACTCCAAAGATATCGCGTGAACTAATTGCTCTACCAATCATAACAATGCTGAAATATGAATTTAGATTTCACTCCCGAAGATGAAGATTTTCGCTCCGAGGTTGCAGGTTGGCTCGAAGACAACCTGTCCAGCGACTTCGAATCTATACGGAATCGGGGTGGTCCGGGGGATGAAAACGCATACATCAAGGAACGTAAGCAATGGGAAAAGGTACTGGGTAAGAGTGGATGGATCGGAATTGGTTGGCCGAAAGAATATGGAGGACGAGGTTTATCCCTTGCCCAGCAAATGATATTCAACGAAGAGTACGCTCGCGCAGGCGGTCCGGGACGGTCAGGACATATTGGTGAGACCCTTCTTGCTCCAACTCTCATTGCTTACGGAACTGAAGATCAAAAGAAGCGGTTTTTGCCTCCCATCCGGAACGGAGAAGAATTTTGGTGCCAGGGATATTCAGAACCTAATGCAGGTTCCGATCTAGCTAATATTTCCACGAAGGCGACTATAGAAAACGGAAAATGGGTCATTAATGGACAGAAGATTTGGACATCGCTAGCGAGAGAAGCAGACTGGTGTTTCCTTATTGCACGTTCAATACTTGACTCAAAAGGCCGAGAAGGATTGGTGTATCTACTTGTTCCTTTAGATCAACCTGGAGTGACCATACGTCCAATCGTTCAGATGACCGGTTCCAGCGAGTTTAATGAAGTATTCTTTGACAATGCGGTGACGAGTGCGGATAATATAATCGGAGACGTTGGGGAGGGTTGGAAAATTGCGATGGCAACTTTGTCGTTTGAGCGCGGAGCGTCTACGTTAGGACAACAAATGCTATTTAAGAACGAGCTAAGAATGGTTATAGAAACAGCTAAACGTAACGGCGCTATGAAAATTCCTATAATTCGCCAAAAAATAGCTAAAGCATGGGGCGGATTAAAAATCATGCGAATGAATGCTCTCAGGATGCTCGGAGACGGGAAAGAACCGAAACTGGGCCGAGAAGCCTATATCTCAAAACTTTATTGGGCGACCTGGCATCGAGATTTGGGCGAGTTAGCGATGGAAGTGATGGGCGATGAGTCAGACCGGATAACTCCCGATGGTGAACTTAATCGATTGCAAAAATTATTTCTGTTTTCTCGCGCAGACACGATTTACGCAGGGACAAATCAGATACAACGCAATATCATTGCTGAAAGAGCATTAGGATTACCAAGAGATTGATTCAGATGGGAAATTTGAACCAAATACCCAGGCCGCCCGAGCCACGTGATCTGTTGAAAAGGAAAACTGCCTTAATCACGGCAGCGGCAGGAACAGGAATCGGTTTTGCAACAGCTAAACGGTTTGCTGAAGAGGGAGCCAGAATTGTAATTTCTGATTTCCATGAAGGACGATTAGAGCAGGCAGCAAGCAGATTGGCCGAAGAGACTGGTCAGAATCCTCGAACGATAATTTGCGATGTAACCAAACAAGACCAAGTCGATCAAACATTCAAACTAGTTCAAGATGAGTTTGGTAAGATTGATATTCTGGTTAATAACGCTGGGCTAGGAGGAACTGCTGAACTTATCGACATGACGGATGAACAGTGGATGAACGTTCTAGATGTGTCATTGAACGCATGTTTCCGTATGACAAGAGCCGGAATGATTCATATGAAAGGAAATGGAGGTGGAGTTATTGTAAATAATGCGTCAGTACTTGGCTGGAGAGCTCAAAAAGGGCAAGCCCACTATGCGGCTGCTAAGGCAGGCGTTATGGCTTTAACACGTTGCGCAGGATTAGAGGGAGCAGAATTTGGGATTCGGGTGAATGCCGTGGCTCCTTCACTTGCAATGCATCCATTTTTGAGTAAGGTAACTTCTGATGAACTTTTAACCGAGTTACAGTCGAAAGAAGCATACGGACGACCTGCTGAAGTTTGGGAAATTGCAACAGTTATTGCTTTTTTAGCAAGTGATTATTCGACCTATATGACTGGTGAGATTGTTTCAGTATCTTCTCAGAGAGCCTGATCAAATGACTAAGCTGTTTGAAACTCCTCAGGAATTATTTGGATCCGAAGGAACTCCTCTCGGACCGACGGATTGGCTCACAATGAAACAAGACCGTATAGATGGATTTGCCAACTGTACAGATGACCATCAATGGATACATGTTGATTCCGAACGGGCTCTTGATGGGCCTTACGGAGCAACAATTGCACACGGATACTTAACATTGTCATTAGTCAATCGCTTTTTACCCGAACTAATTGATGTGCAAGGATTCAAACATGCGGTAAACGTTGGTTGCGATAAAGTACGCTTTCTCAACGTTGTTAGATGCGGGGCTAGGATTCGCGGAATAGGGGAGATTCTAGAAGTTGAAAATAAGAAAGGGGCAGTACAAGCTCGAATTAGAGTGAGTATCGAAATCGAAGGAGAAGATCGTCCCGCCTGCGTAGTCGAAACGATCAGTAGGTATTTTACGAAGTAAATTCTATGAGTTCTAATGACAAAGTCGACAAAATCGTAGCGACGATCAATGCATACGTTAATGGATTTGCCGACTGCAATCTGGACGGAATTTGTGATCTATACGATTCCAATGCAACAGTTGAAGATCCGTATGGTAGTCCGCGCAAGAACGGTATTCAGGAAATTCGTGAGTTCTACAAGCAAGCTTTATCAGCGAAACCACGACTGAAAATTATAGGGTCGCCCATAATCGTTGACAACTTTTCGGCAACACATTTAAGAGCGACGATTGAGTTCGGCGGTAATATTATGGAAATCAACCTCATCAGCGTAATGTCTTATAACGTAGATGGGAAGATTATTTCAATGACAGCACATTTTGACCCGGACACTATCAATGCATAATTACTTTGAAAGAGGCAAGCTAGCGGTGATAACTGGTGCTGCTAGTGGAATAGGGGAGCAGATTGCCCGATCATTGCATGCCCGTGAAATGATCCTCGTACTCTGTGATATTGAAGGAGATAAACTTGATGCGCTCGCAGACGAACTGAATGCCATTCCAGTTTATTGTCATGTAGGTTCTGCAAAAATGCTTGATGACCTTGCGCGACGTATAGAGAAAAATTTCAAGGGATCAGTTAGTGCAGTGTTTGCAAACGCCGGCGTAATGAAGACGGGGCAATTGGATGAGACATCTTTTAACGACTGGAAGTTTCTTATTGAAGTTAACATAGTTGGTGTTGCAAACACTCTGCGGTCTTTTGTTCCCGTTCTTAAATCTCAATCGATTCCGTCAAGATTTATTGCAACCGCCTCAGTTGCTGGCCTTGTCAGCGCACCAATAAGTGGGGCCTATAACGCCACCAAACACGCTGTCGTATCGATTTGCGAAACTTTGCATCAGGAATTAGTAAAAGAGCATTCCCATGTGGGTGTTTCTGCAATCTGTCCTGGTGCAGTAAAGACGGACATACTCAACTTGGAGAAGTATGAAGTCGAGGTCGGGAACCCCAAGTATCACAACCGAATGCGAAAATTGATGGCTGAGAAGGGAATTTCTGCTGAGGAAATGGTTGAAAACTCTCTCGACCAAATAGAGCAGGGCAAATTTTGGGTATTTCCTCAAGAATACCTATTTGATCGTTTTCGCGCTCGTAGTGAATCAATACTCAACCAATCTGATCCTAAATGGCTACCCTCAGAGAAATAATCGAAGTGCTTGAGGTCAAGTATTAGACTTTATGTGATTTCCTTCTTGTAAAAAACTTTAGATTGTTGCAACTTTCAAGTGAATTATGACGCAGTAGCGGTATTCATCAGCAAACGCTAGGAGATGAGTTGAGACAGTCGCATAATGCGAACGTACGGTACAGAGATACTAGAAAATCGTAACTTCTCGGGCAATATCGATATTTTCCACCTCAGGGAGTTCTAGAATTGCCAATTTTAAAATGAATCACCTTCTTACTCCAAAGGGTTCAATTGATAAACTAGAATGAGCGATATAGGTCTTAATGTCTGCGATCAAGGGTATACGTATATTGAAATGACCCTGCATCAGACGGACAAATTTATGACTTAGGATGGCTAAAATAGCAATGTCAATATCCCCAGCAAGGTACAAGTGGGCTTATGAACTGGAGAGTTCTCATAACGGTCCAATCGATGCGGGTATTATGGCTCACAAATTCGAGAAATTCTTCGAGGAAAGACCTCCTGCGAATAAACGTCACTTAGCTTGTCGAAACTTCTATTGTTTTGTTTATTTTTCTAGGAGGAATCACATGCTCTGTGTGAGAGATTTGTCGCGAGAAACATATTGAATATAATGAATTCATCGCATTGGAACGTGATACTCAGTTCAAACTTAAAGCCGAATCTGTATTATAACTAGCGATTTATTTTGATGTTGATGCAGACGCGTTGCTTAAAATGGTTCGATTGGACGAACCTCACGTTGATCTAACTTGGGAGGTAGCATCCCCCAATTTCCTGAACGAGTCGCTTTAGCTGAGGAATTACGTAAATTTGAACGTATAGGCTTAATGGCGTTGGAGAATGTTCTAGGCAGGAAAGCATGAAAGGCTAATTTTCACTATTCAAGGCAATCTAGGAATTCCTTACAATGGATTTCAGCGTCTTTCAAATCGACAGATACCCCGAGAATACGGCAATTACGGTTTCGGTCAACACCGACGGCGATGAGAACGGCAATATAGCGAACAATGCCATTTACCTGCAGCTTCTCGTATCCAGCATCAAGAATCAGAAAGGGGAACTCACCAAGGCCTCTGTTGTCCGGATTTCCTCCTCGTCGAAATTCCGTAATGTCTTTATGTCAAGATGGACTAGGTCTCGTGGGACATTTCTTTCGTCACAGTGTGGAGGTTTTGGTCTTCATAGACTCGACATCATTCTGCTGAGAAAGATTGGCCCCAACCAGAAGACGACTTACAGTCCGTTTATGCATATTCAGTTCACGAGCAATTTGATCGTATGTGAACTTTCCTTCCTCTCTCATTTTGATTATCTTTTCCACTGTTTCCGGTGATGTCGCTCGTGGACTTGTATGAGGACGCGAAGAGCAATCCTCTAATCCCGATTCGCCTTCGGAAACAAACCTCTTTACCCATTTCCTTACAGTTGTCACACTTATATTGAATTTCTTTGCTACCGCAACCTTCGTCAGCTTATCGATCAACACCGAGTCAACCAGTGCTTTGCGACCGGTAACCGATAATATTGCATTTTTGTGAGTCTTCGACATTAGTTTTCGCCATTCTGTAATGTCAGTGGATCAATTTTATAGTTCCAACTTATATCATCATGTCGACGGAAACAACCTATCATCTCCCCTAAAGCTATTGAAAGCAAAAGATTAATAACTACATTGAGTTCATGATTCCAAAACTAATTTCCTATCCTAATGTCGAACACGGTGTGCTTCCCGAATGAGTTCACGATACAACGTTACAGGAGGTGAAGGATAGATTCACTTTTTCCGACCGCAGAGAATTTCTATTTGATGGATTAATAGAAGCGGTTGAAGTATTCTCAATGGCCTGTTGTAGACGACTATACCTGAACGGGAGCTTCGTAACATCTAAATTTGATCCCGGCGACTATGATGTCGCTTGGAATCCTAATGGAGTGAATACCGAGGTTCTTAATCCTGAATTCTCAGATATCTCGCACCCATGGGCAAATCAGAAGTACAAGGTTAGAGGCGAATTTTTGCCAACGACGACACACAAGTAAAGAAGATTGACTCGTATAGTATACTTTTTTCAAAACATCCGAAGGACTGAATTTAAAAAAGGGTTGCAGAGAATCGCCCCTTTCAGCGACTCTTGGCAGAGGAATATACTCTGATGATCTTAAACGATTTACAACTTTCTGCTTCGCAAAATCACCTTAGTGAATTGGAAACTTGGATTGAAGAGCTCGAATCCGAAGAAAACTGTTCGGGTAATCAATTCAGGATGTTAGAATTAAAGGCTCTAGAAGGCTTTGCAACTGATATTCGTAAAGACATTGAGGAGTATAATGCGCTAGTTGGAGGCAATTTCAAATTCCCTGAAACGATTGATTTATCCGTACTGCCTAAACTTCTTATACAAACGAGAATCTTCCGTGGATGGTCACAAGAAATGCTGGCTCAGCGAACTAGTACGCCGATAGATGACTTGCGACGTTATGAGGAGAATTGTTATCTCGGTGCTAGTCTGTCTATGAAAATGCAAGTAGCCAATGTGCTAAACATCAATACCTCCGCCTGCTTTCCCGGCCAATCCATAAGTGAAGAGGGGACAGTTAATTGCTCAGTTCCTTAAACAGTTGTCGGGAGTCATACTTGAATCGTTCGGGTTCATCATGCCAACATTTGTTGATTAAGTCGAAGACGGTCAAATTCCTATAGACTGTCTATATTGCTAAACTGTACATACTGCCAGTCAGACCGTGTTTTCCCGCGTTCTATCTGTAAGCGAAGTAGTACTGCTTAAGCTATAAACAATCCAAGTGCGTCAGAAAACGCTCTGCGTCAGGATAGGTAGTGACTACCCCAACCTTAGACTTTTTCAATCAGTACATCTAGAGAAAAAGCGGCCTTAACATACTTCATCTCTATTCAACTCAATCATTAGACACAAAAAAACGACAACCCGCCAGGGTGCGCAGTACGAACTTAAATGTTCGCCCGAGGCGTGGCGGGTGTTATGTTGTCCATTTTAAGTCGAAAGAACATAATTTGCAACCGAAAACAGATGCGCAAATTTGGATAAATTGCCTCACTGAGCGAATTTCTTTCATGTGCGCATCTTGTTCTGCTTCACGTTAAGCCGATTACGGAAATCCGTGCAAATGCCTATCCTTATAGAATCTATGCCCTAGTTCTTCTTCGTCATGTATTGAAATTGACAGTAACGCCATTTTGGCACGAGATTTCTTGCTTTGTTCAAAGTCTTCTTTTGCTTCTGAAATGCCAACTTCGACCCCTAATTTAGCGAAACCATTTAAGTACTCAAACGAACTTGAAACCTCCAATTTCTCTCGAATTTCATCCAGAAATGGTAAATCTTCAATATCAAAAGCATTAGACTCGAGAGACGCGCCATACTTAATGGCAGCCGCCTTCAATTTGCGGAGTCTTTGCTTAACAAATGCTTTATCGGCATCAGTTCCCATGTTTGCTCTCCTCTGAACAATGCAATTGTGATATTATCCTATTGGCCAGAACTTCAATATTGTCAAGTCAATTTGCAGACTCAACACATTTACGCTTTCTTATACCGACGAGGGAATACACATGAGATGGAGCAGGCATCTCTCTGGTATAGCCCCCTCCGATGTCGTAGTCGCTACTCAGGTATACGTTTACATGATTCCAAAAAAGACCAATTACGGATCGCTACAACAGCACCGAGGTGAGTTTGCCTCCTGCGGACGTGCATACGCCACATCGTAGATTAGATCACCATAATTAAAAATACTCGGTACGGCCAGCGAGTAGATACTGATCGGTAAAACTTCCTATCGGTAGTGTACGACTAAGTTCGAAAAATGAGAATCGAATAATCCCAAACGATACAACTTGACTGATACATTTGATGTCGGAGGGAGTCTTACCAAAAAAATGTTCTCGAAATCTTGCTTACTTATGTTCTTATGTGTAACAACTTCAGAACCTGCAGAATCGCGATAGTGATTCCAAAATTACTTGAGCAACACATCTCATTTCTTATAATGACCGTCAGATCCTAATCGCAAGTTTCCAGTTTGGGCAGTGATTGAACGATTTTCATTGTCTCCAAACTTACCGTAATGACTTTCTGGAACAGTTTTAGCGGGTAGGCGGGATCTCCAACAGTTTCAACAGCGTACCGATTTGCGTCGTTGACGATACCACTTCGTTTGTCTGTCTTGACACACTGCTGGTTCATAACCCATTCTAACGCTGATCTTCTGTTGATGACGTAATCGTATGCTTCTACCGGAATGTCCGTTAAAGTGATATTTTCGTTGTATATGACCGTTGATTTATCCCCTTTTGTAGCGAACCTCATCTTGGTTACACGGTAAAATTTTTCAGGATCACTTGGCAAAGTGTGCTCAGTGTAACCTCTAGCAAATTTGACTTTGAACGGTTCGACATTGTCGTAGTTGCAATGAAGCTCACTGAGCTGTCTTCCTGCTTTTGAGAATGCCCAAAAATCTCCCTCTCGCTTTAATCTTGGTACACGTGGTCCTTGTTTTGACAGGTTTGTTTTGTATCGATCAAGATACTCACGGCAATGAAACATTCCGTATATGTAATAAAACACGTCCTCTTTCGAGATATTTGTTCCATTGAACCGATTTGTCAATTCTTGTAACCCATAGTCGGTGATTGCACTCCTTCTGATAGATCTATCATTAGATTTAAGAGTATTTGAAGCAAGTTCACCTTCATCAGCGAAGAATTCGTCGCCAAACTCGTAAAGCGGAAGGCATCTTGTATCTTTATTACTATGAAGATCGTGTACGCGGTCGGTCATTAGAGCATACATTCCGATTCCGTTATATGTCATGTCAACGAGAATCGCTTTGTTAAAGGAAAGTGATGACTTTCGAGGAAATAGTTTTGGAATTTGAGAGGTCACTTCATTAAAATTTTCGTTTAAGTAAAGCCATTGAACCGAGAACGGTCGATAAAGGCATTGCACAACGTGATCTGCTTCAAACTCAAACTGTTGACCGCGTATGAGATTCTGTTTAAGTGATCTAGTCCAACTGATTTTACTAGAATCGGAGTGAACTAAGTGGTTTACACTTTTGTAATTGACTTTATTCGACCGTATAAGCTGTGATTCGTGTAGCCTTGAGACCTCCTCGTTATAGAAACCTATCATGCTCATCATGTTCTCTGTCATCAACTTTCTACTGTAGTTATACGCCCAAGCATCTCGATTGGTAACCACTCCCAGCGATGTTTTGCTAAATATGCATCTCTTCTCACTATTATAAATTGGAATCAACTTATTGAACGATGAGTCTCTTTGATTCAGCCAATCGCCATATTCATCAGGTGCGATTTTCTTCCAGTCATTTGTCTCAACTTCGTTCACGCTTTTCATTTCGGACAGAATGTTAAGCTTGTCCGCCCGAGTTAGACACTCGCCAATATCAAGAAAATGTATTTTGGCGGAAGAAGTTGACTTTCTAACAGGATTCTTTATCAAAATCGATATTGCAATTGGAGTTCTTGTACCGTGTTCGAATACACTTTGCCCTTCTTTTTTGGCTTCGTCACCCGAAGTTCGTAAGTTACCACGTAAATTTATCACGTATATACTTGAAAATTCCTCTGCTAAACACTTTCGCATACCGTCGGTTGCTTTCGTTTCAATCCAGCCTGCATTAGTTGCAAAAGCAATAACACCTTTCTCTCCAATTCGTTGGCTTGCCCATTTTATTGCCATTATGTAACTGTCATACAAAGACTTCTTGCTGACGGACTCTGATCTTGCGGCATAAGAGTCTTCAATCAGTTCGCGAAGTTTCGTATATACGACATTCTGAGCGTTATCGTTTTGTCGACGCTGCCCAATGGAGTAGGGGGGATTACCAATGATAACTCTAATCTGCTCATTTTTCTGTTGCGTTCTCCGGGTACTGTTGTCTTCCATCAGGTCGCTGAGCATATTTTTGTCCTGTTCAAACATTTGAAACGTGTCAGTCAGGCAAATTCGTTCATAAGGTTCGTATTCTCCACCAATTTTCTCGTGATACGCCTCTTCAATGTTGATAGCAGCAATATAATACGCGAGTAGAACGATCTCATTTGCATGAATTTCGTGTCTGTATTTGTAGGGAAGACTTTCTTTGGAAATGATGTCAGACTGAATCAGCCGCGTGATGAATGTTCCCGTTCCAACGAAAGGCTCCAATATATGTACCCCATTGCTATTAAGCGATTGATCAAATTCGGATCGAAGTATATCGTCAACAGAGTGAAGAATAAAATCTACGATCTCTACGGGCGTATAGACTATTCCAAGGCGCTGCACCATCTTTGGAAACGCATGAAGAAAGAACTTGTTGTACAGTTCGACGATTATATTTTGACGTGATTCTGCATTCTGAACGGCTTTGGCACGTCGTCTGACACTCGCGTAGAATTTTTCTAGACTATCAGCCTCCTTGCTTACATTGTGCCTATCGATAACATCAATTACGTTCTGAAGAGCAATTGAAACTGAATTTCGTTCCGAGAACTTATAGTCTTCAAACAACGCATCGAAAACTGGTTTAGTGATAAGATGTTGCGCCAGCATCTCAATTGCCTCTTCCCTCGTGACACTGTCATTCAAATCGTCTCGAATTTCGTTGAAAAACTTATCAAACTGTTTCCGCTCCAAAGTCCCCGGCTGCTCCAGAATAGTCGTAAGTCTAACGATGTGCTGATCAGCAATTTTTGCAATATCCTTAGCCCAATCTTCCCAGTACTCTCTACGCCCACACTTCTTAACAATCTTTGCCATTATAGCCCTAGAGTACTCTTCAAAGTATAGTTCACCTTGTTCAGTATCAATTGGGTCAGATACAATGGGGCCAAACTCGGACTCATCACTAATGAAAGAATCGCTTGAACCAATGTTCAAGGCCTTATTCTCTGCTTTTTGTTTAACTGGAAGATTGTCGCTAACGGCAATAATCTCGATGAATTTAGAACCATCTATCTCAAATCTACCGTTGTTTATTTCTGCATCTATTCGTTCGTCATGAGATCTAAGAGCATTCAGGATATCCCAAATGACCTTATAACGCTTATTATCATCGAGAGCTTGGCTTGCCGTTACCCCGGGAGGCACACCAATAGGAAGTATGATGTACCCCATTTTTTTGCAAGGTGATTTTCTCATCACTCTCCCCACCGCTTGGACAACATCAATCTGACTCTTCCTCGGGTGTAGGAACATAATTCCGTCTAGGGCAGGGACATCAATTCCTTCCGAAAGACACCTTGCGTTGGTTAGGATTCTGCACTGGGCGTCGTTGGATTCGTCTCTAAGCCAATCCAATTTTTCTAATCGCTTTTTCCCGTTGAAAGTTCCATCTACGTGCCGAACTAGGTAACTGTCGGAGTCGTTGACATTCTCTTTACGATCGGGAACCTCGGATTCTAAAAACTCGTCTACGACCCTCGTAAACTCGTCTTTGAATAATTTAGAAGACGCGATATCCTTACAAAACGCTAAACTTCGTTTCATAGGCAATGGATCGGTGTCAAAATCTCCATCGATGCCCTCTTTAATCAATGCCTTGAAACACCCGACAATTTTGGTAGCATCATCAAGTTTAAGGCCGTCGCTTTCTGCCAGCCGGACACTAACCTCGCGACTAACTTTCCTTTCGTCTACGGCCAGAACTACAACTCTATAGTCCGTGAGTAGATTGTTCTCGACTGCCCAGCTGAATCCTCGTGAGAAGAGAGTTTCTCCGTAAAGTTCTGAATTATCCATCGAGTACAACTCGATGGATTCGTCTTCTGCCTTTGCTTTAACGGCGTTTCCATACACGCGAGGCGTTGCCGTCATATACAAGCGCTTCAATGACTTTACATTTTCATTAGAATGAATTTTGACGAAGTGGCTCTCTACCGTGTCTTCGAGCGTGGCGCCTGTCGTTCTATGAGCCTCGTCACATATCGTCAAATCGAACTCTGGTAAACCGTATTCTTTTTGTGCTTCTTCAATCACGTGGATGGATTGATATGTAGAAAACACAACGGTCATGTCTTGCGATTTCGAGACGTTAGCGTGTTCGGCTAATTTGTCTGCGCTAGTAGTTGCTGGATATTCTAAATCATGAATTTCAACCTCAAATTCGTCAGTAAGCGATTTTTGCCGTTTCCCGACGTGAGAATCTGAACAGACTGCGAAGATTCGCAGGTTAATTTGGGAATCGAGCGTCCAGTCTCGAATCGCTTGTCCCATTAACGCGAGAGATGGAACCATAAACAGAACGTGGCTCCCAAGTCCGCACATTTCTTCGGCTATCTTCAGGGATGTGTAAGTCTTCCCAATCCCGCAAGCCATTATCATTTTGCCGCGGTCGGCTTTCTCTAATCCGGAACAAACTGCCTTGATGGCATCGGTTTGATCTGGACGAGGAGTTTTCGGGGGTCTATTTCGGACTTCCTCCTTGTTAAAGTAAAGAGACCAATCAATGTCACTACTTTCTAGTTGATGAAGTCCTACTTTGAAGGATCGCTTTTCCTGCTGTCTTAATGCAGTATCGGCATGTTCACTCCAAGCAGTATTGGTGGAATCTACGACAATCCTAAGATCAAAGTCACTAGTTCCGGAAGCGGTGAAGAAACTATCAATGTCACGCTTGGATATTTGGTGACCTTCTTGATAGAACTTGCACTGGACTGCACAAAATTTGCCGTTGCGCCGTTTGGCTACGACATCTATTCCTATATCTCTTTGATCCTTACCTTGTAGTTCTGCCCATTCAGAATATAACCATACGTCCTCAAATTCTTTTTTCCAGCCTGAGTCGTTTTTGAAAAAGACTTTACACAGACGTTCAAAGTATGCGCCTTTCTCGCGTTCGGTCTTTGCAGCCGCTCTAAGCTCGTCTAGTAGCCGTCGAAGAGATTCTGATTTTTGGGGGGGGGTAATTCATTAGGAACGCCTTAATTTAAAAAGTTAGACAGTTGCATGACACAGATCGCCTATAATTAGACCATTAACACTGTTTTCGTCAATCTGAATTTGCTCGAGGAGTCCAAATTAGAACTATACTAGTTGGTTTTGAATTTTCTGATTGACCAATGAAAGAGTGGTATTGTCTTCTAACTAATTATGAATTCCCATCTTATGTTAAAGTTGCTATGCCTACAAGACAACTTCTAAAAGCCCTACTAGAGAATAAAAAATTTAGGAATTGTATGCCTAATTACGCTAGTTGGCGCAAGTAACTGAGTAGTTCCTTTATTCTGCGCCTTCTTCTTGCTTGCGGCTATCTCAAAATTCGTAGTGGGATAATTCTCGTTAGTGTTACAATAGTGTAAATTTTCATATCGTCACGTGTTTACTCCCTAGTTATGGGAGTGTAAAGCACTAATCCGTACTGTAAATGCAAGAACTAGTTGTCCGTTTTGGTCTAAATTGGTATATTATTCTCCAAAATTTTTTAATGTAGATCGCTTGGCTTGCTACATTATTGATCGCGCACACTTACGGTATAAGTTTGTAAGCTTGCTTAGTTAACGGCAAATTGGCAGAACAACTCTTGCCAAAACTTGCTTTAAAGCCCATTTACATGCCGTGTGTCGAAATTAAGACGACTTGGGGGCTTTATCGCGAGAGGCGGTTTAAAATTTGAACTTCCAAACTTAATCGGACAGCACCTGATCATCTCCTGATTTGCAGACCAGAATTCAAAGTTGAAAGAAATTTCCTTGAAAAATTCAACCACAAACCCGTGTTAGTTTACAAATTGCGATTGACGCTTGTTGAATTTTATCGTAATGTAAATCCAATTTTGGTTTCAGACACTAGAGCTTAACCAAGGAGTCCTTTTGTGGTTGAACGAACAGATAATACTAACTCGAAAGAGCTTCAAACTCTTTTGAGTGCGATGGAAGGCCGTTTGAATAAACGGATTGATCATTTGATGCCGGAATACATGAAGACAATCAAACTTCATCTGAATTTTATGAGTCAGAAAATCGACGAGAAAGCCGATTCTCACGAAAGAACTACGAAGGCCCACGTCGAAGGAATCAACCGAAACTTTTTGATACTGGGTGTTGCGATCAGTTTAGCGATGGCAATAGTTGTGTTTTACAACAATACAACTGTAGACAAACAAACTGAAAAGCCAGCGAAAGTATGTACAGAAGTTTACACACACAAAGACAATACACTTAGGTGCCTCAGGTGGGAGGGTGAAAACTATAAGCTTAATGTCGAATCTGAGACTGTGTTTCTTTCAAAATGAACGACTTTGCATTTGAAGTGCGGGTTATTGCGTCACTAGAAGTCAAATACGATCTTAAGGACGCAGTCGGATTAGTTACTTACGACTAATCCTATACCCTTGGTAGTTTAACGAGTGGTTACTTCGCTGATAGCATTCGGTTGTTCGCGTAACTTCGCAGTAAACCGCTCTCGCTTATTTTTGAATTTGACGACGGCGTTTCGGTAGTTGGTCCGAATCTTCATAGACGCTCGGCACTCTTTCGTTGTAGACGTGATAGAACTTCAACTTAAATCTAACTTTATATCTGCGCTCTCTTTGTTTGTTGTTGATAAGTCTGTCTTGGGATTAACTTGCAGACTTCGCGCCAGAATGTTGGACGGTGATATAGGGGAATAATGTGCGCGACTTCGCAAGCGCAATCGATATCAGTATTAGGAGCTCCGACTAACTGCTAGAGGAATGTTGTATTGTGAACTGGGAAATCCGTTTTAACGCCACGCATCAATATAGGCTATAGATACTGATTTCATCAATCTGAATTTGCTTGAGTAGTCCAAATTAGACCTATACTAGTTGGTTTGGAATTTTGAATTTAACCGACGAAAGAGTGGTATAATCTACTGATCATTAATCCAGTTCCATACCATGTTGAAGTTTCCATGTCTTTAAGAGACCGTCTACAGACCCTGCTAGAGAACGAAAAATTTGAAGTAGATCGCTTGGTTTGTGGCATTGTAGATCGTACACACTTACGGAAGGAGTGTGTCAGATTACTTGGTCCACGTCAGATTGGCAAAACAACCCTTGCCAATAGTTACTACAAAACGCAGTTGAATGCCGTGTATCGAGATTTAGAAGAACGGACTGATAGAGAGGAAGTCGGAAGTGGAAGATATTTCTTCGAACAACACAAAGATCGCATAATCGTATTGGACGAGATTCAAGAATGTGCGTATCTGTTCCCTTCAATAAAATTTCATATCGATGAACAACGCTTCGCCGAGAATACTAAATGTAGGTTTCTATTAATTGGCTCTACAAGTCTGGATTTGCAGGATACGTTCGTATCATCACTAGTTGGACGAGTCTCCTTTAAGGAGATGACAGGGATACTTCTGACCGAGCTAATAAATTCCGTGTCTGATAAAATGCAAATACCACCAGATGTTGATATGAGTGAGCTCCACAAGAGCCTTACGGAACTTCTTATGTTTCGTGGAGGATTGCCTCGTAGTTTGTTTGCACGGACTGATGAAGATAGCTTAATCGAACGTTCGAAGTTGATACTATCGTCAGTTTTGCAAGATATTGAGAAATATGGGTTGAATGTTGATAGGATTACTTTGGAGCAGTGTTTAGATTTTTTATCGAAGGAAAACGGAACACGGTTCGAAATTGACACCTATGCAAAAGGGATGAGGAAAAGCCGTCAAAAAGTGCAAGATTCGTTAAGTGCCCTAGACCAATTGTTGATGCTCCGCGTGGTACAACCTTGGAATGAATTCAACGGTCGATACCCTAAGGTTTCGAAGCATACAAAAGTTTACATTAGAGATTCTGGATTACTGACGAGTTTATTAAAGATTAAGAACACACAACAGATGCTTGATGGCAATCACATTGGTTCGATTTGGGAGAGTTTTGTTATCGAATCTCTGGTTGGAACTGCTCAAGCAATGGGAATTTATAGAAATTGCTTCTACTATCGGACGCATAAGGGTGAAAGAGAGCTCGACCTTATACTCGAATTTTTAGATCGATCGACCTGGGGGATAGAGATAAAATACTCAGAACCTAAGATGTTAAATAGCGGAAATATTGCAGCTGCAGAAACTGTCGGTGTACGCAAACGACTCGCGATTCATAACGGAACTAACAGTTACAAAATCAATGGAGGCTTTGAAGCCATGCCTCTTTACAATGCACTCGAAAAACTCCTTGAGTGGAATTCTAAACGGAAAAAATAACAGGAGGTTAGGGGGGTAACAAAACAATTTGATTATTTAAATATCTTCGTTTTCTCTATAGAAGAAGGCTCTGCCTTCGGTCGTTCCGTCAGGATATGTCACAGTGTGATTCATTCCAAGTATAGTCTCCAGTTCGACGTCGGCTCGAACTTAATCATTAAGATGTCTCGCTGCATCCATAATTGCTTGTGAATGCGATTTTCTGAAACTTCGGAATTTAGGTATTATATTGACGTGTACATCGTCAGGACGCAATAGTGCGTTCACCGTAAGTCCGTAAAACTTGGTGAGAGTTTTGAGTTCGTCAATTGGAACAATTCTCTCACCGAGTTCAACAGATACAATTGTTGCTAGTGGTAAACCGGTTACCTCAGCAACTTCATTCGCTATTCTATTAGCGTTCTGACGAGCTATTCGTAGCCGTCTACCAATTTCTTGATCCGATATACATTTCGAACTAGTCATTTTTCAATACCTGATATTGCTATTGTGACTGTTCTAGCCACACTTAGTCAGGCAAAAATTCGCGTTAAATCTTGTTTATTGCCAGTTCAAAGCAGGATAGTCGGAATATCCCTTAGAGCCAGGAGTGTACAACAGTTTCGGATTGAAGTCCGCAAAAACCCCTTCGACTTCAGGTCTGTCCAAATTTAAACGGATACGATCAGGAAAATCTGGATTGGCAATAAATGGTCTTCCGAACGACACTGCAGAACACTGACTATTGCTTATAAACGTATTGGCTTCTTCTGGAGCAAAACTATCGTTGAAGATTAGGTCGCCATCAAAGTGTTCTCGAGCAAGAGCTAGATTATCGATACCCGTTGAAGGCATTCGGATCACGTGCAAATATGCAAGTCCGTAACTATTCAAAGTTTCTAATAGTGTACTAAAAGTTTCTTCCGTATTTTCGTCATATAAATCGTTGAACGGATTGCCAGGACAAATTCTAAGACCGACCTTTCTTGTATTTGCAATTGCAGAATTAATTGCCTCTATTATCTCAATCAAAAATCGAATCCGATTGTTGCAACTTCCTCCATATTGATCCGACCGCCGATTGGTTCCCGTAGATAAGAACTGTGCTGGAAGATATCCGCTGGTTGCATGAATCTCGACACCGGCAAATCCCGCTTCGAGTGCTAAGGATGCGGCAAGAGCATAGTCTTCGATTGTCTTGTGGATATCCGACAATGACATTTCGTCTGGAGTATCAAAAGATTGCATTCCCGCTTGGTCTGTATAGATACTCCCGTTAGCGGTAATAGGTGAGGGGGCAACCGTCCTCGCACCTGCAAATTTGTTATAACGATTCGCAATCCGGCCAACATGCATGAGTTGAACGACCATCGTTCCACCAGCACTTTTAACTCTGTCCGTTATCGTCTTCCAAGCTTTAAGTTGAGCCTCAGTATGAATACCAGGAGTCCTCGCGTAACCTTGGCCATCGTAACTTGGCTGTGTGCCTTCAGTTATAATCATACCTGAACCAGCTCGTTGTTCGTAATAGTCTCCCATCTCGGGAGAAGGCACACCGTCCGGATTAGCCCGCGACCGAGTCATTGGAGCCATAACAATTCGATTTTTCAGAGAGATGTCGCCAAGTTGAACCGGCGAAAACAGTTTGTCGAACATCAACGAACTCTTATGCTTGGATCCGGAGAATTCCCTCTCATTGTTTTGAGAAATTCTCCGAGCGGGGCAGGAGAGGCAACCTGCGGTAGTTTATCTGCTGGCGGATTTTCCCAAAATTTCTTCCAACTCGGAAACAATTCGTGATACGCTCCGTCATAATGAGGACGATCAGGCCAACGCATTTTCTGATTACCCAGCGGAGGTTTGTTGATATCCGTTGCATACCAGTAACAAGGCAATCGTCTTCGAAAATACCAAGTGCCGTCTATACTTTCATAGTTATCCCAGTAGATCATTTGCATGACTACCCATTCATCACCTTGATCTGATGGCGTTTCGTGTTCGTTCTTAGAATAAACCACACCGAGGGCGTGTTCCTTGTCCTCAAACTCGATAATATGATTGCCTGTTTGATGCGAAGTCCCTGTAAATTGTAACCTCAAAGTATCGTCAAGCCATCGTTTTAATGCCTCTCTTCCTGTTTCGGTTCGACTAACTTTTATATCTGGTGCGAACAAATTTACGTGCGCGTCTAGATCACGCATATCCAAGGTGAGTGAGTATTTCGCCACGAGTTGGCGAATCTCTTCTATAGATTCTAATCGTTCAAGCCGCTCTAAGACTGTGAGCGTATCAACGGTGTTCATTTTTCGTGTCCCCACTGAGTAAAGCCCACTCTCTCTCCTCTGGCTAAAGCGTTGCACCGAGATAGAAAAGGTTCAGGCGATTCTCCTGTCGCCCAAATACAAAATGTTCCTTTATCAATTTCTGAAAATATTGTTCGAGCCACAAGCTTCGGGTCATTACCCATTGCCTTCAAGCCGTACGCCATCTTCTTGACCTCAGCTATCGCATTAGAATCATTGCTGTTGACCAGTGCCTCTTTTGCCGATTCCATAATACTAGTCTTTACAGCCCCAGGACAAACGACCGAAACAGAAATTTTTGAATTTATACTGCCTAAATCAATTGCGAGAGTTTCACTAAGGGCAATAACAGCATGCTTTGAGATGCAATAGCTAGCGAGGTTAGGAGCAGGGATCAACCCGGCTAGAGATGCCGTATTTACGACACGGCAAGTATTTCCAGAGTTTAGAATTCGTGGAATAAATGCCCTTACACCATTGAGAACACCGCCAAAATTGACATCCATAACCGCATTGAGATGATCTACTGGTTGCTCCCATATCCGGCCGGGGCGCATAATGCCTGCGTTATTGAATAACAGATCGACTCTGCCTAGTTTGTCAAATACATCAGTAGCAAACTTATCGACTGCTTCGAAGTCTCGAACATCTAGCTGATGGGTTAATTCACAGTCGTTCCGATTTATCGGTTTTTGGTCGGCTAACGCCAAAAGATAACCCCGATCTTTAGCAATGTTCGCTAACTCTGCTCCCAACCCTGTTGCAGAACCAATAATTACAGCAACAGGCGACGATTCACTTACACTAGGCATAATTGAGATTAGTTAGTGGTACTTTCAGACCAAGGATCACGGTTTGTTCCTTTTGTTATATGCATTCCATTAACTTGCTCTTGAAAGGATTTAGCCTGCGATCGCGGATTAAAAAACTGTTTATACCAAGTTCGCGTTTTTCCGAAAGGCCCATCGCCGATTACTTGCATGGGTTTCAAACAAGGTCTTTTGTTTGACCAGACATCAAAGTCCTGAAGGAATGCCATTTTACTTCCTTCTTGATATTGGCGAGCTGTCGCAACATCGGCATGCGTTGCTTGTTCTGAGTTTCCCTTAACGAGAAGGGCATGCCAAGCTTGTACTGATCCATCTTCGACAGGAGTGTGGCAGATCAACATTAAAGTTTCATGAAAACCAACCATCTTGGATATCAAAATCCCTGGCCCGATATAATAGGTATCGTTGGTTAGAACATCGTTAGCGAGCGTACGATGCCCAGCAGCAAGATTCTGACGAACAGAATGATCGTTAAACTCATTCTCAAATAACTCCATATTCATTGAGCCATGAATCGGACCAAGATGAGCTTTGTCAGCAATGTTGTCAATAATCTCTTGCGGATGGCAGTTTAAGATGCCCAAATGATCGACTTTCCAACGTACCCAAGCCGGATCGTTCCACTGCGGAAATCTAGGTACTTCGTAATCGGGTTCACCACCTTCCGGATCGTGCCACATAAACACAATTCCTGCTTCTTCTTCAATTGGCCAAGTCTGTATGCAAGCAGATTTCGGAATATCAGCAGGAGAGTAGGGGATTTCTTCACATTTACCGTCGGGGCCAAACTTCCAACCATGATAAGGACATCGAATGGAATCGCCGTCGACTTGCTGTCCATCTAAAACAACATAGGACGATTCATTTTTTGCTAAATGCGTTCCCATATGGGGACAATAGGCATCCATTACGATGACTCGGCCACTCATCCCTCTGTAGATGACCATTTCCTGACCAAAGAACCGAATGGGCTTCGGTTTCATCGTTACGTCTTCTGCTTCTGCAATCATAAACCATCCACGTGGAAACGTGAATTCGCCGATTTCATAATCAGCCGTAGTAGCCATTTTAAACTCCATTATCTAGCACACCGAGTGCATTAAACCCAAAGAACAGATTCTGCTTTCTTACTCCTAGACTTTTTCCGCAACCAAACAGGTTAAGAGTTAGTTTGGCACTCTCTTGTCTTAATACTAACAATCAAGTGAAGTTAAGCATCACTAGAATTTACCATGAAAATATCTTTTGAACAAAAATTTATTGGGAATTCGCGTATTATTCTACGTTATACCTAATTTTTTGTGTATAAGTAACCGAACTCTAAATCTAATTCGGAGATTTCCGTGGTTGGCAAATACCGTTCGGGAGGGAGTATTGAGCAGTCTTATTGATAAAATTATAATGGTGACTGGTGCGGCATCAGGCATTGGAGCGGCGACTTGCCGGCTTGCAAGAGACGCAGGGGCAAAAATAATTGCAACTGACCTATCTGACAAAAACTCGATCGCGAATGCCTCTAATACAACATCAGAAGATCTTCTTTACTCCATAGATGTAACTGATGAACAAGGTATTGACGACTGCGTTTCTGCAGCCATTGAACACTTCGGACGTATTGATGGATTGGTCAACTGCGCAGGTATAGCTATATCCGGACCCGCTCAAACCTTCAAAATAGATGCTTGGCACAAAACTCTTGACGTTCATATTACAGGAACTTTCCTCGTGTCTAGGCGAGTGGCTCGGGAAATGCTGACGGGTAGATCCGGAGCGATCGTCAACACGTCCTCAGTTTACGGACTTTCAGGAGGTCGTGGTAATGTCGCTTACAACACGGCAAAAGGTGGAATACTCCAACTGACTCGGTCTATGGCTGCAGATTATGGTAACGCAGGCGTACGCGTGAACTGTGTTAGCCCCGGCTATATTGAAACTCCCATGTCGGCGATGCTCAAGAACGCCGGAGATTTTGAAGAAAAGTTTATCAAAATGCACGCTTTGGAACGTCCTGGTCAACCGGAAGAAGTTGCAGCCGCCAATGTATTTCTACTTTCGGACAGTGCTAGTTTTATTACAGCGGCCAACTTGCCTGTAGATGGTGGATTTTCCTCCACGCATATTATTCCTTGAATGATCATTTGGAGAACGATATGGCGACGGAAGTTGATGTTGTAGTTGTTGGTTCAGGAGCTGGAGCATTAACAGCTGCCATTGCTGCAAAGGACTGTGGCGGTGACGTACTGGTTGTCGAAAAAGACAAAAAATGGGGTGGAACATCTGCAACTTCAGGGGGAGGTATTTGGATTCCGTGCAGCCCTCTCGGAATGAAAGCCGGATTGAAAGATTCGCCAGAAGAAGCCTTCCAATACATTAAGAAACTCACCCGCAATGACGTTTCCGACGAAAGAATAAAAGCGTTCATTAAGGCTGCACCGGAAATGCTCGAATTTATGACGGAAAAAACCAGAGTAAAATACCGAGCGCAACCATACGCTGACTATCATACCGACTTACCCGGAGCAAAACTCGGATTTCGCATGCACGAGCCAGTCGAAGTCGAATCAAATGATCTAGGAAAGGACTATTTTACATTACAAGAAACCCATCCGATCGCGATGCTGTTTGGACGTATTGCGTGGGTGATATCAGAATCATACCCGATAATGACACGGTCTAGAGGGTGGCGTAAAATTCTTGCGAAAATGTTCATGCGCTACTATTTCGATTTTCCTCATCGATTTAAGACATCGCGTGATCGCAGATTAACAATGGGCAATGCGTTACTTGGACGCTTGCGAATGTCGCTGAATGATCGTGAGATCCCTCTTTGGTTAAACACCCCAATGGTCGATGTTGTCAAAGATGAAAACCGAGTGTGCGGAGTCGTCGTTGAACGCAATGGCTCGCAGGAAACTATAAAAGCGCGAAGGGGAGTAATATTCGGAGCAGGGGGGTTTGAACGTAATCCGGATATGAGAAAAGATAATCACGGAGTAGACTCTCAGTACACGGCATCAATTGGACAGAACACAGGTGATGCCCAGAACGTAGGCAAGAAGATTGGTGCAAAACTTGACATCATGGATACCGCTTGGTGGGCGCCTGGATATAAGTTTGACGGAGATGAATGCTCGTATCCGATGTTTGTTGAACGTGCATTGCCGCACGGAATGATCGTAAACCAAAAAGGCGATCGCTATATGAACGAAGCGGCTTCCTACCATGTAACAGGGAAGATTATGGTGGAGGCCGATCAGAAAAAGAACCCAACTCTGCCGAGTTGGTTTATATTCGACGGAACCTTCAGAGCAAAATACGCACTCGGACCAATTCTACCCGGTAACTTTTTACCCGATTGGTGCTTATCGAAAAAAATCAAACGAAAACTTATCAAAGCGAAAACAATCGAAGAGTTGGCTAAGAAACTTAAAATCGATGAAAAACAATTACTAGAAACCATTGAGACGTTGAACGAATACGCAGAAACCGGTGTGGATAAAGACTTTAATCGTGGTGGTTTTGATTATGACAGGTACTATGGCGATCCGTCGTCAAAGCCCAATCCCTGCATCGGGAAGATTGAAACTGCTCCGTTTTATGCTATTGCTATCTTTGCAGCAGATATTGGGACTAAGGGCGGTTTGCTAACGGATGTTAACGCTCAGGTCGTAGATCAAGAGGACAAACCGATTCGCGGATTGTATGCTGTTGGAAATTCTTCGAGTTCTGTTATGGGGCGAACCTACCCCGGTGCAGGTTCAGTTATTGGGCCCGCTATGACGTTTGGATACTTAGCCGGTCGACACGCCATGGGGGCAAATTCATAGAGGAGATTACTATGTCTGATTCAGGTGTTGCATTAGTTACAGGAGCTAGCCGTGGGGCTGGTAAAGGTATTGCCTTGGGATTAGGGCAGAAGGGATATACCGTTTATGTGACGGGACGAAGCACCAAGCCCGGAACAGCTTTCGGCTGGGATGGAACTCCTTTACCGGGAACGGTTCATGAAACGGCAGAGGAAGTTACTGCTGAAGGCGGGAAGGGGATTTCTATAGTCTGCGACCACGCCGATGACGAGCAAGTGGCCGAAATGTTTAAGAAAGTTGAGAAGGATGCAGGTCGTCTCGATATACTGGTGAATAACGCTACTTTTATTCATGAGCAGCTGATTCAAGACAAACCGTTTTGGGAAAAAGAACTGGAAGCCGTGCAGATAATTGATGTCGGGTTACGATCCTCTTACGTAGCGAGTTGGCACGCGGCTAAGATTATGGTTCCAGCAAAAAAAGGCTTAATTGTCTTCGGGTCTTCTTTTGGGGCCAGTTGCTATATGCACGGCGCTGCCTATGGTGCGCAAAAAGCAGGTATTGATAAACTTGCTCACGATATGGCAGTTGATTTCAGAGAAACTGGAGTTAGGGCAGTGTCGATTTGGATGGGGCCATTACTTACCGAACGCGCAATTATCGCTGCTGAGGTTAATCCGGAACAGTATAAAGACTTTATTGCTACTGCCGAAACACCGCAGTTTATTGGGCATTTACTTGATGCTATTGCCAACGATCCGAAGGGAGAGGAAATAAGTGGACATACATTAATTGCCGCAGAAATCTGTGACCGTTATAAGATTACGGATAGAGACGGAGTGACACCTCCTTCTTATCGCGAGATGCTTGGGTCTCCTCGTGAACCTAATCCTGCGATTATCAAATAAACTTCAAGAAAGGTTACGCCTCCATGGTGTTTGATCCCCGTGCATTCAGAGATACGCTCGGTCGTTTTGTTACTGGTGTTACGATCGTTACGACCCGTAGTTTAGCAGGCGACCGAGTAGGGGTAACGGCGAACAGTTTCAATTCAGTATCTCTTGAGCCGCCATTGATTCTTTGGTCTCTTAATCGCGACTCTCGAACATTATCGTCATTTGAAGGTTCTGGATACTTTGCTGTTCATATACTTCGCCAGGATCAAATAGATCTTTCGATTCGATTCGCAACTCCAACTTCTGACAAGTTTGCCGGATTAGAAACTAAGGAGGGAAAAGGGGGTGTTCCGCTTTTGAATGGATGTGCTGCTCGATTAGAGTGCCGTACTTATAATCGTCATCCTGCCGGTGATCACGTGATTTTCATTGGCGAAGTCATAGTTTTCGAGGCTTCGAATGAAGTTGATCCATTACTTTACCATGGCGGTCGTTACGCTCGATTGCAAAACATGTCTACGGACTAAACGAATTCACTCAAGTAACGACTTATCTGTCTCTATAAAGAAAGATGAAACCCAAATCATCAATGCCCCAAGTACTCCAAATGGGATAACGATAGAAAGAGCTAGTCTTAGAGACATCGCATCATCCCCGAATCCTTCACTAAGCGCCCCAGTTGCCATAGGTCCGATAACAAAACTAATTAGTGTCATCACCATTATAAAGAGGGATGTTGCCGTTGCTCTGAACTTATCGGGAAGAATGTATTGTAGAGTTGCATATACCCCGATCGACCATCCCCCTCCAAGCAGCCCTGACGGTATGGCGAGCCATTTTGCTACGGTAATTGTCTCACTCCAAGTTACAAACATTATGCAGATTGTAGCTGCAAGTAACGCTAGTGCTGCAAGCTGAGAGGAGCGTTGCATGCCTCGTTTAATAACTTGGTCTGAAACAGCCCCAAAAATCAGCATCCCGAAAAGACCAGCGAATCCAAAATAAAATCCGAATATAGGCCCCGCTTGTTCTACTGGCAGGTCATATGCCCTTGAAAACAATGTAGGCCCCCATAAGCCAAATCCCAACCCAGACATTGCTCCAAGTCCCATTCCAAAGGCTAACAAAACGTAGCTTGTCCGAGTAAACAGCTTATTGACCAGAGGTAAAATAGGTAAAGTGTCAGTAATCGGTGATATTTCGCGATGAGGTTCTCTGATTAATACCCAAGCAAGTGGTGCTATCAGCATTCCGGGCAATCCGACTGATATGAATGCCATTCTCCAGTCGCTAACCGCTGCAATGGCAGGGCCTAGAGCGAAAGCACCGATTTGTCCCAAGTAGACTGCGATGTTTAGAATTGCGAAAACCATACCTCTTTTGGAAGCCACGAAGTAAGCCGCTAAAATAGAGTAGGCGGGCGCAACGAAGGCTGCCTCACCTACACCTACACCGACGCGAGCAATTGCGAGTTGCCAAGGTGTCTGGGCGTATCCAGAAAGAACAGTAAACAGGCTCCAAACGAAACACCCAACGCAAATTATCATTGTTCGAGAGTGTCGATCGGCGTATCGTGCAATCGGGATAGCCAGGGCGGTGTAAAAGAAAGCAAACGCAGGCCCCATCAGTAATCCAATAAAGCCATCGCCAACTTTTAGCTCGTCTTTTATAGGGTCAACTAGTCCGGAAATTAAGTAACGGTCTAAGAAGTTGAGGATGTAGATAAGCAGAAGGAGGACTAGAACGAGCCAAGGGTTAGATAGGCGTTCCTTCTGATAACTAGACTGTTCGACCATCTTGTTCTCCGAAGCCATTGGGTCGTTGCGAGCACACCATGACACAGTCTATGGTTCTGCCTAAAGGTATGACATAGATTACCACAAGTCGCGGAAATTGTGAATTGCTGATTTCTCTTTGAAACTTTGCACAAAAATTACGATTTTTGAACTGATTAAAGCCTATAAGGGTGACGAGATACGTCCATTTGACGTTCTTAACTCAAATGGGTTGAGACGAGAGTAGACTGGGTTTACTGATTTTGCTTTAAATTATGGCATTAACTTTTCATAATCAGTTTAAGGATTAAAAAAGGAAGTAAGTGACGAGATATGGAAGGTAATCGCCTGTACGTCGATGAACCTGAAAGTTGCGGTTAGTCTATAATCATTGGCACTTGCAAATTTTTCATCTTCATAGATATCTAATGTTGCTTAGAACGAAGAAATATCAGTAGCGGCTTACGCACATAAGCCCTTATTGGCGGATTTATGGCGCTTTCTGTGTACAATGTTTCTGATTGCCACATCGCTAAAGTTTGGCAGCGTCTTTATGTCTACATCTAGGGCTTCGCGTTTATAGCGTTTATTGGGTCCCTCATGCTCTTCAATATCCTCTTGCGATAAACTCCCGTTTGAATGAGACCACTGCTGACTGTTCTTTGATGTATCCCTAATTAACGGGTAATTTGGTCGCCAGTTAGCTTCCCTCCCATCCTTGGTTCGACGATCTCTGACACTCGTTTTGGAGATACTGCTTTCGGACTATTAGAGCATTTTTCGTTCAAGTTGTCTCGATTCAGGGGTTCTTTTACCAGTAGCAAAGGCGTACTGGAAGACGAAAAATGGACTACATGTTCGGAAAATGCTCTATGAGGACGTGATGAGCGATCCTGTAACTCCAATTTTCCGTTCAAATTGGATCGTTTAATCCACTTCAGTACAATCTGAGGGGGTACCTTGTGATTGGCCGCTGCCTCGACTTGTCTAAGCCCTTCAATTAATAATAATTCGACCATCGTCTAGTGACTTAACGGCGAAAGAATGGGATTTATATGTGTTTTTGACATTAGCTCTGCTTCCTTCTTGAGATTGTTGCGATACTCGTTATTCGTTCGAATTTCGATGATTTGCACTCAAACGGGATCGCCAAACGCCTACTTTTGGGGCCTTCTAGTCGTCAATACTTCAAAATTTTGTAGATGTTTTACCAAACTTTGTCTTTCGCTACAGACTCTTCTTTTTTGTCATTAGTGAAATCTTACAGTTCCAGCTTACGTTGTCAAACAAAAGTTCAAGCGATTATATAGTTGACTAAACGACGGCCATACAGTTCCGAGCTCTCTTGAGAACACCCCGCAGTTTCCTGCGAGTCATACTCAATTGTTCTTCCACAACGAACTACCACGGGATTTTATCGCCGGCCGTGCCTGCGAAACAGGATTGGCATAACATACATATTGGCTAGTATTAGCAGTTTTGTAAGTGTTTAGACAGAGTATATAATCGCCAAAGAATACAAGTCTCTCGCTTTCCTGCGGTATCAATATAGACACCCGCATATTTCATTCATCGCATTTTTCAATTGCAAATCTCAAAATCGTTTGCTACATATTCAAGTAACTTTCTTGTACTGATAACATCGATACGTGTTATCATTGTAATGAACACGGCAATAAGGAAGCTGAAATGCCCCAAACACCATCCGAAAGACCTGCCACCAATGAATTTGATGAGCGATTGAAAGAAATGGAAGACCGTCTAAACAAGAAAATTGACAGCGTCTTTGAGAAGATTGAACTTGAATTTGGCAATCTCAAGGCAGGCATTGAAGAATCTGTGGAGAAAAAACTCGAAAAATCGGAAAAATCAATGTCCGATAAAATTGAGAAGTCAGAAGCATCTATGTCTGAAAAGATTGAGAAGTCAGAAGCATCTATGTCTGAAAAGATTGAAAAATCTGAAAAATCTATGACCGAGAAGATAGAAAAATCTGAAAAATCTATAACCGAGAAGATAGAAAAATCTGAAAAATCTATAACCGAGAAGATAGAAAAATCTGAAAAATCTATGACCGAGAAGATAGAAAAATCTGAAAAATCCATGACTGAGAAGATAGAAAAATCTGAAGAGAATCTTAGTCAAAAAATAGATGCCTACGGACACTTCCTTGAAAAGAACACTAAGTCTCAAGTCGACGGCTTAAACAGAAATTTTATCATCGTAGGAGTGGCTATCAGCCTAGCCATAGCAGTTGTTTTAATTAATAACACTTTGATTAGCCAGAGGGATAGTGACAAAAGTAACTCTAGTCTCACTCCGCAACCAGCAAAAGTATGTGCGGAAGTATACACACACCACGATGACACGCTCAGATGTCTTAGGTGGGAAGGTGAAGATTATAAAATTACAGTGGATTAGTACGGCGATTATATAGAAGACTTCGCAGTCATTATATCTTTATTGGTTCTAAAGGCATCACCCAAACAGAACTTGTAGTTCCGTTTAAGTCGTTGCCCCTGTCGGACGCAACACTTCCGAACTCGCCGGCTAGATCACCATTCGACCGACGCATCTCTGCGCGCCTTGAAATGTTGACGGCGGCATTCAAATTCTTATTGATATCAATACCGCACTCCGAATACGTGTAAGCGCGTTCGGAAAGTGATAGCGAATCTTTCACACTGTCAAATCCAGAACACGTCTTACTTGTGTTTCGTGCAAACACTCGAATCACTTCATCCCCAGCCTTGTTCTAGAGTAAGCCGTGACAACCGCTTGTTCTTCACCAAATTAGATATCTGTAATTCCTTTATTGCTATATTTGGATGCGTGTTGACGATCTGATGATGTTATGGTTCGTTGGAGGGAGAAATTATTATGAGATGATTGAAAAATGTGTCGTCATCTCTTTAGACCAAACCTAACTTGAAACAGTCGAAATTGTCGCAATAAGATATGCTCGTCAAGTACATCAACCAAAACTAATTTTTTCGCTTTAGTCAATTTTTTGGTCCGCATAGAACTAATTCTAGTAATATGCCGATTCCAAAGTACGCACACTTGTTAACCTTACGTAACAATGAAAAACAATACTGATAACGCCATTATTCTGGCTGTTTTGAGTCGATTAGTAGACGATTTGGTTTTCAGAAATCATAAGAATGATTCGTCAGTGTGAACGATTCGGAACTCTAATCTAGATTTCACTGGACGATTTTCGAAGTATCCGAACTCTTGCAACTCTATCGTCGTTGCCCATCAAACTCTCTCCGATTAGAAATCTCTTTACACCCACTGCACGAAGTCGGCGAATGTCCGATGGATGCTTTATACCGCTTTCTGACACCACATGACGGTCGGTTGGAATCTTAGGAGCTAGTGTCTCCGTTGCAGATAGGTCAGTCCTCATCTTCTTCAAATCTCTATTGTTTATTCCGATCAGTTGCGCTGGCAAGTTCAAGGCGCGTTCAAGTTCTTCTTCATCGTGTACCTCGACAAGTACATCTAGATCAACTGATTCCGCTGTTTCAATTAACTCCAAAGCGCGTTGATCACTCGTAACAGCCATAATCACAAGAATAGCATCGGCGTAATGTAGCCGAGATTCAAAAACTTGGTACGGATCGATTAGAAATTCTTTTCGGAGTAGGGGAAGGGAAACCGCCTTAGCGACCGTCTCAATATCTGACAAACTCCCTCCAAAACTAGGATTGTCGGTCAATACAGAAAGACACGCAGCACCTCCATCCATATACTCTTTTGCGACTTGGTCGAAGTTTGCGTCTATATTTATATCCCCAGCCGATGGACTTTTCCGTTTGAGTTCACAAATCAAAGCGTTATCGCCTGTCTGTGCAACAGAGGATAATTTGTCAGAGAATCCTCGAGTTTCAGGCAAATCAGCAATTTTTTTGCGTATTTCTGAGAGAGGACGCACACTCTTGGTGACTTCCACCTCTTCGCGCTTATATACGAGAATGCGTTCTAATGCGTTCACTTTTATGTTCCGTTCGATATTTCAATCAATCTTTTCAATACTCGCTTGCTAGAACCGTTATCAATTGCCTCCCGGGCCAAGGTGACACCTTCCACTATAGTATTCGCTAAGTTGAGGATATAAAGTCCGGCCCCAGCATTAAAAACGACCATATCTCTGAAAGATCCTGAAATTCCTTCAATTATATCTCGAATCTTGTTAGCATTGAATTTAGCATCTTGACCCTTCAGAGAATCTAATGAATGCCTATTAACACCATAATCTTCAGGTACAATTTCATATTCTTCCAATGTTTGGGAAGTTACTTCAATGACTTTTGTTACTCCGGAGACGGAGATTTCGTCGATTCCGTCAACACCGTGAACAACTAAGGCGTGACTTGTCCCGAGCCTTTGAAGTGTTTCAGCCATTGGCTTCAGGAAAATTGGATTAGACACTCCAAGGATTTGAAATCTCGCGCCTGCTGGATTGGTAAGAGGTCCGAGTAAATTAAAGATAGTTCTAACTCGTAAGTTTGAACGGATAGGAGCAACGTGCCGCATAGCACTGTGGTGTGAGCGAGCAAACATGAAGGTTATACCAGTTTCGTTCAAACACTTTGTAATTACGTTGTCATCGGTCTCTATATTTACGCCGAGTTGTTCTAAGACATCAGCTGAACCGACCTTGGGTGGGACAGATCTATTTCCGTGTTTAGCGATTTTTCCCCCAGCAGCAGCAATTACGATCGCTGCCGCTGTCGACGTATTGAGTGATGTCCAGCCTAATCCTCCTGTTCCAGCAGTGTCTAACACATCACAGTCAAACTCATGTCTCCGAGCAAAATCTCGCATTACACTAGCACCTGCAAATAGTTCGTTTGAAGTCTCGCCTCGAACGGCAAGACCCATCAGAAATGCGCCGACTTCTTCCGGCTGTGCTGAACCTTCAAAAAGGGCTATAAAAGCCCCCCTTAGAACGTCATCGCTAAGCTTGTCGTCCCGTCCAAGAGCTAAATTGGCTTCCGTGATACTCATTCTAAAAAGATAACCTCATACTGACGGAAATTTTGTCTGCAATATCGACTTGATACCACCTAAGACTTCCAATTAAGTTTCTAGTAAAGCTCAAATCGAATCCTATAAAGATAGGGTATGCATCATATTGCACTTCGTTCACAATATTTGCAAGATGACCATATCCGCCATAGAAAAAAATGCTGTCAACAGCAATGCCAGCGCGACCATTAGTATACAATGCCCGATTGAGATACTGAGAGCGATCTGCGGCTCTAGCTAAATACAAGTCTACCCCTGTCTCACCGCCTATAACGATACTATAATCTGAATATGGAAACTCTATGTTTAGACCAGCATATCCGCCAAGACTGTGCGCTGTTCCTCGGATACTGTACTGAGTTCTGTTTATCGAAAACTCTACTCCGACTATGTCGAGATTGTAGGTCACGCCTATATCTAAAGGTTTAACTCGAAACTCTTGTGCTGTTGCAGAAAACGAATGAAACGATCCAAGTGTTAAGGCAAGTAAAGTAAGTTTGTAGAGTAGGGCAATCTTCATGTCAGAATTCATTCTTAAATGTATTTTAGAAAATTTCTAAGCAGAGCGTGGCCGTGTTCGGTTTGAATGCTCTCCGGGTGAAACTGAACTCCGAAGACCGGCCGAGATTTATGTCTTACGGACATGATTTCTCCGTCATCAGTCTTTGAATCTACTATTAAACTGTCTGGAAACTCGTGGTCAGAAAGTGCAAGACTATGATACCTCACTATTTCAAAACTCTTGGGAAGTCCTTCAAACAAGAACTCACCGGTGTTTCTGACGACGGATTTTTTACCATGCATGATTGTTTTCGCAGTGATAACTTTTCCACCTAAAGCTTGTCCTATCGATTGATGTCCGAGACAAACTCCCAAAATCGGAAGTGTAGCAGGGGCTTGCCGAACAACATCCACGCAAATTCCTGCTTCATCAGGGGTACACGGCCCTGGAGAGAGGACAACCCCGTCCGAAGAAAGATTCATGACCTCAGCGGTAGTTATTACGTCGTTCCTGTAGACTTCTGTGGACGCTCCAATTTCTTCTAAGTAATGAACCAGGTTCCACGTGAAACTGTCGTAATTATCGATCACTACAATCTTCATGATACTAACAAATCCAAACCTAGGGAAATTCTCATTTTCGTTAGCATTGAAGTTCTAGGTCGATTGCACCCACGAACAAATCTGAAGAGGGTTAAAGTTGGCATTTTTCTATTTGCGTTTTAAGCATCCGTGCGGTTATCTTAGCTTAACCAAATCCCGGCAACGACTCCTATTATCGCTGCAAGTATCCAATCACCGCAACCGAATTTGTCATCTTCATCGTCCTCGTCATCAAGATAGTCGTAGTCATACTCGTCTTCTTCCTGCTCCATCTTCTCTTTAAGGCGCTCGTTTTCAGCCTTAACCTCTTGTAATTCTTGTTCTAACTCAGATTTTGTTGGCATGGTATTCAAACTAGATTAAAGGCGGGCTTTGTTTTTGACTAATCTACGACATCAATCGCGTGACCGTCAGCGCACAAATAGCCCAAAAAGCGCCGGAGACCATTTTGTTAACGGAGTATAGTCGAACTCCGTCGGTCAATACCGTTGCCAGTAGACCAATTTCCGACAACTTCCTCGAACCCGAAGTCCGCCCACCATTGTCGAGAAATAACAGTTATTCATCCTCGGTCATATTATACTCAGTTTCTAGAAATTCAAGTGAATTTCAAAAAAATCCAAAAAAAATTTTGTTAGGGTGAACACTGACTACTCACGACTCGTATTCCGGTGCAAGTTCTATAGCCTTCATCAAAGCATTAGCCTTATGGGAAGTTTCTTCAAATTCAGTATCAGGAACGGAGTCGAGTACGATGCCGCCGCCAGCCTGTATATAGATAGTTTCATTTCGAATGACTGCGGTTCTCAATGCGATACATGTGTCCATTTCACCGTTCCAACCGAAATACCCTACTGCACCCCCATATATGCCTCGGCGCTCTTTCTCTAGCTCATCAATAATTTGCATTGCCCTGATCTTTGGAGCTCCGGATACAGTGCCAGCAGGGAACCCTGCAATAAGCGCATCAACGGCATCGATTCCTTCTCGTAAACTTCCTTCAACCTGCGAAACTATGTGCATAACATGACTATACCGTTCAACATTAAAATTCTCCGTAACGGAAACACTACCGTAGGCAGCAACCCTACCAACATCGTTTCGACCTAAATCAAGAAGCATCAGATGTTCTGCAAGTTCCTTTTCATCGCTGAGTAAATCTTTTTTTCGTTGATCATCAATATCATTATCGCCTGAACTTGGTCTTGTTCCGGCAAGCGGACGAATGACAACTTTTCCGTCACGAACTCGCACGAGAATTTCCGGACTTGATCCGACGATCGTGGTATCTCCAAGTACCATATGAAACATAAATGCCGAAGGGTTTAGCCGTCTGAGAGCACGATAATAGCTAATTGAATTGAGACTAAATTTCGCCGAAAACCTTCGACTAGGAACAACTTGGAATATATCTCCTGCCCTGATGTAATCTTGTGCATTCTTAACGATAGCGTTGTAGTCTTCACGCGTAGTGTTCGATACAAATTCAGTTTCGGCAGTCTTACAACGTTTAGAGATTATTGGGGCAGGCCGTTGAATTACCTGTTCTATTTCATCCAAGAGACAATCTATGGCATATTCATCATGATCAGATTCAACTCTTCCAACGAGTATCATCTCTTGATACACATGATCAAATAAAATCATTATTTTTGGAACGACAAGCAAAGTTTCTGCAGTTCTAAGGGTATTTAATCCGGTAACATCTACTGGCTCAAAATACTGAACCATATCGTAACCAATGTAACCAAATGCACCAGAAGCCATCGGAGGCAAATCGCTAGATTCTTCAACGCGAACACTGTTCACAAAATTGCGCAATGCATCTACAGGAGACTCATCTACATCCGTCGCATCTGAAAAATCCGAGTGGGTCGCTGTTTGAGCCTGCCCATCTAAAATCCTAAACCATCGATTTGGATTCGTGCCAACGAGGGAGTACCGGCCAAGCCTTTGACCGCCGGCGATGGATTCGAGGATGAATGAACCTGCTGTATTGGCACCGATTTTTAGCAACACGCCAACTGGAGTTTCGATATCCCCCTGTCGTCGGCGAACGATCAGCCGAGGAAAAACAGTCATTGGGTATTCATTACCTGCGATTCATATTGAGTAATAGCCCTGCTATCCGGTCGAAACTTGGTCTTCTCAAAGACTGCATTAGACATTGCGCTAACAATATCGTTACTAATCTCTTGTTTAATTCTAGATGCCGATCGTGCCATATTAATTCCGAACGGGTCAATGCTCGGCTGCGTGATTGAATCAATTCTCACCAAAAGCCTAATTCCATCAGTTGCTCCTTGAGTTATGAATATATCACCGACCTTACCTGTAAATATGCTTGTTGCTGCGGGCAACGGTAATTCTTTTTCAATACTCTCTCTCGTATATGCTCTGCCGGGTCTAAACAAAGTCACTCCGTCACTGCGTGATGCTTCGCTTTCAAAGGTCGACTGTCCTGAAATGATCCTTTCTCGAATCTCTTGAGCAGCATTATCTAAACTTTCCTTTCCTTTTTGAAAAAGCAGAATCGTCATTGTCAAGAGCTCAGAATCCTCAAACGGAGGTAAATAGGACGGTTGAATATCAACAAGTTGAGCGATTAACACTTGCCCGTTTTCTTCACGCCAATCTGTCATATAATCTATACGGAGTGAGAAAATTTCCTCTAACAATCCCTCTTTGGAGACTAAGAGATTAGAGGTTTCACCGTGCAATAGTCGACCCGTCTCGTCGAATGGGGCTAGGCTGAATACTGGAGCTCCGAGCTCTCTGGCGATTGCTCGTAAATCCATCCCTGCGCCGATTAGATCATCGATCTTACTTACGGCTTCGAAATACAAATTTAACGCTTGTTGATTGAGTAGCTCCTCGTAAATGGCATCCTTAACTTGTGAGTAGGGAGTCGGTTCAGACAGTAAAATTTCTTCGATTCGAAACACTCGCCAAGCACCGTTGAATTCAACAGGGCCAAAAATTTGACCTTTCCCTGCGATTGGCGCAAAAATTTGATTTCCAATCGCTGTGTTTTCGAGACTTGTTTGTACGATGGTTCTCGTTGATGTGGTTACGTCGTCAACGTTAGATAGCAAAGAACCGGACGCAATTCTTCCTAAAGCCTCCTTTGCTAATTCTTCTGACGTGAAGTCGGCTTCGAAAATTTTTCGTTTTGGTGGACCTGCAAACTGCGCATGCTTTACCGATTCATAATAGGCTTTGAGTTCTTCGTCGTCAATTTCAACTTTGTGGGCATAATCAGAAGGAGAGATTATTAGAATGTCTACGAGCCGACGTTCTGGATGACGAAATAGGTGAGGGTTGTTGGAATAGTAATCTAACATTTCCTCGGTAGTAGGAATCGGGGGCGCTGGTCTCGCACTCCCGTCAACGAAAAGTGCTGAAATTGTTCGCTGCTCGTTCAAATAGGCGACTTCCATTTCAGCTAATGCGGCTGGCGTTATCAGAGTACTTGGAAAAGCGTTCACAAGTGTTTCAAGCGTGATGTCATCTCGCAAATCTCGTTCGAATTCGTCGATAGTTAATCCCGCATTGGATACAGCTAGCCTCGCGATCTGCGGATCATACTTTCCTGTCGAAGGATCATAAAAACCTTCGATTTCCTGAACGCTACTAATGACAGAATCGTCAGAAGATGTAATTCCAATTTGTTCGGCAAACTTCAAGTGAGCAAACCTGTTAACTTCGTAATCATAGATTTGTCGCACGACACCTTGGGTAACGGCCTCTTGTGGTGTAAGAGTTTGTCCGGTTTCTTGGCTAAGGTTTTGCAAATACTGTTCCACTCGTTGTTCGAGGTAAGGTGCGTCTAGTTTTCGCCCGGCCACTCGGATTTGAGAATCTCCCATGATTCCTGAAAAGGCTCCGGAAAATCCCCATGCTCCCATTGCTACGACAATAACGGCGAACAGGAGCTTAGCGACGTTGGTACGTAAAAGGTCACGAAGGGAAGTAAGCATCAGATTGTGACCTCCAGGCCACTTTAGAAATTGAGTTGGACGATCATGATAACGCAATTTTCTGCTAAAACCAAGCGAAACGTCATCGGCAAGTCGCCGCGCTTCGTCGCATCAAGCAAATCACATCTTGTTGATTCAAATAATTCACACTTTTGGCGGGGATTGACAAGGAAATTTCTTTAAGTTTCGTTGCACGATTTACGAATCTAGTATATAGTGACCTAAATTGTATCATTAGTATAAAAGGAACGAAGTCATAACGGATGGATTTCAGCCAATTGAAACGGTAATTGATCCTCAAGTCGCGACGAAAGTCGCGGCTACCAAACTAGGTACAGGCATGCCCCCTATGGGAGAAAAGTCAAAGGTAGAGGCTCAAAACAAGTCGTCAGACTCATTTTGTACGATGCTGAAAGTCAGCGGTGATTCTGAATCTCAGATATGGATGACTACCCAAATGACAATCGATTTGCAACACGTGAGTACCGCCTAGAGAGCGGCTTTAAGTCCGGGATGGTCATCGGAGACAATATACTCGACTCCCCTTATTCCACGGTGAACGAGGCAATCTAGGAACTCCCTCCAATGGAGTTCAGCGTCTTTCAACTCGACAGATACACCGAGAATACGGCGATTACCCTCTCGGTCAATACCGACGGCGGAAAGAACGGCAACATCGCGAACAATGCCTGTTACGCGAAGTTTCTCGTAACGAGCATCAAGAATCAGATAGGGGAAATCGCCTAGGTCTCTGTTTCTCCAGGGTTCAAACCCTTCGTCCAACTTTTTGTTGGTATTCGATACCTGAGCGGAGGACATCGTCTCGATGCCGAACGGTTTAAATCTTCTGCTAATCTCACGACTGTATACACCCTCGAGATAGCATTCTGCAGCAACATTCACTAAGGCCTCACTACTCCGCTGACCGCGGTTCATTGTTTCCGGGTATAGCGGTGTGTCAACAGAACCCGATACTTTGGAAGCCAGTGAGTTCAACGAGCCTGATGTGTTAGGTAGACCTTCAGGTTTGTAACCATTCCTATGACCACCGAACTCGCCAACCCGATGACCATACCCCCCTCCGAGAGATGCTTCGCGATCCAGACGAACGACTGTATCTAACAACTGCTGCAAAAGCTCCCTGACCGGAGAGAGATTTCCATGAGACGGAACTTCCATCGCATCTCGCTGACGCTTATAATCTTCTATGCTCATTAATAGGCTCCTGATAGGGATTAAGACGATTTTTGGGGGTTGCTGGATTGCGAGAAGCGTTTTCAGGGGATTTTAAAATCCCCTGAAAACGCTTTTTTCCCCAAAATTTGAATTTCCAGACTTAATCCTACAGTACCAATTTGCACTACTCCCTTGGCCGCGGTTTATTGTGTGCAGGTATAGCGGTGTGTCGATCGAACCAGATATCTAGGAAGCCAGCAAGTTCAAAGAACCTGATGCGTTAGGTAGCTACATCGCCCCTAGGTTTGTAACCATTCCTTTATCCACCAATCTCGCCAACCCGATTACTATAATTCCCTCAGAGATATGCGGCGCGATCGAGACGAACGACCGTATCTAACAACTCCCTGAACGGAGAGCGATTTCCTTGAGACGGAACTCCCATCCCATCTCGTTGACGCTTATAATCTTCTATGCTCATTGATAGGCTGTTAATGGGGATTAAGAAGGGTTTGGGGTGTTGCTTAATCGTGAGAAGTGCTTTCCTAAATTTGAATTTCCAGACTTTTGTTGCATAATCAGTTCGTCACGCTCTTTATGATGTTTTTTCAATATTCAGAACACTCATGATGCTTGGGATTCGACTATCTTTATCTAGCGTTTGACCTAGATTCACATTAAGTTTGTAAATTGCGCGATCATAAACTGCTAAACAAACCTCATCGTGAACCAATCGAGACGGATATAATATTCCATCGATTTCAGGTTTTAGATTGTACATACTCGCAGCGAAATCCTGTCCAATCGTTTGGTCTGCACTACCTACCATGTCACTTGGAAGACCTTGGCTTATCATGTTTGTTCCGGTTAAATTCACCACACGAAGTGGCACAGTTGAGCTAACTTCAGCAATTCTCTTTTTACTAAGAATTCTTTCAGGAATAGTCATTAGTGTTAAGCCGTCATGTTTATCTCGAACCATAGTTTCTACGAATGCTGTCTGCAGACTCCTTGCCACATAAAGAACGGATGAGTTGTATTTTGGATTGCAAAATCGACTCAACCGGTTGCTCGTCCCCAAAGGATCCGGAAACTCCTTTCCAAAAATACGAATCCAGTTAGCAACCTCTATTCGTTCGTACGTAAGAGACTTCAAAACAGAGTTTTTGAACATGATTCGTTGATAAACAGGCCAAAATCACGTAAAATCACATCCGAAACATTCAGCTATTGAGATAATTGTCTTGATTTGTTGCTTGTCTCCAGACCTTAAAACATCAATTGGAAGCAACGCTTTTTTATCCAAATACTGTGGCACACGCAGGAAATGCCAAGCTGAATCGGGATCTCCAACCGCAGAAATTACTTCGCTCAAACTGTCTAAAGGCTTTCCATCTATAAACTGCATTGAAGGTAATCGATACTCTCGACTACCATTGCGTTGAAGTCCTAAAAGCTTACCATTTTTGATCCACGAAAGAACTGTCTTTTGACTCTTGCCCATCATTTCTGCCGCCTTTTGTGTGGTATAAAATTTTTCACCGGGATAGAGTTCGTCCCAATCTCCGTGCCGCGTTACGCCTTCCCAAGTTACTAGATTTGATTGATCTTCTAGGGTGTCGTCTATTCCGTCACCGGTTATACGAGTTACGTCGTTTACTTCCTTTGGGTTTAAGTATGCCCGTATATTCTTTAACAGGTCAAGATGTCTCAATGAGCGATCTATAAGGTTTTCCAGACTTACGATTTCAGCTTCCACAGAATCTAAATCGCTACGAGTAGGGTTTGTTTTTCCCTTCAAAATGTCGGTATAATGGTTCACTCGTTCAGCGGTGAATTCGTCGGGACTCACGCTAGTATCAAGTTGCTGACTTGCCATAACATTGTTCCTCATGTCTTGGGGGTCTCGTCGGGATAACTCGAGTACGTAAGTATACTACAAATCTAAATGGATTCAAGCTCCGTTTCTCTACAATTGTCCTAGTGTACAGTTAAATTCCAACATACTACTTTGAAGATTTAGAGAGAATTTTGAAAATCTCAACTAAAGATGTTTCTGCCTTGGTGAGAGTCTTAAAAATAAAGAGAGTATACATGTTTCTGCGATATGCACCGTGAGTTTTATTAACTTAGCCTTATAATGTTACTGCACAGAAGCCTTATCAGAATTTTTGTAACGGACTTGTGGAAGTTGGATAGAAAATTCTAAAGGCATCATTACATCGAGACAGTCGCATATCGCGATTGTATGGTGCTTAGACACCAGAAAATCTTGAATTCGTCAGCAAAATCGCTATTTTTACTTCAATCGTCTTTGGAATTGCCAACTTTTTTGACTGATTATCGTCTTTAAGGATTGTTATGTCACAGTCTCATTTCGTGAAGTCGCACCGATCAATGAGACTTGTTCCTTCACTGTATCTGGCGTTTACGGAATCCAATTTTATTGCGATATTCAAGCGAAACGCATTGCAACTTCATAGATTTCAGACTCTCGAACCTTCACTTCTAGAGCAAAAGTCCTTGAAGTAGACACTCTCTTTGTTCTTTTTTACTTTCATAATAATCTTCCCTACAAGCGGTGTAGGCATAGTCGTCTCCTATACAGAAAGTGAAACGAGTCTATCAATTCTCTACTTATTCTGTGAAATTCCCCGACATTCTGTGAGTATCTACTTGATCGGTTTTTGCTCTAATAACGATCGATTGAATACAATAATTCGCGCATGATGTCTATCGCGACCTTCAAAGCCGAATCAAAATCGGACATCCAACCGAATCAATTGCGGTTTAGCTACAACTATAGTTAAATTTTAGAAACCCCAACTTCCTCCATGAAAACTACAAAATTGCTTTACGGAGGAAGAAATCGTCGGTCCCTCCCAAACCCTTGCTTGTTCATCGGTTTTAATGACCATGACAGTCGATACGTTTAATAGAATCTTATGAGAGGATATTTCTTAAAACACTTCGTAAAGAATGATTGACATAACAAAACGATTGAGGAGCTCGAAATCCTATTTGATCTCTCAAATATGAAAGATGTACCCACCTAGTTAAAGGTCGAGCATTAATGAGTTTGAGGACAAAGCCTTGATCTTGTCCGATAAAGTAAGCATCGAATTCTTCTCGATCAATACAGGCATCTGCAACGTGATTCTGCCAAATTTCGATTACATTCATTCGGACAACAGACTCAATCTCTACAATTCCTACCAACGCCTGTTCCGGTGTCGTCGCGTATATGATCGCCATAGTCCCGTTAGGTAGATTCATTGGAAACCGACGACGAAGTTCGACAGTCTTGCTACCTTCAAGAATTCGCGTCGAGAAACGGGGTTTAATGCTTAATACGATAGTAGAAGCATTATCCAACAGATCGAATCGAAAATTTTGGAACATATGTGAAGATTCTCCAAAACGTCCACTATGACGACTTAACCTTAATTGAGTCTTCTGTTGATCTGACAAAGCTGGCTTGACACTTTTCACCGAGGATAACTCCAAAAAGAGGTTGAACTTATAGAGAATCGACCTAGCCGCCAAGAGTGTCGTAAGCGTCACAAAATAGACCTGTTCCCGCTTTTATAGGAAATTCTATGGCTGTTCGGAAAATTTCCTTATCCTGATTAAGAATGTTTGGCTCTAGTTGGCGGAGGAGGAGGGATTCGAACCCCCGGAACACTTGCATGTTCAACGGTTTTCAAGACCGTCGCATTCGACCACTCTGCCACTCCTCCGCTTGTGAGACACCTTTAACAAGAACAGAACCCCGTACGATTTCGAGGTATATTTCCATTGCAACCGATCTTAACTACATATACGATGTGTTATTCTATTTGCAATAGAGTCATTCCGTTGGTAAATTGTACGTTACCACGTTTATGCCAAGAATGTAACAAAATTCTTGCGTTTCTTTGGTTTGTAGCAACTAAATCTTAATGAATTATGGAGAATGCCAACATGGCCTTGCGAAGCTTACTTTCCGCTATCGCGATTTTTAGCTGGTGTTTGACTGCATCTGGCCAAGCTACAGGAATACGAACCAATGCAGAATACGCCGTGATCATGGACTATGAAACAGGAGAAGTCCTGTTTTCCCATAAAGGTAGTGAGCCTATGACCCCGGCCTCAATGACAAAAATAATGACAGCGTATGTTGTTTTTGACAGGCTAAAACGAGGCGAGATCGCTATCACAGATAAGTTCATAACGAGCGAAAATGCTTGGCGAAAAGGCGGCTTTAGTTCAGGGGGCTCTACGATGGGGTTAGAGCCCGGCGATGAACCCACCGTTGAAGAACTTCTTCGCGGGTTGATCGTACTCTCAGGCAACGATGCCTGTATCGTCATTGCCGAAGCTTTATCAGGGTCTGAAGAACTTTTTGCCTACGATATGACTCTGCTTGCCCATGAGTTAGGTTTAAAAAGCGCCAACTTCGTGGATGCAACGGGGCTGTCTAGCACCGAGCAAGTTATCTCAGCAGAAGATCTAGCGAAATTAACACGATTAACAATCAAAGAATTTCCAGAATACTACAAACTGTATTCGGAAAAATCGTTTTCTTGGCGGGGAATCAGGCAAACGAATCGCAATCCACTCTTGGGGGGAATGCGCGGAGCAGATGGCCTAAAAACGGGATTTTTATCTAAGTCGAAGTACGGTTTAGCCGCTTCCGCCGTCAGACACGGGCAAAGACGTATTCTCATTCTAAACGGAATGGAATCAAATTCGGCGCGAAAGCAAGAATCATTAAGACTGATGAGGCTTGCGTTTACCGCGTTCGACACAAAGACTATTAACCCCGATTCGATCGCCTTACCATTCCTCCCAGTTTGGCTCGGAGAAAAAAGACAGATAGCAATTGGGGTCACTGACTCTATGCAAGTCTCGGGGCATAAGCGATTGTTGGGTTCAGCGAAACTAGAAATCGTGCTTCCTGAACCTCTAGTTGCTCCGGTAGAGCAGGGAACAGTTGTTGGAAAAATTGTTGTCAGTATTGGCGGTGTTGAAAAAGCCTCCGCAGATGTTGTTACATTAGAAAGCACGGAACGCATCGGTTTCTTAGGTCGAATCGTTGAAGGACTTCGCCTGTTAGTATTGGATCGAGACAATTGACCGCGGATAAACCAAGAGGCGTATTCTTGTCATTAGAGGGAGGTGAGGGGGCTGGCAAGACGACGCTTACTAAACTACTGGTTGAACGTATTCGTTCCATTGGAAAAGAGGTCCTGTCGACACGTGAGCCCGGTGGAACTCCAAATGCCGAGAACATCCGTCGCCTTGTCCTGTCTTCAGAATCGAATCAGTCTTGGGATGCGCTTACAGAAGCTCTGTTGATGAATGCGGCCCGAGTAGAACATCTCAAGCATAAGATTATTCCCGCATTGGAATCCGGTATCGCAGTGGTGTCTGATAGATTTAGTGATTCGACCTTAGTCTATCAATCTGTAGCCTCGGAGACAGTGACAATAGATCGGCTAAAGAAAATCGAATCACTAGTGATAGAATCTAACACACCGAATATAACGTTTGTCTTGGATGCACCAGCCGATTTCTTGTTAACAAGACGAAACCTGAGAGATGAAGGACTATTCACCGATGACGTGTTTGAAGCCCGTGAGTTGGAGTTTCATAGAAAAGTTCGTGACGGTTTTCTGGAACTCGCCAGATCATCTTCAGAACGATATTGTATTTTAGACGCTCGTTTACCTCAAACAAAACTCTTAGACCAAATTTGGGATAAAGTTAAACCCTTGTTTCACATATGACTATTGCTTGGCCACTTGTAGGACATCAAAACGCCGAAAAGGAATTCGTAGAGGCGTTCAAGGGCGGATGCCTTCACCACGCTTGGATGATCGAAGGTCCTGAAAGTATCGGCAAGTCAATCCTAGCTCATCGGCTTGCCGCTCTCGTCCTTGGAACACATTCAACCGATGTAACTAATGATGATCCAATAGTTAAAACTATGTGTTCTGGAGCCCATCCGGATTTTCGATACCTCTATCGTAGACCCGACGATAACGGTAAACTGAAACAGTTTATAGCGGTTGACGAGGTTCGAGCACTGACTTCCTTCTTTGATTTACATTCCTCAGTAGGTGGTTGGCGAGTCACAATCATCGATTCGATTGACGAACTCAATCGTTTTGGGGCCAATGCACTGTTAAAAACTGTCGAAGAACCTCCTAATAATAGTTTGATTATTCTAATTTATCATGGAAAGCGATCATTACTTCCAACAATTCGTTCACGTTGCCGTGTTCTGAGGTTAAAAACATTATCAGATGAAGAAGTGGAACGTTCTTTGGTTGACTATTCGCAAGAAGATAGAGAGAAGATTGTTCCATTAGCGAGAGGTAGACCGGGTAGGGGGCTGAGACTGGGTTCTGAGCAAGGTTTGAAATCTGCTGAAATAACAAAAAAACTGTTCGAACAAATGCCTTCCATAAGGGAAGAAACGATAAGTGCCTTTGTACGAATGTCTAGTTCAGATGAAATAGCCTTTGAATCTGCGGTGACGGAGATACTCGAAACACTGGCTGGGTTTGCTACCACTAATGCTCGAGCAGCCGATTTCTGGATTAAAATTTCTACAATTACTTCTGATGTCGCTGAGTTCACTATGGAAAAAGGACAAGCAAGCGCATGCATTGTTGGACATTTACTTGATTATCAAAAATCATTGTAGCGGAAGGTCAACAGATGTTTGATACTCATGTCAACTTTCATAGCGAATCATTTGAAGAAGATTTAGACGAGATATTAGGTCGAGCCCGAAAGATCGGAGTTCAGAATTTCATTTCAATATGTGATCGGATAGACTCTTTCGATCAGGTGTATGAAATAACCCATAAAAATCCGGATATTTACTGTTCTGTCGGAGTTCACCCTCATCACGCCAAAGACTATCCGCAATTGTCAGCCGACGATTTTACTGAGTTCATTAAACTCCCTAAAGTTGTGGCGATTGGAGAAACTGGGTTAGATTTTCACCGCAATTACAGTTCTAAAAGCGATCAAATTCGAAGCTTTAAAGTTCATCTTGAGGTTGCAAAACAAGCTAATCTACCGGTTATCGTGCATACTAGAAAGGCAGATGCTTTAACGTCAAGTCTGCTTGAGGAAGAGTATCAGAAAGGAAGCATTAAAATTTTGCTACACTGTTATACTAGTGGACGTAATTTGCTAGAACGCGGTCTAGAGATGGGAGCGTATGTTTCTGTTTCGGGTATTCTGTCATTCGCGAACGCACGTAATGTTCGGGAAGTTATTAAGTTGGTTCCAATCGACCGATTGCTTCTCGAAACGGATGCTCCTTATTTGGCACCGGAGCCGAAGCGAGGTCGCAGGAATGAGCCTTCATTTTTGCCATTTGTTGCAGAGGCGTTAGCAAATTTACTCGATATGGATGTTGAATCCGTAAAAGCTACCACAAATCAAAACGCAATTACTTTCTTTGGAATATCAACATGAGTGAACAAAAACTTGTTTTTACATTACTGGGTACAGGTTCGTCTGGAGGCGTTCCGCGAATTGGTAACGTCTGGGGTGTCTGTGATCCCAAAAATCCCAAAAATCGTCGACGCAGATGTAGTGCGCTTGCCGAACTACATACTGAAGGTTGCGAGGAACCAACTCGGGTACTGATTGATACTTCGCCTGATATCAGAGAACAACTTAATGATGTCGGTATAAGAAGCCTAGATGGAGTGATATTCTCGCACGACCACGCCGATCAGACACACGGATTAGACGATTTGAGGATGATTGCAATACTGCAGAAGTCTCGAGTGAAAGTTCATCTTGATGAAGCGACTGCCAGAACATTGATGGTGAAGTTCAAATATTGTTTCAAAGGAGTATCTGACTATCCGGCGATACTTGAAGATCAACCAAGACTTCATTCGGGGATCTTACGTTCAATTACCGGTGCAGGTGGCCAAATGGATATTCTACCGATTCTACAGTTTCACGGCCATATTACCTCGTTAGGATTTAGGATCGGAAATTTGGCATATTGTAATGATGTAAAAGCGTTTCCTGACGTATCATTAGAACGACTAGCAGATTTGGATGTTTTGATAATCGACGTACTGCGTAAAATTCCTCATCCATCTCATGCACATTTAGCATTAGCGTTGGAATGGATTAGCATTCTGAAACCTAAGCGTACGATTTTGACAAACATGCACATCGACTTGGATTACGAATCCTTATGTAAGGAATTGCCGGCAACGGTCGAGCCAGGATACGACGGTATGAAAATTGAAGTCGCATACGATAAAATTTCCCATAATATAGATTATGCGAATTAGATTATTACAGTTACCTAATATTACTATGTTTTCCCTTTCGTTGGCAATTAGAATGCTGGTAAGTGCGACTATAGTGTTATGAAGAAAGATTCTCGAAATTCGTTACGAAGTTTTGAACGACTAGTTGAGATTATGGCTCGTTTGAGAGATTCTGAGACCGGTTGTCCGTGGGATATTGAACAAGATTTCGAATCGATTGCTCCATATACTCTGGAAGAAGCTTACGAAGTCGTTGACGCGATAAACCGCAATGATATGTCAGCCTTGTGTGATGAACTTGGTGATCTTCTACTTCAAGTTGTATTTCATAGTCAGATGGCGAAGGAAAGCGAATCTTTTGATATAAACGACGTTGCGGACAGTATCTGTGAAAAGATGATTCGTAGGCATCCCCACGTTTTTGCCAGAGAAAAGTATGCCTCGGTTGAAGAACAGACTGAGGCTTGGGAAAAAATCAAGGAAAATGAAAGAAATAACAAGGAAGTGAAGAAATTTCCTAATGCAAGTACCGAATCAAGTGCATTGTCAGGAGTTGCGATTGCCCTTCCCTCCTTGGCTCGCGCTGAGAAACTTGCTAAACGTGCTGCACGAGTTGGATTTGATTGGCCAAACGCTGAACTAATCTTTGATAAAATTCAAGAAGAGATTACGGAAGTTCAATCTGCGATTGATGGGAATGAGAAAGATGAAATCGAGGACGAGATTGGAGACTTGCTGTTTGCAGTGGCGAATCTTGCTCGAAAACTATCAATTGATCCAGAAACTGCGCTTCGTAAGGCTAACCTTAAATTTGAACGACGTTTTCGGTCTATGGAGAAGTCTGCGGCTGAACAAGGCCGTGAATTCAGTGAGCTAGATTTAAATGCTAAAGAGAATCTATGGAAGAAGATTAAGTCTGAGGAACAGTGAATTTCTTCTTACCTTCGCCAGAACTCCAGACTTAACACGGGGATTAAGGCCAAGATTTCCATTCGACCTAGAATCTGTCCTAATATAAGCAGAATGTGACTAAACGAGTTTATACCGTTTTCTGTTGACCAATTTACCAAGAATCCAGAATTAGATATGGCGCCGACAGCTCCCGTCAAAGCAGACCCATAATCTTGCCCCGAAAATCCTAACCCGATCGAAACTATGGTCGTAACTGCGAAATAAGCAACTAAGTATACATAAATACCAACGATAACTTTTTCAGACTGCTTATGCCCCCTGAACTTCAAAGTTTGATTGGAATGGGGATACGCACAATGCTGAAACTCAAGTAGAGTTTTTTTGGCAAAGAGGTACGCTCTGGCTAGTTTGACACCTCCAGCGGTAGAAAGTCCAGATCCTCCTATAAGGGCTGGGAGTAACCATAAGGCAATGTAATATTCGTCAACCACCGGATTGTTCGTAATTTTGATACCAGAAGTCGACAAACTGGAGGTAGCCCAAGCAATGGCAGACCAAATGCTTGATCCTGCGAATATTGCTAGAATACTAAAAACGATCAACAAGAATGCGAATGTCAGTACTTCTGGATCAATTAACCGCTCATCATTCTTGAAATCACGTATGTGAAGCAAGAAAATCAACCCAACTGAGGATACTATCAATCCAATTACCAAAGTCAGTTGGTGAAAAATGTTCCTAGGAATCGTCCGTTCTGGATCAACCCATCCCGTCGTAGTCACACTGATCGCATCCGAAAAAGCGACTCGTATCTGGCCGGACGAGAACCAAATTAAGAGAAACACTATGAACGTTAGTATAAGTGTTACACTCAGCACTACTTTGACAATATGTGGCAGGGCCTCAAAAAAATCATCCTCAGGAATCGTGAATAATTCGGTGCGATGAATCCCTGCTCCACCTAGATTGATTGCCGCAAATACCGAAACAACAGTTACAAGTGTTAACAGACCTCCAAACAGGTGCAGGAACCCTCTATAGACAATCAATGAAGTTGGCCAAGGGTTCTCTAACGTTAGAACGCTGTGTCCGGACGTGGTCAAACAAGAGACTGCCTCATGCCATGCTTCTAAAAAGTTATCATGAATAGTTGCGAACGCAAAAGGAATGCCAGCGACGAGAGGAAGCACGATCCAGCTCAGCACTACGACAGCTAGACCATCGAGTGGCTGAGACTTTCGAGTTGGTTTTCTGAAACTAACGAGAATTAGACTCGATGCTAATGTCAGACCTATCAGCGGAACAAAAAGTGTACCCGCTTCAGGCAACTCACCATAAGCCAATGCTATTAGTATCGGACCAACATGAACTGCCCCAAAGGCAAAACCAACGAATGCCAGAATTCGGAAAACACTATCGTGATTCAATGACGTGTTCCTAAAACTTTTCTAAGTTGTTGCAGAGACACTAAATTTGCGCTCAACATTTTTCACAGTTTCTTTGTTATGTAAGCAAAGCATAATAACACGATCACCTTGCTCGTATTGCTTAGGAAGACTGTCATTCGGTAGGTATATTTGGTCGGGAGATTCGGTATTTGATTCCGCATTTTCATTTGGTCGGATGACAGCCACAAGTTGAATGTTTTTTCCGACGTATTCATTGTTGATCTCTTCGTCTTTCATGAGCGAGTCGTCGCTGACGATTCCCTCCAAAATCTCTGCTTTTCCATCTTCGATCACTCGAGTATTATGGATGTTTTTTCCTCTAATGAAGTCTATTACCTTAGATAAAGTCTGTAATCTTAAACTGACAACCGTGTCAATATCTGTGGACTCGCTGAAGGATTTAAGATTTCGATCATTGATCATCGCAACTGAGTGTTTAGCCTTTAAGTGTTCTGCGAACAGGCAGATCATGATATTAGTTTTGTCGTCTCCTGTCATTGCAAATACACAATCGGCATCGCTCACTTTAGCTTCATTGAGCATCTTTCGGTCTAAACCGTCGCCGAGAAGAACAGACGTTTTCTTTAACCGTTCTGCAGCCCAGTTCGCTACATTAGAGTCTTGTTCAATCAATCGGGTATGAACACGTTTTCTCTTTTCAAGTTCCTTGGCGACATTGTAACCAATATGCCCTCCCCCAACTATCAAAACCCGAGATATATCATCTCCCTCTCCTACAAATTCAGTCATAAAATGCTCAAAAGCCGATGACTTGACTGTGAAATATACAGTATAGTCTTTCGGTGTATAGCGTATCTGGTCACTTTCTTTGTCTTTGTATCTGGATAGTTCAGAGAGTTTTAGAAATTCAAGTTCGTCTTCGTCATGATCGATAAACCCCAGTATCGCTATTCCAGGACTCTCTTTTTCATTTTCTTTGTTGTTTCCATTATCATTTTCCTGCTCGTCGAACTGATTCTTGTCATCAGACCCATCGGACTTATTGTTGTAACTGTTGTTTTCTTGGTTGGGATAGGGGTCATAAGGTTTTAGCTTTTCGTGTGGAAATTCCTCCTCCCTACTTAGCTTCAATGCGATGATCTTCAGTTGTTCATCCGCTAATTCGCAGTAAAATTTGGTTTCTGGCATCTCAAAATTACGAACAATCACCTTCGCTACGTCGATTTCTGGCTGTATGACGACATCAACTACGCCGTCAAACATTTTACTGTCGCCTTTCTCAATCAGTTGCGTGTAATGGGCTCCACGCATTCGAGCAATTTTTGACTGAATCTCAAATTGCTTACTCGCTAGCTGACATATGGTGAAGTTTGTTTCATCGCTACGTGTCACGGCTACTATAATATCGCAATCATCTGCCCCTGCTTGTTCGAGAATATTGCGGTCGCAAGCGTTTCCAGGGATTGTATCACTAACTTTTAGTTCGGTTGCAACGCGGTCAAGACGTTTTTCGTCCGTATCTATGACTACAACGGACATGTCTTCTCGTTCAAGATGTCGGGCAATTGCATGGCCTACGCGCCCTGCTCCGCAGATTATGATATTCTTCATGAAAGATATTCGTGTTTGGAATCTGCTTTTTCAAGCACAGATTTCAATGTTTCGGTATTCCCCAGTATTATGGAAGTTCAGCATTATAACTTAAAAATTGATTACGCAGATGAAAATTTGAGAGAATTCTACTTATCTGGCCTTTGGCGTGAACATCTAATCTCCATGGATTAGACGAACCAATAACGATTGATGAGACAATGAGACTTTAGTTTAGGCGACAAAACACTTTTCATAGTCGTTTTGAAAGGTGGCGTACGCGTTCACCAAGATCGCCCCGAGCCGTTCAACTTGGGGTGAAACAATCCTCTGTCCCTATCTGTAAAGCGACGACCTTGTTGTTCTCAAAGAATGTCGGAGGTGATAAGGTTGCATTCGATGAAGCGGAGTACAATGCAAATTTCAGTTGATGCCGCAATTAGAGAGGTATCGTAATCGAAACATGTTGTATCCGTAAAACGTGCTCAGGTACAGTTTTACACGCAAAGGCTAAGATTGATCAGCTCTTTGTCTTGATATCCGAGAACGTTCTGGTTTATTGTCCAGTTTTAGCGATTTAACAAATTAACAAAATAATAGAGGGCAGTTAGAAACATAGAAGTCACAATTGCAACAAAACCGATAAACCAACGTGTTCTACTTTGATCTTCCTTTCGCTGATCCTTTACTCTGGTTTCTATCTGTTCTAGTTCTATCGCAAAACTTTCTTTTTCTTCTTTTCGTCTTGCTTCTGCCCTAGAATTTATCCGTTCAAGTTCTTTGGCAAATCTTTCATTCTCTTCTTTTCGTCTTTCCGCCGCCTCAGTCTCTATTCTTTTAAGTTCCTTGGTCAATCTGTCGGTGTCTTCTTTTCGTCTTTCCGCCGCCTCTGTTTCTATTCTTTTAAGTTCTTTGGTCAATCTGTCGGTGTCTTCTTTTCGCTTTGCCTCTGATCTTGCCTCAAGATTTCTCATTTCTTCAGAAAAATTTGCCTTTAGCTCGTTCATTGATGCCTGAAATTCAGATCGAGCTTTCTCGTCTCTCTTTTCGGAAGCCTCCAACATTTTGTCCACTTCCGTTTTTAGCTCGGCGCTCCACTTCTCTCGATCTTTCTGCATCTCGGCGCTCGTCTTCTCTCGACCTTTCTGCATCTCGGCGCTCCACTTCTCTCGATCTTTCTGCATCTCAACCCGCATTGCTTTCTGTTCATCTTTCAGTTCTGCTAAATCCTCGAGCACTTGGTCCGTCTTTACTTCTACAGATACTAACCTCAACTCCAATCGCTTATGGTCTTCCGCGTTCTTCTCCCAAAGATCGCGGGTGTTATCAAGAATTTCTTTCTCTTGATTAGGTTTCTGTTCTTTAGACATAGTTCAAGTCCTTAGACTGTAATTTGCTTGATTCTCAAATTAAGGCCAATTCCCCAAAAATGCAATAGGCGCAAGCAATATTTTTTGCAAATTTTTTTACCAATCGACAATTTCCATTGACTTAACGAACCGTCAAGGTACCGGACTTTACTTATCCTGTCAAACAACCAGACAAGGAAAGGGCATTGGAACAGCCTAATACCGGGATGTTTTTATGTTGTTTTGTGTTAGTATTATTCCTAATTGGGAAACAGTGGTCGCTTGTGATTCGCCCATCTCACTTCATCATCACCAAGCCCAATATTTTCTCGCTAGTCAGTGTACTCTATGCCTAATTCGCCTGAGTGGCGATTGAAACCTACACAAATAGCGGTTTCCGATAAATGGGTTGCGCATATGTATATCCCCTTCTATTGACATCGATAACTGAATGCCCATATTCTCAGTCGTGACCTGGCTTTCATTAGAATCATTTACATCCCAAACATCCGCGGCTAGAATTCAACGTAAACGGATTCCAAATTCGAATCATTTCAAACCGTAAACCGGTCAGTTTATCCAATGGACAATCTCTTCTCTTATATGGGGCATCCAAATTCTATTGAGGAAAATGGCAATATTGATTGCATTCTAGGGGAAGGATTTAGATTCTACAATCAATCATCACTGAATATGCATCAGTGTGAAGATGATTCCATCGGTTTGACAGTTACGTCTCCGCCTTACTGGAACGCCATAGACTATGACGTTCATGCTCGTGAAGGAGCGGAAGCGTGGCACAGAGAACGAGAATACAACTCATTCGGAGTGACGTTTCCTGAGTACATGGACAATATCAACGGTGTTTTTTCGGAGGTTTACCGGGTTACCCGTCCAGGTGGTTTTTGCGCAATAATTGTCGGCACGATCCTCTACAAGAAAAAACACTATCCTGCTCCAATGCTTATCACTGAACGACTAACCACATCCGGTTGGGAGTTTCATCAAGATATCATATGGAACAAGGTTACCGGTGGAGTAACAAGAGCCGGGTCATTTATACAGCATCCCAAATCGGGTTACTACTATCCGAATATCATGACAGAGTACATTCTAATCTTTAAGAAGCCGGGCGAGATCAAACGTGGATTCAATCAAGCCTTATCAATCGACGACGTATTTAAGAAAGACATAGCTAACAACATCTGGCATATTGCCCCTGTACCTCCTAGAACCATTGAACATCCGTGTCCTTTCCCAGAAGAACTGGCTCGCCGAATAATTCTTTTGTACTCCGAACAAGGAGAAGAAGTTCTTGATCCTTTCCTCGGGAGCGGGCAAACAGCAATTGCCGCAATAAAAAATGAACGAACATGTGTCGGCTATGATATAGAGCCAGACTATCTGCAATTAGCTCATCGACGTGTAGTTAATCCTCCAAGTTCGCGAACATTTAACCTTGTTCCTGTCTATACGAAAGTAAAGGCAGACTGACAACCTTCCAGTTCCCGCGCCAGGTGCATTCAACATTAACAAGATATAGGTTTCCTACTCTTCAAAGTTATTATCAACCATGGTCACACTGATAGAACCCACATCGTCTAAACCAGCCTTTAGGCATCCGGAAAAACAGAAACGCAGTGATACTCCTATCCTGCGTAAACCCGACTGGATTCGCGTAAATGCCCCTACTTCGCGACTGTATAATGAAACGCTAAAAATCGTCCGTGATAAAAGGCTCGTAACAGTTTGTGAGGAGGCGTCTTGCCCAAATATAGGAGAATGTTGGCAAAAGAAGCACGCAACTATGATGATTATGGGAGATATTTGCACACGTGGATGCATGTTTTGTAATGTGGCGACAGGAAGACCAAGCCCATTGGAAGCAGATGAACCTAGAAGAGTAGCAGAAGCTGTCATAGAAATGGGATTGGAACATGTGGTCATTACTTCCGTCGATAGAGACGACCTTGAAGATGGCGGTGCTATTCACTTTGTTTATACCATTGAAGCGATTCGTAAAACCTCCCCAAAAACCACAATCGAGATACTAACGCCAGATTTTTTGAAGAAAGACGGGTGGGAAAACCGTGTTATCGACGCGAAGCCGGACGTTTTCAACCATAACGTGGAAACCGTACCTAGGCTCTATCCTTCAATTCGACCGGGAGCCCGTTATTTTCATTCTCTCCGATTGCTTGAGAAAGTTAAGGAACGCGACCCGCAACAATTTACCAAATCAGGACTAATGGTCGGACTCGGAGAAAGTAAAGACGAAGTTATACAGGTGATGGATGACATGCGTTCCGCTGGTATAGATTTTCTAACTATTGGACAGTATCTGCAGCCGACTCGCAAACATGCTGCAATTGACCGATATGTTCATCCTGATGAATTTGAAGCGTACGAACGAATAGCATTAGCTAAAGGATTTGCGATCGTCTCCGCTTCTCCGCTAACGCGATCCAGTTACCATGCGGACGACGATTTCAAGCGACTGAGAGAGTCTCGCAAAACTAAATGATTTGGATACAAGATTGATACATCATCACGCCATCGTAAAGTCTGGACATTCGTCAACCGACCTATTTCAGCTTGTTACAAAAGTTGATCATTACCCGTCATTCATACCTTGGGTAAAGTCAATCCGTACGTTAGAAGAAGAAGTTAATGGTAACGATCGTTCATTTGTGGCGGAAGCAATTGTAGGATATCGGGGATTTCGTTTTAAGTATTCATCGACGGTCGAATGCAATTCTGATCTGCTAACTGTTGCGACGCGGTTGCGACACGGTCCACTAAAGTCTCTCGAGAATCATTGGCAGATTGCTACAACCGATCTCGGACAGTCTCAAGTAGAGTTTCGGATCCAGTACGAGATGTATAACTCTATTTTTATGAGGATGGTTCGTCGAAAGAGCGGTTTCGGCGCAGAAAAAATTATGTTAGCTTTTCTAGACGAGGCAGATAAGAGACACGGAGTTAAATCTCGCGAGATTAAAAGGTTAAAGGTCTAGACTACGCCTTACTGTATTTGCTCTTTTATCATTTCCAGTGCAGTCTCAACGCTCGCTAATCTCACCTCATTTCGTCCGATATTTCCATAGTTTCTGACTTCGTGGATTAGAGATCGATTCTCTCGAAGGCAGGCTAAATGAACTGTTCCTATTGGTTTAAGACGTGTTCCGCCCGTGGGACCCGCTACCCCCGTTATTGCAATAGCGATGTTCGCTCTACTATTCTCAAGAGCCCCCTGCACCATCAATCTTGCAACCGGCTCCGAAACTGCCCCATAATCGGCAAGTACGTCTCCAGGAACGCCTAACATCTCTTGTTTTGCCCTGTTAGTGTAAGTAACAAATGCTCTATCTATGAATGCAGAAGATCCTGATATTTCCGTTAGCAAAGCAGATAAAAGTCCGCCGGTACAACTCTCGGCGGTCACGAGTCGCAATTTCTGTTCACGTAACTCTTCGGACAGAAGCAGAGCGATGTTAAATAAGCGCGTTGGAAACATGATAGTTAGGACTCTATAGATTTTGAGAATGGTGTCAATAATACAACAGATTGCGAAGCAATCCCTTCTCCCCTGCCGGTGAATCCCAATCCGTCGGTTGTTGTTGCTTTTACGCTTACACAATTTGGATCGATTCCTAGCACTGTAGCAGTTTGTCTTTGCATTTCGAGTTTAAAAGGACTGATTTTCGGAAGTTGACAAATGATCGTTATATCGCAGTTGGACACTTTGTAACCGCGTTCTTCGATTAGCTGGTTTGCGCGGCGCAAGAATGTGGCAGATGATTCGTTTCGCCATTCACATTCAGAAGATGGAAAATAGTCTCCGATGTCGCCCAACGCCAGCGCCCCTAGAATTGCGTCCGTTAGAGAATGCCAAGCACAATCAGCATCTGAGTGTCCAGCGAGACCTTTTGTGAATGGGATTTGCGTTCCACACAAAACCACAAACTCACCGTCAGTGAATCTGTGGGCATCAAGTCCGAAACCTATTCGAGTGACCAGTTTAGTCATCCAACATAATCCAAGTTAAGTTCAGCCTAGCGATTTTCTCTTCTGTTATCGGTGTTTAGCCGAAACGATGTCGTGGTAGCTCAACTCACATCTGTTCTGAAACTTTTTTTCACTGCTACCCGTCGTTAATAGTCGTTCAGTTCCGGAAAACTTGTAACAAAATCACGGCATTTCGAACAACAATCATTAGAAATGGTCTCCAAATTCTAAGCTTATCTTTGTACCTTCTAACATCTCAATACATTCTGAAACTGTATCCTCCGCTACAGCTTTCTTCAATCTATCTAGGGGAGTTGGAGCATCACGACCGTAATAAAAATCTGAGTTCAAAAAAAACTGTGTTTGATCCTCGTTACCACAAAACCTACCGACAAAGGCTTTGATTGCAAGCTCCTCAGATACCCCTTCCTTTTTCATTTGCTCAATGTATCGGTAGTCTATGGGACGTTCAAGAGATCGAGCTTCCTCTGCATCCCGTACTGCTTCTTCTGGACTTAAAAACTTAACTACGGGAATCTTCGAAAGATCGTCTCCTTCTAAAGTTTTTACGTCCTCGTCTTCGTTGACTAAGTGGACATGTTCATCACTTGAACAAGAACTATCGTCTAGAGTAATGAGCTCTTTCGAAGTTACTATGCTGTTATCTACGGCCATTGTGAAATCTCCTAACAACAATGGAAGTTTAATACTGTTTAGATTGAACAAAACTGAGAATAGCATACAAATTTTAGTAATGCGCCTAGTTTTTCTATGTTTCTCATTTCTGGATACTGTATAGACTGAATAAAACTTGCGAATTCTGCATATAAAGATATTCAGTCTTCTCCGCCTTGCTGTAGAATTCTTCTTAACACTGCAAGGAATGAAGTTCAGTCCGTACTTTCAACCCCGCAAATTACTAGATTTTACTGATCTTTCAAGCGCGGATATACCGCAACTCTTGTGTTTTTCACTCGGCACTCCATTCTCTGCGACGTGCTACTTATAAAACCGCCTCTATCTCATAGGCTCAGTTAGCTAGGTATTTTAGCAAAAGTATATTGTCGTTCGAGTAAATAGATTTCTTGCTTTCTCGGATTTGTACCAACGACTCATTCAGTATAGCAGTCTAACCGTCAACACTACCAAGCCCTCCTAATCACTTTAGAAACATACGTTGATTCTCGTTTATCGACACCGCTTTTCAAGCTAGTCTTGAATGCTACCTGCCCAAACCATGATGATGTCGGCGATAATTCAACATCGCCTCCCAACCCAATCTCCGCGAATACTGTTCCCTTGCTATCGGAGAAAGTTTCGCTCGCGAAGGTGATATCCCATGAGTCCAATGTGTCTGTGTATAGATTAGCAAGTCGGTAGAATTGGTTGGCATCGCTTTCATACTCAATTCTTACTCCCACTCATACTGTTAAATTGAAATCTCCTCCAAATTCGACGGACTGTCCTCTAACTGTTGTCGTATTTCCTCCATCAACGTTACCTTAGTTCAGTTGCCCGTTGTATAGAGGCGTGTAGTCATCATTGATTGCGAATCGTTTTCCTACCTCAGCTCTGAGAAGCATTGCCGTTGATATCATGACCATCTAGTACTGTTACACACATTGAACGTTCAACAACTCGCGGGTCACGAGTTAGAAAACCGAAAGGTTTGAGAATTGTGCGCAGCGTAGGCTCATAGTTGACGAGAGCTCTCGCAATTCCGTGTTGTATAGCACCAGCCTGTGCTGACAAACCGGATCCCTTAACAGTGCATCCGACATCAAATTGCAACTGTTGCGAAACACCAGTAAAGAATGATGACTTACGGAAAGTTCGAGTTTATAGCGGTATTTTGTCCCGAAAATCTACAATTCACCTCAGAAATTAGGATATTATTAAGAATTCCTAGACAACTTTTCTATTTCGCAGTAATCTCACTCTATTACGGGATTTTGAAGGTATACTTATCCGAGTTATCATCTAGTGGGCGGCGTTCATGCTGGAAAGAGTTGCTGCGGATTATACTAGTGCGAAATAATATTGTTGACCTTATTGTTGCATTAGGATGTTCTCCAAACAATTGCTTGCATAATCGCAACGTGAACATTAAGTGTTCTAATGATCGTTCCAACAATCATGTTTCATAATGTACGACAAACGTGTACTTGTTCAAAATTTAACTATGATAATACTTGCAGTATGCTAACATTGAGTCGATAGTGTCAACTATTATACTATCTAGGAGTAACGCTGATGAGTTTGAATGAAGTATATGCAACTGAGCAAAGCATGGGGAAACGTTCAAGTTCTACTGGAGCAAGTAGTAGAAAGTCTCTGCCTAAGGTAGATACTGAAGAAATTATTTTCCTCGAAGGAAAAGACTTTACTGAAGGCTTGGATATTAGGTCTCCTTCAACGGAAGAGTTGGAGAAGATTGTCGCTGAAGATGAGGCTGCGATTCGTCCTGTTGACCACATTTATATTGAACGGATGAAGAAAGAAGGGGTAACCGAGGACTTGGCTGTAAAAGCATTCATCGGATTGTTTGGTGGAAGTGAATCTGAAACTAGGACTTTTCTTAACTCAAAATTTTACAGTTGGACTGAAGCCCCTACTCCGTTAGACAAGCTTGCTCAGGCGATCCAACAGGGAACGATGGCAGAATGTATTGAGTTGTTGGAAGGAACTGAAATAAGCTTGAGTTGGGGGGAATACATATAGTGCCTAAGTTAAATGCGATAAGTTTGGTTTCCTATATTAGTCGGCTCAGTGAACCTAGTTCGACTGAAATCGTGCATCTCTTTGAAGGTTTGCTTGTAAAACGAGGTTAAAAAAAACTATAGTCGAGTGATCCGAAGAAGATATAGTTTAACACCATTAGGGGGCGGTGATCGTTCAAGTAGATTTAGCTCGACCGAAGAAGATAGAAACAACCCTAAAATAAATTCGCACCGTATCTTATACGGTGCAAGCAATATCGAAACTGCAGTTTATGAAGCGATTGTGCGAGATAGATTTGATATAAGTCCAGTCAGGGTTCTCTATCCTGAGAATTATCGAAAGTTTGCTGTTGTTCAATTTTTAAGTGCGGGTACAGACTTATTAAACTTACTAGACCTAACACGAGGCAAAGCTACCCATTATGGTGTGCCTACGGATGTCATTCGTAGTTCTGATCCTGCTCACGGGCAACACTTTTCTAGGTTTGTTTATCAACACATGCCAAACACTGACGGAATCTTATATTCTAGCCGTTTTACCGATGGGGATTGCGTTGCATTGTTTCATGATCGCGCTATTTCAAAGTTAATCTACGAATCTCCGCTAGTTCTCGAAAAAAGCATGCTTGATATTCCTATGCGTTCTCAGAACATTGTACTCGATTGACGAACGTCTTTCGCTTTTTATCGTCATTGAGGCGTAGCATTTACGTATTCACAGATCAAATGGCAGAATATCTGGAAACTGCCCCATTAACTTTCTGGCGTTTATGTATTTGACTGTACATTGTAGATTATACTCAATTACGGAATTTTGAACCTATTCAGGTATACTGGTGCCTAGTTGCTGTCTAGTGGGCGGCGTTCATGCTGGAAATAGTTCCCGCGGATTATGCATGTGCGAAATAATTATGTTGACCTCATTGTTGCATTGTGATGTTCTCTAGAGAGTTCTGAAAGAGATCGTTGCGAATCGCGATACCCCTACATATTACTCACATCGAATGTCAAACTAGATTTCCCATTGCTTTATTTTTGTCCCGAATAGTCACCGAAATTTCGAATTTTATGTTGATTATTCTCCGTTGTCTGTGTCTCGTAGCAATTTTAGAATCATGTACGAGCGGTTTTAGCCAAACCTCTTATCGTCCACATGTATAAGAGGCTAAACGAAAAAGGTTGAGAAAGTTACATTTATGGGCAAGTGCGGAGAATAAGCATTCGTTCTAAGCGAAATTTTAGACTATCTGGCCAATTATTGAAGGTTTCTGCCAACGACTCCTAATTGTATGAAGCAATTCGTAGCACAAACAGAGAGAATCAGCGCAGAAGTATCAATAACGATGATTTTTAGTTTAGCTTCTAAGAAAACACTCTCGCTTTTTGGGAACTTCGTCGAAGTCTTAATTGATTTACGGAGACTATCCAGCAGCACTACCACGACCACCTAATCCCAGTCGAGAGATACGTTGAATCTCGTTTCTCGACACCACCTTTCAAACTAGTCTTGAATGCCGCTTGTCCAAACCACGCTGAAGTCGGAGATAATTCGACCTCACCTCCGAATCCTATTTCCGCTAATGCTGTTCCCTTACTGTCCGAGAAGGTTTCTGTTGCGAAGGTTATGTCCCATGAGTCCAACGTATCTATGTATAGATTAGCGAGGCCATAGAACTGATTGGCATCGCTCTTATACTCTATTCTTGCCCCACCTCTTAATGTCAAATTTGAATCCCCTCCAAAATCTACTGACTGCCCTCTTGCTGTTGTGGTATTTCCTCCATCAACGTTACCCCAGTTCAGTTGCCCGCTGTATAGAAGCGTGTATTCATCATTGATTGGGTATCGTTTTCCTACCTCTGCACTGAGAAGCATTGCAGTAGACTCATGACCATCTAGTACTGTTCCAATACTGTTACCTACTTCGAAATCCGCTGAAACTTGATTGTACTGAAGTTGGGTGTCAACGTAAGTTCCATCCTTCATGTAAACAGTTGCTGTTCCTCCAATTCCAAAACCTTTTGCTTTATATGTTCCGGCAACGTTGAAAGCTGACACATCCACTTCCATACTATTGTATTGAATGGTTGCACCATAAACGACAGTGCCGAAATCATTTTCGGTTGTCGCTAGATCATACCCTATCTGGAAACCGGTGTTTGACGACTCATATTCTGCTGATCCTTCGCGGGCTGTGCCGTAACCATTACTCCTAGAAAATACTCTGCTCCAGTACGGGGAATTAGAGTCTGCTGTTCGACGCTCATACAAAGTCGATGCTTTTGTAAATCCATCAAGCAAAGCAATCGGTGCAGCCACTAACATAACACTGCTAGCAGCGTTTTTCCTTCTGACCGAGAAAGTTGTATCCGTACTGTTGAAGGTCAGTTCGTAATCGTAAGCCCCAGATGATTGCGGATTCCGCATAATTTCAAATGCCGTCGCTGAGGCTGTGCCAGACACATCTACGATGACAATAGCCTTGTCTTCTTCACCCCCAGTCTGTGTAGAAACATCTCTGATGTCCAGTTGTGTTGTCCCAGTAACATTGTTAACGATATTGACTAAGTCTGCTGACCCTGTATAGAAATTTGCATCCAGCTTAATGATCCCTCCTCCGACGAGGTTTGATCGGAATGTTACGCCGTCTTGGACAGTACCATTTTGAAGAGAAACCGTTCCTTTAAGATCAAAGTCCGTCGCATCCACATGATTATCAGACCCGCTGAAACTTACAGTGGCTTGATTACCAACTACGATCTTCTCCCAATTCAACCATCGGTCTTGTGTCATAGTTGCTGAGAATGTACCTCCATTAAACGTCAAAATGTCTTCAGGTTGTGTGTTACCACTATCATTCCCTCCATCTAAAACCGAGGTTCCAAATGTTGGCTCGGTAAAGGTAAGCGTATCAACTCCTGCTCCCAACCTAACTGCTCCAGAGATTGAAGCTCCGGAATTTACATTCACAACTGAAGCGCCCTCATCGTTACGAATGGCAATTGTTCCTGTAATAACAGCTCCTGAATTTAGAGTGATATTGGTCGCTCCTCCGTCAGTCAGTGTGTCGATGGCCGCACCTTGTGTTCCTCCTGTGACTGCGCCTGCTAGCGTAATGGTTATGGCTCCCGTTCCTGTGTTCTGAGCATGTATAGCGCTTGCACTCTGACTCTGAACCGTTCCATTCAACATAATCGACGTTGGTCCAGAGCCATTGTTTATCGATCGTACTGCGTGGTGAACCCCAGATACATTGTTCGCAGAGATAGTCACGCTTGTAACATTCGCTCCTGCATTAACGTTTATGCTTCCCGCGTTAACATCTACGTTACCAACGGCAGTTGCCGTAACTGTCGCTGAAGCAGTTACGGCTATTGTTCCACGACCGAGATTTTCGACATCCAAGGCAACGGATCGATTTCCAGTGACATTACCTGTCGTCGTCACGCTAACGTTACCGGTTCCACCAGCATTCTTCGCGACAACACCTCCCGAAACAGATGTCGCGTTCACTGTAATACTCCCGCTGGTCGTCGCAGCATCAATCCCTACCGTTCCTCCGGTGGTTGATCCGGTAGCATTGATCGTTACCGAGCCGTTCGCTCCGGTATTCTTCGCAACGATTCCATTGCGTCCACCTGATGTCGTAGATGCATTAACGCTGACTTGACTGCCACGACCTTCCGCTTCGATCGCTATGCCAGCTACATTACTCGCAATGACACGAGCTGCTGTTACTGTTACATTACCGTTTCCAGTGGATGTTGCTTTTATCGCAGACCCTGCTCCGGTTAGAGTCGCCGTACCCGTTAACTGAACTGAAACAGCTCCGTTCCCCGTGGTTGAGGCTAGAATTACGCCGCTGGCTGTTCCAGAAGCCGTTAAGGCTCCTCCATTGGCTTCTTGGGTAAACGTAACCGATGCTTTTCCGGACATAGATATGGCAACATCGGAACTCACCGAAACCGTCGCCGACCTAGCAAGGTTAGCGATCAAATTCTCGTTTCCGCGAGCAATGATATTTTCTAAACCCGTAATAGCACCAGAACAGTTAAATGTTCCTGCAGTCGACGTTCCTTGACAGTTCGTGACGCCTGCTTCTCCAAGCAGTCTGAACGATTTGTTAGTGGAATCGAAACTCAGTGTGTAAAAGTACCCACCAGACCGAATACGAGTCGGACTGAGTGTCAATGCATTCGAGGTGACTGTTCCGGTTACAGTTAGAATAGAGATTGGGTTTTCTGTTCGATTCGAATTGTTAGAAGGTGTAACATCTCTTACGTTTAACTGTTTTCTGCCTGTCATATTGCCTCGAACCGTGATTGTATCTGAGGCACCGGTTGCAAAATTAACGTCGACAGCTATAGTTCCTGTTACGTTGTTTCCTAGCGTGGTGAAATTTCCGGTCGTGATCAGGCGATCATTCGTGTCACCATCTTGGAGTGACAAAGTTCCTAGTAGGCGAAGTTCCTCAGCAGTCACTGTATTGGATGCGTTGAATTTAAGCGTTACACCGCCTGCGACAGATATTCTTTCCCAATTTCTTAAATTGGCTGCGACTGCCGTTACGGTTCCCGAACTGAATGTTAGACTATCAATCGAACTATTCGTAGATACATCTTCACCGCCATCTAAACGGATTGACGAGTTAAACTTCGTACTATTAAAGGTCAGCTGATCTGCGCCGCCACCGAGTTCCACATCGCCTTTAAGTTCGGCAGTATTGTTGACCGTGATTACGGAAGAACCGTTGAGATTTTTGATGGATTTTTGTCCTCCTATATCTCCTCCATTGATGACTATTGTCGTTGTCCCACTACCTGCTTTCGTGTTAATCGCAACTCCTTGGTCGCCAGATGTGATATTTCCTGAAACTGTGATTGAAACATTACCTTGACCCTCAACAAAAGCTCTTATCCCGTCTGTTTGTCCGGTGATCGCGCCTGACGTTACAATTGAGATAGATCCCGTTGTTGTGGTTTTCGCTTCTACGCCGTGTTTAGCTCCGGTGACTCCGGCGAGAACGAGGTCGATATTATTTCCGGAATTAATAACCTCCACACCTGAGAATGCCCCTGCAGTTGCCGTTGAACGCACGAGTTTAGTTGCTGTGGCTGTAATCGTTCCCGTGCTGGTATGATTGATGAAAATGCCTCGTTTCTTACCTGTCACTTGACCGACGTTCAATAATACAGAACCCGAGCCTGTCTTGTTGACATAAACGCCATCGCCTCCAACCCCAGTGACATTGCCTGTTGAATTTACAGTTACTCTAGCACCACCCTTATCTTCGATAAATACGCCGTTATGCCCACTTAAACTGCCATTACTGCCAACTGCAACGGATACAGCGCCACCGCTAGCATCATTATTGAGAAACATTCCAGCATGCTTATCGCCGGATCCATTAGCCGTAACAGCTCCATTTGCTACTACGGTAATCGCGCCACCAGAAAAATTACGAACATCAATCCCATTAGTGCCAGCATTAAGTGCTGATGCTGTGACAGAGACTCCACCTGAGCCTGTCTTGTTGACATAAACGCCATCCCCTCCGACCCCAGTGACATTGCCTGTTGCATTTACAGTTACTCTAGCTCCACCTTTATCGTCGATAAATACGCCGTTATGCCCGCTTAAACTGCCATTACTCTCAACTGTAACTGATACAGCACCACCGCTAGCATCATTATTCAGAAATATTCCGGCATGTTTATCACCGGATCCATTTGCTGTAACTGCTCCGTTCGCGACAATAGTTATAGTTCCTCCGGCAAAATTACGAACATCAATCCCACTAGTGCCAGCGTTAAGTGCTGAAGTTGTAACAGAGACACTTCCTGTGCCTCTATTCAAAGCGTAGATTGCGGTCGCACTGCTTCCTGTTACGGTTCTGCTAGCCGAAACAGTGACTGATCCAGTTCCCGAACTATGATTGAAGGCCGTGATTCCACTTTTTCCTCCGGATACCGTTCCTGTTGTACTCACCGACACACTGCTACCTGACCCCCGAGCTTCAATCGCCGTTGCACTGGCATTATTTGCATTGACCTGAACGGCTCTAACGCTGACCGCTCCGGTTCCAGAAGAAAACGCTCGCACCGCTGTTCCGGAGCCTTGGAGATTGGCCGTTCCCGTCAATGTGACGTTCACTGCACCATTTCCTGTTGTCGAGGCATCTATAGCGCCTGAAGCATTTCCGGTGGCGTTAATTGATCCTCCGTTGGCTGCTTGCGTAAAAGTGACGGCGGCACTTCCTACCATACTTATAGCTTTGAACGATGAAACCGTTACCGTTGCCCCGCTTGCCAGCGTTGCCGATATGTTTGTGTTGCCTGTTTTAGAAATGTACTCAGGCGTCGAAATAGTTCCCGCGCAACTGAACACTCCCGTAACCGAGCTCGATTCTGTACACCTTAGGACACTGCGAGTCGAATTAAGCTCAATGTGCCGATTACTAGTTACGGTGATCGTATATTTGTATCCGCCCGCAAGAAACTCACTGTTCTCTAACGAGAATACAGAAGCGTTTTGACCAGTTCCGGTTAGCGATAGTATCCGAACTTTAGTATCAACCACATGTTGGGAACCACTCGGAGTTACATCATTCAATCTGATTTTGATATTACCAGTTACCGTTCCCGAAACGACAACTCGGTCGGAGGTTTTGGTTGTGAAATTGACATCAACGTGGATCACGCCGCTACCTGAGAGATTTCCCGCTATATCGAGATGGTCGCCAACAGTTCCGTCTTGAAGAGATAGAACGCCATCAACGACAACACTATCGAACCCCAAATCTTGGCCACTACCTGTTCCTTTACCAAGGAACTTAGCAGTTCCACTTGAGCTGATTTTTAGGGTTTCCCAGTTGGTGAAGTTGGTGGCTGTTACTGTCCATGTTCCGGAATTAAAGTTTAGAACATCGTTATCATTTGTATGACTCCCGCCATCTATTTTCTGAGACGCACCCAAAGTGTAACTTCCACCATTGAACTTTATTTCGTCGTTGCCTTCTCCGAGTTTGACAAAGCCAACCATACTTGCGCCAGAGTTGACGGTAACAGTCGCGGCGATTCGGGCGGCTGCTTGGTTCTTGGTAACGACTATCGCTCCCTTACCAGTCGTTCCTATGACCGAACCGCTATTCAGGACAATGGTCGCGGTAGGAGAGGCCGTTGAAGACGAATTCGTATTGTCAATTTTTATTGCCGCGATGTCTTTGCTTGTTGAAGACCCCGTTGCTTTTACCGCTCCCGCCGTAGTTATGCTGACTGGGCCGTTGTTCGAGTCGATATTGATGGCGTAGTAACCACTGCTCGTTACGATCTTTGTCGAGACAGTTACACGCCCGCCGACATTTCCTTTTGAATGAATTACTCCTAAGGCTCCGGTATTCGTATTACTTATATCCCCCGTCGTCGTTATCGTGACGACATCTGTCGCTGTGGAACTGGTAGCTTGAAAGGTCTGAATTGTTCCTGAGGTGTGTTCTCCCGTCATATCTCCAGTAACTGAGATCGTTGCGTTGCCCGAGTGATTTACGTAAACTGCCTTTGAACGGGCGTTAATAGTCCCCGAAGTGTTAACTGTTACATTTTTACCATTAAGGTTAATAGCATTAGAACCAACTCCTTCCGTGCGCGCACTGAAAGAATTTGCACTAACATTTATGTCACCAAAAGTAAATATATTAGCAATTTGTCTAGCTGTTATAGTCCCCGTTGACGTGAAAGTAACACTTCGGTTGCCTCCAACTGTAACGAGCGAAAACAATATCTCACGAACGGACGCGGAACCTACCGAAACAGTGATTGGATTACTACCTGTACCAGTAGTTCCAACTTGAATCCCATAAGCGTTTAAACCTGAACCAGTGTGATCGATCCGCCCAACGTTTGCAGAAATCGTGGCATCTTTGACAGTAAATAGTATGCTCCTCGAACTACTGTTCGAAACAGAAATTGAACTGACGTTGATGTTTATTACCGACGAAACAGTTACCGAACTCGTATTCGCTTCATCGTTATTGATTGAAATTCCATGCTTTCCAGATGCGGTGATGTTTCCAGCCGTGATCGATACGTTGCCTTTACTTCTAGTCCAAATCCCCCCGCCGCCAGCCGTGATATTCGCCGTGCTAATCGTGATGTTGGTGGCTAGTGTTTGTGCATTTGCTGCAGTTCCCGCGGTGCGAGCTACACGAATTGCATAGTTGGAGGTAGCTGCTACGGAGATATTTCCGTTGACTGATATCGTGATCGGAGAATTCCCTGCGTCAACGTAATCGTTACTGCCGAAAGAATTTAGGGCTCTAATAGCAGTTCCTGTCAACCTTGTTATGACAAAATTTTGACCATTCGCCGACTGAGTAAAAGAAATACCGCCAGGTCCAGTGGAATCATTTAAAATCGTAAAAGCTTGCACCAAACCTGAAACGTTAACTGTTGTTGTTGAGCCTATGATTACATTAATGTTGCCCGCGTTATTGCCCCATGCTGTTTCTCGTTCGAAAATAATTGCTGTGGTGATGCTAGACTGACTACAGGTATGAGTTACCGTTCTTGTAGCACTATTATTAGTCTTCGCACATCCCTGAGAGTAGGCTACCCCCCCCCCATCAAACTAGTTGTAACCACCGTACCAAGGGCTAATGTCGAAACTGATACTTTTAATGAACGAGTCATACAAGGGGCTAAGCTTAGAATCTGGCCAGCAAAACGAGAAATTTTACCACCAACAAAATGGTCTGGCCGAAATTCGACACCCGAATCTTGGCCAATGGAAGGATTAGCAAGGGAAATGCTCATGATATTTTGTCCTTAATCAAAGATTCGATTTTGAAACCGGCAGGCGACTCAAACGCGGTGAGCAGAATGTCGACAAATACAACCAATTTACGGCGTACATAGTCAAACTATAGCACAGAAATTTCTCTATGGGGGGGGGGGGTAGAAAAAAGTGGTAAAGTTCTAATAACATTTAGACCTTCAAAAGATAAAAATTTAGTTATGTTGCATACCGATTCGGGGTACAGTCAAGTCGAATTTCCGAACAACTGCGCTAACTTCGAGTATACAGCGTTCCCGTCTAGTTGACTATGTAATCACCCAGTTTCTTTCCAATTTGTAGACTCCATTCTAATGCCTAGAGTAACGGGCGTTTTGCTCAAGTGTTACTTCCTAAAACAAACCTGAAGTTTTCTATATCCTCAGTATGGGTAAGTTTGGTGAGTCTTTTCTGCCCCCGAACAAATTCTATTCTTGCCCCATTTTCTTCCAAAACTTGCAATTCATCAGTGTAGTTTCCTTTAGACCGCCTCAGTGATTGGCGAAGAATTTCTAAGTTAAACCCTTGCGGAGTCTGAGTCCGTAAGTACTCTGATCGATCAACGGTAGAAATTAGCCCATCTCTTACCCGTTTGAGAGTATCGGTGATCTGCAAGACGGGGGCGATTCCATCAAATTTGTCTAATTTCGCAAGAACGGCATCAATAATTCCAACGTTCATTCCTGGACGAGCTGCGTCATGAATCAGTACGTAGTCAATCTCTCTTAAACTCTGTAATCCAGCCTTTACAGATTCCGCTCTCGTTTCGCCGCCTTCAATAAACGTAAGCGAAGTTCGACCTTGCCACTCTTTTTCGATTACCGACAACCATCCAGATGGCAGTGCAACAACGGTTTGCGTAATCGCGTGATGCTCCAAGCAAGTCTCAATAGACCAATCCACCACTCTCTTGCCTTGTAACAACCTAAACTGCTTTGGAATAGTGCCTCCTACTCTCTCTCCCTGCCCCGCTGCAACAATTATTGCCGCTACTCTTTTCTCGAATCGGCCCTTAACGTCCTCGGAAATCATTTTACGCCTTCGTCTTCTGCAAATCCTAATGCAATATTCATATTTTGAATGGCTACACCAGCAGCCCCTTTCACTAGATTATCTAGTCTCGCGATCAATCGAACGTTCTGTGTGTTCCCAAACACAAACAACTCTATGACATTATATCGAATCGCTTCTCTCGGATCTAAGAATGAAATCTTGTCACACTCTTTAAGCGATTTTACATTCACATATCTTTCGCCAGCATACGCTCTTTCGTATGTTTCGTGAACAGACTCTCGAGTGAATTCCAAACCTAAACTATTCTGAGAAAGCATTATTTCGACAAGCATACCTCGGTAAAAGTTCCCTACCGCGGGAGAAAAAAGAGGCGGATACCTTAAACCAGAATACTTTTGCATCTCCGGTAAGTGCTTATGTTGCAACGACAAAGCGTAAGACCGATAGGGTTCGCTATTGTCATCGAGTTCAAATTTTTCGATCATCTCACGACCACCTCCAGAGTACCCTGAAACGGCGCAGATGTTAACAACATAATCTGACGGAACAATGCCTGCTTTAACTAACGGTCGCAACAGAATGATTGCACCACTCGCATAACAACCCGGATTTGATATTCTCGTGGACTGCGAGATCATTAAACGCTGTTCGCGAGAAATCTCCGGCAATCCATAAACCCAGCTAGGATCGGTTCTATGGGCTGTCGACGCGTCGATTAAGATAGTGTCAGCATCCCCTAACAATTCGACAGATTCTTTAGCGGCATCATCTGGTAGGCAAAGTATTGCCAAATCTGCCTCTTGAAGCAATCTAGCGCGCTCTTTCTTATCCTTGCGAAGGTCGGGATCAATTGATAACAGTTCGACATAGTCGCGCCAGCTGAACCATTTCGCAATCTCTAAACCCGTTGTTCCCGCTTGACCGTCAATGAATACACGTGGGGCTGACATAGCAACCTCCTAAGCTTTTATCCAAGTTTTGAATGACAGTTAGCTCCTAACTTGCCAACCAATATAATTAATCTCTAACCTGAGACTGTTGCATGTTGACGATGATCAATCTAGACTTCGTAAATTTGTTCCAGATTCACATTCAAAAACATACAAACTCGGCTCCAATAGGGACGAAAATCTAAAAATTATAACGGATTCTCTCACAGCAAAGATATTATGCAACAGTCTAAACCTAACGTTTCGAGAATTGAAAACTTCGACGAGCTTTTCGTTTTCCGTACTTCTTACGTTCGACAACTCGCGGGTCACGAGTCAAAAAACCAAAAGGTTTGAGAACTGTGCGCAATGTAGGCTCATAGTTGACAAGAGCTCTCGCTATTCCGTGCCGAATAGCACCTGCTTGTCCTGACAATCCTGATCCCTTTACAGTGCAGACGACATCAAATTCTGTTCGCCGATCCGCTTCAACAAGCGGCTGTTCTATAACCATTCGTAGTACAGGTCTAGCAAAATACTCCGAATCGTCTTTTCCATTAATCTGTATCTTTCCAGAACCAGGTTTAATCCATACTCGCGATACCGCAGACTTTCTTCGCCCTGTACCATAAGAGCGACCATATTGGTCGCGCTTCGGTTCAACGGTCGTTAGATCGATAGAAGCAGCTTCAGTCGTTTCAACGAAATCCTTGCTATCTAAATCTTGCAAGGAATGAACGGTATCGGACTTAGGAGAATCAGCAGGTTTTTCTATAGAAGTGGCTTCGGTCATAATTTTAGTCAATTCTTGTGTTTTTGGTGTTCATAGATGCGAAATCTACTAACTGAGGTTGTTGCGCTTCGTGTGGATGTTCTGACCCTGCGTAGACACGGAGCTTAGAGAACTGTTTTCGAGCCAGCGAACTCTCCCGTGGCATCATTCTTTTAACTGCCATTAGAAGTGCTCGCTCAGGAAACTTACCGTCCAAAATTGCTTTTGGAGTTGTTTCCTTGATCCCACCCGGGTATCCGGTATGACGGAAATATTTTTTACCTGTATGCTTGTTACCGGTAAATTTGATCTTCTCTGCATTGATAACGATGACATGGTCACCCGTATCAATATGCGGGGTGAAATCTGCGCGATGCTTGCCGCGAAGACGTTTTGCGATATAAGATGCTAACCGTCCTGGCACTGCGTTAGCAGCATCAATAACGACCCACTTATGCTCGACTGAAATTGGTGCGTTGTAGCTTTTCATATAGAGTAAGCTTAAATTCTTAACAATGAGGGAAAAATGCGGAATGCAACTAGGCCTATACTCCTAATCTCAAAGTTTGTCAACGCAATGATTCTCGGTGTGACACTTTTGATCACATCATGCGGTAAAACTGACTCGGCTAAAGTTCCCACCAAACAACTATCAATTGGTCAACTCAATGCAGTATGGGCTACACCTCCTAAGCGAGACACCATTCGCGATATCTCGATCGCTGGCCAAGGAGCGGCAATGATTGCCGTTGCGTATGATTACGATGGCTTACAAATTTTTGACTTTAACGGCGAAGAAATTTCTGATACCTCCCCCGTAAATGTTCTGGTTCTAGCTGATGGAAAAACCCTTAAATTAGGAGACCAAAGATTAGTTATTTTTCCAGGTATTACAACAAACTCCGAACTAAAGCTATATCTTTATGGCAAGGGGATAAACGCGCCAGTTGAAATGGACGTTCCTATAGAGATCATAGGAAACGTCCTCGGGGTGTGTACCGATACTGTACCTTATTCGGGATCACTCAATCCATTAAGAATAGCGTACTGGACGACTGACGATCCACTTAAACCAATCGTAGGAGAAATTAATGCGATGGTTAGGTATGATGAAGACAAGAATACTGAAAATTATTTTTCATGGACTGAGGATATTGATTATACCGAGCGCCTTGAAGAACCTATTGGTTCTTGTTGGTTTGAATCGAGCGAATTAGATGATTTTGGAATTCCAAGATTTGAGACAACTAGTTTACGGTCAACAACTGTCTTCTCTCGTGATAATCTCACGAGAACTCTTGTACTCAACACATCCGGAGGTATCTCCTCTTTTGCAAACGGAACATTGCTACGAGATTATGCCATAACCGATGGAATAACTGTTAAAGTTCCGAAGGAACCAACAGCGATTTCTTCCCTAAATTATCCGACAAAAGGTGGCTATCCTAACGGTGCGATACTACTAGCAGGTGAGACCTCTCCAAGTAATTCTCAGGTCGTATTCGTTGATGCGGGGCCGTTACTCACCGACGAGTGACAGGTCTTCCCCACGCCTAAACTAAGCGCGGTCAGATAAGTCGCATAAACCAATATCAAAACCCCTAATCCCTGATGGACAAGAGCCAAACCAAGAGGAGCTGCATTCATAAGAGTTAGTATTCCCCACAAGGATTGAATTACTATCATCGTTGCTAGAATAACGAACAGCTTGCCCTCAGTGTCTCCGTGAGTCCTAAAGGCGGCAAAGATTGACAGGGTTAGTAAAACATAAGCTATGATTCGGTGATTGAATTGAGCGGCTAGAATTCCCTCAAATATACTTCTAATGCCCAGCTTCGGTTCAATGTAATTGCTTGGCACTAGTTCGCCATTAATCAACGGCCAATCGGTATAAGTTCGACCAGCATCTAGTCCTGCTACTAGGGCTCCTGAGGCCATTTGCACAAAGATAAGCGTCAGAATGGTAACCGACAAAATTCGATATTTTAACGAAAAAGTCTCCTTAGATTTTTCTTTTGATCCGTTCCACAGAATCACGATATAAGCAATAATCAGCAGTGCTAAAGTAAAATGAATCGCTAAACGGTAGGGCGCAACATCAACACGCGCCGTATCCCCTACCCCGCTAGCAACCATCCACCAGCCAATTATTCCTTGAAGTCCGCCTAAGACTATCAGAATACTGAAGTGAATTTTCTGCTGCGCGACTAGCCAACCGCGCAACCAAAAGAAACTCAAGCCTAAAATCGCAACCAAACCGATAAGTCGTCCAAAAAGTCGATGTACCCATTCCCACCAGTATATGTATTTGAACTCCTCTAGACTCATATTGAAGTTCTGCAACTTGTACTCTGAAGTCGTTTTATAGAGTTCGAAAGACTCGATCCAAGACTTGTGATTTAAAGGAGGCAGGATTCCGGATATGGGTAACCATTCGGTGATCGACAGACCAGAGTCTGTTAATCTTGTAGCACCGCCCACTAATATCATCCCGTAAACCATTACTCCCAATACTAGAAGCCATGCCCGGATAATTTGCTCGTGATTTTGAAATGCTTGGAAAGGCATCAAAATGAATTCCTAGGGACTATTTAGTTGCCTAGACGACGGTCATACGGTTCTGAGCTCTCTTGAGAACACCCCATAGTTTCTTGCGAGTCACTCTCAATTATTCTTTCCCAACGAACTACCACAGGTTATGTCCGCACCCGCGCATGCGAAAACATGATAGGCATTCAAAAAATATAGGAACGAACAAGAGATAGTGTAAGTGTCTACTCAACTTAATAATCCCCTAATTCCTCAATGCTAGTCTCTTGCTTGTCATCGCAATTTTTCGGTGTGGTAAATTGGCGAAGCAATATGCTGGAAAAGAGAAAAGTTTTTTCACGCCTCATAGATATCTTGGTCAATCGCAAATTTGCAATGTGACAGAGTGATCAATTAGACATCGGGCAAATATGGTAAGATTCGAGACCGCCTATAATTTTCTTTTACTCAGACCACCCCGCTTATGTCTTTACCCCAACGAAAACTCTTATCAACATTCGCAATTTTCTTTATAATCGGAGCTTGGATCGCTCTGATGACAATTCTCGGTTCAAGTATAGTCGATTGGCCGAATCTTGTTCAACTTGTCTTCTATATATTTGCTGGCACACTCTGGATTATTCCGTGCAAATTTATATTAGATTGGTTAAAACAAACAAATAACAGAAATTCTTAGATTTGTTTTTTCTTCGATTGCCGATTCGAAGGTTTGATTATCGCAAGATTGGTCTCTCCGCCAATGACAGTTGCACCTTTCTGAATATATAGAGTATGGTTTTCTGGCAAATACACGTCGCACCAACCTCCAACCGCTCGCTTTCCTATTATTTGACCGAGCTTAACGCGTTCCCTTAGCCTTATATCGGGGACAAGACTTGATAATACGCCGCTTGATCGCAGGCATAAGGCAATACTGTTTTTCGGATTAGATATATTGACCCAAGTTTCAGTAAGACCCGGAACATCAGGATTATTCACAAAAATCCGTGACCGATCACCTGGTTCCGAATGAAGTTCACCTATTCTTCCTCCCAAAGGAGCATAGACTGCCTTAATGGTAAACGGCGAAGAAACAATCCTGACTCTACGTCTCGGTATATCCCCTATTCCAAGTTGAGGTGGTGGCACTTCAGCTGAGACTTCGGTGATAATTCCGTCACAAGGAACAACGATCACTCCGCGCATTTTTGGAGGTGTTCTAACTTCGTAACTGCCGTGCAAAACTATGATCAAGGCACCGAATACCCCTATCAGACCTAATGGCAACCATAAAGTACTGAGAATTGCTCCGACGACACAAGCAATTACTGCGAATACGATAGATTCGATCTCGACTCGCCGTTTTAACCACGGTAAATGGTTCTTCAGAAAGGACTGCATTTATGTTTCCATCTCTTTAACCCGCTAGCCGAATACTACCGGATTGAGAATCAGATTTTGCTTGCTGGTGCCACATTTCGCTATAGTACCCATTCTTGGCAAGTAGGAGTTGATGGTTTCCTCTTTCTGAAATCTTCCCATCGTCTAACACAATTATTTCATCAGCATTCACGATTGTTGACAATCTATGAGCGACCATAAGAGTGGTTCTGTTTTTCGCAATTTCGTTCAAGGCCTCCTGAACAGCGGCCTCTGTTGAACTGTCTAAAGCAGAAGTCGCTTCATCGAGTACAAGCACGGCAGGATCGCGCAATATGACGCGAGCAATGCCAACTCGCTGTTTCTCACCTCCTGAAAGTTTCAATCCTCGTTCCCCTACTAATGTATCAAGTCCTTTTGGAAGACTTTCGACGAAAGATTTCAGTTGAGCCCGTTCTATGGCTTCTATCACCTCTTTCTCTGTTACTTCAGGTCGACCAAACTCAACATTCGCTCGGATCGTATCGTTAAACAGAACGACATCCTGAGATACAAGTCCCAAAGCGTTCCGTAAACTTTCCTGTTGCAGGTCACGAATATCGCAGTCGTCGACTTGAACCTGCCCTGATTTTACGTCATAGAACCGGAAAAGGAGTTTTAGTATGGTAGACTTCCCAGCTCCCGATTTACCCACGATGGCAAGTTTTTTTCCGATCGGAACATCAAATGAAATCTTCGAAATGTTATTCTGACGACCTTCATGTGAGAAATATACGTCAACAAATTTAACATGTCCTTGCGGCTTAGCTAACGGTTTCGCTGAAGGGCTGTCAGCAACTTCAGGAACTTTCGCGAGAAGTCCGTGCATTTTTTCTAAGTCAACTGCCCCTTGTTTAATCTCTCTCAATGCAAAGCCTAGGATGTTTAAAGGCGCAAATAACGATAACATCATGAGCATGACAGCCGTTAAGTCTCCGATTTGTAAACTTCCATTCACGACACTGAACGCACCAATTACTAAAACGCCCAGTAATCCGGCATTTAGAATCAAAGCCTGAGCAAGATTTAATAGATACATTGAACGCATTGCCGTGATGAATTTACGATTGAATTGTTTTAACGATTCATTAAACCTATTCGTCACACGTTTCTCAGCTGCGAAAGCTTTGACAGTTTCAAAGTTTGTGAGCGAATCTATTGCAACTGCTTTAGTTTCTGTATCGGCCTCATTCATTTTTCGGCGTTGTTTGACTCGAAATTCCGTTACAAGAAGTGTCACCACTGCATACACTACAACTGAAACCACTGCGATTACGGAATACACAATATCAAAGGCTAATGCCAAAACGATCGCAGCCATAATCAAGCGAAACACGGTCGGGCCAATGTTGAAAGCCATAAAACGTATCAGGTAGTCAATCGAACTAGCGGCCCGTTCTATAATTCTATTTAACGCCCCTACTCTTCGGGTTTGATGGAAGTTGAGAGATAAGTGTTGCGCATGTTCAAATGCTTCAACGACTGCAATTCTTTGGGCGTTCTGTGTTACGGGTAAAAACATCATGTCTCTAAGTTGAGGAATTCCAGCCGCGGCAAATCGCAAGAAAATTCCAAAACATAAGAAAAGCAGACCGTCTTCAATGGATGCTCCTTCGGTTTGTCCGGTGATTTCGGCAATTTTATTGATTGCAGCTCCGATCACGAGCGGGGATAAAATTTCGAGGACAGAAGCAATTAAGGTCAGCAATACTGACAGAATAATGGCTGGAAGCCATTTGAGCATCTCTTTTCGCGTAAGCAGTTTGACAACACTGACGACGGCCTTACTAACACCGCCATCAGCACTATCTATTCCGTCAGCATCTGTACTTTGACTTGGAGGCATTGAAAAATTCAACGTTATAAAGATACGTTCATTGTTATATGTGTTTTAACAAGGAGTGGGTTTAAGCGATTATGCGCTATAATAGCACTTCATGAGCAGAAATTTCAACTTTAGTCTCTAGAAACATTCCAAGAGTGAGCAGAATGATACATATGAGCGATAGGCCTACGTTATCATTCATGTCAATATTTTCTGGTGCTGGCGGAATGGATTTAGGAGTTGAGCAAGCTGGCTTTTGTAATCTATGTTCGGTAGAAATAGATTCAAACTGTGTTTCGACCTTGCGCAAAAATTTTTCGAAGTCGAAGATATTTCATTCGGACGTTACGAAACTAAGAGTTGGAATTCTCGAAGAGTTAATTGAATCTTCTAAAGGAAGACTCACGCTCTTACATGGTGGACCTCCTTGCCAACCTTACAGTCAGATTGGGCTAAAACGCGGAGTTCATGATCCTCGGGGAATGCTAGTGTTTGAGTTCATAAAGATAGCAAAAACTGCACAACCGCTAGCCGTTGTAATTGAACAAGTTCCTGCATTTTTAAAAGCAATGATTGGGAGTGAGCAGTCAATCATTGATGTCCTGAAAGACGAATTTTACAATATTGGTTACGAAACTTTCGTAGCTGAATTGAACGCTGTCAATTTTGGAGTTGCTCAAAATAGAAAGCGAGTTTTTGTTGTTTGCGTTCCGAAGGGAGAAAATTTTCAGTATCCCTCAGTGCAACTCAGTCCACCTAAGACTGTTGGCGAAGTGATTGATGATCTTCCTAGCGCAGGTACTTTAGATAAAGAACCACTGGTTGCTAATCATATAGATATTACTCCTGACCGCGATAGATATAGAATTTCATTCGTGCCAGAAGGAAAATGGTTGTCGAAAGTTGAAGGAGTCCCCTCGGATGTCTTGCAGAAGTTGACAAAGAAAGACTCTACAAAGTTTCGCCGTTTGAATCGGCAACTTCCCTCTTTAACTTTGCGTTGTGGGGAAGCTCTCTATCATCACACCGAAGATCGGTATATCACACCGCGTGAAGCCGCACGTATCCAAGGCTTTCCAGATCAATTTCTCTTTACAGGGCCGATTCGAAGACGAACAGGAAGAGTAGCGAATCTCGACCAGCATCGTCAAGTTTCCAATGCAGTCCCTCCGCCTTTGGCCCAAGCGATTGCTGTTAGCGTCAGGAATTCTTTGGGCATTTAATTTTAAGTTATCGATAACCACCAAGGCTATCAGACTAAGTTTGAGAGATAAAAGAATTTAATTCTTTGAATCTCATCCAATCTATGGTAATCTGTACTATGTTGTTCAGAAATACCTATAACTATAGCGGGATGGATTATTTTGATGACAAAGAAAGATATTTCTATTTGCGTGTATTGCGGCGCGTCTGATGGAGTAGACAAGATTCATATAGATTTAGCAAAGTCTTTGGGTGAATGCTTAACGAAGTATGATTGTCGACTGGTTTATGGTGGAGGCTCGACGGGTTTAATGGGCGCATGCGCTCTCGCAACTCATGAGTCTGGCGGGAATGTTTTTGGCGTGATCACTGAGTTCCTGCGGGATCAAGAGGTTCTGTTTGAACAAATTTCCCACGAGATCGTTGAAACAATGCGGCAGCGCAAAGATCGATTGATAGAAGAAAGCGATGGCTTTATTGTGCTTCCAGGAGGTGTCGGAACACTTGAAGAGATGTCAGAGGTTTTGTCTTGGATTCGTTTAGAAATTTTAGACAAGCCCATTGTGCTTCTTGATCCCACTGGATTCTGGGATCCTTTAATTGAACTAATTGACAAAATGGTAAAAACAGGATTCTGTCCTCCTTTGGCTCGTGAGCGTCTGGTCAAAGTCTTTACTGTTGATGAAGCCTTAACCCATTTACTTAAAGAAATCCGATAAGGCAGTCAGAATCTTTTCTCACTCGACCGATTAGTCTTTCAATTTTCCGAGTCGTTCAAGGGCTTTTTCCCGCCCAATCATACGAAGAACCGTCGCCATCTCGGGGCCGTAATCTAGTCCGGTAAGAGCTTTTCTCAGTGGCATGAAGAGTCCTTTGCCCCTGCGACCTGATAGCTCTTTGAGTTTAGTTGTCCAAGTTTTCCAAATTTCCAAGTCGAACGGTAATTCGTTTAACACGTCCTTTGCTAAGATGATAAAGTCTACATTGTCATCGCTGATTACTGGAGTTACCTCACCGTAGACAATTTCAATCCATATTCTAATGTCTTCGAAAACATTGCAGTTCGCTCGAAATACATCCCAAAACGCCGAATCTTCCCCTGCACGAGTTTCAATTGCCGTTAATCTCTTTTGAACATCGGCAAATTTTGTTTGGTGAAGTAAGGAAGCATTGATGTTTCTGACATCGTGCTCGGCAAATCGAGCGGGAGCTCGTCCGATTTTACCAAAATCGAAATTATCAGCGAGTTCATCGATTGAAGACGCTACTTCAACATTATCACTCGTACCAATGCGAGCAAGAAGTGAGCTAATTGCCATCGGTTCAACACCTTCGTCTCGTAAGCCTTTGATAGAAATATCTTCAAGTCTCTTTGACAGAACTTGCCCATCCGCGCCAACTAGCAAGGGTAAATGTGCTAATTCAGGCGATTCGCTATCAAGGGCGCGAAATATCTCAATCTGTATCCCAGAATTCGTAACGTGATCTTCTCCTCTTACTATATGCGTGATGTTAGACCCAATGTCATCGACTACACTTGGGAGCATATAAAGGAATGTGCCATCTTCCCGTATTAATACCGGATCAGATTGAGACGAAGTATCTGTGACCTGATCTCCTCGTACCAAATCTGTCCAAAGACATTTCTCTCCAGAAAGTTTGAAACGCCAATGCGGTTTTCGTCCTTCGGATTCTAGTTTCTTTTTCTCGTTTTCTGTCAACGATAATGCAGCCCGATCGTAAATTGGCGCGCGATTGTTAGCTCGAGCCAATCGTCTTTTGCGATCTAATTCGGTATTATTCTCGTAACAAGGATACAATAATCCTTTGTCGATTAAGATATCTTTTGCCTTATTGTACTTTTCGATTTGTTCAGACTGCTGGAAACAATCGTCCCATAGTAATCCAAGCCATTGAAGGTCTTGGCGAATTGCGTCTTTATTCTCCTCGGTCGACCTTTCTCTATCAGTGTCATCCATTCTTAGGATGAACTCTCCCTTATGTTTTCTTGCATATAGCCAATTTACCAGTGCAGTTCGGACATTTCCGACGTGCAATCGCCCGGTCGGAGACGGTGCAAAACGAAGTTTCGGAGTGTTCATGAGGAATAACCTGTTCCGATAAGGTTTACGGTGTCGTTCTATAAAAACGCATTTATGACATCTCGATAGCGGTGAAATCTACGTTGTTTCGATATCGATTCGTTATCGGGTAACGTCTATCGCGGCCAAAATTCTTATATCCTATTTTTGTACCGATCGCGCCTTGTCGCCTTTTATACTCTGACAAATAGAGTAGGTTCTCTATTCGGCGAACCGTCGTCTCATCATGCCCAGAGTCAACAATTTCTTCAATGCCTTTCTCGTCGTCAACTAATCCTCGAAGAATATCATCCAAAACGTCATAAGGCGGTAGACTATCTTCGTCCTTCTGGTCGGCTTTCAACTCAGCGGAAGGTGGCTTATCGATTATTGATGTTGGGATCACGTTTGTTTCTTTGTAAACTGAGATTGCAGGAATGTTTTGGTTTCGCCATCTCGACAAGCTAAATACTTCCGTTTTGTATAAGTCTTTGAGTGCGTTGAATCCTCCGCACATATCTCCATACAAGGTGGCGTACCCGACTGCTAGTTCGCTTTTGTTGCCAGTTGTAACAAGTAGATGGCCGAATTTGTTTGAGAATGCCATTAGCAACAGCCCGCGCAATCGCGATTGAATATTCTCCTCAGTTACGTCCGGCTCGGTACCTTCGAAAGATTTCGATAGCATGTCGTCCACAGCCGACACCCCCTGCTCTATACTTACAATTTGGTAGTCTACTTTAAGATTTTTCGCACACTCTTCTGCATCGGTAAGACTATCTTGGGAAGTATAACGCGAAGGCATCATCACGCAGAAAACGCGATCTGAGCCGATCGCATCTACAGCTATGCACGCTGTCAAAGCACTATCAATCCCTCCCGACAAACCAATAACAACGGTGGGAAACTTGTTCTTGTTGACATAATCTCGCAGACCAAGAACCGCAGCACTATAATCCGCTTCCAACTCTCGGTTGACCTGAACTGACGAGTTAACTTTGAATTGTCCATCATCTTTATTGAAAGTTATGATCTGATTGCTTGGCTGGAAATTTGGGGCAACCTGATAATGTGTTCCGTCTCGCCCTACAGCATAACTTGCCCCATCGTGAACAAGTTCGTCTTGTCCACCAATCTGATTCACATATATATACGGAAGAGATTTACCTTGCCATTCGTCGAGAGCATGGATCCGTTCCTCCATTACGTTGCGTCGCCATTGCGACGCGTTAGGAATGATCAGTAGATCTGCGCCTTGGGCCTTGATGTTCTCTGGTACGGTGCTGTACCAAACATCCTCACAAATAGCGATTCCGACTTTCACATCTTTGTGAACGAACAGGGTGCCATTTTTGTTTCCACGTTGATAAAGACGTTTTTCATCGTGAACACTGTAATTTGGGAGTTCATACTTATAATGTTTAGCGATAATGTTTCCGTCTCGCAAAACTACAGAAGCGTTGAAGAGCTGTCCTTCATCGATCCAAGGTGTTCCCACGATAACAGCAGATCCATTTTTGGGCAATCCTCTCCTCAATAACTCTGTCGCATTCATGGCGTCTCTGACGAGGCTTGGTTTTAAAACTAGGTCTTCGGGAGGATAACCGATTACACAAAGTTCGGGAAAGACCGCTATGTCAATTGAATCGTAGGAGTGTTCTTCCAAGACTTGTCTAACCAGTCTGATATTGCCCTCGATATCTCCTACGATGGGATTCGTTTGGGCGACGAGTATTTTTAATTCCGTTGACATTGTCTTTATTCTTACTGACTTGAGTTAATCTTAGACAAAATATCGGCTTCAGCAGCTTCGGCCATGGAAACTGCGCCGATCGTTCCGTGGCCCGGCACGGGAGTATCACGTTCTCCTAGACATGCAGCGAAAAAGTATTCGTCAGCACGTCCTAGCGGGTCTGGAAGATCGGATGCAATATCGACGTGAACGTCGTAAGGAGTTGTGTTGGTAAGTTGACGAGTAAGGAAGTCGACACTGATCTCTCCTACTTCATATATAAGTTTCATACTTCGCTCTCGTGCTTTAGCAACACGACTGGCTCTCAAACGCGCTTTAGCTCCTCCGATATATGTAAATTCTGCTTCAGCTTCGTCGATAAACTCTGAGGTTACTGGTTTCCCGGTAGCCGTAACGCTTTCAAACTTAGTAGCGATTAAACATGCCGCCAAATCTAAATCGTGAATCATTAAATCCCAAATCACCGAAACATCACCGGCCCTACCGTTTCTTGCAGGTGGGCCTGCTCTGACGCTTTCAACGACGAGAGGATGTTCTTCAATCGCTAGTACGCCCATTGCTTTGGCAACGAAACGTTCTTGGTGTCCTACCTGCAGTACCAAATCGTCGGTAACGGCTCTACCAGCAAGTACTCGTGCTGCTCTAGTTGCCATTGTGAGAGGTTTTTCCACCAACACATGACGAAGTTTCGTTAGGGCTTGATCAACATAGTCTTGGTGAAACGTTGCAGGTACAGCAATGATTACGGCATCACATTCGTCGAGTAACTGGTCGTAGTTTTTAAAATTTTTTCCGCCGAATTGTTTTGTTACTTTCGAAGACCGTTGGGAACTCGCGTCAAACACCCCCATCAATTTTGCGCGAGCGGACGCGGCAGCTTTTTGCGCGTGATATGTTCCAAACACCCCTGCTCCGGCAACACCCACTTTGACCATTCTGTCCATGAATTTTCTCGATTGAGCTAAATTTGTTATGAAGAGGCAACTGAATTGGCTTTGGAGCAATATCCCATCGACTCTCCTTTCAATGACTACATAGTTATTCTATGAACGAAATCAAGTGAACCGTCTAGATTCTGAGAAAAACTTGCAACAATATAATTTACGTATTTAAGTGACCCGTATCGTCGATCAATCAGGTGCAAAGGGCGATAAACTTCGATTATAAAGCAGTTCCATCCGGAGGAAACAGTTATAGGACAGTTATTAACAACAAAGCGCTCACTACCGACGCTATCGGAAAAAGATATACAAGAAGCATCATTGGCGTTTTCAACACGCCTACTAGCGACGATCTAAGGATTAAACTTCCTGATACTGTGTACCAAGAATGAAGTAACTGTACAATCTCAGTATGTGATATAAAGAAAACTCGCAAAGAAACTTATTTTTACAGTACGATTTCCTATAGCTATACTTGAGCAGGTTCTAGAATCACTATTGCCACTTGTATAGAAAACTAGTAAATGATGGAGAGGGAAATGTCTCAGCAACGCGAAATCGAATCTATTCGACCGTTTGACGTGTCAAACCAAAAGTATGTTGACGCTGAACTGAGAAATTTTATTACAGATGCCAGTGTTGAGGATTGGCGGAATAAGTGGGTTCCCGAAATGTTTAGACTAATTAGTCGCATACTTGATCGTGGAGGTGATATTGGGGAACATATTGATAGTTCAAAGTGGAATTGGAGTGCAAAGGTATCAGAGATGCGTATAACCGACAGCCAAATGGGATATTCATTAGTTTATCAGGGCGTAACGCAAGCGATGATGATTATCGACATTAATAAGAAATGTAAACTTCCACAGCAACAAAATGAAGATTAAGTGTATATTGAATACATTCAAACTGCACCGTGGAACAATCGCCGTTTGAACGATAATTTTGTTCGATACGAAGGTGGCGGTAGTATTCTGTTTCATAAGGCGATCAGATATAGTAGAGAAATGTCAATGGGCGGGCGCGTAGGACTCCACTCCTTACAAAACTCCGTAGGTTTCTACCAAAAAGCAGGAATGAGCAGTTTAGGTCTTGATTCTGATAATGCTGGACTTACATACTTCGAAATGACCCCGCATCAGGCGGACAACTTTAAAGTTTAAGGACGAAAAAAAATGGCAATTTCTCCCTCACTCAAATGGCACGAAAGAGCAGTAGAACTCGAAAGGTCGTACAACGGGCCAGTTGAAGCCGGTATCTTAGCTCACCGATTCGAGAAATTCTTTACGGAACAACCAGATGCTGAGAAGCGCCACTTAGCACCACTAAATTTCTACTGTTTTGTTCATTATTCGCGCAGGAAGCGCAGACTAAGCGTTAGAGACCTAGCTCAGAAATCAAGAGTTGAGTACAATGAACTTATCGCTTTAGAACGTGATACCCAATTCAAACTCAAAAGAGATTCAGTGGTTAAGCTTGCGAAATTTTTTGGTGTTGATGAAAATGCGCTAGTAAATATGGCGCGCTTGGATGAACCTAATTTCGATCCGACATGGGAAGACGACCCAATCCAATTTCCTGATCAGGTTGCGACAACAATCGAACTAGGTGAATTTGAACGAATAGCCGTCCTAGCACTTGAGGAGTTTTTAGCACGGCAGGCACAAAAGGCTAGTATCGACTGTGCGGCTTGACAATATAATCACGCACTTTCTTTTGTCTGCCCTTACTGAGTTAGGCGGTACGCGTACGTGTCCGAGTGATGATAGTATTTGACTCGATAACTGAGTCATTAGCCTCAAATTCCATGAGACTTCTCCTTTCAGGAAATAGATGGCTTCCTCCATACTACGGTTCGTTAAATCTTTCAAGAAAATTTTGAAAAAATGAAATGAGTTCACATTATTAAGGAAAATTTGTGAGTTTGGCCTTGACTGACAAACGTTGGTAACTGTAGTCCACAAACAAGTACGCGGAATGATATACGTCCATTATACAGCAATTCCGTCTGGAGGAAACAGTGTGGACAGGTATTACAAACCAACGCAATCACAACACATGCGATTCGAAAAGAGATTCAACAGGCTCCCGAAAGTGTCTCAAACAGTGCGCTAGCAAAACGCTACAGGTTAAACTACCTCACAGTGAAAAAATGGCGCGAGCTTGAGTCGGTCGAAGACCGACGGTCAGTCGCAAAATACCCACGGCCAAAAAATCTGCTAAACGGTACACTTATTGCCCTATTCTAGGGCGAGTTTTTCGCCAAAAACCCGTTAAGATTTCGCTACTATGCTGATCCTGTTAGAACGTTCCGATTCAATAGGACTCTCGCCGCGCTAATATAACTCCTTGACAGGTTGACTAACTAGATAAAACTAGAGGCGACCCGATAATCCTCTGAGGTTAACTTATTGTCAAATCTGAAATTATACGACAAAGCATCCTTATTTCTAATGTTATTTTCTACAATTCCTATCGAAATTTCGTCATTTCTTCCACACAGTAGTCGTTTTCTACACTCCAAGACATTATCTAACATTATACCTACACCAAAGAGTCCTTTTACGGCCTGAACATATGCTATCCCGTTTGACAACTTCCTAAACAGCGCCCCGGCTAGAAACTCCCCATCACCACATGTGGGATCTAGGAACGTTTTCGTCGGATCTTTAAACAAACTTGGATCAGACTGTTCTAACCGATCTAGTAACTCGTCGACGATGTACTTAGGCGTGAATAACTCTCCGCGTTCTTTAACTCGAGTTTTTCCTCTTTGCACTCCACACATGTATGGGCGCTCAAACAAATGTTTTTCGATTCTGGTTAAGTCCGAGATTTCCATAAACTAAACAAATGCCTCCCAAAAATTTCTCCTAAACGTCCTTATAACACTGAGGTTGTACTCCTGTATCGTGAACTGCACAGATTTCATCACGTTTTGAAATTTTTCGCTGTTCATTGCTTCCCTTATAAACTTCAAATTCTCAGGTTGATCTACGATCCCTGCGACAAACTGCGTTAATCCGTATTCTCCGTCATGGTCAAAAGTAATTGCCCCCGCACGAGCCATTGTACCAAACATCACTTTGGGTTGTCCGAAATGACCTTTGTCTTCGTTCGAATACCAACAATCTATCTCTTTTGTTTCCTTATGCACATATCGCACACAAGGTAGCCGAAAATCTTTCACTTTCTCCTTGGACATCCATTTTTTCTAGTTTCATACAATGACTGACTGTGAAGTATTTCAACTCGTTCTTCTCCCGGCTGAGCGATTAAACCCGACAATTGAATCAACGTCAAAATTAGGAATGAACTCCATTCCCTTAATGTTGAGTCTAACAATATTACCTTTATCGTCTCGAATTTCCGTCACTTCATTTGGAGTATCAGACTTCCTCGCAACATACACGTCATAACGAGTATAACTACCAAAAACTTTTTGACCACTATTCTCATCGTGCATTGATAACCATTCGAAATCTAGTTTGCGCATTACTTCTCTGATATTACAGAAAGCCTTTCCGACACCTCTCCATCCAGACGGATGAATCATTGCAAGCTTACCGCCGTCCTTCAGTAGACGTAAACCTGTCTCTACATAGTACGGCCAAACAGGCTGCGATTTTTGGTTTCCCTCTTCCTTACTCTGATAAGGCGGGTTACCCATTACAACATCAAATTTACCAACGAATTCCTCCTTTTTCAGATCAATCTCCGATAATGTAAAATAGTCACAATCCATATCCGACGACAACTCTCGCGTCGGACCGCATTCGTTTAGAGTCGCGACTGTCACCTTAGTACATCCCGCTAATCTCACCGCCAAAGCCATCTCTAATGTGAATAGTACGAGAACATTCTTATTTGAAATTCCATCAATTCTGTCTATAATTTCCTGAGTTAGATCCTCTGGAGTATATGGACTAGGATTATCCGGTAGACACTTATCGTCGCGCAAATCTTTAATCACACCATTTATCACCACGGGGTGATAAATGTCTAACTCAGGATCATAAGTGACGGTAGTTTGCATTTTAATCTCACTAATTTGGTCAAAATTGCTGGTTAAAAAGTTTCAGAATGCACGGTTTCCGTCAATATTCTCACCTATCGAACGACCGCCTACAATTTCAACTCTTCCGTGCATTCTCTCATATAGCGTATCGTCTGAACTTGTTCCGACAGCACAAGCCCTGAACCTTGATTCGAGTAATCGAAATCGCTTGCTTGCCAATGAAATCACGCACTTTCTTTTGTCCGCCCTTACTGATTTTGGCGGTGCACGTAAGTGTTCGAGCGATGACAGTAGTAGACTCGATAACAGAGTCATTAGACTCAAGTTCCATGAGACTTCTCCTTTCAGGAAATATATGGCTTCCTCTATACTACAGTTCGTTAAATCTTTCAAGAAAAAATTTGAAAGAATGAAATAAGTACAGATTATTGAAGAAAATTTGCGAGTTAGGCCTTGAGTGGCAAACGTTGGTAATTAAACATTCCATTTTTGCTTGTGCTGTTTTTCTCGTTTTGTAGTCACAAAGTGTATAATTCCCAAATTTTTCAATCTCGAACTGTCATTGATGGCATGAAACCTAATGTGCTTCGCATTTGTCTTGTCTCGAAAGTATGCAGGGCTACCCTCGACAACTTTAACGTTTTTCGCGTGTGTGGTTTTACTTACGTGTATAGTCGCGCAGTCTTATACAAAGGATGATATCATCCCATCATACAGCAATTCCATCTGGAGGAAACAGTCATGAGACAGGTATTACACGCCAATGCAATTACAACACATGCGATCCGAAAAAAGATCCAAGAGGCTCCCGAAAGTGTCTCAAACAGTGCGCTAGCAAAACGCTACAGGTTAAACTACCGTACAGTGAAGAAATGGCGCGAGCGTGAGTCGGTCGAAGATCGACGGTCAGGCCCAAAAGACCCCCGGCCAAAGAGTCTGAGTAGAGTTGAGGAAGCAGCTTGTGTTTTTTTTCGAATGGCAACAAAACTGCCTTTAGATGACTGTCTGCATGCTCTAAAAGATGAAATTCCTCATTTAAAGAGATCGAATCTCCATAGAGTCTTCCAGAACCACGGGATATCGACTCTTCCAAAAGAAGAAAAAGAAATTCGTGAGAAGAAATCGTTCAAAGACTATCCAATCGGCTACTTCCATATTAACATTGCTCAAGTCAACACTGAAGAAGGTCGTCTCTATGTGCTCGTAGCCATCGACCGAACATCAAAATTCCTCTATGTAGAACTGCATAATAAGTCTACTAGCGAAATCGCCGCTCGGTTTCTCGAGAACCTAGTTAAGAAAGTTCCCTACACGATCCATACCGTTCTGACTGATAAGAGTAGTCAGTTCACTAATCCGAGACATTCTAAAGTCTATAAAAAAGACTCCAAACCAAGCAATCAGAAAGCAAAAAAGTCTATCAAAAGCAAAACATTTGGTGCCATTTGTGTGAAACACAACATTGAACATAAACTAACACTTCCCTATCATCCTTGGACTAATGACCAAGTCGAAAGAATGAACGGAACCATTAATGAAGCTACTCTAAAAAAGTGCTACTATAAGAGTCATGATGTACTCAAACAGCATTTACTGAGATTCATTGATACCTATAACAATTCTAAAAGGTTAAAGGCTCTTAAAGGATTAACGGTCTTTGACTATATTAACAAATGATGGCAAAATGAACCTTGCCGATTCAAAAGCGATCCATCGCGCATGACTGAGGAACCTTAAAGCTAACGAATTCGAAATTGGTGTTGCACTTCCCATAACAAATGTGGTAATGCATCTTTCAGAACTCAAATACTGAAAGTTTTTGGGCGAATTCCCCTTACATTCTTATCTTTGCTTAACCTTCAAATTTACAGGAGACACTCATGACAGCATTCTCAACAAAAGGTTGGGCATTGGCTAGCCGACCAGTCGGACAACCTAAACCTTCGGACTTTAGCATTCAGGACATTAATGTTCCTGCACCCGCGAACGGAGAAATTCAAGTTCGTAACCATTGGATGTCAGTCGATCCATACATGCGCGGACGAATGATAGATCGTGCAAGTTACGTTCCACCTTTCGCAATTGGCGAGGTCATGCAAGGTGGTGCAGTTGGCGAAGTCGTGGCTTCCGAACACGAAAACTATAAAGAAGGTGACTATGTCCAATCGATGGCGGGATGGCGAGGTGGATATACTGCAACCCCCGAATCAGTTCTCGCTAACAAACTACCCTCCGATACGCAGCTCCCTTTAAGCGCTTTTCTTGGGATCGCTGGGATGCCCGGTCTGACTGCCTATGCAGGAATTTTAAGAGTTGCTGCACTGAAAGAAGGCGACACTGTTTTCGTCTCCGGAGCTGCGGGCGCTGTAGGCTCGGCCGTGGTTCAGATCGCCAAGATTAAAAACTGTACAGTAATCGGGTCTGCCGGAGGGGCAGAAAAAGTCGAGATGGTTAAAGCACTTGGCGCAACTGAATGCATAGATTATCAAGCGGTAGATGGTTATGACGGACTGCTGAAAGCCTTAGCGAGCGCTTCGCCAAAAGGCATTGATGTCTATTTCGATAATGTCGGTGGTGATCATTTGCAAGCCGCGATCGAATGTTCCCGCCCCTTCGCCCGTATGGCAATATGCGGAATGATCAGTCAATACAACAATACTGATCTAGAGCCAGGACCGAACAATCTCATTCAAATTGTCGGCAAACAACTTTCCATAAAAGGTTTTATCGTATCTAGTCACATTGATATGCAAGCAGACTTCCTAAAAGACATGGCGACGTGGATTAGTTCCGGGCAACTCAAGTATGAAGAGACGGTATTGGACGGAATCGAAAGTGCGCCAGATGCATTTATGGGACTATTCACAGGTAAAAATCGCGGAAAAATGCTCGTTAAACTGACATAAATTAACGATTTTGGCGCATTATTTGGGGAAAAGTACATCGCGACTGATTCGTTAGATGGCCTTTTTTTCTTACTAACTTCTCAAATGACGTAGTGATACCTGTGGAATTCCCATAGAATCGGCCAATTAATGCCGTTTTTCTTCGAAAATAGGCGTTTTTTTACTATTCTTTGTGAAATGAAGTTGAAATTTTCCTCATTTCGGTGTATTACTAAGGCTTAATCAACCTCCAAGGAGAAAACCCATGAATAAGGGTGAACTAGTTTCTGCCGTTGCTGAAGCAACTGGATTGAACAACAAACAGTCAAAAGAAGCGGTCGACGCTTTTATTGGTGCTGTTAGCGGAGCCGTAAAAAGCGGTGAATCAGTTCAGATCGCAGGCTTCGGAACCTTCCTCGCGAAGACACGTCCTGCTCGTAAAGGACGCAATCCGTCCACTGGCGAAGTGATGGATATTCCTGAGAAAACATCTGCGGTCTTCAAGCCCGCATCCGTTCTCAAGAACATATAATTCTTCCCACTCTCTTGAATTGAGTGCCGCCTTCTACGAAGGCGGTTTACTTGGGGATGGTGTCCCACGTAGGTGGGTTGCTGTTATGTATTCCAGATAACAGACCTGCCCGATTGCCGCTATCAAGCTGGCAATGATTGCACCTTCCAACACTCCCTGTCCTCCTCGCCCTAATGTAAAGGCGAGTAGTAGGCAGACTGGGAGCATGACGAGATAATACGATCCTAAGTGTATTATCCCGGGCATCCATACTCCGCCCTGAGCGCGCAGTGCGTACGCCCCAATAACCTGCAAACCATCAAACAAAACCATCAATGCAGATATTTTCAATAATACGGTTAACAACTCCTGAGCATTATTCTCAGTAACCGACGAATCACTCATAGTCGTCCATTGGGATAACTGTTCTGCAAACACAAACATTAATGTCCCAAGTATTGTTCCAATCAAAACACCGGTAGCCACACCAAGACGAGACGCTTCTCTTGCTCCGTAATAATCTTTCCGGCCATAATACTCAGCCACTCGAACACTAGTTGCAGTTGCGATCCCCATAAACAACATAAACGTAAGTCCAATGAACTGAATCGCTAAACCATAAGCTGTGGCCGCTGCCATACTTACCCAGGTCGCAAATACAATCGTAAAACTGAATGCGCTGTATTCAGCAACATAGGAAACCGTCGTTCCGAGACTTACACTTAATTGTCTTCTGAACTCATCTTTCGGAGCTGTTGGTGATTTTTTCAAACCCGGAGTTGCCATAACGATTACAATGAGTAAGGCAGCCGTTAAAGCAAAACGGGTGATATTTGTTGCCCATGCAACTCCCTCAAAACCAAGATAGAAACCTCCAAACAATCCGGCAACCAAATACAAATCAACAAACAAGTTTAGAATCACTGCACCAAACATAATCGCGGTTACAGTATTTGGTTTTCTTAATGCCTCCAGATAATACATACACGCTGCTGAAACCATGTGAGCTATCAAACCAATCGTGTATATACGAGTTGCAATGATTACGTTCTCGGCAATTTCCGGTGTAAATAACAAGCGATAAAGAAATGGCGATCCATACCAACATAGAAGTGAAGCCAATATCCCAGCGACAAAAGCTGTCGCCATTCCCGATCTCCACACCCTCCCTGTCTCGTCTGCTTTGCCAACTCCTAATAGTTCAGAGGATATGACCTGCACACCTTGCAAAAGCCCCATACCAATGCCAATAGCTACGCCAATCGCGAGCCAAGCGTTCAAAATATAGGGCAATTCATCATGCGTGTTAATACTCAACACCACTGCGTCAGTAAATGACATCAGCATGACAGCCATTCGAGAGAAGGCTATTGGTGTTGAAAGTTTAACTAAATCGGATACGTCAGCGAAATTCGCCCAAGACGGTCTTGACCATTTGGTCATTACATGAATTACCTTGCTAGCTTCATAGTTAACTGATCCGTTTGGGAAACAGAATCAGTAGACAATCGCTGTAGCTGTTCTGAGATTAAAAACGCTAACTCCAAAGCTTGCTCGCCATTGAGCCTCGGATCGCAATGTGTATGATAACGAGAACTCAAATCTGACTCCAAAATGGCATTCGCACCCCCTACACACTCAGTTACATTCTGGCCCGTCATTTCAAAATGAACACCGCCTGGATAGCCGCCTTCGGAAGAAACTATGTCAATAAACTGTCGAACTTCAGAGAGAATACTCTGAACAGGTCGAGTTTTGTAGCCACTATCCGTAACTTGGGTGTTCCCGTGCATCGGATCACAAGACCAAACAACAGATTTCCCCGATTCTTCTACAGCCCTAACTAGGGGAGGTAAACCTGACTCTATTCCTTCCGCCCCAAATCGCGAAATTAAAACTATCTTTCCGGCTTCATTTTCTGGATTGACGACATCAAGAGTCTTAATCAAAGCCTCCGGTTCAAACCCCGGCCCGGTTTTAATTCCTATCGGATTCTGTATGCCCCGACAAAATTCTACGTGCGCGTGATCTAAGTCTTTTGTGCGATGTCCAATCCAAACCAAGTGAGCGGACGTGTCATACCAATCACCACTTGTCGAATCAATACGAGTTAAGGCTTCCTCATATCCTAGCAAAAGTGCCTCGTGACTAGTGTAAAACTCTACCTGCGAGACTCGTGGAACAACGTCTGATGTAACACCACATGCCTTCATAAACGCCAGACTTTTCTTTATCTCATCCGCTAATTGTTGATAGCGCGATCCTTGCGGTGAATTCGCAACAAACCTTCGAGTCCACTTATGCACATTATGTAAGTCTGCATATCCACCATGACTAAAAGCTCTCAACAAATTCAATGTTGACGCAGATTGAGAATAAGCCTTCAACAGCCTTTCGGGATCAGGAGTTCGTGCATGCTCAGTGAACGCCATCCCATTTATATTGTCGCCGCGATAAGATGGTAAGGTAACGCCGTCACGAGTTTCCGTCGGACTTGAACGAGGTTTCCCGAATTGACCAGCAATACGCCCGACTTTCACAACAGGTTTAGCTGCTGCAAATGTCATAACAACCGCCATCTGCAGAATCACTCGAAACGTATCTCGAATGTTGTCTGGGTGAAACTCCTTAAAACTTTCAGCACAATCACCTCCTTGAAGAAGAAAGGCTTCGCCGTTGGCTACAGCTGCTAGTCGTTCTTTCAACGTGCGAACTTCTCCTGCAAACACCAATGGTGGAAACGACTGAATTTGTTCTTCGACTTTCGCAACTGCCTTAGCATCGGGATAATCTGTCGGAATATGCTTGGCAGGCTTCGACCGCCAAGTAGAAGGTGTCCAAGTCATGATAATTTGCTTTCTTCGCTGAAAAGTCGGAGTGCTTTTCAGACATTAGCGCAGAAAATAGCAATAATACCGCTATAACGAAAATTTGATAAAAATTTTGATTTCCAAATAGCTCTTAACGTATGTAGATAGTATTCCCATGCCAATATTTCTAGCCTTACTGTTTTTCTTAACGGCAGCACTTTACGCGTCGGTCGGATTCGGAGGTGGGTCAACATATGCCGCGCTTCTCGTCCTAAGTAACACTAATTATACAATTCTCCCGTCTATAGCATTAATCTGCAACATTATCGTAGTGACGGGTGGAACTTGGTGGTTTTGGCGAAGCGGACATATACATTTTGTTCGTCTAATGCCGTTCCTACTAGCCTCTATACCGGCAGCTTACATTGGTGGAACAGTTCGAGTTCCGGAAATTGTTTTCATTTTCTTACTTGGTATAGTTCTATTAATTTCGGGGCTACGACTGCTATTTGAAGGTCGGATTGACGTAAAAGGAAATTCTTCCAAAAAAACGCCCACCCTATTATCGCTCTCTATTGGAGCATCGGTCGGATTACTATCTGGCATTGTTGGAATTGGAGGAGGTATCTTTCTTGCACCGATCCTGTACTATTGGCGATGGGGAACAGCAAAAGAAATTGCTGGCGCGGCAAGTTTCTTTATTCTCGCAAATTCGTTGGCCGGGTTGCTAGGTCAACTCACGAAATTGTCTCAAAGTTCTATACTCCCTGCTCTTATGGATTATTGGCTTGTGTTTCCAGCTGTATTGATCGGAGGTCAAATCGGTTCGTTGCTCGGATCAACCTGTATCCCTTCAAAGATCACGCGCAAAGTTACTGCTGTACTCATAATTTTTGTTGGGCTACGTCTACTGTATACATTCTTCAGCCGTTTGGTATAATTGTCCTGACTCGGGACATATGGAACGAAAATAAGTTTTTCACAAAAAGAGGAAGAGCGTCCTTACCGTAGGATTAAGTCTTTATATTTAAATTCGGGAGAAAAGCATTTTTTAGGGGATCGTACTCGTCTGATGATTGAAATCACTCTTTTTGATCCCTCTAAATCAGTTCGGCAAAGCCAGCTTAAAAATTCTTGAATGTGCCAGAGTGCAATACTAAACGTACGAAGCAATCAATGAAAATCACGACTGTGGAACAATTTCTTTGCCTGTTCACGGGGATGACGCGCTCCAGAGGCAATCCGAATACGATGAGCCTCTTGAAGTTGCCGGGTAATCGAATCTGGTGATTCGCGATTTTCAAAATCAATAGGCCCCGTCCGCCTATCACCCGGCGAACGCTTCACTTCGTCTGCATTGTCAATACTAGGATCAATTACCTCGCCAGTATCAACGCTAGCCAATCCATTTAGCAGGTATGAAAAATCCTCAATTCTTGAAGCAATTACGTGAGAGACCTCCCCTTCCCTTTGAAGAGTCCCACGAACATAAAGCAGATGTCCAACCATTACCTCTTTGCGAAATTTCTTAAAAACATTAGGCCAGACGATAACATTTGAGACTGCAAACTCATCCTCGAGTGATAAGAATATAACTCCGCTAGCCGTTCCCGGTCTTTGACGAGTAATAACCAAACCGCACACAGCTATCGCTGCACCATTTGGAGTCTCTCTTGACTGATTGGAAGACAAGAATTTCGGTAGTTTAGAGCGAAGCAATTCTATCGGATGTGCCTTGAGCGACAGATGCATCGAAACGTAATCTTCAAAAACATTTTGTTCAACACTGAGCGAAGGTAAAATAGCCTTTATATCAGGTAATCCTTCCCCGCTCTGTTTAAAAAGAGGCATAGGCTTATCTCCGCCTAGGCCTTTAACATCCCATAAGGCATCGCGTCGTTTCAGTCCAATATAAGAAAACGCGTCAGCACCGGCCAATTTTACAAGTGCAGATTTACCTACTCCTGCTCGTCTCCAAACAGCATCTATCGACCGATAGCCATTACCGCGTGCAGTTGCAATCCAATGCCCGTCATCTTCTCGAAAACCTTTGATCTGACGAAACCCTAATCGCACTGCTAGTGTTCCATCAGTATCGTACTCCAGAACATTATCCCAATAACTATGCTCAATGCAGACTGGTAATACTTTCACGCCATGCATACGGGCATCCCGAACAATTTGGGCCGGAGCATAAAATCCCATTGGTTGCGAATTTAATAATCCGCAACAGAACACCTCAGGATGATGACATTTTAGCCATGCTGACGCATAAACGAGTAAAGCAAAACTTGCAGCATGGCTTTCGGGAAAACCATAACTAGAGAATCCCAGCAACTGTTTGAAACAGTTTTGAGCAAATTTTTCCTCATACCCTCGCTCAACACACCCCGTTATGAATCTTTCCTTAAAATCTTCGACAGCGCCTTCTCGTCGAAAACCATTCAATGCTCGCCTGAGAGCATCAGCCTCGGTCGGTGAAAATCCAGCTGCCACAACGGCAATTTGCATAGCCTGTTCTTGAAATAATGGAACTCCATAGGTTCTCTCCAAAACTTCGCGTAACTCCTCTGATGGATAACTGATTTTTTCTTCACCACGTCGACGTCTGAGAAACGGATGAACCATATCACCTTGGATTGGCCCAGGACGTATTATTGCAACCTCGGCGATTAGGTCACTATAAGTGCGAGGCCGCATACGTGGTAAAAAGTTCATTTGGGCGCGTGACTCAATCTGAAACACGCCGATTGTATCAGCCTCGCACACCATGTCATAAACTGTTGGATCTTCTTGCGGGATTGTCGCTAAGGTGTACTGCTGTCCCTTCCAAGTCGAAAGTAACTCGAAACATTTGCGAATGCACGAAAGCATTCCTAGCGCTAATATATCGATCTTCAACATACCTAACGTTTCAATATCATTCTTATCCCACTCTATAATGGTGCGATCTTCCATCGTTGCATTTTCAATCGGGCAGAGTTCGTCTAACCTCCCTTTCGTAATAACAAATCCGCCCACATGCTGTGATAAGTGACGTGGAAATCCAATTATAAGTCGCGCTAACTCTATGGTTTGACTCAATCGCTTATCTTTTATATCCAGTCCAGATGCCTTAACTCTCTCATCATTAGGCCCATTTCCTGAAACACCCCATACTTGACTTGAAAGAGCTGCAACAACATCGACTGACAGCCCCATGGCTTTACCGACTTCTCGAATCGCCCGTCGAGACCTAAAGTGAACAACTGTCGAACAAAGTCCAGCACGATGGCGACCATATTTGCTATAAATATGTTGGATGATCTCTTCGCGTCTTTCGTGTTCAAAGTCGACATCAATATCCGGCGGTTCTTTACGGGCTTCGGATATAAATCTCTCAAACACCATAGTAATAGTTTCAGGTGAAATTTCTGTAATTCCTAACGCATAACATACAACGGAATTTGCTGCCGATCCTCGTCCTTGGCAGAGAATGTTTTTTGAACGAGCAAATTTAACAATATCGTGTACAGTTAGAAAATATCGGGCATAGTCTAACTGTCTTATGGCTCTCAGTTCTTTCTCAACCAACGACCGAGTTCGCATAGGCACTGCATCAGGATAACGATGACTAAGCCCCTCTTCTGTCAAAGTACGCAATCTTTCGTTGGGTTCCACACCGTTTGTAATTTCATCAGGGTACTCATAACGAAGTTCATCAAGAGAAAATTTACATGCGTTCGCTATTAGGTTTGTGTTATTGAGTGCTTTGGGATACGCTTTAAAAATTCTACGGATTTCAAGTTCGGATTTGATCCGGCGTTCGGCATTAGGTTGTGCGAGAAACCCAAGTTTATCAATTGTCTTTTTCTCTCGAATACACGAAAGCACATCAGCTAGGCGTACACGTCCACCGTGATGCATAATGACATTACCAAGGGCAACCAGAGGTAATTTGACTGCTTCGGCAAGACGGCTCCGTTCCTTAAACCGAGTCTGATCCTCACCATCGTACTCTGGACTCAAACCAAGATAGATTTGCTTCGGTAAAAATTCATTCAATTTGGCAAGAGTATTTTCAAGATTTGGCGACGTTAAAGAAACGAAAATACTTTCTTCGCCATGTTCAATAACATCGTCAAGGTTTAAGATACAGTTACCTTTTTTAGCGCGTCGTTTACCAAGGGTAAGTAGTCTACATAGATTCCCAAACGCTTGCCTAGATGTTGGATAGGCTAGTAGTTCGGTATCATCGGCAAGCACTAACCGCGTTCCGACAATGTATCGCAAACCTAAAGTTTTTGCCGTACCATGTCCACGGACTATTCCGGCGAAAGTATTTTTGTCAGTAATTGATAAGCCGTCTAGTCCAAGCTCTTTGGCGCGAGTAACGAGTTCTTCAGCGTGAGACGCACCCGTTAGAAAAGTAAAATTGCTAATGGCAAAGAGTTCAGAATAACTCATCCGAACTCCCCAACTACGTACCAATCTTTGTTATTTGCTCCCGGGTAAGTGAGCAACCAGAGTCTTTCTCCTTGCTCTGTTTGCACGATCCAGTAATCTCGCGTACGAAGATCCTTATCTTTGAACCAATGGGGTGTGAGGCGTTCAGGGCCTTTTGAAGTCTTAATGTCGAATGTCGTGTCACGCCAAACAAAACGTTTTGGCGGTCGCCCGGCTGTTTCTACTTTCGTGTATTCGGGTGGGTTAAACAAGCGAATCGGACGCAATCTCTCACCTTTTGTCCACTTCGCTTCTGGTTGCTTGGCAATTTCAACTTGCTCGAATCCTTGCTCGGGTAGAAAACTATCGTGCTGTTGAAAAACGCGAACACGATCAAACCCCACTCTGTTGGCAAGTATGTTGATTAATTTGTATCGGCTGTCTTCAAAAGTACTTCTTTCGCCCATACTGTATTGTTTGAGTTGTATGTTTTCTATATGGAGTGCTGACAGTCGAAACCAATCTGCTCCATAGTCTATTTTGAGTTTAGACAGTGGAAAGTTGAATTGTCGAATTACGGATTCCGTATCCGAACAAGGTTGAGCGAAACCAATGGTCATCGTATGATCGCCCGTATCAACGCAGCGTACTGTTAAACTGAACTGACGAGCGCCTTTATGGTCTTCTTTCAATTTTTCGCAAACATGTGCGGATAGTCGTGACAAGACTTGTTCGATATCTTCAAGTAGACCAATTGGATCGGGTAATGTCATTCTTGCGGCATAAACTGAATCGGGATTTTTTCTAAGAATAGGATCCGGTGTTTGCCCTGTTATGGCACTCATAGTGTTGGTTAGTTCTAATCCAAATCGACGCGCTAGTTCAGAAGTCTTTTGCTGATGGAGTTGACCGATATGCGTTATACCTGTTCGCGCTATATCTTTCGTGATTGAGCGACTAAGTCCTAAAGCGGCTATAGGAAGTTTTGCAACGGTTTCGTTTGTTTGACCGGGTTGGGCGATGTTTACTGGTTTGGTACCAAACCGTGCTAGACCTCGAGCGGCCAATTTGGTGTCAGCAATTCCAATGCGAGAGGTCATACGCAGATCGTTCAATCGATCATTTGCGTAATCCGCCATAGCCTTCTCACCACCAAAAAGATGAGCGCATCCATCAATGTTTAGAAGCAGGCCATCGGGTGGATCAAGAGCAACTTGCGGAGATAGAACATCTGCCCAGCGCCACAATGTTCGGAGTAGTGCGTCTTCTCTTACGGCATCACAAGGTTCGGTAAGCAGATCAGGACAAATAGCTCGTGCGTCGGCAAGAGATTGTCCGGGTTCTACTCCTGCTTTTTTGCTTACACTATTGGAGTGTGTAATCCGCCAAGCATTTTTTTCTTCTACGATCAGAGCAAAAGAGCCGTCTACGCGGGGATCTCCTCGTCGAATCAAGCGATCAAGCGGAAGTTGCGGTAGCCAAATGGACAATATTCGCGGCATTTACCCCTCCTTGATTTTGAACATGCCACGTGCCTTTTTCTCCATTTTTACCTTTTATACAGGCCCATTCCCACGAATCAACTTCATCTGGGAGCGGTTTACAGAGCCATCGCGTTTGCGCCGCTGAGTTTTTGATTGCTCCCTTTATCAAAATCACTCCTAGTCCCCCTCCTTTTTCTGCCGCTAGTTGAAAGCGGCGACTTTCCTCCAAAGTTAGCGCATTTGGCAAATCCAACACGACAGTATAAGCTCCTGGTGACCGAAGCGCGTGTTCTGCTGACCACAGGGCTTCCGTACGTGAAACTGTTTCGACTAGGATGAAGCGATCGGGCGAAACATACCTTGCTAATCCCGTCGCACAAAGCGATTGGATCGCTCGATTCAGTCCAATCCAAATGATTTCGGTATCGCATTTTGCACATGCAAGTACTGCGAATATATCGGCAGCAGATCCGGTGGCTTCGTGGATACGACCACATCTCAGGCGTATACCTCTGGCGACCTCAACATGTGAGTCCTTTAGGTGCGTAAATTTCATGCAAGCCATGAGGCTCTTGCGTAAGGCGTTCACTTTAGCAAGACGCTCAGGTTTATTTGCAGATTGTATATTATTTAGCATGTCAAAACTATCCTATCCTTCGTAGTTGACCTTCCGTTATACTCTATTGTTGTAGCATATGCAACAAAAAATCATGTTCTGTAACTACTGTAATTGGACTTTTGAACATATACCTCATTGTCGAGAATACTAGGGTTCTTCGTATACTGCTTAAATCAGAGGAACTTTACCATATCGACTCACAAGTGATCTCTAACCTAAGTAACACACTGGGCGAACTCTAACTGACTACGACATCCAAAGTGGATTCAAGGACTCTTCCGAGATACTGCTTGACATCTACGAATGAAGTACGCGCAGTTCCTGAAGACATATGTTTGCTAAAAGTGCTAATCTGACTCTCTCACCTCGTACTCGAATGTCAAAAAAGTCTTAAAGCAATAGTTTGTTGCATTTTACTTCACAGGTGGACAGGTTTTGTCGTCACGGTACTGCAAAGCGGCTGCAAGTAAAGCCTCATCTTTATCGCCAAGTGGTTTAGTTAGGTCGTCTTTAACGTAACACCCCGGTACACTCACTCCGTGTTTGCTAGGTGAGTTTTGCGGTTTGAAACCCTCTTCATAATCTCCAAACAATTTTTGGTTTACGAACATAGAGTTAATCAAATCAATTGAAATACCACAGTTAACATACTCTCTCCTAGCATAAGGGTCACCGCACGTATTTTCTCCTACTAAAATCACATCGACATCCACACCACGGAAAGCGTTAATAAATGCCTCAGCCATACTACAGGTTTCACGAGATACAAGTATAAAAACTCTATCTAAGTTCAAAGTTGAAAAAGGAATAAAACCTCCACTAAACCATGGAACAAAACCATAAAAAAAATAATCAAATCTCCACGAAAATCCATACCATCCAGACGCACATAAATAAGCATACGTCTCTCCTGTTGCATGATACCCTGGACAGAAGCTGTTAAAAACTACCTCGTCATAACGGTGAAACGGCTTAGTATCTGATTTCAAATTCTCCTTACCACTCTTTGATCTAAATTTTCCTCTCGCTCTATAAGCATTATAGATTCCATCGCTTATATGGTGTTTCCGACCTGTCCTATCGGTTATGGTCAAAGATTTTATACCTCCAACCCGGGTTTTACTCTCTCCAATAATCATAAAGGCAAGTGATGATTCTGGTCTGCTTTCACTCCAATAACGTTCTTTTTCGTTAAAATATCGCATATCTACAATAACATCCTTAACATCGTTTTTTCGAAATTTTCCAATCTCTGTGTTGTATTTTGTAATAAAATGTCCGCTTGCGCCAATGTGTAAGTAACCAACATTTCCAGATTTCGTTTCTATAATCTTGCTTACATGCAAATCATTTCTTTCATCTTCTTTAAAAGATTTTAACACTATGGATTTGTTTCGACTTGTGTCTTGATCTTTAAATGTCAAACGTATTGAGTCATTGATCTTCTTAGGTTTCAATGCTTCTAATATTTGTTCGATTGTTTTTTCATTATTATTGTTTACGAAATCAATGTTATTTACTTTTACCAGTCGGTCTCCACGATTTATTTTAAGTCCATCTATTATGGCCTTGGATGCCGCTGAGTTCCTAATAACAAATTTGACACGAAAATCACGAGGAACAGTATCCGTAATTCGTTTCCATTCAATTCCGAACGTAAAACTTTCTTGCTTTGTATTATAAGAATTTCTTACTTTTCTCTTAGAACTTTGTACTTCGATCTTATAAGAATCATGTTTTAATTCTCCCGACTCTGTTGGTATAAACGATCTAAGTTTTTGAAGGTAACTATCATTGTTTGTCATTACCTCCACGTACGAATCATAATCTGAAAATGGTTTAACATACTTTCGAGGATCAAGATCTATCACTTCGTCAGAGAATAGATACGATCGTTGCACAATATCTCTCCATGCAAATAGTTCGTCAAGCATAGTTCCTTTGGCATCCTGCTCCGTTTGTGGAAACACACATCTATTCGAATACTCAGTTTCATACTTAAAAACACCTCTTTGCCATTTGTAGTGGTCGGATGATAAAGGCGCTGCTTTTCTAGGGGTAATAGGTGTTTTCACGTTTGAACTAGAACTGGAATCAGAAGACGAACTAGTTGTATTTGAAGAAGTCGTATTGGTTGAAGTGGTATCGGATGTAGCGGAAGAACTCGTTTGAAAAGTACTGTTCGGAGTACTTTGAGTAGAATCAACACCAATTGGATTACCCCTCAACCTCTCGCTATTGTTTTCACTTTGACATCCAGAGATAGTTAATGAAAAACTCAAAAAAAGGAGGTAAGCTACCGTTTTGTGTATTAGTTGTCGACTAAACATTGTAGATCCAATCTAAAAATACCTATGAAGGATGTTTGTTAAATGTGCTAATCTAACTTCCTCAACTCGTACTCGAATGTCAAAAAAGTCTTAAAGCAATAGGTTGTTGCATTTTACTTCACAGGTGGACAGGTTTTGTCGTCACGGTACTGCAAAGCGGCTGCAAGTAAAGCCTCATCTTTATCGCCAAGTGGTTTAGTTAGGTCGTCTTTAACGTAACACCCCGGTACACTCACTCCGTGTTTGCTAGGTGAGTTTTGCGGTTTGAAACCCTCTTCATAATCTCCAAACAATTTTTGGTTTACGAACATAGAGTTAATCAAATCAATTGAAATACCACAGTTAACATACTCTCTCCTAGCATAAGGGTCACCGCACGTATTTTCTCCTACTAAAATCACATCGACATCCACACCACGGAAAGCGTTAATAAATGCCTCAGCCATACTACAGGTTTCGCGAGATATAAGTATGAAAACTCTATTTAAGTTCAATGTTGAAAAAGGAATCTTACTACTTGCCCATACAAAAAATTGGAAAAAAGCATCTCTAGTTTTCCATGTAGTTCCTGCAAGACGTGTTCCAACTCTTTCATACCAAGTATACGTACAACGATAGTATTTATCGGGCATTCCAGATTCATAGCGCGATAGACAGAAGTTATTGAAAACTACATCGTCATAAAAGTGAAACGCCCTAGTATCTAGCTTCAAATTCTCCTTATCACGCTTTGATTTGAATTTTACTCTCGCTCTATACCATTTTTCGGTTCCATCGGATATCTTGTGTTCCCTACCTGTCCTATCGTTTAATGTCCAAAATGTTTCATTACTAAACCGTGTTTTACTATTTCCTACGATCATAAAGGCAAGTGACGATTCTGCTCTGCTTTCATTCCACCAGTGTTCTCTTTCGTTGAAGTATCTCATATCTACAATTACATCCTTAACATGGTTTTTCCGAAATTTTTCAATCTCTGCGTTGTATTGTACTATTTGATGTCCGCTTTCGCCAATATGTAAGTAACCGACATTTCCAGATTCCGTTTCTATAATCCTGCTTACGTGCAAATCATTTGTTTCATCTTCTTTGAAAGATTTTAGCACTATGGATTTGTTTCGATTTGTGTCTTTATCTTTGAATGTCAAACGTATTGATTCATTGATCTTCTTAGGTTTCAATGCCTCTAATATTTGTTCGCTTGTCGTTTTACTACTATTGTTTACGAAATCAATGTTATTTACTTTTAGCAATATGTCTCCGCGTTTTATTCTCAGTCCATCAATTATGGCTTTGGACGCCGGAGAATTTTTTAGAATAAACTTAACACGAAAGTCACGAGGAATAGTATCTGAAAAACGCTTCCATTCTATTCCGAACGTAAAACTTTCTAGTTTCGAATTATACCAATTAAACACGTTCTTCCCAGATTTATACCAACCATTCGAATTTCTCATTGGAACTTCATCTTTAATCTCATAAGGACCATGTTTTAATTCTTCCGACTCTTTTGGTATAAACGATCTAAGTTTTTGAAGATAACTATCATTGTTTGTCATTACCTCCACGTACGAATCATAATCTGAAAATGGTTTAACATACTTTCGTGGATCAAGATCAATCACCTCGTCCGAAAGTAGATACGTACGCTTCACAATATCTCTCCATGCAAATAGTTCGTCTAGCATAGTTCCTTTTGCGTCCTTCTCTGTTTGTGGAAACACACATCTATTTGAATACTCAGTTTGGTACTTAAAAACGCCTTTTTGCCATTCGTAGTGGTCGGATGATAAAGGCGCCACTCTTCTAGGAGTAATAGGTGTTCTCACGTTTGAACTAGAACCGTAATCAGAAGACGACGGATTCTGCACCCCGGTGGAAGACGAACTAGTTGTGTTAGAAGAATTGGTAGAAGTGGTATTAGTTGAAGTGGTATTGGATGTAGCGGAGGAACTTGTTTGAGAAGTACTGTTCGAAGTACCTTGAGTAGAATCAACACCAATTGGATTACCCCTCAACCTCTCGCTATTGTTTTCACTCTGACATCCAGAAATAGCCAGTGAGAAAATCAAAACAAAAAGGTAAGCTACAGTTTTGTGTATTAGTTGTGGACCAAACATTGTAGATTCAATCTAAAAATATCTATGAGAGTTTTTCCATTAGATTACTGTTTTGATCGTATAAACTTGGGAAATGAGTGGAAGTCACTAAGTTCAGAAACGTTTCGTGTTAACAGAACATTTTGTTCAACGCCATCACTATTTCTTTTACCATTTACCGTATAGAAGTTTAAGGTATTTCTCGTTTCTAACGCATAAGGATTTGTGAAAACTCTATCCCTGTCTTTTGAAAATTCATTTACGTTTGGAGTAATAAATCTTCCTAAAACAGAAGAATAATAACGGTTTTCTATCGTGTAAATCAAATTAGTTCCGGAATCCGGGGTAACATTTCTAAATATATGACTTTGACCATTATTTATCTCGTTATTTTCTATCGTTTCTCCTGTTGAAACGGGGTCTGCACTGCCAATCATGATCGGATATAGATTAGGGTTTGGAAGTGGCACTGGCACCTTTGGTGGCTTTTTACATGACTTGAATTCGGGCTCATTTCCGTTTAAATAGTTTCCAAACGGATCAGCAGACACTATACCTAAAACCGAATTGTCTTGATTTAGATGTATAAAATAGTTATTTTGATATACCTGAATGATCCATCTGGCACAATCTCCGAACTTCAGTGTCAGCATTTTGCCGAATTCAATTATGTCATACTTTCCAGGTATACCGCCAAAGATGCCTGAGCTCGGTGGAACGTTTTCGTGCTCAATGACTTCATGCAACGAGCGACCAGATATCGAAATAAACCTATAGTTGTCGCTCTTGGGGTTATTTGTTTCTGACGGCTTATCCTCAAATGTTGCTTTTACTCTATTATTGTTTCCGTCGTGCATATTATTTTGTAAAAACTTATTTCCTTTTTCTTTTATCGATACCACGCGACTTGCATCATCAAACTTTATGTTAAAATCACCTAAGTTAACTATTCGACCGTGTTCATCGTGACTAATTGGGTTTCCAGCCTGAGTTTCGTATTTCGACTCTATGAGTAATTTCGTAGTCTTATCGAATACGTTTCGTTGAGATTTGTTATCCCTTTTTTGTTTCAGTAAATTTTCAAAACCATCATACTGAAAAGTACGTGACTTACTGTCGCCCGAAACAGAAATAACTTGACTTATATTGTCATAGGAATAGACTCTATCTCCGATTCTGTCCGCACTAGGTAGATTGCTAGAGACTGTTTTTATTCTTTTGATCTTGTCGTAGTTCATTGAAAACGAGAACTTTGCTCCATTTTTATCTTTAAGTTGATATTTGGACGGCAGTAATCTAGAATTCAACAAACTTGAAAATTCTATTTTTTGAGTATTTTCGGACTTAATTGTGTTGTGCAATTGTGCTTTTTTGATATCACCGTTTTCGTGATATTCTACCTGCGAGATGTAGGTTTGGCCATTAATGGTAAAACTTGTGGGTTGATTGAATGCATTTAGAACATATTTGATCAGTCTATTTCTTGGGGTCTTGTATGTTGCTAGACCTAATGTTTTGTTATAGGTATAAGTTGCTTTAAAAGTCTTGGTTACTTTGCTGTCGTCAGCACTTGTTTCGACAATTTTTAGAGTCTCTGTCAAAAGCTCACCGCGCTTCCCGTATGTGTATGTCAGCGTGACATTACCGCTAACTATCTTTGTAACGCGACCTTCTAGGTCATATTCTTTTGTGATATCAGGAGTGCTATCGCTGGGGTAATTTATTGATGTTACCTGACCTAGGGGATTGTGCGTAAATAGTATGCCTTTTTCAACAGTTTCGCTAAAATATGGTCCAAAGCGAGGATATGAGGTTACACATGTCCTGCCATTCCAATAATATGTAGGAAGACATTTAACTGGATACACTGTTGTCTTGGCAGGTGGGTTTGTATTAGGCACATTGGTTTGGTTCTTTTCGTTGGCTATCTCAATTTTTGTCTTTGGAAATACGTACTTACAAGTGGTGATTTCTTGTACTTCATAGTCTATTTCTGGCCATCCGCGTATTTGTACTAACCAGTTTTGTGTAGTGCATTTTTTATATGCAGATAAGCTTGTGATTAGAACTTTAGAGGGCTCCTTACACACATAATTGTCTGCAACACCGTATTCTACGCGACTTTTTCTCCCTGCATCGTTATATTCTGTTGCTTTAGTTGCGGTATCCGGATAGGACTCAAAACAAAGTTGATTTCGAGAATTGTACCTAAATGTGCTCGTTCTTGTTTCGCCTCCAGCAACCTGTCTCTCCTCAGTTAGATTTTGCAACTTATCATAGGTTCTGTATGTAACCCGTCCGTTAGCCTCCACCACTTTAGTTTCTTTACCGTCATAGGGCGAGCCATATCCTGAACTAAAGGCAGTGGTGGAATTTCCTTCAGCGTCTGTCGTCCTTATAGCGTTGTCACTTAGGTAAGTGTACGTTTCTGTTGCATTTGGTGAAACGTTCTCTCGCTTTTGAATTTTTCGATTAATTGGATCGTACTTGGTCTCAACACCAGCAGTCGCTGCCGATTGATATGACGGGAAAGAGCGAAATACTTCTCTACCTAGTTTGTCGTATCTAATTCGCGTATAGATTGACGTTTGAGTTGTACTATCTCGAGTTTCGATCAAAACCGGCAACCCGCGCCCGTTATATGTTGTTTTGACTATTTTTTTGCTCGTTCCACTACCTGTCGATTCTGTCTTAACCATCCCCGTTCTAATAACGAAACCACGGACAGAGTTGTAAATAGGTGCAGAGTATTGAATTGTTGTGTCCGCATATCCCGACATCCGATCAATCTTCGTTGGCCAACCTAACGCATTGTGAGAAATTTTCTCTATGTAGCCTGTGGGGCTTGTCGTTTGAGTGATCCATCCGTTATCGTCAACAACATTTCTATAGAGTGCGCCATTCTCAAGTCTAGTATTTTGTGATACTCCTCGTTTGTAGATACTATGATATGTCGTCTCGTCTCCTCCGTTTCGTTCTGAAGTCAATCGGCCTCCAGACCATTGGTACTTCATATACTGATAACCAAAACGAGTCTCCAATATCTTTCGTCCATTTTTGTCGTAAGAATATCCTGCCAGCTCTTTCCCATTCTTGGAATGAGTTTTTACTAGCCCGAGTATCCATTTTGACTTCAGATGGGTGTAAGTTGTCTTCTCCACAATCTTGTCAGTCTGAAGTGTTGATGACCTCGTCGTTTTGACAGGAAACCCATAGTCATCGAATTCATAGGTAGTAATATATGTTTCTCCGTCGACGATTATGGTCTCCTTGGAACGCCTCGTCCATTTTTCTGCTACGGTTTGATTCAATCTGTCTCGATTCCAAGCCGTACCAAGCGAGCTGGAGTGAGTGTACCCATACTTAGCCGAATAAATCGCCTTCGTGGTATTTTTTGCATAAACATCTAATGAAACGATCAATCCGGTGTCTTGTAGACTTCTGCCAACTTTGTAGACTGTTTTTGTGCCTAGTGGGTCGATTAATGTACGCGTCTTGGGCTTAGTTATATCAACATAGACCGGGGAATTCTTGTTCTTATGAACAGTTCTATCAGTGTTCTCACTAAAGTTTGGATTGTATAAGTCGTGTTCACCGTATTGGATCGTCCAAGTCGAAACAGACTGATCAATTTCGGTAATTTTAATCTCGGTAACGGCGGAGGTGAAGAAACTTGAAAAATTTCCATAACTTGAGGTTCCATCAGCCAACGACTGACTTTTTAAGGCCTGTTCATATTCCAGTTCGTATTCGCCCTGAAACTCATGAAGCTCCCTGAAAACTTTATCATGAAAATCTGTCGGTGGAATACAAGCTGCACGATGGGAAGTGCTTTTGTGACCGTTAGGCGATTCTGCCTGAACGAAATTGATGATTTTTTTTGTTTTGTATTCCGCGACAAGCCCCAAAGGGTTCCTCACTCGTGCGTTTTTTCCGAATGAACAGCGACGGGCATACTCGTTTCCATACTGCCGATGAATCCCGGCAAGTTCGTCAAATTCCCAGTAAAAGTTTGTTGTATTTACGCCAGCCTTGTATAGGTATTGTAAGTTTGAGTTGGACATCTTTCTAAACTTGTAAAACCACACACGTTTCTTGGTGGTTTTTGAACCGGAATTCGCGACAACACACTCAATCATTGTCCCTGCGCGATTGTAAACTATCTCAAGCGTTCTTCCATCATTCGCTCTAACCCATTTAAGTCGATGTTGACTGCCCTCATACGTATAATTGGCATAATTTCCATTAACATCCGTGACTTTAGTGATCAGTACTGCATGCTTCTTCTTCCCTTTCTTTTCTTCCATAACTCTGACCTGCCCAAACTCATATACCGTCCCAGTCGTCGTGGTCGCTGTCCATTTGCAAGTATTACCACTCCGGGTCTGCTCAACCTTAATCAGTGAAGGCGTAGTATAGTCTGGTATGTCAGTGCCGAACACTGTACTGCTCTTTGTCTCAGACTTTTTCAAAAGACTGTAAGTCTTACCCTTAATTCTGATTCTCGGAGAAACAAACATTTCATCCTTAATATCAACCTCGGTTGAGTCCGATATACAGCCCGGTGTTCCGTTTGACTTGATAGACGGCAACACGATGTTCGGAAAGTCACTACTCCAATTGCCTAAGCCCCGAGAACTACTCGATGACGCATTACCATGAAAGTTCGGACGATCGGGATCACTACTTATGTATCTAACGAAACTAATATCAAAATCTGAGTCGCCAAGCAACTCAATGTCAACATGTCTGAACGACAGTTCTCCGGTGCCTGGATTGATCGTTTGGCCAAAATCCTCTAGTCCATTACTTTCGACGATATTGTCAACAATACTAGATACGTGAGCCTCATGATCAAACAAAAGTCGTCTTTGGCCGTCATTTACCCGATGCTGAGTGAAGCCGTAAGGAGCGGTAACCATGCTCAACGCAATCAAGACAGTCATCACTTTACGACTGAATCGCCCGAATATACTTTTCATCGTTAGTCTCCTATAATGTCACTAACGCAGTAACTTTGCCCAACTCGGATGAGGGATATGGCGCAAACTTGCGCATACTCCCGAGAGACAATTGAGATTCAATAACACTTTTACTAACCTTGTGTCAAGACAAATTTCGCATCGATGCTAATTTTCTCCATGAATTTTTCTAGATTATACGTGAAAACTTCAAGAGCATATGTTTGACACTGTTGCGAAACTCGTTACTCGTTTGAATTTCGATGATGTGCACTCAAATCGGATCGCCAAATGCCTTATTCTAGGGCAACCTAGTCGCCGAAACTTCAAGCTATTGAAGATGATTTTTCAAACTTTGTGTTTCGCAACAGTTTCATCGCGAACCTATTCCCTTATTGGCTGATTTATGGCGATTTCCGATTCCGGAGTTTCTTATCCCTTCTTCGTTGAAATTCCGTAGCTTCTTTATGTCTAAATGTATCATGTCTCCTGCGGCTTTGTGTTCCTAGCGTTGACGGGGGTTCATCAGACTCTTCAATGTCTTTTTTGCGAGAAACGCCCGCTCGAACGAGAACACGAATGACTGTTCTATGATACATCCCGAATTAACGGGCAAAATGGTCGCCAGTCAGCTTCCCTTCCACCCTTAGAGGCTAAACGAAAAAAGGATAAAATTACGTACTCTGGAAGTGCGAGGAACTGAATGTCCACTCAAATAGGGAAAGTGTAGGAGGTTTAAAATGAAGTTATCGGGTTTTGAGCAAATTTTTCGAAGTTTTTCGGCAGTACTCCAACGTTCAGCAGCAAATCTCGCCACAATTTCGCTGAACTAATGTACGAAGTTTACTAGAGGCGATTTTTCGTTTAATCTCTGACACTTGTTCTGGAGATGTTGCATTCCGACTGTTATGAGTACGGGATGAGCGATCATGTAAACCTGCCTCTCAGTCCGATTCGTAAAGTTTTATGAACTTTCGCGCTAGAGCGCTTTCACATCAAGTTGTCCGCTTTTTCCTTTTTTTTTAATTTAGCAAGATATTCTCGACGAACTTTTTTTCATTTGGTTTATGCAATATCGAAAGTAAGCCTTACATTCTTCAGAAGATATACTGTCAAAAATATTTGTAATCTCGTCAATCAAATCCGGTACCGAACGTTTTTCAGCAGCTCGTAGTCGCGCTTTTGTTTTGCAGAAGCTTTCTCGATTGGATTGAAATCTGGACTGTATGACGGTAGAAATACTATTCTTACCCCGATTTTTTCAAGAGCATCCCCGAACCCGTTTTGTATTACGTACGGACAAGTTATCCATTACCAGTACGTCTCCCGGCTTCTGTTTCTTCGAGAGACCATCAACAATCCATTTTACGAATAGGTCAGTGTTCATTGCTCCTTTGAAAGTCCAACTTGATAACTTTTTTTCGTCCGTTATAGCCGCGAGGCACGTAAAGTTTAATCGATGACCGTGTGGCAATGCCATATCGAGTCTATCGCCTCGCTTACTTCGACCATGTGACCGGGGCATTTTGGTCGAAACCCCTGTTTTATCTATGTAAATGTGACGAAGTGATTCGCGATACTTCCGAATGAAAATCCCTCTTAGTGCTTCTATCGCTGGACTTCTTTGTTCCGTAGCGTGTACTGTTTTTTCTTCCGTGTGTAGTTTAGTCGGTAAAAGAATTGCCATAACGTGGAGATACCGAACTTCGCTTTCTCACCAAATTTAAGGATCAGAGCTGTCGCTATCTCCTTCAATGTTCTGTCCCTCTTTTCGTCCAAGATCGCTATAATGTCGTCGTACTAGCTTTCAATCTTATGTGAACGACGATCTCCGCCCATTGCTTTTGGAGCAACACTTTTTGTTTCCTTGTACTGTTTGACATATCGTTGGAGGCTTTTTTCTGATACTCCGTATCGCTTTGCTACGTCCCGTCGAGGAACACCGGATAAAACTTCCTTAACCATTTGCAAACGAAGTTCTTCTTTAATTGGGGCAGGCATTCTCATCTCCTAAAGAGTAAAGGAACAAATTCTAACACTTTTCTCATAGTACGTTGCTTTTTTCTAATTTCCCATTCAGCAAAAACTGGACAAATTGATGTAAAATTGCTCTATCTGTGGTGTTACATTGTATTTGGCCGTTGCTTCGACTTGTTTAAGCCTTTTCTACCAAGACTGATTCGACCATCAACCTTGCGACCTGACGGCGAAAGAATGGCATTTCTATGTGTTTTTGACATTAGTTTGGATACTTTCTTAATGTCAGGTGAGAAATCTTATAGTTCCAACTTAGGTCGTTATACCGAGGATTAAAACATCTTGCCTCCAAACACTTAGAGGTTAAACGAAAAATCACCGGTCTCGATACTCTTGCATTGATTCCGTCAACAATTGCTACGAATTGTTATCCAAGAGTAGCGGTAACTTCCCGAAAACTTCAAAATTTTGGTCTAAAATCTCAAATTCCGTTCTACACCACGAGATTTTACCCCAAAAACTGAGGTTCATTCCCCATGCTTCACATAAAGATATCTTTCTCAACCTTTTTTCGTTTAGACTCTTAGGGATAATAGTGCCTGGGTTATATATTGGCATCCTCAATTTGACTAGTTGAACCGTCAACCGACGGAGCTACAGTATTTGAATTGATGAAGTTAAGGCTCTTTAGTACATTCTTTTTTCCTTGCAAATTGTGCTTTTTCGAAGTATTTTGGTCGACATATCGGTTTAGGATAAATTATTCTATACTTTTCGTTTTACCAGAAATTTTCCCGGACATTTCAATGCGTATTAATGTAAATGGAAGTCTGCATAGTATAGATGTCTCCGAAGAGATGCCGCTTTTGTGGGTGCTACGAGACGAACTCGGTATTACTGGCCCAAAGTACGGTTGTGGTATCGCATTATGCGGATCTTGCACTGTTCACGTGAATGGCTATCCAGTTAGGTCTTGTTCCATCAGCGTAAAACAAGTCGAGGGGAAATCCATAACTACTATTGAAGGCCTTGGTACGCCTGAGGCACTTCACGCAGTGCAGGACGCTTGGATTGAGCACCAAGTTGCGCAGTGTGGTTACTGTCAATCTGGTCAGATTATGGCTGCGGCAGCCTTTTTGCAACGTAATTCAGATCCAACAGATGAACAAATTGATCAGGTCATGTCAGCCAATCTCTGTCGTTGCGGAACCTATCCTAGAATACGAGAGGCTGTAAAGTCTGCCGCAGAAAAATTGAGACGGAGTTAGTTTAAATGAGACAAGTGGCGAGAATAGCGCGACGAACTTTTCTTTTAGGAACCGTCGCAGTTTCCGGTGGCCTCGCGATCGGATACTGGAATTTCAAGGAACCAATCGAAAATCCGCTTTTAGATGATCTCGCTGAAGGTGAATACGCTCTAACACCTTACGTTAAGGTTACCCGCGAAGGTGTTACAATTATTACTCCAAGGGCAGAAATGGGCCAAGGTGTGCAATCCACACTTGCGGCGTTAGTTGCGGAAGAGCTTGACGTGGCTTGGGATTCAATCAAAGTTGACCACGGTCCAGAATCCAAAGTTTATGCAAATACTGGCATTTATGGGGAGATCGCTCCTGTGCCGGTAACGGATGAAAGCGACGGTGCCAACAATCTACGATGGGCTTATAGTAACATAGTAGGCAAATTTGTTGCCAATGTACAAACAACCGGTGGCTCATCCGCTATAGTTGATGGCTTTGAGAGAATGCGGAATGCCGGAGCCGCGGCTCGAATCGTGATTATGAAAGCGGCTACGAAAATCCTAGAGGTAGATTCGAAGCAGCTTGTTACAGACAATGGCTTTGTTGTAGCCCCTAATGGGAAACGATTATCCTACGCAGAACTTGCTGAAGTGGCCGCTAATATCCAACCGCCTTCCAATCCAAAACTTAAATCGAAATCAGAGTGGAAGTATCTCGGCAAGTCAATGCCTCGTCTTGATATGGTCGAAAAATCAACAGGGACAGCAACATTCGCAATTGATGTTCGATTACCTAATATGCTTTATGCTACCGTTCGAACTAACCCTCATAGAGGCGCGAGGTGTGTCGGGTATGTTCGGCAGAAAGCAATTGATATTCCCGGCGTAAGAAAAGTGATTGATATTGATAATGGCGTAGCGGTTGTAGCGACAAATACTTGGTACGCTATGCAAGGCGCAGATGCACTGGATTGTCAATGGGAGACATCCAATTATCAAACTAACAGCAACGCGATATACGAAGAAGCGGAAGAAGCACTTAAAAATAAACCGGACAGTCTTCATGAAATTTCTGGAAATCCCGATTCCATAGAAGGGGGTGAATCACTCGAAGTTGAATACCGTGTACCCTATCTGTCGCATGCAACTATGGAGCCGATGGGAGCTACGGCTTTAGTTCAAGACGGAAGGTTTGATATATGGGTTGGAACGCAATCTCCAACGTTGATACGTCGTACTTCGGCTAAGTTAACAGGATTACCTGAAGAAAATTGCCATGTACACACACTATCTATGGGAGGAGGATTTGGACGACGCAGTGAATCAGATTACACCAATCAAGCTACAATTATCGCGATGGCCATTAAAGGGACACCGGTCAAAGTTACTTGGACGCGCGAAGAAGATATTGCACAAGACTTTTATCGCCCGCTCTCGGTTGCGAAGGTAAAGGCGGTAGCCAAAGAAGGTAAGGGAATTGGACTTGATCTTAAAGTAATTGCTTCTTCGGTAATGGATAGCAAGTTTGCTGGAAGATGGGGAATTGACTTTCCTGGACCAGATCCGACCTTGGTGCAACCGATTCCAGATCAGCCATATAGGTTGGATCACTTTCGCCTTGCAGCCTATAAATCTCCAATTAACTTGCCTGTTGGTTCATGGCGTTCAGTTGGATGTTCGCAAAACGGATTTTTTCAGGAAAGTGCTCTTGATGAATTGGCGCATCTAGCCGGAGAAGATCCCATGGAAATGCGCCTTCGTTTACTCACACATCAACCGAGTTTGGAAGTTCTAAAAGCCGTGAAGGACATGTCTGGGTGGGGCCGAACATTGCCAAAAGGTCATGGCCTAGGAGTGGCCTATGTGCTTTCGTTTGGAGTACCGACTGCACAAGTCTTTGAAGTAAGCCAGTCAAATTCTGGTATTAAAATCGAAAATATATGGGCAGCTGTGGATGTCGGGATCGCATTAGATCCCAAGAACATTGAAGCGCAAGTAACTGGTGGTATAATTTACGGGTTGTCGGCGGCAATAATGGGTGAGATTACAGTTGAAGATGGACAAGTAGCGCAGTCTAATTTCCATGATTTTGAGATTTTGAGACTCTACCAAACTCCTAAAATGGAAGTTAAGATTTTCGAAAATCAGCGCAATATTAAGGGGGCGGGCGAACCGGGTACGCCGCCAGCGGCTCCGGCCCTCGCTAATGCGATATTTGCTGCAACAGGACAAAGGATTAGAGAAATGCCGATGAACAAGTTTATTGATTTCGCATAAGACAGGTCTGATGAAGTTTCGAAATTTTTTGTTTAATCGTACTCTAAGACTATAGAAATTTTGGCGTTTCAGGTAATAGAAGACATTGACAGGAATCTTATCCGATGAAATACATTCATTATTTCGCAGCACTGTCTACCTCTTTCATCCTCGCAGTCTTTTTGAAAGCAGGAGTAATGGATTACTTTGTTTGTTTAACTGCGGGAGCGCTTAGTGCCTATTTGGCGAGACATATCAAAAGCGGGAGCGAGCTAGTTTATTGGATATCTTCAATCGGTACGATTTTTCTGATTACGATCAGTAATTATGGCGCAAACTTTCACAGACTCGTCATCATTCTGCCATTTATTTTTGTGTGTGGATACTTTTCTGCGAAGGTTACCCTCCGATTCAGAAAACAGGAACTTCGCTAACAATGTATAGACTCTAGATTGTTGCGGTTTTTCTCCAGGAGAAAAACCGTTTATGCCTCTGTGTGGCCTATGCCAGTTATACATATGCAGAAAAGGTTCCAGAACCAAATTTCTTTGGACGGAAGACCTATAGGTTCTTGCGTAAGCACACTCGCATAGTAACGTCTGTATAAATCGTTCTGCCTTACCATTCGTCTGGGGCGTGTTGGGTTGCGTGAATACGCGCTTCACGTCTAGTTTTTGGCATGCTTCTGCAAACATTTTCGATTTATACTCCGAACCAATATCCGTTAACATTCGTTTTATAACAATACCTATTGACGCATAATTTTGGTAAGTTTCTATAAGGTGTTAGTTCACACTTTCGGCTGTTTCAGATAACGGCATTCGCCGCAAACGCTACGCTTTCTTTGCATGCGAGATCTTGTGCCTTCTAAATCGCGCAAATCAGAATTTGATGATTCCGTACTGACACCCACTCCCCCGCCCCGCCGCCGTCGGTCACCTTCAAGCGACACTTCAAAATCGACGTAACTAGAGAGTACAGAAAAGACAAAAGGCAATTCTGGCTAAGTAAACGAATCACTTTGAAGTGATATTTAGAGTCTCAACATTCCCTTTCCAAAATCTATGTAAATTTATAACTTTCTCGAATTCCTCGTAACGTCTCGATCGTGGAAATCCCCACCCTATCGATCTTGTGCAGTAACGACAAGTTTCATTGACTCACGAGAATACCTGCTCTCGAATACTCCTCTCCTTATGGTCAACCCTTTTAACTGGGAGTAATAAAATGTTTGAACAAGAATTGTGTCTAAATCTGATGAAACTTGACGACGAAGGCGATGTTATCGAAACATTAAGACAAGCTGGATACTGGGATAATCGCGAATACTGGCGAGATTTCGGTGACAACGAGAACAACTTCTCGACAGCTGGCGCTCAGCAGTCCGATGCTACGGCTGCTTTTGTTGAAAAGCTCATCAACAGTATTGATGCCCGGTTAATGAACGCTGTTCAGATAGCTGGTATAGATCCAAAAAGTCCAGATGCCCCACAGTCAGTACAAAAAGCCGTCGCGAAGTATCTCATTTCTGGAGACAAGCACGGAGTGATAAGAAACTGGACTAAAAAGGAACAAGAGGAACATGCCGCAAAAATCGCCGTAGTGGCAACTGGTTCTAAGGACAAACCTTCCTTTACTATTGTTGACCAGGGTGAAGGTCAAACTCCGCCAAACATTCCTGATACCTTCATGTCGCTTAACAAGTCCAACAAACTCAATATTCCATTCGTGCAAGGCAAATTCAACATGGGTGGTACCGGAGTATTTAGATTCTGCGGCGAACGAAGTATTCAATTGCTTATCACGAGGAGAAATCCCAAGCTGGTTGACCAATGGAATTCAGATGACCTAATGTGGGGATTTACTGTAGTTCGACGTGATCCACCGAGAGGAAGCGAGCGAAGTTCAGTTTTTCGATACCTTGCGCCGATTGACGAAGGATTAGAAAACAGAGGCGTACTAAGATTTTTGGCTGACGAACTACCATTATTTCCTATTCAAGGTGAACCCTATACTCAAGACACTGAGTATGGATCGTTGATCAAGCTATACAACTACAAAGTTCGCCAAAAGTCTGACATTTTGGTAAGAAGTGGACTGAGAAACGCGGTCGACATTCGTCTTCCTTCTCCAGCCCTGCCAATCCGGTTTCACGAATGTCGGAACTATCAAAGGTTCGCAAAAAGCGAAGTGTTGGTGGGTCTTTTACTCAAATTGCAGAATAAGCAAGACGAACAACTAGAATATGGTTTTCCAATTCATTCAAGTTTAACGGTAGGCGGTCAAAAATTTAACCTGTCTGTTTATGGTTTCAAGCTGAAACAAGCTGTTTCTTACTTTTCTGCAAGCGACGGTGTGTTGTTCTCAGTGAACGGGCAAACTCACGGGAAACTTGCTCGGCGTTTCTTCAGAACTAAACGGGTTAGGTTGGATTACGTTGCTAATTCTCTGCTTGTACACGTAGACTGCTCAGAGATCGACGCGCAACACCAAGAAGAGCTCTTTATGAACTCACGCGACCGATTAGCGGATTCGCCATTTCGTCGTAACCTTGAAACACGCATTGAAGAGTATCTCGGAAGTAACGAGAAATTAAAAAGGTTCGCTGAATCAAGACGAGAAGAACTGCTAAAAGAAAAAACTAAAGATGACAAGTCTTTTGGTGACATTATGAGCAAGATCATAGAAAAATCCCCTTCCCTAGCGAAGCTATTGGCAAAAGGTAACCGTATTTTTGATCCAACAGAAATTAGACCACGCCCAGAGGGTCAAGGGACATTTGAGAGTAGGCAGTTTCCTACCTATTTCAGATTTAGGAGAAAACGAGAAGGAACTATACTTCACCGCCAATGCGAACAAGGGCGGGCAAGCAGAATAGTGTTTGATACAGATGCAGATAACGACTACTTCTTTCGTGCTAAAGACGAAGGCAAATCAAAACTCGTGTGTATCCTCAAAGAATCTGGCGAAAGAAAAAATATAACGAACCAAAGTATTGATATAGCCGACGGAACAGCCACCCTCAAAGTCACGCTCCCTGAGGACATCCAAGCCGGTGAAACAGTTAGCGTTTGTTTGGAAGTATCGGATGTCACTCAAACCGAACCTTTTATCAACGTTGCCGAAATAGATGTTATACCACGTCAGGAACATCCTCCCTCGCCTCCCTCGCCTCCGTCACCACCAACGTCACCTGGAGGCAATGCTTCTGGAGACGGGAAGAATAAATTTCCTAGTATCGACTTACCACGCGCTCCATGGTTAAAGGAAGACGAATGGGAAAGTCAAACAGAGAGTAAATTCGACAAGAAATCTGCCGTCGCGATCAATGCTAGACCAAACGATCAAGGTCGTCAATTGTATGACTTTTTTCTTAACGAAGATAACATTTTTCTGAATAACGAACTACGAAAGTCGGATAAGACAGCTGACCTTATCAAAGAGCAGTACAGGATAGGAATGGTGCTTGTTGCCATGGCATTGATTAAGAACAGCCCTGATGACGAAGATGGAGCGGACTTAGAGAATACCGTCGCTAAAACGACGGAGGCGTTAGCAATGATGATAGTTCCGATCATCCGGGACATATCTAGTATAGAGTTAAGCAACGTTTCGACGGATGATGACAGAGAATTTGAAGAGTAAGTCCATACCTTGTCTAAATTCTCGATCGGAGGCTGTTGCAAATAAGTATGCATCAATGAATAATTCCACATAATTTGCAATTTCAACGAATCAACTTCGATAAGACTGCTCCTAGTCATTAGCACCGACGATAGAAAAAACTCAATCAGACAAATTGGGTAATGTGCCTATGCCTTGTCGTACGACTGTGTCCGGTTTTTGCTAAGAACTCTGCAAGGTGAAAACCTACGTCAAATTCTAGGGGATGGTTCTTGTTTACCAGAACCGAGCACACACCAACAGAGAGTACGTGACCCCATAAAGAACTCTATTGAAGAATTTAGCTTGATGGAACAATAAGATTTCATAATTTGGTTCGATTTATTTGGCGTTCTATACGAATCTGCTATTGGGTGATAGCGTCTGCTACATTGCCCAGTTGGAATAGAATTGCCGATCGTACTTATCACCACGTCTAACTAAACTTACACCTTAATACTGTTGCGAAACACCTAGACAAGCGAAAGTGTGCAATAGTTCCGAATCTATAGACCCATCAAGTCCTGAAATCTAACTTTCTAGCTGTAAAATTGGTATAATTTCTACGGAAGTAGGTGAGACATTTCGAATCAGTTGCGAAACACAAAGTTTGGAAAAATCTTCAAAAATTTGAAGTTTGGGCGACTATATGGCCCTAGATTAAGGCATTTGGATATCCAGTTTGAGTGCAAATCATCGAAATTCGAACAGGTAACGAGTTTCCCAACAGTCTTACCTTTGTGACAATCTTCTTCCGTACAAGTCTCAAAAATCTGTTACAATACCAAAGATTCATAGGGATTATATTTGTTGTTTATCAGATCGGCTACGAATGCATCCTTGAATTGTATATCCTAACTTAAATTAGAACTTACCATGCCTTCGCATAGAGACATACAAAACATCCTCGAAAGCACCAACTTGTTAATAGATCGTTCGGTCAGTTTCGCTATTGAAGATCGGTTGAAGCACATCGAATGTGTAACTTTACTCGGCCCTCGCCAGATTGGTAAAACAACACTCGCGAATTCTCATTTTGTACGAAAAAGACGTGCTGTATATCGTGATCTAGAAGATCGCCGAGTTCGAGAAGAAATTGGATATGGAAGAGCTTTTTTTGAAAAACACAAGAACCGCATAATCATTCTAGATGAAATTCAAGAATGTGAGTACCTGTTCAAGAACATCAAAGTTTTCATTGATGAACAGCGTTTTGCTAAGAACAAAGAGTGTAGGTTTCTCTTATTTGGATCGGCAAGTCTGGATTTGCAAAGAAAAGCTTTTTCAGCTCTCGCTGGTCGCGTCAATGAGATGGAGATGTCTGGCATTCTTCCAACTGAACTGATTACTACGTTATCTGGAATTATTCCATCTGATGAAGAAGAAGCACTCCTAACCTATAGGAGAATAACGGAGTTATTGATGTTTCGAGGAGGGATGCCTCTGAGTTTATTCGCAGAATCTGATCAAGAGAGCCTTAATATACGCACAAATTTTGTTGATTCATACGTTCGAAAAGACATTGAAAGCTATGGGTTAAACGTAGATCGGGCTACTTTAGAAGAATGTCTCAGCCACATCGCTAAGGTCAATGGAAAACAATTTAATATCGGAACATTTACACGGAATCTGATTGCTGGTAGAAAGGAAGTGCAAAATACTATTGAAGCATTAGAGCAGTTGTTGTTGATACGTGCGATTGAACCTTGGAGCGATATTAATGGATTCAGCGTGAGAGTAACCAAACACACAAAAATGTACCTGAGAGATTCTGGACTGCTTCTTTCACTTCTTGGAATTCGTGATCTTGCTAGCTTACTGAATAGTAAACACCTCGAAATGGTGTGGGAGGGGTTTGTTATAGAGTCAGTTATTGCGACAGCAGTCGGTGCAGGGAATTTCTACAAATGCGCATTTTATCGGACTCACGGAGGTAGTGATGAACTTGACCTTATAGTGGAATTTTGGGACGGAACGACATGGGGATTTGAGATTAAGTTGTCAGAACCCGAACATGTGAGCTCAGGAAACATTCGTGCGGCTAATGCTGTGGGCGTAGATAGGCGGCGCGTCATTCATAATGGAACAGGAACCTACGATCTTAATGGCGGATTCAAGGCAATGCCTCTTCACCAGGCACTAAATGAGATTCTTCAATCCAAATAGGATTAGAGTAGTTAAGAGAGTTCTCTATATTTTTTAACTCCAGAATAGTCCAATTTTGCTCGAACTCTGGTAGAATACAAAACATATGTGCCAAATACGTTCTTAGCGTGACAGTTTAGGTTCAATTACCCTCTTGACATAATTTTGAACTTCCCATGCCCGCGCATAATGACATACAAACAATTTTGGCAAACAACCACATACAAATAGATCGTATGATCAGTTCTGCGATTGAGGATCGACTAAAATACATAGAATGTGTAACTCTACTTGGCCCTCGCCAAATCGGCAAAACAACGTTAGCGAAATCGCATTTTGTACAGCAAAGGGGCGCCATATACCGAGATCTACAAGAAAGTAAGGCTCGAGTGGAGGTGGGATCCGGACACGATTTTTTTGTGCAGCACAAGAAAAACATAATCATTCTTGATGAAATTCAAGAATGTGAGCATTTGTTTAAGAATATCAAAGTCTTCATTGATGAACAACGCTTCGTTGAGAACAGAGAGTGTAGGTTTCTCCTATTTGGTTCGGCATGTTTGGATGTGCAAAGAAAAGCATTTACTTCTTTAGCCGGTCGCGTCTCTCAAATTCAAATGTACGGTATTCTACCTTCAGAACTGATAGGTACGATGTCTAACAGGTTACCTTCTGAATCCAAAGAAGAAGCACTCCTAACCTACCGGAGAATAACGGAATTATTGATGCTCCGAGGAGGGATGCCGCTCAGTTTACTCGCAGAATCAAATCAGAAGAGTCTTAATATACGAGAAGATTTTATTCAATCGTACGTCGAAAAAGACATTGAAAGATATGGAATGAACGTTGATCGGTCTACTCTAAACAGATGTCTCAATTTCATTGCTAAGGTTAATGGAAAACAATTCGAGATTGGAACATTCACACGGCAACTGAAGACAGATCAAAAGAATGTGCAAAATACTATCGATGCATTGGAACAGTTGCTGTTGATTCGTGCGATTGAACCTTGGAGTGATATAAACGGCTTCGGAGTGAGAGTAAACGAACACACGAAAGTGTACCTCAGAGATTCTGGTCTACTCTTGTTTTTGCTAGGCATCACAGATAGATCTAAGCTCCTTACAAGTAAACACCACCGAATGGTGTGGGAGAGTTTCGTTATAGAATCTGTCATTGGTACCGCCGTAAGCGCAGGAACATATATGAACTGCTCATTTTATCGTACTCATGACGGAAAAAATGAGCTTGACCTTATAATAAAATTTAGAGACAGAACCAAATGGGGGATTGAAATCAAGCTTTCAGAATCCGAGCATATGAAGGCCGGAAACATTCGTGCGGCAAAAGCTGTGGGCGTAGATAGACGGCTGGTCATACATAATGGAACTAACAGTTACGATCTAAACGGTGGATTTGAAGCTATGCCTCTCCACCAAGCTCTCGATGAGATTCTCAAATCTAGAACGAATTCAAGTTAAACCGAGAACATTCGATTCAGATTCCTTGCAGTAAGTCTCAAAGAATTCGTCGATTGATTGCCTGTGACTGCTCGGTCATGCCCGAAATTCGGTATGCTACCCACAAAATGTTTGAACGATATCAAGTTGCTATAAATTTTTTGAGGAGGTGGTAACAGGAACCGGTGTCGAGCCGGCCTCCTTATGTTCGTTCAAGGGAGGATCAAAGTCGTTACGATAATCTCACGATGCAATTATTAGATTTAAGCAAGAAGTGGCTGGCGTGGGTCGATTTGAAGATACCCGGGCTTCCGAAGCCCCAGTTTAGAACAATCGGGGTGTGCGAGGCTTGTCGTATGGTATCGGAGTTAATACACGAGTAGCAGAACAGGTCTTATTATGTTAAGGCGTTTGCAGCTCAAGTTGATGTAAATTGAGGCTCCTGCTTAACAAATGAACCAATTTTCCTGACGGAACTACCGAAGGCGGAAATTTCATCTATTCAGAAGCGGAAGAAATTGAGACAATCAACTAGATTTTATAACCCTCTAGTATGTTTACGAAGACACATAGAAAGAACGGATCATTTGTCTCGTACGAACGTGATACCGAGACCGAAGTAAAGACTTATGACACTTTTTGCACATATAATCTTCGTTTGCAGGGAGAAAACGCTAATTTGAGTTGTGACATCCAAGCTGACTCACTCGATTTTTGTTTATAAAACGAAATTCCACAAGATTAGAACACTCGGAAACAGTCGTTTTGAGATTTTTATGAAATTGGCGGTTGACAGGAATAGTGCCTTGAGTGGTATACTCTGCGTATTATCGTTCGCTAAGAGGACTATGAGGGGTTGATTGCATTGGAGGTAACGAGATCGGTCGCCAGAAAACAAGCGAAGTGGACGGTTGCTTTTTTCAATTGTTGTATTTTTTACCCCCCCCCCCACCTTACGAGGAGCTGAACATTGTCAGCAAAATGGAGTTTCAATACTGCAGACCCTTCTGATGTGGAAATTGAGATCACTCAGCGAGATCAGTTCAACAATGACGATGTTGGACTCAATGATGCTCTAGTTCGTGAAGTTATCCAGAACTCTTTAGATGCTAAGGCCGGAGAAAAACCGGTCAAGGTATGTTTCAGCATTCAAGATTTATCTGAAACAGGTGATCAACCATTGGAAATGCTCCGGGAAAACATTGAACCGCTGATACCGCACTTCAAATCTTGCTATACTCCTCTTCCGGGAGATAGATTTGTTCGCGTTCTGACGATTGAGGATTTCCATACGAGAGGATTAACGGGTTGTGTTCAACAAAAGAAGCCAGAGGAAAACTTTACGAACTTTTGGCGGGTCGTTGGTAAATCAAAGAAAGAAGGGCAACAGGGTGGGCGATGGGGATTAGGAAAGTTGGTCTTTTCCTCGTCATCACAAATTCGAACATTCTTTGGTATAACGAGACGTGACGGTGATTCTACGCCGTATGCAATGGGTCAAGTGTTACTAGAACATCATAAGATAGATGAAACACTTTATAGACCTCATGGATTCTGGCATGATGGTAGGTCAGAACCCGATAACATTCAGATGCCGACCACTTGCGAAGACGATCTGTTATTCCTCGAGACTATCTCAAATACACAAAGACGAACACAAAGCGGTTTGAGCATCATTATTCCCTACATTCACTATAGTATAAGCCAAGACGAAATCATCAAGAGTGTCTTAAGAAACTACTACTTTCCGATTATTGCCGGAGAGCTCGCCGTTGAAGTTGGCAACCAAAATGACCTTGTAAAAATCAACTCGAGAAGGTTTGAGAAAATTTTCGAACTCTCTGGTGTAAATCCCAATCTTATACCTGTTTCATTTTTGACCGAAGTAACTCATCGGGTAAAAGAACCTCAAGATTTCGTTGAAGCAAAGATTATGGATTCTTCCGAGTTTTCGAAGGCTAATTTAGATGAAGATCAGATCGAAAGATTGAAAAAGCTGTTTAACACTGGCGATCTCCTTCACGTCGTCGTTCCAATTGTTCTAACACGGATGAATGGAGAGTTCGAGTACGGGAAATTTCATTTGTTCCTTCAATCGGTTAAGGGCGAACCGCAATTCAACTTCTTTGCTCGCGGGCCAATTTTGTTGACGGCTGAGAAGAGCAAGATTTCTGGTCAGGTTCGCGCAGGAATAGTTGCTGAATATGGTAACGTAGTTTCGGAGTTTCTAGGTGATGCGGAAACACCTTCTCATACAAAGCTAAACTATCGGGCTTCTAGGTTACTAGAGCGCTGGGAAAGACCTAGTCCGATAATAGTCGCAATTAGAAATTCCTTGAAAGCGCTGTTTGATATAGTTGCCGAACAAGAGGACATTGAGGACAGCGATGCTTTATCGCAATTCTTCTCGATTAAAGAACTTCAGAAGCGTAAGAAGGGAAAGAAACGCAAAAAATCTGAAACAGAAGGTGAAGGAGAAGAAGGAACAGATGAGGCACCCCCTCCTCCACCTCCTGTAGGATTTGTAATTGCTAAGAATCCAGATGGGTTCACTCTAGTTTCAACCACTGACGCTGAAAAATGGGAGTTTCCACAAAGTATAAGGGTTAGGATGGCATATGATATGGTCACCGGCGACCCTTTGAAATACTACAGCCCCTACGACTTCGACTTGTACAATCCTGAGTCTATAACTTTAAGTTGTAAAGGTGGTGAACACACCATTTTGGAGTCAAATGAGCTAACTTTCGAAGTTTTAGAACACAATTTCAAACTCACCGTGAAATTGCATGATCTCAACCGCGATCTTTTCGTACAAGCAGAGACCAAAACATGATTGCAAAACGAAGCAAAAGATTGAACTGGACTGGCCGAATCACAATCGACAAGGGTTGTGTTGATGTCGTGCGAGAGACCGTTGACATAGACCAACCGGAAGCTGTGACAATAGATATTGACTTATCTGATTACTCGTTTCCCAACTCTGCTGCCGTAATGATTGAAGCGTCGCATCGACTGACATCTATGAGATTCGATTTTGGAACTATCGGCGAGATGCTTCCCTCCAAGAGATTGGAATTAACAGATTTTCCACCACAGAACTTGCCTACTTTTCGATTACTTGTCGTTGACACTGAGATCACTCCGGGAAGGATACTTGGTAGTGCGGAACGTATCAAAATCGCCGACAGTGAAACTAGCGAGGAAAGTCGAAACATCTTTAAAGTCGATTCAAGAGACATTGGGGAGGAAGTTTGGAGAGTGGAGTTTGATTTGGATGACTATCCCAAACTTGTCATCAATAGGAAAATACCTAACTTGTTGTATCTTTTGGAACACGACCAAATGATTCAAGGGATGATTCTGCCTGTTGCGTTTAGGGTCGTTCTTAGCGAACTAGCTAGGAACCTCAGAAACACAAGAAATGATTCTGGTGAGGACAGCTGGGTCTCTGTTTGGTTACAATTTTGCACGGAGCTTTGTGGAGCGGGCGATCCAAGACTGTATTCAGACGATGAAGACTTCTTAAAAAGCTGGACCGACGAATGTGTAACAGAGTTTGCTAACCTTCACTCTTTTGCTTCAATATTGAAGAAGCAGTGGGAGAACTAAAATTATGGCCGAGGAATTTCGAAAACTCAATGATAAAGGACTAAAGGAGTTTTCCTCTTGGATTAAAGACGGGGGAATTGGACTCCTACCGTTGCACTTGTTGGATTCGACAAAATACTCTACCCCGACAGAATACGTTTTTTCGACAGAACTTCCTGACTTTTCTAATCGATTTGAATTCGGTCTTCACTTAGTTGAATTATTTGATCACATACCTGCTGTTGAAATTGAAAATGATGTTTGCTTTTGGAGTACACTGGCCTTAATTTGGTTTGATTCGATCTGCACAACAGCAGATAATGGACTGAGAAACGTACAAGAAGAGGCTCGTTACATTCTAAAGTTAAATTGGCATGATTACCGTCATCTGGTAAAAACCCCTTGGAAGCTAGCTCGTCTGCACTGTGATCACGCTAAATTCCTACTATTGACCTCACGTAAAGATCTTAATCCGCTAAGTGTCACAAGTGAAACTCTTGAACAAATCGGAAGCAGGCAGACTTTGCTTCGGAACAAACAAGTCATTAGACTACTCTCAAAACTTTACTTCGACGCTGATAACAACAAACTAAAGAAAAGACTTTTTAGTAAAGGTGGTGGCACTCCGTTTAGGACAGGAGTGATTGTTCGCCAGCTAGCATTGACCTACGATCTTGAACAGATGACAGAGCAAGCAATATACGACATACTCCCGAAAGAGTTTGATCGTTGGAAAGAAGGAATTTCATTTGACTGAACAAATCAATCAAATGGCAGGACAAATGTTAGAATAATGTTGATCGTATATCTGATACAACTGACCTTAAAAATTCTATTCCCAGTCTATCCATCTGTTAAACTCTCTGGGCAGTATCGAGATCAAGTCACTTTCTGACATTTTCTCTAAATCGTATGTCAATGCAAGTTGACGTACTACCTTCCCCATTCGCCTTGGACTCCCTCCTTCATTCCCAGATAAACCTGGTTTTGGTTCTTGGTTTTCGTGATCAAAGTACATTCTCGAAAACAGATTTACAACTTTTTCATTTCTGAGTAGTATTCCTCGACTTCCAAACTGTTCCAAGGTTTCGGGAACCATACTCACCAAATGTTCGTGTTTATGGCGTGTAAGCAGTAAAAACTTAGAAGTTTCCTTGTATAACTTCACAAACAACCAAGGTGTTCGAACTAAGTGTCGATAATAAAACTGAGTTCCCTCACCAATAATCCATTTTTCCTTCGCTTGTACTTTTCGTTCACCCTCAGGTGTTCTGAAACAAATGTCGTCGAAAAACAACAAAGACAGCGTATTCCAAAAAAGGTAATCGTTTTCAATTTCTGTGTCAGGTATCTTAGCCAAAATGCTACGCAAATATAGTCCAAATTCGTACTTACTATGAAATCTTTGCGATCTAATTTGAATGTTGAAGCTTGTCGATATCGAAGTCTTTGGATCACTCAATAATGTCCGAGGTACTTCTTTCAGCGGAACGTCTATTTTGTTTCTTTCGTTCCACGCAGAGTTATTGATGTACTCAGCGAATTTTTCAAATCCGTTCTGATTAAGTTTTCTGAATTTTTTACTCATGGGTTTCACTTTCTTCCAATTTTAAAAGACGTGGTAGAAACTTATGACGACGGCAAAATTTCTTAAAGCAATCCTCCATCCACTGATCTTTGTCTACTGTATCGTCACGCGGATCATCCTTAACTCCCAAGTGCTTGCAAAACTTTAACCACTTTTCGATCCAGCTCTCGCTATGATCATCATCCTCGTAAAAGTTGCCAGAAAAGGCGATTGCCATTAGAATTTGCTGAAACGCTGACGGAAGTATAAAGCTATAAACTTCAGGATCTGTCCGAATACGACTACGGATATCTCTTATTCGTTTGTCGACAATCAATCTCGGTCCGGTGATCGGATTAATGGACACTTTCCAAGTTTCGTTCGTAAGAGTACCTATGTCTACCAGTAGTATAGAATTTTTGCTAACTGTCTTTCTACCACTACCGGGAATCTGAATTTTTTCAATAGTGCCAAGCAGTCTCCCGGGATGACCGTCTCGGTCAACTACGAGTAACCGCAACGATGGAAGCTTGTCTGAGCTAAAAATGTCAAGACGCAACGGATTTGGAATTTTCAAATTTCCCACTGATCCGCACTCAAACCTCTTTGACAGTTGTCTTCTATATGCCTCAATTGCGACGAATGCGGACTCGGGAAACTCATTCGCTGGTAACTTAATTTGAACGTTAACCTGCTCTGGTTGACCTGTACCAACTTCCGTGCGTTGAATTTCAACGCAATTTTGGCTAATCTTCTTCCGTTCAGTCCAATTTATGGTTTTTCTGCTTACATTGTCCATTTTGTAACACTCGCTTTTACGAATAGATCTCGGTTCAGATCTTTCAACGTTACGTTTAGTCTATAGTCCGGGCCTGTCACAATAAGTTCTAGTACATTGGAAGTAACTTTCCTGATTGTTGCCTGTGTAGCTTCTACTTCAATCGTGGAGGGGTCGTACAAATCAAAATCTAATTTGCTATAATGTCCAAGAGCGTTACCGCCTATACGATTGTATGCCATCTCAACTAAAATTGTGTCCGGTCTTTTGTTGCTATAGTTGTCTCGTGTTAAGATGAATCCACTATCGAGTTTTACAATTTCAAAACCGAGATCTTTAACGGGAATCGACGACGTGGGAGGATTTGGCACATTTCCCCCTTTTTCCGGGCCACCAACTTCGGATTTGCCATCGGGGGGTTCGCTCGGTAATGAAAAGAACTCAGAAAGCAGATCATTGTCTTTGGATTCCTCGGGTTTAGCAATCAAGTCGAATAAAATTTGAAGAGACCTACGTATTAGTTGGAGAGGTTTGCTAGGCGAATCCCAATTTTTTTCAAGTATCAGCGCACGTGGATTCCACTCTGTATGAGCAGGATTCTCAGCGTCACCAAGAAACGCTGCAACAGCATCATCAGCCTTAGCAATAAGCGCGGCTCTGCAGTTACCCTTAAAGAACCTACACTCATCCGGTAAAATGATCGGTCCACGCGCAAAGAACTTGAACGCTGTGTCTTTATTTTCCAACGACTGTAAAAACAGATTGAAATCGCCAATAAATTTTTCATAGCTATTGCGATCATATAGCACAACTGGGATAACAACATGAACGACTTCGTTGTTGTTGTATTGCTCCCGCATGACTGAAATTTGGTTTTTTGAATACAAAATTTCTGGGATTTTCTTCATGTTTAAAGTCTTAGAATCTATAGGACTCGCTCGTACTGCGGGCATATTCTTATCGAGTAAGTTTCTAACGGACGATATGAAGTTTAATGGAATTGTGTTTCTAACGTTATGTGAGCGCTGGTAAACAGATTCGTAGCTGATCGAATCAATTTGAGTATCGCCTACAGTGACTACAAGTTCATTCGACAGAATTGAAAAATAGTAATTTTTTAAGACGCTGTCTATGATATTTTGATCGGTTATACTGTCTTTCAAGTATGGAATGAGGACTGTAAAGCCAGTTTCTACAGTTCTTTTGAAGCTTGATATGTATTGAAGATTATACAAATCCGTTTTGTCATTTGTTGGCAGCTGTAATTCTTTTTTGTCTTCAGTTCGACCGTCATGCCATACTCCATGAGGTTTATACTCCACGTCGTCGATTGTGTGATTTCTCAGAATCACGTGTCCCATTGCAAACAGACCGTCATCGCCACGTCTGCAGGTAACACCAAAGAATGTGTTCAGTTTAGAAGATGCAGCGAAGACCAATTTTCCCAATCCGCGTCGTCCTCCCTTCCCGTGCGATTTTTCAGATTTGCCCATTATGCGCCAGAAATTTGAAAAATTATCTCCATCTTTTTTGTCGAATCTTCCCGTAAGGCCAGTTGTGTTGAAATCCTCAATACAAAGTAATCGGACATCGTTATCATTAGGTATAGGAACTTGACATGCCTCTAGGTGGGGTTCAATAGGTTCAAGAATTCTACGCAAAATTCTTACTTTACCCGGTCCGATCTCGGTTAAATCTCTAATTCTGAAGCAGACACGAACTGGACCTGATTTATCGCTAGCGTCCATAGAGTTTTGGATTACCTCCCGCACCAATGAACTTTCTAAGCGCAGTCTTTCATTGTCAAAATGTTCAACTTGAGTTACTTCTGTCGCAACATCAGATGGATTTGACTCATTGAAACTCCAAGTAGCAGGCACAGTTTTCCCTAAGATTAGAAAGTTACATCGGTTCGTCTGACAAGCAAATTACATGTCAAATCCGTTCAGAATGTTCGTATATCAGAAGTTGCTGAGTGAGTCAGCCCCCTGTTAAGTAACAATTCTGTGGAATTCTCTCGGAAGGTCAGCGAAACTTATAAGAAGTTTATGCCAATGACTAATAATCTCCTTATATCTAAACCGAGAACCGATCTATTCAACGAAGATTGCGATTCTTGGAATACCGGTAGTGTCTCTAGGTCGGGTTAATATACCGAAGTATAAAGTGACTAGCGTATCCTCCAGTTATCCTACTTGGAAACGCTATCTTGAAACTTGGGACACCGCAACTTATTCAAATCATAAAATATAAACAGTATGTTAGCACTCTGAATGAAAGTCGTTCGACCAACTTTACTCGCGATATATCACGTTTTTCTGTTGCAACTATTGCTATCTGTGCTAAAAGCAATGCAGAATTCTCTTGACCAATGAAGGATAGCTATGAGTGAAGCCGACGCTTGCATGATTATAGTTCGGATGTTGCAAGACTCCAAATGGATTACTCCCGGAGAAAAAGGGACAGTTAACGTGAAGGGAGAGGTCAGCCATGATCAAGGCCTCAGACGAGCGGATCTCGTCCTTTACGACAAGGATAACGTTCCGCTATGCGTTGTCGAAGCAAAACATGAGTCTAAATCACCGTTAACAGGCAAGGAGCAAGCCCGCGGGTACGCCAAAAGTCTTGATTGCCGGTTTGTAATCCTGTCTAACGGTATATCGCATTACTTCTGGGATTTAAAACAAGGAAATCCTTCTGTCATTGATGTTATGCCGACTCAGGAACAACTTGAACTACGAAAACAGAAGTTTAATCCCTCGCGACAAACCAAAGAAGAGTTTGACATAGGAACTGATTATATTGCTAGAACACAGTTGCCAAGTTTTGACGACCACCCAGACTACTTGGATGAGTCAAGGCGAGCAGAATTTCTGCGAACAAACAAACTTAGAATCCTCAGAAATTATCAGTTAGATGCTGTTACTTCGGTACAAAAAGCAGTTGCAGATGGCAAGGATCGCTTTCTACTCGAAATGGCCACTGGTACGGGCAAAACCCTAGTTTCATGCGCAATTATGAAGATGTTTCTTCGACTTTTCAAAGTTCGGAGGGTTCTGTTTCTAGTGGATCGTATTGAACTTGAGACGCAAGCTCAGAAGCAATTTGAAGAAGTTCTCAAAAACGATTTTCGTTCGGTTGTGTGGAAAGAGAATCAAACTGATTGGCAGAAGGCCAAGATAGTAGTCTCAACAGTTCAATCCTTTATTCGTCACAACAAGTATAGAAAAGTGTTTAGACCGGACGATTTTGACTTGGTGATTTCCGACGAAGCTCACCGATCGCTTGGCCGACGAAGCCGAAAGGTCTTCGAATACTTTATCGGATTCAAACTAGGCTTAACCGCTACCCCGAAGGACTTCCTAAAGTCTGTAGACATAGAGAATTTGGCTGAAAGCCACCCTAAACAGTTAGAACGAAGATTGCACCTAGATACCTACACGACTTTCGGATGTGAGGGTAGCGAACCAACGTACAGGTATTCTCTCGAAGACGGTGTCAGAGACAAACATCTAGTCAATCCGAAAGTCTACGACGCACGAACCAAAATATCTACTCAGTTTCTCTCTGATCAGGGTTACTTGTTCGAAAGTATTGATGAAGAGGGTAACAATCGTGAGGCAAACTTTAAGCGGAAGGATTTCGAGCGAAAGTTTTTCAACGACAATACCAATAAGGTTTGGTGCGAGACCTTCTTTAAGAAAGCGATGAAAGATCCCTACACCAATGAGATAGGAAAGACGCTGGTGTTCTGCGTCTCGCAAAACCATGCTGCAAAAATCACTCAAGTTCTCAACGTATACGCTAGCCTCATTTACCCAAACCGTTACAATTCTGATTTTGCGGTTCAAGTCACGTCTAGTGTAGAAGATGCCTCAAGGATGACCACGGACTTCAGCAACAATACTCTTAACGGGCAATCTAAGTTTGAACAGAGCTATCTAACGTCAAAAACACGAGCTTGTGTCACCGTTGGAATGATGACCACCGGCTATGATTGCACTGACATACTGAACATTTGTATGATGAGGCCAGTTTACTCACCTAGCGAATTCATTCAAATGAAAGGTCGCGGAACTCGAATCTGTGACTTCTCTAACTATTGGATAACGAACGCAGACATTCCTGAAATTTCAAAATCTCGGAAGACTAAGTTTTTCTTGTTTGACTTCTTTGGCAACTATGAGTACTTTGAAAAGGACTTTGATTATGACGAAGTTCTAAAACTTCCAGCTCTTCCCTCTGCCAACTTGGAACCGCAAACTGAGGAAGAGTTGCGGCTTGGCGCGGAAGAAGTAGTGAGTTTAGAACCCGATGCCATAGAAACCATAAGAGAAGAGTTAATATCGAATGTCGGCATGAGAGTAGACAATAGCCTGTATCGGACATTTAAGAAGAGAATCAGAATAGACGAAACCATTCGTAGACTTATGCAAGAGCGAGATTTCATCGGTGCCAAGAATTACTTGCGCGATTATATACTAAACCGTCCAGAAGATTTCTTTACCATACCCGATCTAGGAAGGTCACTTGGCTTGGATCGCCCGGTGTCAATTCGTGAACTTCTTGACATGGTTTTTGATAATGTCAACGGTCTGCCAAGTCGAACAGAATGTCTCGAGGAAGAATTTGACAAATTTGACAGTCTTGTCGACATTGACTCAAAGCATATCGGAAACGCAAAGATCGCATTTGAAGCGTATGCAATTGACGAAGAATTCAGACAGTTCGTCGATGATCGTGAATACGTTGAACTTAACACTCACTCGTCAGGCCAGGCATTTCTACAGTTACCCATAGAATTAAAGCGAAAAATTCCTGACTATTTCGATAATAACGATGTAGATACTGTGAGATTACGACATGTTGGATAGCGCAACCAAACATCGATTAGACACTCTAAGAGACATTTTGGTAGGAAAAGTTCCTGATCCAAAGAGTCAGGTTGATCAAATTACGACTGGATTGATATATAAGTTCATGAACGATATGGATTCAGCGTCTGTTGAAGCTGGAGGCAATCGGCGATTCTTCAAAGGCGAGTATAGAAAGTATTCTTGGGAAAATTTAAACGATACCAAAGTAGGAGGTGTCGAACGGGTTAAACTTTACGGGGAAGCGATCGAAGGAATGTATAAGCATCCTTCTGCGCCAAAACTGTTTCGAGAGATATTCAAGAATTCCTACTTACCTTTTAGAGACCCTTCGACACTCAACATGTTTCTAACTGAGATTGGTGAGTTCCAATACTCCCACTCTGAAAAGCTTGGGGACGCTTACGAGTATTTGCTGTCGTACATGGGTTCGCAAGGGGATGCGGGTCAATTTCGGACACCTCGTCACATAATCGATTTTATAGTTGAAATCGTTGATCCAAAAAAGAATGAGACGATCCTCGACCCGGCTTGTGGCACCGCTGGATTTTTGATCTCCTCATACAAGCACATTATGAAAGACAGGCGGAAACTCACCGCAGTAGATTTGAAGAAGCTGAGTGAAAATTTAGTAGGATACGACATATCTCCCGATATGACGCGCTTGTCTCTTGTTAACATGTACCTTCACAATTTCACAAATCCAAAAATCTTCGAGTATGACACTCTTTCGTCAGATGATCGTTGGAACGAGTATTTCGATGTTATTCTAGCAAACCCTCCTTTCTTCTCCCCAAAAGGAGGTATTCAGCCGCACTCTAGGTTTGGTGTAGATTCAAAACGGGCCGAAGTTCTGTTTGTCGATTACATCATTCAACACCTCAAGCCAAATGGTCGAGCAGGAATAATTGTTCCGGAAGGTATTATCTTTCAAACTGGTCGAGCATACAAGGCACTTAGGAAAAAGTTGGTCGAGAGTTGCCTGGTTGGAGTAATTTCTCTTCCTGCAGGAGTATTTCAACCCTACTCCGGAGTTAAAACTTCTGTTCTAATATTAGATAAGAAATTTCACCAAAAAACTGACAGCGTTTACTTCGCCGTTATAGAGTCTGATGGATACACTTTAGGAGCTCAACGCGCTGTCACTTCTAAGAACGATATTCCTGAAATAATAGACTGCTTAACAAGTGACAGACAGTCGAGGCTGATTCGTAAAATAAAACGAGTATCTCTGCTGAATGATGCAATGATAAGTCTTTCGGGAAAATCTATAAAAACTTCACGCACTGAATCTAAATTTGATCTTGCGAAACTTTCTGACCTGACCATACTTCAGAATGGTTACGCCTTTCGAGGTGATAGTTACGTGACTGAAGGAATTCGTGTTATTCGGATAACAAATGTGCAAAAAGGAAGGATTGTCGATGACAAACCAAAATTTCATCAAAGACTTACTCCGGTTGAACACGAAAAATTCTCACTTCACAAAAACGATATTCTTATATCTTTAACTGGAAATGTAGGCAGAGTAGGCAAATTTTCACAAGACTTAGAACCAGCATATTTGAATCAGCGAGTATGTAGAATCGAAACCACTTGCGATTCCTTATTGCCAGAATTTTTATATTTCTTGTTGAATTCAGATAGGTTTGAAGGTGATTGCGTCGCTAATGCGACGGGTGTAGCACAAAAAAATTTATCACCAAATTGGATAAAAGATTACAAAATTCCCCTACCCCCCCCCCATGATCCAACGTGAAATCGTCCGAGATCTAGACGGCTACCAAAAAATCATAGACGGTGCACGACAAGTGGTTGACAACTACAAACCAAGTGTAGAAATCCGTTTAGAATATTCCGATTTGGAAATTTCGGCCTATGAGGAAGTGAATATTATAGAGGTTTCTACATTCTTTCGTGGCGTGACGTACAAAAAAGCAGATGAGGTTCATCAAGGAGGAATAAAGATTCTACGAGCAAACAATGTTTCATTGGACGGAAAGTTAGTTCTTGATGAGGTCAAAGCGATCTCTGAGAGTGCCGCTGTTAGAAACGACCAATGGCTAAAACCGCATGACATCTTGATGTGTATTGCTAGCGGAAGTAAAGGACATATCGGTAAAACTGCTTTAATCAAAGAAAACGTAAAATTCGCTTTTGGAGGATTCATGGGGGTTCTTAGAACTTCGGAAAAAATTCTTCCTGAATTTCTATATGGTATTCTTCAACAGCGTGATTTCAACACTTATCTAGGTAGTGCTATATCAGGTGCTAACATCAATAACATCAAAAAAAGTATTTTAGCGGGATTTAAGTTTCCTCTTCCTCCTATGGAAATTCAGCGATCTATAGTCAACAAGATGGAAGAGCAGTCAACAATTGTAAATGGAAATACAAAACTCATTGAAATCTATACTAAGAAGATTCAAGACCGCATTGCCAAGGTCTGGGGAGACTAAGTTGCCGACTGTCAGATTCCTGCGGTTATCTACCGTTCCGTAGCCGTTCAGCCAAGCTCGGCCGTCAAGACAGTTCCTTACAAGGACTCTACTTTCGATTCTCTAGACCTTTTGTCTCAAGCTAATCCAAATTCTCTTGCGCCACTCGTTGCGACATCTGAGAATTTGATGTATAAGAAAGCCTGCCTATCAATTCGAAACGTTGTTCATCTCTCAATTTGGAGATGCCAACGTGGATATCCTCCCTACATTCCGCCCCCTGCTTTGGCGCTGTAGGTTTGAGCGTTCGTTGCTACCGCGACACGCTAGCTGTTCTGCGAGAACAAGCCCTGCCCTCCCCCGCGACAAACACCATGTCGCGCATTCGACTCCAGTAACCTCCACACAGACACTAACCGCCGACATCGGTTCGGCAATCAAGTTCCGCCGCCCGAACTCTCCCTCCATTCCCAAAATTCTATCATTCCAGCCAGGAGAAATCCTATGACCGTGAATCTATGGAAGATCTCTTCAACAAAATTCGCTGTCTCCTACTACGGCGAAGGCAACTACAATTCTAACCGTCCAGATCAGTTCGAGCGAAGCCAATGGCAAGGTAAAGGCGCGGAGTTACTAGGTCTGAGCGGTAGAGTTGACATCGAATCTCTTGCTCGCGTTTTGAACGGCGATACTCTCGATGGTCGTTGTATCGGGCAACGACAAGGTCAAACCTTTAATTCAGCCATAAGACGAAATAGAACTCCCGGCAACGACATTACTTTTGCTCCTCCGAAAGATGTCTCCCTAATGTACTACCTCGGCGGAGATGACCGTATTCAAATCGCACACGAAAATGCCGTAACGAAAACACTTAACTGGCTGGAAAGAAAAATGACAATCCCCAATAGTCCAATCGATAGGCGAAACTGTTGGGATGAAAACCGGAAAATTGTTGTAGCCAAATTCAATCACGATGTTTCACGGGAAAACGACCCACATCTTCATACTCACGCTCTAATAATCAACATGGTTAACGATCTCGGACGGTGGAGTGCATTAAATTCGTTCCATCATTTCCTACACTCAGCTGTAATCGAGTTTGCCTACGACCGCTATCTAAAACGATCGCTCCGTGAATTCGGCTACCAGCTTGGAGTCGACACAAACAAGAAAAAAGAATGGTTTATCTCTGGGGTTTCCAGAGATGCCGTCGACGAGTTCTCGTCCCGTAGGCTTCAAATAACAGAGAAACTTAGTAGTCAGAAATTCTCTAACCACAAAGTGATGTCAAATGTTGAAAGAGAAACGCGGGACAGTAAAACTGAAACACCAATAGGAGACCTTAGTCTGAACTGGGAAGAACGGGGCCGGGACTGGATACATCAGTTAAGAGACCTATGCGATCTAGCAAAAAGACGAACACAAGAACAGTTGATCGATTCTTGCCTGAGCGAAAAACTTCTAACTTCAAAAGAGTTTGACAGTCGTCGTGCAAGATTTGCAAAAGAATTTTTCATATCGAGTCCAGATTCTGAAAATGAAGAACATGACCCGTACGCGCTAAGAAGGAATGGTTCAGAACGAGATTATGCTACTAGAGCCTCAGTCAGTTACGGCTTGCGATGTGCAGAGCAGTTTGGTAAAACCATTACTATTCATTCCGTTCGAAAACGTGCATGCAAATTCGCAGTCGATGGTGTTACTATTGATGACATTGACAAACAGATACAAGAACTTATTGAGGAAAACAAAGACTCGTTCAAGTACGATGCCTTAGGTCAAAAACTGATAACCCCCAACATCATCCCAGAAGAACGCAAGTTTAGGCCATTTTTAGACTTGGGAGGTAAAAACTTACTTCCAACGACTTTACTGCGAAGAAATGAACACTTCGCAAACGTAGACCTCTCTCCCGATCAAGAAAACGCGATACATGCGATATTGGTATCCAGAAATTTACTCATTGGCGTCGAAGGATATCCCGGATCAGGTGAAATTGCGGATTCCGATCGAACGTCTAAGCTGTGTAACGACATAATTGAAGCACTCGACGACAAAACTCAACCCGTCATCGGAATAATCACGTGTCGATCAGCAACTAAAGAACTAACAAGCAAACCCAATTTCTATCAGTACGAGACTCTCGATGACAACAAAATCAAGAAGCTGAAACGTTCAAATTCTATTCAAAATCCGATCATTATTGTCGATGTTACCAACTTAACTGCGTCGACTCTCCTTTTGCAAAAGTTAGAAAAATGCATGAAGCTTAATCCAAAGCGTATTGTTCTCTTTGATAACCTAAACCTGTCAAAGTTGCCTTCTACCAAACGGCATGCGTATTCGGTTTTACAGAAAGCAGGAATTGAGGCGGCAATCGTAAACGATATCGACAAGCTCAAACACGTTTGTGAACAGACAAACACCTCAATCCATCAGTTACGGAGCGCAATTCGTAGGATCGGTGCTTCAATAACAGTGAATTTTAGTTCCAACGATGTTCTCGACGACATCTTCAAACATTTGAACCTCCTTGATCACCAAACTAAGCCATCGCACGGATTAGGACAGCATTATTCTCAAAACCACGGTAAAGATAGCAAAGACACACAAAATTACTCTAACGCACTAAACGACATGCATCGTCGCCCTATTAGTATCTCTGGAAACAGTGAAAACCACATTGCTGAGGCTCAACGTCCCACAAACACTGCAGAAGAAACTCAGAAAGCAATTACTCAGAGTGATGCTGAGCAGATTGACGGAATTCATCGCAACAATAACGATCGATTCCCTAGCCAAAAATACGTCAATCGAAACGAAGCAGAACAAAGTAGAGAAACACAACGTAACTCAAATACTCTAGATATGTCCATAACATCTAGCTCTTCAATCACCCCCTTCTCCTCCAACCTTAACTCTATCGACACTACAAAGAACGATACAAAGACTGTAACCTTCAGTGAAATCTTCAAAAACAGTTCTAAAACACAACTTAGCCCAAAAGGCCTTAGGGTTAGAAGTCATCTGTTTTCCAATTGGGCTGACAGGAACATCAGCATTGTTATACCGGATCCTGATCTTAGAGACTCTTATAACCAGAAGATAAGACAAAAACTGATCGAACTAGGAATGCTAGGTGACAAAATTACTCTAGCTTCAAGTGTAAGATCCGAAGACAAGTCAAAAACTGTAAGAACGATACAAACTCCCTCCGAAAATTCTCGCGCTGCGAAGAACGATCCGAAGAAGGAGCGTGCCGATAATGGAAATTTACGACTTGGGACAGACCAACCGAACGAAATAGCCAAATCTCAAAACACGCAAGATTCAGTTGACTCTTCTGAATCCAACGAATCCTTCGTTTCAATCAACTCGATGTTCTCCAAGTACAATCAGAACTACGCTAACTCAGGACTCGATGAACATATTTCAAGACTCTCAACATCGGTCGAACTTGCAAACAGCGAGGACCGTTCGGAATTGGAAGATTCTACTTCTAATAACAGACCGAACCCCGAAATTTACAACGAAACCTATCTTCAAGAAATTAGTTTCAAAAACACAGACGATACTTCCTCCATGACCGAAGAGACGACAGACAAAAACGATGAGTTAGGTGATTCGAATAGCGTTCACCAGGTAACATTGGCTAACGAAGACAATGAAAATCTAACTTCACTTCAAACTGAACTATGTCGAGAGAGTATAGATACAACATTCATAGAAGACAAACTACCATCTTCTGATCTCGAAAGTGAAATAGAGACGGCAGCAACTAACAAATCTTCAACTTCACTAAACCTAAACGAGTTACGATTGAACGAGGAACTGCTTATAAAAATCTCCGATTCTCCTGACTCTATGAACAATAGTACGCCCTACTCTAATGCAATAGTGACAGAATATGATAGCAAGACAGTTACACTCAGCATTCAAGATTCTCAACAGGTCATAAAACACGATGACCCACTGCTCAAATCTGCAGAGTTCGGATATGCCAGCCCTCCTCAATCCTCTAATATTTCGACATCTGATGATGTCGTTATGGTCTTACGGTCGCAAGACAACGTTACTCCCGAAATACTCAATTTATTGATCAACTCAGCTCTAAATTCGAAGAACATGGTCATTTTCGTTGATGATAGAGAGAAACTTGCAGAATCTATAGAATCCCTATGCTCTGCAGTAGTCCACTTGCCCACTCTTGATAGAAGCTGCGAGAGTCAGTTTGAAACCGAGACAAAATTAGACTCTCAAGTTAGTTACTCACACGAACCCGACAGCTCCGGGCCAGTTCATCCTGAATCGCTGCAATCAAGCGATTTTGCCACAGATAAACCGATAGATTTTGAAATGGAACTTGGCCGGTAACTCTCTGGAGGATTTTCGGTGTCAGGACAGAACGAAAGTTACACAAGCAAACGCGTAACGTTACTTCTGTATTTTATCTCGAACTAAGTCGATATAACCTTTTTCAGACAAGCTACATTCAATCAAATCAGAAAAGTCAGCGTTCGAAATTTTACACTGAACAGCCATAGCAGATATTAATTTCTTTGACAGATCATCTTTGACAGATCAATATTGTTCCCTCCGTAGCTGACCCAAATAACTATATTAGTGCGCGCACCTCAATGGTAAAATCGGTAACGAATATGTTTCGTTCCAGTCTCGACCACAAGGCCTTCACTCTTTAAACTTTTCTTAATTCGTCCTCTTTTCACCTCAACGCCCTATTCGTCTAAAAAACGTATGCTTCAATGTATTACGGAGTGTTTTTGCGCCATTACTAAAGTTCGTTTCGTCCTCGTCTACAAAAGCTTCCCACAAAATTTCAATCCACTGTCGACAATACTCTTTCAATTCATATCTCGAGCTGCCCGTTACTCCTATATTTAGTTCCTCGTTCCGTCCATGATAGAATTGCCCACTCTCATCTAGAGTAACGCTGACCTTGAATTTCGAATCTTTTGAAACCTCTAAATTCACAGGCACGACCTCTGCCAAGTCAATATCCGAAGCATCGACTGGTCGACAACTCTCGATGAACTTGATTGAACGAGGAACTTCGTTCTTGTCGATATAAATTTTTCCAGATAGCTCGCATAACACATTGACGTTATTCAGGAGAGTCAGGGTAAACTGCTCCTCATAGACCGTCCATATCTTGCGAATCGAATGCGGAACGCCAATCAAAACCTCCTTAGATTTTGGGCGAACGGCGTAAACGTACCCAATCATATCGGAACAGCTTTTAGAGAAAACTTGCACAGGCAACGAGAGAAAGTTCAATAATTTGGACATAATCGTGCGTCGTAGCCTACTTTGATCTATGATCGGGAAGTCGATTGCCTCGTTTTCACTACTAGGATTGGTTTGCATAACGGTACTCTCAAACACTATAACCTAAAACCAACTTGTCTGTCGATTCTTTCTAACATTTGTATGGCCCTTGAAGGCTACAACAATTAACGATACTTTCTCAAGATCGGTTTCTCTCCACCATTGTACGGTATCCAAAAACCTTCAGTAAACTCTATATGTTGTCAAAATAAGAGAACGTCACGATCAAATATCTTTCGTTCTACAATTTGCCCCCTGTATCTTACCCATTATACCACATATTTGAAGTTTTCACCTCAAAGTCAAAAGAACAATCGAACTTTTTCGTTTCCTTGTCAATTTCGATCGAATCTGATTGTTTAGAATTGTGAACATATAGCGCACTGCAATAAGGCTATCTCTTTTTTGGAACATCATCTTAGAGAGATTTTACGTTAGAACTCAATAGCTACCGAGATGATAAGAAAAAAAGTTTCAAAAAGCATGTTCAGAAATTCTGGTGAACCAAACACTAAGAGAACACACAAACTCCCCATTGTCCGATAGACTGACACCGTCTCACAGCGACCTTGGTCGAGTACTCTTTCCTTTATGTACAGAGGGAAATTCTCTTTAGACTGCACTTCCCTCACGTCTCATTGACGTTTACAACCTTTTATGCTCATAGATTGGCTCCTAATAGCGATTACGGCGAATTTTGGGAGCTGCTTGATCGCGAGAAGCGTTTTCAGGGGATTATAGTATCCTCTGAAAACGCTTTCTCCCTAAATTTGAAATTCTAAACTTAATCCTACAGTACGATTGGATCGCGAAGCCTTTCTCGGAGTGGGCTTTGATCATCGTGCCGGCGATATTAGTGGATATAGGAATTGTTACAATCTCGACGGCGCAACTAATGCATCATGTTCGTTGAACTTGCTACCTTCACAGATATCTAGTTCTGTGACCAAACCGTTATACTCGACTACGATTAATCGCATTCAACGGAATAGTGAGGCTTCACAACATGTTGCGGCAGAATGCTATCGAGGGCGTTTTCGCTCCTGAAGTTAGCAAGACATCTAGCTTGTTTGGAGTTGAAACGATAACGTCAGCTCAGATATCGAATACTAGCAAAAAGCTGGACGAAGGACTCAAACCATAGGAAGTATTGACCTTGGTGAGTTCCTCCCCCCTCCCCCAATCTGGTTTTGATGCCGTATACGACAAATGCCGAGCAATAGTATCTGGCGACGGTCTAAAACATTACTAAAGCTCTTTCACTTCCTTGACAAAATCTTCGAGTGACATTAGTTCATTACGAATCGCCTTTGGAAATGTTGCATGAAAAGGCTTAGGAACTATTAACTTCACTCCGGATTCCTTCATTTCGGCATATTGATTCTCCGATATACCCTCCTGCAAAGTCAATAAATGTTTGATTTTTACTCTTCGGGATTCATTAAGTATCTGCCTCCATCGGTCGCGGCATGTAGTTTTCACGGCCAATAATCGAAGCCGCTCAACTGGATAGTCTAAGTCGAGGAAAACTTGAGAATTAGGAAACACGAAATCTGGACGACGATTCTCAGCTAATATCGGCGAATAAGAGAAGCTGATTTCAGATTCTAAGCCTTCCTCTTCCAATATTCGCAAAGTATGGAGTTCGAGCGAACGCCCCGATCGTGCTTTTCGACTCTGAAGAATACTGTTCGCTTTACCCAAAAACTCTGATAAATTTTCAAAACCCGATAGTATTCTCGGAGTCCAATATGCTTCCTCAATGCTACGATAAACGTCCCATTCACATTTTCTTCGTCGATACAAACGTTCATCAGGAGACAAGTAACTCTTTGGCACTAGCTCTACTGTTTTCTCAATTATTTCCGCACATGACGGAAATCGTTCTAACCACGATACCGGAATCTGATCAGGTGTTAACCAACATGATTTTTTTCTTCTTCGCCGAGAGTAAAACTCGGAAGGATTACGCTCAGATTCAGGTTTCCAAAGAATGAACTGTTTGGGTTCAATTTCGCCAAAAACATCCTCGAATAGATCAACTTCTTCCGAACTTTTGGACACCCAAGCATTACAAACTCTGTGATTGTCTTCCGTCAGGAATACAAAAGCTACTACTGCACCCGTACTGTCCGGTGCTAGTAGAGTTGACTTCGCACCACCGAAATTTGTGAAACGAACCTCATCCCGTGTTCCCCCACGCATTCTATTGTTGTACCATACAACTCGTATAATTCTTCTGTCGTTCGACGGACTCAATATCAGACTAAACCTCAAGTCTGGATTCTCAACTTCGGGTCTGTTTAGTTCCGGGAATATTTCAAACGACAAGTTTTTTGGAATGTATGGGCCAGCCTGATGCCCTCCCGAGGCTAGAGTATCGTTGGCAGACAGCCTCTTTAGTATCCATATGGCACTGCTGTCAGAGTTCTTTTCAATCCATTGTTTAAGATTTGACATGGTCGCTTGATCGATTCTTTGATGAAGTTCAATAAACAAGCAAACTCAGAATGAGAGTCTTATACAAACCTAATGACCGAGTGGACAGTTAGTACAATGTGTCACGAAACCGAACGTTGCAAGTATGGTTTCATAAAATTTGCTACTGCTCTAACCACTGGGACTGCGACCGAATTACCAAATTGCTTGTACGCCTGTGTATCGGACACCGGAATTTTAAACAGACTTTCATTTGGACTGTCGAATCCCATCAATCGAGCGCACTCTCGAGGTGTCAATCGTCTCGGTCTACCCGATGAACGTTCCACAAGGATTTCTGATCCATCTTTGTAGTAACGAGCGGATAAAGTTCTCGCGATATGATTCGGAGAAACAAGTCCATATCCGAAGCCGTTTCCTTTCTTTCGGTGTCGCTCCGCGTAGTCTTGAAGATATTGCCATAAATGATCCGACAGCACATACTTATCGCTGACCACTCCCAATCTTCCCACGGTATAAGGATCCTCGGCGACTTCGTTTCCATTTTCTGAATGAAGTATTTGACTTAGCTTGGGGCCGTTATTTGGGTTTGGTATCTCAAAATTTCCGAAATCAAACCCGACATCATTCTTGAAACCCACGATAAAAAGTCTTTCTCGTTTCTGTGGCAACCAAGACCTTGCATTGATAACTCTATAGCTGAGTGAATAACCTAGTCCATCCTCAAAAAGTCTTCGAATAACGGTAAAAGTCCGACCCTTATTATGGCTCAAAAGATTCTTGACGTTCTCTAGCACGATTGCCTGCGGCTGACGGGCTTTAACGATTCGTGCGATATCAAAAATTAGCGTCCCCTGAACTTCACACGCAAATCCGTGGGCTTTGTTCAGGGAATTACGCTTCGATACCCCCGCAATAGAAAAAGGTTGACACGGGAAACCAGCCAGTAAAACGTTGTGATTCGGTATCGCATCTTCCGAAATGCGGCTAATATCCCCTGAAATATCATGCTTATCGAGTGGGAAATTGGCTCGGTAAGTTTGCTGACAAAATTTGTCCCATTCACTCGTATAAACGCACCGCCCATTAATGGATTCAAAACCGTACCTAAGTCCGCCAATTCCTGCAAATAAGTCTATAAACGTGAAGTCAACAGAATCACGAACTGTTTCGCTTGAAGAGTTAGTTTCCGAGAAACTCTTCAACTGAGCGGACGCAGGATCGTTTGTTTTACACTTTGACATTATTGACCTAAACTTCTAATCAAATGATAGGCGGATTTTTGAATAGTAACAAGACCGCAAAATTCGTATTTTGCGAATTATACACAATAGACTAAAATTCGCTAAACGACAAGATTTTCGTTTAATGTCAATCGCAGAAATTTCCTGCATCAACATTACTGCTATGACAAAGTAGAGACTATTGCATAATACGGTAATTGAGACAATATCAGCTATGATACGGAGATTCTCAACAGAGGCAGGGGCGATTTCGTTTGTTTTAGAGTGCAAATGGGGAGCAAATTGAGGAATTCTAGATTGTGCGTCGGCATTATGCACAAATCTACTCGAAAAACACCACTCACTGACTGGCAGAAAGACTTCAATGACGAAGTTGCGAAAGAGAGATGGAAGGTCAAACAGAGTTATGGGACATTGAAACGAAGGTTTGACGCTTCAATATCAAACTATGTGAGTTTGCCTAAAGTATCGGCTGAAATGCTTTGAAGGCCGCTTGCTAAAACCTGCTAAAGGCGACAAATATAATCGCTCCAAAGGCCATATTACAACCTACATACCCGCCTCGGACACTGCATATTCTTCTGAAAGCGGCCAAAAATCGGTAAAACAGAACGTATTGCGACAGAACAAACACCGATAAACGCCTAAAATTCCAAAAATTACTCGAGAGAATCGATCGTTGTCAACCAATTTTTGTTCAATTTTACCAATTTTTCGTCATTTTCTATCGTTTTTCGTATTGTGCAACAGTCTCAGGTTGTACATTGAAACTCAACGGCTACCCACATGACCAGAAAAGAACCCCAAATGGCTTCTAACACAGTTTTAGTGAACCAAACACTACGTCAACGCACAAGCTCCGCATTGTCAGTTAGACTGAAACCACGTCACATCTACTGTGGTCGAGTACTCTTTCCACCATGAACAGAAGGTTCAGAAGACCACTTGTTTCGTAGCAATGCTAAAGACTCCATAACGTCTTGCGACTGTTTTAACATATCTAAGAGAACTGCGTTATCAAGAGCTATTCGCGCTTCGTCTCTCCAAGCCTCATTTGCTGGTAAGAACTCAACAGTCAGAAAATCGTTAAAGATTGCGTTTGCATCAGACAGCTGCGATTTTGACATAGTACGAACATCCAAAACGGGCAGGGATGGAATCAATGTGATTGACAACATGGATCGTCCAGGTTGTTGACGAGTTCCCGTTAACCAGTGAGAAAACAACCCGATCGATGTATTCAACCATAATACAATAGGTACTTCGTATGAATTATTGTGACACTTGAAACTTGGCCAAGCGCGCCCACCAATTACCGGTTCAGTGGAACGACATGCGGCAAGTGACTGAGAGTTAAGACGAAAATCTCTATTAATCAAAAGACGACCAGCGTGTCGATTCCAAAATGAGTCTGCTTTTTCCCTCATTCCATCGCGAGGTTGTCCCTGTTTATCCGGCTGAACCACAATTGTGTTTTCTCGACCAGATTTAACATTATGTGCCCACAATACCGGGTAAGTTGGAGTTTCTTCTATATTCAAGTCTACGACATCAAAAATTCCATTAGGTTTACCATTTATCTCATAATGTATTGGGCCACGTTCGCCTAGTTGTTCTAGCTTAACAACTGGGAGATTAAGAGCAGACGACCGTCTGGGAAGTGTAAGCGACCCTTGAGATAGTTGCAAAGCTATTCTGGATATTTCAGAATCCCGCACACGGATAACTCCGGGAAGGCCGATCTCATTGTTGAATCCCTGTTTCGAGGTTATACAGTGACCAATCGAATTCTTCATTTCGGAATCCAGATAAAGCTCATTCACCGTTTCCTTGTCACTTTTCTGACGTAAATTTTCACGAATGGTCTTTGAGAAATGGAAAGCTTCCAGTAATGATACAGGTCGCCGTCTTAGGTTGACAAAGTCAACTGGAGTTTTCCCTTCAACTTCGGTTGAATTTCTCGTTGCAAGTACAAGAATTTCAGCCATTCCCGTATCAGAAGAAAATGCTGCTTTCTTTGAGCTTACCTCGCTAATACTAATCACGATGATACCGTGATACCGTTTCTCGAGCAAATGTCTAGCCGCTGACCAAGCCTCGCCAGACGCGAAGGTTGAAGGTAAGACTAAGGCTACAACGCCTCCTGGTTTTACCTTCGAATCGGCAAGATCAATAAAATTCGATGCTAAACCTGCCAACCCGTTCCCTGCCTGGTTTTCTCGTTTTATTTTTTTCAACTTATCGGACATTCTGCGCTGTTCATGAGCCTTGGTTCCGAACGCAGCAAATGACGGAACAAGTATTCCCTTTTTCTTTCCTTCATGTCCGACGGGCCGTGTAAAAGGAGGATTCATAATCACGAGGTCAAACGTCTCATGGGGAAGATCTACTGGTTTCTCATCAATGTCTCCTTCTCCCCTTAAATGATCTTGCCTTATTCTGAATTCTGGAAACGTGTTTTCTTGGTTGATTAGTTCCAAAGCACCGATAAACACATCTTTTCCGGTGCTTGCTTCCATCTCACCGTATTTCAAAGTAATGATTTGTGTATTCTTGAATGTCACAGTCGGGTGTGCGCTTGATAGAATCGAGGTAGTAAGATGGCTTGCAGCAGGCATAATATCTGTGCCAATCAGAACTTTTTCAATCATACTCGCGTGTAAATTCGCATCGTCTGCTCCGTTTGCCGATCGTCTATACCTCGAAAGAATGGCTCCAAAACTTGCATTTAGAAGCGCACCCGTTCCACATGCAAAATCAGCAATTTTCAACTGAGTTATTGACTGTTTATCTGACCAATCCGAAGGAAGTCTTGATACAGCAAGTTCCGCTAACAAAGTTGCTGAGCTTGGTAACGTATAGTAAGTTGCTAAAAACTTTCTGTCGGTGATTAGTCTTTGAAACATTCTGCCACTTAGATCGTGTTGACTAGTCGCTCCTAACGATTCAAGGCGGTTTACGACGTCAATCAAGAGATTCATTATGCGGGTAACTGTATGTTCATAAATTGGTGCAAGAATCTTTAAGGCTATGTCAAATATCGGCCAGTAACTATAGTTGTCACGAATCTTTACCCATTCACTAAAAATTCGTGTTTTGGAGTAAACACCTTGAAATTTCAAATCATCGAATGACTTGATATCTTTATGTCCTGCAATCAAAGTGTGAAAAGAAACTGCATTTGCAACGATCGCCATCGCCATTCTAGTCGTTTGTTGATTTTCATCTTGTCGAAGACATTCGGCAATCCTGTCTAATGTGTTGTATCCTTTTTGAACTGAAAACCTGAGTAACTTAGCCGCACGATCAATGCCATCCTCTAAAATTGTCACGCTTTCGGCGATCCTGTTCTCAGATAACGAAGTATACTCGATAAAACTAGCCAATTCGCTAAGATCGCCCGAAATCCAGCCCTTGTCGGGCCAACGAATAGGTTCGTGTAACACATCTTCGTCCGAACAAGAGTAAAGACAGTACTCATATTTTTCCGCCATTACCAGATTGTAAAGATCTCCTTGTTGAACTGATTTAAGGTCTTGTGGCAGACGCAAGGCTATAGCCTGTTCGATCATGTGTGAGTTGAGTGTGAAAATTTTTCCCAATCTAGATTTCGCATCCTCTTCAACTGTATGAGCTGGAGCAAACTCTGTTTCAATAGCAACTGGTATACCGGTCGGATGATTGAATAAGATGTCTACTCTTTGACTTGGATTATCCGCAATTAGCCCAGTTTTGTCAGTGTAAACTCCGTTCTCCTTCCAGCGAGGATGCATAGTACGGAGAACTTTACCAAGCTCTGTGTTAACTGCAAGTTCAGACACGTTATCCGAAAAGAACACCATAAATCATATACCGAAAGTTCTAGTGGACTAAACACTATGAGAAAGCGTAAGTTCCCCTTTGTCAGACAGACTGAAATAGCCTCACAACTACTGTGGTCGGGTACTCTTTCCTCCATGAACAGAAGGTTCGGAACACCACTTGTTTCTCATCAAATCTAAAGACTCCATAACGTCTTGCGGCTGTTTTAACATATCTACTAGAACTGCCTTATCAAGGGCTATTCTCGCTTCGTCTCTCCAAGCCTCGTTTGCCGGTAAAAACTTAACTGTCAGAAAATCTTTAAAGATAGCGTTTGCATCTGACAGCTGTGATTTTGACATAATACGAACGTCCAAAACGGGCAGGGACGGAATCAATGTGATTGATAACCTAGATCGTCCAGGTTGCTGGCGAGTTCCCGTTAACCAATGAGAAAACAGCCCAATCGATGTATTTAACCATAACACAATTGGTACTTCGCATGAATTATTGTGACACTTGAAACTTGGCCAAGCGTGACCGCCAATTACAGGTGCAGTGGAACGACATGCGGCAAGAGACTGGGAGTTAAGACGAAAATCTCTATTAATCAAAAGACGACCAGCGTGTCGAGTCCAAAATGAATCTGCTTTTTCCCTCATTCCATCGCGAGGCCGTCCTTGTTTATCCGGCTGAACCACAATTGTGTTTTCTCGACCAGATTTTACATTATGTGCCCACAATACCGGGTAAGTTGGTTTTTCTTCTATATTCAAGTCTACGATATCAAAAATTCCATTCGGTTTTCCGTTTATCTCATAATGTATTGGGCCACGTTCGCCCAGTTGCTCTATCTTAACAATTGTGAGATTAAGAGCAGACGACTGTCTGGGAAGTGTAAGCGCCCCTTGAGAGAGTTGCAAAGCTATTCTCGATATTTCAGAATCCCGCACACGGATAACTCCGGGAAGGCCAATCTCATTGTTGAATCCTAGTTTCGAGGTTATGCAGTGACCGATCGAATTTTTCATTTCTGAATCCAGATAAAGCTCTTTCTCCAATTCCTTGTTACTATTCTGAGACAAGTTTTCACGAATGGTCTTTGAGAAATGAAAAGCTTCTAGTAATGATACAGGTCGCCGTCTTAGGTTGACAAAGTCAACTGGAGTTTTCCCTTCAAACTCATTTGAATTTCTTGTTGCGACCACAAGAATTTCAGCCATTCCTGTATCAGACGAAAATGCAGCTTTCTTAGAGCTCGCCTCGCTAATACTTATCACGACGATATCGTGATACCGTTTCTCGAGTAAATTTCTAGCTGCTGACCAAGCTTCGCCAGACGCGAAGGTTGAAGGTAAGACTAAGGCTACAACGCCTCCAGGTTTTACCTTCGAATCGGCGAGATCAATAAAATTTGATGCTAAGCCTGCCAACCCGTTTCCTGCCTGATTTTCTCGTTTGATCTTTTTCAACTTATCGGACATTCTGCGCTGTTCATGAGCCTTGGTTCCGAACCCTGCAAAAGACGGAACAGGAATGCCCTTTTTCTCTCCTTCATGTCCCACGGGCCGTGTAAAAGGAGGATTCATAATCACAAGGTCAAACGTCTCGTGGGGAAGATCTACCGGTTTCTCATCAATGTCTCCTTCTCCCCTTAAATGATCTTGCCTTATTCTGAATTCTGGAAACGTGTTTTCTTGGTTGATTAGTTCCAAAGCGCCTATAAACACATCTTTCCCGGTGCTCACTTCCATCTCACCGTATTTCAATGTAATGATTTGTGTATTCTTGAAAGTCTCTGTCGGGTGTGCACTTGACAGAATCGAGGTAGTAAGATGGGTTGCAGCTGGCATAATATCCGTGCCAATCAGAACTTTTTCAATCATGCTCGCGTGTAACTTTGCGTCGTCTGCTCCGTTTGCCGAACGTCTATACCTAGAAAGAATGGCTCCAAAACTTGCATTTAGAAGCGCTCCCGTTCCACATGCAAAATCAGCAATTTTCAACTGAGTTATCGACTGTTTATCTGACCAATCCGAAGGAAGTCTTGATACAGCAAGTTCCGCTAACAAAGTTGCTGAACTTGGTAACGTATAGTAAGTTGCTAAAAACTTTCTGTCGGTGATTAGTCTTTGAAACATTCTGCCACTTAGATCATGTTGACTAGTAGCTCCTAACGATTCAAGTCGATTGACGACGTCAATCAAGAGATTCATTATGCGGGTAACTGTATGTTCATAAATTGGTGCAAGAATCTGTAAGGCTATGTCAAAAATCGGCCAGTAGTCAATGTTGTCTCGAATCTTTACCCATTCACTGAAAATTCGAGTCTTTATGTGAGAGCCGTGAAATTTTAATTCATCAAATGACTTGATATCTTTATGTCCAGCAATCAACGTGTGAAATGAAACTGCATTTGCAACGATCGCCATCGCCATTCTGGTCGTTTGTTGATTTTCATCTTGTCGAAGACATTCGGCAATCTTGTCTAATGTGTTGTATCCTTTTTGAACAGAAAACCTGAGTAGCTTAGCCGCACGATCAATGCCGTCCTCTAAAATTGTCATACTTTCAGCGATCCTGTTTTCAGACAACGAAGTATACTCGATAAAACTAGCCAATTCGCTAAGATCGCCCGAAATCCAGCCCTTGTCGGGCCAACGAATAGGTTCGTGCAACACATCTTCGTCTGAACAAGAGTAAAGACAGTACTCATATTTTCCCGCCATTACCAGTTTGTACAGTTCACTTTGTTGAACTGATTTAAGGTCTTGTGGCAGACGCAAGGCTATAGCCTGTTCGATCATGTGTGAGTTGAGTGTGAAAATTTTTCCCAATCTAGATTTCGCATCCTCTTCAACTGTACGAGCTGGAGCAAACTCTGTTTCAAGAGCAACAGGTATCCCAGTAGGATGGTTGAACAAGATATCTACTCTTTGATTTGGATTATCTGCAATTAGTCCGGTTTTTTCAGTGTAAACACCGTTCTCCTTCCAGCGAGGATGCATAGTACGGAGAGCTTTACCAAGCTCTGTATTCACTGCAAGTTCAGAATTGTATCCTCGATCTACAGACATATTCTGTGTTCCCTCTTGTAACTATAACGCTAGACTTGCGATCTAATCATCAAACTTGGCTGCATCACCTGATTCAACAAAGGAATCTCTGGCTTTTTGACTATCTTCATGCATGTACATCTCAAATGTGAACCCTTGCTCCCACCTGTAATTCTTATCGACATCAAAGGGTTCAATGCCGTTGAGTGCCTGCTTCGCAATTCTCAAAGCATCACGTGACTTCGAGGCAATAATTCCAGCGAAATCTCTGGCTTCATCCACCAAACTATCTCTTGAAACGAGTTTTTCTACCCCTCCTAACCTATAGGCTTCAGATGCCGGAATCTGCCCACCCGTGAAAAATGCTGATCTCACTTTGGCTAAAGGAAGTATTCGTTGCAGATGGGATGCACCTCCCATCGCTCCTCGATCAATCTCAGGAAGCGAGAAATAACAATCTTCAGCAGCAATTATTACATCCGAAGCACCGCAAACGCCTATCCCGCCTCCGATCACGTACCCATGAGGAGCCGATACTACCGGAATCTCACATTCGTGAATGGCCTTGAATGTTAGAAAGTTTCCTTTGTTGACTTCAACTATAGCGTTAGCATTCTTCTGTAGTTCCTTTATGTCAACACCTGCACAAAATCCCCTTCCCTCCGCTCGAATCAATAGACATCTCACGTCAGGCCGCTTACCCAAGTCTGTAATTATGTTTGGTAACTCCATCCACATCTCACCCGTGAATGCATTGACCGGCGGATGATCGAAAATAACCTCGGCGATTCGGTTAGAAATTTTGGTGTGGAATGGCATATTAGATGTTCCCTATTAGTACTCTTTTTTGTCTAGAGTAACATAACTCAATCGATCCACAGCGACCGTCGTGATCCGCTCAATCAACTCTGCACAACTTGGTAAATCATCAATTAACCCGGCGACTTGCCCACTCGGAAGGACACCTCTAACCGGATCTCCCTTAACCATTGCATTTTGTATGATCATTGGAGCATTTGCGGCCATAAGTGTTTGACCTAACGTTAAATCAGTATCGCGAGACATTTTCCAAGCAGTTCGTATTATATCCCCAAAGCCCAATCCGGCTTCCTTACTGTACTTCAAACTGTTGGAAATTCCTTTAAGAAGTAATCCTATACCTTTTGATTTTTCCAACTTTGACAGTTTCTCATTCAACACCATTCTTTGAGGTAGGCCATCAAGTTTGACTGACACCGGAATGTTGGTAACTTCTGAAGATAGGTAAGCGGATTTCGTCTCTAAAGGAGTTGGACTATCTGACGTGAGCATAAATCTTGTCCCCATTGCAATTCCGTCTGCTCCGAAAGTTAGTGCGGCGGCTAGTCCGCGACCATCCTTAAATCCTCCACACGCAATGACAGGAACCCCTAGCTCTTTATCCAAAACTTCGGCTAATAGAAGCATAGTAGGGGTTTGACCTGTATGCCCTCCTCCCTCGGCCCCCTGACAAACTAAAATATCTGCACCGAGTTCAACCGCTTTTTTCGCGTGCTTACCAGCACCGATCGTCGGTACACATTTGATATTATTGGATTTGACCTTGTCAATAATTCTTGCCGACGGAGCGCGACCGTATGAGATGGCTGTTATCTCATAATCCAAACACATATCGATAATCTTATCAACGTCTGGTTGGAAAGAATGAAAGTTTACTCCAAACGGTGCATTTGTTGCATCTTTAATGATTTTGATCTCTTTTTCGCATTCCTTCGCCGACATCACAGCCGCTGCCAAAAACCCAAACGCACCAGCAGATATAGAAGCCGTGACAAGTTTTGAAGTCGATACCCAACCCATCGCTGTTTGTATGATTGGATATTTGCAACCCAATAGTTTAGTCAACCGAGTTTCAAAAAGGGAATGCATAATGAACTTTTGCTTTCTTTGGTATCGTCTGAACTGCGAACTCAACTAAGATTAATTTATACAAAATAATCTTAATCCGTTAATCAAATTTAAACAGCCCAGTGAATCTCGTTGAAAAATCGAACGCAATAAAAATTATCTCAGTATCAATTGAAAAATCCTCTTGTGTTACCGACAACTCTTATTCTATCGACCATTGCAGAATAATAAATTTTAATCACTCGCTCCACTTTTTTCTCGTTAAAGATTAGCGACGACCCCGAGGATTATCCTTGAATACGGTAGCGCGCAGATTATGCGGATCTAACTTTTCCAAAAGTATTAACTGCTCGGAGGTCGGAGAAGGAGTTTTCGAAATATTATCCGGAATCTCTATTTCAAAACCCGTATTGTCTCTTACTTCTTCTAGAGTAACTCCGGGATGCAACGACAATAGTCGAACGGAATGATCCCTTCCAGAAAAATCCAACACGCATAAATTCGTAACGATTCGAACTAAACTTACGAACTTTCCAATTTTTTTATCGGGATAACGGTCTGGATTATATCCTGCGGAACAAACCATATCGACTTCGCCTTCAACAAACGACCGTCGAGAATGGTTAGGAATAAACATCGAATTTCGGTTATTGATCGTATTTCCCGGATACCCTCGAACACCAAGCAAACTGGCTTTCGGGGAAGCATAATCTCCGATTACTGAAATATTCATCTGTCCGAACTGATCGACTTGAACTGGAGTAATTAGACAATGTCGCTGACCACGATTAACAATATCGAAAACTCGCTCATAATTCATTATGCCTTCTATTTTCGGACTATATCCGTTTCTTTTGCCAACTGGAACTGGTTCAGATACGAGATAATACTCGCCATCCGTCATTAATAACCCCGGACTAAAACTCGCTTTTGCTAATGATCCAGCCAGACGTGGAACTAAACCAATTACAGTGATCATGGTTTCGCCTTCATCGCGAAAGCATTCAGCCCCTGCGACAATACAAAGTTCTGCGAGAGAATATTCGATTTCTTCCATTTCGATGTCCATCAAAATACTGGTAATGGAAGATTTGAAATCACCTCAGAACCACCTACTTTTTCTATATACTCTTCTAGACCGACGTTATCGATAAACTCCGTTCTATACTCCTCCCAGCCCTCTCCGGCAGAAGCTGAGTACAGCTTCAAATGCCCAATATCAAATCCATAATCGGGAGAACAAGATGTTGGATGCGCTCCATATCGCGTCTCAGCGACTTTAGAAACGAGAGACCTCTCTATTGGCATTCTAATGGCTTTATTAGCATCATCGAAAGCTGATGTTTCAACCAAACTTTCTGTAGTTAGAAAAGATGTTTCAGCGGCTCTGCAAAACCATTCATCAAAGAAAGGATCGGGGCCGGCAATCCATGAATTTCCAATCTTGTCTGCTTCGTTGACGTGTGCAACGGCGATATCTAGATTGATTGCCGGCATTGCAACCAGTTCCTCACCATCCTCATACGGACTTTTAACCCACTTAATTTCCGGATTATACTTGAGAATATCCGTGGCAATGCCAGCCCGCGTCGGCAGAAACGGGAGACGTTTAGCTGCTGCTTTCAAGCCATCTTGAAACATCCCCTCATCGACTTCCATAATCTCAAACTCTCCCGCTTGCCTCGCACGACGAAAATGAGATTCAAGCGGAATAGCATCTAACGAGACAAACGCAAAGATCAACTTTTTAATTTTGCCTGCAGAAGCCAACATTCCTACATCGGCTCCACCATAGGAAACGATAGTGAGATTGTTCACATCGGTTTTGAGTAACTCTCTTATAAAAGCCATTGGTTTTCGCCGCGCACCCCAGCCGGCGATTCCTAACGTCATCCCAGAATGAATTTCAGTTGCGAGTTCCGAAAGCGATGCAGTTTTGTCGAGATAGTTCATTCAGGGGCCTCAGGCATCTGGTAGTCATGTCCCCAAATATCCCCTAACGTTGAACTCGTCGCTTGATACGATTGAGGGTCAATCGTTTTACCATCATACCCAAATTCAAACGCAATACCTCCCGGACCGATCGCATAGAAGCTGACCATCTCATCGTTCTCGTGTCGACCAAGACTTGCAAGAAGCGGTACACCTGCCTTGGTAACTCGATCTAACGCGCATCCAACTTCGTCTAGAGAACTAACTTCGGCCATTACGTGAACACAACCGGAAGGAACCGGAAAGTTGTAAAGGGCCAACGAATGGTGACGAGGATTATTGGCGCACATGAATCGAATACGCTGATCTGGAGCTCCCGGAGCCGGCGGAGGAAGGGTTAAATCATCCGTATCTCTAAACCCCATCAAGTCAGTGTAAAACTTATGTGTTTCGTCTTGATTTGGAGCAGGTAAAACAATATGCCCCAATCCCATGATTCCCGTTCTAAAACCTTTCACATCTAGTTGTGGATTGTATGGTGTTCCTATTTCAGTGCGTCCATAATACAGTTCCATTACATTACCTGCTGGATCGCTCGCTTCTGCGAAATTAGCCACACACCGACGTTCACATTCTTCACTATCACCATGTAAGACCGCAACCTTAGCTTCTGACAAACGATCTAAAGCCTTTGACCAGTCATCTTTCGAGTCGTATTCCCAGCCAGTTGCCAACAAGCGCTGCTGATCTGATTTTTCTACAACGTAACGAAAGGGATGGTCATCCATCTTTACAAATTTTGTGTCCGAAGAACCCGAACGTTCGACCTGCTCCATACCGAGCAACCCACAAGTGAAATCTACCCACTGCTGAGGTTCGTTAAGTCCGATTCGAACATATCCTAATCTTGCTACGGTCATAATTTTCTCCAACAAGGTTAATGAAATTGATTATACAACAGGCTGTTTGTTTTTAAGCAAATCTAAAGCAACATCTACAATCATATCTTCCTGACCTCCGACCATTCGCCGTTTGCCTAACTCGACTAGTATCTCGCGAACGTCAACACCATAGTCTAAGGAGGCTTTTTCTGCGTGTCGAAGGAAAGACGAGTATACACCCGCATATCCTAAACTTAAAGTTTCGCGATCGACTTGAACAGGTCGATCTTGTAATGGTCTAACAAGTTCTTCAGCGGCATCCATTAATTTGAATACGTCGCAACTGTGTTTCCACCCTTTTCTGTCAATAGCAGCGACGAATACTTCTATTGGGGCGTTGCCCGCTCCTGCTCCCATCGCCGCGAGGCTCGCATCGACTCGCCTTGCCCCATTCTGCACACCGACAATAGAGTTGGCAACTCCAAGGGATAAATTGTGATGGGCGTGAACGCCCCGATCTGTTTCTGGTTTGAGAACACGGTCATATGCCTGAAGACGCGCCGCATAACCATCCATATCTAAAGCTCCGCCGGAGTCGGTCACATAAACTGTTGTTGCACCATATGATTCCATCAGTTTTGCTTGCTGTGCGAGTGGTTCAGGATCATTCATATGACTCATCATCAAGAATCCAACGACATCCATTCCAAGTTCGCAAGCAATTTCAATATGTTGTTTCGACACATCAGCTTCCGTGCAATGTGTGGCAACTCGCACGGATCTAACGCCCAACCGATAGGCTCGTTTTAATTCTTCGACTGTTGCGATTCCCGGTAAAATTAATGTCGCTATAGTTGCTCTTTCTACGACATCGGCAACGGCTTCAATCCACTCCCAATCTGTATGCCTACCAAATCCATAATTAAATGCCCCTCCATTCAATCCGTCGCCATGGGCTATTTCAATCCCATCAACGCCTGCCTCGTCTAAGGCTTTTGCAATAGATTGAACGTCTTCTACACGGTATCGATGTCCGATTGCATGCATTCCATCTCGTAAAGTAACATCCTGAATAAAGATTTTTTCTTCAATCGGATCAGTGAGTTTTCCTTTTGCCAGAGAAGTCATAGGTTAGTTCCAAATCTTTTGGCAACTATTCGTTCAGCCGTGCCGATTCCAGCAGATGTCATAATATCTAAGTTGCCAGCATAAGTGGGCAGATAATGCCCTGCTCCTTCAACCTCAACAAAAATTGTCGTCTTTAGGCCTTCGTACTCGCCAAGTCCAGGAATTCGAACGGGATTATTTGAGCCAAACCGCTCAAACTGAACTTTCTGTTTCAGCCGATATCCTGGAACATACGCTTGAACGTCTTGAACCATCTCTTCAACAGACTCTTCGATAGTTTTTTCGTCACCACCTATAGAAAGAACATATATGGTATCTCGCATCAACATAGGGGGTTCGGCTGGGTTAAGTATTATGATGGCTTTGCCGAATCCAGCACCCGCTACTTTTTCGATTCCTTTAGCGGTTGTGACAGTAAATTCGTCAATATTCGCCCTTGTTCCCGGACCTGCCGAACGCGACGATACTGAGGCAACAATTTCGGCATAAGGAACCGACTCGCTCACTCGTTTAACCGCAAAAACCATGGGTATTGTCGCTTGACCACCACATGAAACCATATTCACATTCGGTTCATCTAAGTGTGCGTCACTGTTGACTACCGGGACACAATACGGGCCAATCGCAGCGGGGGTTAAATCTATCATTACCTTTTCGTCACGCCGCGATATCTCGTCATGTCTTTTATGCGCGGACGCTGAAGTTGCATCAAAAACAATTTGACTTTCCTGCCATTCCTGCAAAGAACTTGCGTCCTCAATCCCCTTGTGGCCGGTCGCTATTCCTCGTTTCCGAGCTATTGCTAATCCTTCCGACTCGGGATCTATTCCGACGACGAGCGCTGGTTCAATTGTCTGAGAGGTCTCCACCAACTTGATCATCAAGTCGGTGCCAATGTTCCCGGAACCTATAATAGTAGCCTTTACCTTGCTCATTACTCGAAGTCGACCTCCCAAGAGCCAAGGTGATCAAATTCAACTTTCATCGAATCTCCTGGGACAATAGGCTCAAGAGGCACTAAGGAACCAGAAAGAATAATGTCGCCCTCTTTCAACGAATCGTCGTATTGCCCTAACGTGTTGGCAAGCCAAGCGACTGCATTTTCTGGAGCCCCCATAACTGCCGAACCTAGTCCTTCCGAAAGGTATTCGCCATTTTTTGTCACAACAACTTTTATCTTACTCAAATCAAGATTAGCAGGATCGACTTCTTTTTCACATATCACAAATAGTCCACAAGACGCATTATCTGCAATCGTATCTTGGATTGTTATATTCCAATCTTTAATACGAGAATCTACAATCTCAAAGCAGGCCATTACACTTTCCGTGGCCTCAATGACATCCTTGCCTGACACATCTGGACCATTCAGGTCAGATTTGAGTTTGAAGGCAATTTCTGCTTCTGCTCTCGGCGCAATCAGTTTTGAGATATCTATATTCTTTGAATGAATTTGCATGGCATCGGTTAGAAATCCGAAATCAGGTTGGTGAACGCCCAGCATATCCTGAACAACTTTCGAGGTTACACCAATTTTTTTCCCGATGATCTTTTGCTTGTGCAGTCTTCTGCATTTCAGAAAATACTTCGAAACTTCATAGGCATCGTCAATTGTCATTTTAGGGTAGGTTTCTACCAAGGGTGCGATCGGTTCACGACACTCCTTAGCGATCCACAACTCGACACCTACGGCCTCGTGGCAAAGTTTCTTTTTCTTTTTCTTTTTTTTCTTCTTACCCATAACGTAGAAAGTCCACACTTAATGCATTAAACAATCGGCTCGCTTCAATCATAACCCAATGTCCGCAATTATTGATCTCAACTAGCCTCGAATTTGGATTGGCTCGCAAGCAAAACTCTTTTCCTTCGGGTGGCATAAACGTATCATCTGCTCCCCAAAATGTGAGAATCGGACACGTAAGTTCTTTCATCCTCGGACCCAGTGTCGGCGTTTTCATCGTAGTCAAAACTTCTTTTGGTTGAGTTTCAGCGATCGCCCAACGCATGTCCACGAGTTCCGGCGTTACATATTCGGGATCAACGACAAAACTTCGCAAGACTTCAGTTAGATTATGTTGATTAATCCCTGAACCGGCCGCTGCCATCATTTGTGCGATTCCCGGCATCGAAAAATAACTTTGTTGTTCCGACAAACAGCCGGGTCCCATAAGAATAAGTTTTTCGACTAATTCTGGTTGCTCCAATGCAATTTGGATCGCCACACCCCCACCGAGGGAGTTTCCTACAAAACTACACTTTTCAATTCCAATGGCACTCAAACCTGCTAGCAATGTATCGCAAAAAAACTTCAAGGTGTAATCGCCTTGATCGATCGGTTTGTCAGAATATCCAAATCCCACCATGTCGGGCAAGATAACATGAAATCCTGATTCTATAAACGCCTTATAATTTCCAGAGAAATTTGCCCAAGAACTATTTCCCGGACCCGACCCGTGAAGAAAGACTACCGTCGGACCGGCTCCAAACTCTAAGTAATGCAGACGCACCGAACCCGCATCAACATATTTTCCTTGTGGAGGGCCAGATGAAATTTCGGTCACGGTTCACATTCCGTCAACTATTTGCATTCCAAAACCTAGATAAATACGTCTTTGTTGTCTCCACCTAGAACCATGTTTCCTAGATTGCGGGCAAACCCAACTGGATTATTTGCAACATGGGCTCGTGCGATATGGATGTCTTTCCAGATATTCTGAATCTCGGCTCCTGTGTACACCGAGCGGCCTCCAGCAACATCAAAAAGCAAATCTATAGCCTTCATCATGTTTTCGATTACGAGACTGGCTTGATACCGATAGCGAACCCGATCTAGCATCGGAATTTCTTCCTTGTTATTAACGGCTTCCATCATACGGTCAAAGTTTCTAAACATTAAGGCTTCTGCTTCTTCGGCCAGTTGGTCTGCTTCAGCAACCCGGCGCAACACATCCGGGTCAGCTGCGTCTTTGGTCGGGTCAGTTGATGCCCCTGCCCGAGTCTCGGCAAAAAGTTTCAATGCCCGTTTTACGGCTCCAATTGCTGGTGTTGTAACCACTCGAATGAACAGTTGTGCCCACGGGATACTGTACATGGGATTATCTTGCTCGTTCCAGCAGTTAAAACCATCCATCTGTTTGTGCGACATGTGATCGGGAACGAAGACGGGTTGTTCAATTACAATGTCGTTTGACCCAGTTCCTTCCAAACCCATGGAATACCAAGTATCTTCGACCACATAGTCAGATTTGGGAATCAGAAATGTTCTGTATCCCTCCTCCGGGATAATCCCGCCCAATAAGCACCACGTACAATGATCTGTTCCGGAGCTCCAGCCCCATCTCCCCGAGACCATCACCCCGTCTTCAACGGCTTCACATTTGGCACCCATTGGATTGTAGGAGCTAGAAATACAAACGTCAGGAGATTCGGCGTAAACTGTATCCCGCGCTTTCTGATCCATAAGAGCAAGTTGATAGGCGTGAACGGCGATAATTCCACCGGCCCAGGAAGTCGACATATCTTGCTCAGCAAGAGCAAGCTGGGCGGCAAAAAACTCTTGCGGTGTAGATTCTAAGCCACCGCTCGTCCGAGGCAAAAGAGCCTTGATAAACCCAGAATCTCTTAACGCTTGAATACTGTCAGCGGGCAGTCGCCTCGCTTCTCTGGCCAAAGGGCCATTTTTTTCGATCAGCGCCAAGATTGGAGATACATCGAGTTCAGCAGAATTTGCAAGTCTATCAAGCATATGTTGGTCTCCAAATGAGAAGTTTTGTTGAAATTGCCATGTGCTTTTCTATTATACAACATACGAGGTCGATTTGTTGTGAAATTCAAGTTAAGCCGTCGCTTTTGAACGAGTTTGGTACAAAAAACCGGCTTAAAATTTGCTACCTTGTCACATTGTTTGAAGTTACAGTTTCCGCCGCGAGTTTCTCTTACCGAATCAAATTTTACGCTACAAGTGTCTCTTCTATGCATTACGGAAGCACAAGTATGAGACTGTCGCATAATACGGTACTTGAGACAATATCAGCTATAATATGGAGATTCTAACCGTGGGCGGGGGCAATTTCGTTTGTTTTTGAATTCAAATGGGGAGCAAAATGAGGATTTCTAGACTGTGCGCCGGCATTATGCAACAGTCTCAGTATATGAATCTTGTCGTGAATGTGGTATCTGTCTAGGGCTATACAAACCTAGCTTCTGGAGTCGTTAGAATGAAACCTGAATTATTGTATTGTAAGTACCGGTCTATACATTCAGTAATTTGATTACCGGCAAATTTCCTCGCAAATTTGAAATCGTTATGATAGATTTCGTTCTAATGGTTTCAGAGACTGCTATGCCCAAAAACAAAAGAAAATCGCCTGTTGAACCGAAAATGGATCGAAATTTTCGGCCAAATTCGCGTGAATCAGATTTGAATGCTTCTGGTTTACCCGACAGAATTGTGAATTTTGCAACAAACAAAGTTCAATTTTTTCAAAATTCGTCGACAACTTTAAGGATCGATGAACCTACTTTAAGAGCGAAAGAGAGAAATTTGGATGGAAAGCGAAAGGTAAGCGAGCGACACAGCCGCGACAAAAAACAATACCCGTTCAAGAACTCCATTACAATCATTGGTTCTAGTGTCAACACTGTTCCGCTGTCAGATGAAGAATCTGAGGAAGCTCTGAGCGATTTTATGGTTTATGTAAGTGAAGAAGACGAAGAAAAAGATGATTTTTACGCTACATATTCCGTCAACGAGGCTGCTTCAGCCCTCAAAGAAGATATAAATACTGTCATAAAATGGTTAGACGCCGGTAAGCTCGTTGGCTACAAGCGAGAATCTGGAGAACGACGTATTCCCAAAGCTCAAATCCGAAATGGAACAGTTGCTCCGGCACTGGATAAACTTACAGAATTTTTTGTAAACCCGAGACTAAAATGGGACTATCTAGTGTACGAGCAATCGCTTGGAACCGAACGAGTTCGTCCACTGGAACTGCATTTTCGAAACGACATAAAATTTGCAATTGGCATTGCTGCAGGCTTTGGAGTGGACTTTATGTGACATGGGAACCTCAAATTATCCATTTATCCACGAAACTACTCAAACTGTCGCAAACAAAGGAACTTCAAGGATAATTCCGAAGAAATATCAGTCGGAACCACTCGGTCTGAATCCTGGAGATAGTCGATTTATAGAACGAAATAGCCCGTTTAAGATATTATACTTAGCTGTACAGTCCTGCAAACAGGTGATCTGGATTTTTAATGAATCTTTCTGATCTCCTCTTTTGAAGAAAGCTTTTCGAGACGCCCCCCCTTGCGAGAAAACTAAAAAATCCGTCGACTCGGAGCAGTCTACAACACGAAAAATCTTCCGTACGGTCTGATCGCCTTGAAAGAACTTGTCGCTAAGTGTTCTAAAATTGCTCCGAAACTCGCTGATTGGCTCGAGATCAACGTTACGGAAAGCCCGACTGTATTCACTATTCCGCGACGGCATAGAAGAAACATATGGATATCTAACCTCATGGAACGCGCCGTTAATCAACAAATTAGACGTAGAGTCCGTAAAATACAGATATTCCTCAACGAAGCCTCTTTGTTAAGAGTCGTTACTGCCGTTGCCGCCGATACTGGTGAAAAATGGATCAGCCATAACTGAAAAAATATTTCCTAGAATTATTAATTTATGACTAGAAAAAAATGAATTTCCGATCTTTTGGCTGCATAATCAATCGTTATTAATTAAAGTCCGATATTATTCTCCAGTCACTGTACTGTTCCCAATAATTTTTTTACCGATTTTTACGGACGGTAGCAAGAGTTAGCGAGCGATTTAAGGGATCCTAGAGTCCTTATATATCTTTGTTCCGTAGTCGGATAGTTTCGCACACCACCCAGCAAAGTGATTGCCTGATCGTAAGCGGTTAAAGTCCCTATGGCCTTGGTAGCGGTCTGAGTCTACTAGGTCGCAGATAACAAAGCTAGTCACCCATTGGATGACGTTTTGCTGGCGTTGAATGATAGTACCGCAGGTAAGTCTTCACTAAGTTTTCCCTACGTTTGAAGGAGAAGGTGTGACTTAGCTACCGGAAGCAAGGAGAGACGGCCAATATTTCTTCCGATAGGCGAGTGGAGTGAGTAAATCAAGGCTTTTGTGATACCGTTCAGAGTTGTAGTGATCGGTATAGGACTCAATGTTACGATTGATCATTTCAAGAGTATGATTGCTGAACTCCCAACAGTTATAAAAATCTTCTTGCCAAGTTCTGTTAAGGCGTTCAACGTGAGCGTTTAGTTTACGAGATTTCCGAGGAAGATTGTGGAACGTCAAGCCTAAGTCTTTGCAGGTTGTTTCGAACTCCCCTCAAAATTCAGAGCCTTGGTCTGTTTGAATCGCCTGAACTTTGAAGGGCATATAGTCGGTCATGTTTTTGAGGAAGATGCTGGCATTTTTTGCGCTCGCACTCGTTAACGCCTCACCATAGCAGACGCGAGAAACCGGGCATAAGGCACTGATATGGTAGATTTTTGTTTCGTCAGGGAGCTCGACATGAACTGTGTTCACATGAATAGTCGCTCTTGGTATCGTCGGCTTAAACCCTTTCGGTGATCGTATGGCATGCGGACGGGAAGACTTGTTCTTTCGACGTTTTCGGCTCCCGTAAATAAAATAATCATAGGCCTAGACTAAGCCTTTTGCAATCAGATCAGTAAGGATGGGCCCGACTGTCGAAATGCTGGTATCAAAGACTTCTTCTTGCAATCTTCTGGCGATCTTCTCCTTTCCCCAAGTTTTTTGCTCGAGACGGAGTTGGGTCAAAGCGCCGACGAGTTCAGGAATTCGTTTTGACTCGCGCGGGGTCTTTGGGCCGGTCGAATGAACTGTTGGTCTTTCTGCCAGCGATACAGATTAGCAACAGGCTCACCTACTGACGATCTTCCATTTTTTCAAAAAGACCTAGATTCCATATGTCGTTGATCTGATTCACTATATAATCGCCTCCTTGAATGAGTAATTTTATAACCAATAATATTGAATTTCCAATCTTTTGATTGCATAATCTTCGCGTCTATGCTGTAAAAAATCATAGGATAAGGTTAAGTTTGTTCACCCATTCTGCTACAGGAGATTTAAAATGCCTTTCGGAAATGGATTCGAAGTCTCGACTGAATTACCACGATTGGAAGGAGACACAAGTGCCCAAAAGGAACTCGTAGTCGTATACGACGAGAACGTGGAGACTATACAGGGGGTAGATTTCACTAAATTTGTTAAAGTAGAGTATCTTTCACCAGAAGATATTGAGAAGGCTCAAGTAGAAGTACGTGCTAAAGAGCGTCCGGTGGATTATCAGTATATTGAAAGAATGAAGAAGGAAGGGGTTACCGAGGAACTTGCAGTTAAAGCTTTTGTCGGAAGATTTTACGGCAATGAAGACATGACTAGATTCTTCTTAAACTCCGATTTTTACTACGGAAGCGATGCTCCAACACCGATGGATAAGCTTATCAAGGCAATTAAAGAGGACACTATTCCGGAGTGCATTGATATGTTAGAGGCAACAAAAGTTAGTTTCGAGTATGGAGATCATTTCTAATGAGTAAAGTACATAGTTCTGAAATTTTGTCACAGCTTTCTGCGCATAGTAGCCCAACCAAAAAATGAAATCGTAAATTTGTTTGATGGACTGACAGTTAAACGGCATTTGAATAGTATTGTACGTATAATTAATCGCCTATGATTAACTGCATATGTACACGAAAACATTGGTTCCTCATCGATCAAAAAATACCGATTTTGAACAAAAATATGGATAAAAATGTTTTCTTAGAGAATGAATTTAAAATTTTGTGAAAAATAGGTAGATTTGACAGAATCATAGGAAATGCAGACGCAGTTTTCCTGTAGTGATGAATATTTTCAGTCACTTTTTTAGTGTTTTTATGTGTGTTATGCAGGTTTTGGAATCTTCGGTGGTGGAATTGGTTTAACTTTAGCTAATTTATTGTCAAGGTAATTGATTATAAGTCTTAAGTTCTTTGCACATCCGCACATAGTCGCATGGAACTTACTACCTTCAATACCTTGTAATGGACAGATCCTTAAACGTCCTTCGTTCTTCATATGTCCGATCGTTGCTTCAACTAGAGTTCGACGATTGAGAGTTTTCCGAAGTTTATTGGGAATATCCTGTTTGTTGGTTGACATGTTTACAATAACATCTGTAACTCCATGCCCCTTGTATCCTCTATCTACTGTTGCTTCTATGACTTTGACATTGGTATTCTGAAATGTTCTGTCGATCGCATCACGAAGTGTATGTCCATCATGAGGATTTCCTTCTAACGCTTCCATGTCAACTACCAGTCCTTCCTTGTGTGTCGTCGTTACAGAAAATTTATTACCTAAATGTAAGTTTTGCGGTCCATCTCCCTTCCGAATAAACCTGACATCAGGTTCGTGTATTGAACATGGCTTTTTCTCGTTTTCACATCTCTCAGGGAAGCATAATCGTTCTACAGTGTCTATAGTCTTTTGAAGTTTCTCACTAATTTTAAAATCTTGGATTTTCTTTGCCTCGTTTCGTATATCTCTGAGTAACTTGTCAATGATCTCATTCTGAGAGTTTATGATCTTCTCATACTTCTCTTTCTTTTGTTTATCTTTCGGTCTAATACACCGTGCACTATTAAAAAGTTTTCGTCCTTTTCTAGCATACGTTCGTACTATTGTGAGACCATCTTTTCGTGCATTTCGAACTAACGCTTTGTGACCTTTCTCTCTTAACGCAAAATCTTTCGGATAAGCGATATTTTTTCCCATTACTGTTGTATCGACGATAACCTTTTTTAAACTAGCCCTCTTGATCGCGCCCGCTTTCAATGCGATCTCAAGTGTTAATCTGAGTAAATCATTAGCACCATTCTTTGCTACCCGTTGTCGCCATCTTACCAAGGTCGACTGATCAATTGGTTCTTTGGGAGTATATTTTATTTCTCCACTGAAGTACTGAAAAACTGGCATATCTCTCCAGTGGGCTAACAAAGCTTTATCCGAGTAACCGAATAAATCCTGGAGCAACATTAATGACGCAATCAAACGGGGATGAGTCGCAGGCCGTCCGGTACCTGCACTACCGTCCTCTGCCTCAAATAGTTTGTCCCATTTTTCTTCTATACTCGTCCAGTCAATTAAGTCTGAAAGAGCTCGCAAAACATGTGACTTTGGGATCAGTTTGTCCAAAGAAACATCGTAAAATGAGAACTGTCGTTCTTGTCGTTTGGATTTCACGTTTTCTGACCTTTTTTGCAAAATTTTGTTACCCCACGGTAAACTATAATAATTGTGTCGATACAATACCATGCGACAAACTATCGCACCATTGAAAAATATTCGATTTTGTTAAGTTTTGTCAAACCGACTGCTTTAGAAACCAACAGATACTAATAAGTCTGTAAAAACAATAGAGTAATCTGCACGAGTTATTCATAGGCGATTAATTAGAACCTTCTATTCCTTTCAACCGTTAGGTGGTGGGGGGGGGGGGAACGAGCCTAGTCGGTTTAGCCCTGCCCCCCCCCCCCCAATTCAAGAGAAGTTCAATGGAGGTCTATTCCATATAATATATGGAGCTCAAACTATTGATTCCACTCTATATGAAACCCTAGTGCGAAGACGTTTTGACATCAACCCAGTCCGGATATTATCTCGCTCAGCATATCTTGAAAGTTCAGTTGTCAATTTTTTCGACCGAAATAACTCATAAGCTGACTCTACTGGATTTAACCCAAGGCAAGGCCACGTGCTACGGTGTACCAACTAATGTAATTAGAAGTTCCGACCACTATGAGTGTTAATACTTCTCTCAGTTTGTGCATGAGAATATGCCAGAAGTAGACGGATTCATATACTCAAGTCGATTTACGGAGGAGGAATGTTTAGCTCTCTACCGCGGTAGGGTGATTACTAAGTTAACAGTTACTAATCCAATTCCCTTGAATATAAACATAGTACGATTCGCTATGAAATCGAAGAATATACAAGTTGAGTAAAATGAGACTGTTGCGAAACGCGTACGCGTAAACTCGCTCGAATTTCTCAGAATTTCTGTCTATTTGGATTGCCTAATGCCAGATTCGAAGGATACCTAGCTGCATAACTTCAAAATTTCTGTTGCGCTTTTCCCAAACTCTCTGTTTCGCAACAGTTTCAAATTACATTGAAACAACCAAAGTTTTGCATTAGAGTTAAAAAAAATTCTGATCAGTATCTGTTAACTCATAGTGGGCCTGCGACTTGGTAGTAGTTCGTGAGTTTGCCGAACTGTACACCTAACAGATTCGTAACCGTGTCTCGTTTGTCGCTCTGCTGTGTCGGTGGGGTTCAAATTGTTGGCAATGAATTAGAAGAGTTAAATGAAGGCTTTGACACCGATGGACTTAGTCGAGCGCTAGTTGCTGATGCTGACCTTCCAGTCCTGGTTAGATCGGAAAAAATCATTGTGTGCCCGCACTCCTTGCAGTCAGCGTGTAACTATCATGTATCGTCCTATCTGCGCCGGTTCCGGATTTTGTGAACATGACGACGGAGAACTTAACAAAACGCCCGCGTCTGGCGGGAGTCAGCTTCCTTTCTTTTCTTTGATATCGGCGGGGGAGGACGAGAGTAGATATAAGTTCAAGAACCTACTCCGGAAGTGCTGTTGTCTCCGAACCTTTCAATAAAGTCACTATTTCTTCGCGTTTTCAGTGTTCTTCACTTGCAATTAAGAATGAACTTACTATAATAACAGCAGGAGTTGTACCAAAAGATAGCTGTCGGTTAGCCTTATACTATCTGTTTGCATTTGAATACCGTACAGACAACCGTTTTCCCCGTGCAACTTATTGACAATTGAGTGCCAATGGAGGCCGAAGTGCAATCCGAAATCTATCGCCATAGTCCGTTGAGCGAGTTGGACATGCAGGTATGGGAACGAAAATTCCATAACTTCATGAGTCCAGTCGAACTTAAAGCTCAGCACGACCAGTTATTTAGAATCATGGGAACCTTAGAATTCTTTGTAAAGGCAGGTTTGACGTTCATGAGGGACGCATACGTTAGCGCCAAGTTCGGAAACATTAGAGATGTCGAGAAAGTTCGATTAGTCCCAATGCCGAACAAAGAAAACCAGTGCGAGGTACTCGAAAACGGAAAAAGTGCTAACTATCAAGTTGTAAGGTTAGTCGAAGTCGATCCAAAACTTAGGGAGGCTTTCAAAAATGGTAAGCTTGCTCCCTTTGAACCAACAACAGAAGAAGAAATGACCGAAAATTTATATGAAGGTATCAAGCTGACAGAACAGGCACTCATCGAAAAGAGTGAGAAAATTACAAGTGAAGAAGCGAAGCTCGTGATTTACTTTAATGTCTATGAACTGAAGGGAGAAACGATTTTCACTGATTTAGTCAGCGATATACTGAAATCCACCAATCATGGATTCTCTATCGTCAATTTCATTCGCCAAGGTAAGGTATACAAGTTTGGCCCTAATTTCGATCAGTTCAAAGAATATCGAAATAGAAATTACATTTTTTAGCCCTTACTCAATTTTTCTGTTAAGGTATGCGAATCTCAGGAAACGATCAAAGCGTTCCGCAATATATGAATTCTCCGTTAGAACAGTTATACTCTTATGACTTAGTAACCTGTCAAACATTGCCTCAGATATGTTGTTTGCTTCATTTATCAATTTTTGAATAACTGGCGACGCTTCCTTACTAAAGTAGACGTTCCTTTCGCTAATGTACGCTGAATCTCCGGTATCCTGACCAATGTAGGTCAGTGCCAGCCAATTGAAAATGTTTGTTCTATGCTGTTCGGGACATTCATTTAGTGAACCAAGTTCAATAAACGATTGTAAGATTTCCAACTGTTGCTGTCCTTTATACCAGTCTTCTCCAACCTCGATCATAGATAAATATATACTTTCATAAAACTTAGATTTCGATGAAGTCTCAATAAATCGAAGTACATCGGCGCATTTTAGTGATTCAACTAACTTAGAGTCGATGTGCCGGATTTTCGGATCGCTGTACTTCAAAGCAATTGCTTGTTTTGTGTGGTCAGAGAGACTCTCTCGAAGATGTATCAGCGAGATAACTGAGTTTTGAGTTACCCGTATAAGTTCCGAGTTGTTTGTTGCTAAATCAATCAAAAATGTTGTTGCGTCAACCTGATTTTCAGGTGACATACTTCTGAATGAACTAAGTAAAAATTCACTCGGTACTGCGAGTTCTGTAAGCTTTAACAAAGATTCGAATTCATCGTATTCGTTGATTTCTTTCGTCTCTACGTTCAAGACTTCGTTTACACATACATCAAAGAATTTTACAGTTTCTAGCGAACTAACTTCGAAATACCTATCTTCATGTTCCAGTTTACATCTAATCTGATAGCATTCTGTCATCAGCTGCCATTGTTCAAAAGTAAGTAACATAGACTTGTAGGCTAGATTTAACAATACAGTTGTAGAAAGACCAGAAATCGGATTCTCCGTGTTAGGAGATATGCTTGAAGTTGTACGTGCGACTTTGTAAACAAACTCCTCTCCCCAACGGCTAAGCTTATCTTTTATGTCCCATATTGCTGTATTAAAGAGTTTCTGACACGCACAACTATGATCTACAGAGATTAGCTGGCTCACTCGCTCGACTAACCTGCTGGTCTTCCAAGGTTCGCGTATCTCAGATAATTGTTGCCCGAGAAGTGCGATAGTATCAAATGTTAGCGTCTGTTTTACTTCGGTTTCCATCGATTCTTCCTTTGAGATATGCAATGTTGTGCTGTTCTAGAATGCCTTGTCAAGAAGATTGTCTAAGGTTCACAAACTTGATACTAATTTCGATCTAAAGTTTTGCTAAAGAGTGTTTTCAGGAAGATCCAGTATTTTTACGTAGTCATTGAAAAGATAATTTCAACACGTACAACAAAATTTTATTCTAATCTATTGACAATAGCTGAAATAGTCAGTGCAATTTTTTGAAAGATTTTCCTTCACAAGGTTGGAAACGAAGCGATTAGATGAGTCCGACGGTTTCGACCACTATGAGCGCCAATATTTCTCTCATTTTGTAAACTATAATATGCCAGAAGTAGACATGTTCATATACTCCAGTCGATTTTCGGGGGAGGAATGTTTAGCTCTCTACCACAGTAGAGTGATTACTAAATTAAAAAATTTTCTAATCCAATTCCCTTGAATACAGACATTGTACGATTCGCTATGAAATCGAAGAATATACAAGTTAAGTAAACTACGTTGAAACAACCAGAGTCTTGCATTAGAGTTAGCAAAATTCCTATTCAATATCTGTTAACTCAAAGCGGGCCTGCAACTTGGTAGTAGATGATGAATTTGCTGAACAGCACATCCAAATAACGGACAGAAAACCTATCATTTGCTAGGTAGCAAGAATTTTTGAACCTTTCCGCCAGCATTTCGTGGCAGCGAACTCGTAAAGCTAACCCTACGCGGAACCTTAAAATTGGCCATATTCTCACGCGACCAAGTCACGATATCCTTCTCGGTAAGCGTGACACCTTCCTTTAGAACAACGTGAGCATGACAAACCTCCCCTAACCTATCGTCAGCGGCACCAACTACCGCAACATCTATGATCGCTTCGTGTTGAAGCAGAATGTTCTCTATTTCCGCCGGATAACAGTTGAAACCTCCGGTGATGAACATATCTTTCGCTCGGTCTGTCACCTTTATGTATCCTGCAGAATTCTGAAATCCGATGTCTCCAGTCTTCAGCCAACCCTCTTCAGTTACAGTCTCACGGGTGGCCTCAGGATCATCCAAGTATCCTTGCATGACGTTATACCCTTTCACCCAAATCTCACCCTGCTCTCCGTCATCAACCTCTTCGCCTTTTTTATCGACAATCTTAACCTCAACTCCCGGCAGAGGACGGCCTGAAAAGTTTGCTATCGTTTCTAAATCATCTTCTTTTCGAGATAACGAAACGGTTCCTGTCGCCTCCGTTAATCCATATCCGGTCAATACAGTCTCAAATCCCAGCAATGACTTCATTTCCTTAACAAGTTGCTCTGGTACACTGGCAGCTCCAGTAATCGTCCGTTTAAGTGACGAAATATCATAGTCGTTCAAATTAGGATAGTTGATTAGCGATTGAAATACAGTAGGAGGTCCTGGTAACACCGTTACTTTCTCTGATTCAATCTGTCTCAACACCTCCTCAACGCCAAATACCTCCATAGGCAAAATCTTAACTCCACCGATCAGAGCCGCTAGCCAACCTGCTTTATATCCAAAAGCATGAAAAAACGGGTTGGCAATCAAATATACATCGCCTTTCTCAAGACCGACGGTGTTTGCCCATTCTGTGTAGATTGCAATGTTTTGACCGTGGGTTGTCATTGCTCCTTTAGGTTGCCCAGTAGTTCCCGAAGTATAAAGTATATCGCAAATCGAAGTGTCTTTTACTTTTGAGAATCGGTCTTTCAGGTTTCGATCAGTTGCACTCGACCCCAGTCTTTTAAAATTATGCCAGTCTTGCGCTGTTTCATCGGGAAACAGAATCCTGTTCTGTAGACTTGGTAGTTCCTCGTTCTCTATCGAACGCAGGTAGTTTGTTCCTAAAAACTCCCTGACAGTGAACAAATACTTTGCGCGAGACCGCTTTAGAATATCGACAGCTTCGCCAGACTTATACCGAGTATTAAGAGGCACTAGAACCCCGCCAGCCATTTGGCCCCCCAGTGCTGTTATAATCCATTCTGTGCTATTTGGAGCCCAAATAGCAAAGGTTTCGTTGATCTTCAGCCCATTAGCGATAAAGCTCTTGGCTATTGCTTCGACCTCAACCAGCAGTTCGGCATTTGTCCAAGCCCTTGTTTTGTCTTGCACTGCAATATCACTCGGTCTATTTTCGGCCGCAAAAAGCAAAATACTTGGGACTGTATTGCAAGATTCTGGTAAAATAGTCACTTTATTCTCTCTGTTGGACGTTAAAATCTAAAGATGAGTGAATCTATACGATTTTGGTGTGTATTTGTGGACAAATATTTATGAAGTTCAAAGACAAGACTGTAATAGTCACTGGCGGTGGTCGGGGTACTGGTAAAGGCATCGCCGAAGAGTATCTTGTTAATGGAGCCAATGTCGTCATCTGTGGAAGACGCGAACCAAATTCTCTTCCTAAGGTGAAAGAACAATCGGCTATCTTTGTTAAGGCAGACATTCGGGAGGCTGAGCAAGCGGCATTAGTAATCAGAGAGGCTGTTAGGCTTACCGGTCGACTCGATGTTCTCATAAATAATGCGGGAGGCGGACCACCCGTCGAATCTGCGACGGCCTCTCCAAGATTATCAGAATCTATCATCAAACTTAACTTGCTAGCCCCCCTATTCTGTGCTCAGTCAGCGTATTCAGCCATGCTTGATACTGCAGGGAGTGGGAGTATCGTCTCTATTGCCAGTGTTTCTGCCATCAGGCCTTCGCCTAGAACAGTTGCGTATGGAGCGGCTAAAGCAGGATTAATCAATTTGACTCGCTCCCTTGCTATGGAGTGGGCACCACATATCCGAGTGAATGCTATAATTGCTGGACTTATCAAGACTGAGGCTTCTTTAGATCATTATGGCGGAACAGCTGGAATCGAGAGAATCGAACAAGCACTTCCTATGCAACGTATGGCTAATCCGAAAGATATAGCGAATGCTTGTATTTACTTGACTTCTGACGAAGCTAAATACATCTCGGGAACTGCAATCGAAGTCCACGGCGGGGGTGAACCTCTAACGTTTCACGGTCTGGCTAAAACCGACATCTAATTAAATCCATCTGAGTTAAAGTTCTTATAAAGTAAGTGATCGTTGTGAATCAATCACTTCAGTGAATCTAGTTGCCTCGAAATTATTTATATTGTTTCGTTTTGACTCAAGCGCAGCTAATGTTGGTGGAAACCAGCCAAACTGAACGGATCGCTACATCCAAATGTCTTCACTATAGATTAGAATGACTTAATTTGCGTTGAAACTCTGTCCACCTTAATTTCAGTATGCTAACATGTCATATAGAAAGCATTCGCTTCCGCACTAAGCACCATCAAACTTCAACCAAATGGTAAGATCATGAACGATATAGAGAAAGCTTACACTCCCACTAAAATCGGACCACTAAATCTTCGTAATCGCTTCATCAAGGCGGCAACAAACGAAGGAATGGCAAAGAAAGGACTTGTAACTAAAGGACTTGCAAAATTTCACGCTGACATAGCAAGAGGCGGGGTCGCGATGTCTACAGTCGCCTACTGTGCGATTAGTGAGGAGGGAAAGACATTTGTTGATCAAGCGACGCTGAACAAAGACTCTGTCGACGACTTCAAAGTTCTTACAGAAGGCGTTCATGCGGGAGGTGCCGCTGCATGTGCCCAGATTACTCACGCTGGGTGCTTCAGTTTCTTGCCGAAATCTGTAATAGAGTCTAAACCAATAAGTTCTTCGGGTGGTTTCAACAAATGCGGTGTAATGACCCGGAGATTTACCAAACGAAAAATGTCTAGAGACGATATGAACCGGGTAGCTGATGATTTTGTATCAGCGGCAATAACTGCCAAAGAATGTGGATTTGACGCGGTAGAGTTGCATATGGGGCACGGTTATCTGTTAAGTCAGTTCATTTCGCCGTTCTATAATAAACGGCATGACGAATATGGAGGGTCAATTGATAAAAGAATGAGCTTTCCACGCGAGGTGCTTTCAAAGATTTTGGAAGCTGTTGGTAAAGACCTCGCAGTAATTGTCAAATATTCAATGACAGATGGACGAAAAGGAGGAAATACTATTAAGTATGGACTCAGAATCGCCGAAATCATACAGGAAACTGGAGCTCACATGGCAGTTCTCAGTAACGGAATGAACGTAGAATCGATATCGGCGATGTTTGGCTCTTCTCTTCCCGAACAAGTTCGTCAGCCTCCCAAGAATCCCATTATAAGATGGGGGTTAGAATGGCAAAAGATATCGGAGTTCAAGAAGGTCGATTTTCGCGAGATTTATTTGCTGGAATTGGCAAAAGAAATCCGTAACCGGGTATCTATGCCGCTTTGCTATATTGGCGGTGTTCAAACAATAGACAATGTGAAGGAAGTGCTAAAGGAGGGATTCGATGCCATTGGTCTTGGCAGAGTGTTAATTGCCGATCCTGACCTTCCAAACCAGTTTAGAGATGGGAAAATGTCATCGTCTACTTGCACTGCCTGTAATCAGTGTGTAACTATGATGTATAGTCCAAGCGGTACTGGATGTGTATTGCGAGAACCTAACGACTCAAAACTTAACCTGATCCGAGCTTCCGTTATGAACTAGCCTTCTGTTAATTATTGTAGTATCGTGGCAAAAGATATGAGTTTACGAACCAACTCCGAAAATGCTATTGTCTCCGAATCGATCAAAGAAGTCAGTATTTCTTCGCATTCGCAATGACCTTCACTTGCAATTGAGAATGAAGTTACTATAATAACGGTAGCAGTTGTACCAAAAGATGACTAGCGGTTTGCCTTATACGATCCGCTTACATTCAAATACCGCAGAGATAACATGTTACCCCGAGCAACTTATTGACATTTGAGTATCAATGGAGGCCGAAGTGCAATCCGAAATCTATCGCCATATTCCTTTGAGCGAGTTGGACATGCAGGTATGGGAACGAAAGTTCCATAACTTCATGAGTCCGGTCGAATTTAAGGCGCAGTACGATCAGTTGTTCAGGATCGTGGGAACCTTAGAGTTCTTTGTAAAGGCTGGTTTAACGTTTATGAGGGACGCATACGTTAGTGCCAAGTTCGGAAACATCAGGGATGTCGAGAAAGTTCGATTAGTACCGGTGTACACTAATGAGAATCAGTGCGAGGTACTGGAAAACGGTGAAATAGCTAACTACCAAGTTGTAAAGTTAGTTGAAGTCGATCCAAAACTCAGGGAGGCATTCAAAAATGGTAAAACTATCACTTTTGTACCTAAAACAGAGGAAATGATGACCGAAAATCTTTACGATGGTATCGCTCGTACCAAGCAAGCCCTTATTGAAAAAAGCAAGACGACAACTAGCGAAGAAGCGAAGCTAGTAATATATTTCAATGTCTATGAACTGAAGGGAGAAGCGATTTTCACCGAGTTGGTCAGCGATATGCTCAAATCCGCCAATCATGGATTCTCTATCGTCAATTTCATTCGTCAAGGTAAAGTATACAGATTTGGCCCTAATTTTGATCATTTCAGAGTTTTTCATAATCAAAATGATATTTTCTAAGTATCATTCAGTTTTTCTATTTACATTTGAAAGTTGCAGAAATCGCTCAAATCGTTTGGCGATAAAGGAATTTTCTGCAAGAACGGCAATTGCACTGTCCGTTAGTAATGTGTCAATCATTGCATTTGATATATAGTTCGCTTCTATAATCAATCTTTGAATAACAGGCGATGCCTCCTTACTAAAGTAGACGTTCCTTTCGCTAATGTATGCTGAATCTCCAGAATCCTGACCAATGTAGGTGAGTGCCATCCAATTGAAAATGTTCGTCCTATGCTGTTCGGGACATTCATCTAGTGAACCTAGTTCAGTGAACGATTGTAAGATTTCTAACTGTTGCTGTCCTTTATTCCAGTCTTCTCCAACTTCAATCATTGATAAATATACACTTTCATAAAATTTTGATTTTGATGATGTCTCAATAAATCGAAGTGCATCAGCGCATTTAAGTGATTCAACTAACCTAGAGTCAATGTGGTGGATGTTCGGATCGCTGTACTTCAAAGCTACCTCTTGTTTAGCGTGGTCAGATAGACTTTCTCGAAGATGTATAAGCGAGATAACTGAGTTTTGAGTTGCTCGCATAAGTTCTGAGCTGTTTGTCGCTACGTCAATTAAAAATGTTGTCGCGTCGACCTGATTTTCCAGTGACATACTTCCAAATGAACTGAGTAACAATTGGCTCGGTACTGCGAGTTCTGTAAGTTCTGTTATTGTTTCAAAATTATCATATTCTTTAATCTCCATACTATCAACACTTAAAACTTCATTTATACACACATCAAAAAATTTTTCTGTTTCGAGTGAACTGACTTCAAAGTACCTATCTTCATGTTCCAACTTACATCGAATCTGATAGCACTCGGTTATCAGTTGCCATTGTTCAAATGATAGAAGTTTAGATCTATAAGAAAGGTTTAGCAATTCAGTTGTGGAAAGTCCCGAAATCGGATTCACTGTGCCTCGGGAAATTTTTGAGTTTTTGTATGCAATTTTGTAGACAAAATCTTCTCCCCATTGGCCAAGCTTATCTTTTATGTCCCATATTGCTGTATTAAAGAGTTTTTGACACGCACAACTATGATCCACGGAGATAAGTTGTCTCACTCTCTCGACTAACCTACTCGTCTGCCAAGGTTCTCGTATCTCAGATAGTTGTTGCCGTAGAAGTGCTGCGGTATCAAATGTTAGCGTCTGTTTTACTTCGGTTTCCATCGATTCCTCCTCTGAAATACCCAATGTTGTGCTGTTCTAGAATGCCTGTTATGAAGATTGTCTTAGGTTCATAAAGTTCACAAACACTATACTAAATTGGATTTAATGTTTTATTAAAGAATGCTCTCATGAAACCCTAAACTTGTTACGTAGTCATTGAAACTAAAATTTCAATACGCTCAACAGAATTTTCTTCAAATCTCTTGACAATAGCTGAAGTAGTTAGTAGGCGGCTAGGTTGTCAATTCACGAATATAACAAGACTTTACGCAAGGAACAGCAATCTCAACGGATTAGGTTATAACAAAAAATTTTTCAGTTTCAGAATCTTTCTCTTGTAACTTCCTATTGTCGCACTATTATGAAGTTATGAGTAGTTTCTATCCGTACAGTAGATTAGTCAAAGACATCTGCTGATTGGGTACTATCTCATACGATTAGCGTGTACAACTATTCACTATCGCATCTCGCTTGGAGGAAGACATGAATTCTGAACTATATAAACATAGTCGCCTCAGCGAGGTTGACATGGAGATGTGGGAGCGAAAATTCCACAAGTTTATGAGTCCAACGGAGTTGAAGGCTCAATACGATCGCTTGTTTAGGATTATGGGAACCTTGGACTTTTTCTACAGGGCCGGATTGATGTTTATGCGTGACGCATACATCACTGCGAAATTTGGGAACATCAAAAACTCTGAGAAAGTTCGTCTCGTTCCAAACAATAAGCAAGAGAACGATTGCGAAGTGATTGAAGATGGACGAACGTATCGTCACGAAATTCTTGAGTTGATTGAGCGAGATGCGAAAAAGGCTGAGGAGTATCGCAAAGGAAAACCAGTGAAGTATGTTACCGTAACCGACGAAGAAATGAAACAGAACTTTCTCAATGGAATCAAGCGTTTTGAGAACCTACTCAAGTCACGAGAAAAGAGATTAAAGGATGAGGAATCTACTCTTGTGGTACACTTCAACGTATATGAGTTGGAAGACGATAAACCATTTATTAATGCTATAAGCAAAATTTTCGAGTCAGTTGATCACAATTACTGCTTTCTAAACTTTATTAGACACGGAAAAGTATACAGATTTGGCCCTTTTCCGAGCGAATGCAAAATATTCTATAATCGTAATGGATTTGTTTAACTGGTTCATTAGTTGTTCAGTCCGGGGAACATGTGGTAAAATCATCGCTTACTAGGTTTGGCCAAACTGATCAATTGTTCGAATCTGTCTTCGATATGAGCGTTCTCAGTTAACGCCTTAATCTCTTGATCAACATATAACGTATCTAACATTTCGTCGGACATTACCGGAGAGTTTGCTATAATCTTTCTAATTAATCGCCTATGAATAACTCTTGCAGATTACTATATTGTTTTTACAGACTTATTAGTATCTGTTGGTTTCTAAAGCAGTCGGTTTGACAAAACTTAACAAAATCGAATATTTTTCAATGGTGCGATAGTTTGTCGCATGGTATTGTATCGACACAATTATTATAGTTTACCGTGGGGTAACAAAATTTTGCAAAAAAGGTCAGAAAACGTGAAATCCAAACGACAAGAACGACAGTTCTCATTTTACGATGTTTCTTTGGACAAACTGATCCCAAAGTCACATGTTTTGCGAGCTCTTTCAGACTTAATTGACTGGACGAGTATAGAAGAAAAATGGGACAAACTATTTGAGGCAGAGGACGGTAGTGCAGGTACCGGACGGCCCGCGACTCATCCCCGTTTGATTGCGTCATTAATGTTACTCTAGGATTTATTCGGTTAGTCGGATAAAGCTTTGTTAGCCCACTGGAGAGATATGCCAGTTTTTCAGTACTTCAGTGGAGAAATAAAATATACTCCCAAAGAACCAATTGATCAGTCGACCTTGGTAAGATGGCGACAACGGGTAGCAAAGAATGGTGCTAATGATTTACTCAGATTAACACTTGAGATCGCATTGAAAGCGGGCGCGATCAAGAGGGCTAGTTTAAAAAAGGTTATCGTCGATACAACAGTAATGGGAAAAAATATCGCTTATCCGAAAGATTTTGCGTTAAGAGAGAAAGGTCACAAAGCGTTAGTTCGAAATGCACGAAAAGATGGTCTCACAATAGTACGAACGTATGCTAGAAAAGGACGAAAACTTTTTAATAGTGCACGGTGTATTAGACCGAAAGATAAACAAAAGAAAGAGAAGTATGAGAAGATCATAAACTCTCAGAATGAGATCATTGACAAGTTACTCAGAGATATACGAAACGAGGCAAAGAAAATCCAAGATTTTAAAATTAGTGAGAAACTTCAAAAGACTATAGACACTGTAGAACGATTATGCTTCCCTGAGAGATGTGAAAACGAGAAAAAGTCATGTTCAATACACGAACCTGATGTCAGGTTTATTCGGAAGGGAGATGGACCGCAAAACTTACATTTAGGTAATAAATTTTCTGTAACGACGACACACAAGGAAGGACTGGTAGTTGACATGGAAGCGTTAGAAGGAAATCCTCATGATGGACATACACTTCGTGATGCGATCGACAGAACATTTCAGAATACCAATGTCAAAGTCATGGAAGCAACAGTAGATAGAGGATACAAGGGACATGGAGTTACAGATGTTATTGTAAACATGTCAACCAACAAACAGGATATTCCCAATAAACTTCGGAAAACTCTCAATCGTCGAACTCTAGTTGAAGCAACGATCGGACACATGAAGAACGAAGGACGTTTAAGGATTTGTCCATTACAAGGTATTGAAGGTAGTAAGTTCCATGCGACTATGTGCGGATGTGCAAAGAACTTAAGACTTATAATCAATTACCTTGACAATAAATTAGCTAAAGTTAAACCAATTCCACCACCGAAGATTCCAAAACCTGCATAACACACATAAAAACACTAAAAAAGTGACTGAAAATACTCATCACTACAGGAAAACTGCGTCTGCATTTCCTATGATTCTGTCAAATCTACCTATTTTTCACAAAATTTTAAATTCATTCTCTAAGAAAACATTTTTATCCATATTTTTGTTCAAAATCGGTATTTTTTGATCGATGAGGAACCAATGTTTTCGTGTACATATGCAGTTAATCATAGGCGATTATGGGAGCTGCTTCGCTGCTGAAGAACACATTCCTGTCACTGATGTACTTGAACTCACTTTCACTTTGACCAATGTATGTCAGTGTTAACCAGCGAAGAATCTTTTCGCAAAGATAATCAGGGTAATTGTTCAGACCTCCTAGGTCTGTAAACGATCGCAATATCTCTACATGTTGTAACCCCTTGAACCATTCTACGCCAATTCGATCCATAGACCGATAAACGGTTTCGTAATACTGGGGCTTTGATCTTGGACTGATAAGAAATAGGACTCCAACGAAGGTGAGACAATCTAGCAAATCTGGGCTGACCTCCAAAATCGTTTCGCTGTTGTAGTTTGTCGTAAATTGTCTTTTCACTTCGTCGGTAATATGTTCAGCTAAGTAAATTAACGAAAATTTTGAATTTTGCTTTACATATTTGTATAGTCCCACACTCTTGGGCGCGAAATGATATACTACCATTATACAGCAATTCCATCTGGAGGAAACAGTTATGGGACAGGTATTACACACTAACGCAGTCACTACACATGCGATCAGAAAAGAGATCCAAGAGGCCCCCTCGTCGATCTCAAATCGCGCATTAGCGAGGTGCTACGGATTAAATTACCGCACGGTGAAGAGATGGCGCGAGCGTGAGTCGGTCGAAGACCGACGGTCGGGTCCGCAAGACCCGCGGCCAAAGAGTTTGAGTAAAGCAGAGGAAGCCGCCTGTGTTTATTTCCGGACGACAACGAGGTTGTCGTTGGATGACTGTTTGTATTCTCTGCAAGACTCAATTCCCCATTTAAAGCGATCGAACCTCCATCGTGTATTTCAGAATCACGGGATATCAACACTTCCAAAAGAAGAAAATAAAACTCCCGAGACGAAGAAGTTCAAAGAGTATCCGATCGGTTACTTCCATGTCGACATAGCCCAAGTCAACACCGAAGAAGGTCGGCTCTATATGTTCGTAGCCATCGACCGCACATCGAAATATGCCTACGTTGAACTGCACGACAAATCGACGCGAAAAGTCGCAGTTCAGTTTATCGAAACCTTGGTTGAAAAAGTGCCTTACACTATCCATACGATCTTGACTGACAATGGCAGTCAGTTCACTAATTCGAGAAACCCTAAAGTCTCGGTGAAAGAAAACGAATCACCCGATCATAAAATCAATAAGGATGTCAAATGCAACGCATTTGACGCTGTTTGCTCAGAGAATAATATCGAACATAAGTTGACACTTCCCTATCATCCCTGGACGAACGGACAAGTGGAACGAATGAACAGAACCATCAAAGAAGCTACTGTGAAAAAGTATCACTATGAGACACATGACAAACTGAAGGAACACATCCAGAGTTTTATAGATGCCTATAATTTTGCTAAAAGGTTAAAGGCTCACAAAGGTTTAACTATCTTCGACTTTATCAACAAATGTTGGAAAGAGGAACCAGAAAGATTTATTAAAGATCCCGCGTCCATGTTTGTGGGACTTTACACATATTCGTTGGTCATAGGTTGGATAGCTAATGCAATCAATTTTTGTAACGCTTGTACTTGCTCGTCACTTGACGATTTGCTGAACGATTGAACTAGAACTTGGCTTGGTACGGCAATTCTCGATAACGTAGATAAGTGTTCGAATTCTTCAAATTTGGAAATCTCTTCCGTTCTAAGGTTAATCACGTCATTGATACATACAGCGAATAACTTTTTAGTTTCTTCCGAATTAACTTCATAGTATCGATCTTCGTGTTCTAACTTACACCTGATTTGATAACACTCTGTCACAAGTTCCCATTGTTCGAAGGTTAAAAATTTTGCTTTATAACACAGATTTAGCAGATCAGTAGTCGATAGTCCCTTTATAGTATTATCCGATCGTTATGTAACGTTCTTGTTCGCAAACGCAATTTTGTATACAAACTCCTCTCCCCATATGCTTAACTTGTCTTTGACATCCCATATCGCGACGTTAAAGAGTTTCTGACACGCACAGCTATGAGCTACAGAGATTAGCTGGCTCACTCGCTCGACCAACCTGCTTGACTTCCAAGGTTTTCGTATCTCAGATAGTTGTTGCCGTAGAAGTGCGACAGTATCAATTGTTAGAGTCTATTTTACGTCGGTTTCCATCGCTTCCTCCTTGGAGATATTCAATGCTGTACTGTTCTAGAATGCCATGTCATTAAGATTGTCTAAGGTTCAGAATTTTCGCAAGTTTGATACTAAATTGGATTTAAAATTTTGCTCAAGAATGCCCTCAAGAAACCCTAAACTTGTTACGTAATCATTGAAACTATAGTTTCAATACCCTCATCAGAATTTTATCAGATTTTTGGCGATTATACAGTTGTCTAGAAGACCTCTAGACGGTTATGAGTTCTCTTGAGAATACTTAGTAGTTTCGCGAGTCACACTCAAGTATTCTTCCCCAACGAACTACCACGCGATTTTATCGCGGCCCGTGCCTGACGATATAGGATTGGCATGTTTTAGATAGCAGGAATGATCAGACACTTTTGCAAGAGTCTAGACAGATATTTGATCGCCGAGTTTTTTATTCAACAACTAAATATACGATCACAATAACGAGGACAACAATCCAAAGTTATAGCATCATTTGGAACCAATTTGAGCAGATACTTCAGAACCTTACCGATTTTGCCCTGTCACAGTAGACGAACCCAAATTTCTACGAGCCATCCGAGATAAGTTACAGCGCGTGTGTGCGAGTGAATGACACAAATCTCCTAGCACTAGTGCCAAACTCTCCATGACACTGTGCCTACGAAAGGAGATTCCATCTCACTGAACAGCCCAATTCTGATCAACTTCATTATATCCGTACAACTGCACTCAACCAAAACTACCACGTCACTCCTACGTTCACTCCAAACGATCGAGGATTACCATAGATGAACCCCCCATATCCTAACGCTCCGTAATCAATTGCTCTTGTTTCGTAAGCCTCATCAGTCAAGTTCTTAATCCAAAGCATGACATAGGCGTTTGACCTGCCGCGATTTACCGAAATGTTGTCCCAACGTAGCTGAAAATCAATCAAAGTCCGAGCATCTGCTTGCAACATCTTCGTAAAGGTAGACTCTCTAGGGTTAGGGAAAAAGTAACGCGACCCCTCGTGGGTAATGTTCAAGCGACCAGTCATATCGCCATTGGTCATATCCCATCTGTATATCCCACCTGCATTTATGGTCAGTTTGGGAACATTACTCGGTACTATTTCATCGGCAATGTTCATGGAAGGTTTGTTTGCTTCTTTGTATGGCCATTCTTTAGTTTTTATATCGACAGTTCCTAAAGAAGCGTTTAGAGTTAGTTGGTCACTTGGTTGCGCTAGAAACTCTAGCTCTATACCGGTATAGTCGCGCTTACCAGCATTAAGAATCAAGTTTTGAAATCCCTGCCCCGGTTGCGTTTGAGTTGGAGAAACGACCTGCTGATCAGTATACTTTGATTGAAATATCGCCCCATTAATCCGCACCGTACCATCCGAGACCTCGGACTTAAAACCGACCTCAAATGCATCTAAGTATTCAGCTTCAAAAGGATCTTGATTCACCCGTGCATTGAAACCTCCTGATTTGTAACCTCGCGCATACTTAGCATAACCATTGAAATCTGGTGAGAATCTATAGTCTGCAGTCAAATGACCCGTAACTGCAGAATCATCTAGCTCGTCAGTTTTTTCGAAAGATTGAGTCTGTTTAATTGATTTCTTGTCAGAGGAATAGCGCAGCCCGAATGTCCATCCTAGTTTACCTTCAGGTCCGTCAGCGCGGTACGTTCCTTGACCATAGAGTGCAAGTGAGTCCGCATCGGTTGTGTACACAAGTTTCGCTTCCGTATGCCTCGCCCGGTACCTTCCCTCTTCGCCATGAGCTGTTTTGTGTGCGTTAACGAGGGGAGTAGCAGCCGCTCCAAAACTTGGAGCGCCAAGTACTTCTTCCATATCCAACACATAACCAATAACTTGATTATTGTCCTCAGAACTTTCTTCGTGGAAGTAAAATGCTCCAACAACCCAATCAAATTTATCACCTTTCTGAGTGTCGATTAATTCGAACTCCTGACTCCATTGATCTTGCTCCCTTTTGTTACTTGCAGAATAAAGTGAAGTCTTTATAGTTGGAATCGCTAATCCGGCGACTGCATTTGCTTGTGTGCGTTGAGCGTCAGTCGGCGTTGCACACCGGCACAATATATTTACTGTCAAAGCGGCAGGAAGCCCGTTGAACATACTCGTTTGAGTGAAACTATTTCCCGTTATCTCGCCGAACCCATCAAGATCGGAATCGTCAATGGTATTTTCCCACTTACGAATGCCCGTCGTAGAACGTAATGTGAAGTTACTAAATTCTCTCTCTATTTTTAACATATGTCCAAAAGTTGTATTCTCAGTAGGAGCAGAATCATCCAAACAATACTCATCTTGCGCCGAAGCTTCAACAGCTAGACTACATCCTTCAGTTGTTGTTGAGTACTTGAGAAAATTTGTAACAGTAGGAGAGGCAATTGTTGTTTGAAATGCCGGCGCATATTGCTCGAACGTGGCATAGTCAAAAGAGTAATATACGTTAGTCTCTGGATTCGGATCAAACTCGACACCGAACCTTGTAGCCGTAGAAGTGAAAGCATTAGGATCTTTATCTTTGTCAGTAAATTTATTGTCCGTGTCGCCATCAATTCCATAAAAGTTAAGTGTTCCTGACAATCTAACACCATTCTCCAGTTCGCCTGAATGAACTGTTGCTGAAAGACTTCGTCCATTGGTGTCACCAAGACCTGCACTCGTAGAAAAGCTTTGTTCAGCTTCAGGTCGACGAGTAATAAAGTTTATTGCACCCCCTGTTGTATTCCTACCGAACAAAGTTCCTTGCGGTCCTCGCAATACTTCGACCTGTTCGATATCTGCAACTTCTAATGCTGCACCGGCCGAACGCCCAATATAAACGCCGTCAATGTACAATCCTACCGGACCGTCGAGCGTCAACATTTCATCAGCTGATGCAGAAACTCCGCGAATTCCAATCACTGCCTGTGACGCGGTCAGTATACCGGTGTTGACAGTTAGGTTAGGAGCCATCCCAGAGATGTCAGTAACATCGACTACTCCCTGGAGTGACAACACCTCCTCGGAGATCGCTGTGATCGCAATCGGAGTTTCTTGCAGATTAGTTTCTTGCTTTTGAGCCGTAACAGTAACTTTCTTCAAGCGACGGTCATTTGTCGCTTCCTGTTCAGCTTCTTGGGCAAACACTCCTGCGCTCAAAAGTGAGCCAAGACAAACCGTCGCGAATAAGTCGCGACCGAAATTAGAGGATGGGTTACTCATCAAGTTCTTCCCTATAAGAGTATGCACAGATTAACGGTCTGAGGGAGTTTCCCCAAAACGTTATCAAGACAGTTTCAGCCGATCTTCACAAAAAAGATTCTGCACTTCGCTACAAAAACACAGTTGATCCATAAATCTTTAATAGTTTGTGGCGATAGCTTAGTTTGAGTACACGTACTCACAAGATCACCTAAATGTATAGCGAAGTCTAGAAACTATAACCAACTTCACTTCGCCATTCGTCAAACATTCACGAACGCATATAAAGTATTTTTGAGTAAAAATGCTATTTAGACTAAGAATTGGAAATTTGCAAGTATAAATTTCGAATAATTCTTCAGCTTGGACGAGAACGATCTCTAAAACATCTCTGGATTGGAAAGAAATACAACTTTCAAATTTTGCCGATAAGGCAACCTAAAAACCCTGTACTCTAGTTACTCTTGCAGATTCGACCTATGAGTAGCAAGGCTCGTCGTTGTACGTTGTACACTCCAAAGTTCTAATGGGAACGAACTTAATTGTATCATAGAGCGCCATGATTGCAACTAATAATATGCTAATGCCGCAGTCTAACAACTCCCTAATCGATCATCATCTACAATTCCTCAATTGCAGAACCTGAGCCCAACAAAAGTTTCCCCTGTTGCTTACTACCACTGAACCACTTAAAAGCATCGTCGCAGACTATGTTTCTTTCAAGTATCCGAAGTACTCGCTTCTCATTCCGTCCACATGATAGTCGATGCCGGCACTCTCGAACATTGTCCGGCATTATATCTACCCCAAACAAAGTTTCTATAGATTCTTCAAAATCTATATTATTCTCTAACCTTCGGTAGAGAATACCTGCAAGAAACTCGCCATCACCGCAGGTGGGGTCAACAACTTTCTTTTTTGGGTCACAAAAGATATCTTCATCCATCTGATCCAAGATAATGTCGACTAGTTCCTTGGGCGTGAAAACTTCTCCACGAGCTTTTACACGAGACTTGTCTCGTTCAACACCGCTCATATAGTCCCGTTCAAACAAATGTCGCCGTACGCTTTCTAACTCTTCCCTATCCATAATCTCAGAGAAAATCCTCCCAAAAGTTCCTCCTAAACAATCCGATTATGTTGCAATTCCAACCGTGCGTGGTGAACTGTACGGACTTCATAACCTTTCGAAAAAGATTACTGTTTAAGGCTTTCGCTATGCTGGGAAGGTTGCCTGTATCATCAACTATGGCAGCGGCATTTTGGGTCAAACCGTATTCACCACGATAATCTATGTGCGGTATTCCCGGGTCGTGCCACGTGCTAAATATTACCTTGGGCACTCCGAAATGACCCTTCTTAACGTTTGAGAACCGAAACTTTAGTTCACCCGTCTTTCGACTTATCGACCATATACATTTATGTTTATACTCTCGTGACTTTACCAATGACATCCAGTCCCTGCGAGGATCGTACATTGACCCGCTGTATAGAAGTTCCACTTTCTCTTGGTTTTCATCAGCGATCAATCTAAAAACTTTGTCAAAATCAAAATTCGGTATAAAGTCCAACTTTTTGAGGTTTCGTTCATACTCCTCCTTATTCTCGTCAACAACTCTAGTCTTAAATCCCTTAGTATCTCGATTCTCTGCTACATACATATCAAACTTGGTGCCTGCATTGAAATAACGACTTCCATCGTCAAGATCATGCATTGACAACCAATGAATATCAAGTTTCTTTAGTTTTGTCCTCAAACGGGTCAAGCTTGCATTATTAGTCCTACCATATCCTCGCCAATTCGGCGGATGAATCAATGCTATAATACCCCCCCCCATCCGAAATTTGTATCGCCTGCTCGACAAACTTAGGCCAGATCGGATTGCCCGTATTTGAAGAGGACTGATAGGGTGGATTACCTACGACAACATCAAACTTCTCCCTACTCCAATCGTCTAGCTCTTCCACATCCTTGCACTCGCATCCCATTGCACTCATCGCAATCTCCTTGTTGGAACAATCTCCAAAATACGTTACATCGCCAAAATTGATGTTCTCTTCGTTCCTTAGCGCGGCAACGAACTCCATATTGTACATCACAGCAATCCTCTTTCCCCGCCATAATTTGCCCATGCTATTACCAACTTCCCGAATCATCCGAGTTGCCAGTCTCTTAGGAGTCGGAATGCTATGTCCCTCAGACCGTTTTGTCACTACTTTCAGAATTGTGTCAATCTCGTCATCGTGGAAACTATCTGGATCAAACTTTTCTGCAGAATGTCCAAAGTTTCTATGCTCCCAATTAGGTGTCACGCCCTCGATAGCCTTGGTGAGTCTTTTAAGAACATCCTCGGTTGATTTTGATTCAATGATTTTTAGTTTCTCTTGTCTGTAATCGTCCTCTATCTCATGGATCACCTCTTTGATCGTTGTCTGCAAACGTTTTCGCAAATCTAACTTAGTTTGCTCGTGTTCTTCAGATGTCCGAGGTTCTCGTCCTCCGCCTCCGGGGCCTCTCGAGACAACAATCTCTTCCACGTTCACTTCAAAACCGCCTTCCATTAGCATTCTTACCACTTCGCGGATATGATTGCGGTTTTTTTCGTCGCCGTCAATGACAGGAACACTGATTAATGCCCGCTCCTTTATACTTGGGTCTTTCTTAAATACTCTCAGGCACCGCCCAATAGTCTGCACCAACTTCGCATGTCTCATCCTGCGCATAATCGCACAACCCGTAATCCCGTCAATGTCGATTCCTTCGGACAATATGTCGTAATGGAAAATCATGGCGTTCTTCTGACAAAAATGGAGGTCATTCATAAACTGGTCGCGGCTAACCTTGCTACCATTCACCCTTGAACTATAAGTGCTGTCCGAAACTATGGTAAAAACATCGTGATCAGGAAGAGTTTCGTTTACGCGATTCATATAGTCAACGATAGTTTTCACGTCTTTTGTGCTACTACAAGCAAACAGTGTTCTAGAACTCATCTTCTCATGAACTTCCGTTCGCTGAAAACGCGCAACGTGCGCCGCTTCATCAACAAAACTGTCAAGATCCTTATCGCGCTTTTTGCCTGACACAACGTGTAGCACAGGTCGAACCAAATACTTTTGATTTATGAGATTTGAAACAGACTCCTGTCCGATGACCGGGCCAAAAATTTCCTCGTTATCATTCGACATCTCTCCAAGGCCATGACGCTCGGTTGCAGTAAAGAAAAGTTTCACTGCCGCTTGAATGTCTCGGACTTCACCGAAATTGTCTTCTCTGATGCAATATTGGCTTTCGTCGGCAATCATCGTATCGAAAACGATTCCTTGCTTCACTAACTTCCAAAGTGAATGATACGTACTAAAGATTACTAAGTCCTTTCCAAGACTTAGCGCTCGATCATGTTGTTTCAAAACCTCCCTTGCATGTGTCGTGCTTCGTTCAACCCAATTTATTTTCTCGTAATCAAGCTCCTTGTTCCCGCTGTGGAAAGCCATTGCAATGTATGAAGTGCCGAGAAGATCTCTATACTCAGACAGTAATTGGTTGACCAAAACGATTCGCGGGGCAACCACCACATGTATTCCGTTTCCGCCCTTTGCGATCATATTTTTCAGAATTAGACCTTGGATCACCGTTTTTCCCGCGCCTGTCGGGTAGATAAATCGGCCTTTCATTGAACGAATGGTCTTCGTGTTCTCTCCTACATTAAATTCAGGAGACTGAGCATATGCCGCGATAAAATTTTCGAATCCCTGCTTTTGATAATCCCTAAGTTCGAAAGTGTTACTGTCCAATCTTCCAATACTGCGCTTAAATTTTCGTTTTCGGCTCAGACCAAACTCTTTAGCGTAAAAATCCCAAAAATCGTATCTCTGGTTGACAAGATATTCAATCTGACGAAACCCGAAAGTCCTTACTTTGTAGTTAAATGCCTCCTCCGTTGTCGGATGTAGTCCTGTCGCTGTCGTCCAAACAGACATGACCTTCGCATCGTATTTGGTCAAACTAGTGGATGGAAACATACCGATTCCGTCAGATTTATTGCTCAAAAGAGCATTTCTATCGGTTCGATACTTGCATTGAATCGTGTGAACATCTCCTTCTAGCGTTTTCCCGATGAAATCGACTCCAGGTGCATTCTCTGGAGCAGGCGATAGTTCGACACAATCTACATTATGGTCGGCTTGATAGAATCTGATAATGCATTCAACAAGGTGTTCAAAAGCGTCGCCAAAGAATTTATCAGTATCTGGAAACCGAATCATAGTCTGTCGCTGAAAAGCAAGACTACCTAGTTGTTCCTTCCAATCATCAAGTTCCACAACATTCTCATAAAGAAGCCGTGTCTCAAGGGCGCTAACCATGTCTGGAAAGTGATGCTTTCGTTCGAACAATTCCATACTCGTTCCACTCGGATGAGTCCAACTCGGGCCAAAAAGAATCTCAAGAATCCCAAGTATAGCCAAACTTGTCAAAAATCAAGTCGGAATCTCTGTTGCTGGAAATTTTCCGAGAAACCTTCGGTATAACTTCGCTGAAATAATTGGCGCAACCTAAATGTATTTTGTCACATTGAGTCCTGCTGGTTAGCAGAACGATCCCTCTACCGAGATTGCCGGAAGCACCCGATAAAGTCCGCTAATAAAAATGTTGAGACTGTAGCGCAATAAAACAGTTGCTCTTGAACTCCGAAAATTTTCCAAATTCTGCCGATGAAAATTTGATATTCGGGGCAGAATACCGCCATAAATTCGAAAATTTTGTAAGCTACCTTTCTGTTCTGATGCTTCGCAACATTTTCATTTTGTCTAGGTTCCAAAGCACTGGCAGGGGCAGCAGGATTCGAACCCGCGACCCTCGGTTTTGGAGACCGATGCTCTACCAGCTGAGCTATACCCCCACAGTAAAGCCAGTGCTTATACTTTGTATAATGGAGAGTTTTCTTGAAAATACAAGTTAAAATCTTAAAATTTTGTTTTCCTAGCAGATTACAGTTGAACAACAAAATCGCTAAAAGTTACTCTTGTATGGCAGTTACAACACCGGAACCGACCGTCCGCCCACCCTCACGAATTGCGAATCGAAGCTGAGGATCCATGGCGATCGGTTGAATCAATTCTACATTGATTTTAACGTTGTCACCCGGGAGAACCATCTCTTTATCCGCCGGCAAAGACACAACTCCCGTCACGTCTGTCGTCCGGAAGTAGAACTGCGGACGATAGTTCGAGAAGAACGGAGTATGTCGACCGCCTTCTTCTTTCTTGAGAATGTAGACCTCGGCTTCAAACTTGGTATGCGGAGTAATAGAACCTGGCGCACAAAGAACCTGACCGCGTTCTACGCCGTCTCGCTCGATTCCACGGATCAGACACCCAACATTGTCACCCGCTTGACCTTGATCAAGCAGTTTTCGGAACATCTCAACACCCGTACAAGTCGTCTTCTTGGTATCTCTGATACCGACTATCTCGATTTCATCACCGACTTTGATGATTCCTGTCTCAACTCGGCCAGTAACAACTGTTCCCCGACCTGAAATTGAGAAAACATCCTCCACCGGCATCAAGAACGGCTTATCAAGAGGACGTTCCGGAGTAGGAATACTGTCATCAACCGCGGCCATCAGCTCGAATATCTTATCTTTACCAATGGCATCGTCGCGTCTTTCAAGTGCGGCCAAGGCAGAACCTGAAACAATTGGAATATCATCCCCTTCGAAACCATACTCGGTGAGAAGTTCTCTGACTTCCATTTCGACAAGTTCTAGAAGCTCGTCGTCGTCAACCTGGTCAACTTTATTCAAAAAGACAACTAAAGCAGGAACGCCAACCTGACGCGCCAGTAGAATATGCTCCCGAGTCTGAGGCATTGGGCCATCAGCTGCGTTCACGACCAAGATAGCTCCGTCCATCTGTGCCGCGCCAGTGATCATATTCTTCACATAGTCCGCGTGACCAGGGCAATCGACGTGTGCATAGTGTCGACTATCCGTCTCATATTCGACATGAGCAGTGTTGATCGTAATTCCGCGAGCTTTCTCTTCCGGTGCACTATCAATCTCTTCGTACGACCTTACGTCTCCACCACCTGCTTTCTCAGCGAGAATCATCGTGATCGCCGCCGTCAGCGTAGTTTTACCGTGGTCAACGTGTCCGATCGTACCGATGTTGACATGTGGTTTAGTGCGTTCAAACTTTTCTTTGGCCATGAGCCTACTCCTTAGTAATCCTCAGAAAGGATCAGATAGAATTTATATCTTTAGGGGAATTTCAATTGCAGATTGCAATTTGTTAAAGAGTGCATTTATACCTTTACTGATAAAATTTCAAGGGCAAAGTTGTGATATTTTGAATAAATGTGCAAATTTCTTACCCGAACATCTGAGTTAATCGAATGAACCACACAATTTTGGTTGAGCACGCCAAACGTCTCAACGACTCTTCATTAAGAGATATTGCAGAGAGGCGATTAGAGAATTCAACCTTATCGGTCGCAGGGTGGACAGTTAATACTGCGCGACAAAAGATTGACCTAAAAGCTGAACAGGCCCTACTTCAGTTTGGTAAAGCGATAGATTTAAAAAACTCGATTCAGTGTCTGTTTAATGGCGAAGTTGTAAACCCTTCTGAAGATCGCCCAGCACTACACTGGGCTCTTCGATGCAAAGACCCTTCATTCGCGGTCGCAAGACAGGTTAGAGAAAGTCTACTGGCTCCGCTCGAATTTGCCGAGGCCATCAGGGACGGTAGGATTCTAGCAGCTTGCGGCAAAAGGTATGAGGCCATTATTCACATAGGAATTGGTGGGTCTGACCTAGGCCCAAGGTTACTTTATGATACCTTCTACAAGGAACGTGATCGGCGATTTGAATTGAGATTCTGCGCGAATTTTGATCCGTTAGACTTCGAGTTAGCTGCAGACGGGCTTAACCCAGAAACCACTCTTATTATTGGGGTATCTAAGTCATTTCAAACAGAGGAGACTGTGTACAACCTAAACCGTGCACGTAAATGGTTGATCTCATCTTTGAAGTATAATTGGAGTAACAATGTCGCAATAGTAACGTCTAAACAAAAACTAGCAGAACAGTGGCTTGAACGTTCAAACGGAAATATCTTTACCATTCCCGAAAGTGTTGGAGGCAGGTACTCAATATGGTCAGCCGGTTCTCTTTCCTGCTTTATCGCTCTCGGAACAGATCTAATCAAAGAGGTTCTATACGGAGCAGAATTAGCTGATCAGCACGTTATGCATGAGAGAATCGAAACCAATGTCGCTATGAGGTTGGCATTGGTTGACTATTGGAATGCAAGCATAATGAACTACCCTATGCGAGTTGAACTGGTGTATTCTAGGCGGTTACGATTGCTTCCAGCCTATTTACAACAGTTAGAGATGGAATCCAATGGTAAATCTGTAACAACTGACGGGGTAAAGCTAGACACCCCCACAGCACCTGCAGTTTGGGGTGGTGAGGGAACGAACGGACAGCATTCTTATCATCAGTGGTTGCATCAAAGTTCTCAATCCGTACCAAGCGAGTTTCTAATTGCTACAGAACATGCAGGAGACATCGAAGGTCAAACCAGTCTCGTTGCAAACGCTTTTGCTCAAGCTGAAGTCTTAGCAGAAGGTAAGTCTTTGAGGCAATTTCAAACTGATACTAGCAATTTTTCTACCCAACTCGCTAAACAAAAAGAGTTAAAAGGTTCAAGACCCTCCACTGTTATAATGACTAACCGGTTTACACCTATAGCGTTCGGCAGTTTAATTGCTCTAATGGAACATCGTACTTACTTAGCCGGCCGGCTATGGAGGTTAAATTCGTTCGATCAGTGGGGTGTTGAACAGGGGAAACAGATCGCAAAACAGATAAAACTGGTCTTATCTGAGAAAAAAACGACAAACAATCGTGTTACTCAACATTTAGTTAATTCATCAATGCATAACTTGTAGGTAAAACAATCAACAGTAGCACATAGCTTACAGTGTCATATCTAAATTCCTAAATATGTTTTAACTCGTTTCAACCATTCTACAAATCAAGGTATCAATATAACGATTCTCTAAAACCACACCTTTGAGCATCTCATCTTAGAGCGTTCTACCTTCAATTTGCCTCGATTCAGGTGTTCTGAAAGAAGAGAATGGACTACTTGTTCAGGAATTGCTCCAGTTACTTTACTCGACATATCACCAAACCGTTGGAAACATTCGATTACTTTCCAACGTGTTGACATTCTTGGGTAAAGTGGGGCATGTTCCATTTTTACGATACTGTAAGGCGGCTCCCAATAGGTTTTCCTCCTTTGAACCTAGTTTTTGTGTAAGGTCATCTTCAACATAGCAACCCTTTACAGAAATTCCTTTTTTAGTTGGTGAATTTTCTGGTTTGAACCCATCAAAATAATCACCAAACTTTTTGTTATTTAGAAACCTAAACTCAGGTACAAAATACTTAATTCCACAAGATCCATAATAACTCCCGTAGTAGGGCCTCCCGCACGTTCCAGTCCCAACTAAAATTACTTCAAAGTCTATCCCCAATAAACTATTTATTAGTATCTCAGAAATTCCACAAGTTTCCTCAGATGTTAAAATAAAGACCCTTTCCAAATTCAAAACCGGTTTCAGCTTCGTAGTGTATAGTTCTGCGTTAGGATTCATACCTTGCCAATACATTAACCAAACAAAATACCCATAACCAAAAAATGCCTTCCAACAAGGATACAACCTTTTGCAAGAGTCTAAGAACGGTACAGTATTATTATGAAAACTTTTCTCCAAATTATTAGATGTGTGTAAATAGGTACCAAAATTCTTATTCGTAGTAGGAACTTCACCTGTTATTAAGTAAGCAAGCTGAGACGCATACACTATACTTCCATTCTTTGTATATCGTAAATCTAAGATTAAATCCGAAACCTCATTACTGAGTTTTGTAAACTTATTGACAAATAACGAGTATAATTCGTCCGTAATACCTACTCCGTCAAAACGCTTTGGTTGTAGATTTGCAAGAGCTAAATAAGCTATGTTCTGATTATCTAACTCTAAAAGACTAATTGATATGTGATTTTCTGCTGTAAACCGAAACGATTCAAGTACAACTCTTTTCTCCTTTCCAGTTTTTCTATCTAAAAAAACAAAATTTGTACTTCTAGGGTCACTAGTTCCACCGGTTGCGGTATTCAGCGGAGTCGGTGGAAAAAGAATCTCGAACAGTTTTCTTCTAGATGAACTATCATTAACTTCCTCTATCCGAACATCCCCCACCTGCACAAGCCTATCGCCCCTTCTGATACCTTTGTTATAAGATGCACTATTTGCACGATCTAAATACTTTACAATCACGTGAGTTTTTGTATCGTCTCGGATTATCCTCCAGTTTATTCCAAAAGAGGCATTTCGTTGAATGTTATTGTAGTTTACAAACTCACTTTCAACAATCGAATCGACATACTTACCATCTTTTAATTCCTTTACCGAATGTGCTGACTTCATTAGTTTTTCATAGTAACTATCGGATCCTGTCATATTTTTTAAATGTTGGGATTAGTTCTTTGGACTCCTAACATAATCGTATGGGTTAAGATCAATGATTTGCTTGTTAAGAAAACTGTTTTCTTCAATTTTAGAGCGAATATAAAACAGTTCGTGGACTTCAGAACCCAACTTAACTTCTGTGTGCTTTACTGCATCAGGGAAAGCACACGAATCATAGAGTTCAGAACTAAAATAGTATTTTCTGCGCCAAACAAGTTCCGTACCTGTTCCCTTTGAAGTGTCTATACTATTCTTAACTGTCTGTGAGGAAGAATTCGAGGGATCGTCCTGTCGCCGTTTCGAAGCATCTGACGTAGTAGAGGTGCTATTAGACGAACGTTTAGTATCTGTCGAAGAAGCTGGGCTCTTTGATCCGTCAGGTGGAATGGACGAAAAATCTGATCCAATACTTCCCGTCGAGCTTGAAGTTTGGCCTGTTGAAAAAAAACTTGACTCCTCCGAAGAGTTACTACTACAAGCAACGAGATTGATTACTACAAATATTATCAGCAAACAAATACGGCCAATTCTAAACTCTATATTTCTTACTGACATTGTCTCTACTCCGGTATAAAGAACTACCAAAAAATTTTTCTCTAAAAACCTTCAGTATAACCCTGGAAATCTCTATACTCGACATCATAGTCAAAAACACTATACCGAGGATTAATTTCGAAATTTACAGGATCGTTGTTTCTTATATCGTAAAGATTTATATCCGTACTAAAATTCATATTCTTATTGAAATTTCGACTCTTATTTGGTGTTATAAACCGTCCGATATATGGCTCGTAATACCCAGATTCCACAAAGTAAAACAACTTAGTTTCAGGATCCAGGGTACTATTTCTAAAAAGCGGTCGCTTAGGCACTTCGCTTGTTTCATTAGAAATAGCAGAAACTGCGTTGGGGTGTAATATCTGTCCCATAATTGTTTCCTAAAGATAGAATTGCTGTATAATGGCAGTATATCATCCTGACACCCTGTTTGCGGGACTAAACACCTAGCTTAGTCTACAATGACCAGGAAAATAATAAACGTGCGGTCTACTGCTGACAAAATCCTTCGTCAAAGTGCTTCAAACTCGCTCCACAATGACAGCAGGGGCCATGCCTCCCGCAGCGCACATAGTCACCAAACCACGTTGCTTACCTTGACGCTCTAGCTCGTCGACAACCGTACCGATCAATATCGATCCCGTCGCACCAATGGGATGACCGAGAGCCATCGCGCCACCATTAACATTTACCTTTTCCCGATCGACATTCATCTTGCGTATAAATCGCTCAGTTACCACAGAAAAAGCTTCATTAACTTCCCACAGATCAATTTCTTCAACAGTTAGGCCGGCCTTCTCCAATACCTTCTGCGCGGCCGGGACTGGCGCATTGAGCATCAAAGTCGGGCAATCTCCCATATTCGCCGTCGCCACGATTCGCGCTCGAGGGGTCCAGCCATTTTCCTTCAAAGCTTGCTCAGACGCAATCAAGATTGCCGCCGCTCCGTCGACAACGCCAGAGGAATTACCAGCGTGGTGAACATGATTGATACCCGATTCTTTTAACTCAGGATACTTTTGAGTTACCAGTGACCCGTAAGTATTCCCTTGATCATCAACCGGAATTCCTGCAAACATATCGAAAACGGTTTTTAAACCGCTGAGTGATTCCAAAGTCGTATTTGGACGTGGAAACTCCTCCTTGTCCAGAGCTAATGAGCCGTCCTCATTATGAACAGGAACTAACGATCGATCAAATCGACCTTCGTTAATTGCTCTTGCGGCCCTTTGTTGACTTACGACTGCTAATTTATCAACATCCTCGCGACTAATACCTTCAAGTGTCGCCACTGCATCAGCGCAGACCCCCTGCTGAGATTGTGGATGCTTCGCACGTAACCTAAGATTTCCCGCATCGATCATAGGAGGAACGCTAGGGTCAGATGTCGCTGATGTATAGCTCATCATCTCCGTACCTCCAGCAATGACAACATCCTCCATACCCGCCATAACTTGTGCAGATGCCAGATTCACACTTGTAATCCCAGATCCACAAAACCGATCTAATGTAACGCCAGATGCCTTTATGTCGTATCCCGCATCAAGTGCAGCCATACGTCCTATATCCGCTCCTTGCGCACCTCGCTGAGAACTTGTTCCCCAAATAATGTCTTCCACTTTTGAAGTGTCAAGGTTATTGCGGTCGCGTATAGCACTCAAGACCGTGGCAGCGAGATGTTGTGGGTGGAGATGGGCTAACGCACCCTTTCCCTGCTTCCCGATCCCTCGTGGGGTTCTACAAGTATCGACTATGTATGCTTCTGGCATATGCTACTCCTCATTAGTAGTTGTGGCAAAGGTAATACACTTTAAAAGAAAGTTATAGGTTCCAATGATATACTGCACCGCTCGAATCTCAAAGTTTGAATAGCAATCTAGGTTGCCCGACTCGAAAATTTCGATGAATGCAACCCATTACTCATACTCGAACTTCGACAAAATTGCACCAGCTATGGCGAAATTTACTAACAAATGTCCGCCCACCTGAAGTGCCCCTAATAGATCATGATATGGCCCATAGGCAAAATGATAGGATACAGGAGGAACTGCAATAAACAGTGCCAGCACAAGCGAAAATTTAAGGCAGTTCTGAAGCCCTCGAACGCCTGCCCATTTCAATAGCAGCCCAATCCCAAACGCTATGGCAAATTCAAGAAAGAAACCGACGATTCGCCAGACGACACTTGTGTTTGTCTCCATATAGTCACTCTCAGCCCAACCAAAGGCTAGATTGTTCGCTCGAGGAAACAAAATTACAAACCATAAAAAACCAATACAAGTCATCGGTATCGCCGAAGCGAACACACCGAGCAGGTTTACTCCAAACAATCTAGGCATAACTTTTTCCAATAAAATTTACCAGCATTCTGTATTTGAACGATCTTTAGAACAGCTCGCTTCAACACTCTATGGGACGTCTATCAAAGTTCCAGTAAACTTAATCAAACCTCGAAAGTATCGCACCCGCTATTGAAAAGTTCACCAGCAAATGCCCTGCTCCAGCCAGTGTTCCAGGTATTGAGTGGTATGGGCCATAAGCCAAGTGATAGGATACAGGAGGTATGGCAATCAGCAATGCCAACAAAAACGCAAAAATCACACAATCCTTTAGGCCTTTTACATCTGACAACTTCAACAAACGTGCAATTCCGAAGGCGATAACCAATTCAATGAAGAACCCAAGTATTCTCCAGTATTGATTCTGATTCGCGTACTCTTCCGGCGACCAACCATAGGCCCAAGCATTAGCCTCAGGAAATATTCCTACGAACCAAATGTAACCACCGAGTAACATTGCGATCGCGGCTAAGATTACCCCAACTAGATTTACTCCAAGTAATCTAGGCATGACCTAACTCCCTATTAGTGTAAAAAAAGTCCAAAGAAGTATAACAATACACCAATATCCCTCAACTTGCTTATTTCAGAACTAGTTTTCAATTCGCCTCTTCGTGAGAAGATTTGATTATTACTTGCTCCATCGTCCTCATTCAAATCGAGAAAATATCGCACCGGCAATGGCGAAGTTAACGATCATGTGTCCACTCGAAATCAATAAACCTTCAAAAGAATGGTACGGTCCATACATAAAATTGTACGCAGAAATCGGAACGGCAATGAGAATCCCAAGCATCAATGTGAATTTCACGGACTCCCGCAAACCTGAAATTTTTCCAACTTTCAACATCTTACCAATTCCCAGCGCGATAATCAGCTCAATAACCAATCCACCCATCATCCAATAAGCGGAGTTTGGCCCAAAATCGTCTACACTGTAGCCGAAAGCTATTGTCATATAGTGAGTGAACATAACGGCGTAAATCAACGCACCGACGATAAACATTGCCAAACCAGCAAGTAAAATCCCTACAACGTTGACACCTAACAATCTAGGCATAAAATCTCTCCCGTTATTGTGCTATATTGCATAACGCCTAAATTATTACCACAAACTTGCCTCTTTTCAAAGTTTTATTGAAAATTTATTTGAATTTTATCTATTCTAATGCCATCTCACCAGTCGAAACGACGTATCCTCATCACGTCAGCCCTGCCCTATATTAACGGTGTCAAACATCTAGGTAACCTTGCAGGTTCAATGTTGCCAGCAGATGTCTACGCCCGCGTTATGAGGTTGAAGGGGCATGAAGTGTTATACATCTGTGGCACGGACGAACACGGTACACCTGCTGAAATCGCCGCAGAAAATTTAGAAATTTCGGTCAGCCAATTTTGCGACGAACAATACGAGCTACAGCGTAAATCCGGAGAGGGATTCTCGCTTTCTTACGACTGGTTCGGAAGATCTTCTTGCAAACATAACCATCAGCTAACACAGCACTTCGCCGCAAAACTCGCTGAAAACGGATTGATAGAAGAGAAAATTTCTGAACAAGTCTATTCGATAGACGACAAACGATTCCTACCAGACCGCTACGTTGAAGGAACCTGCCCACATTGCAAATTCGAGTCGGCACGCGGAGACCAATGCGATAGTTGTGGCCGGGTATTGGATCCAATCGAACTCAAAGACCCTTACGCCGTTCGTTCTGGCTCCAAGAATATTGAGATTCGCGAAACACTGCATCTGTTTCTCAAACAATCGAAAATGCAAGAAACTATTCGAAACTGGGTAGAACGTTCGACGCATTGGCCGATCCTCGCAAAATCTATCGCAACAAAATGGCTTGACGAAGGATTGCGCGACCGTTCCATCACTCGCGATCTCTCTTGGGGAATACCAGTTTGTACGCCTGATGGAGAAGTAAAACAGGGCTTCGAAAACAAAGTTTTCTACGTCTGGTTTGATGCCCCTATTGAATACATTAGTGCAACACAAGAATGGGCCGAATCTCAGGGAAATCTTGACGCATGGAAACAGTTTTGGCGAAATGATCACGGAGCAGAAGAAACCGAATACGTTCAATTCATGGGTAAAGACAATGTCGCTTTTCATACTGTTAGCTTCCCGGTTACTCTGTTTGGTTCCAAAGAACCTTGGAAAACTGTCGATAAACTAAAGGCCTTTAACTGGGTTACTTGGTACGGAAATAAGTTTTCAACAAGCAAGCGTCGCGGAGTTTTTATGGATCAAGCCATTGAAATTCTACCGGCAGATTATTGGCGATGGTATCTGACGGCAAATGCTCCTGAAGGGTCCGACACTACCTTTACGTGGGAAGGGTTTCAAACGTCAATCAACTCCGATTTAGCCAATACATTAGGAAACTTCGTTAATCGTATTACAAAATTTTGCTATGCTAAATTTGATGGGCACATCCCAAGCGAGGGAGACGCTGGAGACCTTGAACAGTCGACAGAACAGACGATCAAAGATAAATTGCAAAAACTTAGCGATAATTACGAATCTATGGAATTTAGAAAGGCCGCTCAAGAAACTCGTGCTATTTGGGCCTTAGGAAACGAATATCTCACTCTTAGTCAACCTTGGACTCAAATCAAAACAGATGTCAGTTCTGCCGCAGTTAGCGTTCGAAGTGCAATAAACCTAGCAGTTGTCTTTGCCATTATAGCGCATCCCATAGTCCCGAACTTGGCTCAGACGATTTTAGATGCCCTTGGCGTAAGTGAATCCAATCGAAAATGGCCTGAGCTATACAGCGGCTCACTCCTTGACATCATTCCTAGAAATCAGCCAATCTCCGTGCCTGATTTACTGGTCAGAAAGATTGAAGATTCTGATGTCGCTAAATGGACAGAAATGTTTGAAGGGACGGACATGGAAGAAGATTGAGATACATACTCAATATTAAGATGTCCAAAAACGGGGTGTCAGAACAACAAAGATTGCCACAAACTCCAATCGACCGAGCAACATGGTAACGAGGCATATCCATTTTCCTATATCAGATAGTGGGTGATATGTTCCCGTGGGTCCTATTGTTTCGCCGAATCCCGGTCCAACATTCGATACAGAAGCCGCTGCTGCCGATATCGATGTCGTTGGGTCTAAACCGGTAAGAGATAAAAGTGCGGCTGAAACCAAAAAAGTCGTAACGTACAAGAAAAGAAACACCATCACCCCTTGCAAAGTACTTTGTTCCGTGCGTTTTCCGTCATAGGTATTTTGGGATACGCGGTGTGGACTCACCATTTTCTTGCAATACGAATTCGCAGCACTGAATGCGATTTGCAGACGAAATACTCGCATACCACAAGTGGCCGAGCCTGCACATCCACCACAAAACATAAGGAGTATGAACCATGCCATTACTCCAGACCCCCATCCATTGTAATCAGCACTCGCATACCCCGTTCCCGTAAGAACTGACGCGACATTGAAAACTGTATGCAAAACCCGAGTCTGTAAATCGGTTCTTAGCTCACCTTGAAAGAGTCCAAATATTGTTATCACAACAATAGACAATAGAATTATCGAGAGATACACCCGAATTTGAGATTTTGAAACTTCTGCATAAGTATCTTTCAATACCTTTTTAAGTTTTTTGCGAATACTATCTCGTTCTTCTTGCCTACTGTTTTTTCTATACGTCTTCGGCTGGTTTTCGTTAAGCCGATCCAAACTTTTTTCTTTCTTCCTGTCTGAACTGTATCGTGACACAAAAACCTTTATCATGACTAATCGATTTCTAAGTGACCGATATCCACTTTCAAAAGCAAGTTGAGTTTTTATGCTAAGTTCCAGAATCATTTGTGCCAGCGGCTTAAAGAGCATAAATGGCAATCCGACCAAGATCATGAATACCATCGATACAATAAGAATTTGATCGTTTCTCTCTATGAAAGACGTGTCTGTCGTTGAAAACCCGCCGGCTGATACTGTTGTCATAGAATGTGCAACAGCATCAAACAAACTCATTCCGTTCGCCCAATACAAAATCGTACATAGAATAGACAGGGCAAGATAAATACCCATTAGCAGATACGCTGTTTGTTCAGAATTTTTCGTAAACTTCACGGTACTCTCTGTACTGTCAAAATGAAACACCTCCATCCCAGCTACACCTAAAGACGGCAGGACAACTACTGCTGTTATTATTAGCGCTAGACCGCCTACCCATTGAAGGACCGCTCTCCACAACAGCAACCCTACTGGGGTTGAATCTAGTTCGGTTACGATCGTAGCCCCGGTAGTAGTCAGTCCAGATACGCTTTCAAACATCGAATCCGTAAACGAATACCCTAATCCTAAAAAGGGAAGCGCGGAAATCACCGGAAATATAACCCAAACAACGACAATAAGGAAATACCCTTCCTGCGAGCCAATGGAATCTTCCTTGGCTTCAAATTCACTATAAATACTGAATGTGCCCCCTACAACTACGACGATTAATCCAATCACTGAAAAAATAGGCCAAGCATCGCTTGAGTATAGCCGATCAATCACCGCACATATCAGTATTCCAACTCCAAACACTAACACTAAGACACTTAATGGAAATATGAGCGATTTGTAGTTCATTGTCGATATATTGGTGGGGCAATCAGAGGAGTCGAGGAGACGTAAGAAAAGAAGACCGTTCTAGCAAGTACTAAAAAATTGTTATAGACACACTTGCAATATCGTGGAGGTTTCCTAAATTCTTTGAACCTGTTCCATCTTACCACACGAAAGGTATTCTATCATGGGAATTACAACAGAGACTGTCGATTACGATGTCAATGGACAAGTTTATGAAGGTTATTTCGCTCGTCCTGACAGCAATGAATCAGCCCCTTTAGTACTTGTTTTTCATGCATGGGGAGGACAGGGAGACTTTGAGCGCGGTAAAGCGGATTGGCTTGCTCAAAACGGTTACTGTGGATTTGCAGCCGATGTTTACGGCAAAGGCAAACGAGGAACAACAACAGAAGAATGCCAAGCCCTCATGACTCCCCTAGCCGGAAATCGGGCCGAACTTCAGGATCGCTTAAAAGGTAGTTTGACCTATGCCCAAGAGAAAACCGGACGGGACGCGAATACATCGGCAGCAATTGGATTTTGTTTTGGTGGTTTAAGCGTTCTAGATATGGCCCGGGCTAACATGAACATAAGCGGGGTAATTTCATTTCATGGATTACTCGGAGCAGCGCCAAACTTGCAGGTATCTTCAATTAAACCAAAAGTCCTTGCTCTGCATGGTTGGAACGATCCCATGGCAACCCCAGACGATGTGATCGCTTTTTCAAAAGAAATGACTGAAGCGAATGCTGATTGGCAAATTCATGGGTATGGTGGCGTTTTGCATGCTTTTACAAACCCAGAAGCCAACAACCCGGATTTTGGAACCGTCTATGATGCAAATTCTGACCGACGAAGTTTTCAGACTGCCAAAAACTTCTTAGAGGAGTTGTTTGCTAAGTAAGTAGAACCAGGTAGACCAGGCACCCAATGCTATGGCTGGAGCGAAGGCAAATTTTTGGTCAAATAGTTGATTAAGCTTTTTGCCTTGCGCGATTGACGAAATCAGAACACATACGATTCCGGAAAGACTTGCGATCAGAAGAAGGATAGGCAAGCCAGACCAAGCTACCCAAATCCCTGTAACGCCGATCATTTTCGCGTCTCCTCTCCCTATTCCCTCCTGCTTCTTTGTTTTTCGATAGACAATCTCGATAATCCTTATACTGGCATACCCAACTATGCCACCAATCAAGTGGTGCCACCAATCGGCTGAGGCAATTCGAACTACCATCAGCAATCCAAATGCCAGTATCATCAAGTTCACTAAGTCAGGAATTTTGCCATGCTTCCAGTCGATCATTGATGCCAAAGCAAGCAATACAGCAAAGAGTATTAAGAAAGTTACAAGTTCGACATCATGTAAAAAGTAAATGGATAGAATTCCGCTAATGGCGACACTGACTCCGAGTATTACCCAATGATGTAGATCTAAGTTATAATCTTCTAGATAGAGTATTTTCATACCTTTTTAGCCCTTCATACTTTCTCTTCACCTACACAGAATTCTCGACTAATCAGTTACGACTTCACTGAGTGCAATAAGAAACTCTCTTCCGCAAAACTGGCACTGTAAAGGAAGAGTTTTCGCCTCAGTTGCCAAATCCAATAACTCTTTCTTCGGCATTTTCTGCAATGTGGTTCTGAATCTCTCCTTATTGCACGTACACTGATCCTCAATAGCGACGCTTTCGCCGACCCTTACTCCTTGCTCGTGAAATAACTGATAAAGCAAATTTTGGGACGACAACAAGGGATCAACGAGTTCGTGATCAGAAAGCGTTGAAAAATGCGCGTCTGCTGTCTCCCAATCATCGTCAACATCAAAATTGTCGCTAGAGGCAATTTTCTGAATCAACATTCCACCACCTCGCCAACACGTTTCTTTATTCGGAACAGCTAGCTGAGCCATTGCTAACTTTACCCGCGACGGGATTTGTGCGGAACGCAAGAAGTATTCCTCGGCACACAAGGCGAGAGTCTTCTTCGTTAGCGGGATAATTCCCTGATAGGGTTGCATTGACGGATCGCTATGAATAACAGTTAAACCCAATCGACTATCCTCACCAAACTTGGCTTTCAACGAATTTTTTTCAGCTTGAACTGATAAAATTTCTTCAAGTGTGTCTTTATCAAATCGTGCATAACCTCTTACCCCTCCTTCTACGTTGTACTCGGCAATAAGCAGAGAAATCGCTCCCGTTCCTTCTATTTGTACGGAAATTCGACCATCAAACTTTAGAGCGCTTCCAACCAAGCAGGAAAACAAAATTGCTTCTCCTAGCAATCTTGCTACAGCGTCCGGGTACTCGTGTCGGGATAAAATTGAACCAACACTTTCTTGTCCCAAACGAACTAGACGACCTTGGACGGGTGTTTGATCTAACTGAAATGGGATAACCTGCCCATCTTCAGTCACTTTCTGAATATCGGACATTACCCTTGTTTCGCTAGTTCAATCAGTTTGCCTAATTCTTCGATAACCAAATCTGGGCGCTCCATAGCTAAAAAGTGGGTCGTCCCTTCTATCACTTTATAGTTTAACCGCGGATCTAACTTTTTTAATCGTTCGACATCTTGTAATCGCATCACGGATCCGATCTCACCGAGAAGAATGACACCGGGAATTCCCTCACTGCCGGCTATTTTCATTGCCTTCCAAGGACGATTACAGTGAGCGAGATAAATCGCAGATTCCCATTTCGGAGGACACCGTAATTTCCACTTTGCATGCTCAGTATTAGGAGGATCGAAGGAACCAACTAAGTAATCTTCAAAAAAGGGTTCTATCCAAGATTTGAACATGGGCTTCCGCAAATAACTTTGTCTCAGTTCCTCTATAGAATCAAACTCTCTACGACGTTTCGCAGCATTGTTGGAGAGTTCCCTTACTGACTTTCTTATTAATTTAAATGGCAGTATATGTTCTTTGAAATAGGTCATACGAGGCGATATGACGGGATCAACCATCAACATCCCTTTCACTAAATCCGGGCGCTTGCCTGCAACCAGCAAGGCAATACAACCACCCATTGAATGCCCACCTATAACCAAACCTTGCGGAGCGTTAGCTTCAATCCAGCGAATGGTATCATCTCGAAAATCGTTCCAATTTTTCAAATGTTCGTGGTCGGCCGGAAGGTTAGTCTTACCATGTCCTCGTAAATCTATAGCCGCTATACGCGCAGACTTCCCAATCTGTACTAGAATTGATTTGTAGGTGTAGGCATTGATTCCAGTCGCGTGAAGCCACAGAACAGATAATGGCTCGTTCTGATTGCCGAATTCGATGCCGGCAATCTTCTTATCTCCAACAGAGAATTCCGTCTCTCGCATAGTCGTTCACTTTAATATTAAAAATCTAAACACTTAAACAAGTCTACTTTGTTTAACGGCAGCACCAATGAAACTTGCAAAAAGTGGATGAGGTTCAAATGGTCTTGACTTGAGTTCAGGGTGAAACTGCACTCCTACAAACCATGGATGATCCCTAATTTCCATAACCTCCGGTAAATTACCATCCGGCGACATCCCAGAGAAATGAATCCCAAATCTCTCAAGCTGAGACATGTAATTTTTGTTTATTTCATATCTATGTCGATGCCGCTCTGAAATTTCGGTTGAATTGTAGATTGAAGCCACCATACTATCTTTATCCAATACGGCTGGATAAGCACCGAGCCGCATCGTAGCCCCCTTATTGTCCTGGCGGCTACGACGATGAATATAGTCTCCTTTCATCCATTCCGTCATCAAACCGACTAAAGGTGTTCCGGAACTTTGAAATTCACTCGTTCCAGCATCTGGCAAATTGGCAAGATTGCGAGCAACCTCTATTACCGCCAGCTGCATACCATAACAAATACCGAAGAATGGGATTTTGTTTTTCCTAGCATATCCTGAGGCATTGATTTTACCTGATGCCCCTCGTTCACCAAATCCACCCGGAATCAAAATACCGTCGTATTGATCCAGACTATCGTGAAGCGTGTCGGCGTTATCTAAATCTTCTGAACTTATCAGAGTACTATTGACTTTCACGCGATTGGCTAATCCGCCGTGATCCAATGCTTCAAGAACCGATTTGTAGGCATCAGGAACATCTACGTATTTTCCTACAACTCCAATGTTCACCTCACCATCAGGTGATCGAATGGTTTCGGAGATATTTGTCCACTTGGTCAAGTCCGGAGACTGGTCGGATGTAATTCCGAAATGAGAGAGGATTTCATCGTCAAATCCTTGCTTATGGTAGGCGTTAGGAACATCGTAGATATGCCCGACATCGACACCTTCAATAACACTCGACGGTCGAACATTACAAAAACTGGCAATCTTTCGTTTCTCAGTTTCTGGTATTTCTCGATCGCATCGACAGAGTAAAATGTCAGGCTGGATTCCGATTGAGCGAAGTTCTTTAACACTATGTTGAGTGGGTTTGGTCTTCATCTCGCTGGCAGCTGATATATATGGAAGAAGAGTTAAGTGAACAAAGACACATTCTTTATTCCCTAACTCTTGTCGAAGCTGCCGAATCGCTTCAAAAAATGGTAATCCTTCGATATCGCCTACGGTTCCACCAATCTCACAAAGTACAAAATCTACTCCTACTCCAGGGTTCGACAGAACAAATCTTTTGATTGCGTCCGTTACATGAGGAATGACTTGGATGGTCGCGCCGAGAAAATCACCTCTTCGTTCCATCTCCAAGATTTGTCTATAAATCTGTCCAGTCGTTACGTTGTCAGTCCTCAGTGCAGAAACGCCGGTGAAACGCTCGTAATGCCCCAAATCCAAATCCGTTTCCGCGCCATCGTCAGTTACAAACACCTCACCGTGTTGAAGCGGAGACATAGTCCCGGGATCGACATTCAAATACGGATCTAATTTGCGAAGACGAACGCCATAACCTCTCGCTTGTAACAAGGTTCCCAAAGCTGCCGAAGCTATACCTTTACCTAAGGAAGACACCACACCGCCAGTAATGAAAATATAGCGGGTCATGGATTCTTAACTTGCCTTTAGTTGATCGATTGCGTCAAGTCCCAAATTCGAACTATTCGCAAACTAGTTTTCAGTACGGCGATTCTCTTCGTTGTCCGCTGACCTTGACGTACTTTCCTCCTCATCGAATAACGGAGCCGATATGTCATCAACACTCCTCGCAACACCTGATGAACCCGTAGTCTCTATACCCCCTGCTGCATCAAGGACAGAAGAATCCTCGCTTGATCGATTCGCAATAACAGTTAAGGCTAAACTTGTTGCTAGAAATATACCTCCAATAATCATCGTCATACGAACGAGAGTACCAGCCGCGCCGCGAGCGGACATTAAACCACTTCCACCGCCGCCTATTCCTAAGGCTCCGCCTTCAGACCGTTGCAAGAGAACCACGCCAACCATTGTGACGCACGCCAAAATATGAATGAACAGAATAACGTTTTGCATGAGAAGAAAGTGTCTTTGAGGGTTTATTGAGCCAGAATTTAATTGATATTATAGCTTATACCACGAATTTTGCTAACGAACTGCCTGACATATGGACAGAAAACTATCCGCTTTCAAGCTGGCTCCTCCAATCAATCCTCCGTGTGCATTCGGAATCGTAAATATATCTTTCGCATTGGTAGGCGAAACTGAGCCGCCATAGAGTATTCTCACCTCCCCTTCAAACGCGAATCTTTTCTTTATCTCGGCATTTATGAACGTGTGAACCTCGTTAATCTGAGTCGCGTCTGCTGATTTACCTGTTCCAATTGCCCAAACGGGTTCGTATGCAATAACAATTGAAGTAATTTCCGATTCTTCGGGAATCGATTCCCGAATTTGCTTTGCTATAAATTCTAAAGTTTGCCCCGATTCTCGGGTTTCTAAATTCTCGCCGACGCAAATTATTGGCGTTAAGCCTGATTTTAGCGCGGCACGGGCTTTGGCTGCTATTAAAGCATTGGTTTCACTATACGCGTCTCGTCGCTCAGAGTGGCCAACAATCACAAAATTTGCACCAAGGTCTGCTAACATTTCGGCGGACACATCTCCGGTGTGAGGTCCTGACACATTTGAATGGCAATCTTGCCCTCCGATAGATATTTTCGAGTTTTGGGTTAATTCGCGAGCTCGATCTATCAAAGTGTAAGGAGGACAAATCACGACCTGCACGTTATCAGATTGATTCTCAGACGCATCGACGACCTTTCTAACCTGCTGGAGAGACTCAGCGACCCCATTCATCTTCCAGTTTCCAACAATGAGTTTGTGCATAAAGATTCGTCTCACCCCATAAAAATTTGTTCATTAGGATACAACATGTTTGCAACAACAGAAAATCGAAGTTCGAAGTAGCCATGCGAATTAGAGTCGGTAACGACTCTGGAGCCTCTCTCAACTGATTGCATCCTCCTGTTTGGCAGGATGAGCCTTTTGGAAAGCTGTGAGTTCATTGCATTGACTATCAATCTGAGCAAGATTAGGAAACCTATTCATATCCACTCTAAAACGCCTGGCATTGAAAACTTGTGGAACTAAACAAACTTCCGCTAAGGTCGGCTTATCAGAAAACAGAAATTGCGTATTTCTCGAAGCGGCAATCGATTCTAGAGCCGTAAACCCTGTTTCGATCCAATGCTTCACCCATTTTGCACGCCTCTCAGACTCAATGTTGAATTTGGACTCCAGATAGTTAATCACCCTTAGGTTTTGAATGGGGTGCGTGTCACAAGCAATAACGTTCGCGAAAGCACGAACCCTACCTCGCTGAATGAAGTCGGACGGTAGCAATTGCTCACCCGTCGAATACGCCTCTTCAATATACTCTAAAATTGCCATTGACTGCGTTAATACAATGCCATTATCTAACTTGAATGCAGGAAGTAATTGCTCGGGATTCAGTTGCGTATACGTTTCACCGAGCTGCTCCTTCTTGAGAAGATTTATCGGAATCGAAGAATAGTCTATACCTTTCAAGTTGGCCCCTATCCTTACTCGGTAGGTAGCAGAAGATCGCCAGTAACCATATAGAATTGGCATAGTTTCTCCTTGCGTTGAGAATATTTTTGAACTGCAAATAAAAAAAAAGATAAACTAATCTTGATTGAAGTTCGCATCCTGACAATCATTATACAGGAAATCTATCGTTATTTGGGTTTTCTTAAAGGGAACTGTTCTGCTAGAGGAGATTCTGATTATCCTTAATTCGACTAAATGGATGAATTCCATACTATTAGACCATTTTCCGAATAGGTAATCCCATTTTCTTCTACCGAAACACCTAGTCCTATAGGAAAAGTGTCACCTGAATTGAGATAACCTGAATGAAAAGTTCTCTAGGCGATGCAATGTTGCGAATTCATCGGAAAGAAATTTCTACTTGCTAAACCCTTACAAATTATTCGTCGTTTAGGTCTACAGTCCGACAACTCAGTTTAAGTGACGATCCCGGAATGTTCCTATAAATTACCCACCTTATTTTCCGGTTTACTTGATATTCTTGTTCATTACTATTACGTAAGAGTGTTCGCTAGCAAAACGACTGCCGTACGGTATCCAAAAGGTTATGTCGCACTGCTATCTCCTGAGCGCATAATCGAGTCTCCATTATCACCTGTTCCTAACTAAAATGGAGTCCCCGTCTAAATCCAAGGAGCCCTCTATGAATAACAACGAACCAACTGCCTTCAGTTTCATTCCCTATGTTGTCGAACAGACCAGCCGCGGCGAAAGGGGGTATGACATATACTCCCGCTTACTGAAAGAACGCATAGTATTCATTACGGGAGCAATTGACGACTCAATCGCAACCTCGGTGACAGCACAATTACTCTACCTAGAAAGCGAAAACCCGAAAAAAGACATCTCCATTTATATCAACAGCCCTGGTGGCTGGGTGTCTGCCGGATTAGCGATCTACGATACTATGCAATACATCAAGTGTCCGGTATCGACAGTTTGCATTGGGCAAGCGGCCTCTATGGCATCACTACTTCTCGCAGCAGGAGAAAAAGGAAAACGCCTCGCTCTGCCAAACGTGCGAATCATGGTACACCAACCTTCTGGATGGTATCAAGGCGTTGCAACTGACATAAAACGCCACGCCGACGAAATTTTAGAGATGAAAAAGCGACTGAATGCTATGTTCGTCAAACACACCGGACAAAGCAAAAAATCAGTTGAGAACAAGCTAGAACGAGATTCGTTTATGACCGCCTCCGATGCCAAAAAATTTGGTATCGTTGACAGAGTGTACGAAGCTAGAACAGACGAAGAATCTGAGTAGTTCAAGTAAATTTTTTCGGTTTCTTGGTTTTAGCGATTTTGAGCAGCGTTCTTTACCGAACGTATCCGAGTACCTGAACCCCCATATTCATAGCAAAACGAGACCTATTCTAAGGATCATTAATGAGCAACCAATCCAATTCTGGCGAATCAAAAGGCCCACTGTACTGCTCATTTTGTGGGAAAAGCCAGCCCGAAGTTCGAAAACTCATTGCAGGACCCACCGTCTTCATATGCGATCAGTGTGTCGAACTTTGCATGGATATTATTCATGAAGAGGACAACACGTCCACTCTTCGTGCAAATGGCGGCCTCCCGACGCCAGCTGAAATCAATAAAATTTTGGACGACTTTGTGATCGGCCAGAAAGTTGCAAAACGAAATTTGGCTGTTGCTGTTCACAACCACTACAAAAAAATTGCTCAGGGAAAAACCGATTCCGCTATTGAACTCGCTAAATCCAATATCCTATTGATCGGTCCAACGGGATGTGGGAAAACACTTTTGGCACAGACCCTGGCACGAACGCTAGATGTGCCATTCACTATGACCGATGCAACGACATTAACCGAGGCGGGTTATGTTGGCGATGATGTTGAAAGCATCGTGCTTCAGCTTCTACAAGCCTCGGATTACAACGTCGAACGCGCTCAACAAGGTATAATATACATTGACGAGATTGATAAGATTACTCGAAAAGCAGATAATCCTTCGATAACCCGGGATGTTTCGGGCGAAGGTGTGCAACAAGCTTTGCTGAAAATTATGGAAGGAACAACAGCATCTGTTCCACCCCAAGGTGGCCGAAAACATCCGGCTCAAGAATTCGTGCAAATTGACACCACCAACATCCTATTTATCTGTGGAGGTGCTTTCGGAGGATTGGAAAACATAATTTCAGCTCGCAGTACAAAATCTGTTGTTGGATTTGGGGCAGACATTAAAGACCCGGAGTCACGAAGTGCGACTGACATCCTTAAAGATGTCGAGCCCGAAGACTTGCAAAAGTATGGCCTTATCCCAGAGTTTATTGGGCGACTACCTGTCGTCGCAACTCTTGAGGATTTAGATGCCCCGGCTCTGGTCAGAATCTTAAATGAACCAAAAAACGCAATAGTAAAACAGTACCAGCATTTATTCCAAACTGACAATGTAAGTCTCACGATCACCGATGAAGCGTGTCAGGCAATTGCTCGTAGAGCTTTGGAGAGGAAAACTGGAGCGCGAGGATTGCGTTCCATTATGGAACAAATACTTCTTGATTCGATGTTTGATCTTCCAGATATGTCTCGCAAAGGTATTACTGAAGTCGTCGTTAATGCGGAAGTTGTTGCCGGCAACGCTCAACCATTGGTAGTTCATTCCAAGCCAAGCCAATTTGAAACAGCGAAAGCATCTTAACTTGGGGGTAAGCACAAAATCTTCTATAAAGGTTGAATTCAAAAGTTCTGTTCTTATCTATTTATTCTATTCACCCCAACAACATCTCAGTTGCAAACACGTTTCACGGAGTGACATATGCCGAAAGCTACCGATCCTAATATACTACCAGTCTTACCATTGCGAGACATAGTCGTATTCCCAGACATGGTATCACCGCTTTTCGTTGGTCGATCTAAATCAGTTAAAGCCTTAGGCAAAATTGACGCGAGCGGTAATCAAATTGTGCTTGTCTCTCAGCGAGACTCAACTATCGATGATCCCGGCATTAATGACCTTAATCCCGTCGGGACTGTTGCCAATGTCTTACAGTTGCTTAAACTACCGGATGGTACGCTTAAAATATTGGTAGAAGGAAAATCTCGAGCTAAGCTCGTAAAGATGGAAGACCATAAAGACCATTTTAAAGCGAAAGTTTCAATTCTGAAGGAAGGGGCCGCAAGTGGGAAAGACCTCCCTGCCCTGTTCAAGAATGCCAATACACTTTTCGAAAAGTATGCGAAGATTAACCGCAAAATTAGTCAAGATGTCGTCGCAAATATTGCTAAGATTCCTGTTGCAGGTCATCTTGCGGACTCCATCGCGGCCCAAATGTCGATAAAACTCAATGAAAAACAAACCTTGTTAGAAACAACTGATGTCAAGGAAAGGTTGAAAAAAGTCATAGATTTTCTTGATAATGAAATGCGCACATTGCAAGTAGAACGCAAACTCAAGAATCGAGTAAAGCGGCAAATGGAGAAGACCCAACGAGAGTACTATCTAAACGAACAGATGAAAGCCATTCAAAAGGAACTTGGCGATTCGGGAACTGAATCCGAAAAAGGTGAACTTGAGGAGATTGAATCCAAAATCAAAGAGATGCCTCTATCCGAAGAGGCTAGAACGAAGGCTCAAGCCGAATTGAAGAAACTGCGTCAAATGAGTCCTATGTCATCTGAGACTACGGTCGTGAGGAACTATTTGGACTGGTTGCTTTCTCTTCCATGGGGAAAACGTAAAGAAATTGACATTGATCTAGATACTGCTCAAAAACAACTTGATGATGACCATTTTGGTTTAGATAAAGTTAAAGAAAGGATCATTGAGTATCTGGCGGTTCAAAAACGCACCGATAAGATGCGAGGCTCTATTCTCTGTCTTGTTGGCCCTCCTGGAGTTGGGAAAACTTCGCTAGGCCAGTCGATAGCAAAGGCTACGGGGCGTGATTTTATCCGGGTATCTCTTGGCGGAGTTCGCGACGAAGCCGAAATTAGAGGTCACCGACGCACGTATCTTGGTTCGATGCCCGGTAGAATTATACAATCTATCAAAAAAGCTAAATCCAGTAACCCCTTATTCCTTCTTGATGAGATCGACAAAATGGGGATGGATCATCGCGGCGATCCGGCATCTGCATTGCTTGAAGTTTTAGATCCGGAACAGAATCACATGTTCAATGACCATTATCTCGAAGTCGATTATGATCTCTCAGACATAATGTTTGTCACAACAGCGAACACTCTTTATATGCCTCAACCGCTGATTGATCGCCTTGAGTTAATACGTATTGCTGGCTATACCGAAGATGAGAAACTAGAGATCACCAAGCGATATCTGATCCCCAAAGGTCGCGAGAATCATGGCCTCACCGAAGAGGAATGGGATTTAGAGGAAGATGCTGTTAAGAATATCATTCGTTACTACACCCGTGAAGCTGGTGTGAGGAACCTTGAACGTGAAGTCAATAAACTGGCTCGTAAAACGGTGAGGAAGATTTCTCAATCTGATGAGAAATCAGTCATAATCAATCCAGAAAATCTGAAAGATTTCGCGGGCGTTGAAAAATTCCGATACGGTTTGGCAGATGAGACGAATCAGGTCGGCGCAGCGACTGGACTTGCATGGACTGAAACTGGCGGAGATTTGCTAACAATTGAGGCTGTTTCTATGCCCGGCCGGGGAGGGATGAAGGTCACCGGTAACCTGCGAGAGGTGATGAAAGAATCTATTCAAGCAGCATCTTCGCTTGTCAGAAGTCGTGCCATTGAGTTTGGTATAAAGCCGAACGTGTTTAACACGTCCGACATTCATGTTCATGTTCCCGAAGGCGCTACCCCAAAAGACGGACCGTCGGCAGGAATCGCTATGACTACGGCAATTGTTTCGCTGTTGACTAAGATTAGCGTTGATCGCGAAGTGGCAATGACAGGAGAAATTACACTGCGCGGGCGCGTTTTGCCAATTGGAGGACTGAAAGAAAAATTACTTGCCGCTCTCAGGGGCGGTATAAAGACAGTGTTGATTCCCTTGGAAAACAAGAAAGACTTGGAAGAGATACCCACCAACGTCAAGACCAAGCTCAATATAATCCCAGTCTCCGACATAAACGAGGTACTTGGGTTTGCACTGACTAAGAAACTTAAAAAGATTAAGTGGTCGGATGCCGAGGATGCCAACTTGAAAGCGTCTTTGGCGGGCAGTTTGGCTAGCAGAACTGATGAGGAAAGAGAGATTAGGCCAAACTAACCACCCCCGCGAGTTTGGCGACCCCTTCAGGACTCGAACCTGAAACCCCCGGATTCGAAGTCCGGTGCTCTATCCAATTGAACTAAGGGGCCAAACAGAGTTGAGGTTAGCTAAGGCTTTCCACTCTGGACAATATATGGATAAATTCGAATTTTGCAAACTCCGCAGTCAAAATTTTTCAGTTATCTAGGTTAACGTAATCCATGCTCCTTCGGTTTACCCGTTCAGTGACTCGACTAATAATTTTTAGTCAGTCAACAGACATGATCTGCAAATCTGACCATTGCTATCAAGCAAACTTTGGGTGTCACTGAGGTTATCAATAAGGCATTTTGCACGCCCCCCCCCCCCCTTATAGCGTTTCTGCAAGAGGAAGGAAGACTGTTTTGAGGTAGTCTGGAACTTAGAGTCGTTCCTCAAATTCAGTTTCTCCCGTAAAATTCGAAATAGAAGCACCACTTGAAGCCTGCAGTTCTGTACTCGCTTGCTATTTTCCTTACCTCTCGTACTTGATTCCCGACGCGAAAAAATTGCGACTCAACGGTTGAGTGAGTGATGTTCCGATTCTGACAACTCTTGGCTTACAAAAGACTGTCAAGTTAAGCCCTCTCAAAATCACTGTGTCGGTTTCTGAAGTAGATGTCTGCGGCAAGGGAGATTCCTTCAAAGTAAGGCGATCGCGGATTTAGAGGTATTGAGTTTAGTATCTTCGGCAAACATTTCGGTGTACAATCAGCGAGAGGTGCGGTTTTCTTGTTGCCAATAAGGCTATAACACCTGATGCCGAACTGACGCACTTTCGGAACCTTTGTTAGACCGACTCGGAGCGAGTTTCACCGGTAACAAAGTACACTAAAATCTGAAACTTCTTGCCATTATCAGCTACTACAACATTTAAGTTTCTCCGACAAATCTTCAATTGCAGAAGTAATTTCTCAGTCTCTTGCAAACAAGGATATGTCAGAAAACCTGTCACCGTTCCAAAAATCCTGTAGTCTTTGCCGTTAAACATTCTCTCCGAAAGTAAGGTGGCCTGTCTTGATTATACCTTTTGCACAGAGAACCATCAAGATTCCTTAGACAACATCGAATGGTAACTCCTATTTTATTTATGGTGACACGTCTACCGCCCCATGTTTTATAAGTAATTTTTCTATCTTTTTTCTATGCGGAATGTACTGATTCCAATTTCTTACTCGATGTAATACTGATTCCCCGCGAAAATCGCGTGCGTTTACGTCCGCACCTTTTTTGATTAGATACTCCGAAACATCTATGTGTCCTTTAGTAGTCGCAGCCTGCAATGGAGTTGCGTTATACTGATTTTTCTTATCGATAGCAGCGCCGGCTTCTATTAGGATTTTAGCAATTGCAAGTTCACCCATAATAGCGGATTCGTGCAATGCTGTACTGCCTGAATTATCTACAAGATCGATTTCAGCGCCGGCATCAATTAATATTTTCACAATCTCAGTTTTTCCAAACATCGCTGCATCTATCAATGGAGTAACATTATATGCATATCTAGCGTTCACGTCATATCCCGCTGCTATTTCTTCTTGAACCTTCTTAGGAGACTCGAAAATAGACAGTTTTTGAATCTCTGCACTAGCTCCCAAGTTATTTAAAATTAGGAACATTACAAATAATCTGACAAGTCGCATCTTATTGTGCCCTGTTAGCAGTCTTTCTATCCATAGCAAATTTTTTTAGCTGCAAATGTTTATGTCGAAAATAATTATTCCAAATCATTCACTCTATATCGAAGTAACAGTCAAAGAAACTATTAACAAAAAGTTCACCGAATTTGCAATTTTACACTCAGGTCTAGCTATTCGTTACCTGTCGGCTTGTTATAAATTTCTACTGCTCCGTTTTCTGTTAGAATTTCTGTTACTCTTTTCCTATTATATGATTGTAGTTCAGTATTTTGAACAGAGTACAAAATCGACTTCCCCTTTACATTGACATTGTTCACATTCGCTCCTAATGAAATTAAGTATTTAACAAGCTCAACTTTCCCATTTATAGAAGCGAAATGAAGCGTGGTATAGCTTTCGTAATCTTTATCATCAAAATAGGCCCCAAAGCGAACTAACAACTTAGCAATTTCAAGTCTCCCGTATATTGCTGCGTGAATTATAGCAGTTCTACCATATCTATTTCGCTTGTTGACATTCGCTCCAGCTTCCAACAGCAACCTCGCATTCTCAATTTTATTCCAATAAACTGCATTCATCAGGGGAGTTTGTTGGAATTCATCAATCTTGTTTAGATCGTATCCCAACGCTATTTGTTGCTTCAGTTCATCGGAGGTTGACAGGACAGAAATATCCTCAGACCAAGCGTTGTTGACCAAAAATAGACCAAATAGGTGTACAATTAATACAGTAAATCTCATTACGAACTCCGTAACTTATCATCCACAATTTGCTTGACCATTTGATGAATTCACTAAGGAACCATTCAAATCTATTTCAACTGAGTATTGATCGAACAAGATGTAGGGATAATTAGGTTTTTCAGATATGATTTCCTTTTGCACTCCTTCAAGTATTTCCTTATCTGTTAATGGAATAGAGACGAAATCATACATTCTTAGCTCGACGAACGTTTTCCCTTCGCTGTCAATTTTTACTGTGGCTATAAAATCTTTAGCGTATTTTTGTGATATTTGGTTATGTTTTATCATGTGTTTCGTTGAGTAAATGTCGTGAAACGATGGACTAACCGAAGATGGTTGTGTGTGGAGTACACCTATTCTAATTTCATCCTTGTTCATCTTATCATTTTCGAACGTTATATTGACTGAGAACTCGTATAGATTACCTTCTGAAATTTCGCCTATTCTAAAGTTTCCAGTTATTCTGTTCCAGTATATATAGAACCCGCCTTCTTGCCCTCGTTTCCAATCAATTGCTATCCCGTCTTTCCCAGGGAGTGCCATTTCATCAACTGCTTCTCTAACCAATTTATATAGTTTCTCCTCACGAAATCTAATTTTGTAATATTCTCCTGAAACAATGCTACGTTTCCGATGAGTCCCGATCGGAAAATTCATTCTGTGACTACGACTCGAATCAATACACGGAACTACTGCCTCAACAGGCTCAAGAACGAGCGCAGGAGGCCCGCTATAGTTGAGTAGGTTCAGTTTTTTGCGATCGTCCTTCTTCTTATTCTCCGAAACTGTAACTGGCGGCAATATTTCCTCTGCGGAATCGGGTATTGGCAGCTTATTCTTGTTTGAATCTGGACACTTCGGAGAGTCTGGAAATATCCGACAAATGTTTTTGCATAAGTCAGACGTATCGTCTCGGCGGCGATTACACGACGACATAAAGAAGTACTCGTCCCCAAACGGAGTATATGCTCCAAAAGGTGAGAAACCGCCTCCTGACATCGAAATTGACAAAAGCCCTGAGCCACCTCCACGGCTTCGACTAGCTGTGACTGTCACAGTCGGCATTCTTCGTTCCGATTGACCTACCGGAACTACGTAATCCTTGGTCGCATGAGCAAAAGGTGAAAAACTCCCAGTCGACAGACAAAACATGAGTATCAGCATTAGACACAATTTTGTAGCCAGTCTCAAATCACCATAGCACTCTAGCGCCGACAAGCGGAACGGATGTGTACTCGAGCCAGAATCAGCGGCTTTTGCGCTACTTCGGATTGAAGGCATAGTCTGCTCAGCTTTTAACCAGATCAGTAAGTGTACACGTTTCGTGCGGAGATTGCAAGTCTTTTCAGATGAATTTCTACACTTATACTCCTAAACCATTCTCAGCTGTTTGCGGGACTGTACAAGCTTCGAATCGCTAAAACAGCTCAGTGCTGACAAGCGGCACCCGGGTGTATCCACAACAGAATCAGCGGCTATTGCGCAACGCCGGATTGATCGCATTGTTTGCTCTTTTCTCCTCAGGACAACAATCGTACATTTTCTTGCGAAAATTGCAAGTCTTTGTATTGTTTCAGATGAATTTCTACCTTTATACTACAAAACACGCACAGAATTGACAGACTTGTTACATCAGCGAGTTGGGTTGTCTAAGTTTTCTTTGGTACAAGAAGCGGAATCAGACCTAATAGTTGGTTCAAAGGCTAACTTCTCAAGACAGTTGGCGTTTGTCGAATTCGACTTACCTGCATTGACTGAAGGGCCACCTCCCCTAAGAACATTAAGCAATTCCTCTGTCGTCATCTTTTTTCCTCTCTCACTCCATACATCTACCGCGCCGTTGCGCACTAGAATTTCTGCGACAATCTTATGATTTGGGATAGGTCGGTATGAATTTCTTACGCTGTGTAAGACGGATTGTCCACGAATATCTATATTGTTAATGTCTATTCCTTTTTTAATTAGATACTCGACAACTTCTATATGTCCGTTGACAGCAGCACTATGAAGTGGATTAAATTTCAGATTATCCAATACGTTTATATTTGCCCCGGCTATTAGAAGACGCTTTACAATTTCTAACCTCCCATATCCAGCTGCTTCGATTAATGCTGTGCTACCATATTTGTCCTGTATATTTACATCCGCTCCAGCTTCTAAAAGCAATCTAGTCACCTCGATTTCATTCCAGTATGCGGCTTCCATTAAAGGAGTATGTCCAAAATCATCTTGGGCATTCACGTCATACCCAAGTTTAATTTGCTCCTTAACAGTCTTAGGTCCAGCCAATACCGAAATCTGAGGAGATTCAGAAACTCCTTCCATTACCACTAACATGAACGATAAAATTAACAACTGAATAATTTTCATAGCTTTATTTCCTATTGTACTGTATTACAACTTCTACCGTTTGACTGGATCATTGATTCATTGCCAAATTTGTCTATGTTTATTGAGTAGTGTCTAAAAAGAGAAAGAGGATAACCCGGGTTAAATCTCTGTCTCTCAAAATTAACTTTATCTTTTACTTCTCCCTCAGACAATGGTATTGATAACAAGTCGTACATTCTCAACTCGACATGTAGTTCACCATCTTGATCAACGTGTACTTTGGCAATAAACGCTTTAAGATGTTCATTGCCTATCTCTTGTTCTACCAGTTTCCTAACACCAGCGATGTCATGAAACGATGAATATATAGACCAGAAATGCGTATGAAGCAATCCTACTCTAATTTCATTTTTTGACATACCGTCGTACTTATGTTCTGCATTGACATATCCTTTTCCTATCTCCCCATACTTAATTCTTCCAATTCGAAATTTACCTGTTCTTCTGTTCCAATACAAATACACACTAGCTTCTTGTTTTTCTCTCCACTTAACGGCCTTGCCATCTTTACCCGGAAGTAATAACTCGTCAGCAGTTTCTCGAGCTAGTTTATAAAAATCCTCTTTTTTTTAAAATCGATTACTGTCGTTTTTCCGAAGTACACGAATTGCTTACTTTTGTATGTTCCAATCGGAAATTTCCGCGCAAAGTCGGGTTGAAGGCATAGTCTGCTCAGCTTTTAACCTGTTAGGTTAGGTTATAGTACACATTTCGCGCGGAGATTGCAAGTCGTTTCAGATGAATTTCTACACTTATACTCCTAAACCATTCTCACCTGTTTGCGGGACTGTACAATTAACCTCAATTTTGCGGTCAGAATTCGAATCGCTAGAACACTCCAGCGCCGACAAGCGGCACCCGGGTGTATCTGCAACAGAAGCAACGGCTATTGCGCAACGCCGGATTGAACGCATTGTTTGCTCTTTTCTCCTCAGGACAACAATCGAACATCTTCTTGCGAAAATTGCAAGTCTTTGAAATGTTCCAGATTAATTTGTAAAAGTAAAGAACCCTCTCCCTCCTGAATCGGAGATTAAAACAAATCAAGAGTCTCCGGCCCGGTATTGACTAGCAGTGACTGTCTCTGCGGGCAATCTTCGTTCCGCTTGTTCCACTGGCACAACATAATCCTTGTTTGCGTGGCATAACGGGACGTGACTACCAACTGCCAAACAAACAAGAAAATCATCAAAAGACCGAACTTACAGCTCGAATCTATCGGGCAATCTAATTCATCCGCGATAAATGGCAAAATGGTTTGTTCGCCAAATAATCCGAGGGGGTACTTACCTTGGAGGATTGAACAGACAGTCATTTTATTTGGCGATTATATAGATGGCTACCAGCCATTATATCTTTATCGGTTCTAAAGGCATTACCCCAAACAGAACTTGAAGCTCCGTCTAAGTCACTGCCCCTGTCGGATACAACACTTCCGAACCCATCGACTAAATCACCACCCGATGGACGCGCTAATGCCCGCCTTGAAATGTTGATAGCGGCATTCAAATCACGATTGATCGCTATACCGCACTCCGAACACGTATAAACGCGTTCGGAAAGTGATAGCTCCTCCTTAACACTACCACATCCAGAACACGTCTTACTCGTGTTGTGCGCAGACACTTGAATAACCTCACCCCCAGTCTCCTTCGACTTGTAGGTAAGCATAGACTTCAAGTATCCCCAGCCTTGTTCTAATATACTCCGTGACAACTTCTTGTTCTTCACCATATTAGGTATTCGTAAATCTTCTATCGCTATATTCGGATGTGTGTTGACGATTTCACACGAAATCCTATGCAACGCATTCCATTCTCTAATCCGCACACGCTCATGTGTCTTCGCCAACTTAAACCTGACCGCTCTATGCACATCGCTACCCTTCGTCTTAGGTTTGTTGTGTTTACCTGTTTTACCCTTGCGTCGTTGTAAGTGTAAGTCTTTTTGCAATGCCTTGATCTCTGAGTGATCGCGAACACGACCAACATACTCCGTGCCGTCAGATAATACCGCCAGAGAGTTAATGCCTAAATCTATACCGACTATTGGAGCATTCGACAGAACGATCTCTTTAACTTGTTCTACAACGAACTGGACCGTTACACGTAATGCCGTCTTCAGGATGCGAACTAACTTGATTTTGCCTTCTGGGATATTTCTAACCTTGATACCCGGCAATCCCTTTATCTTGATCTTGTTATTTGGCAGTATTCTGAAACTGTCCGTCTCTAACGAACGAATCTTTCGATTTAATCCTTTAAACCTAGGCTTGCCACCTTCTTTCTTATAGAATCTCACGAACGCATTGCATAATCGCTTCAATACGTAACGTTGTGAAGTCACATTATATCGCGCTAGCACTTCATCTGTTTTGCGTAACGTTTTCAACTTAGCACAGCAATCGAAAAAACTTAGCGTCTCTTTCGTGTCGTCGTAGTGTTTATTGATCGTTTCTAGGAAGTGGTTATATAGCCAGCGATCTTTGGCTAGTCGCTCATTAATTGCTTTATGGGCAATCTTCGTGCAGAGTGCGGGTCGCTCTATCGTCCTAATGACTGTTATTTGTGTCGAAGTTGTCATATTCGTATTATACCACGTATTCGCTTGTACGGGTAGCGAGCTATATAATTCCCTTTTATTTCGCATCACGATTCGAATTAATAACAAGTTTCTCGCTAAACTTGCAAGTCGTTAGTTCGTTATTTATCATAAGATGCACTTGACGAAGCGCATAATGGGCCAATTTGGCGCTTAAACACTAACGGATTCGAATTGTTGACTTCTCAAGTCGAGTACACTTCGACATCTCAGGTCTTGTCATCCGAATTTTGTGCTATACTCAAATTGAATCACTACTGTTTGACCGATGAAATTTCTTCCAAATCGCTCTTTTCCATCGACTAGGCTTCGTCGACTAAGACAAGCTCCGTGGATCAGAAACCTCACAGCAGAAAACGAACTGACGAGGTCTGACCTCATATGGTCGATTATCGTTCATGATGGAGAAGAACCTCGGATTCCCATCAAATCACTCCCCGAAATCTCTCGGCTTAATGTCGCCGAAGCGATTAAAACGGCAAAAACTGCCTCGGAACTGGGCATTCAAGCGATCGCCGTCTTTCCGCATATCAATCCCGCCCTAAAAAATGAACAAGGTTCTGAAGCTCTTAATCCAAACGGACTAATACCAGATGTCTTAAAGGCGATGAAAGACGCAGCACCTGAAGTCGGCCTTATTTGCGATGTTGCGCTCGACCCATTCACGACGCACGGTCACGACGGAGTTATTGATGAACAAGGGTACGTGGATAATGATGAGACAACCAAAATTCTGTTACAACAGGCGCTCGTTGAGGTCGAAGCCGGGGCAGATGTTGTTGCCCCCTCCGATATGATGGATGGCAGAATCGGTGCGATAAGATCGGCTCTCGAATCAGAAAACTACAAAAACGCCTTAATACTCTCCTATGCAGCAAAGTTCGCATCAGGGTTTTATGGTCCCTATCGAGATGCAATTGGATCATCTGCACTGCTAAAAGGGGACAAAAAAACTTACCAACAAAATCCTGCAAACTCAGATGAAGCACTAGAGGAAATAGCGCTGGACATAAGTGAAGGCGCTGACATGGTTATGATCAAGCCTGGATTGCCCTATTTGGATATAATACAAAGAGTATCATCAAATTTTTCAGTCCCAACAGTTGCATTTCAAGTCTCAGGAGAGTACGCTCAGATTATGGCCGCGGGACAAAATGGCTGGATTGATGCCGATAAAGTACGATTAGAGACATTAATGAGTCTGAAACGCGCCGGATCTTGTGCTATAATAACCTATTATGCCGACTGGGCAGCTAGACAACTGAGTTGAAATTTGCGATACTTGTTTAGAAACAAAAGTCAAAGTCAGATTTTTTGATATTTGGAGTTATGACTAATGGCAAGAATAAGGGTTAATGGTAAACGTCACAACGTTGATACCGAAGATGGTACGCCGCTATTGTGGGTGCTAAGGGAACAGCTTCAACTGACCGGAACTAAATACGCTTGCGGGATTAACGAGTGTGGGGCTTGCACCGTACATATTGATGGACTGCCTGTACGGTCTTGTATGTACCCGGTCGAAGCCGTCTCTGATGACGCGGAAATAACCACAATTGAAGGCCTCTCTGAAAATGGCGATCACCCCGTCCAACAAGTCTGGAAGGAGTTAGATGTACCTCAGTGCGGATACTGTCAGCCCGGAATGATTATGGCCGTTGCCGGATTGCTCAATAGTACACAAGATCCCACCGATGAAGATATCGACGCTGAAATTACAAACATCTGTCGTTGCGGGACATTCGTTCGCGTCCGCGAAGGAATCCACAAAGCTGCTAAACTAATCAAGGGAGCCTAATCTCGTGTCAAACCTAACCCTTTCGCGACGTACATTCGTTGTTGGAGCTGGCACTGCTGGTGCCGGCTTGGCAATATCGATTCTTTCAGGTTGCGGCGGTTCGAACGAAAGTCCAGAGCCTAGTGTATCTGATCAACCCGTTCGTAGTCCTTCAACGGCAAGACCTAGGTCAAGTCGATTTGAAAATCCCGAGGTCAATGCGTGGGTGCACATAGGAGTCGATGACGTAGTAACTATACGAATCGCTCGCTCCGAAATGGGACAAGGAACGCTTACCGGACTTGCCCAACTTGTCGCAGAAGAACTAGAATGTGATTGGTCAAAAGTTGTAACAGAATATCCGACACCCGGAGAAAATTTGAGACGAGATCGCGTATGGGGATCTTTTGCAACCGGAGGAAGCCAAGGAATACGAGGAAGCTATCAGTACGTCTTAGAAGGCGGAGCAGCTGCTCGAATGATGCTCATAGAAGCGGCTGCCAAAGAATGGGGAGTTCCGGTTGATGAGTGCTTTGCCGCCAATAGCATAATTACACATAAACCCAGCGGGCAAACCGTAACCTTCGGCGCGGTAGCAGATGAAGCGGCAAACTTGGCACCGCCAATAGAAGTTGAACTTAAGAAACCATCAGATTGGAAGATTGTCGGAGAATCAGTCCTTCGTCTAGATACTGAGGATAAAGTTACTGGAAAACAAAAATTTGGAGCAGATCTGCATTTTGAAGGAATGCTAAACGCTAGTATTCGCGCCTGCCCCATTCGTAATGGCAAACTGAAAAGTTTCAAAGCCAATAAAGTAAGAAATTTACCTGGCGTGAAGTACGTCATTAAAGTTGACGACACGTCTGTCGCTGTAGTTGCTGAGACTTGGTGGCAAGCGAATAAAGCCCTTGATCAACTTCCTATTGAATGGGAAGATGGCGTGGCATTTTCTTCTGAAGAGTTTGAAAAAGAACTCGACGAAGGGCTTGCAGCAGACAAAGCATTCGTCGGCAATGGTCGTGGCGATCTAAAATCAGCGTTTGAAGACGCTGAACGATTGGTCGTCGGCTCATATAACATGCCGTTTCAAAATCACGCCCCAATGGAACCTATGAATGCAACGGCGATTTGGAAAAAAAGCCGAGCCGGCGAAAGTTGTGAAGTCTGGTGTCCAACTCAAAACGGCGAGGCAGCTCATGCGGCTGTGGTCGCTACATCTGGTCTAAAAACCGATCAGTGCGAAGTTCATAAAGTGCATCTCGGAGGTGGATTTGGTAGACGAGGAATGAGTGACTACGTCTCTCAAGTCGTAAGTATTGCTAAACAAATTCCCAATACCCACATCAAACTTCTATGGACGAGAGAAGAAGACATGCGTCAAGGCTTCTTTCATCCCATTACAAAAGCTCGATTGCAAGGTACATTAGATGGCGACGGAAAACTCACTGGTATAAAAATGCGAATATCAGGTCAATCAATTTTGGCCGCAATAATGCCTCAAGCACTGATGAATGGTGTCGATTTTGCAACTTTCCAAGGTCTTCTCCCAGCGGGTATCGACCCAAGAGTTGAAGACCAAGTCTTAAAATATGATTTTCCCGCTTTCTTATTTGACCACGCCATGAGAAATCCGCCGGTTAGACCGGGATTTTGGCGCGGCGTTAATGCAAACCAAAACGCGATTTATCTTGAGTGCTTTATGGACGAGTTAGCGAAAGCGGCTAATCGCGATCCATTAGAATTCAGGTTAGCACACCTGAAAAGAAGTCCCAAACTAGCTGCCGTTCTGAAAGCCGTCGCTAAAAAATCGGGATGGGGTAAAAAAGACGGTCTCTCGCGTGGATTGTGTTGCTTCTACTCGTTCGGAAGTTATACCGCTGCATGTGCAGAAGTCACTGTTGATAATCAGGGACAACTTAAAATGCATCGCATCGTCGCCGCTACCGATTGCGGTGTTGCCGTGAATCCTCAGCAAATTGAAGCGCAGATTCAAGGATCATTCGTGTACGGTTTATCAGCGATGCTCTACGGCGAAAACACCTTTGTGAACGGCGAAGTTCAAGAAGATAATTTCCATACCTTTAACTCTATGCGAATCTCAGATATGCCAAAGGTTGAAACAATTATTATGCCCTCGGGAGGATTTTGGGGCGGTGTGGGTGAGCCAACAATAGCAGTAGCAGCGCCTGCAGTAATGAATGGCATCTACGCTGCAACTGGGATTCCTGTGAGAAAACTCCCAATCAAAGGTCGTAACTTGAGAAAAGCGTGACCCCCTCGTTTCTCACGGCTATTCTTTCAGTATTGATATTTCTCGTTAGCTGTTCGCAGTCTCCGGGTGACAATCTATCTGACTCTATAAGCACAAAGGGAACAATTTCCCGAGCCGCCCTTCTCTCTGCATCGTGCAGTGGATGCCATGACTCAAAAAGTGTTGTAGGAGACGTTAATACCTATGCATCGCACCAAATATATGAGCAGTTAGTTTCCTATAGGGAAGACAATGGTTCAACCGTCATGCATCGGCTTATGCGTGGGTATTCGACTGAAGACATTAGGCTCCTATCAGAGTATCTTGGGCAAACGGCAGTCACTAAAAATGAGTAAGGTCTCTCGACGTGCTGTACTCGGCGGAATAGCTGCAATAGGCTTAAATCAGAAATGGCCTTCATTCGCCCAAGCTCGTCCAAAAATTGTCGTTATAGGGGGAGGGTTTGGGGGGTCTACCTTCAGCAAGCATTTTTCGAGTCTGTTTCCCGCGGCTGACATCACCTTAGTTGATCCGTCTCAGAACTATTTTGCCTGCCCGCTCAGTAATTTGGTGATAGCTAATGAACGATCTATGGAACAGCAAGGATTTCGGAGATCGTATGATTCAATTTCAAATATTAACTATGTTCCCAGTTTCGCAAAAAGAATCGATACGCAAAACAAATTTGTATTACTTAACGATGACTCCCAAATTACGTATGACAAAGCTGTGGTTGCTCCGGGGATTGAATTCAAGTTCAATGCAATCGCAGGCTATGAACGCAATAGTTCCGTTTCAATGCCCCATGCTTGGCAAGCCGGAGAACAGACTCGTATTTTGCGAAAAGCTCTCACCAGTATGGATGATGGTGGGTTAATTGTAATAAGCGTTCCACGTGCTCCCTTCAGGTGTCCTCCTGGACCCTATGAACGTGCAAGTCTTATGGCTTATTTTCTAAAACTTAACAAACCTAAGTCAAAAATACTGATCCTAGATGCCAATGAACAATTTTCTAAACAACCGCAATTTACCGCCGAATGGTTAAAGTATTACAAAGATACAATCGAATGGAGAAGTAGCTCGGAGGACGGGACGGTAGTTAGAGTTGATAATCAAGCCTATTCCGTACACACTGACTTTGAAACATTAAAACCAGCAATTGCCAATATAATTCCGCCCCAACAAGCTGGCAGTATTGCCCAAAGCTCCGGATTGACGGATGCAACCGGCTGGTGTCCAATAGATTCGGTTACATTTGAATCGAAACTTCAAAAAGACGTTTATGTTATAGGCGACGCTACGATTGCATCCCCGATGCCAAAATCTGCGTACAGTGCGAATATGCAAGCAAAGGTATGCGCGATCAACCTTGCTCGAAAATATTCAGGTTTAACCGAACAATCTACGATACTCACAAATACTTGTTACTCTTTCATCTCGCCTCAGAAAGCCATTTCTATTGTTGGTGTCTACACCAACAATTATGAATTCAAATCGGTCGCACACTCAGGAGGAGTAAGCCCAATCGTTGCTGAAGACTTTGAACGAGAAGCAGAAGCTCGGCAAGCGAGATCTTGGTTTTCTTCAATTACTAATGAAGCATTCGCCTAAGCAAGATTTTTTACAATTTAGGGGTAAAGAGCACTTATTTTCTTTGCGCTTAAACTCGGTTCACGAGCCAATAGTTGACGAACCGAATCAATGTTTGGAATGTTTAGTACTCGACATATGTCTTCATCAATTTTAATTCGAACGGGATCAACGTTTAATTCTGCGACTGGTTTTAAAGATTCATTGGCTATCGCTTCAAACGTAGATTCTAGTTGCTCCAACTGAACATCAGAGAGTTCTCGCACATCCAAAACTTGCATAGAAGACCAAGCGGGTTTCCTAATAGATGTCCAAGCCCCCTCGGTTACAACCCTCTGTCCGTATAGCGATAATATGCCAAAAGCTGAGTTAAGCCAAAGAATTAAGGCTTTTCTTTCTCGATCGGTAATATCCGCCTCTCTAAACGTCAACCAAGTATTACCTAAGACATTATTTTCGAACGAAGTCGCTATAAGACGATGCGTGTTCGTTCGAATTTTAGCGACAAATAGCGTTTTTGCTGACTTCGCCCAGATGTGGTCAGCCTGTATGATTTTTCGATTTTTCTTCGGTTCCGTTCGCTGCATCAAAGTGGAGTTTGGTTTCTGCTTGATAGTTTTAACAATTCTAGAGTCGTGATTCCAAAATCCCGCATAGGGTGACCACTCTTTCGAGGTCAGATCAACCTCAAACGCATCCATGATATCCCTACTGTTGTGTCCAATTTCACCTAATTCATCTAATCGACAAAGTTTGATATCGCTATTCAAATTAGTACTCGGTATCCTAATTTTATGTCGATGAAATAAGCCCCAATGAACGTTTGTTAAATGATTCTGCGCTATTATTGCAGCACTCCAAATATCCTTTCCGACAGGAGTCGGCATACAGGCAATTTCTCCGATGATCTGATCCTCTAAGCCCCGAATTACTTTTGAATCGTCACGTTGCATGTTTTCATTTTTTATTGCATTAGCCATTCTCGAGGCACAGTCTAAGGCCTCGTGAATGGTCCTTGGATTCCTCCACAATTTAATAAAATTCGTAGTGTAACTTTTCTCTTCAGGCTTTTTTCCATTCGCTAAAAGCTTCGCGATAATCAATATCTCAGATAAACTCGTATTTTCTGAAAAATTAAATCGTTCAATATCATGACTTGTAACTACAAGTTCTAAGTGAAAATTATTCGCAATTAGTTCTCTAATAGGACCCCAAGCCTCTCCGGTTGCTAAAGCAACGGGAAGGATAAAGGCGATTCTTCCTCCTGTCTTAGTATGACGTTTCGCTAGTGGCACAAACATCGCACCGAGTCCAGCTGTAGTGTTCACAGATAAAGATTTGGCTTGATCAGATAATGCTGTTTGTAATGTCTTACGTTCTTTTGGCAACGATCCAAAAAGAAGATTACTTCCTGTACTCCTCACAAAAGGCGGATTCATAACGCATAGATCAAGTTTTGGAACCCAAGCGTTTGAGACATCTGTACTTGTAACGCTAGATCTTACCGATTCTAACTGCGTATCATCCAGAGCAAACTGCGTCTTTACTTCCTCGGATTCAATAAAGTCTAAGCTACCGAGACGGGGCTTGTCGTGATCGATCCCGATAGGCATAACAAACAAATTCATGCGGTTAAATGCTACTTCCGGGGCCAGCAAGGCCAAAGTGGAAGCGGTTAGATGAACCGCTGTCGGCAGGATGTCATAGCCGTGCATCACATTTTGCATTAAAGTTTGGTGGAGTAACGCCATATCAGCGTCGCCAATGTCATAGCCTCTCTCTGCTCGTTCTCTAACGTAACGATCAGTGATGGCCTGCGCTCCTGCCATCAGCAAGGTTCCGGTTCCACATGCGAAATCGCCAATCTTAAAATTTGCAATGCTGTCTGCTTTGGAGAAATCATGATTCCATTCGAGAGCAAAAACTAATTTCAATAACAAGGTCGCCGCAGTCGTAGAAGTATAGTAGGTGCCCAGGTACTTTGCTTCGTGTAGTAACCAATGGTATATTCGTCCCATCAGATCATGTCGCAACGCCGCTTGGTGTCGACAAATATCTTGCGCTTCGTTTAACAAAGCTTCGACCGCAAATGTTGAATCCATTCCGGAGGGTAATTCGTTAAGAACTTTCTCCCCAAGCTGGAAAATTGGCACGTAATCAACGTTCTTCCAAATCCAGTTCCAATGCTTTGAAGCAGAGTTTACGATATCATTATCTTTTCTAATTCTCTTCAATGTCTTGACTTGAGTGTTTGAAACTGAAAGTTGTTCCTGAAAAATAAACGCGTTCGCTAAAACTAGGGCCGAAACTTTAGTCGCTGACTCTCTTCGTTCTGTTGCTTTTTCTAAGCTCTCTCCAGCCGGAGGGTGGATTCCTAAAATTTCAGATAGTCGGTCACACGTACCGGTTTGACCAATCCAAAGTTTCGCAATTGTTTCTAACTGTGTCGATAGTTTTTTTGCAGTTCGCTCAACGATATCGTCCTTTGCTAATGCTTCTTGAGCCCTTCTAATCGCCGCTAGTATATTGGAGGGCGTACCTTCAAACCAAGACTCATTTTCTTCAGCTTCTGAAACTATACGAAATCTAAGCTTCGCATTTTCTAGTTCCTTGATAACGGTAGATGTCGAAGCCGAACGTAAATTTGAAGAATAAATCACCGCAACCGCTATATGGGCTATTCCACTGCGAACTCTATTACGCGCATCGGATAGAACGATATCTTCTGCTTTGGCGTGGTCGTCAAACTTTGCTTCTATTACAACCCTTATACCTCGCATTTGAAGGAGTATGTCTGGACGATGTTTTCCTTTCGCAAGAATTGTCTCGGCCTCAGCCGAAGTCCCATGTTTCGACAGCAACACTGCGAACTGGGTATTGATGACTTCTTCTCTATTGCGCTGTGAACTCATTGACTTGCAACTTCGAACAGAACTTTTATATCAAATTGATGGAATAACGACTATAATCGCCAAGCGAGTCGGATTCAAATCAACCGAAAACACGTAGCATCGTCAAAGAAGGATAATACCACAGTTCTATCATCGCCGAGAGGAAAGCATAAAATTCTTCACGTTACCTCAAACCACACATACCTTTTGTTATGATTCAACAAATCTTAGTTCTTCTTGGAATTTTCGGCCTTCTCACATCGTGTCGCGGTGATTCAGACGACTATCGCTCTCTAATTATAGGAGATACAATTCCTGTTTCGTTATCAAAAGAGCCAGGTAATGCCAAACACGGTAAACTTGTGTTTGTGTCTCGTGAGAGAGGTCACTGTATACTGTGCCACGCCATTAGTGGTTTAGAGGTCGAATTCCAAGGTAATTTAGGCCCTGACTTGTCAAATGTCGGTAACAGATTGACAATTGGACAAATCAGATTAAGAATTGTCGATATAATGTATTGGAACCCTCGAGCAACTATGCCCTCGTATTATCGAGAACATGACTTGAATCAGGTTGAAAAACAGTTCACAAACAAAACGATCCTCACAGCGCAAGAAATCGAAGATTTGGTAGCCTTTCTTGCAGAACAAAAATCCTAACTATGTCTAATACGTTAACCTCATTGAGTCGACGAACTGTCCTAGCAGGCAGTTGCGGAGCAGTCGTGTGTGGTTTGATCCCAGCGACTGCATTCGATCTTTCAAATTCAATGAAGACTGCTGTCATAAACCAATTCGGAAAAATTCCAAAAATTGACAATTCTATAGTGAAATTAACCGTTCCTACAATTAATGAGAACGGTAACTCTGTGCCTGTCACGATTGATGTCGATAACCCAATGAACTCGGATGAATTCGTCAAACGAATTTCGCTCTTCTCAGAACGTAACCCGATCCCTGGCATAGTTGACTTTAAACTGAGTCCACATTCTGGAATCGCACGTGTTTCCACTCGGGTGAGACTTGCAGGATCTCAAACTCTGATGGCAGTAGCAGAATCAAAGGACGGACAAATAGTTGCCGGAACAGCAGAAACTATCGTAACGCTGGCCGCTTGTATCGTAATGTAGGTTGTAGACTATGATTAACACTCGAGTATCCGTTCCTAGTAAAGCAGTTAAAGGCGAGATTGTGGAACTCAAAGCCTTGATTCGACATCCGATGGAGAGCGGACATCGCCGAGATGCTCGAGGAGAAGCCATAGCGAGAGATATAATTGTCAAATTCGAATGCGAATACGATCGCAAAACCATAATATCGGTTGACGTGCATCCCGGAGTTTCTGCTAATCCTCTCATCACTTTTTATACCGTGGCCAGCAAGTCTGGAGACGTAAATTTTAAATGGACTGATCAACATGGTCAGGTTTGGACTGACCAAGCATCGATCTCCGTATCATGAGACTGTGGATCATCGTAGTTCTTCTCATTTCTGTTCACGCTAGTGAACAGGTAACAAGCAACGCAGAAAGAGTACCTCCCTCAGATTCTCTCAATTCTCTATCCGGTTACGAGTTTCTTCACGACGAAACAAAAGCACTACAAGATGACGAGTTTGCTAATCCCGGAATGCTATGGGTTGATCGCGGTTTTGAACTTTATTCTTCGGCGAATAGAGGAAAACAGTCCTGTAGTAGTTGCCATGGAAACGACGGAAAAGACTTCATTGGAATTGCAGATTCCTACCCTAAACTAGATAAAAAAAACGGCGAACTGATTAACATCGAAGGCCGAATCAACCTCTGTCGCTCAAGATATCTATCTCAAGCCCCGCTCCAATACGAAGACGATGACTTGCTCGCACTAACCGCGTTTGTCATTTCAAAGTCTCGTGGAGAAACCATTAATCGTGAATGGGATTCGCGATTGTCCGAGCACTGGGATGCCGGACACGAGTACTTTTACACGCGCCGCGGTCAAATGAACCTTTCGTGCAGTCAATGTCACGACGAAAATTGGGGCAAAAGAATGCGGGGAGATACAATTAGCCAAGGACACAGCAATGGGTTTCCCACCTATCGATTCGAATGGCAAACTCTCGGTTCCTTACACCGTAGATTCAGAGATTGCGACTTAGGCGTACGCGCCGAACCTCATGAAGGCGGAAGTTTAATCTATACTCAACTCGAATTGTACCTGCAGACTAGGTCAAACGGGCTAACTATAGAATCTCCTAGCGTACGCAGATAATTATAAATTCTTGATACAAGAGTTTGACGAAAACTAATCAGTTTTAGTTTCATCAACGGCTTCATCGTCATCTAACTCTTCAGTTAGAGTAGGATTGAGTACGTCTCCAGTCTTGCTTTTGTCTCTTCGTTCTAATCGCCAAGTCGACCAAGCAATGTAAATCCACCCAGCGTGAAATACTACTCCCGCCAATAACCCAACCCAACCCGGTACCGGTCCTATACTGACGCGTTGCAAGAACTCATCCCAAGTATCTGCGTCGACAGGATGTATGGCTATTTTGGCGAAAAACGCGACACCTAGAATAGTAAAAATCCATCCATAATTTCGTCTTAGCCGACGTCCGATCGCACGTCCCATAGAAATTCTGTGGCTAGGACTATCGTAATCATTTGAAAGGGCCGGTCCTCGATCGAGTGGTATCTTAGCTCCTTCCCCGCGTAACATAGGAACATAGAACTCGAGCTCCAACAACCGTGCTCTAAATTTCCAAACATAAAAATATCTGTAGCGTCGAGCTTCCAAAACTAAGAACACAGCGCACATGATTCCTACCAAAACGATAGGAAACGCCGACGCATTTGGACCTGCGAAAGCAACTGATAATCCGATTCCCGTAGAGATCACTGCCCAGTTTGTCGTTTGGTCTAAACGTTGCCGCCAAGTTGTAGAACGGTACACCTCCGCTCGGTAGAGGTGTGCTATAGCACCGACTTCTTTTGATCCAAAGATTGGCTCGGATGATTGCTGTTTGTTTGCCATAATTGAGATTTACCTAAACTGAAATTACCTTATCGAATAAAGTATTTTCTCGAACAGACTTCAAAGCAACTCGACTGAACACTATTGCCCTGAGATTGAGGTGTGAATTTTATTCAATGTCCGCTGTCCAAATATTCTGCTAAGGCTATTTCATTTTACTAGAGTTTCAAGACTATACCGCACCATTCAACCTATACGGTGTATACGCTAATATAATACTATCTTTGCGCTGAATCCAATATGCGACGATTAAAAATTGGAACATTTTACAACTTTGTAGGGTTGAGATATTCTATATAATTCAAACTCTTGTGGTATATTGCTATGTTCATCGATTCTAACCGCTTGGAGTGAAACTTCATGTTTCTAAATTTCTTCACCGAACTTAGAAGTGCTAAAGTTCCTGTAACCCTCAAAGAGTATCTTGGTCTCATGGAGGCTATGGATCAGGAGGTAATAGGACGGGATGTAGAAGACTTTTATTACTTAGCCCGGACAACTTTGGTTAAAGATGAGCGCAATATTGATAAATTTGACCAAGTGTTTGGACATGTGTTTAAAGGTTTAGATAATGTTGGAGATGCCGTCTCGGTCACTGATCTTCCTGAGGAATGGCTTAGAAAAATTTCAGAGAAGTTTCTATCGAAAGAGGAGATGGAACAGATCGAAGCTTTAGGTGGTTTTGAAAAACTCATGGAAACCTTGAAAGAGAGGCTTCAAGAACAAAAAGAACGCCATGAAGGCGGTAACAAATGGATTGGAACAGGAGGCACGTCGCCTTATGGAGCTCACGGATATAATCCCGAGGGTATACGAATCGGTCAAAATGAATCTAGACATCGCCGCGCCGTCAAAGTTTGGGACAAGCGAGAGTTTAAAAACTACGACGATAATGTGCAGTTAGGAACAAGAAACATAAAAATTGCTCTAAAACGACTACGCAAATGGGTTCGTCAGGGAGCAGAAGAAGAGCTCGATTTAGATAAAACAGTAAGCAACTCTGCTAAGAAAGGATACTTGGATTTAGAGCTTCGCCCTGAACGGAGAAATACGGTCTCGGTTCTTCTACTATTGGATGTCGGAGGGTCAATGGATCCTTATGTTAAGGTTTGCGAGGAACTATTCTCTGCCGCTCGTTCGGAGATAAAAAATCTTGAATACTATTATTTCCATAACTGCCCCTATGAAGGTCTATGGAGAGATAATAGACGTAGAAGGACGGATCAAATTGACACTTGGGATGTGCTAAACAAATACCCCAAGGAATACAAAGTGATTCTCGTCGGCGATGCGACGATGAGTCCGTATGAGATCACCTATTCGGGAGGTTCAGTCGAACATTGGAATGATGAGCCAGGAGGACTTTGGTTGCAGAGATTCGTTCGAACCTATCCAAATCTGGTTTGGCTAAACCCGGTCAAATCAGGGGCTTGGGATTACACGGGGTCAATTCAATTGATTCGGGAGTTGATTGGTCATCATCGCATGTTTGAACTGACGCTGGATGGACTTGACGGGGCGATGAAAGAGTTAGGTCGCTAACGACTAGTAGCTTTTAGGCAAGCCAAGAACTCTTTCCGAGATATAGTTAAGAATCATCTCTCGACTTACGGGCGCGATTCGAGCGATCATGGCTTCGCGCATATATCTTTCTACGTGATACTCTTTCGCGTATCCCATACCGCCGTGGGCGAGAACCGCGTTTTCGCAGGCTTTAAACCCTGCTTCAGCTCCTAAATACTTTGCAGCATTCGCCTCCGCTCCGCATTCTTTACCAGCATCGAACAAAGCAGCTGCTTTGTACGCCATGAGTTCAGCAGCCGATAATTCTACCCACGACTTAGCTAGAGGGTGTGCAACTCCTTGATTCTGACCGATCGGCCGGCCAAAAACCACTCTTTCGTTTGCATATTTTGTTGCGCGTTCAAGCGCGGCGAATCCTAAACCCACTGCTTCTGCTCCAAACAGCACACGTTCTGGATTGAGTCCCTGGATCAAATACTTAAAGCCTTCCCCCTCTTCGCCGATCAAATCCTCTGTCGGCACCTTCAAACCATCAATAAACATAGAGTTACTCTCGACCGCCTTACGCCCCATTTTAGGAATCGGATTCGCCTCAATATGATCTCTGTTAAAGTCGGTATAGAATAATGAAAGTCCTAGGTAGGGTTTTGCGCATTGTTCTTTTGGAGTCGTTCTTGCGATAATCAAGATTTTGTCCGCTCTTTGCGCTCCTGTCGTCCAAATTTTTTGACCGCTAACAACATAACCCGAATTAGTGCGCTCAGCCTTGGTCTCTAGATTGGAAGTATCTAAGCCTGAATTTGGCTCAGTGACAGCGAAGCACATGCGATCTTCGCCGGAGATTATTCGCGGTAGGTGGTAGGCTTTTTGTTCGTCCGTTCCGAATTTTTCTAAAGGTTTGGGGCCAAAGATATTGAGATGAATCGCAGAAGCTCCAGAGAACCCTGCTCCGGTCCGCGTGACGGTCTGCATCATAAGGGTTGCCTCGGTAAGACCTAACCCGGAGCCTCCGTATTCTTCTGGAAATGCTACTCCTAGCCAGCCGCCATCGGCCATTGCTGAACAAAATTCTTCTGGCCAATTTCCTGATTCGTCAACTTTAGCCCAATAGGTCTCATCAAACTTCTGGCAAGTCTTTGCCACAGCATCGCGAATCTCCTGATGGTTTTCGTTGTTTTCAAGTGTGAACATTGGTCTGAGTCCCTAATAGTAACAGAAAGGTTGCAAGGAGCATTATACGCCACGCAACATCAAAACGTGCAGTCTTTGCGATCAACTGATTATACTCCGCCCTACTTACAATTTTAGCACAATAAGAGTTGAAGAAATTACAGATGTGTCACTTATGGTCATTGCTCATAAAATACTATTGTTCTAGAGCAAGATTTCTTGTTCGCACGGTCGAATGCTATAGAACACAACCTAAGCAACGCAAAATGACACAGGTCAGGTAACTTGACTTTTCACAAGTGAAACCTGTACACTATCAGCATATCGAACGAAGAAAATGGTTGAATTTCGTAGCAAATTCGTGTAGAAGGGATTCAACTAGTCTAATCTTTAATTTTACCAGTAAACCTGTTTAATGAAGCAGGATCAGCAATAATTGACTTGAGATTTTTGACATTCTAATAATCGTTTTCGGAGTCAGTTTTGTGATAGCTGAGGAAAACAGAGCCGCAATGACAACTTCTCTACCGTACTTCAATAGAAAGGCTTCTTCTAGGAGCTTTATCGGAACTCATCAGTCAGAAATCTCCTACTTCGATGGTGAGAGTCCTGCAGTTCGAATCCCTCCCACTGGGGTATTGAATGCTAACGAAGAATCCTTAATCGTTGACAGAGAGTCCTGTTTCTACTCCTACACTCATACTGATGGATACCGTCATAAAGCTCCCTACCCGCAAAGTTTAACTGTTAATTTGGTTAACTTGTTAAAGGTACTAGCAAAGGGCAAATCTAGTTGTCGTGCCCTAGAGTCTCGGTTGTTGACGGTAAACCAAGTAGCAAAAATATTATTTCGGGAATCTTTGCACGTTGAAGATTTAATTGCTAGACAAACAATTGATACGATTTACGTCGATGATAATAGGTGTATAGATTCGGAGCAATTATTCAAGTTATTTTGTGAAAGAGATAGGAAAAGAGAATCAGTCAGTTATAACCTGATTTTGACCGAACAAGATTATGTTGAAGTCTAGTATGGGTAAGAACATGGATTTGTATTTTTTAGATGTAAATGTTATCGGGAGAGCGACAGAGAGTACATTAATGTTTCTTTTGATAAGACAAAAAGCTTTTAGGATTGTTGGAAGCGACGGTTATCATTCGGAAGCTCACATTGCTTTAATTCATCTTTCAATCAGGAAACAACGTGACGAGGAGTATGCTATGTGCAATTCTTCTCGTTTTATCGAAAACTTAAAATCATCGTTTGAATCATCGTTGATAATTATGCATCCATGCAGTTTCGTACTCATTGGGTTACTCGGGAAAGATGACGTTCGGGTTATTGAGGAGGCCTTATCTGCAAAAGCCGGGTTAATCGTGACCGACAATAAATGTGATTTTCCGGAGCAACATCTTTCGACCTTCGGTGTAGTAGCAGTCGGGCCGGATGACGCTCTTACTCAATGCGTTAGAGCAAACGGGATAGCATTTCGTTTGGCACCTCCCAAAGTAATAGCAGAATTGAACAGTACAAATTTCAACGAACAGGAAATTGTCGAAAGATGGGCTGGTAGGTTCAGATTCGATAGTACTGTCAACGATCTACGTGGAATAATAGAGAAATAGTGACGTTTTCGTCAATAAGGTTCCAAACAAATCAAATTTTGTAAGATTCATCAATGGTTCAACAGACTATAAGAAATGACACACGATCCCCATGGGGGCGTTACCGTCCGAACCGGTGGCAGCGAATTCTCATAGGATTTTCACGTTCAATGCCTGCGACAGAATTTACTTATCGTTTGGCGTTAGCGATGAAGAGACCTTTACTCGCAGCTACTCATACCCCGCTGGACATTGAAACTTTCGGTGCAAAAGTTAGATTCTATCCTCATGACAATATATGTGAACGTCGGGCATTGCTTACTCCAAAGAGATTCGATCCTGCTGAACGACAAGCTCTGGCCTCCGCAGTTCCTGCAAATGGCACTTTTGTAGATATCGGAGCAAACTGCGGCCTTTACTCTCTATACATGGCTCAAGCGGTCGGATATAATGGAATAGTCGTAGCAATGGAACCCCAACCTCGAGTTTATGATCGGCTCGTATTTAACATGCGAGCCTCAGGTTTGAAACAAATTCGTCCATTGAAGTTAGGAGTGTCAGATCAACGTGGAAAACGAGTTCTATATGAGAAAGTAGACAATCGCGGCGAAGCTACACTTTCCGACGAACACTCATCCGATGGCGACAGCTACGACGTAGACGTTAAACCGTTACTGGACATACTATCCGATATTGGCGTAACGCAAGTCGATGCACTCAAAATTGATATTGAGCGGCACGAGGATTACGCCATGGCACCCTTTATTTCTGATGCAACAGAGGATTTGCTTCCGAGCGTTATCGTTACCGAGAACTCCCGAAATCATTGGAAAACAGATTGGATTGCACTTGCTTTTGAACGAGGGTACCATATCGAAACTGAGACTCGAATGAACATTACACTCAAGAGAACGAGTGTACTCAAAATTTAGTGAAATGGCAGGACTATACATCGAATCCAAAGTAAATTTTTACTGTCAATTGACCAAGGAATCATATATTGTAAAGAATAATCCATATACGCGAGGTATTTCAAGAGCGAACGTTATAGTCAAAAAAACAGATTTCTCGCGCTCGGCGGGGAGTCGCATAGTCGATCTTCAGGGACAATACTCGTCAGGAGGAGACTGACCGTGAGGCAAACGCTAATTTGGATTGGAAAATTTAGGGAACTATATACTTTTTGACACAAAAACGAGAAAAAGAGGGCATACAGATAGGGCGCTTTCAGGCGAATCACTCCCATATTTGCGGAGTAACCGGGAGATTATACGAAAGTGTCTACGTTAGCCAACCACTCAAAAATTTGTGTGCAATTCATCTGCCACGATGCCTATCGGTATTTGTGACCTTGAAGTTCCATTTTTCGCAACTTGAATCTGTGCTTTGATTTGCTTTAGGCACCAGCTCTTTCATTTGGTTTGCCCCCCTAAGAATGGTTCATTACCAACATTTGTCACTCAAGAGCAAACTTACAAATTTTCTTCAGTATTGGGAACTCATTTCATTTTTTCAAATTTTTTCTTGAAAGATTTAACGAACCGTAGTATATAAGGAAGTTATCTATATATCCTGAAAGGAGAAGTCTCATGGGACTAGAGGCTAATGACTCAGTTATCGAGTCTACTGCAATCATCACTCGAACACATACGCGTACCGCCAAACTTAGCAAGGGTGGGCACAAGAAAGTGCGTGATTTCATCGCGATGCAGGCGATTTTGTATAACAGTGCATTAGAAGAGCGAATAGATTGTTACAAAAAAACGGGTCAGTCTATCAGTTTCTATGATCAGTGTAAGTCACTAACAGAAATACGAGCGGATGATGCGGAGTACGGTAAGTACTCAGCTCACGTAATGCGTTCTTGTCTCAATCGTTTGGATAAGGCGTTCAAGAACTATTTTAAGCGGGTCAAAGAGGGGGCAAGTAAAGTCGGTTTGCCGCGATTTAAGCCCCGTAGGCGAATGCGTTCGTTTGACTGTCCGAAAGGGAGTTTTCAACTCAGGGAACGAAAGAAAGGGTGGACTGTCAACGTCAAGGGGTTTGATCCGTTCTATGTCAACGATATTCCCCAAGGTGAAATAAAGTTGGTTCGTATAGTCGTAACGGAAAGTCGTGTGAATGTTCAGTTTGTGGTCACGACGACAAATGAGGTTAAACCGTCTGATGCTCAGGTGATTGGTATAGATATGGGCGTAAACAATTTAGTAGCTCTGTCGAATGGTGAAATTGTCAAAGGCCGTAAACGGGATCTCAAGCGACAAAAGAGACTTCAGAAGAAATTGAGGGTAGAAGTCAAGAAAGACAAGGAGAAGAAAACTCCGGAACACAGGAAGGGAAAAACGAGGGGAAGTAAATCCTATCTGAAAGCCCGAACTCGTTATGCTAAAGAATGTCAAAGGGTTCGCGAAAGTGCGCACGGCTACATCCATAGAGAGACGACGAGGATCGTTCGGTTATCTCCCAATCTAGCTATAGAAGATTTACAAATACAAAACATGACCAAAAACCCTAAGGTTGCACGAAGTATATTAGAACAGAACTGGGGTAAGTTCGCAACTCTGCTTTCCTACAAGGCTGAAAGTGCCGGTGGTAAAGTTACGCGAGTTGATCCTAAAAACACGAGCCGGATGTGTTCTGGATGTGGCAAGATCAAAACAGACTTGTCTCTTTCAGAACGCGTTTACTCGTGTTCTAACTGCGGTATTCAAATCGATCGTGATGTGAATGCCGCCATCAATATCTCTCGCATTGCGAAGTCGGGCGGGAATCTACCTGGAGAGTTCGGAGATATTGTGTTTGAGAGACCTAGTGACCCTCGAAAGAGGGGTGATAGGTCGAGAGCTCAGAACCGTATACCTGTGACACCCAACGTGTCAATAAGTATATAATTCCCAAAATTTATTACACTGATCCAGAGGGAACTAGACATCTCGTTCTCTATCCCCCTTACCTGCCCGATGACTTAGTAGAGGTTCTGAGAAAGTTAGCTTCTGGACGAATAGAAGATAAACATCGTTTTCTAACGATTGCCCAAGCTGCAGCGCTATTGTTCATTCCGGAACAACGTGTGAGAGAACTCGTATCAATGGGCACTTTAAAAGCACACAGACGAAATAACGAATCGATGATTAGTTCCGTTGAAATGTTTTCCTATAAGTGTAAACAAGATGGCAAAAGCAAGGACGACCTAAGGAAGATGGTTGCGAACGATATAGATTTACTCTGAGAATGGAAAGTGATTCTGATATACTGTTAGTTGATGCCGATGTCTCTATCGGACTAACAAAGAACACACCAATTCAATCGCCTTGGAAAATCGTAATATACCTTTAAGTCGACATTCCAACTGGATGAAACAGATATAAGAGGCTAAACGAAAAAGATAAGCCAGTTACATTCATAGCAAGTGCGGAGAGTAAGCATTCACTCTAAGCGAAAAATCCAACTTTTTATAACAGCATTTTAAATTATCAAGCAAATTTTTGAATTTTTTTGCTAACTACTCCTATATTGTATGAGGCATGTCGCTGCACAAATAGAGGGATTCAGCGCTAAAGTAACGAGAAAGATGATTTTTCGTTTAACATCTATAACTAGTATTATACAACAACCCCAGCGTTACCATCTTCTCTTAACACTTGTCTTTAAGCTCTACCCAGTAAATTTCTCAAATTATAGCGATAACCAAACAGGTTATGTCGACTTCGGAGGACTTTCTGCCCACTGCAACGGCTTAACTGAAGTGTGAAGCAGGCTACTTACTCTATAAATTGATCTAAGAAGAACAAAATTCCATAGGGTATTTCAAACCAAGAAAATGAAACTCATGAGACAAAATTGCTCAGAACAGTCACCGTACCAAAGAACAGACTTGTTCTGGTCTAATGCACTGCGAATTCTAATCTACCATTAAACAGGGCGTTATACTCTAACTTCGGAGAACAAAATTAAGCAAATTTTTAATTTTCAAGTAAATATATGACTTGTAATTTACACTCAATCGTTATACAGTGATGAGAAAGGCAACCAAAATTCACGAGTAACACTATGAATCTGCATCAAAGTCGCCACAACTACGCACCGACAGCGAAGAGAGAAACCCAAGGTCCTGAAATTCATTCGGACGACATCAAGCCTGTTCCGAATGGGAGCGACCACTCACATTTTGATTGGGAAATCTATCATACACATTCAGATGGTTCTAGGCATTTGGTTCACTACCCGGCTAATCTAACCGCCGACCTAGTGGAAGTACTACGAAAATTAGCCTCAGGGTGTGCGCAGACATTGGACGATAACTATCAATTTTTAACCTTCTCACAGGCTTCAAAAATACTTTTTGTTTCCGAAGAATTCCTCGAGGATCTCGTTTCAGATGGAACTTTGTCAGTGTCGAAACAAAACGGAGAACCAAAGATTAGCGCCATCGAAATGTTTAAGTACAAGTGTGAGCGCGATCGCAAGAATGCTGTACTTCTTGATGAACTAATTGAGAACGATTTAGATTTAGTATAGTTCTATGTATGATGATCTCGAGATTTGTTTAGTCGATGCTAATGTATTTGTTGGAATAACGAAAAGAAATTTGCTTTTACTCGCCAACAAATATCAGCTATCCGATTTCCGTGTTTCAACTGCAGTCATAGAAGAGGTAAGGTACACGCTTGAAAGAATTCGATTGAAACGAAAGTTTACTCCAGACGAAGCTAGGGAGAAAGCCGAGATAACTATTAGAGGTATTCTCTCTCAGTTTTCCGCTGGGAGAATAGTTAGAGAAGTCAACGAGACTTACTTTCCTGAGGACTTACCAGACCCAAAAGATCGGCACGTCGTAGAAGCCGCATTAGTGTGCAATGCAGACTACATAATTACAGACAATGTCCGCGATTTCCCTCAATCCGCAATCAGTTCGTTCAAGTTTAAGGTCGTTACACCCGATTCCTATTTTTCCGCACTTTTCGACAAGTATCCCACGAAAGCCTTTAGAATTTTGTCTGAACTAAACCAAAAACTTAATGATCCCGCTTTGCCTTTTTCAACGTTTATCGAAAAGTTAGAGAACGATATCGGACTTGTGGAAACTGTAAGACGTTTTCGAACAATAGGATTCTGATAGTCGAGTAGATTTTGCCAGTCTACCAGATCACTCATCAACATTAGCGTTTAAGGTAGTGAACACGTGATCGTATAGTTGCAGTTTGAAGAGACTCTTTACTTTCCTTTTGATTCCATAGAACATACGTATTTCTATTTCGGTTCAACTAGCCGCATTTAAGCAATTTACACCCAAACTCAATTACGAAAGACATAAACATCCGAAATAGTCTTTGACTCCCTCTCAAATATCCTCAAAACTACGAAGTCTGTAACTTGTTTTCGGCCCTGTGGTAGGGTTTTGTATGAAAACTCCCTTCTCTACTAAATCACGTATGTCGCGTTGAGACGTGGGATCAGAACACTTACACATTTTGGAGTATTTCGACGTATTCATGAATCCTATCCAACTTTCGCCTAACATTCTAAACAAGACGCTGTTTTGCCTATCGTTTAGCTTTAGTCTTCCTACCCGCTGCCAGAATCGGGCATTACGTATTATGTTTTGTAATCTTTGACTTGCCCTATCTATAGAACGATCGAGACAATCAACATACCATTGTAACCACGGAGTAATATCTAACCCGTTCTTTTGTTGACGTTCCAGCGCTTCGTAATAGGCCTTTCGTTCTGAGAATATTTGAGACGACATAGAATAGTATCGATCTTTTGAATTATCAGCCCGAGCTAGCAACATTTCAGAGATCGCTCGGGAAATTCTACCGTTACCGTCTTCAAACGGATGAATAGTTACGAACCAAAAAGACGCTGCACCCGCTTTAAGAATCGGATCTATCTCCTTTTCGGTGTTGACCCAATTCAGAAAAGCCTCCGTTTCTTCAATAAGCCTCTCCGGCGATGGAGCTTCAAAGTGTACTTTTTCTTTGCCTATAGCACCGGAAACAACCTGCATTGGATCAGAACCTATCGGCCTCCAAGCGCCTGTTGTGATGAGGTTACCAGAACTTCGACCGTCCGGAAACAAATCTCTGTGCCACTGAAACAATCGCTGTGCGGTTAAGGGATCGTCGAAATTTTGCACTGCGTCCAACATCAAGCTTACAATGTGCTCAACGTGTTCAGAAGCAGACCTTGATTCTCCAATATCTATTTTTAGGTGTTTTGCTATCGAAGGTCTGACATCCCGTAAATTTATAAACTCACCTTCAATTTCAGAAGATTTTACAATTTCATCCGAAAGTGTCCGCAATACTGCCTCCTGCCGTACACTTATATCCAACGCTTCAAACTTAGTTGAAAATGATGCAATTCGGCGATGAACTTTAACTAACCTTGGTACCAAAATTTCTAAATCCCAAGTAATTTTAGGCCATTCCTGACGCTCGTGAATATAAGTCACGTTTGCTACTCCGACGACTAACAACATTTTGTTTTTATCACAGTTTCTTCCTATCCTCTCAGATTTTGATAGGGTAGACCATCTCTACCCCCTCAAGTTTTGATAGAGTAGATAGGACCTATCCCCTCAGGTTTTGATGGAGTAGATCAGCGCTAAAAAAGAAGTTGACAGCATTTTTCTTCTATACTTCAGGATCATCTAGCCTCAACCAGCGGCTGTATCGTAATACTTGGATTATGCCAAAGGATGAGACGTTTCCAACAGTTCTTGTAACTCGTTACTCAATACATGAGTATATATTTCCGTCGTCGAAATATCTGAATGCCCAAGTAACGTTTGCACACTCCTCAAATCTGCTCCACCCTGTAACAAATGCGTTGCATACGCATGGCGCAAAGCATGTGGGTGAACTCTCGATGAAGGAATACCAGCCTGCTCGGCAAGCGTAATAAGTAACTGCCCTAGCCTGCGCCGAGTCAAATGCCCGGACGCTCCGGACGATGGAAACACGTAGCTTCGTGCCTTGCCCTTGATCTTTTCTAACCGACGGTTTCGTTCTTCAAGCCAGTCCGTTAACGCACCCAAAGCAGGCTTACCGAGAGGGCAGACGCGATCCTTGTTACCTTTACCAGTCACAACTATGTCAGTCGACTCCCATCTTCCACCTCTTCGTCTTGGTAAATCCCCTATTTGCAATGAAACTAATTCACTCGCTCTAAGTCCTGCCCCATATAACAACTCAAGCAAACACTTCATTCTTACGTTGTTCCCACACGCTTCAAACAATTTCTCTACTTCTTCTCGCGACAATACATCCGGAATGTTTGGCTTAGGAGCCGGACCGTCTACCTTAACCATTGGGTTGTCTTTTCTATCACCTTCATCATAGAGAAAGCGAAAGAAACACTTCAGTGCCGATACTTTCCTGGCAACTGTAGACGTTGCTAACCCCTCTTTAGACAAATGATTTAACCAATCTGAAACATCACTATATCCTGCGTCCGAAAGTCCTCCTGCCATAAAAACTGAAGCATCGCGCAGGTCGCGACCGTAAGCTTCTAAAGTGTTTTGAGAAGCAGCACGAACAGCGCTCATCATCTCTAGGAAAGCTTCAATGCGAGTACGGTCAGACATTTGTTTTGACTGAACGAGAGAAGAACATCATCCTATCGACGTGCCCACTTCCAGTATTCAGAAGCCTCAATAGCAAGTCTGCGCGCTTGCTCCTCCGCACCGACACTGTTTAACGCAGATAGAAGAAACGTAAAATCTGCCGGATTTAATTGATTGGGTTCGTTTTTTGTCGATCGTAACACTAGCAAAACAACTTCGGCAACTGCGTCATCTTCAACTGCCGACGATATTCTCAATCGCTCTGCTGAACTCAAACTTCGATCCCCTAATCCTCGCTGATTCGACAGAAATTGTCTTAACTCAACAGGAACTGCATAACCAAAAGCACTCCACGTCGAAGTTAGCTGAACGATTCGGCTACGTTGCCACGATCTATTAACTGTCGCTAACAATTGCTCAGCAACTGCTCCCTCATCAATCTCTACTACCAGAGCCGGAATTACCGATCCTTTAACACCGCCCGCAGTCACAACGACTCCATCCAACAGCGCCTTGTCAAAAGGATTGGCAACCGTACCACCAGCAAACGATTCGGGATCTAACCACATCCAAGCAGAAACATAATCCTCCACTGCAATAAATGCACTAGCGAATTCTAATGCGTGAACTTCAGTAAACTCGTTTCGAGGTATTTCACCCAAATAAATTGAGAAAAGCCTTGCTACCGCTTCAAACCTTGCAACATCATTAGTGTTGGCTTTTAGAGCTCTAGACAATGCGTTGGCTTTTGCTTCATCAGTTGAACTCTCCCTTTCCAAAACTCTAAATGCCTCTTCTATTGCATTAGAAGCTACGAACCCTTCCGAACTAATTAAGGTCTCGTATACCTCCCGGTGAATCTCCGGACTTAGAACCCCCGCCTCAGCGGATAGTCCGGCTGAAATTGTGCGCAAAACAATAGGCAATGTCTTAAAACTTGCGAAAATTGCGCTCAAGTCCGGTCTAACAGAGATAAACGCATTTGACGGCACGTTTAAGGTGCCTAATACAGACATCACAAAAGACATACCCGAATCGAATCGCGCTAGACGGGTTGTCTTGCGATTACGTGTAAATGACTGAACGTTCTCAAAAAACCACGGGTCTTCAATTTCCTCCGTATCAGCCAACTCCGTAGCCCTACCAACAGTTTGAATATCATTGTCAATCAAGCCACATATGATCTGTAACTTGATCCAAAATTCGGTTACTAACTCATTTGATTCTAACTGCTCACAGGCTTTATCGAATCGCCCTAATGCAATATGCAGGTCAATCGCAAGTTCGGTATGTGAGTTTATGAACGGTTTTTCAACCTCCTCATCCTCTTCTACCTCCTCAACTTCAACTTCTGTAAGTGGAATTAATCTATCTGATTCGGCAAGAATCGCAAACAAATTAAGAGCAGCCCTCGGTTTTCCTATGTTGAGGAGCGTATCTGCGCGTTTTTTCAGTAACTTTCGAAAATCTTCATCATCTGACACCTCAACCGGCGACGCGATTACCCAGTACAACAATCCCTTTTCTGCTGGTGTCATCAATCGCGGCTCTAACTCGGTAAGCATCCTAAGCATTTCCGCATGATCTGTGTTTTCCCAAGCCTTTACGGAAGCCGTCTCTTGGGCCTCTTCCCGCAAAGAAACGTCTAATAATTTAAGGGCAGGAGAATCAGTGATCAGAGAATCTGGAACGTCAAGCATGTCACCGCCATCGGCAGCAATAGCAGGAACAGCAAGGGCTTCCTCAACGTCGTCGGGAAGACTAGGTAGGTAAACTTCAAATTCCGTATAGTCGACTTCTACCAAAGACGACTGCGGAGCGTCTTCGCTTTCAGTCTCCCTCTGCCCGCTCGCGGCGCGCTCGAGGAGCTCCGAAATTTGATCACCTTGTGTAATAATTTGGCTAGAGGCACCAAATACTATAAGTAACGCTGGTATGAGATGTATGCAAAGTCTAGTAAGCACCTTCCAACTCAATTCGTATTTCCTCTCTGTCTGGCTTAGAACTTAGAGCAACAAAGTTCAGCCATAAAGCACCACCTCCCAAGAGGAGCAGTGCAATTAGGATAATTATAAGCCATTTTTTCATTGTAACGCCCAATATGGTAAATTCGTGACAAGAGACCACTCTAGGTTATACTCCTATTGAAAAACGCGATCTCAATGTTTAGATAGATGTTCTCACTATAGCAATATTTTTGAGCCTTGCGACTATTTTTGTATTTGCCTTAAATTCCTTCTTTGACTAGTTGCTTGCGTGTAGACCAATTTTGTGTTGAAATTAAGGTATTCCATTAACATAATCACAAATGCCAGAACCTCATTATACCAAATCTATCGCTCTTATCGGAATGATGGGAGCAGGAAAAACTTCGCTTGGGCGAAAGTTAGCGCGTCAACTTGGTCTTAAATTTCGAGACAGTGACGCTGAAATTGAAAAACGATCGGGACTAACAATCACAGAAGTATTTTCTAGCTACGGTGAAGAATACTTCAGAAAAGCGGAATGTTCTGTCATAAAGCGATTACTAAGTGATTCTCAGATCGTTTTAGCCACAGGCGGCGGTGCTTTCACATATCCAGATACGCAGGATTTACTTAAAGAGCAAACCGTAACGATTTGGTTGAAAGTAGACTTCGAAACTCTCTGGAATCGGCTTAAAGACAGTAATCAACGCCCCTTACTTCAAACCGCCGACCCAAGACAGGCGCTTCGTGAACTTTACGATGAACGTGAACCCATATACGCTAAGGCGGATAGAATTATAGATTGCTCTAAATTGAAGACTTCCGAAACCCTTCAATTGCTACAGAATTCCGTTGATGATTGGTTGAAGTAATGTCTGGTTCAACTCCCCGAGTGATTAACGTTGATCTCGGAGATCGCAGTTACGAAATCCACGTTGGATTCAATTTGATTGACGAAATTGGAAACCTTCTAAACGATTTGTTCCAGAATCAGAGGGTCTATGTCGTAACTGACGAAACAGTGAATAAAATTCATTTTACGCCCCTCAGGGAGCGTCTTGAATCTTTCGGATTACAGGTCATCCCATACTGTATACCGGCTGGTGAGACTTCTAAATCTTTCGACAATCTGCATAGGTTGATAAACCATCTTTTGGATCATCAAGCCGAACGCACTGACTTACTGATAGCTCTTGGGGGCGGGGTAGTCGGTGATCTTACCGGATTAGCTGCCTCTTTGCTGAAACGCGGCATGAGCTTTGTTCAGGTTCCGACAACTTTGTTAGCTCAAGTCGATAGTTCGGTTGGCGGAAAAACAGCAATCAACTCTGCACACGGTAAGAATGTCGTTGGAACGTTCTATCAACCACGAAAAGTTCTTATTGACACAAATTATTTGACCACGCTTCCTAGAAGACAAATCCTAGCGGGGTATGCAGAAATCGTTAAATATGGACTTATTCACGACGATAAATTTTTCACCTGGCTTGATTCTCATGTTTTGAGCATTATCTCATTAGAGGACCACAAGATTCTTGTTGACGCGATTACTAAGTCATGTGAAGTAAAAGCGCGAATCGTTCAAACTGATGAGCGTGAAGGTAATCTCAGACAACTTTTAAATTTTGGACACACTTTTGGACATGCGTTAGAAGCAGAAAACCAGTACCGTGATTCGCTACTTCATGGCGAAGCTGTCGGATGTGGTATGGCACTTGCGACTAAATTTTCGCATCGATTAGGTATGATAAACGAAGAGACGGTGAGTACAGTTGTAAATAGTTTGAACACTGCCGGGCTAACAACCAGGCTCGGCAATTTGCAGGGCGGGCCTTACTTGGCTGACCGCCTCGTCCATGCGATGGCCCACGACAAAAAATCCAAAGGCGGAAACACTCCTCTGATACTACTCAAAGGTATAGGAACTGCCTGTATCCGAAGCGATATTGAGATGTCAGAAGTGCTAGATTTCTTGAACGGCGAGGTTAGAGTCCGATGATTATCGCCGCTACAGTCATCGCAATCATTTTTCTGATTTTTCTTTCGGGGTTCTTATCGGGCTCCGAGACATCCCTTACCGCAGTTTCTCGTGCAAAAATGCATCAGTTAGAGAAAGAGGGTGAAGGAAAAGAGAAAGAAAAAGCGAAGAAGGTTAATGTTCTAGTCAATGACATGGAAAATGTCATTGGTGCAATTCTATTGGGAAACAATCTCGTCAACATTCTTGCATCAGCTCTCGCTACAAGTTTGTTTATTCAGTTACTAGGACAAGGAGGAGTGGCCGTTGCTACATTGGTGATGACGGCGTTTATACTGATCTTCGCCGAAGTACTCCCAAAGACATATGCGATAACGCGGGCAGACTCCGTTGCCATGCGAGTTGCTGAACCTATAAGTTGGTTAAAACAAACCACTCGTTGGTTGGTTTTAGGTATTCGCGGGATAGCTAGATTTACGCTAAAGATTGTCGGCGTAAAGAAACCGGTAAAAGACGATGGATCTGCTGAAGCTGAGATTAGAGGGGTAATAGAACTGCACCACAGTGAGGCCTCAATAGAGGATACCGAGAGAAACATACTCTTTGGTGCGATGGATTTAGAAAAAATGAATGTGTACGATGTTATGATTCATCGTAAAAACATGTCAATGATCAATGCCGAAGATCCAACTGAAGATATCGTGAAAATTGCATTAGCTACCCCCTACTCGAGGTTACCGGTCTACCTCAAAGACGAACAACAAGTGGAAGGTATCCTTTATACGAAAGATTTGATGCGTGAACTTATTCGAGTCGACGGAGACACAAGTAAAATTGATATACTTGAAATTGCACGGTCTCGCCAGCCTTGGATTGTAACTGAGAATGTAAACCTGAAAGATCAACTCAACGAGTTTCTCAAAATGAAGAAGCATGTTGCTTTGGTCGTTGACGAATACGGCGTAATCCAAGGGATGTTGACTCTAGAAGATATCCTCGAAGAAATTGTAGGCGATATTCGAGACGAGTATGATCAACACGTTACTGGGAATTTTAAACCGGTAGGTACTAACTCCTATGAAATCGACGGAAAATTTACCGTACGAGATTTCAATCGCAAAATGGGTACCTCTATCCCAAGTGATCAAGCCGTTACTCTCGCTGGATTGTATTTGGCTAAGGCACAGCGAATCCCAGACAAGGGCGATGAACTGTTGATTGAAGGGCACAAATTTGAAGTGATGAGTCGAACGCACAACCAGATCGAACTACTCAAAATTACTCCTCTACAACAAATTTCTTATAAACCTTGACCTACTAGCTTTTCAATAAGATCTGCTCGCGCGTCAGGCGGTTGCTTGTTAATAGCTGAGTACAGCCTATTTCGAATAAAATAACCGGTAAGTTGTAGCCCGTTTTCAATGTCAGTCGGCTTTACATCAGCATTCTGATTCAACAGAAATTCCGGAACTTTTAAAAGTTTGTTAACGTACCCTGAGACTTCTTTGCCTTGTACTGCCCTGCCGGTTCGTGGCGAAACGTGAGTTAGCCCATCGGTACTACCTGAAACTGCACATTGCGACAAATCTAATCCGAACCCCAAGGTAGAAAGCAAAAACACCTCCCATTTTACATACAGTGCAGGCCAAATGTTGATATTCTCAAGGGAGTCTAAAAGAACTTCCGTCGCGTCAAAGATACTGGATTCACTACCTTCGCCCTGATCTAACGATGTTCTCAGTAGAGCCGCTACAGAGCCTATCGCACACAAAGCTTTGGGAGATTCAAGATTACGATTAGCACGTTGGGTGACCGGTTCTACCGGAGAGAAATACCCGAGTTGATCCTGGGATCTGCCGTTCCAAGTCACGTTTAATGTGTTGCCTAGTTCCAAAATCGGCTGTCGACGTTTGCTCGTTGCGCCGTGAACGAGACCGTTCCGTTTTCCGTGGTTACTTGTGAGAAGTTCAACAATGGCATGTGATTCGCCAAATGATCGTCGACCAATAAGGATACCGTTATCTTTCCAATCCATCGAAACATTCCACTAGGTCTTTCCAATTCATGTTTTGGGCATTTCAAGTCCGAGCTTTTCATAATACTCGCTTTTGTCTCGCCAGTTACTGTCACTTTTGACGTAGAGAAACAAATGCACTGGACGATTATAAAGTCTTTTCATCTCTTGTGCCGCTTCTTCGCGAACAGTTTTTAACGACTCCCCATTTTTACCAACGACTATTCCCTTATGTCTTAGATTATCAACGGTGATTGTTTGCTCTATCCGTAACGCTCCATTTTTACCTTTTTCTTCTATAGACTCGGTATCCACTGTTAACATATAAGGAATTTCACGGTGATAACGGTGCATGATCTTTTCACGCGTTATTTCGGCAAGTAAAGTTTTCTCTGCTAAATTTACAACAGAATCTGTCGGAAATAATGGTGGACTTTCGGGCATTTTTTCGGCCAAGTTTTGCTTCAACTTCTTTACACCGTCACCATTCAGCGCTGAAATAATAAAAAATTCGTCGTGAACGTCTTCTTTGTTAATGCGATCTATAACTGGTAAAACCTGTTGGTGAGGAAACTGGTCAATCTTATTCAAGGCCAAGCACGCTCTCAACTTCATCTCTTTAAACTTTTTAAAGATCTTCGTGTCATCCTTAACGGACATATTCAGCGAAGTTTCGGGGTTCTTGTCGCCTAACTCTACCCAGCCCTGCGCATCGACAATCTGCAGAATCAAATCGGAACCTCCAATTGTTCGCCAAGCTGACTCAACTACCGCACGATCAAACTTGCTCTTAGGTTCAAAAATACCTGGTGTATCCATAAGTACGATCTGAGACTCTCCAAAATGAGTGATTCCACTGATCGGAAACCGAGTCGTTTGAATTTTATGTGTTACGATCGATATTTTGTGGCCAACAAGCCGGTTTATCAGAGTGGATTTACCGGCATTTGGAGCACCGATTACAGCTACAATACCGGCGTGATTTATGTCAATATCAGTCATAGTTCTCCCAACTCTCTAGTTAATTCTTGGAAGGCAACTCGAGCCGCTACTCGTTCTGCTTCTTGCTTCGAAAAAGCGACACCTATCGAGGTCCAACCCAGAACTTTTAATTCCACTGTAAACTCAGGTTTATGATCAGGGCCGTCTCGTCTAACCAGTTTGTAAACGGGTAATTTTCCTTGCCTAGCTTGAACAAACTCTTGAAGAAGAGTTTTTGGGTCTTTGACGCAACTGCTGTCGTACACTTCAACAATCTGCTCTTCCCAAACGTCTAGTATAAATTGTCGCGCTGCCTCAATACCTCCGTCTCGATAAATCGCCGCAATTAATGCTTCGCAGGCATCTCCAAGTATACTTATTTTCAACCTTCCACCTGAAGCCGATTCTTGTAATCCCAAAACAATATACTTCCCAAGGTTAATTTTTTCTGCCGCACGAGCGCATGCTTGTTTCGATACAAGCATATTCAAACGAGGAGCGAGCTGCCCTTCAGAAAAGTTTTTTGATTGGGAGAACAGGTATTCAGCGATCACTAAACCTAAAACTCGGTCACCCAGAAACTCAAGTCTCTGATTACCTTTTTCAATAAAATCACCAACGTCTAGCGCACTTTGGTGAGTCATAGCCCGCTGAAGAAGTTGTTTGTCCGAGAATTCATAACCAATAGAATTCTCAAGTTCAAGGTGTGAATGCCCTGTTGATTTTAGAGTCATTTTTTTTCGGTTCATATACTATACTCCAATTATACAAAAAATTTTTGCGTAGCAGAAAATGAATAAAACTTACTATAGATATAGAACGTTCTATAATCAAGTTCAAATAAATAAATATAAATTTCCAACACTCTAATCGCCAGCATATACATTATTTTCAATTTTCAATCTATATTATTTTTCAAAACTAGTACGTGTTTTTTATATAGAAATTTATAAAAAAATAATGTAGACTATCTATATCAATTCATAGTGGTTATGTATTACCTGATTTTTGTTACATTGACTATTGTGCAAAGTCATATTCGTTCTTCTCATTAAATCAATTAGTGTTAAATATTTTCGTGGAAACTCGGACATTTTTTAACAATCCCTGTTGAATGATCTGTTTCATAACTCCATAGACTACTGGTATGGCAAAGGAATTTCCAATTTGTCTGTATAGCTCTCCAAGAGTACTAACTTTTTTATACTGTCCAGGAAACCACATAATTATGAAACATTCTTCAATCGAAAGTTTCCTGACACTGTTTTTATCCGGATTATAGATAAAAAATCTGCCCGACGATTCTTGAGACGGAAGTGTCGGATGGTTTCCGTACACTGAGTAAATACGATTTGGCTGCCTATGAATGCGGTTGAGATGGAGCATTTTACCGTTTACTCCTTTGCTAAACCTATTCTTGTTTCTGTACCCGACAAAAATTAAACCGGAGATGGGCTGTTTTCTAACGACGTTCTCCTCAAGCAAAGTATACTCTGAAGGGTCTAATACCTCATGAGACTGCGATTCTAATAGAAAATCAATAAGTGGAGAGGTCTCTTTTGTCTCAATGTCTTGAAATTCGAAACACTTGTGTTTGGAAGCAACTATGAATATGCGTTCTCGGTTCTGAGGTAGACCAAGGTTGATAGCGTTTAGTAACGAAAACGAGACATGATAACCTAAACGGTTTAATGCCTCCAATATTGTAACAATTGTTTTCTTTCGATTGTGGTGCAAGAGATGTTTGACGTTTTCCAGAATGACGACGCTTGGACTATGAGATTCAATAATACGGCATATATCAAAGAAAAGCGTTCCTCTAGTATCGTTGAACCCCTTCTTGTGGCCTGATATACTGAATGGCTGGCAGGGGAAGCCTGCTGTTAACCCGTCAAAGTGCGGGACTGAACGCAAGTTTACGTCCTGTATATCACCAAACGGTCTTTCGTTGAAATTTTCTTCATACTTATCCTGAATATGGCGATTGTTGTCCGATGAAAAGACACACTTGCCCCCTAGTGCTTCCAATGCAAGTCGGAAGCCACCTAATCCGCAGAATAGATCGGCAAATCTGAATTCAAGCGACAATGAAAATCCTCCAGTTCGTCAAAGTGATATGTCTCATTTCGGATGCTATTACGTTTACACTGATTTGACCATCAATGCAAGTACATATTATGGTGGTCTGGCGCATAATGGTACAATGCGATTAGCTCAGAGCCTCGATTATTACTGACGCAGCCGCCCATGGGTGATCGTCGGTCAACGTCAGGTGAATCACAACATTCATGCCTTCGGGAGTTATACTTTCGATTCGACTTAATGCACCATCGACCAAATTAAGCGAGGGTTTACCAGAAGGTAGATTCACTACCTCAATATTCTTCCAATGTACGCCCCGGCGCGGAACTCCAGTTCCCAAAGCCTTAGCGCAGGCTTCCTTTGCAGCAAATCTTTTCGCATAAGTCTCAGCAGGTCGGATACGTCGTTCCGCTTTTGCAATCTCTGTTTCCGTAAACACGCGGTGTCGAAATCGATCTCCGAATCGCCCCAATACTCTTTCTATTCGGTCGATATTGCAAAGATCATATCCGGTTCCGATAATCACTGACGAACCTCATCTAAAATTTTTCGCATTTTTTGTATTGTTTCACTAAGTCCAACATAAATCGCTTCACCAATCAGAAAATGCCCGATATTCAGCTCTGTTATCTGTGGAATCCTAGCAACATTTGCCGCTGAGATATAGTTTAACCCGTGGCCCGCTAGAGCTTCTATTCCTATAGAATCGGCATACTCTGCCATCTCTTGTAGGGCAATTAACACTTCTGCAGACTGGTTGATGTTTTCCTCTGCTAGCAACTCCGCATATCGTCCAGTATGAAGTTCTAAAGCCTCCACTCTTAACGCCTTCGCAGCATCGAGTTGTCGCTTTTCTGCTTCAATGAAAACAGAAACTTTCGTTCCGTTATCCTGAAGTTTAACCACTAACGGAGCAAGTTTTTCAAATTCGCCAGCTACATTGAGTCCGCCTTCGGTCGTTCGTTCTTCTCGTTTTTCCGGTACCAAAGTTACGGTTTCAGGTTTAAAATCCAGTGCTTTTTCTAGCATTTCTTCTGTTGCGGCCATTTCCATATTCATCGGCAGAGTCGTTCCCGCTCGAATCTCGGCTAAATCGCTATCTGTTATGTGGCGACGATCTTCTCTGAGATGAAACGTAATTCCGTCTGCTCCAGCTTCAGTAGCAATTCGAGCTGCGAAACTTGGATCAGGATGCCTCCCTCCTCTGGCATTTCTTATCGTCGCAACATGGTCGATGTTCACGCCTAACCTAATTCGTTTTGTCAATTCAAACTCCTTGATCCAGGTTTTTCAGGTTCTATACGTAACATCTCCGGAGGGATATCGTCTGGAGCATAATCTGGAAATTTTTTAGAAGCCAATGCAATAAACTCGCAACCGACATCAACGTCGCCACCCGATCGATCCAAATAGCACACCCCGCCAACAAGTTGACCCGAAAGATCTCTCAAAGCCATTACAGTTTCTTTAAACGACAATCCTGTAGTGACTATATCTTCAGCAATCAAAATTCGTTCGGAGGGCTCTATTCTAAAACCTCGCCTAAACGTGAGAATCCCGTCAACTCTTTCCGCAAAAATTGCTCGCGCACCCAGCTGTCTAGCCAACTCATAGCTCGGAATAATACCGCCGACTGCGGGTCCCGCTACTACGTCGATTTTACCAAATGATTCTCTGACGCGTTCTGCTAAAGCGAAACTTAATCGTTCTGCTAATTTTGGCTGGGAAAATATTAACGCTTTTTGAAAAAAAACTGGACTTCTCCGCCCCGACGATAGTATGAAATGTCCGCGTAAGAACGCACCTGCTTCTTCAAAAATTTGTATAACCTCATCTGTGTCCATGCGCGTCTTCCTGCAATCGTTCGGCCTGCTCTACGACCGCTAGCGACTTTAGTGCAGCTAGGATTTGTGTGAGGTGTTTAACCGCTTCGACTTCGATATCAATACGTATATCAATAAACTCTTCGTCGCGTTCTTCAGTAGAAATTCGAGTGATGTTGCCATTGGCTTGAGCAACGGCATTGCAAAGTGTTGCCAGAACACCTTTTTTGTGGATTGCGGTCACTTTGATTCGTCCGACGGCTATCGCATCGGTTTGCGCTAAAGCGGTCCAGCGTAAATCTATCCAAAGATCTGGCGTGTTCTCAAATTTTGACAGTTTCGGACAAAAAATTGTGTGAACATTCACACCACGCTCCGGCTCTTGAATCCCGATGATTCGCTCACCTGGTAAGGGAGAACAACAGTCTGCGAGATGCAACGTTACGCCTGGAGTAAGATCTTTACCCGCTACGAGAAGATCGGCGTGGTCGTTATCTAAGGGAGTTTTGTGTTCGTCATGATTATTGTTGTTCGAATGTCCGGGGAACGCTGCTTCTAAAATTTCAGAAACTTTCAGTCGTCCCTTACCAGCAGCAATTGCCATATCGTCTATTTTGTCAAATCCGGCTCTAACCGCTAACTGCCGCATACTAACGTCAACTGGATCTACACCGGCACGTCGGAGAGTTTTCCGAATTATTCCTGTTCCTAATGTCTTGAACTCTTTTATCTCTTTTGTTCGAACAAGCCGTTTTAAAGCTGATCGAGCCTTTGCTGTAATCGTCAAGGCCTTCCAGTTCATAACGGGTTGCGGGGAAGAACCTCGTATAATCTCGACAATATCTCCATTATTTAGTTCTGTCCTAAGAGAACGATGAACACCATTTATCTTTACACTCCGGCACGTATCTCCTACCGCAGTGTGTACCGCGTACGCGAAGTCTAGTGGCATAGCACCAGACGGCAAAACAATTAGTTTCCCTTCTGGAGTAAAGGCAAATACATGATGCCTATACATTTCAAGTTTGGCGTTTTCCAGAAACTCGGTCGGTTCAGCCCCGTCTTCGATTAACTCTGAAAACGACCGCAAACTTGCTAAAGGGTCTATGCCCGCCTGCCTAGCGGACTCTGCATCAAATCCGTATTGTTGTTCCTTGTAAGTCCAGTGCGCTGCAACACCGCGCTCAGCAATTTCATCCATTTCTTCCGTTCGGATTTGTAGTTCTGCTCGTCGATTACCTGAAGCCCTAACAGTGGTGTGTAACGATCTGTACCCATTTGGTTTAGGAACAGAAATAAAATCTCGAAACCGATCGGGAAGACAGGCCCACCTTTGATGTATCGCACCAATCGCTCGGTAACACTCATTTACATTGTCAACAATAATCCGATAGGCAAATATATCGGCGACATCACGATAGGTAATGGATTTACGTTCAAGTTTTCTCCAAATTGAATAGGGTTGCTTACGTCGGCCTTTGATTCTGCATTTGACTCCCGCCTCGTTCATAATCTTTCTAATACCGCGACGAATCCGTACTAAGTCGTTGGCATTTGTTAATTCTTCAAGGCGAGTTTCAATTGCCCGCTTTGCATCTGGATTAATTTGTGTAAACGCTAAATCTTCGAGCTCACAGGCTATATTGTACAGTCCGACTCGGCGAGCCAACGGCGCGTAGATTTCCATAGTTTCTTTAGATATACGTTTTCGCTTTTCAACTTTTGGCAGAAACTCTATTGTCCGCATGTTATCGAGCCGATCGGCTAGTTTGATGAGTAGGACGCGTACGTCTTTGACTGTAGCAAGGATGAATTTTTGAAAATTTTCAGCCTGTTTAGTCTCGACCGACCGATATTCGAGCTTATCAAGTTTTGTCACTCCGTCCACCAAATCAGCCGCATCTTTTCCAAACATCTCTGAGATATCGTTGTAGGTCGCTTGGGTGTCCTCCACCGCATCGTGAAGCAGTCCGGCAATAATTGTTACATCATCGAGATGCAACTTAGTGAGCATCTTGGCGACTGAAAGAGGATGAGAATAATAAGGATGCCCGGACGCTCGCGCCTGTCCTTCGTGATAAAATTTTGCGTAATCAAACGCCCGCTTTAGTCGATCCCTATCGACATCGGGCTGATACCGAGCAACAAGGGATACTAAATCCCCGCGGCTTAAAAGTGGGTTATGGTAAGGTTGGACGGGAGCAACCGTCGTATTCATAGCGACTAACGGTCTTCCCGAGTTGCATCGGACTCCAACGCATAGAGAGCCGCAAGATCGGTCTCATCCATTGAGGGACCAAACTCCATATCCTGTTTGTCACGAGCATATTCTGATGCCTCATCAGAAGCCACTATCTGCAGATTGTTGATTAGATCTTCGCGCAAAGGTTTGACTTCAATCGTCGCACCAGCAATTTCGCGCAAGGCAACAATAGGATCCTTGTCCTTTTCTCGATCTACTGTGATCGGAGAGCCTTCCATAATCCTTCGCGCCCGATGGGCGGCGAGAAGAACTAGATTAAAGCGATTTTTTTCTTTTTTGATGCAGTCTTCGACTGTAACACGTGCCATAGTAGTTGCCCCTGATAACTATAATCAGTATATTACCATAGTCCGTCTAGTTTTCAAGTCCCAAAATAGAAACATCTCAAAAAATTCGTATAGAATTGAACCTATACAGTATAGAATCTAGAGTTTTATATAAATTTGGGGAATTATATACTTATTGACACATTGGGTGTCACAGGTATACGGTTCTGAGCTCTCGACCTATCACCCCTCTTTCGAGGGTCACTAGGTCTCTCAAATACAATATCTCCGAACTCTCCAGGTAGATTCCCGCCCGACTTCGCAATGCGAGAGATATTGATGGCGGCATTCACATCGCGATCGATTTGAATACCGCAGTTAGAACACGAGTAAACGCGTTCTGAAAGAGACAAGTCTGTTTTGATCTTGCCACATCCAGAACACATCCGGCTCGTGTTTTTGGGATCGACTCGCGTAACTTTACCACCGGCACTTTCAGCCTTGTAGGAAAGCAGAGTTGCGAACTTACCCCAGTTCTGTTCTAATATACTTCGTGCAACCTTAGGGTTCTTGGTCATGTTTTGTATTTGTAAATCTTCTATTGCGAGATTGGGAGATAACCGAACGATCCTCGTCGTCTCTCTATGGATGTAGCCGTGCTCACTTTCGCGAACCCGTTGACATTCTTTGGCATAACGAGTTCGGGCTTTCAGATAGGATTCACTTCCCCTCGTTTTTCCCTTCCTGTGTTCCGGAATTTTCTTCCCCTTGTCTTTCTTGACTTCTACCCTCAATTTCTTCTGAAGTCTCTTTTGTCGCTTTAGATCCCGTTTCCGGCCTTTGACAATTTCACCAGTCGACAGAGCCACTAAATTGTTCACGCCCATATCTATGCCAATCACTGAAGCATCAGACGGTTTGACTTCATTTGTCGTCGTGACCACAAACTGAACATTCACACGACGTTCCGTTACGACTATACGAACCAACTTTATTTCACCTTGGGGAATATCGTTGACATAGAACGGATCAAACCCCTTGATGTTGACAGTCCACCCTTTCTTACGTTCTCTTAGATGAAAACTCCCTTTCGGACAGTCAAACGAACGCATTCGCCTACGGGGCTTAAATCGCGGAAAACCGACTTTGCTTGCACCCTCTTTGACCCGCTTAAAATAGTTCTTGAACGCTTTATCCAAACGATTGAGACAAGAACGCATAACGAGTGCTGAGTACTTACAGAACTCCGCATCATCAGCTCGTATTTCCGTTAGTGACTTACACTGATCATAGAAACTGATAGACCGACCCGTTTTTTTGTAACAATCTATTCGCTCTTCTAATGCACTGTTATACAAAATCGCTTGCATCGCGATGAAATCACGCACTTTCTTGTGCCCACCCTTGCTAAGTTTGGCGGTACGCGTATGTGTTCGAGTGATGATTGCAGTAGACTCGATAACTGAGTCATTAGCCTCTAGTCCCATGAGACTTCTCCTTTCAGGATATATAGATAACTTCCTTATATACTACGGTTCGTTAAATCTTTCAAGAAAAAATTTGAAAAAATGAAATGAGTTCCCAATACTGAAGAAAATTTGTAAGTTTGCTCTTGAGTGACAAATGTTGGTAATGAACCATTCTTAGGGGGGCAAACCAAATGAAAGAGCTGGTGCCTAAAGCAAATCAAAGCACAGATTCAAGTTGCGAAAAATGGAACTTCAAGGTCACAAGTACCAATAGGCATCGTGGCAGATAAATTGCACACAAATTTTTGAGTGGTTGACTAACGTAGAAAATTTCGTATAATCTCCCGGTTACTCCGCGAATATGGGAGTGATTCGCCTGAAAGCACCCTATCTGTATGCCCTCTTTTTCTCGTTTTTGTGTCAAAAAGTATATAGTTCCCTAAATTTGCAGGAATTGTGTTGGAGAGAACTAGTGACATTCGAAACAGAGGTGATAGGTCGAAACCTCAGGACCAAACACCTGTGACGCTAAATGAGTCTATAAGTATATGATTCCCATATTTTAATACGCTTGGTAAACTGCTTCGCTAATGACAGAACTACAATCAAAGATTCTTCCGTTATGCGACAAGTTACCACAACTTCGATGGTCACCGATTCCTGTCAAACTTAGTTTATACTAACCGGTCGAGTTTAATCTCCATAAGTGAAAACTTATCGAACAAATTTAACCGTATACAACTTTATCTAAAGTGAACGAATTTTAACATTACAAAGGATACTTACTTTGGCATTTTATAAAGACGAACGCATTCTACTCTTGATTGACGGCGCAAATCTATATGCAGCTTGTAGGCAGTTGAACATTGAAGTCGATTACAGCAAGTTACTTGCGGAGTTTCGTTCCAAAGGAAGGTTGTTGAGAGCGAACTATTACACGATTCTTGCCGACAAAGAAGACAATTTTTCTCCTGTCAGACCACTAGTAGATTGGTTGGCGCATAACGGCTTCACTGTAGTAAAAAAACTTGTCCGAGAATTTGCTGATACCGACGGTCGAAAACGTGCTAAAGGTAGCATGGATGTCGATATAGCGATTGATGCATTGGAACTCGCGCCGTACGTTGACCACATTGTACTTTTTACAGGAAACGGCGATTTTAGGAGACTTGTGGAAGTACTCAAAGCTAAAGGGAAGCGCGTATCAATCGTATCAACTGCAGAGACTCAGCCTCCCGTAGCAAGTGAAGAACTCAGAAAAGAAGCGGACAACTTTATTGAAATAATGAAGATATCGGATCGAATCACTAGGCCAAGTCGCAGTAACAACCACGATTATCACACTCGACACGATCGTCGGTAGAGTAATTCATAGGATTGAATTGTGAGATTAGACCCACCTGAGAACTGTGGTTTGTGTCAGCGACTAAAATCATTTCGACAAGACAATCGAAAGCGTCAACCTGACTGGTTTAACGCTCCTGTCCCTTCATTTGGAAATAGAACGGCGCGATTGCTTATAGTTGGGTTAGCCCCAGGTATGAGTGGGGCAAATCGTACGGGGCGTCCATTTACTGGCGATTATGCTGGCAAAGTTCTATACGAAGCGATCGGAAAGCATGGTTTTAGTATAGGAAAATATGGCGAACATCGGAACGATGGGTTACAACTTGTTGACGCGATGATCACTAACGCCGTTCGTTGTGTGCCTCCTCAAAACAAGCCTGTTGGGGAGGAAATAGCAAACTGTCTTAAGTTCCTAAAGGCTACGTTAACCAGTTTACCGAGGCTTCGCGTAATATTGGCTCTTGGAAAAATTGCTCATGACAGTGCCGTTCGAGGATTAGAATTGCCGCTAAGAGACTTTCCCTTCGGACACGGGAGAGTTTACACAGTACCCAACTACTCTGATCCCGTATCAATCGTGTCAAGTTATCACTGTTCTAGATACAATATCAATACTGGGCGCTTAACGAAAGACATGTTTGATAAGGTATTTCAAACAATTGTATCGATATTAGCGACGGAAGACGGATATTCCGTCAAATCTTGACCTTTACACATAAGCGGCCTCAGTTCGCAAAATCACAAAAGAGAAACGACAGGTGTAACTCTATAAGTGCCATTCTACGGCGAGAAAAGTAGCTTACGACTATGAAGAGGCTATGAATCTAAATGACTGAATCCAAAAACGCGCAACAAAAAGAGCATGAAGAGAGTAGTCGCGGTTAGTTGCCAAAATGTTCATCCCCCTGTGAATAGTTTCCCTATCAAGCCAAACCATCCATTAGCATCTGCAACCGTAGCTCCAAAAATCGCTAATCCAATGACGATTATCCATCGTAAATCTCGTTTTTGTCCTTCTAGTTCAGCGTTAAACTTAAACTGAACGGCTTCGTGACGCGCCTGAGTCTCCCTGTTTTCTTTACTATACTGAGCAAGCTGATTTTCAATTCTTTCGAAGCCAGCCGCCATTTCTTTACGAACTTCTTTGAAACCTTCGTCAGTTTTCTCGCGAAATTCTTTCATATCCTTTTCCGATTTTTCGCGAACTTCTTTGAAACTTTCTTCAGTTTTCTCGCGAAATTCTTTCAAATCTTTTTCCGATTTTTCGCGAAACTCTTTCAGATCTTTTTCTGATTTTTCGCGATAGTCTCTCGATTCTTTCTCCGCTTTCTTAAATTCCGCCGACGTTTGGTTCCTATGCGCCTCTATGTTCTGTAATACTTCATCTCGCAACGCAATAATATTAGCATTATGCTGAGTCTGAGTATTATGGATGTCATTATGCAGATCGGAAATCGAACCTTGAATTTTGTCAAGAGTCGTTTTGATATGCTCAATGTCGTTTTCTACTATACTGAGACGCTCAGTTACAGGTTTCTCGGACATGACATTCTCCATAATGAAGACCAAAATTAAGACGCTTATTATTCAAAATACACACTAACTTCCATTTTTCAAGTGCAATTTTGAAAAAAATCTATTTTTTTTAAAGAATCTAGCTGTAAGTTATGTTCGAAAGCACCAAAGTATTTCGTTCACCGTAACGTTACAAATTCTTCTGCAACGGTAGGATGTACTGCACACGTTCGGTCAAAACCTGCCTTGGTTACTCCTTGCTTAACGGCAACGCCGATCATTTGAATGATCTCAGCAGCATCTGATCCGACCATATGCACTCCAACAACTCGGTCATCTGATGCTTTTACAACTAATTTCATCATGACCTTCGTCTCGTCTCCAGAAAGAATCTGCTTCATTGACCGAAACTTAGTTCGGAAAATTTTCACATCGCCAAAGAGTTCCCGCGCATCAGCTTCGGAATACCCTACTGTTCCAACCTCAGGTTGTGAGAATACCGCGGTAGCAATGTAGTCGTGCTCAAAATTCCATGGTTTCCCACCAAATTCCGAATCAGCAAAAGCATGTCCCTCCCGAATCGCAACAGGAGTGAGTTGAACCCTGTCCGTAACATCCCCAACTGCCCAAATGTTACTTATGTTGGTCCTAGAGTTCTCGTCAACAATTACTTCACCATTGTCGCCAAGGTCAATACCCGCATTCTCACATCCCAAGCCAACCGTATTAGGAACCCTGCCCGTCGCCATAACTACGAGGCCCGTTTCAATTTCTCGGCCATCCGATAGCGAAACTTTAAATGGATAGTCATGTTTTGAATTGTCTGAAATCTCAGTAATGTTCGTTTGCGTTATGACATCTATCCCTGCCTTAGATAGATTTTCTTGCACTTCGTTTCGAATATCCTCATCAAATAGTTTAAGAACCTTTTCACCGCGGTATATGAGGGTCGTTGAGACACCTAATCCGGCAAAAATATGAGCAAACTCTACAGCAATATAACCACCACCAGACAAAAAAACTATAGGTACTGTAGGATTAAGTCTGGAAATTCAAATTTTGGGGAAAAAAGCGTTTTCAGGGGATTTTAAAATCCGCTGAAAACGCTTCTCGCAATCCAGCAACCCCCAAAAATCGTCTTAATCCCTATCAGGAGCCTATCAATGAGCATAGAAGTATTATAAGCGTCAACGAGATGCGATGGAAGTTCCGTCTCATGGAAATCTCTCCGGTCAGGGAGCTTTTGGAGCAGTTGTTAGATACAGTTGTTAGATACAGTCGTTCGTCTGGATCGCGAAGCATCTCTCGGAGGGGAGTATGGTCATCGGGTTGGCGAGATCGGTGGTCATAGGAATGGTTACAAACCTGAAGGTCTACCCACAGCTAGGAAACAAGCGCCAAACAAAGAGATTAAAGAGTGCATCGCTAAAGACCTCGGAACTGTCTATACTGCCGAAAACTTCGAACACGCTAATATAGCTCTAAAGAAAATTGTCGATAAATATTCTAATACAGCTCCTAAACTCGCCTGCTGGCTAGAGAGTAACGTCCCCGAAGCCTTGACTGTCTTCTCTCTGCCCAAAAACCATTGGGTGAAATGAGAACATCCAACATGATTGAACGCGCCGTCAATCAAAAACTTAAACAGAGAACTCGAAATGTTAGAGTTTTTACAAACGATGAGTCCGTAGTCAGATTCGTGACTGGGCTAATTATTAGAATCGAAAACGAATGGATCGAAAAAAATGAGAACTATTTTTACTGAAAAATCGACTAAAATGGCGATCTCTCTTGGTCAATTTCCAGACAAATGCTTGCATAATCGACTGTATATGTACGTAGCCGTCGACCGGACATCTAAGTTTGCCTACGTTGAACTACACTATAAGGCCACTCGCGATATCGCGGCCCTGTTTCTGGAAAACTTAATTGAGAAAGTTCCTTTCACGATCCATACAGTGCTAACTGATAATGGGAGCCAGTTCGCTAATCCGAGAAATCCCAAAGTCTGTAATGACAACATCAGTTCAATCGATCAAAAGTCAAATAAGTCCATCAAATGCAACGCATTTGATGCCATTTGTGAGAAACACAACATAAGACTGTTGCGAAATAGATTTGTCGCGTTTTCTTACCTTGAATATGGATACATTGACTGTCAAAATGCGGGATTCGGAACCGAATTTCCGAAATTTTCGGAATCTGTGAATCGGTTTGCGTATTTCGCAACAGTCTCAACATTGAACATAAACTAACACTTCCCTATCACCCCTGGACTAACGGACAAGTCGAACGAATGAATAGAACTATTAAAGAAGCTACTGTGAAAAAGTACTATTACAAAAGTCACGATCGCCTCAAAGATCATTTGCAGGCCTTTATTGAGGCTTACAACTTTGCTAAAAGGTTGAAGACACTTAATGGTTTGACAGTCTTTGACTTTATCAACAAATGCTGGCATGATGAACCCGAAAGATTCAAGTTTGACCCCCGACACATGTTTGAGGAACTGAACACAAATCTTAACCCTTGTTCTCGTGAGTGACCTCAGTTCGCCAAATCACAAAAGAGCAACGACACGTGTAACTCTAGAAGTGCTATTCTACGGCGAAAAAAGTAGCATGCGACTATGTGGAGGCTATCAATCTAAATGACTGAATCCAAAAACGCGCAACTAAAAGAGCATGAAGAGAGCAGTCCCGATTAGTTGCAAAAATGTTCATCCCCCAGTGAATAGTTTCCAGATCAAGCTAAACCATCCGTTAGCATTTGCAACTGCGGCTCCAAAAAAAGCGAATCCAATGACGATTATCCATCGTAAATCTCGTTTTTGTTGTGCTAGTTCAGCGTTAAATTTAAACTGGACGGCTTCGTGACGCGCAAGAATCTCCCTAATTTCTTTACTAAACTGATCAAACCGATTTTCCATTCTTTCAAAGCCAGCCGCCATTTCTTTTCGAACTTCTTTGAAACCTTCGTCAGTTTTCTCGCGAAATTCTTTCATATCCTTTTCCGATTTTTCGCGAACTTCTTTGAAACTTTCTTCAGTTTTCTCGCGAAATTCTTTCAAATCTTTTTCCGATTTTTCGCGAAAGTCTCTCGATTCTTTCTCCGCTTTCTTAAATTCCGCCGACGTTTGGTTCCTATGCGCCTCTATGTTCTGTAATACTTCATCTCGCAACGCAATAATATTAGCATTATGCTGAATTTGAGCGTTATGGAAGTCGTTATGCAGATCGGAAATCGAACCTTGAATTTTGTCAAGAGTCGTTTTGATATGCTCAATGCCGTATTCTACTATACTGAGACGCTCAGTTACAGGTTTCTCGGACATGATGTCCTCCAAAAAGAAGCCAAAAAATTAACTGCTTATTATTCAGAATACACACTAACTTCCATATTTCAAGTACAATTTTGAAAAAATCTATTTTTTTGAAAGAATCTAGCTGTCACCTATGTTCGAAAGCACCTACGTATTTTGTTCACCTTAACGTTACAAATTCTTCGGCAACTGTGGGATGTACTGCACACGTTCGGTCAAAATCTGCCTTAGTTACTCCTTGCTTAACGGCAACGCCGATCATTTGAATGATCTCAGCAGCATCTGATCCGACCATATGCACTCCAACAACTCGGTCATCTGATGCTTTTACAACTAATTTCATCATGACCTTCGTCTCGTCTCCAGAAAGAATCTGCTTCATTGACCGAAACTTAGTTCGGAAAATTTTCACATCGCCAAAGAGTTCCCGCGCATCAGCTTCGGAATACCCTACTGTTCCAACCTCAGGTTGTGAGAATACCGCGGTAGCAATGTAGTCGTGCTCAAAATTCCATGGTTTCCCACCAAATTCCGAATCAGCAAAAGCATGTCCCTCCCGAATCGCAACAGGAGTGAGTTGAACCCTGTCCGTAACATCCCCAACTGCCCAAATGTTACTTATGTTGGTCCTAGAGTTCTCGTCAACAATTACTTCACCATTGTCGCCAAGGTCAATACCCGCATTCTCACATCCCAAGCCAACCGTATTAGGAACCCTGCCCGTCGCCATAACTACGAGGCCCGTTTCAATTTCTCGGCCATCCGATAGCGAAACTTTAAATGGATAGTCATGTTTTGAATTGTCTGAAATCTCAGTAATGTTCGTTTGCGTTATGACATCTATCCCTGCCTTAGATAGATTTTCTTGCACTTCGTTTCGAATATCCTCATCAAATAGTTTAAGAACCTTTTCACCGCGGTATATGAGGGTCGTTGAGACACCTAATCCGGCAAAAATATGAGCAAACTCTACAGCAATATAACCACCACCTGACATAACTATAGAGGACGGTAATGTTCTGAGGTCAAACACTTCGTTAGAAGTAATCGTTTTAGAAACACCGGGCAAACTTTCTTCTTTAGGTCGCCAAGGTGATCCGCCGGTTGCAATCAATATCTTATGCGCGGATATTTCATGGCCTTCCTCTCCAAGTCGTATAGTGTGACTGTCAATAAATGTCGCTTTACTGTCGTAAAGTGATACACCTGCATTTTTGAGATTTCTTCTGTAGATTTGCGACAAACGTTCGACTTCGTTGGCTACAGAGTTCATAAACTGGTTGTGGTCATAAGACAATTCTTTGAAAGTCCAGCCATAACCAGCCGCTTCTTTGAATTTTTTACCGTAGTCGGATGCGTAAACCATATATTTTTTGGGAATACAGCCTCGTATGACGCAAGTTCCACCATATCGATACTCTTCTGCGATCGCAACCTTAGCACCTGTTTGCGCGGCAATCCGAGCCGCCCTTACCCCGCCTGACCCTGCTCCGATTACAAACAAATCAAAATCATACTTTTCAGACATAGAATTCTCTTTTAACAGTAGGTTAAATTTGTTAACTCAACTAAATTTCAAAGATCTTCGTACCTGTTTCGTTTCCGATGATGACAGTTCGGGTAAGGTTTATGAACAGTCCGTGTTCTATAACACCCGGAATACTTGCCAACCGCTCTCCTAAACCCATGACATCTTCGATTTTCTGGCAATGACAATCCAATATGAAGTTTCCACCGTCAGTCACATAGGGCTCTCCCGTATCGTCAAATCTTTGCTTTACCTGCGGCTTATCTAGTCCGTGTCCCGTCATAACGTCGTAAATTTTCTTGGCCGTAATCGTAAACCCGAACGAAGAAACCTCAATAGGTAGAGGAAATGCTCCTAGAACTTCAACCTGTTTCGTAGGATCGGCAATAATTATCAATTGATCACTTGCGTTAGCAATGATTTTCTCTCTCAGCAAAGCTCCACCCCCTCCTTTGATAAGATTTCCATTGCAATCAATTTCATCTGCTCCGTCTACAGTTAGATGGATTCTATCGACCTGTTCAACGGGGACTATCGGGATCTGCCACGAATTCGCCAATAATTCCGTGTGTCTGCTTGTCGGTACGCCTCGAATATCTAACCCCTCGGCTACCTCCTGACCGAGCAGTTCGAGAAAAAATTTGACTGTGGATCCAGTTCCTAAACCTATAGTGAAACTTTCCTCCAAATAGACAAGTGCGGCTCTGGCAGCGTTTTTCTTTTCTTTTTCTTCACCCAAGACTTAACTCTCCTGCAATCCTTCATCTTTTCGAGACGCATTCTTAGCACGAAAATTGATTGCCCATTCTGGTACTTCCCTTTGTCTCGCCCGAGCAATCAGTAGAGAGTCTTCGGTGACATCTTCTGTCACAACACTGCCTGTTGCAATGTAGGCCCCCTTGCCAACTGTCACTGGCGCCACCAAAGATGCGTTCGAGCCAATGAAAGCGCCATTTTCAATAGTCGTGACAAATTTTTGATGACCGTCAAAATTACAGAATATTACGCCTGCCCCGATATTCACTCCTGCTCCAACGTTCCCGTCGCCTAGGTATGCCAAGTGATTAGCTTTCGTACCCGACCCAATCTCGGTTTGCTTAACTTCAACAAAGTTCCCAATCTTTACATTATTATGCAGAACACTATTTGGTCTCAGCCGGGCGAAAGGTCCGATTTCACATCCTGAAGCGATAGTCGTGCCTTCAATATACGAAAAAGCCTTAATTCTAACGCCTGTACTAACGGTTACGTTCGGGCCAAAAATAACGTTTGGTTCTATTATGACACCCGGATCAATTTTCGTATCGTAGGAAAAATATACAGTTTCCGGAGCGATTAACGTAACGCCGTCGTCTAGCATCATACTTCGTGCGTATTCTTGAAATACGCCTTCAATGTTGGCCAAATCTTGTTGCGTGTTGACACCTAAAGCTTCAGACTCAGAACAGAGTACCAGATTTGTTTTTATACCGCGGCTTTGACCAATCTCAATTATATCGGTCAGATAATATTCGTTAGCAGCATTTTTGTTCGTGACGGTAGCAAGCAGGGAAAACAAATCATCTTTCTTTACGGCCATTATCCCCGAATTGCACAGTCTAATCATGCGTTGCGACTCATTGGCATCTTTTGCTTCAACGATTTCACTTACATTTCCTTCTTCATCCGTAACCAATCGTCCATATGAAGTTGGATGTGACATCTCAAAACCCAGCACACTCATTCCACCTCGGAGTTCTGTGGATTGAACCAATTTCTCAATGCTGTCGTGGCTTAGAAGCGGTGTATCGCCGTATTGAACCAACACCGTGCCGTTAAAATTTTCTAACGAAGACTTGGTAGACGATACCGCATCACCTGTCCCATTTGGTTCAGTTTGAAAAACGAGTGAATCGCGACCGAGTTTATGTTCGACCTCAGAAATTAATGAGGGTTGATTCGGTGAAACGACAACAAGAATCGGATCGCACTCAACCCTCCTCGCCGATTCTATGACCCAGTCAATCATCGGCCTTCCTCCGACCTGATGCAAGACCTTGGGAGTTGCAGAACGCATTCTTTTGCCATCACCGGCCGCAAGTATAACTGATGCTCTTGCCATAACTTTCAAACTTTCTATAGTATTATTTATGGTGACTAGCCATCTCAAACTATATATAGCATATTCGACATTCATTCGTCACACTTTTTGCACGAGATTTCATGTAATGCCAGATAAACCTCTTCGGGGATGGACGATAATTTTTGATCTTGACGGAACATTAATTGATACCGCACCAGACTTGCTTAATGCAATGAACCATGTTTTGGTCCAATTTGGACTCCAAACTATTGATGAAGATAATATACGGTCAATGGTTGGACAAGGGGCCCGAGCCATCATGGCAAAAGGATTTCGCTATTACAGTTATGAGATCACAGATAAGCAGCTTAGTACGGCTGTTGATGATTTTATCGACTTCTATTCTGAAAATTTAGACATCGACAGCAAGCTCTCGCCATTTATTTTAGAGGCACTCGATGATCTAATTGCACTAGGGGCAACGTTATGTGTTGCAACAAATAAGACTCAAAAAACTACTGATAAGATTCTTGATAGTTTTAACATCTCCGATCGATTTAAGGTTGCCTATGGGCCGGAATCAGTTTCAAAGAACAAACCCTCCGGCGTGCATTTGATTGAAGCCGTGCATTCAGCAGGAGGAAGCCAGGCACTTGCGATCATGGTTGGTGATTCTAAAACCGACGAAGCGGCAGCATTAGACGCGCAGATTCCATATATTCACTATCCCCACGGATATGAAAACGACCAGTTAGAGGACTGTCCTACGCATGTGGAGATTGATAGTTTCAAGCAATTAGTGCCTAGTGTGTTAAGATTAGCCAAGAAGAAACCTCGCGATTAGTTTGCTGATATTGAAGAAAGAAAACGGGTGATTAGCTCAGTGGTAGAGCGCTGTCTTCACACGGCAGAGGTCGCTGGTTCGATCCCAGCATTACCCACCAGTTTCATCGAAATTCGCAGTTGTTTTTTGTTAACTTTTTCTAACAAGTCCATTCTCTTTGCGAACCTTGCAGAATGCTATAAATTAGCAATATTCTCTCCTTGAAGCCCCTCATCAAATTTTCATCTAATTAACGGAACCAGTTTTGGCCGCGTTATCAAACCTTGACCGACTTGAAGCGGAAAGCATCCACATCATGCGTGAGGTCGTGGCCGAGACCGACCGCGCTGTTATGCTTTACTCTGTGGGAAAAGATTCTGCAGTGATGTTGCATTTAGCCCGTAAAGCATTTTTTCCGGGAAAACTGCCGTTTCCGCTGTTGCATGTTGACACGACTTGGAAGTTTCGCGAAATGATAGAGTTTCGTGATCAGATGGCTCAAAGAATCGATGCAGAACTCCTCGTCTACACTAATCAGGACGGCGTAGCACAAAACGTAGGACCGTTCTCTCACGGTTCAGCGAAACACACCGAAATCATGAAAACCGATGCCCTGAAACAGGCATTGGAAAAGTATAAGTTCAGTGCGGCCTTTGGCGGAGCGAGACGCGACGAAGAAGCCTCCCGTGCAAAAGAACGAATCTTTTCGTTTAGAACTTCTAAACACCAATGGGATCCGAAAAACCAAAGACCTGAGCCATGGTCACTGTACAATATGCGGATTGCCGAAGGGGAAAGTATTCGCGTATTTCCATTATCTAACTGGACTGAATTAGATATTTGGCTCTATATACGCCGCGAGAAAATTGACATTGTGCCGCTTTATTTCGCGGCAAAGCGTCCAATCGTCGAATGGAACGGAGTTCCTATTATGGTTGACGACGATCGGGTGCCAGAGGAGTTACTGTCTAAAGTTGAAGTTAAGAGTGTGCGATTTAGAACGCTTGGGTGTTATCCATTAACTGGCGCAGTATTTAGCAAAGCAGATACGCTGGACAGAATTATTGCTGAGACTTTGTTGAGTTCGACCTCTGAACGACAGGGGCGCGTCATTGATTCGGATCAAGGTCAGTCGATGGAGCAGAAAAAACGAGAAGGATACTTCTGATGCAGGTATCAAAGTTTGAATCTGGAGATGATATCGGCACATATCTATCTCGACACGAACAAAAAGACGTATTGCGTTTTATTGCCTGTGGATCGGTCGACGACGGTAAATCGACAATGATCGGTCGTCTTTTGTATGATTCAAATATCGTATTTGAAGATCAGTTAGATAGACTGAAGAGCGACTCAAAAAAATTCGGAACGCAAGGAGACTCGCTAGACCTTGCGTTACTTGTAGATGGTTTGGCAGCTGAACGGGAGCAAGGCATCACAATAGATGTCGCTTATAGGTTTTTTTCAACAGATCAACGGATGTATATAGTCGCAGATTGTCCGGGGCACGAACAGTATACAAGGAATATGGCAACTGGCGCTTCGACCGCGGATTTAGCGGTCTTGTTAGTTGATGCCCGGCATGGAATCGTAACACAAACGATGCGACATGCTTTCATCGTATCTCTTCTCGGAATTCGCGAGATTGTTTTAGCCGTTAACAAGATGGACGTTGTTGATTTTAACCAAGGTGTGTTTGATGGAATTGTAGAAGAATTCGCGCAATTTGTAAAAAAGTTGGATGGTGAATTTAACGTTCAACCTATACCTATGTCGGCATTACTGGGCGAAAACGTTACGAATCCATCTGAGAGAATGTCCTGGTACAGAGGCCCTTTTCTCGTTGAACATTTAGAATCGGTTTCTGTTGACGACAAACGTATTACTGGCCCGTTTCGAATGCCTGTCCAGTGGGTTAATCGTCCGAATTCGGATTTCAGGGGTTTCTCGGGGCAAATTGTTTCAGGTTCGATTCGGTCTGGCGATCGAGTTAAGGTGCTTTCTAGTGCTCACGAGGCCGGTGTCGATCGAATTGTTACTATGGATGGGGATGGCGCAGTGGCAGGGGCTGGTCAATCCGTAACACTCGTTCTAGATAAAGACGTTGATGTCTCTAGGGGCGACGTGATCGTTTCAAAACAATCCCCGGCCGAGGTGTCCGACCAATTTCAAGTGAAACTATTGTGGGTATCAACCTCGGAAATGCTTCCAGGACGTAGATATCTGCTGAAGTCTGGGTCAAAGACAGTTGGCGCGACCGTTTATTCTCCTAAGCACAAAATAGACGTGAACACGTTGAATGCCGTACCAACTAAAACACTTGGGCTAAATGAAATCGGAATACTAACTTTGTCACTTGACGAAGGGATCGCCTATGATTCGTATGAGTCAATTCGGGAAACAGGTAGTTTTATTTTGATCGACCGATTGTCGAATGACACTGTCGGATTAGGAATGATTGAGTTTAAGCTTCGAAGGGCATCCAATATTCACTGGCAGGCGCTTGATGTCGATCGCTCAGCTTTGGCGAGTCAAAAAAATCAGAAACCGTGTGTGCTTTGGTTCACTGGACTATCTGGCTCAGGCAAATCGACTATCGCTAACGCTTTACAAAAACGTCTTTATGCAATGGGCAAACACACGTTTGTTCTTGACGGTGATAATGTTCGTCACGGCTTGAATCGAGATTTAGGATTTACAGATGCTGACCGAGTTGAAAACATTAGACGTGTTGCCAATGTCGCCAAACTCATGTCTGATTCGGGATTGATCGTGATTGTTTCGTTTATATCTCCTTTTCGTTCTGAGCGCAGGATGGCAAGAAGCACTATGGAGAAAGATGAATACGTCGAAATATACGTGAATACACCGCTACAAGTTGCTGAAGAACGCGATACAAAGGGGTTGTATAAGAAAGCCCGCGCTGGCGAAATCGCGAATTTCACTGGAATTGATAGTCCCTACGAGCCTCCAAAGAATCCAGAAATAGTGATTGATACAGTGAAACAAAGCGCAGAGGACGCAACCGAGGCTATCATCGAATGGTTAGAATCACGCCAGTATTTGGATTAACTTTTGACGAAACAGAATTTAGAATCGAATCAAGGTAATCTAAAAACGTCAACTTTAGACACTGTTACCTTTAGAGTGTAATACGGCTGAGTTATTTTTAGTTAGAGCGATTGCAGACCAAGTTGATTCTCTCAATTTCTTCCTTTTCTCAATAGAAGAGGTCTCCGCCTTCGGTGGTTACGTCAAGATGATCTGCTCTTCTATAAAGCATTAGCCTAAATTTCCATCAACTTGATCTGCAAACGCTCTAGTCGTTGGAAACCGTCGTTTAACAGTTAATCCGGGTAAGTGAGTTTCCCACCCCGTAACTAGGTGTGAAACCTTTCCGAAGCATTCTATAGAGAATCCCCCCCCCCCGAAGATCAGAAATTGCAACGTGCAGTCTTTTATCTAGAGAAAGATGACAACAAGCAATCGGTTCGGAGATAACTCTCGGAATTGCTCCTTTCTCTTTACCAAACAAGTTAATCCAAACCGATGTATCAATTAACTGTTTCTCGAACGACATTTATTCGTCCGCCTGCCACCTACGACGCGGAGGAGCTTTCAAGCCAGGTTCCGTACCTGCCAAACTCACCAAAGCTTTGGTAGCCTCATAAGACATCATTGATTTGATTGCATGACGGATCAGTTCTTGCGTACTCGCGATTTCTGTAAGCTCTTTGGCCTCAGCTAACAATTTTTCGTCTAAGGAGACAATCATTTTCATGGCGTACTCTTCCAAGGTCAATGAAGATAGAAATACCTGTTTGTCTGACTATCACTCGATCTCTTCGTTATCATACAGGCGATGAACAACCCGCCTTATGTCGTGAAAATCTCCGGTTTTTCTGGCATGACGAACGGCTTTCTCATAAGCGATAATGTAGTTTAAGGCTTGATGAACCAACTCGGAGTTCTGTGTAATTCCAGTTAGCTCCTTTGCACCTTCAACAGTTTCGTTATCAATAATCACGGCAGTTTTCATTTGACTATACCTAATAGCAATAGAGATTAAGAACCGGGATGGGTCGTCCAACAACGTCATTTAGCCTTACAAGGATGAGATTTCAAGAAAGTTCTTCAGAATCATCGAATTTATGTATTCAGATGTGCACTCAACCTAAGTCTTGCAATGGTAAGACCAGAAATTTGGCTAGGAATACACGACTAAATTTCACGAAGTTTGTTAACGGATCTGTTGTAAATGTAATACGAGCAAAGCGGAGAACGGAAGCATGCATAGGGCGCCCACCTACTTCTTCTTCCTCGGACTTGAACATGTCAGTAGATCAATTTTATTGTTCCAACTTATGTTCTCATATCGGCGCAAACAGCCTATTGCCTCCTCATAGTTTCCTTTTAGGTCAGTGTTGTTTCGCAACAGTTTCGATTTGCATCGAACCCGTAAAATAACTTGCAAAAAAGTCTGAGTTAGTCCATATTGAATAGAGTTACCGTCCAATAATATAGGATAAAGTGCAATGTCCGCGATTGCCGAAAAGGTTCAAGAATCTAATTTGCTCGCCCCTTCTAGAAGTGCAGAGGCGCTTCGGGATGCTGCGTCACTAATGATCCCGGTATTGAATAGCCTCCAAGGCGACGAGGATGCAACATTTGTTTCGAAAAAAAATCGCTACAGGCAACTAAACATCTCTCCTCAACTTTCAAAACTGCTATGCCAAGTTTTGAATCATATAGAAGAAGGCGGCGAGGTAATCTTTGCACCGAATACGAGGTTGTTCGCAAAGCAAGAGGCGGCAGATATTTTGAATATCCCTTTCAAACACTTAAATACGTTGATTGAACAAAGACATCTTGCGGTTAAACGTGTCGATGGCATACAATTTGTGACAGGAAGCAGCTTATACGCATACAAGCGAAAGCGAGACGAAGAATCAGATAAGGTTTTAGATGAACTAATCGATTTAACACGGGAATTCTATTGAGCACATGGAGAATAGTATCAGAAAGTGCTTGATAGATGCCAATGTATTATTCAGCGTCCCGAAACGAGATTTGATTGTATCGCTTAATCGAGCAGGCGTTATACAAGCTTATTGGACTGGTACCATACTCGCTGAAACACAACGGGCCTTAGAAAAAAGATTCTTTCATCAAACTAGCAATAGCCTTCGTTCTAAGAGAGATGCTTTAAGAGTTTTGAATAATTTGAATTTGTATAGTCCAACATCTTTGCTAGTAGGAGACTATTCAAACCCGCCTGACTTTATCAATTTACCATATCCAAACGACAATCACGTACTTTTTGCGGCGATCGAGAGCCAAGCGCAATTCATAGTTACGGATAACTTACAAGACTTTCCAGAGTCGGCATTGAACGACTTCAGAATTGAGGTTAGAACAGCAGACAGATTGATTTCTGAGGTAATCGACGAACATCCTCTGATATCTAACCATGCAGTAAGCATGATTCAAGAACGGTTGAAGAATCCTCCAATTGATATCGACGAGCTACTAGAAATATGAAGAACTAGACATGGGCTAAGCCTAACAGTAGAAACTATAAGAAAACACAGATAATTCAAAATGTTATTACCGAAAAACAAACAGAAAGAGACTGCTGCAGTTTCAATCAGAAATAAGACTTTTTATACAAGTTTGTCTGGCGTTTCTCAACGCATTATAGGAGCAAGAGTAGGTTTAACATATCTCGTGTTAGTGAGATGGCCTCAGACGTGTTGACTTTGACAGTCAATAAATCTGACTTCGCATTCAATGGAGTAACCGTATGTCCCTAAGTTCTCATAAGTGGACAAAATGGCGCGAATGTGACAAAGACGCTAGGCACATGATGGAGCGTTCGTATCTTTCTGCCGACACCCCACTTCAGTTTGTAGTTTTTATAGAAAAACCCGAAGATAATGTTTCGGGGCACCCTGTTATAAAGGGAAGCACGGCAACAATAATTCTGACTCTAGGTGAAGCTGTGTGGATTAAAGCGATGCAGGTGGACAGCTTAGGCTGAAAGCCTTTGTAAGCGAAAGATAGATTGGATGTTGGAGTTATGCCTGTTAATCAATCTGATGCCGGAGATTCTGTGAATACTGAACCAGAATCCGACAATACTGAAACAGACAAAAGCCTTCCCAAATTTGGTTCTGAGGAATCCGCGGGAATTGCAGTTGGTAACCCCGTAATCATTAGTTCTGACAGCGTTATCAATATTTCTCACAGGACTCCTTAGGTACACTTACCTATTCTATATAACAACTGCTTTCATTATGAGCTTATCAGTATGAAGAGAGTTGAAGCCGTAAGTTCGCGCTAAACTGTCGACAACTGAATGCTGAGTCTGTCCAAACCAGCTTTAACAATACAATGGTGGGCCCGGCAGGACTTGAACCTACGACCAAACCGTTATGAGCGGTCCGCTCTACCAACTGAGCTACAAGCCCCCAATGTCACAACTCTAATTACAATAAAAAAATCAAATTTCAAGTAAATTTGTCGTAACTACTTTCACAATCCTCTCACTGTTGTGGTAGTATGACACAATTATTCATGCCTATGCCGCTAGGAGCCAATAATGGGTTGGACGAAAATCACTCTATGGAAACGTGTTCTTGTTGGGTTAGCCCTCGGAATGCTCGTTGGGTTAATCTTACATTATGGGTTTGAGGAAGCTGGCGGGGCTTTTGCACAGAGTTGGCTGAAACCATTTGGGGACGCTTTCGTCAAACTCATCAAGATGCTCGTCGTTCCCTTAATTTTCACAACTTTGATTAGTGGCATACTCGCCATGAATGATCCCGTTAGACTGGGGAGTCTTGGTGGTCGAACAATTGGTCTCTATATGGCGACTACGCTAGTTGCGGTTACTCTCGGGCTACTGGCGGGAACAATATTCCAACCGGGTCGCAACGTACAGTTTGAAGACATAAAAGCTGCAAATAGCGGTGTTATGGACACTGTTCAAGGTAAATTAGATGTTGCGAAATCGGCTGATGGGACTGTTTTAGACAAGTTGTTTGATATCATTCCCAACAATATTGTTATGTCAATGGCCGACGGTGCAACTGGTAATGTTCTACAAATAATCTTCTTCGCAATTCTGTTTGGTATTGCGTGTCTGATAGCGGGAGACAGAGCAAAACCAGTTACGCAGTTCATCGAGAGTGCGGCCGAGGTCATGTTGAAAATGACCGTGCTGATTATGGAACTCGCTCCATTTGGAGTCTTCTTTTTGATTAGTTGGGTCCTTGCCACTCAAGGGTTAGGTGTGCTTGGGAATTTGGCTTTACTCACTCTTGCTTTGTACAGTGCGTGTATTGCGCATATGATCTTGGTACATGGCTTCGGCATTATTCGTGGTGGATTGAAGCTACCGGTTATTCAATTTTTTAGAGGAATTCGCGATGCACAAACTGTCGCTTTCTCGACTGCTTCATCAGCGGGAACCCTGCCAGTTACGATAGCGAACGTGTCGGAAAACCTAGGCGTTCACAAACCTGTCGCGGCATCTGTACTCCCTGTCGGCGCGACCATAAATATGGACGGCACCGCGATATATCTCGGAATTGTCGCCTTGTTTGGTGCTCAGATGATGGGGATTAATGTCACATTTGAAATGTATTTGCTCGTGGCTCTATTCGCTACATTGACCTCGATTGGCGCGGCAGCTGTTCCGAGCGCAGGGTTGTTGCTTGCCGCGGGTGTATTGACGCAGGTGGGTCTGACGGATGTACAAGCATCCATTATAATTGCGTTTATATTTCCGTTTGATCGTCTGCTCGATATGATGCGAACCGTTACAAATGTTACCGGTGATTCCGCGGTCGCTTCGGCAGTAGCCAAGTGGGAAGGCGAGTTAGACGAGGATGTATTCAGAAAAGAGGCGACTTTATAAGTTCGTCGCAACCATGACGAGCGTTTAGTTGCCCTAGCCGATCGCGTTGATAGCGGAAAGAATCGCACTGGATCTTTTCTGCTCTAATAGGGAATGACTGTTGAAATCTTGCTATTTCGCGAACTCAAGGCGTTTAGATTTCGGATCGTTTGAATCGATCAGTTGAATTCATCACATTGGCTCGGACACGTTTTTCGTTTGACATTTCTGTGACCATAATGTAATGACAAGAGCGGTAGCTTTAGTTACTAGACCAACAACTTTCCTAAACAAACCACTACACTATACGGGGTAATTTATGGCAAACACGAAATCGGCGAAGAAGATGGTACGCAAGATTGCTCGCCGAACAGCCGTTAATAAAGCACGAAAATCTAGAGTTCGAACATTCATTCGACAGGTAGAAGAAGCGATAGCTAGCGGGGACAAAGCGTTAGCAACGCGAGCCCTTCAAAAGGCCCAACCTGAGATAATGAGGGCAGCTACGAAAGGCGTTCTCCATCAAAACACTTCGTCTAGAAAAATTTCTCGTCTATCAGCTCGTATAAAGGCGATGTAAAGACGTCGGAACTCCGAGCAAGTTTCGTGTCCAAACTTACTCTCTCACAGCTAGAGTCCTTCCTTTGGGAAACTGCTGATATCCTCCGCGGTAATATGGACGCTTCTGAGTACAAAGAGTATATCTTCGGCCTTCTATTCCTGAAACGCTTGTCTGACGCATTTGAAGAAGCACAAGATCAGGTTAGGCAACATTACATTGGATTGGGAAAGTCTAAAGAGTTTGCTGATCGAAGAGTGGAGGACGAAGACGAGTACGTTAAAACTTTTTTCGTACCTAAACGAGCCCGATGGACGGAATTGAAACATCTGCACGACAATGTCGGCGAGGAGCTAAATATAGCCGTACAGTACATTGAAGAAAGCAACAGCCAGCTGGATGGAGTACTCAGTTCAATCGATTTCAATATTAAGAATAAGCTTACGGATAGAAATTTGCGTGATTTGCTATCGCATTTTTCAAAAACATCGACTCCGCAACGAAGATTTTGAGAACCCCGACCTGCTAGGTTCTGCATACGAATACCTTATCAAGCAGTTCGCAGATTCTGCTGGCAAGAAGGGCGGTGAGTTCTATACCCCGAGTCAAGTTGTATGGTTACTAGTGAATCTGATAAAGCCAACTGCAGGAATGAAGGTGTATGATCCAACCGCCGGGTCAGGTGGGATGCTGATACAGACTCGCAACTATCTTCAACTTAATGGAGAGAATCCAAGGAATATTTCGCTTTATGGTCAGGAAAGGAACTTGAACACATGGGCCATCTGTAAATTGAACATGTTTTTGCATGGAGTTCTGAATGCCGACATTCAAAAAGGAGATACTCTTGGCGACCCCAAACATACAAAGAGAGGTGAACTACAGTTATTCGACAGAGTAATAGCCAACCCTCCTTTTTCACTCAAAAAGTGGGGAAAAGACCTTGCGGATAGTGATCCTTATGGTCGTTATCCGTACGGTACTCCCCCGAAAGATGCAGGTGACCTGGCATTCATTCAACACATGATTGCGTCGCTCAACGCCGAAGGCAAAATGGGCGTTGTAGTTCCTCATGGTGTCCTGTTTCGTGGTGGTAGCGAGAAAGAAATTCGTAAAGGGATAATAGAAGACGACCTGCTTGAGGCCGTAATCGGTCTACCCTCAGCGTTATTCTATGGCACTGGTATTCCTGCAGCCTTACTGATCATCAACAAGAACAAACCACAAGAACGAGTTGGAAAAATTTTGATTATAAATGGCGAACTAGAATATCAAGAAGGGAAAAACCAAAACAAGCTTCGTGATATTGATATCAACCACATTCTAAGCGTATTCAATTCGTTTGTAGACCAGAAGAGATACTCGAAAGTCGTCTCTTTAGATGATATCCGGGAGAACGACTTTAATCTGAACATTCGAAGATACGCCGACACTTCGCCTCCCCCGGAACCTTATGATGTCAAAGCTCTTTTACATGGCGGAATCCCGATATCCGAGGTAAATGACGACTTTGTGCAGGAAACACTCAAGGGAATGGATGTGTCTTGCGTATTCGTGAAACGGGATGCTGAGTATTACGAATTCAAACCAGAGATTTCAAACAAAGAGAAAATTAAAGAATTTTTGCAAGATCATGAGGAACGGATTGTTAAGAGGTTTGAATATTGGTGGGATAAATACAATCTGTCGCTAAGTGAATTAGATAGTCGAGTAAAAGTGTCTGAACAGAAGTTAAATGATTATCTTAAAGAACTCGATTATGTGTAATCAAATTCCCGGCGATTGGACGCTTAAACCTATAGGCGCATGTATATCAGAAAGTCGTGACGAACAAACGGACGATAATCCATCAGAGCGATTAACTGTTAGGTTGCATCTCCAAGGAGTTGGAAAAAGAGAAGAGCGAGCGACCGATAGCGTTGGCTCGACTAAATATTTTAGGCGACTTCAAGGCCAGTTTATATACGGAAAACAAAATCTACATAAGGGAGCAGTCGGGATAGTTCCGAGAAAGTTTAATGGATTTTCTTCGTCACAAGATATACCTGCATTTGACTTTCATCCGAGCATCCATCCAAATTGGTTCTTGCACTACTTTAAACAAGCCCATTTTTATGAAGGATTAGAAAGACTAGCGACGGGTACGGGATCTAAAAGAATCCAGCCTAAGTATCTGTACCAACAGCGTATTCCTACCCCCCCCCTCACGAACAATTGAAAATAGCTTCAATCCTCACCTCATTGGACGAGGTGATTGAGGTGACAGAGCAGAAAATTCAAAAACTGAATGACCTGAAAAAAGCAACTATGAATGAGTTGCTTACGAAAGGAATCGATCACAGTGAATTCAGAGATACCGAACTAGGCCGTATCCCCGTTGGATGGAACTTACAAAAGCTGGGAGACTTAGTTGAAAATATATCTGATGGTGGAACACCAAGTTCCGGTAATCCTGCTTACTATCACGGTTCAATTCCTTGGGTCGTTATAGACGATATTAAACCTGAAATTTACACAACAAAAACTTCTCTAAGTCGCTTAGGTTTGCAAAAATCGAGTGCAAAAATGTGGAATCCCGAAACCATAATTTTATCGACAGGAGCAACAATCGGGCGTGTCGGTATTGCCAAGGTATCGCTTTCGACCAAACAAGGGATATGCGGAATTGTACCGAAAAGTAACATTAACAATAAGTATCTGTATTATTTTTTACTATCAAGCTCACATCTGTTAAACCACTTATCTCAAGGAAGCACAATAAAAGAAACTAGACCACCAACTCTAAAAAACATTATCGTTCCAGTTCCTCCAATCGATGAACAAATTCAAATATCAAAAATACTCACTTCAATAGATGATTCTATATTGGCGAATGTAGAAAAAGAACAAAAGTTACAGAACCTAAAAAAAGGTCTAATGGAAGACCTTCTGACAGGCAAAGTTAGAGTAAAGGTGGACGATTAATGTCAGATGAAAAAGAAAAAGTCGAAATTCCTGCAATCAAACAGCTTTCAGAGCTAGGTTGGAGTCATGTTGCAGGATCTACTCTCACTCCTGAACTGTCAAAGGAACGAACTTCTCTAAAAGATGTCGTCCTCGAACGTCGTTTAGCCGCTAGCATCAAACGCGTCAATCCATGGATAAACGAAGACAACCTCGCCAAAGTTGTTCGTGAGCTTAACAAATCAACCTATTCTAGCCTGATCGAGGCAAACCAATCTATTTGGACAAAAATCAATCAGTGCGTCTCTGTAATGCAGGATCTAGGCAAAGGTAACAAAGGACAAACTGTTCATATCATTGACTTTGAGAATATCGAGAATAACGAATTCCTTTGTGTCGACCAATTTACCGTACAAGGTCCGAATGGAAAAATTATTCCCGATATAGTTTGCTTCGTCAACGGCCTGCCCCTAGCCGTCATCGAATGCAAGTCTCCTTACATCACAGATCCGATTCTAGCAGGTGTCAAACAATTGCGTCGGTACGCCAATTGTAGCAATCCTAGTGATCACGAGGGTGCGCAAAAACTGTTTCACTACAATGCTATGATGGTAGCAACCTCAAGAGACAAAGCCTATGTCGGGACAATTTCATCTCAAAATGAAAACTACCTAGAGTGGAAAGATCCCTACCCTTTAGCAACCGCAGATCTAGGCGAAAACTGCAATGGACAGGAAGTTTTGTTGGCCGGTTTATTCACTAAACGGAACTTTCTGGATATCCTTCGAAACTTCTCGGTGTTTGAAGCAGTTGAAGGTAGGATGATAAAGAAAATTCCACGATACCAGCAGTTCCGGGCAGTCCACAAAACAATTGAACGTTTGAAACGAGGAACAGCTCGCCAAGAAAAATCTGGTGTCATTTGGCACACGCAAGGCTCGGGAAAATCTCTGACCATGGTGTTTCTTTGTGTGAAGATTCGCAGAGACCCCGACTTGCGTGATTGCAAAATCGTCTTCCTTACCGATAGAACACAACTAGACTCCCAAATAACCAACACCTTGCGCAGAACGCAAGATGAGACCGTGATACATGCTAAAACGGTGAACCACCTGAAAAAACTACTTACCAAGGATGCTTCTGACATTGTCACAGCTACTGTACAGAAATTTCAGACTGAGTCTCAGAACTTCAATTTTCCGGTACTGAACGAATCGGAAAAAATCATAATCCTAACCGACGAAGCCCATCGAACTCAATACGGTACGCTTGGCGCTGCAATAAATACCGCACTCCCAAACGCCTCTCGAGTAGCTTTCACTGGAACACCACTTATAAAGTCTCAGAAGACGACCAATGCTTTCGGATCCTACATCGACAAATACACAATCGACCAGTCGGTGCGAGATGGTGCTACGGTGCAGATCATGTACGAAGGACGCGAGGCTGAACTGCGTGTTTCTCAAGAAAGTTTAGACCAACTTTTCAACGATCTATTCGAGGAGTACTCAGACGAACAGAAACAGCAGATCAAAAGAAAATTTGGAACACAAAAAGCGATTCTCGAATCACCGAATAGAATTCAACGTGTCTGCATGGACATCATCAAGCATTATAAAGAGTGTATTCGACCAAACGGTTTCAAAGCAATGATTGTTACGTCTTCACGAAGAGCCGCTATCAGATACAAGGAGCAACTCGACAAACTGAATGCGCCTCCTTCGACTGTGGTAATCTCTGGAGATCACAACGACGACCATAACTTCACGAAATACACCAACCCAACTCAACACAAGCGTCAAATTGAAGATTTCTTGAAACCACACGGTTCTGACGACGGGCAATCGGATCTCAGTTTTCTAATTGTCAAAGACATGCTGTTGACAGGTTTTGACGCTCCTATTGCTCAAGTAATGTATCTTGATACAAAGCTCACAGATCATTCCCTCTTGCAAGCAATTGCACGGGTAAACAGAACGAAAAAGAACAAATTCAAAGGGTATATTATCGATTACTATGGACTATCCGATTACCTTACAGAAGCATTGGACATGTTCTCGTCGAATGACATTCAAGGAGCATTGATAGATTTAAAGGAAGAGATTCCCCTTCTGAAGAACGCTCACACTCGCGTTCTAAAACATTTTGAGGGTATAGGTCTTAGCGACACTGATCACTGTATCGAGATTCTAGAGAAAGACGAAGTAAGACAACATTTTCAAAAAGACTTTAAGGCGTTCGCTCGTCAAATGGATATCGTACTTCCTAATGAGGTTGCAACTCCGTTCCTCCATGATCTTAAAGAACTCGGAAAAATTTCAATTCGCGCAAGAAACTTATACCGTGAGGAACAGCTAGAGGTCGACGGAGTCGGAGAGAAAGTTAGAGAACTGATCGAACAACACGTATTATCAGTAGGAGTTAACCCCAAAATACCTCCGATAGATTTACTTGCAACAAACTATAAACAGCATCTCCATGAACAAAACTCTCCGCGAAGACAAGCATCAGAATTACAGCAGGCAATCCGCCAGCACATCAGATTGAACGAAGATGAAGATCCAGTCTACTATAAGAATTTATCTGAACGGTTGGAACAAATCATCCAGCAAAGTGAGGAAAAATGGGATGAACTTGTTCAACTATTGCTCGATCTTCGAGAGTCAATTGAAAGTGACTACGAACTGCGAGCGACTGAACTAGGACTAACTGAGCTAGAACTACCTTTCTACAATGCTGTAGTTGAATCGGTGAGAGGTAACTCAAAAAAATTTGACGACAAAACAATCATCGACGTAGTAAAATCTCTGGTAGAGGTTATGGCAGAAGCCTCTCAGATCGTCGATTTTCATAAGAAATGGGATGAACAGAAACTTGTCAGACGTAAGATAAAACGTATAGTGATTAAGAAACTCGACGAATCACTTGTGAAACCAATCACAGAGAAGTTCATGGATTTGCTCAAAGTAAAGTTCAAGTGATGGATGGATTTACTTTCCCAGTCGAGATTGTCCGGACCTCCCGTCGAAAGTCTGCTACCTTCGAGATTGAACGTGGGGTTATAAAAGTCCGAGTTCCGGACTTCATGTCCGACGAAAACATACGCCGCCTAGTCGTTCAAAAGTCTGTGTGGATTCGAAACAAGCTTCAAGAATACAAAGCGAGACCTTCGAACAATCACAAGGAATACGTAAGCGGTGAAAATTTCCCGATACTCGGAAAGAATCACCGACTAAAAGTTGTTGAAAGTTCAGAACCTTCGACAGTGCAACTAAAGGACGGCTACTTGTATGTAACGTCAGCTATCGGGCAATCCAATCCCTCCCAGATTCAAACAAGTGTAGAAGAATGGTTTAAAACGCTTGCGTTGAACCGTCTAACTGAGAAAACCGAAAGGTATGCCAAGATAATTGGAGTCGAACCAACTTCTGTCTCAATTAAAAGCTATAAATCGAGATGGGGTTCTTGCTCATCCTCGGGTGACATCTCCTACAACTGGAAGATTATCGTCGCTCCCCACAAAGTTGTTGATTACATAGTGATTCACGAATTGTGCCATCTGAGAGAACATAACCACTCCCCTCGGTTTTGGCGACATGTTGAAAGATACGCACCAGATTGGAAGGAATGTAGAAACTGGTTAAAAAACACACCCATCATTTTTGATTCAAAGTAACATCATAGTTTAAACAGTTTTACATCGATTTACGCCCTCTCCAGCGGCGAACTATGGGCTAAGAAGATACAAAGAACATAAGTCATTCAATTTCGAAGTTCAACTAGTGCAGAGAACTCGCTTGCTTTGTTCAACTCGGACAGATCGAAAGAATTTGTTCAAAACCATATTCTGCTAGCTAGCTCTCCATAAAATTTGCAACTGAAATCAAATAACGCTATAATTCTACGTCAAAATGCTTATCTACGATAATCATAAGCGCCGGGTAAAGTTCTTTAAATTTTTTTTGTTGCTCACTGTTATAATTTTTTGGTACGATATTCGGATATCAAAACTTTAGAGTCGATTTCGCCGCTTTTGAAACCGCACAAACTAACGGAACAGTAGATGAAGGTGACCTTTAAAAACAAGAAACTAGCGGAACTTTTTGAACGGGATGAATCTAAACCTAAATTGCCCTCTTGAGGTGATTCAGTCCGCTCGCACAAAATTTCAAACGTTTAGAAAAGCCGAAAACTTTCAAATTATAAGAGAGTGGAACAGTCTGCATTGTAAGAAGCTGAAAGGTTCTAATACTGGATTGTATTCAGTCCGTTTGAATGACCAGTGGCGTTTACTATTCAGGCTAGTCACTATAAACTCATCATTAAGTATTGAAATCGATTCTATAGTAGACTATCACTAACTTGGGAGAGAAAAAATGAAGGACGATGCCGAGTATTATAGCGAACTTCTCGAAAATTCTGCGGTTCACCCAGGAGTATTCATAAAAGACGAGCTTGACGCTCGCGGTTGGTCTGCCAGTTACCTCGCCAGTCAATCCGGTTACTCAGAAAAGTTTCTTAATCGAATTCTAACCTGCAGAACGAAACTTTCCGTCGCGCAAGCAAAAGGAATCTCCAAGGCGTTCGGTGTTTCAAACGACTTACTGATTGAGCTAACAAAAGACTATAATTCGATAATCTCAAAACAAGATAAGTCCGTTGCAGAACAGTATAAGAATCTTCAATCTACCTATCCAATGCGCGAAATGATAAGACGCGGCTGGTTGAGGGAAACTCAACAAGATTTTATGACTATGCAAATGGTTCGATTCTTTGAAGTGTCTTGCGCAAATGAATTAATTCAAGCTTCCTCACCGTTCGCTGCAAAGAAAACAGACTACACGGCAACTAGTCCGGTTCAACTTGCGTGGCTATTCAGAGTTCGGCAGATCGCCCGGTTAGTTGATGCCCCGTTGTACTCAGAAGACAAACTGCGTGAGACGCTACCCCGACTGCGTAATTTAATGAATCGAGTTGACGACATACGGTATGTTCCAGAGTTATTACGACAGTGCGGGGTGCGCCTTGTCGCGGTCGAAACTTTAAAGGGTGCTAAAATTTGTGGTGCAACTTGCTGGCTTTCTGATCGCGAGCCTGTAATCGGGATGAGTACACGATACAACCGAATAGACAATTTTTGGTTTGTTTTGCGTCACGAAATAGAACATGTGCTTTGCCAACACGGAAAGCAGAGTCCTCTACTCGATGGTGACAGGGAGCTTAGTTTAGCTGGTGACGTTGAAGAACACGAACGTATCGCGAATAAGGCCAGCCTCGAGTTTGGAATCTCTAGTAAAGATTTCGAAAGGTTCATTGTGACTAAGGGGGGAGCTGTGACAGCAAGTGAGATAAGCAGCTTTGCGCAAGAGCAACACGTTCATCCCGGAATTATAGCAGGGTTAGTTCGAAGGCATTCCAACGACTGGAGTATATTCAATCGGCTAAATGCGAAAATTCGTTCGGTTCTGATCAAGAATATATTGTACGACGGATGGGGATATGTTGCACCAGTGGAATTATAGCCCATAAATTTTCTTCTAGAGCAAACTGCTAAGAGCAGTTGAGCAGGTTTAAGGAGTAGAAGCAATTTTCGCTCGAGTACTTCACTTGCTAGTCCTCTTAAACCTAAACTATCGGAACATTGCTCTAGAATCGAGATCAATTGAAATAAACATTTTTTAGAACAGTTTCGGAACAGATAGTCCAGTTTATTCTCCTTTAAGGCCTATACTATCTGAAAGTTTCTCCGGAATTGAGGCAACTTGTTTGGAAAATGTTCCAATGTATGTACTTTAGGATGAAGTTTGGAAACTCCCTTAACATAGGAACAGATTTTAGAATGTTTCTATTGGTATAGAAAGCATGACATGGTTTATGCTATATTACTCTTGAACTTCGAAGCCTTTTACCAACAGACTTATTGATCCTATATTGCTCGGTATTGAACCATGGGGACTTTCATTGACCTGTTTGCTGGCTGCGGTGGTCTCAGCCAAGGACTAGAGTCAGCAGGTTTTTCGCTATTGTTTGCGAACGAGAAAGAAAAAGAATATGCCTCATCTTTAGGAGCAAATCACCCGAATTCTGAAGTGTTGGTCGATGACATTCGTAACACTGCTCCGAATTTAATAAGGAAGGGGCTAAGCTTACAAAAGGGAGAACTAGACTTGGTCGCTGGCGGCCCACCTTGTCAGGGATTCAGCATCAACGCGCCAACGAGAAGATCTGACGATGATCGCAACTACCTATTTCATAGTTTTTTAAAGTTCACCAAAGAGTTCCAACCAAAGTTTGTGCTTATCGAAAACGTACCTGGAATTATATCTTTTGAGAATGGAAAAATTGTCAAGCAGATTATTTCGACCCTTCAGAAACTGGAATACCAATGTACCCTTAAACTCCTTTATTCTCCGAATTATGGAATCCCTCAAATCCGCTGGAGAGTGATTATCATCGGAACTCGTCTTCGAATTGAACCATCAACTCTCATTCCCCCGCCAACTCATATTGCTTACGGACGATCTAATTTCGCGTCTGCACTTTCTAGAAAAAATCTAAAAATTTCAGAGGAAACGATCAAAAAAAATGCAACGCAACAAGCTACAAACGTAAGAGACGCAATCGGCGACCTCCCCGAAGTTGAAAATGGTGGTGGTCAAGCCGTTATGGATTATATAAGTCCGGCGTTGACTCAGTATCAAAAAGAACGCCGAAGAGGTGCAAGGAAAATTCTAAATCACCAATGCGCGAAACTTGGTCAATCAAATCTCCAACGTCTAGATTATATTCCTCCAGGAGGATCATGGCGAGATGTTCCAAGAGAATTGCTACCAGCAGGTATGAAGAAAGCTAAGAGATCTGACCACACAAAACGATACGGTCGCTTGCGATATGAAGATTTAGCATCGACAATTCTGACCAAATGCGATCCACATTGGGGGGCGTACATACATCCAGAACAGAATCGTGTTTTAACTGTTAGGGAAGCAGCTCGACTGCAGTCGTTTTCAGATAAGACAACCTTCGTTGGCTCAACTACCAAACAATATGAACAAGTAGGTAACGCAGTTCCTCCACTGTTGACAGAAAAGATTGGAAAACAAATCAAATCTCAGATGAACATACTTGATTGATACTGAACATTCTGACAGATTCATAAGACATCACGTAAAACTTCGTCTAGCTCCATGTGACTCACGTGACTCTCGTTTGAAGTGAATCCCTTGATGACATCATCTAGTGAAAAGTGAACCAAACCTGTCTCGACTAGGGTTCGAATAGTCCCTAATCTAGCCTCTACACCCAGACTGTATGTAATAATGGAAACGTTCTCACGACTGTAAGTCGGTTGTGGCTCTAGTTCCCCGATAATATCAAAAATTTTTTCTAGTACACTTGAACAAGTGATAACGAAAAACCCGACGCATCTTTCACTGTCTCTGAATACGTTGCCTTTGCTTATCATTTGTGGAATAAGGCGTTTGTAAACGTTAGCCCAATTTAATCCATGTTGAGATTGAGGTGGTCTTTTCTGAGCCGGAGACTTCCCAAGTCTTAAATCGCGAAAATACGATTGATTCTGACGATAATTACCGATTATATCCGTGCTTTGAACCTCGACAGCAACAAACTCCTTGGGTACTCTTAATCCTTCTTTGCGCACGTACGACTGCAAGACCCAATCAATACTGAATCTAGGTCTCTTCCCAATTCTAATTTCTTTTCCCGAATCACTACCTAATGCTACTACAGCGACTGTTGCAGTAGACGCGGATAATTTGTTTAACAATTCACTAATATCTCCTCCGGCGATGAAATCGATACTTGTTCCCCAAATACTAGTTGCTAACCTCCCCAGAACCTCATAATCCTTACCGTAGAAGCGTTTCGGACATACGATTACGTCTGGCTTAGGAGCCGGAGAAACACCTGCGTTAACAGAACAGACACCGTATACTTTTCTTTTGTCGTGACTAGTTTTTGTACACTGCCGATTAGTGAACGGACAAAGATTACGCTGTGTCACGTCGACAGCTATTTCGCCTATGTCGTTTGGAGGGTATCCAAAAAGTTCTGTAATACTCTTAAATTTCTTGGCCCTCATAGACCCTTTCTGAATTTTACAAATTTACCCGAATTCTAGAATGATCTTGCCCTAAAATCCATCTCTGAGACTGTTGCATAATGCCTATGACCAGTCTAAACAGCCTCTATTTGTTCCCAATTCACGTTCAGAAAGATGCGAAACAGGCTCATTTAGGGGTAAGAATTACCAGATTACAACGGATTCTCGTCCAGTAACCATATTATGCAACAGTCTCTCTCTATAAGTTGGATTCACTTGATCTAGAGCCTTGAAATTCGACATTAGCGATGTCTCTGAGAAGAGAACTTTACTTCTTGAATTTCTCCTAAATACGTCAGTGTAAATTGTTCCAAATCAGATATTGTTTGTCAATCGCTTAAACTAGTATATACTCTCAGTCTAGAATACTGAAAGAAAGGTTGGCGCAAAAATGGCCGAAGACCATAATGAACTACCATCAAAGTCGGAAGACTGCCTAGCAGTCAGTGATACCTCTCGAAATGATACCCCGGAGGTATCTAAGACCGAAATTGATTCTGAACTTCCTCCTTCAGAATCATTGGAATTATTAAAGAAACTTAACGTCAGTTCCGAATCTGTGGTCGTGTTTACTTTGCTGATGGAACAAATTAAAAACCAAGCAGATGCTACAAATCGAATCGAAGCCAAGATCAATGCATTAAACTCGGAGTTTGGTGCATTGAAGGTTCAAAATAATCCGAAGGGAAGTCAATTCGTTTCTACGAGAGGCCAAATCGATTCGATGGGAGGTCAGATCAGTTCTATGCAGAGTCAAATCGTTTCTATGAGAGGTCAGATCAATTCTATGCAGGGCCAAATCAGTTCAATGGGAGGTCAGATCAATTCTATGCAGAGTCAAATTAATTCTATGGGGAGTCGAATAGATACGATGAAAATAAGGATGGAGACAAGGTTTGATTATGTGTTAGTGGAATTTGCGAAAATGGGTTCCAAAATTGCAACGATTGACACTAAAGTTACGGTAATTGATAAAAATTTGGACATTGTCAAAACGGATTTGGCAGTCGTGAAATCGGACGTTTTACTGCTTAAATCCGATGCAGGAACACTCACAGTTAAAGTGTCAGAGCTCAATCAAAGTATGGTGTTCGTAAAAACAGATGTCGAACAATTGAAAACGTCCAACCAAAGGATGCGTACATTCGGCAGCTGGACAGTAGGAATAAACACAGCTGTGCTTGCAGGTCTGGTATTGTCAACAGTTACCGGATGGCAAGGTAACTAACTGCACACAATTCATCTATTGTTGAATAGCAAACTCAGTCAAAACTCTACATTTCCAGATTCCTCACGGAAAACGGGAGAAACTCGATCTTACCTGCGTCGAGTTTAGGAAGTTAAATCATCTGCATCCGGTCCGCAGTCAGTAGCATCTTCTAGCGATTATATAGTAGTCTAGACGACGGTCATACAGCTCCGAACTCTCTTTTGAAAACACCCCCTAGTTTCCTGCGACTCACACTCAATTATTCTTCCCCAACGAACTACCACGGAATTTTATCGCCGCCCGTGCCTGCGAAACAGGATTGGCATATTACAGATACAAGATCGAACAGACATGCTTGCAAGTGTCTAGACAACTATATAATCGCCTGTATTCTCAAAACGATTTATCTCTCATGTAGTGGCGTGTTTCTTTGCAAGTTTACTAGGTTAGCGCCTAATGAAATACGATATCTCGATGTTTTCGACCCAACACCTCTCCGCTGTAGGTCTAATCCCACTAAGTTACTCGACGATCCTTCAAAATAAATTATCTAGAAAACTTGGATTTTGCGCGAGCCAACGCCATTTTTGATGCCCCGCCATAACATCGCCATCGCGTCCGTAGAATCCCGCCAAGTTTTGTTCAATTCAACTGCAAGCAAATTCAAACGTCTATTGAATAATCTTCGGTGAATCGGCCTAAATTACCGCCAGCGGAAAGCAACTGATCCACCTCGCATCAAGTCGGGATTTTTTCCAACTTTTGTCTCAAATTTGAAGTTGGAGTACACCCTCATAGTCACAATGCTACCATTATACTAATATATTAATTTTTTCAATAGTAATAACTTATTATTTGTTTTTACCTATATTATTATGACCGCTTGATGTCTACCTCTAAATGTATGCTAATTTTCAAGTTGCTTGATTCGGATTGATTCGCCATAAATAGCAACTACTAATAGCGACCCCTTCTCAATGCGTTGCTTTACAAATTTTGACCAAAATTGAACCGTCCTTGTGCGCTAAGCCGAATCGCTTTCCTGCAGGGCAATCCTTACGGAGACTGACTTAAAATGGAACAGCATCGGGCGTATATACAACACGAGCAAACAAACGAAGTTTTAGACAGTGCCGTCAAAATTTGGCGGGAAGTTAAGTTAAGACTGAAGAACGCAATTGGCGACGATGCTGTCGCAAAGTGGATAGAGGATCTTCGACTCATCGCGGAAGTCGATGGCGAAATACTAATCGCCGCCCGAAATCGATTCATTTTCGAGAGAATAAACAGAGATTTCAAGCGTGGGATAGACAGTGTTTGGAAGACCACCGATCCTAAACAGCGACTAGTTCGCCTTGAGTGTTGGACTAAGTCATCTCCCTCAATTAAGGCTCTCGTAAGTGATCCTTGGGCCACCGAACCGTCGGAGCAAGAAACAGAAAAGTCGGAAGAAGACAAAATACATATCTCGGGGCCGGACTCGATGACGTTTGATACACTTGTTGTTGGGCCTTCAAATGAAGCCGCAGCGCAAGCCGTTCGACGAATTTTCTCGAATTCGCTGGCCTCTTCAATCTTGTTTGTATCTGGAAGCCAAGGGGTCGGAAAAACACATCTACTGAGAGCGCTGGTTAATGCCGCGGACAAAAACCAAACAAAATCCTTGCGTATTACCTATATGCCCGCTGAAGAGTTTATGAGCGCGTATGTTGAAGGAGCAAAGAAAGGAGACACCCAAGCGCTGAAACGTAAATTGCGCAAAAGCGATGTCGTCGCGATTGACGATCTACAGACGATTGCTGGAAAGAAAGGAACTGAAAGCGAGTTTTGCTCCAATGTAAGGGCGATTATCGGAAAAGGCGGCAAAGTTATTTTGACCGCCGATGCCTCTCCAAGTGACTTGCAGGGATTATCGCAACAACTCAGGAACGAGTTACAGGGGGCAACCGATCTACAGATTGATATGCCCGACGACAAAATGCGAGAGGAGATTCTTAAAAATCGAGTGGCAATGTTTGAGAAAGCCGATCCAAAATTTAAAGTATCGGATGATGCTGTTGAAACCATTCTTTCTCGTGTCAAAGGCCCAGGTCGAGAACTGTGCGGAGTGTTGTTTAGCCTCCACGCGGAAACAAATTTTGGCGAGAAACCGATAACGGACGAAATTTTAACAAAGGTGATTCGGCGCAAAGAAGGTAGCCTTAAAACACCAAGTATCCGAATCGTTAAGGCGGCTGTCCAAGATGTTTTTGAGGTTTCCAAATCTGACCTTGAAGGCGCGTCTAAAGCCCGTAACATCGTGTATCCAAGGCAAATTGCTATGTATTTATGTCGAGAAATGACTGGCAAGTCGTTTCCGCAAATCGCGAAAAGTTTCGGAGACAGAGACCATACAACCGTTATGTATGGTTACCGAAAAGTGGTAGATAAGTTGAAATCGAACGAATCGAACGAGCTGGACGCAGTTAAAAAAGACCTTCACAAAGTACAAAACGCCATTCGAGACCGACAAACCAATGGACATACTTGATACTTTCTCGCAAATTTATAGAAATTTTCAAGAATTACACAGACATTCCTTGGTCATGGTTATTAATTAGATAGAAATTGTGTATATTTGAACTCTGTTGCCTGATTCGTTGGCTGACAAAATTAATTCCTTTTGCAATATTAATCCTAGGAGGCCGTCTAGAACGGAGATAAGATTATGAAAATTTCCATTGAACGCAATGACTTAGTCGACGGTCTAAGCACGGTTACGGGCATCGTTGAGAGTAGAAATACTATTCCGATCCTCTCTAATGTGCTATTCACCGCTAAAGACGGTGGTGTGACACTGACGACCACAGACCTAGATATGGAACTGGTCGAGAAAAGACCGGCCGTTGTAGAAACAGAAGGGTCTGTAACAGTTTCTGCTAAAGACCTTTTCAAACTTGTAAATAAGTTTGCCAATGGCGCGGAGATTCGGTTAGAAGTGTCGCAAGACGGAAATCAGTTACTCGTGAGTACAGGTAAGCAGTCAAACTATAAGTTCCCTACTCTGCCGGCTAGCGATTTTCACGTGATTTCGCTTGAAGATTCTAAAAACGAATTTGAGATTCACGCTGGAAGTCTGCGTCGACTGATCGACAAGGTTCGATTCGCAATTTCTCACGAAGAGACCCGTTATTACCTTAACGGCGTTTATTTTCACACATTTAGCGATGGTGAAACTAAGAAATTCAGAGCCGTAGCGACTGATGGCCACAGGCTTTCATGTGTCGATACAGAGGCTCCTTCAGGTAGCGAAGAATTTGAAGATGGTGCGATCGTTCCACGTAAAGCCGTTGCTGCAATTGATAAAATGATTGCTGGAGTGGACGACAATGTTCACATTATCGCCTCCGAAACAATGATTCGCGTCACACTCGGACTTACAACCATAACCTCCAAACTGATTGACGGTAAGTTCCCAGACTACAAAAGAGTTATACCGACTGGGAACAATATTAAACTTACACTTAATAACGCAGTGTTTGAGGATGCTGTGGATCGCGTTTCTACAATGTCAATTGAAAGATCCCGTGCAATAAAAATGGCACTTACTGAAAATTCAGCGACTCTTTCGGTTGAACGTCAGGAAATCGGTAGTGGTACAGAAGAAATTGACGCTGAGTTCACGACAGAGCCTATGGATATTGGATTCAATGCGCTTTATCTTTTGGACATCGTTAAACTAGTTGAAGACGATAATATCGAATTTTACTTCGAAAATCCAAATTCTCCGGCAATCATGCTGGACCCAGCAGATTCGGATGCCCGCTACGTTCTTATGCCACTTCGTGTCTAAGGCAAAAGTCGCAGGATGTCAGCACTTACCAAGCTGAACCTATACCATTTTAGGAACTATACGGCTCTAGACCTCACTCTCGACGAGAGACACGTCTGCTTGTTCGGCCCAAATGGGGCAGGAAAGACCAATATTCTTGAAGCCGTTTCTCAACTTGGTGCGGGCCGAGGCCTCAGATCTGCGTCTATTCAAGAGTTGAAACAGCACAATAATGAAAACAGCTGGACGATTTCTGCGCGAATCGATAAGGATTGGCAGATCGGAATAAAACTGGATGAATCGACTCCTTCTAGCCCAAAACGATTAGTTCGAATGAACGGTGCGCCTTCAAAAGGCACTAAGATCGCCGAGATTGTGAGAATAATCTGGCTAACACCTTCTATGGATACGATTTTTCGGGGCGGAGCTTCTGAACGTTGTCGCTTCTATGACAGACAAGTGTTCGCATTCTATCCCGATCATGGAAAAGTCGTCACCAAGTACGAAAAATCCATGCGAGAACGAAATGCTATTCTGGAAAAACCTAGTCCGTCACAGGAATGGTTGAAATCTGTAGAGACTAAGATGGCAGAATATGGTTCGCAGATCGCAATTAACCGTATGACTATTCTAAAGAAACTACAGGCCAACATTGATAATAGAACTGAAAGTGCTTTTCCAAAAGCAGATCTGCAACTCAATGGTCTTGCTGAAACTCTTGCCGACAAGGGAGCATCACAACAGGATATTGCGAGTCACCTTGCTGACACTTGGAGAAGTAATCGCAATCAAGACGGTTATGCCGGTCGAACGCTTCTCGGACCTCATCGAACGGATCTACAAGTCTATCATCGCCCCTCGGGAACGGAGGCCAAATTCGTTTCAACCGGTCAGCAAAAAGCTTTACTGACGAGTTTAATTCTGGCAACAAGTTCAACTTTGAAGAATGAGTTGAATTCGCCGAGACCAATAGTATTGCTTGATGAGGCAGCAGCGCACTTAGACCCGGAACGCCGTGCGTCTCTGTTTGATGAATTGGAAACGCTAGGCGGTCAATCTTGGTTGACTGGAACCGATCATTACCTGTTTGAAAGTTTTGGAAAACGAGCGCAACAGTTTGAAGTGAATGATGGGAAAGTGATTAAGCAGTAGGTAAAAAGACTGATATACCATAGCTGCTACAATGCAACCTGCACAATTAGAAAAAATTTAGTTTTTGCAACATGCTATAGTTAGTTTCTATATGTTTTCTAAATACATGAACTGGTTGTTTGGAACAATTTTACAGTGTTGTGCTGAGTTTTATTGACGTTGCTACAGAGTAGAAACGACCAAAGTTCATGAGCCATTAAATTCTTGCTCAAACAATAATTACCCATAAATTGCAATCTTGTGTATAATTTCGATAGTGCTAGTTGTCGAGAATTCTTTGCATTCACTTCACTTTCTGATCTCAAATGAGAGCAGCTCGAAGGCAACCGATACGAAGTAGCAATACCCAAGACACGTTTTATGAATTCTAGTCAGCCCGAAGTTTGTCCCTTTAGTTCATCGGCTATTTACCATTATGAAGCATCACATCATGATCTCGCTAGGCCTGTTAATGTCTGCAACTTTTGGGTATCGCTTGGCAAACGCAGTCATAGCTTCGGAATTCGGATTTCACGAAATATACCTCTTGGGCGGATTAGGAATTGCTGGGTGGCTTATCAAAGCCGGTTTGAACGAGCGACGAGCAAACAAATCTTCTAGCAAGAAAAATTTTAGTAACTAGATTGGCCTAGTATGGTATAACGCCAATAACGAACCCGGTTTTAATCCTATTCACATAAGGAAACCCTCGTCCAATGCCTACGAACAAAAAAGAAGTCGACACCAAAGCTTACTGGAAGGCAACGATTCGATTAATCTTATCGTTATTAGCGATCTGGTTTATCGTTTCATACGGGGCTGGAATTATATTCAGAGACCTTCTTGATAATCTCTCGATTGGTGGGGCACCACTCGGATTTTGGTTCGCTCAAAGCGGTTCAATATATGTGTTCTTACTGTTGATCTTCTATTTCTGCCGAAGGATGACTGCGCTTGAACGCAAATATGGTGTAAGGGATTAACTCGTGGATCAGCTTTGGACATACTTTTTCGTAACCATAACGTTTGCGCTTTACATTGGTATAGCGATCTGGTCTCGAGCAGGATCGACCGATGATTTTTACGTCGCTGGACATGATGTTCACCCAACAATAAATGGAATGGCAACTGCCGCTGACTGGATGTCAGCAGCTTCGTTCCTGTCAATGGCCGGACTAATAGCGTTTATGGGATATGGGGGATCAGTCTACCTTATGGGCTGGACCGGCGGCTATGTTCTGTTAGCCCTTCTGTTAGCTCCATTTTTAAGAGAGTTCGGTAAGTTCACGGTTCCTGACTTCGTTGGCGATCGATATTATTCAACAACAGCTCGAGTTATAGCCGTCATTTGTGCTTTATTGGTTTCTTTCACCTACATTGCCGGACAAATGAAAGGCGTAGGAGTAGCGTTCTCCGGCTTTCTTGGGATCGATTACAGTTTGGGAATTGTCATCGGTATGGTGATCGTTTTCTTTTATGCTGTGCTTGGTGGGATGAAGGGCATTACTTATACGCAAGTCGCCCAATACGTTGTCCTTATTTTTGCCTACACTGTTCCGGCTATTTTCCTTTCAATTATTATTACCGGTCATCCAGTTCCGCAAGTTGGATTTATTAGTGATGTCGTCGGTGAAGACATCTCGATGCTTCAGAAACTGAATGATACGCTTACTAATCTAGGTTTTATGGAATATACCGATACAGACAAATCAAAGCTTGACGTGTTTGCAATTACCGGGGCGCTTATGTTTGGTACGGCGGGTCTACCACACGTTATCATCCGCTTCTTCACCGTTCCAAATGCTAAAACGGCTCGCGTTTCTGCCGGATGGGCATTGGTTTTTATCGCTGTTCTGTATACGACTGCACCCGCTGTTGCTGCGTTTGCTCGACTAAATTTCATCGAATCAGTTAACGAGGCGACCTACATAACTAATGAGGAAGATTACGCTGCGAGAGTCGCCGAAATAGAGGCTGAGGGAGGAAAGCCTGTTCCTGCTTGGTATAAGGATTGGGAACGGACTGGATTGTTGACATTTGAAGACAAAAACGGCGACGGAATTATGCAGAACCGGGGTAAGAACAGCCCTGACGGTATTGAAAACGAACTAGAACCCAACAGAGATATTTTCGTACTAGCTAATCCACAGATTGCTAACTTACCAGGTTGGGTAATCGGTTTAGTGGTAGCAGGCGGACTTGCAGCAGCACTCTCTACGGCGGCTGGACTCTTGATGGTTATATCCTCTGCGATCAGTCATGATTTGTGTCGGCGAACATTTTTTCGAGGTATGAATGACGCTTCTGAACTGCGAGTGGCTAGAATTTCAGCTGCGGGTGCCGTCTTAGCAGCAGGCCTATTGGGAATTTTCGCGAGCCAGCTAGGTTTTGTCGCTCAAGTCGTTGCATTCGCATTTGGTCTCGCTGCAGCCTCTTTATTTCCAGTAATTTTCCTTGGAATCTTTTGGAAACGGATGAACAAAGAAGGCGCGATCGCGTCTATGTTATTCGGACTAATTACAACTTTTGCATACATTTATTTCTTTAAGTTTGGCGGCGGAACCCCAGCGCAATATTTGTTTGGTATTTCTCCAGAGGGAATTGGATTCCTCTTTATGTTTTTCAGTCTTATTGTAGGGGTCGTTACAGCCCAGCTAACTGCTCCACCGCCAGTTGAAGTTCAGGAACTTGTGGAAGACATTCGTGTTCCGGGACGTATACAAAGCCGGCAAAATTCCGAAGCTGAAGAGGTTGCGCCGGCTCCACAAACAAGTTAGGTTGATTATTAATTTTGGCCTTTTGCCCCCTATATTTAAGGTATTGACACCACTCCCTACCAAACTTTCAGCAAAGCCGATAGAATGACTGATTCCCCAATTTATCCGGTTTCTGAAGTTTTCGCTTCAAAAGCCAACTTGAAACCTGAAATCTACCAAGAGATGTACGCAGAGTCTGTCTCAACCCCAGACTCATTCTGGAGTAAACATGGTCAAAGAATAGAGTGGTTCAAGCCCTATACCGTAGTTAAAGACGTAAGTTGGGATAAATCGGATTTGCACGTCCGCTGGTTTTCTGACGGCGAATTAAATGTCTGTTACAACTGCATTGACCGTCACCTAACAAATCGAGGAAACAAAACCGCTTTGATATGGGAGGGGGATGAACCGACCGACGATAAGACGGTTACGTACAATGAACTTCATCGCGAGGTTTGCCGTTTCGCGAACGTGTTGAAGAATATGGGAGTTAAGAAAGGAGACCGTGTCACAATCTATATGCCGATGATTTTGGAAGCCGCTTACGCAATGCTGGCTTGTGCTCGGATTGGGGCCGTTCACTCAGTCGTGTTTGGAGGCTTTAGTCCAGAAGCTTTAGCCGGTCGGATAACGGATTGCGATAGCAAATTTGTGATAACAGCCGACGAAGGTGTTCGAGGTGGTCGTATAGTTCCCCTAAAAGCTAATACGGATGAAGCATGTACTATTGCGAAAAGCAAAGTAGACAAAGTACTTGTGGTCAAAAGAACCGGAAATTCAGTAAACGAAATCGTAGGCCGAGATGTGTGGCTGCATGAAGCCCTAGAAAATGTCTCTGATGAATGCCCAGCTGAAGTTATGAATGCTGAAGATCCTCTCTTCATTCTTTACACTTCAGGTTCAACTGGTAAGCCAAAAGGTGTTCTGCATACAACCGGCGGCTACCTCGTCTGGGCATCGATGACTCACGAATATGTTTTTGATCTCAAAGAAGACGATGTTTACTGGTGTACTGCTGATGTTGGTTGGGTTACAGGGCACAGCTATATTGTTTATGGGCCTCTCGCCAACGGTGCAACTAGTATGATGTTTGAAGGTGTTCCGAATCACCCTACTCCTGCTAGATTCTGGCAAGCCTGTGACAAACACAATGTAACGATATTCTACACTGCTCCGACAGCTATCCGGGCATTGATGAGAGAAGGTGATGAACCTGTAAAGTCCTCTAGCCGAAAATCTCTGCGCCTTCTGGGAACAGTCGGGGAGCCTATAAATCCAGAAGCTTGGGAATGGTATTATCGAACTGTTGGAGAAAGCCGGTGTCCTATCGTTGATACCTATTGGCAAACTGAAACTGGCGCATGCATGATGGTGCCTATTCCAGGCGCAACTGACCAAAAACCCGGAGCGGCTAGTCATCCGTTTTTTGGAATTGTTCCTAAGATCGTTGATGCGGAGGGGGGAGAATTGCAAGGAGAATCGGAGGGAAATCTCATTATTGCAGAAAGTTGGCCAGGACAGATGCGAACGGTGTATGGAGACCATCAGAGATTTATAGAGACGTATTTTTCAACTTACCCGGGGGCATATTTCACCGGAGACGGATGCAAAAGAGATAAAGACGGGTTTTATTGGATCACGGGTCGCGTTGACGATGTCATTAACGTTTCTGGTCATCGGTTAGGAACTGCAGAGGTCGAGAGTGCGTTAGTTTCTCATGACTCTGTCGCGGAAGCTGCTGTAGTCGGTTATCCACACGATATAAAGGGACAAGGCATCTATGCCTATGTAACGCCTGTAGCACATGTGGAAGGCGACGACGAACTGAGAAAAACGCTTGTTCAACACGTACGGAAAGAGATTGGACCGACAGCGAGTCCAGATTTGATACAGTTTTCAAGCGCCCTACCCAAGACTCGCTCGGGTAAGATTATGCGGCGAATTCTGCGAAAAATTGCTGAGAATAGTTTTGACAATTTGGGTGATACAAGTACGTTGGCAGAACCGGACGTTGTTGCAAGTTTGATTGAAAATAGGCAAAATAGAGAAAATTAGCTTGAACTGTGGTCAGTTGTGGTATACTGGTCTGGATTTTCAAAATTTAAGTTCTACATGTGATGTATACGCTATTGCTTGGAATTATGGCGCATAAATGCGGTCACGTTTTTAGGCATTTCGGAATTTTAGGTGCGCAAAAAATGGAAGTTTCCTTCAAGAACAAACGAGTCAAGAAAGAATTCAGATCGAACAGTGTTCTCGTAAGACATTATGGGGATAAAAATGCGAAAATACTAGCTCGAAGAATCTACGTTTTGCGAGCATCGCCCAATCTACAGTGTGTTTCTGAGGATAAATCAACCAAGTTTCATCAACTCAAAGGTGATCGAGATGAACAATTTTCGTTATATCTTTTCCGCGGAAAGCGGTTGGTTTTTGAGGTCGACCATACTGAGGTACCCCGAAAAGACGATGGTGGTATCGATTTGAACCAGGTAACTGCAGTCCGGATTATAGAGATCGTCGATTATCACTAGCTATGGAGTTATTTTATGACTAAAATCAAAAACGAATTTTTCCCTGACTATACGGTCGCTCCTGGGGAATTCGTACAAGAACATCTTGATTTAAATGGGTGGTCAGAATTGGAGTTTGCTGGAAAATGCGAACTCCCTCTTGATACCGTCAGTAGCGTAATCGAGGGAACAACTAGGGTGACAAGTCTTATCGCTACTCAGTTTGAGAAAGTTTTAGGCGTAAGAGCTTGTGTTTGGTTGCGTCTTGAACAAATGTATCAGGAGGGACTCGAAAACGGCTTAGTGCCGATAGGCCAGAACGAAGCTCGTTCTATGAATAAACGGCCTGAAGAAGTGCGCTACTCTGCTATAAACTGAATTACTGTTGCGAAGGCCAGATTTTGTCAGATTACGATGAAATCTTAGCAGTTTGATGTCGGGATCTGTTCTTCGGCGCATCCTTTAAACCGGACTCGATCGTGTAGAATGGCTTCAAGTATAAATGAGTCGGTTAATCAACATTAGTTCATTAATAGAAATGTTGGACGTATTGAAAATGAATCGTCATAGCGCTGAAGTCTTGACGGCAATCCTGGCAACGGAACGCTCTCTTGCCTGCCTTTAGTCTTTCAGTGACTCTCTTGCTAGCGCAATGAGGACATTCAACCCCCTTTTTCCAATGATGTTTGATAAACCTCTGTTCCGCAGATTCGTTGTCTAGGAATTTTCGTGTGATTTGCAATAGGGAAAGTTTTCGTGTAGACACGCGGTTATTTCGTTACTATAGGACGCTTACACAGTAAAACCGCTTTTTTTTGGGGAATTATATACTTATTGACACATTGGGTGTCACAGGTATACGGTTCTGAGCTCTCGACCTATCACCCCTCTTTCGAAGGTCACTAGGTCTCTCAAACACAATATCTCCGAACTCTCCAGGTAGATTCCCGCCCGACTTCGCAATGCGAGAGATATTGATGGCGGCATTCACATCGCGATCGATTTGAATACCGCAGTTAGAACACGAGTAAACGCGTTCTGAAAGAGACAAGTCTGTTTTGATCTTGCCACATCCAGAACACATCCGGCTCGTGTTTTTGGGATCGACTCGCGTAACTTTACCACCGGCACTTTCAGCCTTGTAGGAAAGCAGAGTTGCGAACTTACCCCAGTTCTGTTCTAATATACTTCGTGCAACCTTAGGGTTCTTGGTCATGTTTTGTATTTGTAAATCTTCTATTGCGAGATTGGGAGATAACCGAACGATCCTCGTCGTCTCTCTATGGATGTAGCCGTGCTCACTTTCGCGAACCCGTTGACATTCTTTGGCATAACGAGTTCGGGCTTTCAGATAGGATTCACTTCCCCTCGTTTTTCCCTTCCTGTGTTCCGGAATTTTCTTCCCCTTGTCTTTCTTGACTTCTACCCTCAATTTCTTCTGAAGTCTCTTTTGTCGCTTTAGATCCCGTTTCCGGCCTTTGACAATTTCACCAGTCGACAGAGCCACTAAATTGTTCACGCCCATATCTATGCCAATCACTGAAGCATCAGACGGTTTGACTTCATTTCTCGTCGTGACCACAAACTGAACATTCACACGACGTTCCGTTACGACTATACGAACCAACTTTATTTCACCTTGGGGAATATCGTTGACATAGAACGGATCAAACCCCTTGATGTTGACAGTCCACCCTTTCTTACGTTCTCTTAGATGAAAACTCCCTTTCGGACAGTCAAACGAACGCATTCGCCTACGGGGCTTAAATCGCGGAAAACCGACTTTGCTTGCACCCTCTTTGACCCGCTTAAAATAGTTCTTGAACGCTTTATCCAAACGATTGAGACAAGAACGCATAACGAGTGCTGAGTACTTACAGAACTCCGCATCATCAGCTCGTATTTCCGTTAGTGACTTACACTGATCATAGAAACTGATAGACCGACCCGTTTTTTTGTAACAGTCTATTCGCTCTTCTAATGCACTGTTATACAAAATCGCTTGCATCGCAATGAAATCACGCACTTTTTTGTGTCCGCCCTTGCTAAGTTTGGCGGTACGCGTATATGTTCGAGTGATGACAGTCGTAGACTCGATAACTGAGTCATTAGCCTCAAGTTCCATGAGACTTCTCCTTTCAGGATATATGATGACTTCCTTTATACTACGGTTCGTTAAATCTTTCAAGAAAAAATTTGAAAAAATGAAATGAGTTCCCAATATTGAAGAAAATTTGTGAGTTTGCTCATGAGTGACAAACGTTGGTAATGTAACATTCTAAGGGGTGTCAATCCAATTGAATGAGTTAGTGCGTAAAGCAAATCAAAGCACAGATTCAAGTTGCGAAAAATGAAACTTCAAGATCACAAATACGGATAGGCATCGTGGTGGATGAGTTGCACACAAATTTTTGAGTGGTTGGCTAACGTAGAAACTTTCGTATAATCTCCCGGTTACTCCGCAAATATGGGAGTGAATCGCCTGAAAACGCCCTATCTGTATGCCTTCTTTTTCTCGTTTTTGTGTCAAAAAGTATATAGTTCCCTTTTTTTGCAAGCGCTAATTTGCACCACACGTGTAAATTTTGTTTTAGATAGGGCGGTAAAGTCTTGCATCTGCTCACTGATCGAGCATTGGAGACGTGGACACCCTATCAGACAAAGTGATGTCGAACTTGTCCTTCTCCGACCAACTTAGATAAAATTCTATAGTTGCCTGTCTCTCTTCGAACTCTACCAGCAACAACGGCGGGATGTACTGATGCTTCTTTAGCTAAACTAATTACTTGGTTTGAAGTTATAGAACGACGGTCATTGTATTTGGCCCAAATTTTTGCCGGAATCAGGGCGTTCTGGGCGAGAATATCTGCCTCGTGCTCCTTTTCCCAATCCACTCCAAACTTAGTCTCTTTTAAGCTCAGATCGTCTACAAAACATCCGACACCGTCTTGAAAGTGCCAACCGATGTGCGCAAGTTCGTGAAGTAGACAGAGCCAAAAATTATCCAATCTATCATGTCGAACGGTCACCCCAACGACTGGAACCCCTTCCTTCGTTATCATTGCTGCTCCATCAAGGTAAGTTTTTTTCAGATGCGGAGCATAAATGAGCGCGATCCCCTTCGCAGAAAGAAATTCTTTGGCTTTAAGTGGACCATCGGAATAATTACTCAATAGGGCAACTTTCCTAAGAAAATCCTTATTAACGAGTCCCTGCTTGTATTTTCCTTCTATATCTAAATTCCTAGCTTCCGCTAAAACGTACAAACACCACGCTTGTAGCGCGTAGCTGTCCATCTTGGAATTTTGACGAACAGAATGACCTTTGCGGAACAACGGAACAGAGATACTGTCTTCGCCGCCTGCGTCGCGAATCAATTCCCTCATAAGCTCTTCGCTGTAATCTTCAGGGTTTCGTCGATCTTAGAAGCAGTTATTGCTCGCCAACTCCGAAACTGGAAACTTTTCCCAGTCGACTTTTGGATCGTTGTCCGTTAACTCGTCTCTCTATTAGGCCGTTAACGAGGCAATAGGTATGCTGAATTTTCGATTTAAAGCACGAATCATTTTTAGTGTCAGTGTTCGTTTGCCCGCTAAGACTTCCGTAACCTTTTTCGCACTACCTATACAAGATTCGAGTTTCTCTAACGTAATTTCGCGATCGGTCATGTGATACTTAATCACGCTTATCGGGTCTGGCTTCAATCTAGGAAAATGTATGGCCTCATAAGATTCTAGTATAATTATCAAAACTTCGAGTTCATCCGAAAGATCCTGAGGCATCTTTTCCTCATCCATTTCCATCAAACGAGCAACGCGGCTTACAACGCTGTTGTAATCCGCATCGGTTTTAATTGGTCCAATTGTGGGCATGATGAATCTCCTGAGCGTTTATTTTGTCATATTGGGCGCGAGTCCCGAACCATACTATGAAAATTGTCCCGAGACGGTAATTTATATCTACCATTTGGCGAAATTTATTGCCCGAAAGGTTAAACACTACTCTAGAATTTTTCAGTCTACTTGCATATCCGTACATTGCTCTTAGGTCAGAAGGGTTTCCCCAATGCGAACATCCGACGTTGTCTTGCCATAGATTTAGTACTTTTGCCGCGCTTGGATATCTTTTGCAATAGCGATTCACTCCTATATTAGCGGAGTAGCCATGAGATTATACGAAAGTTTCTACGTTAGCCGACCACTCAAAAATTTGTGCAAAACTCATAGTTTGAAACTTCTTTGGAAGCCTTTTGGATATCTTTTCGGATTGCGTGAGTAGTCGAGACGTTGTTGTGTAATATGTGTTCCATACCTGTTTCCTAAAGATGGAATTGCTGTATAACAGTAGTATATCATCATGATCACCTGTTTGCGAGACTATACACCTAGTTCTAAGTTACCGTGCTAAGAAGACGGCGGCATAGATTTGAAAAAAGTTTCAGCAGTAACTATCTTGGAAATTGTTAACTCTCATTAACAGCGAGAAAAATTATGAGTCCCAAAAAGTATATCTACTCCCCCAATTATTTCGTTTCTTCTGGAGAGATTGCTCAGGAGTATCTTGATGTCAACGGGTGGTCAGTTGAGGAGTTTTCGAAGAAGTGCAGGTTTTGTCCTGAACTAGTCCGTAAAGTTCTGGCAGGCGATGCTCCTGTAACTGAAGAGATTGCCACTCAGTTCGGGATAGTCCTTGGAACTCGCCGCTATGTATGGTTAGGCTTGGAACAAAAGTATCGCGAACGAAAGTCAAAAATAACTGGGACTAAGCGATATCGAAAATACAAGAAACCACCAGTTCAACCTGCATATGCGTTAGATGCTGATTCGTAATCTTGTTGAGCTTTAACTCTAAACATATAGTTATCCAAACGATTAGGTTTCCCGCGTTCGTGTTGAACTATCAGAAAATGAAATGTCGGTCGAAATTTGCCTAACCTCATTTCCTAGATTGACTAATTCCAGATCACACGAATCGTTTGCGAAAACCTGAATTTCGGGAACTAACATTAGATTCTTCACGTAATCTCGAAAGTTTAGCTGGTTAGAATCGAAAGAGAACTACACGAATGGAGAATTGACCGAAGTAAGTATCGGTTTCTTCAAGAACTAGGTTCTGGAACACGAACGCTGGGTATTGCTGACCGAAGTCGAAATTTTCCTCACCTCTATTGCACTGCAGAAACTGAGATTTCCTTGGGGAGGGGGTTGGGATTGGTGCCCGGGGGCGGAATTGAACCACCGACACGCGGATTTTCAGTCCGCTGCTCTACCCCTGAGCTACCCGGGCATCAAAGAAAAGAGGAAGATAGTACTTAGTTTACCTTGCATATTATAATCTGTCCATAGGAAATTTTGACAGTTCCATCAATAATCCTAGTCTGCGAGGGGGTCAGATTGTTCTCGCAAATGTCCTCTAGAAGACAAATATATGGAACTATTCAGCCAAAAAATACTGTATACTTACATAACAGTGTGACAATATAAAAATTTCGCAGACTTACCGATGTTTGGTAACCGTCTTCCCTCAAGAGCCGTTACCGAAGGAATTAATGAATATGTCCGATAGTTTAATCTTTTCTATCTCACATTGCCGCAGTCGCAAAATAGGGACGAATCTCTGCACAACGCACGGGTTCTTGGTATACTATACGCTTGCTAAGCCTCTTCAGTTAAAGTGATCTAAGAATGAACGATCAATCTAATATAGAAACTCCAACGAAAACCCCGAGAGATGAGGGCAATACGATCGTTTTGACCAAGCCTGAGGTCAAACCGAAAAAGCCCTCTCGCTATCGAGTCCTCCTGCACAACGATGATTACACTCCAATGGAGTTTGTTGTGTACCTCCTTGAAAAATTTTTTAACAAAGACAGAGAACAAGCAACCCGAATCATGTTGCACGTTCACCAGAAAGGAATCGGAGTGTGCGGTGTCTATACCCGCGAAGTAGCCGAGACTAAGGTTACCCAAGTGATGGACACTGCCCGCAGAAATGAACATCCGTTGAAATGCACAATGGAAAAAGAAGACTAAAATTAAGGATTCAAAAGTGCCATCTCTCACGCCTAGTCTCGAAAGAGCTATAAATTCGTCTCTCTCATTAGCTCACGAAAGAAGTCACGAATACGCGACTTTGGAGCATCTGCTACTTGCACTGATCGACGATAAGGAGGCACAGACAGTTATTCAGGCTTGTGATGCAGATATTGATACATTGAGAGATGTCGTAACGCAATACATTGACGACGAACTCTCAGAGTTGATCGTAGAACAGAATCAAGCCAGTGTCTATCCGACCGCGGCTTTCCAGCGCGTTCTCAGCCGCGCAATTATTCATGTTGAACATACGAAGAAGGGAGAAGTAACCGGTGCGAACGTATTAGTCGCGATTTTCTCCGAAAAAGAAAGTCACGCCGCATTCTTTCTTGAAGATAACGGTGTTTCAAAATACGATGCCGTTAACTATATTTCCCACGGAGTCGCTAAGGCAGCAGACTTCGAGGTTCCGTCCTCGTCGAATCAATCGAAACAGGATGGTAGGAAACAGAGTCCGAGTAACGACCCACTCGAAATTTTCTGCGTAAACCTCAATGAGAAAGCTCGGTCTGGGAAGATTGATCCGTTGATTGGTAGAGATGCCGAAGTTCAACGATGTATTGAAGTGTTGTGTCGTCGCACGAAGAACAATCCAATTCTAGTCGGTGATCCTGGAGTCGGAAAAACTGCAATTGTCGAAGGACTTGCTCAAAGGATTGTGAATAAGGAAGTTCCCGAAGTTATAGAGAAAGCGCAAATCTACATGCTCGATATGGGCGCGCTACTGGCGGGGACGCGATACCGCGGAGATTTTGAAGAACGATTGAAAATAGTTATCAAACGTATGGAATCACTCGAAAAAGGAATTTTGTTCATAGATGAAATCCACACTGTAATCGGCGCAGGATCTACATCAGGAGGAACGATGGATGCGTCAAATCTTCTAAAGCCAATGCTCCAGAATGGTGAATTGCGCTGTATGGGAGCGACTACTTTCAAAGAATATAAGCAACATTTCGAAAAAGATCGTGCACTCACCCGTAGATTTAGAAAAATTGATGTTGTTGAACCTTCAATCGATGACGCGGTTAGAATCTTATTGGGTTTGAAATCCCGATTTGAAGAGTTTCATGGTCTTCGTTACACACAAGACGCAATCAAAGCCTCGGTGGAATTGTCGAGTCGATATATATCAGATAAGAAACTTCCCGACAAAGCCATAGATGTTGTCGATGAGGCTGGAGCCACACAATGGCTTGTGCCTAAATCCAAACGGCGCAAAACAATCAATGTCGGAGACATTGAATCGATTGTTGCAAAAATAGCTCGGGTGCCGCCGAAAAACGTCACAAAGAACGATGCTTCGTTCTTACAAGTTCTTGGAAAGAATCTAAAAAGAGTCGTGTTCGGACAGGATGAAGCCATTGATGCGGTTTCCGCGGCCATCAAAATGTCTCGTGCTGGTCTTCGCGAACCTAATAAACCTGTCGGATCCTATTTGTTTACCGGCCCCACGGGTGTCGGAAAAACTGAAGTTGCCCGTCAAATTGCTTCGATTATGGGAATCGAACTGCTGAGATTCGACATGTCCGAATATATGGAAAGACATTCTGTATCTCGATTGATTGGCGCACCTCCTGGCTATGTCGGATACGATCAAGGTGGATTATTGACCGACGGGGTTGATCAACACCCCCATAGCGTTCTGTTGCTTGATGAAATTGAGAAAGCCCATCCCGAACTGTTCAATATCCTTCTTCAAATTATGGATAATGGTACTTTGACGGATGCCAATGGGAGAAGCGTAGACTTTAGAAATGTATTATTGATTATGACGACCAATGCCGGAGCGTCAGACGCTGCGAAAAACTCAATCGGTTTTGGTGCTGGGAAAAACGAGGATGAACTTCATAACGCGTTGAAGCGATTGTTTACTCCCGAGTTTCGCAATCGCTTGGATGCTGTAATTTCGTTTTCGGGTCTCTCTCCGAAAATAATTGATCGCGTCGTCGAAAAATTTATCCTGCAACTGGAGGTTCAGCTTGCCGATCGTAACGTAGAACTGAAAGTATCTGATGACGCTCGGCAATTTTTAGCAAAGCGTGGTTTTGACCCTGAGATGGGTGCAAGACCACTTGAACGAACGATACAAGAGTTTGTAAAGAAACCGATGGCCGACGAGTTGCTATTTGGGAAACTCTTGAAAGGTGGCACTGTTGAAGTTGATATTGATGCTAAGGATCCGGAAAAATTGAGTTTTACGTATAGTTCCGATCAGAATCAGAAGCTTCGCAAGAACAGATTAGCAAATGTTGACAAGAAAGTTAAGTCTAGGATACAACGAAAACAAGAGGCAGATTCGGATCGTGAACCTGTTTTGGTCAAATAGTTTTAAGATACTTGCTAGATATCCACTGCTGCCTCAAGGGCGTTTTCCTGTATGAATTCTCGTCTCGGTTCGACACGCTCCCCCATCAATCGCTGAAACATATCGTCCGCTTCATCTTCGTGATCAATCTTGACCTGTAACAACACTCGGGCGTTAGCATCTAGAGTGGTTTCCCAAAGTTGGTCAGCATTCATTTCTCCCAATCCCTTGTACCTTTGAATTTTCATTCCGTGTCGACCAGATTCGAGAACAGCATTTAGCAGGCTCGCTGGACCGAATATCTGTTGCTCACTGCCATCTTCCTGAATCAACGTTGCCGGTTCCTTAAAAATCTCTCCCATAGGTTCTGCAAGTTGATTGATTTGCCTAGCATCTGAACTGTCGCGAAGGAATCTATTAATCTTAACCTTTTCTTCGACTCCTCTAACGATTCGGGATAAACTTAAATACTCTTCATCTACCAATCCGCTCCACTCATTTTCCCCTTCCTCAATGATCAGGTTAAGTCTACGCGCAGACTCGTCTGCTACTTGCTGAGTGATGTCAGTAACGAGAGCATCAGCTAATGCCACTTGCTCTATAATTTTTCCTGGATGATTGACTGATAGTCTTTTGAGTAGCTGAACAAAAGACTTAGCCTTAACGACGTGATCTCGTAAATCTTCGCCAGCGATTTGCTGTTGATTGGATAGTATCAGTTTTTCTCCTTTAGTGCCTTCGGTAATCAAGTACTCGTTAAGCTCATCGTCATCTTTGAGGTATTGCTCCGAACGTCCTTTTGATACCTTGTACAAAGGAGGCTGAGCGATATATAGATAGCCTTTCTTTATGACCTCCAACATTTGCCTGAAAAAGAAGGTAAGCAACAATGTTCGAATGTGAGCGCCGTCAACATCAGCGTCCGTCATAATGATGATTTTGTGATAACGCAGTTTCCCTATATCAAAATCGGTATCAATCCCCGTTCCGAGTGCTTTAATTAACGTACCTACCTGTTCTGAAGAAAGCATGCGTGTGAGCTGAACGCGTTCTATATTCATGATTTTACCGCGCAACGGCAAAATCGCTTGATTGGCCCGATCACGTCCTTGTTTCGCCGAACCACCAGCAGAATCTCCCTCTACGATAAATAGTTCTGCTTTTGTTGGATCCTTTTCCTGACAGTCAGCCAGTTTGCCCGGTAGTGAGGCAATACTCGTCGATTGATTGCGAATTTGTTCGCGTTGCAATCGAATTTTCTCACGTTCCTCAGCGACCATTACAATCTTATCCAGTACCTCCTTAGCTTCTTTTGGATGTTCCTCAAACCATTCTGTCAATGATTCGTTCATCAGACCTTCTATCACAGGTCTTATCTCAGAAGATACAAGTTTATCTTTAGTTTGTGAACTAAATTTAGGATCTCGCATTTTGATTGAAAGCACAACAGTCAATCCATCACGGGTATCATCGCCAGAAATTTCGACTTTCTTCTTACCTTGTACATTGGACCGCTCGGCATACTTCCGCACTGCTCTAGTTAAAGCATTTCGAAATCCTGTGAGGTGGGTTCCTCCATCTCGTTGCGGAATACTATTGGTAAAACACTGCACCGTTTCCTTATCCCGGACTTTCGTCCATTGTAGAGCCGCTTCTACTTCGGTAAAACCGTCATCAGTCGTTTTTATTGCGTAGATTGGTTCGGGGATCAAATTTTCTGAACTTCGATTCAACCACTCGACAAAAGACTTTATGCCTCCTTCATATTGCATAACAATTTCGGTTGGATTGGCGCTTCGATGGTCTCGAAAGACGATCTTCGTCCCCGCGGTCAAGAATGCTAGTTCTCGTAGTCTGCGTTCAACCGTGGACTTCTTATAATCAATTTCTCTAAAAGTTTTTTTGCTGGCGAGAAAACGAACCGTCGTTCCTGTGTAGAAGGATCCATCCGCTTTCTTTGGACTGTCTCCAACAACAGATACTGGATTCTCAGTCCTACCGCCTTCGATAAACCTCAAGAAATGCTCTTTACCGTCTCGGTGAATAGTAAGTTCAAGCCAGTCAGATAGTGCGTTTACAACGGAAACCCCTACTCCGTGCAGTCCACCAGATACCTTATACGATTTTTGATCGAATTTTCCACCTGCATGGAGTTCTGTCATGATAACTTCGGCTGCAGAACGATTACTATCTTTGTGTATATCAACAGGTATTCCACGTCCGTTATCGGTAACCTCGACAGATCCGTCTGGTTTGAGCGTAACAGTCACTTCGTCGGCATGGTTAGCCAAACACTCGTCGATAGCGTTATCGACGACTTCGTAAATCATATGATGTAATCCGGAGCCGTCATCAGTATCACCGATGTACATGCCAGGACGCGTACGAACCGCTTCTAGCCCCTTGAGCACTCGAATTGATTCTGCACTATAATCTTGTTTGGTCATGTACTTTTCGCCTTGTACGAATTTCTGTCTTGCCGTGCTAGAATGAAGAAAAATAGAAAGAGCAAATTCAATCTGAGCAGAGAGTAATTTTAGGTTATGCCATGGCGAATTCCACAGCTAGAATGGGGCGATTTCAATACCTGAAAACGCACTGAAATTATACCACAAATTGGGAGAATTTTCCATAATAATTTGCGTCAATTTACAGATATTTTTTACACTGTTTTATGTTTATAATAATTAAGTTTTTTCAATATGTTACATAACCTTCTTAGAATTTCTATAACGTTAAAATTTATTCTATGTCATTTGTTAGAATCATAAACACAAAACTTAGGCAATTTTTGTCAAGAATTGGGATTTTTGAGTCTTTCGATTTGCGCGATTTTGAACAGCTCGAATAGGCTTAAAAAAATTTAGAATTGGACTATCGAAAGGGGGTGCATCCATTCATGGAAATCATACTTTACGCCTATCTTGAAAGTTGCGGTCAATACGGAATAGGTTAATCGTTAACTCAATTATGGCTATAATGACGGTATTTCATTCTTTGGCAATTTTAGATTCAAATAGCTAACCTTTGCTGATGGTAGCAAATCTCTTTTCTGATCGTCATTTACACTCACACATGACCAATCTGTTTTCTAACGACCGAATGATTGATGACGAAGCCCGTCCACTAGCTGACCGGCTTCGTCCAAAAAACCTGGCGGAAGTGGTCGGTCAAGACCACTTACTAGGAACAGATGGAAGTATCCAGCGGATGCTAATTGCTCAGAAACTTCCGTCAATCATATTTTGGGGACCTTCTGGAGTCGGTAAGACCACCATTGCTCGCCTCTTAGCCAAAGAAATAGGATTTGAATTTGAATCGGTTAGTGCCGTGTTCTCCGGTGTTAAAGAACTGAGGGAAGTGTTCGATAAGGCGAAACAACGCTGGGAAACGGGGCGAGGAACATTATTGTTTGTTGACGAAATTCATCGATTCAACCGAGCCCAGCAAGATGGATTCTTGCCCTACGTTGAAGATGGCACCATAACCCTGGTCGGAGCAACCACGGAAAATCCAAGTTTCGAGATCAATTCTGCGCTTCTGTCGCGTTGCACTGTTCTCACTCTAAAAACTCTTGACTTTGACTCTCTAGAGATAATTCTCGATCGAGCGGAAGAATTCTTAGACAAACCATTACCATTAGACGAGCTTGGAAGAAAATCTTTACTCGGTATGGCTGATGGTGATGGTCGATACTTACTGAACCTTGTGCAACAGATTTATTTCGCGTTTCCCGATGAAAAACCGTTAAATCAAAACCAGCTTATTTCCTTCCTCCAGAAACGGGCTCCAGTCTATGACAAAGACCGCGATGGTCACTACAATCTTATATCTGCTCTGCATAAATCTGTTCGAGGGTCTGATCCTGACGCATCGCTTTATTGGTTTGCTCGCATGTTGGATGGTGGAGAAGATCCTCTGTATTTAGGAAGACGCATGATACGAATGGCTTCCGAGGATATTGGGCTTGCCGATAATGCCGCACTTATGCTTACAGGTGAAGCTGTCAGAACTTATGAACGACTCGGGTCTCCTGAAGGAGAACTTGCCCTCGCACACGCTCTTGTTTACCTCGCCACTGCTCCTAAGTCGAATGCAATATACGTCGCGTATAAAGCAGCTCGAAAATCGGCAAAAGATACGGGTTCCTTAAACCCGCCTAAACATATTCTAAATGCACCGACTCGGCTCATGAAGGAGGAAGGATACGGTAAAGATTATGCCTACGACCATGATGAAGACGAGCAATTCTCAGGGCAAAACTACTTTCCTGAAGAGATGGAACGTCAATCTTTTTATACTCCCAAGGGTGTTGGCCGTGAAGAACTGATACTAAAACGTCTTCAACACTGGGCTAAATTGCGAAAAGAAAAAGAATCGCGATGACCCGAAACAAACCTATCCCACGCATATCCGACAATGACCAAAACTATGTTCGAAGTTTCGTAATCTATGAAGACCGAGAGGTAATAGCCTTCAATAAACCTTCAGGATTGCCAGTCCAAACAAGAGGAAACTCGTCTAAGAACTTAGATTATCTTCTTTGGACATTTTCTAAATCAAATGGAAAACGACCTAAACTAGTCCATCGCATTGATGCAGAAACTTCAGGGGTCGTGATTGTTGCAAAAACTCATCCCTCTGCCGTTCATCTTTCTAAAATTTTCGCAGACCACCAAGCCGAGAAAACCTATCATGCTATTGTTGAAGGAGAAATACCAGAAGAGTCCACTGGAATTGTTGAAATTCCGCTTATCGTCAAACCCAACGATCCCAATAAAAATGTTGTTCTCGGACACGATCGAATGGCAAATGCCAAACCCGCTAAAACTCGTTGGAAAGTTTTGGCACGAAACGGAAACCGCTCCTTAATGGAGCTCACTCCAAAAACAGGACGCACTCATCAACTTCGTGTTCATATGACAGCTATTGGATGTTCGATACTAGGCGATAGAATGTATGGAACGGGAAGACTTTCAGCCGGAAGGCTGATGTTACATGCCTCGAACCTGTTGGTATCAATTCCAAACGGTGATAAAATGAATTTACAGGCTCCGTGGCCGAAAGATTTCGACACCCTCGTTATATCTCTATTTCCCGGACATCAGTTCACTAAGCCTACCAACTTATAACGATTAACTAGTCAAATAATCTCTATGATGTCTTTGCTTTTTGTTGCTTTAGGAGGTGCGATTGGCTCAAGCATGCGCTATGGCGTAAGTCTTTTTGTTACCCGGCACTTTTCGGAATCCGCTTGGCCACTTGCAACTTTCGTTGTAAATATCGCCGGAGGATTTGCGATGGGTGTGTTAATTGGTTGGCTGTCGACTCTTGAAACAGAGACTATCGGTCTTCGCCTGTTTCTTGCAACGGGTATTCTTGGCGGCTTCACAACGTTTTCTGCTTTTTCGTTGGAGCTGTATCAGTTAGCAAATCGCGGATCACTTCATCTAGCCGTAACCTATGGCGTATCAAGCGTTCTTCTGTCTTTACTCGTACTCGTTATCGGAATCTATCTTTCAAAAGTATTGTTTCAATGAGTAGCCAAGTAACTTTGCATACGATCAGCGAAACTGACTCTGGCGTTAGATTAGATCGGTGGATCAAGCGACAGAAGGAGATTCCGCAAGGGCAAATAGAAAAATTGCTTCGCACAGGACAAATTAGAGTCGATGGAAGACGTGTCAAAGCCAAAGAGAGATTGATTGCAGGATGTTCTGTACGACTACCTCCTTTACCAGAGAAAAAACAAAAAAAACAAGCATATTCAAATTTTAATCAGAAAAAGCGTGAATTTATCCAAGATCTCGTTATTTATGAAGACGACGAGATTATCGCGTTGAATAAACCACCCGGGATAGCTGTTCAGGGAGGTACCAAAACCTACGAGCATATCGACGGATTACTTGATATACTTGCTGTTAAGCAAGAACGGCCTAAACTTGTTCATCGTTTAGATCGAGATACAACAGGCGTACTGTTATTGGCTCGCAACGCTAGCGTTGCGAGACGATTAGGGGAATTATTTCGGTCAAGAGACATTTCAAAGGTATACTGGGCAGTTACCGTCGGAGTACCGAACCCTCGTTCCGGTCAACTTCGCAGTTGGATGGCAAAAGGTCAACCCAAGATCCTAGATACGAATAAAAAACGGCAGTTTGCACGAGAAAAAATGCACCTTGTAAACCAGAACGATAAAAATGCTGTTCACGCCGTTACTGACTACACAGTCATTTCAACAGCAGCACAAAAAGCGGCTTGGGTCGCCCTGCGACCATTAACAGGTCGAACGCACCAACTGCGACTGCATATGGCAGAGTTAGGCACGAGTATACTAGGAGATCAAAAGTATAAGAGCGATCGAGAATCACTATCTGGGCTGAGCGAGCAGTTGCACCTTCATTCTCGTTCATTGGTAATCCCCTACCCGAATGGAAAATCAAAGTTGATAACTGCTCCTCTTCCTGATCATATTCGCGAAACCTTCGCAACTTTAGGATTTCTTGAGGAAGAAGCAGCGGATTCCCCGGAGGAACAATTCTGATGCCAAGTTTAACGGAGTTCATAAACCAGGGTAAATCAGCAAGAAGTCGCGGTTTGGTGGATGACGCAATTCTCGCTTTTTCTCAGGCAATTTCTCATTCTCCGAATGCGATTGAACCCAAAAACGCCTTGGCTCGAGTTTTTATTGATATCGGACAATGGCGTAAAGCAGAGCAACTTTGCCGTGACGTACTAAAACTGGACTCTCGGAACGTAGAGGCTCGCTACTCACTTTCGTCATCACGTCTTGAGCAGGGATTTCCTGAGGAAGCAGAATCCCTCCTTACAGGACTGATAAGAGAAAATAAAACTCAAGGAGCTATCCATTTCGTGCGAGGTAGAGCAAATCTCTCTTTAGGAAATTTAGAAGCCTGCGAAAAAGATTTAGTCATTGCATTCAACAAAACACCCAGTCAAATGACGCTCCAAACCTTAGCAAACCTATATTGGATGACTGGCAACGATTCGGCGTTTTCCCAACTTCTAACATTCGCAAAATCTCAAGGAGGACTAGCGGTAGCCGTAGCCGATATTATCAGAGAGAGTGGAGACTTAGAATTAGCTGAAAAGCAGTGCCTAGAACTTCCTAATCAGCTAAGAGAACACCCCGAAACGCAATATATTTTATCTTCAATCTATCAAGAAATAGGAGACGCAGATGCGGCACGATCAACAGCTGAGAAAGCCGTCAAAGTCAATCCACATCGTAATGATATGGTCGATGCCCTCATTTGTGCCCAGCTCATGCAGGGCGACGCACACTCTGCTCTTCAAACGCTCCTGCCATGGAGAAATAGAGAACCCGAAAAACAGCATTGGATTACTCACGAGGCCATCGCACTTAGGTTGCTAGGAGATTCAAGATACAGAGAATTAGCCCAATACGACAATCACGTTAGAGCCTATCAGTTGCCAACGCCAGACGGATTTGAAACATTAGAGGCTTTCAATAGAGCCTTCTTGAAGGCATTGGAAAAATATCGAATATTCAAAAGGCATCCCTTAGACCAAACTCTCCGAGACGGTATTCAGACACCTCGAGGTCTATATACGATTGATGATAAAGTAATCAGAGCATATTTCAAAGCGTTGGACTCTCCGATAAAGCTATACCTAAAAGACATTGGAAGCGATCCCACCCACCCCACGACGGCTCGAAATACCGGGCGCTTCAAATTTAATGGTTCCTGGTCTGTAAAACTCCATTCAGGTGGTAAACATGTGAATCATGTTCATTCTGCGGGTTGGATTAGTTCTTCATATTATGTGGATGTTCCACATGAAACATTGGAGGGAAAAAGTAAAGCAGGATGGATAAAGTTTGGAGAACCGCCTTTCAAGACCAACCCCGCAACGCCTCCCGAGAAATGGATTCAACCGAAAGCGGGTATGCTTGTACTGTTTCCATCTTATACTTGGCATGGGACAGAACCCATTAATGATGGTTCGTCACGTGTAACTGCCCCTTTCGACCTGATTCCGGCATAGACGAGAATAGATTTGACAACAGCAAAAGAAGATTGCTCTCTATCTCTAGATTCTTTTCGGAGTCATTTTCTTTCGTCCTCTTACTGTCGGCTCCGAACACCACTTGTCTCGTAACAATTCTAACGGTTCAAGGATATCTTCTTGTAGTCCCAACATTTCAATCAATACCGCCCGATCTAAATCCTGCCTAACTTCATCTCTATAGGCATCGTTCGCCGAGAGTAAATCCTGATCGGAAAACCTTGCAAAAATTGCGTCGGCCACTTTGAACTGTCGATCTGAGAACTTCCTGAGATCGAGAACGACAAGTGATGGAAGTCGTGTGATTGTTATGACCGAACGGCCATTCTGTTGCCTTGACCCCGTACACCAGAAAGAAAACAAACCCATAGTGGTGTTCATCCAGAGTACTAAAGGCACTTCAAATCTTGTGTCACTACATATGAATCCTGGCCACGCTCGCCCACCAATTACCGGCTTAGGTGTCAAGCAAGCCGCTAGTCGCTGAGACCCAAATCCAAAATCTCTATTAAAGCATAACCGACTGGAACTCTTCCACCGCTCTTTCGCCTTTTCATCATGATTTGGGCGAACAATTCCTTGGCTGTCAGGGTGGACAAGCATTCGACTCTCTCGTCCGGGTTTACTTGCGACCGCACTATGCTTCCAAAGCATGGGATAGATTGGAACATCTCCTGCTTCTAAGTCGATAACATTGAATGGACCTCTTGAGATGCCGGCTTTGTCTTTTTTCTGCTCGTTTATATCTCGATAAAGTAGCCCACGTTCTCCAAGTGTACTAAGTGTAGATAAAGGAATATCGACTTTACCCACTCTTGGTAGATGTAGTGATCCTTCGGATAATCTTAATGCCATTGAAGAAACTGTTTCGTCTTTCACTCTAATAATTCCGGGAGGCTCTACATTTTCTGCGAAGCCCGAAGAACTTCTAATCATATGACCAATAGAATGTTGCTGATCTGACCCGATTCGAAGTAAGGCAATCTCCGCGTCACTATTTTTTCTTTGTCGTTCAATCGCTTTGGCAAACCACATCGCCTCCAAAATCGAATTAGGACGATGGGGAAGATTAACGTAGGTAACAGGAGTACTAGCAGAAGTATCTATCTTTTTAGTTCCTATTACTAGAACCTCTCCGATACTGGTGTCAGCGGAAAAAGCTGCCCCTCCGTCTTCCGCCGTTGCGATACTTACGACCAAAACATCTTCATAGTATTGATCTATAATATTACGAGCGTTCGCCCAACTATTCCCAGAGGCAAACGTTGCAGGGATAACAAAAGCAAGAATCCCACCTGGCTTGAGCTTTACATTAGCTAGATCTATGAAATTTGTTGCCAATCCAGCGTTATCGTTAGATGCCTTACCTGACGGACGAATTCTTTTGAGTTTCTCAGACATCATTTTCTGCTGTTTCGTAGCAGTTTTGAAAGCCGCAAACGCCGGATTATTAACGTTTTTCAGCTCTCCTTCGTGGTTAGTTGACCTCGTAAAGGGAGGATTCATTATGACTAGATCGAAAGAGCCATGCGGAAACTCAACGTATTTCTTTTTTCCTCTTCCCGTGCCGCTTACAAATTCCTGGGTGGTATCCAAGATTGACCGGAATCCCTGCTGATTGTCGAACAATTCTAAAGAACCGATGAATACATCTTTGTTTCCGTTATCATCAATATTCTCGCCATATCGCATTGTAATGATATTAGTATCAAAGAACTCGACTCTCGGGTGAACACTTGAAAGAACTGATGTCGTAAGATGAGTAGCCGCTGGCATGATGTCAGCGCCAATTAAAACTTTTTCCATCATGTTGCGATGAAGACGCGAATCATTTCCACCCGTTCTTCGAAATCTCGAGAGGATTGCTCCGTAGGCAGCATTTAACAGTGCACCAGTCCCACAAGCAAAATCTCCAACTTGCAAATTAGTTATGTCTTTATGGTTACTCCAGTCCGTTGACATCCTTGAAACCGCTAACTCGGATAACAGCGTCGCCGAAGTAGGCAAAGTATAGAATGTTGCTAAGAATTTTCGATCCTCTATAAGTTTTTGGAACATTCGTCCACTAAAGTCATGTTGACTAGTTGCCCCTAACTTAATGAGTTCTTGCACCACATCGTCTAGTCTATCGAGAACAGCACGTCCAATTTCTTGTGGTATTAACTGTAGAATTTCGGTCGCAATACTGAAGATTGGAAAATAATTTATATCTTCCATGACGCGGTTCCACACTTTCAATACTTTAGATGGCGAGGGGCCACCATTTTTTGCTCTCAGTTTGTTTATAGTTGGAACTTCCTTTATACCTGCTATCGTTTCGTGAAATGTGAGAGCGTTGGCTAAGATAGCCATTGCCATTTTCATGGTTTGTTCGTTACTAGACTGGTGGAGACAATTCGCTATTTGTTCTGGCACTGTATTTGCATTCCACTTGCACTGGTTCAATAGAATGTTTGTAGCCTGTGTTACACCTGAATCTAATATTTCCATACTGACCGTTATTTGATTCTCAGACAAAGCTGTATGTTCTATAATTGTTGCTAGGTCGTCTATTCCGCCTTGTATCCATCCTTTGCTTGGCCAGCGTCGGTATTCCAAATTTAAGTGTTGTCTTCCCAAAATTGAATAGATACACAGACTAAATTGAGCCGATTCGAGTTCTTCGTCTAAATCTCCTTGACTAAGGCCTCGCAGATTCTCTGGCAAACGTAACGCAATGACCTGCTCGATCCGTTTATTGTCTTCAGAAAGAGTTTTACCTAAACGAGCTATCGCATCTTTTTCAACTGTAGAAGCTACTCCAAATTCTGTTTCTATCGCAACGGGTAAACCACCGGGATGACGGACTAGTATATCAAGCTGTAATCTCGGTTCTCCCGAAATTAGCCCTACGCGCTCCGCTTCAATACAGTGTCGCCATAAGGGGTGCTTCTGCCATAACACCCTGCCTAAGTCTTTGTTCATTGGAATTTCAGTGTTCTTTCCCACCACTGTCTTTCTCCGGGGTATATTGGCGGCACATTAACACTTGCAGATTTGCTTAATGTAATTTTCCGTCTAAAACCTTATAGCATTCAACGCTTAATAATGGATAAATTTTTTACGTGCTTATACTAGATTACGCCATCACTCGACGAATCTCAGATGTGATTCGGCAAAAACGGACTCGAATTCTAATTCTTTCTGACGACAATTGGAATCGCCTTGCTTCCATTGGATTCGTCAGCGATTTTGAAGCAAAGGGGTTTAATGTCTTATCAATAAAAATGAATCTAAGAATACTATACGCTCCACTTAGGTAATCTCAGGTTAACGTTTGTTTCGACCTAGTACCGGCATGGGCGAGAATTCAATATCTCAACGGCCGAAGTAGACTGCTCAATAGTACTACCTTATTCTAAATGTTCTTCGAATCCATTCTCTTACAGTAGGCCCCGCAGCAGAGCGACAGACCTTGCGATTGCCGGAAACATCAGGTTGAATCACACGTACAGCAGAAAAGGTCCAAAATTGTTTCATCTTGCGACCAAGTTGTTGTAACAGAAGAAAACCAAGCAGCTTAAAGAAACTGTTAGAGAGCAACAACGTATCTAAGCATTCGTGCTTCGGAATTTGGAACGGCAAGTCGATAACATAGATGATGCTGTTGTGAAAGTAGAGGTCAAAAGATTTTGTGATATCGTTGAAAGATTACTCGCTACAGCAAAAGGAGAGAAAATCTATTCCTTACACGAACCTGACGTACATGTTTTTTGTAAAGGAAAAGCTCGCAATCCCTATGAGTATGGCTGTAAAGGCTCCGTTGCTGTAACGTTTATGGAATGTTTTTTTGTTGGAGGAATGAAAGCGTTTGCTGGTGCGCCATACGACGGGCATACGCTCACCCCTGCCTTGGAACAAATCAATGAGCAGACCGGTATATCCCCAAAGGATGTGTTCGCTGATGCTGGGTAGAGAGTACACAATCACACGAGCGCGAATGAATATATTTCTGGACAAACAAGTGAACTGAATGAACAACAAAAAATTGATCTTAAACGAAGAAGTGCTGTGGAACCAATAATCGGTCACATGTAATCTGAAGGTCAGTTACGCCGGTGTCCGCTCAAAGGAATTTTAGGCGATCAAACCCATGCGTTACTTTGCGCAGTCGGACACAACATAAGAAAACTCCTGAAAGAACTAACTAGTAGAAACAAAATGGATAAAATGAATGTTCCGATTAGATGCTAACCAATTTTTTAACTTTAACCTGAATCAAAAGGGTACTGTAGGATTAAGTCTGGAAATTCAAATTTTGGGGAAAAAGCGTTTTCAGGGGATTTTAAAATCCCTAGGAATCGATCGTCAGAATCCGCTATTCTTGTCGGGGGCAGGTTAAACATCTATTTAGGAGAACAGAAATGGACTAAGAACATTATAACCTAATGAAGACCTTTCTGAAGCATTTTTCTGGCAAAGGGGAGTTCCCCTTTAAGGAGATCAGGGAGACGGTCTTTAACGTCGTTATGTGTACCTTTCAGCAAAGAGGTGGACGGGATTGAGTTTGCGAGACTATACATCTAATCACCATGAAACTGATGTTTCTACGATCCGCGACTAAATGGAAAAGAAGTTGTTGAAGCGTCTGTGTTACCTATTTTCACGCCATAAATAGTAACACCTGTTCGCAAGACTTTACAAGTGTTCGACCTCTAATGGCAAAAAATCAATTCGAATCAACCATATAAATCAGAAATTCCCAGCTAATCCTCAAGAATACTGTGGTTCTAGCCGCTGATAAAGCAATTGAAGGAACACTCTCGAGAATCTTAACCAAATTGAGAACATTATTTCGAACATATCGCAATATGTAGCAACCTCACTCGTACGCAGGCCCAATTTGTCCTATGAAATCTTGATCGTTTCAATTCCACTGACAGTTCACCGGCCATTGCACTTGTTCAATTCTCTTCCGATTCTCGATTATTCAACGGAAAAAATTCTCTACTTTCCGACATCAAATGCTCCCTTCAGACGGGCCAAGGCAACATCAATCATCAAGTCCGTAAATAGCTTGTTCTTACGTCGACCAGCATCAACACCACCTTCCCAGTTCACCAAAGCTTGCCTTATAGACGATCGGACTGGCTGAACGTTATTTTTGTGGATCAACCAGTCGATAGTTGCAAGCAATTCCATGCCAAGCGGTGATTCAAATCCATCAATAATTTTTGATGTTGTATGCAGAGCTCCCAAGTAAGGCTTAACCGCTTCTGACCCGATGTACTCGTTAACCTCGTCTGCTCTAGCGTCATTAAAACTGATATCCCCGTAGGGTTGCATATCAGCAATTCTTTGTTCTGATCTGAGGTAACTTCCGTCCATTGCATTCAACAATTTCATCAAGCGATCCGCATGTGGCCCAAATTTACTGGCTTTGTATCGCAGGTCTAAAGGATTATCCGTTTCAGCGCTGATAATTTGCCTTTCCAGCATATAAGCGAGTTTTTGCACCTCAAGTAGTGTGCATTGGATGCCAAGCACGGCATAACGACGAACCAACTCAGCAACTAATGCTCTGGCGGGAGTAAGTTTTTGAACACCCCGTTTCTTGGTTACATTTTGATACTCAGCTGTCGGCTTATAGACAACAATTTCTACATCATCCAAGTCTCCAAGCACTTCCTCTATCTTATTACGAACAACTACCCAACTAAGGCCGCCATTACCGCTTCCAAGAGGTGGTAATGCTATAGATTTTATGTTCCTACTTTCAATGATTCTCCTGAGATCCTGCAATCCCGCTTCAATCCACTCCAACTTGGAAGGGTCGCGCCAATGCTGCTTAGTTGGAAAATTAATTATCCAGCGTGGGGTTGACATTAGGTTACGACATTCTGTCACGAACATCTTCCCGGTTTCTACGCGTTCGGATTTGCACGCCTCCCTGTATCCAAAATAATTTTCTGGAAATGCTTCCTTGAACATCAATGCTATCCCCTTACCCATTACGCCTACCGTGTTAACAGTGTTAACGAGTGCTTCAACTTTCGCTTCAAGCAAATTTCCAGTTTTGTATTTTAGCATTAGAAATACCACTGAGGAGTAGGGACAACACGAAGTTCCACATCATACTGCAATGTATGGTTTTTTACTATAGACTTTCCTTCTTCGTCGAAAGTAGCTACACCGAGCAAAGCCTTTATCGGCATCTCCTTATAAACTAACGCTTCAGCCTGATACCGTTCAAAGCGAACTGGATCAGACTTCCTGAAGTTTCGATTCTGAAGCGCAGTCCAGTCAATGCTATCTAGTTTGCTAATATCCGATGAAAATTCCGCGTATGCAATATAAGCATGTCGATCAGTAAACACAAATTTTATATTACCGTCAATTAGTTTATGTAGTGAAGAAACAAATATCACGATATCCTTGTTCCGTTTCCGTTCAACTCCGTAGCCAGTCTTGATATTGTAGAGCATTGGGGAAAAGGGAGTGAAATAGAAAGGAACGTAGTCACTGAGCGTCCCGTACGGGGGAATCGGAACCTCTCTACCTACCCGTCGTTCAATTAGATCTGGATTGCCTATAGGTATATAGCCCTCCGCAGATGCTAGGTTTCGACACTTCATTCCGTCGCGAAGAATCAATCCGACATTTTCAATGTGGGCGATTCGAAAGATTTAGGCCCGTTCGGGTGTAAGTTGACTTGACACGCCCATTCCACTTCAGAAAGACAATCAATGTTATTATGATCTAAGTATAACACGATTAAGCAGAATGGTACATCTAAGTAATTCTCAATCCTAGTTTACGAAAATAAGTTATTGACTTCAAATGGAGTCTAAAATTTGCGAAAGAATCAAGACTATCAGAGTGTCACTTAATTTTCCTCAGGTTAAGTTCTTTTAAATGTCTTTCCGAGACATTACTTGGCGCGTTCATCAACAAATCTCTAGCTTTCTGATTCATTGGAAACATCGTCACATCGCGTATGTTATCAGCGTCCGCCAATAACATAACAATACGGTCTAAGCCCGGAGCTATGCCTCCGTGTGGCGGTGCACCGTAACGAAAAGCATTCAGTAATCCTCCAAACTCCTTCTCAACAACTTCCTCTCCATATCCTACCTTAGCGAACGCTTTCAGCATAATATCTGGGCGATGATTTCTTATCGCACCAGACGAAAGTTCTACTCCGTTACAAACTATATCATACTGATAGGCATTAAGAGCAAGCAACTCTTCATCAGTAGTCGCTGCTTCTAGCATCTCTAAACCGCCTTGCGGCATTGAAAACGGATTATGCGAAAAGTCAATTTTTCTAGCCTCTTCGTCGTATTCGTATAATGGGAAATCGACAATCCAACAAAATCTGAAAACGTCTTCTTCTACAATACCAAGCTCATGACCGATTCGTTCACGAGCAGCACCTTGCAATTTTTCGGCATCACTTTTCTTACCGGCTGAAAAGAAGAGACCGTCCCCGCTGGAAACTCCCACTCTGTCTGCCAATGCTTGTAAGGCCTCTGGAGAAAAGAATTTTGCGATCGGCCCTGATGCCTTCAGAACACCGTTCTCACTTGTAAAACGCATATATCCAAGACCTGGTGCTTGCATTTCTTTCTTAGCCCAATCGTCCATTTTATCAAAAAAGCTGCGAGGCTTCTTACCGGTATTTGGAGCAGGAATTGCCCGAACAACTCCGCCACTTCCGACAATTTTCTTAAACACAGCCAGTGTTACGTCATCTCGGTTTACAATGTCTGAAACATCGCAACACTCAAGTTCGATTCTTAGATCAGGTTTATCTGTCCCGTATTTCAGCATTGCATCTGTATAACTGATTCGAGGAAAACTTCCAGAAGGTACAATCCTGTCTTTGCCCCTCCAAGCCCCGAACTCTTCAAAAAGTCCGCGCATCACAGGTTCAATGGTTTGAAACACATCTTCCTGAGTTACAAAACTCATTTCAATGTCAATTTGATAAAACTCTCCCGGGCTTCTGTCCGCCCGAGCGTCTTCATCACGAAAGCATGGCGCAATTTGAAAATAACGGTCAAACCCCGATACCATTAACAGCTGCTTAAATTGCTGAGGGGCCTGTGGTAACGCGTAGAATTCTCCGGGATAATGTCGCGATGGCACAAGGTAGTCTCTCGCGCCTTCAGGACTCGAAGCCGTTAGAATCGGCGTTTGATACTCCGTAAACCCCTGTTCAATCATTCTTTGCCGAATCGATGCGATAACTTTTGATCGCAAGATCATATTTTCATGAAGCGTTTCCCGTCGTAAATCTAAATATCGATACTGTAATCGCAGGTCTTCTGGATAGTCAGGTTCTCCAAAGACTGGTAAAGGCAACTCTTGGGCCTCTGATAGAATCTCAATTTTACTCGCAACAACTTCTACTTCTCCTGTTGCTATATTTGAGTTTATGAGTTCGGAATCCCGCGCAACCACTTTTCCTTCAACAGAAAATACACTCTCTGTACGGAGATGTTCAATAGTATTGAACTCTGAGAAACTTGGATTGAAAACGATCTGTGTCAAACCATAATGATCTCTCAGATCAATAAAAATTACACCGCCATGATCTCTCCTGCGATGTAACCACCCCGAAAGTTTAACGGAATGACCTACGTCAGACGAACGCAGTTCATTACAATTATGTGAACGATAAACGTTCATTCTCGTGTCCTCTTCGTTATAATGGAATTCAGATGGTATATAACAATCCACATACCACCAGCCAACTTTAAAATTGTGAGATTAATCGAAACGTAATGATTGACAGCACTTTACGCCCAATTTCGACGCAAAAAGAACTTGAAGATTTTTGTTCCAAGCTTTCCCGCAACGATTTCATCTGTTTGGATACCGAGTTTCAACGAGAGAAGACCTTTTGGCCTAAACTCTGCTTGATACAAGCCGCATCTACAAATGTCGAAGGAATTATAGACCCGATTGCTAAGAATATCAATCTTACACCGCTTTTTCGCATACTTAACGATACATCCGTCGTAAAAGTTTTCCATGCCGCTCGGCAAGATATGGAGATATTTAACCGACTGACCAAACAACTTCCGAAGCCAATTTTCGACACTCAAATAGCAGCAATGGCTCTCGGTCTCGGAGATTCTCTTGGATATAACAAACTCATAAAAAAAGTTCTTGATGTTGTTATTGATAAGTCAAGCCAGTTTACCGACTGGACGACTCGTCCACTAAAATCGAAGCAACTCAAGTACGCTCTCGGTGACGTAACCTATCTGCGGGAAGCCTATGTACGAATATCGAAAGAGTTACACGAGAAGCAACGTACACATTGGGTGAGCGAGGAAATGGCTGTTCTCGAAAATCCATCTACCTATGATTCTTCTCCGGAGATCGCTTGGCGGCGCATGCGGCTCAAAAAATCCGGCATTGAGTATCTTGCAATTTTGGTGGCCGTTTGCGAATGGAGAGAAAGACGCGCTCAGAATCTAGATAAACCTCGTCAGCACGTCCTTAGAGATAATGTAATCTACGATATCGCCGAACAAAAACTGAGTACTATGAATGACCTGTTAAGTTTGCGATCGATTCCTCAGCGTTTACCTAGAAATCAAATTGAAAACGTAGCAAAAGTAGTAGCATCAGCCATCGAAAATCCGAATCAGTACGTGAAAGACGTACCGAACGAGCAAGCTGCGTTCTCAAACTCTCAAGAATCCTCTTCTGAATTGCTTAAAGTACTTCTGAAGCATGTCAGTGAAGAGTACAGCGTTGTACCTAGGCTGATTGCAGATGGCTCCACCATAGAACAAGTTGCCCGAGGTCATCAGAACAAAAACCTTCCTGTTTTTTCAGGCTGGAGAGACGAGGTATTTGGACAGAAGGCTCGTGACTTGTTGTCCGGCAGAATAGCTTTGTCTCTTCAAAATGGGAAAGTTAAACTTCATTATGCCTAAAGTTTTATTCACCGTTACAGCTAATTATACTCTCTAATGCTACTTAACTTCTTCAATCTCTGGCGTTAATCCAAGCAATGCGGCTGCTTGATCTAGTCTTTTTGACACGGGCGGAGAAAGCGTCTCAATAACAGTAGACGGAACCCTCAGAAGCAGATGATTATCAGACTTCGCCAACTCAATCATACTCAGCATAGATGACGAACGCCGCGAAACTTCATGTCCAAGCCGCATTAAGGCTCCAAAGATCTCGGCACGTTGGATTTGTTCGCTCGTTAACAGGTCTGAGAACTGCATGGGAAGCGAAAAATCTCGCTGATATCGGAAGGCTATTGTAGCCGCCATGAACAATCTTTCCTGATGGGAAACAGCAACCAATGGGCAGTACAGAATTTGGTCAAACACTAGATTCACTCGGTGATCTGGATGAAATCGCCAACCCGCGTCCGCTAACAAACACGCTGCCTTGTCTATCCTTTTGTCCGTTATCTTCTCATTAAAAAGGTTGCCAGCGCCTGCCATTAAGTTTTTCGTGAACTTATGCAAGGTTCGCCCAAATTTCACTTGGATGGAATCGAGATCGAAAAAAGTGATTATTCCTTGACGTAAAGGGTCGTCATCAAGTTCTTGATCTTGAAACAATACGCCTTCTCTGAGTCCAGAGGCCGAAATTGTCACTTGTTTTACCCGGCAAAAACTTAGTAATTCATCCATAACGACTGCAGCGTAGGGTAAATCATTGGCTCTACGCTCTGACATTTGCTCAATTGTTGCTCTAACCGTACTATTTCTAATGCTTGACACTGCGAACCTGATTATGTTACGCATTTGCGATACTGAAAGTGTATATCCGTGCAATACTTTGACCGGGTATTTCTTTAATTTCATATCTAGCTTTGCGAGTAACCGCCACGCTCCGCCCACGGCAAAAAATTGGTCATGATTGTAGTTGAGGATTTCCGAGCTTTCGAACGCATTTCTAATACTATTTTGAATCCGTCGCTCATTGAACGTGCCATCCGAATTTAGAGCGAGAGGGCCAACCAAAAAGGATTCGGCCATTTTTGATATTTTATGTTTCTTGACTTTAACAACTTCTAAACTTGAACCTCCTAAATCTCCGACAAGCCCTTTGGGCCGGTCAATACCATAGGCAACTCCCATTCCGGCAAGACGACCTTCTCTCTGCCCTTCTAAAATTTTCACCTCAGTGCCTAGGATTTTTGAAGCCGTTCTTGCGAACTCCTTTCCGTTATTGGCTGTTCGAACAGCTGCCGTCGCTATCGGTCGTATATCTTGAACTTTCAAAGTATCGAGAATTGCACGATACCTCGCAAGTATGCTTAACGTCTCTTTTTCTGCTTGCTTATCGATCATCCCAGTATCAGCAAGTCCTCTTCCGAGTCCGGGCATGATTTTTTCATTTATGTACGGAATTGATGCCATCTGATTGACAACATTGACCGTTAGCCGAACGGAATTCGAGCCAATATCAATAATCGCAACGAGGCGAGTTTTGTTTCGAGCTTTCATTCTCGCCGAGTTCGCTTGCGTGGAACGAGACTCATTGGTAAAGACTGTAACGGTACCTCACCGCGTCCTGAAAGACTCGGATTCTGTAAAAAATACTCATGACATCCGAACGGAGTAGATTCTTCGGCAGCCAACGTCCTAGCGTACTCTCCCGTCGCATTCATAACCCAAGACTGCTTGTCATCATTGATGTTGGCAACCATAATTTGATTCAAAATTTGTCGGTGAACAGTTGGATTTTCGATGGGTACCAAGGCTTCAACTCTGCGTCGAAAGTTTCGGTGCATCCAGTCGGCAGAAGAGATAAAGACCTTTGCTGCATCAGAAGGAAGAGGCTGCCCATTCGCAAAACAGAGAATTCTCGAATGTTCAAGAAAACGTCCCACTATAGATTTAACTTGAATCGTCTCCGACATTCCTTTAATTCCAGGCCTCAGGCAACAGATTCCTCGAACCAATAAGGTAATAGGAACACCCGCTTGGCTCGCGGAATACAATGCATCAATTACTTTACCGTCCACAAGTGCATTCATTTTTGCCCAAATTCCTGCGGGCTTACCTTCTTTTGCCGCGGTCGCTTCAATATTGATGAGCTCAATAATCTTTGGCAGAAGATTCGTTGGAGATATAACAACTTTTTCGAATCCCCTACTCTCTTTGGGAGGTTCTTGATTGGCAGTTATATAGTTGAACATGCGGTTAGCATCACGACCAATTATAGGATCCGCAGTAAATAGTGATAAATCGGTATAGATCTCGGCGTTAATCGGATGATAATTTCCTGTTCCAAAATGCGTGTAGGTGCGGAGTTCACCTTTCTCACGCCTAACGACGATCGATGCTTTTGCATGGGTTTTGTACTCGATGAATCCATACACAACGTTAACACCGGAACGTTCCAAATCTCGCGCTAATGTAAGATTGGCTTCTTCGTCAAACCGTGCCTTTATCTCAACTAATGCCGTGACCGTTTTTCCGTTCTCTGCTGCTTCTTTTAATGCCGCAACGATTGGCGAATCTAAAGTCGTTCGATAGAGCATCTGCTTGATTGCAACAACATTAACATCTCTCGCTGCTTGTCTCAGGAACTCGATAACAACGTCAAAACTCTCATATGGGTGATGAACAATTATGTCTTTTTGCCGTATCGCAAGAAAGCAATCTCCATTCATAGCAGAAATTCGCTCAGGATAGCGAGGCTTGAACGGCTCAAATGTCAGCTCTGGACGTTCATCGGAAATGAGTTGCGTCAGCTGAGACAACCCAAGAAGACCGTCAAGAACGACTTCGTCCTGAGGAACAGCACCGAGGTTCCTCATGATCAGAGATTTTAGTTCAGTCGGTGCATTGTGGGTAAATTTAATCTGTACAACAACACCCCGACGGCGTTGTTTAAGTAAAATTTCAAAGTCCTTCACCAGATCTTCGGCTTCTTCAGCAATTTCAATATCGCTATCGCGAATAACACGGAACAGACAACGGCTAATCTCCCGGTATTTCGGGAATAAAATATCCGTAAATAGAGGAATCACTTCTTCAACTGTTATGAACCGCATTCCCCTACCTTTTCGATCCGGCAGACGAATAAATCTTTGGGCAAATTCTGGAATCAGGACTAATCCGGTCACGAATTCGCCGTGTTCATTTTCCAATGTAGCGGCAATAGCCAATCCAAGGTTCGGTACAAACGGAAAAGGATGAGCGGGATCAACGGATTGTGGAGTAAGAATTGGAAATAATTCACGGTCGAAATAGTTTCGTAACCATTTATAGTCCTCTCCATCAACTTTGTCGGCTTCCAATAGGTGAATACCCTCGCATTCGAGTTCATTTTTAAGTTGTCGCCACAAAGCTTGCTGATCTAGCATCAGTTCAAAAGCCTTGTTCTCTATTAATGTTACTTGTTGCGCAGGCGTTAGCCCATCTTGGCTCGGTTTTGTAACGTTAGCGCGTACCTGTTGTCGTAATCCGGCATATCTAACCATATAAAATTCGTTAAGGTTGCTCGCAGATATAGACAAAAAGCGCAACCGTTCAAGAAGTGGGTGAGCGGTATTCTCTGCTTCATCAAGAACACGATCATTAAACTCTAACCAAGACAGTTCCCTATTGATAAACCTATTGGGACTTTTGAGCAATGGAGAGACATCCTCAGCCCTCTCATCGATCTTGGCGCGTTCTTTGGTGCTTACAATAGATTCAGTCATGAGGTTGCATATTCTCTAGCACATCAGCAGCCAATGGTATTGTAGGTCTTCTTTTGTATTCCCCTACAACGTCGCTTAACTCCTGCGCATAAGACTCTAGGAACGCGTAGTCTCTCGGTATCCTTGGAACGAGATAGTCTAGCACAGAATCACTAAATCGCATGAAAAATCGTTTTCCGGCAGTTCTCAAGCGCAGGCGTAACATGTCTTCGTCTGGCGACTTAATCTCGAGCAATGGGGCAGACATAAGTCGCGATTTAAGATCTTTCGATTGGATATCTAAATCTTTAGGGTCTTCGGATACTGTCAAAACGGCACATGTTTTTTCGTCTAGCAAGTTGAGCAAAGATAATAATGCATCGTCTTTATCGCAATCATCCGCATCGTCTATTGCTACTGTAGATGTTGCGAGTTCTGAAATTTTATCTAGGGTCAGTTCTGACAGGTCTCGACCATTAAGGAACCCCGCATTTGTCGAGTCTGCCCAATATTGAGCGAAGGTAGATTTTCCACTTGATTGCTTGCCTGTTAAGCAAACATATTTTGACGACCAATTTTTCCAATTATCGAGTGCTGTCAATACGTGCCTATTACAGTCGCTTAGGTCTAAATCCGATTTTGATAATTTTCGAGATGGAAAATTGATCATTGACTGTCGTTCAATGCTTCGACCTGTCACCAAACTCTCCAACCCATTGCACTTATCGTAGACGAGTCTCTGCTGTTCGAATGATCCAAGCTCTACCGTCAATTTCTAGCGACACCCCATTCTGTGTCATATCGTTTGCCAAACTATCGCTGTCTCCAGAGTACGTAAATTGAATCAAAGCTCCGTCTCGTGCGAGTGATACGATTTGAAAATCCTTAACAAGTTGCGACTCGGAAACGGCCTTACGAATCGCGTTCCATTCATTGATCGAATCATAACGAACATTCGCTATTCGAGACGATTCGGTTTGTGATTCAGCGTAAAATTCGAGTTGCCAGACTTTATCCAAGTGTTGACTTACAGCCATAACAGCATCTTCGTACGTCGCAATATTTTCAATGACACCTAGTAAATCTCGACTATCCGAGGTTATTCGCGTCAAAGTAACCGAAAACGCTCCTTCTTCTCCATCAAGCTGAGCGATGACTGCCCATTGCGCTTCAAAAGCGAAAATCTCCGGAAGCAAATCATTCCAGCGTGAGTATTGCGAATAACCTGTCAATCGCGCCTTAGACAGTGGTGACAAGACCTCATCAATCGTGTCAGGCCAAGCGTTACGCCATACTTCTTCTGGGTGAGGTTCAAAAATATAGCCAAGTTCTTCCCAGCTAGGCCAAACTCGCTCTAAAAATTGATCATTTTCCAAAGCATTAAGTAAGGCTTCATATCGCCTTCGCGAATCGTCAGTTTCAGAATCACTTTCTTCGATCGTTCCATCTTCGCCGAAGGTTACACCTTTGAATCTTGGGTCAACTACGGTATCTAATGGGGCAATAAAATTTACGTTTTGAGCCTTTTGAGAATTTTCGTTACTATTCAAACCACTAGCATTTAGCACTGATTCATCGGCGGTCGTATTTGATACAACGCCGTAAGTATCATCAAATCCACTAAAAACGTCTCCTTGTCCGGCCATCGCTCCGGGTAAATCTCGGCGTTCACTATCATTTTGGTCTACGGAGTCGCTGTTTGCACAGCCTTCTGTTATTCCCGACTCTTCATCGCAAAGCACAACGATATAAGGGTCTTCTTGATCAAGATCGGGAAAGAACCCCTCAAAAGCCGATGATACCGCGGGAACGTGCCAAGGAATGATTACATAATCAAGAGGCTCTATCTGTTTTTTGATTACGGGTTCGATGGCGTAGGATGCAATGGGAGGAAGTTCGACAGGTTTGAAAGTTGGGATTAGGAGTGTCCGAGGGGCTTGCGTATCAACGTATGGAATCCCTCTCGACTCAAGATATTCTCTCACGACAACTTGATTGAATATGACGGACAATGTTCCTCGATATCGTCCCCCTCCTCTAACTTCATTTTCAATATCGACAGCGGCAACTAGTCTTTCTGCTAATTGCGGGGAAATACTAACTTCTCGATTACGTTTTCGATCACTCTCCAGAGTTAGCCTGTCGATAATGATCATCGAGGCCGCAACTCTTGCATCTTCAAAGGCAAGGTTCTGAGCCTCAATTACAGTTTCCGCTGAACGATCAACTTCTATGTTCTTAACGACATAGACATCAAAGTTTTGAGCCGTAGCCGATAAGGCCACAACGAACCAAAGGATACAAATGCACTTGATTTTTCGATACACGAAAAACAGCCCCTTCTAGCGAGAGTCTCTATCCACGCCAGTCAATTTTCTGCACATACTTAAAGATATTACGACAATGCGCCATTTATGGGGCAAACTTAGAAAGTAAAAAATATTAGGTGATGTTTCGTCTCTCAAATCTTTCGGTCAGTCTTATTCATTGGGAAAGTAATTGGAATAGAAAGCGTTGATCAATGCGACAAAGTCTTCCTCTTGATTCGCTGGCGAATTATTAACTTGCGTCATCAAGATCCCCACGATGTTGGAATCAGGATCTATCCAGAATTTTGTACCTTCATATCCGCCTCCAAACCAAAGTCCTGGCTTATGGGAAGGATTGTCTTTTCCACGAAATCCGTTTGAAACAAAGATATTGTACCCATTGTGTCCAAATGGGTGATTAATCAACGTATGCGGTTGCACAAGTAAATCAACTGATTCCTCGTTAAGTACGCGTTTACCATTCAGAGCCCCTTTACCCAAAACCATACGGATAAATTTGGCGTAACCTTTTGCTGTCGCTGTCATGCCCTCTCCGCCGAGATACAATCGATTCTCGCTATTGTATCGCGGTAGAAAGCCGCCGAAGATATCCAAGTCGCGATCTTCTGCAATTTTGAGAGTACCGCTACTTCCATTTACTCGAGGTGGTAGAACTGCTTTCTTAGGTAAATGATAAGAAAGTCCTTTTATGCCAATCGGCATCGTAATTCTTTGTTTGACCAACTCTTCTAATGACATACCCGTCGCACGTTCAGCGACAAAGCCCAGAACAGAAGTGTTGAGACCATAACTATACGTTGAACCTGGGTTCTGAACTAACGGTGTTGACTTTAACATTTCCATAAAGCCTACGCCGTCCATATCTTCATCTAAAGAGTTTTTGGCCAGAGCAACATTTAAGCAATCAATAGGTGTGGCTGGGTAGTAGAATCCTGCTTCGTGGTTGAGCAAGTCTTCTATTGTCATTTCATTCGTCTGTGGTTTTAGAACAAACGGGCAGGCGTTATCGGGGGCATTCATTGAATGAACGATTGGTTTTTGCCCGGACGAATCATAAGCTACTTGCATTGATGAAACTTCTGGAAGGTACATAGAAACAGGATCAGAAAGTTTCAGAACTCCATCTTCGGCGAGATCTAGAATGGTCACAATGGTTACGAGCTTACTCATTGACCATATTCGCATCCAACTATTACCATTGAATTTGAGCGAGGGAATCAGTTCGCGATTGACGGCGGAGTGCTGGTATAGGAGATCACCATCAAGTGTTTCAACACGAGCAAGAATGAATGGATAATTTCCGCTATCAACGAACCCGTCGATAACCTCGTCAACACTCTGTGCTGCAACTTTTTCATCTTTCGATTTCAAGTTTAACGTGTCTTGAACGTAAGTGCATCCGGTTGACACCAGCAAAGCCAAACTTACGAAAATGATGGCTAATCGCATAATAAGCTCCTATGTTTGTATGGAAAGTCGATGGGGTTCGTTGATTTAAGTCGCCAAGACTCAAACAGACGTTGACTATAGCGACATATGGTCTACGGTTCGGAACGTTCAAACCGTATATTTACATTCTACCAAACTTTTCGTGAATCAAACGAAAAAATTATAGTTCTTCGTTCCTCATTTTAGCCGATTCAATCTAAGTCGCTCGATTCATTCAACACAATTAAATGTCCGAATGGATTAACGTAAACTGACCATTTAGCCGGCTGTTCGGTATCTTATATGGGTAACTATATACCTATTCCCTCAAAATTGACGCTTCCAATAACGCAGTATCGCGCAATACTCTCCCGTAATAACGGAGAAACAGCGTGAAACATTCCAAATCTTCACTCTTACAAATAGATCAATAATTTCAGCACTCCGAATCCGTGGAAAGATGATTCGTTGAACAACTCTGGCGACGTAGAGTTGTTTGCCCTCTTCGTTAGAATTTTATGGCTATAGGCGTATAGTTGCCTTATAATTCCAAGACTTCATTGCATTGACGGCAACAACCTATCAGCTTCCCCCAGTCGGTATATAATAACGTTAAAGTAACATTGTTGCTAGCCCAAACAATATACCGAATAACGCAAGTCCTGCAATCACTGACCATCCAACAGTTCGTGCGAGGTCATCTATTCGCTTGTGTAATCCTTCAACATGAGCGGCAGTCGATTTCTCGTGAGCGTCATGTCTAAGGTTGTTTTCCTTTTCCAAATGCCTAAATCGTTCAGCATTAATAGCATCCTGCGCAGTGATCCGCGCATTAAATTGCTCGGTAATCTGCGCAGTAATCTGCGCAGCGACTTGATCAAGTTTGTCTTCAGTAATCATAACAATACTCGGCTATTACATAGTTGACTTTACAGTCACATACAATGTGAAATTCTAACACGGACACCGCTTTGCTAAGCGAACTTCCGCGGGTACATCGTATTCCGCACCCTGAAAATCGGTAACGAATCAGACGTTATTATAGCACAAATTTGACGGAAATACTTTTTGCCTTACCAAAGGTGATTATATAGGTGTCTAGACGACCTCTATATGGTTCCGCGCTCTCCTACACCCTTTGGTTTCCTGCGAATCATGCTCAGTAATTCTTCCCCAAAGAACTACCGCGGGATTTTATCGCCACCCGTGCCTGTCGAAACAGGATTAGCATTGTGTGCATATAGGAACTAACATGATCTATTGCAACCGGCTAAATAGCCATATAATCACCAATCAACGAAGTAATCGCGCACTAAAGATTCGGGAACTTCCATGACACCGTCATAATCTTTTGTAATACGGTCTCTAAGACCGCTTGAATCTCCAGTTGATAAAATTTTCGGCTGTTGCTTCAAGAAAAAAAATTATCCGTCGAATCGACAGAAGGCGAAGACTTTTTCTATTCAGAATCGAAAGAATATGAGAGAATCAACTTGATTCGCTTCCGCTTTAATGACCTCTACCGCCTAATAACTGTCGTTTCGATGATGCACTTTCGGCTCGAAAATTACTCCAAACTTATATTTTTCGATGACGAGATTTGAGATATCAGTCTCTGGCCGATCCTCGAATAGAATAGCGACGACATTACGATTACCTCAAAATTGCGCTAAATTGACGATTAGAAAAACCCGAAATCGTGCAAAACACTCCCGTAGTTATGATAGAACAGCGTGAAACATTCTGAACTTTAACTCTTGCAATGACCACGATAACTCCCGTACAACGAGTCCGCCAAAAGGTGGTTCGTAGAACAACTCTGAACACATAGAGTTGAATGCCCTCTTCGTTAGAATTGTGTGGTAAAACGTATATTGTCGCTCTTGAATGATGTTCGTTCAATCCCAAACTTATTGGTTTAGTAATCGAAATTACACAACAAATTTTGATCATACCTGTTCAATAGTCCGAGTTCTTGAGAGACTAGTTTGATTGGTGTGGTATGAATCGAAAGACATGTCTATCACCCTTCCATCCCCGCTAACCTATAAAGAAGCTGGCGTAGATATCGAAGCTGGCAACCGATTCGTGGGCAATATTCGCGGCAAAATCCGAAGTACTCACCGCAAGGGAGTAATCGATAACTTCGGAGGTTTTGGTGGACTTTTCGACTTAAAAGTCGAAGGTTGGACTGATCCAGTTCTTGTTTCAGGAACTGACGGTGTGGGAACTAAGTTGCTGATGGCCAATGAAGTTGGAAAACACAATACAATTGGTACCGATTTAGTTGCAATGTGTGTGAACGACATACTCACGCACGGGGCGGAACCACTATTTTTCTTAGATTATTTTGCAACGGGGAAACTCCAAACAGAGATAGCAGAACAAGTCGTCAAAGGCATTGCAGAAGCCTGTAAATATGCAGGATGTACCCTGATCGGAGGCGAAACTGCAGAAATGCCCGGCCTGTATAGTCCTGGCCATTATGATCTAGCCGGATTCTCTGTCGGAGCAGTTGAACGCAATAATCTCCTTCCAAACCTTGACCGAATTCATGAAGGAGATGCACTGATTGGATTGCGATCGTCTGGTCTTCATTCCAATGGATACTCTCTGATTCGCAAAGTCGTCGAACTGTCAGGTTTATCCTACCAGGATCCATCACCCTTCTCTGACTCCAAACTAGGCGTGTCGTTGCTCACGCCTACCAGAATCTATGTCAAATCGATTCTCCCTTTGGTTCAAGGAGGTTTATTGAAGGGACTAGCGCACATAACCGGGGGCGGATTACAAGAAAATATTGAACGTGTTTGCCCTGAACGACTAACTCCAAATATAGATTTCAGTACGTGGACACCTCATGAAGTATTTAGTTGGGTCGCTGACCTAGGGAGAATTTCTAAACAGGAAATGTTTAGAACCTTCAATATGGGGATTGGACTTGTGTTGATAGTTTCTCGCGATAATCAGAAAGTCGTCCTTGCGAAACTGCAAGAATCAAACGAAACGGTTTACGACATGGGATTTCTGGTTGCAAAATGACTCGCGTTCGCTTAGCAATACTAATCTCAGGAACAGGTTCCAACATGGCTGCGATAATCGCTGCTACTAGGCGAGACACCTATCCCGCGGAAACGATCTTGGTTTTGTCGAATCGATCAGATGCAAAAGGTTTAGAGACTGCTAAAGCAGCAGGTGTTAAAACTGCAACAATAGATCATCGCCGTTTCGGTAAAGATAGAGAAGCCTTCGAGAGGCAAGTTGACGATCTATTACGCGAAGAGAAAATTGAGCTAGTTGCACTCGCTGGTTTTATGCGAATTCTGTCTCCTTGGATGGTCTCGCGCTGGAGTCGACGTATGATCAACATTCACCCCTCTCTACTTCCTAAATTCAAAGGCTTGAACACACATGCTCGAGCCATAAAGGCAAAAGAACAAAATCATGGATGTACAGTGCATTGGGTATCGGACGGTGTAGACGAAGGGCAGATCATTGATCAAACCGCTATAGAAATTGAGCGAAATGATACAGCCGATTCCCTTGCCTCCAAAGTCTTAGAAATCGAACATGAGTTATATCCAAGAGCAATTGTATCCGCATGTCAATCAATAGTTGCGTTGAGGACAGAGCAGACCTAAATAGAGGATTCTGACGGAAATTAACAGACAATGAAGAATTTTTCAAATTCCTGCATTGGTTCACTAATTATGGAAACTAGGTCTTTCAGAGAGGGGAAGAGCGCCCTATATGTAGGTAAACATTAACCACCTATAGAAGGGGATCTTCCCATGCAACAGTGTAATGACTTAAAGATATTTAATCAAGCGTCGAAAGTAGTTCTTTCGATATTATTGAAGCAAGCGGCGCTCGAGATCGAAGCGATAGAGAACCAGCGGATTGATAAGGTCAGTCGTTGGCGAGAAGGGATAGAGAACGAAGGCTTAACGGTAGTTGCGTCAGCGCGTTTAGTAGGTGAGCCGGTGGCCAACCTCTACCGCTGGGAGAAGGATCATCGAGTCTACAAAAGAGGTCCCAAGTCAGGCCGCAAGAGTAAGTGGTCTGCTGATTTGGTAAAAGCGGTCAAAGAAGTTCGCGAGGATCATCCGACTTGGGGCAAGTTAAAAATCCAAAAAAGACTAGAGGACGATGGTTTCGATGTCAGTGTATCAACGGTCGGACGGATCATTTCAGACTTCATTAGGCGAGGTATAGTCCAAGCCTACGATCATTTAATCTCGGGTAAGAAGCATCGCGGAAAACAGAAGTGTCCGCGTCATTATGCGACGCGTTTGCCGAAAGGATACAAGGCCCTAGATATCGGTGAAAAAGTTGAAATAGATACGGTGCACATCGAACTTCCGGACGGTCGTAAAGTGTATCATATCAATGCGATATGTCCGGTTTCAAGGTTCTGCTGGGGTATGGCTTTCGAGGATCATGGCGCGAAAAGCGCCAGTATTTTTCTAGAAAAGATTCTTGACACTGCGCCGTTCAAGATCCATGCGATCCAAACGGATCAAGGCTCAGAGTTCAGAGGGGAGTTTGAGACATTGGCCGAGAAGCGCGGAGTGAAGTTCTACTATTTACCGCCTAAATCTCCGAAGTTAAATGCTCACGTCGAAAGGGTTAATCGCACTTGGCGGGAGGATTTCTATCAGGTATGGAATTTCGAAAATCACTCTATAGAGCAAATAAATCGCCTCGTAGATACCTATGCGTATGAGTATAATTCGGAACGCTATCATCAAAGTCTCAATATGAAGACCCCTTTGGACTATCTGAAAACAGTTTGTAATATCGGCTAGCCCACTCCTCTTGATTGTTAGAACACCTTGTCAGAAAGTGCTGAAACTTGTCCGTTCGGTAATTGATAGTCCGTTACAGTGAGATATCTTCCCGCTGCATTGAGCATACTTCTATGGTGAATGCTCAATTCAGAGTAAAACGGGGGACAGCTTGTTCGGAAATCTGTGGAACTTATACGCTGTCAACGCTAGTAAGCGTTGCCAGACGCTTAGGCTTATAACTGCTGGAAGACTGTCAGTGGTTCTCTCCCGGGTAATCTTAATGACCTTCTCGTTGAATCTCCTAGCACTCCAAAAGCATCACTAGGTTGACTATCCTCTCCTTGGTTTCCTGATAAAGACGAAGGCGATGCTAGGCGTTTCCAAAAGGCATTAATAATCATCTAGAGCAGTTCTATCCCAAGTGAGGATTTTTGTTTCGGTGTCGGTTCTATCCTTTCGCAGAAAAGACGATGGCAAAACCCCATACTGCGGTCAACTCGTAAAGCAACAGTCAAATACGTAAGATCAGTCTATCGACAAATAGAAAGCCTTACCGGATTCGAAACTGCTCTAGTCTCATTCTTGTTAGGGAGATTGAGGTTACGGTGAAAGTTTCCTTGGGATTTTAAAATCCCAAGGAAACTTTTTTCGATGTTCAACTTTTCAAACAGACCTTTACACTCTCTCAAACAGGCGACAGACTAAGCATGAGATGGAGCAAGTGCCCGCCTAGTATAGACTCTCCAATGTCTTAGTCACTAATCAAAAACACCTAAACACCTCTACGTTTACTCCAGAAAGCCAATTTTCGATCGTTGCAACGACACCAAGTAAGTTTAGCCCACCCTTCGGACCTGCAAACATTACACCTCAGAGTCGACCACCAAAACTTAGAATACTCCGTACGGCCAGCGAGTACATACTGATCGGTTACGCGTCTTATGGATAGGGTAAGGCAGTAATCGAATATTGCCGCTGAAAAAAACGATTCCAGGGGATTCTAAAATCCCCTGGAATCGTTTTTCAGAATCGAATAAACCCGAATGATAAACTTTGGCAGAATCATTGGAAGTCGACGAAGTTCGTGATTAAAAAAACTGTCTAAATCTTGCTTTCTTCTGTCTTTAAGTGTAACAACTTCAGAACCTGCAGAATCGCGATTTTGATTCCACAATTACTTGAGCCTAAACAATTCCTAACCTTAGAGGCTAAACGAAAAAATGATAAAATCACGTATTCTGGAAGTGTTGGGAACTGAATGTCCTATCAAGCAGGAAAAATTTAGGTGGTTTAAAGTGAAATTAACGGGTTTTGAGCAAATTTTTCGAGGTTTTCGGGCAGTACTCCTAATAGTTGGCGGCAAATCTCCCCTCGATTTTGCTAAATTAATTCAAGAAGTTTGCTATCGGCGTTTTTTCGTTTAGCCTCTGAGGCGTTATGATTGAACTTAGCTACTTCTATGTTGCTTATCAGTAAAAAGTCTTATCGATAACTTCAAATTGAACCTTCTTTTAGAACATGTCTGATTCCCTTCACCAGAATCGTAACTTTTTCTTCACCAGAATTTGTACGTCGGCTATAATCCTCTAACGAAAAACTTGCAAAATACTAAAATCAATGAGAATATGTTAGGTTTAATTTCCATCAAAAGGAAAACTGCTATGCCCTCTGCTACTAACAGAATAAAAGAGTGTCAAACTGTCAGTTCAATTCATGATATGAATGCGATGCGCGAATCGGTTTCTTTAATGCTTCCTGCGCTGAAAAGTCTCAGCACCGATGGAGATACCGCGTTCGTGGCCAAAAACAATCGTTATCTGCACATGTATATCGCTCCGAACCTTTCCAAACTTTTGTGTGAGCTTCTTGATCACATAGAGGAGGGAGGGGATATCACTCTAGAACCAAACTATAAAGTTGTTTCTATATCTGAAGCTGCTGAAGTATTGAATGTAACTGAACCCTATTTACTACAACAGCTTGACGAGGGAAAAATCTCCTTTAAGACCGTCAACGGGCGAAAACTAGTCGAGGCGCGAAGTCTGTATTCGTTCAAGCGAAAATTCGATAGGGAGGCAGACAAATGTCTAGACAGAATAGTGGAGTTAACCAGAGAGCTGTATTAAGGAAGTGTCAAAAAAAATTCATCACTGTGTTCTTGATGCGAATATTCGATTTAGTTTACCAAAGCGAGACTTGATATTGTCACTTGCTAAGTCGGGCCTTCTAAAGGCTAGATGGACAAGGAAAATTTCAGATGAGACTCAAAGAGCTTTGGAGAAACGTTTTTTCCAAGTGAATGGGAACTGGCTTCGTTCAAAGAGAGATGCGGTAATGACCGTCAAGAACATCAACAGTTACAATCCTTCGGCAATTATTGACGGTGACTTCTCGTCGCCTCCAAGCTACATAAACTTGCCCGATAAGAATGACAATCACGTATTATACGCAGCTATAAAGTGTGAAGCTGATTACATTGTAACCGAAAACTTAAAGGATTTTCCTCAATCTTACTTGTTAAACTTTTCTCTGAAAGTTGCAACTGCCGATGAGATTATTTCCGACACCATCGGTAAACACAAACTTGCAGCCATGGTTGCAGTCGAAAAAATCAGAAAACGTATGAACAATCCACCAGTTACAATGGAAGAACTACTCGAATTATGGAGTGAGCGTCATGGCTTAACCGAGACTGTAAAAGTTATAAGTAAAATGTGGGTTGACTGATTCTAAAAAAGTTAAAAATTGTATTGAAACACCAATTTGACTGATAGAAACGGCTACACATCCAAAGTCGACTTAGCCGCATCGTTATCAAAAGCCCTGCGTATTAAGTCGGTTCATTAGGAGTAAGAGCAGATTTTTGCACCCCACAATTGAAGTGTAGAAAAATTCTTTCAAGAAAGACATTTTTCTTGCAATTTTTACAAAACTAGGCATTATAATGCGAAGTGATTGTGGGCGGTTAGCTCAGTTGGAAGAGCGCCTCGTTTACACCGAGAAGGTCGGCGGTTCGAGCCCGTCACCGCCTACCACTTGCATAAACTAATGAGGAATCTCTGCGCTACTTTGCATTAGATTATGTTGTAACGACAACATTAGAGCACACATTAGTAAGATTTAAGTCCCTAGGCTCCCGAGTAAACCCATTTCAGGTGTAGCATTGAATTCGTCCTTTTCTTTCACTAATCGATAAGGAATCTTCCACCAAACTTGCCAACTCATTTTCGGGCTAAGAGTTAGTTCGACACCAAACTTATTTACAGCCTTGTACTGTGTCCCTTTCTTAACCCATTGCGAGCCTGTAACTCCCTTCAATACTTCTGAACTGATGTATGTAATCCTATAGATATGACGGCGTCCGCTTTCGTCATCAACGCGACGATAAGGTACTGAAATTATCTCGGATACGCTAGTATTCAGATAATCTGAAATTTTGTGTAAATCTGCTTCGAAACGACCCAAACGATGACCCGATAGTGTCAATACTCTTTTGCTATCTTTCCCGGTAATTGTTCCAGATTTAATCTTCAAAAAATGTTGTAGCCCGTTAATCTCTACTAAGATATCGTGATTATCATCATGTCTGCTTTCCTCCCAAATGGCGTGGTGTTTTGAACGAGTATCAGATTTTATAGAGTTTACCAATAGTTCTTCGAGCAACGGGCCCGAACATCTGCTTCCATCGAACAGTTTATGATACTCTGCAAGCAACAAACGAAACTTTTGTTCCATTTTTGGAGTTAGTTCGTACATTGCTCTAACCATTTACTAGCAAATGTCACATATTCCTTATTCAGTTCAACACCAACCCAAACTATCCCCATTTGTTCGGCGACCACACACTCTGAGCCCGAACCTGCAAATGGAATTAGAACACTACCGTTACTCCCAACTATCTTTGATCTCAACAATCTACGTGTGAGTTCCATCGGCTTCTGCGTCGGATGTTTCATTATCTCGTGATCGCGGTGGCTAGGCATCTCGGAAGGAGGATATACGCGACCATTGCACGTGCGACACATAAACCATCGTTCTGACGCACCTGCTCCTCCTGCCAAAGCAGGAACTTTAATCACATCTCTTGGAAGTGCACCTCCGTGATCCAAATAAAGGGTTTCGCAACCTACCTTTCCACCGTTGAACCTAGAACCTGTCCCTGCTCTAACCCTTCCTATATTGACACGATAACCATCTGTGTAGGGTTCTCTTATCTGATCGATTTCCATTACAGGACGGGATTTTCCAGGTTTCCAAAGGCACAAAATACTTTCGTGAGACCGCTGCCAAAATTTGGCCGAAGGTACTGCCTTGTTGGTATAGTGCCAAGCTAACCACCTTTGTTCATCTACCGGATATCTGGATGCTACTTTCGCTAGAATTTCCGGAAAACCATAAATATATATCACTCCGTTATCAGTTATGATGTCTAAGCACTTTCCTACCCACTTGTCTGTCCAAGCGAGATAGTCTTCCATATCCATTTTATCGGATTCATTACCGAAATCCTTGCCAATGTTATATGGAGGATCCGCTATTACAATGTCAAACTTACGAGCTGAAAGTTTTGGATTCTCCAAAACTTCAACGATATCTCCGTGTATTAGCTTGGATACGTTACGGTGATATCTGCCCCCCCCCGAATTTATTTCGAAAGCGGACGTTCAATTTGCTACTGACTTTTTTAGCTTTAACTGTAGCAGAACCCATTAGTGTAACTTTCACAAATAAACCTAGTGCAAACATCAAAATATAAATTTTTGGGAAACCACATTAGCATTTTCTTCAGAATAATGAGGAAGGTCGAACCTGTCCAAAATCATTTTACTGACCCGTTACTCTTTTTTTCGCAATTTCATCTACTACAATGTTTGTCGGTCGCTTGTTTTGTTCAGCAACATCAAATACCTCATCCAAATTTTTTGGAATCGCCGACAATTTGTTCATTACCCAAGAACGGTCGTAACTTCCCGAAACTTCTGCCGCAACATTGATGATTCCGCCAGCATTTATAAGGTAATCAGGAGCATACAACACTTCGTTCTGATGTAACAAGTCACCGATATCTGGCGTTGATAACTGATTGTTCGCTCCGCCTGCTATGATCTTAACCTTTAGTCGATTGATCGTTTGTTTGTTAACTATCGCGCCAATCGCGTTCGGTGAAAAAACATCTGCTTCAACGTCGTAAATTTCGTCGGGTGAAACGACAGTTGCTCTAGTTTCACTTGCTACTTTCTCCAATTTCTCAGAATCAGAATCGGTTATAACAAGCTTCGCTCCCTGTTCCACCAACAACTTACACAAATTTCCACCAACCGCTCCTACTCCTTGGACTGCGACAGTTCTCCCCGCCAGATCGTTACTACCAAACACTCGCTTCAAACAAATTTCTATCCCCCGTTTTATACCTTCAGCCGTAAAAGGGGCTGAGTCTCCTCCTGCAGAAGGGCCGCTCGTACGTCCGGCTACATAGTTCGTGACCTTGAAAATTTCCATTACGTCCTCGGGTTCAATCCCGATATCCCCAGCAGTATAATATCCTCCATTCAAACTCTCGATCGCTTGCCCAAATGCTCGCAAAAGTTCTGGAGTTTTATCTTTTGCAGAGTCACCAACGATTACAGCTTTTCCTCCTCCTAAAGGAAGCTCTGCCATCGCTGACTTGTAACTCATTCCTTGAGATAAACGAAGTACATCAGTGATTGCAGACTCAGTCGATGTGTACGGCAACATGCGGCAGCCACCTGCACTTGGGCCAAGTTTCGTCGAATGAATCGCTATAATCGCTTTCAAGCCAGATTCTGAATCATAGAATTGGTGAACGGCTTCATGCCCATCAAACGAAGGATGATCAAACATAGGGGTATCTCATTTAAAAGGGGGATCTTACCCAATCTGTATTCTTAATTTGAATTTTTGTGCCAAGGCAGTGGGGGTTCTCCCGAGGGAATTTCTGCACTTGGGTCTCTCATAAAAGATAATACATCATTCCATACTATTTCGCTTTGTAAATCTCTTAGCAACATGTGGAATCCGTCCTTGTAGTAAATTGTTCGGACATGCCCCGGCAGGACTTTTGCTGTTCTCTTTACGCCTCGCTTAGGTATCACGTAATCATTGGCACCGTAGGTAAAAAGTGTCGGTAAATCGGCTGGTAGATTTTTCGCGGAATGGTGAGCATTCTCCATCAAACTTATCAAACCAGCAACGTGATCGATTCGATTGAGGTTAAGTTTATTCTCACTTTTGGATGTCTCGTAGAGCATTTTTTCGTTATCTGAGGGCTTTGGTTTTAGATACTTTGGCGGTCTCACTATCCATCCCGGTCGCACTGTTTTCGACACTGCTAAACTGAATCGGAACAACAATGGAAGGGAACCCCACCCCCGCAATCCAGGACCCGACAGAATAAGCACATCCGCGTCAGGAGGATTTTCCGAGGCAAAGGCTGTCATGGAAACAGCGGCCCCCATTGAAATCCCGACCACAGCGATTTTTGACCTAGGGTGCTTTTTCCTTGCTAACATTACAGCGGTACGAAGATCCTCTCTTAACAATTCCTCCTCCGGCCATATCCCGCGATTTGGCGATCGTCCAAAACTTCTCTGGTCATATGCGTACGTCAATACTTTATTCTGCGCCCACCATGGCGAGGCTAGGTAGAAGGCTTCCGCCCAATCATTCATTCCATGCAAGCCAACCACTACGATTTCTGCCTCAGCGTCGCCAAAGGTCGGCCAAACCGTCAATCCCAACTTCGTTCCGTCAAAACTGGTAAAATACTCCTCCTCAACGTTGAAGTGAGGTTCGATGTCGTCGATGTTTTCTAGAGCCATTTGCCTAACCGTGGAACACGAAAGAATAGAAAATAGTAGCAGACTGCATAAAAACTTAGTTGCTAGCAAAAGACACAGATGCCCTGTTCGCCAAAACCGAATCACAAGGTAGTCAATTAGCATAAGGGTAACTAAGTCTAAGTTTACTTCTAGAACTAGCCAAAACAAAAAGAATTTAGGATGTAATCCAAGATCGGATTATTTAAGGAATTATATACTTATTGACACGTTGAGCGTCACTGGAATACGGTTTTGATCTCTCGGTCTATTACTCCTCTTTCGAGGGTCGCTAGTTCTCCCAAACACAATACTGTACAATATTGGAAACGTTAGGGAACTATATACTTTTTGACACAAAAACGAGAAAAAGAGGGCATACAGATAGGGTGCTTTCAGGCGAATCACTCCCATATTTGCGGAGTAACCGGGAGATTATACGAAAGTTTCTACGTTAGTCAACCACTCAAAAATTTGTGTGCAATTTATCTGCCACGATGCCTATTGGTACTTGTGACCTTGAAGTTCCATTTTTCGCAACTTGAATCTGTGCTTTGATTTGCTTTAAGCACCGGCTCTTTCATTTGGTTTGCCCCCCTTAAAATGGTTCATTACCAACGTTTGTCACTCAAGAGCAAACTTACAAATTTTCTTCAGTATTGGGAACTCATTTCATTTTTTCAAATTTTTTCTTGAAAGATTTAACGAACCGCAGTATATAAGGAAGTTATCTATATATCCTGAAAGGAGAAGTCTCATGGGACTAGAGGCTAATGACTCAGTTATCGAGTCTACTGCAATCATCACTCGAACACATACGCGTACCGCCAAACTTAGCAAGGGTGGGCACAAGAAAGTGCGTGATTTCATCGCGATGCAAGCGATTTTGTATAACAGTGCATTAGAAGAGCGAATAGATTGTTACAAAAAAACGGGTCAGTCTATCAGTTTCTATGATCAGTGTAAGTCACTAACAGAAATACGAGCGGATGATGCGGAGTACGGTAAGTACTCAGCTCACGTAATGCGTTCTTGTCTCAATCGTTTGGATAAGGCGTTCAAAAATTACTTTAAGCGGGTCAAAGAGGGGGCAAGTAAAGTCGGTTTTCCGCGATTTAAGCCCCGTAGGCGAATGCGTTCGTTTGACTGTCCGAAAGGGAGTTTTCAACTCAGGGAACGTAAGAAAGGGTGGACTGTCAATATCAAGGGGTTTGATCCGTTCTATGTCAACGATATTCCCCAAGGTGAAATCAAGTTGGTTCGTATAGTCGTAACGGAACGTCGGGTGAATGTTCAGTTTGTGGTCACGACGACAAATGAGGTTAAACCGTCTGATGCTTCAGTGATTGGTATAGATATGGGCGTGAACAATTTAGTAGCTCTGTCGACTGGTGAAATTGTCAAAGGCCGTAAACGGGATCTCAAGCGACAAAAGAGACTTCAGAAGAAATTGAGGGTAGAAGTCAAGAAAGACAAGGGGAAGAAAACTCCGGAACACAGGAAGGGAAAAACGAGGGGAAGTAAATCCTATCTGAAAGCCCGAACTCGTTATGCTAAAGAATGTCAACGGGTTCGCGAAAGTGAGCACGGCTATATCCATAGAGAGACGACGAGGATCGTTCGGTTATCTCCCAATCTCGCAATAGAAGATTTACAAATACAAAACATGACCAAAAACCCTAAGGTTGCACGAAGTATATTAGAACAAAACTGGGGTAAGTTCGCAACTCTGCTTTCCTACAAGGCTGAAAGTGCCGGTGGTAAAGTTACGCGAGTGAATCCCAAAAACACGAGCCGGATGTGTTCTGGATGCGGCAAGATCAAAACAGACTTGTCTCTTTCAGAACGCGTTTACTCGTGTTCTAACTGCGGCTTTCAAATCGATCGTGATGTGAATGCCGCCATCAATATCTCTCGCATTGCGAAGTCGGGCGGGAATCTTCCTGGAGAGTTCGGAGATATTGTGTTTGAGAGACCTAGTGACACTCGAAAGAGGGGTGATAGGTCGAGAGCTCAGAACCGTATACCTGTGACAAGCAACGTGTCAATAAGTATATAATACCCATTATTTAACCAAGACTAGACGCTATACAAATAATTCTGGGGCTCTTTGCAAATCGGTAGCTAGACTCATTGCTTGTTGTCCAATTTCTAGTTTGGAATTCCTAGAAGCATAGCTAGCCACAATAAGGGATTCGATAGTGTTCTCCGAACACTCTTCGTCGCATCTTTAGGTTCCTCTTTTTCTTTATTGAGATAGTGCGCCATCCCATTAGTTTCTAGGGTAAACTGATGACACGGACAGTACTGAGCATAGTTGGCCTTGCAGAATTTGCACCAAACCTTTTTGAACCGGTCTCCGGTGAGATAGTATACGCAGTTTTCTTCATCTAATGCCTGATGACGGTGACAGTACCGAGCATACTCAACCTCGCAGAATTTGCACCAAACCTTATTGTCCATTTCATTCTCCTATTAAGTTAATGACTTGACCGATCGCTTCAGTCAAATTTCATCTTCATCATCTAATGAAATATGTAGTGATAAACTCCTCGATTTCAACCCATGATCAGCAATTATCTGTTTCAGAACACTTCTACGTTCGAATTTTCTGTTGAAATTTTACCTCATCTATTGTATAACACGCTATTAATTCATCTTTTAAGGATTAACAATCATGGCACGATTAATAGTAGCTGCCGCACTCCTATTGACGCTTTCCGCTTGCATAAACATCCCGCTCGTCTAACCAACAGAATTAACTTGCCCGCAAACCCTCGTAAGACGAGGAAGAAGGTCTTGGTGCGCGCATAGACTTTGCTAGTTCTAGCGAAGTGCCTCCGGATTAGACGATCTCAACCTCATCAGATTCGTTACTATTCTTATCGATTTCGGTTGGTATGAAGACGATTTGACTAACCTTGTTTAGGTAATACTTTAGCTCTTTTACGACCCCGAATAACCGTATCTGCTAAAACTCGCGTCAGAATCTTTGAATTTCTACCACTTTTCAGGTATAATGGAAGAGAGTATATAGCTCATAACATTGGAGACATTATGTTCCGCTTTATCTTGGCTTCAATAGCCGTTATCGCACTAGCCTCCTGCGCTATGATGTCTAAAGTGCCCGGATTGTCACGATTCACTGACGGGGGTAATTCCAAAGAAGAAGTACTTATTCAAAGTCTACCGACTGACACGTCCAGTGAGATACGCGAACAAGACATCCGAACCCGTATCAGCAAACTTTCCAATGATGCCTTTGAAGGGCGGGCTCCCGGTACTCCCACAGGTGAAGGTGCCGCTTTCTGGATTGCAAAAGAAATGGAGCGAGTCGGCCTCGCTCCTGGAGGAGAAAACGGTACTTGGTTTCAAACCGTGAAAATGGTCGAGCAAACGATTTCTGAAGATAAATCGTATTTAACAATCCTCAAAGAGGATGAGCGGCATGAGATGAAATTAGGAACGGACGCTGTAATTTGGACAAAACGTCAGAACGGTAAAAGGTTTAGCTTTAAAAATTCTCCTATTGTATTTGTTGGCTATGGTGTCGTAGCTCCAGAATACGGTTGGAATGATTACGAAGGTATTGACGCTAAAGGTAAAACCGTCGTTATGTTGGTGAACGATCCCGGTTACGCTAATCCCGATGGAGATTTGTTCAATGGCAAGGCCATGACCTATTATGGTCGATGGACGTACAAGTTTGAAGAGGCAGCAAGACAAGGAGCAACAGCGGCAATCGTAATTCACGAAACTGCCCCAGCATCTTATGGATGGGATGTTGTTAAAAATTCCTGGTCCGGCGCGCAGGCTGATCTAGTTCGTAAGAAAGGCGGAAAAGACCGAGTCGTTTTAGAAGGCTGGTTTAGTCACGAGACAGCTAAGAAAATTTTTTCTGCTGCAAACCTCGACTACAAAGTTATGAAAGAAAAAGCAAAATCCGGCGATTTTCGTCCTGTTTCGCTGGGAATGCTAACCGCCGAAGGTAGAATAGTTCAGACGATCGAAAGAAACACTAGTCGAAACGTTGTCGGAATTGTTGAAGGCAAGGGAGTACCCGATGAATATGTTCTCTACACAGCGCATTGGGATCATTTGGGTAAGAAAACCGAAGCAAAAACTGGGGGGAAAACGGAAGACTTTTACCGCGATAATATATTTAACGGAGCGGTTGATAATGCTACAGGTACATCGGCTTTGTTAGAGATAGCCGAAACTATGGCCTCAAAAGACCTCAATCGATCGGCGATGTTCCTAGCCGTTACTCTAGAGGAAAGCGGGTTGCTGGGTTCGGCATATTACGCCGAGAATCCCCTAGTTCCACTTAATAAAATAGTGTCCGGAGTAAATATGGATGCTCTGTTACCAATCGGGCGAACGAAAGATGTTATTGTGGTTGGTCACGGGGCTTCCCAACTTGAAGATAGATTAGAAGAGATACTGGCAACACAAGGCCGATATATCGTTCCCGATACCAAGCCCGAGGCGGGTTATTTCTATCGATCTGACCATATCTCATTCGCGAAAAAAGGTGTCCCGATGATATACGCTGATGGCGGAGTGGATCTAAGACTTGGAGGACGAGCGGCGGGTTTAGCGGCAACGGATGCTTTTACTGCTCAGCGTTACCATAAACCCATGGACGAGTATTCGATTAGTTGGGATTTGTCTGGTACAACTGAAGATATTCAAGCCTTGTACGAACTTGGATACGGAATTGCGGTATCGGATGATTGGCCGGAATGGTATGAAGGAAATGAGTTTAAGGCCATCAGAGACGAATCTTTGATGATGATGGAATAGAACACGTTAAAGAACTCCAAAATTTTTTATTGTTCAAGTCGATATTTTTCTATAGGAAGCTAATTAATGACCACAACGACCATGGACAGCAACGAAGCGTCTCAAGGGCATATTACGGGTTTCGGGACTAAACCGTATCGCACATACGTCCTAATATCTTTGCTGTTGGTCTACACGCTGAATTTCATTGACCGAAATATTATGGCCGTCTTGGCCCAGCCGATCATAAAAACTTTTGAACTGTCAGACTCTCAATGGGGACTATTAGCAGGTCCTCCCTTTGCGATTTTCTATGCCGTTATGGGGGTTCCGATTGCTTTACTCGCAGACCGTTATAATCGAGTTCAAATCATATCAATATGTATAATTTTCTGGTCTTTGATGACCGCTTTTTGCGGCCTCGCTCCCTCGTTTCTATTTCTTTTGATGTGCAGAGTAGGGGTTGCTATTGGAGAAGCCGGCTGTACACCTCCGGCTAACTCATTGATTAGTAGTTACTATACGCCTCGTGCTAGAGTCGGTGCCCTTGGCGTTTACTCTATGGGGGTAACTGTCGGGGCCACTTTGGCGTTCTTATTTGGAGGAACATTAGCCAGTCTGCAAGGAGAGGATTTCGGTAACTTCATCAAAACTATTGGGTTCTCGGGACTTCTAAGTGGTGTCGATTGGTCTACGGTCGAAGGTTGGAGAATCGCTTTTGTGGTGGTTGGTCTTCCGGGTATTTTGCTTGCAATAACGGTATGGGCAACAGTTAAGGAGCCACCACGAGGATTTACAGATCCACCCGGAGCTCCGAAAATTGAAAAGGCAGGTTTTGCTGAGACGATAAAGGAACTTGCAAACAAGCCTAGTTTTTGGTGGATGGCGCTCGGTGCGTCGCTGGTAGCATTTGTTGGCTACGGTCAGATTTCGTTCCAGACTCCGTTCTTGATGCGCTATCACGGTTTGAGTATTTCAACGGCTGCAATCGTGTTCGGTGCGCCATGGGCTGTTGGAGCGGCAATCGGTACATACTTAGGAGGTGTTGTCGCCGAGAGATTTTCTGACAGGTATCCTGGCGCACCCGGTTGGGTCACAGCTGTTTTCTTGTTTGCCGCAGTTCCGATGTACATTTTTGCCCTATTGGACGTTCCTCTTTGGTTAGTCTGGTTTTTTTGGTTACTTGGGTCAGTTTTTCACTATGTGTACTTGAGTGCACAATATACGATTGGAAGCGGCGTTGTCAGTCCGGCTAAGCGAGCAACTGCAATCTCGATATTGTTAGTTTTGGTTAGTTTGATTGGAAATGGTATCGGACCACTTTTTGTAGGCGTATTAAGTGATTTTTACATGGGACTGCAGCTTGCTGGTTCTGCCAATCCTGAATTAGTTCCAAGTGTCTGTAGAAAACCAGAAGGATTAGACGAGATAGATCAAGCGATTTGCGGATCTGTATATGCAGGAGGACTGAGATACTCATTAATGACATTAGTGTTGATTCTGTTCCCGGCTGGGTACGCCTACTGGCAAGCCTCGAGAACTCTCGGAAGCGACTACCATCACGCTCAAAGTAGCTAATAAAGGCAATTTCCAATGACAAGTGTAGCCCTCCCGAGTGACGAAGAACGTGCTAAGCCCGATTTTGGTTTTGGAACCAAAGAGTATCGCGCATACGTACTTGGAGTACTGCTCCTAGTCTACGTTTTCAATTTTATTGATCGCACGATCATTAATATTCTAACGGAACCGATCAAAGCCACTTTCAAGGTTGAAGATTGGCAGATGGGACTTTTAGGTGGTCCGGCATTTGCCATCCTTTATACGTTCTTGGGCATACCGATCGCTAGAATTGCAGAACGTCACAATCGTGTATGGATAATCACTTTAGCGATTAGTCTATGGAGCTTAATGACAGCGTTTTGCGGTATTGCAGCTTCTTTTTTCTGGTTGTTTGTGTTCCGCGTCGGTGTCTCAATCGGAGAAGCCGGTTGCACACCCCCCGCTCAATCTTTAATCTCAGACTATTTCAGACCGGGGAGTCGCTCTGCTGCAGCTTCGATTTATGCGATGGGGGTGCCTCTTGGCGGAATGTTCGCCGCAGTATTCGCTGGATTTATTGCTCAGAATCTAAGTGGTGATAACGTTTACGCCGGGTTAGTTTCGATGAACTGGTTATGGCTTGCTAACATTATCGCTTGGGAGGGCATTGAAGGCTGGAGAATCGCATTTATTCTGGTCGGTGTTCCCGGACTGATAGTCGGTTTAGTTGTCAAAACAACTATTACGGAACCTCCACGTGGTTATACGGATCCTTCTCACATGCAGAAAAAGGAAGGCGCAAGTTTTCCGGAAGCTATAAGGTATCTCATTACAAAACCCACTTATGTTCATGTGGTTTTAGGAGCAACGATAGCATCGTTTATTGGTTATGGTGTCGGACAGTTTTCAACTTCATTCTTAATCCGGACACACAATTTAGACCTTCAAACTGCTACTCTACTATATGGCGTAATCTTAGGACTAATGGCAGCTTTGGGAGTATTCTCATCTGGCTGGTTTGCAGACAAGTTTGCTCAAAAGTATCCTAACGCCTTATCTTGGTTACCGGCTCTTGGTATGGGACTGTCTGTTCCGTTCTATGCCGTTGGATTCTACTTAGACAATTTGTTGCTTGCCACTCCATTACTCATGGTGGCGGCCATGATCCATTATTTTTATTTGGGTCCGATGTATGCCGTGGCAACCGGCGTAACGGATAGTAGGATGCGAGCAACTTCGGTCGCAATCACTTTGTTTGTAGTAAACATTCTCGGTTACGGACTTGGTCCTCCAATAATCGGCTATCTCTCGACGGTTTTAAAATCTTGGCAACTCTCAGGCAGTGGTCTTGATCTCTCGCTAGAAGTCTGTCGAAACGTAGCCGAGTTGTCTCTTTCTGATCAACAAATTGAGGCTTGCACGAACGCGGATGCCGTTGGTCTTCAGTGGTCGATCATTATATTTGTGTGCCTATACGGTTGGGCCGCATTACATTATCTCATCGCAGGTCGCACACTGCAACGAGACATGGTTACATTAGCGAAATCTTAACGATGGCTGTCTACACGAAAGTTGATCAGCACGACCTTGAGACATTTCTTGAAGCTTACGCGATCGGGGATGTTATTGCATTTAGAGGAATTGAGTCGGGCGTTGAGAATTCAAATTTTTACCTCGAGACTAATCTCGGCAAGTATATATTAACCTTGTTCGAGACTCGTGTTGACGCTCGTGATATTCCATACTTTCTAAACCTCAAAAAACACCTTGCCAGCAAGAATTTTCCTTGTCCTGTACCTGTTGAAGCTCGAGATTCACAGGTTCTAAAATCTCTCAACGACCGGCCAGCAATAATCGTTACATTTCTAGAAGGAGCCGTTACTACTCACCCAACTAACGATAATTGTCACACGATCGGTGCAGCTATGGCGAGAATGCATCTTGCGTTGCAGGACTATGGGGGTATCAGACCCAACAATTTAGGCCCGGCAGGTTGGCGGCATTTATGGAAAGGATTGGCGGGAGCGGCAAACGCTATCCAAGTTGGTTTAGCTGATCTAATCTCTGGCGATCTAAAAGAGACTTATGCCGCCAAAACCTTGAGCAGTAAACTCCCTCGAGGAACGATTCACGCTGATCTTTTTCCAGATAACGTATTTTTTGAGAGAGGAGAAGTATCTGGGATAATTGATTTTTACTTTGCGTGTACCGATGCATTGGCCTATGATCTGGCAATTTGTCTAAACGCTTGGGCCTTTGATCCAAGTGGAAAACACTTTGATAAAGCTAAGTCTTTGGCATTGATAGCGGGATATAACGAAGTACGAGCTTTGAGTTCTGACGAAGTAGAAGCCCTTCCCCTGCTCGCTCGCGGCGCTGCGCTTAGGTTTTTTCTTACGCGTTTGACGGATTGGGTGAAAAACTCTAGCGAGGCTCTCGTCAAACCTCATGACCCAATGGATTATGTCAGAAGGTTAGAATTTCATAGAAAAATGCAATCCGCAACTGATTACGGATATTAAGGAAACAAGAGATGCAAAAGACAATTGATTTAAACAAAAAATCCAAAATAGAAATTTGGACTGATGGCGCATGTAAAGGCAATCCTGGCCCTGGTGGTTGGGGGTGTTTAATTATAAGCGATGGCGATACTCAGAAACTCTGGGGAGGAGACTCATCGACAACAAATAATCGCATGGAACTAACTGCCGCGATCAAGGCGCTGCAGAACATAGAACCTAATTCCATAGTAACACTGTATACAGATAGCAACTATGTCAAAGACGGTCTCACGAAGTGGTTAGCGGGATGGAAGAAAAATGGCTGGCGCACTTCGAGTAAGAAACCAGTAAAGAATAAAGATTTATGGCTCGAACTAGAGGATTGCACTGCTCAGCACAAAGTGACGTGGAAGTGGGTGAAAGGACACTCCGGTGATCCCAATAATGAGATGGCAGATAATCTCGCTAACTTAGGGCTATTGAGAGCGAACTAAACTAACATCACTAGTGCAAAATAATTGTTTTCATCTGTCCAGTATGTGTCTACGGTCCAATCTTCTATAATCTGAGAAAGATATTCGATCGACATTTTGCGGGAATTTTCCGTATGGATCGATTCGTTTCGTTCAAATTTGAAAGTGTGTTCCCCGATACTCACTTCTTGATCTCTTTGGCTAACGAGATGCATCTCCACCCTACTTTCCTTTGCATTCCAAATTGCTGAATGTTCAAATGTATTGAGGTCAAAGTTTGCATTCAATTCTCTATTTGCCCGTCTAAGAAGATTCAAGTTAAATTCGGCGGTAACTCCATTAGCATCGTTATATGCTGGTAGGAGAACATCTAAAGATTTTGGTAAATCTAATCCTACAAGTAATATTCCGTCGCTTCCCAAAGTCGATCGGGCTGATTGCATGAATTTTGCGATCTGCTGATTCGACAGGTTCCCGATAGTTGATCCAGAGAAAAAGCCAACGCGCTTCCATTCTTCTTGCGCCAACTCGAGTTGTACTCCCCTTTCCATAAAGTCACCATCGATCGGACGAATTGCGAGGTTTGGATAATCCTCTTGCATTTGAACGACTGTCCGTTCTAAGTGTTCGACTGATATGTCGAAAGGAAGATACATTCGTATTAGGTCGCTAGCATCAATCAGTATTCTAACTTTTCGTGCAGAACCTGCACCATATTCAACTAACGCAACTTCCGAACCAAATTTCTCGGTAATTTCTTTGGCATATTCATGCAGAATTGCCATCTCTGTTCGCATTAGATAGTATTCAGGGAGTTGAGTTATCTGGTCAAAGAGTTTTGAGCCGTCCTCATCGTAAAACCATCGACTTGGTAGTGATTTATTTGGTTTCGACAGTCCATCAATAACATCGTTTAGAAACTGATTTTCTTGCTCGTTTATAGGATTGACCATTAATTTGGATTCACTTTGCTAGTCTCAGACCGGAGAACTGCCAACGTTTTTCGGGATGAAAAAAATTTCTGTAACTTGCTCTGACGTGGTTAGGCGGAGTTGCGAATGAGCCGCCTTTAAGAACATATTGTCCACTCATGAACTTGCCATTGTACTCTCCGACTGCTCCTTTTGCAACTGTAAATCCGGGATAAGGACGAAACGGCGAAGAGGTCCATTCCCAAACGTTTCCGTACATTCCGGCGAGTATTGGATTACTGTCATTTGGTATTTTCAAGCATTCAAGATTTTCCAGATCAAGGAACTGACCGGATATATGTTGCCCTGTACGGGCGGCATGTTCCCATTCAAACTCTGTTGGTAACCTCGCACCTGCCCATGTGCTGTAGGCATCAGCTTCGTAGAAACTGACGTTGCTCACCGGCGCATTTGGGGCTAGATTCTTGCACCCATAAAGAGTCATTGACTGCCATTCTCCGTCATGTCGTTCCCAGTATAGCGGAGCATTCCATTGTTCTTGATTGAGCCTATCCCATCCGTCGGATAACCACAGAGACGGTGTGGAGTATCCGCCATCATTAATGAATTCTATCCACTCAGCGTTAGATACCGCTCTACTCGCGAGTTGAAATGATTCGAGGAAAACTTTGTGAGGCGGCGTTTCGCAATCGAAAGCAAACGCCTCATTTGAAGTGCCAATAGTAATAAGCCCGCCATCAACATCTATCCATGAACTTGGTTCTGCTTCTTTCTCGTAGTTAGTTGAAGTATTTGAACGTTCGCGAAAAGCAGGTTTCGTTGGATTTTGAGCAAACAAGTGAAGTATATCTGTTAGGAGAAGCTCTTGGTGCTGTTGTTCGTGAGCAATACCGAGGCGTACAAGGTCGCACTGGCTAGGAGTTACGTCTCCTGCCAACAGTTCGTACAGCACATTGTCAACATGCTGGCGGTAGCGCAATACCTCCTCTAATGAGGGTCGTGTCAGTAAGCCTCTTTTAGGCCTAGAATGTCTTTCTCCTATTTCGTTATAGTAGGAATTGAAAAGGAATCCGAAACTATCGTTAAAAGGTGTATATGATTTGAAGGTATCCTTCAGCAGGAATGTTTCCCAAAACCACGTCGTGTGGGCTAGGTGCCATTTTGCTGGACTCGCATCTTCCATAGACTGAGCCGTACAATCAGCATCACTTAGACCTTCAACCAATCGTAGAGACAGTGAACGTACGTCTCTATACTGACCGTTTAAGGATTTGTTTAGAGACGAAAGTTCTTGCATGAATCTCTAGTTCTAAGTGAAATGACATCAAGGAAACAAACTCTATTATATCAGAAATTTGACGAATATATCTCACTATAACCTAGCACTGTGATACGCGACGATCTAATCTACAGACTTTCCTGCAGCTATGTTGGTTCCACAATACTATTAACGTACCAAATCCGACTCGACGAACCTTGTAGACACAAATTGTCAGCACATCTACTTCGACGCTTTCTAACGGTGAGAGAACCTAGGTAAGCGATAGTACCGCCATTATCATTAGCCGTGATGGCCTCCTAATAGGGATTAAGACTATTTTGGGAGCTTGATTCCGAGTAGTGTTTTCCCCAATTTGAATTTCCAAACTTTCTCCTGAAGTACTAGTAATCCAATAATTGCAATACTTGTGACCGTTACAGAAAATAATCTTCTTTACGCTGAACTGTTGAGGTGTTCATATTTCTGTAGTACAATACTTTTTTGGAATCGTCTAAGTCTCGTCTCGTAAAATCTGTACTGATAACTATGTAACACCCGCACGGCTGTCGCAAAACCTGGACATTCAACATTATGCAAGGTCAACATAAATGCTCAATAGTGAACAAAAGTGGATGGAAATGCAATCTCCTCAAAGGCATTGCTTTGCGAGGAAGGATTGGATACCCGTTTACGGTATGAAGTTCAACATGAAAGAACAAAAGTATCCAGAAATCAACCTTAAAGAAGATTTCATTCATGTTGAAAGTGGCATTGTTTCGAACGAGTATAAAGATCTCGCCGAAAAATTGAGCTGGAGTGACTGGGGACAGGACAATGTAACTCCCTACGTTTCCAAAGCCAACAAGTATCACAAATCCGGGAACATTTATGATCGAGAAATGAACAAAATTGGCGAAAGATTAGTAATGGGGCAATACATAGACGCTGATTTCAACAACGAAATATACATCAATCAAGACTTCGTACTAGCATACAAGCTCGTTCGGCATAATGATCGCTGGATTCGCCCTAAAGAGGGTGACAGAGAGGTCATTCGCTGCTTTAAAGATGAAAAAGGGGATATAAGTTTTGTTGAGATACGCGCTGAATTCATACGAGACTATCTCTATGCACTAGATTCGTCATTACGTTTGTACTATTACCGAGAACGACAATCTATAGTTAAAATAAAGCCTGACTATATTCAAAAAGAAACTGTCGAACTCATTAATGAACCCCACCACAGGTGTACACTTTCTTGTTACCATATTACCTCCGAAGGCGATTTGCCTGACTCAAATGGCATTTCTGTTAAACGATCGGGCAACAGTGTTAACGAAAGAGATACTATACCTGTTTCTAACAACATCAGATTTGCGAGTTGTGACACAATAACAGAGTTCCGTAAAACTGAGAAACCCGATCGATATCATATTCACGGTCGACTATGGCGGGCCGAATGGATAAACCCAGCTAAACAATCAAGTTTGGTTGGATACTCCGAACCTAAAGACGAATTTATGGTACAAGTTGATGAAACTAACAACAAAGTTAAATTATCTACCCTTAAATACGAAGAGATAAACAAGTATCTTTGGTTTAATCCCGAAGTTGTTAACTTGCTCGTTGCTAATCGTGGTGGAAAAATAGTTTGGGACACTATGGAAACTGGCTTTGTTTTTGCTGATCCTGATACATCAGTTCACTTTGGTGTTAACAAAAAAGGGCTGATAACAGTATATGCTTTCGATATCGCAAAGTTACCGTATTGGCAACAGAAAATATGGGTTAGTCAAAACTGTTCTCCCAATTTCGGAATAAGCCGCGAGCTATCGAAAATTCAAATTGCATCTACTCCAGTCGACAGCACTGCTCCAGAACAACTGTTATTTATTGAACTTAGCAAAATTGAAGAATTATTTCAAAGAAAATTTAGTTTGAAACTTTATCGCAATTTCTCAGATACACAAACAGTTACAAAACTAATAGATAGGTTTAGATCACTCGATGATGATACATTAAGATCACTTGCTAACAACTTACACAAATTCTGTATTGAAAGAATCAATGAAAAACAGCTGAAAAAGTTAGTTCGACAAAAAGACAACAAGTTTAAATCTATTCGTCTTCTTAAACAATTTCTTGAAGAAAAAAACGACATGATCAATTTTTCGGAGTATACTGAACCGTTATTCGCTTTAACTAAACTTGGAACATATGACAGTCTTCTGGATTCGGATCAGAACGAGGATAAAAGTGTGTACGATTGCCTAAACGTAAATCGAAGTGATCCTCATATCTGGCAAGGGGCAGAGATGATCAATAAAATTGCGATAACATTTAGTAGATTACACAGTGCGATTGAGCAATCATAAGTTCGAAAGGAGTCAGACATGCCCTCTGCAAATAATGGTATTACAATCCCACCTACTCAAACAGAAAAAATAAGATTGCTGTTTGAAATTGTCCAAGCGGCTTCTGATAATAACATAGTGGATGGCGACGCATACGGAAAACTAAGATCGAACCTATTAGAAGTAGAGTCTTTAACTTTACCTGTAATTGTAAAAGAGTCTAGAGACACTAGACAACTGCAAGACGCGCTGACAAAATTGTACTCCGGCCCCGGAGCATTGAACTACCGACGTATACTTGTTTATCAGATGTTTAAGCATTTGATAGACAAGTATAGTTTGACAAGCTCAATAATCGTTGAAACCGAACTGTATAAATCACTCGAGGCATTTAACTTTGAAACAGTTCATGTGTTATGGCAAGATGCGATGGATCTTCGAACAACCAAGCCATATATTGCAATAACAATAGCTAACTCGTTATTAGAAACAGTTTGCATCTTTATCCTAGGGCGAATGAGCAAGAAAAAAATTCCTACTGGAATCAGAAAGATGTTTACAGAGACCAGCAAAGTTTTAAGACTTGCTCCAGACGGTCAAACTAACGAAATTCTTAATAGTTTACTTTCCAGCTTAACGGAAGTTGTTTGGAATTTGGGACGTTTCCGTAATGACGCAAGCGGTGCTCACGGCACAAGTATAAACTCCATTCGACCATTAGTCAGACATGCAACGCTCGCACTTAACACTGCTGGTACTCTTTCCACATTCCTTTTAGAAACCTACTTATCAAGAAACGAAGGAAAGTAAGAATTGAGATAAGATAGCACTCTAATCAGCACAGACTAATAGAATTTTAATTTTTTAGAGTACAGTATAGTATTCGCGACTGGATTACTGCAAATTCGGTTACATCATTTGGTGATTACCATGTGCGAATTTATTTTGTGTAACATTCCTAGACAAAAATTCCCTTAAATTCCAACACTCTTACATGATTTTCTCGACTATAGAATGCAAGTAGGCACCATTCTATTTAACTTCTGCAAGTGGGAGACATCCTCCGTTCAAAAATTTGATAGACACGTAAGAATCACTCAGCTATAAATAGTAGTCGCCGTAGTAGCCAATCATAAACTGACCGAGTAACGAATGAAGTACTCACTTTAGTGACCTTTGCTCAAGACAGAATACATTTTTTAGCCAGTGTCTATGCGTTATCTTCAAAAATTTTCGATTCGAGGTTACTTGTTGATTTTTTTCTTTGTAGTCATCACTGGTTTAAGCTTCCCCTCCAGAACAATTCCCCATACAGGTATGTCCGTCCATTCGTCAGGTGACACGTCGAAAGGATTCTCTTTTAGAATAGTAAAGTCGGCCTTCTTACCGACTTCTATACTACCGATTTCATCCTCCAAACCTAACACTCTCGCTCCATCTAACGTAATTGCTTCTAATGCTTCGTGAGGGGTTAATGCTTGGTCTATCGCGTATGGAACTCCCTCTCTTGTGATTCTCGTGATGTGTGCACCGGCTGCCCGAAGAGGCATAGGCGGAGCTAGAGGAGCATCTGAATGCAAGGCCACGGGAACTCCACCTTCAGTTAAGCCTCCCAACGGAGTAATCCAGTTTGCTCGAGCAGGTCCGAGTGGATTAGCGTAGATATTTGACATGTAAAAAACGTAATGACTTGCTACCGATACCATTGCGCCTGCCCTGCCTGCTTCAACTACGTGATACGGAGAGAATAAGCCTCCATGCTCAATTACAAAGTCTCCCTCAAAGCCATCAGATCGCAACTCTTTGAGAGCTTGCAATGTCGCTGTTTGAGCACTGTCACCATTTGAATGAATATGGACACCTAAACCTGCGTTAGTTGCGCTCGATAAAACTGTCACCAGAGAGTCCGGCTTGGTCACCCAAAGCCCATCACTACCTTTAGATTGACCACTAAGGTAACCAGGCGAACTAAGCTTCATGGTTTGAGAGTAAAAGGCTCCATCAGTAAAAAACTTCACTCTAGGTAGTGTAGGAGCAGGAGTCTCGATTTCTCCAGAAAGAAATCCTTCAATGCTAGCAATTGCACCGTCTCCAAATTCCCGTTTCATAGCTCGAAACTCGGGTACCAAATACAGTTTAAAGTCTGGATTCATCGAATTCCAGTTCCTCTTTATCACTGCATTTTCAATTACTCTGCCGAAAATTCCGTATGCTAGTTCGGCTGTCGTAGTAATACCCGCCTCTCGTACTATCTGAAAGTAGCGATCTAATCCAGCATCAATAACCTCTTCAGCCATCAAAACATGACCCATTTTTTGCAATACAATGGGTACGGCATCTTCATAGATTCGACCTGTTAGTTCTCCTTCATCAGATACACCAATCCCATGAAATTTTTCTTTCAGTTTAGGGGTTGCTCCGATGACCCGTAAAGCGACCGAGTTCAAATAAAAATCGTGTGCTGAATAATGGATAATGATCAAGGCACGATCAGGCGCAATTCTATCCAAATCATCTTTGTCGAGATCACCTTGTACTAAATTGTGGTATCCGTAAACGACGACCGGACTGCTATCTTGAGGTGCTGCGTCAACGATCTCCTGAATTCGTTGCAACAGCAAGTACCGGCTTGGGTAACCTTCTATCATTCCACCGCTAACCGCCATCGGCCATGGCGGAGCTAACGGATGACCATATAGCATCCCTCCTAAAACAACATGCATGTGAGGATCAATGAAACCCGGTAAAAGAATCATATCTTCAAAAATTTTGTTTGTTCTTGCGTCCGGGTAATCTGTCGAGAGGTCATCGTAAGATCCTATACCTAGAATTTTTCCATCTCTAACTGCAACGGCTTCTACCGTCTCTCCCTTCTGTCGCATTGTGATAATCTCTTCAGCAACAAAGATCGTCACTTCAGAGCGATCAATTAAATTTGGAATGTCAATCGTTGTGCAACCAACGCAGAGAAAAAACAGCAACACTAGTATTAACTTCTTCATGAACATCTCCAAAAAATGTTTTAAAATTTCAAATTTACGCTAAACTAATCATTTCTGAAATTTAATAAGGAAAAACCACTATGGAAGTCATAGATAGACTAGAACTCACGGGGGCTCCGGGTTCACCTTATACCAGAAAAATGCTAGGGATACTTAGATACCGCCAAATTCCCTATACTATCTATTGGGGAACGGGGAATATTCCGCAAGGATATCCTTCGCCCAAGGTTCGCCTTCTTCCAACATTCTTCTTCAAGGATGGCACCGACGGAAGTCTAGCTCCGGTAACAGACTCAACTCCGATTACGCGGCGACTCGAAAACGATTATACGGGTCGTTCTCTCATCCCATCTGACCCTGTACTAGGTTTCATTAATGATTTAATTGAAGATTATGGTGATGAATGGGTAACGAAAGCGATGTTTCACTTTAGGTGGGCGCATAATGAAGATGCCGAAAATGCCGCTCCTCTACTCGTTTATTGGGGAATGAACACCGCTCAGAAAGAAGCTGCAGAACAGTTTGCAACAGACTTTTCCACGAGGCAAATCGAACGACTATATGTTGTCGGCTCAAATGAGGTTACCGGTGAAACAATCGAATCGTCGTATCAACGACTAGTTGAAATTCTCGACAGTATCATTCAGAAAAAGGGATACATCTTCGGCTCTCGTCCCTCATCTGCGGATTTTGCCATTTATGGGCAACTCACACAGTTGGCTGTTGTCGAACCTACGTCTGCTCGAATAACAAATAGAACCTCTCAGCGAGTGCGCGCTTGGGTTGATTTGATGGATGATCTGTCTGGTGTTAAACCCACCGAGGAAGATTGGATATCGTATGAAAAGGCTAAGGATCATCTTTACCCACTACTTACAGAAATTGGCCGAACCTACGTCCCGGCGATGCTCGCCAATGCAAAAGCTATTCAAGCAGGTGAAGACAGTTTTGAAACACAGATTGACGGTCGGTTGTGGCGGCAACCAGTATTCAAGTACCAAGCGAAATGCTTGGAATGGCTACGAGAGAGTTATCAGGCAAAATCGGATTCTGACCGTAAATTGATCGATTCACTTATTTCGGGATCAGGATGTGAAAGAATTGTAGCTTAAATTTGCTTGGAGTTCGGAGTATTAGTATGTGGAAGAAAGTACTGATTGGCGTTGCAGTCCTAGTAGCTATCATCGTTAGCCTCGGCTATCTCAATCGTGTTTCCATTGTAACCTTTTTAATCTTGGAGCGGGTGAAACAAGATAGAATTGAAATAGCGCCCTACAAAGAAGTCGAATGGAAGCAAGGACCGAACCAACCAATCTCGGAGCGTCCACCAAATGTCGTATTGATTTTGGTCGACGATTTAGGATACAATGACATCTCCACTTTTGGGGGCGGTGTCGCCGATGGACTTGTTCCTACTCCAAATATTGACCGACTAGCAGCCGAAGGCGCAATTTTTACTCAAGCATATTCCGGTACCGCCACTTGCGCCCCTTCCCGTGCGATGCTTATGACCGGTCGGTATCCAACTCGGACTGGATTCGAATTTACTCCCACTCCAGAAGGTTTTTCACGAGTGATTTCGTTTATAGCGAATTCGGCAGATCGCGGCACTCTTCCTCTTATAGATTTCAACCAAGAACAAGATAGAAATCGAGTTCCCTACGACGATATGGGACTTCCGGCTTCAGAAGTTACTGTAGCTGAGCTACTCAAAGATAACGGGTATCACACGGTACACATTGGTAAGTGGCATTTGGGACGCAGTTTAGAAAGTCGGCCAACCGCGCAAGGGTTTGATGAAAGCTTGCTAATGCAAAGTGGACTATTCCTTCCAGTTAATGATCCAAACGTCGTTAACGCTAAAATTCCAACGGATCCTATTGATAAATTTTTATGGACTCGTATGCAACATGCGGCCTCCTATAATATGGGAGAAGTGTTTCAACCAGGGGGCTATATCACGGATTGGTACACAGAAGAAAGCTTGAAAGTAATAGAGGCCAATAAAAACAGACCTTTCTTTCTATATCTTTCGCATTGGGGTGTACATACGCCGCTTCAAGCAACCACTGCCGATTATGAAGCGGTAGGAGATATCACACCTCACCGTCTCCGAGTGTATGCTGCAATGGTAAAGTCGATTGACAGAAGTGTAGGGAACGTAATGGATAAACTGGAACAGGAAGGACTAGCGGATAACACTATAGTTGTACTGACTAGTGATAATGGTGGTGCTGGTTATATAAACCTGCCAAATGTCAATAAACCTTTTCGTGGTTGGAAGATTACGCTTTTTGAAGGAGGAATTCGTGTCCCGATGATGGTAAAGTGGCCTGCCAAAATACCGCCAGGAACGCTTATTGAAGAGCCTGTGGCTCATATTGATGTTCTTCCGACATTCGTCTCTGCGGCAAATAGTAAGATTCCCTCTGATATAGAAATAGATGGGCAAGATTTGTTACCGGTTGCGACGGGGACGGGTATAATTGAAAGACCGAATGATGCTCTGTTCTGGCAATCTGGATACTACCAAGTTGTCCGATCTGGAGATTGGAAACTGCAAGTCAATGCTAGGCAAAACAAAGAGTGGTTGTTTGACCTGAAGTCAGACCCGACAGAGCAGGTAAATTTAGCAGAGAGTAGAAATGATAAGCTTACTGAGCTTAAAGTTTTGTTAGAAGCCCATCATAAAAATGCAGTTGAACCTCTGTACCCGTATTCAATTGAGAGCGCTATACTTATCGATAAAGTCGGCGACGCGAAAGGACTTCCTGGTGACGAATACGTGATATGGCCCAATTAGTCTCATTAACTTTGAAGAGCATTAAATATGACGGTGAAGGATCGAATTTTCAACGCGGAATAGACTCCTCTAGAGAATATAAGCAATCGTCTAACGTCAGTTTTGTTTATCTCCGGAACAAAACGCAAGCGGCCTATTCGACGCGGGTCAAACTCTTAGAACGAGGTTCTTTGGGGCGTGGGGGCGATCTTCTACCGACGCTCGTTCACGCTATTTCTTGTTCGTCAAAATGTATAACTCGAAGCGCTTTGATAACGTATAATTTAGGACTTTCTGGGTGTCTTTTGGAGCTCTTTTCTGACTGCGTGAGTAATAGTGGTGTTGCGTAATATCTGCCCCAATACTGTTTCCTCTAGATGGAATTGCTGTATAGTGGTAGTATATCATACTACGTACCAGTTTGTAGGACTTCACAGGTATATAGTCGCTTAATCTCTAATAAACTCTATGTTTTCTTCTTAGCATTCGGAACATAGTCGAAACCGGCTACTTTCTCTTAGCATGAATGTACTCTGTAATTTGGAGAAGCAAGTTACGTTTCCACGTTTATTCTACTATTATGTTTTTTGATAACATCGCGTATATTACTATGTCACTGTTAAGTTGCATTGGAGCAGTCGAACGCAATCTAGTCATAACCCGATCATGATAAAGCGCAACACATTCCTCCTCAGTGTATCTACTAGGATAAATGAAACCGTCTATTTCTGGCATACTTTCGTATACGAACCTAGAAAAGTGCTGACCTTCTGTATGATCGGAACTCCTAATAACGTCAGTTGGTACTCCATAGCAAGTAGCCTTTCCGCCTGTCAATTCGAGTAATGTTAAAAATTGGAAGGCTTCACTAGAAAAGGATATCACAGATCTATCTAGATAATCCATAGGGGTCAGTACACGAATAGGATTAAGGTCAAAAGCGTCTCGAACTATCGATTCATAGATCGCTGTATCAATAGTTTGCGCACCATATGTTACCCTCGTCCAAAATTGATATTCTCGCCGTTTCGGATGAGTAGTATATCCAAACCGGCTCGGAAAGTATCCTGGTTCTAAAAGGGTGTCAATATACTTTGTTTTAAAGACGCGAACGAAATTGGTTATGTTTCTCCGCACTTGCAACCCACTAAACAATTGAACTATTTCGGAAATACTCGGTAAACTTCCGGCTGTTACTTCTGTTATTAGGCTTCTAGCACTTAGTTTAACCATTAGAAATGAGCTCCACGTTCCAAGGCCTCTTTTGTTTGTTCTAACGTTTCAATACACTCTGGAATCGTTCCCTCAGCTACAGCTTTTCTCAATCTATCAAGCGGTGTAGGAGCATCGCTTCCATAGTAGAATCTCGAATTCAAAAAAAATTTTGTTTGATTTTCGTTCCCCCCAAACCTTCCGACAAACGCCCTAACTGCGATTTCCTCTGTTACTCCCTCCTTCTCCATTTGTTCAATGTATTGGTAATCAATTGGACGCTCTCTTGCCCTTGATTCCTCTGCAAGCCGTTTTGCCTCGTCAGGTGTTACATACTCAACTTTCACGAATTTGGTGAAATCTACTCCCTCCAATGTCCCTACTTCCTCTATGTCCGAAACGCAACATTCCTTTGCAACATTCTCCTCAACTTCAATAGTTGGCAGTACAGATGTAACTACGGATCCATTTCCAAGAGGCATTTTTTCAATCTCCTGTGGTAATTAGCGGAAAAAGTTACAATCCCGCATATAATTGTTGTTTTAAAGTAGAAACGATTCTTTTGCAACAAGAATGTTTTGTAATGAGGGGGAGTAGTAAGAGCAACAGTATACCATATTACGTCAATATTGCTAAGTAGTGAGCAAAATTGGCGCTTAAACAAAACCGCGGCATCGTGCAGACTCCCGTAATTATGAAGAAACAGCGTGAAACATTATAGATTTTGGGAACTATCAAGCTTTGGACACTTATATCTGAGGACTAGCAATCGTGAACGGTATAGTTATTCTATAGACGCCTATAGTTGAGGAATAATAAAGCAAATCGCTTAAAATCCCCTGAAAACGCTTTTTCCCCAAATTTGAATTTCCAGACTTAATCCTACAGTTCCGTATAACTGAGAGGTAGCGGATTTCATAAAATTTGTTGATGTTGAGTACCTCAGCCCGTATGACATAAAAAACAGAAGCAATAGAACGTCCGGTTGATTACCAATACATTGAAAGAGTGAAAACCGAAGGCGTAACAGAGGAACTGGCTGTTCAGGCATTCATTCTCAGTTTTTATGGCAAGGTAGCCAGAACAAGATTCCATCTAATTTCTGCCTTTTTTTGAGGAAGTGATTCTCCAGCAACACTTGATAGACCTGAAAAGGCTATACGTGAGGACGTGATCCCAGAGTGCATTGAGATGTTGGAGGGAAATAAGTACACGAACTTTATCAGTTTACAATAACCTTACCAGAACCAGACGGAAGGCTGAGAACCATACCGTCTTGGCCCATGAGAATGTCTCCATTAAAGTGAGATTTTGTTCCTTTTAGAAAAACAGATTCAATCAATTCTATAGGAACGCCTGGAACAATATGGTAAAGGAGAAGGGTTTCAGCATTTGCCTTTGATGCTGCCATCGCTGCTTCTTCTGGAGATGCATGGTAATCTAGGATGTCAGCAAAAACCTTTGCCGCATTAGATTGGCCGAGTTCGGCCAATCTGTTTCCTATCGTTTTAACCATATAAGGATTAAGGGCTTCATAAAGCATTACATCAACATCTTGCGAAGCAGCTACAAAACCGTCATGGTAGATGGTATCACCACTGATTGAGACCGAACGATCCTTGTAGTCGATCCTGTAACCAAAGGCAGGTTCGACCGGTGCATGTTCGACGTTTATTGCTGTTATCTTCAAGTCATCTTGCTCAAGCACAACTTTTTTTCCGTTAGGGCCTTTGGGAAGCATAATCTCGATCGGCTTGCCACCAAACCCGTTCGGATTAGCAATATCTGCTCCGTGATGCGCAGTTCGGAAGGTACTGTCGATTCGATAGGCATCGTTAAATCCATTCACAACCGTTGTTGTTCCCTTTGGTCCCGAAATTGGTAAAGGAGTATCTCTGCCACCTCGGATCCAAGCCATCAGCATAAGTTCTCCTAGACCATCAATATGATCAGAATGTAAGTGCGTGAGGTAAGCGACATCTAGTCTTTGTAAAGGAAATCCCATAAGACCAAGATTTCGAACACCGCCTGATCCAACATCAACTACGTAGGCCTTTTGTCCTGCCAATATCCCAATACAAGGCCCCGCTCTATTTGGATCTGGCAATGGTGAACCGGTTCCACACAAATAAACGTGAAGACCATCGGGAAGTTCGAGACTAGGATCCACTCCCGCATTTCTATCAACCATTGTGTTGAATACAGCGGTTGCGATCTGAGTTTTGAACAGATTAAAGCCAAGTATTCCTGTGAGGCAAATCGCAACAACTGCGATTCCAATGCGAATGAGCAAAGATTTCATAGTTAGATTCCCGTCTAATATATGCTGGAGCAAAGTAGTCTCGTCGGGAACGAAGCAATTTGCACTTTCAATAGTATACTACAGAAATAACTCAATAAGTTGAAAGAGCAATCAAGTTATCCTGAGAGGTTAAACGAAAAAGGTTGAGAAAGACACATTTATGGGAAGTATGGGGAATGAACCTCAGTTTTCGGGGTAAAATCTCGTGGTGTAGAACGGAATTTGAGATTTTAGACCCAAATTTTGAAGTTTTCACGAAGTTACCGCTAAATTTGGGTAACAAATCGTAGCAATTGTTGACGGAATCAATGCAAGAGTATCGAGAACCGTGATTCTTCGTTTAACCTCTGAGGGTAAGAGCGTTAGCGAATCAAGTTGATTCTCTCGATTTCTTCTGTTTCCAATTATAAGAAGGCTTCGCCTTAGCTAGTCCCTCCAAGAAAATTTGGTCTCTTATAAGGCTACAGAGCAAAAACCTATCAACTCGAGCTGCAGACGCTCTAAGTTTTTCGTTCTTTACATTCCCATAATCATATTTAATGTATTGGCACTCCTTCTTTAAAAAACCTTTATAGCTTGATTGAATGGGGCAACTCGTTCTACGTCATAGTTTGATGGTGTATGCGTAAATCTCTCCCATAGGACATTGGCTTCAGACGACTTTAATATGGATTTTAAGGTTGACTGACTTTCGGGTTTGAGTTCGCTCCATAGTCGACGAAGTTCTTCTAGGCACCAAACTCTATATCGTGACAAAGGAACTTGATGATAATCACACCCCTGAATAGTGTGATCATATCGACGTATATCGCGTCCATATGCTATAGCGTTCTGCTTGAGTTGCGCGAGATGAGTTTCACACACCTCGTGCAGAAAGACTTGTAGTGGATCTTCAACTGCTTCAATTAAGTTCTCGTTCGAAGTTTCCATTCTTGTGTTCCACATCCTTGCGACCCATTCAAATACCGCGGGCGCTCGTCGTCTCATAATTTCTGCCGGCGTAGGATCTTGTCCGAAATGCCTAAACATTGGCCCCATCATCCCGAAATCTGCAATTGTTGGTGATTGTCCAAGAATGAATGGCCGATTTTCTAGTATCTTCTGAAGTAAATCGATTGATGAAAGGTAGGTTTGTTCTTCATGATTTCGTGTCTTTGAGGTAACACCATCACCTCTGACATAACCTTCTAATTGTCGTCGTTTCAATAGGTTCAAGGCAATGAATCTAGGAATTGGAAGAGTTCCATTTACTAATTCTCGATAGAGTGTTTCAGCTGCATTTTGTCGGTCTATCCGATCATCCCAGCGATAGAACATCGCAGGTCACCATAGCCACTCATCGGCGTAGTCTTCGACAAGCAAAGCGAGAAATCGTATTTTAGGATTTGACGGGTAAATTCTATACGGCTGTTGCGAATCTACTCAACTAATTATTGGAGTAGAATCAGTCATCCAGCGATTATCTGCCATTTCAACGACCGGCATCTGCCCGATCCCGACGTGGGATTCTAGTTTCCTTCTGTTACCAACAGTGGGATAAAATGATTAGTCTATCGAGCAGTGCGGAAAGGCGATAGATTGTTATTGTCGGAATAATGATATAAGTTGGAACTACAAAGTTCACCCACTTACAGTGAGAGAGGATTCAAACTAATGTCTGAAACAAAAAAATGACCTCCTATCGGTTTCTGGTCGCAAAGCGTTGGTCAACTCGGTGTTGATCGATAAGTTGCCGAAGGTTTCGGCAACAACGAAATTTAATGTAAGTGTGCCGACTGTAAAGAAGAGGGTAAAGAGGTATGTTTACGAAGGCGAATCGGGACTAGATGATCGATCCTCGCGTCCGCATACAAGTTCGAGAGCGACATCACCAGAAACAGTGGAGAAGATAATCATTATGAGGAAGGATGGGACATTCACAGGCGATCATATCGCTCGTGAACTGAATATGCATCAACGTACGGTCAGTCGTCATCTGGTTCGGGCGAATCTCTCTCTCTGCAGAAAGATATAGAGCCTTAAGAAACAGCCCCTCCACGACGTTACGAATACTATGATCTAGGAGACATGGTTCATCTTGACATCAAGACGCTACAGATTTTAAACGAGGAGGGGATCAGAACCCTAGACAGTGGAAACCGACACAAATCAGCAGGAATGCAGAGTATGCACGTAGCCGTTGATGATCACTCGCGTTACGCAACGGTAAGTATGTTTGAAGATGAAACAGCAGATAGTGTCACCAACCATCTCATAGAAACTTACCAACACTATATCTTGCAGGGCATCGTCATCAAACGAGTTCTAACAGATAACGGTTCGGGGTATAAGTCAAAAATGTTTGCAGAGGAATGCGAAGCATTGAACATTAAGCATACCTTCGCTCAGCCCTATACTCCCCAGACAAACGGAAAGGCTGAACGCTTTATTCTAACATTGCTGCGAGAATGGGCATATGCCAGAACCTATAAGTCTTCCGAACAAAGAAATATGTTTTTGGAACCTTTTCTGCATATGTATAATTGGCATAGACCACATCGCGGAATTTTTAACCGGTTTCCTGCCAGGAGACTGGTTGAAAATAATTACAACCTACAGTCTTCGCACAACTAGTATATCCCCAAAGGATGTGTTCGCCGATGCAGGGTACAGAGGACAGAATCACGCGAGTGCGAATGTGTATATTTCCGGACAAACAAGTGAATTGAAAGAACAGCAAAAATTTGATCTAAAACAAAGAAGTGCTGTGGAACCGATCATCGGTCACATGAAATCTGAAGGTCGGTTACGCCGGTGTCGGCTCAAAGGAATTGTAGGCGATCAAATCCATGCGTTACTTTGTGCAGTCGGACACAACATAAGAAAACTCCTGAAAGAACTAACTAGTAGAAACAAAATGGATAAAATGAATGTTCCGATTAGATGCTAACCAATTTTTCAACTTTAACCTGAATCAAAAGTTACTTTTCCTTCTCTTGACAGTAAAGGTATGTCTAAAATTTGTAGAAATATGCCTATTTTCACTCTTTAACTTCGGTCTTCAATAAATCTCCGACACTTGTTGCGGGAAACACACAACCAAGTGCAATAATGTATCGCGAATTGATCATTCTCGCAAATTTTTTTGCCTACTTTTTCAGTACCGACCATATAGTTGCTTTGGTATTCTATTCTTAAACAGGGACAACAAATTCTTCAAGGGAACATACCGAGCCAACCGTTGTCACGGTGCGTCGAACGTGAGCTTCGTCAGCTGTTACAAATACTGCCCCCAATGCAATGGCTAAAACGTGAAAGCTGGCATCATAAGAAGATATATACCCTTGATGTTTAGTGTCGATAAAGGCCATAACGTTTGCAGCTAAAATAAGCTCCTGCGAAGGAGGGTGTTCCGTTATTAAGTCATGTTTCACAAGTGTGTCGTAGTGTTGAAGATGTCGTTTAGCTTCTGTCGCGCTATGCAAACCCTTTGTTAAACCACTTAACAATTCATAGCGCGCAAGTGAGGGAACATGCGCCTCTAAGTTCCTTTCTTTGATTGCCGATAGAACCGCATGTGCGCGTTCTGAGGCAAGTTCTTGAAGATACAGTTTAATGAGTACAGATGAATCGACTACAATTTTCATTGGCCCAGGATTCTCTTTGTGCGTTCTTCACGCACATGACGTATTAGGCTAACGGCATCCCACCCATCTTTAAGCTTAGACGGCTTAATACGATCAAGCAATTCTTGTATGCTCGGACGAGAGTCGGCCTCAGCCGGCGTTTCAAGCGTTTCAATAGTCACCCTGACATTAGTCACGGTGCCGATTTCGCCTTGCCAATCAGCAGGCAGTTCAGAACTAGAAACTTCTTTTACAATAACAGTCATAATGGGGAATCCCTGTAAATTAAACTTTCTAAACCTTTTTTCTTTCTATCATAGTTGAAAAAATTTTGCAATAGTTCTGTCGATTTTAGGTACTGTAGGATTAAGTCTGGAAATTCAAATTTTGGGAGAAAGCGTTTTCAGAGGATATTAGGTGCGTAGCCCCGAAATCAATGGTTCCCTTCCATGGTATACACGGATTGGCAAGTAAAGTCCAATATAGTGGACTAAAACAACTTCTCACCGCACACAAACCTATATCCTGTTCTAGACGTGTGAACAACCGTAAATTTCCTGAGTCTTCGTTTCTGACTAAGATAGCCCTGGACAGGTAGTATATTAATGCTTTGAGCAAAAAGCTCTTGCGAAACGAAATCTGTATTTGCGCCTGTTGTCTACTCCGAATCAATTGTTACAGCCTTTTCTCAGTTGGATTAGGATAGCGGTTGTAGAATTGTATAGCTACAAGGTTCCTGTTTCGCTAGGAAACGGGTCTTCAAGTTATATTTTTGGGCGATTATATGGGAGACTAATAGCCATAATATCTTTGGCGATTATATAGTTGTCTAAACGACGGTCATACAGTTCCGAGCTCTCTTGAGACCACCCCGCAGTTTCCTGCGAGTCACACTCAATTATTCTTCCCCAACGAACTACCACGGGATTTTATCGCCGCCCGCGCCTGCAAAGCAGGATTGGCCTAACATATATATATAGGCTAGCGCTAAAAGTTTTTCAAGCGTTTAGTCAGATATATAATCGCCATATCTTTCAATCTCGTTCAAATTTACCGCTATCATCTTGGCAGCGACACTCTGATTATTCTTCCCCAGCGAACTGCCGGGACAGAGTTATCACCGCCCGCGCCTTCCTAAACAGGATTGGTATGTAACGCATCATACTGGCTTTCACGATACTTTGTAAACGTTTAACTATCTATATATTCGCCTAAATTTTCTAAGATTCTTATGAGTTTTTTTGTATAATGAGCTTACCCACATCTAATTTACGTCTCCTTCATTAACCGCTTCAGTGGAATATGCTATGAATCAAGCTCTTAAAACACTAAAAGCCAAGCGAGAGCAGGCTTTACTAGGTGGTGGTCAATCACGAATCCAAAGACAACATGGCAAAGGTAAGCTAACGGCAAGAGAGAGGCTCGAAATTTTGTTAGATGAGGGTTCGTTTGAAGAATATGACCAACTTGTAGAACACACTGCCATAGAATTTGGAATGGCCGAACAGAAAATTCTTGGCGACGGCGTAGTTACAGGACACGGTTTGATAAACGGTCGACCTGTGTTCGTCTTTTCGAAAGACTTTACTGTGTTTGGAGGATCACTTGGTTCCGCTCACGCTGCAAAAATAGTTAAAATACAAAAAATGGCTGCCCGAGTTGGAGCTCCGATGATAGGTATCTTTGATGCTGGAGGAGCTAGAATTCAGGAAGGTGTCGAAAGTTTAGCAGGATTTGCTGACATTTTTCTACAGAATGTAGAAAACTCGGGAGTTGTTCCTCAGATTTCCGTGATTATGGGACCCTGTGCTGGTGGCGACGTATACTCCCCTGCTCTGACAGATTTTATTTTTATGGTCAAAGATACGTCGTACATGTATGTAACCGGACCAGACGTAGTGAGAACCGTAACTAATGAGGATGTGAGCCACGAAAGTCTAGGCGGAGCTTCAGTGCACGTGAAGAAATCGGGAGTTGCTGACGGTGCATTTCAAAATGACTTAGATGCCTTAACCCAGATCCGAAGATTGTTCGATTTTCTCCCGCTTTCTCATCGGGAAAAATCTCCCGTCAGGCCTTCTTACGATCAATTCGATAGAAAAGAGAAGAGTCTAGACAGCCTTATTCCAGATAATCCGAACACTCCTTACGATATACACGAACTAATCGAAAAAACTGTGGACGAAAGTGACTTCTTTGAAATTGGCCCTGAGTTCGGGGCAAATGTCGTAGTAGGTTTTGGCAGAATCGAAGGCTCAACTGTGGGATTCGTCGCTAACCAGCCGATGACACTAGCGGGTGTGCTAGACATCGATGCATCCCGAAAAGCGGCACGATTTGTTCGGTTCTGTGATTGTTTTAATATTCCTATAGTAACCTTTGTAGACGTTCCAGGATTCATGCCAGGAACGAAACAGGAGTATGGCGGACTCATCAAACACGGTGCGAAACTCCTATTTGCTTACGCGGAAGCAACGGTTCCCAAGGTTACGGTTATTACAAGAAAAGCCTATGGTGGAGCTTATGACGTAATGAGTTCTAAACATCTGCGCGGCGACGTAAATTATGCTTGGCCTTCCGCGGAGATTGCCGTCATGGGGGCTAAGGGGGCGGTAGAAATAATTTTTCGATCTGACATTGACGATCCGGATAAAATTTCTAAGCAGGCAAAATTATATGAGGAAAAGTTTGCGAACCCCTATTTTGCGGCACGAAAGGGCTATATTGAAGACGTAATAATGCCCCACGAAACTCGATTACGCGTCGCTAGATCATTAAGACTATTAAAGAACAAAGTCGCAAGGCCTCCTGAGAAAAAGCACGATAACATACCTCTTTAGAGTGCATTCTATGCCTATGCGTCTAGCCGTCATTCTTGCTCGTGCCTTATTGGACTGGAACAGACAGACAGCTTAATGCAATAGTCACTTTATCCAATCGAGTGAATGCGTTAAAGATACTGTTATTACGGTGAACAAACTTTGGCAGGTCGGTTTCAATAGGACAGACGTGACTAAAGCATTGCAAAGGTAGATTACCTGCGAGGACGTTCTGGAAATGTACCGCTTAACGTCGTGCTGTCTATAAAACTAACGGAAATGTCAATCGATTCTATTTTTAATTTTATAATCAAGCAAATACCTCGCTCTTTGAAAGACCGAGGGCATTGAACGTTTTTCAAAACTCGGTGTACCACTGCAAGCAATGGCAGTTTTTCTCGTTATTAGAATTACGCGCATGGTGATTTGTAGAGGTGCATTTAAAGCTGAAGCCGCAAGTGCGGTCGGATTTGAAGATTTTTTGTTTCGAAGCGAGAGTCCTCGTCAGGTAACTGACAGGGATGTAGTTGACAGGCAGGGAGAGACTCGATGAAAAAATTGGGAATTATTGGCGGCGTAAGTCCTGTATCGTCGGCAATGTACTACACTGAGATCAATCGTGCCGTGAATCAACGATTGGGGAACGACAACAGCGCCGAGCTGTTGTTGTATTCTGTGAACTTTGAAGAAATAGTCACGTTAAAAAATGAGAATCGTTGGGACGAAGCGGGTGCTTATCTTGCCCAAAAAGCAGAAATACTCAATAAAGCAAACTTAGATGGTGCGATTCTTGCCTGTAATACCATGCATCGCTGTGCGCCAGCATTGGTAGACGCTTTAGATTGTCCTTTCATTCATATAGGCGATGCAACTGGCAAAGTCATAAAGCAAGATCACCGAGAGTGTCCTTTATTGATTGGCACACTCCCAACAATGACTCAGTCTTTTATCATTGAGCGACTTGGACAAAACGTGCTTGTTCCTGACGAGTATCAAAGACAAGAACTTGATAGAATCGTTTTCGAAGAACTATGCCGAGGCAAAGTCGAAACCACTAGCCGGCAATGGATGGAGAATTTGATTCGTCAATACGCGGTACAAGGTGCCGACTGTGTTGTTCTTGGATGCACCGAATTCGGTCTGCTAATCAACGAAGATAACGCTCCTCTTCCGTCCTACGATACGGCAACTCTCCACATCGACGCAGCCGTTGACTTTATATTGAACTGACTAGTGCTAATCTTTTCCATAGGCGAGGTATGCGGTGAGAAACTGGTCAATGTCTCCGTCAAGAACTGCGGACGTGTTTGAAGTTTCGGCACCTGTACGATGGTCTTTCACCATTTGATAGGGTTGCAAAACGTAAGACCTGATCTGACTACCAAATCCGATTCCAGATTTTTCGTCGTGTTTACTTTTAGTGGCTTCCTCGCGTTTTCGCATTTCAATTTCGTAAAGGCGAGACCTCAACATATCCCACGCGTTCGCTTTATTAATATGCTGAGAGCGATCATCTTGGCATGAGACTACAATCCCTGTCGGTTCATGGGTTAATCGAACGGCCGAATCAGTTTTATTGACGTGTTGCCCCCCTGCTCCCGAGGCTCGGAAGGTATCAGTTCTAACCTCTGAGGGATCGATTTCTATGTTGATCGACTGATCAATTATCGGAGACACACTCACCGACGCAAACGAGGTGTGCCGCCGAGCCGAACTATCGTAAGGAGAAATGCGTACAAGCCTGTGTACCCCCTGTTCAGATTTAAGCCAACCGTATGCCCGCGGCCCTTTTAAACTCATGATAATTGATTTTATACCCGCTTCCTCGCCCTTTCGCATATCCAAAATCTTAACATCGAACTTCTTACGCTCGGCCCATCGTACAAACATCCTTCGGAGCATATTCGCCCAGTCCATGCTCTCTGTTCCGCCCTCACCAGCGTTTATCTGAAGGTATATGTCATTCTCGTCTGCTTCACCGGAAAGGAGCGATTCTATTTCAGCTGTTACTGCTCGACGAAGCGTATCTTGTAATGAGGAGTGTATATCCTCAAGCATCGACTGTTCACCATCGGCAAGCGCTAGAAGCTCAGCTCCATCGCTTATGTCTCGGTCAAGTGACTCGATCGTAGAGGTAGCGTCAACTAATTTTTGACGTTCCCGCATTAACAATTTAGCATTTTCTGGATCATTCCAAAAGTCGGGTATTTCGGAAAGAGAAGTTAACTCGTCAATCCTTTGCCGAGCCGCTTCTTGGTCAAAGATGCCTCCGCAGATTATCGCGGATAACGCGAACTCGGGATAGAATTTCTGTAATTTCGGTAGACATGGTTGAAGCCTTATGAGGAGTATGTGACGTAATTGGAGACAGAAAGTAATATAGTCAAGCGTATAGGCAAAAAAAATTTGACATGGCCGCTAAGATACATGGACTATCTAGATACACACCCTCTTGGAAAGTTAGAGTATTCGCCCTTCCTTACAAGATACCGCCAAACAGTATGAGTCGTGCTGGCTGCTTCAAAGTCATAATTTGGAGTAGTTTTTTGTCATCGATTATTAATTTCAGGAAAAGGCAAAATAAGGGAACTATATACTTTTTGACACAAAAACGAGAAAAAGAGGGCATACAGATAGGGCGCTTTCAGGCGAGTCACTCCCATATTTGCGGAGTAACCGGGAGATTATACGAAAGTTTCTACGTTAGCCATCTGCTCAAAAATTTTTGTGCAATTCATCTGCCACGATGCCCATCGGTACTTGTGACCTTGAAGTTCCATTTTTCGCAACTTGAATCTGTGCTTTGATTTGCTTTAAGCACCGGCTCTTTCATTTGGTTTGACCCCTTAGAATGGTTCATTACCAACGTTTGTCACTCAAGAGCAAACTTACAAATTTTCTTCAATATTGGGAACTCATTTCATTTTTTCAAATTTTTTCTTGCAAGATTTAACGAACCGTAGTATAAAGAAAGTTATCTATATCCTGAAAGGAGAGGTCTCATGGGACTTGAGGCTAATGACTCAGTTATCGAGTCTACTGCAATCATCACTCGAACACATACGCGCACCGCCAAACTTAGCAAGGGCGGACACAAGAAAGTGCGTGATTTCATCGCCATGCAAGCGATTTTGTATAACAGTGCATTAGAAGAGCGAATAGATTGTTACAAAAAAACAGGTCAGTCTATCAGTTTCTATGATCAGTGTAAGTCACTAACAGAAATACGAGCGGATGATGCGGAGTACGGTAAGTACTCAGCACTCATAATGCGTTCTTGTCTCAATCGTTTGGATAAGGCGTTCAAAAATTACTTTAAGCGGGTCAAGGAATGTGTGATAGTATATACTCAAAGTTAGGTGATTATACCCTTCGGAAGTTCGCTGGGGAAGAGTAAGTGGAGTGACGTTATGTTTGTCACAGCGGTAATCCTGCTAGAGTTTCTGAATGCAACTTGTTTCACCAATGGGTAAATAAGTCTGTAATCGCCCGATTTTGATTTAGCGAGTATTTTCCAAATATTTAGGAACGACTAGTCCTGCGTTTATCGGAGAACTTTATGACTGAAGATGACAACAACACACTTACCGAGTTGAACGCAGAACGGTTCAAACGAATTGATGAGCGTTTTGATGGGCTAACGAAATTACATAAAGCTCACGAAGTTGCTACAACGGCTCAGGTGAACTCTCTAAATACAAGAATCGATGATCTTCGTAAGCCTGTAATTCAGCTCGCCGAGGACGCAGGCAATGACTAAGGACAATAAAGCAATCGTTGACGCGCTTAAATCGTTCATAAACGAGAAACTTGCAGAACAAGATAACTTGAATCAAGAACGGTTCGCGCACTTGGAGAAGGAAAATCTTACTCTCCATAAAGCGCACGAGAAATCTACAACTGCGCACGTCAACGGTATATACAAGCATTTGAATTTAATAATGGGAGCGCTAGCGTTGATTTTAGGTCTGGTATTCGTGGCAATGGGTGCGGTTTATAATAAAAACACACTCGCACACTGTTCCAGTCGTCGACTATCAAAATAACTCGCAGGAGATCACTAATGACGAAACAAATTAAAGCATTCTGGAATAACTACAAGGATTCAATTATGGATTGGATGCCTGCTGTTCTTTTTCCAATCGCTGGGTCCGTCGTTGTCTTTTTGTTACTGATAACGTTGCAAAATTTAGCAGAACGAGTTGACAAGCTTCATAAACAAGAAGTTGAACGAATCATAAGCCAGTACAACTTAACTGAGTTAGATTTAGAATACTGCAACATGAATAGATCGCGCAAACGTATTCGTAAATGCTTGTTAAAAATCGCAGTGGAAAAAAGCATCACGAACTAGGCTGGAAAACCTAATCAAATGATAAGTCAGGTTCGCCTGAAATGTTGAAATAATGGGGAACTATATACTTTTTGACACAAAAACGAGAAAAAGAGGGCATACAGATAGGGCGCTTTCAGGCGAATCACTCCCATATTTGCGGAGTAACCGGGAGATTATACGAAATTTTCTACGTTAGCCAACCACTCAAAAATTTGTGTACAACTCATCCGCCAAACTGCCTATCCGTATTTGTGACCTTGAAATTTCATTTTTCGAAACTTGAAGATGTGCCGAGATTCGATGCGTACTCTGGTCTGGCTCTTTGGTAGTAGGCTTAAAAACCATAGAATGTTACATTACCAATGTATGTCACTCAAGAGCAAACTCGCAGATTTTCTTCAATACAAGGAACTCATTTCATTTTTTCAAATTTTTTCTTGAAAGGTTTAACGAACCGTGGTATAGAGGAAGTTGTCATATATCCTGAAAGGAGAAGTCTCATGGAACTTGAGGCTAATGGCTCAGTTATCGAGTCTACTACTATCGTCACTCGAACGCATACGCGCACCGCCAAACTTAGCAAGGGCGGACACAAGAAAGTGCGTGATTTCATCGCGATGCAAGCGATTTTGTATAACAGTGCATTAGAAGAGCGAATAGATTGTTACAAAAAAACGGGTCGGTCTATCAGTTTCTATGATCAGTGTAAGTCACTAACAGAAATACGAGCTGATGATGCGGAGTACGGAAAGTACTCAGCACTCGTAATGCGTTCTTGTCTCAATCGTTTGGATAAGGCGTTCAAGAATTGCTTTAAGCGGGTCAAAGAGGGGGCAAGAAAAATCGGTTTTCCGCGATTTAAGCCCCGTAGGCGAATGCGTTCGTTTGACTGTCCGAAAGGGAGCTTTCAAATACGGGAACGTAAGAAAGGGTGGACTGTCAATATCAAGGGGTTTGATCCGTTCTATGTCAACGATATTCCCCAAGGTGAAATAAAGTTGGTTCGTATAGTCGTAACGGCACGTCGTGTGAATGTTCAGTTTGTGGTCACGACGACAAATGAAGTCAAACCGTCTGATACTTCAGTGATTGGCATAGATATGGGCGTGAACAATTTAGTAGCTCTGTCGACTGGTGAAATTGTCAAAGGCCGTAAACGAGATCTAAAGCGACAAAAGAGACTTCAGAAGAAATTGAGGGTAGAAGTCAAGAAAGACAAGGGGAAGAAAATTCCGGAACACAGGAAGGGAAAAACGAGGGGAAGTAAATCCTATCTGAAAGCCCGAACTCGTTATGCCAAAGAATGTCAACGGGTTCGCGAAAGTGAACACGGCTATATCCATAGAGAGACGACGAGGATCGTTCGGTTATCTCCCAATCTAGCAATAGAAGATTTACAAATACAAAACATGACCAAGAACCCTAAGGTTGCACGAAGTATATTAGAACAGAACTGGGGTAAGTTCGCAACTCTGCTTTGCTACAAGGCTGAAAGTGCCGGTGGTAAAGTTACGCGAGTCGATCCCAAAAACACGAGCCGGATGTGTTCTGGATGTGGCAAGATCAAAACAGACTTGTCTCTTTCAGAACGCGTTTACTCGTGTTCTAACTGCGGTATTCAAATCGATCGCGATGTGAATGCCGCCATCAATATCTCTCGCATTGCGAAGTCGGGCGGGAATCTACCTGGAGAGTTCGGAGATATTGTATTTGAGAGACCTAGTGACCCTCGAAAGAGGGGTGATAGGTCGAGAGCTCAGAACCGTATACCTGTGACACCCAATGTGTCAATAAGTATATAATTCCCAAATAATGTGTAGTATAATCGCCATCCCCACAATTGTCATTAACTGTACAAAAAGGTACGTCACGATTGACGTGAAAGGAGAACTTACTCTTTCAAAATTACCCTGTAAGAGTGTCTTTTATCCGCAGTAAAGTGACGTGGATTCCAACGTTTAAACTGCGAGAAATTTGATGAGCATCAAACGTCCTCTTTCTAAGACTCTTGATTTAAAAAAGGATTTACGCGGCAGAATCGCCAATCTAGCGATGAAGCCAAGTTATGCAAATACCTTGATCCCTCTGTTTGAAGCAGTCATGAACTCTCTTCATTCTGTTCAAGATCGGTTCAGCGACAGCTGGCAAGAGAACTGCCAAATAGAGATTCACGTACTTCAAGACGAAAATCAGAATACGCATTCATTTAAGGTTCTTGATAATGGCAATGGCTTGAACGAACAAAATTTCGAGTCTTTTTGTACATACGACTCTAGATTTAAGGTTAAGCGAGGCGGTAATGGAGTAGGACGATTAACTTGGCTGAAGGCTTTTGAGGAGGTTGAAGTCTCTAGTGTGTTTCAGAAGAATTCACGGAAGTACAGAAGAAAATTCAAATTTTTACTCGACAATGTTGCAGCCATTCACGAACACGAGATCATCGATGAACCAGATGAAGCAAATTTGCAAACGTGTATCATTTTGAGAAATCTAAGGAATGGATATCAGAACTTTTGTCCGAAACGGCTTGAAATTTTTGCAAACCGGGTATCAGTATACTTCCTTCCTGTTTTGATTGGATCAACTAAACCGAAGATTGTCGTTAAAAATTGTACGGAATCAATCGACCTAGTAGATTTCGTCACCAAAAATATACATCTCGTTGATACCAACTCATTCAATTTGAACGAAAATGGCACTTTCGAGATGAAGCATCTCTACGTAGACAGGACTCTTATGGAGACAGGAACACAACATTCTGTCTATCTTACGGCTCATGATAGAATCGTTAGAGAACACGGTATTAACAACCAAACTGGGCTTGATTCGTATATCAAGTTTAATGACATAGAAGCATTTTACGTCGGTCTAGTATCGAGTAAATTTCTTGATGAGAATGTTACGCAAGAGAGAAACAATTTTGATATTACTCACGAGGACAGTAAGGCTATAACTAGGGAAGCTGAAAGCACCGCAATTAGCTTTCTGCACGATTCAATAGATAGAATGATAGAATCTAAAGCTCGCAAGATTGACGAAGTTATAGCCAACTTCCCGCGGTTCTCGTATCTCGTTAAAGATCGCCGCGATTTTGCTAGAAAAATGCCCCTCAATAGAAAATCTGAGGAGGAAATCTATAAAGAGTTGTCTGTTTATGATTATAGAGCATCCCGAGATGTAAAGAACGACATAAAAAATTTGGTTACGAAAAAATTGAATATCTCCAGTAACGAGGAGATTGAGACCAAAGTACAAGGTTTGATGGCAAAAATAGGTCAACAGGAACGCGCTTCACTTGTTGAGTACATTAGTAAACGTAAACTGGTCATTGACTTTTTACAGCAAAGTTTGGGATTTGAAGATAAAGATTTGGAGACTCTTCATAGAGAAAAAGCAATCCATCAAATATTCTGTCCACTCAATGTAAGTTCAGGTGATATAAACTACGGCAGTCACAACCTTTGGCTGATCGACGATCGATTGGCATACTATGATTTCTGGACTTCAGACAAGAGCATTAAGAGTTTTGTCAAAACGTCTAAGGCAAAAGAGCGACCCGACCTGATTCTTTTCAGGGGTTCCCACTTACTTCGACGAACCGGAACAAATCAACCAGTAGTTATCGTTGAATTTAAGCGACCAGCGCGGAACAACTATACGGATTCGGACAACCCTATAACGCAGATTCTAGGTTACATCAGAGAATTACGAAACAGTAAAGTTACCGACAATGACGGTAAGTTAATCACCCAAATTGATATGGACACACCATTTTTCTGTTACATATTGGCCGATATAACTCCTGCTTTGAAGACTTACCTTGAGAATCATGAGTTCAGCCATCCTCTGCCCGGACGGCGTGGTTATTACGGTTACAACAGAGTCTTAGGTGCATACTTTGAAATACTCGAATACAGTAAAATTGTCGACGATGCCCGGCTTCGGCACGAAGCATTCTTTAGAAAACTGGGAATTAACTAGACTATCGGTAATTCGACGTGTTTGGGCTAAGGAGGTAGTCGGAAATTTTCTCGCTGTATGTCCCTGGTACGGAATAATCACGTGATTGTACGGAGGGACTCTTGCTCAGTTTTTTCATCGAACTAGATTGAGGGCAAGGAGGACAATTATTTTGAATAGTCGACATACTGGCATTCTCAGGTACCACAGAATCTCCAATCCGCAGTTTCTCTTAACAAGGCGGGAAAGACTGCCCCCCGACCGTGCAAAAGGTGTGGTGGTGATAAAATCAGTCTGGGTAAGAAATTTGAGATGAACAGTCGGGATTAAAGATTACGTAGCAACAACGCGTGTAATGGCTAACTTCATGCCCTTAATCTTCAATCAAATGCGCTAACATTTAGACAAGTTCGACAAATAGCCACTACCTCAGCCAGTAGGCATTCTCAGAAAAATCGCAACCCGCCAGGTTGCGCAGTACAAACCTTCAAAGGTTTGCCCGAGGCGTGGCGGGTTATACGAACATCTAATTAGCACAATCTTTCTAATCTTACAAGGAGATGAACGATCACACAGATTGAAAAAAGTGTGGTAAAATGCATGTAAAAATAGTTTTTTCGTGCTGTAAGCAATATTGTCACATGATTACTCACCCACGAACACGAACAATCTTTCTTCTGCGCAACCTCTAAAGTGCGTCCTCTTTCTATACATCCTGGCCATAATTCCAACTATCGAACACCTTAAAACGCGATGAACATCAGACGACCCCCTTCAGATACTCCTAAATTCAAGGAGGATTTACGAGGTCGAATCGCTAATCTAGCGATGAAGCCAAGTTATGCGAATACCTTGATCCCTTTGTTTGAAGCAGTGATGAACTCACTGCATTCTGTTCAAGATCGGTTCGGCGACAGCTGGCAAGAGAATTGCCGTATAGAAATTCACGTACTTCAAGACGAAAATCAGACTACGCACTCTTTCAATGTACTTGATAATGGCAATGGTTTGAATGAACAAAATTTCGATTCATTCTGTACATACGACTCTAGGCTAAAGGTTAACCGAGGTGGTAAAGGTGTAGGTCGGTTAACTTGGTTGAAGGCTTTTGAAGAAGTTGAAGTTTCTAGCGTATTTCAGGAGAATTTGCAGAAGTACCGAAGAAAATTCAATTTTCTACTTGATAACGTAGCCGCTTTTCAAGACCACGAAATTCTTTGCGAGTCGCAGGAAACCGAACTGCAAACGTGTATTTCGTTGAAGCGTTTGAAGAACGGCTATCAGAACTATTGTCCAAAGAGACTTGAAACGATCGTAAATCGAATATCCGCGCACTTCCTGCCATTTTTGATTGGATCAACTAAACCGAAGATCGTTGTTAGAAATAGGACGGAATCAATTGACCTCGTAGATGTTGTCGCTAACAACATTCAGCTAATGGATACCAAATCATTCGAATTAGAAAATGTCGGCACTTTCGAAGTGAAGCACCTATATGTCAATAAAATGCTTATAGAGACGGGAACGCAACATACTGTCTACCTCACAGCGAATGACAGAATCGTCAGAGAACACGGGATTAACAACCAAACCGGTCTTGAATCCCACATCGTCCATCATGGAGTACAGTCCTATTACGTAGGTTTGGTCTCTAGCCAGTTTCTTGATAACAATGTGACGCAAGAGCGAAACAATTTTGACATAACTCCCGAAGACAATAAAGCAATCACTAAGAAAGCTGAAAAATCAGCGATCAACTTTTTGCATGGCCCTATCGAAAATTTGTTGGAATCTAAAGCGAGCAGGATTGAAGAAGTAATAGCTAACTACCCGCGATTCTCTTACTTGGTCTCGGATCTTCGCGAGTTCGCAAGGAAATTGCCTCTCAACAGAAAATCTGAGGAAGAAATATACAAAGAGTTATCGGTCTATGACTTCCGGGCATCTCAAGACGTTAAGAACGATCTGAAACATATAGTCGGTAACGGACATTCTGTTACCACTGACGAAGCTTTTGAGACGAAGGTGCAGGAGTTGATGACCCGAATTGGGCAACAAGAACGTGCGTCACTTGCAGAATACATCAGTAAACGTAAGTTAGTAATTGATTTTTTGCAACAGAGTTTAGGTTTTGAGGATAAAAACTCGGAGACTGTTCATAAAGAAAAAGCAATCCATCAAATATTTTGTCCACTAAATGTAAGTTCTGGCGATATAGACTATGGCAGTCACAACCTATGGCTGATTGATGATCGACTGGCTTATTATGATTTTTGGACTTCCGATAAGAGCATCAAGAGTTTTGTAAAGACCTCTGAGGCTAGAGCAAGACCTGATCTAATTCTCTTCAAAGGAACCCATCTCCTTCGACGAAAAGGAACTAATCAGCCGGTAGTTATTGTTGAGTTCAAACGTCCTGGTCGAACAGATTATTCCGGGACAGAAAATCCTGTGCGACAAATTCTAAATTATATTGTAGAACTTCGTAACGCCAGTGTTACCGATAATAACGGAGCATTGATAACTGAGATTGGCCAAGAAACACCATTTTTTTGCTACATTATAGCTGATCTTACTGCCTCGCTAAAAAGAGAGTTGGAATTCTCTAGTATTAACCAAGCGTTACCAGGTGGACGTGGTTTATACGGATACAACAGTTCTCTCGGTGCATACATTGAAGTCTTAGAGTTCGAAAAAATCGTAAGCGATGCTAGGGTACGACACGAAGCGTTTTTCAGCAAACTAGGAATCAACTAGATTTAGAATGCAGGGAGGTTGTATCATGAGTCTAGGGTTACAATTAGCCAACAATGGTTTAGAGGACCGTGTCGGATAACTGAATACAGTCTTCTCAAATTTGTGGGGAGCCTATCGGATGTAACCGGTCAAAGATTTTTTCTTCAAGTGGAATTGCTGTATAAGGGTATAGCATGAGTCTTCGGAACCGTACAAGGTAACATACTGACAACTTGTTAGGATGTTATCGGAACAATAACTTGCGCACGAGATTCCATCATATCCGGTGGGCCGCCAGTCCAAGATTTCGTTCGTACTTAGGTACATATCTAAGAAAGGCTACAAACAATTATGAATCCTGCCCCGAACCACCAGAATACAAACGCTTCACATGCGAATGTCTTGCGCAATTCGCACCGTCTAAAAATTTATAGATTATTTAAGCGACTATATACCTATTACCACAAAATGAGCTAAATTGGCGCTTACATAAAAACGCGGTATCGTGCAATATACTCCCCGCGGTAACGGGGAAACAGCTTGAAATATCCCAAATTTTCACTCTTACAAATAGCCCGATAATTCCCGTACAACGATTCCACGGAACCGCGGTTCGTCAAACAGCGCTTGCCACAAGCGTCGTATGCCCTCTTCGTTAGAATTTTGTGGTAATAGGTATATAGTCGCGATTATTTATATGTTCCCACCCGCCGTTTTCTCAATCCGTTCAATCATTTGTGCTATCGGTTAGTCAATACTGACGAGTCTCACTACTTCGGCCAGTGGGCATTATCAGAAAAATCGCAACCCGCCAGGTTGCGCAGTACGAAGCTTTAAAAGTTCGCCCGAGGCGTGGCGGGTTATACGGTGTACATATTAGTCGAAATTGGCGAAATGTGCAACAGTAATTTGAAACGGGATCGTAGGAAAAATTGTCACACTTAGCGTAATTCGCTCCTTCATACTACCTCCTCCTGAACACTATCATCGCCTGTCACGAAAGATTGAAGTATTCTTTCTATTCCAGTTATTAGTTCTGATCGATTTGCGTTAAAAATTCCAAAGAGGCAGTTTTGTCCAATACTTTGGAAACCCTAAAACACGAAGATCAACTACTGACTGTTCTTCTAAAACCGCAATCAATCTGTTTCTCCAAACACAGTCCGGGTTTACAATTGTAGTCAAGTAGCCGAGTCCGACTAAAGAGTTGTATAGAAATCTAGTGTTAGTACGGTTTACTGATTCCGAAAACAAGTCGCGCTTACGCGGAAGTTTATACGGAACTGAAAACACATGATTCCAAATAGGCTGATGATGTGCACATGCATTCCTTATAGCAACTAAAGTTATTGAAAGAGAGAAAAAACTTTCTTGATGCAACAGAAAAACGGTTGCAATGGCCTGTCTGTCGGAATGTTTACTCATTCCATCCAACCAACGTACAAGCATCCCGAAAGTCATCGCTTCAACTGATCTCCATACGGGCGGATAGGTGATGTCAGGGTATTTCGAGTAAAAACGATTGAAAATTCCATCATTATGTTTTTTTCGTCGCTGAATCGCTTCAGTTAACTGATGTAAAAATTTCTCGTGGTTTTGTGCTGATTTGTATGGAACATCATAGACGTATCCTACCGAACCATAAGTGTTGGCCAAATGTCCCACAGCTGCGCTTCGCAGAGACAATTCAAACATTTCCAGTGCATCAAGAAACAGAACACGTAGGTTTCGATCAAATTTGTACAAATCAATAACGTCAAAAAAACGAATTTTTTCGTGTGAAAATCTGACTTGTTTGTCCTTGAAATAAGTTCTTAACGGAAAACAGTATGATTTAAACTTGAAGAATTCAAAATGCTCGAGCTGATGATACACTTCTGTTTCGTCGAGAACTTCGATTTCCCAATCCTTCAATTTTTGTATAAGTTTTGAACGCCTCAAGGCTGGTTTAGTATACCTCATTTCATCTCAATCTCTTAGAATAGAATTTTTAATATCTGAATCCACCAAGGTACTATGCTCAAACCTGCAGAGTTACTTCCCAAGCGTGGTGGGTGTTATCAGTTCTCATCAAGCACTAAACTCTCTAATTTGCAATAAATTTAGAAATTTTTACTTACTCACGGATCTCGTGTGATCGCTCTTCCGTCAGGATAACAAATAACCGTATTCTCGTCTACTTTCATAGAATCTTCTCCCTAGTTTCTCAAAACCATGAATCGAAATTGACAACAATGCCATATCCGATCGAAATTTCTCACTGGCATCAAAATTATTTCTTGCCTCCTGAATTCCGACCTGTACTGCGAGTTGCGCATATTTATTTACAAGCTCAAAGGAGCGTGAGACCTCCAATTTATCGCGAATCTCTTCTAAGAAAGGTAAATCCTCAATACTAAACTTCTCCGACTCGAGCGACGCACCATACTTGATGGCGGCCGCCTTTAATTTGCGAAGCCTTTGCTTAACAAAAGCTTTGTCTGCATCAGTTCCCATGTTTGTTCTCCTTTCTGAAAGAATAATAGAACTTAAACGGCTAAACGGAATTCTTTCTAGTTTACTTTATCCGTAATCTCACCAGTTACGCTTGAACATCTTCAAAAAAAACACTATCAAATCTCTTAGATTAAGGCACAAGTTTTACTCAGTATATTCCTTCGTCTAAGTTGTCCACAATCAAATGTTCAGTTGCTTCGCGCTCATCCACCTCCTCTTCTGCGCTAAAGTCATAATCAACCGATTCGCTTTGCAGGCGGTAGTCGGCATCAATAACCCGATCGCTTGCAAAAGCCGTCGTTGTGACTTGCGATACCACCGTACGCGGTTCTGTTCCCGGACGGAATGCTTCAGTAATCACGACTTCCGACTCTAGAGAGGGAAGTTCGCCCGTTCGTGCATCTATTTGCACTAATCGCACTCCATCTGGTTTTCGGAATGGTAACGCTGGTTCGTTTTCGAGTGCTTTCTTCATAAATTCTGCAAAAATGGGCGCGGCGACACGTCCTCCTGATTCGCCCGTACCTAATGATTGTGGTGCGTCATGTCCTACCCAAACTCCGACTACTAAGTCAGGAGAAAAACCGTAGAATGTTGCGTCATAAAAATCGTTTGTGGTACCCGTTTTTCCGGCAATCGGCTTTCCTACCTTCTTCGCTTGGGAACCCGTACCTCGTTCAATAACTCCCTGTAACATACTGACAACTTGATAGGATGTTATCGGATCAATAACTTGCGCACGAGATTCCATCAAATCCGGCGGAGGGCCACCAGTCCAAGATACCTGACAATCAAAACACTCTCGCCGGTCATGTTTAAACAGCGTTCTTCCGTGTCTGTCTTGAATCCGGTCTATCAGCGTTGGTGTAACTTCCCTACCACCATTTACGAGCGCTGCATAAGCTCTAGACATATTCCAAAGCGAAGTTTCGCCTGCTCCTAAAGACATAGCTAAAAAGGGCTCTAAACTATTGTAAATTCCTACCCGAACCGCGAGATCAGAAATTCTTCGCATGCCAATGTCTTGCGCCATTCTAACGGTCATAAGATTTCGTGATTTTTCCAGTCCAAGACGGATTGTAGACAATCCATAAAAGTTCCCTTCTGAATAATTAACAGGAGCCCAATAATCCTCTTTAGAAAAATCGTATTCAACAAAAGGAGCATCTAACACCTTAGTTGCAGGTGTATATCCCTGTTCCAAAGCCGCAGCGTAAACAAATGGCTTAAACGCTGACCCCGGTTGTCGCCGAGCTTGCGTTGCGCGATTGAATGGACTCTTAAAAAACGAATATCCACCCGCCATGGCTAGAATCCTACCTGTGTGCGGATCGAGCGCTAGTACAGCTCCTTCCACTTGAGGAACTTGTCTCAGAAGCGCTTTCCCGATGGGTTTAGGCTTTGACTCCTCTGATTCTCGTCGTTTAACTTCTACAAGTACAACATCACCTGCTCGCAATCCCTTGGTTAAATCGTCTCTCTGAAAAGTTTTCTCGGCCCACTGCACATCTTTTGATTCTAAAGCAACTTTAGAACCGTCTTCCAATACAATAACCGCGGAAGAGTCAGAAATCGATTCGACGAACGCTCTCTCCCAATCACCATATCCTCTCGGCAAATCAACGTTGGGTAAAATTTTGTATGAGTCTGGATTAACAGGAAGCTCAGTTAATGGCCCGCGATAGGATTTTCGGCGGTCATAGGCATTAAGACCATTTTTGAGCGCTTCCTGAGCAATGAGTTGAAGCCGGGTATCAATAGTGGATCTTATCGACAACCCGCCTTGCTCCAACATCTTCTCTCCGTATTCACCGATAAGTTGGCGACGCAGTTCCTGAACAAAATATGTAGCGGCTGCGTACTCACTCCCTCGCAATCGCTTTTTGGTCTTTAACGGTAAAGATTGTGCCTCTTTTGCTTGGTCAACCGTGATATATCCGTCATCAACCATACGATTAATTACATAGTCTCTTCTCAGCAACAATCTACGTGGATTAGTATATGGATTAACTCTTCCTGGAAATTTTGGAAGGGACGCTAGAATCGCTGCTTCAGAGATATTGAGTTCCGGAAGAGATTTATCAAAGTAGTTTAGAGCCGCTGCCCCTACGCCGTGGGAGCGACCACCTAAGTAAATATCGTTGAGATAAAGTTCGATTATTTCTTCTTTGGTAAAAGCGCGTTCTATGCGATTCGCCAAGATCATTTCTTTGATTTTACGTATTACTGTCCGATCTCTCGAAAGCAACATGTTTTTTACAACCTGCTGCGTAATCGTGGAACCTCCCTGAAGTCCTCCTGTGCGAGTCACAAAATACTTAGCCGTATTCAGAATTGCTCGAGTTACTCCAGCCCAATCGACCCCCTCATGTATAAAGAAATTTTTATCTTCTGCTGCAATGAATGCCTGAACAACGTGCTGGGGTATAGATTCGTAGGGAACAAATACTCTTTGTTCCTCGGCAAATTCTGCGATTAAAGTGCCATCTCCCGCATGTACGCGAGACATAATTGGAGCTTCGTATTCTACTAACTGGGCAACTGAGGGTAAGTCACGGGACAAAGCGGCCAGCCAGACAAGAAAAACGACGATCGAGACTACGCCAAAGATAACCCCGGCGATAAACAGATTCAGCCAGAACTTCCAGCTCAGAAGGAATGAAAACGAGAGTCTTTCAGGGAAAAAGGACATACGACATTAATTGCATAGAATTATGGTAGCAATGTGGTCATTATAGTGAGTGTTGAAAAAATTTTGAATCTTTTCGTTCATAATTTCTGTTGAGAACGTTTCAAAAGAAACAGATTAAGGTACGACTAGTTCTACATCCTAAAGACTCCGAACTTTGTATCAGGTATCGGGGCATTTAATGAGGCAGAGACTGCAAGGCCTAGAACGTCCCGCGTTTTTGCAGGATCAATTATTCCGTCGTCCCATAATCGAGCAGAGGCATAGTATGGAGACCCTTGTTTTTCGTAGTTGTCTCTCACTTCATCTTTAAACTTTTCCTCGTCTTCTACAGGCCAGTTTTCTCCTTTGGCCTGCATTCCGTCTCTTCGAACAGTCGCTAATACAGATGCTGCCTGTTCCCCACCCATTACAGAAATTCTGGCATTCGGCCACATAAACAAGAATCTTGGCCCATAAGCCTTACCGCACATTCCGTAATTTCCTGCGCCATAAGACCCTCCCACGATCACAGTAAATTTCGGGACGGCAGCTGTCGCAACAGCCGTTACTAGTTTTGCTCCATCTTTCGCGATACCACCTGCTTCGGCGGATCGTCCGACCATAAAGCCCGTAATGTTTTGCAGAAAAATCAGCGGGATTTTTCGCTGACAACACAGTTCAATAAAATGCGCGCCTTTCAGAGCACTTTCGGAAAACAGAATTCCGTTATTTGCCAATACCCCAACGGAAATTCCGTGCAGATGGGCAAAGCCAGTTACTAGAGTCGTCCCGTAAAGAGGTTTAAACTCATCGAGTCTCGAATCATCAACGATTCGTGCAATAATTTCTCGAGCGTCGTATAATTTTTTTGTATCACTTTCAACTATTCCGTATATTTCGTTTGCATCATATATAGGAGGCTTAGGAGCTACTGTGCGAATCGGTGTATTAGTCGTTGGACTGTTAATTCTAGAAACGATTTGTCTCGCTAATCCGAGGGCGTGGTCATCATTTTCAGCGAGATGATCAACGACACCGCTTTCTCGAGCGTGCAGATCGCCACCACCCAGTTCCTCGGCAGTTACAACCTCTCCTGTAGCCGCCTTGACAAGAGGAGGGCCACCCAGAAAAATTGTACCTTGTTCTTTAACGATAATGGATTCATCGCACATTGCCGGAACATATGCTCCCCCCGCCGTGCAACTTCCATGAACCACTGCGATCTGAGGTATACCTAGCGCACTCATGTTTGCTTGATTGAAGAATATTCTTCCAAAATCGTCCTTGTCTGGAAAAATTTCGTCCTGCATCGGCAAGAACGCCCCTCCGCTTTCGACCAAGTAAATGCAGGGAAGACGATTTTCTAATGCGATCTCTTGCGCTCGAAGATGTTTTTTCACCGTTAACGGATGATAGGTGCCTCCTTTTACAGTCGGATCATTGGCAACGATCAAACACTCTATGTCAGATACTCGTCCAATTCCTGTTATTATTCCGGCAGAGACGACATCTCCGGAGTACATTTCCCACGCAGCAAAAGCTCCGAGTTCTAGGAATGGGGATCCACGATCGACGAGTCTGTCGATTCGCTCGCGAGCCAGCAGCTTTCCTCTCGCAATGTGCCGTTGAACGCTACGTTCTCCGCCTCCTTTTTGTATAATCTTCATGTTCTCTCGTAGCCGTTCAACTAAGGCAGACATTGCTACTGCATTGTCCTTAAAAGATTCTGATTGCGTATCAATTCGGCTGTTAAAAATGGCCATCTCTTTCACTCGCAGTTATTACAAATTAGTTAAACTAATATAGTATATTGGAATCAAAATTCTATTGTAACTTATCTCACAGGAGTATTTTATGCTGTCGAATACCGGTCTCTTCATGCATTTCGATTTAGGGCCTGAAATTAGCGAAATGCAAGATATGGTTTCTCGCTGGGTTGATGACCTCATAAGCCCAAGGGCTGATGAAATCGACAGAACTAACGTTTTCCCGAAAGACCTTTGGCCTGAAATGGGAAGTTTAGGACTTTTCGGAATTACCGTTCCTGAAAAACATGGTGGAACAGGAATGGGATATTTGGCGCATTGCGTTGTTATGGAGGAAGTATCACGCGGTTCTGCGTCAGTAGGTTTATCGTATGGAGCTCATTCGAATCTTTGCATCAACCAGATCAATTTAAATGGGACTGAAGAGCAAAAAGAGAGATATCTTCCGAAACTTTGCTCTGGAGAACATATTGGTGCCTTAGCGATGTCAGAGGCCGGCTCCGGATCTGATGTTGTTTCTATGAAGTTAAAAGCGGAAAGAAAAGGTGATCACTTTGTTCTCAATGGCTCCAAAATGTGGATAACAAATGGGCCTGTCGCTGATACACTCGTGGTATATGCAAAAACTGAGCCTAGCCTGGCTTCAAAGGGTATAACAGCTTTCATAATCGAGAAACAATTTGAAGGATTCTCCGCAAGCCCAAAACTCGATAAACTCGGCATGAGAGGTTCAGACACTTCGGAACTGGTATTTGAAGATTGCGAAGTTCCTGAGGAGAATGTTTTAGGCAACGTAAATGGCGGTGCCAGAGTATTGATGAGCGGATTGGATTTCGAACGGGCAATACTATCGGCTGGACCTTGCGGAATCATGAGAGCATGTTTGGATATTGTTCTTCCTTATGTTCACGAGCGAAAACAGTTTGAACAGCCCATCGGCGAATTTCAACTCATACAGGGAAAACTTGCCGACATGTATACCAACTTGAATGCATGTAAAGCCTACACCTATGCGGTAGCGACCGCTTGCGATCGCGGTGACATAACCCGGCAAGATGCTGCAGGTTGTATATTGTATACTGCCGAACGCGCAACTCAGGTCGCACTTGATACAATTCAAATTTTGGGCGGTAATGGATATGTTAACGATTATGCGTCGGGGCGTTTACTAAGAGATGCTAAACTTTATGAAATAGGTGCAGGAACAAGTGAAATCAGACGCATGCTCATAGGTCGAGAACTCTTTCAAAAAAGTATGTAGTTGGTCTAGTCAGTTTCAATGAAGCTCCCTGCGGTTCTAGGGTTTGATTCTAGAACTGATCTAGAACAATAGACTATCGGGGAAAATGGTACCGCCTCTCCGGATCGAACGGAGGGCCTCCAGATCCACAATCTGGCGCTCTAACCTACTGAGCTAAGGCGGCAAACTCTCAAGTTTATTCGTTACTGCATGTGGTAACGGCAAGGAATTTTGCAATACTCTTTCAGTTACTAAATCAATTAATGAAAATAAGCAACTAGTATTCTGTAAAATCACTCAATAACATGTTTGCCAGATTGTCTTTTTGGAAACAGTCTAGAGAATTACCAAGACCAACGGACACCGGCTGTCACGCTTGTTGAATCTCTTTCTTCAAACTCTTCGCCAAAGGACTTTTTGTAACCCGCTTGGAGATAAATTGTGGCTTCTGGTGAAACTTCAAACGAACCCCCAAGTCCGAATTCTCCCATTACCGGGGCTACGCTGTCTTCATACTTTGAATTCACAAAAGTAATGTCCCAAGAGTCATAAGTGTCGTAATGGACGTTCGCTAGCACATAACCTTGATATTGATTATTGTAAGCGTAATCAACTTGTACTCCAAACCTAGCAGAAATTCCGTCGTCATCTCCACCAAACTTCACAGGTTGCGAGTTAGCTGTTTCAAAATCACTAACGTCAATGCGTCCCCAACTCATTTGACCACTAGATAGAACAGAGAACTTATCGTTGATTTCGTGTCGTTTCCCGATTTCAACGCCGATGACCATTGAACTGGAATCTTCGCCGTTAATGAGTGCACCGACATTATCGCCTACGACGAAATCTGTAGAGATAAGGTTGTATTGCGCCTGAACATCGACATAAGCGCCAGCTGCTCCATACCAGGTCGCCGTTCCTCCAATACCGTAACCTTCTGCCGTCAGAGTTCCTGTGGTCGTTACAGCCTTGACGTCTCCATCAACTTTGTTGTACTGAGCGGTAACTCCATACACCCAAGTTCCAGATGGACCGACTTGCTCTGCAAGTTCGAAACCAACTTGGAGTCCGGTGTTTTGTGTTTCATATTCTGCACGACCTACCGGAGCATCACCATAGGTATTTTTGTTGCTGATCAAACGACTCCAACCTCTTTGTCCGAACTCTCCTGAAGACCGTCGTTCCTGCATAGTAGGCAGTCTTGCAAAACCATCAAACAAGGCGATCGGTGCAGCCACGAGCATCACGCTACCAACGGACTCTTTTCTACTCAATGAATACGTTTTATCTGTAGTATTGAATGTCAGGGTGTACTGATACTCGCCAGCCGTGAAACCGTTATTAACCAGATTAAAGGCGTTTGCGGCTGTTTCGCCAGTTACTGTGACAATCGTGATATTCGCATCTTCGTTGCCACCCGCTCTAATCGAAATGTCATTAACATCAATAGTCGTGGTACCGGTAACTGAACCATTAACAATAAGTCTATCAGACGTACCAATGTAGAAATCTACATCAACTTTGAGTTCTCCACCCCCCGCAAGATTATTGCTAAGAGTTAGGGAGTCGTTGGCGACTCGATCCTGCATGCTAATAGCACCTTGAAGCGAGATGTCGTCTACGGTTAATGTTCTATTTCCGTCGACGGTTGCCGTAGCTCCGCTACCAAGAACAATGCTTTCCCAGTTCAGTAGTTTACCATCCAATATTGCGAACGATCCTCCATTAACGGTCAATACATCGACCGAAGCGTCGGTTTCTCCTTGGTCAATACCTCCATCCAATGTAGAGTCGCCGAATGAACCTGTCGCGAATGTTAATGTATCAACTCCCCCGCCAAGGAATATCGAACCTGAGACTGTTGCACCACTGTTAACAGTAACAGAGGAATTATGTTGATTGTTACGGATCGCAACTCCGCTCACAGCACTGATCGTGACACCTGAGTTGAGTGTTATGCTCGTTGCACTGCCCTGAGCGGCGACATCAATTGCTGCACCTTGCGAACCACCTGTCACTGTACCATTTGCGACCACGGTGACCGCACCGGTTCCTGCCGCTACAACCGCAATTGCACTTGACTGTTGAGAAGAAACAGTGCTGGTTGTTGTAACTGCAATAGCTCCATTGCGAGCGTGATTAACACTTATTGCGTTTTGCTGACCGGAAACTGCACCAGCATTGACAGTAACATTTCCTGCATTCTCGCCGGCCATGACCTCTATACCCATCGTTCCGCTGGCCGAAATTGCACTAGCAGCGTTAACTGAGACTGTTCCAGAACCCATATTGTGAGCCTGTATACCGCTTCCACTACTCGTAACTGTTCCAGTTGTCACAACGGAAACATTTCCTGGTCCACCGGAATTAGTTGCCATCAGTCCGACAGACGTTGCGGTTATTGTTCCACCTGCATTAACCGTGACATTACCGCTTCGATTGTAGGCATTAATTCCTGTTCCACTACTGGTAATGGCTCCTGTGACATTAACTGTGACCGAACCCGTTGTTGTTCCAACGTTTCGTGCCACCACACCTGCGCCGCCTCCTGAAACCGCCGATGCTCTAACAGAGATATCTCCTCTACCTTCTACTTTGATTCCTGTTGCCGCAGCGTTGTTGGCTTGCACTGTGGTAGCAACCACTGTGACATTTCCCGTTCCCGTTGAAGACGCTTCGATCGCTGTACCACTTCCTTCTAATGACGCTGTTCCAGTTAAAGTGACAGAAACATTTCCGCTTCCAGAAGACGTTGCCAGTACAACACCGTAAGCTTGATCAACTGCATTTATAGCGGCTCCACCAGAGGCTTGAACAAAAGTGGTTGAACTCTGGCTCGACAAACGGAATGCAATATCATCCGTAACCCGTACTGTTGCAGAGGCCGCTAAAGTTGCTGAAACACTTTCAGTTCCACTTGCTGTTATGTTCTCAGGTGTTGTGAGAGCGCCGGCACAAGAGAATTGGCCGATAACAGTTGTTGAACTTGCGCAGAGTAAAGTTCCCCGTTTTCCGTTCAAAATAAATGTTTTAGCAGTGCTATCAAAAGTTAACTCGTATATATAACCACGAGAGACTATTCGACCACCTGTTAAAGACAGAGCTGTACTAGATGTTGTTCCAGTGACAGCTACAACTGTAATCGGAGTTGTAACTCTTGTTCTCTCATTGGCTGGGGAAACATCTATTACGTTTAGAGTGTTTGTTCCTGACAGATTACCTCGAACAGTCAAGGTATCTGTATCCCCTGTCGAGAGATTTACGTCAATTGCAATAGTACTTGTACTGCTATCGCCAGTATCACCAACCAAATTTCCGCTTAAAGTGAGGGCATCGTTAGCTGCCGTGTCTTGTAGTGAAAAAGTTCCCGAAAGACTTATCTGGCCAGCGACTAGAGTCTGAGTTCCACCACCAAATGATAAAATCGCACCGCTTGCAACTACAATTCGCTCCCAGTTTACCAGATTGGAGGCACTAGCAGAAATTGTTCCCGTATTGAAACTTAGTACGTCTATAGAACTATCAGCACCGACATCCTCACCTCCATCGATTGTTATCGAACTATTGAAATTGGTGCCGGCGAACGTCAGTGTATCAATTCCGCCGCCTAGCATAATATCGCCATTAATAACTGTAGCCCCGTTTACGGTAACTACCGAACCTCCATTATTGTTTTTAATTGATGTCTTTCCTCCTATGGTGCCAGAGTTCAGAATGATAGTTGCTGTCCCTGTACTTACTTTAGTGTCAATGCCAACACCCTCAGTTCCTGCCACCACATTAGCAGATACAGTTAATGAGATATCACCGGTACCTTCTGATGTTACTCGAATTCCGTCCGTTCCTCCCGTTACTACGGCATTGCTGGTTATGGTTAGATCACCAGCGCTACTTGAAGTTACGTCGAGTCCTGCTACTTTTCCAGTTACATTGGAACCCGTTTTTAGATCAATAGTAACGTTTCCTGCATTCGTACTTCCGGAAAACATAATTCCGTGACCCGCATCGTCCCCGCTAGCTACAATATCCCCACTTACCGTGAGGTTTGTTGATCCAAACCCTATATTTGTGACTGCAACACCGTGTCCAGATCCCGTAACGTCATCAACGTTTACTACGATGTGTCCTGAATTCAATTTTTTGACGTGAATTCCAGACTTACCGATTCCTGTAACTGCTCCAGAAGCATTTATTGTTAGGTTACCACTACCTTTGCTATACGAGTAAATCCCATAATTTCCGCTCGATGTGGCCGCAGCACCCAAATTGACAAGAATTGTATCGCCGTTCGCATCATCATAAGTGAAAATCCCAGCATCTTTCGCACCTGTTGCCGTTGCACCAACAGCACCATTTGCGGTTACAGATATCGAACCGCCACCGTAATTTCGAGCGTCAATTCCTCGGTCGGTTCCTTTCACGCCGATCGCTGTCACTGCAACATTGCCTACACCTGACTGATGGACATAAATTCCGTCGCCTTTTGACGTAGAACCCGCAACTGCCCCAGTTGCTGTTATTGTAACATTACCAGAATAACTTGTTTTTACCCAAATTCCGTCATTACCACCTGTCACTGCGGCAACAGTGACAGCAATATCTGATGAAGCGGTTTGCTCGACTTCTATGCCACCACTAGTTGTGCCTGTAACGGAACCCGAAGAGGCAATTGTAACGTCGCCGCTACCTTTATGCTTGAGATTAATTCCTCTTTTCTCACCCAATACAGTGTTAATACTGATGTTAGTGGTTGTACCTTCATTCAGTACGTATATTCCGTCGGTTACTGTCCCAATGACTTCATCGGTAGATGCGACAGAAACAGCCCCTGACGCTTTATGCTTGATATAGACACCATAGCCACCTTTAACTTCAGCTGCCCCTTGAACGGTCAGTGTTGAATCTGTTCCCGAAGCATCGTTCTCTATGGTGATACCCGCACCTTCTCGAGTACCTGCATCAAAGCCATCAAGACCTAATACATCACCTGAAACTGTTACTGAAACGCTCCCTCCACCGGCATTATCTGCATCAATTCCGTCATCATCTCCGGTCACTGCACCAGCTACAACGGTAATGTTACCAGTTCCTTTGTCGGTCGCACCAATCCCGTCTTTTCCACTTCCTGCTTCACCTGTGACGCTACTTGCTGCAGTGATTGAGATGTTTCCAGAGGTATGATTGATCGCGTGAATGCCAAATACTTTAGCGGCTACGGTGCTATTAGCGGTAATTGTGATACCACCCTCTCCTTTATTATAAGCATAGATACCGTCGCCAACATTAGCCGTAACTGCCGCAGAGGCGTTCACTGCAACAGTACCTGCTCCAGAACTCTTATTAACGGCCTTTATACCTACCCCACCAGTAACGGCTGCCGAAGCATTAACCGTAACACTTGCACCCATGCCGTAGGCATCAATAGCCGTTCCAGTCGTAGAGGTTACTGTAGAACTCGTCGTAACGGTTACTGTTCCAGACGCGGATGTATTTTTGGCCATTAATGCGCCATTGCCGCCAACGATAACATCGTTAGTAACAATCGAAACACTATCGCCTTTACCCGTTGCAACGATGGTTTTTCCAGATGCGTTGCTCGCAGTAACCTTGCCAGTTGTGATTGTAATATCACCCGTTCCTAATGAAGTTGCGCTAATGGCTGTTCCTTCACCAGCAAATGTTGCGTCACCGTTTATTGTAATAACAACGTTATGGTCACCGCTACCTTTAGAAAAAGCGTGTATCAGTCCTAAAGAACTCGCAGTACCCGAAATGGCGTTTCCATTCGATCCTTGAATAAATGACACCCCGCCTTCACCTTCTAAGTTAAAGGCTACAAACGCAGAAACGTTGACTGTCGCGCTTGATTCAAGGGTAGCAACAATATTAACGTTGGGGTCAACAATCATGTTTTCTGAGTTCGCGATTGTTCCACTACAAACGAACGTTCCAGTAGTCGTGTTATTTTCAACACACAATAGATTACCGTCCGCAGCCTTCAAACTAAAAGTTTTGTTTGTAGTGTCGTACTGGAGGCGGAAGATCTTTGCCCCAAGTCTAGGGGTATTTCTAAGTATCATAGCACCGGCACTCGCCGTACCGGTAACAGTAACTACAGTAATGGAATCGGCGGGAGTTGTTGCGTTAGCAGGTGTAATATTGTTTACTGTCAACACATGTTGACCTGTCATGTTCCCTGAAATTGTAATTGTATCGGTTACGCCAGAGGAAACATTGGTATCAATAACGAAGCCGCCACCTGAGGTAAGATTGCCAGAAATTGTCAAGACATCATCTGCAACTCCATCTGAAATATCAATAGCACCGCCGGACAATCGAACTTCTTCAAAAGTCAATGTGGTTGAGGTACTCATGGTAACGGAAGTTCCAGTCCCTAACTCTAGAACTTCAAAGTTATTGATCTTGCTCAGATTAAGAGTACCGGACAGTCCGACGAAATTGACAATGTCTTTAGATGTGTCAGTTCCGGTGTCGCTTCCACCGTCAAACGTATACCTAGATGTGGTCGAGCCAAAAGAATTTGCACCAGAGAAGGTCAATTTATCAACACCATCCCCGAGAGAAACGTTCCCAAAAATTACTGCGCTATTCCCGACAGTAATGTTTGAAGAGCCTTTGGTTTGAATAATCGCAGAACCACCTGAGCTGCTGATCTCTCCACTATTCATAACGACGGTCGTCGCACCAGTGCCACTGTTCGTCAGATCAATAGCCAAATTTTTGCCATATACGTCTTCATTTATTGTGACATCTATATCTCCACCTTTTGAAGAAATTTCGAGACCCGTTGAACCAGCGGCGGCTGACGAAATTCTACCTGAGGTACTTAGCGTTATACTGCCTTCGCTTTCGTTCGTAATTGAGACACCGATTCGGCCTCTAACTGTTGCGGCGCTTGCGATATTTACAGTGATGTCGCCATCGGTCGAATCATTGTATATGTAAAGTCCTGCATCGGCTGCTCCAGAACTTGTGGTGTTAACTGAGCCATTAAGAGTTGCCGTAACGTCGCCACCTGATTTATTTATAATCTGTACACCGTCATCCCCTCCAGTTACTGATGAGACCGTTACTGAAACACCGCCGGAACTAGCGTCGTAAGCCAATACGCCATCATGGCTACTACCTGCAGTTATTCCTCCACTCGCAACGATCGTAATTCCACCAGAACCAAAGTTTCTCGCTTCAATACCTTCTTCATCACCTCCGACGGCTTGAGCATTAATCGATATCTTCCCATCACCGCTTTGATAAGCATAAATGCCTTGTTCGGTTTTTCCTGTTACTGCTCCAGCAACAGCGAGCATAATGTCACCTGAACCGGAGGAGGTCGCGTGAATGCCTTTGTTTTCTGCAGATATGCTTCCTCCTTGTAAAACAGTAAGAGTTGCTGTTTCCGAACCATAATGTCTTATTCTTACTCCATCATCATCGCCTTCAACTCTTCTCACGGTCGCGGCGACTGTTGTACCCGCCTGATAAATGTAGATACCTTGATCGCCGTTTCCGATGATTGTCCCTGAGTTATACACCGTTACCGCGCCTGACCCTTCGTTGTATACATATATACCGTATTCACCGGATACGGTAATTGCGTTTTCGGCTCTAATAGTGATATTTTCTCCATCACTATCGTTTTGCGCAAAAATCCCAGCATCACCGACTCCGGTGCCTGCTGCACTAATGGTACCCCCGGCGGTAATTGCAATGGAACCGCCGCCTTCGTTTAGTACATCAATGCCGTCGTCCGCTCCGGTTACTGCACCAGAAGCATTAATCGTTACTCCGCCCGTTCCTTCATCAAGTGCAGAAATACCGTCAAACGAACCTACGGTACTCGCAGTTATTGCTCCTCTTGTACTAATTGTTAGTTCGCCAGAGGAATAATTACGGGCATCAATTCCGTCTTTTTTAGAATTAATACTATTGGCAGAAATAGAGACTCCCCCAGAACCATCATTTCTGACATAAATTCCGTATCCCTCTGTGCTACCAATCGAACCAACCGTAACTGTAACTGCACCAGCGGTTCCGCGATTCTTGGCATATACACCATAAGATCCACCGCTAATATCGCCCGACACGTTAAGGACTATGTTTCCTCCAGAGGCCACTGCCTTAATCGCAATTGCATTAGCGTTCGCGGCCAACACTTTGGCAGTGCTAACTGTTACGTTTCCTGTATCGGTGGTTGCAGCCTCGATCGCTATACCTGCTCCTGCCAAATTAGCGGTTCCGGTTAATGTTACTGAGACATCCCCGCTACCGGTGGTAACAGCTCGAACCACCCCAGTAGCCGTTCCAGTTGCAGAAATAACATTCCCACCGACTTCCTGGGTGAAAGTTACAGCTTGCGTACCGTGAACATGAAAAGCAACTCCTGCAGAAACATTTACAATCGCAGCATCGTCGAGCGTAACATCAAACGCTACAGAGGTTAGTTTCAGAATGTTTTCAGTGGCACTTATCCTACCGGAGCAAGTGAACTCACCCGCTGTGCTACTTTCAACGCAACGGAGAGGCCTAGAAATGCCTTCAAGGAAAAATGTTTTTGTAGACTCATTATATTTAAGTGAATATAAGCTGTTTCCCGATTCAATAGTCGAAACGCTACCGAGGGAGAACAAATTGGCTGCAACTCGGCCCGAGACGACGACTAGGTTAATTGGGTTAACAGTTCGAGTTGTTTGGTTCGAAGGCGTTTCGTCTTCCACTTCAATTGTGTAAGTGCCTGTTACATTACCGCCAACGTTTAGAACGTCGGCTGTTCCCGTTGAGAAATTGACATCAATGAGAAGTTTACCACCCCCGATGAGATTCCCAGAAACGGTCAACACGTCGCCAGCAGCTTCGTCTTGCATAGACAACGATCCAAGCAAATTTAACTGCCCTGTGGTAAGCGTATGCTGTCCGTTAAACTTCACAGTCGCATTAGCGGAAACATTAATTTGTTCCCAGTTGGTTACTTTACTCGCATTAAGGGCAGTAGTCGTTGTACTTCCGCTAAAATTAAGAACATCAACCCAGGCACTTCCTATTTGATCGGGTCCTCCATCCAGCGCCACGTCAATGTTGGATGTATCTACCGTTCCACCATCAAAAGTCAGAACATCCGTTCCCATTCCGAGGTGAACGTGAGCCCCAACTGATGCTCCAGAATTAACTACGATGGTGGAGTTACCTTCATCGTTTCTAATCGCGATTGTAGCGGCATCAGTAGAGCTCGTCGGTTTGATGGCTCCGCTATTAAGGGTGATTGTTGAATTACCACCAGCGGTGTGGGTATCAATACCGATTCCTACGTTGACTGAAATACCTCCAGAGTTAGTAATAATGATATTGCCTGTGCCTAAAGCTGTGGCTTTGATTCCGACTCCACTCGTACCCGCCGTAACACCAGACGTTGAAATCGTAAGATTTCCGGTTTTCGTCGTTGCGTCAATACCGATCCCGTTATTACCGACCGTAATCAATCCTGTAGTAGAAATTGATATAGTTCCGGTATTTGTAACGATCGAGGCTTTAATGCCGACTTTGCCAGCACTAACAGTAGCGGCACGTATCGTTAGATTTTGGCCACCAGCATCGGCTTCAATTGCAGTTGCTGAAGCATTTGAAGCCGTAACGTTCGCGACGCTGATCGTAACGTCGCCTGTTGTCCTCGAACTAGCATAGATGGCTTTTCCGTAACCCTCTAGCAGGGCTGAGCCAACTAAAGTGATCTCAACATTTCCGGTAGTGGTGCTACCTGCCGGATTACCGGACGATTTTACGTGGACAACGCCACGGCTAGCATCCGTTGTTGCACGGATAGTTCCTCCGCCTGTTTCTTGGACAAACCTAACTCCGCTTCCACCTTGTGCATTAAAAGCAATCCCTCGCTCAACGTTAACGGTAGCTGAGTCGTCTAAAGTTGCAACTATATCGACAGTGCCTGTTTTGATCATGTTTTCTGAAGCGTCAATCGTTCCTGTACACGCGAAAATTCCCGCTGTTCCTTCCTCACAGTCTTCCAGCGTCGTTCCTCCACCAACCAGTAACCATTTAGCAGGTTCACCACCTGCGGCATTCCTATACTCAAAAGTGAACTCAGTACCGCCGGAGGTAAAGGAAGTCGCTCCTCCGGTGAGACTAAAACCATTTGTCAATCCCCCCACTAGAGTCACAACCGTAATATTACTTGTCGTCCGAGGCGAAGTGTTATTGGCGCTAATGTCTCTTACCGAAATATGGTGTGTTGCAAAAGATGCAGTTCCAGACAAATTCAGAACATCACTTGTTCCGTTAATGAAATCCACATCAACGGCGACAATCCCTTTAGGGTCATTGGGTTGTCCTCCTTGATTTGTAAGCGTTCCCGATATTGTTAAACTGTCATCCGCTGCCCCCGTTCCCACGTCTTGCATAGACAAAGTACCAACTGAACCGATAAAGATTGGCGCGGCAAAGCTAACACTACCATTAAATCTCCAAGTTGTATTTGCGTCCAGATAAATTCTTTCGAAATTCAGTATGTTAGCGCTAGGTAGCGTTATCGCACCATTTGTCGTAGAGGCTCCATCCTTAAATCTCACGCTGTCTCTCTGCGAACTAGAGGGATTAGCACCACCGTCTAACACAGTATTCGCGGTAACTGTAGCCCCGGAGAAGACTAAAGTATCAACCCCGCCCCCAAGCGAAACTTTACCATTCAATGTTGTACCGCTATTGAACGTAATCGTAGAGTTTCCAGCCCCATTCAAAATCGCACCGCCACCAGAATCGGCTTGAAACCCGGTTGATGCACTTATCGTGCCACTGTTTATTGTTACAGTAACCGCGCCAGTTCCGCTCGCTTTGGTTCCGGAGGTTACGGAGTTCAAATTGAGGGCATACCCCACTCGTTCTGGGATAACGACAGCAGGAACATTGGTGGTGGTCGGGCTAGACCAGCTAATCAGTCGGGATCTGGGTGTCCCGAAAATATCAATATAACTCTGTAAAATAAAACTGTAATCAATATTAGTTCTTGTGCCTGCCGGTATCGTAACGGAATCAAGAGTCCCCCCGCCAGTGACATTGCCGGAAATTGTTATATCGACGTTGCCACTGCCTGTGTTATTCACGTAAATACCGTGTCCGCCTCCGGTAGCACCGGAAATTTCACCATTGGAGGTAATTGTCGTCGTCGAATTGGAATCGTTTCGGACTTTAATACCATTTCCAGTTGCTTTTACGTTTCCCGAAAGATTAACCGATACAGTCCCTCCACCTACACCTTGAAAGACATATATTGCATCGTGTCCTCTTGCAAGACCCGAACCGAACCGAGTGTATGAACTAATCACAGATCCCGCACTTGATGTGATCGTTATGTCCCCGCCTCTGTTTTCGTTCGCTGCACCAACGCCGATACTCAGGTCAGAGGAAACAGTCGCATTCACGCCGACTTTTATTTCTATATCGCCTTTATCTTTATTGTAGGCGTAAATTGCGTCTTCGCCATAAACGGTTCCTGATTCGTTGACAGTAATTGAAATTCCACCTTCTCCTTTCGAATCCGTTACGACGTAAACTCCCTCATCGGAAGCATCAACATCACTGACAGTAACTTGTACGCCCGCCTCATTGTCGATATTATCACCGCCCAAACTATCAACATATATACCTCTACCGCCATTACCATCAACTTCTCCACTCGCATTTATCGTAACGACTCCATCTCCAATATGATGGGCATGAATGCCGTAACTTCCGGATACACTTCCAGCAGAGGTGACAACAATATCTAAATCGGTCGTGTCTTCGTCGGTATACGCGTAAATTCCTGTATCATCCCAAACTCTACAATCCGCTGTAGCGGTAGCGGCACCGCATTTTCCTACAATATCTCCGCTGACAGAAATGTCGACCGAACCGGCATCATATTTTCTGACGAAAATCCCTTCTCGACCGCCAGTAACATCTTTGGTTCTAATTGTGACACTGCCGCTTCCTGTTTTCTGAACGAAAATACCGTCACCGCTTTCTGAACTTGTCGCTTGCACGTGATCGGAGGCAGTGATCGAAACATCTCCTCGGGTGTTGCGATCTCCTCTAGCCTCAATGTGAACGATTCCGCCCGTATAACCCCTCACGGCTGAAACAGTCATAGTCGTCGATAAAGAATTATTTACTCTAAGAACAAAAATCCCACGTCGACGTTGAGAAGATATCGTACCGGTCGAAGTCAAAGAAATATCTTCTGTCTCGTTAAGATTCAAATAGACTGCATGTCCACCTGCATTAACATTGGTGACGGAGATAGTATTTCCGGTACCTCCTTGATTCGCATTTACAATTATCCCTTCATCATATTTGCTAGTACCAGCTGTCACTGTCCCAGAAAATGACAAAGACATAGTACCAGTAGCACCTCTTCTGGTTATTCTAGTCGCATCACTTACCGCGGTTACGTTATTCACATTTAAGATTATAGACGTGCTGTTAGTGGCACTCACTATCAATCCACGGCGAAACCTAGTAATGGATTCAATAAGTCCAGTAGCGGTTATTGTAATTGTCTGATTTCTTGCTGCTGCAACTGCGTATAAACCGTTGTTCTTCCCCTTCACGTCTTTCACACTTATGTTGATATTGCCTGTATTGCTTGTATTGTAAGACCTAACCAATAAACCGTCACCGTTTTTTCCTTCAAGTTTTCCAGTCACTGTGATATTGATATCACCACCATCTCTGACCCACGCCCAAATTCCGCGAGATGCTCCTTCAATATCGTTACCGCCAGCAGCCTGTGTGAAGGTGACACCTCCGTTTCCGTTGCCTGAATTCGTTAGTGTAAATGCTGTTCCACTTGAGGCACTAAAAGTAACTCCAGAAGCCAAAATAATTTGCCGAGTAGACGCTGTATTTCCTGTGTTAGTAACTGCAGCGGTAATCTCCGCAGTCCCCGTGCATTCCCATTTAGTATTACCAAGGCTCCAACTACAATTTGCTAAGGCTTCACCTGCTAATACTGTAGCCGTCGTAACCGCACCTATGCCAAAACTCGAAGCTGCTGTAAGCAGTTTCAAGGCCAAAGCGGGCGCAAACGTCATCACTCCGACAGCACTGCGCCGAAGTCGTCCGCCCTGCCCTATTGGTTTAGTATTGGCTGTTGCAGAATTACCGTTCATTTCGCTTAACTCCAAGTTCGGCGAGGGAACCGAACGATTTTGCGAGAATCATAACTTATTGAATCACGCACACTACACCTATTTTGATTATAATTCAAGAATTTTATAGAACTAAATGTAACGCTCCGAACCATCAAGAACTTTTTAACTAACTTGAACGGTGCGGTGCTGGGGCTATTATTTACCGATCAGATAATTCCGATCAATCTGCCTGTAATCCGAATCACTCCCGATAAATCGGACTCGATTACTACACTAGTATATCACGAATTCATCGGTATGGTTACCAATTAACGAGGATATACTGGCGCGAGAAGTGATTCGGAATGATGGCGGGAATCGCGACGAATTCCGCAGGTCGAGAACGGCAATCACTCCATAGCGTTATGCGCTGATTCGCTAGTCTTCTCCCGTAAATTTTTCCCTTTTTCAAAAGAAAGAAACTTTTTATTTGAATTGGCGACCCCGGCAGGATTCGAACCTGCGACCGTTCGATTAGAAGTCGAGTGCTCTATCCAGCTGAGCTACGGGGCCTTATCTTGATTCGTATTATAATGTCAATGCGTCCAAGCAACTTTTCTATCAGGAGAAAAATTCTCAGCATATAATTTCCGGCGCCTTGTTCGGTTTTTTGATTCGATTACTTGATAGGCTACACCGTTTCGGTTGGCGTAAGCCTCTGCATGACTCTTACTATCGAAAATCAACGTCACTTGTGAACTCGTATCCGACGAACTCGTCCATCCCATGAGCGGATCACTGCTTCGTTCGTCATTACCAACAATCTCCAGAATCCAATTCTTAGTCCCTGCGCGTCCTGACTGCATCGCCGACTTTCTGGGTCGATAGATGTATGCTTGCATGGCGAGTTTGTCCCCAAATATGGTCGGAGCGGCAGGATTCGAACCTGCGACCCTCTGGTCCCAAACCAGATGCGCTACCAGACTGCGCCACGCTCCGACTGCTATTTTTTCCGAAATAGGGTAATTTTTCGATTTCAGAAAATTGACTATATCACATTATACCGCTATACGACGAATCGATTCTCTCCATACACCCTATGAATTTATTGGTGATTGGAGTAGAAACACGTCTCGTCTCAATCGGTATTGCAACTCGAAATAATATTAGCATATTTACAGTTCGTTCCATAACGTCAATTTCTATTTTAAGCCTAACTCTAAATATATGGGAAATTATGTACTGATTAACGCATTGCGTGTCACAGGTATACGGTTCTGAGCTCTCGACCTATCTCCCCTCTTTCGAGGGTCACTAGCCTGTGGGCAGGCGATAGGTTGTTTCCGTCGTTATGGTGATATAGGTTGGAACTGTAAAATTGAAACTGTTGCGAAACACAAAGCTTGGAAGAATATCGACAAAAATTTGAAATTTCGCCGGTTGGATAGCCCTAGTATAAGGCATATGGCGATTCAGTTTGAGTGCAATTCATCAAATGTCGAACAAGTAACAAGTTTCGCAACAGTCTCAAATTGATCCCCTGATATTACAGAAAGGCGAAAACTAATGTCGAAGACTCACAAGAATGCAATATTAGGCGATTATATATCTGACTAAACGCTTGAAAAACTTTTAGCGCTAGCCTATATATATATATGTTAGGCCAATCCTGCTTTGCAGGCGCGGGCGGCGATAAAATCCCGTGGTAGTTCGTTGGGGAAGAATAATTGAGTGTGACTCGCAGGAAACTGCGGGGTGGTCTCAAGAGAGCTCGGAACTGTATGACCGTCGTTTAGACAACTATATAATCGCCCAATATTACTCGGTCACCGGTCGCAAAGCGCTGGTTGACTCGGTGTTGTTCGATAAGCTGACTAAGGTTGCAGCAGCAAGGAGGGGAAGATGACCGGTGATCATATTGCTCGAGTGTTAAACATGCATCAAAGAACAGTCAGTCGTCATCTCATTCGGGCAGAACTCTCTCGGCAAAAGAGATATAGAGCATCGGGATGAGGATCCTCCTCGTAGATACGAACACGAAGCGCCAGGAGACAAGGTTCACCTTGACATAAGGAAGTTACGGAATTTCAATGAAGGAAAGATCAGGACCGATGAAAACCGAAACCGCCACAAGTCAGCGAACAAGGCGGCGGTGTAAAGTCCGGTGAACACGTGTAAACATTCATTACATTCGCAATTTCCAGACTTTCTGTGGCATAATCTAGTTTTACAGTGATTCAATTTATGTTAGACAACGTAACGATATCTGCAATCCTTCGCCGCGCGGCGGCTGGAGACATACCGTTACGACCTAAAGTTTCCCCACATCTAGTCAAAAATGTAAACGCCGATAAAAGAACGTCGGGTTTTCGCTAATCGTTTGAACTGCCGTCGTTTTCTTGATAAATATTCTGGAGCGTTTCGATTAGCTTTGCCGTCTCGATGTTTTGATTTGATAGGACAAAATCTTTCGCTATGAGCGCAACAATTATCATAAAAAGTAAAGTAAAGAATCCATACATTAAGTTAATTTTCTCCTTTAGACCTTTTACATGGGCTTCCGTCGCCTTCTCGTGTGCTGCATGTTTATCATCTATTCTCTGATGAACTTCAGAAAAACGATCGTCCATACGCTGATGAACCTCAGAAAAACGATCGTCCATACGCTGATGAACCTCAGAAAAACGATCGTCCATACGCTGATGAACTTCAGCAAACTTACCGTCCATACGCTGATTGACTTCACCAAACTTATGATTGACTTCAGCAAACTTACCGTCAAGGTAGTCCTTTAGACTAAGTTCTATCTTTTCGTTGTCAGACATTTGTGATCTCCTATTGTTAGTTTTATATTCAGAATTTTAGTCAACGCTGTCCAGTCAAAGGAAAAGAAAAATTTCCCGATTAAGCCGAGAGTTGGCGCAAAAATCATCACTCCAAGCGCAAGATGACCGCCTTTGCCAAACAACCTAACGTGTCCGGCTTCGCGCGACTACGGCGCATAGCCAGCCAAAATCCACTCAGAACCTACAGAGGAAGAAGTAACTCCTACATTATTCACGGCATTTTCTTTCTTAGTCGGCCCCGGACAATCATTATGCGAGGCAAAAGCCTTAGCTACTATACAACAATTTACTATAATTTGCGCGTTTCTTTGACTCACTAGAGCAAAAAATTTTCTAGCTGTGACCTGACTCGGGACATATGGTACCAAAATATGTTTCCTCACAAATAGAGGAAGATAGTCCATACTGTAGGTTCAATTCAACACCAACAGTAGGAGATCTTCCCTGTCTATAGCAACACAAAATTTAGAAGATGAATATGTTCAGTTCCTCAAACATGTGTCGGGGTTGAATTTGAATCTATCGGGTTCATTATGCCAGCATTTGTTGATAAATTAGGTGAGTTCGCCTCCATTTTCGCCTAGAGCAGTCAGAATTGGACTGATCTCTGCGAGTTATTTCAGAAAACTAATTTTTTAAACTTCGTTCGTTGAGAGTGCGATTTCTTATAATTTTTTACTTCGCAACAGCCTCAGCGAGGTAAATCACCTCTATTGGTATCGTAACAGTTTCAATCTGTGAAATTAGAAACTTACCTCTCATTTGCTCGCCTCTCAATATCAGCGAGTTTTGCTAACAGAGCATCGTAAGTTGGTTTTTCAGAATAAATCAAATCGCTTTCAGTCATTTGTTCATAATCGGATCGGATTGCGGAGGCTATATCACCTCGGGGAACCAGCCGTAGCTTTCCTGTAACAGCGTCGTGGTAGCTGATCAATACTCCGTTTTCGTCTTTCTCTCTAAAAAAACAACGATTTATGTTTAGCGACTTCGTTGGCAAGATATTGATCACCTAACGCACGATTCGCGTATCCGTGGCGATCAAGCTGCAGAAGGTCGTAGAAGTGTCTAGAGAAGGCCTTGCGACCGCGAGTTCGTCCGCCAGAACAAACAAAATGTACCGCTGTCGCTTTTTCCCAGAAGGTTCGTTCGGGGGTCATTGCCCTTACCCTGATTTCTGGGAAGGTGACGTTGGAATGTGAAAAATCTGCGTCACATCGAATCAAAACAGCGTTAGCAGGTCCGCCCGTGGATCGAGCACCAAATTCAATAACAATTTTGGGTTCAACATAATCAGAAAATCCTTCAGTTATTGGTTGGTAAATTAGATTCACAGTGTTTTCTTTTTGTACTATGGTCGCAGAAAGACCGTTCTTTTTTTAACGCTGATTGAAACATCGGACAGACCTTTGAGACGATCCAATGCTCAAGCAGTAGCGAAAGTTTTTTGTCCATTTTTTTGCTTGAGAAGTGGTTTTAGGCAGAGTCCCAGAGTCTTTAGTCAGGTCTCTCGCGATTGCACGAATGTCGTACGTTATATCAATATCCTCTGAAAATCTGTCGATTACGCCGTACGCCTTCGACAATAAGGTTCCTCCCTTAAAGACCAAATTGTTCCCGAAAGAGGCCTCAAACAATTGTTTGAGAGTCCAAACAATCCATATGTCTTTCTATAAGAAGAAAGCATTTTTATTTACTTTTTCTGACGCAATCGCAATAGCAATGAGTTTAGATTTATCGTCAAGGTTCAGATAATGTTTATTTGTCAAGGCGACTTAGCTCCTCTTTCATCCATGCGGGCAACCGATGTCGCAAAGACAACACAGCAAGTCGATCACTCTCAGTTAACATTTCGTCAAATTTTTCAATTGCTTCATCTGCGTGAGGTTTTCCCATCCAATCAAGTGCCCGGATAACGTGACCAGGAACTGAGCGTGGCTCAATTAGTTTCCAAGCCGGGGCGTTGCGAAGTTTTACTGTTTGTTTCTTGAACGTTAGATATCGTGATTTACCAGAAGTTAGGTAAGATATTCTCACCGGATTCTGAGTAGTGAGATTAAAACGATTTGCACTGACAATTCCTATAGGCGCTAGCACCTCCCCCGTTCTGCGTGCTACGTCGGCTACAACTAATCCTATGCTCGGCAATCCTCTTCCATAAGATGAATAGACTGGGGAGGTATACAGACCAGTTTCAATTCGTAGAATGTTACCTTTTTTGGCCAGCCTAGACAGCACACTATCTACAGTCCCCCTACTACCAAACTGCAAAAGTTCCTTTGCAGTTATAGTGGTTCCCTCTGGGAGCGAGGTGGCATATGCTAAAATATTCGAAGTCGCAGTAGTCATTGAGGTGAACTTTACTATTAATCTATGCAATGCCTAAGCCGAGACAACTCTTCCGAATCCATGACAGCACCGAACAACGAAATTATAACACGGTTTGGCGAGCTTCATAACAATTTGTAAAATAAATTTTGTAAGATACCCCATTCGACCCGCGGCCTTCCAATAAATAGTAGAACACGTATTACATCCTGAACACCATAGTTTCGCTGATCTAACCGTCAAGATGGAACAAAGCATAATTTGACAAACAGCTGTCCAATCCTGAGACTTTTGCGAAATACACAAACAGAATCGCAGATTCCGATATTTTCGATTTTTTGATGATTTTTGGTGCCAAAATCCCGCATTTTACCGGCCAATCTGTCCAAATTCAAGGTAAGTAATCGCGACAAATCTATTGCGCAACTGTCTCATTTAGGTGTCAGATTCCTTTACACTGACCTCTGTTGAAAATGCCTTAGAAGCTATACGAAAAATCGCCGCTAGTTGTATGTAGACTTTAGGTTATTACTGTTTTTCTCCAGTCTCCTAGCAGTAGACTGCTTAAAAATTCCGCGAGATGGTCTATGCCAATTATACATATGCAGAAAAGGTTCCAAAAAAATAAGCTGTTTGTGCTGTATCCCATCTTTCGTTAAATCGACAAAAAGATTCTTAAACCTTCGAACTGAGAGTTAACAAAGTCTCGCAAATTTTCGCGACTATACATCTATTAATCTCCCCACATGACCATCGACATAAATTTTTGGTCGAACAGGAAGATACTGCAATATATCCAGTTCCATAATTATTTGATCTCCAAACCGCGTACAAAGACTCGGATTTCATCTCTTCTTCCATAAGGAATCAGCTCTGTTAACATGAAATTCAACTTGTTAGGGGCAGAGGGCCCATTTTGAAAAAGCCGGATAAAATGGATTGATAGGCGCATGTTTGTGGTATCTGCCTTTGCAAGTACGTCATCCAAACCATAATACTAAGTGAAACTGTTGCGAAATGGCCTGTATCAGAAGAAATTGGACAATTGTGATAAAACTAGTGTTTGTTTGGGTGCGTTTTATTTGCCACAATCTGTAATATCCAACAGGGCAATTCCCCCTCCTTCGAAATCAGCGTCGTGACATACTAAGTAGCCGCTACCATCTTGCGAATCAATTTTTCGGTGACCAGCAAAGTACAGCAGGACTGACCCAGCATCGCCTCGAATCAAATCCTCCAAAGCTTGTTGCATTAGAGCAACACTTATAAATTGAGACTGTTGCATAATACGGTTATTGAGACAATATCAGCTATAATATGGAGATTCTCAACCGAGGCGGGGCGCGATTTTGTTTGTTTTTGAGTTCAAATGGGGAGCAAATTGAGGATTTCTAGACTGTGCGCCGGCATAATTGCAACAGTCTCAAATTATAGATCACTTGAGTCAACCTGCGGTAAAAAATTTAGACTGCCATCTCCATTGATAGCGAAAACGTTAGCCATTTTCATTACGTCTTTGACACAACCATTTAGCCGATTTGGAGCATCATAGTGGTCGATACCAAAGTATAAAACTGTTCTGATTAGTCGCACCATTCCGCACTTGTGCGAGATATCTAGAACTCTTGACTTAGTGCAATCAGCAGTTGCTAGTTAAACCAATTTTCTGTCAAGATTCTATGACATCGTGAAGAAATTCGGCATAACGATCCCTCAGAAACTGAGTTGCCTTACTCTTATCGGCTTTGTACTCAAGACTCTCTCGAAAAAAGTTGAGTCTATCGCGATTCTCAGTAATGATTTCACTCCAACTTTTTATTCCAATCTTCACGTTCTTTTGCCGGCTGTCCCTAATAAGCCGATTAGAAGGGTCGGGTCCGTCTGCTATCTCATCCGATACATACTCATAATAATCGTTTGAAATGAGCCAAAAGTCCCATTTGACATCTTTAAGTGTGTGAAACCTTTCGTCTGAGGCGACAGCTTGGGCATATTTTTTAATCTGTACAATGCTGTCTGAATTGAGTTTCACCCGGGGGGCTTTCAGTTCAACAACTAGATTTTCAGTTACGTTCTTGTGCTGTAACTGTATTTGTTGTGACAACATAAGGTCAATAATCCCCTTTTTGTTGTCAACTAGGGTTACAGGTTCGTCTATCTGTATATCAGGATCCAAGTGCTTCTTGTACTTCTCAAGCACCCTCGTCAAATCTCTGTCACTCACCCATAAGTTGTATTTCTCGCCAAATATCCACGTGTTATCGACCAAAATTCTATGCAACTGCGAACGTTCTTTAAGATTCCTCTTACTATTGGTTTCAAATACTATCTGCTCAAGTCCGTCAATAAATTTTATCCGATTGGCGACAGTTTTCGCTGCTTTGAAAATGGCTGTTAAAGTTGTTTCCTCAAGTAGTTCAGCAACTTCCTTCTGCTTTTCTTTGGACATCTGCACAACCTCCGAGATAATCTTCTGCAAATCATTCGGACTGGATTCGATGGCTGTTCGCAACAGATGTAACTGAAGTTCGCGAGTTTTCTTCGGAGCTTTCTCAAAATCAGAAGAGTAATTGTGTACATTGGCGGCAACAATGTCGAATACTTGTCTTTCTACCTGAGTAACCGGCGAATCATCGTTACTTCGGAAAGGGTATATTTTTTCTTCCTTCCACTTCTCAACAATGCTACGAACTTTGTGAGCTGCTTTTCCGCGAAAATGGTTACTAATGATTTCATCGGATTCGGAGATGGCTTTATTCAGATTCTCGTCCATTTCTGGAACAGTTAAGCGTCCAGAATCAGCAAGGATAGAGACATAACTGGATTTCAAATATGCCGAAAAGGAGTAATCGGTCGTACGTGATTTGTGTTCCATTTGGTGAAGAGGGAACCCGTCCGCACTGCAAAAGTAGATCATGTTTGGAGTTGAATTTTTCCATTCGATGACTTGAAGCTCAATCAGATGATCTTGACCCTTCCGATCTGTTACAGGCGTTACCTGGAAGCTTTGCTCAGTCTCGACCATTGAACTGGCATCTAAGCGGTCACCGCCTAGTTCAACATTGATGTCTTTGTTGCTCATTAGGTAAGGAGCAAAAATTTCGGCAAGTTTCTGGACTGCGGAAAAGGAAGTTACGCTAGTAGATTTTTCGCGAAGTTGTTCTATCGTCACTTTGACTCCAGGGTCAGCATCAGTTGATACTGGGTCTGAAATCGTAAAGCTCTTGAAATCGCTCGCCGACATTTCGATGTCGTAACAGTGTCGCTTTTTGTCAACACTTTCATAACATACCTTCCAACCTGCAATTTTACCTAGGGCAAGGGCTTTGTATCGCCCTCTTCCTTCACTGCCATGGATATTTCTTTGGGGTATCGTGGTTTTTGAGTTATGTCGTTTCCAAGAGCCGCCCAAAAGACCGAAGTATTTTCTCGCATCAGAGTGGCTGAAACCCAGTCCGTTGTCTTCGATGACGATTTTACTTGGCTCATTTGCTAAATCACTGCCGACTAGTTCAACGGATACCTCTGTCGCATCCGCATCTAGGCAGTTCCAGATAAGTTCCGACACAGCATTAACTGGCGGGGCTTTACTTTGACGCTCGATAAAGTCATCCTTTACCTCTACTGATATACGCTGTTTAGTCATTTGCTTCAACTATTGAATTTAGATACCGAAGAATTTGGTGAATATGCGCGTTGATTTAACGGACAAGTTCTAATTTAGGCCCTAGCGATCAGTAGATACTAGAGGAGTAACCCCGAAATCAATTGTTTCCATCCAAGGTATAGACGAATCGGCGAGTAAAGTCCAATCTCGGGTACTGAACCAACTTCTTACCGCCATTCACCTAAATCGAAACTGTTGCGAAACTCCAAGAATGGTCGCAAGAAACTACAAATTTCTAACTTCACCAAGGATTCAGCACCCAAAATCAACCTTTTTTGGTGTCGTGGGTTCGGACGATGGGAGTAGCTATCGCACAGGCCCTTTTATGCAACTATATCATAATGAAAATGTTGCGAAACACAGGATATGCGGAAAGTTCAACAGTAAGCTCGAAGTTTCGGCGACTCATTGTGCCTAGAATAAGGTAATCGGCAATCCCGTTTGACAGAACGACTGAGAAATTCGAACGAGTAACGCGTTTCGCAACAGTCTCATGCTCTAAACATTCTGACAATCAAGAGATGGCGTGAACGAGCGTCGGTTGAAGACCGACGCTCAGGTCCTTAGGAAAATCGTTCTAAGAGTTTGACTCGCGTCGAAGAGGTTGCTTGCGTCTTGTTTCGGAAAGAAACAAAACTGTCATTAGACGATTGCTTGATTGCGCGAAGCGTTTTTCAAAATCGAATAAACCCAATTGATAAACTTTGCCAGAATCATTTGGAGTCGAAGAAGTTCTTGAAAAAAACTGGCTAAATCTTGCTTTCTTCTGTCTTTAAGTGTAACAACTTCAGAACCTGCAGAATCGCGATTTCGATTCTACAATGTACTTGAGCCTAAACATCAGTTTGACAAAAATGCCTGAAGGTTGTAATCGAATTTTGTGCTGTGACAAGTAACACTAATCAAAAAACCAAACAGAATGCGAGTTATTTCCGAAATTACCTTGCAACGGTATTGCAATAGATTTCCAAGAGCAGAAAAGCAGTTGCAAGTTTGGGGCAATAACGTTAGATCAGCTCGATGGAAAAACCCGGCCGAGCTGAAGATGATGTATGGCTCAGCCAGTATTCTGAAAGGCGGACGAGTGGTTTTCAATATTGCCGGCAATAACTATCGTCTCATCACTTCGATAAACTATATTGAGGAATCGGTTTTTTTGATTCGGTTTGGCACTCATGAAAACTATGATAAGATAAACGCGCAGGAGATTAAGTATGTCCGCGATTAAGCCAATTCGGACTAGATCTGATTACGAAGTAGTTGTCAATCGAGTCTATACTCTTATGGAGATGGATGAGGCCTCGATGCCCCAGCATCTATTGGATGAGTTAAGTGTTCTAGGTACTTTGTTAGAATCCTATGAAGCCATCGAATGTCCAGTTATAGAACCTGACCCCATAAGCGTCATCGAATTTCACATGGATCAACGCAACCTAACATTGGCTGAACTTCAGCCCTGTATAGGAACTGCCAAAAAAGTTGCCCAAATTATGGCTGGCAAAAGACCGCTGACTTTGAAAATGATTCGTTCTTTAGATGAAAAGCTCAAAATTCCAGCGACCTCTTTAACTGCACGATGGAAACAGGGTCTTCCGAAGGATGACAAAAATATAGAATGGGACAAGTTCCCTATCTCCGAACTGGCGACCAAGAGTTTCTTCAAAGATCGAAGAGACCCAATAGATCACAGTGAAGAAATGATGAGAGAGCTGATTCAAGATGCTGGCGGGGAAGACAATATTGCTATCCCTCTTTTCCGCAAAAGTAACTCTACACGTCAAAATTCCAGAATGGATAGCTACGCTTTACAAGCTTGGTGCTTGTACGTACTAGCAGAAGCTAGAAGCCTTGATTTGGAAGGAAAGTATATAAATGGAATAGTCGACAAAGGCTTCCTCAGAACGATAGCCCTGTTGAGCAAACATTCGGACGGACCACTTAAAGCCAGAGAGTTCCTTTCTCAGAAAGGTATTGCCCTAATCTATGCTCCACATTTACCTAAAACTTACCTTGATGGAGCGGCAATGATCACCAAAGAGGGCGTTCCAGTTATCGGAATGACGATTCGATACGACAGACTGGATAACTTTTGGTTTTGCCTTCTGCACGAACTCGCGCATATCGGTTGGCATCTTAAAGATGGTAAGGGATACTTTGTCGATGATCTTAGCCTAAATGACACCGATTTTAGCGAAGATTGGGAATTAGAGAAAGAAGCTGATGCTCTGGCTCAAAGTGCCTTAATCCCAAATGAAATTTGGTTCAAGTTCAAGTACCAAAAATCAATAAGTTTAGACGAAGCGTACCGCTTAGCCGAGGAAGCATCTGTTCACCCGTCTGTCGTAGCAGGTAGGTTTAGACGAGAATTTGGCAATTATCGTATGCTGACCAATTTGGTTGGCAAAGGCGAAGTACGTAAGTGGTTTGAGTAAAACCTTAGCAATACTTCAAATTCTTGAATTAGGAGGTTTAGACCCCGTTATCCCCTCAAAGTCGAGTAAATGGATCCGCCGACAACCATCAAATAGTTATTTGTCAAATAATGATAAAAGTGTTCAGGGGCAAACACATATCGAACCAAAACTGCAATCAATTGTAGCCAAAGTTGAATACTAAGTCTATGAGAATTAGAAACTTTGACGTTCGATCTTCCAAATCCTTCTCTTTAGTTGTATCGTAGTCAAAAGTATTGCTCCGACTGATCACAGTAACAAGTTCGCAAAGTATGCAATAACTGCGCCTGATACCAGCAGCGCCGAAAACCTAAAAATCCAACTATCTATGCGTTTCAGATGTAAAACTTCAGTGTGGAGTTTGCCAAGTTCTTTGTGTACATCAGCAAACTGCTTGTTCACCTCAGCAAACTGTTTCTGTGTGTCATAGAAGTCGTCCATCAATTTCACAAACATTTTTTCCATATTCTCACTTAGTTCTTTGTGGTTAGAATCTATCTTTTCATTAAGTTCTGTGTGGACTGCCCCTATCTTTTCATTAAGTCCATTGTGGTTAGAATCTATCTTTTCATTAAGTTCTTTGTGGACTGCGCCTATCTTGTTGTTAAGTTCTCTGTAGTTAGAGTCTGTTTTGGCATTTTGTGTTTTTTGAATATCCTCCAAATTAGAGATGCGTTCCGAAAGTCTTGACTCTGTTTGTTTGATGTCTTCCGAAAGTCTTGACTCTGTTTGCTTGATGTCTTCTGTAACTCTGGCCTCTGTTTGTTTAAAGCTATCTTTCAGTTCAACCTCCAAATTGTTCATTCTAGAGTCCATAAGTTTAAAGAAGTCTAGTTGGTTGGTCTCCAACTTTTTTAGTCTCGACTCATTACGTTCAAGGCGCTCAAAATAGGTCGCTAGGACATCGTTGGAGTCTGTTTCGGTATTCTCCATTAAGTTGGAGCTAGTATTGTCCAATATTTCGGAACGACCTTGCATTGTAGAGGTGTCAGGCATTTCACGAGTTGCGCGAGACACCAGCCGGTCGTCAGATTTTGAGTTAGGGGGTAGTTCAAAACTGTTGTAGTTCTCTATCCATCGGAATCTCCGTTGAGTTTATCAATTTCCATCTCTCAGTGTATACTGCTCTCTGAAAAATTGCACGCGAAATGAATAGGGTTTAAATGTTGCGAAATGATTTCTATTCGGCTGTCATCGCCCGCGTCGAAGCGGACGCTTGAAAGATTAACGGTATCATTTAGAACTAGCAACACAGGAAACTCCCTTCTGTAGGTGGCTGATACTGGCCTACAGTATAGGGCGATCTTCCCTATATTGAAAAACTTGGATTCTATAGTCAATGAACCAATTCAGTTAGCAGAAGCCAAAAAACTTACAAAATTTGAGAAAACCTCAAGTTGAATTAGACACGCCATCAAGTATTTGACGACCTATGATTCCGCGAAATATCTTTCGACTTTCGGCGAGACAGAGCCTAAATTGAAACTAAATTTGCATCGTCGATTTGAAAGACGGAAGATGAGGCCCTCTATCAAACTTTTGATTGATTCCTCTGTGTGAACCGAATTTCTGGAGAAAAAGTTAGGCGCTATTGAAAGCTTTGTGTTTGACCTACTTCTCTGTAGTCATTCGTATGTTATTGGCTATCTGTTGGGAGGCGATAGGTCAATTGCGTCGATACGACGATATAAGTTGGAACAATACGGTGAACCCGCGGACAATAAGCAAGAAGCATAACTAATGTCAAAAATCAATAGAAATGCACTATAATCATGTACCGGTCGCAAAGCGATAGTTGACTCTGTGTTAATCGCTAAGAGAACATAGAAATCTGTTGCAGAGAAGTTCAATGTAAGGGTACCTAATGTTAGGACGTGGGGAAAGCGGTATAAGTCTAAAGGCGAATCGCAACTTGAAGTTCGCTCGTCCCCTTCTCATAAGAGTACACGAGCGACACCAGCAGATAAAGTGCAGGAGATAACGACTCTAAGGAAGTAGGGGAAGATAACCGGTGACCATTTCACTCGGGCGTAAAATATGCATCAAAGAACAGTCAGTCGTCATCCCATTCGGGCCGAACTATATCGGCTAAAAGATATAAAGCCTCGAGATGAAGATCTACCGCAACGCTACGAACACGAAGAGTCAGGAGACATGATTCACATTGCATTAAAGAACTTACAGAATTTTGACGAGGAAAGGATCTGGAAACAGGAAAACGGAAACCGACACAAATCAGCGAACAAGATAGCAGGAACACAATGTATGCACGTATCGGTCGATGACCTTTCGCGTTACGCCATAGTGAGCTTGTTAGGGGGGTGAAAAGGCCGAAAGTATCACCCATTACCTTATGGAAACCTATGGGAATTATATACTTATTGACACGTTGCTTGTCACAGGTATACGGTTCTGAGCTCTCGACCTATCACCCCTCTTTCGAGGGTCACTAGGTCTCTCAAACACAATATCTCCGAACTCTCCAGGTAGATTCCCGCCCGGCTTCGCAATGCGAGAGATATTGATGGCGGCATTGACATCGCGATCGATTTGAAAGCCGCAGTTAGAACACGAGTAAACGCGTTCTGAAAGAGACAAGTCTGTTTTGATCTTGCCACATCCAGAACACATCCGGCTCGTGTTTTTGGGATCAACTCGCGTAACTTTACCACCGGCACTTTCAGCCTTGTAGGAAAGCAGAGTTGCGAACTTACCCCAGTTCTGTTCTAATATACTTCGTGCAACCTTAGGGTTTTTGGTCATGTTTTGTATTTGTAAATCTTCTATTGCGAGATTGGGAGATAACCGAACGATCCTCGTCGTCTCTCTATGGATATAGCCGTGCTCACTTTCGCGAACCCGTTGACATTCTTTAGCATAACGAGTTCGGGCTTTCAGATAGGATTTACTTCCCCTCGTTTTTCCCTTCCTGTGTTCCGGAGTTTTCTTCTCCTTGTCTTTCTTGACTTCTACCCTCAATTTCTTCTGAAGTCTCTTTTGTCGCTTGAGATCCCGTTTACGGCCTTTGACAATTTCACCATTCGACAGAGCTACTAAATTGTTTACGCCCATATCTATACCAATCACCTGAGCATCAGACGGTTTAACCTCATTTGTCGTCGTGACCACAAACTGAACATTCACACGACGTTCCGTTACGACTATACGAACCAACTTGATTTCACCTTGGGGAATATCGTTGACATAGAACGGATCAAACCCCTTGATGTTGACAGTCCACCCTTTCTTTCGTTCCCTGAGTTGAAAACTCCCTTTCGGACAGTCAAACGAACGCATTCGCCTACGGGGCTTAAATCGCGGAAAACCGACTTTACTTGCCCCCTCTTTGACCCGCTTAAAGTAATTTTTGAACGCCTTATCCAAACGATTGAGACAAGAACGCATTACGAGTGCTGAGTACTTACCGTACTCCGCATCATCCGCTCGTATTTCTGTTAGTGACTTACACTGATCATAGAAACTGATAGACTGACCTGTTTTTTTGTAACAATCTATTCGCTCTTCTAATGCACTGTTATACAAAATCGCTTGCATGGCGATGAAATCACGCACTTTCTTGTGTCCGCCCTTGCTAAGTTTGGCGGTGCGCGTATGTGTTCAATTAATGATTGTAGTAGACTCGATAACTGAGCTATTAGTCTCAAGTTCCATGAGACTTCTCCTTTCAGGATATATGATGACTTCCTTTATACCAAGGTTCGTTAAACCCTTCAAGAAACAATTTGAAAAAACGAAATGAGTTCCCAATATCGAAGAAAATTTGTAAGTTTGCTTTTGAGTGACAAAAGTTGGTAATAAAACATTCTAAGGGGTGTCAAACCAAAAGAAAGAGCCAATGCGTAAAGCAAATCAAAACACAGATTCAAGTTGCGAAAAATGAAACTTCAAGGTCAAAAATACGGATAGTCATCGTGGTGGATGAGTTGTACACAAATATTAGAGTGGTTGGCTAACCTAAAAATTTTCGTATAGCTACTGGTTACTCCCTTAATATGGGAGTGAGTCGCTTGAAAGCGCCCTATCTGTATTCCCCCTTTTCTCGTTTTGGTGTCAAAAAGTATATAGTTCCCTTATGTTTCATAGTCTGCCTTTATCCGAGAAATCTAAGCAATAAAGCTAGCGCAGATAAAACTAACCCGACTATAACTAAAGTCCTATTTGTTCTATTCTCGGAGTCTGTTATTCTTTGTCCCAAGTGTTGGACATGAATGTTGGTTGAGTCCTCATGTGACTTAGCCTTATCGTCAATCCGTGTGTTAACTGACTTGAAACTATCGTCCAAACGCATCCACAGCGCGCCGAATTTATTGTCCATTTGCTTGTCTTGTGCGCCGAGTTTTTCGCCGATCTGCTTGTCTTGTGCGTCGAGTTTTTCGCCGATCTGCTTGTCTTGTGCGTCGAGTTTTTCGCCGATCTGCTTGTCTTGTGCGCTGAGTTTTTCGCCGATCTGCTTGTCTTGTGCGCTGAGTTTTTCGCCGATCTGCTTGTCTTGTGCGCTGAGTTTATCGCCGATCTGCTTGTCTTGTGCGCTGAGTTTATCGTCCATACGCGTACCTAGCGCGCCCAATTGATCATCCATCCGCTTGTCTTGTGCGCTGAATTTATCATCCATACGCTCATCTTGTGCGCCGAATTTTTCGTCCATACGCTTGTCTTGTGCGCTGAATTTATCATCCATACGCTCATCTTGTGCGCCGAATTTTTCGTCCATACGCTTATGAAGTGCTTCAAATTCAGCCTTCAGCCACTCTTTATCAATGTCGCTCATAGTAGTCTCCCAAAAAAGCTAGATTTACTATATCACATCTTTCGTTTAATCCACAAAAAGTTTCTTAAACATTCAGATTGCTAATGGTAGTGTAATGATTAGTCTGGAAATTGAAATTTGGAAATTGATGTTGAGAAATTTTAAAACCTCTACAAACCGATCGTCAGAATATGCTAACCTCGATGAGAGAACTGTTAAGTATCGATTCAGGAGAGCGGAATGGACAAAGAATATTATAAACTAATGGGGGCTTTGCTGAAGCAATTATCTCGCGAAGGGGAGCATTATGCAAGGCAAAGTCCGGATACTGATACTATTCATTTTTTCTAGGATGTTAGCAGTTCACATTCTGAACTTACAGTTTTTTGGTGATAAAAACTCTGTGACACAAACCTGAACGTTATATTTGAGCCTGTCGGCAGACGGCAAAATTGTGCGCTGATTTGCAGTTTTGTTCGACTAGTTGTTCTAGGTGTGGGTAGACTGCAGGTTGTCACGGTTTTTCTCCAGTCTGCAGACTGGAGAAAAACCGTTTATGCCTCTGTGTGGTCTATGCCAGTTATACATATGCAGAAAAGGTTCTAGAAACATATTTCTTTGGACGGAAGATGTATAGGTTCTTGCGTAAGCCCATTCGCGTAGTAACGTTTGTATAAAGCGTTCAGCCTTTCCGTTTGTCTGCGGAGTATAGGGCTGAGTGAAACTATGCTTAATAGTCAATGCCTCGCAGGCTTCTGCAAACATTTTCGACTTATACCCTGAACCATTATCAGTTAACACTCGCTTTATAACGATACCTCTGGACGCATAATGTTGGTAAGTTTCTATGAGATGTTTGGTGACACTTTCTGCCGTCTCATCCTCATAGATACTAACTGTCGCGTAACGCGAGTGATCATCAACAGCAACGTGCATACACTGCGAACCTATTCCCTTATTGGCTGATTTATGGCGATTTCCGTTTCCGGGGGTTCTGATCCCTTCTTCGTTGAAATTCCGTAGCTTCTTTATGTCCAAATGTATCATGTCTCCTGGGGCTTCGTGTTCATAGCGTTGACGGGGTTCCTCAGGCTCTTCAATGTCCTTTTTGCGAGAAACGCCCGCTCGAACGAGAACACGACTGACTGTTCTTTGATGCATTCCTAATTTACGGGCAATATGGTCGCCAGTTAACTTCCCTTCCACCCTTAGGTCGACGATCTCTGACACTCGTTCTGGAGAGATTGCATTCGGACTGTTATGAGGACGGGATGAGCGATCCTGTAAACCAGCCTCTCCTTCCGATTTGTAACGTTTAATCCACTTCCGCACTATCTGTGGGGTTACATTGTACTTGGCCGCCGCTTCGACTTGTTTAAGGCCGTCTATCAAGACGGATTCGACCATCGCCTTGCGACCTGATGGTGAAAGAATGGCATTTTTATGGGTTTTTGACATTAGTTTGGATCCTTTCTTAATGTCAGAGGAGAAACCTTATAGTTCCAACTTAGGTCGTCATACCGAAGATTACAACCTATTGCCTCCCCACATCTAGGCTTGTTCAGTTTTTTCAGCGTCCACAGCGTTCTACACGGCTCTCGGTTCCGTGCCGATAGACTTTCTAATTTTCTCAAGTTGAGTCGCGACTTTCAATCTTGATTGCCGAGTCACCTTAGCCATCTCCGAAAATTTTCCCCAACACGAAACGGCAAATTCTACCTCCTCAATAATTTCAGTCGCCTGCTTCTCAGAGACTTGAGTCGTTGAAGCAAGTTGTAACAAATGTTCTCGCTTTATATCTTTACCAAAACCACAAACTGCCGTGGAATGCTCACCACCTACTCCGTGTGAAAACGTCAAATCGTATGCAGGTGCCATTCTCCAGACACCCTCCCTATCCATAGTGTAGCTAAACTGCTTGGAATGATCGTCTCTGTTATGAGAAAGTACATTAAATACCGCAAGTCGAAACATTTTCAAAACCTCTCGCACATCCCGGGCGACGAAAAATGTGAGTTTCAGCAGATCGATATAGTCAATCGTCGAATACTTTGTATTTGCGTACAACATTCCACTCGCAGAATGAACATGCATACGGGCTCCACCGTTCAAATCAAATCTTTTAGTGGCGAAGTAGCTTACTCCTGATTGCCCTTCAATCAAACGAGTTCTAGACATGTCTACTCCTGCTTCTCTTGCCATCAAAGAATACGCATATTCTATTGCGCCCTTATCGGATTCATCGTCTGATGCCCTAAACTTAACCAGATAGGGGATCATTCCTTCGCGTATTTCTGACCGCTCAGTAACTGCGCCTCCGACTTCATCTAGCCAAATGAGTGCCTTTGGACGAGCTCCGTTAGGCGATGCCCCCGTTCTGCCAAGCCAATCCAAAACTTCGCTTTCCTTACCTTCTAGTACTGTCTGAGTACTCTTTGCGATCTGATCTAAATCAACGCTGAAGTTTGTGTCCTCCCACAGTTCAATCTCAGGTTTGTATGTTAGAGCTCCAATTCCTTTTTTACCGATTATCGCTAACCGATCCAACGGAGTAAGTTCATAATGAGTTATACCATTTCTTTCCGCTATTCTATCGATCAGTAATCGTCCCCATCCATCGGGAATACTATCAGCAAACATTCCGTGTAGTCCTTCAAATGCATTTGCATCAAAAGGCTCTTCAAGACCCCGCGTTGTACGATGATGAAATGGGGACAGGTTTAATCCAAACTTGTAAAATTTTGAATCATATTCCAAGTATGCTCTTCCGTCTCGATAAGCCAGTCGACCGACCTGGATGACGTGGCCTTTGTCAAAACTTAGAGATACATCGAGAGTTTTCGTCGATCTAAATGTCATTTTCTCCGCCCTCGCTTTCGATTCTTAGGTGTAGCAAGCACTTCATCGAGGGATTGAAACTCTACTCTTCCTTGTAAAAGATTCTGTACTGCTTTTTCATCTCCGAGACAATACAGAATCTTAAGAAAAGAACTGAGCGAGATATTACCAGTTCGTTCAAACTTTCTTAGCGTACCTAAAGGCACTCCACTTCGCACTGACATTCCTTCTTGGGAAAGATTCTTAGCAAGCCGGAGATCTTTGGCGCGAGACGCTAGAGATAGTTTGCACTCTTCGGGAGATTCTAACCTAAGTGTTATCATAGTATAGATTAAACCTATATTTTGAGATTATAGTTGTCATTATATCATTTAATGACGGTCAGTGTAGATTTCTGCCATTTGCCAAATTTTGACTTGGTAAGTTTGGAGCAAACCTGAGGGAAGCGATCCAGAGAAGGTGAATCCACTGACCATTGATCCCAAACGCTAAATTTTTCAATTGAAGAGGAACCGTGGCGAGGGATCAAAAACAGAATATTGGCAATATGAGTTCAGTCCAGTATATTTGCGCTATAATTCTGTGTAACAGTTCCCATTATAGGAAACAGATTTGGGACAGGTATTTTGCGTTGATGCCACCACTAATCTAACAGACAGAAACCTCGAAAAATTTCCCGAACGTGTTGCTGGTAGCTTTACTCCTATATCTAATAACGACCAAGCTAGGCCCGTAATCGTCGTTGGCGCCATCGCTATCAGGGGATTCTAACATCCCCTGAAAATGCTTCTTCCCCAAATTTGAATTTCCAGACTTAATCCTACAGTACCGGTGTAACAACTTCACACTTTAGAATCCCGATTTTTATTCCACAATTACTTGAGCCTAAACACTTCTTTGACTTTATCAACAAATGCTAGCATGATGAACCCGAAAGATTCAAGTTTGACCCCCTACACGTGTTCCCCCGACTATACATTAGAATAGTTTTGAAGTCTCAAGTGCCGAGACTATGAGTTTACAGTTCTGCAGAAAAACTCAGTCAAGCCTCACTACTCCGTTGGCCGCGGTTCATTACGTCCGGGCATAGCGATGCGTCAACTGAAACCGCGATCCGCAGTCTCGAGAAAATAAAGGGGCGGGGTTCCAGCTCTTTTTGCTGTGTTCTAACTAGATTAAACTCTTTGGCTGAAAACGATGGATTAGGTTTACTCTTTGTATACTCCCTGCTCCGAGATACTCATCTCACTCAAGGTGCATAGCTTTGTATATGCAAATTGTCATACGCTCACTTTAACCAGAGGTGCCTTTTGCTGTACGCCGATTCAAAGCGAATCGACTTACAGGTCTTGTTGTCTTGAAAGATAAGTTTCTAACAAAAAACTGACATCGAACCTGCCAAATTCAACTCTAACGTTGAATGCCGCGATAAAGGCCGTATTGCCGAACTACTCTGTCCGCGAGCAGCACTTGCCTTATTGCGAAATTCGCCCAAACCGCTGACAATCCCTTTACAATGCTTGAACAAAGAGTTCAAACTATCGTCTGTATCCTTATCTGGTGCCAATTTCAGAATCCTAGATGTCGTTTTATATATCTGTTTAACCCGGTAGGAGCGCGTTTGTTCATCGATTCCAAGATAAATATGCAAACTGTTTCGAGCAATGATATTGCTACTGTTATTGCTAGATAGGGTTTTGTCCCTCGAAGATCCAAAGCGTCCTGCCAGTATGAATTTATCACCTCATAATCAAAATTCTTGAGAGCGTATAACAGTGAATCAGTTATCACCTTAGAGCTTATAGCGCTTATGTTATCTGCCAACGGTAGAAATTCTTCTAAAACATACTGTCGACGGTAGTATATGGTTCCGCTCTTTTCAAAAAACTGCCTCAGTTCAAATGTATCATCGAAATCCATTACAATTCGTGGCAATCGATCTCCTATTTCCGACGAGACTATAAATGTTCAAAGTTTTAGATACACCTTCATCAACCTTTTTTGCCCTCAGCAATCCTCAACACAATTGACTGAAGTAACTGCAACTTCTCTAACTCAGAAGTTGGTCATACACTATGGTTGCTAGTCTCTATATCCATCAGGTCTCTGCGTTCCCAATCTGATATTTCTAAAACGACTTACAAATCTCTATAAATGAGTTCGCAGTCCCCTTGATCAGTTGTGCTCCTTGCCATACGAACGGCTTACAGCGATCAATCCCTAAACTCTCGTAAAGTTTTTCAACGTTTGTGTTGTTCGATTTTAGATGACTGTCACGCTGTCTCAGTCTGTTTAAACTGCGCAATGGTAACACAATCTCTTTACTATTCTTAACTCCAAGCGTTTTTTCTAGAAGGCGTTCCAATAGACCTATAGACCCTAAATCTTCATCCTTCGCACCAATTGACGCTTTCAAACACCTCTCATTGATTCTCTCTAATGTAAATTTCACTAAATTTTTCGCCAAGTTTTCCAATGAATTGTCGTCACTTACTCGAAACCTGTCAATACACCTAACCAAGGTCTCAGTTTCACTGTTTTCCCTTAGTATCGGCGAACTAAATCGTTTTTTAAACAAACTGTCGAATTGATCAAGAATAAACGTAATAACTTGTTCAGGTGCCGAACTCATGACACGAGTACATTCTATCTGTATTTTTAACAGCTCTTTGCTAACGCCATCATTTGGCGAACAATTTTGCCCTACCCATATTTCCCTTTGCCAGTACGGAAGTTTTGCTATATCGTAGGCGTACACATTGATTAACCCTTGTTTGTTCAAGCCAAAATGAACAGAAGAGTCTGGGGAGGCGTAGATATAACCTGTTTCATTTGTGTCCCAAGTAACCTTACCCCCTCGTCTTGAGGTCAGTATACCTACAACTTCAGGCTTAAACCAAAGATACTTGTTGATCTCCTCATATCGCAGAGAGCTCAGTTGTACTTTCTCTCCGCTATTGTCCGCATGAACTTTGAAGTCGTCACTCGGCTGGGAGTGCCCTATCAAACAGGAATGTTTATTCCCTTCAATCCACTCTCCCCGCCACAATCGACCGTGAAGATGATATCGATCGGCTAAATCTCTATTCGTAAAGGTTCTGCTACTGTGGCATCGACCATCATCTCCGTTCTGATTATAGTCTGGGATGGTATCTTCAGCGTCAACATCGTCTCTCCATAATTTCACAACGACCCCATTTCTGTTTGGTAAATCTCCACTTGGAGTTACGTGATGGCATGACAAAGTGCATCGGTCGTGCGGTTTATCGGAAATTACAAATTTTTCAGCTTCAATATAAGACGGTTTGTAGTCAAGAACTGCCTGACGTTCTCTATAGTAGTACAACCGGAGCGAAGCACCAAGTGCAACAAGATAATCCTTCAAATATTCCGATCGTATTTCAACTAACTGTAAATTCCGTACTTCATTTTTTTCGGACCGTATAACTAGGTTGTCTCCATCTTTAGGGCAAATCCAACCATCACCATTCTTAACAAGTTTGTACGCCAATAAGAAATCTTGGTTGACATAAATCTCATTCTGATAATCAGCATCAATATACTGCCCCATTACTATCCGTTCGCCAATTACCATCTGGTTCTTGTCGTAAAGATTCCCGGATCTGTGATAGGTATTGTCATCAGAAATATATGGCGTTACGCTATCTTGATCCCAATCACTCCAGCTCATCTCGTCGGCAGATTCTTTATGCTTGTTTAGCACAATTCCTGTTTCAACGTGTTCAAAGTCCTCGGTGAAACCGAACGTCGGATACTTACCATTTTTTTCTCTGATCCTCATACCATAGACTGGAATCCACTCTTTCTTGGCATAGTTTAACTTTCGAGGGGATTGCAATGCAATCCATTTGTGATCTATTTGAGTCATTTAGGGTCTCCAGACGCAAAGATTGGACAGTTGTTTTTGATCCGAGCATCATACATGTTTGATAGGTGCTTTTCATAAATAGTAACAGATTTAGGATAATAAAGGGAATTATATAGTTCGCTACCCATACTAGCGAATACGTGGTATAATATGGACATGTCAAATCCGACACACATAACTGTTAATAGAACTCTAGAGCAACCCGCCCTCTGCACGAATGTTGCGCATAAAGCAACTAGAGACTGTTGCGAAATTTGTTACTCGCCCGAAATTCCAAGACCTTCTGTCAACCTCGATTGCCTGTTTCCGTATTCTAGGGTCATCCAAACTTCGTTTTTTGTTGAGCTTTTCGTAAACTCTGCGTTTCGCAGCAGCTTCAATGTAGTAGAAGGATCATCTAAGTATTCGCTTTCTTCATCTGTCTGATTTGCACACTATTAGAAGGAACAGCTATTGAAGCGTACGAGTAAAGAATTATATGACAAGATTGATTCCAAAACTAGTCGCCATACCCAAATTATCCGTATTTGGTTCTACCAACCGGAGTTCACAAGGCATCTTTTAAAGAGATTGAGGATGTTTACGCCTATAATACTAGAAGAGTAAAATTGTTCAACGGATTGATCAAAGGATCAATAAATTTGGCAGATGCGGGATGCAAAACACTTTATCTTGACGGGAGTTACGTAACATCTAAAGAACTTCCTAGAGACTTTGATGCGTGTTGGGATCCGGACGGCGTTATTTGGCACAATCTCTCACAAGTACTGCAAAATTTCGCTCATCCTCGGCTCTGGCAGAAGGCAAAATATGGAGGAGAATTTTTCCCTGCCATAATCACTGAAAAAGGTTATACTTTAGATTTTGTCGAATTTTTTCAGCAGATTGTTAATTTCAAAGATCGGAAAGGTATAATAAAAGTTGAACTTAGCTGTGATCCTAAACTTAGGGAGTAAGAGCCAATGATTCTATATGAAAGTCAGTATGAAACCTTGAAAGACAAACTCAAGGAGATGAACGCATCAATCGCGAAGTTTGAGGAGTTAGTTGACAGTGAAACTGATCAATTCAAATTGCAAGGTATTGATGCAATGAAGGGTTTTGCAGCAAACATGCAGCGAGACGTTGACGAATATCTTTTGTTACAATCTGGCAATTTCTTCCCACCTAAATTATTTAGTTTGGGCGAGTTACCTAAAATTCTAATCCAAACCCGTATCGCTCGAGGAATGAGCCAACGAGATCTCGCTGACGCTCTAGAGATGGATTACGTTCGAATAAAGAGGTACGAGGAGGAAGAGTACTTTGGAGCGAGCTTTTCTAAACTATTAGAAGTCGCGAATTTAATGGAGATCGAAACATCTCAAAGCTTGAGCAACTGGGCCGACGATAATGACATTGGTACGATATGGAAAAGTTCTGACGATTTTAATTGGGATGAATTTCCGATAGACGAGGCGGCGACAAGAGGATGGATTGAGAATAAAAATGAAAAAATCTCGGCGGATATCTTCAGAACTTGGTTTAAGAAAGCGGCGGGGCCTTACGCCACTTTCGCATTCCATCGCAGAATGAAACTTAGTAACGACAACTCTGCAAGAGAAGTGTCATGTCAGTCATCCTTGTTCGCTTGGCAGGCGAGAGTCAAACAGTTAGCGGAGGAAGAGATAAAAAAGTCACCGGTTAATGAGTTTCAGCTGAATGAACGTTGGCTCAAAGAACTAGTACAGCTGACTGTATATGATGACGGACCAGTTAGAGCAATCGAGTTGCTTCGCCAGAATGGAATCATACTCGTATTTGAAAGACATCTTCCGAAAACGTATTTGGATGGAGCTGCGATGCTTTCCCACGAAGGAATTCCTATAGTGGCTCTAACACTGCGATACGATCGTCTAGATTACTTCTGGTTTACTTTGTTTCACGAACTTGGTCACGTTTACTGTCACTTATTTGATAACGAAATCCTTAATTTTAGTTTTTTTGACGAAAAACCCCCGACAGGATCGTGCGATGGCGGTGAGAGCAATCTGTTCCTCGGAGACGAACGTGAAAAACAAGCGAATAATTTTGCGTTTGATAAGTTGATATCGCCTGAAACTTGGGATACCTGCTTATCGCGATTTGCCATATCGGATGAAGCTGTTAATTCAGACGCTGAACGTATCGGAATTCACCCTAGCATAATTGCTGGCAGAATTCGAAATACACTGAACAATTACAGTTTATTAAGCAATTTAGTCGGACAAGGACATCTTCACAGACTATTTGAAAACCACCTAAAGTGAATCTGACACGAAGCTTCCCCGTCGCCACTTGATGAACTTAAACAGATGAAATGCTGGCTATGAATCAGCTAGAACCTGCGACTTATTGCGTCGCTCGTTAATACCTTTGAGATTTTCTGTTACACCGAAGTATCCATTGCTACGTTCTTGGGCCAACCAGTCGCCGAAACATCATATCTCTGTTGAACTTTATCCACACTCTGCGTTTCGCGAAAGTTTTGCTATATATTTAAGCTTTTGCACGAATCTCCACTCTGTCTATGACGAATTTCGCCTTTCGAATCTGCCTCATACTGACCTGACTCGGGACATATGGAACCAAAATAGTTTCTTCACAAAAAGAGGAAGATTGCTCATACTGTAGTTACTGACACAACCGTAACTATAGGAGTTAATCTATGGCTATTGTAACTCAAAGTTTGACAAATTTAGATAATTCCGCTATCGATTCATACTACTATGAGTCATTGATGAACCTTTCAAGGAAAATCGCTATGAATGTACCTTCCCTTGCACAGAATCGTAAGAGCCAACAATTCGAGCCTCATTTAATTGAGCGCGACAATGAACTAGACGAAGAGAATGTGTCAAGAGTCTCTCTGAAGATGTACAGGCGACTTTGTGACGCTTGGGAACTAGATGATGAGACTGCAGCTAATCTTGCTCAATTAGATGTCAAAACTTGGAGGCTGATGAGGGTTGGTCGATGGGTTGGAGAGCTAAATAAAGACCAGATGGTTAGAATAGGATTGCTGTTTCAACTATGCGACATACTACACATACTGTTTGGGGAACCAATTGCGGATCGCTGGGCAACATTGACTAATAAAGGACCGCTTTGCGGGGGCAAGACTCCAACTGAGGTTATGTTAAGAGACGGTGTATCTGCAATGGTGATCTTTCGCGATTACCTCAATAGGTTAGCTTATCACTAATAATGTACAAACTTCCTACTTTACCATTGGTTCACGTTATTGAACCAGATACTTTTAGGCTGATTCCTTCGAAGTACTAAACACGGCCAATTGTTGGAGAGACGCGCAACACTAATGAAAATCGACAAGCTGCAAACTATCTACAAATGATTGTCGAAATGAATGTTGCCGATATTCGTGAGGAATTTGCGGCCAATGACTTTAGAGAACTAGTATACCACGTACCCGGTTCTATTTATATAAACGATGCTTCGACCTATACAAATGAATCCGGCAATCGCTTCAACGATAATCGGCGAGGAGCACGGTACTGTGACCTTAGTCTCTCTACTGCGGCAAAAGAGGTAGGTTACCATGTGTCGAATGAGATGGCTAACATTGGAGTTCTAACTCTAACAAGAACTTATCGAATACTGATCGCAGGGTTTATTGGTAATTTTCACGATGCTCGAAATCAAAAACGTGGGGACGGAATCCTGTTTAGTCCCGCGAACCAGTGTTGTTATTTTGGTGTGATAATAGGCAACAGCGACGATTCAACAGCCTCTTTTCTGTTCAAAGTCGAATGCTGGAAACGGTTGTTTCATCGTGATTTGTGCAAAACCATATACTGTTTCAAAGTGAACGGAATAACTAAGTTTTGTTTTGACAAAAGTTTACAGGATTGATGAACTGTGTAGTCTTGCCCATCTGTTTGCGCAACTGAACATCTAATCGAGTAACTTTTTTGCATACAAAACCTCCTCTTTAGCAAATTTTGTGTTTTATCGATTAAGGACGAATCGGTGGCCTCACCATCTGGTAAAGGCGATTTTTGACTTCAGAATAAACGTGGATGTCCATCTCTTCGTCAACCTCGATCGATATAGCGATACCATAGGGAATCTCGACATCTAGGTTTCCAGCAGTTGGTTCGCAGATCAAGTCAAATTTCACTTCCCCTTCGTCAATGAAAGCACTCGCTTTCTCTCCCTCCCAACGTTTGTGAAATACAGTGCCTTTCCCCGCGGAATTGGGCGAGGGTTGTGTTTTTGATAGATCTAGTCCAATTGGTCGTTTATTCTTGCCGTTCGGCACAACTCTAAACCTTGTCATCCAGTACTTCCTGTGATTACTGTTAACTGGCGTCAGCCATCCAACTGTTACAGTGATTGCTCGATACCCGATAACATCCTTTAACTGCATGGGTAAAGGTAATGTGTACTCTTTGGCTTCCTTGGATGATGCAAATCCGCAACCGATTAGCGTCGCACGCTTGTCTGAACAATCGAAAAGTCTCGCAATGTCTACCGTCCCGAATCCAAGCAACCGAGATACATCTTCACGATTATGTTCCCAATATGTAGTGCCCAAATTCTTCGAGATACATTCAATCCTAGTCGCCAAGTCCTTATCCCATTTGGTTGCATGAACTAGCATTGTTTTGATCAGAACTGACATAAAGTCTTCTGGGATATCGGGATAAACTGGCTCATCCGGGAAATTATTCAGATTTTGTATAATTTTGACAGAGAAATGTGTCGCCAAAGCAGTTGCGACACTGGTTCCACTATAGTTCATCTCTTTTGTAATATCGCCGGATTGCCCAGGTGCCGCTGTTCTTATCCCAAACAATCTACTCATGTACCCGGAAGCAGAAACTGAAAAAGGAGATTCGCTTGAGTTCGACTCAATTAACTCTCGACCTGCAGGCATTAGAATATCGGGTTTTATACTTCGCATATAACCCAACCCAAGAGCGGAACTTGGATTCGGCAGGAATGTGGACTCAAAAGGGTCAACTGTGCTAACTCGAGACCCCACAGGTACGACCTCGTCAAAGTGGCGTGCACCAACAGTTATCGCGTTGACACTTTCAGAAGGAGACAGCAAAGTTCGATTTGCTCGCTTTTTCAAAAGTCCTTTAATGACAATTTCTTCTCGATCATTTGCCTCAGCGCGTTCTAACGCAAAGATACTTTTAACTTCGTCTAACGGAAACTCATCTTTAATATTTCCTGCACTTACTATAACAAGAACTTTAAACTTCCATGCCAAATAGTCAACCAAACGAGCCCAAGGACTTATAATATTGTGGAATCGTCGATTGTCATTACCTATGGAGAGATTGACAACTTTGATATTTGGCGCAACAGGATCGCTATGATTATCACCTTGAAACATTCGTACAAAGCAACGCCAAGTTAGGTCGAGTATTAGCCTGTCACTTGGAATCTGTTCGACGTACGTTTGTTCGTTTTCATAACCGAATTGAATAGGATATAGGACAGGTCTGACATACAACTTACAGCTAATCGGTGAATTGCTTGGCCTAGAATTCAGGTCACCGTGTATAATGGCGGATGCCATACTCGTACCGTGTTTAAAGTATCCGATCTTTCCATACTTTCTCGTATAAGAGTCGGGGTCATCTATCTCCAGTCGATTTGCTAACTTGGAGTGATTGGCCAAAGGCAGACCGTCAAGCAGAGCTACAATCGGATTCTCAAGGTTAACAGCTGCCGAATAGTTATCAGACAGAAAAGGCTCCTGCGAGTCACTTTGAACAGAATGCGAACTAATTTGCGTCTTTGAATTTTCTTCATATGAAATCACATCGTCATATTTAGTCGTTACACCTTCAGATTCTGTGGGACTGTTTATTTCGAATATCTCATCGGTATGCCTTATATCTTCATCCAACGTTAGCACATCTCTGAACGCAGATTGAGGTAACAAAAACATTATGTCAGAGAATTCAACAAGTTTGATGCTCCGATCCTTTATAATTTGATGAATGAAAACAGTCGGAAGCTCAACTAACGCGGCATCATACTGAATTTCTGGGATTGTGGTCTGATCTAGAATCTGTCCACCTACTTCCAATACAATTTCCTTAAATTGAGTATGCGACTTCTCTCGCTTAACAGAATTTTTTCGATACCAAAACTCGACTTCTAACTTCACGGGTATTTCAGGAGCTTCTTCAATTTCAAACTTCCAGTTCTCAATGGTATCCTTAGTCAAACGATCATTTGGCCCCCAAGGCCGAAGATCAACTAAACTTTCAAACACTTTTTTCCACTGCTTAAAGCCAGACTTAAACTCGCGCTCTGTTTTGTATATTTCCCACAATCTGAGTAATTCTCTAAGTGCTTTCGCATCGGGCATTGTGAAGTACACGATTAAACTTATATCTTTGCTGGAATCTCCTATGTTCCTAAATTCACGGACTGGCGATGTATTATAGAATTCTTCACCAAGGAACTCTAATCCATTAACTCTTCGAATCGCTTGTTCAAAGTCTAAAGCACTACTTGCTATTTCAAAGACTAGAGCGCGTTCGGGAGCAATTGAGGAAGGATCAGGAGTCCAATTCTCTACGAGCCTAGGATCATTCAAAACTTGCGATAGTCTTTGAAACTTCGGCTCAAAGTATTCTCTCTGTTTCTTTTTGGTTGGAAACTCCAAGTTCTCCGAAATCATTCTTTTTTGGGAAACATATTTTTTAGATTTTGGCTCAGGCAATCTAAGCAAGGGCTTCTCGGTCATCTGCATTCTCATTGGTTTCGGCGCTAATTCTGATTGGACAAGTTCGTTTTGCCCAAGATTGAAATTGCTCCTTTACAATTGTTTTTAGAGGTTTTTCGTGCAATGAAAGAATTTGTCTTCGCTTTAAATCCATTATAAACTCTTCAGCCTCCGCATAGCTCACTTCGCCAATTCGTTTTGCTAAGGTGGCAGGAGATAGACCAAGGTAACCATCAAATTTGAACAACTGTCTTTCAAAAAACCTTTCTAGTTCCTTCGTAGACGGAGACGGTAGAGTTAGTCGCAATTGAAACCTGCGCCAAACTGCCCGATCCAAAAGTTCAGGATGGTTAGAGGCGGTAATTACAACAGTGTAACTTGGTAGATCATCAATTCGCATTAGAAGTGAGGAAACCACACGCTTTATCTCTCCAGTTTCGTTATAATCGCCTCGTTCCTTGCCAACCGCATCGAATTCGTCAAAGAAAAGCACGCTTGGCGTTGTTCGAATGTAGTCAAACACACTTTTTAGGCGTTGGGCCGTTTCGCCAAGATAACTACCAATTAGCGCGTCATATCTCACTACGAAGAATGGTACCGCAAGTGATTCGGCGATCGCCTCTGCGAGAGAGGTCTTTCCATTCCCCGGAGGGCCAACCAGCATAACCCGGTGAATCGGGTCTACTCCGTGCGATCGTAACAGACTTGCACGATTTTGTTGGCTAACAAGTAAATCTACATCTCGCTGAGCCTGATCAGTTAACATTAGATCGTCTAGTCTTTGCTGAGGCGACAACTCTACTAAAGCATCACGGGCGCGGTTTCGTCTGTCGTATCCGTTAGGTTGAAGCGGACGGCATTTTGCACCACTGGAACTGAGGACATTGGCCAACCGGTCAGCCAGAATGTTATGTTGCTTGGCCTTTTCGTCGGCAATAATTTCCTCAACCGTCGAGCGGATCTTAGTCTCGTCACCGCCGACGCTAGCCTTAACCAAGGTAATCAAGAGATCGCTTCGAGCCATTTTTCTCGATCCGAAAATGAACAAGTTCCACTGAAACCTTATACACAGGCCCGTATAATCGTGGAATCTCGAGTTAAAAGTTTACCATTACACACAGATTCGACTTGATTTTTCAGACGTAACCGTAAGATACTAGGGACTTACGCCCGCATCCGTATATAATGTAATTTGTCCCGCATTGTAACACATCCACAAAAGACTTAGAGGAAACTGCTGTCGATTATGCAAGGATAAGTATGGAAATTGAAATTTGGAAATTGATTCCTAGGGATTCTAAAATCCCTAGGAATCGATCGTCAAAATCTGCTAACCTCGATAGGCGGGTTGTTCAGACTCACGAACATATGGTTGAAAGCAAGATTCATAGATACTTGATGCTCAAAGGCCTCTGCTACAACATTGGAACGGGCAACGTTCATGACTAGAAGTATGTGGTTATGTGTATAGTCCCGCAAACAGGTTTTCAGGATTTTTGACGAATCTTTCTGGTTCCTCTTTCCAACATTTGTTAATATAGTCGAAGATAGTTAAACCTTTGTGAGCCTTTAACCTTTTAGCAAAATTATAGGCATCTATAAAACTCTGGATGTGTTCCTTCAGTTTGTCATGTGTCTCGTGGTGATACTTTTTCACAGTAGCTTCTTTAATGGTTCTATTCATTCGTTCCACTTGTCCGTTCGTCCAGGGATGATAGGGAAGTGTCAACTTATGTTCGATATTATTCTCTGAACAAACAGCGTCAAATGCGTTGCATTTGACATCCTTATTGATTTTAAGATCGGGTGATTCGTTTTCTTTCACCGAGACTTTAGGGTTTCTCGAATTAGTGAACTGACTGCCATTATCAGTCAAGATCGTATGGATAGTGTAAGGCACTTTTTCAACCAAGGTCTCGATAAACTGAACTGCGACTTCTCGCGTCGATTTGTCGTGCAGTTCAACGTAGGCGTATTTCGATGTGCGGTCGATGGCTACGAACATATAGAGCCGACCTTCTTCGGTGTTGACATGGGCAATGTCGACGTGAAAGTATCCGATCGGATACTCTTTGAACTTCTTGGTCTCGGGAGTTTTGTTTTCTTCTTTTGGAAGTGTTGATATCCCGTATTTCTGAAATAGCCGATGGAGATTCGATCTCTTTAAATGGGGAATTGAGTCTTGCAGAGAATACAAACAGTCATCCAACGACAACTGGGTTGTCGTCCGGAAATAAACACAAGCGGCTTCCTCTGCTTTAGTCAAACTCTTTGGCCGCGGGTCTAGTGGACCCGACCGTCGGTCTTCAACCGAATCACGCTCGCGCCATTTCTTCACTGTAAGGTAGTTTATTCCGTAGCGCCTCGATAAGGCGCGACTTGAGACTTCTTTGGGCCTCTTGGATATCTCTTCTGACTGCATAAGTCGTCGTGGCGCTGCCATGTAATATCTATCCCATAACTGTTTCCTCCAGATAGAATTGCTGTATAATGGAAGCATATCATCATGATAAGCGGTTTGCCGGACTGAACAGCTAATCTATACATCGATACATTGGACGCATGGGATATCACCTTCGCGACCGAAACCTTCTCAGACAGTAAGGGAAAAGTGTTAGCGGAAATAGGATTCGGCGGTGAGGTTGAATTATCTCCGACTTCAGCATGGTTTGGACAGACGGCATTCAAGACTAGTTTGAAAGGTGGTGTCCAGAAACGAGATTCAACCTATCTTTCCACCGGAATTTAGGTGGTCGTGGTAGCGCTTTTTGATAGGTCTCACTGAACAGAAAGAACAATTTTATAGTCATTGAACCAATGCAAAATCTTGGTTTCTTCCCCCCCCTAACGTGTAGTAATTTCAGAACCTGCAGAATCGTGATATTGATTCCACAATTACTTGAGCCTATTCAGTTTCTTGAAAACTTTAAGTTATGGTATTATATCCACTTGATTGGTCTGGTTATCTGATGCTATTTTGGCGTGTTTACTTTGTTAAACTGTTACCAATGACAGGTCGTTGGGGTGCTGAGATTGAAATATGTCCGTAAACTAGCTTTGTTCCGACTGTTACACAACGATACTAATGCTTGAGTTAGTACTCGATACGCGAATAGGACTATTGTAAGCCTTAATCAGTCGATATTGAGAAATAAGAACTATGAATACACTTGTAAAAGAAATCGAATCGCACGGATTCAAAAATAAAATTTTTACGAATACGCAACTAGCGGGCATTCTGGGCGGTAGTAGCGCGAGACGCTATAGTCTCGTGAATCGCGCACTTAAATCTGGAAACCTCGTCAGATTAAAGCGAGGTATGTATTGTCTTCCTACTTCAATCACCAAGGCGGAGTTTTTGCCTCATCCGTTTGGTATCGCCCAATGTTTCGTACCCAATAGCTATGTCTCATTCGAAACCGCATTGAGGTTTTACAATTGGATTCCAGAAGCCGTGTACACGACCGCTTGTGTATCGCCACATCGCAAATCCGTCAGGTACCGTCAGGAAAAATTAGGCTGGTTCACATATATGCCATTAGCGATTAATATGGACAGATTCTTAGAAGGAGTTTCACGTTACGATTTTGACGGGCAAGTCGCATTGGTTGCCAGTCCACTTAGAGCGGTGATGGATATCGTAACTCGACAAAAACAAGAATGGACTGGACTAGATTACTTTGAACTAGGACTGAGGGTCGAAGACGACGATTATCTGAAACTTGAAAAAAATGACTTCAAATCTCTGCGAGAGGTATATAAGAGCGAATCGGTTAACAACTTTTTGACACATTTTGAAGAAGCTGTAACTGAACGGAAGAATACGCAACAACAATAGAAATCGAGTTAAAGGAGACGAATTAGATTGACGAAATCAAGCAACGATTAGAAAGATATGATCTTTCTACAGATACCTTTAAGGATCAAGCTATTCGCGAAATTGTCCAAGAAATTGCAATTCACGGACTCTCGCAGTCAAACTTCTTTGATAAAGCTCTGTTTAACGGTGGAACGAGTTTGCGGATCCTATACAACATACCTAGATTTTCAGAAGATTTAGACTTTATGTTGAGGCAAACTGACCGTGATTTTCCTTGGGAACGTTACATCACTATATTACAAGAGGTATTCACAAGCTACGGTATACTGTGTGAAATTCAGCTCAAAGGCAACATGAGTGATCGCGTTCGAAAGGCGATGTTTAAAGACAATTCGGTAACAAAGGAGCTTAATTTATCGTTTAAAAATCGTGATCCCGGACAAAAGATAAAGATCAAACTTGAGATTGACCTCTATCCTCCGGAGAATTTTACTGTAGCAGAAACTAATTTGGATTTTCCCTCTCGTCATCTAGTACGTCACCTAGACCTGCCGTCAAATTTTGCACAGAAGATTCACGCCATGTTGTGTCGACGTTACACCAAGGGCCGCGACTGGTACGATTTTGTTTGGTACGTTAATCAAGGAGTCAAGCCCAATGTACCTCACCTTCAGTCCGCATTAATACAAAATGGCCCTTGGCAGGGTCAAAAAGATTTAGTTATTGATCGAGAGTGGATAAGACACAGCATTTATAGTACCATTGAAGAAATCGACTGGAATACTGCTAGCAATGACATCTCAAATTTTGTGCATCCTGATGAAAAGCTAACTTTGGATGATTGGGGCAAAAATTTTTTCTTCCTTAACCTTCAAAGTTTGATTGGTTACATGGATTAGAGCGTTTGCAGCTCAGGTTGATAGAAATTTAGTCTACTGCTTTACAAAGGAGAAAATTATTTTGACGGAGCCACCGAAGGCGTAGACTTATGCTATTGAGAAACGGATGATACAGAGAAAATCAACTTGAGCTGCAAACGCTCTAGTTGGAGTTAGTCGTTCGTTGTGGGAAGACAGTAGATTGCGCTTTTGCATAGTTGTTAGAACTGACAATTCCGCATTGACTGCTACCCGCTTCAATTTGCTAAAAGTTGGATTTCAAAATAGCAATCGTCATTATCGCTTTGAATGGCAAATATATATTGAGACTGTTGAGAAACTCGTTACTCGTTCGAATTTATTTGATTTGCCCTCAAACTGGGTCGAAAAACGCCTTATACTAGGGCCATCTAGTGGCCGAAACTTCAAATTTTTGCAGATATTTTTTCAAACTTTGTGTTTCGCAACAGTTTCATATTGTGTTCCAGTAAAAGTTGTCGTAACTCATTTTTGTATAGTCCCGCAAATCGGTTATCAGGATGATGTATGTATCCCGTCTCGCCAACAACTGACTTTATCAAGACGTAAAGACTCTATCGCTTCAATCTCTACTGCCGCTTGCTTCAATAATATCGAAAGAACTATTCTCGACGCTTGATTAAATATCTTTAAGTCATTACACTGTTGGATGGGAAGATCCCCTTCTATAGGTGGTTAATTATTACCTAAATTTAGGGCGATCTTCCGCTCTCTGAAAGACCCAGTTTCAATAATTTGTTGACCAATTCAATTTGGACAAATTTGCATATCCTTGCTATTATGTTATCAATTATGTGACATAATGTTTTTGACTAACCATGGAGTAAACCTATGAATGTCGCCTTTGGAAAAATGGATTACGCTGAGTCAAGAGACTCCCGATATCCTGCTTCTGGTCCTGCTACAACCACACTAGTCGGGGAGGGTTTCAAGAAGTTTAAGGATGTCGATGCCGATAAGACTGAAGTCGGTAACAGCGATGAGGGGTACAATTCCGATCAAAATGGCGCAAGTCGATTCGAAGACCCTCTAAGTCGACAAATCGAACAAATTGAAGAAACTTTCAAACGTGTGAAAGACTGTCTTGATAGGCATTGCGAGGCAACAGGTGACGGAGGACAAGAAGATTTGCAAACTGACACAGTCGCGGACGCTTTCAAAGCCTTGTTTGGTGATAATAAAGAAGAGGCATGTGTGTTTTTAGAATCCCGCTTTTACTATGGGAGCCAGGCGCCAAGCCCTATTGACAGGCTAAACTTGGCATGCAAAGAAGGAACTTTGAATGATAGTCTTTCTCTTATAAGGGGGACTTACGAAGCATTGCAACAGGGAGCGCATTTCTGATGCCAGTAACTGCGAAACATTTGATAGCTTTGACTACAAGAGATGCTAGCGATATTGCTAATTTTATGAAGCGAACCTTCTCTGTCAGTCATCTGTTAAATGAATTTGTTCGGGTAATCGACTCTTCGTATAGACATGTGCCTTTTGAATCTGGCCCAAATCCAACTAGATTTTCCTCACATTCACCAAGTCACAGTATAATTTATGGGTCTTGGTCGCTGGCTACTGCCATATAAGAGACTATTATTCGCGACCGAATTCGATGTCAGAAAGGAAACTGCACGAATACTAGGCTCTAGTGCGTACCTTAGAGGCTAAACGAAAAAAGATGAAATTACGCATTTTCGAATTACTGGGAACTGAATGTCCACTCAAACAGGAAAAGTTTAGGTGGTTTTGAATGAAATTGTGGGGTTTTGAACAAAATTTTTTAAATTTTCGAACGGTACTCCAATGTTCTGTGGCAATTCTCTCCACGATTTCGCTGAACTAATGCAGGAAGTTTGCTGGCGGCAATTTTTCGTTTAGCCTCTTAGTCGAGAAGCCGTTTGGTTCTCCAGCAAAGACCCTTTAAAACTCTTAGATTTGACAAGCGGTAATCCAGCCCATTGTGGGATTCCTTCTGATGTTCCCAAAAGTTCAGAACACTCCCATGGCTAGGACTTTGCTAAATTTGTTTATACTTAGAGGCTAAACGAAAAAATCTTTCCCGATACTCTTGCATTGATCCCGTCAGCTATTGCTAGGATTCGTTACTTACAATTAGGAGCAACTGCCTGAAAACTTCAAAATTCGAGTAGAAAATATCGAATTCCGTTCTACACCACGAGATTTTGCCCTTAAAACTGAGGTTCATTCCTCATACCTCCGATAAATGTAACTTTCTCAACCTTTTTCGTTTAGCCTCTTAAACTTAGCGTTTCGCAACGGTTTCAACTAAGGCTGAGACTGTTGCGAAACTCGTTACTCGTTTGAATTGCGATGATATGCACTCTAATCGAATCGCCAAATGCGTTATTCTTGGGCCATCCAATCGCCGAAACTTCAAATTATTGTAGATGTTTTTCCAAACTTTGTATTTCGCAACAGTTTCAACTAAGGCTGAACAGCGCGTTTTTCTCCGAAAGCGGGCTTGAGGTATACTGAATTCTGATACTGTGGTTACAGAGGTAACTGCACGATTGATGTAAAAAACATCAGGTGTTCAATCAATATCTCCGATATGCAACAGTCTCATTTTTTTGCTTTTTTGTATCGATTCTCTTGCAAAAAACCTCGATTTATTGTAGTTTCACAAATTCTTAACTTTGGTATCGTATTTTGTGAAAACTTTGCTGACCCATCGTTTCGCAAAGATGCTTGAAATCTGGGAGCATTCTTGATGAAGTTTACTGTCAACCATTCCGTTGGGGGGGGGGGGTGAACTGGTGGAGTTTGGACGTTCAATGACCACGTTACTTGATAAACTTTTCCGTAACCACGCTTCTCGCACATCGGTATCTTTAGCCCCCGAGAAGTGGAATTCTAGACTTCCGCATTACGGAAAGTTGCCTTCAATCTCGGCAAACAGAAATCGCATTCTGTTGTCTGTCTCGCCTCTTGCGGTTTCAGCAATAGCGAGTTTTGGATTTTATGCTCCTCCGGCAGAAGCAGCTTGCACCCGCGGTAACGGAAACAACTGGACGTGCCAAGGTACTACTTCGCAAAGAAGCCGAATTAGGATGAGTGCCACTAACGGTCATATAACCGTTCGGTTTTCCAGTAATTTTACCCACACACGAACTCAGAACGGGTCTGCATTCCATATTTACTCAAGAAACAACGGGGTAACGCTAACGCAGTCCGGAACTGGGGGGGATATCAAGGGACAGACGTTCGGTGCAATTCGGGCCGGAGGCTCCGGTGGAAACGGCACTATTAACGTAACTATAACGAGTCCAATCATAACTAGGGGTAACTTCTTAGCATTGAATGTGTTCAACCGTGTTTGGAACCAATTTAGTTATGGTAATGGAGCTATATCGGTATCGCTGAACACACTTAGTTCACCTGGGAGCGGAATAAAGCTCAATGGCGGTGGGTCGGTCACTTTAACGGCCAATACGATATCTGCCACCTCTGGTGCCGCAGTTGACGCAAAATCAAGATCCAACGGAATGTCGATAACCCTCTCCACGGGTGTTCTTGGCAATAACAACCAATCGGTAATATTTGCGAATAATGAACGCGGCAATGCTACCATCAATGCAGGATCACTCACGGGTGGAAATTTCGGGATAAATTTCACTCATGAAGGACATAGCGCTGGTACCGTCAATATTTCAGCAGGAAGTATCACGACCTCTAGTACCAACACAGGTGAAATCTTTGGCATTAGAGTTCAGCGTAATCGCAATGCTGGAGGTGGTACGACAATATCTGCTGGAGCCATTAGCGGTACGAAAACCGGCATATGGTTTAAAGGCGAAGGCTCCAACCTTTTCACCATAATTAACCCGAAGAATGCCATAACTGCTGTAAATACTGGCGTTTACGCCAAAGCGGGTCGTGGTGTTAGAATTCACGTAGTCCCTCCCAATAATAATACCGATGCAAAAATAACCTCAACGAGTGGCGACGCGGTCATAGCACACGGCAGTGGGAGTCTCACAGTTTCGACGCCTTCAACGCTAAGTGCAGCGAAGGCGGCTATCAAAGTAACAAATTCTTCGACAACTTCGGCAACGACAATTAGAACTTCTACCGCGACTTCTTCTGGAAATGCTGACAGTGTTATCGATGTGACCGCTAGGGGCGGCGCTATTTCCATTACCGCTAGCAATGCAATCACAGGAGGCAAAAATAGAATCAATGTCGTTCAGTCTGGGGCTGGAGCTATTACTGTATCGGCAAAGAATGTCACTGCAGGATCCACGACAAGTTCATCCTACGGGATTAAGATTAAGAACACTGGAAATGCCGGAACAGTTAACGTCACGACTGACGATGTAACTGCCGCTGATTCAGGCATTTACGTGAGTGGGGCATCCTCGGTTACGGTCAGTTCCAAACTCATTTCCGTCAACAAAGCGGGAATCAACATTAATGCAAATGGGGCGGTAACAATAGGTTCGAGTTCGTCCACTCGCCTTAACATTTCTGCGCTCGGTACAACCACCGACGAAGCGATCAAAATCGTTCGAGGAAATGCTTCCACGGGTAACATATCTGTTACGGTAGGCAATGTTTCTAGTAATAAGTCTGCTATAGATATTCGAAACTCTGGAGCAGTCAGAGTTACTTTAAATTCGAACGGTCGCGTAGAGTCGAAAGGGGGTGGTCAAAATAACGGTATAAACATAGTGAACGATTCAGCGCAAGCTAAGAATGTTCAGGGGGACTTCAATGAAGTTCGGGGAACAAAATCGGGAGTTTACGTAAAACATTTAGGCAGTGGTGGAGGCGTTACTCTAAATTTCAGTGGAAATGTTACAGCAGCTTCTGGGCATGGAATCAAAATCTTACATCAAAGGAATGGAGCATCAATAAATTTGAGTAATGGAACCGCTGTGAGTGCAGGCGGAACCACAGGAATTGGAATCTATACAAAAGGGGTAGGCGCTGTAACCATAAGTGCAGCGACGGTGAGCGGACCAAACAATGGTATATTTGTTGAGACAACGGGAGCCGTATCAATTGGTCCTTCTACTTCCTCTTTGTTGAAAGTAACCACGACTGACAGAACCAGATTCCAGGCAGTTTGGGTGAATCGAGGAACGAGTGCTACAGGTAATATCGATGTTAATCTATATGAAGGAACAAGTAATAGACCTGCTGTAACAGTTTATAATTCTGGTGCTGGCAATATAACTTTAACTTCTACCGGTACTTTAACAACAAATGGCACTGTTCAACGTTGGACTGGTGTTGTGCTTAAACAAACTCGGTCTACAGGTGGGAGTATTACTGCAACTGTCAAAAATGTAAATGCTCGCTGGGTGGGGATTTATACGAATAATTTTGGTGGCGCGACTACCATAACAATGAACGGGACAATTTCGGCACACCGATACGGGGTATATTCTATAAATCGGCGAAACGGGGATATTACCGTTACTCTTGCATCGGGAGCTAGTATTACTACTGCAAGTGACAGTAACGGAAAAAGGGGTATAAGAGCAGTAAAAGCTGCAAATTCGACTGGCGCTGTGCGCGTTTATTCAAATGGATCAATTTCGGCCGCCAGTGATGGAATTTATGCCATCAGTAGAAATGATGTTGTGGGCATTTCGGTAAGAGGAGATATAACTGCAGGAACCAATTCCGCATTAACAGATAGGGCAGCAATCAAAGTATATTCTCAAGGGAGTGGTCCTACAGTAAGTGCAATTATAGACATACATAGTGGAACGATCACTGGTGGCACCGGTACAGGTGCAAAGAGTATCCAACACAGTTCAGGCAAGAGTCTTGTTAGGCTGTTCGGGGGTACCCTCGCTAGCCCGGTAAACTTAGGTTCTCAAGATGACGAATTTACGCTTTCCGGCGGGACGATTTCGGGGGACGTTGATTTAGGGGCGCACAACGATACCTTCACGTTTAGTAGTGGGACTATTGCTAGCAGTGTCACGATCACAGGAGGTAGTGGGACAGATACTTTAACTCTAAACGCTAGTGGAACATTTAGTTCAAGTCAGTTCACTAATTTCGAGAACGTCTCAATTTCATCTGGCGTAACATTCAAGGCAACAGCGTCTGGGTTCGGTTTCACCGACATAACAAATAATGGAACTTTAGATCTTTCGAACTCCAGCGCAGGCGATTCGATTACAAGCGTGACATCCTTATCCGGAACCGGACTGATTATATTGGATGCGTCGTTTACCGGTAATTCTGCAGCCGTCGATAGTTTCACGATGTCTAACGGTACGCTATCTGGAACGCTTAAAGTCAGAATAAACGATATTAGTCCGACAGGTTCACGCCAACGCGGTCCGTTTACCATTTTCAGTGTAACAGGAACGGGTACGGTAAGCTCCGGTGCAATATCCTTCGAGTCTGGGAACAGGCTTAGATCCGGGAATTATGTATACACGCTCACTTACGATAGTTCAAATAAGTCTTATAAATTGACGGGCCGGCCGGCAATCACTCGTTGTACTGAAAGTGGGACCTCTGGGGTTTTCACATGTTCCGGAGCGATTACCAACGGTGAGTTTTTAGAAAAATCGGGATCAGTTGGTATCTCAGCAACTCTTGAGAGTACAGCGACCGTCAGTGTGTCTGCTGACGTTGCCTTCTACATGAACGCTAGTAGTACGATTTCGTTTACGCAAGCAACCGGAGGAGGAAGTATAACGGGTTCGGGTTACTCGCCTGGTATTTTCTATGCGAATACCACGACGAGTTCGGTGGGAGCCGGTATTGTTATTAATGTTGTCGGTGCGATCTCACTAGAGACGACAGATTCTAGTGGAATAGCCATAAACGCTAAAACGGTCAATCCCAATATCTCGATCAGTGCAGCAAACACAATAACGGCTTCAGGGAGCGGGGTTAAGGGGATTGTTGCAACCTCTAGTGCGGGTGATGTTACATTAAAATTGGCAAAGTCTGTTACGACTTCGGGGGATGCCATTACTGTATCGACGGGTGGTGCTGTAAGCGTAAACGTCACTCCGACTGATACTAACACAACTGCTACGATCATATCTAACTCTGGCAATGCCATAAAGGTTGAAGGTGGTGAGACTATCACGATTTCTGCGCCTCAGACTGTTTCTGCGCTTAATACTGCGGTTGATGTAAAAAACACATCTTCAGCATCATCGACGACATTAACTCTATCGACTGCCACATCTATCGGAACTACTGCTCCTGTTATTAAAACATACGTTAGTGGTGCTTTAAATATCACCGCAGGTAACATATCTGGAGGAAATTTTGGAATACAAGCCGGGAGTTTAGGCACCGGCGCAATTTCCATAACGACAGGAAACATCTCTCTTGGCACAGAGAATAATTCGGTCGGTATTAATGTTGCTCGAACTACGACAGTTGGGTCATTAACGATCTCTACTGGGACGATTTCCGGAGCAAAATACGGCATTTGGTTAAATCATGCTGGTAGCATAACTATATCTACCGGAAATATAACAGTCGGTTCAGCTGCCGGGTCTACGGGAATCACTGCCCAACAGTTCAATCCTTTTGATGCTAATTCCGTATCAATAACGACCGGAACGATTTCTGGAGGCAAATACGGAATTGATGTTTCTCAAGTCAGTTCTGGCACTGTCACAATATCTGCTGGAAATATTTCAACTGGTGGTGTTACCGGGGCTATCGGAATCGATGTAGTTAGAACGCATACTAGGGGCGTGACAAATGTTCACGCTAGCAATATAACGAGTTCTGGTCGGGGAATCAAAGTAACGGGGAGTGAAATCACTGTAACGGCCAACGTGATCAGTGCGGGTACGGATGGCATACACATTGGAAATCAAAGCGGTAATATTTCCGTTACGGCGAGCGGCAATATTACTGCTGGTACGACGAATCCTTCGGCGGCTTTTGGGATTAAGGTTCTCAATCGAAATGGTTCCGCTACGATTACGGCAAATTCTGGTACTACGATCAGTGCAACGGGAACTTCTGCAACAGGGATTTACACAAAAGGTTCAGGTGCAGTAACGATCAAGGCGGCCACGGTTAAAGGAAAAACCAGCGGAATCTATGTGTCTACAAAGGGGGTCGTTTCAATTGGCCCAAGTAACAGCACTACATTGTTAAAAGTAACCGCAACCTCTTTAGACTCGAACGGTGCTATATACGTAAAACAAGGGACTAATGCAACTGGAAATATCACTATCTCAGCCTACGACGCTGTCAGTAAGGAAGCGGCTGTTCATGTGTCAAATTACGGCACGGGAAATGTTTCAATTACATCATCTGGGCTACTGCAGACAAGAGGTAACGGAAATAGAACTGCGGTTGTAGCAAGACATTGGTCCAGTTCAGGTGGTCACATTACTATATCTGTAAAGAACGTCAGCGGAACCAGTATGGGCATATATGCGGATAACCGTGGGGACAATTCTAACATCACAATATCAGCCAGTGGTTCGATAAATGCTGGTTGGAACGGAATATTCGCAAAATTAAGTGGTGCAGCGGGAGACGCAGGCAATATTTCAATAACTCTGGCAACTGGTGCAAGTATTACGACGAGTGCTGCAGGTGGAGCCGGTTTAGAAGGACAGGGTATCGTTGGTTATGCTACATCCACCAGAACTGGTGCAGTAACTATCAATGTTTTTGGTTCAATTGATGCCGCTGGTAGGGGCGTAGTCGCATGGAGTCGGAATAGAAACGTAAATATTACGGTAAACGGTGATATTTCCGCAGGAAGAATTTCATCGAATGCGACAGCAATCGACACCCGATCATATGATGGAAATGCCAGTATAACTATAAACGGTGGAACTATAAACGGTGGAAGTGCAGCAACAGCAAAAAGCATCACTCACGGGTCTGGTGCTGCTACAGTTGTGTTAGCGGGAGGGACAATAGTTGATCCAGTCTCATTGGGCGACGGTAATGATTACTTTAGAATCCGTGGTGGAACTTTGTCCGGAAATGTCGATCTAGGTGCTGGTATCGACTCTTTCACTGTGACTAGCGGGACTATTAGTTCTGGAGTCACTATAGACGGGGGGGCTGGTACGGACAGCATAAATTTCAATGGGGGTAGTGCCAGTATATCGATCTTTTCAAATTTTGAGCAACTTAACATTCTTCAAGGTGTTTCAGTAACTGGCTCGGCCCATTTGAATTTCGCTACTGTCATAAATGCCGGAACCATAGATCTGTCTGACGGTAATAAAGGCCAAGCTTTTACTGCGACGAATATGCGTGGGGGTGGACTGATTATCCTAGATGCCCACCTCTCGGGTTCGTCACCTGCAACAGATACTTTAACATTTTCTGGAAATCTATCCGGTAGCCAAAAAATTAGATTGATTGACAGAAGCACAGCTGGCCAAACCCGTTCAGAAGGTCCCTTTACAATTGCAACTGTCACTGGAACGGCGACTTCAACTGCCCTTTCACTGGAGAATGGCACCTTTAGATCCGGAGGATTTGCCTACACTCTGACCTATAATGCTTCAAACAAAACTTTTGTTATGAGCGGAGTCCGGGCAACTCTTAGATGCGTGGAAAGTTCCGCAACAGTCGGAACCTTCGATTGTGCTGGACTAATTGAAGTTCCTGAAAGTATTAGTAAAACGGGAGCTACGACCAACGTCGTTACAACACTCGACAGTACGGCAACTGTTACGATTTCAGAAGACGTTGCTATCAGGAATGTCGGAGCAAATAACGTTACTTTCACTCAAGAAACAGGGGGTGGAAGTTTAACAGGAACCGGGGCAACAGTGGGACTTGTACACGGACAATCGACGGGAACAGGCAATGTTACACTCACTTTAGTCGGAGCCGTTTCTGTAACAACGAGTAGCACCGCTGTTAAAGCCATCTATGCACGGGGCTCAACTGGAAGTGTTACCATCTCTGCTCCCGGTGCTCTTACCGTTAATGCGTCAGGTGGAAGTATAAGAGGAATTGAAGCCATAGCGACAACTGGAAACATTACAATTTCAACCTCTGCAGCTATAACGGTATCCGGAACAGGAGGTGACGTTAAAGCCATAGTCGCGTCGGCAACAACTGGAGATATCTCAGTCCTTGTTCCCAGTAATATTTCTATATCGGCATCGACAAGTAACGGGATCCCAAGAGTTATTGAAGCGGATGCGACAACAGGTGACGTAACGATCTCAGCGTCAGGAACTGTTACATTGACTACTTCTGGAACTGATGTTGCTCGGGCCATCGACGTTGAAACAACAACGGGGGATATTTCGATCAATGTTTCGGGGAAAATTACCGTAGGCGATACAGCCGACACCTATGGAGTTCTTGCATTATCAAGAGGCGGTGACATAACGATCAAAACTAAAGGGATAGAAGGAGCTGCGTCTAATTACACTATTTCGGCGAACAATTCGTCTTCTTCTACGGGTGATATAGACATTACAAACACCGGTAATCTAAAAGGGAAGTTTTACATACATAATTCCGGCAATAATAGTATCACGATTAACACATCGGGGAATATAGAGGGTTCTGGCCATAGCGCTATTTACGCTAACCATTATGGCAACGGCTCAATTACAGTAACCCATTCCGGCAATATCTCTGGGACGTTGTACGGCATATATGTTGAAGGGCAAGGTTCGCTAACTGTCAATGTCACCGATGGGGATATTACTACATTATCGGGCGATGGTAGCTATGCTGGTGTTTACGTAAAGAATTCTTCCAGTGCGACTGGCCCAGTCACAGTAAGTATAGCGTCTGGTGCCAGTATTACAGGCGGGGGAAAAGGCATTTATGTATGGGATTTTGGTAGTTCTCAGAACATCACAGTTACAGCCTCAGGAACCATAGCCAGTTTGCTAAGCACCGGAATTTTCGCGTACCAAAAAAATAGTGGAAACGTTACGATTAGTGCTCACACAGTAACATCCAGCGCTTGGCACGGAATTGGCGTTTATTTAGCACGAAGTGGAAACTCTAGCGGTACAGTGACCGGGGCTATCACGCTGGTGTCGGGTGGGAGCATTACATCGAGCAATACAGGTATCTATGTCCATGCTGGAGGCGGAACAGGCATCAATACCGTCATATCTGCGTATGGTTCGGTTACTGTTAGTTCAACAAATAATTCAGCTGACGCGATTCATGTCAAACAAACGAGTAGTGGAGGAGGAACCGTATCAATCAGTGCAGCAGGCAATCTATCGACTAGTGGCCGGCACGGAGTTCATATAAGAGCTGACGGAAGCGGCGGCGACAAAACCATTACGACAGGAGGAACAATTGCTGCCAAGAAATACGGAATTTACGTTAAGTCGTCTCAGAGTGGTGGAAGTATAACGATATCAGCAACCGGAGCGATTACAGCCTCTGGAAAACACGCCATTGCTATAGATCCGAGAGGGCCTGGAGCCATGTCGATTACGACTGCGTCTGTCACAGCAGGAAATTACGGAGTTTATATTGATAGCGGTTATGACCGAGGAACTTCGGGGGATATTTCGGTCACCGTCACTGGCGATATGGTCGTAACCGGAGCAGACACGAACGCTGGTTCAGCAGCAGTATTGATAGATATGGAAGGAGATCATAGTGGAGATATAACGATCTCAGTCACGGGTGATGTCAGCTCGACCGGATCTGGCATGCGTATCGGACATTACGGGTCTGACTCCTCCGGAGACGTAACTATAAACATGTCAGGCACTATGACGGCAGGCCGAGACGGTATCGTTGTTTTTGCGTCAGGAAATCACGATATTAGTGTAACCTTCACGGGAACAATGTCTGTTACAAGCGATGCTATAGAACTCTATTTAGATGATGGCTACAGTGGAAACTTAACCCTAGTGGCCAATGGTTCGTTCACTACGAGTGGAACAACAGGAACCACGGCACTGAGTGCTTACAATGAATCGTCCGGTAACACCTCTATTACAGTTTCAGGCACAGTAAAATCAGCGCAAGATTATGGAGTGTTTCAACGAACATTCAGTGGTGACGTGACCTTTGTCAGTCAGTCAGGAAGTGTCATCGAAGGTAAGAAAGCCGGTGTCTGGATTCAGAACAAACGAAGTAATGCCAATAACGCGACAGGCTCTAGCACGATAACGGCATCGGGTTCAATTAGAGGAGGATTAAGTAGTTCAACAGCGAGAAACGGACTAGAAGTTAGGCATTATGGTACGAACTTAGTTCTATCAGCCGAAGATGTTGAAGGCTCCAAGCACGGGATAGAAGCCGTTCACGGCAAAGATGGTAGCACCTCAACGGGAACGTTCACTGTTACAGTTACTGGGGATGTAACAGCCTCCGGAGCCAGCGCTGAGTACGGAATATTTATGCGTTCGTTCTCAAGCGCACCAACGGTTTCACTGACAATTAACTCCGGAGCGAGCGTAACGGGAGTAGCGGGTGGAATAAAGGTTGAGACTATAGCCTCGAGCGGCGCGACCATAACAACCTCAGGAGCTATTTCAGGTACACGTAACGGCATCGTCGCAATAAACTCATCAGGAAATAACTCACTCACCATTGCAAACGATGTTACAGCAACAGCTTCTGGTGCTAAAGGAATTTCTCTTTTCACAAATAACGGAACTTCGACAGTCGTTATTAATAGTGGAACAATCACTGCCGAAGTTGCCATCTCTGACGACGAATCCAGTACGTCAATTACTGTAAATTCGGGAGCAACAATAAGCGGTGAAGTTAGATTGTCTGCTGGCGTTGATGTTCTAACGTTTGAATCTGGAAGCAGCTTTGATCGTACGAAAATACTAGATGGCGGCGAAGACGCTGGCAATGACACCTCTATTGATGTACTGACACTCAATTCCGGTAGCGGAACTCTAGAGTCCACTAAGTGGATTAACTGGGAACGCATTGTTCTAGGAACGGGAACTAAATTCACTGTTGATGGCGCTCAAACAATCAATACAAACGAACTTAATGTCGCCGGTACAATTTCCTTAGCTGACGACGAAGTCGGTGATAGTTTAGCAATCTCCGGTAACTTCACCGGCGATGGAGTCGTTGAAATAGATGTGGATTTCTCGGCTGGTACGACCGATTCAATCTCTATTAGCGGCAATGTTACCGGTACCAAAACAATAAAATTGGTTGATCTGGCCGAGTTTACCGATCGAACCCGTGCCGATGAAATTAACATAATCACCGTACAAGGAACAGTATCTGCCGATGCATTTACTATTGGAGATAGTGATTTCGTCTCTGGGGCCTATAAATATACGCTCATCTTCAACGCCTCAACAAAAACATTTACCCTTTCCGGTGAAACCCGAAATATTCAATGTGTCGCCACAGTCATTGGTTCAGGAATATATAATTGTGCAGGCAACGTCGCCCTCTCTGAATACTTTTATGGTTTAGGAACAACGAGTCTCGTCGCAAGTCTAAGCGGAAACACAACTTCAGAAGTAACGACAGGACGGGCATTCAATTTACAGAGTGAAGCCGGAATTACCATTACTCAATCTGCAGATGGCGGGGAACTGAAAGGTTCAGGGGGGGCAACCGGAATTATACTTGCCTCAACCTCAGGAAACGGCAACATTTCGATAAGCTTAACGGGAACCGCATCTCTAGAAGGAAACGGTAAAACTATTGAAGCTAAATCAACGGGTAATGGCAATGTTGTTGTTAAATCGACTGCCAAAGTGGAAGCTGAGCATCCTGCTGCAACTGCGGTTTACTTAACTGGAAAAGGAGCAAGAGTCGAAGCTGATGTCAACGAAGTAGAAGCCGGTAGCATTGGTGTAACGGCAAAGAACGAAAACGGAGCAACGATCGTTCAAACCCGAGGCGCGATCACCAGCAGTGGAACCGGAGTTTACGCCTATAGTAAAGCCTCTTCTGTGACTGTGACCGCTACAGGCAGTGTTACGGCAACGAGAAGCGGACTCGTTGCTAGAAATACCGGCACGTCTGGTTCCGTTGCAGTGCGAGCAACCGGAACGATCTCAGCCAATAACGTTTCCATCTATGCCATGAGCAAAGAAGGAAGTGTCAATGTTAACGCAGTTGCTGTCTCGGGGAATGGTTCTGGCATTGTAGCTAAGAACACTGGCACTAAAGGAACTGTCAGGGTCGCTACGACTGGTGACATTACCACTAGCGGAACAGCTGTCTACGCAACAAGCCAAGAAGGCACTGTAAATGTATCAGTCTCAGCTACCACTGGCAAAGCTAGCGGTGTTGTAGCTAAGAACGCCGGAACCTCCGGTTCCGTAACAGTGACGGCTACTCATACTGTAGAGAGTGACGGAACAGCAATCTACGCTATGAGCAAGGAAGGTAGTGTGACTGTCAGTGCACTCACGGTAACGGGAGACAGAAAAGGGATAGAGGCTAAAAACACAGGCGATGCTGGCTCTATCGCGATAACCTCGACTGGAACGATCACTAGTAGCGGAACTGCCATTGAAGCTTCAAGCGTAAATGGCGCGATAACAGTTAATCTTGCAGCTGCGACGGGGAATTCAAGTGGATTAGTTCTCAAGAACACTGGCGAATCGGGATCGGTTACTGTAACGACAACTAGATTGATCAAAAGTGACGGAACAGCTATTTATGCCATGAGTAAGCAAGGGGCGGTTAATGCAACGGTTTCTAGCGTCACAGGTGGAAATTCTAGCGGAGTCGTTCTAAAAAACACAGGAACATCGGGTTCTGTTACGATAAGAGCAACGGGAGCGCTGATGGGAAGTGCAACTGTTCTCTATGCTGCAAGTAAGGAGGGAGCAGTCACCATTAATGTAGGTGAGATCGGGGTTATCAGACCCTCACCACCACCTCCTCCAACGACCGGAACAGGTACAAATACCGGCACGAATACAGGGACGAACACCACCCCTCCACCGCCACCACCTCCTAACTTCGATGCCCACGGGGTAATTGCTAAATCCGAAGGAGCCGGTGCCGTCTCAGTAACTCTTTCCGGCAATCTCGATGCAACAGGCTCCGGAATACACGCCTATAGTAAATCTGCAGCCGTTACCGTCAATACTCGCCACGTCTCTGCAACCAAAGACGCAATCATCGCTACAAACTCTGGAGGAACCGGCGATATTGCCATTACCTCTTCCGGTTCTATTACTAGCCAAAGTGGAATAGCAATCAGTGCGCGAGTCCAAGGGTCAGGTGGAATCGATATTAATGTCAGTGGTAACGTGACAGCCCAAAACGATACCGCTATTTCGGCTTTTGTCGCTGATAGCGGAACAACGCTCGCAATTGATGCTGGAGAAGTCTCAGGTCGTCGTCACGCTATTGACGCTTGGAGCGCGGGTAACGGTGCAATCACCATTAATCTTAGCGGCGATGTCACTGCCACCTCTTCAACCGCAATTAGAGCTCGGCATGACAGTAGCGGTGCCATCAACATTACGACAGCGCATGATGTTACCGGCGGATCAACGGGAGCCGCAATTGACACGACCACCTCCGGAGCAACCACGATTACCCTCAACAGAGGAGCAAGTATTTCAGCCAATAGCGGTGTGGCTATCAATAACGGCGAAGGCCCGTCTACAATAACCGTAGATACGGGAGTTACTATTTCAGGAGCGATAGTATTAGGCGGTGGAGACGACCGACTGACATTCGCTTCAAATTCCTTTGGGACATCCTTACTCGACGGAGGAGCAGGCTCAAGTGACATACTGACGATTAACTCAGGTGACGTAGCAATGCGGGCAAACCAGTTTGTGAACTGGGAACGAATCATAATGTCCGATCAGTCGAGCCTAATTGTCCGTGGAGAACATTCTTTAGAGGCAAACTCACTTACTGTAAAAGGAACTCTTAACCTTCAAGACGGCGAAGCGAACGATTCATTAACCGTCTCAGGTGCTTTCGTAGGAGGCGGCAGAGTGACAATAGATGTCGACTTCTCAGCCGGAAACACTGATAAACTCGTTATTAACGGAACTGTCTCCGACAAAACAACGGTAAGCATTCGTGACATTTCACGAATCGGTGGACGACTAAGAAGTATCCCAATCATTAGCGTACAATCCGCTGCTTCTTCCGATGCATTTGCTCTTGATAAAATTTACTCTTCGGGCGGTGTAAGCTACACAATGAGATACGACTCTTCCCAACGTTCCTTCTATCTCGCTGGTATTCCTGTCACAGGCCCAATGCTTACCGCTATGCCAATTACCCTGTTCGATGCCTTTGCAAGAGCGCCAAGTTTACATCAACGACTAGGGGGAAGACATCTACAAAACGCAGATGGTTCCTATAGAAAATCATCATGGACACGTGTTATCAGTGGGAACCGAAAATACGGAACAATGTCCGATGGAGCATCCGAGTTTGAAACTGCCACACTCGGATACCAAGCCGGCTTTGATATCGCTGTATTAGACAACGCTGAAGGTGTTTGGATTTTCTCTTTGACGGCTCAAAACTCAACCATCGAAACAGATATCGTGACAAACCGTGAAAATGGATTGTTTGAATCAACCGGAACGGGAGTCGGCGTTACCGCAACGTGGTATCGAAACGACGGACTCTACCTAGACCTACAAAGCCAATTTAATCAGATCACAACTGATCTTAGTTCCACTAACTCTCAAGGTATTCTCGACGGCGACGCGGCCTCTGCTCAATTCATTAGTTTCGAAGTTGGACAGAGAATGCAAGTCAGTGAGGATGTAACCCTAGTCGCTCAGTTCCAAACCTCTTGGGGAAGAGTGATCTCTCGAACAGTCAATGCTCCTAATGGACTAGCTGAGTTTGGACTTGAAGGAGGCGGAACTCTCCGTTTAGGCGGCGGAGCTGAATTTGGACAGCTCGGCGAGACGATGTTTGAAGGCTATGTTCGCGGTAATATTTACCACGACACTATGGACTCTTGGGACGTGAACTTCGCCTCTAGAACATTTTCTGATGAAATTGAAACGCCTACGGCCATCGAGATCGTTGCTGGAGGTTCTCTCGCGATCACCAATAGAGCAATGCTCTTTATGCAGGGAACCTACCGAAACTCCGTTGGCGGTAATTTCGCAGATGGTGCGGAACGACCTTCTTTTGGTGACTTCTCTGCAGGATTTAGATGGTCTTGGTAAGGTTCGAGAAACTATTCAAAATCGAAATAGCAGGAACAAGTTGAACGTTGTTAGCTACAACCAATTATTGAAAAATGCACAGAAAATTTATCACAAATTATCATTCACAACACCAAATTAGGTATTATAATCACGACTACCGTCAAACCACCACTTTGGTCTATGTCTTCAACAATATCAATGAGGATACTGTTAAACTTCGCCCTTATGAGATTCTTCTATGGTTAATATGTCATGGCACTTCAGTTTATCACAATTCAGCCTAGTATCACTACTCATGGATCCCCAATACTGACGTGCTGACCGCACTATGAACCTCTTCACTTCACCACATCAAGATTAAACGAGAGAACTCTTAAATGATTTCTGCAGCCGATACCGCTTGGATTACAGTAGCAACAGCCTTAGTCTTATTCATGACATTGCCCGGATTAGCAATGTTCTATGGCGGCTTAGTACGTTCACGGAACGTACTTAGTGTGTTCATGCACTGCTTCTCATTAGCCTGTCTTATGAGCTTGCTTTGGTTTGCGGTTGGATACTCGATTGCTTTCGGTAGTGCGCCTGTCGAAATCAAAAATATGGGATCGATCATTGGCGGATTTGATAACTTACTATTGTTAAACATCGATTCTGAAAGCATAAATGGAACGATACCCGAGTTACTGTTCTTTATCTTTCAAATGACTTTCGCGATCATAACTGCGGCAGTAATCGCAGGAGCATATGTCGAAAGGGTTCAGTTTGGCTTTGTCCTTATATTTTCATCGCTTTGGATGTTACTTTGCTATGCGCCTGTAGCGCATTGGATATGGGGAGGAGGTTTCCTTTCTGATGGCGGGATATTTGGCGAGGACGGAGTAAAAGATTTTGCTGGTGGAGTAGTTGTCCACGAAACCGCCGGGATCGCCGCACTAGTTATTGCTGTAGTTTTAGGAAAGCGTAAATTTTTGACCGCCATTCCTCACAATCCAGGTTACACAATCATTGGTGCTGGGATGCTTTGGGTGGGTTGGTACGGCTTTAATGGCGGTTCTCAGCTTGCCGCGGATTATGGAGCGGTCAAAGCCATCGTTGTTACGCACTTAGCAGCTGCTGCAGGGTCATTGAGCTGGGCTATATGGGAGAAAATTAGAATCAAAAAGGCCAGCCCGATTGGACTTGTTACTGGAACAATCGCTGGGTTGGCAGCAGTTACTCCCGCGAGTGGGTTTGTTAACCCACTGCAAGCGATCGTTATCGGAGCGTGTTCCGGATTATTATGTAATTATGCGGTACGTCTGATACGAGGGAAACTCCAAGTAGACGATTCTTTAGATGTGTTTGCAGTTCACGGGGCTGGGGGTATCTTCGGAACTATAATGTTAGCTGTGTTCGGTTTGGGGGCCTGGCAGGCGCAAATAGGATCTGTTATTATTGTCGGAGTGTACACTTTAGTAGTAACTATTGCTATTGTTAAAGTGGTGACGATGATTACACCATTACGTGTAGACGAGGATGAAGAGATTCGAGGACTAGACATTTCCTCTCACGGTGAAAGAGCGTACGGTCCGGATCAATAGTACTTCGTCACAAACAATCTCTTATTTTAACACTAGAACGGCGAGATAGGTCGGCATCTAACCGCTTCGTTCCAAACACTAGCTTACTTAAAAGTTATTCCTGACGTCAAATCTCGTAACTCCAGTATATTCCCTGATCTATCTAAATTGGTAGGTGCGCCAAACTAAATTAAGAGGCTCGGCAAAATGCGATCGCTAATCTTGCTATACCTCATATTGGGCGGAATGTGCTGCTTTGCTCAAACTATTGAAGAGGTTCGAATTGGACTGTTTGACCACAACATTTGCGTCTCCGAATGCATGAACGCCAACAAAGAGGATGGGCCCGTAGTACAGGGGGAAATCGTATTTCAATCCCCTACTCCGATCAGATCTTTTTTCAATCCACGACTCTATCTTATAGCCTCACTAAATTTAACTGGCGATACTAGTTATGTTGGTTCAGGTGTACACCTCAATATTCCTATTGTAGACAATTGGATACTTGAACCGGGTTTTGGCTATGTCATCCATGACGGAAACCTACAGAATATTTATCCTCGTTCTGATCCGCGTTTCACGAGCTACTGGCAACAAAACTTGTTATTAGGAAGTCGCGACCTTTTCCGTAGCAGTCTAGCGATCAACAAAACTATCGATGAGACCTGGGGTATCCAAATCCAGATTGACCATCTCTCTCACGGACGGCTTATTGGAGAAGGCGAGAATCAAGGCTTAGACAGCCTCGGAATGCGAATCATTCGTCGTCTTCAAAGGTAGGAAGGCGAAGTACAACGATACAAATTTTATTCCTAGTTTCCTTATTTTGTGGTATAACATCTACGAGCTTCAAACTTTTTCGGTTCACTTCCGTTCGTCCAAAGCTTGTATTTTCAATTTTGTAACTAATCTGTTGTTAAGTATTCTATTAATAGAGAATTCTACGCCAAATAACCCCAATATAACGTTTCAAGCCATGGCCGATAATGATGTCCCCGCAGTCTATTCTGATATTCCTATCAGCAATAGCGACGAAGATCAGTTTTCCTTTACCTCTTTAGCTGGCGGAGTAGTAGCTCACCTGATGTCCAATACCAAACCTGAGAGCTTCGTGGTAGGTGTTACTGGACAATGGGGCGTTGGGAAAACCTCCATGCTAAACTTAATAGAAGAGCAATATAAATTACAACGAACTGACCAGAAACCTGTTATTATTATCAGCTTCTCACTTTTGAAGGACGTGGATAGAGATACAATGCTTTCAGATTTTCTGCTACTACTGACTAATCAGGTAGAAGCAGAATCAAGAAACTCTAAATCAATTGCGGCTAGAGTTGAAGGCAAAATCGAAAAAGTAAAGAAATATGCATCGACCGTTCAAATTTACAACGATAAACTTAACCCCTACTTTACTCTTCTATCAGTTCTTGGTCTCGATCAACCTGAAAAAGCTTCAAACGCAATCAAAATTATAACCGAATCCATCGCAGATCGACAGAACCCTCCTAATTTAGACCATCTTTATCAAGAGGCCTACGATTCTCTCCTAAAACTGAAAATTCCAATTGTTGTCCTCATTGATGACATAGACAGATTGTATCCAACAGAGATAGTTGGATTGCTTACGTTACTTCGTTCGACCGCACAACTCCCATACATTACTTACTTTGTTGCGTATGACCCTTCTAAAGTAGAAGAAGCAATCGAAAAAGAAATTACTACTAGCGGACAGGACTTCCTTGACAAATTCGTACAAATTCTTGTTGACGTTCCTCTAGTAAACAAGCCCAAAATAGTCAGTAAAACAGTAAACCAAATTGAGAAAATTTTTGAACAATCCAAGAATGACCAACATGAAACGTTTGAATGGGATTCTAGAATAACCACGAACGTGATTCAAGAATACGCATCACTTGGAATAATAAAAACAATACGAGACTCTACTCGAGTTCTGAACTCGGTTCAGATCAACAGTTTATCAGGACAACGATTTAATCTCTTCGAACATTTTCTACGATCAGCAATACTCCAAGTTAGAATTCCATCATTCTATAGATGGATTACACATATCGCTTGGAAGTACCATCCAATTACCTCGGATTTCAATATGAATGAACTTACCGAAAAAGAGTCCGAACAGTTGAATATTCTTCTGGAACAATATGGTTTTAACTTGGATCATCCTTCAACTATTGCTGGACTCTTATCATCCTATCCAACTTGGGAGAATTAAAAATGCAAACGATTATTACTACTGATAATCCGAACTATCCTGTTGAACACATACTTTCCTCTAAACAAATTACGCTTTCCTCGAATTTTGAAGATCAAAATTACTTTCTTCAAAATCAAGAATCGTACAAACGACAGAGGTTTATTGACCGAAGTATTACTAAGTTTATGAAGTCTAGACCAAAAGAAGAGAGGTGGAGGGATTTATCCGGAACCGTAAAGAAGTTCATTAAACTGTGTGCAGAAACACCAGATAAAGCGACAGAACTTTTGTTTCTTTGGACTGACGAATGCAAGGCACCAAACATCCCAAAAGCTTTTAACGTATTAAACCAACTTCGCGTCAGTGCAAAAATAATGTTCCTAAGTACAGAAGAGATGCATGGGATTCTAAACGTCCTTAAAGATTCTGTAGATGAAATATCGAGAAGAATTGGGGAAATGCCGGAGAATCTTTATGTCATGTTTTACGCTGCCGATTGGGTATCACATCCGATTCTACGATTCCTTTCGATAGAAGAAAGAATTAAATTCGTAACCAGTGCCTTGAGAAATGGAAAAGCATGTACTTGGCTAATTTCATCAATCCTACATATGATGTTTAAACACAATGAAACTACACGAAAGATAAGAAATTCATACTTTTGGTTAATAAAGGACGAATTGGAGTTATTCAAGAAAGTTACCTTCGAAAGAATTCAAGTCGAGTTGAATAGTGACTTTTACAAATTACACAAACCAGTATATATGTTCCTGTTCTGGAATGACGTTGGAACGCAAGAACAAGTTGCGGAGTTACGAAGTTGGATTGATAATCATATTGTTGATGATAGAAATTTTATCAAATTTGTTTCTCTTTTTACAGGTACAGTTATGACAGGTAGCGGAACTTACTGGCGCGTTGTGACAGGATCATTAAACGAGTTTATACCAGAAGATTATGTTCAATCTAGACTAAATCGTATCGCAGATAAGAATAACACTCTTTCACCTATGGCTATTCGTTTAATCTCAGGCATACAAACTATGAATTCTATTGCAGGGGAACGGACGTATAAAAAATTCTTTCCTTATTAGTTATCGATTTACAAATTATGTAACGGAAAGCCAATATAAATGACAGAGGAGTACTAACAATTGGATAAACCTGAGTCGAAGTATCACACTATTTTGCTTTGTCCTGCCTCGGGACATATTGCAGAGATTTGAGAGTTACTGTAGTGGGGATTATGTTACCTGTAAAGGTTACAAAAAACAAGAGACGAATACGATTTTTTGATAAAATTTAAATAGATTTTGGGTTTCTGAAACAGGAAGCCTAGACCAAGGAACAGCAAACCAGATTAACAAAAAGAATAGTTTGTTCTCGATCGGGGATGACAAGAACGAGGTTAGGAACCCTCGTTTTTATGTTGAACTGTGGACAAAAGAGATTTTGTTGAAAGATTTGGACTTTACTCGCTTTATTGAGCCATTTTCTGGACGCGAAATCGGGCCTTGGACTAACCCTTTCAGTTTCGCACTGAGGTTTCAGCACGAGTGTCAACTTTTACGGAAGCGATTTCGCAGTACAGTAGCTAACGTTGTCGATAGATTAAGGAGAATTTCTTTGTGAAGCACGATTGCGAGTTGCTGATGTATCAGCGGGATTGAATAGCAGAGAATACGCTCATCGTGGACAATTCTTCACTGCGATTCTCATTGGTGTGTTATTATCCCCTAGTCATTTGCCTGCCCCCAATAATTTTTTGACCGATTTTTGTTGATGGTCGCAGGATTTGGCGAGCGAACCCAAGGGAGTGTTGAAACCCCTTGGGTTCGCCCTTCTGTGGTCAAGTTTTCAGAGGATCGGTAAAGGTACTTGTTAATTGCAACATTGTTGAAAATAGGTCATTGGTGTAAGGTTATCGATTGTCTCCTACGGTCGTTTTGTATTGAAGAACTCTATGAATGTGTCGAGTCTTCTATTCAGTGCTATGAGATTGTCTAAAGGCCATTTTTTGGACGCGAAATCGGGCCTTGGGCTATAGGTTTAAGTTCCGTACTAAGGTTTTTTCACAAGTATCAACTTATACGGAAGCGAATTCGCGATACAGTAGCTAACGTTGTGGACAGGTAAAGAAGAGTTTTTTCGCAAAGAAAGATTGGAAGTTGCTGATGTATTAGCGGGATTGAATAGCAGTTAATACGCTCATCAGGGAATATTTTTCTGTAATTGCCATAGGTATGTTATTATTCTCCAGTCATTTGCCTGCCCCCAATAATTTTTTGACCGATTTTTGTTGCTGGTCGCAGGATTTGACGAGCGATCCCAAGGGAGTTTAGAAGCCCTTGGGATCGCATTACTTTGGTCAAGTATTCAGACAAGCGCTAAAGTTACTTATTAACTGCAACATTGTTGAAAGTAAGCCATGGGAGTTAGATTATCGATTGTCTCGTAAGGTCGCTGTGTATTGAAGAACTCAATGAATTTGTCGAGTCTTCTGTTCAGGGCTTTGAGATTGTCCAAAGGCAAATTTTCTTTGGACAGGAAGTCATCTCTCATGGTCTTATTAAACCCGCATATTTCATCAAAAACGTATTGTTGTCTTGAAAAATAGGGAACAAACAGTATATTAGTTCAAACTTTGCTTGATTAACTTTCAGGCAAAAACTAAGCAAAAATGGAGTAACTGATCATGTCTAAAATCTATGCAATGGGACCGATCAATGGTATGCAGGTAGAACCCGTCTTTGATCACACAATTATGTCTGCGGAGGGTGGATTAAACTTCTTTTCGGAAGCTGAACGTTGTTCTCAAATGTTGAAGCAAATCGCGTCAAAGATACCAGACAACCGGGTACAAGGTCGAGTCACGCATAGTTTAGCAGATTTACTGAAATTGCGAGTATATGGAATATGTTCTGCGAACTATGCTTGTAGTGATGTCGACAGAAAGAAAAGTGATTATATGTTCAAAATGAGCATCGGACGTGATCCGGAAGACGGCGATACTTTACCGAGTACGGCTACATTCTGTCGATTTGAAAATCAGTTCAACTTGTCGCAGAAGGAAGTAGAAAAGATGGGCGATACGATAATAGACGGATTCTGCGATCACGCTTACGAGGGAAAGGAACCTGAAAGTATGTGTATTGACGTAGATGAAACCTTTGTCGAATTGTTCGGTAACCAAACTGAAATGTGTTACAACAAACACTATTCCGGTAGAGGCACACTTCCGATGCATTTTTATGATTTTGCAACGAAGTGGTGTTTGAAGGTAGTGAATCGCCCGGCCAAAACTCCTACAGGAGAAGAAAGTTCTACCAATATAGCAAAAGTTGTTGATCAAATTAGAAAGCATTTTTTCAACACAACAATTCTTATACGTGGTGATAGCCATTACTGTGTAAGAGAGGTTGTGAAGTGGTGTCTCAAGCGAAAGAAGACTGAATACATCTTTGGTCTTTCTCAGAATAACGTATTGAATAACCACCCAAATGTGAAACGAAACGAGACAAAAGCCTTAGAACAGGCCAAAAAAAACAAGGCAGATAATCTAGAAGCTACGGCGACTACATATTCAGAACTTCGCTATGTTTCGAAAAAATGGAACTGTCCAAAACAACGTGTGATTATTCGTTCGACAGCTACCGAAGTTAACGGAAAGTATACGGTTAAATCTCGATATGTCATGACTTCTATACAGGGAGGCAATAATGAGACAATATACAAAGACTATTACAGTCCGCGTGGGCAGGCGGAGAATTTTATCAAAGAACACAAGTCGCAACTTCGTAGTGATCGCACTTCCTGTTTAAACGAAGCAGCCAATCAAATGCGACTTCATTTGCATACAATGGCACACAACTTGTTTTGTATCTTTCGAAACCAAATACCCATGGAGTTTCAACTGCGAAAAGCAGAGGTTAGAACATTGCAGAGAGAGTTGATCAGAGTCCCCGTCGAGATAAAGAAAACAAAATCCCGCATTCTTCTTATCTATCCGGAAAGCTTTAAGTACGAGAAATTATACTTGATGATCTTGGATAATATAAGAAAAAACGTAAAGCGTCGGAATAGATATCCCTAGACTTATAAAGTGGCTATGAAAACCTGATTCTAACAAAAAAAGCCAAGAAATTTTACTCTACTTAATCGATTAGGTCACTAATCGATAGCTGAAGTCTTGCGCGAAATTCGATGGAAATGACCAAATTTTGCTCTAGTTGGAAGATTAATCGACTCGCTCCCATCCAAAACACACCGAATCACCACAATTGCACATAATTCACGAACAGTCTAGAGCATTGCGCAAGTTTTTGATGAAATATGCGGGATTAAAGCGTTCGACAAAAGCGTTTTCTGTCGGCGAACGAGGATCGTTAAGATAAAAGGTTATGCCCTTGTCCTGACAGGCCTGTTCAAATGCTGCTCTAAACTCAGTGCCTTGGTCTGTTTGCACCGCTTGAACTTCAAATGGCGCTCGCCGGATCAGTTTTTTGAGGAGATAAGCAGAGTTCTTCGCTGTATGGGCCTCAAACACATGTGAAAATGCCAGTTTTGAATAGATGCAGATGGCATTGACTATATAAAGGAAACGGTCTGGTCCTACGCGGAAATGTAGAGTATCTATCTGAACGACTTCGCCAGGCCAACTACTTATTAGCAATTCCGGAAGAGGAATCGCATACGTTCGGGGAGCTTTTCCTGTATTGCTGTCTCGTGCCTTCGCAAAAGTTCCACTGTAATACGACTTGATCTTTTTCTCGCGGATCAACTCCGAAATTATGCGACAGACTTTTGAACGTTTGATCTCGTATCCGAGTCTTTCCATATAGGTACGGAGCTTTTTACCACCCCACGACTTGAACTTCTTGCGGAATTCATAAACTTTATTTTTCTGTTCATCGTATTGTTCCTGATTCTCCCGAGTTCTCACTTTGTGCGGGCGCGTCGACTCCGGTATCGGCTTCCTTTTCCACTCATACAAAGTCCTGACGGGAATACCGACCTGCTCTGCCGCGTCTTCCGCCGTTCTGCCCGATTGCCGTATCCGATCCCAAGTTTCAACCTTTTCTCTCCGAAATCGGACTTGTTCTTCTATCGATAAGCTACGAATGGAGGCCGTATCGTAAATTCGAGGGCCGTTCTGTTTTGCAACATTCGATTTTTGTGATAAATTGCCCATGGGAAGATCTCCTGCTGTTTGGGTTGTATTCGAACCTACAGTATGGACGATCTTCCTCTTTTTGTGAAGACCTAAATCTCTGCAATATGTATCTGAGTCTGTTCACTTGTTAGACTTCACCGATTGTTTTGATAAATAGGAACTGTAACATTATGTTTTGAAACTGAATCTATTGGAATACGAGTCTGAGGGATTTTTAGTTTTCAAGAATCATTGATCAAAATATGGTAGACCAATCTAAAATAGTTTTGAATTTTTTTGGAGACACGACATGACATAAGAATCTTAGTGCCTCGTTTGTGCAGTTTTGAAACATTTGACACAAAATGACACGTGTGGCTTCGGCAGAATTATCATGAGTTTCTTCAACATCGTAATACAAATAAAACAATAAGAGAATCCCGGATCAAGGTATAGCGAGCACACCAACAATCGTCGGGTTTATGTAAACGGTTATTAGCCAAAGAAACTGCATTGTGTGGAGCTCTCACCTCTTCTCTTCCCAAGACAGCCGGTCACGGCGATACTCCCTTCCATCATCGGACAGTAGAATGCGGTTATTATCGCACAGACACCATTGTTCTGAATGTACGTTCAATGTACACCAATGGCATATCAACCAAGAAAATGACGAACGTTATAAGGGAAGTAAGTCTATTAAACCTCTCCTCTAGAACAGAGTCAAGCGTTAGCTCCGTAATAAAGAAGCAACTTTAAGTATTGCGTTCCATATCTCTCCTTGAATATCTTTATCTTGGGCTAAATGCCCACTTCGAGAAAGCTTGTGTCAGCGGCGTTGTTTGTGATACCGCGATTCTTACCGCTATTTGTATACACAAAGATAAAACAAGAAGTATTCTCGGGGTTCAAGTACATCTTTCTGAGACAGCTGTCTGTTGGAAGGACTTCCTCGCAAGCCTCATCGAAATAAGACTTACAGCAGTAAATTTCATTGTTTCCGACGACGATTACGCAATGAAAGTCGCTATGTGCGCTTTTTTTTCAAGCTCTAGATGACTACGATGCCAGTTTCACCTTTCCAAAAATGCCATTGCTCGAGCGCCCACTAGGACAATTAAGAACTCTATTGGCGAGGAACCAAAAGCCGCCTATAACTCGGCCCACGTTAAAAACGTACATCAAGCGCTTGATCGACTTGCGGTACAGTAACAGCCAATCGTCCGCTCCTAAACTTCCAGAATGGCAAAATTTTTACGTTCCCGACTGCTTCACCGTGTTCTGTCTGCAGGAAAATCATCAGTTCAAAGAGAGATTTCTAACCTCATCAAGGGTACCGTCCAGCAAGAGTTTAAATGGCGAACGCAGATAAGGAAATAGAAAATTACACTCACGATGAGGTCTTGAAAAGGCAGCCTCGATATCTTCCTGTAGCTCGTGACTTACGAGAGATACAATGCCGGTGGAGAGATTTTCGTCGCTCGCCTCGTCAACGAATCGTTGGTGTCTCTCTCAAAAAAGGCGTTATCAGTACCCCTTGTACTTTTTTTCTACGTTCAAGTGAAACGGGGCAGAAGGTCGTACGATCGTGTTCCGCGGTATCGGGAACAAACGAGTTAAGGGGGCGTTGCTCACTCTTCTGTTGCTTCCTCTTACAAACATTGACAGACGCACGACCGTTACCTATGCGTTTGTGAGGCCTGGTAACGAGATATTCCTTTCGCTGTACCTGCATCGATATTTTAACAAATTTCTGTCATAACTTCACCAAAGTCACGGATGCCATTCTACGCAAATTGTTTCGAAACAATCTGTTCAGTTCAGTATCATTGAGACGCATGTCTACCCCCTCCTTCGGATACAGTTCAACAACGCCAGTTTCTCTACAGAAAAACGTTCTACGTAGTGTGAATGTAGATACCATCCCCTAGGTATAGGATTGCTGAATGATACAATGGAGTTGCTAGTTCAGAAATTGCGATCGAACTATTGATGATAAACCTTTCTTAGATAGCCGAACTCACTGACCGATAGTATAGAACCAAAAAGCCTAAAATGACGATTCATCCAACACTCTCATTCGCAAGTATATAAGCAAAATCCTCTATACGCTGTCGGATAAATCGTAGTTTTCTGCTATTTTGCATGTGACACATCAAATTTTTCTATTGAAAAATTCTCCTAACGGTTGTATTATGCCTGTGAACACCTATATACTCCTAGAAGTATATTCAAATCCATTTTGCTACTACCAGTACTCACAAGTTACACACTTGTTGGCTACAATGACTACGACCAAAGTCCCTCCTATCTATTCTGATGTTCCGATCAGTAATAGCAAAGAAGACCTATACTCTTTTACCTCTGTTGCTAGCAAGGTAGTGGAGCTCCTAAGGTCTAATACGAGTCCAGAGAGTTTTGTGATTGGTGTTACCGGACAATGGGGAATTGGTAAAACATCGATGCTCAACTTGATTGCGGAGCAGTATAAATTACAGCGAAACGATGAAGAGCCAGTCATTGTATTCAATTTCTCTCCTTTGAAAGATGTTGACAGAGATACAATGCTTTCGGATTTTCTTCTTCTTTTGACCAACCACGTAGAGTTAGAACTAAAAAAATCGGAACCCCCGAAAACCGAACTTCAAAGCAAAATCGAAGATTTGAAGAACTATGCTGTAGCAGTCCAACGACTCAACACAAAGCTTACGCCCTACTTCCAAATTCTATCCGCTATAGGATTTAGTATTACTGAAAACGCTTCTAAAGCTATAGGAACAATTCTTAACCTCTTAAACGATGGACAGAATCCTCCAAATATAGACAAGCTATATAGAGTCGCATACGAATCTCTCTTGGAACTAAAAATACCAGTCATTGTCCTAATTGACGACATAGACAGATTGTACCCATCAGAAATTATTGGAATGTTAACACTTTTACGGTCTTCGGTCCAACTCCCATATATAACCTACTATGTCTCTTACGACCCTATTAAAGTTGAGGAAGCTTTGACGGAAGAGTTACACTCTAGTGGAAAAGACTACTTAGATAAATACATTCAAACCCTAATTTCGGTACCAAGAGTTAGTAAAGAAATAATAAACAATTTTATCACAGATCAAGTATCGGTGATACTAAACAAGATTCATGTTGCCAAAAACAGCGATACGGAATCACACCTTTATTTACTTCGCGAAGTAATTTTGTTTTTTATGGACGAAGGCGGAATTAAAACTATTCGCGACGCTTACAAAATTATAAACAGTATTCAAATGAGTGGTGCTACTCTATCGCGCTTGCAAGATTCTAAAAGTTTCTTAAAAATCGCTATTATTAAACTAAAGTACTCTAAAATATACGAATGGATCGAAAACGCAGCATGGAATTATGAGAGTCCTAGTCAATCCGCGATTGAATCGAACGTTCCTGACTTCGAGAAAAACAAATTGGACATTATTATAAAGCAAGACGGATTAAGTCAAAACTTCCGAAATGAAGTGATCTCACTGGATTCTTCTTTTGACAATTGGGAGGTTTAAACGTGAAAAATATCGTAACATCTGAAAATTTTAATTATCCCATTAGCCCTGGTTTGTTTTCAAAAACAACTAAGGATAGTTTACTAGCTTATTCTGACGAACAGATTAAACTAGTAGAACAACATCACTCTTTTCGACGCAGACAAATCCATAAAAAGAATATAGAATTCTGTTATAAAGATAATCCAGAAGATAAGCTTTGGAGAAACGATAAAACTGATTTGAAATTTTTTATAGATCAGGCATTAGATTCTCCTGAGAAAGCTAAAGAAACACTAAGAAACTGGGCCAAACTCAATAATCATTGGGGAGATAACTACGCTTACAAAAAACTTCATGATTTAAAACTAGGTCCTTATCTTTATACAATGTCAGACAAAGAAAGAGTTTGTATTTTTAAAATTTTGATTGATACTGTCGACGATATGACATTTCTAAACATAGATGACAGAGATTCCGCTTTCCGTTTAACTGATCCAGCAACTTGGATTGTAAAACCTTTGTTACAAAACTTACCAATAACAGTTCGAACTGAACAAATCGTATACGCGTTACAAAATGGTAAAGCAGCTTCATGGTTGGTTTATCTTACGCGGCTATTTATGCATCTACATGGAGAACTTTCTATACCTAGGCCACCTCAAGATGTTTGGTTTATTAAAAACGAATTGGAGATTATAAAGAAAGCTACTTTTGATAGGATACAAGTCGAAATTAACGCAAATTTTTACAAGATGGCTGACCCGAAACAACTGGTTATGTTTTGGCAGGAAGTTGGTACTGATCTGCAACTTAAGGAATTAGAAGATTGGTTAGTGTCACATACTAAAGATGACGAAAGGTTTCTTGCATTTGTAAGTATGTTTTCTGGATCTACGTACCTCAACAATAAAATGACTTGGAGAGTATTTACTGGATCATTGAAAAATTTTCTTGACATTGGTTCAGTTCGTAACAGACTAAATCGTATTATAAACGATGACAAAAGACATTTTGAAAGAGCCTCTACACTTCGAGAAGGAGTAGATTTAGCAGAGAAGTTAAAAGTTAGAAACAAATATATCAATCAAGTGATGTTCTAGTAGAATACAAGAAAGTAAAAACTAAACCAACCATTGAAAATTTCAATTTTTCCTTATTTCAACACTGGTTTCTAATATTGACAAATGGAAAGTCTAAACGTGAAAACTATCGTGACATCTGATAATTTCAATTATCCCATTAGCCCTGATTTGTTTTCAAAAACAACTAAGGATGATTTACTAACTAACGCTGAAGAACAGATTAAAGTAGTTGAACAACATGACTCTTTTCGACGCAGGCAAATCCATAAACAGTGTATAGAATTTTGTTATAAAGACAATCCGGAAGACAAACTTTGGAGAAACGATAAAACTGAGTTAAAGTGTTTAATACAACTGGCGATAGATTCTCCTGAAGAAGCGAAAGACACACTAAGAAAATGGGCAGGGCTAAATAGTTATTACGGAGGAAACTACGGGTACCGGATACTTTATAATTTGAAGAAAGAACCGTATCTTTATACGATGTCGGACCAAGAAAGAGTTTGTATTTTTCAAGTTTTGATTGATACTATAGACGATATGACACAGGATCGAGGTAACGGGAACCGTATAACTGATCCAGCAAGTTGGGTAGCCAAACCTTTGTTACAGAACTTACCAATACCTGTTCGAATTGAACAAATCAGATTCGCATTGCAGAACGGTAAAGCAGTTTCATGGTTGATTTATTTAGTACGGCTATTTATGCATCTACATGGAGAACTTTCTATACCTAGGCCCCCCCAAGAAGTTTGGTTTATTAAAAACGAACTTGAGATTATAAAGAAAGCTACATTTGATAGGATACAAGTCGAAATTAACGCAAATTTTTACAAGATGGTTGACCCGAAACAACTGTTTTTGTTTTGGCAGGAAGTTGGTACTGATTTGCAACGTAAAGAGTTAAAAGAATGGTTAGTGTCACATACTAAAGATGACGAAAAGTTTCTTGCATTTGTAAGTATATTTTCTGGATCAATGTACCTTCACAATAAGAAGATATGGAGAGTATTTACAGGAACATTAGAAAATTTCATTGACATTAGTTCAGTTCGAAACAGATTAAATCGCGTTATAAACGATGACAAAAGACATTATGAAAGAGCGTCGACACTTCTAGAAGGTGTAGATTTAGCAGAGGAATTAAAAGTTAAATACAAATTTATCAATCGAGTGATGTTTTAGTAGAAGACAAGAAAGTTAAAACTAGAGTAATGATATCGGGAGTATATATTTGCACATTAGAAAATTTTCTTGATTGTGAAACGTTTTAGTGTAGTTTGTTCCGATTACGTACAGGACATAAGATAAAAAACTAACGTTTGTCGAGCCCTAATCAAATGATTGTTTGGCTTTTTGTAGATTAGTAACTCTTTATTAAGTTTTTGTTAAGTGGTTCTCAAAATTTTGCTCTAAGTAGTACTTTTGAATTTTTTACGAATGATCGGTAACGAGTTCTCAACCACATGAAACACCTCAGGGTTTTGAATTTGCAATGAATGTTCTGATGGCACTTCAACAGATGCTCCAATAGCTTGTTTAACCACCTCTGGAAACTTGGAAGGATGTGCTGTCGCTAGAACTATATTAGTTCCATTGATTTTTGTTTTATCTAATGCCGCTGTTGCTACAGCAGTGTGAGGACAGAGTATTCTTTTTGTCTCCTTGTATACCTCTTTTAATTCATCAATCGTTTTCGCTTGATTTATACTTTGAAAGTGAAATCCACTGAGTTTGATTCTAATCTGTATGATCGTGTCTATTGCTCCAATATTGTCAGTTTTTAAGTCTCTGTAAAATTTTTGCACAAAGCGTTTGTCTCGATGACTAAATTCAAACAAAAATCGTTCAAAATTACTTGGAACAGCAATATCCATTGCAGGACTGTTCGTTGCCACAGCCGGCACCCGGTGTAACTTTCCTTGGTGCATAGCCTCTTCTAATACTTTGTTTTCGTTCACGGCGCATAGAAACGCTGTGTTTTCTGGTACCATTCCAGTTCGCCGCGCAACATAGCCAGCAAAAGCATCTCCAAAATTCCCAGTTGGAACGATAAACCGAAGCTGATCATCCCAAGATACCCTAGCACTTGCGTATGCATAATAGGTCATCTGGGCAGCAATTCTCGCCCAATTGATTGAATTAACACCAGACAAGTTAGTTCTCTTAGCGAACTGGCGATCTTCAAACAAGGACTTCACTATCCCTTGACAACTATCAAAGTCGGATTCGACTGCGAGATTGAGTACATTATCAGCGTCCCAACACGTCATGAACTTTCGCTGAACTGACGAAATTCTATTGTGCGGATGCAGTATTACAAGAGATACGTTCTTCGACTTAGCAAAAGCAGCAGCTGCCGCTCCTCCAGTATCGCCGCTCGTCGCACAGATCACTGTTAACCTTTGTTGACGTTGTTCGAGAATGTAATCGAACAGCTGAGCAATAAACTGCATGGCTACATCTTTGAACGCAAGAGTCGGGCCATGGTATAATTCTAAAAGTCTACACTTGGTGCCTAAATCCGTAAGCGGAGTAACTTCCTTATGATGGAAACTATCAAATGCCCGTCTACATAATGATTCGATAACGTCTTCTTCTATAGAATCTCCAGCCATCGCTGAGATAATTCGCGTTGCAATTGAAGTGAATGACTCCTCAATGCTCGCAGGTGCGATTTTAGGATACACTTTCGGTACGTACAATCCACCATCAGGTGCCAAGCCGTTCAAACAAGCTTTAATAAAATCCACCTCTGACGAAATACCTCGTGTAGATACATATTTCATAACTTAGCTTTAGTCCTTCCTTGTTGAACATGATAAACAAAGTAAATGATAACTAAGGCTAAAGCCATTCCCCACCAACTCAAGGCATATCCTAAATGACGTTCTCTCGGTAAAGTGTCCTTTCTTTCAGACGTGTAATAAGGATTCTTGACTGTTCTGTGACCTTGAGAAACGGTCGAGTCCTTAACTTCAATAAACTCTTGTTCAACTACCCTAACGGGTTTTGTTGCAGAATAGCCGTAAAGATTGATCATCGTAAGACTGTCAAACCAGTACCAAGTATTCTTTTTAAGATTGTTACGAGGCGTAAAGATTCCACGTTGATCGTTGCGTACGAACACATTGCTTACCCCTTTAATCCGGATAGTACCTAACCCAAAAATTTGCAACGGCTCTTGTGTCGGGCCTAGTGTTACATCATACAAAACGAGCACAGGGTCGCCAACACCATTTATCTTTCCCGGAACGTATCGTCTCCAAACCGAGTTACCGTCTATCAGTCCATAGACTTGCAACGCATAACCTCCTTTAGGAGCTTCGACAACAACTGCTCTATCTCGTTCTGCATTTTCAGTAGCATGCAAAATCTGATCTGACTTTTTACTGTATTTCTCCCATTGCCAGTTCCCTAGAACAACTAGAACAACAAGTGAAACTACAGAAGCTATAGTTAAAATCGGATAGGGTCTAAATACCATTTGGGAATTTTCGCTAATGCACAGCACCGTGAACTAATCTGGGCGTTACATAAACAAATGCAAACAAGAATAACCAAACGACATCCACAAAATGCCAATACCACGCTGCAAACTCGAAGCCAAGATGCTTTTCACTTGTCATATTGTTTGCGATCACTCTCAGTAAACAAACAAACAAGAATATCGTGCCGATTATGACATGAGCACCATGAAAACCAGTTGCCATAAAAAATGCTGAACCATATAAGGTTCCATCATATGTAAACTGAGCATGGGAATACTCATAAGCCTGCAATGCAGTAAATATCACGCCAAGAACTACGGTTAAAACTAAGCCCAAAATTGTTCCTTTGCGATCACCATGCTGCAAAGCATGGTGAGCATAGGTCACAGTTGTCCCCGACAAAAGCAACACTAACGTATTAATCAATGGTAAATGGAACGGATCGAATGTCTCCACTCCTGCCGGCGGCCATTGCGCAAATGCATTTAGAGAGTCTACAAAATATGGATTAGCTGCATCCCAAGTTTCTCCAACCCGTGCGCCATAGAATATAGCAAACTCAAAGAACGACCAAAACCAGGCAACAAAGAACATGACCTCAGAAGCAATAAACATCACCATGCCATATCGTAGCCCGATATTAACAACTGGCGTGTGATCTCCGCCGTGGCTCTCGCGTACCACTTCCTTCCACCAACCAAACATTACCCAGATCACCATTGAGAAACCTAAAAGCAGTAACCAAACTGAACCTTCCGGCATCCCCCATAAACCCTTCATGAAATTGACACCCCCCAATGCCAAAGTCATAACAGCAATTGCACCCAGAATCGGCCAAGCCGACGGATTTACTAAATGATAATCGTGCCGAATCTCTTCATGCGCCATAGTTAAATTCCTAGAATGTGGAACTGCCTAAGTTTAGTACAGTGAATCCCTTCAATACAAGTTGCCAAAAGTTTGCAGACCATAACTTGCCGACTGCTGAACGTTAAAAAAAGTATATGACAAGGTTATCGTATCAATCGACTTTCCCAACCGATTCTCCTCTAAATCCGGTGATACAAAAAATACGACGGGCAGTCTACTTGTTTCGTTTGGCGAAAGTACGCGTTCCTCGAAACAAAAGCACTCCATCTTTGAAAAAAAAGTACCCGCTTCGTGCGGAGTTACATTATAACTTGCAATAACCTTTACCGGCTTACTTGAAGAATTTGTTACCTCATACGACGCTATAACATGCTCGCCTAACCGTACATCCATACTGGTTTGTAACGGCTTAAATCGAATGGGAGCATCAGCGACGTTGGCATCAAATCGTACAGTGACCTCACGGTCGAGAACACGTCTAGGAGCTTCACGGGCTTCCCGAGGGGTTCCACCATATCCCGTTATTCTGCAAAATGCGTCGTACAGTGGAGCAGAAGACAGTGCCAGCGCAAACATTGCTAGCACCACCCCAATCGCTCCAAACAGTACCTGCTGTTTATCCATCACATACGTTCCGGAATTCCATTGGCTAGTCTAATCATCGTAATCAGCAATACTAGGATCACAAATCCTGCTAGGGCAAATCCCAACCAAATGTTTCGACGCTTCCTCGCCGCTAGTTCCTCTTTGGAAAGTGACTGAGATGGCTCAGATTCGTCGTTTGTATTCACGGCAATAGCTCCTGCAACGAATAAAATCCACCAAAGCCATGCTCTAATAACATAACTGCAAACAATACAAACAAGTACAGTATCGAAAAACCGAACAACCGAACTGCCTTCAATCGATCCTTAGAGGAAGCTGTTTCAGAACCTGCCTTAGAAAATTTAAGATCAAGGGCCATTCCAACAAACACCAAACTCAAAACAATAGTTGCCACCGCATAAAGAATGCCTCCAAACCCAGTCAACACTGGCAAACTTGATATCAATGCTAAGATTACCGAATAAACCAATATCTGAGTTCGGGTATTGGCTACTCCGTGGGTAACAGGAAGCATCGGTACCTTTGCCCGTTTGTATTCATTTTTGGCAAGCAAGGAGAGAGCCCAAAAATGGGGTGGAGTCCAAAAGAAAATTATTGCAAATAGTATCCAAGCCTCTAAACTGAACGAACCTGTTACGATCGCCCAACCAATTACAGGTGGTAATGCCCCTGCCCCGCCTCCAATAACAATATTCTGCGGCGTTCTACGCTTTAACCAAATTGTGTAAACGACGCCATAATAGAAAATTGATACTGCCAAGAGGACTGCCGCTACTATATTTGTCGACATCCACATCAGCAATACCGATGCACAAGACAATATTATTCCAAAAGACAAGGCCTCTTCACGCGGAATCAGTCCAGCAGGCACCGGTCTTGTCGAAGTTCTAGGCATTAATTTATCAATATCAGAATCGTACCACATGTTGATTGCCCCTGCAGCACCAGAACCTAATGCTACCGAGAACAACGCTACGCTAGCCAGCACTATATCTATTGTTGCACCAGACAAATTTTGAGCTATGACTAATCCAACTAACGCCGTAAAAACCACAAGAAGCATTATTCGTGGTTTCATGAGCTGGACATACGCCCAAGCATTCGCATAGACGGGCTGGACAGATTCTGTTTCGAGCCGGGAGGTCATTACTCGTCTTTTCTCAAATCCAAATTTTTCATAACTAACTAGCGACTCTTAAAACCTATACATCAACGTTCAATCTTCATTCTTCAAAACTTAAATTACTCGAAGATCTACTCACAGATTGAGCTCCTTAGATGCTATTAATGGGCTGTTTCAGCTTTTACTTCTGGAAGCGTATTGAACTGATGGAATGGAGGCGGCGACGGCAACGTCCATTCCAAAGTTGTCGCACCTTCTCCCCAAGGATTTGCCTGCGCCTGCCGACGACGAACAGCACTTTCGACTAAACCAGCAAAAAATACCAAGGTTCCGACTAACGTAATTGCGTATCCTATAGACGACCAGAAATGCCAGGTCGCAAATCCGTCCGCATAATCAATGTATCGACGCGGCATACCTTGCAGACCAAGAAAATGTTGGGGAAAAAAGAGTACATTAGAGCCAATAAACGTCAACCAGAAATGGATTTTCCCAAGCAACTCGTTATACTTCACTCCAAACATCTTTTCATACCAGTAGTACCAACCCGCAAACACTCCAAAAACGGCTCCTAATGACAGAACGTAATGAAAGTGTGCTACGACATAGTACGTATCATGAAGTAAATGATCAATTCCGGCGTTCGCTAATACGACACCTGTAACTCCGCCAAGGGTGAACAAGAAAATAAATCCGATCGCCCATAGCATAGGAACTTTGTACTCAATGGATCCTCCCCACATCGTCGCAATCCAAGAAAATATCTTTATCCCAGTCGGAACAGCGATAACCATGGTTGCAGCCATAAAATACACTTTCAAGTCAGCATGCATGCCAACTGTATACATATGATGAGCCCAAACTATAAAGCCAATGAAACCGATGCTCACCATCGCATAGGCCATTCCTAGATATCCAAAAATCGGTTTTCGCGAGAAGGTGGAAACAATCTGACTGACAATCCCAAAAGCAGGAAGAATCATTATGTAGACTTCAGGATGGCCAAAAAACCAAAATAAATGCTGGAACATTAAAGGATCACCACCCCCCTCAGGAACAAAAAAGTTTGATCCGAAATTTCGATCGGTTAGCAACATGGTCAATGCACCGGCTAACACTGGAAGTGCCAATAACAAGAGAGAGGCCGTAACCAACAAACTCCATACGAACAATGGCATTTTATGCATCGTCATGCCTGGAGCCCGCATGTTTAAGATCGTAACGATGAAATTGATGGCTCCTAAGATCGACGCTATACCCGCGGTATGTAAAGACAAGATCAGGAGATCCATCGCTGGACCCGGATGACCTTTTTCTCCCGATAAGGGTGGATACAGAACCCAGCCACCTCCGAATCCATTACCCACGGAATTCCCTGGCACGGTCATTGATAGGCAAGCTATTGCGAAAGCCGCAACCGTTAACCAAAAGGAGATATTGTTCATGCGCGGAAACGCCATATCTGGCGCACCAATCATTAACGGAACAAACCAATTTCCGAATCCCCCTATCAACGCCGGCATGACCACAAAGAAAATCATGATCAAACCGTGATAGGTAATCACGACATTGTAAAAATGTTTAGCAGCCTCAATTTTCTCTGCCTGAGTGGCACCGTCTACTCCCCACAACACGAAATGTGTGAGTGGACCGATTCCTTGTTCTGCTAATTCCCACCGAATCAACCCGGATAACGAATACCCGACCAGGGAAGCTACTAGAGCAAATACTAAGTAAAGCGTTCCAATATCTTTATGATTCGTAGAAAACAACCAGCGTTTCGCAAAGGCCGTAATCCGGCCCGCAACAGCGTTACTTGCTGAGCTGTCTTGACCGTCGTGTGTAGCTACTTGAACTGACATAATAGAGATTAACCCTCATCGTTCAACCGAGCGAATGTCGGTGAATTATCGTCTGAATCTAAATCGGCAACCAACGAATGGGCTCCGTCATAGTCGCCGTCTTTCATCCTCTTTAACCAAAGATCATATCGCCCTTGCGATACGACTCTGACTTCGATCGGCATAAATGCGTGGTCTTTACCGCAGAGTTCCGAACACTGCCCATAAAAGACACCCGTTTGCCTAACAAGAAACCAACCTTGATTACTTTTTCCTGGCACCGCATCCATTTTTATGCCAAAGGCGGGAACCGTCCAAGAATGAATCACATCTGAGGCCGCTGTGTAATACCTTATGTATCGATTAACAGGAATCACCATCGGATAATCTGCCGCTAAATACCGCGGGCGATCCCTCGTCACAGGCTCATCGTTAGCCGTGCCTCGGTGTAGACCATTAGATACAAATTCCAGCGGGTAACCGGATTCATCTAGTTCATCAGGATAGATGTACGTCCAATTCCACTGATTACCCTGAACTTTGACATTAATCCATCCTTTTGCTGCAGCCACCGGATTATGATTCTTCATGAGTCGCCGTAAGGAGCCTTCGTCCGAATTTTCCCGCAATGTCTCTGCTTCAGCGACAATATCGCTCAGGACTGGAGTGCGATCTTGATAGTACAAAATTCCAAAAGATGGAACGGCAATTGCGATCAAAATGAAGACTGGGATAATCGTCCATAAAATTTCTAAGCCAACATTGTGACTGAAACGACTGGGTTCGGGATTCATCTGCCGGCTAAATTTATAAATCACATAGACCAATAAACCTAAGACGAACAACGTGATGAGAGTGATCCAAACCAAACTATAGGTATGAAACCAATCATGGCGTTCCATCAACCGCGTAGCCGCAGGTTGAAGGCCTAATCCTCCGTCAACCGGAACAGTCGCAAAAGAGCGACTCGAGAATCCTGTCAAAAGCAGTACGAGAAACAAAAACCTCAACAAATTACCTCTCCTGAAATTTTACTTTTCTATTTGCACATTTTAACCTATTTTACTTAATAATATTCTCCCGATTTGTCGCAGACAGATTCGCCAGACTGTTATAAATTGCGTAATATACTATTATTACTCTTTCTAAGGAGATTGTCCGATGAATAGACTATACATTGCCCTCGCCTTTTGTGTATGGTTTTCGACAAGTGCCGTCGCTCAGATTACTGTGTTAGGTAGTGGTTTGAGTGCCGATTGCTACCACGCGGCTAAAGCAGGACGAACAGTCGGCGCAATTGACTTATGTACTCGTGCGTTGATGGAAGAGACCATGACACGCGCTACAAGAGCAGCGACCTTTGTAAATCGCGGTGTTTTACTTATGCGAAGTGGAGAGTACGATAAAGCCGAAGAAGACTACACCCTAGCAGAGCGACTCGATCCGAATGAAAGCGCGATTTTTGTTAACCGCGGTGCGGCTTTGATCTACCAGCGAGATTTTCAGACCGCTCTTGAACAGCTGAATCATGCGATCAGATTAGCGGGAACCAATCTAGATCGGTTTCCTCCTGCTAGCGACGTTTGGTTTGAACAAGCGACGCAGCTTGGCGACGAACATCTCCACATCGCCTACTATAATCGAGGCATTGCAAAAAAATATACTAATGACATTCAAGGTTCTTATAACGATTTTCTTTCCGCTGCTAAGTTGAAACCTCAATGGGAATTGGTCGAAGAACAGCTTGAAAACTTCGTCGTACAAAGCACGTATGAGGAAGGAATGACTTTCGATGACAGTCTAGACAGTGATCAAGATGATAGTTTTGGCAACACCGACGAATTCAATGATATTCGCGATCAGTAAAATCTCTCGGGAAAAATAATTATGACAATTGCCACGCTGCCGGTCGACTTCGACCACGCAGAAGCTGTCCTTGCGAATGCAGCATTAGGATCAGATGATTCGGATTTATTTATCGAACGGTCCCGTTCGGAAGGTTTTCTGTTTGATGACGGACGACTAAAGTCCGCCACCTATCAGACCGATCAAGGCTTTGGATTACGAGTCGTCGCTGGCGAAGCGTCTGGCAACGCTCATGCAAGTGAACTCTCAATAGATGCGATTAAACGGGCTGCTAACTCGGCAGCACAAGCCAAACATGGGTATTCTGGGACATTAGCGGCTAGTCCAACGCCTTCTAATCGAAGGCTTTATGGTCAACTTGATCCGACGGAAAATCCCGCATTCACGACCAAAACTAATTTGTTGACCGAAATAGATAAGTGGGTTCGAGACCAAGATTCTCGAGTTGTCCAGGTTTCCGTCTCGCTCAGTGGAGAATCAAGAGAAATCAGCATTATTCGACCGGGCGGACAATATTTTCAGGAACTACGACCACTTGTTCGGCTAAACATATCTGTAACTCTCGAAGAAAATGGACGAAGAGAAAGCGCCTCCGCCGGGACTGGCGGAAGAGCGGAGTATGATGAATGGATTGCAACTGGTCGTTGGCAGAGCCTGGCGAATCGGGCATTAGAAAAGGCCCGAATCAACTTAAAAAGTATTACGACTCCGGCAGGAGAAATGGAGGTCGTTCTCGGGCCGGGTTGGCCAGCGGTTTTGCTTCACGAAGCTGTCGGACATGGATTAGAAGGAGACTTCAATCGCAAAGGAACGAGCGTCTACTCTGGCCGAATCGGTGAACAAGTCGCAGCAAAGGGAGTAACAGTCGTCGATGATGGCACAATTGAGAATCGACGAGGGTCGTTGAGTTTTGACGATGAAGGAACTCAGACAAAAAGAAACGTCTTAATCGAAGACGGAATTCTGAAAGGATATATGCAAGACCGACAAAATGCTCGGCTGATGGGATTGGAGCCTACAGGCAATGGTCGCCGAGAATCTTATGATTCGTGCATTATGCCGCGAATGACCAACACTTTCATGACCAATGGCGATAGGGATCCTGAAGAAATTCTAAAATCCGTAAAGAAAGGCGTATGGGCGGTTGACTTTGGCGGCGGTCAAGTCGATATAGTCTCAGGCAATTTTGTCTTTCAATGTACCGAAGCGTATTTGGTTGAAAACGGCAAAGTTGTTGCGCCCGTTAAAAACGCCACTTTAATCGGACACGGCCCAACAGTTCTGGAAAAAATTTCAATGATTGGTAACGATTTTGGAATGGACGACGGTGTTGGAACCTGTGGTAAGGCAGGTCAATCTGTTCCTGTTGGTGTCGGTCAACCGACAGTTAAAGTTGAAGCTCTCACCGTAGGCGGGGAAGGTTAATGGACGTATCGCTAGCTGTATCTCAAAGAATTTCAACTCGGGCTTTCCTAGATAAACCTATTAGTAAAGCGGAAATTGTTGACTGGCTTCAGGCCGCTCAACGATCACCTTCGGGCGGTAATTTACAACCGTGGAAAATTCGGATTGTTACAGGCGAAGCAAAGACTGCTGTCATGAAGATGGCGGGAGAAAAATTAGCAGCTAATCCTGCCGGAGAACCCACCGATCGTCCGATCTATCCCAATCCAGTGCCTGAACCCTATGAAACCCGACGACGGCGAATCGGGTATCAGATGTTTGAGAAACTCGGTATTGAGAGGAGTGATAAAGCGGGTCGCATTAAGTGGATGTCAAACAACTTTACATTTTTCAACGCTCCTGTCGGACTGTTTTTTGTCATCGACGAAGGCATGGGACATGGTCAATGGGCACACACTGGGATGCTTATGCAAACCCTGGCACTCCTTGCCGAAGAGCGAGGTTGGGCAACATGCATGCAAGAATGTTGGGCCTTGCTCCGAACAAGTTTAAAAACACACTTTGGACTTGCTGAAGAAGAGATGGTCTATTGCGGTATGGCCGTGGGGTATGCAGACAAAGAACATCCGGTCAATACTCTTCGATCAGAACGAGCCGATGTTGAAGAAATTGCGAAGTTTTACGGATTTTGAGAGCGATGGCAGTGAAAGTCGCAACTTGGAATGTCAACTCCGTCAAAGCACGATTGCCAACCGTTCTCGAAGTACTTCGAGAGATTGATGTAGACGTAATCGTTCTGCAAGAAATAAAATGTGAGACGAATGCTTTTCCGAGATTGGAAATAGAGGACCTCGGCTACAATTGCGAAGTATTTGGACAAAAAAGTTATAACGGAGTAGCCATACTGTCGAAGCATCCGATTGAGGACTTTCAGTACAATCTCCCAACGTTTCAATCAGATGATCAATCTCGATATATTGAGGCTCTAGTCTCCTGCGAAAAACCTATTAGAGTGGGCGGTCTATACTTGCCCAACGGAAATCCGGTTGATCGGCTCTCCCCGAACGAATCGAAAAAATTCACATACAAGATAGATTGGATGAACGCCTTGACATCCCATGCCGAAAATCTCCTTGCGACAGAAGAAGCGTTTGTGTTACTCGGAGACTACAATTGCATTCCGAGAGACGAAGATTGCTGGGACTCTAGCGTGTGGTCGGGCGACGCTTTAATGTTACCAGAAACTCGTTCGGCGTTTTCAAGGCTAAAATGGCTTGGCTTAGCAGATGCTTATGAAACATTAGACGGGCGATCTCACCAATACACCTTTTGGGACTACCAAGGCGGAGCATGGAACAAAGATCACGGTATCCGGATTGACCATATCTTATGTAGCCCGCAGGCAACTGATAGACTAGACGGAATTGAGATATTTCGCAAAGCTAGAAAAAAAGAAAAACCGTCGGATCACGTACCTGTTATTGGAACTTTCCTGGACTAACTGCAAAATTTTAGCTTGGGGAATTCCATGACGAGACTATATCTTTAGATTCTCACGCGACAACTTTCTTTATTTGATAACACCTAGGTTCATGAGGGGCTATATGAAAAAGACAAGCGTTCAGTCCTGCAGTATTTATGCGGATCAGGCCGACACACTATTTGGGAATCATATACCTATTGACACATTGCGTGTCACAGGTATACGGTTCTGATCTCTCGGCCTATCACCCCTCTTTCAAGGGTCACTAGATGTGGGTAGACTTTAGGTTTTATACGCTCTGCCTTTTCTACAAAGAACAAGTCTAAATGAAGTGAGGGTAGCAGTATCACAACGTTACTAGGCCGCCAGTTTCTTTTTCTCTGCCGTTTTTGATTCGAACATTTCAAGTTTTTTTAACTCCTCTTGCCTGTTTAACTCGTTTATATCCTCTTCTTCGTAAAATGGCCCAAGTGGTGTTCCCTCAAGGTCTGCATATTCGTCTCTCAGATCGAACAGGTTGTATGACACGTGGTCTGGCATATTCACTTCGACTTTGAACTTACCACCTTCCGACTCCACAACTTGCCGGAACACTGAAAGTAGCAAATCCGTATGTTTTTCGATTTCCCTTATTCTCGAAGGACAAAGATCTTCTGATGAGATGAGATGATTGCGAACAGCCTCCTTAATTGAACGAAATTTAATCATTGCTTTGTCTTGTGCTATAGTGATCTTAGCACGCTCCAAAATTTTTTCTTTTTGATCTTCGGGGTATTGGTCGAAGATTTCTTTCCAAGAAACTGTAACATTGTTTGGCATTATGAATACTCCAAATATTCTTGATATCGTCTTTCTGCAACGGATATCAAGTGAGAATAGAATTGGCGTTGATTCTTTCCAGATTTACTTCCCACGACTAGCAGTATAGCATTTCGCGAACGATCAAATACAAATGCAACTCTCCACTCTCGATTTAAACTTTTGAATCTTAGTTCCTTCATATTTGAATGAACTGAACTTTTAAGGGTTTCCACTTTGGGCCTTCCCAAATTTGGACCACTGACTGCAAGTCTGTAAACTAAATTATCCAACTTCGCTCGTACCCGTGCGGGCAAAACGGCATATTCTTTCTGGAATTCCTTGTGAAATTTTACTGCCCAAGCCATAGCACTTCCCTACACTCGTTATGTTTGCCTGTTCTGAAAAGTAGTTATATCTGTTTTCTGCCATAATTGCAAATTTGAAAAACTGATTTAGCGATCAAATAACAAGTGACGATGTCAAAAATTTGAAAGTCAAACAAAGAGCGAAGCTATTTAGCCGACTTTAGCTAGATTGTTGACTGGCTTCAAGCCACTCTACGATTACCTTCGGGCGGAAATTTACAGCCGTGGAAAATTCGGATTGTTACAGGCGAAGCAAAGACTGCTGTCATGAAGATGGCGGGAGAAAAATTGGCAGCTAATCCTGCGGGAGAACCCACCGATCGTCCGATCTATCCCAATCCAGTGCCTGAACCCTATGAAACCCGAAGACGGCGAATCGGGTATCAGATGTTTGAGAAACTCGGTATTGAGAGGAGTGATAAAGCGGGTCGCATTAAGTGGATGTCAAACAACTTTACATTTTTCAACGCTCCTGTCGGACTGTTTTTTGTCATTGACGAAGGCATGGGACATGGTCAATGGGCACACACTGGGATGCTTATGCAAACCCTGGCACTCCTTGCCGAAGAGCGAGGTTGGGCAACATGCATGCAAGAATGTTGGGCCTTACTTAGAACAAGTTTAAAAACACACTTTGACCTTGCTGAAGAAGAGATGGTCTATTGCGGTATGGCCGTGGGGTATGCAGATAAAGAGCATCCGGTCAATACTCTCCGATCAGAACGAGCCGATGTTGAAGAAGTTGCGAAGTTTTACGGATTTTGAGAGCGATGGCAATGAAAATCGCAACTTGGAATGTCAACTCTATCAAAGCGAGATTGCCAACAGTTCTCGAAGTACTTCGAGAGATTGATGTAGACGTAATCGTTCTACAAGAAATTAAATGTGAGACGAATGCTTTTCCGAGATTGGAAATAGAAGACCTCGGCTACAATTGCGAAGTATTTGGACAAAAAAGTTATAACGGAGTAGCCATACTGTCCAAGCATCCGATTGAGGACTTTCAGTACAATCTCCCAACGTTTCAATCAGATGATCAATTTCGATATATTGAGGCTCTAGTCTCCTGCGAAAAAACTATTAGAGTGGGCGGTCTATACTTGCCCAACGGAAATCCGGTTGATCGGCTCTCACCGAACGAATCGAAAAAATTCACATACAAGATAGATTGGATGAACGCCTTGACATCCCATGCCGAAAATCTCCTTGCAACAGAAGAGGCGTTTGTGTTACTTGGAGACTACAATTGCATTCCAAGAGACGAAGATTGCTGGGACTCTAGCGTATGGTCGAGCGATGCTCTAATGTTACCAGAAACTCGTTCGGCGTTTTCAAGGCTAAAATGGCTTGGCTTAGCAGATGCTTATGAAACATTAGACGGGCGATCTCACCAATACACCTTTTGGGACTACCAAGGCGGAGCTTGGAACAAAGATCACGGTATCCGGATTGACCATATCTTATGTAGCCCGCAGGCAACTGATAGACTAGACGGAATTGAGATATTTCGCAAAGCTAGAAAAAAAGAAAAACCGTCTGATCACGTACCTGTTATTGGAACTTTCATAGACTAACTGCACGTTATTTCCGGGGATCATCTCTGAATGTTCTTGGCTAACTGTTCATGGTTAACGCAACCAATTTTATAGCGACTATATACCGAATTACCACAAAATGCGCTAAATTGACGCTTACATAAAAACGCTGTATCGTGTAATACACTCCCCGCGATAACGAGGAAACAGCTTGGAACATTCCAAATTGTCACTCTTACAAATAGGTCGATAATTTCCGTACAACAATTCCACGGAACCGTGATTCGTTAGAACAGCTCTTGCCACAAGCGTCGTATGTTCTTTTCGTTAGAATTTTGTGGTAATTGGTATATAGTCGCGAATTTTATAGTTGCGACAATTACGTTTTTATAGTACCAACTGTTCTGACTTGGCTAAAACAATCGACTCTATTTTTAACAGAAGACCCTAAAATGCCCTTTGACAATGGAACTTCACGAGAGATTCAAAATCTTTGTGAGAATTCTGACCCCTCATATGACACCTTACCCGAAGATGAATCTGATGAGGAAGTAGAGATTTTTAAGGGGGGTTGACTTTACAAAATTTGTTAAGGTTCATCATCTGACAACGGAAGAGGCAAGACAACGTGCTGACAAGGCATTAGCCAAAGAGAGACCGATCGACTATCGTTACATAGAGCGAATGAAGGAAGAAGGAGTTACTGAAGAACTGGCAATAAAGGCTTTTGTCGGTAGATTTGGCGGAAACGAATCTCAGACACGATTCTTCTTGAACTCCGATTTTTATTACGGAAGTGATGCCCCTACCCCATTGACCCGGCTATTTAAGGCGAGAGAAGAGGATTCATTTGCAGAATGCATTGAAATGATAGAAGGGACTAAGATAAGCTGGGATCTTGGAGATCATTTCTAGTGAATAAAATGCGTACTTCTAGAACTTTGTCGGATCTTACATCGTCGAGTAACCCTACGGTATCGGAAATTGTGGCGTTGTTTGAAGGAATGTCTGTTAGGCGGCATTTGAGGGATATCTTGAGAGTAATATTCTCAAAGTACGATTCGGATCCATTATTCGTTGGAGGGAGACCAAGTAGGTTTAGTTCCACTGCGGAAATTTGTAGAAAGTTCAATGGAACGAATACACGTGTGTTGTATGGTGCACAAACTATTGACACGGCAGTTTACGAAACAGTAGTGCGAAACCGATTTGATATAAATCCAGTTCGTTCTTTGAATTCGACAGATTATGAAGAAAGGTCTGTCGTCTCGTTTTCAAACGAAAAATCTCACAAACTTAATCTGCTTGACTTAACTAATGGTAAAGCCGCCTGTTATGGTGTTCCAACTGATGTGATACGGAGTTCTAGTCATATAGAAGGTCAACATTTTTCTCAATTTGTGTTTAAATATATGCCAAACGTTGATGGATTTATATATTCTAGCCGGTTTACTGAGGAGGAATGTGTAGCTCTTTCCTATAGTAAAGTGATCACTAAGTTGAAGGCAGAAAAACCTATTCCGCTGAACAGGGACATAGTTAAGTTCGCAATGTTGTCAAAAAACGTGAAAGTTGATTAGTTCCCTTGCTAACCACAGCCTGAGTTTGTTCAATCTCTTACAATCTAAAGTATTCTTTAGGAATTATATACTTATTGACACGTTGAGCGTCACTGGAATACGGTTTTGATCTCTCAGTCTATTACTCCTCTTTCGAGGGTCGCTAGTTCTCCCAAACACAATACTGTACAATATTGGAAACGTTAGGGAACTATATACTTTTTGACACAAAAACGAGAAAAAGAGGGCATACAGATAGGGCGCTTTCAAGCGACTCACTCCCATATTAAGGGAGTAACCGGGAGGTTATACGAAAGTTTCTAAGTTAGCCAACCAATCAAAAATTTGTGTGCAATTCATCTTCCACGATGCCTATCGGTACTTGTGATCTTGAAGTTCAATTTTTCGCAACTTGAATCTGTGCTTTGATTTGCTTTAAGCACCGGCTCTTTCATTTGGTTTGCCCCCCCTAGAATGGTTCATTACCAACGTTTGTCACTCAAGAGCAAACTCACAAATTTTCTTCAATATTGGGAACTCATTTCATTTTTTCAAATTTTTTCTTGCAAGATTTAACGAACCGTAGTATAAAGGAAGTCATCATATATCCTGAAAGGAGAAGTCTCATGAGACTTGAGGCTAATGACTCAGTTATCGAGTCTACTGCAATCATCACTCGAACACATACGCGTACCGCCAAACTTAGCAAGGGCGGACACAAGAAAGTGCGTGATTTCATCGCGATGCAAGCGATTTTGTATAACAGTGCATTAGAAGAGAGAATAGATTGTTACAAAAAAAACGGGTCGGTCTATCAGTTTCTATGATTCAGTGTAAGTCACTAACAGAAATACGAGCGGATGATGCGGAGTACGGTAAGTACTCAGCTCACGCAATGCGTTCTTGTCTCAATCGTTTGGATAAGGCGTTCAAAAATTACTTTAAGCGGGTCAAAGAGGGGGCAAGTAAAGTCGGTTTTCCGCGATTTAAGCCCCGTAGGCGAATGCGTTCGTTTGATTGTCCGAAAGGGAGTTTTCAACTAAGAGAACGTAAGAAAGGGTGGACTGTCAACATCAATGGGTTTGATCCGTTCTATGTCAACGATATTCCCCAAGGTGAAATCAAGTTGGTTCGTATAGTCGTAACCGAACGTCTTGTGAATGTTCAGTTTGTGGTCACAACGAGACATGAGGTTAAACCGTCTGATGCTTCAGTGATTGGTATAGATATGGGCGTGAACAATTTAGTGGCTCTGTCGACTGGTGAAATTGTCAAAGGCCGTAAACGAGATCTCAAGCGACAAATGAGACTTCAGAAGAAATTGAGGGTAGAAGTCAAGAAAGACAAGGGGAAGAAAATTCCGGAACACAGGAAGGGAAAAACGAGGGGAAGTGAATCCTATCTGAAAGCCCGAACTCGTTATACCAAAGAATGTCAACGGGTTCGCGAAAGTGAGCACGGCTATATCCATAGAGAGACGACGAGGATCGTTCGGTTATCTCCCAATCTCGCAATAGAAGATTTACAAATACAAAACATGACCAAAAACCCTAAGGTTGCACGAAGTATATTAGAACAGAACTGGGGTAAGTTCGCAACTCTGCTTTCCTACAAGGCTGAAAGTGCCGGTGGTAAAGTTACGCGAGTCGATCCCAAAAACACGAGCCGGATGTGTTCTGGATGTGGCAAGATCAAAACAGACTTGTCTCTTTCAGAACGCGTTTACTCGTGTTCTAACTGCGGTATTCAAATCGATCGTGATGTGAATGCCGCCATCAATATCTCTCGCATTGCGAAGTCGGGCGGGAATCTTCCTAGAGAGTTCGGAGATATTGTGTTTGAGAGACCTAGTGACACTCGAAAGAGGGGTGATAGGTCGAGAGCTCAGAACCGTATACCTGTGACACCCAACGTGTCAATAAGTATATAATTCCCATAAAAGACCTAGCGATTATATAGTTGTCTAGACAATCTCTACACGGTTCCGAGTCCTCTTCAGATTACCCCATAGTTTCCTACGAGTCACACGCATTCATTCTTCCCCAACTGACTGCCGAGGGATTTGATCGCCGACCGCACCTGCGAAACAGACTTGGCATGTTATAGATAGAGGAACGAAAAGAAATATTAGCAAATGTCTAAACCAATATATAATCGCCGCAGATTTCAGTTTGTTTGTCGATTTGGCTTTGTGATATCCATGTTGAATCCGTACCATTTTTTTGGCGGAGTAGTGACTCTTTTTCTATTCAGGTCGCCTAGATCATCTGGAGGACCATTTGTCAGAATATAGGAAGGAACACTACTCGGAGCCGCAGGACAAGATTCGTCCTTTCTATATTGAAGAGCAGCTTTAAGCAATGTATCGTCGTCAGTACCGACTTTCTTGGTCAAGTCATCCTCTACATAACAGCCCTTTACCTTAACTCCCTTGTCGGAAGGAGTATTAGAAGGGGTAAATCCGTCAGCATACTCTCCAAAATCCTTACCGTTTTTAACCTGAACTTGAACACCATAATAGGTAATACCGCAGTTCGTTTCTGGGAGCGAGCCGTATATCAGTCCACATGTATTTGTACCAATCAAAATAACTTCGACATCTGCACCTCTCAACCCATTAATCAAGGCTTCGCTTGCCCCGCAGGTTTCATTTGAAATTAGAATGAATACTCGGTCAAGTTCAAGTGAGTAGTATTTTCTGGAATACAAATTGTCGATTACCGTGTCATCACAATCGTACGTGGAATAACTTTGACATTCTTTCCCAAACTCAATTGGCACGAGGGGAATCTTGTTTTTCGGAGGTGAGTTTGCTTCGGCATCGTAGTTGAGTTTTAGCTTAGCAAAAAACTTATTCTTAGTATTGTCATCACCAGCAATCATATAACCAAGCTGAGCCGCAAGGTATACGGAACCCCCCGGGTTATGACGAAGATCCAGTATTAGATCGCTAACTTTTTCATCGTGAAATTTTTTGAACTGTTCGTTAAGAGGCTTCTCTGCTAAGTCATGTTGCAAAGAATCAAGCGCTAGGTAGGCTACTTTACCATTCGAAGTTGATATAGTCTTTTTGTGAGGAATCGGTTGGAGAACATTTCTCTCAGCGGTAAGGACTTCCTTTTTCGTCTTTGAACCATCTGCACTTTCAAATTCGTAGCTAAATTTATCACCTTTGTTTAATTTCCATAGGTCTTGAATCATTTGGTTGATATCGTAAATGGCATTTTCACCATTGGCGTTAACGACATCAATACCATTGAACTTTAGCAGTTTATCTCCTCGATCTACCTTCGGAACTCCTCCTTCACTTGCTGCAGCAGGTGAACCTTTTTCAACACGAAGTACTCGAATCTCCCTCGGAACATCACCTTTTATCACCCTCCAACTTAATCCAATATAGGGATCTATCTGCCCATCATGCCGTTCCTGATTCTCTGTTGCGAACTCCACGTGATGAAACGGAACCTTGATATCTTCTTCGTTAGGTTTGAAGCTAGGTTTGAGCGTATCAAAGTATGTTCGCATATACTCTAAGTGGTCTCCAGCTTTTGGAGGCTTTGGTTTCGCATAGTTACTTTGATCTACCTCTTTAATGTCATAATGCCAAAGCTGTGTTTCATAACTCCATGAACGCAAATAGTGCATTTCATCAAGCATATTCCCATATCGCTCGCCCTGTTTCTCAGGAAATACGCACCGATTCTGATATACAGTGCTAGCTTCAAATTTCGGTAGTGTTCGAGGTACTGGTGGAGGTGGAGGTACACCAGGCGTAACTGTAGGCGGCACTACAGGAACCGGTTTAGCGGCAGGTGAAACTGGGTCAGGGGGTGGAGGACTAGTCGGAACAGGTGGAACCGGCGGCGCAGGTGAAGTTCCGCCAACCGAGCTGGGTGGATTGATATCGCCGCCATCACTCGACGATCCACCACATCCCACCAACACGATACTCGCAAACAGCAACACCGTGCCGATCGCAGTTCCCGCTAAAAAAGAGCTCTCCTGACGAACTCGCATCTTTTTCACTCCGACCCCGTCAGTGTCACTGTTAGCAAGAAGACACAACTCTGAGGAAAGTTCAGTGACTGACGAAGCGATGGAATGATTCTACCAAAACTTTTGCGAAAAATCAAAATTATTTAAGCTTGAGTTGAATTGCAAACCTCATTTCTGCTTTGTATCAAAACACCTACTGCCTGTGAAACTCCCCTTCCCCGCTGTCTCAAATGCTTCCGGTTTGATTAACCGAGCATCCAATGTAGTCCGATTAATGCGAATTCGTCGATTGACCCCCTGAGCCTATTACTGATATATTTCCGAGGCCGGTCGACCGTTGAATGCAAATTGCAAAAGTTTCAGACAGTTCACGTAGCGCCTATTCTTCTAACTCAATGAACGGTTATTCTGTTCAAGCTCAATTGAGTCGATAACATTGTTGTAAACGCAGCGACAGTTCTGGTGCCAAAGTCTATGGGGATAACCTTGCGCGAAAGCAATAACATTGTCAGACTGTCGAGAAACGCGTTATTCGCTTGTATTTCTCAGAATTTCTGTCTAACCGGATTGCCTAAAGCCGGATTCTAGGGCCAACTAGCCGCAACAACTTCGAAATTTCTGTTGTGTATTTCCCAAACTCTATGTTTCGTGGCAGTTTCAGCGTTATTCGGTTGTTTGGTAGGTTATAGGAAGTCTCCGCTACAGTCCTAGCGGCGCGAAATTTCGAGGGTCGTTCAACTTAACCCTAGTCTATATCCTAGTAGCTACTTCCCTTATCCGCTATCAACTTACAGATGCAACCATCATACTCACTATCCAACCTCCTATACCTAAACTTAGAGTGACTAAGAGGCTTAAAATTATGCCCAGTATCATAATACTTCTTTTGTTGCTTTTTTCAATTTGATCCAATCGAGCAATTAATCGAGCAACTAATCTATCTTCTACTTTGTCAACATACTCCCTCATTCTATCAAATTCCTCTCGTGTAGATTCGGCCAATTTGTCAACATACTCCCTCATTCTACCAAATTCCTCTCGTGTAGATTCCGCCGATTTGTCTACTTTTTCGTTAATCGCTTTAATTTCTGTATCAAATTTTTTCTCAAGGCCATCGATTCGATCGTTCACTCCTCTAATTTCTGTATCAAATTTTTTCTCAAGGCCATCGATTCGATTGTTCACTCCTCTAATTTCTGTATCAAATTTTTTCTCAAGGCCATCGATTCGATTGTTCACTCCTCTAATTTCTGTATCAAATTTTTTCTCAAGGCCATCGATTCGATCGTTCACTCCTCTAATTTCTGTATCAAATTTTTTCTCAAGGCCATTGATGCGCTCGTTCACCAAAGTAGAATTTGCTTCTATAGTCTTATTCAAACTGTCGACATGCATTTGTGTAACTCTGTCGTGTGCGATCGCCTTATCATCAATACGCTGATTGATTCGTCGCTCCAATTCGGCCAACTCCTCACGAAGAATTGGCTTTTCTTTTAGGTCGTCTTCTGATGACATCTTTTTGTTCTAACTTGAGGGTAAGATTCAAATTCATAACATTATCAAGTTCTAATTAGCCTCTTTCTGTAATTTTGTCAATCGGTTGAATTGGTTCGTTAATTACGGAAACGAGGTCTTTCATTGACAGAAAACGCATGAGGTGGAACAGGCATCCGTCTGCTATAGACGCTCCAATGTCGTAATCACTACTCAAAAACACCTCTACGTTTACTCCAAAAATGCCAATTTCCGATCGTTGCAACGACACCACGTAAGTTTCCACCTTCGAACCCGCATACATTACACTTCTGGGAAGACTACCAAAACTTAGAATACTCCGCACGGCCAGAGAGAAAATACTGACTAGTAACGCCTCCTATGGATAAGATAAAACTGTGATCGAAAAATGCTGTAGCAAAAAAAACGAATCTAGAGGGTGAATCCCTTGGAATCGTCTTCCAGAATCGAAAAAAAACCCGAACGATAAACTTTGGCAGAACCATTTGAAGTCGGAGAGTGGCTTATCAAATGAATGCTCTCGAAATCTTGCTATTTTCTCTCCTAACGTGTAACAACTTTCTGAACCTGCAGAATTGTGATAATGATTCGATAATTACTTGAGCCTAAACATCGGTAGACCTGTTCCAAGTTGAAAATACGGAACCATTTGGATCTCGCCCCCACCAACTCTCTATATTTCGCAATCATTGAGACATCCGCTAAACCTGCTAAGTACCCTTTTGTAAAAACAGTCAATCTTCAAATTGAAGTCACGTTATGCATTCGCTCTATACACTTTACGGCTTACCCGCATCTTTATACACTGGGAAAGTCCGCGCCTACATGAGACGCAATCACATCAATTTTGTCGAAAAAACTCCTCGTAGCAGACGATTCAATAAGGTTATCCGAGAGACAGTGGGTCGTTGGATTATCCCTGTCATCGAATCTCCTGACGGCGAAATCGTTCAAGACGGCAGCGAAATTCTGGATCACTTCGAAAGCAAAGGCTACTCCGCTAACTCCCTGTTCCCGTCAGATCCGAGGCTAAGAGTTATCGCGCACGTGTTTGAACTTTTTGGCGGTGAGGGGTTACTGCGCCCGGCTATGCATTATCGCTGGAATTTTGACGAAACAAACCTAAACTTTATAAAAACGGCTTTCGCTGAGCTATTTCCAGATAATCTCTGCTCATCCCAACGAGACGAACTTTTCATAAAATCTAGCGGTCGCATGCGGAAAGCCGCGGTAAGTTTTGGAGTAACATCGGAGGTTTTTCCGACCATAGAAAAGAGTTATCAAGAATTTCTTCTTCTCCTAAATGATCACTTCACCAAATGGCCATTTCTCTTGGGAGGACACCCGACTGTGGGCGACTACGGTCTGTTCAACCCCCTTTACGCGCATTTAGGACGCGATCCGAAACCATTGCAACTTATGCAAACACAAGCTCCACATGTCTTCCGATGGATCGAACGTATGAACGCCCCCGAAGATGTAAACGCCAAATACTCTGCCATCGCGAGAGATGAGCTCTTTTCAAATTTCAGTTTGCCTGAAACTTTGAAAGCACTGTTGCAGTTTGTTTCGGTCGAATACTTGCAAGAATTGACAGCCCATACTAGATTTGCCAATGAGTGGCTTGAGCAGAATTCAATCGAATCGCACGACCCAAAGTCTCGCATTACCGGGTTTACGAAGTTTGACTGGCGAGGACACACAATCACGACTGCTGTTATGCCGTACAGGTTTTTCTTGCTTCAGCGAGTGCTTGATACTTTCGATTCGATGAACGATCCCGATAAATTGATAGTCCGAAACCTTCTATCGGAAGTTGACCTAGCGTCCATCATTGACCTTCGTACTTCGTGCCGTGTAGTAAGGAAAAATCACTTGGAATACTGGCAGTGATACTCAGACGGTATTTGGCGATACGGAAGCCTGCTAAGCATTAGCATAGCGCGGTTTCCTGACGTTTATCGCTATGTTCATTTCAATTTTTGGTCATAGACAGCGATGGATTTCACGGAGTACACTACGGCGAAAAGTTCGGTCTGAATTCGGGATTAATGGAAGTTCACAAGCATAAACGTAAAGGCAGAGCCGGGCTACAATATAGACTAACTCGTGCGTATTGTATGCTTGTTTAAGAGACTAATCAGATATTTGTATCGTCGACAATTGTTCTCGCATTCACAAAAAGTACTATAATAGTGACAATGCCATCCAATCAACGCAGGATTCGTTCTGAAACAAAAGACAAAATGGGAGGAGCTTAATTGCCATCATAAACTTCATTAATTTCAAACTGTTTTCTCTGTCCATCGTGTCGAGCTCGTGGTTGTTGATTGTTTACTTGGTTACAGTCAATGTAAGTGCCGCTGAAGCTGAACACTCTACCGATTTCAGAAATTCAGGTTCGTTAGTATATGCTGACGAAAACATCGTTACACCCGCTCGACTTAACTTTAACCACAACGGCATGGTTGTTCAATCGAGCGACCGTCAATCGAGACGGCACTATAATCGCGGTCGCAAGGGTCTAATTTACGGTGGTAAAGACCTTAAACAATTTCTAGGCTGTATAGGATGCGGAACGTACACCTCCAATTCCATTTGTAATCGATACGGATCTTACGGTAGCAAGTACAGTTCTAACAGCCTCTTTAACAAATATTCAAATTTTGGTTCTAGATATTCTAAATCCAGTCCATGGAATACGTATAACTCTTCCGATAACACCCCGATCCTTGTTGACGGCCAAGGTCGATTCTATGGATACTTTACCAGCAACCCCTATCGGTCACAGGCATTCAGTTATGCAAGAGACTTGCAGAGGTGGTACAATGACTCGGATGGCGATCTTGAGACATTTCAAGAGAAACTTTGCGCTGTTCTCGGGTAGTTAACTCTTAACTCTTAAACTAATTAGGAATTACACATGCAAGATTTTATCTTATACGCCGTCATTGCGTTTGGCATTGGTTACCTGCTCGGTTCAATTCCGTTTGGACTTATTTTCTCGCAACTAGCCGGCGTAAACTTACGTGATGTCGGATCCGGAAACATCGGAGCCACGAATGTCTTGCGTACGGGAAAGAAGTTCTTAGCATTTTTAACTTTGTTGTTTGATGTTCTCAAGGCAATAGCGGCAGTATTGATCATCAAAGCGTTGGCAAATTCAATCTTTCCAGATTCTAGTACGAATTACCACCTTTTTGCCGCTGTAGGAGCATTTCTAGGTCACTGTTTTCCAGTCTGGTTGAAGTTCAATGGTGGGAAAGGTGTTGCGACGTATTTCGGTTTAATGATGATCTTGTCTCCATACATATTCCTTATCAGCGCTATAGTTTGGCTCGCGACATTCGCAATCATTCGAGTATCGTCGATCAGTTCGATGACCGTTGCTGTTGTAGCACCTATAACGTTCGTCATAGGTATGCAGTACTCTTTAGAGGTATTGAGTCCGTCTAATGCTCAACACTTTTTTATGCAAATGATGCTTTCTTGTGTTCTTATTTGTCGCCATCTACAAAATATCTCTCGAATCGTTGAAGGCACAGAACCAAAGTTTCGTTCCAAGACATAGATAATCACGTATCTAACCCCATCTATACAATCAACGAAACTGTTATGAGCTCTCTCGAATCTATAGATATGTCAGCTATTACGTCCTTTCAATTTTTCTGCCCCCGCATACTTCGCGGTAAATCTTTCGAGTATGTCCACCGTCCTCTACCGAATTATCGGAACGGGTATAGTCGGATTCACGCCCCGTTGTCGCTCAACTTAGAATCGACCAGCAAGACAGAAAAGTCCAGAGATAAACACTTATCTTCGAGACCTGTTTACAACGATTGAAATGGTTCTGTGTGCCGTACCGCTATAACATTTTAGCTGGAGTTCTATCATTCTGTGCATTCTTCACGTTTGCACAGGAGTCTATTAATACGCCGATCTCTACACGGAATACTCCAAACACTACATCTGAAAATGTAACTCTTATCGCCGACGAAATTCGTGAGGATCGCATTTCTACTGCAATTGAAGCATCCGGTAATGTTGAAGTTCGCTACCAAGGCCGCACACTAAAAGCCGATAGACTAACTCTACTTAGAAATACTAACTCAATTCGTGCTTCGGGAAACGTAACGATACTTGAGGCAGATGGTTCGTATCGAACTGCAGATGAATTCGAAATCGAACTCAGTCTTTCCGATGGTTATGCAACCAACTTCTCTACTCTAACACCCGATGGAGGTCGGACAACTGCGACAGCGGCGATCAGCCGGTCAGATGGACTTAGTATCCTCGAGAGAGTTGTGTACTCTGCATGTCAAGCCTGCGGAGGAAATTCTCCACCGACTTGGAAAATAAGAGCTCGCAGAGCGATAATGAACAAACAGTCAGAGCAATTCTCGTATCGCGATGCGGTTTTGGAAATTGTCGGATTGCCCGTTTTTTATCTTCCGTATTTTGCCCATGCCGATCCGTCTTCGGGTCGAAAATCAGGATTTCTTCCATCTATTCCTGGTTCGTCTTCTAAATTAGGGCTGTTTTACGAGCAACCTTATTATCTGACCCTATCACGCTCGTCGGATATAACAGTGACTCCGAAAATGTCAGCGAACGTCAACCCTCTGCTCAACTTAGACTATCGCAAGAGATTCTGGTCTGGTCAGATCGAGGTAAATACAAGTTTTACACACGAATATCTCTTTGACGGAGAAGGTAACAGAGCAAATTCTACGGAGTACAATAACCAAGGAAATTTGTGTCAAGGAGCCGGAAGCGATAGTTCTTATGAAACGGATTGCGAGTCTAGCTGGAGGGGACACGTTTTCGCTAAAGGCAAGTTCGAATTAACACCTACAGTCGAGTGGGGATTTGGGGTCGAACATATGACTGATGATCTCTATACAAGAAGGTATAACATACGAGGAGAAAACGAGCGTAGAGGTCGTTTCAACAGTCAGCCCCGAAGACTGTTATCCCAGCTCTACTTAAACGGAAATGACGAAAAATACTATGCAGACATTGTTGCTTTTGAGATTCAAGGTTTAAGGGAGGACGATGATGACGATTTACTGCCCATTGGGGCTCCAGTTTTTTTCGCAGAACGATTGCTAGACCTTGGATTATATGGAATAGCATCGGCTGAGTTTTCAGGAACTTTTCTGAACCGCGCAAATGGAGATAGCAATCAGAGGTTAACCTTTGGTTTGGATTGGTCTCGGAAGACGGTGTTACCGTTTGGCTTTGTTTTAGAACCTTTCGTGGAAGGCCGTGCTGATTCATACGATATTCAAACAGACGAGATCAGAGGTACAAGATTTGCACGAACAGTTGGTGCGTTAGGAACAAGATTTGAATTTCCGTTAGTCAAGCGAAATCGTCACTCTTCAACTTTTATTAAACCTTTTGCGATGGTCGCCTATGGAACAGCTAATCCCAACAACAATAGAATTCCAAATGAAGATACTCTTCTCTATGAGTTTGACGAGGCGTTCCTGTTAGAAGCTAACGCATTCGCGAATTATGACATCTATGAGGGTGATGGAACTGCCGCATTAGGGCTATCTACTCAAGTCCGGTGGAATAACGGCGTATCTCTGACGGGGATGGCTGGGCGACGTTGGCGTTCACGTTCCGATCCTAACCTATCTCTGGCATCTAATTTAGACGGAACGGCTTCGGATTGGGTTGGTAGTTTCATTGCGGATTACGGTACTCCGTTTCACTTTTCAGCAAAAGTTAGGCTTGATGACGACAGTCTCGCGCTCAATCGAATCGACACAACGTTTTCTACGCGCCACGACTTATATAGCCTTGATCTCGTTTATTATAAGATTGATAATGACATATCAATCTTGGGGCGGCCAGATGAAGGGATATTCATAGATGGGTCTTATCAGTTGATTAAGAATTTTTACCTAAACTATAGACGGCATAGGAACATTGAAGAGAATACAGATGCTAACCATTCGATTGGATTTGCGTACGAGGATAAATGTTCTCGTTTTGAGATTGCGTTTGAGCGGAACGAACTTAGAGATCGGACGTTAGGGGCATCCGATTCTATACAATTCAAATTTTCATTAAAAACTCTGGGAGAGATGAATTGATTCACCGTAGATGAAACAGTTACGAAACACATTGCAAGAAGCGAATTTGACTAGAATTTCGAGTTCATCGCGGTATTTGGCCCTGAAAACCTAATTTTGACTTGCTAGACTAGTATAGAACAGAAGATTCAAGGATATCTATACTATTGCACAACTGTCTCAAAAAGATTCCAATCTCATCCTTAATGGTTATAGTTGTTGCATACGCAAGTGTCGATTTCGTCGCTTAATCTGACGCGCATTCTGCCATTAGCAAACTCAACTTCGACTCCGTAGCCCCCTTCAACGATCTCTTGTAAACTTTGGTATACCTGCCTCTGAAAGTACTCAGAGTGTTCTTCTAGTTCACTTTTGGAGGACAAAACCTCCGGTCCAAGATCTTTATCGAAATTTTCAGATTCGTCCATTGTACCAATCTCAACTTCAGGAGAACAATCGATATCAACGTCTTGAAACGCACATGCTATAGAAATTGGGAAAAACGCTAATGAACCTTTGAAGTCACTTTTCCTTGTACCAGGTTCCACGATCACTCTTACCTTAATTTGGGTTCTGCCATCGAAATTAGTACGGAGCCGCAGTTCTACGTCTCTGACTTTACCTTCTTCGAAAGAATCGCGGGCGACTTTCTTAACTTTCGCCAAAGTTTCTTCTGTGATTTCCACCTTTATCTCCAAGGTTTGCAGGGATGGTTTCTCATATAGCAAGGCAGAGTATATCAAAACTGAACCTTTTGCAACTTTTCTGCAAAAAATTGCGCCTTAATGCCGAAACTCGAATTGAGAGGTTGGAAGCGCTACTACAGCTAGGTTTCTGAGATTTCTTGGCTGCATGTGCTTTCCCTTGAGAGGGGCATTCAGACCTGCTAGTTTTTATACACTCTGTCGAAAGCTGTAAAGTTTACTTGTTCAATTGTCTTCTCTGAGTTAGGAGGATTATCGACGTGTATGAGTCAAGAAACTGATACTTTGCGAAAATTGTGATCACATTCCTTACGAAACTCAGCACATTTACTGTTCGGCCCCTTGAACTCAATGTAAGAATACGTTCTCCTTGTGCCATTCGAGGTATTTTAGATGATTATTGTTTAGATTGACTGGATGTGACCACAGTAAGTTCTCTTTGGATTTACTTTTCAACTGGTTTGAAAATACCGGATACCCCATTTTGTTAATCGTCACCAATCCGGAGTCAAAAGCAGCGTCCCATAAGGCCGAGAGGAGTAGGCAGTTGTTTGTATCTAGTCGTTCCTTATCTGACGCACATTTAGCCCACGGTTTGATGTGAGAAACTTTCAAAAGTGTCGTATCGTCAATTCCAGTGAGCACACAAGAGCTTTGATTACTTTTCAAAAGTTTTCTGCGAAGTACATCTTGACCGATTCGTTGCCGGACTTGGCGCGTTTCCTCGGTTTGCTCAGTCAAGTGTTCAGTTGCTTGTTCAAAGAGAGTCAGAGGGTCGGATGAGATTGCTTTTGATACTTTGTAGACTTGGTCGATGAACTTTTCGCAATTCTCTATCGACTCAATCTGAAATCTCATTGAACCCGGACCCGTAATCGTTGATCTCTTGCCTATAAGTCTCTCTGCTACAAATCTGTCATCAACTCCAACGTACCAAGTTCGTTGACTATCTACTGTAATCCAAACTACTCCCAAATCTTCGTTTGACTCAGACTTGCTCCAAGCACCGTCAGTTCCTTGTTCAATTTTGAATCCATTAGCATAGGAGATTCGACGGCATTCAATTTCATCTTCAGAAGAAAGAACCATAGTCATCATCACATTCCTAACCTTTTAAAGGTGCCATCGCTTTCCATACGATCCCATGCTTCTAGTACGAGTCTCTGAGTTCGGTATTCTCCATACTTTTTAACTTCTAAACTCTTGAGAACTTTAAACGTTTCTGAGGGATAATCTGGCCGGTTACCGTCGTGAGGATCGAGTACGTAACGTAGTTGCTGTTTACTGAGTCCATAGGCCTTAGCAAAAAACGCATCAAGATCCGCGCGTATGCAAGATCGTCTTTCTTCGTTCCAAACAAACGGTTTGCCTGTATAGCCTAATTCCTTTGCAAATGCAGTGATACTTCTAGAAGTATAAACCAATTCCAAAACTCGTGAGTAAATAAATTCTGTTCTGCGTTCACCAAAATAGTCTGGAGGAATTATAGGAAATTGTTTAACCAAATGGAATGCCAAACTTGCTGATCCGACCTTTGTTCTTGCAACGTAATCTAAGATAAGAGAATTCAGCATAGCCAATAACGAAACATCTTTATTGGCTGTCTGATTAGTAACAATCGCGGGTAGACCCCCACTAAGAGCAGTCGAGTATACAACCGATGCCGCGACAGTCCGTTGATCATTTGCTCGAGCAATACTCCGAAATACAATCCAATACGGTTTAGAAGTTGATCGCTGTTTTTTTATATTGTAATCCGCTTGACGAACCCAATACCAAGGAGTCAACTCGAAATTTTTATTCTGTAGTTGATCGACTCTCGTAGCCGGCCATGGTGTTGTTAAAGGTCTTGTGTCCAAAGTATCAGCATCAGCGAATCGATGATTATAATGGTAGATCATTTTAGACTCATATAAAGGAAGATATCTATCATTATTTTTCTCCCAGTTTTCATCAACTTTACTGTATCCATTATCAGATAACTCTCGTCGGGTTCGGAACAAATGCGAATCGTTTGCCATATCATACATCCGTACAAACTTGACTCCCCACGGATTACCATTAGTACTTTCATTATTATTGACCAACACAGGTACCTTAGAGTGTATTTTTCTAACTAACTCTCCATCAGTGCGAGAGCGTAAGATTGGTATAGTTTTGGTGTTCGGATTTATTTTTGAAATATCTGTTGAATCTAAAGTGAATATTTTTTCCCGATCTTCGATTTGCCTAGTTTTAGTAAGAAAGAAACCAAACTTTGTTTTTCCTAGTGGATTGCCTATAGTTAACGCTGATATTTTAAACTGTGCATGAACAGTTCTGAAAAAGAACTTACGATTCTCAAAATCAAACAAACTTACTAGCTTCCTTTCCTGAATTAGCCAATTGAAAAAAACAGATGTATGATAGTCTGTTGCAATACCTGTCGGAACGATTATTCCTGCTCTACCGTCATAATGAGACAGAAGCGAAAATAATTCTGCAAACAGGGCATAAGTGTTAACGTCGCCTCGTCCAGTGTTTGGAAATCGCCCTCCATATTTTTTTGACAGCCGGACTAGATTTGATTTAGCCTCTGACAACCTCTTTTCTGCAATAAAATCCGTATAGATAGCTCGTTCTAAAACATTTTTTGAAGTTTCGAGGTTTGAAATCATTTTCTTACGTATAGAAGCATTGCTGGCGGTAGAAATTTCCGACGAGACAGCGGCAAAGTACTCCGCTTCCTGTAACTTTATTCTATCCCACGGAGGATTTCCAATTACGACATCGAATCCCCCATTACTAGTCACATCAAAAAACTCCAACGGCCAATGAAAAACCCTCCTTTTCCGAACAAATTTTAGTGCTTCTTGCAACGATCGTGACATTTTTCCATCATTTAGCGCCTTCCACACATCTTGAGTAGTAGGAACAGCCCTTTCTTTTTTACTCTTTGGCGGGACTCCCGTTTTTGGCATGATGAATGCAGCGATGTAAAGGTCAGCTCCAACTTTACTATGGATGTAACCTAGGTCGCTTTTGTACTTCTTGTATCGATCCTCTTTCGCACGAATACTTCTACGAGACTCCTCAGTCATTCTTCGTACACTTGCCAAAAGTTTTACATCGGGTTTTGGCGGAGGCATATAAGTTTCGCCTTCCTCCAAGTCTATTTCGCCTTGACCGGTCTTGGATTTTCTGTTTTCTTGTTTGTAATATTTTGCGACTGCTTTGGCATCACCTGTAAGCGGCTTGTACGCGACATCCGGAATCTGTTTTTCAAGTACGTCGAGATCAAACACACCAAGAAGAGAGTCACCGCACCTAATTTGAGCGTCGAAGAATCCTAACGGTAATCCGGGAGTCAATGTTTCAATCCATAACACAAATTTGACGATCTCTATCGCCATAGGGTTAACATCAACACCAAAAATACATCTTCGCACAACTTTGCGGAGCGTTTCCTGATAATTTGAAGAAAAATTTGGTTCTTGGGATCGAATTAGTTCAATACGTTTCGCGATGTGATTTGCCGCGGCAATAAGAAAATGCCCAGACCCGCATGCCGGGTCTATCACGTTTAATTCTAGTAGAGCTTCAACTTTATCGGACGCTCCTGCTTCGGCCTTATCTAGGACAGGATCGAGAGCAGATTTCAGTAACGCTTGAACAAGGCTTTCATGAGTATAGTAGGTGCCTGTAGTTTTACGTTGGCTCCCCTTCGTTTCGATTGTGCCAATTGCGAACTGGAAAGAATCTCCGTTCTCTCCTAGTTGTGGATTTAAATCTAATAGAGATTCGTAAACCGACCCGAGTTCCTCAATCTTCATATCTCGCCAGTTAACTGGAACAATGCTATCTTTGTTTTGCAACCACGATAATCTAAACAAGGCCTCCATAAAAACTTTGTTTTGAAGCTTGGCTTTCCCAATTGTAGGCAGATTATCGTTTTCAAACAACCCGCCTAGTGGCGGTAGCGCGATTGAAGGTGAACCATCGAAACTAGATAACGCGATAAACACAATCTTCATTACTTCAAAGCAGTCATAATGCCTATTCCAAGAACTAGATTGGGTACACTTTCTACGCAGTAAATTAAGCGAATACCCTTCTCTATACAACTCTTTTGATCTCGAACCTGCATTCTTCGGATGTAATAAGTTGCGTTCCTCAGCCACCATAACAAATATAAGTCGATAAACTAACCGAAGCAGTTCATTAAACCAATCGATCATTTGAACTTCGCCTGTCTGAAGTTTTCTCGCTATCTTAGGATTGGCCTCAATAAATCCACTACCCAAAATCTTCAAAGATTCTTTGACCTGCCCTGCCAACCTATCACGTGCAACCTCGCCCTCACTTATTCCTTTTTCTCTCCAACGTTCTAGCGTACATTCTGAGGGTGTATCCGTACTGTGGCCAAATCGCGTACGATGAATGAGTAACCAAAAAACAGAAAAAGACGCTATGTCTTCATTTTCAAAAATTTGTACTAAATCCGCATCAATATATGCCGGTCGCGTAAGTGACTCATTTTGTCTTACGAGTCTGACTACCGCACCATCCGTTACGAGTCGCCAAACAGATTCGACCGATTTTCGTTCATCATCAACAATTTCATCGGAATTCCGTTCCTCTTTAGCGAATGATAGTCTTGTAACAAAGTTGTCTAGCGTCTCCTCCTTTGGAACAAGATCGATTGAAACTCGTTCTCCCGCTACAAGTCTGCTATTCCAATCTTCGCTTTTTAAATCATCATACCCAAAAACTTCTTTCAAAAATCCCTGCAAAAATGAAAGTGTACTTCGATGGTTGATATTGGAAATCTTTTTATACTCTTCATAATGTGCCTGCCCCACTCTGAATGCAGTTGATATTGCATCCTTGGTAGAAATACCTCTTCTAAGTCTGTAGTTCTCGGGCTTTTGATCTGTTGCTTCAAGGTTAGCGATTTTCAGCAGCATCGCGGGGGCAATAAGATAACCCTCAATTCTCAAAGAGGGCCAAAGTGAAGTATCAACAGAGGCTTTTCGTGCCATCGCAACCTCCTTAACTCGATTTTCCGGGAAGTAAAACAAACATCCCAATAATGTCGGGAGGACAAACGGGTTCAACCTGAACCTCCGGTGATGCTTTGGCAGCTCGTCTTACTCGAGCATGATCTTCTGTAAGCTCAACTACTCGTTGCTTGATGAATTTTCTTAACGGGCCACTTAACATATTCGCTTTTTGCGAATGAATCTCTTCAATAAAACGCTTCTTCGCTACGTCAGCAATGTTTGATGTTGCCGAGGAATATAGCAGTTCTCCTGCGTCATCGCCTGAAGAAACGACTTGATTATCTTGGATTGCTACAAGAGCAGCCTCCTCGGCAAGTAGCAATTTCCTTTTCCTAGCATTTACATGTAATTTGTATCGTATTCTCGTTAAAACTAGGACAGTCTTCTCGGTTACAGCGTTAGTCGGCCAAACTCCAACACGCCCAATACCAAGACTTGGTAGTGTCTCAGTATCCAAGGAAGACTCCAGTAAGCTTTCCGCTAAATTGACGGTCAGAGGATTGGTTCTGTTTAGAATAGATGTTCCTACCGGTGCGGGATCACTCATTACAAGTTTGACAGTTTTCTCCAACCCGGCCTGCTCTAAACGTTTCCATAACCCCGATTCCAAAGCATGAACGTGCGCTATAATTCGACCATTCTTCTCCTCTAGAGGCACTCCAAAGTTCGACATCGTCTGCATGACAAAACGAAGAGCATCTTCCGGTGTTCCAAGCAATCTTTTTGCTCTTTCCCATTCAGGTTTAACTTCCTCAGGCTTCATCGCATTCTGAGCAAATCTTTTACTCGAACGCTTTTCTTTTTCGCTAGCATCACGCCAATGTAAATCTAATGTTTTGTGTTCCTCCTCAAAAATCAAATTCAAACTTGCTACAGCCTGATCACTCCTACCTTTCATTATTGCACTCATCAGTGCTTCCGTAACAGGCCCACGTTCCTCTGGTAATGGAACAGATACCCCCGTTGCTCGCCAAATATCTGTTGCTTTTCTGACTATAACTTCTAATACTGCGCGGTCTATATGACTTTCAGCAGAATACATTATCATCGAATGGACTTGTTCCGCAGGTTGTCCATATCGATCAACTCTTCCCTCTCTTTGTTGCTGGCGAATCGGATTCCACGAAAGGTCGTAATGGATAACTGAATCAAATATTTTTTGTAAGTTTATGCCTTCGGATAAACAATCTGTCGCTACCAAAATTCTCAGTCTAGTAGGGTCGTCTTCTATTTTTTCGACCATTCCATGTACTCTGTCTCTACGATCATCAGGAGTCAATTCTCCAGTAACGCACTCGACCAGAACGTTTGGAAATTTTTTCTTCAATTGATCACTTACATAATGAGCGGTCGCAAGATACCGGCAAAATATTACTGGATTGGCTTTCTTATCAAGTAATTTCTTTGATGCTCTCAATAGTGCCTCAAGTTTCAAATCCTCGTTCTTTTGAATTTTCTCTGCCTTTTTCAAAAGAACATTCAAATTCTGTTCACTATACAACGATATACCGGGCTCTATATCTCCAGATCCGGCCTCATCACCTTCGTCGTCGTAGATTTTCGATTCAGTCTGCTCTTTAGTTTGTTTGAATTCATTCTCTTTTAAGTTCTCTAATTGCTCATTTTGGAGCCTCTTTTTAAGTGTACTCAGTCCAGCCGCAGGAGAAGATGCCATACATCGTAGTAACGTCAACGTACTCCAGTTTAATCCCATTTTACGTCGATTCATTAACCCCGGTAACGCCACTGAACTATCATAAAATTTGAGAACTGTTTCCTGAAAGTCTCTCATGGAATAAGACAGATCGTATTTCAGCTCAGTCTCTTTGTGTTGTGGAAACAATCGTTTCTCACCTTCTCCCCATTCTCCCTCATCTAAATTTTTTCTACCGCGTTGCACATAATGCTGAGAGAGCCTTTCTCGATATTTTTGATTTTCGCTACTATCCTTTTCTCTTGCTTCCCATTCCTCAAAATCCGGATCAATCAACGAAAGAAGACGTCCAAAAGCTAGCTCATCTCCAGAGTGAGGTGTCGCAGTCAACATTACCAAACCTCGGGCTGGATTCTTTGCTAATGAACTCAAAAGTTCAAAACGCTGCTGCCGACCCCGATGTGTTCCAACACAGGTGTGTGCTTCGTCCACAATCACGAAATTAGGACACGCGCTTGCAAAGTTTTCCCGTCTCTTATCAGCCTTTATGTAGTCAAGACTAACAACCGTATGCGGATAAGCCTTAAACAAATTTTGATCAATCGGTAGATTTCGTTCTAACCTCGGAGCAGAACTTGCTGTCACCGCTACGGCTTCTATGCCGAATTTATCTTCTAATTCTGCTGTCCACTGATCTATAAGGTGTGGAGGACATAGTACGGTAAACTCGTTGACCTCCCCTCGATCTATAAACTCACGTAAAATCAAACCTGCTTCAATTGTCTTTCCAACTCCCACTCCGTCAGCAATAAGAATCCTTGGAACAGCAAGTTTGAGTGCCATCAATAATGGAACGAGTTGATATGTTCTTGGTTCAAAAGCGAGTTGCCCAGCTGATCGAAATGGGCCAGCTCCGCGACGCAATGTCATCTGCAATGCATCAGCCAACAACGCTGCTTTTGGTTGCACTGTAGATTTAGCATCTTCAGGTAAATCAAACTGAGCAGATTCAACGTCAGTTAACTCTAGTTTCGGATCGAGTATAACTGTATCATTTTCATTACCTGTCAATGGACGCAAAGTAAGCGTTTCCGGGATCCGTTCAGGAAGTACCACCCACTCCCGACCCCGGGCTTTGACCAAATCACCAGGAGAGAATTTCGTCATTCCTGATCATCCTTTAGTGCTTTAACTAGGGATTCAGGAACACCATCCTCAGGATTTTCGGGAAGACTTATAATCCACCAACCTTGACCCTCAGTGTTTTGCCTAATCTCTTCTGAAACTTGGCCAGAGCTCGCAACAACGTAGTGCGAACTCCATGTGAAATCGAAATGATGTCCTAAGATTTCGACGGTTGGATTGTCAGGGTTAGGTAATTTGAGATTGGCGAAATTTTCTAACCATTTGAAAGATTTGTCGGACACTCCCGTTAAAGGAGCTCCAGTAGAAATTGAACGGAGTTCTCCTGTTGCCAAAGCGAACAGAAACTCAACTACCTCATCGCGATTGCGTTCTATAATTTCATGGTCGAGCTGGTTGTAATAAGAAAGCAAACATCGATAACATCCGTGAACACAACTATCTTTCTCCGAGCGCAATCCAATGTTGCTCGCCTTAATCACTTGACCCGCAAGATACTCGTCTGTTTTTTGCTTTACATTGTCAAAATGCATCAACTCTAAAGCTTCGACGGCAACTCGGCTGAGGGCAGTCTTGTCTTCAACTAATCGTTTCAGAACTCCCGCTCCGCCCTCGGTCGCCTCGTAGATCAGAATTGTGCGTCGATTATCTCGATTTGGCAGGGGTTCTCCTAATACCTCACCCTGTTCCAACTGATAGATAACCTCGATTCCTCGAATAAGTGCATGTTGAATCGTGGCCTTAGCTTCGACGGAAATACTATTCGGAGCATTAAACCTCAGAAGAAGAGCGTTCTTCCGTTCTTGAACGATCGGAACTATACGAACAGGATCTCTTTTAATTGGAGGGATTAGTTCTTTCTGTTTTTCTTCCTCGGAACTAACCCACCAACCGCTGTCTGGATCAATATTAAATCCATAAACCTTCTTGTCTTTTCTTCGCTTTAATCCTTTGTTGATCCGACTTATCTCAGCTCCATTGGCGTACTGCAAAGAAAACAATAACGTGTCGTTACTATAAAATTCCGCTTCCTCTAGTTGATACTGGCCTCTACTATGTTTTGGCCAAGAGAAAACAGTCTGAATTTCATATCCTCTTCTTACGCGCTCTTCATCATTTGCTGTTATCCGTTCGGCAGAAATTGCTTCAACGCTATTGATTCGTAGCGTTCGTTTTACTGTATCATTATTAGAAAGTGATTTATCGCAGACATGGCAGAACTCTATTTGGTCCTCATGGGAAGCTCCGCAATTGTCACAGAGATAAATGTCTTTGACAGCTAAATCTGTCTTGGCACTGATATCATCACCTAACGGAAGTTTGGCCTTAACAACTCTATAGGCTCTGCCTTCATGATAGATTAAGTTTCCAGGGCCGAATTCCGAAATCCCAAAAAACCGTGCTCTCGATAAAAATGTTCCCCCTTGTCCATCTCCGGGAACATAAGCATACAGAGGTAGCCGAGGAAAGTTGTAACCAGGTAAGAAACCTTCGGTTGCCAGATATCGATACGTGTAAAAATCCGAACTGTATTTAGACCTTCCATCTTGCAGTATCTGAAGTTGCGAAGTCGCTTGTCTATGTAATACACTGAATGTACGTCGAGCCTTATCCGATAGCCCGTGCGTCTCAGACCCTTTGTTCGCCGCCTTTAACTGTTCGTATGCAGATGAGTATAAGTCTCTCCAGCGCTGAAACGCTTTATCAAAATTCTCTGGAGCCTTCTTTGCAAGGTTTTCTATATAATTCTCAGAATCGCTAAGCCAACTTGGAGGTTCTTTGGGATACGCTTCAAGTATCTGATCCAAAACTCGCCCCATAGGGGCAATAGCACGTTCAACTAGGCCAGTTTGGTTAATTGCATGTTGAATTTCTTCATTGAGCGGGAACCTTACTCCGCTACCTGATTCTACCCCCCCCCATCGAGAATTAAGTTGCCGGGGATGTCGGACCTAAGTGCAAGTCCTGTTTTCGCTAGCCAAACCGCTTGCAAGTGCGAGTTTACAAGTTCTTCGTTGACGATGTCTAGGGTCGGCAATCGAACCGAGCCAGAAACCATTTCGTCCTTACGTTCAAAGTAATACTGATCATGTGGCGACTGAGCGGCGCAGTATGTTATTACCGAGGCCGCCTGTCCAGATCGGCCCGCTCTTCCGGCCCGCTGAACATAGTTTGCAGGTGTAGGGGGTACGTTTCTCAAATACACCGTGTTTAGAGTAGAAATGTCGATACCCAGCTCCATAGTTGGCGAACAAAACAACGCCGGGAGAAAACGGGCTGACTCACCGGTCTGCTGCATATCTAGTATATGATCTGAATTTTTCAACTCATATTCATCCTCAGAACCATGCCTGAATCGCCACTCTCTCCATTCTCTTTGTAACCTAGTTACTTGAGCAGTATGTTCACGACCTTCGAGTTTCCAAAGTACGCTTTTACCTTCTGCAAGATCACCGGAAATAGATTGGTATAGTTTTCGAAAATAAGCGTACTTCTCGAAATCTTCATTTCCCTCTGGCTGAAATGCATCGCCTCTAACTAGTCTCACCACTGAGGAATTTAGTCTCCAAACGGTATCTTCCTCGCCCAACTTGGAGGAAGTAAGAAAATCTTTATGAAGAAAGTTTACAAGTCGGTGAATAAAGTCCTCATATTTCGACTTGTCTAATCGCCTTCCTAAAACATCATTAGAATTAAGCTGTTTGGCTATTCTAGATAGATAACCCGCTCGCAGAATCGCCTGATCCTCCTTCAACTTTTGCCTTCCCTTTAAAGGTTTCACAATCATCCAAGTTTTACTTCGGATTTTTTCGTCACGGTCAATTACCCAAGGCCATCGCAGAATATTTCTTGATCTTTGTCCGATCATGTCCAGATAGGCTAGGTGCAAAAGTTCCGTCTCAACCGCTTGTCCTTCTACCATCGCTCTAAACAAAGTTTTGACGACCTTTTCACGTTGCCTTTCGTCCATTCTGGCTAATTCGGGCAACGCTTCAGTCAAGCGTTCAGAGTCTGAAACTGCCTCTTTCACCCCAACAAAGTCTAGATCGATCAAGTTTAACGCAGACAAATTTGGATTTGTATACCGCCACTCTCGTCTTAAATCGTTCCAAACTCGGAACCCTAGCACTTTTGCTAAAGCTTGCTCTGCTTCAGACCGATTACTGATTCCGGCATCTGGATTTTTCATCCAGTAAACGTGAGTTTCTTCGTTGCTTTCCGTGAAACCTAATGCTTTCGCGACTTTAATCCCAAATTCTTCCTCTCCAAGCCCAGCACTCCCCGCTTCACTTACCGCTCGAAGTATTCCGCCTCGTAACAGAGTAACAAAAATGAAATCATTGAAATGACCTGCTTGCAACGCGGCATCTTGCCTGTTATCGGTGAAGCCGAGTATTTTTCGAGACATTTCGTCAGCAAGACCACTCTCGGGTTTCTGCATCCATTCTAATGCGGTTACAATTAGTTGTGTTGTTGCTGAGCTACGACCTCCTCCAGAAACGCCAACAAGCCTGTTCCTCTCAAAGGTCCCCGGGGCAGGTTCTTTCTTACAACTTAAACAGAATCGAAATTTGCCCGGAATAAACCAGAACAGATTTCCGGCTGACGATTCGACACCGTCATAGCGTATATTCAATTTTTCCGGTTTGAATTTTCGCCTAGACGGTATAATTTCAAGCACTCCCTTGCGTTCTCTAACCCAGGTTTCCGGGTAGGTTTTATTCGATCCATCAAATTCAAAATTAGTCGAGTCACGTGGAACTGGGCATAAATATCCCGCTACCTCGTAATCATCGTCTTCAATTGGCGAGTCGTCAACAGTCCGAGACACGAATAGCACTGTACCATCGGAAGAACGCTTGGATACCAAATGATATTCTTGACCACATTCTCCACAGAACCGAGTCGTGTAAAGTCGATGACCTCCAGTACCAGGGACCTCGCGTTGCCCGTCAAAATACACCGGACGTTCTGGCTCAGTCAAAGTTGTGAAAACGTCACCTGCGTTAGATACAAATCGATGTAACTTAAATGGTAGATACGATCTGCCTCCCTCATTCTCATTATCTGGAAGACAAACTCTACCGAGAAATTCTTCCAACTTTTTTTTGCAAGTTTTGCGATCGACTCCGCTATCTTCACTCAACATTCTAATGACTTCGTTAAGCGGAACCGGTTTTCGTCGTTTGCGATGTTGCCCGTCATCTAATCCAATCGCAAGTTCAATCCAGACAGCCAAAGGATGAGACTTTAAGGCGCTTTCGTCTATAAATTCCGGAAACGGCTCTTTGAGAATGCTTTCGAGTTGAGTCCTTGCCCAATCCAAATTTTTGCAATCATCCGTCGCACGTCGGAGAGATTCATTAATTATCGAGTCGCGAGTGAACTTCGATCCAAATAGTCGTGTCGCAACGTTGGCAATAGCCTCACTTGGATCTCCGTCGACGTTGTCTGGAATCATTGTAGCGGATGTACCTATACAAAGTGGTTCCGAATGATTGCTACAGCGATCACGCAGTCGTCTTACAAGAACAGCGACATCAGCACCTTGCCTACCGCGGTATGTATGGAACTCGTCCAAGACGATAAATTCAAGTCCTTTGGCATTATCAATTACTTGTCTGTTTAAGTCATCCTGCCGAGTAAGCAAAAGTTCGGCCATCATAAAATTGGTCAACAGTATGTCCGGTGGGTTTTTAGCTATTTTTTCACGCCTATTAGTGTCCTCTTGTCCTGTATAACGATCAATATTAATATCCAGACTAGACTGTTCGATATACTTCTGAATCTCCTTCAGCTGGCTATTAGCCAATGCATTCATGGGGTAAATGATAATTGCCTTTGTCGACCGAGATTCGGTCTCCTTCCTGTTACGTATAATCTTGTCAACAATAGGAATGAAAAAGCACAGTGATTTACCGGAACCCGTACCTGAGGTAACGATAAAATTTAGACCATTTTTTGCTTTACTTATCGCTTCTTCTTGATGACGATACAGTTTAAGAGGTTGCTGGCCATCCTCCGAACGAAAAACCTTTCCAGTGTCATGATGTAGAAGGCCGTCGACAACATGTTCATCGACAGTTTTGTTGGTAAGATAATGGGGATTCAGTGCAAGAAGCGGTGAGGGCCAAAATCGGCCTAAGTTGTAGGCCTCATCGACTTTTGATCTCAGATCAGTCGCACTTACATCGGCGAATGATCGTATAAATTGCTCATAAGAATGAACAACACTGTCATCAAATTCGAACGCTTTCATAAGATACTGTTTAATTTATGCTTGCTTGAGAGACGGTTCAATAGAGGCCTAAGAGTGGATATTCAACGCTAAGTCAAATTGTTGCCGCACACAAAGCTCAGGATATCCTAAAATAGATGTTTCAAAATTTTGCTTTAAACTTATCAAAGAAACTAGTTTCATCATCGAAATTTCTACCTCGAACTTGTCCTACGCCCCCGCTAGGTTTAAGCATTATGAATGCCACAAAATCTGCAGACTCGCTTTTATCAATATTGTTCAAACAATCAATACACCCCTTTGCCGTGGACAATACAAGCTGAGTCTGCACCATTGTAGGTTCAACTAGCGCTTCATACGAACATAAATTTCGCGCCTCTTTAAGAACGGGGAACCACTTAAAGAAACCTTGGACCTGCTCTGAAAAACGATTTCTACTCTTATGTACGCAAGCGTCTCTTATTGTATCATGCCTCAAATTCCGGTAGAATTCGTTCCAAGCACTGCTACTCTGTACGTTTTCTGTACGACTTCCAACAAGCGTTTCTGCGCAGATTTCGGCCGCCCGATGAAATACAGCATAGTAAGATTGAACCACAGAACCGCGTAGGTCGCCAACATCTGGCGTAAATCCAAAATTTTTTGTACACCAACGTTCAGCGGTATGTATGAAAATTTTCGAAGCTAACATGTGGATTTCAGATTGTTCTGACTTCAACAAAAGGTAGCAGTTCGTTTAGGTCGTCATCCAATACCTTGCTGATAGCATGTGGCAGAGGAAACATCCTTCCATCAAAATCTTTCGTTCCAGTGTCTGGCACAAGATAAAGTCTTACGCGAATACAATCATCGCCATAAGAATCTCTTCCTAGACGCATTGTAACATCCTTGACCTTACCATTGTCAAAAATATCGTAGACGACTTTCTTCACTGCCGCCAAATTTTCTTCAGAAATTTCCATCGTCTAATCCTTTATAAGTTCGAAGAGGTAGGTGTATAACATAGTGTTTAAACTAAATTTGAGATTCTCGCAACAGATAAATTAGCCGATTCAAAATTTCTGGCGCTAAACGCACTCGTCAATCCTTGGGATGTACCGTAAGATAATGTATAACATTCGCACAAAAGGTTTCTCAATTAGATTTTCTTGTCCTAACGTTATGAATTCCGAACTTTGCTTACTTGAATGCGCAAAAATAATGGATTCTAAGCAGTACCTCTCACTTCAAATTGGCCTAACCTCAATGTGCGGAGACATGCCATTTAGATCGCCGTTCAAAACATTTTAGATATCCTCTGGGAGATGAAAAATCCGTGAAATATATAGCTCGCTACCCGTACAAGCGAATACGTGGTATAATACGAATATGTCAACTTCGACACAATTGCAGTCATTAGGTGTACCATTCCGCAAATAGATGTCTGGAAACGTGCATTGGCTTAATAATCAAAGGAAACTCAGTCTTTCGAACGAGAGAAGATCGTCCGATACTTTATGTGTTCAGTTCAGTGAACATTTTCGAAATCTTGCTTTCTTCTGTCCTTATGTGTAACAACTTCTGGTTTACAGAATCGCGATGTTGATTCCATTTTTTAAAGAATACAAAATTTATTGCAAAATTTGCGAAATGCTATATTATTGGACTAACCACATCAATCAGTTAGGAATACTTCCTATGACCCATCAAAATTTTCTAAAAAGTTCCCTGCTTGCTGTTGCATGCACTGCATATTTCCAAGGGGGGGGGTATTCTCAAGAGACTGAAACCCAATCGGAATCTGAAACACCGTCGGAGTCCGAAACTCGAGAACTTGAAACAGTAGTCGTTGTTGGCACACAAATTGTTGGCTCCGATATCGCAGGGGCTCTTCCTGTTACAATTCTAACTAGCGATGACATTGAAGTTACTGGAGCCGGAAGTGGCGGAGAACTTCTGCGTTCAATTCCTCAAGCAGGTGACGTAATTTTCGGTGAATCCGAATTTGCAGGCATCAACGGAGCCCGAGGAGACATCGGATCGATAAACTTGCGCGCAATCGGAACAGGCAACACCCTAGTCTTACTCAATGGACGACGTTTGGTTTTGCACCCAGGAACTCAAGTTGAAAATTTTGTTCCCGTCGTTACCGTCAACTCTCAGTCTCTTCCTGTAACAGGTATTGAGCGTTTAGAAGTGTTGCGAGACGGTGCGTCAGCCATCTACGGAACGGATGCTGTTGCCGGAGTTATCAACACAATTACGCAAGACGATTACGAAGGATATGATGTGAGCCTTCGATACGGTACTTCAGACGGGATAGACTTAGCAGAACTCTCTGGTACACTCAAATACGGCGTAAACTTTAACGACGATCGATCAAATTTTTCCATTTTCGCAAATTTTCTATCTCGTGACGGATTCTCTGCACTGCAAAGACCGTATTCAGCGACCGAAGATTTAAGAGTTTACTTTAAAGGAACTCCGTTTGAAGATGATACTCAGTTACGAAACTTAAGCTCAAATTCTCAATGGGGTGAATTTACATCATTGGACGGAGGAATTACCCAAGTAAACAATAACACAAGTTTTCATATTCAACCCAGCACAGTGTCGGGTTGTCGTCACGACCTTGGAAACGGTGTATGCGCAGACGACGGTGGTTCTATAGATGCGTCGTTGAGATTAGATCGCGCCCGATATCGGGATCTAGTAGGAGATGTTGAACGTCAAAATTTAATGATGTTCTTCAATCATCAAGACGACAATGGAACTCGGTATTATGGCGAGTTCATTTACTACTCTTCCGATTACAATCGTCAAAGAGAAACAGCGCAAATACTCTCTAGCGGTAGGTTCGGAATTCCAGCGAACGCCCATCACAACCCATTTAACAAAGATCTACGGGTGAATGACTACCGGGCACTTGACGCTGGGCCAAGGATGACAAACGTAACAAATAATACTTTCAGACTTCTAGGTGGTGCTAGATTCGATTGGGCAAACTGGAATGTCGATACTGCTCTGCTACATTCCAAAGCTGAAACAGTCGATACAACTAATCGTATGAGCACCACGTTGTTTCAAAGAGCAATTTCGCGTACTGATGCTACCGCTTACAATATATTTGCTGGAGGAAACACGTCTGACATACACGCACCTAGCACATTCAACAGCGCAAGTAATCAAGCGACAATTAACAGTTTTATCGTTCCTGTATTCAGAAAAGGTGAAACCTCTATAACTTTGGTCGACTTCAAACTTTCAGACGGAACATTCCGTGAAATGGTAGCAGGGCATATGGGACTCGCTTTTGGATTCGAATTTCGACAGGAGGAATTTACTGACGACCGCGATCCCCGCCTTGACGGTACGATAACGTTTACTGATGCCGTAACAGATAATGTAATTGGTAGTGATGTTGTCGGTTCTAGTCCTAGTCCTGATACTAACGGTGACAGAACTGTTTCATCTGCATTTGCAGAGCTCGCTATTCCTCTCGTTAATTCTGATATGAATGTCGACATGGTGCATAGACTTGACGCACAACTCGCAATTCGTGCAGAAAACTATTCGGACGTTGGTGGGGTTATCAAACCAAAAGTAGCATTATCTTGGTTTCCTCACCCGGAATTTCAAGTTCGTACAGCGTTTTCGCAAGGTTTTAGGGCTCCAAATTTAGAACAAATAAATGCAAACAACATTCGAAGGGTTAACACAAATAGAGAAGATTGGATACACTGTGCTGCTGAAGCAATGGCTAAAAATACTGCATTTTCCGTACGAAATTGTGATGGTGTTTCCGTTGAGAGCGTACGATCAGGCGGCCCCGACCTTAAACCAGAGGAAAATACGAATATATCGATAGGAATGGTGTTTCAACCCGCTTCTGTTGAGAATTTGGTTTTGACATTGGATTGGTGGCGAGTTGACCAAGAAGATGTTGTTGGTTTGTTCAGCGACCAAAATCAAATATCCTTGGACTACGTATTACGTTTACGAGGGAGTTCTAACCCAAACGTAGTGCGCGAAGACCCCACAACGGAGCAAACCAATCTTTTCAATGATGCCAAATTGACTCCAGCTGGTGACATAAAAGAAGTCTTGGATCCCTATATTAACCTCACTCCAAGGCAATTCGAAGGAATTGATTTAGGGCTTGCTTGGAGTCAAGAGTACGATCAGTACGGAAGTTTTGACGTGAAGTTTAACGCTGCATACCTTTCGAAAGCCAATCAAGATCATTCTGAGGACGCAAAAACTATCTTAGCAGCCATAGCCGCTGGTACGGCGAGCAACCAAGTTGCCCTAGGAGGTACAGGAGACCGTGTTAAACAAAATGGACGACCTGAATGGAGAAGTAGTGCAAGTTTGATCTGGAGAAAAGATGTTTGGGGAGCAGGACTCTTTTACAACTTTGTTGGCGAAGTCATTGACACTTCAGTCAGAGGAGATGCCAATGGAGAACTCTTTGTCGTGGACTCTTTTCAAACCATTAGCATTTACGGGCAGTATACGGTAGAAGAATGGATGGGTGGAGATACTCGTCTAAGACTTGGCATTCGAAATATCGCCGATCAAGATCCACCGATTGCTGATGAATTCGCAAGTGGATACTTCCCTTCCCTACACTCAAATCGTGGAAGATACATTTATTTTGATGTTCGCAGGAAGTTTTAGAGAATTTGCGAACTATATTTCTCTCGTAGTCAAATGCCCTAGAGGTCAAGTCGTATTTTGCGTACAACTTCAAGTTGACAATAGACTTCTGTTTTCTTTGGAAAAAATACGTCCATAACTGTTTCCTCCAGATGGAATTGCTGTATAATGAAAGTATATCATACTGCGCTCCTGTTTGCAGAAGGGTATACCTAAGCACCCTTATACGCCTACCCCAAAAAAGTTAATGCAATTATTGCATTTGAATGCAACTCAATTTATATGTTATGCCTGTCACTTCTGAAGGAAATACCATGTCTGACAATCCAAAAATCACTTTCGATCTCAAGGAATACCTTGACGATAAGTTCAAGGAGCAAAGCAGGCTACACGCCGCGCATGCTGAAAAAACAGACGAACATGTAAGGAATTTAAGTAATCAAGTCAGAGATTTATCTTCGGCCGTGACGGATTTATCTTCGACCGTGACGAATGTTAAGTCGTTATTTGACGAACAGTCTGGCAAATTAAGCATTCTCCAACCGATCGGAATTGCCATCGCTATAGCACTTGGAACTGGAGCATTGGCGTTCATCGTTGATCTGTTTCTTAAATGGTTCAAGGTCTACTAGTATTTCTGCTCACAATCGCAAAATCGCGGGCAAATCTTATGACGGTAAAATGTCCAAGTCCTACAAACATGTCCGCAGGGTGATATACTGCCATCATAAAGCAATTCCATCTTGAGAAAACAGTTATGGGTCAAGTGTAACACACCAACTCGATCACTACGCTTGCGATTAGAACAGATATCCAAGAAGCAACCTCGTCGATCTCAACGCGCGCGTTAGTGAGGTGATAACGATTAAACTAACTCACAGTTAGGAAATGGTACGAGCCTGAGTCGGCCGAAGACCGACGTCGGACCCACAAGAGCCTCGGCAAAAGGGTTTGAGTAAAGCAAAGGAAGCCGCTTGTGTTTATTTCCGGACGACAACACGGTTGTCGTTGGATGACTGTCTGTATTCTCTGCAAGAATCAATTCCCCATTTGAAACGATCGAATCTCCATAGGGTATTTCAGAATCACTGGACATCTAAACTTCTAAAAGAAGAAAATGAAACTCCCGAGACAAAGAAGTTCAAAGAATATCCGATCAGTTACTTCCATTTAGACATAGCCCATCTCAACACCGAAGAAGGGCGACTCGTTATGTTCGTAGCCATCGACCGCACATCGAAAAACGCCTACGTTGAACTGCACGACAAATCGACGCGAAAAGTCTAAGTTCGATTTTTCGAGACCTTGGTTGAAAAAGTGCCTTACACTATTTATACGATTTTGACTGACAATGGCGGTCAGTTCACTAATTCGAGAAATCCTAAACTCTCAAAGAAGGAAAACGAATCACACGACTATAAAATCGATAGCAATGTCAAATGCAATGGATTTGACGCTGTTTGCTCAGAAAGTAATATAGAACATAAGTCGGCACTTCCCTATCATCCCTGAACGAACGGGCAAGTGGAACGAATAAATAGAACCATTAAAGAAGCTACTGTAAAAAAAGTATCACTATGAGACACATGACAAACTGAAAGAACACATTCAGGGCTTTATAGATACCTATAATTTTGCTAACAGGTTAAAGATTCACAAAGTTTTGACAATCTTCGACTTAACTGACAAATGTTGGCAATCTGAGCATGCAGTATTCAAATATAGACCCGACACATATTTGAGTAAGTGAACATTATCACAACTCTCAAATTATATGCTACGAAGAAGACCAACCTCCCTATTCTTGGCAAGAATACGAGCCAACAAGTTGGCCAGTCAGGCGACTACCGGGAATTTAGATTGATAACGAAGGGAACTATATACTTTTTGACACAAAAACGAGAAAAAGAGGGCATACAGATAGGGGGTTTTCAGGCGAATCACTCCCATATTTGCGGAGTAACCGGGAGATTATACGAAAGTTTCTACGTTAGCCAACCACTCAAAAATTTGTGTGCAATTCAATCTGCCGCGATGCCTATCGGTACTTGTGACCTTGAAGTTCCATTTTTCGCAACTTGAATCTGTGCTTTGATTTGCTTTAAGCACCGGTTCTTTCATTTGGTTTGCCCCCCCCCTTAGAATGGTTCAGTACCAACGTTTGTCACTCAAGAGCAAACGTACAAATTTTCTTCAGTATTGGGAACTCATTTCATTTTTTCAAATTTTTTCTTGAAAGATTTAACGAACCGTAGTATAAAGGAAGTTATCTATATCCTGAAAGGAGAAGTCTCATGGGACTTGAGGCTAATGACTCAGTTATCGAGTCTACTGCAATCATCACTCGAACACATACGCGCACCGCCAAACTTAGCAAGGGCGGACACACTTGTCCTATGCCTTCGACTGCTGTTCCACATACGCGCACCGCCAAACTTAGCAAGGGCGGACACAAGAAAGTGCGTGATTTCATCGCGATGCAAGCGATTTTGTATAACAGTGCATTAGAAGAGCGAATAGATTGTTACAAAAAAACAGGTCAGTCTATCAGTTTCTATGATCAGTGTAAGTCACTAACAGAAATACGAGCGGATGATGCGGAGTACGGTAAGTACTCAGTACTCGTAATGCGTTCTTGTCTCAATCGTTTGGATAAGGCGTTCAAAAATTACTTTAAGCGGGTCAAAGAGGAGGCAAGTAAAGTCGGTTTTCCGCGATTTAAGCCCCGTAGGCGAATGCGTTCGTTTGACTGTCCGAAAGGGAGTTTTCAACTCAGGGAACGTAAGAAAGGGTGGACCGTCAACATCAAGGGGTTTGATCCGTTCTATGTCAACGATATTCCCCACGGTGAAATCAAGTTGGTTCGTATAGTCGTAACGGAACGTCGTGTGAATGTTCAGTTTGTGGTCACGACAACAAATGCGGTTAAACCGTCTGATGCTTCAGTGATTGGTATAGATATGGGCGTGAACAATTTAGTAGCTCTGTCGACTGGTGAAATAGTCAAAGGCCGGAAACGCGATCTCAAGCGACAAAAGAGACTTCAGAAGAAATTGAGAGTAGAAGTCAAGAAAGACAAGGGGAAGAAAACTCCGGAACACAGGAAGGGAAAAACGAGGGGAAGTGAATCCTATCTGAAAGCCCGAACTCGTTATGCTAAAGAATGTCAACGGGTTCGCGAAAGTGAGCACGGCTATATCCATAGAGAAACGACGAGGATCGTTCGGTTATCTGCCAATCTCGCAATAGAAGATTTACAAATACAAAACATGACCAAAAACCCTAAGGTTGCACGAAGTATATTAGAACAAAACTGGGGTAAGTTCGCAACTCTGCTTTCCTACAAGGCTGAAAGTGCCGGTGGTAAATTTACGCGAGTGAATCCTAAAAACACGAGCCGGATGTGTTCTGGATGTGGCAAGATCAAAACAGACTTGTCTCTTTCAGAACGCGTTTACTCGTGTTCTAACTGCGGTATTCAAATCGATCGCGATGTGAATGCCGCCATCAATATCTCTCGCATTGCGAAGTCGGGCGGGAATCTACCTGGAGAGTTCGGAGATATTGTGTTTGAGAGACCTAGTGACACTCGAAAGAGGGGTGATAGGTCGAGAGCTCAGAACCGTATACCTGTGACACCCAACGTGTCAAAATGTATATAATTCCCATAACGAAAGAACGAACTTTATTCTTTTCAACTCCAAGGCATTCACGCTTATCAGGTTCTCGGACTATGATGAATCACAATTTCAATCGGTAGCGGATGAATTAGGCATTCCGTTTTCTTTAGTCGAACTAAGAGGTAAGAATGTTTACTGTCTTTATGAACCACGCTGAGTACGCGTTCGGTCCAACTAGCCTGTTTGCTGGCGTGGAGACAACGTTCCAACCAATGTTCATGCAGTTCTTAAAAAAGTGAGCGGTCATTTATGAAAGTCATTATTTCAGGAGGCGGTATTGCAGGATTAACAGCCGCTTTATGTTGCTTGCACTTTAGACACGAGGTTATCGTTCTAGAGAAATCTCCTGAATTGGGAGAAATCGGAGCCGGTATCCAAGTTCCTCCGAACGCAATGAAAGTGTTTGAGAAACTCGAGTTAGAAAATGCCTTTGAGGAATATGCTTTCGAACCAGTTGCTATTGAAGGCAGATTGGGGCTTTCTGGCATGCATTTGTTTTCAGTCCCGCTAGCCGATACTGCAGTTTCTCGTTGGGGATCGAGGTATCTCCATATCCATCGTGCAGACTATATATCCTTACTAGAAAAAGCCCTGAGAAAGAAAGTACCAGACGTAGTTCGATTGAATCAAGAAGTGGTCGGGTACTCAAAACATAATGACTCCGTCTGTGCAAAACTACGTGATGGATCGGAAGTTTGGGGTGACGTATTAATTGGAGCTGACGGTATCCACTCTCCAATTCGAACTAAGATGTTAGGCGACGAAAAAGCGAAGTTTACTGGTAACGTTGCTTGGCGAGCAGTCGTTCCTATGGAACGACTGGGAAAAGAAATTCCTGATCCAACAGCATGTGGTTGGATGGGGAGAGGGGCACATGCTGTAACGTATCGACTGCGATGCGGAAAATTGGCAAACTTGGTAGCAGTTGTCGAACGCGATGACTGGATTTCAGAGTCTTGGACTGAACAAGGAACAATTGATGAAGCCCTTTCAGATTTTAAGGGTTGGCATCCAATTATATTAAATATAATACGTAATTCTGATGCAATCTATCGCTGGGCACTATTTGATCGGCCACCTTTGAAATCATGGGTAGACGGACGCGTAGCAATCATCGGCGATGCCGCTCATCCGATGCTACCATTTATGGCGCAAGGTGCAGCAATGGCAGTTGAAGATGCTTGGGTCGTAACGGAACGATTGAATAGATTTCAGACTGTCAATGAAGCGCTAAAATCCTATCAGAATATTCGTTTCGAGCGTGCTTCCGGCGTTCAAGCTGGATCGCGAGCGAATGCAAAGACTTTTCATCAGCGCTCTACTTGGGGGCGTTTGAAAACCTATGGTCCGATGTGGCTAGCCGGAAAACTCGCTCCGACTGCTATTCACGCCAGATTAGACAACTTATATGGTTACGATGTGACTTCTGTTTAATGTCTACAATTAGCCAAGAAACGATGGAGTGAACGACTATAAATTGTTATCTGGATAAAAAAATTCCTCGCTTTGAATGTTGACTCTTTATGAGTGTATCTCATCACGTTTTACCCGATGGAACTTTCATAACCTCAACCAATTTCTATATTTCGTCATAAACAGTCCTTTGCCTTTGATCATACTGGTTAGAAATGGACCAACAACATTCCCATCTAATACGCTTGCTCCATATTTTACTCCTAACGGAACAAGAAATGGTGGCGACGACCAAGGTTTGTACGGAGCAAGGTCTTCAATGGTCGCACCATTCAGATACTTTTTAATAGTCTTGAATAACCAACCCGTCTGACGTTCAACTCCTACTACAGTCATAGCGTCGCCAGTCTCTGCAACATCACCAAGAGCAAATAATGCTGGGTATTTTGCTGGCCGTAACCATGGGTCGACTGTAACTCTTTGACTTGTCGCAGTTTTAACGTCGGGAATCGAAGACAAAAGTGATGTATTTGGTTTGGAACCGGTCGTTGGAAAGATAGCAACATTTTCGAATACCGAATTATCAGTCAAAGTGGCTTTTCCTTGGAACGGGCTGGTAGCTTCGGCTAAATTTTCAACCTCAACACCAAGACGCACATCAACTCCAATAGACTTCAGTTGTTTAATCAAAAGCTGCCCAAACCGAGCAGGATAATTATCGAGCAGACTTGGAGTCTTACAGGCCAAAATAACGGACTTGTTGGGGTACTTTGAGGAAACCTCTCCCGCCAACTCAATTCCAACTGGGCCAGCCCCGGCGACAACAATCTCATTTGCAGATTGCACCAGTCGGTTTGCTGTGTGAACGGCTTCTTTGTATTGAGTAAGTTCGGATTGAGCCGGTTTGAAGGGAAGCGCGTATGTAGACCCTGTTGCGACGATGCATATATCCCAATTCAGTGTCTCGCCAGATCTAAGTTGCACCGAGCCGTCTGCAATCTTATCGGCTTTGTCTTGAATATGTCGACCGGTTTTAAGCATCAAATGATACGGAAGTACAAACCTATCGAATAACTCCGGTTCAACTATCGCTCGGATAGCAGCTACATTGTGAACAAAACTTGATTTGGGATCAATAAGTACAACGTTGCATAGCGAATCAATTCTACGCGCTAGCGCTATGCCTGCGTAGCCGCCACCAATTATAACCACATTGGTTTTGTTCGAGTCTGCCAAGTTACGAATTCCCTTCTTCTATAGTGTTCATGTCCAAAAGCATGTGTTGGAGCTGTCATACTCACATTATACCATGGTATATTCATGATAGTGTAGTAAAATGTACATTCGCCTCGCATATAACATTATAACGGGAAACAAAATTTAGGATAACCATTCCTAGAGAATCCAAGAAGGTAGTGTATTATTCGTTTCTGTGAGTGTTAAAAGTAATTATTTCATACTCGTTTCGGAACTGCTCTAAGTTTAAACAGTTTATGTTCTTGATAGGTAAAAAAACATAACTATATGTCTTGAGAGTATTTCTATTTGATGATCTTTGCCTTAGAGAGTGCAACTCGTGTCTGAGATATTTGTGAACTGGCAATAGAATTATGCTGATTCTTCTTGGTATAAGCTTTTAGAGATTAGAACTTCAGGTATTGTCGGGCTGGCGTGTATTTCATTTGGCATGGCGGAGATTCCCCTCAGGTGGTATATGTTGGGCAAGGATTGATTTTCGAGCGATTGAAGGAGCGTGGTACCCGCTTATGCCAGAACAAGAGCTGAAAAAACGTTACCCAGAAATTTATAGAACAGCGTTGGATCTGATTCTTCGTGACGATTATGCAAGCATTTGTCTGGAAATTGAACAAGAGAGATAGTCATACTGCAACTGTTGCGAAACACAAAGTTTAGAAAAACTGCATTGGTTCGTTGAGTATGAGATTTGCTCCTTTAAGAAAAGGGTAAATTATTCTTTCCGTTCAGTGAGACCAATCAAAAAGCACTACCAAGACCACCTAATTCCTGTCGAGAGATAGGTTGAATCTCGTTTCTCGACACCACCTTTCAAACTAGTCTTGAATGCCGCCTGTCCAAACCACGCTGAAGTCGGAGATAATTCAACCTCACCTCCGAATCCTATTTCCGCTAACACTGTTCCCTTGCTGTCTGAGAAGGTTTCTGTTGCGAAGGTGATGTCCCATGAGTCTAATGTATCTATGTATAAATTTGCAAGTCCATAGAATTGATTGGCATCGCTCTTATACTCTATTCTTGCTCCCCCTCTTAATGTCAAGTTTGAATCCCCTCCAAAATCTACTGACTGCCCTCTTGCTGTTGTGGTATTTCCTCCATCAACGTTACCCCAGTTCAGTTGCCCGCTGTATAGAAGCGTGTATTCATCATTGATTGAGTATCGTTTTCCGACCTCTGCACTGAGAAGCATTGCCGTAGACTCATGACCATCTAGTACTGTTCCAATACTGTTACCCACTTCGAAATCCGCTGAAACTTGATTGTATTGAAGTTGGGTATCAACGTAGGTTCCATCCTTCATATAAACAGTTGCTGTTCCTCCAATTCCAAAACCTTTTGCCGTATATGTTCCGGCAACGTTGAAAGCCGACACATCCACTTCCATACTATTGTATTGAATAGTTGCACCATAAACGACAGTACCGAAATCATTTTTGGTTGTCGCTAGATCATACCCTATCTGGAAACCGGTGTTTGACGACTCATATTCTGCTGAACCTTCACGAGCTGTGCCGTAACCATTATTCCTAGAAAATACTCTGCTCCAGTAAGGGGCATTAGAGTCTGCGGTTCGACGCTCATACAGAGTCGGCGCTCTTGTAAATCCATCGAGCAAAGCAATCGGTGTAGCCACTAACATGACACTACTGGCAGCGTGTTTCCTTCTGACCGAGAAAGTTGTATCCGTACTATTGAAGGTCAGTTCGTAATCGTAAGCCCCTGATGATTGCGGATTCCGCATAATTTCAAATGCCGACGCTGAAGCTGTTCCAGACACATCTACAATGACAATAGCCTTGTCTTCTTCACCCCCTGTCTGTGTAGAAACATCTCTGATATCCAGCTGTGTTGTCCCGGTAACATTGTTAACGATATTGACTAAGTCTGCTGACCCTGTATAGAAATTTGCATCCAGCTTAATGATCCCTCCTCCGACGAGGTTTGACCGGAATGTTACGCCGTCTTGGACAGTACCATTTTGAAGAGAGACCGTTCCTTTAAGATCAAAGTCCGTCGCATCCACATGATTATCAGACCCACTGAAACTTACTGTGGCTTGATTACCAACTACGATCTTTTCCCAGTTCAACCATCGTTCTTGTGTCATAGTTGCTGAGAATGTACCTCCATTAAACGTCAAAATGTCTTCAGGTTGTGTGTTACCACTATCATCCCCTCCATCTAATATCGATGTTCCAAATGTCGGTTCGGCAAAAGTTAGGGTATCAGCTCCTGCTCCCAATCTAACTGCTCCAGAGATTGAAGCTCCCGAATTTACATTCACAACTGAAGCGCCCTCATCGTTACGAATAGCGATTGTTCCTGTAATAACAGCTCCTGAATTTAGAGTGATATTGGTCGCTCCTCCGTCAGTCAGTGTGTCGATGGCCGCACCTTGTGTTCCTCCTGTGACTGCGCCTGCTAGCGTAATGGTTATGGCTCCCGTTCCACTGTTCTGAGCATGTATAGCGCTCGCACTCTGACTCTGAACCGTTCCATTCAACATAATTGACGTAGGCCCTGAGCCATTGTTTATCGATCGTACTGCGTGGTGAACCCCAGATACATTGTTCGCAGAAATAGTTACGCTTGTAACATTCGCTCCGGCATTAACGTTTATGCTTCCCGCGTTCACATTTGCGTTACCAACGGCAGTTGCCGTAACTGTCGCTGAGGTGGTCACAGCTATTGTTCCACGACCGAGATTTTCTACATCCAAGGCAACAGATCGACTTCCAGTGACATTACCTGTGGTTGTCACACTAACGTTACCGGTTCCGCCAGCATTCTTAGCGACAACACCTCCCAAAACAGAAGTCGCGTTGACCGTAATACTCCCGCTGGTCGTCGTAGCATCAATCCCTACCGTTCCTCCGGTGGTTGATCCCGTGGCATTGATCGTTACCGAGCCGTTCGTTCCGGTATTCTTTGCAACGATTCCATTGCGTCCACCTGATGTCGTAGACGCATTAACGCTGACTTGTCTGCCACGACCTTCCGCTTCAATCGCTATTCCAGCTGCATTACTCGCAACGACATTTGCTGCAGTTATTGTTACATTACCGTTTCCAGTGGATGTTGCTTTTATCGCAGACCCGGCTCCGGTTAGAGTCGCTGTACCCGTTAATTGAACTGAAACCGCTCCGTTCCCTGTCGTTGAAGCTAGAATTACACCGCTCGCTGTTCCAGAAGCCGTTAAGGCTCCTCCATTGGCTTCTTGAGTAAACGTAACCGATGCTTTTCCGGACATCGAAATCGCAACATCGGAACTCACCGAAACCGTCGCTAATCTAGTAAGGTTAGCGATCAGATTCTCGTTTCCGCGAGCAATGATATTCTCTAAAGCAGTAATTGCACCAGAACAGTTAAATGTTCCTGCAGTCGATGTTCCTTGACAGTTGGTGACACCTGCTACTCCAAGCAGTCTGAACGATTTGGTAGTGGAATCGAAACTCAGAGTGTAGAAGTATCCGCCTGACCGAATACGAGTTGTATTGAGTGTCAATGCATTCGAGGTGACTGTTCCTGTAACAGTAATTATGGAAATTGGGTTTTCTGTTCGATTCGAATTGTTTGAAGGCGTAATGTCTCTTACGTTTAATTGTTTTCTACCTGTCATACTACCTCGAACGGTTATTGTATCGGAAGCACCGGTTGCGAAATTAACGTCGATTGCAATAGTTCCTGTTACGTTGTTTCCTAGCGTGTTGAAGTTTCCGGTAGTAATAAGGCGATCATTCGTGTCACCATCTTGGAGTGACAAAGTTCCAAGAAGGCGAAGTTCCTCAGCAGTCACTGTATTGGATGCGTTGAATTTAAGCGTTGCACCGCTTGCGACAGTTATTCTTTCCCAATTTCTTAAATTGGCTGCGACTGCCGTTACGGTTCCCGAACTGAATGTTAGACTATCAATCGAACTATCCGTAGATACATCTTCACCGCCATCTAAACGGATTGACGAGTTAAACTTCGTACTATTAAAGGTGAGCTGATCTTCGCCGCCACCCAGTTCCACATCGCCTTTAAGTTCGGCAGTATTGTTGACGGTGATTACGGAAGAACCGTTGAGGTTTTTGATGGATTTTTGTCCACCTATATCTCCTCCATTGATGACTATTGTCGTTGTCCCACTGCCTGCTTTTGTGTTTAAAGCAAAACCTTGATCCCCAGATGTGATGTTTCCTGAAACTGTGACTGAAACATTGCCTTGACCCTCCACAAAAGCTCTTATTCCATCTGTTTGTCCGGTGATAGCGCCTGACGTTACAATTGAGATCGATCCCGTTGTTGTGGTTTTCGCTTCTACGCCGTGTTTAGCTCCAGTGACTCCGGCTAGAACAAGGTCAATATTATCTCCGGAATTGATGACCTCCACTCCTGAGAATGCCCCTGCATTTGCCGTTGAACGCACAAGTTTAGTTGCTGTCGCTGTAATCGTTCCCGTGCTGGTATGATTGATGAAAACACCTCGTTTTTTACCCGTCACTTGACCAACGTTCACTAGAACGGAACCCGAGCCAGTTTTTTCGATATAAACGCCATCCCCTGCGACCCCAGTGACATTGCCTGTCGCATTTACAGTTACTCCAGCACCACCTTTATCGTCGATAAATACGCCGTTATGCCCACTTAAACTGCCGTTACTCACTACTGTAACGGATACAGCGCCACCGCTAGCATCATTATTGAGAAATATTCCGGCATGTTTATCGCCTGATCCATTTGCCGTAACTGCTCCATTTGCTACTACGGAAATCGCTCCACCAGCAAAATTACGAACATCAATCCCATTAGTGCCAGCAATAAGTGCTGAAGCTGTAACTGAGACTCCACCTGAGCCTGTCTTATTGACATAAACGCCATCGCCTCCAACACCAGTGACATTGCCTGTTGCATTTACAGTTACTCTAGCCCCACCTTTATCGTCAATAAATACGCCGTTATGTCCACTTAAACTGCCATTACTCCCAACTGCAACGGATATAGCACCACCGCTAGCATCATTATTGAGAAATATCCCTGCATGTTTATCGCCGGATCCACTTGCGGCAACTGCTCCGTTCGCGACAATAGTAATCGCTCCACCAGCAAAATTTCGAACATCAATCCCGTTAGTGCCAGCATTAACTGCAGAAGTTGTAACTGAGACACCTCCTGTGCCTCTATTCAAAGCGTAGATTGCGGTCGCACTGCTTCCTGTTACGGTTCTGCTAGCCGAAACAGTGACTGATCCAGTTCCCGAACTATGATTGAAGGCCGTAATTCCACTTTTTCCTCCGGATACCGTTCCTGTTGTACTCACCGACACACTGCTACCTGACCCCCGAGCTTCAATCGCCGTTGCACTGGCATTATTTGCATTGACCTGAACGGCTCTAACGCTGACCGCTCCGGTTCCAGAAGAAAACGCTCGCACCGCTGTTCCGGAGCCTTGGAGATTGGCCGTTCCCGTCAATGTGACGTTCACTGCACCATTTCCTGTTGTCGAGGCATCTATAGCGCCTGAAGCATTTCCGGTGGCGTTAATTGATCCTCCGTTGGCTGCTTGCGTAAAAGTGACGGCGGCACTTCCTACCATACTTATAGCTTTGAACGATGAAACCGTTACCGTTGCCCCGCTTGCCAGCGTTGCCGATATGTTTGTGTTGCCTGTTTTTGAAATGTACTCAGGCGTCGAAATAGTTCCCGCGCAACTGAACACTCCCGTAACCGAGCTCGATTCTGTACACCTTAGGACACTGCGAGTCGAATTAAGCTCAATGTGCCGATTACTAGTTACGGTGATCGTATATTTGTATCCGCCCGCAAGAAACTCACTGTTCTCTAACGAGAATACAGAAGCGTTTTGACCAGTTCCGGTTAGCGATAGTATCCGAACTTTAGTATCAACCACATGTTGGGAACCACTCGGAGTTACATCATTCAATCTGATTTTGATATTACCAGTTACCGTTCCCGAAACGACAACTCGGTCGGAGGTTTTGGTTGTGAAATTGACATCAACGTGGATCACGCCGCTACCTGAGAGATTTCCCTCTATATCGAGATGGTCGCCGACAGTTCCGTCTTGAAGAGACAGAACGCCATCAACGACAACGCTATCGAATCCTAAATCTTGGCCGCTACCCGTTCCTTTACCAAGGAACTTAGCGGTTCCACTCGAACTTATTTTTAGAGTTTCCCAGTTAGTGAAATTGGATGCCGTTACCGTCCATGTTCCGGAATTAAAGTTTAGAACATCGTTATCGTTCGTATGACTCCCGCCATCTATTTTCTGAGATGCACCCAACGTATAGCTTCCGCCATTGAACTTTATCTCGTCGTTGCCTTCTCCGAGTTTGACGAAGCCGACCATACTTGCGCCAGAGTTGACGGTAACGGTGGCTGAAACTTGGGCGGCAGCTTGGTTCTTGGTAACGACTATCACTCCTTTACCGGTTGTTCCTATGACCGAACCGCTATTGAGGACTATCGTAGCGGTTGGAGAGGCCGTTGAAGACGAATTGGTATTGTCAATTTTTATTGCCGCGATGTCTTTGCTTGTTGAAGACCCCGTTGCTTTTACTGCTCCCGCCGTAGTTATGCTGACGGGGCCGTTGTTCGAGTCGATATTGATGGCGTAGTAACCACTGCTCGTTACGTTCTTTGTCGAAACAGTTACACGCCCACCGACATTTCCTTTTGATCGGATTACGCCTAAGGCCCCGGTATTTGTATTATTTATATCCCCCGTCGTCGTTATCGTAACGACATTTGTCGTTGAAGAACTAGTCGCTTGAGTGGTGAAAATTGTTCCAGACGTGTGTTCTCCCGTCATATCTCCCGTAACTGAGATCGTCGCGTTGCCAGAGTGATTTACATCAACTGCCATTCTACGGGCGTTAATGGTTCCCGAAGTATTTACTGTTACATTTTTTCCGCTGAGGGTAATTGCGTTATATCCAATTCCTTCCGGCCTCGCACTGAAAGAATTTGTACTAACACTTATGTCACCGCTAGAAGTTATGTCTGCAAGATGTGCGCTCGTTACCGCACCAGTTACAGAAAAGGTAAATGTCCCCGTCCTGTTGGTTCGGGCAAAAATTACTCGGTTTGAAGTATTTGCTGAACTCAAAGTAAATGTTATTGGATTGTTACCAGAAGCATTACCAGTAGAAAGGTATATTCCTATATTCTCATTAGTTCCTGAGTTCGTGATCGATCCAATATTTGCTGATATCGTTACATCGCTTACGATGACACCCATGCCAAATGCATTTCCGTTATAAGTAATTGAACTTACATTGACACTTATCACCGACGAAACGGTAGTAGAACTTGTATTGGCTTCATCGTTATTGACTGAAATTCCGGGTTTTCCAGATGCGGTGATGTTTCCCGCGGTGATCGAAACATTTCCTTTGCTTCTCGTCCAAATCCCCCCGCCGCCTGCCGTGATATTCGCCGTGCTAATCGTGATGTTGGTGGCTAGTGTTTGAGCATTTGCTGCAATTCCCGCGGTGCGAGATGCACGAATTGCATAGCTGGAGGAAGCTGCTACGGAGATATTTCCATTGACTGATATCGTAATCGGCGAATTTCCTGCATCCACGTAATCGTTATTGCCAAAAATATTTTTAACGTCAATAGCAGACGGCACATTTGAAGAGGCTTCAATATCCTGACCATTGGCCGACTGAGAAAATCTTACGCCAGTCGCTCCACCTGTAGCAATGCTAAAGGCAAAAATGGGTAAACTACCTCCAGAGACTTCAACATTTGTTGAGGAACCCAAAGTTACGTTTATGTTGCCCGCATTGTTTCCCCATTCACTTTCTCGAATAAAGCTAATTCGTGTAGTAATGCTAGACTGACTACAGGTATGAGTTACCGTTCTTGTTGCACTATTATTAGTCTTCGTACACCCCTGAGAATATGCTACCCCCCCCCATCAAACTAGTTGTAGCCACTGCCCCGAGGGCAAAAGACGAAACCGAAACTTTCAATGAACGAGTCATACAAGGGGCTAAGCTTAGAATCTGGCCAGCAAAACGAGAAATTCTACCGCCGACAGAATGATCGGGTAAAAATTCGACACTCGAATCTTGGCCAACGGAAGGAATTGCAAGGGAAATGCTCATAATGTTTTGTCCTTAATCAAACATTCAAATTTTGAGACCGGCGGGCGACTCAAACGCGGTGAACAGAGTTTCGACAAACACAACCAATTTACCGCTTACATAGTCAAACTATAGCACAGAAATTTTTCTATGGGGGGGGGGGTAGAAAAAAGTGCTAAAGTTCTATTAACGTATAGACCTCCAAAAGATAAAAAATTAGTTATTTTGCATACCGATTGACCTTCCACAAGTCAAGTCGAACTTCCGAACAACTATACTATAGGGTTGCTCGATCGCGAGAAGCGTTTTCAGGGAATTTTAAAATCCGCTGAAAACGCTTTTTCCCCAAATTCGAATTTCCAGACATAATCCTACAGTACCCTCATGAAGTGCTTCATGGCCAGAGTCTTTGGCTTTGTGTTGACTAACTTTACAACTTTGCGATTAAGATAGCAGGTGGAAAATTAGGTAATGGAACACGAATTCCAGATGTTTCGTCAGCTCTATAATTGTTCGGACAAACATATGAGGACGTTTGGAAATACGATAAATCTGTTAATCCTAAGTCCTTAGACCCGAGACCACGATTTTACGCGGACCGAATCTATAACGCATTTGATAAAGAGTATCTGGTAAATTCCTTTAAAGAACGTCCGCCTGTCGAAATAACATTCTGAGCAGATATTCTATTCGGGGTACTAAAAACTGTTAACGGGCACGCGATTGTTAAACAGTATCCGATTCCAATAAAATATCTATGTCATAGAGTACTCACTGTCGGTTGTGGAGAGAGTGAATGTACGAAGTACTTTATGGTGTTGAACTCTTGGGAAGAATTGTGGGGAGTCAAAGGATTTGCTTGGCTAAGCAAAGAATTTTTAAACTTCAACGTTTATGGCCTACTCAGATTGCGAGCAAAAAGATAGATCTAACCGTCTGTACGGGAGCGCGACAGATTGTTACCGTCAATATAATGATTCGAGTTGGAACCGTTAAGCTCATCCACTGAAATCACAGAAAGGCGAAGACTAATGTCGGAGCCCACAAAAATGCAATTTTGTCGGTTTCTCGTTGCAATGCGTTGATTGCCATAGTGTAAATCGATAAGATAACGAAGGTATCGTGGACAAAGAAGTTCTATTTAAGCGGACAGACGGTTACGAAGTGGGGAAAGAGGTACAAGTAGTAAGGTGAATCTGGACTTGAAGATCGCTCTTAACGTCAACATACAAGTCCGAAAGTGACACCAGAAGAAAATGTTCAGGTGAGTTCCAAATTCTCAACTCACAATCCGACACTTTTTACTTGCAAAACTATTCTCTCGAGTATATAAGCTCTAAGTTTACAAAACGTCGATACAGATTCATTATGGATCAAATTTGAGCAAATTTTTTGCGAATGCCATCCAGCACCGAATTGATAATCTTCTTGGGAGCTTGAAACCTCTGTTCAAGAGTCTTATGTAGGTAGTTGAGTTGCCGTTCGTTAGGTTAAACTTGCTTTATGGTGAATCGTTATCGCGTACGATCTCGTTCCAAAACTATGGGGACTACAGTGGAAATTTCAGATAACGTTCTGGAGTCTGTGAGAAAACTTTGTTCAGAATCTTTCGATAAGGGGAAGCATCGAGATGTGCAAATGAGTTTTGATATAGACGAGGGTGGAGAGCTTTGTATAAGAGTTAGTCTTTTCTTTGATCCTAGTACGACAATCGAAGATTTTGAACGATGGCGATTGACTAACTTCCTGTTCAATGTTAGCGAAATTTGTTCAGAAGAATATGGAAATGTATTACCGTGGCTTGACTTTCAGGAAGCAAAGGAGCTGGCATGAGTTATGCAGAAGATTTATCCGAGGCCGCGAAATTTATCGCCTCGGTTCGAACTGAACATCTTTCTAGTCAGGCAATGCTTAGACTTGCCATTCATGCGTCTTATCAGGCTCTGCTACACTGTTTACAGAGAATGTGTGCTGACGAGTTTGTAGGAAATGAGTTAGATGAAGACGTACCTACTAAAGCTTGGCACGAAGTTTACCGCGCACTTCGTCATGACGTGATTAGGAGATCGTGCCAAGATAGAGATATCGAGCATTTTCCAAAAGAATTCCGGGAGTTAGCTCAGGGTATATATTCGTTACAGCAAGCTCGTTTCTCAGCTGATTATGATTCGAGAGTTCTGGTAAATGTTGTACAAGTGGATGGACTTGTAACTCTGGCAAGAGAATGCATTAAGATAATTGGCGATGCAACTAGAAAGAACAGAGTAGCTTTCGCTACTTGGATAATGTTCGATAAAACAGGAGGGGTGAAAGATGCTCGTAACCGAGCAAGGTCAAAAGATCCGACTGCTTTAGTTCCGGTAAGGAAGTAGACTGTTCATTGTAATGCTCGCTTGATTGGGCAAATGAAAAGTGCCGATGAACTGCCTAGATTACGAACTAACCCAAGAATCATGCGACCACGATTATATTCGTCGAGTCCGTAGCATAAACGGTAAAAAAGTAATAATCATTAATTGTTCCGAAACCATTCTAGTGTCCCACAAATCTCTTATGATCGTCTAGGTTCTTGTCGGCTCTTCCTCATCACTACTATTAGTAAGCTCGATCGAGGGTTGCGAATTTAGACAATTGATTCCTGTGGATATTTGTTCCGTTGGAACCGATCTCCAAACTTTTATGTCCAGACCTATCACTACCTTAACTTCAAATTAACTATTGACTTTTAAGTGAACGAGTATAGAACATATAGTAAAAATTGTTAACCATAGGAATTTCCAGATGCTTACCAAACGCCAACGAGAACTCTTAATATTCATCCACGGACAACTCAAAGAAAAGGGGTATTCCCCGTCTTACCAGGAGATGCAAGAACACCTCAATCTATCGTCAAAGTCTGGAATCTATCGACATATTCTATGTCTGGTCGAACGCGGGTTTATTCGGCGTATTCCGAACAAAGCAAGAGCGCTAGAAGTTATCAAACTGCCAGATTCGGTAACACTATCTGCTCCGCCTAAAGGAAGACAAGAATTTCGACCCACTATCGTTGGTTCCAACAAACCCGACGTCGTCACGCCAGACCATACGATTCCTTTCCTTGGATACATTGCATTTGATAGCCCACTCTCGGCAATGGCAAAAGAACGATACCGGATGAAATTACCTGACAGATTAGATTCAGAAATTGACTACTTCGCCTTAGAAATAAACGGATTATGGATGACTGAAGCAGGCATTATGGATGATGACGTTCTAATTTTCAGAAAGACAGAGTCTGCTCTTAACGGAGATATTGTATGCGCCTATCTGGATAACGAAACTGTTGCGATAAGGCGGTTTCGTCAATCTGGTAGATCAATTGCTTTAGAAACAGCAGAGAAAGATAAAGAAACTCAAATCTTTAAGAGCAGGCAAATTGATATCCAGGGAAAACTTGTATTTCTTCAACGTACACTTGAGTAAGTCTCATTGGAGTATCTATTGGAATGCTACTACTAAATCAAAAACAACAAAGACTGAGACAGTTGCACAATCCGTTCACTGACCGAAAATCCGTCGCAATACCGCGATTCCCGACCTTAACAGAGCCGAACTCGTTTACTGACAAATACGAATTTGTACTAAATTGCTGATGTCTAGACTGATCCAGCATTATGCAACAGTCTTAGACGCGTGGTGACTCTCCAATACCACTTACCCTTAGAAACTCCATATCACTCCTCGGTTTCAGTTGGCTAAGATTTTGAACTGTCAATCTGCCAAGATTTTTCGAAGGTAACGTTGAAATTGCCTATCGAAAGACTACATATGATTTAAGTCGTTTAGACAGGATTCCTATGGACGTTATCACCCGATATGCCCCCTCGCCTACAGGGATGCCTCATTTAGGGGGTAGCCGCACGGCGTTGTATAATTTCCTATATGCCAAACATCACGGTGGCAAATTTCGCCTTAGAATCGAAGACACTGACCGAAAGCGCTCTACGAAGGAAGCGGAACAGGCAATCATTGAAAGCTTGGATTGGCTAGGGATAAAACACGACAAGTCAATCGTTTATCAGAGTACTAGGACGAAAATCTACCAAATCCACGTAGAACAAATGCTCAAAAGAGGAACAGCATTCAAATGTTATGAGACGATCGAAAATCTCCGGAAAAGACGCGATGACGGCCTAAAGAAACGTGAACGTTCTAAAGATGCCAATCTCAGTGACGATGAACGTCAAGAATTGCAAGAGCAAGCAGACAAATTGCTTGCGCCATTTCGATCGCCGTGGCGTGATGGTGACAGATTGCAGCCCGGCGATGCCCCGTACACGATACGTTTACGAGCTCCGGATGAGGGAACCGTTCAAATAGATGATACGGTACACGGAACAATTTCCGTGAATGCTAAGGAGATCGATGACTTAGTGCTGTTACGTGCTGATCGAACTCCAACATATCTTCTTGCTGTAGTAGTCGACGAAGAAGAAATGGACATTACCCATATCATTCGCGGAGACGACCACCTGCTCAATTCTGTTCGTCAATCTGTAATCTATAAAGGACTCGGCTGGAAAATCCCGACGATTACTCATCTTCCATTAATTCATGGCTCGGATGGTCGCAAACTTTCAAAACGAGAAGCCGCTAGAAACGTTCTCGATTATAGAGACCGTGGTTACCTGCCAGAGGCTTTAGTATCCTACTTGACACGGTTGGGTTGGAGCCACGGAAATCAGGAAATTTTCTCTTTAGAAGAAGCTATATCTCTGTTTGACCTTGGAGGTATCCATAAGAGTCCCGCCAGACTAGACTTGGATAAACTCGATTCAGTGAATGCTCATTTTATTCGGTCATCTGAAACAGAAAGATTATTTGAACGTGTCACACCTTATATTCAGCAAAAGGTTTCGCTCAATGCGGTAAAGGAACAGAGGATAATTTCTGCACTTCCCCTTATAAAAGATCGCGCCTCTAATCTGCCTCAGCTTGCTGATGCCCTATCGTTCTTGTTAGTCGAAAGACCCATTGAACTAAATAAAAAAGCGCGTAAAACAATACAAAAGGCTGGGACCAATAGACTAAAGCTTATTGAAGAACATTTGAGTAAAATCGAAGATTGGAATGAAAATTCTATCCAAGAAGGCTTGAATTTTCTGTGTTCGTCACAAGATTTAACGTTAGGAGAGATTGGCTCGCCAATTCGAGCGGCAGTGACTGGTGGACTACCTGCCCCAGATTTAGCACGTGTGCTGAATTGGATAGGACGTGACGAAATTCTATTGCGTATTCGCGATCAATTGGGTACTATGGAAGATTGCTAAGGGAATTAATTTCATGGAAAATAAGGTCGAACAAAGCGGCGTTGCAACTATAGAAGTTGCGGGAAACACGATCGAGTTGCCTGTCCTAAAAGGTACACTCGGAGCAGATGTTATAGACGTAAAGTCGCTTTACGCTAAGTCGGGCATGTTTACACTCGATCCAGGGTTCACGTCCACAGCGAGTTGCGAGTCTCAGATTACCTTTGTAGACGGTGAACACGGTATACTATTATATCGTGGTTACCCAATTGAACAGCTTGCTGAACACTGTGACCACCTTGAAGTTTGCTACCTCCTTTTGCATGGCGAGTTACCGAACAAAGAACAATTTCAAGCCTTCCAAGCAAAAATCAATAATCACACACTTCTCCATTCGCGATTGGATAAGTTTATTGATAGTTTTCCGCTTAACAGCCATCCGATGGCTATGATGACATCGACGGTTGGTGCATTGGCTGCATTTTATCCTGACCTAATGGACATAACAAATTCAGAGGAACGATGGCTATCGACGCACCGACTAATTGCAAAAATGATAACTCTGGCAGGCCGGGCCTATAAGCACTCCGTCGGGCAACCTTTCGTGCAACCGCAGAACAGTCTTTCGTATGCAGAAAACTTTTTGAATATGTGTTTCTCGGTACCTGCTGAACCTTACAATATAGACCCGGTCGTCACAAAAGCCATGAATCGCCTATTGATACTTCAAGCCGACCATGAGCAGAACGCTTCGACCTCGACCGTTAGATTGGCGGGATCTTCGGGCGCACATCCGTTTGCAGCCATCGCTTCAGGTATTGCTAGTCTTTGGGGGCCTAGCCATGGAGGAGCAAACGAAGCTTGTCTTGCAATGCTCAATGAAATCGGAGATGTAAAGAACATTCCAGAATTTATCAAACGAGCGAAGGATAAGAACGATCCCTTCCGACTTATGGGTTTCGGACATAGAGTTTACAAAAACTATGACCCCCGGGCCAAGGTCATGCAAAATACTGTTCATGAGCTGATGGATTCACTGAACATTGAAGATAACTCCCTTCTGCAGATTGCTATTGAACTTGAAAAAATAGCTCTAGAAGACGACTATTTTGTCGAAAGAAAACTTTACCCGAATGTTGATTTTTACTCAGGATTGGCGATGGAAGTTATTGGCTTTCCACGGGAGATGTTTACTGTTCTTTTCGCGTTGGGACGAACTACGGGTTGGGTTGCTCAGCTTAACGAGATGATTCAAGACAAGACGCAACGGATTGGCAGGCCACGGCAAATTTATACGGGAATGCCCGCTCGCGACTTTGTTGCGTTAGATGATCGTTAAACCCATCTCACAACAATTATAAATATTCTAGAATGGTTTCACCCGCAATTTGGTAGGGCGGCTCTTCGTCAACTCCCATACGTTTCAGAGCTTGATTCTGCAAAATTACGGCTCGCTTGAGTCGCTCCTCACTACCAAGCATCGCTATACCCGTCTTAGAAATAAGTCCAGCTCGTAAACGAGTCTGAATAAATTCAGGAATAATCTCCTGATCATCACTTATTATATTGAGTAATGTAACGTGATGACGCTGATACAATAATCCTCTTGCAATAGCCCAAGTCAGCCATCCTGACCGATAACCGACGATTAGAGGAGTTTCCTGAAGTGCAACCTCTGTCGAAGCAGTACCAGAGCAAACAATCGCTAAGTCAGCACCAGCAACCGCATCAACCTTGCAAGCCTCATCAATTACCTCAATAGTTTCGTAGGATTGAAACTTCTGCCTATAATAATCCTTCACTGTATCCGCTGGCACCGATTTTACTATGAGATTTGGAACGCTTTCTTGAATACGCCTAGCAGCATCCAACAATACCGGTGCGACTAAATCCATTTCACTTTTTCTGCTACCCGGCAAAACAAGCAGAAATTTCTGATTGCTTGGGATGCCATTATCACTTCTAAATTTTTTTCCGTCCCCTTTTATCGTTCGAGATAACGCTGGTACTCCAATGACCGTCGTTTTCAATCCATGTTTTTGGTAGTACGGCTGTTCAATATCATATATACATAGCAAATGATCCACGGTAGACGCTAAAGTTTTGGCACGACCAGACCGAGTAGCCCAGACCTGTGGGCCGATAAGTTTAATAATCGGTATTTTCGGGGAACGTTTTCTCAATCTCTGAGCGATACGTAATGAGAATCCCCAAGAGTCTATTAATACGACTACTTTTGGGTTGGCTTCGATAATTTCATCGACGGACTGTTTCGCCAGATCAATAGCTTTTGCCCAAACTTTGAATCCCTCAAACAATCCAACCACAGATAGAGGCGAGGGATCAATGTTCGATTGAATACCAATCTCTCGCATGGACGAACCACCAATGCCAGCAAACGTAAGATTTGGCTTTATACTACGAAGATAATCGACAACCTCGCGACCCAACTGATCGCCAGAAGGTTCAGCGGCTACAAGAAAAACATCAGTCTTGGGCGGTGAATTCATTACGATCGATCCCATATAAGAAAACACCCTTTTCATGAGCAAGTTTGAGTGTTTCCTCTCGGTCGATTATCAGTCCACCATCTTTTTCTACTCCAATACCTGACAACCCCGCTATCTCAGCTTTAATGACAGTCGTTTTACCGATTGTCGGTAAATCAATTCTCCGGTCTTGCGAAGGTTTTGGGCATTTAACAAGAACCCCCCGTCTTTGTTTGGGCGTTCCTCGTATCTCTTCGGGAAGCAACGCACAGCGATCAAGCATAGAGTCAGTTCCCTCTTGCGCTTCTAACGCTAATACCAATCCCCGACAAACGACACATCCTTGTCCAATATCTTGTTCGCCAATGATGGATGCAACTCTATACGCTTTTTTTAGATCAGCCAGATCATCCTTATGCGGCTCGGGGCCGGCAATCAACCCTCCACGCATTTCTAAACCTGAACTCGCTTGTTCTGCACCGATGACTCGAAATCCTTCCGCTTCGAAAACTCTGATCATCAAACTCATTAAAGCATCGTCGCCGCTTTTAGCGACTTTAAGAACTTCGGGAAGGATTTTGATACCGCCAAAGTCCAGTTTGATGTTATGAAAATCTGGCCTTCGGATTATTCCGGCAAATACGATATCTTTACACTTGGCTGATTTGAGAAGTTTGATTTGCTTTGCAACTTGCCCTATTCCGACTACTTCCCCCGGAAAATCATCTAACTCACTTTCTTCAAATCCTTTAATGCGAATAATATAAACATCTCTCCCCTGATGTCTCGCAGATTGAGCAACACGGACCGGAAGATTGCCAGAACCTGCAATTATTCCAAGAGGGGTTGGCATTTGACTTTATGTCGCCTTACAGAGAGCTCGCGGACGATTAGCAGTAATAAAGTCAAACAATATCTCTAGTTCCGGATAGTCTCCATACTGAGACTGAGCATCTTTGACTCTTTGTTCGAAAGTGCCTTTACCTTTGAAAATCGCTTTAACGGCAGAGTCTATCAGTCGGATTATGTCAACGTCGAACTTTCTTCGTTTTAGACCTACGATGTTTATACCGTCTAACATAGCTCGATTACCGGAAGCGAGGCCATACGGAATGAGATCACCAACTAACACTGCTCCTCCTGCGATCATGGCATGATCGCCAACCCAAGTGTACTGATGACAGGTTGCATGCCCGCCAAACATTACATCGTCACCTATCTTAGAATGACCTCCCGCTGATGCTCCATTAGCCAAAACACAACGATCGCCAATCGTGCAATCATGTCCGATATGAGTGCCGGTCATAAAGTAACACTCTGACCCTATCGACGTTAATCCACTATTGGATCCAACATGTATAGCAACGCCTTCCCTCACGACGGTCTTTTCTCCAATCACTAGTTGTCCAGCTTCGGTTTCACCTGCAATTTGAGGTGTGCCTCCGAGTACTGCGTTCGCATGAACTTCTACGGAACTCTCTAGTCGTGTATTTCCTAACACGGATACACGATCGTGCAAAATGACGTTATCTCCCAGCTCAGCTTCCCCTCCGACAACGCAAAACGGCCCTATTACGACTTTATTGCCGACTTTAGCACTACTATCAACAATTGCCGTTGAGTGAATACGAGCCGTCATTTCTTTTTCTTAGATGGCATAACTTGTTTTTTAAGCCAGGTCATCTCTTTTAACCACTGCCTAACAGGACGGGCAGGGATTCCTCCCCAAACAACATTATCAGGAACATCCTCAATAACTCCAGAATATCCGGCTAAAGTCGTGTTCTCACCGACTGTAAAGTGATTTGCAACGCCAACATGACCTCCGGTCATCACTCCATCACCTACCTTTACACTGCCGGACATCCCCGACAAACCAGCAATAATGACACTTTTCCCAAGTACAACGTTATGGGCTATCAAGCATAAATTATCCAGTTTGCAACGATCTCCCATAATCGTATCCTCAAACGCCCCTCTATCAATCGTGTTGTTCGCACCAATCCGAACATGATCTCCAATTATCACTCGACCGAGCTGAGGAATTTCTTCCGCTCCTTCTGGCCCATGCGTTATACCAAATCCCGGCTCTCCAATGCGAGATCCGGAGCCTACATTGACACTGTTACCGAGTATTGAACATATAATGGAAGCATTGATACCAATGTAACAATTATCACCAATTTCAACACCGGGTCCGATTACGCTGTTCGGACCAAGATAGACGTTATTCCCGATCTTTGCGTCGTCACCAATTACAACATTCGGGCCAATTGTAACGTTAGTCCCAAGCGTAGCCGTATCTGAAATCTGAGAGGCCGCTGATGCCCATCCTCGTATCTCAAACATAGATTTTGAAACAGTCGCCAGTGCAAACCTCGGTCTAGGATTAACGATAACTGCAACATTTTCAGGAAGAAGGTCTGCGCAATTTTCCTTTACAATACACGCTAAGGCATTGGACGAAACACTTGATGCTTTTTTAGGACTCCCTTCAAAGAAACAAACTTCCGTTGCGTTTGCAGCAAATGCAGGTGCAATTCCCTCGCAAGTCTTAGATCCATCACCTCTTAAAGATGACCCCGTTAGTTTGGCTATTTCGTCGAGGGAGGGAGTCGACCGTCTGTTGAAAAAGCGTTCGTCGACAGTCATACCTGTAAAGCCTTCTTCTATTGCAACTTTATATTGCTTTGTTGTTCTTGTTGCTGAGGTACTTTTTCCCGCGTTACAGCGATCGCTGGAGTCTGTTCATCCAATAATTCTATAACTCTAGTCGTAACGTCTAAGGAAGGTTCGTTTAGAATCAACGTCGATCGATCTAATATCAAATCGGCTTTATATTCTTCCTTAACTGTCTCTATAACGGGTTGCAAAGCTTGCATAAAATTGCCCCAAGCTTTCCGTTCCGTTAATTGCAACTCCTGTGATACAAGGTTGCTGGTTGCTTCAAAGTCTTCACGTTTCTTGCCAAATGACTCTATTTGAGACAAGAGATTCGGATCGGCCCGAACTTGTTCCGGTGTCTTGTTTGCTGTCAACAATTGAATCGCTCGGCCATGATTTTCTAAATCTTTTGCAGCAGGTTCAAGCTCATTTTGCATCTGACCCTGGATATTGGAAAGTTTAGTCACCACGTCTAATCCCGCTTTGCTCTCCGCCCTGACTTGTGAGCCGTTTATGACAATGATTTTCGTACCGTCATGAGCAAACACCGGCGCACCGAGCATCATCGCGACAAAGAGAATCGCGATAGAATTCAGGCGAAATTTAAACATCTTTGAATTACCGATTGTAGATGGCTAATAATATTAGAAGCGTGTTGAGGTATTAAATCGGAACGTTTCAGTCCGATCATAGTCTTCACTGTTAAGTATATACGAAAAATCGAATCTAATGGGACCGAATGGACTGTTCCAGAAAATGCTAAGGCCCGTCGATGCTCTTATAGCATCGTCCTTTTTGGTTAAACGAATAGTTTTTGGATTTGTGCCAACCTCTACTGGAGGGTCATAATCTGCTTCGTCCAAACCCGCTACGGAACCTGCGCTTAAAAAGAGCGAGGAGTTAATACCGTACTCTGGAGGGAGAAGACTAGGCAAAGTCAATTCGGCTAACCCGTGATAATAGTACTTACCACCTAAGGCATTAAGCCGGCGAATCTCAACGACGTTTTCCCCTGACGAGTCGTACACTTCCAAGATTTCTCTCGGACCAAGACCTGCAATATCAAATCCTCTGAATGAATTACCACCTCTGAAAAACCGATTATTAATTCGTATTGTCTTTTCTCCACTCCCAAGTGATTCTATAAATCCTGCTGAAAGTCGGTAGTTCGTTCTCATATTACGTCGGACAGCGCGATAGGACGAAACAACAAACTCCGTGCGAATATACTTTACATCTCCCCCGAGGCCGGCAACATCTTGATTGATCGAAAAGTCATATCCCCCCGTCGGTCTTATCGGATCATTACGGCGGTCAAGACTATAGGAATATCCTAGGATGGACGAGGATTCTGAACGTTCGTTGCGACAAAGCGTAGACCTAGAAATGTAATCCGGATCACACTGATCTTTCGCGACCCAACCGGTTCTCCAAGTTCGATTTATGGGGTCATAATCCAACGTCTGATCTGCGAGTCTATATCGGTTAGATCCTACCGGATCTTCATACATCCTCAGCAATCGATCAATAACATCGACTTCATCCCATTGAAGTCGGTACCGTAATCCCAAATTAGAGTAGTCTGTTACCGGAAAAGAAACCCGAACACTCCCCCCAACCGAAGCACTCTTAAACGACGAATAGTCTAAATAATCCGTTTCTGTTCCAAACAGATCAAACCCTGCCGACAAGTTCCTGTCAAACCATCGCGGCTCAGTAAACCTAATATCCAAAAACTTCTGCCGCCTAGACGCTTGAATCCGGGCCACGGCGGTCTGACCTCTCCCCCTCAGATTACGTTCCGCTATACTAAAATCTAACAAGAAGGAATCAACCGATGAAAAACCAGCGGCAAAGGATAATTCGCCGGTTGGCTGCTCCTCAACTTCAACTTCGACAATACTCCGGTCAGGTTCTGTGCCAGGTGATTCGGTTATCTGCACATCTTTAAAGAACCCAAGTGCCCTCACACGATTTTGCGACCTGTCTTGTAGAACCCGGTTAAACGCATCCCCTTCAGAAATTCTAAGTTCTCTTCGAACGACTCGGTCAAGCGTTCGGTTATTACCGATTATGTCAATACGTTCGATATAAACTCGCGGGCCTTCGTCAATCGCAAATGTTACATCGACAGTTCGGTCTTCTGGATTCTCCTCAAAACGCGGACGTATATCTACAAAGGCATAACCAGCGATTCCCGCTGCATACGTCAATGCATCAATCGCACTTTCGATTTTCTGACCACGATAGAGTTGTCCTTCCCGGAATGGAACAACGGCCTCTAGAAGATTCTGATCCAGTTTTTCTAACGCGACTTCAACATTAATCTCGCCAAATTCATACTTAACGCCTTCGTCAATTGTGAAGGTTACATAAAACGCCCGTTGATCAGGTGTAAGGTCAGCAACCGCTGAGATCACTCTAAAGTCATAGTAACCTTTGTTTTGATAGAACTGTCGAAGAAGTTCTCGGTCATACTCGAGACGTCCGGGGTCGTAATTATCGTTGGAGCTAAAGAATCGCCAGAATCGAGATTCCTTTGTTACAATCTCACTTTTCAAACGCTGATCGGAGAAGGCTTCATTGCCAATAAAGTTGATTGCCCGAATACCTGTGACAGGTCCCTCCACAACATTGAAAATCAAGTCAACTCGGTTTTGATCTAAACTTTTATACTGAGGCTCAATATTGGCCGAAAAACGCCCCGCTCGCCTATATAGTTCGAGCATTTTCTGAACATCTGCTTGGACTCTCGCAGCTGTAAAAATACCCCTTGGAGCGGCCTTGATTTCTTCTCTAAACTTGTCATCATCGAGCGCACTATTCCCTTCAAAGATAACCCTATTGATGATCGGATTCTCTGCAACCCGGACAATTAAATCTGATCCTCGCCGCTCTAAAGACACATCCGCAAATAAACCCGTTGCAAACAGCGTTTTTAACGATAAGTCTAAACGTTCAGGATCAAAGGAATCGCCTGCTGCGAGTAACAAATAGGACTGGATTGTTCGCGCCTCAATGCGTTGATTTCCTTCGACAACAATACCAGTGATCACATTGCTCTGCGCGTTGGCTATTCCCAAACCAACAGTGTTCGAGCCAAGAAATACCGAACACACTATTAAACAGATCGCAAAGAAAAGTTTGCGCATGAATGCAACCTTAATTAAAATTTTCGAAAAGATACCGGACTTCGTTTTATCCAAACAAGCCGGTTTTTAGAATGTCACCAAAAGTGATAACGACGACGAGTGAAATAAGGATGAAAAAACCAAATGTTAAACTAAGTTCTTGTACTTTTGGTGGTAATGCTTTGCCCGTGATGGCTTCGTAAGCATAAAACACCAAGTGACCTCCATCTAGAACCGGAAACGGAAGTAAATTAAACAGCCCAATCCCAACGGAAATCAAGGCGCAAAGTTCAATTAGAATCCTTATCAGAACAGATAACCGTTTAGTCCAAGAGACAGTGTCTACCTCAACGACCTTATTTACCACTCTTCGCGTTGTATCGCCAATGCCAATAGGCCCCGATAACAAAAATATAGATTCTTTCCCCGTTACAATTCTCCCCAAAGTTCGTCCTGTCAAGTCGACAATGGAAATTGTCTCCATAACGCCATATCCTAGGGCCGAAAACGGGTTATGCGATTTAGGTTGCAGATTAAGATGGTTGATCTCAACGCCTATTGAGCCTAGTTTTATATCCTGACCTACACCATTATCTTGCATCTTTTGTTCAGGAGTAACATATAAATCGACCTCTTGACCTTCTCTAAAAACAGTAATTTTCCGCTCCGTACCAGCGCTAAGCTGTATCTTCGGAAAGTAGTCGCGATAACTTAGAATTATTTTATCATCAACGGCGTATATGATATCCAAATCTTGGAAACCCGCTCGTGAGGCCGGCGAATTGGCTTCAATTGATTCGATCACGAGTTGCGACCTGATCTCCCCGTTGACCATCACTAAGCCCGCAAAAAGGAATATGGCGAGTATAAAATTTGCGACCGGACCAGCAACCGCTATAATCGCTCTTTGACCAACACTCAAATCATCAAAATGTTTTCCCTTAGGCGGCACATAAGTTCCGGCCCGAGGTGGGAAAAACTGAACAAATCCACCCAGAGGTATCCAGCGAATCTGCCAATAGGTTCCTGACCGATCCATGCGAACGAATAAAGGCTTTCCGAAGCCAATTGAATAGGTGTCGACTGCCGCACCAAAAAATTTCCCAGCAAAATAGTGACCAAACTCGTGAATGATCACTACTATGCCAAGCAAAAGAAGAAGCGAGACGAGAAACAATATTCCCTGATTTAATACTTCAAACATATACGAAATTATGCCCTTGCGTAGTCATTTGAGATGTCTTGCGCCTTGCGATAGGCAGTGCAATAGAGTTCTGTTAAATCATCCAAGTTTTTCGGCTGAGACGAAAACGAACTCGTCCCGATAAACCAATCGAGAGTATCAGAGACGATTTTGGCAATATCAAGGAAATTACAAGACCTTTGAAAGAATTTTTCTATTGCCAGTTCATCTGCACAATTTAATACAAGTTCCGCTCCTTTACCATGCGATAAAGCGGATTTAGCTAGATCAACAGCCGGAAAACGCTCCGAATCCACTTCGAAAAATTCGAGTTTTCCCATCTCTAGCAAATCAAATCTTTTTATTTTCGTCTTCACCCGCTCAGGATAGGCCAGTGCATTGGCAATAGGAATGCACATATCTGGTGACGACATTCCCGCTAACACTGAGCCATCGGTGTAATGTGCTAAACCATGAATGATCGACTGGGGATGAACGATGACCTCAATATTCTCGGGTTTCATGTCAAAAAAATAGGCTGCTTCAATACACTCGAGGGCTTTATTCAAAAATGTAGCACTGTCAATCGAATTCTTCTTCCCCATATTCCATACGGGATGCGCAAGCGCTTGTTCCGGGGTCGCGTTTGAAATAACCTCGTCAGACGCTTTGAAGAACGGGCCTCCCGAAGCGGTTATGGTCAGTTTCTCTAACGAATCCCTGTCCTGAACAACTTGGAACAAAGCGTTATGTTCTGAATCGACCGGCACTATGTCAACCGAGTACTTTCTTGCTGCGTCAAGGATGATCGATCCAGCACAAACAATACTTTCTTTATTGGCTAATGCAACAGAATTACCCGCTTCAATTGCACTTAACGTCGACTCTAGCCCTTCAAATCCAGATATCGCCGCTAGTACCCGATCACATGGTTTCGTTGCCACATCACACACCTCCCGACTTCCAGCTCCGCACTGTATATCCGTTCCGGTCAGTCCATCTTTAAGTTTATGGTACAAGTTTACGTCGGCAATCACAGCACTGTTTGGTTTAAATTCAAGCGCCTGAGCGACAAGTAGATCAACGTTTGAGCCAGCTACCAGAGCCTCTATTTCAAATACTGGTTCACTCGAAGCCAAACTATCGCTGACCACCTTGAGAGCCGATTGCCCAATCGAACCTGTCGAGCCTAAAATACTGATTTTCTTAGGAGAACTCATCGAGCTAGTCCGAGCAAATTTAGACTTTCAGGATACAAATAGAATGTGATAACCGTTCCAAAAGCCACCATTCCCCAACCATCAACCCTGTCCATCATCCCACCGTGCCCAGGCAATATACTGCCAGCGTCCTTCACACCAAAATTCCTCTTAATGGCCGATTCGACCAGATCACCGCTTTGCGCCAATATCGCAATAAAGAAACAAGCGACAAGCCAAGCGACATTGTTTCCGTTCATGAGGTGAGCGGCAATTCCACTGAGTAGGAGCGACACGATCACCGATCCGACTAATCCAATCCAAGTTTTGTTACGGCTAACGATCGGTAGCAGTTTCGGGCCGCCAAATGCTTTTCCAACAAAAAAAGCCGTAGCATCAGCCGCCCAAACAATAGACATGAAGATTAATGTTGCTGCTCGCCCGTCCCAACTACCCTCCCGAAGCGTAAACACCAGCAACGAAACCCCTCCAGCATTTATCACTCCGGCCATGGATTCGCAGTAAGACCGCACCCCAAGTTGCGAGCGAACCAAGCTGAGTCCGACAACAATTGGAAAAACGATCCAACCGACTTGATAATTTGTGACTGTAATCTGAGACGCTAAGTATGGAAAGTCAACGATTCCAGCAACAAAACACGGTAGCCCACACAAAGCAACCATAGAGAAACGGTTTTTATAATTACTAATCGTTGCCCATTCATGGCCCATGATCCCAGCAAGTACGGCACACGCAAATGCTAGCGCCGAACCTCCCAGATAAACGCTGACAAGGGCAATTGGAATCAATGCAAGCGCGGATAACCACCTACGATTAAGATCTCGCCATTTAGCCGGATTGAAAATGTCTGTCTTCACGTTACGAACACTCTTCGACAACAGCACCAAATCGACGATGACGATTGGCGTATAGTTCCAGCGCTTCATTCAAATGGCTAACATTAAAGTCTGGCCACAAAACATCTAGAAAAACGAATTCTGAATAGGCTGTTTGCCATAACTGAAAGTTACTGATTCGCATCTCACCGGAGGTTCTGATAACTAAGTCTGGATTCGGAATCTCTCGCGTGTCCAAATATTTTGAAAAACCGCCTTCCGTAATTTCCTCGACCGAGACTCTTCCACTTTGCACATCGTCAAAAAGGTCGCTGATCGCACGAACAATTTCATCTCTGCCACCATAATTAAAAGCTATAGTGAGGAACAAGTTACCGTTTGTTCGCGTATCTGCTTCAACTTTCTCTATGAGTTTAAAGATATCCTTAGGAAGGTTTACCCGTTTCCCAATAACACGAACGCGAACGCCTTTCTCGCGTAGCTGATTAAGGTCACGTTTGACATAGGTTCTCAGTAGTTTGAGCAAAGTATCAACTTCGCCTTTAGGGCGATTCCAGTTTTCAGTTGAGAATGAAAAAACCGTTAGATATCGGATTCCAGATTCTACAGACGCTTCTATAACGTTTCTCAAAGCTTCAACACCGTGTTCATGTCCTGCTGAGCGTGGTAACCCTCTTGCCGTTGCCCATCTACCATTCCCATCCATCACAATAGCGACATGCTCAGGAATGCTTAGAATCGATTTATTAGATTCTTGTTCATTGGCGAGAGTTGGGTGAGACACTTTCACTATACCTGCATTATTTCAGACTCTTTGTTTTTAAGTGACTCGTCTATTTTTGAAATCATACTGTCCGTTAACTTCTGCACTTCTTCTGACTGTATATGGCGATCGTCTTCTCCAATTTCGCCGTCTTTTTCTTTCTTCTTTATTGCCTCCATGCCATCTCGGCGTACATTGCGAACAGCGATTCTGGCTTGCTCGGCATACTTTCCAGCAAGTTTAGCGAGGTCTCGGCGACGTTCTTCATTAAGTGGAGGAACAGGAATTTTTAAATTTTGTCCATCAATAATTGGATTAAGCCCGAGTCCAGCATCCCGAACCGCTTTATCGACTGCTGTTACCAGTGTAGCATCCCATACATTAACAGAAATCATTCTCGGGTCAGGTACTGAGACTGACCCGACTTGGTTCAGTGGCATAGTTGAGCCATAAGCATCGACTACAACAGAGTCTAAAAGACCTGCCGACGCTCGCCCGGCTCGCAAGCCCTTAAACTCGGTAGCAAGGGCGTTCAACGCGCCTTCCATTCGCCTTTCAATGTCTTTCATATCAGCGACCATTCTTAATTCTCCTTGTCGTCTTTCGAAATGATGGTGAATTTTCCTTCTCCGTGTAGCACTTTTAGAAGTTCACCTTTTTCTTTCAAAGAAAAGATTACGATAGGTATGTTGTTGTCACGCATAAGGCTCACAGCTGAAGCATCCATTATTCTTAGATCCCGAGACAACACTTCGCGATAATTGACGTGGTCATAGCGTTCAGCATTAGGATTCGACTTAGGATCAGAAGAATAGACACCGTCGACTTGCGTTCCCTTGAACAAGGCATTGCATCCCATCTCAGCTGCCCTTAATGCTGCTCCAGAATCGGTTGTAAAAAATGGATTCCCGGTTCCACCAGCGAATATCACGACACGCCCTTTTTCCATATGCCGAATAGCTTTTCGGCGAATAAAAGGCTCGCAAACAGCTTCCATTCGAATGGCCGACTGAAGCCGAGTGCCAACACTTAATCGCTCTAGAGCGTTTTGCATGGCCAACCCGTTGATAATGGTTGCCAGCATTCCCATTCCATCTGCCTGAGAGCGATCCATTCCAGACGCTGCAGCGGATACACCTCTGAAAATGTTACCGCCTCCGATGACGATGCAAACCTCCACACCCGCATCACGCGCATCTTTGATTTCTTCTGCGAATCGTACACACGTTGGCGTATCGATTCCAAATTCATTTTTGCCCATAAGAGCTTCACCAGACAATTTGAGCAGAATTCGCTTAAATTTCGGCGCGTTTTTTTCTGCCATGCCCGTCACCTAATGAACTAGGAAATTAAATAAAATGAACCAAAAACAGATGAGTATGACTATAACTTAATCGCATTATAATTTAGACCGAGTTCTATGAAGCCTTAGACAATGACGCAACCTCATCCGCAAAATTGTCTTGGGCCTTTTCAATACCTTCGCCAAGCCGAAAGGCTCGAAAACCTTTCAAACTTGCTTTAGCAGCTGTTAAAAATTGACCAACAGTTTGGTCAGTATCCATAACGAATTGCTGTTCGACCAAAACTGATTCTTTATAGAACTTTCTCATACGGCCTTCTATCATTTTCTCGATCACGTTATCGGGTTTTCCTGTTTCCCGGGCTTGCTTCACTAAGACTTCCCGTTCTCGAGCAACGACCTCGGCATTTAATTCTTCCGTCGTGGCTGCAAGAGGATTAGTTGCTGCAATGTGCATAGCAATTTTCTTGCCCGTTTCACTCAGATCAGAGTTTCCCTCTAACGCAACGAGTACCCCAAGCTTTCCCATTCCTTCGGCTTCAGCATTATGAACGTAAGACGCTACTAGTCCTTGCGGTGCTTCAATTTTAGCTGTGCGTCGGAGAGAAATATTTTCACGAATTGAAGCAACTAACCGGGTGATCATATCCTGCACACTGCCATCTCCGTCAGGGGCTGGCGATGAGGCAAGACCTTCTAAACTGCCATCGGTTCCAAGCGCCAGCTCTGCAAACTGGCGCAAGGCCGATTGAAACGTTTCATTTCTTGCGACAAAATCGGTTTCAGCATTAAGTTCAACTAAGGCTCCGGTTTTACCATCGCTAGAAACGGCCACCGCCACCAGACCGTCAGCCGAAACACGGCCTGCTTTCTCAGCGGCCTTTGAAAGCCCTTTCGCTCTCAACCAGTCGATAGCACCTTGCACATCGCCATCGCTCGCTACCAAAGCTTTTTTGGCATCCATCATTCCCGCACCAGTTTGATCACGCAAGTTTTTAACGAGAGTTGCTGTTATTTGAGTCATTGTGTTTGTTCCAATTTTGTTGATAAATGTGTTCAATCACTTAGTTTGGACGACTTAGAGTCCCGCAAGGTTTCTAACATCTCGGGAGTGACTTCACTAGCAATTGAAGCCTCCTCACCTGTGCTATCCGCTTCTGATCCTTCGGTCATTGCGTCTTCTGCTACGGCCTCAGTTTCTTCTGAAGACTCCTCTGCGGCATTGTCGGCAGCATCCAAATCAGGTTTAACGAATTCTGCAATATCCTCTAGTTCTCCTATATCAACACCGAGCTGAGCCGTTGACTCAGTTAGTCCGTCGATAATAGAATCAGCAATAAGATTGCAATAGAGTGTAACTGCCCTTGAGGCATCATCATTTCCAGGGAAAGGATTTGTAATCATATCAGGGTCGCAATTCGTATCGACCACGGCAATAACCGGAATACCAAGTTTCCGAGCTTCCTTAACGGCGATCGCTTCTTTGTTCGTATCGACAACAAAAATAGCACTCGGTAGACCACCCATGTCGGCTATGCCACCTAATGCTTTATCCAGCTTATTACGCTCTCTTTGTAAATTCAGAAGTTCTTTCTTTGTTAATCCCAACTCGTCAGGCTTCTCAAACAATGCGTTCAGTTCTTTGTAACGCTTGATTGAGTTAGAAACTGTTCCCCAGTTGGTCAAAGTTCCGCCAAGCCATCGATGATTGACATAATACTGTGCGCAACGTTTAGCAGACTCCGCTACCACCTCGGAGGCTTGTCGTTTGGTTCCAACGAATAGAACCCTGCCACCTTTTGCGACGATGTCTCGAATTTCAACCAATGCTTGATGAAGCAAGGGGACAGTTTTCGAAAGATCAATAATGTGTATTCCACTGCGAATGCCGTAGATATACTTTTTCATTTTTGGATTCCAGCGATGAGCTTGGTGACCAAAATGAACGCCAGCCTCTAACAACTGACGCATTGAAAATTCTGGCAATGCCATATAAGTTCCTTATCCGGTTGACCATTATGAGCATACGCTTCAAGATAAACGCACCGGAACTGCTCATAAATTGGAAGTTCAGATATGCATATAGTCTACATCAAATGAAATGCAAGACCAATATGTATGAGGAGGTAAAAATTTATATGTGTTGCCTTTTTTCTAATCCAGCCTCAAAGAGACTTCTTCAACGCAATCAAGCAGTCTTAGAATATCCTCGGCCTGAGTATTTGTTGCCGTTTTCTCTTTTGTTTCAACGATTGCAATCATGCCATTTTGCATCGGAACCTCAAAAACCAAATTACCGCGTTCCGTGTCACTTATAGTATTGAGTTGCTGGATTGCCTCTCTGAGTTCTTCGCATCGCAAATTGGTCTTTAATCGCGCCTTCAAACCTGTAATATTGCGAAACAATTTCGATTCTTCTAATGGCTTGGCGGTAATTAGATTGAGCTTTAGTTCTTCTTTTTCCTTTTTGACATGCACCCAAAGTGCCAATTTTCTCCCAGGCACCAAAAAATCACGTAATTTCTGATAAGTCTCTGCAAAAACAATCGGTTCAAATTCACCCGTTGTATCCGAAATTGAAACAAAAGCGTAGGTGTCACCCTTCTTGCTTCGTCGTTCATTCACAGATCGCACTAATCCAATCATTGGAACGTTTTTGTTAGCTCCCTCTTTAAACTGACTAAGACCACGAACAGTCGTAATTTTGCTCTTGTCGATCCGCTTAGATAAATCATCTAAAGGATGTCCATTAAGATAGAAGCCGAGCGAATCCAACTCTTGATCTAATTGATGATCCGTACTCCAAGGTTTTGTTTTTGGTAATTGTTGTCCCTCGGTAACGTCTTCAGACCCAAATAGACCAGACTGTCCCCCTTGACGGTCACGCGCTGCCCTTGTTGAAATACCTGCAAGCATTTCTGCGGAATCATGCACACAGGCACGATTGGGAACGAGGCTCTCGAAAGCGCCCGCTTTAGCTAACTGCTCAATACTTTTTTTGTTGATATCCTTCGAGTCGACCCGTTCTGCAAAATCAAAAACATCTCTGAACTTTCCACCTCGACTGCGTTCTTTAACAACGCGACTCATTGCATCCATCCCGACACCTTTCATAGCCGATAAGGCGTACACAACTTTATTTTCAACTACGTCAAAATCGGCTTGGGAGGTGTTGATGTCCGGTGGCTCAATCTTAACTCCTAATCTTTTTGCGTCTTGGTGAAAGGCAAAGAGTTTATCACTAGCATTTGAATCTAAACTCATTGACGCCGCAATGAATGCCACAGGGTAATGGGCTTTAAGGTACGCCGTTCGATAGGCTACAACAGAATAGGCTGCGGCGTGAGACTTATTAAATCCGTATCCGGCAAACTTCTCCATGGTATCAAAGATACGATTAGCCAGATTCTTTTCAACGTTAAGCTTTTGCTTTGCCCCAGTTACAAACTTATCTCGTTGCTGCTCCATTTCGGATTTTATTTTTTTACCCATTGCCCGGCGGAGTATATCGGCTTCCCCTAAGGAGTATCCGGCAATGACTTGAGCCATTCGTATAACCTGTTCCTGATAAACAGGAATGCCAAATGTCGTTTTTAAGACGGGTTCTAGTGCCGGATGCTCATAGGCGATTTTCTTATGGTCAAACTTTCGTGCAATATACGAGGGGATGTTATCCATCGGGCCAGGTCGATACAACGCAGTGATCGCAATAATTTCTTCGATGTTCGATGGACGAACCTTGCGTAGGACATCGCGAACGCCTTGACCGTCAAGCTGGAATACACCCAACGTATTGCCAGATGCTATCAGCTGGAAAGTTTGTTCATCGTCAAGCGTGTCCCATGTCGAGTCGACATCCTTGCCTTCCCTGCGAATAAATGCCAACGCCTTCTCGATCATCGTGAGAGTTTTAAGACCTAGAAAATCGAATTTTACTAAACCCGTTTTCTCCGCATACTTCATACTGAACTGTGTTGCAGGAAGTTCTGAATCCGGATCTTTATATAAAGGGACAAGTTTCTTAATCGGTCTATCCGCGATGATCACTCCGGCAGCGTGAGTACTAGCGTTTCTGTGCAGTCCTTCTAAGGATTGCGCTGTTTCTAGCAAGTTTTCAATGCGCGGATCTTTCTTAATTTCCTCTTGGAAACGTGGTTCAGATTTCACGGCTTGTTTCAGTTCAACCGGATTAGCTGGATTTGCAGGAATGAGTTTGGCTAATCTATCCATTTGGCTGTACGGAAAACTCAGTACCCGACCAACATCTCGTACAGCGGCCCTTGCTTGAAGAGATCCGAAGGTTATGATCATGGCAACACAATCGGCACCATACTTGTCTCGGGCATATCGGATGACCTCATTTCGTCGATCTTGACAAAAATCAATATCAAAATCAGGCATCGACACGCGATCGGGATTTAAGAATCGTTCAAACAAAAGATCAAATCGAAGGGGATCAATGTCCGTTATTTGCAATGCCCAAGCCACTAATGAGCCTGCGCCTGATCCTCTTCCCGGACCAACCGGTATCCCGTTATTCTTCGCCCATTTCACAAAATCCGAGACGATCAGAAAATAGCCAGGGTATCCCATTTTCTCGATAACTCTGATCTCATATTCCAACCGCTCTTCATATTCATGTTTTTCAGCGAATAATTTGGGTTCTGTTTCAAATCTATTTTCCAATCCAAGTTTGGCTTGCCTATGTAGCTCATCTAACTCGGTTCCTTCTGTTACAGGATATCGCGGTAGAATTGGATCGTGCGTCTTTGCGCAGACTGCGCACCTTTGCGCAATCTCAATCGTTGACGCAACAGCTTCAGGTAAATCCGAAAACAACGCTTGCATTTCCTGAGGCGTTTTCAGGTACTGTTCTGGAGACACTTTCTCTTCGGCTTCGAAAGTCACGTAAGAACGATCGGCAATCCCCATAAGAGCGGAATGTTCCGAAGATTGCGACTTTCTCATAAATCGAACGTCATGAGTAGCGACGATCGGTAGACTCAACTCATACGCGAGTTGAACTAGATGGGGCTCGATAGATTTTTCTACACTTTTGCCATGTCTTGTGATTTCCACGTAAACACGGTTCGGATAAGCGTTTTTGTATTCATTCAGCAGGTCTTTGGCTTTATCGACGAGCCCCCGGTTAATCAGCTGCCCGACTTCACCGTCTGCTCCTCCCGTCAATAAAATCAAGCCATCGGTGTCACGAAGGATCTCGCTTTGATTTATGCAGGGATCGTCGTCGGGCGCATCTAGGTAGCCTATCGAAGACATATCCATAAGACGTTCGTAACCTGACTGATTTTGAGCATAAAGGTTAAGTTTGTGAGTTCCTTTTTCGTCAGAACCTTTGGTCACGTCGAAGCAACATGCCATGATGGGTTGAACACCAGAACTGACAAGAGTTTCGGAGAATTCGAGCGCTCCGAACATGGAATTGAAATCTGCGATCGCTACGGCAGGCACTTGGAGCTCGACGCACCAGTCTGCCAGAGGTTTCGGCGTAATCATACTCTGCAATAAGGAGTATGAGGATTTAACAGTTAAGTGAATGAAAGTAGAATTTGGCACGAAGGAAACAGAAGAATAGATAATTTAAGAACGAAGTAATCTTTTTCATCAAGTATGCCGAATAATGCAAGTGCCAATAGTGCGAATTCCATAACTTTGTTCGCCGACTGTAGAGAGAGAAAGAGGAATTCGGTATTCAATTTCAAGGTCATAGACTACTCAAATGCGAAGGGATTGAGAAACTGCTTGCCCCACAAAGCATTCCTCTGTGCCGATGTGAGGCCGGCTTCCAAACATATTTCCTTCCAATTATTGTGAATCGATTCTTTGATACTCTCTATAATCTCGTTGGCCTGAGACATTGAAAGTAAAAAATTATGGGCTGTTGCCACGCAATTCTTTAGCTGGCTAAAATTGTTACGTCCAATAATGCTCATTGCCTGCGAGGCTATCTGACCCGCTCGACTTTGTGGACAGATATCATAAGCAGGCGTTAAAGTTAGAGACTTTCCATCCCAGAAGGCAGAATGATTTCGCGCATGATCATCCGTATTTCCACAGAGTACATTGAAAACTAACCTCGAAAACAGTTCTCGCAAGGTTTTTTTGGGATTGGCGAATCGATATCGGATAACCTCCGCTAACGTTTCATAACTTGCATACCTTGCCATCATCTCATCCAACTCTAACAAGGTTAACCCCGACACCATATGCCGCCTCAACCAACATTCTTGGTGTTTTTCTCTGTCAAACCGTTCAACCAATAGTACATCCTTTTCGTTGGCTGTGGCCAAACAAACGTTGGCAACGTCCAAGCCAGCTAAACGCGCTAATTTCATTGCGATGAATTCCATTTTTATAAAATTCATATGATCGGACGATCTTGAGAATTTTGCTATGTATTTTTTCCCGTCGTCTTCGATTAATGCTTTAGGCCTAGCCCCGCCAATCGAAGTTCCATGGAATAACGCAGCATTAAATTCATCATTCAATGGCAGTCCTTTTTCCAATCGGTCAGCAGACTCATCTAGCGTGTTTAGACTGGCGTTGAGAGCAGTTCTCGGGACGTACTCATTCGCGGACAATTGAAAATCTAGCGCGCCTATTCGATCAGAACTTGAGTTTAACAGGAAGGTAATCTCATTCACATAATCTGGCTGATTGTCTTCCCTGCTCCCACCATAAAGTCTATTCAATATCACTCGTCTCCCCCAAGCGTCAGGAGCGGCATCGCGAATGCAACTAGGTATAGAGAACCCTTCAATTAAGGGCGATTTACCGCGTCGTAAAGGTAGTTCTGGCTCGTAAACTGGTATCGCAACCTTTAATGGCGCAGTGCTATCAAGATAGGATGATAAGTACTCAAAAAAAATATTAGGGCCGTCGACTTTGAGATGACCAATAGGAGTGGGATCGGTGTGATCAGGTAACCACATCCACACATACGATTCTAGATCAGAGTTAGTATCCATTTCTAACACTCCTCTTCTTACTATGAGCCGCTTTGGGGAGCAGCGCTAGTTTTTCTTTGTTCACACCTAATTGTAGTTCTAAATTTCTTTCATCCAAATCGAATAGACGAACACCAACCATTCGGGCAAGTTCAAAGGCCACTCCAATTTCGCATTTCGGATTTCCCTCCTCAATTCGCTGGAGCAAGGCGCGCGAGATACCTGCGCGTTCTGCCAAGTCTTGGGCAGTTTGCTTTCGTTCAATTCTTTTCGAACGAATTAGTATACCGAGAAGAGAACACGCATCTCTTGTGTAATGTGAGTAAGAACGGTTAATAGATTTGGGCATAGATGATATACTCAGAATAAACTGAAAGAGAATTGGATTCGATTATGAGTGTGGATCATTCCCTAAAGTAAAACTTATCGAAATTTCATATTTGTTGTAACATATACATTACCTTTTAAATATTTATGTATTCTATATAGGACAATCTCAAAAAAGAGAATCGCTCGCATTTCCCGTCTAGGCACGAGACTGACCGGATGAAACGGCTTTCAATAAACCGTTCTTATATAGTTGACATCAGGCCTATGAAGAGAACATGATCTCTGAAACTCACAATTTGACTCTCTAGTTTTGAATGCTGTCGAAAGGATAGCTATTAATGGTTAGTAACTCTCAACAAGAGTTTTATGAAGACAGACGAGAGAATGTATCTCGTATGTCCGAAAGTACGGTCAACGACGTACTCGGACAGCTGCTCCGAGCCAAAAATGTTCGCTGGAAAAATAATATTCACACTGAGAAAACCGGGATGCTCTCTGAAGGTTCCCGAAAACGGCCTGACATTGTCGTCAATCATCCGGGCGGTGTGCCGGTCATTATAGAATCTGAGTTTGAACCGGCTCGTACGGTAGAAGAAGATGCTCGATCGCGACTAGGAAAGTCCCTCGCGAAAGACGGTCGAAGAGTTGAGCAAACGATCGCACTCAGACTGCCAGCGTCGCTAGCCGAAGCGAATCAAGGTCAACTCTACCATATATTAGAGAACACTGTTTTCGGATACTGTTTACTCCATAAATTCTCTGGGGAAGATTCGACTGACGTTCGTTGGCCCGAAATTGGCTGGATCGAAGGTAATATCAACGATTTGGTCGGATTCGTTGAACAAACTGCACTGTCGGAAAGTATTATTGCACAAGGCATGCAGATACTTGAAACAAAAATTAGTCAAGCGGCTTCAATTGTGAGACAAGATGAAACTCCTGGTCTTGTTACGAATCAAGAAATTGCGAATCTCCTCAACCAGAAAGATGGAGAACAAACGACAAGAATGGCCATGGCTATTCTTGCAAATGCGATTACTTTCCATTCGGCCATCGAAAAAGTACTCAAGATTAAACCAATTGATGCCATCAAAGATACGTTCAATAAGTATTGTCGAAGACGCTTAAACGAAGAATGGCAATACATTCTCCGTGAAATCAATTATTGGCCGATTTTCAAAATTGCATCTGAAATTTTGATGTCTATGCGAAAAGTGATTGCTGATGAAGTCTTTGACCGCCTAGCACATGCGGTACTTGAATTAGATAAAATTGGCGCCACAAGTCAGCATGATCTTAGTGGTCGGATGTTTCAAAGGCTTATCACCGACCGAAAGTTCCTTGCTACATTCTATACCTTGCCAAGTTCGTCGGCACTGCTCGCTGAACTCGCTGTTTCGAGGCTCAATGTCAATTGGGCGAAGCCTCAAGACATTTCGAATTTACGGATTGCCGATTTTGCCTGCGGAACTGGGGCGCTGTTAAATGCGGCGTATAGTTCAATGTTGTCTCGCTATCGTAGAAAAGGAGGCGACGATAGTAAGATTCACGCCCAAATGATCGAGAAAACGATTGTGGGAACTGACATTATGCCCGCAGCGACTCATCTAACTGCCTCTATTCTTTCGAGTACTCATCCGGCAATTCCGTTTAATCATACTAAAATTATTACTCTTCCTTACGGCAAAAATCCTGACCTTACCGGCGAACCCATCGAAATTGGATCGTTGGAACTCATTAGAGGCGAGGAAGTTTTCTCGATTTTCAAAACTGGACAAGAACGTTTGACGGGAACAAAAACGGGAAACGATGACTATGTTCCTTTACCCCATAAATCCTTTGACCTTGTCATTATGAATCCCCCGTTTACAAGAACGACCGGGCATGAGGGCAATGCGATCGGCGTACCTGTCCCAGCTTTTGCAGGATTCTCTACAAGCGGCGATGAACAACGTCAGATGTCAAAGAAATTGAGCAGTTTCCGAGTCGAGAAATCGGCAGGACACGGTAATGCCGGGTTATCATCAAATTTCATTGATATTGCAGAATGCAAAATCAAAGAAAATGGTGTCGTTGCAATGGTACTACCAGCTACATTTGCTTCAGGAAATTCTTGGCAGTCTGCTAGAAACCTCTTTGAATGCCAATACAAAGATATTATGGTTGTTAGTATCGCTAACACCGGAAGCACACAAAGAGCATTCTCTGCCGATACAGGGATGGCCGAAGTTTTAGTGATCGCAACTCGATGCACTAAAGAATCCTTAGAAAAACCGCCTGTAACGTACATTAATCTGGAACGTCGTCCTGCCTCAATCCTAGAAGCAAGCGAGATTGCTCGCGCAATCACGCAAATTGCACCTCACCTTAATAAAGGTATTATAAAAATCGGCAATAAACTGCAGACTGGGCAATTTATTCGTAGCAAGTCAGGTTTCAATGGCTTCGCCGGTATAAAGGATAACGATATAGCCAAGACTGCCGACGATCTCTACAATCGCCAACTTACATTGCCAAGATACAAAGAGAGCCTTAACGTTCCTTTAACTGCTCTAGGAGAACTTGGCGAAAGAGGTCTATACAGCCTAGATATCAATGGCACCGAAATAGTCAGTTCCGGATTACAACGAGGTCCGTTTAATGTAGAGAGAATTGCGCCCAATAAGGTTATGACCTATCCGATGCTCTGGGCGCACGAAACAAGTAAAGAGACTAAACTTATCGTGCAACCCGACCGGCACGGAGACGTTCGACATGGACAAGACGAGAACGCTCTAAACCTGTGGAATAGGTTCGCGGGGAGGCTTGCATTCAATCGAGATTTTGGATTAAGTTCTCAAGCTCTAAGCGCTTGTTTTTGTTCAACTACCGTTTTGCCAGGACAAGCATGGCAAGGATTTAAGTGCTATGACAGTGCGCATGAAGTACCTATTTTACTTTTCGCCAACACTACAATAGGGCTGATCTCATATTGGTGGAAGGGAACCCGTCAACAGTCCGGACGGGCGAGACTGCCAATCAAAAATCTTCCCTCTTTGGTAACTATAGATCCGCGCAAAATGTCCCAAGAACAATTAGCAATTTCTATGCAAATATTTGAAAAATTTTCGAAACTTGACCTATTGCCAGCAAATGAATCTTACCGTGACGACGTGCGACGAAGCTTGGATGAAGCCGTCTTTATAGAACTGTTAGGATTAGATCAGCAGATTCTCGACTCGCTGACGCTTCTTCGAAATAAGTGGTGTTCGGAGCCTTCAGTTCATGGTGGCAAAAAAACACGACCGACGGAGAATTCGCATATTTTCTGAATCGAAATTTAATTGGGGTTCCTAAATTTTTCTGCTAACAATTAAAGCCTCTCTTGCAAAATTTTTTCAAAAGACCGAACCAAAACACGTTCCGGACAAATCCTTGCTTAATCACGCCTTAAGATCACCTTAACTTTGGAAGTCAAAAATGATCATTGACTCTAAGCAAGATTTTAATCAAGACAAACGAGAGTCGACAACTCATATGTCTGAAAGTACTGTTAACGAGGTACTGGGCCAGGTACTCAGAGGAAAGAACGTTCGATGGAAAAACACCATCACCACAAAACAAACCGGAATACTTGCCGAAGAAGCGAGAAAACCTCCTGATATAGTCGTTAATCATCCAAGCGGTGTTCCCGTCGTAATTGAGTCCGAATTTGAACCAGCTCGTGAGGTAGAAAGAGATGCTCGAGCTCGTTTAGGAAAGTATCTTGCGAAAGATGGACGAAAAATAGAACAAACTATCGCTCTGCGACTTCCTGCAAGTTTAGCCAAATCTAATCAAAGGCAACTCTATCAAACAATAGAAAAAACAACCTTTCGTTATTGCTTACTCCATAAGTACCCTGGCGTAGAAACGGTTGAAGTACGTTGGCCAGAATTTGGTTGGATTGAAGGTAGAATCGACGATCTCGTTGGCTTCATCGAGCACACAGCGCTATCTGAAAGTGTTATAGCCCAAGGCATGCAAATTCTTAAACTTAAAATTAGTCAAGCGGCGTCTATCGTAAGACAAGACGAATCTCCGGCCCTAGTAACTCATCAAGAGATAGCGAAACTTCTAAACCAAAAAGACGGAGAGCAAACAACAAGAATGGCAATGGCGATTCTTGCAAACGCTATCTCTTTTCACACGACCGTTGCTAGAGTTCACAACATTAAACCGATTGACGAAATCAAAGATTCTTTGGGAAAGTACTGCCGAAGACGTCTCAACGATCAATGGCAATATATACTGCGCAAAATAAATTACTGGCCGATTTTCAAGATCGCGTCTCAGATATTAATGTCGATGAGACAAAGAATTGCCGATGAAGTCTTCGACCGCTTAGCAAACGCGGCTATAGAATTAGACAAGATTGGAGCCACAAGTCAACATGATCTTAGTGGGCGAATGTTTCAAAGGTTAATCACCGACCGAAAGTTCCTAGCAACATTTTACACCTTACCAAGTTCGTCGGCATTGCTTGCTGAACTCGCCGTTTCGAGGTTGAAAGTCAATTGGGCGAAACAAGAAGAGATTTCGAAATTAAGAATTGCCGATTTCGCCTGCGGTACGGGAGCTTTGTTAAATGCAGCATACAGTTTAGTGCTATCTCGATATCGCAGACAAGGAGGCGACGATAGTAAGATTCACTCACAAATGATAGAGAAAACGATCGTTGGAACCGATATTATGCCTGCAGCAACGCATTTGACGGCTTCCATTCTTTCAAGTACTCATCCGGCGATTCCTTTTAGAAATACTCAGATCATCACACTTCCATATGGAAAAAACCCGGACATTACCGGCGAACCTATAGAGATTGGTTCATTAGACCTCATAAAAAACGAAGAAGTTTTTTCGATCTTCAAAACAGGGCAAGAACGTTTGGCAGGAACCGAAACTGGAGACAAAGAATACGTGCCACTTCCTCACAGGTCGTTTGACTTAGTAATAATGAACCCACCATTTACTAGACCAACCGGACACGAGGGCAAGGCAAAAGGTATTCCTGTTCCTGCGTTCGCGGGATTTTCAACAAGTGACGAAGAACAAAGACAAATGTCGAAGAAGTTGAGTAGTTTTCGCTTACCAGACTCGGCTGGACATGGCAATGCCGGGTTGGCATCAAACTTTATAGACATTGCTGAATGCAAAGTCAGGGAGGGCGGTGCAGTCGCACTTGTCTTACCTGCTACCTTCACATCAGGGAATTCTTGGACAGCTGCACGTAAACTATTTGAACGCCATTATGAAGATGTGTTGGTCGTTAGTATTGCAAACACCGGTAGCACGGAAAGAGCATTCTCTGCTGACACCGGAATGGCTGAAGTTCTAGTTGTCGCTACTCGTAAGACAGAAGATTCCGATTGTAAACCGTCCGTTACATATGTAAATCTGGAACGACGTCCGGACTCAATATTAGAGGCAAGCGAGATAGCTCGTACAATCAACCAAATTGACCCTAAAATGAATAAAGGGACTTTGACAATTGGTAGTGATTTAACAGTTGGCCAGTTTATTCGCAACGACTCAGGTTTCAACGGATATGCTGGAATAAGAGACCTTGACGTTGCTAAGGTAGCATCTGACCTTTACGACAGAAGACTTACCCTTCCGCGATACTCGAACGACATAAGCTTTCCACTAACAACTTTAGGGGAGCTTGGCGAAAGAGGATTATATAGTTTGGATATCAATGGCACAGAGACGGTCGGTTCAGGTTTGCAAAGAGGACCATTCGATATCAAAAAACTCCCATCAAAAGGTGTAGTGTCATATCCACTCCTGTGGGCACACAATGCGAGCAAAGAGACGCAACTCATCGTCAATCCTGATCGCCATGGGGAAGTTCGACAAGGTCAAGACGAACACGCTAACAATCTTTGGAATAGATTTGCAGGAAATCTAAGTTTCAATCGTGACTTTCGTTTGAACTCTCAACCGCTCAGCGCGTGTTTAACGTCTAAAACTGTAATTTCGGGACAGGCGTGGCAAGGATTTAAATGTCATAATAAAGAACATGAAATCCCTATCCTACTTTTCGCCAACACAACTATTGGTTTGATTTCATACTGGTGGAAAGGTACTCGTCAACAACAAGGCCGCGCAAGGTTGCCGATAAAGAATCTACCCTCATTAGTGACAATCGATCCACGCAGATTTTCGAAAAAACAGTTTGCTGATGCTGAACAGATATTTAAGAAATTCTCGAAGTTAGATTTACTTCCTGCCAACGAAGCTTATCGAGATGAAGTCCGTCAAGACTTGGACAAAGCCGTTTTTATAGAAATGTTAGGAATCAGAGAAGATATAATGGATTCGTTCAACCTGCTCAGAACGAAATGGTGTTCAGAGCCATCAGTCCATGGCGGAAAGAACACCCAACCTTCTGCTAACTCGCTAGTCTTCTAGCTGACAACTTTATAATATTGCCTTCTTCTAAGGAACTGAACGTTATGTGCCGAGTCCGGACAACCAATTTTTGTAAAGACCATACGAGTTGAAAGAAAATTGTTTCAACATTTGCCTTCCATATCCGCTACCCACTCTCGGATGAGAGCGACACCCTCTTGGTGTTGCAAAGACCTTCCAAGTTCCGGCATCATAGCACCGAGATCTGTTGTCTCCAACCGATAAATCAAAATGGAGGCCTCCGGCTCTCCGGGAACGATACTAAATAATCGTCCACCTGTTCCAGATCCCGCAGCAATAGGAAGTTTACACACTCCTAAGTCTATTTTTTCGGTAGCAGAAACCGTAAGATCAAGTCCTGAGGTATCTGCGGGTCCGACAGGATTATGGCAATGCGAGCAATTAATATCAAGGTAAGACCTTGCTCGCTGATCTAAAGAAAACTCTGGGTTTTTCCAATCTACGTTCGGGGTTATCGAGTCCAAGGGGTGAGAAGTTTTCAGGTACTCCAAAACTTCAAATTGTTTAAGTTGATTGTATTTAATCTCTTTATAAGTAAATTCCTTGTCAAAATGTCGGGGGCTAATGCCTAGAGGTTCCAATTTCCGGCTTGTGTTATTTGAAACATGACATCCCGCGCATTGATTAACGTCCGGAACGAGATAAGCAAAATTGGTTATGTACGAGACATCGTCAGTTAGGGTAAGGTTTTGTACATCGCCAATCTTCGTTAGTTTGGCATTGTCCTGCTCTTCATTCCACACATAAGACACTGCTTCCCAACCAGAATCCCTAAGTACAAGTAGTCTCGTCTCTATTAGGTCAACTTTATCTAAATTCACGAGTAGAGGATCAAGAGTTCCAGATGTTTCCTCTCCCTTAGTAACGGTACCCGGTTCTGAACCCCTAGGATAGTAAAATGTCTTGCTAATCACCGTTCCAATAGGAAATTTGATTTCGCCTGATTTTTCAAACTGTCCTCTCTCTTGTTCGGGTACCCATATCGTTCTTAACTTTGAAGCATAATCTGAAAACAAGGATGAGTTTAGATCATAAGGTACTACGCCCTCTCTTAGATGGAGACTACCAGAACTAACTTCAAACAAATTCCAATCACTAAGGTTGGTAGGATTTTGGCCTGCATGGAATACTGGAGTTGGCTCGGTATCTGTACAACCAACGACCAACACAAAAACCAAAATCGCCAGTGGTCTCATATTACTCTCACGATTAGTGAGAGCCACTCACGATCGACCTAAGTCGACTGCTGACAGCTTATCCAACTTACACTTATAGGGTCGCTGATCTAATGATGGAGCTGAGAAACCGCTAGGACCATTTACATTCAATACTCCTGCATCGCCGTTATCAACGCAAATTTTCAATTCAGCTGGCATTTGCCCGTTCACAAACTTCTTTTCGTCTATGAAGCCATCCCAAATGATGTCAGGAAGACGACCTTTATCTCCAAATATCAGCTGTCTTGCCATTTCTAGATTTTCGTTATCAGGTGCAGTGCCACTGTTAGAAATCTTGTTATCGTAGATATAAATACCTTCTGGATAAGCATCAAACGCCGAAGTTTGGGTAGCGTCGGCATAGCCCGTCATATACAAACTGGATATAATGATGTTCGCTGTTTTGTGATCGTTAATCTCGTTATCAAAGATTTCCACTTGATCGTTTGAATTTACTATTACTCCGGTTCCTGCAGGCACACTCGCAACTGGAGTTCCGGGATGGCCGAAATTTCTCGTATTGTTTGAGTATACGCGGTTCTTGAATACGCGAGTTGCCTTTCCCTCTTGCATAAGTTGAGGCATGTTAAAAACTAGAATTCCGCCGGTATTGTTTGTCGCGACGTTGTCATAGACATCCGCATGAATCGTATTTTCAATTTCGATGCCCGCCACATTAAATTCGGCAAGGTTGCGTCGTAAGATCACGTCTTTGGACTGTCCAACATAAAGTCCAGCATCCGAGGCCCCTCGAGTAACAGTATCCTCAACAAGGACGTTGGTTGTTTGAACAGGATAAATTCCGTAAGCACCATTCTCTGTTTTTGGGTCTCCATTCCATTCAACACGAACGCGCCGAATTGTTATATTTTCTCCTTCGTTAACTTTAAGTCCATCTCCTTTGGTATCTTCAATCGCAAGATCTTCAATCGTAAAATAGCTGGCTGTAACAAGTAAGCCCTCAGCTCCCGAAACCTGATCAGCAAAGTTCAATATAGTCTTGTCCATACCTTGTCCTCGGATC